>CAVVFH010000001.1:0-835915 GCA_963747525.1 uncultured Actinomycetota bacterium
GAGAGCGCCTGCTGCCAGCGCATGGGAGGCACGACGGACACCGCCGTCGACGTAGACCTCGGCGGCCCCCCCGACCTCCGCGGCGACTGCGCCGAGGGCGTCGGCCGTCGGCACCGCGCAGTCGAGCTGGCGACCGCCGTGGTTGGAGACCCAGACGCCCGCCGCGCCCGCGTCGACGCACCGACGCGCGTCGGCGGGGTGCAGCACCCCCTTCACCACCACCGGGAGCTCGTAGCGTCCCGCCAGCCAGGCGATGTCCTGGGGTCCGAGGTCCATGGCCTTCTCTGCCGCGGCGCGCGGATCGGCCACGTCCGCGAAGTTGGCCCGGACCCAGCTCGGGTCGGTGACCTCCCACACGGGTCGCTCGCCGGTCTCCTTGCGGGCCACGACCGGGGTGTCCGCAGTCAGGACCAGCGCTCGGGTACCCGCCTCTACCGCAGCGTCGACCACCCGTACCGTGGCCGCCCGGTCCGAGGTGACGTAGACCTGCAGCCACCAGGGAGCCCCGGTCGAGCCGATGTCGGCGAACGGCGTACCGGCGTTGCTCGACACCACCAGGAGCGAACCGGTCTCCGCGGCGGCCCGCGCCATCGCCACCTCTCCCTCCGGATGCGCGGCCCGCTGCAACGTGGACGGCGCGATCGCGAAGGGCGAGCGCACCTCGGTCCCGAGCAGCGTGGTCGTGGCGTCGACGTGCGTCACGTCCATCAGCACCCGCGGCAGGAACCGGAACCGGTCCCACGCGGCCACCGCCTCCGCCGCCGAGACCCCCTCGCCCGAGCCCTGGGAGAAGTAGCGGTACACCTCCTCCGGAAGGCGCTCTCGGGCCAGCGCCTGCACCCTGTCGCCGTACCGGGAAGACATCACCGCCTCACCCGAGCCGGACGCCGGCGAAGTTCTTCTTGCCCCGCCGCAGCACCAACCAGCCGCCAGCCAGCACGTCGTCGGCGCGCGGCCTGGCCTCCGGGTCGCTGACGCGCTCGTTGTTGAGGTAGGCGCCGCCCTCGGAGACGGTGCGCCGCGCCGCGCCGCGGCTGTCCGAGAGCCCGGCGGCGACCAGCAGGTCGACGATGGTGGGCAGCTCCTCCCCCGCCGCGACCTCGCCACCCCCGGCCTCCCGCAGGGCCGCGGCGAGCGTCGCGCCGTCGAGGCCGCGCAGGTCCCCGCCGCCGAAGAGGGCCGCCGCGGCTGCCTTGATCCGCTCCGTCTCCTCGGCACCGTGCACGAACGAGGTGACCACCTCGGCCAGCCGCTTCTGGCCCGCCCGCAGGAACGGCTTCTCCTCGGTCTGCTGCTCCAGGTCCTCGATCTCCTCGTGGGAGAGGAACGTGAACAGCCGCAGCAGCTCCCCGACCTTGACGTCCTCGACGTTGAGCCAGAACTGGTAGAAGGCGTACGGCGACATCATCTCCGGGTCGAGCCACAGCGCCCCACCCTCGGTCTTGCCGAACTTCGTCCCGTCGGCCTTGGTGACCAGGGGGGTCGCGAACGCGTGCACCCGCGCGCCGGTGACGCGGCGGATCAGGTCGACGCCACCGGTGAGGTTGCCCCACTGGTCGCTGCCCCCGAACTGGAGCCGGACGTCGTGGGCGCGGAAGAGCTCGAGGAAGTCCATCGACTGCAGCAGCACGTAGCTGAACTCGGTGTAGCTGATCCCGCTCTCCAGCCGCGCGCGCACCACTTCTCGCGCCAGCATGCGGTTGACCGGGAAGTGCTTGCCGATGTCACGCAGGAAGTCGATCGCGGACATCTTCGAGGTCCAGTCGTAGTTGTCCACCATGGTGGCGGCGTTGTCGCCCTCGAACGACAAGAACGGCTCGATCTGGCGGCGTACCCGCTGCACCCACTCCCCCACCCTGTCGACGGGGTTCATCGTGCGCTCGCCGGACTCGCGTGGGTCACCGATGAGCCCGGTGGCCCCGCCGACGAGGGCGTAGGGCACGTGGCCGGCGTCCTGCAGGCGCCGCGCGGTGATGATCTGCAGCAGGTTGCCCATGTGCAGGCTGGGCGCCGTGGGGTCGAAGCCGACGTAGTAGTGCACGGGCCCCTCGGCCATCTCGGCGCGCAGGGCGTCGAGGTCCGTCGAGTGTGCGATCAGGCCACGCCACTCGAGGTCGTCGAGGATGTGCAGGGGCTGTGCCACGGGGTCGCCTCTCCTGTGCGGTGTCGCGGCCCGGCGGGCCGGTTCGAGGTCAAGCCTGCCGCATCACCGGCGGCCTTCGCTTGCGTGGGGCGGCGGGGCGGTACGCCGACACGGTCGCTTCGTCCTTGAGCCAGAACCGCCACGGGTGGTCCGCCGCCTCCCGCAGTCCCACGCGGGGGCCGCGCTCGACCCGCTCGGGAGGTGGTGGTCCGGCCATCCGCAGGGTGAGCGGGCCGGCAGTCAGGTCGGCACCGTTGTGCCCGCCGTCGATGCCCAGTGCCTTGCACAGGCGTGCCGGTCCCCGGCCAAGGTCGCGGTCGCCGGCCTTCGCGCGCCGGCTGCGTGCCAGCTCGACGCCCTCGACGACTTCCCCGGCCCGGAGCAGCACCGCCGATGCGGTCTCGTCCTGGCCGACGACCACGTTGCAGCAGTGGTGCATGCCGTAGGTGAAGTAGACGTACAGGTGCCCGGCCGGGCCGAACATGACGCGGTTCCGCGGGGTCGGTCCACGGTAGGCGTGGGAGCCCGGGTCCTCGGCACCGGCGTACGCCTCGACCTCGGTGAGGCGGACAGCGACCACGCCTTGCGGGGTCTCGTGGCGCAGGACCGCGCCCAGCAGGGCCGGTGCCACCTCGAGGGCAGGCCCGGCCAGCCGCGTCCTCAGTGCGTCAGCGGAGCCACTCACGGTGTCCCGCCACCACGTTGCCCAGCTCGGTGAGCTGCTCGGCCACCCGCTGCGGCGCCGTACCGCCACGACCGTCACGGCTCTCCACCGAGCCCTGCACGGTGAGCACCTCGCGGACCTGCGGTGTCAGCCGCGCATCGATCGCGGCCAGCTGCTCGTCGGAGAGCTCGTGCAGCTCGATGCCCTGCTCCTCGCACGCCCGGACGCAGGAGCCGGCCAGCTCGTGCGCCACGCGGAACGCCACACCCTCGCGGACCAGCCACTCTGCGACGTCCGTCGCCAGGGAGAAGCCCTGGGGCGCCAGCTCCTCCATGCGGCCGGTTTCGAACGTCAACGTGGCGACCTGACCGGCGAAGGCGGGCAGGAGCACCTCCAAGGTGTCGACGGAGTCGAAGACCGGCTCCTTGTCCTCCTGCAGGTCCCGGTTGTACGCCAGCGGCAGGGCCTTGAGCGTGGCCAGCAGCCCACCGAGGTTGCCGATCATCCGGCCGGACTTGCCGCGCGCCAGCTCGGCGATGTCCGGGTTCTTCTTCTGCGGCATGATGCTCGACCCGGTGGAGTAGCCGTCGTCGAGCGTGACGAAGCCGAACTCCCTGGTGGCCCAGAGGATCACCTCCTCGGCCTGGCGGGAGACGTTCACCCCGATCATCGCGAGGACGAACGCCAGCTCCGCGACGAAGTCGCGCGAGGCCGTGCCGTCGATGCTGTTGGCGCTGGAGCCGGTGAAGCCCAGGTCGTGGGCCACCGCTTCGGGATCCAGGCCGAGGCTGGAGCCGGCCAGCGCACCCGAGCCGTAGGGAGAGTCCGCAGCCACCCGGTCGTCCCAGTCCCGGATCCGGTCGACGTCGCGGAGCAACGGCCACGCATGCGCCAGCAGGTGGTGGGAGAGCAGCACCGGCTGGGCGTGCTGGAGGTGGGTCCGGCCGGGCATGACGGCGCCGAGGTGCTGCTCGGCCTGACCGGCGAGCGCATCGACCAGGTCGAGGACGAGCGACGCGATCGTCCTCGCGTGCTCGCGGAGGTACAGCCGGAAGAGGGTGGCCACCTGGTCGTTGCGGCTGCGACCCGCGCGGAGCTTGCCGCCGAGGTCGGCGCCGAGGATCTCCACCAGGCCGCGCTCGAGCGCGCCGTGCACGTCCTCGTCGGAGGGCTGGGCGACGAACTCCTCGGCCAGCACCCGACGGTCCAGCTCGGCGATGCCCTGCAGCAGTCGCTCGAGCTCCTCGTCGGTCAGCAACCCGGCCCGGTGCAGCACCGCCGCGTGGGCCCGGGAGCCGGCCAGGTCGTAGCTGGCCAGCCGCCAGTCGAAGTGGGTGGAGCGGGACAGCGCCTCCAGCTCCGGGCTCGGACCGCCGGCGAAGCGCCCGCCCCACAGCTTCCCCGTGTTGGTCGTCATGTCTGCCTTCCTGGGCGTCAGTCGGTGCCGGACTCCATGGCGGCGTGGTCAAGGGCCTCCTCGTCGAGGTCCCCCTCGGAGGCAGGGTTCTCCGTGATGGTGTCGAAGCCACCGGTCGGCAGGGCCCCGAGCAGTCCGCCGTTCTCGACGAGGACCTGCCCCTGGTCGAGCGGCTGCACGGCGTACAGCTCGAGCATCGCGCGGGAGTCGGCGATGTCGAGGTTGCGCATGGTCAGCTGGCCGATGCGGTCGGTGGGGCCGAAGGCAGCGTTCTCCGTGCGCTCCATCGAGAGCTTGTCCGGGTGGTAGGAGAAGTTCGCCCCCTCCGTGTGCGCGATCGTGTAGTCCTCGCCGCGCCGCAGGCGCAGCACCACCTCGCCGGTCACCACGGAGGACACCCAGCGCTGCAGGGACTCGCGGAGCATCAGCGCCTGCGGGTCGAGCCATCGGCCCTCGTAGAGCAGCCGGCCGAGCCGGCGGCCGGTCGCGTGGTAGTTCTCGATCGTGTCCTCGTTGTGCGTGGCGTTCAGCAGCCGCTCGTAGGCGATGAACAGCAGCGCGAGACCGGGAGCCTCGTAGATGCCGCGCGACTTGGCCTCGATGATGCGGTTCTCGATCTGGTCGGACATGCCGAGCCCGTGGCGGCCGCCGATGGCGTTGGCCTCCAGGACCAGGGCCACCGGGTCGTCGTACCGCTTGCCGTTGATCGCGACCGGGCGGCCGGCCTCGAACCGGACGGACACGTCCTCGGTCTCGATGGCGACTGCGGGGTCCCAGAACTTCACGCCCATGATCGGCTCGACCGTCTCCAGGGAGACGTCGAGGTGCTCGAGGGTCTTGGCCTCGTGCGTGGCGCCCCAGATGTTGGCGTCGGTCGAGTAGGCCTTCTCCTCGCTGTCGCGGTAGGGCAGGCCGCGCTCGACGAGCCACTGGCTCATCTCGGTGCGCCCGCCGAGCTCGTGGACGAAGTCCGCGTCCAGCCACGGCTTGTAGATCCGCAAGGAAGGGTTCGCCATCAGGCCGTAGCGGTAGAACCGCTCGATGTCGTTGCCCTTGAACGTGGAACCGTCGCCCCAGATGTCGACGCCGTCCTCGTGCATCGCGCGCACCAGCAGCGTGCCGGTCACCGCCCTGCCGAGCGGGGTGGTGTTGAAGTAGGCGCGGCCCGCGCTGCGCAGGTGGAACGCGCCGCACGCGATCGCGGCCAGGCCCTCCTCCACGAGCTGCGGCCTGCAGTCCACGGCGCGCGAGATCTCCGCGCCGTACGCCAGTGCGCGGCCCGGGACGCTCGGGATGTCGGGCTCGTCGTACTGGCCGAGATCGGCGGTGTAGGTGCACGGGATCGCGCCCTTCTCGCGCATCCAGGCCACCGCGACGGAGGTGTCGAGGCCTCCGGAGAACGCGATGCCCACGCGCTCGCCGATGGGCAGGGAGGTGAGGACCTTGCTCATGTGTTCCTTGTCTTCTTGGGGGTCAGTCGTGGGGTAGTCCGTCTGCGAGCGCGGTGAAGCGCTTCGCGACGGTGTCGCCGGTGGCCGTCTCGTCCACGATCACCAGGACCGTGTCGTCGCCGGCGATGCTGCCGACCACGCCGGGCATGCCGGTCTTGTCGATGGCCGACGCGAGCAGCGGAGCGGCTCCCGGCGGCGTCCGCAGCACGACGAGGTTGGCCGTTGCCTGCGCGGACACCAGCAGGTCGGTGCACAGCCGCGCGAGCCGCGCCTCGGAGGCCCCGGTCTCGGGTGCGGGGCGTGGAGTGCGGTCCCCGCCCTCGGCCGGTACGGCGTACACCAGCGCGCCACCGGCTGCCCGCACCTTGACCGCGTCGAGCTCGACGAGGTCCCGCGACAGCGTCGCCTGCGTGACGTGGAGACCCGCTGTGGCGAGCAGGTCCCCCAGCTCCGTCTGCGACCGCACCGGGTGCCTGGTCAGCAGGTCGATGATCAGCTGCTGACGGGCGCTCTTGGTGGCCGGGATCGTCGGCAGGGAAGCACCGTTGGTC
This sequence comes from uncultured Actinomycetota bacterium, assembly GCA_963747525.1. GTDB lineage: Bacteria > Actinomycetota > Actinomycetes > Propionibacteriales > Nocardioidaceae > Marmoricola_A. The sequence goes on from CAVVFH010000001.1 coordinate 6,227, forward strand.
ATGCCGTCAGCCGCCTGCCTCGGGCCCGTAGCCCTCATCGAGGATGGCCGGCCAGTCGCCCAGGAAGGCCGCGACCTCGTCGTCGGTGAGAACCAGCGGCGGCGCCAGCCGGATCCGGTCCGGCGTGCAGCTGTTGACGATGTAGCCGCGCCGCTGAGCCGCCGCGGCGACCGCCGCCGACCGCTCCGCGTCCAGGTCGATGCCGACCAGCAGTCCCTGGGCGCGCACCTCGGTGACGTGGCCGTGCTGCAGGCCCGTCTGCAGCCTCTCCCCCAGGACCTGTGCCCGCTCGAGCAGCCCCTCCTTCTCGATGGTGCGCAGCACCGCCAGCGCCGCGGCCGCGGACACCGGGTTCCCACCGAAGGTGGTCCCGTGGTTGCCCGGGCCGAGCAGCTCGCCGGCCGAGCCCAGCCCGATGCACGCACCGACCGGGATGCCACCGCCCAGTCCCTTGGCCACCGTCACGACGTCCGGTACGACACCGGAGGCCGCGTGCGCGAACCACGCTCCGGTGCGGCCGATGCCGGTCTGCACCTCGTCGATCCACAGCAGCGCCCCGTTGTCCTCGGTGATGCGCCGCGCGGCGGCGAGGTACCCCTCGGGCGGCACGACCACCCCGGCCTCCCCCTGCACCGGCTCGAGCACCACGGCAGCGGTCCGGTCGTCGACCGCGGCCTCCAGGGCCGCCACGTCGCCGTACGGCACGAAGGTGACCTCGCCGGGGAGCGGCTCGAAGGGCTCGCGGTAGGCGGCCTTGGCGGTCAGCGCCAACGCACCCATCGTGCGGCCGTGGAATGCGCCCTCGGCGGCCACGAGGTGGGTGCGCCCCGTCTTCCGGGTGAGCTTGAACGCGGCCTCGTTGGCCTCGGTGCCGGAGTTGGCGAAGAACACGTGGCCGGGGTGTCCGAGAAGCCGCAGCAGCTGCTCGGCGAGCTCGACCTGCGGCCCGGTGGCGAAGAAGTTCGACACGTGGCCCAGCGTCCGCAGCTGGGTGGTGACCGCCTCCACGAGAGCCGGGTGCCCGTGGCCCAGCGCATTGACCGCGATGCCGCCCAGGAGGTCGAGGTAGCGGTTGCCCTGGTCGTCCCAGACGTACGACCCTTCACCCCGGGTGAGGACCAGCTTCGGCGGCCCGAACGTGTTCATGACCGAGTGCGCGTAGCGCTGCGGCAGGTCGCTCATCACTGACCCTCCTTCTTGTCGGTCGGGTCCGGCTTGGAGCTGGTGCGGTAGAGCGCCGACCTGATCTTGGTCGGCACTCCGGGCAGCACCTGGGTCCCGACGCCCTCGTCGGTGAAGATCTCCAGCAGCACGGCGTGCGACTCACGTCCGTCGACGACGGTCGCGCGGGGCACGCCGCGGCTGACCGCCTCGTAACAGGCCTGCATCTTCGGCACCATGCCGCTGGCCAGGGTCGGCATCAGCTCGGCGAGTCCCTCGGGGGAGATCTCCCCGATCACGTCCGCGGAGTCCGGCCAGTCGCGGTAGAGCCCTTCCACGTCGGTGAGCACCAGCAGCTTCTCGGCGCCGAGCGCGACGGCCAGTGCGGCGGCCGCGGTGTCGGCGTTCACGTTGTGCACAACCCCGTCGACGTCCGGGGCCACCGAGGAGATGACCGGGATCCGCCCCGCCTCGAGGATGTCGCGCACCGCCTCGGGGCGTACGTCGGTGACCTCACCGACCAGGCCGAGGTCGACCTCCTCGCCGTCCACGACGGTGTTCGTCCGCGTCGCGGTGAAGAGGCCGGCGTCCTCGCCGGAGAGCCCGACGGCGAGCGGCCCGTGCTCGTTGATCAGGCCCACGAGCTCACGCTGGACCTTGCCGACGAGCACCATGCGGACGACGTCCATCGCCTCCTCGGTGGTGACCCGCAACCCCCCACGGAACTCCGACTCGATCCCCAGCCGGTCCAGCATCCGCGAGATCTGCGGACCTCCGCCGTGCACGACGACCGGCAGGAAGCCGGCGTACCGGAGGAACACGATGTCCTCGGCGAACGCCGTCTTCAGGTCCTCGTCGGTCATGGCGTTGCCGCCGTACTTCACCACGATGACCTTGCCGTGGTACTTCATCAACCACGGCAGCGCCTCCGCCAGGGTCGCGGCCTTGGTCGTGGCCTGCTTCCACCTGTCCTGGTCTTCCACAGTCATCTGCGTCGTCACCTGCGTCCCGTCAGCTGCTGTATGCGGAGTTCTCGTGCACGTAGGCGTGCGTGAGGTCGTTGGTCCACACCGTGGCCTGGGCCGGCCCCGACTTGAGGTCCACGGTGACCGTGACCTCGCGCGGCGCCAGGTCCACCGACTCCGGTGGCTCGTCGGGCGTCGACCTGCGGCAGACCCACACGTCGTTGATCGCGACGTCGAGGTCGGCGGGGTCGAAGCGGGCCTGCGTGGTGCCGACGCTGGCCAGCACCCTGCCCCAGTTGGGGTCCTTGCCGAACACGGCGGCCTTGAAGAGGTTGCTGCGCGCCACGCTACGACCCACCTCGACCGCCTCGTCCTCGGTCGCGGCGTTGAGGACGGTGATCGCTATCTCGTGGTCCGCGCCCTCGGCGTCCCTCAGCAGCTGCATGGCGAGGTCGGTGCAGGCCTCGGTCAGTGCCGCGGTGAACTCGACCGGGTCGGGCGTCACCCCCGACGCCCCGCTGGCCAACAGCGTGACGGTGTCGTTGGTCGACATGCACCCGTCGCTGTCCAGCCGGTCGAAGGAGACCCGGGTGGCCGCGCGCAGCGCCTCGTCGGCCTGCGCCGCCGCCACCACCGCGTCAGTGGTGAGCACGACGAGCATGGTCGCCAGCTGGGGGGCCAGCATCCCCGCCCCCTTGGCCATGCCCCCGATGGACCAGCCGTCCCGGGCGACGACGACCTGCTTGCTGACCGAGTCGGTCGTCATGATCGCCTCGGCGGCGTCGGGACCGGCGTCCTCGTCCAGCACGGCGGCCGCCGCGTCCACGCCGTCGAGCAGGTTCTGCCGCGGGTTGGTCAGTCCGATCAGGCCGGTGGAGCAGACGACCACGTCGACCGCTCCGATGCCGAGGTTGCCGGCGACCTGCTCGGCAACGGTGTGCGTGGTCTGGAAACCTTCCGGGCCGGTGTAGCAGTTGGCCCCGCCGGAGTTGAGCACCACGGCGCGCACGACGCCGTCCTTGACGACCTCCTCGCTCCACAGCACCGGGTTGGCCTTGCACCGGTTGGTCGTGAAGACGCTCGCCGAGTCGTGGCGCGGGCCGTCGTTGACCACCAGCGCCAGGTCCTTGGCCCCCCCGCTCTTCAGGCCGGCGGGTACGCCCGCCGCCCGGAACCCGCGTGGATGGGTGATGCTCATCGTGGTCCTTCCGTGGAGGAGTCTGCGGTCGCCTCGTGGGCGCCGCGGACGGTGCAGCCCGCACGCCCCCAGGCCTCGGCGGCCCGGGGAGCCTGGTCGGCAGGCACCAGCACCCAGTCGGTGTCGAACGTGGACAGCGCGAAGGCCGAGATCTCCGCCTCGGCCAACGGCGCCAGCAGCCCGGCGAGCACCCCGGTGAGCGCGAAGTCGAGGGTGCCCTCCACGGCGAAGGCGGTGAACGGCCCCTGTTGGCGCGCCTTGCGGGGCACGCCCCGGGCGCCGCACACCAGCGACGTCTCGGTGGCGGTGGCCGTCACCGAGAACAACGATCCCGACGACGCCCACTCCGGGAGGTCGGTGCCCGGCCCCAGGCGAACCACGACCAGCGGCTCGTCGTACTGCACGAGGGTGTGCGAACCCGACGACGCGCCGGGCGGTGCGGTCACGGGGCCAGCCCGACGGTGGTGAGCCCGGTGGTCTCCGGGAGACCGAGGGCGAGGTTCATGCACTGCACCGCCGCCCCGGCGGTGCCCTTGGCGAGGTTGTCGACGGCGCCCACCGCCACCAGTCGGCCGGCGGCGCGGTCGACGGTCACCTGCACGTGCACCGCGTTGGACCCCAGCACCGCCTGCGTCTGCGGCCAGCGCCCCCCGGGCAGCAGGCTGACGAACGGCTCGTCGCCGTAGGCCTTGTCGTAGGCGGCGCGCACCTCCTCGACCGGGGCGGAGGTCGGCGCCGAGCACGTGGCCAGGATCCCTCGGCTCATCGGCACCAGCACGGGGGTGAAGCTGACCCGCACCGGGTCGGCCGCGGCCGATACCCGGCCGAGGTTCTGGATGATCTCCGGGGTGTGCCGGTGGACGCCTCCGACACCGTAGGCACTGGCGTTGCCCATCGTCTCGCTGCCCAGCAGGTTGGGTTTCGGCGCCTTGCCGGCCCCGCTGGTCCCGCTGGCCGCCACGACCACGAGGTCCGTGACGTCGACCAGCCCGGCGGCGACGGCGGGCGCCAGGGCGAGCGTCGACACCGTCGGGTAGCAGCCGGGGACGGCGACTCGGCGGGCACCTCTCAGCTCGGCGCGCTGGTCCCCGAGCTCGGGGAGCCCGTAGGGCCACGAGCCGGCGTGCTCACCGCCGTAGAAGGTCTCCCACTGTGCGCTGTCGGTGAGTCGGAAGTCGGCGCCGCAGTCGACGACCAGCGAGTCGTCGCCCAGCTGAGCCGCGATGGCGCCGGACTGGCCGTGCGGCAATGCCAGGAACACCACGTCGTGGCCGCCGAGGGTCTCGACGCTGGTCTCCTCGAGGATCCGGTCGGCCAGGGGCAGCAGGTGTGGCTGCAGCGACCCCAGCAGCTCACCGGCGTTCGACCCAGCGGTCAGCGTGCCGATCTCCACCTCGGGATGTGCGAGCAGCAACCGAAGCAGCTCCCCACCCGCGTATCCGCTCGCTCCAGCCACCGCCACCGTGATTGCCATGGTGCATGACCATACATCAACCCGTAAGTCGATGCGTCGGCGGGGTGCGCCTCTGGCGGCCGGCTCAGGCGGAGTGGAACTCCTCGGCGGCGGTCGGCTGCACTCTTCGGTAGGCGGCGACGAGCTGGTCGACCTCACCGGAGAGGGTCGCCGGGTTGAAGGGCTTCGGGATGACTCCGGCGACGCTGAGCGAGTCCCAGACCTGCACGTGGCCGACCTGCACCTTGGCGGTCAGCAGCACCACGGGGATGTCACGGAGTGCCGGGTCGACCTGCATCCGGCTGAACATCGTGGGTCCGTCCATCTCGGGCATCATCACGTCGAGCAGCACCACGTCGGGCCGGTGCTCGCGGGCCAGCTTCAGCCCGGCCGCTCCGCGGTCGGCGGACAACACGGTCCAGCCGCCCATCACCTCCAGGGCGAGGCCGACGATCTCCCGGATCTCGTCGTCGTCGTCCACGACGAGAATGGTGCGACCGCCCATGCTGGCGCTCCTCCCTCGTCGACGACTCTGTGCCCCCATGATCGGCCATCAGGTGGCCGGGTTGCGCATTTCGGGTATCTTTGCGGGACCGAGCGCGATCGCGCGGTAGTACGTCTGGGTGTCCATCGCGGCGAAGTCCGCCTCGAGCATGCTGCAGATGAGGGACTCGACCGCGGCGCCGAGTCCCAGCACGTCGCGATTGTGGCGGCAGATGTCGTATGCGCACATCGCGTCCCGTGTCCGCGAGCGCTGTCGACGTCCGGCGCACCAGGTCGATGAAGAGGTGAGCCCGCCGGTGCTCGTGGTCGACCAGGATGAAGCCCATGTAGTACACGGCATCCCTGGCCGTGTGGTCCGGGAAATGGTGCGCGAAGTAGGCGGGCTCGATCCACGGAACGGTCTCGAGATGGCTGGTCAGCGTGCACATGGCCACAGGCTCGCCGTGCTCGTCCCAGGCGAGGTACTTGTCGATCCGGGGGTCCAGCATCTCCGTCCATGAACTCCTGCTCGTGGAGGACTGCCGCGCCACCGCCTTGATGGCCAGGTCGCCGAAGGTCTTGACGTAAAGCGCGTAGAACCGGCGGGCCGTGGCGTCGTCGAGGACTGCCTCGACGGTGACCTCGGGCACGGCGGCGGCAGCGGACTGGCGCGGGACGCGCCGCTGCCGTACCCGGAGCTCGACGACTGGCCTGCGGAACGTCGGTCGTGTCGCCGCCGCACGCGGGTCGACGTGACGTGTGCTGCTCATGACAGCTCCCAGCCCGAGACCTGGTACGTCGCGATGGCCAGCGCGCAGGCAGGCTCGCCCACGTTCTCGGCGGCGACGGTGACGGAGGAGATCGCGCCGTAGCCGCCGCCCCGGCGCTCGATCATGTCCTCCAGACTCGGTGGATCAGCTCCGCGAGCTCCGTCCTCGCTCGCGCGCAGAGTGCTCGACGAAGAGCCCTCGCCCGTCCTCGGCGCGCGTCCATCCGATGCCCGCCCAGGCGGTGTCGCCCGGGATTCTCGGCCAGCGTGGAGGCGTAGACGCAGTAGAGCTGGTCGCCGTGCTCGCCGAGCAAGCGGCTCGTTCGTGAAGGAGATGACCGCTCTGGCCGGGATCACCGAGGAGAGCCTGATCAGGTTGTAGTTGGCGACTCCCGCCAGCCAGAGCGCGTCGTCCCATGCCGACAACAGGGTTCGCCCTCGGCCGGTGGCCGTCCTGATGCTGATCGGCAGCACACCTGGTCGCTCCTCGCGCTGCTGCGGCAGCCACGCCGGTTGCCCGGGTGCGAGGCCGGGGCTCCTCTCGCTCTCCTCAAGCCCCAACACGTGTTGCTCCCTCACTGCGATCTTCTCCCATCGGGTTCCCCATCACTGCATCCATGAGCCTCAGCACGCGGTCCTCGAGCTCCCAGGGAGCCACCCGTGCCTTGGTCGAAGAAGACGGTCGTCTCCCGGCCCAGCTGGCCGGCTGCGGCTCACCGAACATGTCGGCGGCCGTGTAGACGACACCGCGGCGTCGTCGAGCGCGTCGCACCTGCGCAGCTCCGCGATGGCCTCGCTGCCCACCCCGTCGGGCAGGTCGAGGTCCAGCACGATCACCTGCGGCCGCAGGAGCCTACCCTGCGCACTGCGTCGCGACGGTCGACACGTGCACGACTTGAGTCCATGACTGGCCAGGAGCGCCCGTGAGGACCCGCGCGAGGTGCTCGTCATCCTCGACGAGGAGCACGGTCCGACTCGCTCCGACGCTCGTCGACACTGCGGCGACCGCAGCTATCAGCTGGTCCTCGCAGACCGGCTTGACCAGCCAGTCTCTGCGCGATTGCCGCCACCGAAGGGTCGGTCGGACGGGCGCGAGGCCGGAGACGACGAGCACGGGGATGCTGACGGGTGCGGTCGTCGCACGGAGCTGGGCGAGCACCTCGCACCCGGCGGTCCCCGGCATGACCATGTCGAGGAGCACGGCGGCCGGCCGGCTCTCGGTGGCACGGGCGAGCGCCTCGCGCCGTCGGTGACGCCGACCGGCCGGTAGCCGTGGCGGACGAGCATGTCGGAGAGCTGAGCACCGTGCCTGGTCGTCGTCGCAGACCAGCACGACGGGGCGTCGGCGGGGCAGCGCCAGCGTCGATGTGCCGAGTCGCTGCACCCGCGGCAGCGTGAAGCGGACCGTGGTACCGCGCCCGGCCGGCTCTCCGCCCAGATCCGGCCACCGTGCCGATCGACGATGCCCTCGGCTGATGGCCAGCCCCAGCCCGGTGCCGCCCTTCTGCCGGGCGTCCGAGGAGTCGACCTGCTCGAAGGGGTCGAAGACGGCCTCCAGCTTGTCCTCGGGGATGCCGCGCCCCGTGTCGCTGGACGGCGAAGGTGGCCTGGCTCGCTCGACAGCCTCGGACTCGAGCCGGACGGCGGCGCCCCGCGAGCGAGAACTTGATCGCGTTGCCCACCAGGTTGGTGAGGGTCTGCACGATGCGGTCCCGGTCCGCCAGCACCCGTCCCGCCGACTCGCCCCGATCTCGATCCGCACGTCAGCGGAGCTGCCGCCAGGCCTCCCATCTCGACCGCGGTCGACGCGCAGCAGTGCCGGCGGCCTCGTGCGGCACGAGGCTCATCGGCAGCTTGCCCGACTGGATCCGCTCGATGTCGAGGATGTCGTTGATCAGGCGCGTCAGCCGGTCGCTGCTCTCGACCGCGATGGAGACCATCCGCTCCGCCTGCGGCGTGAGCTCCACCAGGGCGCCGCTGGACAGCAGCCCGAGCGACCCGCGGATGGAGGTCAGCGGCGTCCGGAGCTCGTGGCTCACGACCGAGAGGAACTCGTTCTTCATCCGGTCCACCTCGTGGCGCTGCGTCACGTCGCGGAAGACCACGACGGCGCCGGAGATCCCGGTCGTCGTCGAGCAGGGGGCTCGCGGTGATCTCGACCGGGAACGTCGTGCCGTCGGCCCGGAGATAACTGTCCTCCTCCGCAGAGGAGACCAGCCGCTAGTCGATGGCCTCGGTGACGTAGCAGCCCGACCCGCGGGTACGGCGCTCCCGTCGTCCTGCGGGCGCGTGGAAGACATCGTGCGCGCAGCTGTCCGAGCAGGGCGCCGGGCGGATAGCCCAGTGCGACTTCGGCCGACGGGTTCAGGAAGGTGATCCGGCCCTCCAGGTCGACACCGTAGATGCCGTCGCCGACGGAGCTGAGCAGCGATCTCCGTGCGCCGGGCCATCCGGCGCAGGTCCGCGGTCTGTTCGCGCACCCGGTGCTCGAGCCCCTGCCGAAGCGCATGGTTGTCCCCGGCCAGCAGCGTCTGCCTCAGCCCGGCGGCGAGGACCAGCAGCAGCCAGAGGACCGTCTGGGTCCGCGTCAGGACCTGATCCTTGGGGTAGACCAGCTGCACGACCAGCGCGGCAAAGAGAATGCCGAAGACCAGGATGGTGCCCCGGACACCGGACTGCGGCGCCCTGCTTGCCCTCTCGCGGCGGGGTCGATGCCTCCGGGTGCCACGTCATCGCGGCGAAGAGCAGGTATCCGCCGATCCAGCCCAGGTCCTGGACGGTGCCGAAGTGGAAGTTGCCCTCGGCGCTTTGGACGGCGAACGCCATGTCAGCGACGGCGTAGAGGAGGAAGCCGACACCGACGAGCGAGTAGAACTCGGCGTCGCCCTCGCTCCGCGTGATGAGGAGCAGGGCGACCGTGGCGAGCACGACGTCCAGGAGCGGGAACAACAGGGGACCGAAACGCGCGACCGGCCCGGCGTCACTGGCGTCGAGTAGCTGCGCGAACACGACGATGGAGGCCATGACCAGGACCGCCAACCCCATCACGAAGCCATCGAGGAGCAGCAGCCCCAGCTCCGGTCCGCGCTGACGGACGGTCCGAAGACCGAGTAGCCCGACGATGGTCAACACCATGCCGACCGCGAGCCCGCCCTCGACCGCCGGACTGGGGTCGGCGACGGGGTCGATCCCGGCTACGACGCTCCAACCGTTGGTGAGCAGACCCAGCGCGCCGGCGGATGCCAGCACTGCCCAGGACCGCCGCTTGCGCCCCTGGCAGCGAGCCGCTGCGGACGCGCACCCGACGAACGCTGCGACGCCACCCAGCACCAGGCCGGCCGCGCTGACCGACTCCCGGGTGTTCTGCGGCAGCGAGCTGCCCAGCAACACGGCGAAAACCAGGCAGAACCCAGCCGCCGCACCCAGTGCGACGAGGAATTGCCGGTGCGAGCCGGCGCGTGAGGGGTCGCCCATGACGCTCGGGAACGTATCAGCGGAAACGGACTTCAGGGCCAAAGTTCGGGAAATTGGTGCTGAAGGTTTACTACCCGGTCTTATGCCACCGGAGCGGCGCCTCGACCGCCCCGTCCGCGCACTGGCTTCACATCCGTTGCACCGCTCCGTGCCGCTCGGCGGCCAGCGCCACCGCGCTCTCCCGCGCCTGCGCGGTCTCCTCGTCGGTCAGCGTGCGGTCGGGCGCGCGGAACCGGAGAGCGAAGGCGAGCGACTTGTGGCCCTCCCCGGTCTGGGAGCCGGTGTAGACGTCGAACAGCCGGACCGACTCGAGCAGCGGTCCCGCTCCCTCGCGCAGCGTCTCCGACACCGCAGCGGCGGGCACGTCGTCCGCGACGACCAGTGCCACGTCCTCCTTCGCCACCGGGAATGACGACAGGCGCGGGGCGACCACGGGCGTCGCGTGCCGGATCAGCTCGTCGAGGTCCACCTCGGCCGCAGCCGACCGCTCCGCCAGCCCGAACGACGCACACACCCGTGGGTGCAGCTCGCCGGCGTGACCGACCACCACGTCGCCGACACGCACCTCGGCGCACCGGCCGGGGTGCCACGGCGCACGGCTGGCGGACGCCACGTGCACCTCGACCCCGAGCGCGGCGGCGACGTCGCGCACCGCCTGGATCGCGTCGCTCCAGGAGGCAGCACGCCCGGGGCCCCACCAGCCCGACCGCTCGCGCTCGCCGGCGAGGACCACTCCGAGATGCAGCGGCTGGTCCGGCAGGGCTTTCTGCAGCTCGTCCCACTCTCCCTCCGACGGCCTGCGGTCGACCGGCAGGATCGGTGCCGCCGTCGAGCCGCGCGGCTGGGTGACCGGCGCGGTCTCGAAGAGCGCCACATCCGGCTGCCCGCGCCCTGCGTTGCGCACCGCGGCCTCGAGGAGCCCGGGGAGCAGCGTCGTGGTCATCAAGGGCTGCTCCGCGCTGAGCGCGTTCGCCACCCGCATCGCGGTACGACGTTCGTCGTGCTCGTCGAGACCGAGCGCGTCGAACGCGGCGGGACCCACGAACGGGAACCCGATCACCTCGACGAAGCCCGACCCGGCGAGCGTGCGCCCGACCCGCCTCCGCAGGCGTTGCTCCCGCGTGAGGCCCCGGCCGGCGGGGGCGGTGGGCAGCACCGAGGGGATGTCCTCGTACCCGACGATGCGGGCGACCTCCTCCACCAGGTCGAACGGGTCGTTGAGGTCCGGACGCCAGGGCGGGACGACCGCGGTCAGCCGGTCACCGTCGACCGTCACCTCGCACCCGACCGCTCGCAGGTGCTCCACGGTGGTCTCGTCGGCGATCTCCATGCCGGTGACCCGTGCCGGGAGCGAGGCGTCGATGGCCACCGACCGCGGAGCCGGCGCGGTGCCGACCTTCGTGACCCCGGGAGCGATGGTGCCCCCACCGTGGGCCGCCAGCAGCTCCGCGACGCGGTCGGCCGCAGCCTCGGGCAGTGTCGGGTCCACCCCGCGCTCGAAGCGCTTCGACGCCTCGCTCGGGAGCTTGTGCCGGCGCTGGGTGCGGAAGACCGAGACCGGCTCGAAGTGCGCCGCCTCGATGACGATGTGCGTCGTACTGGCCGACAGCTCGGTCGTCTCGCCGCCCATCACCCCGGCCAGGCCGATCGGCCCGCTGTCGTCGGTGATCAGCAGGTCCTCCTGCGACAGCACCCGCTCCACGCCGTCGAGCGTGGTGAGCCGCTCCCCCTCCGCGGCGCGGCGGACCCTGATCGGGCCGGCCAGCTTGTCGCCGTCGTACCCGTGGATCGGCTGGCCCAGCTCCAGCATCACGTAGTTGGTCACGTCGACGGCCAGCGAGATCGGGCGCATCCCCGCCATCCGGACGCGCCGGGCGATCCAGTCCGGAGTCGGGGCGGCCGGGTCGAAGCCGCTGACCGTGCGCGTGACGAAGACGGGGCAGCCGTCGGGCGCCTCGACCTCGACGGGGTAGCCCTCGTCGTTGGGGGCCGGCACCGGGCGCTGCGCGGGGTCGGTGAACGGCGCACCGAAGCCCAGCGCGGCCTCCCGCGCCACCCCGCGCAGGGACAGCGCGTAGGCCCGGTCGGGGTTGATCTCCATCTCGATGACCTCGTCGCGGAGCCCCAACGCCTCGAAGGCGTCGTCACCGGGCTGCCCCGCACCGGCTGCCAGGACCATGATCCCGTCGTGGTCGTCACCGAGACCGAGCTCCCGCGACGAGCAGATCATCCCGGCCGAGACGTGCCCGTAGGTCTTGCGTGCGGTGATCTCGACAGGCTGACCAGGAGTGGGTCCCGGAAGCGCGCCGCCGGGCAGCACCACCACGACGAGGTCGTCGACCGCGAAGTTGCGGGCGCCGCAGACGATCCCCTGCGGCTCGCCCGTGCCGTTGGCGTCGCCGACGTCGACCTGGCACCAGCGGACGATCTTGCCGTTCTTCTGCGGCTCCTCGTCGAAGCCCAGGACCCGACCCAGCACCAGCGGGCCGGTGATGTCTCCCCCCGCCTGCTCCAGGGCCTCCAGCTTGAGACCCAGGGCGGTGAGGCGCGCCGCGAGCTGCTCGGTGGAGACGTCGGCCGGCAGGTCGACGTACTCCCGGATCCAGGAAACCGGTGCCCGCATCAGATCTCCGTCCCGAACGCTGAGGTGAACCGGACGTCACCCTCGAACAGGTCACGCAGGTCCTCGACACCGTGCCGGAACATGAGGGTCCGGTCGATGCCCATGCCGAACGCGAAGCCGGTGTACCGATCGGGGTCGACGCCACAGGCGACGAGGACGCGGGGATTCACGACGCCGCAGCCTCCCCACTCGATCCAGCCCTCTCCCTTGCAGGTGCGGCACGCGTCGCTGTCCAGGCCCCGGCACACGAAGCAGGCCAGGTCCACCTCCGCGCTGGGCTCGGTGAAGGGGAAGTACGACGGCCGGAACCGCGTCGTGATGCCCTCCCCGAACATGGCCGCCGCGAAGTGGTCGAGGCTGCCCTTGAGGTGGGCCATGGTGATCCCCTCGTCCACGACGAGTCCCTCGACCTGGTGGAAGACGGGGCTGTGGGTGGCGTCGTACTCGTCGGTGCGGAACACCCGCCCGGGGCAGACGACGTAGATGGGGGGCCGACGGGTCAACATCGTGCGGGCCTGGACCGGCGAGGTGTGCGTGCGCAGCACGATCGCGTTCTCCGCAGGGTCCATCCAGAACGTGTCCTGCATCGTCCGCGCCGGGTGGTCCGGGCCGAGGTTGAGGGCGTCGAAGTTCAACCACTCGGCCTCGACGAGCGGGCCTTCGGCCACCTCCCAGCCCATCGCGACGAACACGTCGGCGATGTGCTCGGACAGCGTCGTGACGGGGTGCCGCGCCCCGGTCGGCAACCGGTCCCACGGGAGCGTGACGTCGACGGCCTCCTCCACCAGGATCCGGGCCTCGTGCTCCTCCTCGAGCACACTCTGACGCTCGGCGAGCGCCCGGCTCACGGCGCCGCGCGCCTGGCCGACCCGCTGGCCCGCCTCCTTGCGCGCCTGCGGAGGCAGCGCGCCGATCTCCCGGTTGGCGAGGGCCAGCGGCGAACGGTCACCCGCGTGCTCGAGACGCACCCGGCGGAGGTCCTCCAGAGAGCCCGCGGCCGCGACCGCGGCGAGGGCAGCGTCCCGCATCGCCGCCACCTCCTCCGCCTTGAGAGGGGTGACCTCGACGGGGTCGTAGTCGGTGTTGGGGCCGGACATCGCTGCCTTTCCGTGGCTCTCCGCTCGCCTGCAGGGCAACCGCAAGTGTAGGAACCGTGGCCGCAGGCGGCGAACCGGTATCACCGGGACGAGAACGTCCGCCCATTCAGTCGGCCGCGAACACCGGCCACGCGGTCTCGATGCGCGCACCGCCGCCGGCGGCGTCCGCGATCGTGATCGAGCCACCGTGCGCGGTGACCAGACCGTGCGCGATGTACATGCCCAGCCCGGAGCCGCCCCGGGTCCCGTGCTTCCAGAACTTGGTGAACACCCGCTTGCGGATCTCCGGGCTGATGCCCTCGCCCTCGTCCTCCACGACCACCTCGACGAACTGCTGTCCCTCCACAGCCCGGGCAGCGGCGGTGACGCATACCTGTCCCTCGCCGTGACGCACAGCGTTGTCCACCAGGTTGGTGAGCACCTGGGCGAACCGGTCCGGGTCGGCGACGATCTGCGGCAGGTCGGCCTGCGGCTCGAAAAGCACCTCGCGCCCGGTGCCGGCCCGGACCGAGCGGGTGACGTGCTCCACCGCGGTCGTCACCTCGATGGCCCGCGGGAACAGCGACAACCGGCCGGTGTCGATGCGGGCCACCTCGAGCAGCTCCGCGATCAGCCTGGTCAGCCGGTCGGTGTCGCTGTGCACGGACTGCATGATCAGCTTCTTCTGGTCGTCGCTGAACTTGTCCCAGCGCGCCAGCAGGGTGCCGGTGAATCCCTTGACCCCGGTCAACGGGGACCTGAGCTCGTGCGCGACCGTCGCGACCAGGTCGGAGCGCTCGCGGTCCAGGCGGTCACGGGCGCGCGCCGACCTCAGCGAGACGGCGACGTGCTCGACGGGGTCGTGCGGGCTCTTGCGGTGCATCCGGGTGGTCACCAGGAGCTCGGTCCCGTCCGGCAGCCGCCAGGCCTGCTCGGCTTGCATGCGTCGGATGTTGAGTCCGTCGTAGGGGTCGGTGACGGTGAACCAGTCCCGGCCGTCGAGGTCCTGCAGGGCCACGACGCCCGCCAGCGGCCGTCCCACCAGGTCGTCGCTGCCCAACAGGCGCCGGGCCATGTCGTTGGCGTGCCGGACGATCCCGGCGGCGTCGGCCACCAGGACACCGTCGGGCAACGTGTCGAGCAGGCCGTCGTCACCCCAGGGCGCGCCGGCGGCAGCGTTCGTCATGCCTGCACGTTAGTGGGCCGGCGCCCGGAAGGTCCTGAACCGAGGCCTCCCCCTGCGGGTCGTCAGCGTTGAGCGCGTGCGCTCGCGTAGAGGCACACCGCGGCGGCGGTGGCCAGGTTGAGGCTCTCCGCGCGGCCGTGGATCGGGATCCGCACCCGGTGGTCGGCCAGCTCGGCGACCTCCGCGGCGAGGCCCCAGGCCTCGTTGCCGAAGAGCCAGGCGGTGGGCTGCTCGAGGAGCCCGGAGTCCACCGCGTCGTCGAGGTCCACGTCGCCACTGCCGTCGGCGGCGAGCACCGTGAGACCGCTCCTCTGCAAGGTGCTCACGGTCGCCGTACGGTCGCCGCTCAGCGCGAGGGGCACATGGAACAGGGACCCGGCGGACGCGCGCACCGCCTTGCCGTTGTAGACGTCGACGGTCTCGCCCGTCAGCACGACCCCCCGCGCGCCGGCTGCGTCCGCGCAGCGGATCACGGTGCCGGCGTTGCCCGGGTCCCGGACGTCCGCGCAGACCGCGAGCAGACGAGGGCGTGCCGCGACCACGTCGGCCAGCGGCACGTCGACGGTGCGGCACACCGCCACGACGCCCTGCGGGTGCACGGTCTCGCTCAGCACCGCCATCGCCGACTCCTCGACGAGGTGCCAGGGCACGTCCGGCGCCGAGGAGCGGAGGTCGGCGTGCCGGTCCGGGAGCACGAACACCTCGCGCACGCACCCGGGCAGCAGCAGCGCCTCCCGCACCGCCTGGGGACCCTCGGCCAGGAACAAGCCGTGCTCGGCGCGAAAAGTGCGACGGGCGAGCCGCCGCGCCGTGCGCACCCGGCCGCTCTTGGCGGTGAGCAGGGGGTGCTCGGCGGGGGGACTCGCCCGCGGGTGGTCCCGAGACGCTCGCTGCGCTCGCTCCTCGGCCACCGGGTCGATCAGGCGGACGCCACAGCCGGGGCGTTGACGTCCTCGGGCAGGCTGGCCTTGGCCAGCTCCACCATCGCGGCGAAGGCGTTCGGGTCGTTGACCGCCAGGTCCGCGAGGATCTTGCGGTCGACCTCGACGCCGGCCGCCTTGATGCCCTGGATGAACCGGTTATAGGTCATGCCCTGCGCGCGGCAGGCCGCGTTGATCCGCTGGATCCACAGCTTGCGGAAGTCGCCCTTCTTGGCCTTCCGGTCCCGGTAGCTGTAGACGAGCGAGTGGGTGACCTGCTCCTTCGCCTTGCGGTAGAGCCGCGAACGCTGTCCCCGGTAGCCGGAGGCGCGCTCGAGGGTCACTCGGCGCTTCTTGTGGGCGTTGACCGCCCGCTTGACGCGTGCCACGTGTTACTCCTTGACGTCAGTGATGGACAGCGGGCTCAGCGGCCCAGCAGCTTGCGGGCGGCCTTGGTGTCGGCCTTGGAGACCTCGGTGGTGCCGGACATCCGGCGCGTCATCTTCGAGGACTTCTTCTCCAGGTTGTGGCGCAGCCCGGTCTTCTCCCGGCGCAGCTTGCCCGAGCCGGTGACCCGGAAGCGCTTGCTCGCCCCGGAGTGCGTCTTGTTCTTCGGCATTCGACCGTCCTTATGTTCCTTGCTGGTGACCGCTCGCGGTGGCGAGGGCCGTGCTGATGTGGGCGGGTGTCAGACCTCGGTGTCGGCGTCGACGTTCTCGGACCGGCGCTTGGGCTTGACCACCTTCGGCTCCGCCGCCGCAGCCGCCGCCCGTTCGCGCTGCTCGGCACGCTCGGCCTCGACCTCGGCCTCGCGCTCGGCAGCCCGCTCGACCTTCGCGGCCTTGACCTCCGCCTTGGCCTCCGCCTTCTTCTTGTGCGGCCCGAGGACCATCGTCATGTTCCGGCCGTCCTGCTTCGGCGTCGTCTCCACGAAGCCCAGGTCCTGCACGTCGTCCGCCAGCCGCTCCAGCAGCCGCAGCCCCAGCTCGGGGCGGTGCTGCTCACGTCCACGGAACATGATCGTGATCTTGACCTTGTCGCCCTGCTTGAGGAACCGCACGACGTGACCCTTCTTGGTCTCGTAGTCGTGGGCGTCGATCTTCGGGCGGAGCTTCATCTCCTTGATGATCACGTTGGTCTGGTTGCGGCGCGCCTCACGGGCCTTCTGGGCGTTCTCGTACTTGAACTTCCCGTAGTCCATGAGCTTGCAGACCGGCGGCCGGGCCATCGGCGCGACCTCGACCAGGTCGAGGTCGGCCTCCTGGGCCAGCCGGAGCGCGTCCTCGATGCGGACGATGCCCACGGTCTCGCCGTTGGGTCCGACGAGCCGGACCTCGGGTACCCGGATCCGGTCGTTGATGCGCAACTCGGTGCTGATAGGTCCTCCTGTGGTGGTCCAGTGGGGCGACCCACCCGCGGAGACCCGAAAAGCGAACGTGGCTCCCGCGTGCGCGACAGCGGAAGCCAGCCCCACGCCCCACCCGGGTCCACGGGCCCCTGCCCGTCTCACCGAAGTACGGCGTTGCCGAGAACCGGGCCGGAACCCCATCCTCGTGACCGGACCCGACAACCTGTGGCGGTCGATGCGGGTGGGAGACTCGCTCCGCTTGTCAGACCTGCTGCCCCGGCAAGCCGGAACCACAGGTCGGTCACGGAACAGCGTAGCAACTCGGGCCCCGGGAACGCACATCTCGCTCGCGGCCGGGCCGTTCAGGCCGGGTCCGGCCCAGGCTCGGACCGCGCCCACGCGTGCCGATCGGCCACCCGGGTGAGCACGAAGCCGTCGGCCAGCGCCTGCAGGTCCTCGCCCTCGACCACGAAGACGACGGGTCCCGCCACGTCGACCAGGAGCGCGTCCGCCCCGTCGTGGACCGCGGCCCGGGCCGCATCGGGCACCGTCACCGGAACGGGCCGACCGTCGGGGTTCCAGCGCCGCATCGTCTCCGTGGCGGTGAACGCCAGCAGCGCCATCCGCCCGTCGCGCCCCTGCATCAGCACCGTCGCCATGTCGGAGGTCTTGTCCCGGGCCAGTCCCTGGTCGTCGTACTCCACCTCACCGAGCACCGCCACGACCGGCACGAGCAGGCGGGCGTGCTGGACGACGGCCAGGGTGTCCAGGTGCCGAGCAGCGGGGTCGCGGTCGTAGGCCGCGAGCGCCTCTGCAACCTCCGGCGCGACCGCACCGTCGTCGCCGGCGAAACCGGGGTCGGGGATGCTGCGCACGAGCGTCATGGTGCCACGGCGGTCCAGCGCACCAGGGGGCCGCAGCCGCGCGCGGCCTACGATCGGTGCATGGGCAGCTTCGACGCCGCGACCTGGCAGGCACTGGGCCTGGTTCTCACACTCCTGGGGCTCGGCCTGTCGGCTCTCGTCTGGGCCCGACGCGGTCCGGCCGCGGGACTGCGCGCCGTCGCGTGGAGCCTCCTGCCCCTCGCTGCGGGGCTCACCGGGGTGCTGCGCCTCGGCTGGGAGATCACCGACTCGGTGGTGCGGTGGGCGGGTCGCCTGGTCTTCAGCCCGCTCGTGTGGGCGGGGGTGGCGGTCGCCGTCGTGTCGGTGGTGCTGTTCGTGGTCAGCGGCTGGCTGCACCGGCGTGCCCGGCCCGCCGTCACCCCCGCCGTCACCGCCGCCGGCTCGCGCGCACTCCCCCGCACGTCCCGCAAGCCGGCCGCCTCACGCTCCGGGGACCCAGGCGCCAAAGCGGGCACGGCGGGCCCAGCGGGCGCAGCCACCTCCGGGGACGCGGGGGACATGGCGGAGATCGAGGAGATCCTGCGCAAGCACGGGATCCAGTGACCGCCGGAGCGGTCCGCCAGGTCCTCGACCTCGCGCTGGCGCGGCCCGCCCGGCTGGCCGGCGCCCGCCTGGTGTGCGTCGACGGCCCGGCCGGGTCGGGGAAGACGTCGTTCGCCGCCGGGCTGGACAGGGAGGCCACCTCGCGGGGTCTCCGCGTGGCCGTGGTGCACATGGACGACGTGTACGAGGGCTGGGGCGGGCTCGCGCAGGCCGGTGCCCGGGTCCATGACCAAATCGTGCGTCCGCTCGCTCAGGAGGTGCCGGGCTCGTACCAGCGCTACGACTGGCACCAGGGACGCTGGGGCGGCTCCGTCACCGTCCCCGTCGCCGACCTCCTGGTGCTCGAGGGTGTGGGGTCCGCCGACCCGGCGTACCAGGAGCACCTCACTCTGCTGGTGTGGGTGTGGGCGCCGGTCGACCTCAGGCTGGCCCGGGGCCTCGCCCGCGACGGCGACGAGGTGGCCGAGCACTGGCGCCGCTGGATGCGCGACGAGGAGCTCCTGCACGCCCGGGACCGCACGCGTGCGCGGGCGGACGTCGAGGTCGACGGGCGCTCGGGAGCGCTCAGCCGCGGCCCTGCCGCCGACGCCGGAGACCGCCGATGATCGACTCGACGCCGGCCTGGATGCCGGTCTGGTTGCCGCTCCGCTCACCGGCCCGGTCACCGGCCCGGTCACCGGCCCGGTCGCCGCGGGGCCCGGAGCCCTTGCGTGCCTTCCGGAGCGCCTTGCTGAGGTCCGCGTTCTCGGCCCGCAGCCGGGCCAGCTCGGCCTCGCGCTCGTTGTGCCGGTCCAGCAGGTCGGCGATCGCCGGTACGGCGGCCTCCGCGACCGCGGCGTCGTCGACCTCGTACAGCTCCGGCCCGAAGTCGTCGTCCCGGGGCAGCAGCTCGTCGAGCTCGCCCACGACGTCGTACCCGCGCTCCTCGATGAACGCGACCTGCTCGCGCGCGAGGTCACGGCACCAGTCGGCCATGCCGGCCGGCGTCCGCGCCGACGGCCCCCGGCGCGGAGCGAGGACCTGCGCGGAGAAGAACTGCTTGACCGTGCGCGCGTGCTCCACCCGGCTGTCGAACCCCTGGGCCTTGTTCACCCGCCGGACGAGCTCCACCTGCGCGGGGTCGAGGGAGTAGTTCGGTCGCAGGTCCTCGGCGACGAGCGTGCTGAAGTCGACCCCCACCACGGAGCCGAACCGCTCGGCGAGGAGGTTGCGGTCCGCGGTGCGCGGCGGGACCAGCACGACGTGCAGGTTCTCGGCCGGCACGTGTCGCCCCCAGCTGCCCAGCGTGGCCACCAGGTCCTGGGTGCTCCAGAAGGTCTTGCCGGGGCCGCCGCCCTTCCTGCCCTTCTGCACCGACTCCAGGTAGGCGGGGAACGAGACGTCGCCCTTGGCCTTCACGCGCTGCTGCCAGGCCGACGGCAGCTGCCGCGCCACGTCGCGGGCCGTCACGACGATGTGGACGTCGCGGTCCGCGAAGCACTCCACGAGCGCGCCGGCCTGGTCGGGCTCCGCCCCGCCCAGCGACTCCTGGCTGAGCAGCAGGGTGGGCTCGGCTGCGTCCTCGACCAGGCGCCGGAAGTCCTTCATCGCCTTGACCGCACGGCCGTGCTTGCCCTCGGCGTCCAGCTGCCCGCGGACCGCGCGCATCAGCGTGAACGACCCGCCGCGACCCTCGGGGACCATGCGGACCCCGACCGCCGCCAGCTGGGACGGGCTGTCCCACAGGTGGCTCTGGAGGAACGAGGTGCCTGTCTTCGGCAGACCGACGTGGAGGAAGGCCTTCGCTGGCTGGCTCATGGTCCGACCATCCTAGTCACAGCGGCGCGCTCGTCAGGGCAGCGGATCAGCCGCCGCGTGGGCCTCCACCAGGGCCCGCAGCTGCCGCGTCTGGCGCACCGCCCGCGACCCGTCGGAGCCCTGGATGCCCATCGCCGAGCGCGTGGTCCCGTCATTGAGGTCCAGCACCGCCCACGGGCTGCCCGGGCGCAGGGTCACCGAGACGACCTGCTGCCACGCCAGCCGGTGCGACCGGTAGCCGTTGACCACGGTGAGGCCCGTGTCGTCCGCGTCCACCCGGCACCGCGCCATGGCGTGGCCCACCGCGATCCCGGCCACCATCATCGCGACGACCGTGGCCTTCTGCGCGAACGAGAAAGCCTCCTGGGCCTCGCTGGGCAGTGCCAGCCAGATCACCACGACGGTGCCGACCAGCACCACCCCGAACACCACCGAGGCGATCCGGACCCCCAGGGGGCGGAAGCGCACCGGCAGCGCGCTCGGGTCAGAGGCGGCAGGCATGGATGTCGGTGGTCAGGATGGCGCGTGCCCCGACCTCGTAGAGCTCGTCCATCACGCGTTGTGCCGCCGCCCGCGGCACCATGGAGCGCACCGCGACCCAGCCCTCCCGGTGCAGCGGGGACACCGTCGGGCTCTCGATGCCCGGGGTCAGCGCCACGGCTTCCTCGGCCCGCGCGGCCGGGATGTCGTAGTCCATCATCACGTAGGACCGGGCCACCAGCACACCTTGCAGCCGACGCAGGAACACCGCGAGCGTCGGGTGCTCCGAGGCGTCAGCACGGCTGATCAGCACCGCCTCGGACTCCATGATCACCTCGCCGACGACCTCGAGACCCGCCTGCCGCAGTGTGCTCCCGGTCTCCACGACGTCGGCGATCACGTCGGCCACGCCGAGCTGCACGCTGGTCTCGACCGCCCCGTCGAGGCGGATCACGGTGGCGTCGATGCCGCGCTGCTGGAGGTACCGGTGCACCACACCGTCGTACGACGTGGCGATGCGCGTGCCGGCGAGGTCCTCGACCCGCGAGATCACCCCCGGCCGGGCGGCGAACCGGAAGGTGGAGCGGCCGAAGCCCAGCTGGAGGCTCTCCTCGGCCTTCGCGCCCGAGTCCAGCAGCAGGTCGCGACCGGTGATGCCCACGTCGAGGGTGCCCTCGCCCACGTAGAGGGCGATGTCCCGGGGTCGGAGGTAGAAGAACTCCACGCCGTTGGCGGGGTCGGTGAGCGCCAGCTGCTTGGTGTCGCTGCGCTGCGCGTAGCCGGCCTCGCGGAGCATGTCGGAGGCGGCGGTGCTGAGCGAGCCCTTGTTGGGCACCGCGACCCGCAGCGTCGTGCCGTTCGTGTTCTCGGTCATCGCGCGCTCACAGGTGTGCGTAGACGTCGTCGGGCGACAGGCCGGTGGCCAGCATCAGCACCTGGGCGTGGTACAGCAGCTGGCTGATCTCCTCCGCGGCCCGCTCAGGCCCCTCGTGCTCGGCGGCCATCCACGACTCCGCCGCCTCCTCGACCAGCTTCTTGCCGATCGCGTGCACGCCGGCGTCGAGGGCGCGGACGGTGCCCGAGCCCTCCGGCCGGGTCCGCGCCTTCTCGCTGAGCTCGCTCCAGAGCTCGTCGAACGTCTTCATCTCCACGCTTTCGTGTCGTCCGATGCCGCACGCGAGCGAACCTGTCCGGCTCGCGGGCGCGGCCCAGCCTACGGCGTACGGCGGGCCCGGCTCACCGGGTCTCGTTCCGGCTCCGGACGTCCCGCAGGGTGACGGCGGTGACGAGCGCGGCCGACGCCGCCTCGTAGCCCTTGTCCTCCTCCGAGCCCGGCAGACCTGCCCGGTCCAGCGCCTGCTGCTCGGTGTCGCAGGTGAGCAGGCCGAAGCCCACGGCGACCCCGTGGTCGAGCGCGACCCGGGTGAGTCCGTCGGTGGCCGCGCCGCAGACGTACTCGAAGTGCGGCGTGCCGCCGCGGATCACCACACCCAGGGCCACGACCGCGTGGTAGCCGGCCCGGGCGAGCTCGGCGGCCACCACCGGCAGCTCGAAGGACCCGGGCACCCGGACCAGGTCGGCATCCTCGACGCCTTGCTCCGCGAGCGCACGCTGGGCGCCCGCCACGAGACCGTCCATCACCTGCTGGTGCCAGCTGGCCGCCAGCACGGCCACCCTGAGGCCCCGGCCGTCCACCGGCCGGGCCTGGTACTGCGCGGTGGGCGAGCCTTCTCCGCTCATGACGGTCCTTCCGTGGTGGTCAGCAGCGAGACGTCGGGCAGGTCGCCGATGTCGTGGCCCATCCGGTCCCGCTTGGTCCGCAGGTACGCCAGGTTGTGGTCGTTGGGGTGGGGGGTGAGCGGCACCCGCTCGGCCACCGGGACCCCGTACGACTCGAGCCCGTCGGTCTTGGCGGGATTGTTGGTGAGCAGCCGCACCGACCGCACCCCGAGGTCCTTGAGGACCTGGGTGGCCGCGCCGTAGTGCCGGGCGTCCGCGGGCAGGCCGAGGTCCAGGTTGGCGTCGACGGTGTCCCGCCCGCCGTCCTGGAGCTGGTAGGCCTGCAGCTTGGCGAGCAGCCCGATGCCGCGGCCCTCGTGGCCTCGGAGGTAGACGACGACACCGCGGCCCTCGGCGACGATGCGTTCCATCGCCTCCTCCAGCTGCGGCCCGCAGTCGCAGCGGCTGCTGCCGAACACGTCGCCGGTGAGGCACTCCGAGTGCACCCGGGTCAGCACCGGTTCGTCGTTCCCCAGCTCCGCCGGGTCGCCGTAGACGAGGGCGACGTGCTCGGAGTCGTCGATGGCGATCCGGTAGCCGAACGCGGTGAAGTCGCCGAAGCGGGTGGGGAGCCGCGTCTCCGCGACCCGCTCCACGTGGCTCTCGGTGCGGCGCCGGTGGTGGACCATCTGCTCGATCGAGACCAGTCTCAGGCCGTGCTCGTCGGCGAAGTCGCGCAGCTCCTGGCCGCGCTTCATCGTCCCGTCGTCGTTGACGACCTCGACCAGGACCCCGACGGGTGTCAGGCCGGCCATCCGCGCGAGGTCCACCGCCGCCTCGGTGTGCCCGCGCCGCGACAGGACTCCGCCCTCCCGGTAGCGCAGGGGGAAGACGTGGCCGGGTCGGGTCAGCTCCCACGACTCGGTGGCCGAGTCCGCGAGGACCTTCACCGTGTGCGACCGGTCGGCGGCGCTGATGCCGGTGGTGACGCCGTCGCGGGCGTCGACGGAGATCGTGTACGCCGTCCGCATCCGGTCCTTGTTGTGCGGTGTCATGAGCGGGATCTCGAGGCGGTCGAGCATGACCGCCGGCATCGGCACGCAGATCACCCCGGAGCTGTAGCGGATCGTGAAGGCCATCAGCTCCGGCGTCGACTTGGCGGCGGCGAAGATGATGTCGCCCTCGTTCTCCCGGTCCTCGTCGTCGACGACCACCACCGCCTTGCCCGCGGCGATGTCGGCGATGGCGTCCTCGACGGAGTCCAGGCGGATCTTGTCCTGCCGGGTCATGGTGTGGTCCTCCTGGGGTTCCGGGTGTCTCGCGGGCTCAGCATCCGCTCGACGTACTTGGCGATCACGTCGACCTCGAGGTTGACGACCTCGCCCGGCTCCCGCGATCCGAGCGTGGTGCGGGTCAGGGTCTCGGGGATCAGCGAGACGGAGAAGGTCCCTCGTGCGTCGTCGACAGCGACGACGGTGAGGGACACCCCGTCCACGGTCACCGACCCCTTCTCGACGAGGTAGGCGGCCAGTCGCTCGGGGTAGCCGATCTCGACCACCGTCCAGTGCTCGCTGGGGGTGCGGGACACCACCGTGCCGGTGTCGTCGACGTGGCCCTGGACGATGTGACCGCCGAGCCGCTTGTCCACGGTGACCGCGCGCTCGAGGTTGACCCGGTCCCCGGGGGCCAGGGACCCGAGCCCGGTCTTGCGCAGCGTCTCGCGCATCACGTCGGCGGTGAACGTCTCCCCCGCCCGCTGCGCGACGGTCAGGCAGCACCCGTTGACGGCGATCGAGTCACCGAGCGACGCGTCCTGGACCACCACGGGGCCACGAACGGTCAGCCGGACGGCGTCGCCCTGCTCCTCCAACGACTCGACGGCGCCGAGCTCCTCGACGATCCCGGTGAACATCGTTCAGTCCTCATTCCTGGTCGACCGGTGGTGCGGCGTCATGTGGTGTGGCGTCATGGTGAGCCGGACGTTCCGCTCGGCCCCCACGCCGAGGACGTCGACGTCGACCACCTCGAGGTGGACGGCCTCCGCGAGGCTGGCGACGTCGAGCCCCTCGACCGCATGCACGCCGCCCCCGACCAGCATCGGCGCGACGTAGGCGACGACCTCGTCGACCAGCCCCGCTCGGAGGAACGCGGCCGCCACGTGCGGGCCGCCCTCGAGGAAGACGTGCTGCCGGTCGCGGGCGAAGAGCTCGGCCAGCGCCGTCTGCGGGTCCCGGGTGCGCAGGTGGACGGTCTCGGCGTGGTCGTCGAGGACCCGACTCGCCGGCGGGACGTCGCGCAGACCCAGGACCGCCCGCAATGGCTGCAGCTCCCGCGGGACGGGCTCGCCGACCTCGTCGCGCACGGTCAGCCGGGGGTCGTCGACCAGCACCGTCCCGGTGCCCACCAGCACCGCGTCGCACTGCGACCGCAACCGGTGGGTGTCCCGGCGGGCGGCCTCGTTGCTGACCCACCGACTGGTGCCGTCCGCAGCTGCGCTGCGCCCGTCCAGGGACGAGGCGAACTTCCAGGTGACGAAGGGGCGGCCGTGCTCGACGGCGAAGGTCCACGCCCGGTTGACCGCGCGCGCGTCGTCGAGGAGCAGCCCGGACGCGACGTCGACGCCGGCGGCCCGCAGGGTCACCGCGCCGCCCGCCGCCACGAGGTTGGGGTCCGGCTGGGCGTACACGACGCGGGCGACGCCCGCCTCGACCAGCGCCTGCGCGCATGGCCCCGTACGCCCGGTGTGGTTGCAGGGCTCGAGGGTGACCACCGCGGTCATGCCGGTGGCGGGCCCGTCGAGTGCCTGCAGCGCCTCGACCTCGGCGTGCGGGTGCCCGGCACCACGGTGGAAGCCCTCGGCGACCTCGACGCCCGCAGCGTCCAGCAGGACGCACCCGACGCGCGGGTTCGGGCCCAGCGGCACGCCGGGCGTGCGCGCGATGGCCAGCGCGCGCTGCATCGCCGCCTGCTCGGCGGCGGTGAACCCGGTCGGATCCGGGACCGGCCCTGACATCGGTGCTGCCCTCTCGTCCGTTCGCGGGACCGGGGCCGGGTCCGGGCGGCACGTGCACCCGGGCTCCGCACGAGACGCGGTCGACAGCCGGGCTCGTGCGAGTCGAGGCACCGCGTGCGCTTCCCATCCGGACTCTCACCGTCGGTCCAGGAGTTCCACCTGGTCAACCGGTCACTGGCCGTGATCGGGTCGCGGACTGTCACCGCCGGCTCGGAATTTCACCGACCCCAGAACACGCGAGCTTCACAACTCGTCAGGGAGCAGTCTCGCACAGCGGCGGTGATCGGTCTCCGTGGCTCCGGTCACGCTCAGCCGGCCGCGGGGCGGGATTCGCCCGCCGAGGCGGCCACTGCCCGGGACCGCAGGGTGTCGACCATGGCTGCCGGGTCGTCGGCCCCGAACACCGCCGAGCCCGCCACGAAGGTGTCGGCCCCCGCCTCCGCGCACCGCTCCACGGTCTCCAGCGACACCCCGCCGTCGACCTGCAGCCACAGGTCCAGCCCGTGCCGGTCCAGGAGGGTGCGGGCCCTGCGGATCTTGGGCAGGCACAGGTCGAGGAACGCCTGGCCGCCGAAGCCGGGCTCCACGGTCATCACCAGCAGCATGTCGAGCTCGGGGAGCAGGTCCTCGTAGGGCTCCACCGGCGTCGCCGGCCGCAGGGCCATCCCGGCGCGCGCACCCTGCTTGCGCAGCTCCCGCGCCAGGCGCACCGGGGCGGTGGCCGCCTCGACGTGGAAGGTCACCGACCCGGCCCCCGCCTCGACGTACGCCGGCGCCCAGCGGTCGGGCTCCTCGATCATCAGGTGGAGGTCCAGCGGGGTGTCGGTGACCTTGGCCAGCGACTCCACCACGGGCGCACCGATCGTCAGGTTGGGGACGAAGTGGTTGTCCATCACGTCGACGTGGACCCAGTCGGCGTTGGCGATGCGGCGCACCTCGTCCGCCAGGTGCGCGAAGTCGGCGTTGAGGATGCTCGGCGTGATGCGGATTCCCATGGCGCTGCGCATCCTAGTCCCGGTCCGGTGCCCGCCCGGCACGTGGCGTCCGCGGAAGGGCTTGGGCGGCGCCGTACGGGGGTAGACGTGAGGGAAGGCACATCGCCGCTTCTTGGGAGGAAACGTCAATGAACACCTGGACCATCGTCGGCATCGTCATCGCAGCCGTCGTCGTGCTCGCCGTGATTGGTGTCCTCGTCCTCGTCGTGGGGAAGAGGCGCACGAGCAAGCGCACCGAGGAGCAGCGCGTCCACGCGGAGCACCTGCGCAGGGAGGCCGGCAGCAACGTCGGGGAGATCCAGCAGAGCTCCGTGGAGGCGAAGGAGGCCGAGGCCCGCGCGGAACGGGCCCGCCTGGAGGCCCACCGCGCGCAGGAGCACGCCGACAAGGCGCAGGCGGACGTGGAGGAGAAGCGACGGGCCCACGACATGGACCGCGCCAAGTACGAGGACCGCATCCGCGAGGCCGACCGGCTCGACCCCGACCGGCGCACCGACTCGCCGCGGACCACCTGACCGGCGGCGAGGACGAGCAGGCCGTCACCGTCGGCGCAGCAGCGCGAGGAACATCGCGTCGGTGCCATGACGGTGCGGCCACAGCTGCGCGGTGCCGGGCAGCGGCCCCGCGCAGTCGGGTACGCCGAGCACCGCGGCGGCGTCCTCCAGGGTCACGTCGTCGCGGGCGTCGAGAACCTTGCGGACCACGCCCTCGGTCTCCGCGAGCACCGGTGAGCAGGTCACGTACGCCACCACACCTCCGGGCCGGGCGGCGTCCAGCGCGGACTGCAGCAGCGCCTCCTGGAGGGGCACAAGGCCGGTCAGGTCGTCAGCGGACCGTCGCCACCGCGACTCCGGGCGCCGCCGCAGGGCCCCGAGCCCGGTGCACGGCGCGTCGACGAGCACCCGGTCGAAGGAGCCGCGGGCCCAGACCGGCCGCGTGCCGTCTGCTGCCACCACGTCCACCGTCGTCGCGGGCAGGGCGCGGACCGCCTGGGTGACGAGCCGGGCGCGGTGCGGCTGCCGCTCCACGGCGAGCAGCCGGGCGGCGCGTGGTGCCTGGGTGGCCGCGAGCGCCCCGAGGAGCGCCGCCTTGCCGCCCGGCCCGGCACAGAGGTCCAGCCAGGCCGCGTCGGAGCCGTCGACGGGCGCGTTCGCCAGCGCCGCCGCCACGAGCTGCGATCCCTCGTCCTGCACCCCGGCCCGGCCCTCCGCGACGGCGGGCACGCCGGCCGGGTCGCCGGACCTCAGCGCCACGCCGTACGGCGACCACCTGCTCGGTGCGCCACCGGCCCCGACCAGCTCCGACGGTTCGCAGAGCCCCGGGCGAGCCACGAGGGTGACGCCGGGCGCGGCGTTGTCGGCAGCGAGCAGGTCGTCCAGCTCCGCGGACCGGTCCCGAAGAGCCCGCCGGAGCTCCTCCACCACCCACCGCGGGTGTGCGGACGCCAACGCTGCGAAGCCGACGGGGTCGGCCGCCGGGTCGGGCGCGAGCGCGCGCACCCACTCGTCCAGGCTCCGCTCGCCGACCTTCCTCAGCACCGCGTTGACGAAGCCCGCGGTGCTCCGGCCGGCCCGGGCGCGGGCCAGGTCGACCGAGGTGGCCACCGCGGCGTGCGAGGCCACCCGCATGGCGAGCAGCTGGTGCGCGCCCAGGCGCAGCACGTCGAGCACCGCCGGGTCGATGCGCGCGAGCGGACGGTTCGCGCAGGCACCCACGACGGCGTCGTACGTCCCCAGCCGGCGCAGGCAGCCCGCCGCCAGCTCGGTGGCGAAGGCTGCGTCGCGGGCATCGAGCCCGTGCGCCCGGATCCGCACCGGCAGCAGCAGGTTGGCGTAGGCGTCCTCGTCGGCGACCGCGCGCAGGACTTCGTACGCGACGACCCGCGCCGGGTCCACTCGTACCGACGGGCGTGGCGTGCGGCCACCGGCCCGGCGGGGGCGACGCGACCTGGGGTCGCTCATCCGGGGCCGAACCGCAGCCCGTCCCCGGTGTCGCTGCGCAGGCCGCGGGCCCAGTCCGCGGCGGCCATCTCCTTCTTGCCGAACGGCTTCACCCGGTCCAGCCGCACCGGGACGGTCGCGGTCCCGACGTGCACCGCGTTCTTGCTCACCGCCACCACCCCCGGCTTGAGGGGCTCGGCGTCCCCGTCGGGGCGCACCGGTCCCAGCTTCAGCCGCTCGCCGTCGACCGTCGTCCAGGCCCCCGGTGCGGGCGTGCAGGCGCGCACCCGGCGGTCCACCGCCTGTGCCGGTTCGGACCACCGCACCTCGGCGTCCTCGACCTGGACCTTGGGAGCCAGGGAGACGCCGTCCTCGGGCTGCGGGCGCGCCTCGAGGCTGCCGTCCTCGATGCCGTCGAGGGTGGCCACCAGCAGGGGCGCCCCCGCGTCGGCGAGCCGGTCGAGCAGGCCCCCAGCGGTGTCGGTGTCGCGGATGCGCTCGGTGACCACGCCGAACGTCGGCCCGGCGTCGAGGGCCGGCACGATCCGGAACGTCGTCGCGCCGGTGAACTCGTCGCCGGCCCAGATCGCCCGCTGCACCGGGGCCGCTCCCCGCCACGCCGGCAGCACCGAGAAGTGGAGGTTCACCCAGCCGTGCGGCGGGATGTCGAGCGCCGACTGCGGGAGCAGCGCACCGTAGGCGACGACCGGGCAGCAGTCGGGCCGTAGTCGCAGCAGCTCCTCCTGGAATGCCGCGTCCTTCGGGTGGTCCGGCTTCAGCACCGGCACGCCGAGCTCCTCGGCGGCCTGCGCCACCGGTGACGCGACGAGCCGGCGCCCCCGCCCCTGTGGTGCGTCGGGCCTGGTCACCACCCCGACCAGCTCGTGGCTGCTGGCCGCGACCGCGCGCAGGCTGGGCAGGGCGACCTCCGGGGTCCCGGCGAAGACGACCCGCATCAGAGTCCCAGGCCCCGGGTCGGGTGCGGGCTGACCTTGACGGTGGGCGGCGACGCACCGAACCACTCCGCCTCCCGGATCGCGCGCATCGCGAGCTTGCGGGTCTCGGGGTCCAGCCGCTCGATGAACAGGATCCCGTCGAGGTGGTCGGTCTCGTGCTGGATCGCCCGGGCCAGCAGCTGCGACCCCTCGATGGTGACCGGCTCGCCGTGCATGTTGAAGCCGCGGGCCACCACGCTCATCGCCCGCTTGCAGTCGAAGACCAGGTCGGGGATGGACAGACAGCCCTCCTCGCCGTCCTGGATGTCCTCCGACAGCGACAGGTCCGGGTTGACCAGGTGACCCACCTCGCCGTCGACGTACCAGGTGAAGACCCGCAGCCCGACGCCGATCTGCGGCGCCGCGAGCCCGGCTCCGGGAGCGTCGACCATCGTCTCGGTGAGGTCGCGGACCAGCTTGCGCAGCTCGAGGTCGAAGTCGACCACCGGGCTGGCCGGCGTGCGCAGCACCGGGTCTCCGAACAGCCGGATCGGCTGGATGCTCACGAACGGGTCCTCTCCTCGGGGCGGGCGGCTGCCCAGTCTACGGAGCCCCGCAGGCGGGCAGCCGGAGGATCCGGAGGGGCCCTGCGAACCCTCCGGCGGCCCGTCACCCCAGGGCGTAGGGGTCCACCTGCACCCGCACGGCGGGGAGCTTGCGCGCCGAACGCACGCCCTGCATCGCCACGAGGGCGCGCGACAGCTCCGGGCCCCAGCGCCGGGGGGTGCGCAGGATCAGCCGCACCGCCTCGGCGTCGTCGCCGACCGGTCCCAGCACCTCCGTCCCGGGGGGCAGCCGCATCCCGGCCGCCGCCGACTCCACCGCGTCGGCGGGGCCGCTGAGCACCGCCAGGCGGGACGCCGGCGGCAGGTGCGCGGCGCTGCGCTCGGCCGCCTCGCGCTCGGCGAAGCCGGCGGGGTCCCACCGGACCAGCGCCTGCAGCGTCGGTTGCGCGGGGTCCCCCACGGCGACCACCGTGCCGCCGCGGTCCCCCGACCGTGCCAGGGACGCGGCGTTGAACCAACGGCGGGCGGCCTCCTCTCCGGTGCGCAGGTCGGGCCTGGCCAGCACCAGCCAGGTGTCGAGCAGCACCACGGCGGCGTACCCGCCGCCCTCGGCCGGCGGCTCCGCGCCCGGGGTCGCCACCACGATCGCCGGCCGGTCTTCCACCGGCTCGAGCACCCGGTCACCGCTCGAGCGGCGCACCGGCACCCGGGGGAACGCCCGGCCGAGCTCCTCGGCGGTCCGCACGTCGCCGAGCACCGGCGCCCGGAGGCCGCGGCCGCCGCAGGTGGGGCAGGTCCGGGCGAGCACCTCCGCTCCGCACCAGCGGCACTGTGGTGGCCGATGCGGGCCCGGCAGGTGCAGCGGACCGGTGCAGGCGTCGCAGCGGGCGGGAGTGCGGCACGCGTCGCACACGAGGGCCTCGGCGTAGCCCCGCCGGGGGGCCTGGACGAGCACGGGCCCGTGGTGGAGGGCGGCGCGGATCGCGACGTGGGCGCTGCTGGGCAGCCGGGCGGACCGGGCGGCCGGGTCCCGCTCCAGCTCCCGGTCGGTCGCCCCGGTGATGGTGACGACGGGGGCCAGCGCGCGCACGACCTGGCGGACGCCGCTCACGTCCTGCGCCCACCCACCGGTCACCAGCGCTGACGCCTCCACGCTGCGGCTCACCGCGCCGAGCAGGGCGGCGCACCCCGTGTCGTGGGCCCGCATGAGGAGCACCTCGCGGGCGTGGGGGTACGGCGCCCGCGGCTCGGCGTAGAGGTCGTCACCGTCGTCCCACATCGCGACGAGCCCGAGGTCGCGGACCGGCGCGAACGCCGCGGCGCGGGTCCCGGCGACCACCTGCACCGCCCCCCGGGAGACCGCGAGGAACGACCGGTAGCGCTCGGCAGGACCCAGCTCGGCGGTCAGCAGCACGTGCCGTCCGGGGCCCAGCACGTCGGTGAGCGCCGCGTCCAGGCGGGCCAGGTCCCGGTGGTCGGGGACGCAAAGGACGCTGCCCCGGCCACCGGCCAACGCCGCCGCCGCCGCGCGGGCCAGCCCGACGCTCCAGTCCTCACCGGGCAACGCGGTCCACACGACCCGCGGCGCGGCACCGGCCACGAGCCCGGAGACCAGCTCGGCGCCTCCGGAGTAGCGGTGCCAGAACGGGTCGGGCTCGGTGGGCGCACCCACGGCGCCCGACGGCGCAGGCGACGGCTGTCGCTCGGTCGTGGCGTGGCGCGGCGGGACGGCCAGCCGCAGGACGTCGGAGCGGGTGCCGGCGTACCTCTCGGCGACGAGCTCGCACAGGCGGGCGATCTCCGGGAGCAGCACCGGCTCGGCACTGACCGCTCGCCGCAGAGGGCGGAGCCGCCCGGCGTGCTCGCTGCTCTGCCGGCGCTCCACGACGAACCCGTCGACGTCCTGTCCCGCGAACCGGACGCGCACCCGGCAGCCGGCAGCGACCTTGTCGTCCATGGCGGCCGGCACCAGGTAGTCGAAAGGCCGATCCAGGTGCGCCAGGGGCACGTCGACGAGCACGCGCGCCACCGGCAGCGTCGCCGCGGCGTCGACCGTGCCGGGCCCTGCGTCCTTGGCTGCGGTCCGCGCCGCCGCACCGGCGGCCGCGGCCCGTGCCTCCGCCAGCGCCGGGATCAGCTCGAACTGCTCCTCCGGCCGGTCATCCACGCCTGTGATTCAACCAGCCCTCACCGACAGGCCCGCCGGTCGCTCGACTTCGCAAGGCGCGTGGACGCTGTGCACGGCGTACGCCCCTTGTGAAGCGTCCGTAACCCCGCGTTACAAGGGGAGGGGGTCAGGGGTGGGGGCGCTCGGTGTCGCCCTGGAGCTCGCCGTGCAGGCGGTCGTAGGGGTCCTCCTCCACGACCTCCTCGGTCACGGTCTCCACCGGGTGCGTCGGGTCGGAGAGGTCCTCGACCTTGGTGACCTTGCGTGCTCGGCTGGCGTTCCGGGCGAAGTAGACGAGCGCGGCGCCGGCGATGAGGAAGATCACGCCCACGGCCTGCAGATCGACCGCGCCCATGTCACCGTGCACGGCGAAGGTGAGAATCCCTCCGAGAATGAGCAGAACGACTCCGGGACCCACGAGACTCTCCTCTGACTGCGACCGCGCGGACTGAGGAGAGCGTCCCCGCCGACTGCGGCAGGAAACCTGTGGGACTGGTGTGGTCTCCGGGGTCAGAGCCCCGCAGCCGCCCGCAGCGCGTCCACCCGGTCCGTCCGCTCCCAGGTGAACTCCGGCAGCTCGCGGCCGAAGTGCCCGTAGGCCGCCGTCCTCGCGTAGATCGGCCGCTTGAGGTCGAGGTCGCGGATGATCGCCGCAGGGCGCAGGTCGAAGACCTCGAGCACGGCCTTCTGGATCGTGCCCACGGGCACCGTCTCCGTGCCGAAGCAGTCGACGAACAGGCCCACCGGGTGCGCCTTGCCGATCGCGTAGGCGACCTGCACCTCGCAGCGCCGCGCCATGCCGGCGGCCACGACGTTCTTGGCCACCCAGCGCATCGCGTACGCCGCTGAGCGGTCGACCTTGGACGGGTCCTTGCCGGAGAAGGCGCCACCACCGTGCCGGGCCATGCCGCCGTAGGTGTCGATGATGATCTTCCGCCCGGTGAGACCTGCGTCGCCCATCGGGCCGCCGATCTCGAACCGGCCGGTCGGGTTGACCAGCAGCCGGTAGCCGTCGGCGGGGACGTCGAACTCCGCCAGCACCGGGTCCACCACGTGCTTCTTGATGTCGGGGGTGAGCAGGTTGTCCAGGTCGATGTCCCGCGCGTGCTGCGTCGACACGACGACGGTGTCGACGCGGACCGGGCGGTCGTCCTCGCCGTACTCGACGGTGACCTGGGTCTTCCCGTCGGGACGCAGGTAGGGCAGCGTGCCGTTCTTGCGGACCTCGCTCAGCCGGCCGGAGAGGTGATGGGCAATCGTGATCGGCAACGGCATCAGCTGCGGGGTGTCGTCGCAGGCGTAGCCGAACATCAGCCCCTGGTCGCCGGCGCCCTGCCGGTCCAGCGGGTCCACGGAGTGGTCGTGCCGCTCCTCGTAGGCGTCGTCGACGCCCTGCGCGATGTCCGGGGACTGGGCACCGATCGCGACGGTCACGCCGCAGGACTCGCCGTCGAAGCCCTTCTCGCTCGCGTCGTAGCCGATCGACAGCACCCGGTCGCGCACCAGCTGGGCGATCGGGGCGTAGGTCTTCGTGGTGACCTCGCCGGCGACGACCACGAGGCCCGTGGTGACGAGGGTCTCCACGGCGACCCGGCTGTCCGGGTCGTCGGTGAGCAGGGCATCCAGGACCGTGTCGCTGATCTGGTCGGCGATCTTGTCCGGGTGTCCCTCGGTCACCGACTCAGAGGTGAAAAGTCGTCCCGCCACGTCCGTGCTCCCTGTCCGCGCCTGATCAGCGCATCACCGTTCTCGTGCTGCTGTGGGTGTGTGCCCGGCCACGATAACGGGCCTTGCGCACCTCACCCGGGAGGCGTCTGCCACCTGGATGCCACGGCGTCCCAGATGACGTGCGCCAGCGCGGTCTTCGAGCCACGGGGGACGCCGGTGGTGCTGCCGTCGGAGGACAGCACGACGGCCTCGTTCTCAGGACTGCCGAAGACCTTCCCGCCGCTGACGTCGTTGACCACCAGCAGGTCGCAACCCTTGCGGGCGAGCTTCGCCGCGGCGTGCTCGAGAACCGACCCCCCGTCGTCGCCGGTCTCGGCGGCGAAGCCGACCACGACGGCGCCGTCGCGCGCCCGGTGCGCCGACAGCTCCGCGAGGATGTCGGGGTTCTGGACCAGGCGGACCTCCGGTGTCGCGCCGTCGTCGCGCTTCTTGATCTTCGCGTCGCTGACCCGGTCGGGGCGGAAGTCGGCCGGCGCAGCCGCCATCACCACCGCGTCCGCGTCACCGGCCGCGGCGAGCACGGCGTCACGCAGCTGCGCGGTGGTCTCCACCCGCACCACCTTGACCCCGGCCGGCTCCGGCAGGGAGACATTGGCGGCCACGAGGGTGACCTCCGCCCCGCGGGCCACCGCCGTACGGGCCAGGGCGAGGCCCTGCAGTCCCGAGGAGCGGTTGCCGAGGAAGCGCACCGGGTCGAGGTACTCGCGGGTCCCACCGGCGGACACCACCACGTGGCGGCCGGCCAGGTCGAGGGTCGCTGCCGACGCGCCGCGCGCCAGGACGTCGCGCAGCACCTCGAAGATCTCGGCAGCCTCCGGCAGCCGGCCCTTGCCCGTGTCGGCGCCGGTGAGCCGCCCCTCGGCCGGCTCGATCACCAGGGCGCCGCGGCGCCGCAGCGTGGCCACGTTGGCCTGCGTCGCGGCGTGCTCCCACATCTCGGTGTGCATCGCCGGTGCGAACACCACCGGGCACCGCGCGGTCAGCAAGGTGTTGGTGAGCAGGTCGTCGGCGATGCCGTGCGCGGCCTTCGCCAGCAGGTCGGCGGTGGCCGGAGCCACCACGAGCAGATCGGCCTGCTGGCCGATCCGCACGTGCGGCACCTCGTGGACGTCGTGCCACACGTCGGTGGCCACGGGCTTCCCGGACAGCGCGGACCAGGTGGGGGCGCCGACGAACTCCAGGGCCGCGGCGGTCGGCACCACGGTGACGTCGTGCCCGTTCTCGGTGAGGCGGCGCAGCAGCTCGCAGGCCTTGTACGCCGCGATGCCGCCGCTCACCCCGAGGACGACCCGCGGCGCACTGGTCACCGGTCGGACCTCAGGCCTGCGGGTCCTCGGCCACCGGGGCCTCGGCGGCGGGGGCCTCGCGGATCTCCGGCTCGGTCTCGGGGTCGTACTCCTCGACGGTCAGCAGGTCGTCGTTGATCTCGCGCAGCGCGATCGACAGCGGCTTCTCCTGCACGTGGGTGTCCACCAGCGGACCGACGTACTCGAGCAGGCCCTCCCCCAGCTGGGAGTAGTAGGCGTTGATCTGCCGGGCGCGCTTGGCGGCGTAGAGCACCAGGCGGTACTTCGAGTCGGTCTTGGTGAGCAGCTCGTCGATGGGCGGGTTGGTGATGCCCTCGGCGGCGGGGGTTACAGACACGTGGCGGAGCCTCACAGCTTCGATCGGGGATTGACCAGCGGGACGGACCGGGTCTCAGACGCGCGAGTCCACCATCAAGGCTACCAACTCTTCGCCGGCACGCTGAATCTCGCTGTTCACCACGGTCACGTCGAACTCCGGCTCGGCGGCCAGCTCCTCCACCGCGGTCTCGAGTCGGGCGGCCCGCTCGTCCTCGCTCTCGGTGCCCCGCCCGACGAGCCGGTTCACCAGCTCCTCCCACGACGGGGGCTTGAGGAACACGAACAGCGCGCCCGGCATCGTCTGCCGGACCTGCCGCGCACCCTGCAGGTCGATCTCGAGCAGCGCGGGGCGCCCGGCGGCCAGCGCCTGCTCCACCGGCTTGCGGGGCGTGCCGTAGCGGGCCCGTCGGTGGACCACCGCCCACTCGAGCAGCTCGCCGTTCTCGACCATCCGGTCGAACTCGTCGTCACTGACGAAGAGGTAGTGGCGGCCGTCCACCTCCCCCGGGCGAGGGGGGCGAGTGGTGGCGGACACCGAGATCCAGATCTCGGGGTGGTGCTCGCGGATGTAGGCGGCGACGCTGCCCTTTCCGACGGCGGTGGGACCGGCGAGAACCGTGAGGCGGGCCGGTGCGGTCACGCCGGCGACGACGAGCCGGGGCTGCCCTCGGAGCCGAACTCCCGGTGCAGTGCGGCGATCTGGTTGTTCCCGAGCCCGCGCACCCGCCGGCTCTCGGAGATCCCCAGCCGCTCCATGAGCTGGTGTGCCCGCACCTTCCCGATCCCCGGCATCGACTGGAGCAGGTCGAGCACCCGCATCTTGCCGATCACCTCGTTGTGCTGCCCCTGCTCGATGACGTCGACGATGGAGGCACCCGAGTGCTTGAGCCGGTTCTTGACCTCAGCCCGCTCCCGCCGGGAGGCCGCCGCCTTGTCGAGGTTCGCCTGTCGCTGTTCTGGCGTGAGCTCGGGCAACGCCACGTTCGGACCTCATCACATGTCGGGGACGGGGATCGCCTGAATGTAGCCAGGCCCCAGCCGCGCCGCAACGACACCCCCTCCGCCGGTCCAGGTCACCGCCGTGGTCAGCCGGTGAAGTCGACCCCGCACACCTCATCCGCGTGCTGCTCGATGCCCGCGGCGGCCGCCGTGACACGCGCGGAGGTGAGCTTCGACGCCACCGCCGCCAACCTGGCCGCGTCCTGCTTCGACAGCCCCTCCGGTGCCTTGCCGGCGCGGTAGTCCTCCGGATCCACGCCTGCCTCCTGCACGGCGTCGGCCAGCGCCTGGTAGGCCACCACCAGCGTCTCCCACTCGTCCTTCAGCTCGTCGGGCGCCGCAGCCTTCAGCCGCTCGAAGGACTCCAGGGTCGGCGTGAGCACGTCCGTACCGCCCTCCGGCGCGCTGCCGGAGAGATCCGCGAGCGTCTCCTTCTCGTCGGCGAGCGCCGCGCAGTAGTCGCCGCCGTCGTCCGCGCAGCCGCTGAGCACGAGGACCGCCCCGAGGACGACGCCGGGCACCGCGCGCCCGATGCGTCTCCCGCGCCGTGGGGTCAGCCGTGTGGTCACCGGACCAGTCCGCGGAACTCGTCGTTGGCCCGACACGCCGCGGCGGTGAGAGCGTGGGCGTCCGGCCCGACGCCCAGGATCTCCCGGCTGCTGGAGGGCAGCACGTTGCGGACGGCTGCCCCGAAGATGCGGCGTACGTCGTCGGCGGAGCCGCCCTGCGCGCCGACCCCGGGGACGAGCAGCGGACCGCCGATGTCCAGGTCCTCGTCTGTCTCCCCGATCGTGGCGCCGACCACGGCGCCGAACGAGCCCAGCGGCGTCGCGCCTGCGTTGCGGTCCCGGAGCGCCTCCAGGACCGCGCCGGCGACCGTGGCACCGTCGCCGGTCCGCGCCCGCTGCACCTGGGGGCCCTCCGGGTTGGAGGTCAGGGCGAGCGCGAAGACGCCCGCACCGTGGGCGGTCGCGGTCTCGAACATCGGGTCGAGGGAGCCGACCCCGAGGAAAGGGCTGGCGGTGATGGCGTCGACCGCCAGCGGCGAGGACTGGTCGAGGTAGGCGTCGGCGTAGGCCTGCGCGGTGGACCCGATGTCCCCGCGCTTCACGTCGAGCACGACCAGCGCACCGAGTCCACGGGCGGCGGCGACCGCCTTCTCCAGCACCGCGATCCCCCGCGACCCGTGCCGCTCGAAGAACGCCGACTGCGGCTTGACCGCCGCCACGCTGCCGGCGAGCGCCTCCACCGCCGTCATCGTGAACCGCTCGAGCCCGGCCGGGGTGTCGTCGAGCCCCCACGCGGCGAGCAGTGAGGCGTGCGGGTCGATCCCGGCGCAGAGGGGTCCGCGCTCGTCGGTGGCGGCGCGGAGCCGGGCTCCGAAGGGGGTCATGCGGCTCCTCGCTCGGGGCTCGGTCTGCGGGACGACAAGGCTCGCTGCAGGCGGGACGGCCAGCGCGGACCGCCGTACACGAAGCCGGTGTAGGCCTGGATGAGCGTGGCGCCGGAGTCGAGGCGGGACCTCGCGTCCTCGACGGTGCCGATGCCCCCCACCCCGACGAGCGTCAGGTCGCTCCCGACCCGGTTCCGCAGCAACCGCATCACCTCGTCGGCGCGCTCGCGCAACGGCGCCCCGCTCAGTCCTCCGGCCCCGGCTGCCGCGACCTGGTCGGGAGCGGTGCTCAGACCTGCCCGGTCGACGGTCGTGTTCGTGGCCACGATCCCGTCGAGGCCGATGTCGGTCGCCAGGTCTGCGACCTCCAGGACGTCGTCGTCGGAGAGGTCGGGCGCGATCTTCACCAGGAGGGGCACGCGCCGGTCGGTGACCTCGTCGGCCGCCGCGCGGACGGAGTCCAGCAGCGGACGGAGCTTCTCCACCGCCTGCAGGTCCCGCAGCCCGGGCGTGTTCGGCGAGGACACGTTGACCACGAGGTAGTCGGCGTAGGGCGCCAGCAGGAGTGCGCTCTTGCGGTAGTCGGCCGGGGCGTCCGCCTCCGGCACCACCTTGGTCTTGCCGATGTTGACGCCGAGGACCGGCCCGCCGGTCCGGTCCCGTCGCACCTCGGCCCGTCGACGCAGTCGTTGCGCGACCGCCTCCGCGCCGTCGTTGTTGAACCCCATCCGGTTCACGATGGCCCGGTCGGCGGGCAGCCGGAACAGCCGCGGCCGGTCGTTGCCGGGCTGCGGCTCCCCGGTGACGGTGCCGACCTCGACGAAGGAGAACCCCAGCGCGGCGAGAGCGTCGATGCCCACGGCGTTCTTGTCGAAGCCGGCCGCGAGCCCGAGCACCCCGGGGAACGTGAGCCCCAGGGCGCGGACCGGCGGCAGGCCGTTCCGCAGTCGGCGGGCGCCCGGCTCGAGAACCGGCCTCGCGGCCCTGATGGCCCGGAACGCCGCGTGGTGGGCCGTCTCGGGATCGGTGCGGGTGAGGACCCGGTCGAAGAGGGCGTCGTAGGCAGTCACGGCGTGCCCGAACCTACCAGCGACCTACCAGCAACGGCGCGCGACAAGGACCAGCGGCACCTCCGCCGCAGCGCCCACGGGACCATGATGGGTCCATGACCCCCACCGAGCAGACCGCGACCGGTGTCGACGACCGCAGCCTGGCGTCGCTGCGTCGCTGGAACCTCGCCCTCACGCTGCTGCACCTCGGGCAGGCGGTCGCCGTGCTCGTGCTCGCGACGGACTTCGCCGTCAGCGTCACCCGCTCGCTGCCCACCGGCCCGCCGGGGACAGCACCCGGCTCCCCGGAGGCACTGTTCGACCTGCGGGTCGGGGCTGCGGTCGCGGTCTTCCTGGGGTTGGCGGCCCTGGACCACCTGCTGACCGCCACCGCCTTCCGCGGAACCTACGACGCCGACCTCCGCGCGGGGATCAACCGGTTCCGCTGGGTGGAGTACTCGTTCAGCGCGACCCTCATGGTCGTCCTCATCGCTCTCTACACGGGCATCGACGGGATCTCGGCGCTCATCGGCATCGCCGGCGCCAACGTCGCAATGATCCTCTTCGGCTGGCTGCAGGAGTCCGCCAACCCGCCCGGCCGGTCCGCGGTCACGATGAAGCCGTTCTGGTTCGGCTGCATCGCGGGCGCCGCGCCGTGGGTGGCGATCGGCTACAACCTCGTTGCCGCCGACGAGGTGCCGGGCTTCGTGATCGGCATCTTCGTGTCGCTGTTCGTGTTCTTCAACAGCTTCGCGCTCAACCAGTGGCTGCAGTACCGGCAGGTCGGTCCGTGGCGCAGCTACGGGTTCGGGGAGAAGTCCTACCTCGTGCTGAGCCTGGTGGCGAAGTCCGCGCTCGCGTGGCAGATCTTCGCCGGGTCACTCGCGTCGTAGCGACCTCTCACCCGGCGCGGCCCGGCGCCGCACCAGGGGCGAGCTGCCAGACGCCCGGCCTCGTCTTGGTCATCAGCCCCTCCTCGATGAGCGCCATGCGCGCCCTCCGCGCTGCGTAGCGCCAGCGCAGCTCGCCCTCCGGGGTCAGCTCACTGTCGGCCGGCCGCAGGCGATCCTCAGCCAGGACCTCGAGCTCCAGGAAGAGGTCCTCGGCATCCAACGCGCCGCCGGCCTCGGTGAGCACGGAGAGGATGAGCGGCTTG
Organism: uncultured Actinomycetota bacterium; assembly: GCA_963747525.1. Taxonomy (GTDB): domain Bacteria; phylum Actinomycetota; class Actinomycetes; order Propionibacteriales; family Nocardioidaceae; genus Marmoricola_A. The sequence continues at coordinate 45,893 of CAVVFH010000001.1, forward strand.
AAGTCCTCCGGTGGCGTCCAGCGGCGAGTCACGGGCTTCTCGGGCTTGTCGGGCCCCGACGCCCGGGCGGGCGCGCGCTTCTTCGGCTTCGGGGTCCGGGTCGCCTTGGGGACGGTTGTCGGCTTGGCCGGTGGCGACGGGGGCGGTTGGCCGTGGATGCACTGGGATCGGGGCAGGTCGCAGAAGTCGCAGTAGTCGTCGGACGCGCTCATCACTGCCCACCCTATCCGTGCTTCGCCGGTCCGCCGCAGGATGGAGGAATGCACCCGGGTTCCGACGTCGCCACGCTGGTGATCCCCCCGTCGCTGCGGTTCTTCCTCCCGGCGAAGAGACGGCGGTCTGAGGTCGAGGTTTCCTGCGACGGCTGCTCCACCGTCGGCCACCTGCTGGCGGCGGCGGGAGTGCCCAGGACGGAGTACGGCGTTCTCGAGCTGGACGGCCGCCCGGTCCCGCCCTCCTACCGTCCCTCGCCGGGCGACCGGGTGACCGTGCGCGTCCTCACCACGCCGCAGCCGGCGCCGACCGACCCGCCCCGGTTCCTGCTCGACGTGCACCTGGGGACGCTGGCGCGACGGATGCGCCTGCTCGGCCTGGACTCGGCGTACGACCGGGAGGCGGCCGACGACGCCCTCGTGGCGACCTCGCTGGCGGAGCAGCGGGTCCTGCTGACCCGCGATCGCGGCCTGCTGCACCGTCGCGCGCTGCGCTGGGCCGCCCACGTGAACCACCAGGTGCCCGACGAGCAGCTGCGCGAGGTGCTGGACCGGTTCGACCCGCCGGTCCGGCCGTGGACCCGGTGCCCTGCCTGCAACGGCACGCTCCACGACGTCGCCAAGGGCGAGGTCGAGGACGCGCTCCCCGCCGGAACCCGCCGGTGCTACGAGAGCTTCCGTCGGTGCGGGCACTGCGGGCAGGTCTACTGGCAGGGCGCCCACGGCGACCGCCTGCAGCGCATCGTCGCCGCCGCGACGCCCCGCGGTCAGTAGGTCATCGACAGCCGAGAGCACGCAGCCCCCGTCGAGCCGGCGCATCCTGCCTTCGCCAGGACGTCGACCCGGCGCTTCCTGACGGGCAGGATGCGCCGGGTCGACCCCAAGGAGGCGGCAGGATGCGCCGGGTCGGCCTCAGGTGGTGGGGGCGGCCCACTCCTGCAGGGACCGGACACCGATCGTGTGCGCTTGCAGCGCCTCGATGCCCTGGACGGCGGCGGCCAGGCCGGGCACCGTCGTGATGCACGGGATGTTCGTCGCCACCGCGGCGGTGCGGATCTCGTAGCCGTCCAGCCGCACGGACTCGCCCTTGGTCGCCCCGTGCGGCGTGTTGACCACCAGCGCGACATCCCCGTCGAGAATCCGGCCCACGATCGTCGGCTCGCCGTCCGGACCCGGCCCCTCGCGGTGCTTCCGCACCACCGAGCACCCGACGCCGTTGCGCCGCAGCACCTCGGCGGTGCCCTCGGTCGCGAGGATCTCGAAGCCCAGGTCGGCCAGCCGCTTCACCGGGAACACCATGTGCCGCTTGTCGACGTTGGCCATCGACACGAACACCTTCCCCGAGGTCGGCAGCGACCCGTAGGCGGCGGTCTGCGACTTGGCGAACGCGATCCCGAAGTTGCGGTCGAACCCCATCACCTCGCCGGTGGACCGCATCTCCGGGCCGAGGATCGCGTCGACAGTCAGCCCCTCCTTGGTCCGGAACCGGTTGAACGGCAGCACCGCCTCCTTGACCGCGATCGGGGCGTCCGGCGGCAGGTCACCGCCGTCTCCCGTCGCCGGCAGCAGCCCTTCGGCGCGCAGCTCGGCGATCGACGATCCCAGCATGATCCGGGCGGCCGCCTTGGCCAGCGGCGTGCCCGTCGCCTTGGCGACGAACGGCACGGTGCGTGACGCGCGCGGGTTGGCCTCGAGGACGTAGAGGACGTCGGAGGTCATCGCGTACTGCACGTTCAGCAGTCCGCACACCCCGATGCCGGTGGCCAGCGCCTCGGTCGAGGTGCGGATGCGGTCGATGGTCTCGCGGCCCAGCGTGATCGGCGGCAGCGCGCACGACGAGTCCCCGGAGTGGATCCCGGCCTCCTCGATGTGCTCCATCACCCCGCCGAGGTAGAGCTCCTCGCCGTCGTAGAGCGCGTCGACGTCGATCTCCACCGCGTCATCGAGGAACCGGTCGATCAGCACCGGCCGCTCCGGGCTGATCAGCCCCGGTGCCGCCTGGTCGAGGTAGGTGCGCAGGGCGTCGTCGTCGTACACGATCTCCATGCCGCGCCCGCCCAGGACGTACGACGGCCGCACCAGCACCGGGTAGCCGATCTCCTCGGCGATGTCCTTGGCCTCCTCGTACGACGCCGCGGTGCCGTGCTTGGGGGCCGGCAGCCCCGCCGCGCCGAGCACCCGGCCGAAGGCGCCGCGCTCCTCGGCGAGGTGGATGGCCGCGGGCGACGTGCCGACGATCGGCACGCCGGCGTCCTGCAGCCCCTGAGCCAGGCCCAGCGGGGTCTGCCCCCCGAGCTGGCAGATGACTCCGGCAATCGGCCCCGCCTGCTTCTCGGCGTGGTAGATCTCCAGCACGTCCTCGAGCGTCAGCGGCTCGAAGTAGAGCCGGTCGCTCGTGTCGTAGTCGGTCGAGACCGTCTCCGGGTTGCAGTTGACCATGATCGTCTCGAACCCCGCACCACCGTCCTGCCCGAGCGCCAGGCTGGCGTGCACGCACGAGTAGTCGAACTCGATGCCCTGCCCGATCCGGTTCGGACCGCTGCCGAGGATCATCACCGCCGGCGTCTCCCGCGGCTGCACCTCGGTCTCCTCGTCGTAGGAGGAGTAGTGGTACGGGGTGGTGGCGGCGAACTCCGCGGCGCACGTGTCGACGGTCTTGTAGACCGGCCGGATGCCCAGTGCCCAGCGCACCCCGCGCACCACGTCCTCGTGGAGGTCGCGGATCTTGCCGATCTGCGCGTCGGAGAACCCGTGCCGCTTGGCCCGCCGCAGCAGCTGCGGCGTGAGCTCCGCCGCTGCGGCGATCTCCCGGGCCACCTCGTTGACGAGGCACAGCTGGTCGACGAACCACGGGTCGATGCCGGTGACGTCGTGGATCTCCTGCGGCGTCGCGCCGGCGCGCAGCGCGTCCATGACCTTCCGCAGCCGGCTGTCGTGCGGGATCTTGATCTCCTCGAGCAGCGCGTCCTTGTCCAGCTCGACCCACTCGTGGGTCCAGTCGAACACGGCGTCCTTGTTCTCCAGGCTGCGCAGCGACTTCTGCAGCGCCTCGGTGAAGTTGCGGCCGATCGCCATCGCCTCACCCACCGACTTCATGTGCGTGGTCAGCGTCGGGTCCGCGGCGGGGAACTTCTCGAAGGCGAACCGGGGCGCCTTCACCACCACGTAGTCGAGCGTCGGCTCGAAGCTGGCGGGCGTCTCGGCCGTGATGTCGTTGGGGATCTCGTCGAGGGTGTAGCCGATCGCCACCTTGGCCGCGATCTTCGCGATCGGGAACCCGGTCGCCTTCGACGCCAGCGCACTGGACCGGGAGACCCGCGGGTTCATCTCGATGACGACCACGCGCCCGTCGGTGGGGTTGACCGCGAACTGGATGTTGCAGCCGCCGGTGTCGACACCCACCGACCGGATGATCCCGATCGACAGGTCACGCAGGTGCTGGTACTCGCGGTCGGTCAGCGTCATGGCGGGGGCCACGGTGATCGAGTCGCCGGTGTGCACACCCATCGGGTCGAGGTTCTCGATCGAGCAGACGATGACGACGTTGTCGGCCTTGTCGCGCATCACCTCCAGCTCGTACTCCTTCCAGCCGAGGATGGACTCCTCGAGGAGCACCTCGGTGGTCGGGCTGGCGGCCAGGCCGGCGCCGGCGATGCGGCGCAGGTCGGTCTCGTCGAACGCCATGCCCGAGCCGGTGCCGCCCATGGTGAAGCTCGGCCGCACCACCATCGGGTAGCCCAGCTCGTCGGCGGCGGCGAGGCAGTCCTCGAGGCTGTGGCAGATCACGCTCTTCGCGACCTGACCGCCGAGCTCCTCGACGATCTTCTTGAACGACTCCCGGTTCTCCCCCCGGTTGATCGCGTCGGTGCTCGCACCGATCAGCTCGACGTCGTACTTCTCCAGGACGCCGTACTCCTCGAGCTTCATCGCCGCGTTGAGGGCGGTCTGCCCGCCGAGAGTGGCCAGCAGCGCGTCGGGACGCTCCTTGGCGATGACCTTCTCGACGAACTCCGGCGTGATCGGCTCGACGTAGGTGGCGTCGGCGAACTCCGGGTCGGTCATGATCGTCGCCGGGTTCGAGTTCACCAGGATGACCCGGAGCCCCTCGGCCTTGAGGACGCGGCACGCCTGCGTGCCGGAGTAGTCGAACTCCGCGGCCTGGCCGATGACGATCGGCCCGGAGCCGATCACCATGACGCTGTGGATGTCGTCGCGCTTCGGCATCAGGCCCCCTGGGTGGTTGAGCTTGTCGAAACCATGAGCTCGCAGAACCGGTCGAACAGGTACGCAGCGTCGTGCGGGCCGGCCGCCGCCTCGGGGTGGTACTGCACCGAGAAGGCCGTGAGCCGACCCTCGCCGTCGCGGAGCTCCAGCCCCTCGACGACGTCGTCGTTCAGGCAGACGTGGCTGACCGTGGCCTCGCCGTACGGCGTCGACGTGGCCGCCTCGAGAGGCGCGTCCACGGCGAACCCGTGGTTGTGCGCGGTGACCTCGACCTTGCCGGTCGTGCGGTCCATCACCGGCTGGTTGATGCCACGGTGGCCGTACTTCAGCTTGTAGGTGCCGAAACCGAGGGCCCGGCCGAACAGCTGGTTGCCGAAGCAGATGCCGAAGTACGGCAGCCCGCGCTCGAGAGCCTGCTGGAGCAGCTCGATCTGGCGCGTCGTCGCGGCCGGGTCGCCGGGCCCGTTGGAGAAGAACAGGCCGTCGGGCCGCACCGCCAGCACGTCGTCGATCGACGCCGTGGCCGGCAGGACGTGGACCTCGATGCCGCGCTCGGCCATCATCCGCGGCGTGTTCGCCTTGATGCCGAGGTCGACCGCGGCGACCGTGAACCGCTTGTCCCCCACCGCCGGCACGACGTAGGGCGACGTGGTGGTGACCTCGTCGGCCAGCTCGAGCCCGGCCATCTCCGCCGACTCCAGGACACGCTGCCGCAGTGCCTCCGGGTCGGTCTCGGTGGTGGAGATGCCGACCCGCATCGCACCGCGCTCGCGCAGGTGGCGGGTCAGGGCCCGGGTGTCCACGCCGCTGATCCCCACCACCCCCTGCTCGCGGAGGGCGTCGTCGAGGGTGCGGGTGGCCCGCCAGCTGCTCGGGATGCGGGCCGGGTCACGGACGACGTAGCCGGAGACCCAGATGCGGCGCGACTCCGGGTCCTCGTCGTTCATCCCGGTGTTGCCGACGTGCGGCGCGGTCATCACGACGACCTGCCGGTGGTACGAGGGGTCGGTCAGCGTCTCCTGGTAGCCGGACATGCCGGTGGAGAACACCGCCTCGCCGAAGGTCTCCCCCTCGGCCCCGAAGGACTCGCCGTGGAAGGTGCGGCCGTCCTCCAGGACGAGGATCGCAGGGGCGGTCAACGGCGTACCTCCGTGGGGCTGTCCGGTCCGGTGTCGAGCTCGTGCAGGAACGCGACCAAGCCGCGCATGTAGGTGTCGTGGTCGTCGATCAGCGCCATGTGGCTGCCCTCGGGACAGTGCAGGTGGCGGCCGTCCGGGAACTGGCCCGCCATCCACTCCATGTGCTGGGGGTCCATGGTGTCGTGCGCGGCGCCGATCACGAGCGTCGGTGTCCCGATGCGGCGCAGGTCGGCGGTGCGGTCCCACGCGACGAGCTTCCCGGACGCGCCCAGCTCGCTGGGCCCCTGCATGGGCACGTAGACGTCGTGGTTGAGGTGCTCGAACCCCTCGAGCACCTCAGCCGGCCACTCGGCGAACGGGCGCCGGAGGAGGTGGTGCACGTAGTGGTGCTCGATGAGGAGCGACTCGTACTCGTCCCCGGTGTCCCCTGAGGCCTCCAGCTGCTGGATGCGTGCCAGGACGTCCGGGTCGAGCTGCGGCATGAGCACCCGCTCGGCGAACTCGTTGTACGCCGGGATCGACGCCATCATGTTCGAGACGACGAGCCCCTTGAGGTGCTCCTGGTGTGCCAGCGCGTACTCGATCCCCAGGATCCCGCCCCATGACTGGCCGTAGAGGACGAAGTTCTCGGCGTCGAGGCCGAGCGCCTGGCGGACCTGCTCCACCTCGTCGACGAACCGGTCCAGCTCCCACAGCGAGGGGTCGGAGGGCTGGTCGCTGCGCCAGGAGCCGAGCTGGTCGTAGAAGATCACCTCGAGCCCGGCGTCCACGATCGGTCGCTCGAGGGCGACGTACATCTCGCTGTTCGCCCCTGGTCCGCCGTGCAGCACCAGCATCCGCGTCCGCGGGTTGTCGCCCGCCCTGCGGGTCCACACCGTGAACTCGCCGACCGGGGTGTTGATCGGGATGCGCTCCACGCCGGCCTGCGCAGTCACCTCAACACACCTTCCCGTCGAGCACGGTGGCTTTCCCGCGCAGGAACGTCGCGACCACCCGGCCAGGCAGCTCACGTCCCGCGTACGGGGTGTTGCGCGACAGGCTGGCGGTCTCGGAGGCCTCGACCACGCGGGTGGCGGAGGCGTCGTAGAGCACGAGGTTCGCCGGCTCCCCCACCGCGATCGGCCGGCCGTGGCCGGAGATCCTGCCGATCTCCGCAGGCACCGTGGACATCCGTTCGGCGACCTGGGCCCAGGTCAGCAGCCCGGTGTCGACCATCGTCTGCTGGACGACCGACAGCGCGGTCTCCAGCCCCAGCATGCCGAACGCCGCGACCGCCCACTCGCAGTCCTTGTCCTCGTGGGGGTGCGGCGCGTGGTCGGTGGCGACGATGTCCAGGGTGCCGTCCGCCAGGCCTGCGCGGACCGCCTCGACGTCGGCTGCGCTGCGCAGCGGCGGGTTGACCTTGTAGATCGGGTCGTACGTCGCCGCCAGCTCGTCGGTGAGCAGCAGGTGGTGCGGGGTGACCTCCGCGGTGACGTTCCAGCCCTTGCTCTTCGCCCACCGCACGATCTCGACCGACCCGGCGGTGGAGACGTGGCAGATGTGCAGCCGGCTGCCGACGTGTGCGGCCAGCAGGCAGTCGCGGGCGATGATCGCCTCCTCGGCGACCGCGGGCCAGCCGCGCAGGCCGAGCCGGCCGGAGAGCTCCCCCTCGTTCATCTGCGCGTCCTCGGTGAGCCGCGGCTCCTGGGCGTGCTGGGCGATCACCCCGTCGAAGGCCTTGACGTACTCCAACGCGCGGCGCATCAGCACCGCGTCCGAGACGCACTTGCCGTCGTCGGAGAAGACCCTGACCCGGGCAGCGGAGTCGGCCATCGCGCCGAGCTCGGCGAGCTGGTGGCCCTCCAGCCCGATCGTCACCGCACCGACCGGGAAGACGTCGCAGTGACCGGCCTCGCGTCCCAGCCTCCAGACCTGCTCCACGACACCCGCGGTGTCCGCGACCGGGTTGGTGTTGGCCATCGCGTGCACGGCGGTGAACCCGCCCAGCGCTGCGGCCTGGGTGCCGGTCTCGACGGTCTCGGCGTCCTCGCGTCCGGGCTCACGGAGGTGGGTGTGCAGGTCCACCAGGCCGGGCAGGAGCACCAGCCCGTCGGCGTCGACCGTCTCGACCCCGGCGTCGTCGCCGGTCAGGCTCGTCGGCGCCCCCATCTCCGCGATGATCCCGTCCCTGACGAGCAGGTCGACCGGGTCACCGCCGTACGGGCGGGCGTTGCGGATCAGGTAGTCGGCGGTCACTGGTCGGCTCCCTCGGCGTCGTGGTGGTCGGTGCTGCTGGCTGCGGGCTCGCTGCCGCCGAGGAGGAGGTACAGCACCGCCATCCGGACCGCGACACCGTTGGTGACCTGCTCGACGATCACCGACCGGTGGGAGTCGGCGACGTCGGCGGTGATCTCCATGCCGCGGACCATCGGACCGGGGTGCATGACGATCGTGTGGTCCTGCAGCAGCCCCATCCGCCGGTTGTCGAGGCCGTAGCGGCGGGAGTACTCCCGCACCGTCGGGAAGAAGGAGGCGTTCATCCGCTCGGCCTGCACGCGCAGCATCATCACCGCGTCGGCCTTGGGCAGCACGCCGTCCAGGTCGTACGACGTCTCGACGTCCCAGCCCTCGACGCCGACCGGAAGGAGGGTCGGCGGGGCCACCAACGTGACCTCCGCCCCGAGCGTGCGCAGGAGCAGCGCGTTCGATCTGGCCACCCGGCTGTGCAGGACGTCGCCGACCACGGCGATCCGCCGTCCGTCGAGCGACCCGAGGTGGCGCCACATGGTGAACGCGTCGAGCAGGGCCTGGGTGGGGTGCTCGTGCGTGCCGTCCCCGGCGTTGATGACGCTGGAGCGGGTCCAGCCCGTGTTGGCGAGCCGGTGCGGGGCGCCGCTGGCGCCGTGCCGGATGACGATCGCGTCGGCACCCATGGCCTCGAGCGTCAGGGCGGTGTCCTTGAGACTCTCCCCCTTGCTGAGGCTCGAGCCCTTCGCCGCGAAGTTGATGACGTCGGCCGACAACCGCTTGGCGGCCGCCTCGAACGAGATCCGGGTGCGGGTGCTGTCCTCGAAGAAAAGGTTGACCACGGTGCGCCCGCGCAGCGCGGGCAGCTTCTTGATCGGCCGGTCGGCGAGGCTCCGGAGCTCCTCGGCGGTGCGGAGCACGAGCTCCGCGTCGTCGCGGGTGAGGTCCCCCGCGCTGAGCAGGTGCTTCTTCATCGGCCGCCCTCCTTGATGGTGACCTCGTCGTCGCCCTCGAGCTCTGCGAGCCGGACGGTCACGGTCTCGGCCAGCGAGGTCGGCAGGTTCTTGCCGACGAAGTCGGCGCGGATCGGCAGCTCCCGGTGGCCGCGGTCGACCAGCACCGCCAGTCGGACCGCCTTGGGCCGGCCGACGTCGTTGAGGGCGTCCAGCGCCGCCCGGATGGTGCGCCCGGAGAACAGCACGTCGTCGACGAGCACGATGACCTTGTCGTCGATGCCGCCGGGCGGGATGTCGGTGTGCAGGAGCGTCCGGGCCGGGCGCATCCGCAGGTCGTCGCGGTACATGGTCACGTCGATGGAGCCGACCGGGACCTCGATCCCCTCGACCGACGCGATCCGCTCGGCCACCCTGCGTGGCCAGCGGGACCCCGCCGGTGGGGATGCCGAGCAGCACGAGGTCCTGGGCGCCCTTGTTGCGCTCGAGGATCTCGTGGGCGATCCGGCTCAGGGCGCGGGAGATGTCGCGCGCGTCGAGCACGATGCGGCCCTCGGTGGGGCCGGTGGGGCCGGTGTCAACGGACGGCCCGTCGGCAGGTGTCGGGGCAGGCTGGCTGGGCATCAGCGCTCCGGACCTCCTTCTCCGCCTCACGGGACGGCTCGTTAAAGGATGTCGATCGCCGGTCACCCTACCCGACCGGCCCCGCCCGCCCGTCCCCGCCTCGCGCGGTGAGACCGCCGATCTCCCCGGACGGCTCGGAGAAGTCAGGTGCGCGGGAGCATCCCCTGCTCGTGGGCGAAGATCGCCGCCTGCACCCGGTCGCGCAGACCGAGCTTGGCGAGTACGGCGGCCACGTGGGTCTTGGTGGTCGGCATGCTGACCACCAGGTGCTCGCAGATCTCGGCGTTCGTCATGCCGTGCCCCAGCAGCTCGAGAACCTCCCGCTCCCGTTCGCTGAGCCGGTCCAGCCGCGGGTCGGCCGGCCGGACCCCCCGGTCGACGTACGAGGCCATCATGCGAGCCAGGACGCTGGGCGCCAGCGGGGTGTCTCCCCGCGTGACCGCGCGGACCGCGGACACGAGGTCCGCCGGCTCGACGTCCTTGAGCAGGTAGCCACTGGCGCCGGCCCGCATCGCCTCGACGACGTACTCGTCGAGGTCGAAGGTGGTCAGCACCAGCACCTTCGGCATCGGCGGCCGCCGCATCAGCTCGCGGGTCCCTTGGATCCCATCCATCCCGGGCATCCGGACGTCCATGAGCACCACGTCCGGCGCCAGCTCGCGGGAGAGCCGGACCGCCGCTGCCCCGTCGGCCGCCTCGGCGACCACCTCGATGTCGGGTTGCTGCTCCAGCATCAGCCGGAACCCGCTGCGGACCAGCGTCTGGTCGTCGGCCAGCAGCACCCTGGTCACGCGTCCGCCTCCTCGGTTGCGGGCACCGGCGCCGGCACCGGCGCGGGCACTGGCAGGGCAACCTCCAGCCGCCACCCCTGTCCGTCGGGGCGCGGCCCGGCGTGCACGCGTCCGCCGTACAGCTCGACGCGCTGGCGCATCCCCGGGAGACCGGTGCCCGCACCCTCCTCACGCGGCACCCGCTGGGCAGCGCTGCCGCGGTCGTCCACCTGCAGGCGCAGCACCGACTCGTCGGCGGTCACCCGGACGACCACGGGCGAGCCCGGGGCGTGCCGGTGCGCGTTCGTGAGCCCCTCCTGCACCACCCGGTACGCGGTGAGGGCGAGCCCGGGAGCCACCTCGGTGGGCAGCACGCCCGTGACCTCCCAGCGCGCACCCGCCCGGGCCGCCAGGGCGGGCAGCTCGGCCAGCCCCGGCAGCGGCTGGGCCGGGTCGGGGCCGTCCCGGCTGGCCCGGCACCTGAGGGCCGGGGCGGTGCGTCCGGCGCCGGCGGCCGTCGCGACGGCGGACCTGGCTCCCGGTCACCCCTGACCCCGGACTCCCCTCGCTCGAGCTCCGGCACACCGACTAGCGTTCGGGCCATGAGTCGCACCGAGCTCACCGGCGTGGCCGGCGTACCCGAGACCACGCTCAGCGAGAGCCTCCTGTCCCGCCTGCCGGCCAACCACGCCCCGGCGCCGTGGACCTGCGAGGCGGAGGCGATCGTCTGGTGGTCGCGAGGCGGACGGGCAGCCACGGCCGCACTCCCCCCGGCTCTGCGACGAGGTGCCGGCGGGCTGGTGGTGGTCGGCGGGCTGGTGCGCTACCGCGACACCCCGGTCGGGCCGTACGACGAGGTCCTCGGGCTGGTCGGCTCACGGACCGGGGTGAGGCCCTGGGGCTCCGTGGCGTTCATGTCGGTGGACTCCGAGGCCAGCCTGGTGGGCGGACGCACCAACTGGGCGATGCCGAAGACCCTCGGCGCCTTCGACGGCGAGATCGGTGGTGGCAAGACCGTCACGGCGACGGGCGCGGACGAGACGCGGTGGCGGGTCAGCGCCGCGGTGCGTGCCTTCGGTCCATCCGTGCCGGTGCGCACCGGCGCCTTGTGCCGCCAGGAGTTCCCCGGCGGCCGGGCCGGGGACAGCCGGATGAGCGGACGCGGTCGGATCCGCGCGGCCGTGGTGACGGTCGAGGTGGAGTCCGACGGGCCGTTGCCGACCTGGCTCCGACCGGGTCGCCATCTGGGTGCGGTGGTCGAGAGCGCCACCTTCACGCTGACGGAACCGACCTCCTGACCTGGTTCATCGTCAGCGGGTGCGGTGGGTGACAATGGCGCCCATGCCGCTTCGGAGTGACACCGGTCGTCCGATCGTGTACCTCCACATCGGCGCCATGAAGACGGGCACGACGTACCTCCAGAACCTCGTGTACGCCAACCGCGACGAGCTGACCTCCGCCGGACTGGTGATCCCCGGCGAGACGTGGGGCAGACAGGTCCGTGGCGTCCAGGACGTCATGCGGCTCGGCCGCTCCGACCGGCACATCCGCCGGATGTCGGAGGGCGCCTGGCAGGAGCTGCTCGACCAGGCGCTGGGCCGACCCGACAACGTCTCCTTCATCTCGGTGGAGTTCCTGAGCTTCGCCGGCCGCCGTCAGGCCCGGCGGGTGCTGAGGACCCTCTCCGGCGCCGACGTGCGGGTCGTCCTCACCGTCCGCGACATGGTGTCCTCGCTGTCCTCGCAGTGGCAGACCCTCGTGCACAACGGCGGGCGGAGCTCCTGGCAGGAGTTCCTCGCCGGCATCCCGGAGCCCGCTGAGCGCCCACTCCCGTTCGTGGGGCGCGCCCGGCCCCTCGTCGGCGAGTTCCACCGGACCCAGAACATCGCCCGCATGCTGAACGTGTGGGGACCCCTGCTGCCACCCGGCGCCCTGCACGTCGTGACCGTCCCGCGGCGTCGGGAACGCCCCGACGAGCTGTGGCTGCGGCTCGCGAGGGTGGTGGGCGTCGACCCGGCCGCCGCCACGCAGCCGCCCGGGGCGACCAACCCCTCCTTGGGACACGCCTCCGCCGAGCTCGTCCGGCGGCTGAACCTGCGCCTCGGCAAGCTGTCGCAGAGCGAGTACAACTGGACGGTCAAGGAGCCGGTCGCGCTCGAGGTGCTCGGGCAACGCGCCGGCCAGGAGGGCAAGGCACAGCTGACCGCAGCGGCGTACGACCTGGCGCTGGCGTGGAACGTGCTGACCCGCCAGGCGATCCACCGCTCCGGGGCCCAGGTCACCGGCGACCTCGCGGACCTGCCGACGACCGCGGACGCCGAGGTCCGCGCCTCCCTCCCGGAGGTGCCCGCCTCCCCCGGGACGCCGGAGATGCTCGACGCGGCCGAGGAGGCGGCCGCCGCCTTCGCCCGCCACGCGCGGCGCCGTGCCCGCAAGCTCTCCCGCGTCGGCGTCGAGGTGGAGCTGACCGAGCGGACCCCGCCGCGCGGGCTCCGACAGGCGTGGGAGTCGGCCGACGACCCGGTGGACGCGGCCGCGACCGACCTCGCCGACCGGGCCCGGGAGGACGCGGTCCTGCTGCGCCGGATCCGGGACGAGCGCTTCCGCGGCGCTGCGGTCTGAACGGGGCTGGACGACCCGGGTCAGCCCAGCTTGGCGAGCGCGGAGCGCACCGCCTCGGAGAACGTCGGGTAGGGGTAGATCATCGTGCGCAGCGTGCTGAGCGGCACCCGGGCGTGGATCGCGGTGGTCAGCATCGACAGCACCTCGCCTCCCGCCGGACCGACCGAGGTCGCACCGAGGAGCTCGTCACCGTCGGCCACCAGCTTGATCAGGCCGCGGTTGCCGACCTCGTGCAGCCATCCCCGCGCGGACTCCGCCAGGTCCACCGTCGCGGTCCGCACGTCGCGGCCGGCCTCGCGGGCCTGCTGCTCGGTGAGACCCACCGACCCGACCTCCGGGTCGGTGTAGGTCACCCGGGGCACCGCGCGGTGGTCTGCCTCCGGGCCGTCCTTGCCGAGGATGCTGCGCACCGCCACCGAGGACTGGTAGATCGACGTGTGCGTGAACGCGCCCTTGCCGACGATGTCTCCCACCGCCCACAGCCACTCGATCGGCTCTCCGTCGCGCAGGACGCGCATCCGCGGGTCGGTGTCGAGGTGGTGTGCCTCGGGATCCACCCCGACCGACTCCAGCCCCAGGCCGCGCAGCTGCGGCACCCGTCCGGTGGCCACCAGCAGCGCCTCGGCGTCCACCGGCTCCCCCTCGAGCGCGAGCCGGAAGCGGTCGCCGTCGTGGCTGACCGACGTGATCTCGGCGCCGGTGCGCAGGTGGACCCCGTCGTCGTGCAGGACCTCGGCCAGGAGCGCACCGACCTCCGGCTCCTCGGCGGAGAGCACCCGGTCCGCGACGTCGACCAGGGTCACGTCGACGCCGAACCTGGCGAACGCCTGCGAGAGCTCCGCCCCGATCGGCCCCGCGCCGAGCACGGCCAGCGACCGCGGCAGCCTCGCGACCCTCACGACGTCCCGGTTGGTCCAGTACGGCGTGCCGTCCAGGCCGTCGATCGGGGGCACGCCGGGGCTGGTGCCGGTGTTGAGCACGACCGCCCGGCGGGCCCGGTAGGTCGCACCGTCGACCTCGACGGTGCGGTCACCGACCAGGCGTCCCTGGCCCCGCACCACCGTGACACCTGCGTCGAGGAGCCGGGTGGTGGACTGGGTGTCGTCCCAGTCGTGGGTGGCCTCGAGCCGGATCCGGTCGGCGACCAGGTCCCAGTCGGGCTCCACGGTGGTCGGGCCGGCCAGCTGAGGCGTCCGGCGGGTCTCGGCGAGGGCGTCCGCGGCGCGGATCATCATCTTGCTCGGGTTGCAGCCGTAGTAGGGGCACTCGCCTCCGACGAGGTCCCGCTCGATCCCCGCGACGTCGAGGCCGGCCCTGGCCAGCTTGTTGGCGGAGGCCTCCCCGCCCGGGCCGAGCCCGATCACCACGACGTCGACGTCGGTCGCCCCTGAGGTCCCCTGTGTCATGGCGACACCCTGCCACGGCGCGCGCTCTCCCGCGGTCAGGCGCTGAGGCTGGCCTTGTTGCGGACGATGTTGCCCAGCACGCCGTTGACGAAGGACGGGGACTCGTCGGTGGACAGGTCCCGGACCAGGCTGATCGCCTCGGTCACCGCGACGGCGTCGGGCACCGCGTCGACGTACAAGACCTCGTAGACGCCGATGCGCAGCACGTTGCGGTCGACCGCCGGCATCCGTTCCAGGCTCCAGCCCTCGGAGTACGACTTGAGCAGACCGTCGATGCGGAACCTGTTGGCCGTCACCCCGCGGACGAGCTCCACGGTGTAGTCCTTGACCGGCGGGTCCTGGGCGAGGAGTCGCTCCTCCAGCGTGCCGTCGAGCTCGAGTCCGCGGACCTCGCTCTCGAAGAGCACGTCGAGCGCGCGCTTGCGGGCCTTGGTGCGGGCCGACATGCCGGACCCGGCGGGCTTGTCCTGCTTGGCGGGCATGACCGCGGGGTCAGCTCGTGACGCGGCCGAGGTAGCTGCTGTCGCGCGTGTCCACCTTGACCTTCTCGCCGGTGGTGATGAAGAGCGGCACGCTGATCTCGTGGCCGGTCTCGAGCCGGGCCGGCTTGGTGCCGCCGGTCGACCGGTCGCCCTGCAGGCCGGGCTCGGTGTACTCGACGACCAGCTCCACCGAGGCAGGCAGCTCGATGTAGAGCACCCGGCCGTCGTTGGTGGCCACGATGGCCTCCTGCTGCTCGAGCAGGAAGTTCTTGGCGTCCCCCACGATCTCCGGGTCGATCTCGAGCTGCTCGTAGGTGCCGGTGTCCATGAAGACGTAGTTCGTGCCGTCGTTGTAGAGGTACTGCATCGTGCGCTTGTCGACGTTGGCGACCTCGACCTTGACGTCGGCGTTGAAGGTCTTGTCGACGGTCTTGCCGGACTCGACGTTCTTCAGCTTGGTGCGCACCACCGCGCCGCCCTTGCCGGGCTTGTGGTGCTGGAACCAGATGACCTGCCAGAGCTGCCCGTCGAGGTTGAGAACCATGCCGTTCTTGAGGTCGTTCGTGGTCGCCATGCGCGGGGGTACCTCTTCGTGGTGTCTGGGGTGGGACGGCCCGAGGGCCAGCGACGGAGTTTAGCGCCCCGCGCCTAGCCTTGGCGCATGCAGAGTCCGGCCCAGGTCGTCGGCGAGCGCTTCCGGCAGGCGCTCGCTTCCGCGCTCGGGCCCGAGTACGCCGATGCGGACCCCGTCATCCGGCCTTCCCAGTTCGCCGACCTGCAGGCGAACGCCGCGCTGGCGCTGGCCAAGCGGGTCGGCGGCAACCCGCGCGACGTCGCGGCCCGCATCGTCGGCTGCCTGGACCTGACGGACGTGGCGGACGCCCCCGAGGTGAGCGGACCGGGGTTCGTGAACGTGACGCTGCGCAAGGAGTGGCTGGCGGCCCGCGTGCAGCAGATGGCCGCCGACCCCCGCCTCGGCGTACCCCTCCAGGAGCAGCAGGTGGTGCCGATCGACTACTCCGCACCCAACGTGGCCAAGGAGATGCACGTCGGCCACCTGCGCACCACCGTGGTCGGTGACGCGCTGGCCAGGACCCTCGAGGCGCTGGGCCACCGCGTCGTCCGGCAGAACCACGTCGGGGACTGGGGCACGCCGTTCGGGATGCTCATCGAGCACCTGCTCGACGTCGGCGAGGACTCGCCGGAGGCCCGGGCGCTGGTCGAGAGCCCCAACGACTTCTACCAGGCGGCGCGTGCGCAGTTCGACGGCGACGAGGACTTCGTCCGGCGGGCCCGGCAGCGGGTCGTGCAGCTGCAGGCCGGCGAACCCGAGACGCTGCGGCTGTGGCGGGAGCTCATCGAGCTCTCGACGGCGTACTTCAACCGCGTCTACCGGCAGCTGGACGTGACCCTGACCGACGGCGACCTGGCCGGGGAGAGCGGCTACAACGCCGAGCTGGGGCCGATCTGCGACGAGCTCGAGGCCGCCGGCATCGCCGAGGTCAGCGAGGGGGCCCTGTGCGTGTTCCTCGAGGGCTTCACGGGCCGGGAGGGGCGCCCGGTGCCGCTCATCGTGCGCAAGAGCGACGGTGGCTACGGCTACGCGACCACCGACCTGGCGACGATCCGGCACCGGGTTCGCGACCTGGGCGCCGACCGGATCCTGTACGTGATCGGCGCACCGCAGTCGCTGCACCTGCAAATGGTGTTCGCCACGGCCCGGCGCGCCGGGTGGCTGCGCGACGGCGTCGAGGTCGTGCACGTGCAGATCGGCAACGTGCTCGGGTCCGACGGGAGGATCCTCCGGACCCGCAGTGGCGCGCCGCTCAAGCTCACCGAGCTGCTCCGCGAGGGCGTCGAGCGCGCCGGGCAGGTGCTCGCCGAGGCGCGCCCGGAGCTCACCGAGGAGGGGCGCGCCCGGATCGCGCGGCAGGTCGGGATCGGCGCGGTGAAGTACGCCGACCTGTCGGTCTCGCACGACAGCGAGTACACCTTCGACTTCGACCGGATGCTGTCGTTGACCGGCAACACCGGTCCCTACCTGCAGTACGCCGCGGCGCGGATCCGGTCGATCCTGCGGAAGGCCGACGCCGCCGAGGTACGGGCGGCGCCCGTCCTCCTGTCCGCGGAGCCAGAGCGGCGCCTGGCGCTGCAGCTGCTCGGCTACGGCGAGGTCGTCGCCCACGTGGGTGCCACGCTGGAGCCGCACCGGCTGTGCGGCTACCTGTTCGACCTCGCCCAGGCGTTCACCACGTTCTACGAGGCGTGCCCGGTGCTGCGCGCCGACGACGCCGACGTGCGCGGGTCCCGGCTCGCGCTGTGCTCAGCGACGCTCGAGGTCTTCGTCGCCGGGCTCGGCCTGCTGGGGATCACCGCGCCCGAGCAGATGTGAACGCGGGCGACCCATGACTGCCCGCGCACCGACCACCAGGCCCACGAGCGCGCCGACCACGGCCGATGGCACTCCTGCTTCGAGGACGGCGGCCCAGGCCGTCGGCGCATACGTCCGCAGACCGACCGCGAGCCCGACCGATCCGCCGAGCAGCCCGAGAGCGACGGCACCGGTGGCGGCGTAGCGCAACGGGACGGGCAGCCCGCGAAACGCCTCCCGAAGCGCTTGCCCACGTTGGTACACATCCAGATCCTAGGTTCGCGGCTCCGACGCGCTCGTCAACAGCGCGCGTCAGCGGGTCAGGCCGACCGGGCTCGCAGCATGCGACGCACCTCGTCGGCGCGTTCCTCAAGCGTCTTGCGGACGACCGGCGCCGCCTGCTGGGCGCTCTCCAACGCGCGGTCGAGGTAGTTCTCGTCGATCCCGAACGCCGGCAGGCCCCGGCCGCTGTAGACCATCGCCGGGATCATGCCCCCCTCGTGGAGCCGCGGAACCAACTCGAGGAAGCGCTCGGTGTAGGGACGCAGCAGCTCGTCCTGCCCGGGCCGCCAGAAGGCGTGGGTCACCAGGCCCACGGACGACACCGGTACCTTCCGCTCCACCATCAGCGCTTCCCACACCGCCTCCTTCTCCGCGGCGTCCGGCGCGGCGGCGCGCGCGGTCAGGGCGCGCACCCAGGCGTCGGGGTCGGGGTCGCGGTCGAGCAGGGCCTGCACCTCGCCCTCGTCCAAGGTGCCCAGCTCGGCCCGACGCACGAGCGCCCGCCAGTGCAGGTCCACGTCGTCGCCCGCCGCCTTGCTCAGCCACGCCAGGTCGTCGGCACTGCCGAACCTCGCCACCAGCCGCAGCGCGACCTGGCGGTGAGCCTGCTGCGTGGCCAGCTCCCGGCAGGTGACGACCACATCGCCCTGCAGCGCCTCCCGCTCTCCGTGCGGCGCCCATGACTCCGCAGCCTGGCCGAGCAGCTTGAGGTAGGGCTCGATGGCGGCCTCGGACGTCTCGGTGAGCACCACCGGGCGCAGGCACGCGAGGACCTCGCCGGGGGTGGCCTCCCCGGTGACGAGCATGTCCCAGACCGTCGCCACGGCGACCGCCCGGGAGATCGGCGTCGCCAGCTCGGCCGCCCCCGTGAAGAGCACTTCCCGCGACGACGCGTCGGGGCGTGCGGTGGCGAAGGTCAGCCCGTCGTCGTTGACCAGGTGCAGGTCGGCGTCGCGCGGCAGCTCGAGCTGCGTCCGGGTGCCGTCGACCTCGATGCGGGTCAGCGCGATGCGCTCCAGTCCCGACGCCGTACGACGGTAGGAGCCGACCGCGAGCACCTGCGGCCGCGGCTCGCCCGCGGGCCCCCGGGCGACGAGGACGAACGCCTCGTCGTCCTGCTCGAGGGTCAGCCGGTCGGTGCCGGCCGTCGCCAGCCAGCCGCTGCGCCACCGGTCGAGGTCACGGCCACTGGCCTCGGCCAGCGCGTCCATGAGGTCCTGGAGCGCGGTGTTGCCCCAGGCGTGCTCGGCGAAGTAGCGGCGCATCCCGCGGACGAAGGCGTCCTCGCCGACGTAGATCATCAGCTGGTGCAGCACTGCCGCACCCTTGGGGTAGGTGATCGAGTCGAAGATCGCCGCCGCGTCGGCGACGTCGGCGATCGGCTGGTGGATCGGGTGCGAGATCGGTCCCTGGTCGGCGAGGAACGCCTCCAGCCGCTCCCCTGCGACGTGCGTGGCCCAGGCGTCGACGTACGACGTCGCCCGCTCGGCCGCCCAGTGACACGCGAAGTCCGCGAACGCCTCGTTGAGCCAGAGGTCGTCCCACCAGCGCATCGTGACGATGTTGCCGAACCACATGTGCGCCATCTCGTGCAGCAGCACCTTGACGAAGAGCTCGTTCTCGGCCGGCGTGGGCGTGGTCCGCTTGAGGAACGCGTCGGACCACGCCACGCAGCCGTAGTTCTCCATGGCGCCACCGAACTCGGGCAGGAAGACCTGGTCGTACTTCCGCTGCGGGAACGGCATGGCGAAGGTCTCGGCGTAGAACTCGAGGCCCTGCCCGGTCACGGTGAACAGCGCGTCGGCGTCGCGCTCCAGGATGCCGGCCAGGGACCTGCGGGCGAAGAGCCCCAGGTCGTGTCCCCCGGCCTCGCGCCGGACCTCGTGGAACGGACCGGCGAGCACGACCGGGTTGTACGTCGACAGGGGCGGCGTGTCCGGGAACCGCCAGCGCCGGCACTCCCCCGTCCACTCGACCTCAGGGTCGCCGCTGTTGCTCAGCACCGTCCAGCTCGCCGGGGCGGTCACCGTGAACGCGTGCGGCGCCTTGAGGTCGGGCTGGTCGAAGCACGCCCAGACGAACCGTGCCTCGTCCGGCTCGAACGAGGTCCACAGGTAGACCTCGCCGTCGGCGGGGTCCACGGCCTTGTGCACCCCCGAGCCGGCGGCGGTGTCCCGCTGCACGGACTCGACGACGAGGGTGTTCTCCTGCTCGAGACCCGTGAGGGCGATCCTGCCGTCCTCCGGGTCCGGCAGGGACCGACCGTTCAGGGTCGCCGTCGCGACCTCGGCCACGCAGTCGACGAAGGTCGTGGCCCCCGGGTCGGCACAGCTGAACGCGATCCGAGAGGTGCACCTGATCGCCGGACCGGTGGGCAGCTCGGTGAGGTCGACGTCGACGTCGTACCTCTCCACCTGGAGGAGCGCTGCTCGGTCCTCGGCCTCGCGCTGGGTCAGGCTGCGCACCGTCATGGGGGTCCTCTCGTCGTGACGCCTGGTCACCTTAGAGGCGCACGGTCTCCGCGGCCACGCGGTTTCCCCGCCGTGCCATGGCGGCGAACGCCGAGGTGGTCGAGACTGGCCCTGACGGCAGCGGGAGGGGTGCATGGACGTCGACGTCACCGAAGTGGCTCCCGGTGTGCATCACGCCCGGGCGAAGCACGTGTCGTGGGTGCTCGTCACCGACGGCGCAGCGGTCACCGTCGTGGACACGGGCACGGGCACCCGGACCACCTCGGGAGCGCCGAGCACCTGCGGACCTCGTTCGGCATCCCGGTCTGGGCCCACGAGGCCGAGGAGGCCAACGTCACCGGCACGGAGATCGAGCAGGTCGGCGAGCGAGAGCTGCTCCGGCGGGCGTGGCGTCCGCCGGTCTTCACCTGGGTGCTCGACATCCTCCGGCTGCGAGCGGCCTCGGTCGAGCGGGTCCGCGACCTGAGCACGTACGGCGAGCAGCGACTCGACGTGCCGGGCGGCCCGCGCACCGTCCACACGCCCGGCCACACCTCGGGCCACTGCGCCTGCATCTGCCCGACCGGGGCGCGCTGCTGGTCGGCGACGCGCTGATGACCGGCCACGCGGTGAAGCCGGGGGCTGCGGGTCCTCCTCTGCTGCCCGACTTCTTCAACACCGACACCGCCCAGGCGCACGCGTCCCTGGCGAGGCTTCGCGACCTGGAGGCGGGGATCGTGGTCCCCGGCCACGGACCGGCTTTCCGCGGATCACCCCGGGAGGCGGTCGACCTCGCCGTACGAGCCGTGTGAGCCTGCACGCACTCACGTGTCGTCGCCGTCCTGCTGGGCACGGGATCAGTGAACCCGTCCTACCGACGCCGGGATCCGACCCGGCCGTGAGGAGTGGATCACAGTGTTCTTGCGGAAGCTGCTGAAGGGCACACCCGACACGGGATCGGGGCGCGGCGGCCCCCTGGGCACGCCGAGCTGGGGCCTGGACGAGGCACCACCGTCCAGTGACCAGGAGGCCAACGCGGTGGTGAGCGGAGGCGGACTGGTCGGTCCGCGCGAGGAGGGCGGCTACCCGCACCGCACCGCGCAGAGGTCGCGCCCACGTTCTCGGCACGGCAAGCCGGTACGCGTGATCCGGGTCGGCCGGACCACGCATAGGCTGCGAGGGTGACGACCTGGTTCGACTCCCCCGCCGACGTGGCCAAGCGGCTCCACGAGGCCGGCTACCTCGCGGACACCGCGACCGCCACCACGACGTACCTCGCCGGAGCCCTCGAGAAGCCGTTGCTGGTCGAGGGCCCGGCAGGTGTCGGCAAGACCGAGCTCGCGAAGGCCGTGGCCCGGTCAACCGGCGCCGACCTGGTGCGGCTGCAGTGCTACGAGGGCCTGGACGAGGCCCGCGCCCTTTATGAGTGGAACTACAAGAAACAGCTGCTGCGGATCCAGGCGTCCGGGCCGGACCAGGCGTGGGAGCAGACCCACGACGACATCTTCACCGACGAGTTCCTGCTGACGCGGCCGCTGCTCACGGCCATCCGACGCGCCGAGCCGACCGTGCTGCTCATCGACGAGGTCGACAAGACCGACGTCGAGGTCGAGGGCCTCCTGCTGGAGGTGCTGTCCGACTTCCAGGTCACCATCCCGGAGCTGGGCACGGTCGCGGCGGTGCGCCGACCGTTCGTGGTGCTCACCTCCAACGCGACGCGCGAGCTGTCGGAAGCCGTCAAGCGACGCTGCCTCTACCTGCACATCGACTACCCCGACGCCGCGCGCGAGAAGGAGATCGTCGTCTCCCAGGAGCCCGGCATCGATGACCGGCTGGCCGGCCAGCTCGTCGACACCGTGGCCCAGCTCCGGCAGCTGGAGCTGAAGAAGGCGCCGTCCATCGCCGAGTCGGTCGACTGGGCCCGGACCCTGGTCGCCCTGGAGGTCGGGGACCTCGACGAGGCGGCGGTCTCCGCGACGCTCGGCGCCGTGCTCAAGCACGCCTCCGACCAGGACAAGGCTCTGGCCGCCCTGCGCGACCACCGCCGCTGACCCGAGCTCCCGACAAGCCATGGCCCTCCTCGACCGGCACATCGGCTTCGTCGAAGCCCTGCGCGAGGCGGGCCTGCCGGTCTCGCTGTCCGAGGACCTCGACGCCGTCACCGCGGTGACCCACCTCGGCCTGGCCGACCGTGAAGGGTTGCGCGCCGGTCTCGCCTCCACCCTGGTGAAGCGGCAGGCCCACCGCGCCACGTTCGACGCGATCTTCGACCTGTTCTTCCCCCGGGCGATCGGCGCAGGGGCCGCCGCAGGCTCCACCGAGGACCGCGACGCGACCGAAGCGACCAACGACGGCGCGTCCGTCAAGGACCAGCTCATCGCCGAGCTGCGGGACCGGTTGGCCGAAGCGATGCTGGCCGGCGACCAGGAGCAGCTGAGAGCGCTGGCCCTGGAGAGCGTCGAGCAGCTCGGCGCCATGCCCGGTCGCCCGCAGGGCATGTCCGGCTACTCGTCGTACAACACGCTGCGCGCGGTCAACCCCGACGGGCTGGTGCTCCGTCTGGCGCAGGCGCTGATGACCGGCACCGGCGACCTGGCGCCGCGGTCGGAGGAGCTGGCCATGGTGGGCGCGACCCAGCGGGTCGACCAGTGGCGGCGGATGGTCGAGTCCGACGTGCGACGGCGGATCGCCGAGGAGAAGACGCCGGAGTACGTCGCGCGCACGACTCTGCGCCCGAGCATCGACCAGCTGCCGTTCACCTCCGCCCGACGCGAGGAGATCGACGAGATGCGCCGGCAGATCTACCCGCTGGCGCGCCGGCTGGCGACCCGCTTGGCGCGCGAGCAGCACGCCCGCCGCCGCGGACCGCTCGACTTCAGGCGCACCGTCCGTGCCTCGATGTCGAGCGGCGGCGTCCCCATGGTCACCCACCACCGCCCGCGGCGGCCGCACCGCAGCGAGCTGGTGGTGCTGTGCGACGTGAGCGGGTCGGTGGCCAACTTCGCGCAGTTCACCCTGCTGCTCGTCCACGCGCTTCACGACCAGTTCAGCAACGTGCGGGCGTTCACCTTCGTCGACGACGTCCACGAGGTGACCAAGGACTTCGTGCCGGGCGCCGACCCGGAGCAGACCATGACCCGGCTCGCCGAGAGCGCCCGGCAGGCGTCGCAGTGGGGACGCACCGACTACGGGCGCGCGTTCGGCCGCTTCCAGGAGCGGTACGGCGACGCGGTGGGGCCGAAGTCCAGCCTCCTCGTGCTCGGCGACGGCCGCTCGAACTACACCGACCCGGGGCTCGACGCGCTGCGCGCCATGGTGGCGGCGGCCCGGCACGCCTGGTGGCTCAACCCGGAGCACCCGCGCCAGTGGGGCACCGGCGACTCCGCTGCGCTGCAGTACGCCGCGGTGCTGCCGATGACGGAGTGCCGCAACCTCACCCAGCTGGCCGAGTTCGTGCACGACATCGTCTGACGCCGGCCCCTCAGGTCCCGCTTGCCACCGCGTCCCAGGCCGACTCGAGCTGCGCCGGCGCGGGTCCCTCGAGGACCACCGGGTGCGCCAGCCGGTCGAGCACCACGAAGCGCAGCAGGTCGCCGCGGGTCTTCTTGTCCACCCGCATGGTCGCCAGGAGGTCGGGCCAGCCGGCACCGTCGTACGTCGTCGGGAGACCGACCGACGTCGAGCACCTCCCGGTGCCGCGCGACGGTCGCCTCGTCGAGCATCCCGGCCGCGCGCGCGAGCTCGGCCACGAACACCATCCCGACGGCGATCGCCTCGCCGTGCCGCATCCGGTAGCCCTCGGCGCGCTCGAGGGCGTGCCCGAGCGTGTGCCCGTAGTTCAGCGCCTCACGGCCCGGGTGGCCGCCGCTGCCCCCGATCTCCTTGAGGTCGCCGGAGACCACGTCGATCTTCACCTGGACGGCCCGCTCCACGAGCTCACGCAGCTCCGCCGACCCGGGGGTGAGCGCGGTCTCCGGGGAGCGCTCGACGATCTCGAGGATCGTCGGGTCGGCGATGAAGCCGCACTTGACCACCTCGGCCATGCCGCTGACCAGCTCGGCACGGGGCAGGGTCGTCAGCACGGCGAGGTCGCACAGCACGCCGGCGGGTTCGTGGAACGCGCCGACGAGGTTCTTGCCCTCCGCGGTGTTCATCCCGGTCTTGCCGCCGACGGCGGCGTCGACCATCGCCAGCAGCGTGGTCGGCACGTGGACGACCCGGACGCCGCGCAGCCAGGTGGCGGCCACGAACCCGCCCATGTCGGTGGTCGCGCCCCCGCCGACGGTCACCACCGCGTCGGAGCGGGTGAACCCCAGCTGCCCCAGCTCCTGCCAGCAGTGCGCCGCGACCGTGACGTCCTTGGCCGCCTCCCCGTCGGGGATCTGCAGGGCGTGCGCCTCGAAGCCCTGCGCCCTCCAGGGCGGTGCGGACCCGGTCACCCAGCCCGGCCAGGGACACCGGGTGGATCACCGCGACCCGGCGGGCCCGCTCCCCCACCAGCGCGGGCAGCCGGCCCAGCAGGTCGTCACCGACCACGACGTCGTACCCGGGACCGCCGGAGGTGGTCAGGGTCAGGACCGTGGCGCGGTCACCGCCGTGCCTCCGCCTTCTCCACGGCCGCGCGCACCTCGTCGGCGACCTCCTCCGCGGACCGCCCGTCGGTGTCGACGACCACGTCGGCGACCTCGAGGTAGATCGGCAGCCGCTCGTCGAGCAGCGCCTTCACGCGGGACCGCACGTTGCCCAGCAGCAGCGGCCGGCCGTGGCCCAGCCCGACCCGCTTCACCGCGTCGGACAGCCCGACCCGCAGGAAGACCACGACGTGCGGCTCGAGCGCTGCGCGGGTGCGCGCGTCGAGGACGGCTCCGCCGCCGAGCGCCAGGACACCGTCGTGCTCGGCGAGCGCCGCCACGCACCGCGGCGTGCTCGCGCTCGCGGAAGTACTCCTCGCCGGAGTCGACGAAGATGTCGGAGACCGTGCGGCCCTTCGGCCTGCTCGACGTCCTGGTCGGTGTCGCGGAGCGCGACGCGCCAGGCGCCCGCCAGCAGTCGACCGACGGTGGTCTTGCCGGCGCCCATCGGCCCGACCAGCACCACCCGCGGCCCGCCTGCGGTCACCGGTACCTCAACGAGTCCAGGTAGCCGGTCACGTTGCGTCGGGTCTCCTGGACCGAGTCGCCGCCGAACTTCTCCAGCACCGCCTCGGCCAGGACCAGCGCGACCATCGCCTCGGCGACGATGCCCGCCGCGGGGACCGCGCACACGTCGGAGCGCTGGTGGTGCGCCACCGCGGCCTCGCCGGTGGCGACGTCGACCGTGCGCAGGGCTCGGGGCACGGTCGCGATCGGCTTCATCGCCGCGCGCACCCGCAGGACCTCGCCGGTGGACATGCCACCCTCGGTGCCGCCCGACCTGCCCGACGTACGCCGGATGCCCGACTCGGTCGACACGATCTCGTCGTGCGCCTTGGACCCCGGGTCGGCGGCCAGCCCGAAGCCGTCGCCGACCTCGACGCCCTTGATGGCCTGGATCCCCATGAGCGCGCCGGCCAGGCGGGCGTCGAGCCGTCGGTCCCAGTGCACGTGCGAGCCGAGACCCGGCGGCAGCCCGTGCACCACCACCTCGACGACCCCACCGAGCGTGTCGCCGTCCTTGTGGGCCTGGTCGATCTCGGCCACCATCGCCTTGCTCGCGTCGGCGTCCAGGCAGCGCACCGGGTCCGCGTCGAGGTGGGCGACATCGTCGGGTCCGGGCACCGAGCCGTACGGCGCCCGCGCGCCGCCGATCTGCACGACGTGGCTGACGATCCGGGCGCCGGTGGCCTGCTCGAGGAAGGCGGACGCCACCGCACCCAGCGCCACCCGCGCCGCGGTCTCCCGGGCCGACGCCCGCTCCAGCACCGGACGCGCCTCGTCGAAGTCGTACTTCTGCATGCCGACGAGGTCGGCGTGGCCCGGGCGGGGCCGGGTCAGCGCCGCGTTGCGCGCCGACCCCTCCAGCTCGGCGGGGTCGCACGGGGTCGGCCGACATGACCTTCTCCCACTTCGGCCACTCGCTGTTGCCGATCCGCAGCGCCACCGGACCGCCCTGGGTCTCCCCGTGCCGGATCCCGCCGATCACCTCGATCTCGTCGCGCTCGAACTGCATCCGCGCACCGCGGCCGTAGCCCAGCCGGCGGCGCGCCAGGGCGTCGGAGATGTCGGTGGAGGTGATCGCCACGTGCGCCGGCAACCCCTCCAGGATCGCGGCCAGGGCAGGGCCGTGGGACTCGCCCGCAGTGAGCCAACGCAGCATGGGCGCCAGTCTTTCACGCGGCCGACCGGGAGCCGGCGGCCGTCCGGCCCCGGCGTCTCGACCCTGCGCGTGTGACGTCTCAACGCTGCGCGCGTGACGTCTCAACGGGGCGCGGGGGACCTCTCCACCCGGCTGGAACGCCCGCTCAGCGTGGGGAGGTGTAGAAGTCGGCGAAGGACGAGCCCCAGAGGATGCCGACCAGGGCACCGAGCAGCATGAACGGGCCGAACGGGTAGGCACGCCGGTCGACGATGCGCAGCAGGCGTCAGCAGCGTCCCGCCGATCCCGCCGAGCAGGAACCCGGCGTAGACGCCCACGCAGGAGCTCGCCCCAGCCGAGGTAGCCGAGGGCGATCCCCAGCACTCCCGAGAGCCGCACGTCGCCGTACCCCATGCCGCGGGGATAGATCAGCCACAGCAGGCAGGAACGTGCCGCCGGCGACGACCCAGCCCCA
Source organism: uncultured Actinomycetota bacterium (assembly GCA_963747525.1). GTDB lineage: Bacteria > Actinomycetota > Actinomycetes > Propionibacteriales > Nocardioidaceae > Marmoricola_A. The sequence continues at coordinate 72,405 of CAVVFH010000001.1, forward strand.
GCCCGCGCGGACCAGGTCCGGCAGGTCCTGCCCCAGCACGGCGGCCAGCATCGCCAGCACCACCACGACGGCGTACGACGGCGCGATCACCCGCGTCGGCAGCAGCCGGGTGCGCCAGTCGACGACCGCCAGGGCCACCCCCACCGGCACCAGGTAGAGCAGGAACACCAGCTCCCACGCCCACCCCACCCGGGCCCCGACGAGACCAGCCGCGATGCCCGACGCCAGCGCCGACTTCCAGCCCAGTCCGCGCGTCGCGGCCACCGAGACGTAGAGCTCCTTGGGCTCCCCCACGACGTCATCAGGGGCCTCCGGCGGCGCGACGCTGTCGGTGATGTCCGGCGGCGCCACCGCGTCGGCCTCGTCGACCTCCTCGTCGCCGGACACCGGCTCGGGGATGCGGCGGATGAGCGCGGGCACGCCCAGACCGCCGACGAGACCGAGCACGGCCGAGGCCGCCGCCGTGTCGAGGTACCAGCTCATCACCCGCGAGCCTAGGGGAAAGCCGCCCGGCGCACCGGGCGGTTCTCCCCAGGCGCGCCGCCGGGGTCAGCGACCGGCCCGCTGGGCCAGGGCGGCCTCCCCCGCCGATCTCATGACGGCCAGAGGCGCGGGCTCGAGGCCGGTCATCAGGGTGAACTGCAGCGCCGCCTGGTGGACCAGCAGGTCCAGCCCGCCCACCAGCGGGCGGCCCGACGCGAGCGCGGCGGCCGCCAGGGGCGTGGGCCACGGGTCGTAGACGACCTCGAAGACGGCCGCGGACCGCTCCACCAGCCGCAGCACCCAGGCGTCCTGAGCCGCGGCGGGCACCGTGGAGACCAGCACGTCCGCGGCCGGCACGTCGTCGCGGCCGAGGGTCAGCACGTCGAGCTGCGGCGCGTCCGGGTGCCGGGCGACGGCGGAGACCGTCTCCTGCGCCCGGCGCGGCTCCCGCACGACCAGCGACGCCCGCCGGCACCCCAGGTGGCCCAGCGCGAGCAGCACCGACGCCGCTGTCGCTCCGCCGCCGAGCACCGTCGCCGTGGTCGGCGGTGTCGGGTGGCGTTCGCGCAGCGCCGCGACCGCGCCAGGCACGTCGGTGTTGTGGCCGACCCGGCGCCCGCCGTCCAGCAGCACGGTGTTCGCCGCCCCCGCGAGCGCGGCGACCGGCTCCAGCTCGTCGAGCAGCGGCACCACCGCCCGCTTCAGCGGCATCGTCAGGGACAACCCCCGCCAGGAGGCGTCCAGGCCGTCCAGGAACGCGGACAGCCCCTCCTCGGCCAGCTCGACCGCGTCGTACGACCAGTCCAGTCCCACTTCGCCGTACGCCGCGCGGTGCAGCACCGGCGACAAGCGAGTGCGCGATGGGGCTGCCCAGCACCGCGCACCGTCGACGGGTCCCCCCGACGGCGCGGGGGTCAGCAGCGGTCGGACCCGTCACACCACTCCTGCAGCTGGCGCTTGTACTTCAAGAAGTCGTCGTAGTCCTCGGCGAACTTGGTCTCCCCGGTGTCGAGGTTCACGGTCACGTAGTAGATCCAGTCACCCTCGGTCGGGTTCGCGGCCGCCTCGATGGCGTCGTCGCCGGGTGACTCGATCGGCCCCGGCGGCAGCCCGGGATAGCGCCGGGTGTTGTACGGCGAGTCGACCTGCAGGTCGTCGCTGCTCAGCCCCAGCCCGAGGTTCCGCCCCAGGGCGTAGTTCACCGTGGCGTCGATCTGCAGCAGGTGGTTGGTCGCGTCGGTCTCCAGGCGGTTGTAGATGACCCGCGCCACCTTGCCGCGGTCCTGGTCCCGGTTCGCCTCGGACTCCACCAGGCTCGCCACGATCATCAGCTCACCCGGCGTGTAGCCCAATGCCTTCGCCCGGTCCTCGAGGTCCGCCTCGTCGGCTGCCTGGCGCCAGCGGTCGACCATCGCGGCGAGCATGTCCGTGGCGTCGGCGTTCGGGGGGAAGGCGTAGGTCGCCGGGAAGAGGTAGCCCTCGGCGTTGCCCTTGGCGTACGACGGAAGCCCCAGCGCCTTGGGGTGCCGCAACGCCTTGCGGAACTTCTTCACCGGCAGGTCGGTCTTCTTCGCCAGCACCTTGACGGTGTCCTCCACCCGCAACCCCTCGGGGATCGTCACGGTGCTCTGGACGAGGTTGCCCGGGTCGACGAGCACGTCCAGCGCGTCCGCGGCAGGCATCTTCTTCTGCAGCTCGTAGAACCCGACCTGGATCTTCTGCGAGTCCGGGTCCTTCGCGGCCGCGTCGGTGAACGCCTCCACGCTGGCCACCACACCGGCCGCCTTGAGGTTCCGGCCGATCGCCGACGAGCTGTCGCCTTCGTGGACCTCGAAGACCACCGACCCGGCGCCGGGCCCGGCGTAGTCCTCCGGACCTTGGAACAGGTCACCGATGCGGTCCTTGCCGATCGAGACCAGGATGGTCGCACCACCGGCCAGCCCGGCCAGCACGACGAGCACGACGAGGCAGCTCAGCCAGCGCCGCCGCCGTGGGGGCGCGCTGCTCACCGGCTGGACCTGGTCACCCTCGAACAGCGACGGCGCTGCCGGCTCCCGCTGGAGGCCTTCGTCGGCCCGCTCGTCGTTCACGGCTCTCCCAGCTCGCTCGTCGGTCGGACCCACTCCCCCGCGGGACGTCCCGTGGAACGCTCCGTGTCCAGTGCATTCTGCAGGATGACGACCGCCGCCGCTTGATCCACGACGGCACGTCGTTTCTTTCCCTTCCGTCCCCTCTCGCGAAGCGTCGCCTCGGCCGACACGGTGCTGAGCCGCTCGTCGCACAGCCGCACCGACCGACCGTCCCCGGCCAGGAGGTCGGCCAGCGAGGACGCGAAAGCCCGCGCCTTGGCAGCGGCGGGGCCCTCGCCGCCCGACAGGGACCGGGGCAGACCGACCACGACCTCGACGGCGTCGTGCTCGGCCGCAAGGGCCCGGAGGCGGGCCAGGTCACCCCGCCCTCGTGACACCGTCTCCACCGGCGTCGCGATCAGCCCCGACGGGTCACAGGTGGCCACCCCGATGCGCACCTCGCCGACGTCGACGCCCAGCCGGGCGCCGGATCTCACCGGTCCGGCCTCACACGGCCCTCAACGGGTGCCCACGGCGACCGCACGGAGCACCTCGGTGCGCACGTCGGCCAGGGCCTGGTCGGCGTTGGTCACGTCGGCCCCGCCGCCCTGGGCCACGTCGTCCTTGCCGCCGCCACTGCCGCCGAGCGCCGACGCCGCTGCCTTCACCAGTGCGTTCGCCGAGATGCCGCGAGCGCGCGCCTCGTCGTTGACGGCCACCACGACGGCCGGCTTGCCCCCGGTCGACCCGATGATGGCCACCACGCTGGGACGCCCGCCGGGCATCCGTCCCCGGACGTCGAGGGCCAGCTTGCGGACGTCGCCGGCACCGGCGCCGTCCGCGCGGTGCCCCACGAACGCCACCCCGTCGACGTCCTCGGCACCGGCCGCCAGGTCCGCCGCCGCCGCGAGCAGCTGGGCGACCCGCACCCGCTCGATCTCCTTCTCCGCGCCCCGGAGCCGCTCGACCAGGTCCGCCACCCGCTCCGGGAGCTCCTCCGGCCGGGCCTTCAACGCCTCGCTGAGCTGGGCGACCAGCACGTGCTCGCGCGCCAGGAAGCGGTAGGCGTCTGCGCCCACCAGCGCCTCGACGCGCCGCACGCCGGAGCCGATGGACGACTCCCCGAGCAGCTTCACCACGCCCAGCTGGGCCGAACGGCCCGTGTGGGTCCCGCCGCAGAGCTCGCGGGCCCAGTCGCCGACGGACACCACCCGCACCTGGTCGCCGTACTTCTCGCCGAAGAGCGCCATCGCGCCGGACCGGATCGCGTCCTCCTGGGTCATCAGCTCCGCATGCACCGGGAGGTCCTCGAGGACCAGGTCGTTGACCCGGGCCTCCACGTCGCGGAGCACCGATGCCGGGACCGACCCGGTGGCGGAGAAGTCGAACCGGAACCGGCCCGGCGCGTTCTCCGAGCCCGCCTGCGTCGCGGTGTCCCCGAGGGCCTCCCGGAACGCCTTGTGCACCATGTGCGTCGCGGTGTGCGCCCGGCTGATCGACCGGCGCCGCTCCACATCGACCAGTGCCTGCGCCGGCTCGCCGAGCAGCACCTCCCCGGAGAGCACCTTCACCTGGTGCACGATCAGCCCGGTCACCGGTGACTGCACGTCCAGGACCTGGACCTGCGCGCCGTTGCCCAGCTGGATGACGCCCTGGTCGGCGAGCTGGCCGCCGCCCTCGGCGTAGAAGGGCGTCCGGTCGAGCACCAGCTCGAGCTCGTCGCCCTCGTGCGCGGCGCCGACCATGCCGCCGGGCCCGACGAGCGCGCGCACGGTCCCCTCGCTGACCACCTCGTCGTAGCCGGTGAAGTCCACCACCCGACCCAACGTGTCGGCCACCTCGCGGTAGGCGCCCGTGTCGCCGTGCTTGGACTTCTTCGCCTTCGCGTCGGCCTTCGCGCGGTCGCGCTGCTCGGCCATCAGCCTGCGGAAGCCGTCCTCGTCGACGCTCAGCCCCTGCTCCGAGGCCATCTCCAAGGTGAGGTCGATCGGGAAGCCGTAGGTGTCGTGCAGTGCGAACGCCCGGTCACCACCGAGCACGGTGGCGCCCTGCTGCTTCGCCTCGCCGACCGCCAGGTCGAAGATCTGCGTGCCCGCCTTGAGGGTCGCCCGGAAGGCGTCCTCCTCGGCGTAGGCGACCGCGGAGATCCGCTCCCACTGCAGCTCGAGCTCCGGGTACGACGCCTGCATCCGCTGCCGGCTGATCGGCAGGAGCTCGGGGAGCACCCGGTCCTCGACCCCGAGCAGGCGCATGGACCGCACGGCGCGGCGCAGCAGCCGGCGCAGGACGTAGCCACGGCCCTCGTTGCCCGGTGTCACGCCGTCGCCGATGAGCATCAACGCGCTGCGCACGTGATCGCCGACCACGCGGAAGCGAACGTCGTCACCGTGGTCGTGGCCGTAACGACGACCCGAGAGCTCGCTGGCTCGCTCGATCACCGGGAAGATCTGGTCGATCTCGTACATGTTGCTCTTGCCCTGGAGCAGGTAGGCGACCCGCTCCAGGCCCATGCCGGTGTCGATGTTCTTCGCCGGCAGGTCGCCCTGGATGTCGAAGTCGTCCTTCGCGCGGACCGAGGAGAGCCGCGACTGCATGAACACCAGGTTCCAGATCTCCAGGAACCGGTCCTCGTCGACGATCGGGCCGCCGTCGGGACCGTGCTCGGGCCCGCGGTCGATGTAGATCTCACTGCATGGCCCGCCCGGACCCGGGACGCCCATGTGCCAGTAGTTGTCCCTGAGGCCACGGCGCTGGATGCGCTCGTCGGGCAGCCCGGCGATCCGCTTCCACAGCTGCGCCGACTCGTGGTCGTCGTGGTAGACGGTGACCCACACCTTGTCGGGGTGGAAGCCGTAGCCGCCGTCGTCCTGCGAGGCGGTCACGAGCTCCCACGCGTGCTCGATCGCGCCTTCCTTGAAGTAGTTGCCGAACGAGAAGTTGCCGTTCATCTGGAAGAAGGTGCCGTGCCGGGTGGTCTTGCCCACCTCCTCGATGTCGAGGGTGCGCACGCACTTCTGGACGCTGACCGCACGCGGGTACGGCGGCGTCTCCTGGCCCAGGAAGTACGGCTTGAACGGCACCATGCCGGCGTTGACGAACAGCAGGTTCGGGTCGTCCAGCAGCAGGGAGGCCGACGGCACGTGGGTGTGGCCGCGCTCGGCGAAATGTGCGATGAACCGTCGCCGGATCTCCGCGGTCTCCATCAGTTCTGGCCCTTCCCGGTGGTGTCGTTCATGGCTGTCTGGTCTGCGGCTGGTCGGCCGGCTGCTCCGCCGCGCCGAGCGCCCGGTGCCGCCGGCTGTCGAGGTGCCGGACGTTGCCGAGGTCGGTCCCGTGCGCGCCGCCGTCTCCATCAGGCACGAGGTCCAGCCGCGTCCGCAACTCGGTTTCCTTCTCCAGCATCCCTGACCGCAGCTCGTCGCGGATGACCCGGGCACCGGCGAACCAGCCGGTGAGCCGGTCGTGGATGCCGTCCACGGTGAGCGACTCGGCAGCCCTCCGCGTCTTGGTCGCGACGTAGACACCCGCCGCGGTCCCGGCCGCGAACCACAGGCCCCTCATCGTGGGGTGCTCCCCGGAGCGCTCACGCGACGTCCTGGTCCGGCCGGCGGTCGGTGCTCACCGCGCGCAGCAGCCGGCGTGCCTCACGGATCTCCCGCCGGCGTGCCCGTCGCGACCGACGGCGGGCCACGTGCGCCTCGGCAGCCACCCGGTCCAGCACGTCCGGGGACAGGGCCCGCCGGACGCCGTACGCGACCGACGCGGCGCGGACCGCCGCGTCGGTGACCCCCTGCCGCACGGGCGGCCCGCCGGAGCGGCGCGCGACGGCGGCGAGGAGCCGGTCCTCCAGCGCCCGGCCGAGCCGGGAGCCGGCGGGCGGCGAGGGCGCTCCCGCGGCGGCGGGCAGCGGCTCCGCGCGCCGTGCGGCGACGTCGCGGGTGTGCCCGGTGGGCTGCCCTGCGGCGCCGTCACCGGTGCCCTCGGTGCCCAGCGAGGTGATCACGTACTCCCGGTCCTCGGCGGCGCGACGCCGAGCCCGGCTCACCTCCGCGGAGAGGTCGTCGACCTTCCGGGCGAGCGCGTCGACCTCGGCCTGCGATCGCGCCAGGTCCGCGGCGAGACCCGCACGACGTCGGCGGGACGACACCGCCAGGTGCCACCCGGCTGCGGCACACCCGGCGAGCGCGACGGCGGCGACCACGACGAGCGCAGCCACCAGAGCGACGGGATCCATGGGACGTGACCCTATCGCGGGGCCTCAACGCGGGGGGTCGGCGTCTGCGGAGCCACGCACGATCCGCCGCAGCCGATCCCAGCGCTCCCGGACGGCGCCCTCGGCGCCCAGCGCCGTGGGGCGGTAGTACTCCGCGTGCTCGAGCACGTCGGGAAGGTACTGCTGCTGGGCCACCCCGTACGGCGCGTCGTGGGCGTAGCGGTAGCTGACCCCGTGGCCGAGCTTCTTCGAGCCGCCGTAGTGCGCGTCCCGGAGGTGCGCCGGCACCTGGCCGATCTTGCCTGCCCGGACGTCCGCCGTGGCCGCGCCGATGGCGGTGGTGACGGCGTTGGACTTCGGTGCCACCGACAAGGCGATGACGGCCTGGGCGAGGTTGAGCCGAGCCTCGGGCATCCCGATGAGCTGGACCGCCTGCGCCGCGGCGACAGCGGTGGTCAGCGCCGTCGGGTCCGCCAGGCCGATGTCCTCGCTCGCGAGGATGACCAGCCGCCGGGCGATGAACCTGGGGTCCTCCCCCGCCTCCACCATGCGGGCGAGGTAGTGCAGGGCGGCGTCGACGTCGGACCCTCGGATCGACTTGATGAACGCGCTGATGACGTCGTAGTGCTGGTCGCCCTGCCGGTCGTAGCGCACCGCGGCCCGGTCCACCGCAGTCTCGGCGACCTCCAGCGTGACGAGCGCGTCGTCGGTGGCGAGAGCGGCGCCGGCAGCCGCCTCGAGGTAGGTGAGCCCCCGCCGCGCGTCGCCGCCCGCCAGGCGGACCAGGTGGTCCAAGGCGTCGTCGGCCACCCCGACCGACCCGCCGAGACCCCGATCGTCACCGAGGGCGGCCACGAGCACCGCCCGGACGTCCTCGTCGGTGAGGGGCTCCAGGGTGAGCAGGAGCGAGCGCGACAGCAACGGCGAGATCACGCTGAAGAACGGGTTCTCCGTGGTCGCGGCGACCAAGGTGACCCAGCGGTTCTCGACGCCGGGGAGGAGCGCGTCCTGCTGGGCCTTGGTGAAGCGGTGCACCTCGTCGACGAACAGCACCGTCTCCGATCCGGTGCGTGCCAGCCGCTGCCGCGCGGTGTCGATGGCCCCGCGCACCTCTTTCACGCCCGCGGAGACCGCGGAGACCTCGACGAAGCGCCGGTCGGTCTGGCGGCTCAGGATCGCCGCGATCGTCGTCTTGCCCGTGCCCGGGGGTCCCCACAGGACCAGCGACATCGGCTGGTCGCCCTCCACCAGCCGGCGCAGCGGCGAGCCGGCCGCCAGCAGCTGGCGCTGGCCGACCAGCTCGTCCAGGGTCCGTGGTCGCATCCGGACCGCCAGCGGCGCCGAGGCGTGCTCGTTCCCCGCCAGCGTCCCGCCGCCCCGGTCAGTGCCGTCGGCATCGCCGACGTCGAACAGGCTTTCCACGCCGACGAGACTAACCGTCGCCGAGGAGCCGCCCGCCGGTCAGGCCGACTCGGCGAGATTCTCCATGGTGCTGCGGCAGGCGTCGAGCGTGGCGTCCTTGAGCCCCGGGTCCGGGTCCTCGTTGACCATCGCCGCGCAGTAGAACTTGCTGTCCCCGACCAGTCCGGTCGCCACCACCCGGGCCCGCTCCAGCGGTGCGCCCGACGTGCAGGAGAAGGCGCCCGCCGGATCGCCGAAGTCGGAGGCGTCGACCGGCTCGCAGGTCTCCGAGGAGTCCCCGCCCTTGAGCGCCGACAGCTCGTCGATGCTCTGCTGCACGTCCTCCGCAGTCGCGTCGGGCTGCACCGACACCAGGAACTGCTTGGTGCCGGAGCCGAACGAGCACAGGTTCGCCACTGACTTCTTGGGCGGCGCCTCCTCGTTGGGTCCCTCGAACTCCTGGCCCACCCGCCGGTCGATGACGACCTTGACGCTGGAGACCGGCATGCCCAGCACGTCGGCGACCGTCGCGGTGTCCACGTCGTCGCAGAACGCCTCGTCGGTGAGCGTCGCGCTGCTCACGTCGAAGCCACCGCTGCTCACCGCCGGCGTCGCCTCCGAACCGTCGCCGGTGTCCTCGCCACAGGCGCTGACCGAGAGCAGCACCACCGCCGCCGCTGCTGCCGCCGCTAGCTTCGCGGGCACGCCCGTGCTGCTCGTCCGGTGTCGAGACATCGCTGGATCCCTTTCCTGCGGCGGGGCCCCGGGAGGCCGTCGGTCATCACCCCATCGTGCCAGGACACGCGGTCAGCGGTCTGCCAGAGGCTCGGATCGGCGGCGGTGTGTCTCGAGGTCGGAGTATCCCGCGGAGTATCCCGGGTCCTCGAGATTGGGCGCCCGGGAGGCTCCGGCGACCGGGTCGCCGTGCGCGTTCACGCCGAGCACGTCGAGGGTGATCGGCACCTTGCCCGTCGACCCGCGCTCCCCGGCGAAGTGGCAGGCGACCTTGTGCCGTGGCCCGATCTGCAGCAGCGGCGGCTCCTGCTTGGCGCAGATGTCCTGGGCGAGCCAGCAGCGGGTCCGGAACCGGCAGCCCGAGGGCGGGTTCACGGGGCTCGGCACGTCGCCTTCCAGGCGGATCCGGTCCCGCCGGCCGCCGACCGCCGCCTGCTTGACGTCCGGCACCGCCGACAGCAGCGCCTGGGTGTACGGGTGGTGCGGTCGGTTGTAGAGCGTCTCGCGGTCGGCCACCTCGACGATCTTCCCGAGGTACATCACCGCGACCTCGGGACAGAAGTGCCGCACCACGGCCAGGTCGTGGGCGATGAAGAGGAACGCGATGTTGAACTCGCGCTGCACGTCCTGCAGGAGGTTCACCACCTGCGCCTGGATGGAGACGTCGAGCGCGGAGACCGGCTCGTCGGCCACCAGCAGCTTCGGTTGCAGCGCCAGTGCCCGGGCGATGCCGATGCGCTGCCGCTGACCGCCGGAGAACTCGTTCGGGTACCGGTTGTAGTGCTCGGGGTTCAGGCCCACGACCTCGAGCAGCTCGCGTACCCGGTCGAGCACCTTCTTCTCCGGAACCATCTTGTGCACCCGCAGCGGCGTCCCGACGATCGTGCCGACCGTGTGCCGCGGGTTCAGCGAGCTGTACGGATCCTGGAAGATCATCTGGATCTCGCTGCGCAGCGGCAGCATCTGCTTGCGCGACAGGCTGGCGATGTCCTGGCCCTCGAAGCGGATCTCCCCGGACGTCGGCTCGTAGAGCCGGGTGATCAGCCGGCCCGTGGTCGACTTCCCGCAGCCCGACTCGCCGACCAGCCCGAGCGAGCTGCCCCGGGGCACCGAGAACGACACCCCGTCGACCGCCTGGACCTGCGCGACCGTGCGCCGCACCACTCCCGACGACTTGACCGGGAAGTACTTCTTGAGGTTCACCACCTCCAGGATCGGCTCGGCCGTGGCCCAGTCGATCCGCGACGCGGGATGTGCCGCCCCCTTGGCATCGGTCTCGGTCATCAGACACCGTCCTTGCCGGGCTGGCGCCCTGGCTCGAGCTGGGAGGCCCCGTGCGACTCGCTCCGGACCTCGACCTCGGACTGGGCCTCGACCGCGGCGGCGATCTCCTGCAGCGCCGCGATCGGCTCCCCGGTCTCGGGATCGATCAGGTCCGGCGCGATCTCCGGCAGTACCTCGGTCAGGTAGATCTGCTCGGGGTCCGGGAGGTGGCAGCGTCTCAGGTGTGTCGGTCCCACCCGGGCGGGCAGCAGCTCCGGCAACGTGCTCACGCAGAGGTCACCCGGCACCTTGTCGCGGTGCGTGCAGCGCGGGTGGAACGGGCAGCCGGACGGGGGGTTCAGCAGGCTGGGCGGGTTGCCCGGGATCGGGATCAGCCGGGCGTCCTCGTCCGCGTTCACCTCCGGCACGCTGGAGAGCAGTCCCCAGGTGTAGGGCATCTCCGGGTGCGTGAGGATCTGCTTGGTCCTGCCGGTCTCGACCGCCCGACCGCCGTACATCACCAGGACGTTGTCGGCCATCTCGGCGATGACGCCGAGGTCGTGGGTGATCATGATGATCGCCGAGTTGAACTCGCGCTGCAGATCCTGCAGCAGGTCGAGGATCTGGGCCTGGACGGTCACGTCGAGGGCGGTCGTCGGCTCGTCGGCGATGAGCAGCTTGGGGTCGTTGACCAGCGACATCGCGATCATCGCGCGCTGCCGCATGCCCCCGGAGAACTGGTGGGGGAAGTCGTCGACACGGTTCTTGGCCTGCGGGATCCCGACCCGGTCGAGCATCTCGATGGCCCGCTTGCGCGCAGCGCCCTTCGAGACCTTGTTGTGGATCCGGTAGGCCTCGGAGATCTGCTTGCCGACCGGAAAGAACGGGTGCAGCGCGGTCAACGGGTCCTGGAAGATCATCGCGACCTCCTTGCCCCGCAGCCTGCGCAGCAGCGACTCGCCGGCGCCGACGACCTCCTGGCCCCCGACCTTGATCGACCCCTCCAGCCTCGCCTGCTTCGGGTCGTGCAGTCCGAGGACCGCCATCGAGGACACGCTCTTGCCCGAGCCCGACTCGCCGACGATGCCGAGCGTCTCCCCCCGGCGCACCGAGTAGGAGAGGTCCGTGACTGCCTGCACGAGCCCGTCGTGGGTGGGGAAGCGCACCGAGAGCCGGTCGACGACGAGGAACGCGTCGGTGTCCTGCTCCGGCGCGGTGCCTGCCGTGGAGACCTCGGAGGTGAGGAAGCGCTCGCTCGTCATGCCAGCCGCACCCGCGGGTCGATGACGCTGTAGAGGACGTCGACGATGATGTTGGCGACCACGATGATGACGGCCCCCACCAGGACGGTGGCGGAGACGACGGGGAAGTCGACCGGCGCCCGTAGCGCCCGGATCCCCCACTGGCCGATGCCGTCGATGTCGAAGATCTCCTCGGTCACCACGGTGCCGGCGAGCAAGAAGGCGAAGTCGAGTCCGAAGATCGTCATCACCGGGACGATGGCGGACCGCAGTGCGTGCTTGAAGATGACGCTCCTCTTTCTCACGCCCTTGGCGGTGGCGGTGCGGATGTAGTCCTCCCCGAGCGTCTCGACCATCTGGCCGCGGGTGAACCGGGCGTAGGTGGTCGACTGGGCCAGTCCCAGCACCAGCCACGGGAGCAGCAGACCGTACGCCCACTGGATCGGCGAGTCCAGGAACGGGTGATAGGTGGTGTCGGGGAAGATCTTCCACTCCAGCGACAGGAAGATCCAGGCGAGCAGGGCCAGGACGTAGTAGGGGATCGACGAGATGATGAGGCTGAACGTCACCAGCCCCCGGTCGGTCAAGGTGCCCCGCACTCGCGCCGCCATCGTGCCGAGGATGACGCCGACCGTGAGGTAGATGAGGGAGCCACCGATCGCGAGGGACAAGGTGGCGGGGAACTTCTGCAGCAGCTCGTCGGTCACCTCGTTACGGGTGCCGTAGGAGATGCCGAGGCACGGGGCGTCGCAGTGGTACACGGGCCCGAAGCTGATCTCCCGGTCCTGCACCAGGCCCTTGGCCCAGATGCCGTACTGGTGCACCACGGAGTCGTTGAGCCCCAGCTGCTCGGTGAGCAGGGCGAGCTTCTCCGGCGTGCACTTGCCGTTGATGTCGCACAGGGGCTCCGCCGGGTTGCTCGGCCCGAGGAAGAACAGGGCGAAGACGAACATCGACGTCAAGATGACCACCAGGCTCGCCGACATGAGCCTGCGGACGATGTAGCCGAACATGCACGTCCTCGAATCTGGATTGACCCGGCTGTGGGGTGAGCCCGTTCCCGGGCTCACCCCACGCCAATGGTGCTCGATGTTGCTGGGTGTTACAGGGTCTTGCTGGTCTTGCTGGGCTTGCTAGGTGCTGCTGACAGACCGGCTGTCAGGTCACTGGGAGACCCAGACGTCCCTGAAGGTCGGCATGCCGAGGGTGTTGTCGATGTAGTGCCCGTGCACCTTCGACCCGTGGGCCTGCGCGGTGCCGGTGTAGAACCTGGGCACGACCGGGAGGTAGTCGTTCATGATCTCCTCCTCCAGGCTCTGCCAGGCAGCCGGCTGCTCGTCGGAGCCCATCGCGAACACGTCGTTGATCTTCTGGTCGATCGCCGGCTCGTTGAAGGCGGCCTCGTTGGTGCCGAAGCCGACCTCCTCGATGTCGGTGGACTCGAAGATCGGCGGGATCCACGTGGCGCCCGACGGCCAGTCGGAGCACCAGCCGTACGACCGCAGGTTGATGTCGCCCTTGGGGTCGTCACGGTCGGCGACGTAGTTCGCCACCGTGGTCGGCACCGGGGTCGCCTTGAAGCCGGCGGCCTCGAGGGCCTTCACCAGGACGTCCTTGCCCGACACGTCGGTGTCGAGGTCGGTGCGGAACAGGAACTTGATCTCGAAGTTCTCGTTGCCGCTCTCCTGCAGCAGCTGCTTCGCCTTGTCGGGGTCGGTCTCGAAGTCTCCGTGACCCTCCACCGGGTTGTACTCCTCACGACCCGGGATGCCCGGGGGCATGAGGTTGGTCGCCGGGATCGCGTTGACGTCCGGGATGAGGCCGGAGGACAGGATCTGGTCCTTGTACGGCGTCGCCCAGACCATCGCCTCACGGACGGCCTTGTCCTTGATCTTCCGCATGTCGAGCGCGTAGAAGTACGTGCACGGGCTGCCGCCGATCGACAGCCGGTCGGCGTTGTTGTTCTGCATCTCGCGGAAGTTCTTGGCCTGGACGTCGTCGTACGTCATCGTCGTCTGGCCCTTGCCGGAGTCGGCCAGCATGATCTGGTCGATCTGGTCAGGCGCCTGACCCGCCTTGAACTCGTAGGTCTCCGGGTACTGCGTCCGGGCCGGGTCGGAGTCCGCGTCCCACTGGTCGTTGCGCTCCAGGATGAGCGACTTCGCGACGTTGTAGGTCTTGATCTTGTACGGGCCCGAGGCCAGCGGCCGCCGAGCGTACTTCGCCGGGTCGGACACGTCGCCGGTCGGGACGGGGCCGATGGACGGGAACGAGGCGTAGTACGCGAAGTCCGGGAACGGCTTCGACATCTTCACCGTGATGGTGTTGCCGTCCGCCGAGACCGCCTCCTGCTTCTCGCAGTTCGGGTCGTTCTCGGTGTAGGGGCCCTTGTACTTGTCCCCGCCCAGGAAGTACGGGTTGCTGTAGTACAGGCCCGGGCCGTTCGGGAAGGTCTTGCCGTCCATGGACCGGCAGATGCCGAAGACGACCTCTTCGGGGGTGATCGGGTCGCCGTTCTCCCACTTCACACCGTCACGCAGCGTGAACTGCCACTCGGTGTAGTCGTCGTTCGGCGTCCCCAGATCGGTCGCCAGGTCGGGCACCAGGATCATCTGGCCCGAGTCCGGGTCGTACTTGTACTGGGTGAGCTGTCGGGTGACCAGCGCGGTCATGATGGCGTTGGTGTCGGTGTAGTACAGGTCCGACGGGTCGAGCGGCGTCGTGAGGCCGGTGGACGTCAGCACGGTGACCGTGCCCCCCTCCTCCGCGCCGTCGATGGTGACCGGGCCCTTGGCTTCGGGGTCCATCCCGTCACCGGTGTTGCCCAGATTCTCCTTGTCGATCGACGAGCCCGAGCTACCCGAACCGCCCTCGTCTCCACCGCCGCCGCCACCGCAGGCAGCGAGGGCGAGAAGGCCGGCCGTGCTCAGCGCGACGATCGGTTTCTTGAACCGCATTACTGGTCCACCCTTTCGTTGTTGTTGCTCCCGCTGATGACGGGCGTCATCGACGAGTCTTGGGGTCGAACGCGTCCCGGATGGAGTCCCCGAGCAGGTTCAGGGCGAGGGTGAGGGTCGCGATCGTGCCGACCGGCATCCACAGGTAGAGGCCGTAGTCGGAGTAGTAGGGCGCTGCGTCGGCGAGCATCTTGCCCAGCGACGGCATGCCGGTGAGACCCAGTCCCAGGAACGAGAGCAGCGCCTCCGCCGCCACGAACGCCGGCAGTGCCAGGGAGGTGGCGACCACGATCGGTGCCACCAGGTTCGGCAGGAGCTCCTTGAAGAGGATGCGCCGGGTCGGGACTCCGATGACCTCGGCCGCCTGCACGAACTCGCGCTCGCGCAGCGACAGCACCTGGCCACGGATCAGACGGGCCAGGCCCATCCAGCCGAACAGCACGAGGATCACGATCAGCGTGACGAACTGCGCCCGCGCCAGTTTGTCGAGGTCGGACTGGAAGTTCGAGATGATGATCGGCGCCAGCGCCAGCATCCCGAGGAGGTAGGGGAACGACAGGAACAGGTCCGTGATGAACGAGAGGACCGAGTCCAGCCAGCCGCGCGAGAAGCCGGCCACCAGGCCGATCACCAGGCCGATGACCGTGGAGAAGATCGTGGCGGCGAGCGCGACGGTCAGCGACGTGCGGAGCCCGTAGAGCAGGTAGGCCAGGTTGTCGCGGCCGCCACCCGTGCCGGGCGCCAGTCCGAGCGGGTGGTCCCAGGTGAAGCCGTGGAACGGCGGGCCGATCGCCGGATAGCCGTCGAACTCGAGCACCTCGCTCGGCGTGGGGGCGTCCGGATCGGTGATGTCCCAGTGCAGGTTCATGGCGCTGGTGATCACCGGAGCCAGCAACGCCAGGATGACGAGCACGACCATGATCGCCGCGCAGAAGACCGCCACCTTGTCCTTGCGCAGCCGGTCGAAGGCGATGCGCGTCGGCGACCGGCCGGTGACCTCCCGGGAGACGTTCTGGACGACGGCATCACCCAGAGCCTCGAGCTCACCGGGGTTTGAGGTCATGGTCGCCCTTCTGCGATGTCGCTCCGCCAGGTCGGCTCGGGTGGAGCTCTCCGGGCAGTCCCACGGACGGCGGCGTGATTCCCGCCACCCGCTCCGCCGCGAGCACTCTAGTGTGGGCGGTGCATCGTTCCAGCCGCCGACAGGTAACGATCTGGTCTCAGGCTCGTCAGGCCGGGCTGGTCTCCGCCGGCTTCCTCGCAACCGCGTCGACGCCGGCCTCCTTGCGCTGCGCCGCGGTGATGGGTGCGGGCGCGCCGGTCAGCGGGTCGTACCCGTTGCCGGTCTTGGGGAAGGCGATGACGTCGCGGATCGACTCCGACCCGCTCAGCAGGGCGCAGATGCGGTCCCAGCCGAAGGCGATCCCGCCGTGCGGCGGAGCGCCGTACTTGAAGGCCTCGAGGAGGAAGCCGAACTTCTCCTGAGCCTCCTCGGCGCCGATGCCCATCACCTCGAAGACGCGCTTCTGGACGTCCTCGCGGTGGATACGGATCGAACCACCGCCGATCTCGTTTCCGTTGCAGACGATGTCGTAGGCGTACGCCAACGCGCTGCCCGGGTCGGCGTCGAAGGTGTCCAGGCTCTCCGGCTTGGGCGACGTGAAGGCGTGGTGCACGGCGGTCCAGGCGCTGTAACCCAGCGCGACATCCCCGCTCTCCGTCGCGTCGGCGGTCGGCTCGAACAGCGGCGCGTCGACCACCCACAGGAAGCTCCAGGCCGACTCGTCGATGAGGCCGCAGCGACGCGCCACCTCGAGCCGGGCGGCGCCGAGGAGGGCGCGCGAGGACTTCACCGGGCCGGCAGCGAAGAAGATGCAGTCACCCGGGTCGGCGCCGACGTGGCCGGCGATGCCCGCCCGCTCCTGCTCGGTGAGGTTCTTGGCGACCGGTCCGCCGAGCTCACCGTCCTCTCCCACCAGGACGTAGGCCAGTCCCCGGGCGCCGCGCTGCTTCGCCCAGTCCTGCCAGGCGTCCAGCTGCTTGCGCGGCTGGCTGGCACCGCCGGGCATGACCACCGCTCCGACGTACGGCGCCTGGAAGACGCGGAACGAGGTGTCGGCGAAGAACTCCGTGCACTCGACCAGCTCGAGGTCCGTGCGCAGGTCGGGCTTGTCGCTGCCGTAGCGGGCCATCGCCTCGGCGTAGGTCATTCGCGGGATCGGCGTCCGCACCTCGTGACCGACGAGGGCCCACAGGGCTCGCAGGACCTCCTCGGCCACCTCGATGACGTCATCCTGGTCGACGAAGGACATCTCGAGGTCGAGCTGGGTGAACTCCGGCTGACGGTCGGCGCGGAAGTCCTCGTCGCGGTAGCACCGGGCGATCTGGAAGTACCGCTCCATGCCGCCGACCATGAGCAGCTGCTTGAAGAGCTGTGGGCTCTGCGGCAGGGCGTACCAGCTGCCCGGTTGCAGACGAGCCGGCACGACGAAGTCCCGGGCGCCCTCCGGCGTCGACCGGGTCAACGTCGGCGTCTCCACCTCCACGAAGCCGCGGTGGTTCAGCACGTCCCGTGCCGCGTGGTTGACCTGGCTGCGCAGACGCATCGCGGCGGCAGGGCCCGACCGGCGCAGGTCGAGGTAGCGGTGCTGCAGCCGCACGTCCTCCCCCACCTCCACGTGCTCGTCGATCGGGAAGGGAAGCGGAGCCGACGGGTTGAGCACCTCGACCTCGGAGGCGATCACCTCGATCGCGCCGGTGGGCAGGTTCGGGTTCTGGTTGCCCTCCGGGCGCGCCGACACCTCGCCGACGACCCTGATGCAGAACTCGGCGCGCAGCTGGTGGGCGACCTCCTCGTCACGCACCACCACCTGCACGACGCCGCTCGCCTCACGCAGGTCGAGGAACGCGACACCGCCGTGGTCGCGTCGGCGCGCCACCCAGCCGGCCAGGGTGACGGTGCTGCCGACGTGCTCGACGCGCAGTGCTCCGGCGTCATGGGTGCGGATCAACGGGGGGCTCCTTCAGTTGGTGCGGTCTCTGGCGCGACCACGATGCGCGGCCACAGGTCGTCCTCCGGCGGCATCCAGGTCGCCAGGTCTGCCGGCTGCTGCTCCCCGGTGCGGATGTCCTTCACCTCGTTCCCCGGACCGTCCTCGCCCGGCGTCGCCGGGAACCAGACGAACGGGATGCCACGGCGCTCGGCGTACCTGATCTGCTTGCCGTACTTCTGCGGACCGGCCGCGACCTCGGCCGGTATGCCTCGCGCGCGCAGCTGCTGTGCGACGGCGTCGCACGCGCGCCGAGACCGCTCGTCGGGCAGCGCCACCAGCACTGCGCTCGGGACCGGTCGGCTCCCGTGGAGCACACCGTCGGCCAGGAGCGGGATGAGGGTGCGGGAGACCCCGAACGACACCCCGACGCCTGGGTAGGTCGTGCGGCCGTCGCTGGCGAGGGCGTCGTACCGGCCGCCGCCGCCGACGGACTTGAGCCGCTCGTAGCCGGACATGAAGATCTCGACCACGGTGCCGGTGTAGTAGTCCAGCCCCCGGGCGATGCGGAGGTTGGCCTCGACCGACACGTTCCGGTGGCCGCCCCACGCGCAGCCCTCGACGACGGCGGCGAGCTCGGCCAGCCCCTCCTCGAGCAGCTCGTCCTCCACCCCCAGGGCGCGCACCCGCTCGACGAACGACGTGTCGGGGACGCGGATGGTCGCCAGCTCCAGGCAGCGCTGTGCCTGGTCGGCGGTGGCCCCCGCGTCCTCGACCAGCAGCTCCGCAACGTTCTCCCGCGGCAGCTTGTCGAGCTTGTCGATGGTGCGGATCGCCGTGGTCACGTCCGCGATGCCCAGACCTCGGCAGAACCCCTGGATGAGCTTCCGGTTGTTGAACTGGAAGCTGACCGGTGGGATCGGCAGGGCGTCGAGCGCCTCGACCATCACCCGCATCACCTCGACGTCGTGGTGGAACGGCAACACGTCGTTGCCGACGATGTCGACGTCGGCCTGGGTGAACTGGCGGTACCGGCCCTCCTGAGGCCGCTCCCCCCGCCAGGCCGGCTGGATCTGGTAGCGGCGGAACGGGAACTCCAGCTTCCCGGCGTGCTCGAGCACGTAGCGGGCGAAGGGCACGGTGAGGTCGAAGTGCAGCCCCAACCCGGCGTCGCCCTCCTGGTCGCCGGCGTGCAGCCGCCGCAGGACGTAGACCTCCTTGTCGATCTCGCCCCCCTTGGCCAACCGGTCCAGCGGTTCGACGACACGGGTCTCGATGTTCGTGAACCCGTGCAGCTCGAACGTGCGGGCCAGGGTGTCGATCACTCCGCGCTCGACGTGCCGGTCCTGTGGCAGCAGCTCTGGGAACCCGCTCAGCGGGGTCGGCCGGGAGGAGCTCATCGGCTCACAGCCCCCGACCCGGCGCGGACGGCGCCGCACCCTGCCGGACCAGGTCCAGCAGGAACGGGTTGGTCGCCCGCTCGCGCCCGATGCTCGTCTGCTCCCCGTGGCCGGGGAGGACGACGATGTCGTCGGCCAGCGGGAGCACCTTCGTGGCCAGGCTGCGCAGCATGGTGGCGTGGTCGCCGCCCGGGAGGTCGGTGCGGCCGATCGAACCGGCGAAGAGCAGGTCCCCCGAGAACATCACCTCGCTGATCCCGTTGGTCTCACCGGCGGCGTCACCGTCGTACGGCGTGCGGAAGGTGATGGAACCGGGAGTGTGGCCGGGGGCGTGGTCCACCGCGAACCGGAGACCGGCCAGCTCGAGCGTGGCGCCGTCCCCGACCTCGCTGACCTCATCCGGCTCGGCGAACTCGTAGCTTCCGCCCAGCAGCATGCCCGCGGTGTCGGCGGAGATGCCGGCCATCGGGTCGCTCAGCAGGTGCCGGTCGTCGGGGTGCACGTACGCCGTCGCGTCGTAGGTGCCCGCCACCGGGGCCACGCACCACATGTGGTCGATGTGACCGTGCGAGACGAGCACCGCGACCGGCTTCAGCCGGTGCTCGCGCACGACCTCCGCCACTCCTTGAGCCGCGTCCTTGCCGGGGTCGACCACGACACACTCCGCCCCGGGCTCGGTGGCGACGACGTAGCAGTTGGTCCCCCACGGACCTGCGGGGAAGCCGGCGATGAACACGGTGGGACTCCTTGTGCTGGCGGACCACGGCAGCCTACCGACCGGCCGGCCGCCGGCCACTCCCGGTCGGCGGGCCATTGACTACGATGACGTTCTTGCACGCCGACTGGAAACTGCGTCCGGACCGACCTCCGGAGGCCTACCCGAGGTGGACTTCGTGAACAGCTCCCCCGACCCCGCCCCCACCGGCCGCCCCGCGGCGGACGGTGCCGAGACGTGGGGCCGTGTCGACGCCGAGGGCACCGTCTTCGTGCGCACGCCCGACGGTGAACGCCAAGTGGGGCAGTGGCCCGGCGGCGACCCGGCGGAGGTGCTCGCCCACTTCACCCGCAAGTACGACGGGCTGGTGTTCGAGATCGAGCTGCTCGAGCAGCGGCTTACGACGGGCACGCTGTCGCCGGAGGACGCCGGAGCGGCGCTGAAGCAGGTCCGGACGGCCGTCGCCGACGCCCAGGTGGTGGGCGACCTCGCCGCGCTCGACCGGCGGCTCGAGGGCCTGGTGGAGCTCATCGGGCAGCAGCGGGAGAAGCGCAAGGCTGAGCGCGCCCAGAAGCTGGCGGAGGCGAAGGTCGCCAAGGACCGCATCGCCACCGAGGCGGAGCGCCTCGCGAACAGCAACGACTGGCGGGCGGGGGCCGACCGGCTCCGGGCGCTGCTCGAGGAGTGGAAGCAGCTGCCGCGGCTCGACAAGCCCGCCGACGACGCCCTGTGGCGGCGGTTCTCAGGCGCCCGGACGACCTACACGCGTCGGCGCAAGGCGCACTTCGCCGAGCTGAACGAGAAGCGTGAGGCCGCGCGCGCGGTCAAGGAGAAGCTGGTCAAGGAGGCGGAGGCGCTGCAGGGGTCCACCGACTGGGGACCCACGTCCGGGGCCTACCGCGACCTCATGCGCCGGTGGAAGGAGGCCGGCCCCGCCCCGCGCGGGGTGGACGACCAGCTCTGGAAGCGGTTCCGCGGGGCGCAGGACGTGTTCTTCGGTGCCCGCGATGCCGCCACCGCCGCGACCGAGGCCGAGTTCGCCGAGAACGCCGAGAAGAAGCAGGCGTTGCTCGTCGAGGCCGAGGCGCTGCTCCCGGTGCAGGACCTCGCCGCGGCGAAGCGGGCCTTCCGGGAGATCGCCGACCGGTGGGACGCCGCCGGCAAGGTCCCCCGGGACCGGATCAAGGAGCTCGAGGGGCGCATGCGAGCCGTCGAGCAGGCCATCCGCGGCGTCGAGGACGAGAAGTGGCGGCGATCCAACCCCGAGGCCCGGGCGCGCGCGGCCGACACCGTCGCCCAGCTGGAGAGCACGATCGCCGACCTGGAGACGAAGCGGGACAAGGCCGTGGCGGCCGGCAACGACAAGAAGGTGGCCGAGCACCAGGCCGCTCTCGACGCGCGGCGCTCCTGGCTCACCGAGGCGCGAAAGGCCCTCGACGAGTTCTCCCCCTGACCCCTGCCCCGCCGAACCGGCGCATCCTGACCGCACGCGGCTGCCGAACCGGCGCATCCTGACCGCACGCGGCTGCCGAACCGGCGCATCCTGCGCGACGTCACCTGCGCCAGCGCTCCTCTCGACTGGCTCCCAGGTCCAGGACGCTGGGCCGTGCCAGCTGGTCCCGCGCCTCGCGCACCGCGATCGGCAGCCGCTGCGTCACGATCTCCCCCTGCCCGAAGACGTGCTCGCGGCGGAACACGTCGAGGCGGAAGCGATGGACGTCCTCGAGAGCCGTCCGCCGCGCGAAGTCATGAGCGCGGTCTTCAGGGTCGGAGTGCCACTGCTCGCCGTCGTACTCGACCCCGAGTCGCAGCTCCTGCACTCCCAGATCGAGCCAGTAGAGAGGGCATCCCGACGGGTCGAGCACCGGGATCTGCAGCTCGGGACCTGGTAGCCCGGGGCACTGGCGCCACCGCAGGCGCACCGAAGACTCCCCGACGCTCTCGGCCCGTGGGTCGACGATGGGTGCCAGCTCGCGTAGCTGCACCACGCCGCGCTGGCGGCGGAACCTCTCGACGCCGGCGACCAGCTCGTCGACGGTGAAGGAGCCAGCGCGCGCGAGAGCGTCCATGCCCCCGATGGCAACGATGCCCACGGTGAGACGTCCAAGGTCCCAAGCGGTCCGGAGAGGGATCGTGACGCAGACGTCGCCCTGCAAGGGCACGACGTCGGATGGCACCAACCACCGCTCACCGCTTCTTGCGAGCGCGTTGCGGAGGCGGTCATGCCCACGGAACTTGAACGCGTCGATTTGCGGCGCCGCGACGTACACGCCTTTGACCGGTCGCCTGAGGAAGCCGTCCCTCACGAGGCGCGTCAGATCCCTGCGGGTGACGCCTTGCGCGAGGGCCTCTGCTGTGGTGAAGGGCTCGGCGAGCGGAAGCGGGAACCGCTCGTCGAGGAGAGCAGGGTCGCCGAGCAGGTACACGGGGAGCATCGCGGCAGCGCATCACTGCGGCAGACAAGTCGGGGACGACCGATCAGACGTTGTGGATACGTCCGCGGGATGTCGGGATGTGGACGCCGTGCGGTTGCGACAGGATGCGCCGACTCGGCGCCGTTGCGCCGAGCGGATGCGCCGACTCGGCGTCGTTGCGCCGCGCGGATGCGCCGACTCGGCGGGAGGGGGCAGCCAGTCAGCCGGTGACGCGGTAGGCGTCGAAGACGCCTTCGACGTGGCGTACGGCGCGGAGCACGTGGCCCAGGTGCTTGGGGTCGGCCATCTCGAAGGTGAACCGGCTCTTGGCCACCCGGTCGCGGCCGGTGCTCAGCGATGCGGCCAGGATGTTCACGTGCATGTCGGACAGCACCTTGGTGATGTCCGAGAGCAGCCGGGCGCGGTCGAGGGCCTCCACCTGGATGTTGACCAGGAACACCGACTGCGCCGTCGGCGCCCACTCCACGTCGACCAGCCGCTCCGGGTGCTTGGTGAGGTCGCCGGCGTTGGGACAGTCGGCCCTGTGCACCGAGACGCCGGCGCCGCGGGTCACGAAGCCGAGGATCTCGTCGCCCGGGACCGGGGTGCAGCACTTGGCGAGCTTGACCCAGACGTCGGAGCCGTCCGACTCGTGGGCGGCTCCACCCCCGGAGACCGACGTCACGATCACGCCCGCGTCTCCGCCCGACGGGCGTCCCATGGAGCGCCGGCCGGTGATCTGGACGCCCTCGGCCAGGTCCTCGGTCGCGCCCTCCTCGCCGCCGAACAGGTCCATGACCCGGCGTACGACGGTCTGGGCGCCCGACGTTGCTCTCCCCTACGGCGGCGTAGAGGGCCGACACGTCGGGGAGCCGCATCTCGGCGGCCACCGTCGACAGCGTCTCGTGGGTCATCACCCGCTTGAGCGGCACGCCCTCCTTGCGCATCAGCCGGGCGATCTGCTCCTTGCCCTGCTCGATGGCCTCCTCGCGGCGCTCCTTGGTGAACCACTGGCGGATCTTGGTCCGCGCCCGCGGAGACTTGACGTAGCCCAGCCAGTCGCGCGAGCGGCCCGGCCGACGGCGCCTTGGAGGTGAACACCTCCACGACGTCGCCGTTGTCGAGCGTCGACTCCAGCGGCACCAGCCGGCCGTTGACCCGGGCGCCGATCGTGCGGTGCCCCACCTCGGTGTGGATGGAGTAGGCGAAGTCCACCGGCGTCGACCCCGCGGGGAGCGCCACCACGTCACCGCGCGGGGTGAAGACGTACACCTCGGACTGGTTGATCTCGAAGCGCAGCGACTCGAGGAACTCCCCGGGGTCCTCGGTGTCCTGCTGCCAGTCGAGCAGCTGGCGCACCCACGTCATGTCGCTCATCCCGGCCTCGGCCGCGGTGCGGTCGGTGTCGGCGCCGGCGCGCACCGCTTCCTTGTACTTCCAGTGCGCGGCGATGCCGTACTCGGCGCGGCGGTGCATGGAGTAGGTGCGGATCTGCAGCTCCACCGGCTTGCCCTGCGGGCCGATCACCGTGGTGTGCAGCGACTGGTACATGTTGAACTTCGGCATCGCCACGAAGTCCTTGAACCGGCCCGGCACCGGGTTCCACCGGGAGTGGATGATGCCGAGCGCGGCGTAGCAGTCGCGGTCGTTCTCGACCAGGATGCGGATCCCGATCAGGTCGTAGATGTCGGAGAACTCGCGGCCCCGGACGATCATCTTCTGGTAGATCGAGTAGTAGTGCTTCGGCCGGCCGGTCACCGTGGCCTTGATGCGCGAGCTGCGCAGGTCCTGCTCGACCTGGGCGATGACCTTGGCGAGGTAGCTGTCCCGCGACGGCGCCCGGTCGGCGACCAGCCGCACGATCTCGTCGTACATCTTCGGGTGCAGGGTCGCGAACGCCAGGTCCTCGAGCTCCCACTTGAGGGTGTTCATGCCGAGCCGGTGCGCCAGCGGCGCGAAGATCTCGAGGGTCTCCTTGGCCTTGCGCTCCTGGGTGGACTGCTTGAGGTAGCGCAGCGTGCGCATGTTGTGCAGCCGGTCGGCGAGCTTGATGACGAGCACGCGGATGTCGCGGCTCATCGCCACGATCATCTTCCGGATGGTCTCGGCCTCGGCGCTCTCGCCGTACTTGACCTTGTCGAGCTTGGTGACGCCGTCGACGAGCTGGGCGACCTCGTCGCCGAAGTCGCGGCGCACGTCCTCCAGGGCGTACGGCGTGTCCTCGACCGTGTCGTGCAGCAGCGCCGCGACCAGCGTCGGCTCGGTCATGCCGAGCTCGGCCAGGATGGTGGTCACCGCCAGCGGATGGGTGATGTAGGGCTCACCGCTCTTGCGCTTCTGGCCGCGGTGCATCTCCTCGGCCGTCCGGTAGGCCCGCTCGATCAGCGCGAGGTCCGCCTTCGGGTGGTTGGCCCGCACCGCGCGGACCAGCGGCTCCAGCACCGGGTTGCTCGGCTGGCCCCGGGTGCCGATGCGGGCCAGCCGGGTGCGCATCCGCCCCGCGGACGTCGGTGCCGAGCCGGAGGGACCGGACGGGGCAGGCACGGACGGTGACTCCGAAGCCGGGGTGCGGGCAGAGCCGGTGGCGGGCGCGTCGACGGCGTCCTCGCTGATCACCCGCTCGTCGGCCACGACGAGGCTCCCTTCACCGGTCGGAAGAGACCAGTCTATGCCGGGGTCACGCGGTGCAAAGCTGTCACCGGGACGCCCGGCAGCGCCGCCCGGCCGTCGAGGAACCCCAGCTCCATGAGCACGGCCACCGAGACGACCTCGCCCCCGCAGGACTCGACCAGGCTCCTGGCGGCCGCCACGGTGCCGCCCGTGGCCAGCACGTCGTCGACGATGAGCACCCGTTCCCCGGGCAGGATCGCGTCGCGGTGGAGCTCGAGCACCGCCTCGGCGTACTCCAGCGCGTAGGACACCTGGTGGGTCGGGCCGGGCAGCTTGCCGGCCTTGCGGACCGGCACGAAGCCGGCGTGGAGCTGCAGCGCCACGGGCGACCCGAGGATGAAGCCGCGCGCCTCGATGCCGACGACCTTGTCCACCACTGCACCCGTCGTCGTCCACGCCGGCCGTCGGCGAGGGCCGTCACCACCGCGGTGAGACCCTCGTGGTCGGCGAGCAGCGGGGAGATGTCCTTGAACACCACGCCCGGCTTCGGGAAGTCGGGCACGTCACGGATGAGGCGCTGGAGGTGCTCGTCGAGGCCCGGCGCGCGGGACGGCACGGCCGTCAGCCCTTCCCCCGCTGGGAGCGCGGCTTGCGCGTCGGTTGCGGGCGGCCGGCCGAGGTCCGGTCGGAGACCGGCCGCGAGGATCCGGTCCGCTCCCCGGCGGTGACCCGGCCGGGGGCGCCCGGCGACACGGACCGGTTGCCGGCCGGTGGGGCGCCGTCCTCATCGGCGTCCTCGGCGGCGTCCGCGATGCGGCTCCTCTCCGGGGTCGGCCTCGATCGGCATGTCCTCGGAGTAGGCCGGGACGTGCGCGAAGCGGTCGGCCTCGCGCGACTTGTGGCGCCTGGCCCGAGCGTCACCTGCCCGCACGTCGGGCTCTCGCTCCTTCAGCTGTGCGAGCAGCGGGGTGGCGATGAAGATCGAGGAGTAGGCACCGGCCGCCATCCCGACGAACAGCGCGAGCGCCAGGTCCTTGAGCGCTCCCGAGCCGAGCACGAAGGTGCCGACGTAGAGCAGCGCCCCCACCGGGAGCAGGGCGACGATCGAGGTGTTGATCGACCGCACCAGGGTCTGGTTGACCGCGCGGTTGGCGGCCTCGGCGTAGGTCTGGTGCGTGCGGGCCAGGTTCTTGGTGTTCTCGCGCACCTTGTCGAAGACCACGACGGTGTCGTACAGCGAGAAGCCGAGGATGGTCAGGACACCGGTCACCGTCGCCGGTGAGACCTCGAAGCCCGAGAGCGCGTAGACACCGATCGTGATCACCAGGTCGTGGGCCAGCGCCACGATGGCGGCCAGGGACATCTTCCACTCGCGGAAGTAGGCCCAGATGAACAGCACCACGAGGACGATGAAGACCACCAGGCCCGTGGCGGCCCGCTTGGCGACCTGGGCACCCCAGGACGGGCCGATGGACGCCTGGCTCACGTCGTCGGCGGTCACCCCCGCGGCGTCCTCGATGAGCTTGGAGACCTCGATCGCCTGGTCGTTGTCCAGTGGCTCGGTCTGGACGCGGATGTTGTTCTCGCCCGAGGTGTTCACGATGGGTGAGGATGCGGCGTCGATGCCGGAGCCGGCGACCGCGTCCCGGATCTCCGCCACGGCCTCCTGGTCCGCCTGGCCGGAGGCCATCGAGACGCGGTACTCGACACCGCCCTCGAACTCGATCCCGTAGTTGAGCTCTCGGCACGGTCAGCCCGTAGATCGCGATGAGCACGATGACGCCGGACATGGCGTACCAGAGCCACCGGCGGCCGACGAAGTCGATGGAGACGCGCCCCTCGTAGAGGGCGTGCCCGATGCGGGAGAGCTTGCTCATCGTGCCGTCCCTCCTGCCGGACGGGCGGACCCGATCCGTTCGATGCCGATGTGTGACGCCGACAGGCCGGAGAGCCGGTGGCCCGTGGAGAAGAACTTGAAGCGCCCCAGCCACGTCACCATCGGCTTGGTGAACAGGAAGAACACCACCAGGTCGATCACCGTGCTGATGCCGAGCGCGAAGGCGAAGCCCTTGACCACGCCGATCGCGAAGATGAACAGCACCACGGCGGCGAGCAGCGACACGGCGTCGGCCGCCAGACAGGTCATCTTGGCCCGCGCCCAGCCGGCCTCGATCGCGACCCGCAGGGACCGCCCGTCTCGCATCTCGTCCCGGATGCGTTCGAAGAACACGATGAACGAGTCGGCGGTGATGCCGACGGCGACGATCAGGCCCGCGATGCCGGGCAGGGTCAGCGTGAACCCGGCGTTCTCGCTGAGGAAGAGCACGGCGGCGTAGGTGATCGCGGCCGCGACCCCCAGCGACGCCACCACCACGATCCCGAGGCCGCGGTAGTAGAACATGCAGTAGACGATCACCAGGGCCAGCCCGACGGCGCCGGCCAGCAGACCGGCCGACAGCTGGTCGGCGGCCAGGGTCGGCCCCTCCTCGGTCACCACCGGCACGTCGAACTGCAGCGGCAGGGCGCCGTACTTGAGGCTGTTGGCCAGCGACTCGCGCCGTCTTCGCGGTGAAGTTGCCGCTGATCTCGGCGTTGCCGTTGGTGATCGGCGTGTTCACGACGGGGGCGGAGAGCACCGTCCCGTCCAGGACGATCGCGAACTGCTCCTGGGTGCCGGCGAGCGCCCGGGTCACGTCGGCGAAGACGCTGGTCGCGTCACCGTTGAAGTCGAGCGTGACGACGTACTGCGACGTCGTTCTGCGGGATGCCGAACGAGGCGTCCGACAGCTGGGTGCCCTCGATGATCGCCGGCGAGAGCAGGTACTTCACGCCCCTTCTCGTCGCAGGCCAGCAGCGGCTTCGCGGGGTTGTCGGCCGACTGGTCCTCCTCGGCGCACGTGAACTTCGCGAACGCGGCCTGCGAGGCAGGGTCGGGGTTGCGGGCCCAGGCCAGCAGCTCGTCGACCGAGGACTTGTTCGTCGGCATCTTGCCCGTCGGCGCTCCCGGCTGGTCCGGACGCGGGCTGGGCGGAGGGCTCGGTGCGGCACGCGCCGTCGGCGATCCCTCGCGCTCTTGCCGTCGTTCTTGCCCGTTGTCGGCGCTGCGGCAGCCGTGCGTCGGCGCCGCAGCAGACCCTCGGACAGCGCGCGCCCCTTCGGGCTCGCGCTGGCCCCGACGTGCCGCTCTGCCGTGCCGCTTCTTGTCGCCCTTGGTGCCCTTGGTCGCTCGTGTCCTGGTCGCCCTTGGTGCTCGGCACCTCGACCGACGGCGACGGGGACGGCTCGGGCTGCGGCTGGTCCGGCGCGCTCGCGGCGACGAGGCGGAACCGCAGCTGGGCGGTCTGCTTGACGGTGTCGACGATCTCGCTCGATGTCGCTGTCCCGGGATCTCGACGACGATGTTGCGGTCGCCCTGGGTCGACACCTCCGACTCGGCGACGCCATAGGCGTTGACCCGGCTGTCGATGATCCCCGCCGCCTCGTCGAGCTTCTCCGGGGTGATCGCCTCGCCGGTCTCGGTCTTGGCCTCGAGCGTGATGCGGGTGCCGCCCTGCAGGTCGAGGCCGAGCTTCGGCTTCCAGGTGTTCGCGAGCGCCAGACCGCCGTACATGGCCAGGATGACCAGTCCGAAGACGATCAGCGTGCGCCCGGGTCGGGACGCCTTGTTCGCCATCATGCTCCTCGTCGATGAGCGACCTGGTGGGCCCTGCGGGACCCGTCGGTCAGGTTCAGTGGCCCGCAGAAGGGTCGGAGGGATCGGTGGGGTCGCGGTGCCGATGAGTCGGGTCGGTGTGCCGGTCGGGACTCTGCCACCTCCGGCCCTCGGGCAGGACGCGTACGACGGCGCCGCGGGCGACCTTCATGACGACGCCCGGCGAGACCTCGAGCTGCAGGTAGTCCTCGGACCTCCCCGGCCACCCGGCCGACGATGCCGGCGCCGAGCAGCACCTCGTCGCCGACGCCGACCGACCGCTGGGTCGCCATCATGTCCAGCTGCCGTCTGCGTTGCGGCCGGATCAGCAGCAGCCAGAAGACGACCGCGATCAGGACGAACGGCACGAGCTGCGCCAGACCTTCCACGAACCGACACTCCTCTTCGACTGCTGGGCTGGCGGCGCGGGACCACGGCAATCCGAGACGACCAACGGACAGGGCACAGCGACAGGCAGTCGCGGCCGACGGCTGAGTCTAACCGCCTCGACCCAGAGCCGGGCGTCCGGCCGCTCCTCCAGCCCCCGGCGCGTCGTCGAACAGGGTCGCCTCGCCGGCTCGCCGGCGGGGCGAGGCCCAGGTGCTCCCAGGCGGCGCGCGGTGGCGACCCGTCCGCGGGGGGTGCGGGCCAGCAGGCCGAGCCGCACCAGGAACGGCTCGGCGACCTCCTCGACGGTCTCCCGCTCCTCGCCGACGGCCACGGCGAGGGTGCTGAGCCCGACCGGGCCGCCGCCGAAGCGGCGTGCACAGCGCCTCGAGGACCGCGCGGTCGAGGCGGTCCAGACCCGGAGCGGTCGACCTCGTAGAGGTCCAGCGCCCGGCGGGCGACCTCGAGGGTGCAGACGCCGTCGGCCCGCACCTGGGCGTAGTCGCGCACCCGCCGCAGCAGCCGGTTGGCGATCCGCGGGGTGCCGCGGCTGCGCGAGGCCACCTCCACGGCCCCCTCGTCGGTCAGCTCGGCCTCGAGGAGGCCGGCGCTGCGCCGGACGATCAGCTCGAGGTCCTGGGGCTCGTAGAACTCCAGGTGCGCGGTGAAGCCGAACCGGTCCCGCAGCGGACCGGGCAGCAGGCCGGCCCGGGTGGTGGCGCCGACCAGCGTGAACGGCGGCAGCTCGAGCGGGATCGCGGTGGCCCCGGGGCCCTTGCCGATCGACCACGTCGACCCGGAAGTCCTCCATGGCCATGTAGAGCATCTCCTCGGCCGGCCGGGCCATCCGGTGGATCTCGTCGACGAAGAGCACGTCGCCCTCGTTCATCCCCGACAGGATCGCGGCAAGGTCACCGGCGTGGGTGATCGCGGGCCGCTGGTCACCCGCAGCGGCGCCGACATCTCCGCGGCGATGATCATCGCCAGCGTCGTCTTGCCGAGTCCCGGCGGGCCGCTGAGCAGGACGTGGTCGGGGGTGCGGTCCCGCGCCCGCGCCGCCTGCAGCACCAGCTGCAGCTGCTCGCGGACCCGGTCCTGCCCGATCAGCTCGTCGAGCGTGCGCGGCCGCAGGGCCGCCTCGACGGCCCGGTCGTCGGCCTGCGCCTCGGCGTCGAGCACCGGGCGGCGGCCAGGTGGTCGAGCCTCGGCGGCGGTCAGCTCGTCGTCCGTGGAGGGCATGCCCCGCGCTCCTTCCGTCCCGTCGTCCGGTGCGCGTCACGCGCGGCTCAGCGTCCGCAGCGCGGCGCGGAGCACCGCCCCGACGTCGACCGGCGTGTCGGCTGGCCTCGGGCGCGACGGCGTCGATGGCCTTCTCGGCCTCCTTGGCGGACCACCCCAGCCCGACCAGGCCTTCGCGCACCTGGACCCGCCAGGCCGGGCTCGGCCGCCGGCGAAGGAGGCCGCGGCGCCGGGGGTCCGACGTCGGCGGCCCGATCCGGTCCTTGAGCTCGAGGATGATCCGCTGGGCGCCCTTCTGACCGATGCCCGGGACCTGGGTCAGGGTGCGGACGTCCTCCTGGAGGACGGCCCTGCGCAGGTCGTCGGGCCCGTGCACCGCGAGCATCGCCTGGGCCAGCTTCGGCCCGACGCCGCTCGCGGTCTGCAGCATCTCGAACGTGGACTTCTCGTCGTCGTCGGAGAACCCGAAGACGGTCAGGGAGTCCTCGCGCACCACCATGCTGGTCGGCAGCAGGGCGCTGCTGCCCTCGCGCAGCGCCGCGAGGGTCGCGGGTGTGCAGCTGCAGCTCCAGGCCGACTCCCCCGACCTCGATCACCGCCGAGGTCAGGCCCACCTGGGCCACCTGGCCCTTGCACGAAGGCGATCATCGGCGCTCCTCTCCGGTCAGGGCCGCCGCCGCGGCCTCGAGGCGCGTGGCTGGCACCGCCGCGCCAGACGTGGCAGATGGCCAGGGCCAGCGCGTCGGCGGCGTCGGCCGGCGGTCGGCGCCTCCGGCAGCCGCAGCAGCCGGGCGACCATCGCCCCGACCTGCGCCTTGTCGGCGCGTCCGCTGCCGGTGACCGCCGCCTTGACCTCGCTCGGGGTGTGCAGCGCCACCGGGATCCCCCGCCGGGCGGCGGCGCCATCGCGACGCCACTGGCCTGGGCGGTGCCCATCACCGTGCGCACGTTGTGCTGGCTGAAGACCCGCTCGACGGCGACGAGGTCGGGCCGGTGCCGGTCGAGCCAGTCCTCGACGCCCTCGTCGATGAGCCGCAGCCGGTCGGCGATCGGCAGGTCGGGGCCGGTGCGCAGCACACCGACCTCGACCATCGTCAGCGGTCGGCCGACGGATCCGTCCACGACGCCGAGCCCGCACCGGGTCAGCCCCGGGTCGATCCCCAGCACGCGCACCAGCTCGCCCTCTCGTCCGAACGTGTGTTCGGACGCCAACCTAACCGAGCGCGTGCCGAGGGCCGCGGGCAGACGCGCCGATCAGGCCTCGAGCGCCTCGAGGACGTCGGCTCGGGATGTCGAAGTTGCCGAACACGTTCTGCACGTCGTCGAGGTCCTCGAGCGCCTCGACGAGCCGCATCACCTTCGCGGCGCCCTCGGCGTCGACGGTCACCTCCATCGGTGGGCACGAACTGGGCCTCGGCGGAGTCGTAGTCGAGCCCGGCGTCCTGCAGCGCCGTGCGTACGGCGATCAGGTCGGACGCCTCGCTGATCACCTCGAAGGCGTCGTCGAGGTCGTTGACCTCCTCGGCGCCGGCGTCGAGGGTCGCCTCCAGGACGTCGTCCTCCCCGATCTCACGGCCCTCCTGCGCCTTCGGGAGCACGACGACCCCCTTGCGGTTGAAGAGGTAGGCCACCGAACCCGGGTCGGCGAGCGAGCCGCCGTTGCGCGAGGTCGCGGTGCGCACCTCCATCGCGGCGCGGTTCCGGTTGTCGGTGAGGCACTCGATGAGCAGCGCGACGCCACCCGGGCCGTAGCCCTCGTACATGATCGTCTGGTAGTCGGCTCCGCCGGCCTCGGCGCCGGAGCCGCGCTTGACCGCGCGGTCGATGTTGTCGTTGGGGACCGACGACTTCTTGGCCTTCTGGATCGCGTCGTACAGCGTCGGGTTGCCGGCCGGGTCACCGCCACCGAGCCGGGCCGCGACCTCGATGTTCTTGATGAGCTTGGCGAACATCTTGCCGCGGCGGGCGTCGATGACGGCCTTCTTGTGCTTGGTGGTCGCCCATTTGGAGTGGCCCGACATGCCTCTGCTTCCTTTGTGTCTGAGTCAGGTGCCGCGGCGGTTCAGCCCGCCGCCTCGCGCACCAGGTCGGCGAACAGCGCATGGATCCGGGCGTCGCCGGTGACCTCGGGGTGGAACGAGGTGGCGAGCAGGTGGTCCTGCCGGACGGCGACGATCCTACCGGTGGCCGGACCCGGTGGCGACGGTGGCGACCACGTCGACCTGCTGGCCCGACCTCCTCGACCCACGGGGCGCGGATGAACATCGCATGGAACGGCTCGGCGAGCCCCGCGACGTCGAGGTCCGCCTCGAACGAGTCCACCTGGCGGCCGAACGCGTTGCGCCGGACGACGACGTCGAGCCCGCCGATCGTCTCCTGGTCCCCGGCCCCGCCCTGGATCCGGTCGGCCAGCATGATCATGCCGGCGCAGGTGCCGAACATCGGCAGACCCTCCTTGGCCGCCTGGCGGAGCGGGTCGAGGAGGTCGAAGGTGCGCGCGAGCTTGGACATGGTGGTGGACTCCCCGCCGGGCAGGACGAGCCCGTCGAGCGCGTCGAGCTCGGTGGGCCGGCGCACCGGGGTCGCATCCACGCCCAGCTCGCGCAGCATCCTGAGGTGCTCGCGCACGTCGCCCTGCAGGGCGAGCACGCCGATGCGTCGCGGTCCGGTCACCGCCCCATCCTAGGCAGGGTGGGCGAGCAGCCTTCCCAGGACCAGGACGAGCTTCGGGCGCCCGACCGGACGCGCGGGATGCCGCGGCCGGCCGGCGTCCTCGCCGCGACGCGGGCGGAGCGAGGCGAGGACCAGCGCGACCCAGCCCGCCAGCACGTAGGCGCCCGGGGCGTGCGAGAACCAGGCGACCGCCGTCCCGACCCCCGGCACGGAGAAGAAGGTGCGGGGTGCCGACGGCGACCTCGTAGGCGGTCGCGTCCGCGACCCGGTTGCCGTCGCCCCGCAGCAGCAGGGTGGCCTTGCCCGGCGCGTGGGTGATCTCGACGATCCGGTGGGTGACGAACGTGCCGTTGGTCGGCACGGTGACGATGTCGCCCACCTCCAGGTCGTCGGCGTCGGTCGTGCGCGCCAACCCGAGGCTGCCGGCGGGGATCGCCGGGGACATCGAGCCGGAGAGGAAGATCAGCGGCCGTACGCCCATCAGCGGCGCGAGCAGCGTGCCCGGCCAGGCACAGTGTCCCGAGCGACTGCTCCGACGGTCAGCAGGCGCCGACCGGGCACCGCGCAGGCAGCGCGTAGACGTGGTCGGCGCATCAGAACGACGTCCCGGTGAAGGTGAAGGTGACGTCGGTCGTGGCGCCCTGGAGGCTGCTCGCGCGGCGTTGGTCGGCAGCGTGGCCTGGATGCAGACGCGTCTCGGAGGCTCCCGCGGCGAGGAGGCCGCCCGGTCGTCGGCGAGCCGAGCAGGTTGGCGGTGAACGCGGTGCCCGAGCCGGCCAGGGCGAGACCCGGCACAGGTGATCGCGCGCCCGGAGCCGCCGGTGGCCGACGTCACCGGTCACCTTGACGGTGAGCGCGGCGCCAAGCCCCTTGCCGTCGTCGTTCGAGGGGCTGGCGTCGACCCAGTACTTCAGCGGTGCGGTGCCGTTGTTCTGGACCGTGACCACGCCGGCCGTGCTGTCGCCGGGCACCATGCGTGCTCACGTTCATCGTCGTGAGGTCGGTGACGACGTCCTGGTTGTTCACCTTGAGGTCGATCGTGCCGGTGGTGATGGTGGTGCCGGTGACCTGCACCTGGTCGGTCCAGTAGGCGTACGTGCCGGTGGCCCCGAGGCCGACGACCATGCCGAGGCTCAGCAGCGCGCGGAGCACCGGACTGTCAGGCAGGGCGTGACATGGTCGAGCCTCCTTCGGTCTCGGTACTCGAGCAGGAACATCGCCGAGGCGTAGAGCAGCAGCGCCGACCCCGAGCCGGCGATGAGGATCTCCCGGAGGTGGGTCGGCATGAGCGGGCTGAGGCGTCCGACGTGGGGCAGGGTGTACCAGACGGTTCCGCGCACCTGCTCCGGCCGGACCCAGATCGCGTCCGGGGTGTTGTTGGCGTCCCCCTCGGTGAGGAAGACCGGGTGCCCGTTCTTGTCGACCCCCTGCTTGACCACCCGGTGCGTCACCACCTCGGGCTTGCCGGACTCCAGCTGGAAGGTGATGACCGACCCGACCCCGATGTCGCGGGCGCGGTCGGGCCGCACCACCACGAGGCTGCCGGTCTGCAGGGTCGGCTCCATGGACGGGCTGAGGATCGTGTACGCGCGCGCCCCGAAGATCCGCGGCACCACGACGGCAGCGGTGAGCAGGGCGAGCAGGCCGATCAGCACGGCCCACATGCCCACGCGCAGCGCGATCCTCAGAACGGTGTCCATGGCGACCGGACGTGCCAGCTGTGGATCTGGCTCGCGGTCAGCGTGATGGTGTTCAGGACCGTGCTCAGGTCCTCGGTGCGTGTTGTCCGCGGCGCTGTTGAAGGTGACGGTCACGGTCGCGGTGAGCGGTCGGCCGTCGTTGGCGTCGGTGATCGAGTCGGTGGTCGAGCCACCGATGGAGCTCGAGCGCGTCCGCGCGTCAGCATCCCGCCGAAGTCGTGGTCGCTGCCGGACGTCGTGAAGTTCAGCGGTGGACAGGCCGATGGTCCGCCCGCAGGTGGTTGCCGACGGCATCGATCGTGAAGGTGCAGTCGCGCGGTGAGGACGTCACCCGGAACGAGCGGGTCGCCGTCGGTCGTACGTCGTGGCCGGCGCCTCACCTGTGTCGAGCGTCCAGGCGCCGCAGCCGGGTTGGTCGTCGGTCGCCAGGTTCAGGTGGCCGGAGTTGATGTTGCGTTCCGCCCACGGTGTCGTCCTCGTTCCAGTACGCCAGCGTTCCCCCACCGCCGACGAGCATGGCGACGCCCAGGCCAGCGGCCAGCACGCCCTTGGTTGACTTCTTCATGTCCCTACCTCAGTCCCGCCGCCCGAGCGTGCGTTGCCGTCCGATCGCTGACGCGCTACCACCCCGGTAGCACCGGTCAGATCGACGGTTGAAGAGGGAACCTGAGGGACAATTCACCCGAAAGGATCAAAGTCGGACTATTCGGGACCTTCGTCACGGGTCCCGCGGGCCCCGGACGGGCCGCGCGCCGGTTGGGCGGGTACGGCGGTCACCAGCCCCGTTCGGCGAGCCGGTGCGGCTGCGGGACGTCCTCCACGTTGATCCCGACCATCGCCTCGCCCAGCCCGCGGGAGACCTTCGCGACCACGTCGGGATCGTCGTAGAAGGTGGTCGCCTTGACGATGGCCTCCGCGCGCTGCGCCGGGTTGCCGGACTTGAAGATCCCGGAGCCGACGAAGACGCCCTCGGCGCCGAGCTGCATCATCATCGCCGCGTCGGCGGGGGTCGCGATGCCACCGGCTGTGAAGAGCACGACGGGGAGCTTGCCGGCCTCGGCCACCTCCTTGACCAGCGGGTACGGCGCCTGCAGCTCCTTCGCCGCGACGTACAGCTCGTCGGCCTCGAGTCCCTGGAGCCGGCGGAGCTCGGCACGGATCGTGCGCATGTGGGTGACCGCGTTGGAGACGTCACCGGTGCCGGCCTCGCCCTTGGAGCGGATCATGGCCGCGCCCTCGGTGATCCGGCGCAGCGCCTCCCCGAGGTTGGTCGCGCCGCAGACGAACGGCACGGTGAACTTCCACTTGTCGATGTGGTTGGCGTAGTCGGCGGGGGTGAGCACCTCCGACTCGTCGATGTAGTCCACGCCCGAGGCTCTGCAGCACCTGGGCCTCGGCGAAGTGGCCGATCCGGGCCTTCGCCATCACCGGGATGGAGACGGCCTCGATGATGCCGTCGATCATGTCGGGGTCGCTCATCCGGGAGACGCCGCCCTGGGCGCGGATGTCGGCCGGGACCCGCTCGAGCGCCATCACCGCGACGGCGCCGGCGTCCTCGGCGATCTTGGCCTGCTCGGCGGTGACGACGTCCATGATCACGCCGCCCTTGAGCATCTCGGCCATCCCGCGCTTCACGCCGTCGGTGCCGGTCGCCCGGGCTGCGTCGGGGGTCTGCGGGGAGTGGGTCGCGTCAGTCACTGGGGCTCGTCTTCGTGCTCGTGACCGGGACCCCAGAAGAGGCCCGGTGCCGTGGTCGGGTTCGGGCCAAGCCTACGACTCCGCGCCAGCACGGAGTACGCCGGTCAGCCAGCCGCTTCCCTGCGCGAACCGCCCTGCACATCGGCATAGACGTCCAGGATCTGAGGAGCGAGCACAGCCCAGTCGTAGTCGCGGGCGACCGTGATCGCCCGGTCGACCAGCCGGCGGCGGCCGACCTCGTCCTCGATGAGGTCCGAGACGGCTTGCGCGAGTGCGGCGGGTGCTCCGGCGGTGAACAGGGCCCCGAGCCGCCCGTGGCCGAGCACCTCATCGAACGCGGGCAGGTCACTGGCCGCCACCGCGGCGCCGGCCGCCATCGCCTCGACCAGCACGACCCCGAAGCTCTCGCCGTGCGTGTTGGGTGCCACGAGCACGTCGGCCTCGGCCAGCACCCTCGCTTTTCCGGCGTCGTCGAGCGGTCCGACGAAGCGCACCCGGTCGGCCACCGCCGCCGGCAGGCGCCGCAGGAGGCCTCGCGCCGATCCTCCGCCGACGACGGTGAGCCGGGTGGCCGGGTGCCGTTCGAGGACTGCCGGGAGGGCCTGGAGCAGGACGGGGAGTCCCTTCCGGGGCTCGTCGAGCCTGCCCACGAACGCCAGGTGGGGCCCGGTGTCCCTTCGCGGGCGCCGACCGTCGAAGCGCGACACGTGCACGCCGTTGGGGATCAGCCTGGGCCGGACGTCGAGGTAGCGCGCCATCGTGCGGCGCGCCTCCTCCGAGACCACGATGTGCCCGTCGATCTTCGCCAGCCCCGCCCGGAGGAAGGTGGCCGCAGTGGTCTCGAGCGCCCACGACCGCTCCTGGGCGGTGTGGAAGGTGGCGACCACGGGCTGCCGCGCCGCCCAGAGCGCGAGGACCGACACGCTCGGCGTCGCGGGCTCGTGGATGTGCACGACGTCGAACCTCCCGGCCGCGAGCCAGCGGCGGACCCGGGCGGCCACCAGCGGGCCGAAGGCGACGCGCGCGACGGAGCCGTTGTAGGGCATCGGCACCGTGCGTCCGGTCGTGGTCACGTAGCCGGGCAGGCCGACCGCCTGCTCGCCGGGGGCGAGCACGGCGACCTCGTGGCCGAGGCCCACCAGCTCGGCGGCCAGGTCCCGGACATGGTTCTGCACTCCCCCGTGCACGTCGAAGGAGTAGGGACAGACGAGCCCGACCCGCATCAGTCGTGCCCCTCGTCGGTGAAGACCCGCTGCATCATGTGCCAGTCCTCCGGCGCCTCCCGCAGCGCGCGCGTGAACGCGTCGGCGACCTGCTGCGTCGCGGCGGCGATCCCCTCGTCCCCCGGGCCGACCGGCACCTCCTCGTGGAACCAGATCTCCATTTCACGGCCCTGGTATCGGCAGGTGATCGGGACCAGCGCCGCCCCGGTCTCGCGCGCCAGCAGCGCCGGCCCGGCCGGCATCCGGGCGGAGGCGTCGCACAGGACGACGTCGACGGCGTTCCGCGACAGGTCCCGGTCGGCCAGCAGCGGCGCGAACCCGCCCTGCCGCACGTACTCGGTCAGTCGCGGCATCGCGGGCGCCGCACCGGTGAGCGGGAGGATCCGCATCCCGAGCCCGGTCCGGAACCGGACGAACTCGTCGTAGAGCCGCTCGGGACGCAGCCGCTCGGCAACCGTCATCAGCGGCACCCCGGTGCCGCAGGCCCAGGCCCCGGCCCAGTCCCAGTTCCCCTGGTGCGGCAGGGCGCCCACGACGCCGCGCCCCTCGGCGTACGGCGTCCGCAGCCGTTCCTCGTGGACGGTGCGGGTACGGCCGACCAGATCCTCGACCGGCCAGGCGGGGAGGCGGAACGACTCGCACCAGTAGCGCAGGTAGGACCGCACGGCCCGGTGGGTCAGCTCCTCCAGCGCCGGGGCGTCCAGCTCGGGGCGCACCCGGTGCAGGTTGCGGCACAGCTGCTGGACGCCGCGCCCGTCCTGCCGGTGCAGCCGATCGGCGAGCCGTTCGAAGAGCCGCAGTGCGCGGTCC
Organism: uncultured Actinomycetota bacterium; assembly: GCA_963747525.1. Lineage (GTDB taxonomy): Bacteria > Actinomycetota > Actinomycetes > Propionibacteriales > Nocardioidaceae > Marmoricola_A. Next base: position 110,317 of record CAVVFH010000001.1, read on the forward strand.
TCCGGCAGCGCACGCACCACGCGCCAGCCGGCGACGAACCCGGTGGCCACCGCCTGCTCGCCGGCGGCCGCAGCGCTCCGGCGCAGGCCGCTGCCCACAGGGACCGGTGCCATGAGGGGCTCAGCCGGCAGCCGGGCCGGCCGCGCCACCGGCCGTCGGCGCCGCAAGCGCATGGGCCTGCGTGCGCACGACGAGGATCCGCTGTATGACGGTGATGGTGCTCGCCAGGGCAAGCGCGCCGAGCGTGACCGGGATCGCCCACAGCGCCTTCTCCCCCACACCCAGCCGGTTGACGAGGTCGGCGACCCCGGTCACGACGAGGATGGAGACCAGCCGGTCCGCGCGCTCGGCGATCCCGACCTTGGCCTGCATGCCGAGTGCCTCGGCCCGGGCCCGGGCGTAGGAGGTCACCGATCCCATCGTCAGGCAGTAGATGGCCAGGGCCGCCATGGCGTCGCTCTCCCCCGGGCCCACGTAGTACATCGCGAGGCCGCCGAAGATCGCCGCGTCACCGAGCCGGTCCAGGGTCGAGTCCAGGAACGCACCGAAGGGGCTCACGCGCCCCATGTGGCGGGCCATCGCCCCGTCGATCAGGTCCGAGAACACGAACGCGGTCACCACGATGACGCCGACCAGCAGCTCACCGCGCGGGAAGAAGAACAGTGCGCCGAACGCCACCCCGAGCGTGCCGACGAGCGTCACCGCGTCGGGGCTGACGCCCAGCCGCACCAGCAACCTGATGACAGGCGTGAAGAGCATCGTCCAGAACGCGCGGAATCTTTCGAGCATGGCGGCTCAGGCTACCGGTCCGCCGGCACCGCGCCGACCCAGGCGGTCGCGAGCAGGCTGCGCGTCTCGGCCATCAGCTGGGGCAACGTCTTGGTCCGGCCGATGATCGGCATGAAGTTCTGGTCACCGGCCCACCGCGGAACGATGTGCTGGTGCAGGTGCGCCGCGATGCCGGCCCCCGCGATGTGCCCCTGGTTCATGCCGACGTTGAAGCCGTGCGCGCCGCTCACCGAGCGCACCACCCGCATCGCCTGCTGCGTCAGCCGGGCCACCTCGACGGTCTCCTCGTCGGTCAGGTCGGGGTAGTCCGCGACGTGCCGGTAGGGACAGACCATGAGGTGCCCGGGACTATAGGGATAGAGGTTCAGCACCACGTAGGCCAGCTCGCCGCGGTGCACGACCAGCCCTTCGTCGTCGGCCAGCTTCGGGATGCGGCAGAACGGGCACTCAGCCGCCGTACCGTCCGCAGGCTTGTTCTCACCGGAGATGTAGGCCATCCGGTGCGGCGTCCACAGCCGGTCGAGCTCGTCGGGGATGCCGACTCCGTCCTGCCGGATGACGGCGTCACCGGGGTCGCCGGGGTCGCCTGAGTCGCCGGCGTCGCTCACACCTGCACCCGCTGCTCGACCGCCTCCAGGATCCGGTCGACCGCTTCGTCGACGGGTACGCCGTTGTCCTGGCGGCCGTCGCGGTAGCGGAAGGACACCGCCCCGGCCCCCACGTCGGCGTCACCCGCGATGACCATGAACGGCACCTTCTGGAGCTGGGCGTTGCGGATCTTCTTCTGCATCCGGTCGTCGGAGACGTCGACCTCGATGCGGATGCCACGGGCGCGCATGCGCTTGGCCACGTCGGCGAGGTAGGCGTCGTGCCGCTCCGCCACCGGGATCCCCACCGCCTGCACCGGGGCCAGCCAGGGTGGGAAGGCGCCGGCGTAGTGCTCGACCAGCACCCCGTAGAACCGCTCCAGGGACCCGAACTTCGCCGAGTGGATCATCACCGGCCGCTGCCGCGAGCCGTCCGCGGCGACGTACTCCAGGCCGAACCGGGCCGGCTGGTTGAAGTCGTACTGGATCGTCGACATCTGCCAGGTGCGGCCGATCGCGTCCTTGGCCTGCACGGAGATCTTCGGTCCGTAGTAGGCGGCGCCGCCGGGGTCCGGGACCAGCTCCAGGCCCGTCTCGGTCGCGGCCTCCTCGAGGACCCGCGTGGCCGCCGCCCAGTCCTCGTCGCTGCCGATGAACTTGTCCTTGGCATCGTCGCGGGTGGACAGCTCGAGGTAGAAGTCCTCCAGGCCGAAGTCACGCAGCAGCCCGAGCACGAAGTCCAGCAGGTGCTTGATCTCGTCGGCAGCCTGCTCCTGGGTCACGTAGGAGTGCGAGTCGTCCTGGGTCAGCCCGCGCACCCGGGTGAGGCCGTGCACGACGCCGGACTTCTCGAACCGGTAGACCGTGCCGAACTCGAACAGCCGCAGCGGCAGCTCGCGGTAGGACCGCTGCCGCGACCGGTAGATGAGGTTGTGCATCGGGCAGTTCATGGCCTTGAGGTAGTACTTCGCGCCCTCCATCTCCATGGGCGGGAACATCGTGTCCGCGAAGTACGGCAGGTGGCCGGACGTCTCGAACAGCCCCTGCTTGGTGATGTGCGGGGTGCCGACGTACTCGAACCCCTCCTCGATGTGCCGCTGACGGACGTAGTCCTCCATGACCCGCTTGAGCACGCCGCCCTTGGGGTGGAACACCGCGAGCCCGGAGCCGAGCTCGTCGGGGAAGCTGAAGAGGTCGAGCTCCCGGCCCAGCCGCCGGTGGTCGCGCCGCTCGGCCTCCTCGAGGCGGTGCAGGTGGTCCTCGAGCGCCTCCTTGGACTCCCAGGCGGTGCCGTAGATCCGCTGCAGCTGCGGGTTCTCCTCGCTGCCGCGCCAGTACGCCGCTGCGCTGCGCATCAGCTTGAAGGCCGGGATGCGCTTCGTGGTCGGCAGGTGCGGCCCCCGGCAGAGGTCCTTCCAGGCGAGGTCACCGTTGCGGCGGAGGTTGTCGTACATCGTCAGCTCGCCGGCGCCCACCTCGGCCTCGGCGCCCTCCGCGGCCCCCTCGGCCCGGCCGGCGCCCTTGAGCCCGATCAGCTCGAGCTTGTACGGCTCGTCGGCCAGCTCCTCGATCGCCTCGCCGTCGCTGACCACCCGGCGGGAGAACTTCTGCCCCTCCTTGATGATCTTGCGCATCCGGGTCTCGAGCTTGTCGAGGTCCTCGGGGACGAACGGCTCCGGCACGTCGAAGTCGTAGTAGAAGCCGTTGTCGATGGGTGGGCCGATGCCGAGCTTGGCCTCCGGGAAGAGCTCCTGGACGGCCTGGGCGAGCACGTGGGCGGTGGAGTGCCGCAGGATCGCCCGACCGTCCGCCTCGTCGATGGCGACACCCTCCACGGCCGCGCCGTCATCGAGCTCGTGTGCGAGGTCGCGGAGGGTCCCGTCGACGCGCGCCGCGATGACGCCCGGGTCGTCGGCGAACAGCTCCCAGGCCCGGGTGCCCGTCGTGACCGCACGCTCGGCTCGCTCACCTGCGTGAAGGACGGTCACCTTGATCTCGGACACGGTGCGGGCTCCTGCCTGGGTGGGTTGCTGCCCGCCGTACGGCGGGGCTCATCGATCGTATCGAGGGAGCGGACAGGACCGGACGTCAGCAGCTGTGTCCGGTGAAGGAGACCTGGGGGGTCGACGAGGTCCAGCTCTGGATGGTCGCGGTGATGCTCGCGGTGTAGGGCGTGCCGGTCACCAGCGGCCCCGCGCTCTTGCTCGACGTCGCGGCCGAGAGAGTCTCGGGCGTCTGCGCCGTGCCGTTCACCGCGAGCTGGAACCGCTGGCCGGACGCGAAGGCCGACGCGGAAGGGGTCCAGCTGACGGAGGCGAAGGGCACGAGCGGCGGCTGCAGCGCAACCAGTTGACCGGCGGTTTCCGCGCCGGAGATGGTGCTAGCGGTGGTGCCGGTTCTCGAGCCCGTAGATCCTGCTGTTGGCCACTCCTGCTCTGCCACTTTGACCGAGACCTGATCTTTGGTCGGTCCCGGGCTTCCCGAGGACATCGCGCCGCCGACGGTACTCATCGTGGGCGCGGCTGTCACCGCCGCCAAATCCTGAACACCGAAAAAGCCGAGCAGCCTGACATTGCCCCGATTGGTCGTGATCGACGGTGCGGTCAGACTCGGTGCTCCGCCGAACGTGTTGACGGGCGTCGCGGGGGTCTTGGTGTCCACCCCGGTGTATGCGGCCACGACGCCGGCAGCTGCGTCGCTCGTCCCGCCCCACACGTAGGGACCGCCATCAGTGGTCTGGGAACCGGCGATGTGTGTGTAGACGAACTGGCCGACGCGCCCGCCACCCGAGGCGACGACCAGCGTCCATCCGCCCGCAGGCGGGTTCGTAACTTGTCGAACCCGGATTGCGAGATGACCACGGCGACGAGGACATCGCCCTGCTGGGTGCCGCTCGGCCGAGCCAGCGTCACCGACTTCGACGACGTTCCGGTCCACACCGTGGTGCCGCCAGGTGTCCGGAGCGTGGGAATGGGCCCAGCGGCACACGTCGGCACCGCAGTCAGCCCGGTGGGCGGGGCGATCGTCGAGCCGCGCACCTCGACCTGGTCGGTCCAGACGGCCGTGGTGGGCGTGGCGCTGATCCCGAGCATCACGGCCAGTCCCAGCGCGATGCGGAGGGACTGGACGGGGCGGCGGCCCCGGCGCAGCGGCCGCCGTCGCACGGTGGGGCGCGGCACAGGTCCAGGCTTAACGGGCATTTCCGAACTTTCGCGGGAACCGGGGATGGCCCCGGTGAGCCGGGGGCGCGTGGTCGCCCGCCGGTTCAGCCCTCGCAGCCGCGGCGACGCTCGGCCGTGCACGTGTCCGACCCGGGGCCGCCGACGTACCTGTCGTTGCCTTGGTCGCCGCTGGCTGTGGCTCCGCCGACGTCGCGCATCCGGAAGACGTCCTGGCCGTCGTCGCCCCAGCCGTGGTCCCCCTTACCGAGCACGAGCACGTCGGGACCCATCCCACCCATGAGTGTCTCCGCGCCCGGAACGGTGACGACGCGGTCGGCGCCACCGCCGGCGTGGACCTCGCCGTAGCGGATGCCGCGCAGGGTGTCGCCGTGCTCGGAGCCGATGAGACCGTCGACCCCGCTGATCTGGTCGTCGCCCTCCCCGGTGCTCGTGCCGGCGGTCAGGTCCACGTCGACGGGTCGCGCCGCGTCCTCGAACGAGACGACGTCGCCACGCGTGTCGTCGTCACCGGCGTCAGCGCCTCCTCGGATGACGTCGTCGCCCGGGCCACCGGCCAGCAGGTCCCCCAGGGGGAACTCCGGCTCGCCGTCCGGCGACAGATGCCCCTCGCCGGCGAGCTCGTCGTTGCCCCGGCCGCCGACGAGCACGTCGTCGCCGTCGCCGCCGCACAGGGCGTCATCTCCGCCGAGTCCGGTGATGATGTCCCGCCCGCCGAGACCGACGATGACATCGGGGCCGGCCGTGCCCTCGATGACCTCGGAGTCAGCCGTCCCGACGATGGTTGGGGCCTTGCCGAAGCACTCCAGGTCGGCGGCTGACGCTGCGGGAACGACCACGGTGAGCGCAGGGGCCACCAGCAGGGCCAAAGCGAGGGCCGGGACCCTCAGAGCACGAGCAACGGGCGCCATGGGACACCGCTCTCTCCTCGTGCCTAGAGGCGGCCCGACAAGCGGTCGAGCGACCGAGGTGTACGAGGGTGGGCGATACTGGGTTCGAACCAGTGACCTCTTCGGTGTGAACGAAGCGCGCTACCACTGCGCCAATCGCCCCAGGCAAAGCGCCGGTCCGTCCGGCGCGCCCGAAAGGCTACCTCACGAAACCGTTCAGCTCACACCGAGGTCGGCGACCGCAGCCCGGGCATCGGAGCACCGCACACAGATGCCCGATATGACCCATATATGCCAGGGCGGGTCTCAGCCGTCCGGGAGGCGCCCACCACCCCAACTGACCCCCCGGATAGCCCGTCCGGGTCATCTGTTCGGGACTTTCGTCATTCAGGTGTACCGACCAGGAATTTGGAGGCACGCTATCCGCGGATGAACGGCCCGGGAGAAGGTCCCAGATCAGTCCGCGAATCCGCGTCATAGAGGCACTGGGAGGCCGTCTCTTTGATGCACGTGCCAAGGGAGAGGCAACGAGGATGGACTTCGAGACCCACACGGGCCGGACAACAGGGCGCACAACGGGCAGCACCACGGGGACGGTGACCCGCGTCGTGACGCTGGAGCTGATCGACGCGACGGGGGCCGCGACACCGCTCGAGACCGAGCTCAGCTACGACTCGCGCGACCCGTTGGCGGTGTCGGCCACCTTCATGACCGTGGCCGGTGAAGTGCGCTGGACGTTCGGACGCGACCTGCTCATCGGCGGCCTGTACGAGCCGACCGGCGACGGTGACGTGCACGTCTGGCCCTGCCTCGACAGCCGGGCGCACTCCGTGGTGATCATCGAGCTCTGCAGCCCCGATGGCGAGGCCCTCGTCCAGGCTCAAACCGTCGACGTCACCGCCTTCGTCGAGCAGATGACCGCGGCGGTGGCCGCGGGGGACGAGGCCGCGCACCTCGACGTCGACGCCGCTATCTCGGCAATCTTCGCCGCCGAGAACGCCTGACCCGACGCGCCACGCCCCGTCAGGGGTCGAGGTCCTGCGGCTCGCGTTCGCGCCAGACCGCCGCCGCCGCCCGGGTTACCGGGCCCGGCTCCCCCAGGTCACGCCCGTCGCACCGGCGCACGACCTGCACGTCGCGGGTCGTCGACGCCAGGAACACTTCGTCCGCCCGAGCCAGCACCTCGACCGGCTCGTCGACCTCCTTCGCATCCACCCACTCCAGCAACAGCCCGCGGGTGATGCCGGCCAGGCACCCGGACGCCAGCGAAGGCGTGCGGAGCTCGCCGTCCACGACGTAGAAGACGTTCGACCCGGTCCCCTCGCAGAGGCTGCCGGCGAGGTTGGCGAAGATCGCCTCCGACGCGCCCCGCTGGGCCGCGTGCGCGAGCGCAACCACGTTCTCGGCGTACGACGTCGTCTTGAGCCCCGCGATCGCTCCGCGCTCGTTGCGCGGCCAAGGGACCGTCACGACCGCAACCTCCTGCGGCGCCGGCGCGAGTGGCGCCGCCACGACCACCAGGGTCGGGCTTTCGTTCCCACGTCCCGAGCCGAGCGGCGCAGAACCGCCGGTGTAGGTGATCCGCAGCCGACCGAGCGGCAACGCCTCCGCCGCCAGCACCGCGGCAACTCCGCTCCGGACCAGGTCCAGGTCCGGCTCCGGCAGGCCCAAGCCCTGCGCGGACCGGGCGAAGCGCTCGAGGTGACGGGTGAGCGCGAACGGCTTCCCCTCGAGGATCTTGACCGCCTCGAACACCCCGTCGCCCACGGTGAACCCGTGGTCGGTGACCCGGATCGCCGGGACGTCGGCATCACCGAGAAGGGACCCGTTTACCCAGGCACGCATGGGCGTGAGAGTACGTCGAGGACCGGCCCAACACGCCCTCCGACCCGGAATTGGTCATCCCGAGCCGGTCGGCTACAGTTTCCTCCGCACGACCGAACGGGACATCTCGGCCGGTGGTTGCAGGCGGACGTAGCTCAGTTGGTAGAGCGCAACCTTGCCAAGGTTGAGGTCGCGAGTTCGAGCCTCGTCGTCCGCTCGGAGAAGGGTCGCGATCCGTCGTGATGCTCCCCTCCTTGGTGGAGTGGCCGAGAGGCGAGGCAACGGACTGCAAATCCGTCTACACGGGTTCAAATCCCGTCTCCACCTCGAAGTTCCACGGGCGATTGGCGCAGTGGTAGCGCGCTTCCTTGACACGGAAGAGGTCACTGGTTCAAACCCAGTATCGCCCACCACAAACCTGCAGGTCAGAGGCCCTTTTCAGGGCCTCTACTTGTTTCCGAGGAACATATGAGGAACAAGGAGCGGTCACTTGTGACCGCTCCTGTCGACATGCGGCCCCTGGCCGACCGCAAGGGCGTTGATGAGACGCTCGATCGCCCTGACCTTGGCGGGACGTATCGGGGGACGGTGTGCGCCGAGATGCTCGATGTCGGCCAGCAAGCGGAGTTGGGAGGCGCGGCCTTCCGCCCACTAAGGGGCATGGGTCTTGCCCGTGACGGTCGAGGTCGCGGCCAAACCGAGTTGGACGTCGCGCCGCACAATCGTGACAGCCAGATCGGCAAGTCCTGCTGCGATGTCGGTACGTCCGATTACTCTGGCGGCCCCGGGCAGGAGCGCGGATTATCCGCTGGTTAGTCGCGAAGGACTTGGGGCGAGTGTCGAGCGATCGATCGCCCACCGCGGGTCATCAGCACGGGCTCGAACTGAGGCGCGCATGAAGGGGGAAACTATGGCGCACAAGTCCGGACTTCCGCAGATGGTGGGCACACGATCGGCTGAATTGGGGGGTTGACCTGCACAAACGCAGTTTGAGCGCGGCAGGGTCGTGTTACTACAAGCCGAGGCGGGCCCGGCGCTGGGCTCGGTGCGCTCAGCTGGCGGCTGGGACTGTGAAGTCGAAGAATCGCGGCGGCTCGGCCAGGTCGAGCGCCTCGAAGACGGCCTTCTGGCCGGGGGTGGTGGCCGAGCGTTGAGCGACTTGGCCGTCACCGGTGGCCAGGGTGACCAGGTGCATCCTGTCCAGCTCGCGTCCGATGTTGCGCCAGGTGTCACCGGTGGCGTTCTCGACGACGCGGATCAGCAGCAGCGCAAGCCAGCACAGTTGGACATGGGCGCGGATGCGGTCCTCGCGGTGGTGGAAGACCGGACGCAACCGCAGCGCGCCCTTCATGTCGCGCCAACCGCGTTCGACGGCGAGGAGTTGCTTGTAGGCCGCGGCGAGGTCCTCGGGGGTGAGGGTGGCATCGGAGGTGCGCAGCAGCCACTTGCCGTCCAGGTGCTGCTCACGTTTGGCCGCTGAGTGGCCGATGCGCAGTAAGCCCTTGGCGGTGCGACGCAGGTAGCGACGCAGCCCGGGCTTGTTCTTCAGCGAGCCGACGAACTCCGAACGCCGCGAGGTCGTCCAGGCATCCGAGCCGTCAATCAACTGCTCGAGGTGGGCGATGAGGTTGGCCCGGACCGCAGCGTCGCGATCGGCCTGTTCGGGGTTGTGGCAGACCACGAACCGCACCGCCCGGGCACCTTCATCGCCGTCGCCCTTCCCGCCGGGCGCGACGTGGATCTCCTTGACGCGCAGGTTGCCGGCGACGGTGCGGTAGCGGCCCGGGCGGGCCAGCGCGGCGGCAGCTTCGGTGTTGGTGTGGCGCAGCTTCTCGGCGTGGATGTAGTGCCCACCGCCGCGGGTCAGGTAGGCCCGGTTGCCGGCGGAGGCGAATCCACGGTCGGCGACCCAGACCAGCCGGCGCAGGTTCCAGGCACCCAGGTCGTCCTTGACAGTGCGGATGATCTTCTGGTCACCCTCGTTGCCCGCGAACGTCCAGCACCGCACCGGGACCCCGTCACGGGTGACCGCCATCGCGATTACCACCTGCGGCAGATCTGTGCGGAAGTCCTTGGAGTGCCCGAACGCCCGCCGACCGGATTCGACCGGACCCGCCTCATCGATGTCGTCGCTGCGGCGACCCTTGCCAGCCTGGTGGTCGTCGTCTTCTTGAAGCTCGGGCAGCACATCGGGGCCCTCGGCCTCGAAGTAGGTGCTGGTGGTATCGACGAAGACGAGGTCCAGATCGAGATTCAACAGGTGTGCGACCGAGGAGAAGATCTCACCCGCGATCTCCTCCAGCGCCTCCAGCAGGAAGTCCATCCCGCGGTAGGCCTGGTCGTCGCTGAGCACTCTCATCGACTCGATGGCCACCCGATCGGCGACCCAACCGGACGCTGCCAGCTTCGAGCCGGGCTCCAAGCAGCGCTGGGCCACCAGCGCGAAGATCACTCGCTCGACCATCTCGCTGTCCAGTCGGCGTCCTTCGGCGACGCGGCGGATGGCGGCACCGATCCCGAGCCGCTGCCACACCTGGTCCAACGTCCACGCACCGCCCAGCCGGCGGGAGTCCAGCACCTCGACCTCGCCAGCCGCGGCGGCGGTGACGGCCTGCTCGGGAGTCAGGAACCGCGAGATCGAGGCCACCAGCCGCTTCAGCGCCTCGTGGTCGACCTTGTCGGCACGGCCGAAGTTGTGGATCACCTTCGCCGTCGGCGCCCCGGTCTCCGGATGCCGCTCGTTGTGTGCCAACTGCACGTAGGAGACCACAGACCCGTCGCGGTTGGTGCGCCTGGTCTGTCGCAAGTACATACCTACACACCACCACGGTCACCACCGTGGTGTCGAGCGACACGCCGCAAGTCGTGTGCCTACACGAAATCGGCTTTCGCGGACCCCAACAGCCCGCTGACCAGCATAAACGCGATCAGCGGACCCCGAAGGTGCCTACAAGCTGCGGAAGTCCGGTCAGGGTCCGCCCCGAGCACCTCGAGCAGCTGCTGCGTCCGATCCCTAACGCTCGGTCGTGGCGATGAGTCGACCGACCACCATCACGTGTCGGTGGTGCAGCGCCACGTTCAGGCCGAAAGCAGTTGGTCGGCTGCCCCGCTGGTGCTCGGCAAGGTGCCGTCGTCGGGCCTGGGAGCAGAAGCGGGCGGCGGAGTCCGGGCTGGCCGCGGTGGAGGTCGTCCGCGAGACCGTAGTCAAGCATCGCGGCCGCGAGCGTCAGCCCCGCACCTGGGAGTGGGCCCAGCTCCTCGAGCAGCTGTCTCGCCAGCTCAACGACGGGCGGGTCTACGACCGCGACCTCACCGACATCCGCGCCGCACTCGCGATGGTCGCCGACTCGGCGGCGCGCCGGCGTGGTCCTCGCCCACCGAGGCGTCGACGAACCCGCGGATACGCCGCGTGGGAGTTGTACAAGTAACGGGCAGCAGGTGCGCCCGGACTGAGGGGCGCGCCCTCCCTCAGATCCATGAACCGCCGGCGTGTGGGCTCCGCTGGCATGCAGCGAGAAGCAGCTCGGCGACCAGGTCGAGGTCATCCATCGCGATGTCCTGACCCCCTGCGGCTCGGAGCCAGCGCAGTGCGTCACTCCTCTTGCGGACCAACCACAGGTCGACGTGGATCGCCATATCACGTGCGACGGCGTCTCGAACCTCCCCGATCTGCGCGAGCGCGACCGGCCGAGTCTCCGGATCGAGCATGATCCGGACGATGTCGAGCAGGTCGGTCCCCTGCTTCTGGGCCGAACGGTTCATCACCGCCTGGATCTTCATCGCGATCAGGGGTCCGGGCTCTGCAACCTTCGTGGTCACCACGACCGGATCACCCTCGAGACGAGCAACCTCGATCGCAACATCTGTGGCGGTGTCGTTCGCCCACGCATGCGCCGATGCGTGCAGCCGATCGCCGGGGTCGTCGCTGGGCTGATCGAGCTCGATCTGCCGGACTTCGAGGACGTCGATCTTCACGTCACCGAAGGGCGTCGGCAACAGCACGGCCGCTGGTTCGACCGACGTGGCCCCTGCCGCAGCACGAAGAACTTCCAACTGCGGCGTCGGCCCGAGCATCCGATCGACGACATCGAGGTCCGTGGTTGCCCGGTACGGCGTCGAGAGTCGACACATGACCGCGACACCACCCACGACGACGGGCGGCGCACCGATCAGCTCGTGGACCTCATCGATCGCTTGGACCACTGCCGTCATCGCATCGCCGACGAAGGAGACGCGCCTACCAGACACGACTACCCTCTATCGGCGTCCAAGCTTCCAGGATCTCGCGACCACGCCCCTGGTCCTGGGCCAGATCGAGCGCCACGAACAGCGGGCGCGCCAGCGGCCACTCGGTTGGATTGGAATCCAAATCCAGGCGCATCTCACATGCAGCCGGCACGGGCGCGATCCGCAAGCTGCAGCGCGCCTGATCGGGTGTCGATGAAAGGCCAAGCAGCCTCGCGGCGCGGCGCACGACAGACTGATCGGGTACGAAGAAGTCTGCAGCCTGGCCGGACCTAGCGACAACGGGGGCGCCGTAAGCTGCGGCGGCAGTTGTATCGGTCAGCGCCCACCCCGGGCCCGCGTCATGCAAGCCGAGCCGAAGCGGCGCCAATAGCACTGGATCACTGGGCAATGGCAGCGCAGCTAGGTGAGTTCGAGGCCTGGACCAGCGATCAGCCACTCGCCAGAACAAGTCAGTTCCGACCACTCGGTTTGCCTCGTCGACGAGTCCTTGCCGACGCAACGCCTTGAGCACTTCGGAAACCGTGCTGGCTGACCGGCCGAGCTCACGGGCGAGCTCGCGAACTGAGGCGCCCTTCTCGGGCTCGAGGAGCAGCGCCACCGCGACCTCCAGGCCCGCCTTGCCGCTGAGGCCATCGACTCGCTCGGCACGCTCCTTGATCGGTCGGACCTCGGCATCGATCAGGATGGGTCCCGTGCGCAGCGCGAGGCGGCCCCGCAGATCGAGATAGCCCGCCTTGCGGGACGTCAGCAGGTCTCGGGCGGACTCGGTCACCCGATCCGCCACGACCAACAGTCGCCCCCCGCCGACCTGGTCGAGGAGCTGACTCGCCGTCGCGTCGGTAACGAGTGACCGGCGCTTCAGTTCCAGCTCTACGTCGAATCCCTCCAGGTCCACCACGAGGTCGCCACGCGTGGGCGCGCCGACGAGCAGTCGGGCTTCAATCCCCAACTGTCGGAGGGCGTCGATCACCAGCCCGGCATCGCTGTTCACACGTTCAGGATGCCGGGTGTTCGGTGTTCGGTCAATACCGAACACCGAACGATCAGGGATCTCCGGCCAACGCCGAGAGCCGCCTGGCGATCTCGGCGTCGCGGTCGGCGGCGGCGTGCTGGTAGCGCATGGCTGCCCCAGGAGTGGAGTGGCCGAGGCGACCCATCAACTCCGCCAGCGTGGCACCCGTCTGAGCTGCGAGCACGGCTCCGGTGTGGCGCAGGTCGTGCCAGCGGAGGTCCTGACGACCAGCGGCCTTCCGCGCCGGGTAGTAGACCTTGTAGAGAGTCGACGGCGCCATGTGCAGGTTGTCGCCCGCGGCCGCCGGGAAGAGCAGCGCGTCCCTTCCTGGCGCGGTGAGGTTCTTCAGGTGGTCCTTCACCAGTGGCACCAGATGCGGCGGGATGGCGACGTCGCGCACGCCGGCATCCGACTTGGGTGGGCCGATGAGGAACTCGCCGTCGACGCGCACCACTCCCCTGCGGATCTTCACCCGGTTGGTGCGCAGGTCGATGTCTCCGCGGCGCAGCTCGGCCAGCTCGCCGAACCGCATCGCGCACCAGGCCGCGAGCAGGGCCATCAGCTTGTAGCGGTCAGGCAGCTCCTCGACGATGATCCGCAGCTCCTCGAGGCTCGCCGGCTGCACGTGGTGGGCGCGCTTGGTGCCTCCGGCTCCGCGGATGTGGGCCGGGTTGTACGGGACGAGCGGCGTGGGCCGCTCCGAGGCCGCGCTGGCGAAGATCGTGCGCAGCAAGCTGTAGGACTGGGCGCGGATCGTCTCGCGCCCCGGAGCCAGGGCGTCGTACCAGGCGTTGACGGCCTCGTTGGTGATCCGGTCGATGCGCTCGTCGCCGAACGTCGGGTAGATGAAGGTTTCTAGCAGCATCCGGTACTGCCGCCGCGTGGTCGGCCGGAGCTCGCGGCCCTTGGTCTTGCGGTCCTTGAGCCAGAGGTCGGCGTAGGCCTGGAAGGTCGGGGACTCCCTACGCCGGGCACCGAGAGCCGAGACCTCGGGCGCCCACACGTCCATCTCGATCTCGGCGCGACGCTTGGACAGCCAGGCGATCGCATCGTCCCTGGCGTCGAAGGTCACCGGGGCTCGGTAGAGCCGGCCGTCCGGGCCGGTGTAGCCGGCCCGATAACGGCCGGACGGGAGCCGCTCGACGCGGCCGAAGCTGCGTCTAGCCTGTCGCGCCCGAGCCATCTTTTGGCCTTCCAGTAACGCCTTTCGTGGAACATACGAGGAATAACGCGGTCAGAACCTGTCCAGTTGCGTCCGGACGTGTCCCCAGCCAATATGCCCTCTGACCTGGGAGTTTACCGCGAAACTGGACGTCGGAACGGACCTCGTGGTAACCCGATTCTCAAAGGTTCAAACCCAGTATCGCCCACCAGACGACACCCAGCATGATCGGCCACGACACCGGTGATCCTCCACGACGCGCGGTGCGATTCACCACCTCGGCGGTGGCGCCCGACTTCTACGCTCGCAGACTCTGCGCCTCCAGCGCAGCGGTGCTCAGCCGTCGAAGTGCTGGCTGTCCTGGGTGCCGCAGCTCCAGCGGAAGCCGTGGGCGCGCAGGATGCGCACGACCGGGTGTTCGCCCGATCGTCACGCGATGCGCGGGTGTGACCGGCTGGCCCACCAGGTGTTCGGGACGATGCCTCGCTTGGAGTGGTACGGGCTCTCCCAGGTGTTGATGTCGATGGCGCGGCCGTACGAGTGCGGAGACGGCACCCCGGGGTTGCCCACCACGCCCCGACAGTTGAACGCAGAGGTGTTGCCGTCAGCCATCGACTCATAATTGTCTCACCCCCATGGAGGTAGCTCGACCAGCCGAACCGGTCGACCCGGTACATGGACCGGATGGGGAGTTCGGCCCGGTAGAGCGCAGAGAACACCGCGGCGGTCTTCTGTGCGATGTCGTCCCGTACGACGAGCTCTCCCCGGTACCCGTAACCGTCGTACCCCCAGAAGTTGACCCGCACCAGGCGCAGCTCGCTCCGACCGACCGGACAGCCGGAGTGCCAGCTCCGCCCGACCATCTGCTTCCACACCGTGTCGGAGATCTCGCTGATCTTCGGGTTCGGCCCCTTCCCCACCGCCCGCGGCGACCGCGGGAGCTTCACGCGCGGCTCCGGCGCGCCGGACGGGTAGGCAACGGGCATGCCCGGGGGGACGTTGTCCAGCGCGTGCACCGGTGAGGTGGCCCCGCGCCACCACCGCCCCTTGCATCCGACGGCCTTCCACTCGCTGTCGACCCTCGGCCCGACCTTGAGCGTCGCCCCGCCGTCGGAGCCGAATCGGAGCCTCGCTTCCCGGCGCCACTTCTGACCGGCGTTCCGGCTCCACACGCGGGCAATCCCAGGCACCGGCCGACCGCCCACAGCCCGCCACCGGAACGACAGCGTCGTCCTCGTCTCGTCCACGATCTTTGCCGGCCCGTGGACACGCAGCACAGTCGGAGCGCGGACGGGCCGTACGGCGGCGATGTCGCTGCCACTTGGCGCGACCGCGCTGGTCCCGAGGAACTCGGCACGGAAGCGATCCTGGTCCGTGTCCCGGCGCACTTGCACCTCGGCCACTGCCCGGCCGGTCTCGTCGGTGGTCAGCGCGGCGACCGTCCGCCACGTGTCGTCCCGCCGGCGCTCGACGCGGACGGCTGCGCCCGCGACGCCCGTCTGGTCATCCGTACGCCGGACCACCACGCGGAGCGGCACAGTGCGTCCGATCACGGCCTGGACGGGGAACGTGACATCGACCTCGGACGAGGTCTCGGCCAGCGCCACGGTCACTGCCTCACTGGCCGCCTGGACGGTCCCGTCGTCGTCCACGAGCACAGCGCGGAGCACGGTGGGAGCAGTCTCGGCGTGCCGGGTGACCGCGAACCCGGCGTGGCCTCGCGCGTCGGTATCGACCGACGCCTCCTCGGTCCACTCGTCCCCCACCTGACGCTGGAGGGCGACGGCCTCGCCGTCCACCGGGGCACCGTCGGACCTCAGCAGCGCGTCCACCGCAAAGCTTTCGGTGTCGGTGGCCGAGGGCGGCGCAGCGAGCGCCAACCGGTAGGTGGCCGCCGCCGCGGCAGCGTTCGTGACCAGCAGCAGCGGCGCGCAGCAGCACCGTCAGTGCGACCCAGCGGCAACGGGGCGCGCGACAGCGTGGAGCTCCGAGACGTGGCGAACCTCTCCGTAGGGCAGCAACGTATCCGACGCCGGCTGCTCAGGTCCGCCACACTGGGACAGGTGACAAGACTGGAACCCGCTCCCTGGGCGAGCTGCTTCGTCGATCCTGACCGGCCCGACGAGCCGGCTCGGATCCTGCTCGAGCAGGTGACGCGGAAGTCGTTCCTCCTGGGGTCGTCGTTGCGGTTCGTCGGCGAGACCGGCGTCCCGGGGCTGCCGTCGGAGGCGTGCGTGCTGCGACCACCCGACCTCGGCGACCCGCCGCTCACCGACCTCGCCTCGGTGCCGCCGGCCCTGCGGTGGTTCGTCAGCCCGTACGACGTCCACACCCCTGCCGCGCTGCTGCACGACCGGCTCATCGGCCCGACCAACGACCTGGGCGTCTCCGACGTCGAGGCGGACCGGTTCTTCCGGTTCATGCTCAAGGCGCTGGGCGTGCGGTTCGTCCGCCGGTGGATGATGTGGACGGCCGTGGCCTTCGGCACGCGCTGGCGCAGCCCGAGCGACCGCCCCCTGCTGGTCGCGTGGGTGCTGGCATCCGTCGTCGGGATGTCCGCCTTCGTGGGCGGGCTGCTCGCAGACAGCTGGTGGTTGGTGGCCCTGGCCGCCGTGGCACCGGTGCCGGCGTCGGCGCTGTGGGGTCACCAGTACCGCGCGGGCCTGACGGCGGCGGCCACCGCGATCTGGGTGTTGCCGCCGACTCTCTTCGGCGCGCTCGGCTACTGGGTGTACTGGGTGACCGAGCGCGTGGTGTCCGCCCTGCCCGTGGGGGCTGCGGTCAAGGGCGACGAGCCGGTGAAGTACCGGCACTTCTGACCCGCGCCCCCGCCCGATCAGAGCCGGTACGCCTGGCCGATGGTCTGCGTGGCCGCTCCCGAGGACGCATGCAGGATGGCGTCGCGCAGCGCCTCGCGCGAGACCTGCGGGTCACCTTCGTTCACCCGCGTCGACACGGGTTTCGAAGTGCTCGGTGTCGAACCGGTTGGCCAGCGCCTCCATCTCCGGCCGGGCGAGGTCGACCAGCCGCAGGTGGTCGAGGAGGTCGGCGTCGCCGGCAGCGAGGGACAGCGGCGAGAACGACCCGTAGCCGCCGCGGGAGAACAGCAGCGGGGTGCCGCCGGCTTCGATCTCGAGGCCTTCGACGCGGCCGATCACGAGGTGGTGGTTGCCGGCCGGGGAGCGGTGCCACGCGATGCCGGCGAACTTCTCTGTCTTCCGCATCGCGACGGCGCGGCAGACGTCTTCCTGGTCGGCGCCGAGCACGTTGATGGTGAGGGAATCGCCTGACTGGCAGTGTCGGATACTGCCCCGGGACCTGGCGGAACCGGGTGTGGTCGATCTAGGTGAACGTCATCGCGACCTCCGCGGCCTCTGTAGCGATCACTACAGCGAATGGCACGCCTCCTGCAGTCGTGACAGAGCCACGGCCGACAGGCCCAGTTCCCCCGGGTCGACGACGCGCACGGCGTGCAAGCGCTGCCGCTCAGGCGGCCCTGGATCCGGAGCGCCGTAGGAGCTCTTCGCACTCGGGGCAGTCGCGGCGGGTGGTGCCCGGTGGGTCGGGTGCCCGGCTGCGGTAGACGTGCCCGGTCGGGGTGATGGTCTCGACCAGGGCCCCGGCGCCGCCGGGACCGGGTCTGGCCGACCACCCCACGGCGGCCTTGGCGTAGTTGCACGCCTCGCACAACCCCTGACCGTTGGCGGCCACGGTGAGCCCGCCGTCCTCGACCGGGACCACGTGGTCACCGTGCCGCACCGGCGCATCGCACCACGGCGTCCGGCAGATCTGGTCGCGGGTGATGAGCAGCTCGCCCAGCCCGCCGGCGAACGTGCGCCGCCGGGAGTCCATCGCGACCAGCTGACCGGTCTCGGGGTCGGTGTAGAGCCGGCGCAACCACAGCTCCGCACCCTGCGCCGCGGCCCGGGCGACCCGCCGGGCCAGCTCGGCCGGGACCGTCCCGAACCCCTCCACGTGCGCCGGCTCATCAGAGCCCTCGCCGTGGTTGAACAGCGTCTGGTCGGTCATCACCAGCTTCACCTCGACCCCGACCGCCGACGCGGTGGCCTGGCCGGTGACCCGCTCCACGAGCGTGTCGGCCATGATCTGCCCCCGCGACCGCCCGTCGCCCTCCGCGCGCAAGGAGTCCGCCCGCCGGCCCAACGCCGCGAACACCGCCACCCCCTGGGCCACCGGCAGCAGTCCGGACAGGATCGACATCGTGTCCGGCGCCGGCCGCAGCGACACCCGGCGGTCCTGCTCGGCCCTGGCCTGCCGGGCCACGAACCCATGCGGGTCGAGCCGGTAGGCCAACTTCTTCGCCTCCGCCTCGACCTGCCGGTCGCCCAGCTGCTCCAACCGCGGGGCCAGCTCCGCGTCCACCACCGCCCGGTGCTCGGCCGACAACCAGCCGGTCTCCCGCGCCACGACCTGCGCCCGCCACTCCGAGATCCGCCCCGCCGCCAGCTCCGCGAACGTCCCCGGCAGCTCGGTGGTCAGCACCGCGGCCCACCCGGCGTAGCGGCGTCCACGCGCCGGCGACTCCCGCTTGGCCAACGCCACCTGCGCCGCCACCCCCTTGCCCACATCCTTGGCGCGGACCCCGGCATCGACCTGCGCACCCTTCTGCGAAGCCACGAACGCCGTCGTCTCCACCGCCTGCGCCGCCGCCGCAGCCGACTTCAGCTCCTCCAGCAGCCGGATCCGATCGATCCGCTCCGCGTCCTCGACCCGCGGCTCCAGCCGCGCCAACACACCCACCATCGATGCCAGATCGCCGGTCGTCATGGTCGCCTCGAACATGTGTTCGAGCCTAACGCCATCCGCCGACAAAATCGCAGAACCACCGCCGCGGCGTCAGCGCCGCTTGGCCGCCGCCTCCGCAACGGCCGCCTCGACCACGGAGACGATCATGTCGACGAACTCGTCGGCGTCAGCTCAGGACGCCGCTTGAGCAGGCGCTTGTCGAGCTGGTCACGGAACCACTGCGAGATCGCGGTCTCGACCTGCATGCGGACCTCGACGAAGTTCTGGCGCCCCTCGGGCTCCACCTCGCGGGCCTGCAGCACGAGCAAGGGGCCGATCCGCAGGAAGTCTGGCGCCCCCGGGAGAATCCGCACCGACCGGGTCAGGATGGCTCGCAACCGCTCTCCCAGCGACCCGCGGCCGTCGGACACGTCCCACACATCGGCTGACGCACGATCCACTCGTCGAAGCTGCGCCGCACCACCTCGGCCATCAGGTGGTCCTTGTCCTTGAAGAACCAGTACACCGAGCTGACCGGCCGCCACCACATCGACCAGGAGCTCGACGTCCCACTCCGGGTTCGCTCGTACGCCGACGAACAGCCCGTCCATCACGGCGAGGTGGAACCGGGCGAGCCGGTCGGCGGACCCCGGGTAGCGCTTCCGGACAAGTGGCCCCTTGGGGCGGTTCTCCAGGCCGAGCATGCGCCCGAGCCGCCAGAACTCCTGCGACTGGGCGATCCCCAGGGACGCCTGCCGGAGCCGCTCCCGGATCCCTTCCACGGCGTCGTCGGCGTCGTCGACGTCCCACGTCGGGGTCGACGCGCGCCACCGGCGGTAGCTGTACTCCAACGTCTCGGCGAGCAGCTCGTCCTTGTTCTTGAAGTGCCAGTACACCGAGCTGGCCGGGAGTCCGGTCGCCTCCGTGACGGCGGCGATCGACGTCCCGTCGTACCCCCGCTCGGCAGCGAGAGCAAGCATCGCCTCGAGGATGCGCAGCCTTGACTCGTCACCTCGCTGATGGGGCCGCGGCGTCTTTCGTGGCATCGGATCCTCGTTGCCTGTCTGCAGCCGGCGGGCCGTCGGCCCCGTCCGTCGTCGGCCCCATTTCCGGACACCCGACGCCGGGGTTCGGTATAGCCCTGGCCAGAAATCTGAAGGCGCCCCTCTTGTGGCTCACGCCACAACGGGGCTCTCGGGTGGGCAGCAGCGGATGGTCTGGTTGGGGATCGCGCTGATGGCGCGACCGCGGCCGCTGCTGCTGGAACAGAACGTCAAGCAGGCCTTGCAGATCGCCGACCGCGCCTACGTCATGCGTGCCGGCACGATGATCCTCGAGGACACCGCAGAACCGATGCGACTCCGGCCGGACTACTGGGACTTGTTCTGAGCAGGGAGCCCGCGGGGGCGCCGGCAGGGCAGGCCGGGCCCTCCATAACGAGCGGGCGTGCGCTTCGTTGGCCACATGACGACTCGGCCGGAGGTTCACGACGATGCCCACACTCTCTCGACGACTGGCGACGCTGGTTGCCGTCCTCGCCACAGGCGCCGCCCCGCTGGCGGTGGCCGGACAGGCAGGAGCCAGCCCTGAGCCGTCCGGCGCAGCCACGATGTCGGTGCCGACGGACGAGGCAGGCCTCGGCAAGGTCATCGTGGCCTTCGAGGACGGCACCATGCCGACAGGCACGCTCCGGGCGCTTCGGGACCGCGGCGTCGCGCGGGCGATCGCATTGCCGACGATCGGCGCCGTGGCAGTGACGGCCCCGCTCCCGGTCGTGGACCAGCTCAGCACCCTGCGCGGCGTTGCCGCGGTGGAGCCGCAGCGCCAGCTGGTGTCCCACCTGTACGCCTCGAAGAAGCAGATCAACGCGGTGGGTCTCGACCGCCCCTCGACGTACAGGACCCGCATTCACGGCAAGCGGGTGAAGGCGAAGCTTCCGGCGGTGACGGGCAGGGGCGTGACCGTGGCCGTCCTGGACTCCGGGATCTTCGCCCGACACCCCGACTTCGGTGACCGCGTGGTCAAGGGCCTCAACTTCTCCTACTCCGAGGCCAGCCAGCAGGCAGGGTTCTCCGCCGCCCAGTGGGACGCCTACGCCGAGTCGACCGGCCCGCTGGCGCTGCAGGACGAGATCGGCCACGGCACCCACGTCGCCAGCACCGTCGGCGGCGACGGCAGCCTCTCGGCCTCCGAGGGCGGTCCCGACCTCGCCGGCGTGGCTCCGGGCGTCTCCTTCATCTCGATGCGGATCGCGACCCCAGGGTTCGGCATCGTCGATGACATCGACTGGGAGGAAGCCGCGCTGGCCGCGTTCGACTGGACCATCCGGCACCGCAAGGAGTACGGCATCGACATCACCCAGAACTCCTGGGGCCTGCTTCCCACGGAGCCGAACTGCTCCGGGCTCGACTGCGGCGAGCCGACCGACTTCGACGCCATGTCGCACATGGTCAGGACCGTCGTGAACCACAGGATCAACGTCGTCTTCTCGGCCGGCAACGACGGCCCGGAGCCCGGAACGATCGGCGGCTACCACGACCGCAGGAACGGCGCCATCCTGGTGGGCGCTGCCTGCAAGTCGGTCGACTCCTCCCGCTGCGACAAGGGCCAGCAGATCACCGACTTCTCCAGCCGCGGCAAGGCCAACGGCAAGGGCCCGCAGGTCGACGTCGTCGCCCCCGGGGACACGATCATGGCAGCCATGTCCCCGTCGGTCCTGGTGCCCCTGACCGAGTGCCCCGAGATCCAGCAGCCCGGCTACTTCTGCATCTCGGGTACGTCGATGGCGGCGCCGCACGTGTCCGGCGTCGTGGCACTGATGCTCGACGCGAACCCGAAGGTGACCCCCGCCCGGGTGAAGAAGTGCCTGCGGAGAACAGCGGTCGACATGTTGGAGCCCGGCTTCGACATCGACTCGGGCCTGGGCATGGTCAATGCCAGAGCCGCGGTGAAGTGCGCCCACAAGCCCACCCTGCGCCACCGGAGGCGCTGAGGCGGGTGGGCGCCACGTCAGCTGCTCGGCGCCCAGTTGCCGTGGAAACCGGCCGGCACCCGCCCGGGCAGGTGCACGGTGGCGACGTCATCCAGCGTCTGGGCGTCCAGGATCCGTAGGTCGCTGAGGCCGTGCGCCCGGTCGAAGACGTACCCCATCAGCACGCCGTCGTCCTCGGCGGTCCCGCCAGGGGTGGGGACGAAGCAGAACTCGCTCGCCTCGCGCCCGGTCCCGAACGACCGGCTCTGCGCGCTGCCGGCCACGACGTCGTGCTTGAGCACGGAGTCCCCCGGCGCCGGACCGGCCAGCCCGACCGCGTAGCCGTACCGGTGGCGCCGCCCCGTCAGCCGCTCGTCGATGCGCGGGAACTCCTGCGAACGCTCGTCGTTCCGCTCTTCGCGCACCTTGCCGGCGATCCCGTCGACGACGGGCCGGGTAGTCCGGGTTCCAGGAGTAGGGCAGCTCCCCGCCCTTGGCGAACCGGCCGCGCGCCATCCGGGCGACCAGCGGCTCAGGAACGGGGTTGCGGCCGACGATCCGCGACATCAGACCCGCAACCGGGCGGCGCAACGGCCGGGGGATCTCCGCGGTCACCATCGAGATGTCGAAGGTGACCGGCAGGTCGAGGATCACGGCGTAGTGCTCGGTCAGCGCGAAGCCGTGGATCATCGGGCTTCCGGTGACCTCCACCTCTACGGAACGCCGGATGCGGCCGTCGACGCCCAGGACCGAGTAGTCGAGGCGGTTGCCCCGCGTCCAGGCGTAGGACACCGCATGCAGCTCGCCGGTGTCGGGATCCTCGTGGGGGTGCGCGGTGTACCCGCCGGCAAGGGTGCCGTCGAACGTGCACGGGCCGACGGTGTCCAGCTCGTGGGTGAGCTCGTACTGGGAGGCGCCCGGCGGCTTGCCCGCGAGACCGCCACCTCCACCATGGCCGTCTACACGCACTTCGGAGGGATGGGTCCGTTGGTCAGCGAGGTGGCGGCCGAGGGGTTCCGGCGGCTGATCGCGCGGGTGGGCGAGGTGCCCCCGAGTGACGACCCGGTCGAGGACCTGCGCCTGATGGCCGTGGCCTACCGTGCGAACGCGCTGGACAACCGCTACCTGTACGCCGTGATGTTCGGGTCCGCCTCCCTCGGTGGCTACCGGCCCGAGCCCGGGCCGGTCGCTGCCGAGGCCTTCGCCCAGCTGCGTGAGGCCGTCGAACGGGCGATGGCCGGAGGCCCCCTGCGCGCCGGCGACCCGCGGCGGTCGCCGCGCAGTTCTGGAGCGCGCTGCACTGCTACGTGATGCTCGAGCTCGCCGGCTACCACCACGTCACCGAGGACCCCGAGCACGAAGTCCTGTGGCCCATGCTGTCCCACCTGCTGACAAGCCACCTGACACCATGGCGCGCCCTCCCTCCCCCGGCATCCGTACGCCGATGACCGCGCGGCGGCGCCCTCTCGCCCTCGAGATGCGGCGAGCCAGGTCGACCAACTGGTGCTCCTCCGGCCCCGCGAACTCGGCTGGAGGCCGTACCCGCTCCAGGACTTGCCCCGGGAACTCGTGGAACTGGGTCGCTCGCAGGACAGTCGCTGGGACGGCGTCGTGCAGAGCAAGCTCTTCTTGCCGAAGCTTGCCTTCGTAGTAACCGAACTTGGCGCGGCCGGTCGTGACGACGTTGCTGACGCCGGCACAGCTCAGGGACTCGTGCGAGTCTCGATGGTCGTCGCACCACCCTCGACCGTGAGCACGACGGCGACCCCGTCGATCGAGAGCGCCGTCGAGACGCTCTCGTACGACGTTGTCGGAGTGGCGAAGAGAGCCTCCGGGCCGCCCAGACGACCGATGCGGCGCCCGAGCACGGCTGACACCGTGTGGCACACGGCGGCCTGCTCGCTCGGACAGGGCGCCAGGTGGCGGAAGACGACAGCCCCGTTCCCGGAGTCGTTGACCCCGATCCCGAAGGCCAACGACCGTGTGTCGGGGTCCACGTCGCTTGCCAGTCGATGCAGGGAGCTAGACGGGCGGCCTCGGCGTACGACCGCACTGTCGAGGTCCACGCGGCCGGCATCGTCCGGAGGGGAGCTCCAGACCGCGAGCGCCTTGCCGTCTCCGCTGGTCTCGACCTGCGGCGCCCCGACCGGCCGGTTGTTCGCGGTGCCGTAGTTCCACACGGTGTGCGGCCTGCTCCAGCCCTCCTCGCTGCGGTGGCGCATCGCACGCACCAGGTCGGGGTGGCGCTTCTCCGGACGGCGCACGCTCCACACCAGGTCGACGTCGTCGCTGAGGTTGGCGTCGATGTCGAAGCCCCTGACCCGACCGTGGGGCTTCAGGAGCACAACAGTCTTCGCGTGGCCGGTTGCCCCGTTGATGCGTTGGACCCGCAACGTGTGCGCCGGCTGGTAGAGACCGTCAGGGTCGTCCATCGCGTAGTACACCAAGTCGTCACGACTGAGCGTGAAGCGCAGGCCGAACCCTGGGTACGTGCCCAGGAACTCGGGCGGCGCACCGTCGTCGGCGTACCACGTGTAGTTCTCGCACGCGCAGTGGTCGTACTCGCGGGCTGTGGCCAGCCAGTCCCCCTCGGCGTCGGCCACCAGCCCCCACTGCCGCTCCGGACCACTGAGCTCCTCCGCCACGGATCCGTCCGGGTGCAGCGCGACGACCCTGCCGACGAAGTCGGCATCCGCGTCCTCGTCGTACTCCTGGTAGGAGATCAGCGCGCTGCCGTCCGGGAGCACGACCATGGTGCTGAGACCTGTTCGTCCGCCGGTGACGCCGGTCTTCTCGGTGAGGTCGTCGACCACCTGCGACGGACCCCAGGCCCCGCCGGCCGGCCGGCGGGCGGCCACAAGGCGGGCGTCGTCGCCGCGCCACTCCAGCCACGCAGCGACCGCGGTGCCGTCATCAGCCGTCCCGACGTACGCCGCGCCGACATCGGTGACTGCAGGGTCGTCCGGGTTGACCTGCTGGGCAGACTGCCAAGCCGCCTGCGCCGGCGAGGCCATCGTGAGCGCGGCGGCCGTGACGGCCAGGACGGTGACGCAACGTTGTAGACGCACAGGTTCTCCCTGAGGCTGATGCCCTCGTCGCCAGACTACGGGCAATCCGACGGTCCATGCCGGATCCGGGAGCACGGAATCGACCACAAGGATCCACGTGTCCCCGCGCCTGGTCGCTTGTAGCGTCCAGAGATGCCCATACGTCTCGCAGCCGTCGCCTTCGACGCTCGGGAGCCGACAGCAGGGGCCCGGTTCTGGGCTGAGCTGCTCGGACGGGAGGCCGTCGACGAGGCCGACGGTGTGCTGCTCCCGGGGAGGGAGGGGCAGGTGAGGCTGCGCTTCGTGACGCCGTCCTGTCAGAAGGTCGGACTCAACCGGCTTCATCTGCACCTCACCAGCTCCGATCCGGAGGAGCAGCGGGCCACGGTCGAGAAGGCGCTCAGCCTCGGCGGCTCTCGAGCGGTCGGGCTCTTCTGGCACGAGGTTCTCGAGAGGCAGACGTCACGGGGCGCGACCCGCCTTGCCGACTCCGACGAGGGCGTCGAGCTGGCGGACCCGGACGGCAACGAGTTCCGCATCGTGGGAGCCTGGGGCGCCGCTCGGCTGGCGGCCGTCCGACGTGCGTCGGCGGCCGCTGAGATCGCGGCAACGTCCGGACACGCGGACTAGTGGTCATCTCCGGAAGTTCGTCGGGGGTCGGCGGTGAGCCAGGCTGTGGGGTCGCCGAGGTAGAGGCCGCATGCGGTGTCGAGGGCGTCTTCGGGGGTGCCTGAGGGCCAGCCGTCGGGCAGGACTGCTTGTTGATAGTCGTCCGTGCTGGCGCGGTAGAGCGCGAAGCCCCAGCGAGTGGCCGATCCGGCGTAGCTCAGGCGCAGGAGCTTGAGCTGGTCACCGTCGTCCAGGGTGACGTCGACGTAGGCGAACCCTGCGCGGTAGCGGGTATGGAGGTGCTTGATCTGGGGCCAGCGTTCTTCGGCGCGAGCCAAGAGGCGTTGTCGCAGCGAGGTCTGGGTCGATTCGGGGATCTTGGCCATCGTCGTCATCTTCGCACCGCTCGAGCGCTCACGTCCTCGGCGCGGCGGCTGGCGCCTGGGACGAAGGGTGCGCGAGAAATTGTCATGCCCCCAACTTCTCTGGACGCCGTGATCCTCACCGCCGATGAACGGGACCTTTTGACCCGGCGCGCCAACGCCGCGAGCGCCGCGCATCGCGACGTCCTGCGCGCCCGGATCGTGCTCGCTGCCGCCGACGGCGTCGCGAACGCTCAGATCGGGCGAGAACTGCGGGTGTGTGAGGACACGGTGCGTCGCTGGCGTCGCCGGTTCTGCGGCCAGCGTCTGGACGGACTCAAGGACCGGCCACGCTCGGGGCGTCCGCCCTTGTTCACCCCGGTCGAGGTCGCTGAACTCAAGGCATTGGCCTGCTCCAGGCCAGCCGACCACGGCCTCCCGCTGACCAGGTGGTCGGTGGCCGAGCTCGCCGCGCACGCCACCGCCACGGGGGTGGTCCGGCCGGTCTCGGTTTCCACGATCAGGCGCTGGCTGGCCGCGGACGCGATCAAGCCGTGGCAGCACCGGTCGTGGATCTTTCCCCGCGATCCCGATTTCGCGGCCAAGGCCGGGCGAGTCCTGGACCTGTACCAGCGTCGCTGGCAAGGCGTCGACCTCGACGAGGACGAATACGTGATCAGCGCCGATGAGAAGTCACAACTGCAAGCCCTGCGACGCCGTCACCCCGAATCCCCTGCCGCGCCGGGGCAGCCACGACGAGTCGAGTTCGAGTACCGCCGCGGCGGCACCCTGGCCTACTTCGCCGCCTACGACGTCCACCATCCCCGCGTCATCGGGCGCACCGCCCCCAAGACCGGCATCGAGCCCTTCACCGCGCTGGTCCACGACGTCATGACCCAAGAGCCCTACGCCTCAGCGAAACGAGTGTTCTGGATCGTGGACAACGGTTCCTCCCACGCAGGCCAGGCCTCGATCGACCGGATGCGCCAGGCCTGGCCCAACGCGGTCCTGATCCACCTGCCCATCCACGCCTCATGGCTCAACCAGGTCGAGATCTACTTCTCGATCCTGCAACGTAAAGCCATCCAGACCGGCGACTTCACCGACCTCGATGACCTGGCGCACCGCCTCCTCGCCTTCGAGAACCGCTACAACCAAAACGCCGAACCCTTCGGCTGGAAGTACACCCGCGACGACCTCAAACGCTACCTCGACCGCCTCAACAACGACGGCAGCCTCCGACCCGCAGCCTGACCCCCGAAGAACTTCAGGAGATGACCACTAGCGATACCTCTCGACGACCTCCGGGTCATCTTCGGACCAGCCGTGATCGGCGATGAGTCCCCAGCAATCCGGCCGAGAGCCGTCGATGTCGGTGACGTCGTAGGCGTCCGCGAGTTGTCGGGCGGTGACGACCTGACCGGCGAAGCGTCCGCGCTCGGCGTCGGCGGCCAGCGCGCTCACGCCGCGGGCCACGTAGGTAGGAGACTCGGAGATCCCGAAGCTGGGTTCTTTGTCGCAGAAGTCGCGCCAGGTGGCTTCGGAGACGCCGAAGCCCTCCAACATGCGCTCCGACCGCAGCCAGCCAGGCGTCACACCGACCGCAGCAACACGAGTCTCCCGTAGATCGCGGGCGAAGTTGCGCACCAGCCGGTCGACACCGGCCTTGACGAAGTCGTAGTAGAACCCCACGCCGGGACGGTCACCGGCGTTGGCCTCACTGGTTCCGTCAGTCATCTCGACAAGCAGCCCCTCTCCGGTCTCGAGGATGAGAGGCAGCGCCACCGCCGCGGTGATGATGTGCGTCTCGACCCCCATGCGCAACATCCGCAGCCCCCCGTCGAGGTCGTGCCTCCACAGGGGTGTCCCCCACTCGGCGTATCGGTCCCCGCCGAAGATGTCGTTCACCAGGACGTCGAGTCGGCCCCGCTCGGCCCGGATCCGGTCGAGCAGCTCGCGCACAGCCTCGGCGTCGAGGTGGTCCACGCGAAGCGCGGAGCCTTGACCGCCGGCGGCCGTCATCAGGTCGCCGGTCTCCTCGATCGTTTCGGGGCGGTCCATGTCCGACGGCCCCGCCACTCGGCTGGACCGTCCCGTGGCGTAGACGAACGCGCCCGCGCGCGCCAGCTCCACGGCCAGGGCACGCCCTGCACCGCGGGTCGCCCCGGCAACCAGGGCAACGCGCCCCGACAGGTCAATCCCCATCACCGTCTCCTTGCCTTCGGTTGGAATGAGCGTGTCATCGGTCCGCCGTGGTCGCCAGGGGGAGCAGGCCGACACTCGCGCCGTCATCCTCGAAGACCGCGGCCATATGCTCATGCTCGAGCGGCCACAAGCATTCAACGCCGAGCTGTTGTGGTCGTTCGCCGCAGCGCTGCCCAGGCTCCCAACGACGACCGCGCCGAAGGAATTGCCATGAACACGACCCCGAACGCCCAGACCAACCAGACGCTCGTCCTGTCCGGCATCTTGGAGTTGGCGGCCGGGGCACTCACCGGATGGCCGTACGCACTTGCGGTGAACAATCCAGATCGCATCGGCGCGATCGGGATCCAGTCGGTCCCCAGGCTTCGCCAGTGGCACCTGGACCTGATCGCGCTCGGCGGTCTGAGTGTCCTGGTCGGCTCCGCGGTGCCCGATCTGCCACGACGAGTCGCCTGGCCGCTCACAGCAGGAGCCTGGACCAATGCCAACGCCTTCGGCGTGCTCGCCTTCAGGCCGGATTGGAAGGACAGCCCCGTCTACCAAGCCGCCGCTGCGGGGTCCTTCGTCGCTGTCACATGGGGTTACGCGGGACTCGCGGTCCTGGCAACGAGGCGCTGGTGGCAGCGTTGAGGTGCGCCGCACCGCCAGCCCGAGTGCCACCCGGCTCACGCCCCGGCCCCTTCGCTACCGAGATCCGGTCTCGATACTGCACGACGTCCGACCCAGGTCGCTCTCACTTCACCGGGCCGCGATGAGCTCCGCACGCAGCTCGGCACCGCTCCAGTCCCGACAACCGCCGTTCTCGGCCTGTCGGACCAGCTCGGTGACCCGGGTGTTCACCGGGGCCGTACGCCCCACGGTGCCGGCGACCCGGATCACCTCGCCGTTGATCCAGTCGATCTCGGTAGGACGCCCGAGCGCGAGGTCGTCCGCCATCGAGGATCGGGCCACCGGATCGACCTCCAACATGCTGGACGCCAGACGACGGAACAAGCCGTCCGGGACCATCAGCAAACGCGGGATCAACGACGGCGGCAGCGGGGTGAGCTTGGCGGGCTTCACCCCGGCGGCGGCCAGCACACCCAGCGCCTCACGTTGGCAGAGCGCGAGGCAGGCACGGTAGTCCCGCACGCTCAGTTCTTCCTTCAACGGCAGCCCGGACAGAGCGTTGATCGCGTTGTTCAAGTTGAGCAGCAGTTTCGCCCACAGCACGGCTGCCATGTCGTCGTGCTGCGTCAACGGTAGCCCCGCTGAAGCGAACGCCGCCTCATACGGCGCCAACCGCGGATCGCCGGCAACCTCCAGGTCACCTTCGGAGCCCTGGTGGAAGGCGGCCCCGCCGAGGTGGGCGACGTTGAATGGCACCATCCCGGCCAGCGTGCGACCACCCCCGAGCGCGGAGTCCAGGATCTCAGCGTTGTGCACGCCGTTCTGGAAGCTGACCACGACTGCGTCCGGGCGCAGCAGACCGGCCAGCCTGTCCGCGATCTCCTGGGTGGCGCCGGACTTCACCGTGACCAGTACGAGGTCGGCTCCGGCCGCGGCGGTGAGGTCCGTCGTGAAGGTCGCAGACGCGAGGCGTATGTCGGTGCCGCGGTAGTCCGTCAGGTGCAGGCCGTGCTCGCCGATCTCGTCGGCCAGTCGCCGGCGTCCGACGAACACCACCTCGGCGCCGGCCGCAGCGAGGCGCCCGCCGACGTAGCAGCCGATGCTTCCCGCCCCCACCACGCAGATCACTGACCCACGATAGTGGTGCGGCTTCCCCGCGGCCCTCGGAGGGGAATGCGGCGGCACCTCATCATGCGCCAGATCATGCGCCAGATCATGCGCCAGCAGCCGCAAACGCGTTGGCGGATCACGAGATCGGACCGAGTCTGGGCTGAGGCCGTGGGACGCCCCGCGGAGGAGCTCGCCGCTGTGTAGGTGCCTCCCCGGTGGCTGCCCTCGGGCAAGGGGCCGGTGAAGATCATGACGCTGGCATGAGGCTCACTCGCTGAGGCCGCGAGGCACTGACAGGCGCGCCACGCCGCCGAGGCCGAGGCGAAAGCGCACGTGCTCGCTCCAGTGCGCCAACGCGTCCCAAAGCGTTGCGTGCGCTGTCCAGGGCAGCGGTTCGTCACCCTCGCGCCAGCTGTCTCCGAAACTGATCCAGACCGGTGTCCAGTCCGCCGCCAGGTCCCACTCTCCCCGTCTTGCCATCAGCAGCCGTCGGCGGATCTGGAAGGCCATTCGTGGCCCGTCGGTGAAGACCGGCGCGGCCGCGACCGGCCACACCCACAGGTCCAGGGCCATCAGCTCGAGCTCGAGGTCGCGCAGCACCTCCGGGTCGACCAGAACGGTCGCCACGTTCTCGTGGGGCGGGCGTCTCACGGGCGGCACGGTACCCACGCGGTGCCCGTTCGGGAAGGCCCGACAGGGTGCACGCCTTCCTGCTCCGGAGCCACGGGTGTCACCGGGCACGGCGGCCGCGCCGGCCGCCGTTGGCATGGGGTTCCCGAGATCGTTCGAGTGCTGTCACCCCATGGGACGCTGCGCGTCGCGTTCCTGCTGGAGAACCGACCGATGGTCCTCACCGGAAGGTGTGCACCATCTCGCCGATGCCGTCGACCCGCGTCCGCAGCGTCTCCCCCGGTTGCAGGAACCGCTGCGGCGCGCTGCCGATGCCGACCCCGTCCGGCGTGCCGGTGAAGATCACGTCACCGGGGAGCAGAGTGATCACCTGCGACAGCGCCGCGAGCGAGCGCGGGATGCTGAACAGCAGCTTGCTGGTGCGCCCGTCCTGCACGACTTCGCCGTCGATCGAGCAGCCGAGCGCGAGGTCGTCGCGGTCGGCGATCTCGTCGGTCGTCACCAGCCGGGGCCCATCGGGCTGAAGCCGGGAACGACTTGGCCAGCCCGAACTGCGGGGCCTGCCGTGCGAACTGCGAGAACCGCTCGGACAGGTCCTGGCCGACGGTGAGGCCGGCGACGTGGTCCCAGGCCTCCTCGGGCTCGATCCGGTGCGCGGCCCTGCCGATCACCGCGACGACCTCGACCTCCCAGTCGGTGTGGCCGCCGGGCGGCAGGTCGACGACGCCGCGCGGGCCCGTGATGCTGCTCGGGAACTTGGTGAACACCGGAGGTAGCTCGGTGGGCATTCGGCATGGGCTGGATCGCGGGCAACGCCCTGGCCGGCCTCGGCTTCCGCGGCGACGACTGAGCCGGGTCAGGAGCTCGTCTCGTCGGCGACGTCCAGGAGGACCTTGCCCACGGCACCCTGCTCCACCGCGTCGTGGGCGGAGCCGATGTCCTCGAGGGCGTAGTGGTGCAGGGGGACGCCGTGGTCCTCCCCCACGCCGAAGGCGCCGTCGCCGATGGCCCGGTTCACGGCACGCGCACCGGCCGCCAGCATGCTCGGCTGCACGCCGTACAGGAGGATGAACTGGTAGCGGAGGTTCTTGGAGAACGTCTGCCGGACCGGGATCGTCAACGCGTCACCGCCGTTGTTCGCGTAGATCGCGACCGTGCCGAAGCTCTTCAGCACCGCCAGGTCGATGGGGTTGTTCGTCGCAGGAGCCACCTCCACCACCAGGTCGACGCCCTCGGGACACAGGTCGCGCGCCGCGTGCTCGACGTCCTGCTGCCGGTAGTCGATCGTGTGGTGCGCCCCGGCCGCGGTGGCCAGCGCTGCCTTGCCGTCGCTGCTGACCGTGGTGACCACGGTGGCACCTGCCCACCGCGCCAGCTGGATGCCGGCGTTGCCCACCGCCCCTGCCCCTCCGGCGACGAGCACCGTCCGGCCGTCGAGCGCACCGGGTGCGAGCTCGCCCGGACCGTCCGCGAGACAGGTCAGGGCGCGGTGCGCGGTGAGGGCCGGCACACCAAGGCTGGCACCCACGTCGAAGGACGCCGCGGGCGGCAGCGTCACGACCCGCTCGGACGGGACGACCACCAGCTCCCCGGCGGTGCCGTACGGCCTGCCGTGCTGCGCGAGGTAGACCCACACCCGGTCGCCCACGGCGTGGCCCTCGACCTCCGGGCCGACCGCGTCGACCACCCCGGCGCCGTCCTGCCCCGGAGAGACCTCGTCGAAGACGGGGCTGGTGACCCCGGCCCGGAACTTCCAGTCGGTCGGGTTCACGCCCGCGCGCACCATGCGCACGCGGACCTCGCCGTGACCGGGCGTCGGCGCCTCACCCTCGACCATCCTGAGCACCGACGAAGGACCGGTCTCGGTGTACACCGCTCGACGCATCGCTCTGCTCCTCTCAGCGCAGCCTCTGCCGGGGAGGCTGCCGGTGGGCCACTCCCAGTGTGCCCGTCCCGACCCGCGGCGTCGCATACCTCCGCTGAGCGGTGGGTACCCGTGGGAGAGAACGCAAGTACCCCACAGGAGGTAACGATGCCTGCCAAGAAGGAGATGCCGTCGACGCTCCAGCGCTCGCCGAAGAAGGCGCAGCGGACGTGGGCGAAAGCCCACGACTCGGCGGTCGACGAGTACGGCGAGGGCGAGCGCGCCCACCGCACCGCGTTCTCGGCGCTCAAGCACAGCTTCGAGAAGGTCGGCGACCACTGGGAGGGCAAGAACAAGGGCAAGAAGGGCCCCTCTGACAAGCAGGCCTCGAAGTCCGGCAAGTCGGCCCGCAAGGGCGGCGAGACCGCCGGAGGGGTCGACGCGAACGCCACCAAGTCACACCTGATGGACGTCGCCAAGAAGCTGGACATCAGCGGCCGCTCGAAGATGACCAAGGACGAGCTGGTCAAGGCGATCCAGAAGAAGAACAACAGCAAGACACGCAAGGCGCGGAGCTGACCAACACCCCCGGCGCCCCGGCCGTCGGTCAGCCGATCGTCGGCCGGGCCAGCGTCAGCGCGTAGTCCCCGCCCGGATCGGTCCAGGAGTCGACCACCTCGAGCCCCGCGGCACGAAGCTCCGCGCGGAGGCCGGCGGGCCGGAACTTCGCGGAGGTCTCGGTGCGCATCTCCTCCCGTGCCGCGAACCTCACCGGCAGGTCGAGCCCGGCGACCGTGACGTGCTGGGCCGTGCCGGCCCGCAGCCACATCTCCATCTGCTCGTCCTCGGCGTTCCAGCGGGCCACGTGGTCGAACACCGCCGGGTCGAAGTCCGCGCGCAGGTCCCGGTTCAGCACGTGGAGGACGTTGCGGTTGAAGTCCGCGGTGACACCGGCGGCGTCGTCGTACGCCGCGACCAGACGGCCGATGTCCTTGACCAGGTCGGTGCCCAGCAGCAGTGAGTCGTCGGGCCCCAGGTTGCTGCGCAGGTCGGCGAGGAACCGGCGGCGGACCGGCGGCTCCAGGTTGCCGATCGTGCTGCCGAGGAAGACGACCATCCGCCGGCCGGTCGCCGGCAGGTCCCGCAGGTGGCGCTCGAAGTCGGCCACCACCCCACGGAGCTCCAGGTCGGGATAGGCGACGGCGAGCTCGGCCATCGCACCTTCGAGCGCGGCGACACTGACGTCGACCGGCACGTAGCTCCGCAGCCGACCGGTGGCGGCCAGGGCGTCGAGGAGCAGGCGGGTCTTCTCCGACGACCCCGAACCCAGCTCGACCAGCGTGTCGGCGCCGGACGCCTCGGCGATGTCGCCGACCCGCGCCTCGAGGATCGCCCGCTCGGTGCGGGTCGGGTAGTACTCCGGGAGCCGGGTGATCTCCTCGAACAGCTCGCTGCCCCGTGCGTCGTAGAAGTACTTGGGCGGGATGCGCTTCGGTGTCGCGGCGAGCCCTTCCCGCACGTCGACCCGCATGGCGGCGACCAGGTCGTCCGGTGTGAGGTGGGCGTCGATGCGCGGTGCGGCAGCGCTCTGGGTCATCGGGTCTCCGTTCCGGGTCGAGGGATCGGTCAGGGCAGTGGGCGGACGTGCAGCCCCGTGGGGTCGACCTCCGCCAGGGACGACTCGGGCAGCTGTCGCCACCCGTTCCCGTCGTCGAGCGGCTCGGACGCCAGCAGCACCCCGCGGTCGGACTCGTGGCAGAACAACGGGTCGCCGTACGACGTCGCCGCGACCCGGGCACCGTCGGCGGCGACGAACGACAGCCGTCCGCCCCCGACGGAACGTCCGGCGGCGACCGCCTCGGCCAGACCGTCCCCGAGGGACGCCCTCGCGGCCCACGACGCGGCGGCGATGCCGAACAGCAGCGCGGAGTCCACCGGCGCCGACGCCTCGGGGATCTCGAGCACCCGGTCGAGAAGGGCCTTCCGCGCCCGCGGCCAGTCCGCCAGGGCGCCGGTGTGGCTGAACAGCCAGCGGTCGTGCACGAAGGGCGACGCGCACGACTCGTCGTTGGCGGCGAAGCCCGGTGTGGCGTCCCGCACCGCAGCCAGCACGCAGCCGGAGGAGATGGTCGGCGCCATGGAGGCCAACGACTGGTCGCCCCAGATCGGCTGCGCACGGCGGTAGCGCACCGGCTCGGGGCGGGAGTCGACGTACCAGCCGACCCCGAACCCGTCGGCGTTGACCACTCCGTGCGCCTGGTGCCGCGGCGCATAGGACTGCCGCACCAGCGAGTACGGCGGCTCCGTCACCAGCGACGCGAGGGTGACCGGCTGCCCCGTCCACACCAGGTGCCGGCACATCAGGCGTCCCGAGCCGTGCGGAAGCCGGCGAAGATCTGGCGACGGACCGGGTAGTCCCAGTTGCGGAACGTGTTCCGGGCGACGAGCGGGTCGGTCGCCCAGGAACCTCCCCGGAGCACCTTGTGGTCGGACCCGAAGAAGACCTCGGAGTACTCGGCGTAGGGGAACATGCAGAAGCCGGGGTGACCGGTGAAGTCGCTGCCCGTCCACTCCCAGACGTCACCGAGCATCTGGAGAGCCCCGACCGCGGACGCACCCTCGGGGAAGGAGCCGACGGGCGCGGGCCGGAACCGGCGCTGGCCCAGGTTGGCGTGCTGTGGCCCCGGCGGCTCGTCGCCCCAGGGGAAGCGTCTGCTGCGCCCGGTGGCAGGGTCCCACGAGGCGGCCTTCTCCCACTCCGCCTCGGTGGGCAGCCGCCTCCCCGCCCAGCGGGCGTAGGCGTCGGCCTCGAACCAGCAGACGTGCTGCACCGGCTCGTCGTCCGGCAGCGCCTCGACGGTCCCGAACCTCCGCCGCAGCCACACCTGCCCCTCACGGATCCAGAACGCCGGGGCGCGTCGGCCCGAGCGGCACCGCCACTCCCAGCCGCCGTCGGTCCACCAGCGGCGGTCGTCGTACCCGCCGGCCTCGACGAACGCGCGGTAGGCGCCGACCGACACGGGTGTGGTGTCGATCCAGTACGCCGGCAGGGTCACCGCGTGGGCAGGCCGCTCGTTGTCGTAGACCCACGGATCCGTCGACGTGCCCATCGTGAACTTCCCCGCCGGCACCAGGACCTCGGTCGGCAGCGCGCCCTGCTCGGTCAGGGGGGCGACGGGGTCGTCGCGGTCCGGCAGGACGGCTGGACCCCGGCGCAGCTGGTGGGTTCCGAGCATCGTCTCGTCGTGCTGGTGCTCGTGCTGCAGCACCAGGCCGTAGACGAAGCCGTCTCGGAGCAGCGGCTGCGACGGGTCGAGGCGCACGTCCGCGAGGGAGTCCAGGACCTTGCGCCGCACCAGGCCGATGTAGTCGGTGGACTCCTCCGGGCTCATCAGCGGCAGGCTGGGACGCTCCGAGCGCGGGTGCTCGAAGGCGTCGTACAGCGGGTCGATGTCGGGGCGCATCGGCTCGACGCCAGTCGTGGCGCGCAGCAGCCAGAGCTCCTCGTAGTTGCCGACGTGCGCGAGGTCCCAGACCAGCGGCGACATCAGCGCGGAGTGCTGAGCGGTCAGGTCCTCCTCGTCGAGGACCGCCGTGGTCAGGCCGAACGAGCGCTGACGCACCCGCTCCAGCTCGGCGGCGACACGCTCCTTGAAACCATCCTCGTCGAGCTGGTCAGGGGACGTGGTGAACGGGTCCAGCAAGGTCATCGCAGCTCCTTCTCGCGCCGCGCACGGGTCGGACGTCCGGCGTCCTCCGGTGCGTCGTGGGCGGGGTAGTCGTCGGCAGGGCACCGGCCGCGGGCGACGTACTCCTCCAGGTAGCCCCCGACCGCCCCGCGCAGGGCGGGATCCTCCACGGCGTCGACCACCGCCTCGAACAGACGCCGGGCGGCCCGCGCGATGCCGGGGTGGTCGAGCCCGCAGCGCGCGGCCTCGAGCCAGCAGTCGGCGACCGGCGCGCACGCCTCGGCCGCGGCGGCGGACACCGACGGCTCGTCGAGCAGGGCAGCCAGCACCGCCACCGGCACCGGCCACCACCGCACCGGCTGCGCGTCGATGTAGCGGACCTCGAACCAGCCGCGTGGACGCACCGGCGGGAAGAGCGTGGTCAGGTGGTAGTCCAGGTCGGCCTCGGTCGGACGCCGCAGGCCGGCCACCCGGCCGGACACCCAGTCGCCGAAGGTGAAGCCGGGAGCCGCCAGCCAGGGGCCGGTGTCGGTGCGGAGCATCATCACCGGCGCGGCGAGGGCGTAGTCGGCCCACGAGTCCGCGGGGTCCCCGGCACGGGGCGGGCCCGTGCGTGCGGGATCCAGTCTCAGCCAGATCGCCTGCCGGGTGGACTTCCAGCCGGTCGGCCGTCCCCGGTGCCGGGGAGAGTTGGCGAAGGCCGCGCTCAAGGTGGGCCCCGCCACGTGCAGCAGCTGCCAGCGCCGGGCGACGTCGTCCGGGTCGGCTCCGGCGTCGAGGTTGACCTGCACGGCGGCGGTGGAGGTCATCATCAGCGGCCCGAGGTCATGGGGCCGGGTGGCGAAGTAGTCGGCCATCGCGTCGTAGCGCGGCTCGTGCAGCTGGCGGACCGGAGGACGATCCGGGTCGAGACCGGTGGCGACGAGGAGGAGGCCCGCACCGCGGAGCGTCCGCTCCAGGTGCGCCATGTCGGACGCGAGAGCGCTGCAGCAACCGGCGGCGTCCGGCGCCGGTGGCGAGCTGAGCTCGACCTGTCCGCCCGGCTCCATGGTGAGCCGGCTGGCGCCGGGCAACGGCCCGGCGCCGTCGAGCAGGTCGGGGACCAGGTCCAGCGGGACGACGGCCGACGGGTCGTCCGCGCGGGCCACCAGCCACTCGAGCTCGGCACCCACAAGGCCGGGTGGCCCCGTCTTGAAGCAGACCCTGCGCACGTGCCCGTGCACGGCGCCGGCGTCCTGCAGGACCTGGCTGTCCGTCATCCGTCCGTCCCCCTGTCTGGGGCCTGTCTGGGCCACCGCAGGAGTACCCCTGGCCCCGGCACACCATGCGGGTCTCGAACCCTAGCCAGTCTTCGGGCCCTGCTGCATGTCCGTCGGGGCGCGGGGTACAGCGACAAGGGTCCGGCGCACCGGACCACCCGGCCCGTCCGGGCCACGGCATCGGGGAAGGAGGGCCCGTGGGGTGGAGGCCGTCACCAATGTTTGCGTGACCGCAATGAATGGTAGGGAGCGTCTGTGAGTGCCATACCCGTCCGCCCGGAGGTGCTCCGGGAGTACGCGTTCCTCGCCGACGGGGAGCGCGGGGCCCTCGTGGGCCCGCACGGCGACATCGTCTGGATGTGCGCCCCGCGCTGGGACTCCGACGGCGTGTTCTCCGCTCTGCTGGGCGGAGAAGGTCGGTACCTCGTCACGCCCATCGACAGCTGGTACGCCTGGGGTGGCTACTACGAGGAGGGGTCGCTGATCTGGCGCTCCCGGTGGACCACCTCCGAGGGGGCCATCGAGTGCCGCGAGGCGCTGGCCCTGCCCGGCGACCCGCACACCGCGGTCGTGCTGCGCCGCATCGAGGCCGTGGACCGCGTGGCACCCGTCACCGTCCGGCTCGACCCCCGTGCCGGTTTCGGCCGCTACCGGCTCCGTCAGCTGCGCCGCAGTGACCACGGCTGGACCGGCCGGGTCGGCGACCTGTACGTCCGCTGGACCGGCCTGCCGGGGGCAGACGAGGTGGACGGCGGCCTCGAGACGGAGGTGACCGTCCCGTCCGGGGAACGCCTGGACCTCGTGCTGGAGATCTCCGACCGGCCGTTGGAGGGAGACCCGCCCTCCGCGCAGCGGACCTGGGAGGCCACCGAGCAGCAGTGGAAGCAGCGGGTGCCCCGGTTGGGCGGAGTCGTCGGTTCTCGGGACGCTCGCCACGCCTACGCCGTGCTGTCCGGACTGACCGCCTCGTCCGGAGGCATGGTGGCCGCGGCGACGACCTCGTTGCCCGAACGGGCCCGCACCGGGCGGGACTACGACTACCGATACTGCTGGATCCGCGACCAGAGCTACGCCGGGCAGGCCATCGCCGCCGACGCGGCGCACCCCCTGCTGGACGACGCCCTGCGGTTCGTGTCCCAGCGGGTCCTCGAGGACGGGCCTGACCTGCGGCCGGCGTACACCGTGGCCGGCGGCCGGGTCCCAACCGCGGAGCAGGTGAAGAACCTGATGGGCTACCCGGGGGCCACGGTGACCGTGGGCAACGGCATCGACCAGCAGTTCCAGCTGGACGCCTTCGGAGAGGTGCTCCTCCTGCTGGCCGGCGGCGCCCGGCACGACCGTCTCGACACCGAGCACTGGCGCGCCGTCGAGCTGATGGTCGAGGCGATCCGGCAACGCGGCGAGGACGCCGGAGCAGGGGTCTGGGAGATCGACGTGCGCCGCTGGACGCATTCCCGCCTCACGTGCGCGGCCGGTCTGCGCGCGGTGGCGGGGTTCGCCCCCTCACGCCAGGCCTCGGAGTGGGTGTCGCTGGCCGACCAGATCGTGGCGCGCACCGCCAAGGACTCCCTGCACAGCAGCGGCCGGTGGCAGCGCTCCCCCGACGACCCCGCCGTCGACGCGTCGCTCCTGCTGCCGGTCGTGCGCGGCGCACTGCCCGCGGACGACCCGCGGAGCCTCGCGACGCACGAGGCGGTCCTCGAGCACCTCGTCCAGGACGAGTACGTCTACCGCTTCCGCCACGACGACCGCGCCCTGAACAAGGCCGAGGGCGCCTTCCTGCTCTGCGGCTTCATCGCGGCCCTCGCCATGCAGCAGCAGGGCGACACCGTCGCGGCGCGCGCGTTCTACGAGCGCAGCCGCGCAGCCTGCGGGCCTCCCGGACTGTTCTCCGAGGAGTACGACGTGGTGCAGCGCCAGCTGCGCGGCAACCTCCCCCAGGCGTTCGTGCACGCCCTGATGTTCGAGGCGTCCGTGCAGCTGTCCCGGCCGCCCGGCCAGCAGCTGGGCGGCGCAACCCATGACCGGAAGGAGCAACCCTGATGAGCACGACAACCGACCGCAAGGTCGCCGTCGTCACCGGCGGCACCGCAGGCGTCGGGCGGGCGACGGTCCGTGAGCTGGCCGGGGCCGGCTACGACGTCGCCGTCCTGGCCCGCGGCCGAGCAGGCCTCGACGGCGCGGTCGCCGACGTCGAGCGGGCCGGCGGGCGTGGCTTGGCCGTGCCCACCGACGTGGCCGACCACAAGGCGGTGGCCGCGGCCGCCGACGAGGTCGAGCAGACGCTGGGCGAGATCGACGTCTGGGTCAACTGCGCCTTCGCTTCGCCCCTGGCGTTCTCCTGGGACACCAGCATGGAGGACTTCCGGCGGGCCACCGAGGTCACGTACTTCGGCTATGTCTACGGCACCATGACGGCCCTCGAGCGCATGCGGCCCCGGGACCGCGGCGTGGTGGTCAACGTCGGCTCGGCGATGGCCTACCGGGCGATCCCGCTGCAGTCGGCCTACTGTGGCGCCAAGCACGCGATCAAGGGCTTCAGCGAGTCGGTGATGACCGAGCTCCTCCACGAGGGCAGCAACGTGCACGTGTGCATGGTGCAGCTGCCCGGGCTGAACACACCGCAGTTCAACTGGAACGACTCGAAGATGCCCAAGCACCCGATGCCGGTGCCTCCGATCTTCCAACCCGAGCTGCCGGCCAAGGCGGTCGTGTTCCTCGCCGAGAACCCGCGACGCAACATGTGGGTCGGGGTGTCGACGGCGTACACCATCCTCGGCGAGCGGTTGGCGCCGAAGTTCATCGACTGGTACCTCGGCAAGACCGGCGTCAGCGGTCAGCAGACCGACAAGGAGCTCCCCCGCTGGGGCTCCAACCTCTACGAGCCGCAGGACGCGGAGACCGACCGCGGCGCCCACGGCGCGTTCGACGACCAGGCGCACGCCCGTGACCCCTGGCTCTGGGCCTCGATCCACCGCCGCGCGCTGGCCGGCGTGGCCGCCGCCGGGGCAGCCGTCGCGGTGTCGGCCCTCCGCCGGGCACGATGAGCGGCAGCACGGCGCCGGACACCGCCGTCCGCTCGCTCGACGTGGCCGCCTACACGGTGCCCACCGACGCGCCGGAGGGCGACGGCACGCTCGCCTGGGACTCCACCACCCTGATCCTGGTCAGGGTGAGCGCCGGTGGCGAGACCGGCACGGGGTGGACCTACGGCCCCACCGCGTGCGCCACCATCGCCGAGCAGAAGCTCCGCGACGTCGTCACGGGCACCGACGCCTTCGACGTGGTGGGCACCAACCTGCAGATGCGCCGCGCGGTCCGCAACGCCGGTCTCCCTGGCGTCTGCGCGATGGCGATCTCCGCGGTCGACGTCGCGCTGTGGGACCTGAAGGCCCGCTTGCTCGGGCTGCCGCTGCACCGGCTGCTCGGCACCGCGGGCGCCGAGGTGCACGTCTACGGCAGCGGCGGCTTCACCACCTACGACGACGAGCAGCTGGTGTCCCAGCTCGAGGGCTGGACCACACAGGGGATCCCCCGCGTCAAGATCAAGATCGGCGAGTCGAACGGCAGCCGCACCGACCGCGACCTGGCGCGCATCGCCCTCGCCCGCCGCACCATCGGCGACGACGTGGAGCTCTTCGTCGACGCCAACGGCGGCTACGACGTCGGCCAGGCCCGCCGGGTGGCGGAGCACCTCGACGCCGAGGGCGTGCGCTGGTACGAGGAGCCGGTGACCTCCGACGACCTCGACGGGCTCGCTCGGGTGCGCGACAGCTGCCTGTGCGACGTGACGGCCGGCGAGTACGGCTACGACCTCACCTACTTCGAGCGGATGTGCGCGGCCGGGTCCGTGGACTGCCTGCAGATCGACGTCACCCGGTGCGGGGGCATCACCGAGTGGATGCGCTCCGCCGCCGTCGCGGCGGGCCACCACCTCGACGTCTCCGGCCACTGTGCACCGCACCTGCACATCGCCCCGGCCGCGGCGACCCAGAACTTCCGGCACCTCGAATGGTTCCACGACCACGTGCGCATCGAGACGATGCTCTTCGACGGCACCCTCGACCCCTCCGGCGGCGTGGTGACGCCCGGGGACGCACCGGGACACGGGCTGACGCTCATCGAGTCGGCCGCCGAGCCCTACCGGGTGGCGGCATGAGGCCCGTCGACGCCGTCGGGCTCGCGAGCGGGGCGGCCATGCTTGCTGCCCCGGACCGGGTGCTGCGCGCGGTCCACGGCAGTCCTGGGACCGGCGCCGAGGCGGTGGTCCGCGTCCTGGGCGCCCGCCAGGTCGTGC
This sequence comes from uncultured Actinomycetota bacterium, assembly GCA_963747525.1. Taxonomy (GTDB): domain Bacteria; phylum Actinomycetota; class Actinomycetes; order Propionibacteriales; family Nocardioidaceae; genus Marmoricola_A. The sequence continues at coordinate 151,406 of CAVVFH010000001.1, forward strand.
AGGCGCTCACCCTCGCCGCGCGACCATCGCGGCCGTTGCGGGCGCTGGGCGCCGTCGTGGACTCCCTCCACGCGCTCAGCATGGTCGGGCTGGCCGCCGTCGACGAGGACCAGCGCGGCCCGGCGTCCGCGTCGGGGCTCCTCGCCGGGACGCTCGCCGTCTGGGGCGGCGCGACCATCGGGTATGGCATCGACTGATCGGGGTACTGCCGCGGGCGAGGGAAGGCAGCCGCGGGGCAGGAGGACCGACGATGGGAGTCAAGACCTTCATCGAAGGCTGGCCGGTCTTCCGCCAGCTGACCGGCGACGACCCTTCCGGGCGCGCCTCCTCGGTCAAGTCCCGAGGCACGGAGTCGCTCACTCCTCGGTCCAGGACGGCCGACAAGGTCGTCAAGTCGATCTGCCCCTACTGCGCGGTGGGGTGCGGCCAGAACGTCTACGTGCAGGACGAGAAGGTCACCCAGATCGAGGGTGACCCGGACTCTCCGATCAGCCGAGGACGGCTCTGCCCCAAGGGTGCGGCGAGCCTCCAGCTCACCACCGGCTCCGCCCGGCTCCACCAGGTGCTGCACCGGCCGGCTCACGCCACCGACTGGCAGCCGCTCGACCTCGACACGGCGATGGACATGATCGCGGACCGCGTGATCGAGACCCGCCGGGCCTTCTGGCAGGACGAGGTCGAGGGCAAGCGGGTGAACCGAACCATGGGGTTCGCCAGCCTCGGCGGTGCGACGCTCGACAACGAGGAGAACTACCTGATCAAGAAGCTCTTCACCGCTCTGGGCGCGATCCAGATCGAGAACCAGGCGCGTATTTGACACTCCGCCACGGTGCCCAGTTTGGGCACCTCGTTCGGGCGTGGAGGGGCCACGACCTTCCAGCAGGACCTGCAGAACGCGGACTGCATCGTCATCGAGGGCTCCAACATGGCCGAGTGCCACCCGGTGGGCTTCCAGTGGGTGATGGAGGCCAAGGCCCGGGGGGCCACGGTGATCCACGTCGACCCCCGGTTCACCCGGACCAGCGCGCTCGCGGACATCCATGTCCCGCTGCGGGCCGGGACGGACATCGCCTTCCTGGGCGGCCTGATCAACTACGTGCTGCAGAACGACCTCCACTTCCACGACTACGTGGTGGCCTACACCAACGCCTCCACCATCCTTCGTGAGGACTACGTCGACGCCGAGGACGCCGACGGCCTCTTCTCCGGGTTCGACCCGGAGAAGCGCAGCTACGACTACCACTCCTGGCAGTACGAAGGCATGGAGGTGGCTCCGGCCTCGGGGAAGCGCGACCAGCAGTACGAGGACCGCACGTCCGGGGACGGTGACGGCGGTGGGGACGGGAGCGTCCGGCACTCCGCCCGCGGGGAGTCCCACGGGTCCGGAGGCGCGGCCATCCGGGGCGAGCTGAGCACCGACGAGACACTGCAGCACCCACGCTGCGTCTTCCAGGTGCTCAAGCGGCACTACGCCCGCTACACCCCCGAGATGGTCGAGCGGGTGTGCGGAGTGCCCCAGGGGCTCTTCCGGTCAGTCGCCGAGGCGCTCACCTCGAACTCCGGGCGCGAGCGCACCAGCGCGTTCTGCTACGCGGTGGGCTGGACCCAGCACACCGTGGGGGTGCAGTACATCCGCAGCGCAGCGATCCTGCAGACGCTGCTGGGCAACATCGGCCGTCCCGGCGGCGGCATCCTTGCGCTGCGCGGCCACGCCAGCATCCAGGGTTCCACCGACATCCCCACGCTCTTCAACCTGCTACCCGGCTACATCCCGATGCCGCACGCCCACGAGCACGAGGACCTCGACAGCTTCATCCGGGGCGACCGGGCCGACAAGGGCTACTGGGCGGAGATGCGGTCCTACATGGTCAGCCTGCTGAAGGCCTGGTGGGGACCGGCCGCGACCGCGGACAACGACTACTGCTTCGACCACCTCCCCCGGCTCACCGGCAGCCACAGCACCTACGAGACCGTGATGGCGCAGCTGGAGGGCCGGACGAAGGGCTATTTCCTGCTCGGGGAGAACCCGGCCGTCGGGTCGGCGAACGGCAAGATGCAGCGGCTCGGCATGGCGAACCTCGACTGGCTCGTCGTGCGCGACTTCTCCCTCATCGAGTCCGCCACCTGGTGGAAGGACGGCCCCGAGATCGAGTCCGGCGAGCTCCGGACCGAGGACATCGGCACGGAGGTCTTCTTCCTCCCGGCCGCCGCGCACACGGAGAAGGACGGCAGCTTCACCAACACCCAGCGGTTGCTGCAGTTCCACCACCAGGCGGTGGAGCCGCAGGGCGACGCCCGCAGCGACCTGTGGTTCATGTTCCACCTCGGGCGCGTCATCCGGGAGAAGCTCGCCTCGTCGACCGACCCGCGCGACCGGGCCATCCTCGACCTCACGTGGGACTACCCCACCAAGGGGTCGCTGGAGGAACCGGACGCGGAGGCCATCCTCGCGGAGATCAACGGGTGGGACTCGGAGGCGAAGCCGCTGAGCTCCTACGAGCAGCTGAAGGACGACGGCACCACCACGTGCGGCTGCTGGATCTACTGCGGTGTGTACGCCGACGGGGTCAACCAGTCCGCGCGCCGGAAGCCGGGGGCGGAGCAGGACTGGGTGGCCCACCAGTGGGGCTGGGCCTGGCCCGCGAACCGACGGCTGCTCTACAACCGTGCCTCCGCAGACCCCGAGGGCCGACCGTGGAGCGAGCGCAAGGCCTACATCTGGTGGGACCCCGACCAGGGCGACGACGGCACGTGGACCGGTCACGACGTCCCGGACTTCAAGCCGACCAAGGCCCCGGGCTTCCGGCCCGACGAGGACGCGACCGGCATCGAGGCGCTGTCGGGCGTCGACCCCTTCATCATGCAGGCCGACGGGAAGGCCTGGCTGTTCGCGCCGTCGGGCCTCACCGACGGTCCGCTGCCGACCCACTACGAGCCCCAGGACTCGCCGTTCCGCAACGCCCTCTACGGCCAGCAGCGCAACCCGGCGCGGCAGCTGTTCGACGACCCGCACAACCGCTACCAGCCCAGCGGCGACCAGGCCGGCTCCGGGGTCTTCCCGTTCGTGCTCAGTACCTACCGGCTCACCGAGCACCACACGGCCGGCGGCATGAGCCGGTGGGTGCCGTACCTCTCGGAGCTGCAACCGGAGCTCTTCTGCGAGGTGTCACCCGAGCTGGCCCGCGACCGCAGCCTCGAGAACGGCGGCTGGGCCACCATCGTCACGGCCCGCGCCGCCATCGAGGCCCGAGTGCTGGTGACCGACCGGATGACCACCTTGCGTGTCGACGGGCGGGACCTGCACCAGGTGGGTCTCCCGTACCACTGGGGTGGCAAGGGCTACTCGACCGGCGACGTGGTGAACGACCTCGCATCGTTGTCGCTCGACCCCAACGTCTCCATCCAGGAGGTCAAGGCACTGGCGTGCGACGTGCTGCCCGGCCGCCGTCCTCGGGGGCGGGCCCGCACCGCCCTGGTCGGGGAGTACCAGCGGCGCGACGGGCATCGACGAGTCGACCGGGACGGAGATCTAGATGACCGCGGCGAGCAGCTACCAGGACCCGCCTCCGCGGATGGGTTTCTTCACCGACACGTCCGTGTGCATCGGGTGCAAGGCGTGCGAGGTTGCGTGCAAGGAGTGGAACCAGGTCCCCGAGGACGGTCTGAACTTCACCGGGATGTCCTACGACAACACCGAGGGGCTCGGCGCGGACACCTGGCGGCACGTCGCCTTCATCGAGCAGCGCCGACCCGTGACCGACCTCGGCATGCCGACGGTGGGGCTCCCCGGAGCCGACGGACCGACCGAGGAGACCGCCGTCCGCTGGCTGATGTCCTCCGACGTCTGCAAGCACTGCACCCACGCTGCCTGCCTCGACGTGTGCCCGACGGGTTCGCTGTTCCGCACCGAGTTCGGCACGGTCGTCGTCCAGGAGGACATCTGCAACGGCTGTGGCTACTGCATCCCGGCCTGCCCCTACGGCGTCATCGACCAGCGCAAGGAAGACGGTCGCGCCTGGAAGTGCACCCTGTGCTACGACCGGCTCGGCGACGGCCTGGAGCCCGCGTGCGCCAAGGCCTGCCCGACGGACTCCATCCAGTTCGGGCCGCTCGACGAGCTGCGGGAGCGGGCCGACCGGCGCCTCGCCGACCTCCACGACAAGGGTGTCGACGTGGCGCGGCTCTACGGCCGCGACCCCGACGACGGCGTCGGTGGCGACGGAGCCTTCTTCCTGCTCCTCGACGAGCCGGAGGTGTACGGGCTGCCGCCGGACCCGGTCGTGACCACCCGGGACCTGCCGGAGATGTGGTGGCACGCCGCCGCCGCTGCCGCGATGCTCGTCTCGGGGGTCGCTGCGGCAACCGTGCGCTCGTGGTGGGGAGCACGGCGGTGAGCGACGCGCAGGTCACCCGCAGCGGCTTGGAGGGCGTCCGCCGGGAGCGGGACGCCCCTGCCGACTACACCGGCCGCCGACGCGGTCGCCGCGGGCGCGGGGGGCGCGGGGGGCGCGGGGAGACCGCGATGGTGCCCGAGGCGGAGTTCACCTCCTACTACGGCAAGCCGATCCTCAACGGTCCCGTCTGGGAGTCTCCGGACATCCCCGGCTACTTCTTCCTGGGCGGTCTGGCGGGGGCGTCGTCCGTGGTCGCCATCGGAGCCGAGCTCACCGGTCAGCACGGGCTCGCCCGAGCGTCCAAGCTCGCCGCGGTGGGCGGCGCCGGGTTGTCGCTGGCCGCGCTGGTCCACGACCTGGGGCGGCCCGCCCGGTTCCTCAACATGCTCCGGGTCTTCAAACCGTCGAGCCCGATGAGTGTCGGGTCGTGGCTGCTGAGCGCCTACGGCCCGGCGGCCGCACTCGCAGCGCTGACCGACCTCACGGGCAAGGCGCGCCCGCTGGGAGCAGCGGCCACCGCGGGCGCCGCGCTGCTGGGGCCCGGCGTCGCGTCCTACACCGCGGCGCTCGTCAGCGACACGGCGGTGCCGGCGTGGCACGACGGCTTCCGGCAGATGCCCTACCTCTTCGTCGGATCCGCTGCCACGGCCGCCGGCGGTTTCGCACTCGCCACCGCACCGGCCCAGGAGCACTCCCTGCCCGCCTGGACGGCCGTCGGGGGTCTCGCGGTCGAGATGACGGCCACCCGCCTGATGGAGCACCGGCTGGGGCTCGTCGCCGAGGCCTACCAGCAGGGCCGGGCGGGCCGGCTCATGTCCAACGGCAGGCGCACCGCAGTGGTGGGGGTTGCGGCCCTGCTGCTCGGCCGGCGCCGGTCGGTGCTCCGGAGGCTCGGTGGCGCGGCGCTCGTCGCCTCGTCGGCGTACACCAGGTTCGGTGTCTTCGAGGCCGGCCTCGCCTCCGCGGACGACCCGCGGCACACCGTCGTACCGCAGCGGCAGCGGATGGCCGAGGTGGGCAGCGCCGCGCGCCAGGCGACAACCGGGCCGTGACGAACCCAATGCTTGCACTCTTGCAAGAGTTCGTCCTAAGGTGACGACCCTGGGGAGGGCAAGAGCTCGGGGGCTCCCTGGCCAGACGTCGCTGAAGAAGCCGGTGACCGTCCGCACTCTTTCGGGAGGTCGGCATGAGCTCCGAAGCACCCTTGCTGGCAGCAGATGACGAAGCGGCGCACGCGGACCCGCCCGCGACGCCGGACAACCCGATCCCGCACCAGCGCCTGCGCCAACCGGGCGCCCGCGAGGCCCGCAACGAGTTGACGGCGACGCTCTTCCAGCGGAGCTTCGAGACGACCAGCGAGGCCGAGCGCGCTGCGCTGCAGGAGGAGATCATCCACCTCCACCTCGCCGTGGCCCGCAGCGCGGCCTCGCGCTACCGCAACCGCGGCGTCCCGCTGGAGGACCTCGAGCAGATCGCCTGCACCGGCCTCGTGCTGGCCGTCCAACGGTTCGACCCCCGGGTCGGCGAGAGCTTCCTGAGCTTTGCGTTGCCGACCATCCAGGGCATGCTCAAGCGGCACTTCCGCGACCACGGTTGGGCGGTGCGGCCGCCTCGCCGCGTCCAGCACCTGCAGAGCCGGATCAGCTCCAGCCGGGAGGAGCTGACCCAGCTGCTCGGCCGGTCGCCCCAGCTGGACGAGATCGCCGAGCACCTGGACGTCGACCTCGACGAGGTCATCGAGGCGCTGGCGGCCCGCGGCTGCTTCACACCGGTGTCGCTGGACCGGCTCGTCGGCGGGGTGGAGAGCGAGAGCCGTGACACCGTCGGCGACCTGATCGCCGCGCTCGACGAGCCGCTCAACGCGGCAGAGGCACGCGTCATGCTGATGCCGCTGATCCGGCAGCTCAGCGAGCGTGACCGTCGCATCCTCGCGATGCGGTTCTTCGAGCAGCGCACGCAGCAGGACATCGGGACCGAGCTCGGTGTCTCGCAGATCCAGGTCTCCCGGCTGCTCAGCCGCATCCTGCGCGACCTCAGGCGGATGCTCACCGAGGGCCAGGAGTCGGCTCCGTCACGACGCGCCTCCTGAGCCCGGGGCGACCGGCAGCGTCGTGTGCATGCCCTGGGCCCGGTGCCCAGGCTCGTCGCACCACAGCGCGAGCTGCTCCCCCGCCTCCGTGCGGATCGCCAGCGCCGCCTGGTCCCCCGGGTCGAGGACCGGAGTGCGCCATTGCCCGGCACGCCCCCGCACCACCAGGTCGTGCTCGGTGGCTCCGGTGTTGGTGACCACGAGCCGCACCCGGCCCGGCACGACCGCAGCAGCCCCGACGACCACCGTCCACTCGGTGAGCCCGACCCGCACCTGTCGCTGAGACGGGGTGTCGCCCGCTGCGGAGCCCCGCTCGTCCGGCGCGCCCGACGAGCAGCCCGCGAGCAGGAGCACGGCTGCGGCGGCCGGCGCCGCCCAGCTGCGCCACGCGCGAACCCGCACCATCCGGGTCCGCTCCGGTCCGTCCGGGGCGGTCACGTCGAGCCCGAGCAGCCGGCGCACCTCGGGGGCTGCCGGGTGGTCGGGAGCCGCCCGCAGGAAGGCCCGCAGGGTGTGCGGAGCCGTCGCGCTGCCCAGGTCCCGCTGCGCGAGACCGAGCACGAGGAGGGCGAGGGAGCGGTACTCCCCCGGCTCGCGCGCCGGCCCGCGGACGAGCCGGACAGCGGCGCCGGGCCGGTCCAGGCGCAGCAGGTCGAACGCCAGCCGGGTCCGCACCATCCCCGAGCGCGGCGTCTGCTCCAGGGCCCGACGCCAGGCGCGCGCTGCCTCCCGGTGTGAGCCCCGGTCATCCAGGTCACGAGCCACCTCGGTCCAGTCCCCCGGCGTCATCCGACCACCTGCGGCGGGGTCTGAACCTGCATCCGGCTGTGCGGTGCGCCTGCCGCGGAGGCGGCACCGCCGGCGCTGTCCTGTGTGGTCCCGCCGGGATCGAGCACCGCGACGGTGACGGGAACTGCGGTGGCGACCAGCGCCACGCCCAGCCCGGCAGCGGCCAGCCGCCGGCCGGACATCGGCGTGACGCCCGTGCCGGCGCCGGTTTCCCGTGGCCCCGCGGCGGCCTCCGGCCCGGCGTCGGGCCGGCGGCGCCGGAGGACGACCAGGACGGCGCCGCCGCCGATGAGGAGCGCGACCACCGGCGCCCCCCACAGCAGCACTCGGTGCGGCCTGCCGACGGGGCGAGGACGACCTCGTCGCCGTACCGGGCCCGGAACCAGCCGCAGCACCTCGTCGTCGCTGCGGCCCGCCTCGACCTGTGCCCGGACCTCGGTGCGCATGCTCTGCGCGATGGGCGTGTTGGAGGCGGCGACCGACTCGGCGACGCAGGTGGGGCAGCGCAGCTGGCCGCTCAGCGACTCCACGCGCGCGTCAGGCGACCGGGGCTGCTGGTGCCAGACCAGGACAGCGACCGCGGCGAGCACGGCGAGCGCTGCCGCAGCCACTCGGAGGCGGTCGCCCCGGCTCACGACGGTGTCCCCGCGCCGCCCGCGGCAGGCGACCAGCGGTCGAGCTGCTCCTCCAGCCAGCCGGTCGTGACCACACCGATCCGGCGAGCGCGGACGACCCCGCCGTCGTCCACCACGAACGTCTCGGGGACGCCGGTGGCCCCCCACGCGACCGCGATCCTGCCGTCCGGGTCGGAGACCGCCAGCAGGTCGCGGGCCCCCACCTCGGAGAGGAAGCTGCGGGCAGCCACGGCACCGTCCCGGGTGTTGACGGTCACCACGCGGACCCCGCGGTGGCGCCACCGCTCGGCGACGTCGCGGAGGAGCGGGACCTCGTCCCGACAGGGCCCGCACCACGACGCCCACACGTTGACCAGGGTCAGGGTGCCGGGCCGCGGACGGAGACGGAACGGGTCACCGGTCAGGGTGGTGCCGGCCAGCGCGGGCGCGGCCCGGCCCACGACCGGTGCGGGTCCGGGCACGTCCCGGCTCCGGAAGCCGCCGGTCAGCACGCCGACGGTGACCGTCACCGCCACGATGGTGAGGACCGCGGCCCAGGTCCGCCACGTCACGGCGACACCGGCTCTCGCGTCTCCTGCTGACCCGGCGTGCCGTCGTCGGCCGCGCTGGCTGTGACACGCCGCCTCGACGACTCGGGTACTGCGGCGAGCGCCGAGCCGAGCACCAGCAGGACGCCTCCGGCCCACAACCAGCCGACCATGGGGTTGACCGCCACCCGCAACGTCGCGCCGCTGCTGTCCTGCTCCACCGAGAGGAGCGTCAGGTAGAGGTCGCGCGTCAGCGAGCTCGAGACGGCCGGAGCTGCGACCGTGGACTGGCGTCCGGGGTAGAACCGCAGCGCGGGACGGACGTTTTCGGTGTCGTCGCCGGAGGTGAGGGTGACCAGCGCGCGGGTCTCCATGGCGCGCTCGGTCCGGTTGCGGTCCACGGACCGAAGGGTCGCGGTGACACCGTCCACCGTGACACTCTGCCCGACCTGCAGGTCTCGCTCCACGCTGGACGCGTAACCCGAGGAGGCCGCGATGCCGACCGCGGCGACGGCCACGCCGAGGTGGGCGACCCGACCGCCGAGCACGCGGCGCCGCCTGCTCATCCAGCCCCGGAGGGACCGCCCGCGCCCGCCGGCGGAGAGGACGCCACGTAGCTCGCCAGCCGTCGTTGTCACGAGGCTGCCTGCCACCAGGGACGCCAGTCCGAAGGCGAGGAGAGCCACCGTGCTGCCACCCACGAGGAGCCCCGCCAGCACCACCGTCGCGGCGGCGAGGAGCACCGCCGGGGCCAGGGTGCGCGCCACCCGCGCAGGGGTGTCCCGGCCCCACCGCAGGACCGGCCCCACCGCCATGAGCAGCAGCAGCAGGATCGCCAGGGGCACCGCGGTGCGGTTGAAGTACGGCGGCCCCACCGACACGGTCTCCCCGCTCGCGGAGGCGATGACCACGGGGAGGACGGTCCCGAGCAGCACGGTCACCATCAGTGCCACCAGGACCACGTTGTTCAGCAGCAGCGCGGTGCCGCGGGCCAGCGGCGGCCCCAGCGGGCGGGCCGGGGCCAGCGCGCCGCCGCGCAGCGCCACGAGGGCCAGCACGCCGACGACGAGAGCCGCCAGGAACCCCAGCAGGACCGGTCCGACCTGGGAGTCGGCGAATGCGTGGACGCTGGCCACCAGGCCCGACCGCGTCAGCAGCACCCCGAGCGCGGCCAGGAGGAAGCCGCTCACCGCCAGGGAGAGGTTCCACACCGCCAGCGCGCCACGGCGGCGCTGCACCATCGCGGAGTGCAGCAGGGCCGTGGCCAGCAGCCACGGCATCAGGGAGGCGTTCTCGACCGGGTCCCACGACCAGTAGCCGCCCCAGCCGAGCACGGTGTAGGACCACCAGGCGCCGAGCAGGATGCCGGCGCTGAGCACCGTCCACGAGAAGGCTGCGTACCCGCGCACCGCGCGCAGCCAGCGGTCGTCCACCTGCCCGACGACGAGTCCGGCGATCCCGTAGGCGAAGGGCACGACCATGCCGACCAGCCCCAGGTAGAGCAGGGGCGGGTGGATCCCCATGGCGGGGTGGTCCTGCAGCAGCGGCGTCGGTCCGGGCCCGTCGGTCGGCACCGGCGAGACCCGGTCGAAGACGTGGCTGGTGAAGACCGCCAGACCGGCGAAGAAGGCGGTCACCGCCGCCGTCACCGCGACGGCCCACGGGTGCAGGGCCGATGCGCCCGCGGGCTGACGACGGGCCAGCACGACCAGGTAGCCGGCGAGCACCGCGGTCCACAGCAGCAGCGAGCCGTCGTGAGCGGCCCAGAGGCTGGTCACCGTGTAGTACGGCGGCGTCGCCAGGCTGCCGTTCTCCGCGACGAAACGCACCGAGAAGTCGTGGGTGAGCAGTGCCGTCTCCACGGCCCCAACCGCCAGCAGGCAGCCGCCCAGAGAGGCCAGCACGGCGCCCCGGCCCAGCGCCGAGGGCCGCCCGGTCGTCGCCGCGCGGCCCCAGACGACCACGGCCAGCACGGCGGCGCAGAACCCGAGTGCCATGCCGAAGGCCCCGACCCAGTGGGTCACCGCCGGTCCGGTGGGCGGTACTCGTTGCTGTGCCGGACGATGACCGTGTCGGCGCGGAAGACGCCGTCGGAGCCCAGGGTGCCCTCCACCACGGCCCCCTGGCCTTCGCGCAGCGTGCTCGGCGGGACAGCGTGCGTCACCACGGGCAGGTCGTTGGCACCGTCGCTCAAGGTGAAGCGCACCGTCGAGCCCTCGTTGCCGAGCGTCCCGGCGACCACCATGCCGCCCAGGCGCACCTGACCCTGACCCGGCTGGGACACCAGCTCCGTCGGGGTGCGGTAGTAGGTCACGGCTCCGTTCAGCGACCCGGCCGCGAGCAGCGCCACCCCGCCCAGCACGGAAGCGACGAGCACGATGACGGGCAGCGCCCGACGACGGGTCACGGCCGTCGGCCGTCGTGCCGGGCCCACAGCACCAGCAGGGCCCACACGGACGCCGCCACGGCGTAACCCAGGGCGACCACCCACCAGCCGCTCATGCGACCTCCTGCGCCGTCCGCTCCCGTGCGGTGTCGGAGACCTCGGTGCGTGGAGCGGTGGTCGCGCCGACCCTGCGCACGACGAACCAGGCGCCGGCCAGGGTGAAGGCGAGCAGGCTGACCATGAGGGTCAGCAGCATCAGTGGATCGATCGGGGCGTCCAGGTCCGGACGCAGCACGGTCGGCGGCTGGTGGAGCGTCCGCCACCAGAGGACCGAGAAGTGCACGACCGGCACCAGGGCGAACGCGCCCAGACCCACGAGCGCCGAGCGCCGGGCCCGGCGCTCCTGCGTCCCGGGGAGCCCGCGCACCGCGAGGTACCCGACGTAGGCCACGAACAGCACCGCGGTGCTGACCAGCCTCGGGTCCCAGGTCCACCACACACCCCAGGCCGAGTGACCCCAGATGCTTCCTTCCACGAGGCACAGCGCCGTCATGGCGACGCCGAGCTCCGCGGCGCCCCGCGCGACGGCGTCCCATCGAGCACGACGCCTCGCGGTGGCGAGCACGGCCGCGCTCGCCACCCACACCACGCCGAACGACAAGAAGGCGGTCCATGCCGCCGGGACGTGGAGATACATCAAGCGCTGCGGCTCCCCCTGGATCTCCTCCGCCGGCGCCACCGCCAACGCCAGGGACAGCGCGACCACGGCGGTCACCGTCGCCGCCCGTCCGAGCAGGCGTCCGACGTGGGCGGACGCAGCTCCAGACAACACCATCGACTCCTCCTGATCCCCCGGACGCGCGCCCGGTTGCCGGTCGTGTTCCCCGAATCCCACGTCACAGTCTCCCGAAGACTGATTTTTCGGCCGTTCGGATCGGGGTATGGCCACGCCGCAGGGGGGTACCCGCGGGTCAGACCGAGACCCGCGGCGGTCGTGGGCGAGCAGAGGAGGGCGACAGGGTGAACCGGCGGCGACCGACGATGCGCGCCCGGGTGTCGTTCGCCTGCACCCTCCTTGTCGTCGCCGCGACCGTGAGCGCGTGCGGCCGCGACGCGCCGTCGGCGCTGCAGCCGGCCGGCCCCAAGTCGGAGTTCGCCGCGACCGCCTGGTGGGTGCTCTTCGGTGTCGCGGCCTTCGTGTGCGTGGTGATCATCGCGCTCACGGTGCTCGCCGCCGTCTTCCGGCGGGGGGCGAGCACCGTCCACGACGGGGACTCCAAGGGGTTCGTCTTCAGCTTCGGCGTCGTGCTGCCGGCCCTGGTGCTGGCCGGCACCTTCGTCCTGAGCGTGGTCGGCCTGCAGCGCACCGACCAGCCGGACTCCGCCCCGGAGACCACCATCGAGGTGATCGGTCACCAGTGGTGGTGGGAGGTGCGGTACGGCGACGGCACGGTGACCGCGAACGAGATCCACGTGCCCGTCGGGCAGCCGGTCGAGCTGGTGCTCAGCTCGGCCGACGTCATCCACAGCTTCTGGGTCCCCGAGCTGATGCCGAAGATGGACATGATCCCCGGACGGGTGAACCACACCTGGGTGACCGCGGACGAGCCGGGCGTCTACCGCGGGCAGTGCGCCGAGTTCTGCGGCCTCCAGCACAGCCACATGGCGCTCCAGGTGGTCGCCGAGCCCTCAGCCGACTTCGACACGTGGCTGTCCGGGCAGCGCGCGGACGCCGCCGCACCCGCAGACGTCATGGAGGAGCAGGGCATGGAGGTCTTCACCAGCACCACCTGCGCGACCTGCCACACCGTCCGCGGCACATCCGCGGACGGCGACGTGGGTCCCGACCTCACGCACGTCGGCAGCCGCTCCCGGCTCGCCGCGGGTGCCATCCCCAACGATCCCGGCCACCTGTCGGGGTGGATCGCGAACTCGCAGACCGTCAAGCCAGGGAACAAGATGCCACCCCAGCAGCTCTCCCCCGACGACCTCCGCGCCGTGGTCGCCTACCTGGAGGGACTCAAGTGACGGCCACCCGCGAACCCGCGCCCTCCGGCGCCCACGACCCGGCGGCTGCCTCGACCCGTCCCGGCGTCCTCCCCGAGCGGGCAGCCGCCGAGGCAGCGGTCGGGGGACGGCTGAAGGAGGTCTGGGCCGAGGATCCGGGGATCATCGGCTTCATCAGCACGGTGAACCACAAGCGGATCGGTCGCCGCTACCTGGTGACCGCGGCCATCTTCTTCGCGCTGGCGGGCATCCAGGCCCTCGTGATGCGCACCCAGCTGGTCTCGCCGAACAACGAGATGGTCACCCCCGACTTCTACGACCAGCTGTTCTCGCTGCACGGCACGGCGATGATCTTCTTCTTCGCCACCCCGATGAACAACGGCTTCGGCAACTTCTTCCTGCCGCTGATGGTCGGCACCCGGGACATGGCGTTCCCCCGGATGAACGCGCTGAGCTACTGGATCTTCCTGTTCTCCGGCATCTTCATGTTCACCAGCCTTGCGCTGGACATGGCCCCGGACGGCGGGTGGTTCGCCTACGTGCCGCTGACCCGAGGGCTCGAGGGCGTCAACCTGGACTTCTACACGCTCGGGCTCCTGCTGCTCGCGGTGTCCAGCACCGTCGGGGCGATCAACCTCATCGTGACCGCGCTCAAGATGCGCGCACCGGGGATGACGCTCAACCGGGTGCCGGTGTTCGTGTGGGGCGTGGTGACGCAGTCGTTCATGCTGGTGTTCGCCCTGCCGCCGTTGGACGTCGCCAACCTCATGCTGTTCCTCGACCGAAGGTTCGAGACCCGGTTCTTCGACCCCACGAAGGGCGGCGACTCGGTGCTGTGGCAGCACCTGTTCTGGTTGTTCGGGCACCCGGACGTGTACATCATCGTGCTGCCCGCCATGGGCATCATCTCGACCGTCATCCCGGCCTTCGCGAGGCGCCCGATCGCGGCGTACAGCTTCGTCGTGCTGGCGACGGTGGCGACCGGGATCATCTCGTTCGGCGTCTGGGTGCACCACATGTTCGCCGTCGGCCTGTCGCAGGTCTCGACGAGCTTCTTCGCCGCGGCAACGCTCACGATCAGCCTGCCGGCCGGCATCCAGATGTTCGCCTGGATCGCCACGCTGTGGCGGGGTCGGGTGATCGTGAACACCGCGATGCTCTACGCCCTCGGGTTCGTCACCTCCTTCGTCGTCGGCGGCGTCACCGGCGTGATGTTCGCCGTGGTCCCCTTCGACCAGCAGGTCACCGACTCGTACTTCGTGGTGGCCCACTTCCACTACGTGCTGTTCGGTGGCGCGGTGCTGCCCCTGATGGCGGGTCTCTTCTACTGGTGGCCGAAGATGACCGGCCGCATGGTCAGCGAGAAGGGCGGCAAGTGGAGCTTCGCGCTCGTCTTCACCGGCTTCAACCTCACGTTCTTCCCGATGCACATCAGCGGTCTCCTCGGCATGCCGCGGCGGATCTACACCTACGACGACGGCCTCGGCTGGACCGTGTGGAACGCCCTGTCCACCGCCGGCGCCTACCTCCTCGGCGCAGGTTTCGTCGTGACCGCGCTGGTCTTCGTGCAGAGCATGCTCCGGGAGAAGACGGCGCCGGACGACCCCTGGGCCGCCAACACCCTGGAGTGGGCCACCTCCTCGCCGCCCCAGCACTACAACTTCCCTGTCATCCCGACTGTCCACAGCTTGAACCCGTTGTGGGACGGCCGCTCCCTGCCGAGCATGGCCGAGCACCGCTACGAGGACGAGCGCACCATGACCGAGGAGCACATGGCACTCCGCACCAGTGAGCTCGACGCCCGGGTCGAGCACGTCATGCCGATGCCGCCCGACACCGTCGTGCCGCTGTGGGTGGCGGTGTTCCTCACCGCCGTGGTGGTGCTCCTGCTCGTCGGGGCCTACATCGCAGCCGCCGTGGCGGGTGCGGGCGTCGCCGCCACCGTGGCGTGGTGGCTCTGGAACAGGCCGGCGGTGGAGTGACCATGTCTGCGAGCACCACGGAAGCCAACATCCACCACGCGGCGGCCGCGGCCCGCGAGGCCCCCGTCGGCCGAAGCACCGGCTGGTGGGGGATGGTGCTGTTCATCAGCACCGAGGCGGCCACCTTCGCCGCCTTCCTGGCCAGCTACTTCTACCTGCGCTTCAGCCACACCACGGGCTGGCCGCCGCCGGCTGACAAGCTCCCCGGCCTGCTCTATCCGAGCATCGCCACGGGCGTGCTCGTGATCAGCTGCCTGCCGATGCTGCTCGCCGTGCGGGCGACCCCGCGAGGCAGCCGCTCCGGCGGGGGGCTCGGCACGTTGGGCGCGCTCGCGGGTGGCTGCGCCTTCCTGGTCCTCCAGGTTGTGGACTGGGCCGCGGAGTACCCGAGCTCGACGCCGAGCAAGGACGCCTACGGCTCGCTGTTCTTCGTCATCACCGGGCTGCACGCCGTCCACGTCGCCATCGGGGTCGGCATGCTGCTGTTCCTGCTGGCAAGTCTCGCGATGGGACGGCTGGGGCGGCAACGCCACGAGCCGATCGCGCTGGTCGCCCTGTACTGGTACTTCATGTCCATCGTGGCGCTCGCCGTCTACGCCACCGTCTACATCTCCCCCTACCTGTGAGGTGACGACCCTGGAAACGCGTCACGCCCCCGAGCCCCGGAGCCGCCCGTCGGCGTCCGGCGGGAGTCGGGTGTCCCCTCTGCTGATGTGGTTCGGCGTGCTGGGCGGGGTGACCGCCTGGGGTGTGCACCTGCTGCTGGCCTGGAGCGTCATGGAGCTCTCGTGCATCTCCCCGAGCGGGAGCGCCGTGGACCAACGCGGCGGCAACCCCGGCACCGGTGCCCGGCTGGCGACGTACCTGGGCACGGGGGTGCCGCTGCTCGTCGCCGCCGGCGCCCTCGCTGCCTGCCTCGTGCTGCGCCGGCGGTGCCGCCGCTTGGAGGAGGAGGCCGGCGAGGATGTTCTTGCGCTCGAGCGGACCCGCTTCCTCCTGGTCATCGGCATCTTCCTCGACGTCATGTCCATCGCGGTCATCGTCGGGGGTGCCGTCGCCCTGGCGGTCCTGGAGCCCTGCGGATGACTCTGTCCGCGCCACTGCACGCCGCCCACCTCGACGCGACGGGCCTCCTGCTCGTCACCGGGGGGCTGGCGCCGCTCGCCCTCCCCGCGTGGTGGTACTTCCGGGGAGTCGTCCGGGTCGACCATGCCCTGCGAGTGCGCCCGACCCGGCAGCGCCGGCACCTGCTGCGGGTGGTCGCCGCCGCGGCCGCGGTCGCGACTCTCCTGGTGGTGACGCTGCCGCCGCTGGGTGAGGCACTGGAGGAGCGCTTCTCGACGCACATGGTCCAGCACGTCGTGCTCGTCGTGGTGGTGGCGCCGCTGCTCGCGCTGGCCGCCCCCGGGCAGGACGTGCTCGCCGGCATGCCCGCCGGCCTGCGCCGGCGGCTCGTCCGGAGGGTGCGGCGCGTCCCGGCGGCGGCGCTGCTGACACCGCACGCCGCCTGGCTGCTCCACATCGCCGCCCTGTGGTTGTGGCACCTCCCGGCCGCGTACGACGCCGCCGTCGGCTCGGAGGTGCTGCACGTGCTGGAGCACGCCACCTTCCTGCTGACCGCCTGGCTGTTCTGGTGGCACCTGACGACGGTCGCCCGGCGTCGCCTTCGCGGGCCGGCAGCTGCGCTCTACGTCGCCTCCGCGATCCCCCCGGGGGCCGCCCTCGGAGCGGTGCTCACCTTCCCCGACCACGTCCTCTACCCGCTGCAGGCCGAGCACGCCGCGGCGACCGGGATGGACCCGCTCCTCGACCAGCGGATCGCTGGTCTGGTGATGTGGGTGCCGCTCGACTTCCTGTACCTCGCGCTGGCCGTGGCGATCTTCGGCCGGTGGCTCTCGAGGTCGACCGGGCCCGAGGACCCCCAGGCCGTCGCGCTGCGCACCCTTCCTGTCGACGCCGTCCCGCAGCCCCTGGAGGTCAGGTCATGACCGTGGTCCGAACCCGCCGTCAGACAGCCGGTGCCGTCCTGGCCCTGTTCCTCGGCGCAGCCGCCATCGTCGCCGGCTGCGGCGGTCCGGAGCAGGGCGCCGCGCCCCCGCAGGAGGCGCTGTCCGGCGACCCGGACCGGGGTCGGGAGCTGATCTCGTCCTACGGCTGCGCCACGTGCCACGTGGTCCCCGGTGTGGACGGTGCCGATGGGCTCGTCGGGCCTCCGCTCACGCAGGTGGCCCTGCGCACCTACCTCGCCGGCGAGCTGTCCAACTCCGCGACGAACATGCAGCGCTGGATCCGGGACCCCCAGGAGGTCGAGCCCGGGACCGCGATGCCCGACCTGGACGTCACGGCCAAGGACGCCGAGGACATCACCGCCTATCTCTACACCCTGAAGTGACATGACGAGCCCCCCCACGTCCCTCCGCAGCAGTGGGCGCGCCCGAGCGGCGCGGCTCCTGCTGCTGCTCGCGCTGCTCGGCGCCGCCGCGGTCCTCACGTCGCTGACCGAGGGCGCCGGTGCCGCGCCGCGTGCGTCCCTGTCCGCGTCCGTGTCGCCGGAGGCGGTGGACGGCCAGCAGGTGTTCCTCCGCGAGTGCGCATGGTGCCATGGCGACACCGGTGAGGGCACCCAGTTCGGCCCGTCGCTGGAGGAGTCCGGCGGTGCGGCTGCCGACTTCTACCTACGCACCGGCCGCATGCCACTGAAGAAGGCCGGTGACAAGCCGGAGCCCGGACCACCCGCCTACTCCGACGACACGATCGCCGCACTGGTCGACTACGTGGACGAGATCGGCTCCGGCGAGCCGGTCCCCGAGCTGGCACCTGGCGACCCGATCGAGGGTCGCAAGGTCTTCCTCGCCAACTGCGCCGCCTGCCACTCCTCCTCCGGGACCGGCGTGATCGTCAGCGGCGGCGAGGACGCGCCCCAGCTCTACGACACCGCGCCGGACCAGGTCGCCGAAGCGGTGCGCGTGGGGCCGGGCCCCATGCCGCGGTTCGGCACCGGCCACCTGAGCGACAAGGAGCTCGACGACGTCGTCAGCTACGTCCAGGAGCTGGGGCCGAAGCAGGTCAGGGGCGGCCTCGGCCTCGACCAGTTCGGCCCCATCGCGGAGGGCGCGTTCGCGCTCTTCGTGGTGCTGCCCCTGCTCGTCCTGATCCTCGTCCTCCTCGGAAAGCGGGCAAAACCGTGAGTCGCCGCAGCCGGCACGAGTCGGCCCCCACGTCGGTCGTCATCCCCTTCCTGCTGACCACCCTGTGCGCGGCCGGCTTCGCCACGTCGTACGTCCTCGGGCTCGGGACCGAGGTGCTCGGCGCCACCCTCGGCGGCGCCTTCGCCTTCCTGGCCCTCGGGCTGGCGATGTGGTCGCGCCTGATCGACGCCGGCGAGCCCGAGTACGTCGAGGAGCGCGACCTCGGTCCGACGCCGAAGCGCGACTACGAGGCGTTCCACGCAGCACTCGTCGACCAGCCGGTGCCGCGCTCGGGGGTGCTGTGGGGCCTGCTGGGCCTGTCGATGAGCTCGATCGGCGCGGCGGCGCTCTTCCCGCTCCGGTCGCTCTTCCCCCGTGACGAGCCCGGTCCCGAACGAGCTCCTCAGCACGACGAAGTGGCGCTCGGGGGCACCGGTCGTCACGGAGACCGGAGAGCGGCTCAGGCCGGAGGACCTGGAGGTCGACAGCATCGTGACCGTCTTCCCGATGGGCGCTGACCCCCGGCTGGACGTCGACACCGCCACCGTGCTGATCAAGGTCGACCCCGCCGAGCTGGTACTGCCCGAGGACCGGGCCGACTGGACCGTCGAAGGGATCGTGGCCTACTCGAAGCTCTGCACGCACGCAGGGTGCCCGGTCGGGTTGTACGCCGACACCTACCGGCAGCTGCTCTGTCCCTGCCACCACTCGATCTTCGACGTGCGGGAGGCGGCCACGCCCATCGAGGGACCTGCCGCGCGGCCGCTCCCCCAGCTGCCCCTGGGGCTCGACGATGACGGCTACCTCGTCGCGCGCGGGGACTTCAGCGCCCCCGTGTCCGCCGGCTGGTGGGGGTACCCGTCATGAGCCTGCTCAAGCCGCGCCCGCTGCGCAAGCTGGACGAACGACTGGGGTTCGCCTCGACCGGCAGGTCGGCGCTGGCCAAGATCTTCCCGGATCACTGGTCCTTCATGCTGGGCGAGATCGCCATGTACAGCTTCATCCTGCTCGTCGTGACCGGCACCTACCTGGCCCTGTTCTTCGAGCCGTCGTCCGCCACCCGGCTCTACGACGGCTCCTACAAGCCGATGGACGGCCAGTACGTCTCGGGGGCGTTCGCCTCGTCGGTGGAGCTGAGCTGGGACGTCCCCGGAGGACTGCTGATGCGGCAGGCGCACCACTGGCTCGCGCACATCTTCATCGGGTCGATCGTGCTCCACCTGTGCCGGATCTTCTTCACCGCGATGTTCCGCCGTCCCGCGCGAGCTCAACTGGGCCGTCGGCGTCACGCTGCTGCTGCTGGCGATCTTCAACGCGTTCGCCGGCTACTCGCTGCCCGACGACCTGCTCTCGGGCACCGGCCTGCGGATCTTCGCCTCGACCGTCGAGGCGTTCCCGTTCGTCGGCGGCTGGCTCGAGCTGCTCGATGTTCGGCGGCGAGTTCCCCGGCACCTCGATCATCCCGCGCCTGACGACGCTGCACATCTTCGTCGTCCCGGCCGCGATCGCCGTGCTCATCACCATCCACATGGCGGTGCTGATCCGCCAGAAGCACAGCCACTTCCCGGGCCCGGGGCGCCGGAACTCCAACGTGGTCGGGTCGCGCATGTGGCCGTCGTACGCCTTGCGGTCGCTGAGCCTGCTCTTCGCGGTGAGCGCGGTGGCGTTCTTCCTCGGCGGGCTGTTCCAGATCAACCCGATCTGGGTGTGGGGCGAGTACGAGCCGTGGACCATCCTGTCCCCGTCGGTGGCCGACTGGTACATCCTCTGGGTCGAGGGGGCGCTGCGGCTGTTCCCGCCGATCGAGTTCACCGTCTTCGGCTTCCTCGTGCCGAACCAGTTCTGGCCCTCCGTCTTCATGCCCGGGGTGCTCTTCGGGCTGCTCTACCTGTGGCCGTGGATCGACCGCCGCCTCACCGGCGACCGGGCGGTGCACCACGTGGCGGCGCGACCCCGCGAGTCGTCGCTGCGGGTCGGCATCGGGGTCTGCGCGCTGACCTTCCTCCTCGTCCTGCTGGTGGCCGGGTCGGAGGAGGTCATCGCAGGGTGGACCGACTGGACCATCGGCACGGTGCGCACCATCCTCCGGGTCACGGTGCTGGTGCTGCCCCCGCTCGCCGGCGGTGTCGCGGCGTGGATCGCAGCCGTCCTGCGCCGCACCGACCGCACGTCGATGCTGGAGATCGACCGGCACGACCTGGTGCCCGAGGACCGCGAGAGGACCGAGGCACGATGAGCGCCGAGCACCTCGAGCGGGTCTGGGTGTGGCGGCAGGAGGACGGCTTCTGGCGCTGGAGCTGGGCGCGGGTGGACCCGGAGACCGGGGAGGACTCGACCCGCCTGATGAGCCACCGGGCCTTCGACAGCGTGTCGCAGACCAGGGAGAGCGCCCAGTCGGCGTTCCCGCGGCTGGTGGTGGGCGGACCGACCCATGACCCGGAGCCGCCCGCCCGGGAGCGCGGTGGCCCGACTGCTGGCGCGCCTGGCGGTGCTGGTGATCGCGGTGCTGCGCCGTCACCGCCGACCGAGCACGGTCCGGAGCCGGTGATGGGCCAGCGCCGCCCGCGCGGCGTTGTAGCCGGGGCCGCCGTGCACCCCGCCGCCCGGGTGCGCTGACGCCGAGCCGAGGTAGAGACCCTTGATGCCGGTCTCCGGGCGGCCGAGCCCGGGGACCGGCCGGAGCACCGCCTCCTGCTGCAGCTGCGCCGTGCCGCCGTTGATCGCCCCGCCGAGAAGGTTGGCGTCGCGCTCCTCGAACTGGTGCGGGCCCAGAGCACGCCGGCGCGCGAGCACCCGGCTGCCGAACCCGGGCGCCAACCGCTCGATGCGCGCCTGCATGCGGTCCGCGAACCGCTCGCAGTCGTCGCGGTCCCAGACGCCGCGGATGCCCTCTCCCCCGGCGTCGTGGGTGGTCGACTGCGGGACGTGGGTGTAGGCCCACACGCTCTGCATCCCCGCCGGCGCGCGCGTGGGGTCGCAGGTGGCCATCTGCCCGGCCAGCATGAACGGGTGCGCCGGGATCGCGTGCGCGGTGATCTGTGCCTGCGCCACCGCGAGCTTCTCCAGCGAGTCCGAGACGTGGAAGGTGCCCGGCGCGTGCTCGGGCGGCAGCCGCCCACGGGATCTCGCCGTCGAGGGCCCAGTCGACCTTCACCGTCGACGGGTCGAGCTGGAACTGCCGGACGGCGCGCAGCTTGCGCGGCGGCACGGCCCTGGGGTCGAGGAGCTTCTCGTAGAGGTTCGGCGCCACCACGTCCGCGACCACTGCCCGCCGGGCGCCGGAGCGGTCGCCCGCCGCCGTGACGCACGCCGGTGGCGCGGCCGTGCTCGACCTCGATCCGCACGACCGGTGCCCCGCAGCGGACGACTCCGCCCTTGCTCTGCAGCCGACGGGCCATTGCGTCGGCGAGCTGCCGGCACCGCCCTCGGGCGCCGGGAATCCGACGGTCTGGCGCGAGCATCGTCATGAGCACCCCGAACAGCGCCGAGCCCGGCGCGTTCGGCGGGATGTCGGAGTGGCCGGCGTTCCCCGCGAGCAGGATCTTCGGCGACCGTCCGCCGAACCGCAGATCCCCGAACCGCAGCACCGGGGACAGCAGCTGCTTGACCAGGTCGAGCCCGCCGGCCCCGGGTAGCCGGAGCAGCGCCTGCAGGCCGTGCCGACCGGCGGGAAGGGCGAGATCAGCGAGGCCAGCACGCGGTCGCCGATGCGGTCCCACTGGCGCGCAGAGGTCGAGCCAGGCCTGGCCGTCGCCCGGGTACTGCCGGTCCATCAGCGCCGCGGTCACGTCCCGGTCGTGCGTGCAGCAGCGCCCACTCGCCGTCCGGGAACGGGTGCCGAGCACCGCCGGGGCGTGCCGCCAGCGTGACGCCGTGCTCCTCGAGGTCCAGGTACTGCATCGCGTGGGACGCCGCCGACAAAGGGGTAGAAGGCGCTGAACGTGTCGTGGATGAACCCGGGACGGACGTCGTCGGAGCTGCGTACGGCACCGCCCACGGTGTCCTGCGCCTCCAGGAGCAGCACCGACCAGCCCCGGTCCGCCAGCAGGTTGGCGGTCACCAGCCCGTTGGGCCCGGCGCCGACCACGACCACGTCGTAGGTCCGTCCTGGCGCCACTACGCACATGTCGTGATCTCGGCGCGTCCCTCGGCGAGGAAACCGAGCCGGGCGAGGGTCTCCGTCCCCCAGGCGCGGAGGATGCGCAGCCGCAGCGGCGACCGGGGGATCAGCATCCGCGCACCGGTCATCATCCGGCGGTCGATGGTGACCCGGCAGCCCTCCGCGGACCGGCTCGAGGGTCAGCGTGATCTCCGCCTCGCCGAGCAACCAGCTCTTCACGCGGTAGCCGATCCGCCGCGCCGGCTCGGCCGCCAGCACCTCGGTGGTCTCACGCACCGCGACCGGCCAGAAGCCGGTCTCGTGGAGGATGCGGGAGCCGGCCGCCGGCCAGGCGTCGTCGACCTGGTGGATCGCGGTGGCGCCGACCATCCAGAGCGGGTGCAGCCACCCGTCGGACACGACGTCCCACACGCCCTCCGGGGTGCGGTCGATGACACGTTCGGACAGTCCCATGCCGGCACTCTTACCCCCGGTCCTGCCCCGCATACCACGAAGGCCGGCACCGCGGTGTGGGCAGGTCCACGGTTGCACAAACGCAAGGGTGTGGGAATGCTGGACGGATGACAGAGCAACGGACGGCTACAGGGGGGTCCCTGGCGCGCCGACGCCCGACGACGTCCACGTCCCCGACGACCTGCTGGGACGGTCCTGGCCATGACCCGGCTCGTGGCCGCGGTCATCGCCGAGTCGCTGGCCGCCCGTTACCCCGTCCTCAGCATGCCTCAGTGGCGCGTCCTGGTGCTGGCCGCCGACCAGCGACTGCAACGTCTCCGCGGTGGCCGAGGACCTCGGTGTGCACATCTCCAACGCCAGTCGCATCACCGACCGGCTGGTCGGCGCCGGGCTCCTGGATCGCCGCAAGGCCGAGCACGACCGTCGCAACGTCCTGTTGACGCTGACCCCCGCCGGCGACGAATTCATCCGCTCCGCCATGGAGCACCGGCGGCGTCGCGTCGCCGCGCGTCCTCGGCACCATGGCCGAGTCCGACCGCGAGGACTTCGCCCGGTGCGCGGGGCTCTTCGTGCGGCCGCCGCCCAGGCGCGCGTCGGCGAGACCTGAAGCGCGCCGCTCAGACCTCCTCGGCGGTGTCCTCGCCGTGGGTGCCGGGCCGCGGCGCCCAGGGCAGCTCGTGCGCGGGGCGTACGACGATGACCCGGTCGCCCTCTGGCCAGCTGGGTCACGACGGGTTCGAAGTAGCGGTGCACCCGGTTGTCCCGCACCACCGCGATGACCTGGTCCGGCAGCTGCTGCGGCTGCTTGCCGACCTCCGGGACCAGCAGCTCCCGCTCGGCGACCTCGAGCCCCTGCCCGTAGGTGAGCAGGTCCTCGATGACCGAGCCGAGCGCCGGGCTGACCGAGGAGAGCCCGAGCAGCCGCCCGACGGCGTCGGAGGACGTCACGACCGCGTCGGCGCCGCTCTGCCGCACCAGCGGGACGTTCTCCCCCTCCCGCACCGCGGCCACGACGTACGCCCTCGGGTTCAGCTGGCGGGCGTTGAGCACCGACAGCACGGTCGAGTCGTCACGGTCCGTGGTGATGATGATCTGCGCCGCACTCGCCACGCCGGCCCTGCGCAGCACGTCGCGCCGCGTCGCGTCGCCGACCACCACGGTCAGGCCGTCGTTGGTGGCCTCCTGCACCGCCGACGCATCGGGGTCGACCACGACGATCCGGTCCTTCGCGTGCCCGTTGTTCACGAGCGTGTCGATGGCGCTGCGTCCCTTGGTGCCGTAGCCCACGACCACCACGTGCTGGTCCATCTGCTTCCTCCATCGGGTGACCCGGAACATCTCCCGGCCTTGGCTGGCGAGCACCTCGAGCGTCGTACCGATCAGCAGGACCAGGAACGCGATGCGCAGCGGGGTCACCACGAAGGCGTTCACCAGCCGAGCGCCGTCCGACATCGGCGTGATGTCGCCGTAGCCGGTCGTGCTCAAGGTGACCGTCGTGTAGTAGATGCAGTCCAGCAGGCTGACCTCGCGGGTCGGGTCGTTCGCGTCCCGGTAGCCGTCCCGGTCGAGGTAGACCAGCAGGACGGTGGCCGCCAGCACCCCGAACGCCATGAGGAGCCGACGGGTCAACGCCCACCACGGGGAGCGGACGACCTGGGGGAACCGGACGGTTCCCAGGCTCGTCTCGAACTGCTGATCCGGCACGCACGCAATCTACGGGACCGGGTCGGCCGGGACGGGGAGCGCGGCCGTGACATCCCGGGCGAGGCGTCGCCGACGGTCAGCCGGTGCCCTCGCGGCGCAGCACGACGGTGTCCTCGGAGTCCTCGGAGTCGTCGTCCCAGTCCCCGTCGTCCCGGTCGTCGTAGTCGTCGTACTCGTCGTAGTCGTCCGGCTCGTGCTGGTCCGGCTGGTCCGGCTGGTCCGGGTCAGTCGGCGACGCGCTCGACGGCCACCGCAGGAACCGGGCCCGCCGCCGCAGCCGCCGCATCAGCTCGATGCGCGCGCGGGCGGGCGCGACCTCGGGCCACAGCTCGTCGAAGGACGCGTTCAGCGCCGCACCGATGAGCACCGCGATGGCCAGGATGTAGAGCCAGATCATCACCGCAATCGGTGTGGCCAGCGGGCCGTAGATGGAGGTGGACTCCCCCGCCGAGACCGTGAGGAACCAGCGCAGCACCCACGAGCCGGCGATCCAGATCAGCAGGGTGAGCGTGGCTCCGGGCAGGTTGTAGCGCCAGGAGGTCCGGACCGGCACCGACACGTGGTAGAGCGTCGCGGTGAACACGACGCAGAGCACGACCACGACGGGCCAGTACAGGCTGTTGAGGATCTCCAGCCGCGGCGGCAGCATCCGGTCGACCAGCGTCGGTCCGGCGACGACCAGCGGGATCGTGACGATCCCGGTGATGAGGGCCAGCACGTAGAGCGAGAACGACAGCATCCTGGTCTTCACGATGCCGCGGTGGCCGCCCAGGCCGTACATGATCGTGACCGTGTCGACGAAGACGTTGAGGGCCCGGGAACCGGACCAGAGCGCGAGCACGAAGCCGATCGAGATCACGTCGTAGCGCGGACCGCCCAGCACGTCGTTCATGGTCGGGACGATGATGGTGTCGACGATGTCTGGGGTGAAGGCCCGGAGCGCGAGCTCCACCACGTCGGCCTTGAACTCGCCGATGCGCTGATCGGTGAAGGTCTGCACGACGTACCCGATCGAGCCCGCCAGCCCGAAGACCAGGGGCGGCAGTGACAGCAGCGCGAAGAAGGCGGCCTCCGCGGCCAGGCCGGTGACCCGGTTGCGCAGGCAGTTGGAGACGGTGGACACCACCAGTCGCCACACCACGTGGACGGTGGCGCTCCACCAGGTGGGCGCCTCCCGGGCCGTGGCGCGGGCTGCCGCCGGGGACACGCGCTCCCCCTCGGCTGACATGCGACTACCGTAACGACATGTCCGTCGACAACCGCGTAGCGACCAACCAGGCACCACCCCTGTCCGACCTCAACGTGATCACCGCCGATCAGGCGCTGGTCGACGCCGTGGTGCGGCACTCGTCCCAGGAGACCCTGGACGCGCTGCTGCCCCTCGGGGCGCTGGCCGGCACCGAGGAGGCGCAGGAGCACGGGCGCCTGGCCAACCGGCACACGCCCGAGCTGGTGCCGTTCGACCGCTACGGCAACCGCGTCGACGAGGTGCGCTTCCACCCGTCCTGGCACTGGCTCATGGACCACGGGGTCGGCTTCGGCCTCGGCGCGGCGCCGTGGGCCTCCGACGACCCGCACGCCCACGTGCGCCGGGCGGGCGGCTTCTTCGCCTGGTCGCACACCGAGCCGGGGCACGGCTGCCCGATCTCGATGACCTACGCCGCCGTCCCGGCCCTCCGCGCCGACGACGCGCTGGCCAAGGAGTGGACCCCGCGGCTGGCCTCCACGACGTACGACTTCGGCATCCGGCCCGCCGAGCAGAAGGCGGGCTCCCTGGCCGGCATGGGGATGACGGAGAAGCAGGGCGGTTCCGACGTCCGGTCAAACGTGACCGAGGCCAGGCCGACCGCCGTCGACGGCGAGTACACCCTGTCCGGGCACAAGTGGTTCACGTCCGCTCCGATGAACGACGTCTTCCTCGTGCTGGCGCAGGCCGAGAGCGGGCTGACCTGCTTCCTGGTCCCGCGGGTGCTGCCGGACGGCACGCGCAACCGGATCGACGTGATGCGCCTCAAGGACAAGCTCGGCAACCGGTCCAACGCCTCCTCCGAGCTGGAGTTCGACGGCACCTGGGCCCAGCGTCTCGGCGACGAGGGCCGAGGGGTGCGCACGATCATCGAGATGGTCGCCGCCACCCGGCTCGACTGCGTCCTGGGATCGGCGTCGCTGATGCGTAAGGCGCTGGCCGAGGCGTCGTGGCACGTGGCGCACCGGTCGGCGTTCGGCTCCCGGCTCGCCGACAAGCCGCTGATGCAGAACGTGATCGCCGACCTGGCGGTCGAGTCGGAGGCCGCCACCGCGCTGGGGATCCGGCTGGCCGCGGCCGTGGACCGGCGCGACGACCCGCACGAGGCGGCGCTGCGCCGTATCGCGCTGCCGCTGGCGAAGTACTGGGTGTGCAAGCGCACGCCGATGATGGTCGCCGAGGCGCTCGAGTGCCTCGGCGGCAACGGCTACGTCGAGGACTCGGGTCTGCCGCTGCTGTTCCGTGAGTCGCCGCTCAACTCGATCTGGGAGGGCTCGGGCAACGTCAACGCGCTCGACGTGCTGCGTGCCCTGGGGCGCGAGCCGGAGGTCCTCGACGCCTGGATCGTCGAGGTGGGCAAGGCGCAGGGCGCCGACCCGCGGCTCGACCGGGCCGTGCGGACCACCCTCGAGACGCTGGCCGACACTGCGGGCGCGGAGGTGCACGCCCGGCGGCTCGCCGTGCAGATGGCGGTCTGCCTGCAGGGGGCCCTGCTGGTGCAGCACGCGCCCGCCGAGGTCGCCGACGCCTTCTGCGCCACCCGGCTGGGCGGTGAGTACGCCGGCACGCTGGGCACGCTGCCCGGTGGCATCGACCTGTCCACGATCGTGGAGCGCGCCACGCCGCCGGTGACGTGACCGAGCACCACGAGGTGCGTCTCGTCGACGAGGACTGGTACGGCCGAGAGATGGTGGACGAGAGGTTCGTCGGCTGCACGTTCCGGGACGTCGACCTCACCGAGGCGGTCACGCGCGGCTGCACGTTCGAGGACTGCGACTTCAGCGGCTGCCGGTTCAACGCCTCGCACCATGTCGCGTCGGCGTTCGTCGCCTGCCGTTTCCGCCACTCGTCGTTCTTCGGAGCCACCCTGGACGGCTGCAAGATGGTCGGCAGCATGTTCGTCGACTGCACGCTCCGGCCGTTGAGGGTCCACGGTGGACAGTGGCGCGGCGTGACGATGCGGGGTGCCCGGTTGACCGGCCTCGCCCTCACCGGCGTACCTCTGCAGGAGGCGGACTTCTCGGAGTCCGACCTGAGCGAGAGCGACCTGTCCGGCTGCGACCTCACCGGCGCACTGCTGCGCGGCACGAAGCTGCATCTCACCGACCTGCGGCGGGCCACCCTGGACCGCGTCGACCTCGGCGCCGGCGCAGCTGCGGGACACCAAGCTCGACCTCCACGGCGCCGTCCGTCTCGCCGAGTGCCTCGGCGCGACCGTCGACCCCTGATCGGGCCAAGAGGGAGTCTGTGACGCACCAGGCGAGTCGCAGACTCCCCCATCCCTGCTTCTGGCGTCAGGTGAGCTGCAGCTCGGGGTAGAGCGGGTGCTTGTCGAGCAGCTCGGCCGAGGCGGCCTTGGTGCGCTCCACGACGCCGTCGGCCATGGCGTAGTTCGCCTTGGAGGGCGCGCCCGCGGCGGTGTTCTTCGGCGTCGTGCTCTTCAGCACGTCCACCACGAGCTCGGCCACCCGGTCGAACTCGTCGTGGCCGAACCCCCGCGTCGTGAGAGCAGGCGTGCCGAACCGGATCCCGGAGGTGTACCAGGCGCCGTTCGGGTCGGTCGGCACGGAGTTGCGGTTGGTCACCACGCCGGCGTCCAGGAGCGCCGACTCGGCCTGGCGGCCGGTGAGGCCGAACGACGTGACGTCCAGCAGCACCAGGTGGTTGTCGGTCCCTCCGGTGACGAGCTTCCCGCCCCGGCGTACGAAGCCCTCGGCGAGCGCCTTGGCGTTGCCCGCGACCTTCTGCGCGTAGTCGCGGAAGGACTGCTGCTTGGCCTCGGCCAGCGCGACCGCCTTCGCGGCCATCACGTGCGACAGCGGCCCGCCGAGCACCATCGGGCAGCCGCGGTCGACGGACGGGGCGTACTCCTCCGTGGCCAGAACCAGTCCACCTCGGGGTCCGCGCAGCGACTTGTGCGTGGTGGTGGTGACGACGTGCGCGTGCGGGATCGGGTCCTCGTCACCGGTGAACACCTTGCCGGCGACCAGCCCCGCGAAGTGCGCCATGTCCACCATGAGCGTGGCGCCGACCTCGTCGGCGATCTCCCGCATCTTCGCGAAGTTCACGCGCCGCGGGTAGGCCGAGTAGCCGGCCACGAGGATCAGCGGGCGGAACTCGCGGGCCGCCTCGCGGACGCGGTCGTAGTCGAGCAGCCCCGTCTCGGGGTCGGTGCCGTAGGACCGCTGGTGGAACATCTTGCCGCTGATGTTGGGCCGGAAGCCGTGGGTGAGATGGCCGCCGGCGTCCAGCGACATCCCCAGCATCCGCTGGTTCCCCAGCTCGTGACGGCAGCTCCTCCCAGTCGGCCTCGGTGAGGTCGTTGACGTTCTTCACCGCGTGCTTCTCCAGCGCCGGCCCTTCGATCCGGTGGGCGAGGATCGACCAGAACGCCACCAGGTTGGCGTCGATGCCCGAGTGCGGCTGCGCGTAGGCGTACTCAGCGCCGAACAGCTCGCGCGCGTGCTCGGCGGCGAGGGTCTCCACGGTGTCGACGTTCTGGCAGCCCGCGTAGAAGCGGTGGCCGACGGTGCCCTCGGCGTACTTGTCGGAGAACCAGGTGCCCATGGTCAGCAGCACCGCCGGGGAGGCGTAGTTCTCGCTGGCGATCAGCTTCAGCGAGGAGCGCTGGTCGGCCAGCTCGGCGCGCGTGGCCTCGGCCACGCGCGGCTCCACGGAGCCGATGACCTCCAGAGCGGCGTTGTACGCCGTGCTCGCGGTCGCGCCGAGGTCCTTCGACGGGCTGGCAGAGGTCTCGGGCGTGGCGTCGGTCATGGGGGCAGCCTAGTGAGGGTGGTCTCGAGACGCTCGCTCCCCTCGCTCCTCCACCACGGGGTGTACCAAATAGTGGACTCGCGTCTCAAAACACGAGATCTGGGTTTGTGGGAACGGCGTCCGGCAGTTGAGACTGTCTCCCGTGACCAGCGCTGCAACGTCCCGCATCCTCGTGGCTCGACGCCACGTGGACTACGGACGCACCCGCAGCATGGTCTGTATGTCGGTCTGACCGCTCCTTTCCGGGGTCGCTCCGGCGACCCGGACACGTCCCGCCCACAAGCCGGACGCCGCGGTCGCCGACACGCTTCCGACAACGGCGTCGGGGACCGAGTCAGCGCTCGCGCGTCTCTCACCACCAGGACACGCATCCCCATGACGACCAACTCCGGGCCCACCAGCCCGTCCCCCACCCCCACGCGCCCCCCACGCGCGGCACGTCCGCGTCCCCGCCGGGGCGAGGGGCAGTGGGCGCTCGGGCACCGGGAGCCGCTGAACGGCAACGAGCAGCTCAAGAAGGACGACAACCCGCTGAACGTCCGGGCGCGGATCGAGAACATCTACGCCCACCGCGGCTTCGCCTCGATCGACGGCAACGACCTGCGCGGCCGGTTCCGGTGGCTGGGTCTCTACACGCAGCGCCGGCCGGGTCTCGACGGCGGCAAGACCGCCACCCTGGAGCCGCAGGAGCTCGAGGACGACCACTTCATGATGCGGGTGCGCACCGACGGCGCGCTGCTCGGACCGGACCAGCTGCGCGCGCTGGGCAGCGTCTCCACGGAGTTCGCCCGGGACACCGCCGACATCAGCGACCGGCAGAACATCCAGTACCACTGGATCCGGATCGAGGACGTCCCGAGCATCTGGCAGCGGCTGGAAGCCGTCGGGCTGGAGACCACCGAGGCCTGCGGGGACTCGCCGCGACCCTTCCTCGGCTCCCCGGTCGCCGGCGTCGCCAAGGACGAGATCATCGACGGCTCCCCCGCGCTCGCCGAGATCAAGCGGCGGTTCATCGGCAACCCCGACTACGCCAACCTCCCCCGCAAGTTCAAGACGTCGGTCTCCGGGCACCCCAGCCTCGACGGCGCCCCGGAGGTCAACGACGTGAGCTTCGTCGGCACCGTCCACCCCGAGCACGGCCCCGGCTTCGACGTCTGGGTCGGCGGCGGGCTGTCCACCAACCCGATGCTGGCCCAGAAGCTCGGCGTGTGGGTGCCGCTCGAGGAGGTCGCGGACGTCTGGGAAGGCGTGACCTCGATCTTCCGCGACTACGGCTACCGGCGACTGCGCAACAAGGCGCGGCTGAAGTTCCTCGTCGCCGACTGGGGCGTGGAGAAGTTCCGGAGCGTCCTCGAGACGCAGTACCTGAAGCGGCCGCTCCTCGACGGCCCCTCCCCCGACCGCGCCGACGGTCAACGGCGACCACATGGGCGTGCACGAGCAGAAGGATGGCAAGTTCTTCGTCGGCGCCGCCCCGACGGTCGGCCGGGTGTCGGGCACGCTGCTCAGTCGGCCTGGCCGACGTCGTCGAGCAGTACGGCGCCGCGGGCGTGCGCTCACGTCGTACCAGAAGCTCGTCGTGATCGGCGTCGACGGCGACGTCGTCGAGGACGTCGTGGCGGCGCTGGACGCGGATCGGCCTCTCCGCGCGGCCGTCGATGTGGCGGCGCTCGACGATGGCCTGCACCGGCATCGAGTTCTGCAAGCTCGCCATCGTCGACACCAAGGACCGGGCCACGGCGCTGGTGCAGGAGCTCGAGCGCCGCTTCCCGGACATGGACACCCCCATCACCATCAACGTCAACGGGTGCCCCAACGCCTGCGCCCGCACGCAGGTCGCCGACATCGGGCTCAAGGGCCAGCTGGTGATGGACGAGGACGGCCGCCAGGTCGAGGGCTTCCAGGTCCACCTCGGCGGCGGCATCGGCACCACCGGAGCCGTTGGAGAACGTCGTTCGGGCGCAAGCTCCGGGCGCACAAGGTGACCAGCGCCGACCTGGACGACTACGTGACGAGCCTGGTCCGCGCCTACCTGGCCGAGCGCGACCGACGGTGAGTCCTTCGCCGCCTGGGTCGCGCGCGCCGACGACGAGGCGCTGCGCGGCGACCGCGCCCTCGCCGAGGTCGCCGGATGACCGCAGCGACCACGACGCGTGCGGCTCAGGCCCGTGGCACCGACACCGCCGGACGGAGCGAGCAGGAGCTGCGCGACCTCGTCCGGCACGCCGGCGCGGACCTCGAGCTGGCGCCCGCCGAGGTGATCATCGAGTGGGCGGTGGCCACCTTCGGGGACCGCTTCTGCGTGACGTCCTCGATGGCCGACGCGGTGCTGGCGCACCTGGTGTCCCGGGTGGCGCCCGGAGTGGACGTGGTCTTCCTGGACACCGGCTACCACTTCGCCGAGACGCTCGGCACCCGCGACGCCGTCGAGGCGACGTTGCCGGTGCGGCGTGGTCACGGTCCGACCGGAGCTGACGGTGCGCCGAGCAGGACGCGGAGTACGGCCCGGAGCTGTTCCTGCGCGACCCCGACCTGTGCTGCGCGATGCGCAAGGTGCGCCCGCTGCAGCAGGTCCTCGCGGGGTACGACGCGTGGGCGACCGGTCTGCGCCGGGCCGAGACCCACGACCGGGTCATCGCCCCGGTCATCGGGTGGGACGCCGGCAAGGGCAAGGTCAAGGTCTCCCCCTCGCCCGGTGGACCGACGCCCAGGTGGAGGCCTACATCGCCGAGCACAACGTCCTGGTCAACCCGTTGGTCCACGACGGCTATCCCTCGATCGGCTGCTTCCCCTGCACCCGCCGGGTAGCCCCGGGCGAGGACCCGCGCAGCGGCCGCTGGGCCGGCACGGGCAAGACCGAGTGCGGCATCCATGTGTGAAAACCGAACCGAGAGGAGGCGGGCACGATGACTGCTCCCGCCCTGGTGGCCCTGGCTCACGGGAGCCGCGACCCACGATCCGCGCGGACCGTGCGGGCGATGGTGGACGAGGTCCGCCGGATGCGCCCCGACCTGCGGGTGGAGCCGGCGTTCCTGGAGCTCGCCAAGCCGTCGTTCGCCACGGTCGTCGACCGGTTGGTCGCGCGCCGGGTACGACGAGATCGTCGTCGTACCGCTGCTGCTCACCGAGGCCTACCACGCAAAGGTGGACGTGCCCACCGTGGTCGCCGAGGCCACCGCCCGGCACGAGGGACTCAAGGTCCGCGCCACCTCCGTGCTCGGGTTGGAGACGGTCTTCCTCGACGTCCTCGACCGCCGTCTGCGCGAGGCGCTCGCGGACGCCCGGGTCTGCGAGCTCGACGCGCTCGTGCTGGCCGCCGCGGGCACGTCGGACCCGCTGGCCGTGCAGTCGATCAACCGGCTGGCCCGGCTCTGGGGCACCCGGCACCGACTGCCCACCGTCTCCGCGTTCGCCTCGGCCTCGCCGCCGGCCACCGGGGAGGCGGTGCGCGCGTTCCGCGCCCAGGGCCGCCGACACATCGCGGTGGGGTCGCTGTTCCTCGCCCCGGGCTTCCTCTACGACCGGGCGGCCGAGCTGGCCCTCGAGGCCGGAGCCGTCGCGGTGTCCCAGCCCTTCGGCGCCGACCCGGAGGTCGCCCGCACGGTGCTGGCCCGCTACGCCGTCGGCGCAGTTGAGCTCGTGCCGGTCTGACCTACTAGGCTCGGGCCCATGACCCAGCACTTCGATGTCGTCGTCCTCGGTGCCGGCCCCGGCGGGTACGTCGCTGCCATCCGCGCCTCCCAGCTCGGCCTCAAGACCGCGGTGATCGAGAAGAAGTACTGGGGCGGCGTCTGCCTCAACGTCGGCTGCATCCCGAGCAAGGCGCTGCTGCGCAACGCCGAGCTCGCGCACATCCTCGAGCACGACAAGGACGCGTTCGGCATCACCGGCGACGCGACGATGGAGTTCGGCGCGACGCACAAGCGGAGCCGTCAGGTCTCCGACAGCATCGTCAAGGGCGTCCACTTCCTGATGAAGAAGAACAAGATCACCGAGATCGACGGCTGGGGCACCTTCACCGACGCCAAGACGATCTCGGTGGAGACCAACGACGGCGGCACCGAGGAGGTCACCGCCGACCACGTCATCATCGCCACGGGTGCGACGACGCGGCTGGTGCCCGGCACCGAGCTCTCCGAGCGCGTGGTCACCTACGAGGAGCAGATCCTCGACGCCGAGCTGCCCGGCAGCATCGTGATCGCCGGGTCGGGCGCCATCGGCGTCGAGTTCGCCTACGTGATGAAGAACTTCGGCGTCGACGTGACGATCGTGGAGTTCCTCGACCGGATGGTCCCCACCGAGGACGAGGAGATCTCCAAGGAGCTGGCCAAGCACTACAAGAAGCTCGGCGTGAAGGTGCTCACCGGCACCAAGGTCGAGAAGATCGACGACTCCGGCGACACGGTGAAGGTCACCGTCTCCAAGGACGGCAAGGAGGAGACTCTGGAGACCGACAAGGTCCTGCAGGCCATCGGGTTCATGCCGCGGCTCGAGGGCTACGGCCTCGACAAGACCGGAGTCGAGACCACCGACCGCGGCGCCATCGCGGTGGACTCGCGGGGTCGCACCAACGTCGAGGGCGTCTACGCCATCGGCGACGTGACCGGCAAGCTCATGCTGGCCCACACCGCCGAGGCCATGGGCATCGTGGCTGCGGAGACCATCGCGGACGCCGAGACCGTCGAGATCGACTTCGACATGATCCCGCGCGCGACGTACTGCCAACCGCAGATCGCGTCGTTCGGCTACTCCGAGGCGCAGGCCAAGGAGAAGGGCTACGACGTCAAGGTCGCCAAGTTCCCGTTCTCCGCCAACGGCAAGGCCAAGGGGCTCGGGGACACCAGCGGCTTCGTCAAGGTCGTCGCGGACGCGAAGTACAACGAGATCATCGGCGCGCACCTGATCGGCCCGGACGTCACCGAGCTGCTCCCGGCGCTGACGCTGGCCCAGAAGTGGGACCTCACCGCGGACGAGGTGGCGCGCAACGTCTTCGCGCACCCGACGCTGTCCGAGGCGGTCAAGGAGGCCGTCGAGGGCATCGCCGGGCACATGATCCACATGTGACGCCCCGGCTCTTCCTGCTCGGTGCTCACCGTGTCCGGCCGGCGCCGAGCTGGAGCGCCGGATCCGTAGCGCCACGAGAGGGCGGTGAGCACCGCCGCCACGACCAGGGCAGCACTCACACCGAGGGCCGTGCCGAGCAGGGGTGGGAACACCGTCAGGGGCAGCACGTGCCGGAGGTACAGACCGTAGGACCGTTGGCCGACGTACCCGAGCGAACGGCCGGCTAGCCACCCGGTGTAGCTGCCGTGCGCGACCACGTAGATGGCCAGCGCGGTCACGAGAGACGCCAGGAGGGGGACGGTGAGGAACTTCTGCGCGCCTGCCGCGAAGCCGAGGACGACCAACGCCGCCCCGGCCCCCGCTGCGAGCGAGGGGCTCAGCCGGCGGATGTTCCGGTCGTACATCCACACCGCCAGGCCGCAGCCGACGAGGATCGCGTCAGCGCGCGTGTCGAGCCCGTAGTACACCCGGTAGAGCCCCGTGCCGTGGTTCCACAGCGCACCTCGCAGCACGCACGACAAGCCGGCTGCGAACCCGATCAGCAGCAGGAGCCGGGGTCGTCGCAGCTTCGCGGCACCGAGCATGACCACCGGCCACACGAGGTAGAACTGCTCCCCGATCGCCAGGCTCCACGTGTGCTGGAACAGGCTTGCGTACTCCCCGTGGACCTGGCGCCAGTTCTGCAGCACCTGCGCCACCAGAACCGGCGCAGGTCGACACCGTCGCCGTGAGCGAGATCTGCGAGCACCAGGTTGGTGATCAGGAATCCCGACAGGGTGAAGAACACGGTGACGCCGACGGTCCCTCCGCTGACGAAGCCCGGGACGACGCCGGTGTGCGAGGCGACCACCAGGAGGATCGCCAGCCCGCGCAGCCCGTCGAAAC
Source organism: uncultured Actinomycetota bacterium (assembly GCA_963747525.1). GTDB lineage: Bacteria > Actinomycetota > Actinomycetes > Propionibacteriales > Nocardioidaceae > Marmoricola_A. The sequence goes on from CAVVFH010000001.1 coordinate 186,649, forward strand.
CGCTGCGGCGAGCAAGCCTCCAGGCGTCGCCGTCGACCATGCCCCATGGTCGGACATCGCAGCGCGTGCCGTCCGCGGAACTCCCGGACCCGCGGCGCTACCCCAACGGTACGACGCAGCTGGCGAGCTCCTGCCCGTCCGCCGTCATCACCGCGGTCCACACCGGCCAGTCGACAGCGGCCCCGACCACCTCGACGGGGAACCGCACCGTCACCTCGCCCTCGTCGACGTCGGCGTCAGGGGCGACCTCCACCCGTCCGGATGCGGCCTGCACGTGCTGGCTGACCTGCTCACCGGTGCGTTCGTGGACGAGCCGGACGGTCTCCCTGCCGTCGGGTCCGGTGACGACCATGCTCCACGCCATCGTCCGCGCTGCGGGAAGCGGCCCCTCCCACTGGATGTCGAACGCGATGACGTCGCTGGCCACCGTTCGCCCGCAGTGGTTGACCTGGGGACCCGACTCATTCATGTGGCGACCCTAGTCGCCGACCGTCCCCACCGGCACGAGCACAGCGCCCACCGCGGCAACTCCCCACCAGAACGTCGGCACCCAGTCCGCGACGTCGCCGATCGGGTACACCGGGTCCCACCCGAGCATCGGCCCCACGGTCAGCGGCAGGGCGGCGGTCACGGCGACCGCCGAGGCGAGCCCGGAGCCGGGACGCGCCGGCCCGAGGCGCGTGAGGGTGGTCGCCAGGCCGAAGACGAGCAGGCAGGCGGCGACGCCGGCCAGCCACAGGGTCCCTCGGCCGGCGACGTGCCCGCCTGCGGCGTCGAGTCGGGTCAGGGAGACGACGGCTGCCGACCAGACGGTCAGCGGCGCCACCAGGGAGATCATCCGGGTGGCCACCCGCCACCCACGCCCCCGTGCCGTCACCCCGACCACGGTCGCGGCCGCCTCGTCGAGGGCGAACCCGGCGGCACCGGCGCACGCCGCAAGGGCGAAGGGCAGCAGCACCCACTGCGAGGACGGCCAGCGGTGCACCGCGACGACCAGCAGGGCCGCGGTCGCGCAGGCGCCTCCGACGGCCGTCCAGGGGACGGCGCGCCGGAGGTACCAGAGCCGCACGGGTCAGCCCTTCACCCGGGCCGGGATCGGGTCGGACTGCCGGTTGTGGTCCACGCCGGTCGTCATCGCCAGCGTCAGGCAGGCCAGCCCGACCACGACCACCCCGGCGAAGACGGTCGCGAGCCGCCCCGTCCGAGCCGCACGGTCGTGCCAGACCGCGCCGATGACGGCGGCCGCGCACAGGCACAGCGCGTAGAGCAGGAAGAAGAACGCCGAGCCGGCGTACAGCAGTGCCGTCCCGTCGGGGTTCGTCCCGGACTGGAAGGTCGCGTACGGCGTCCACAGCCGGAACACCGGGTGCGTCGTCTCGACCGGTGCCTGGCCGAGCATCGTCACGATCACCACGAGCACGACGGCCACGGCCGGCGCGCCGGGGAACCGCAGCCACCGTCCCACGAGGACCCCGAGCAGGCCGCCGCCGAGGCAGGCGACCGGGCCACCGGCCACCAGCACGCTCCACACATGCAGGTCCGAGGCGGTGCTGAACCACCACTCCTGGGGAGCCGGCGGCCACACGGCCGTGAAGACCAGGACCTCAGCGATCCACACCAGGCCGACGACGAAGGGGACGAAGCAGGCCAGGGCCACGGCCAGGGTGCGCCGGGCCTCCGTGCCCGGCAGCGTCCCCACCGCCTCCTCAGCCGCCTCCGTGGAGCGGGTGAGCCGGGCGGCGACGACCAGGCTGGTGAGGCCGGTGAAGAACGCCGGGATCACCGGCCAGGACAGCACGTCGTTGGGCACGATCGGCCTGTGGCCCATCTCCAGGATGGGCGAGCTGAGCCCGAGGGTGAGCAGGGTGCCGACGAGGAACAGCGGGTGCCGGGCGAAGCGGCGGGCCTCGATGCGTGCCATCGCGGACAGGCTCGTGCCGTCGGTGCCGGCACCTCGGCGGGTGGCGGCACCGGCCCCGGGCCGGCTGGAGGCGGTTGCGGACATGACGGACTCCTTGTCGTGTGGGTCGGGGGTGCGGTCTGGGTGCCGGATCGTCGTCCGGTCGTGGGATCGGCGTCAGCCGACGGGATCGGGAGCGGCTCGGCGGCCGCCGAGCATGAGGAGGTAGGCGTCCTCGAGGGTGGGCTCGACGGTCTCGGCGGACGGCGGTCGCGTTCCGCCGACCACCCGGTGCCGGCCGGTGCCGGTGCGCCAGGCGGCAACTCCCCCGTCCCCGGGGTCGTCGCAGAGCCACACCCGACCGTCGGCGGTGCCCACCATGTCGAGCACGGAGCCGTCGAACAGGACGCGGCCGCCGTCCAGCACGACCACCCGCTCGCACAGAGCGGCGACATCCTCGGTCTGGTGCGTGGAGAGCAGCACCGCCGACTCGGCGGCGAGGACCGACAGCGTGCGGCGCAGGTTGGCGCGCTGGGCCGGGTCGAGGCCGGTCGTCGGCTCGTCGAGGACGAGGACCCTGGGGTCGCCGACCAGCGCCTGGGCGAGAGCGACGCGGCGCCGCTGGCCGCCGGAGAGCTTGCGCACCTTCTTGGTCGAGAGGTCGCCGAGCCCGACGAGGTCGAGCACCCGGTGCACCTCACGGCTCCGCGAGGACGCGTGGTTCCACTCCTTGAGCACGGCGATGTACTCGACGAAGCCGAAGACGGTCATGTCGCTGGGGAACCCGAGCTCCTGGGGCAGGTACCCCAGGTTGCGCCGGGCCTCGGTGAGCTCCGCGTGCGAGCCGAGCGGGTCCTGCCCGAGCAGCCGGACATCGCCCCGGTCCGGCGCGATGGACGTCGCGACGATGCGCAGCAGCGTGGTCTTGCCGGCGCCGTTCGGACCGAGCAGCCCTGTGACACCCGTGCCGAAGGAGAGGGTCACCTCGGTCAGCGCCCGGGTGCCGCCGAACGACTTGTCCACCGCGGTGAGCTCGACGGCGATCACAGCACCGCTCCGTTCCTCCGAGTGGCGCGGGACCTCCCGGCCAGGACGAACGCGGCGCCGAGCGCCAGGACCAGCAACGACATCTGCATCGGGGCCTCCACGGGCCAGGTCGGGGAGAGGTGGCGGACTGACCCCGCGACGACGGCGCTCCACCCGAGCGCCACCACGGCCGAGGCCGGCCGGGGACCGACGAACGACGCCAGCGCCATCAGCACCGGGAGGAGCATGAGCGCCGGTCCCAGCCAGGCCACCGCCACCCACGGCGGACCGGGGAGCGCGAGGCCGAGCGCCGCCGCGAACGGCAGGCAGGCGACCAGCACCGCGCACGTGCGCAGCAGGATGAGCCGGGTCCGGCCGTACGGCGCGGTGATCACCAGCGCCTCCAGCGGGTCCTCCGAGGGGCGGTAGGCGGTGGCCACGCCGATCACCGGGATGAGCGGGGCGACCAGCAGGAACGGCCAGAGCGCGCGACCGCCGGTCAGCAGGACGGCACCGACCGCGAACCCGAGAGCGACCACGACGCTCGACAACCAGGCGGTGCGCAGCGCCGTCGTGGAGGCCAGCAGCACCGCCGCCGGCTCCGGCAGCCCCAGCCGCTGCGCGACCCGGATGGGCGCCGGGAGCGGCGGCCGCTCGACGCGCTCGCGGACCACGGCCCAGGCCTGGTCCAGCGCCGGCAGGTCGGTCAGCGGCCGGATCGCCGACCGGCACTCCGCGCACCGGGTGAGGTGCTGCTCGACCGAGGCGGCCTCCACGGCGGGGAGCTGGCCGGCGGTGTACGCCGTCAGCAGCTGCTCGTCGGCGTGCCAGGTCCGGGTGGTCATCGCAGTGCCTCCGTCGCAGGATCCTCGGCGAGGGATCGCCGCAGCTGGGCCTTGGCCCGGTGCAGCCGGGTCTTGACCGTGTTCTCGCGCACCCCGAGCAGCCGGCCGGCCTCGCGGGTGGTCAGCCCGTCCAGAACGACGGCCTGCACGACTGCCCGGAATTCCGGCGACAGCCGTCCCAGGCCGGCGGCCAGGTCGCCGTACTCCACGCCGAGGAGGACCTGGTCCTCCGCGCCCAGGGTCGACCCGACGGTGCGGTCGTCCCACTCGGGCATCAGGATCAGGTCGCGCCGGCGGCGCAGCCGGGAGACCATCTGCCGGGAGGCGATGCCCCACAGCCACGCGGAGACCTCGCCGTCGCCGCGCCAGCGCCGACCGTCCTTCCACACGGCGACGAAGGTGTCCTGGACGACGTCGAGGACGACCTCGCGGTCGTTGCAGCGGCGCATCAGCCGGGCGTAGAGCCAGGGGGCGTGCCGGTCGTACAGCTCCTTGAGCGCCCCGGTGTCCCCGTCGCTCGCCAGGCGCACGAGCTCCGCGTCCGGCTGGAGGCCCGAGGTTGCGCTCATGCCAACACTGTCGCACCGGCGCCGCCGGATGGTTCCCGCCGCGCGACATTTTCTGCCGAGCCGGCGCATCCTGCCCGCGGATGGACGCCGAGTCGGCGCATCCTGCCCGCGGATGGACGCCGAGTCGGCGCATCGTGCCGTGAGAGGGTTCGAGGGTGACGTCGATCCGCACCGTGCGCGCCACCCGGTACGTCGTACCGCTGCGCGAGGGCGGCTCACTTCCCGGAATCGTGGAGGCCGACGACCTCGGCACCTACGTGTGCAAGTTCCGGGGAGCCGGCCAGGGTCTGCGGGTCCTGGTCGCCGAGGTGGTCGTGGGCGAGCTGGCCCGGCGCCTCGGCATCGCCGTGCCCGAGCTCGTGGCCCTCGAGCTCGAGGAGGCACTGGCGCGCTACGAGGCCGACGAGGAGGTGCAGGACCTGCTGGTGGCCAGCATCGGGCTCAACCTCGGCATCGACTTCCTTCCGGGAGCGTTCGGGTTCGACTCGGCGTGCCTGCCGGACCCGGAGGCCGCGGCCCGCGTGCTCTGGCTGGATGCGCTGACCGCGAACGTCGACCGGTCCTGGCGCAACCCGAACCTCCTCATGTGGCACGGGAGGCTGTGGGCGATCGACCACGGCGCCTGCCTCTACTTCCACCACTCGTGGTCGGGCGGGATCGGGTCGCCGGAGCGGTTCGCCCAGCAGCCGTACTCCTTCGACGATCACGTGCTCGCCGAGTACCTGCCCGGCCTACCCGCCGTCGACGCGGCCCTGGCACCGAAGGTGACCGAGTCGCTTCTCACCGACGTCGTGGGCGCGGTTCCCGCTCCATGGCTCGAGCCGGTGCCCGGGGCGGACGTCGAGGCCGTCAGGGCCGCCTACGTCGAGTTCCTGCTCGCCCGCCTCGGGGGCGACCGGCCATGGCTCCCCGGAGGTGCGTCGTGAGCATGGGGTTCCAGTACGTCGTCCTCCGTTGCGTCCCCCGTGTGGATCGGGAGGAGTTCGTCAACGTCGGGGTGGTGCTCTACTGCCAGCAGGCCGACTTCCTCGACTGCGCATCGCGCGTCGACGAGGCGAGGCTGCTGGCCCTGGCCCCGGAGGTCGACGTCGAGGCGGTCCGGTCAGCCCTGTCCGCCGTTGCCGCGGTGTGTCGCGGTGAGGAGTCGGCGAGCGCCGCCGGCCGCACACCGCTGGGGACCCGGTTCGGCTTCCTCAGCGCCCCGCGGAGCACGGTGGTGCAGCCCGGCCCCATCCACGGTGGGGTGACCGACGACCCGGCCGCTCAGCTCGCGCACCTGCTCGCGACGCTGGTCGGCTGAGCCGCGGCCGACGCGCCGACTCGGCGGTGGTTTGCAGGGCGGACGCGCCGACTCGGCGGTGGTTTGCGGGGCGGACGCGCCGGGTCGGCACTCAGACGTAGAAGGAGTGGGTGGCGGTGCAGCCGCCGTCGGCCACGAACTCGGCGCCGGTGGAGAACGAGCTGTCGTCGCTGGCCAGGAAGAGGTACATCCGGGCGATGTCCTCGGGCTGACCCACCCGCTTGAGCGCGACCCGCGAGGCCGCCCACCTCATGCCCTCCTCGCCGGCGTAGCCACGGGTCATCCCGGTGTCGACCATGCCGGGATGCACCGAGTTGACGCGGATCCCCTTCGGGCCCAGCTCCATGGCGGCCGCCTTGGTCATACCGCGGACGGCGAACTTGGTGCCGGTGTAGCCGACCAGCGACGACATGCCCGCCAGGCCCTCGACCGACGAGGAGTTCACGATGGACCCGCCGCCACGCTCGGCCATCACCGGGGCGACGGTCTTCATGCCGAGGAAGCACCCGAAGACGTTGACGCGGAAGAGCTTCTCCAGGTCGGCGAGAGGCATCTGGGTGAGGTCGGCGAACATCAGGATCCCCGCGTTGTTCACCAGGACGTCGATCCCTGCGTACGTCGTCACGGCCTCCTCGACCGCGGCCTGCCAGGCCTGCTCGTCGGAGACGTCGAGGTGCACGAAGTGCGCGCTCTCGCCCAGCTCGTCGGCCAGCGACTTCCCGGGGTCGTCGGCGACGTCGGCGAGCACCACCCGGGCGTCCTCCTCGACGAACAGCCGCGCGGCGGCAGCTCCTTGGCCCTGGGCGCCGCCGGTGATGAACGCGACCTTGCCTGCCAGACGACCCATGCGGGACTCCTTGTTGTCGAAGTGAGAAGAACGCTTACAGCTCGATGCGCATGACGGAGTCGGCGGCGAAGCACACTGCCGGATCGCGGTCGTCGAAGTAGGACCCGACCTGCTTGTCGAGGTCCGCGAGGTCCCACGTCGTGCCCGCAGCGTCGAACCGCTGCTCCACGACCGGCGCCGCGAGCAGCGCCACCATGCCGCCGTAGACGACGAACACCTGTCCGTTGATGCGCTGCGCCGCGGGGGACGCCAGATAGGCCACCAGCGGCGCGACGTGGGCCGGCGACATCGGGTCCACCTCGGCGCCGGAGTCGTCCTCGGCGCCGAAGACGCCCTCGGTCATGGCGGTCCGCGCCCGCGGGCAGATCGCGTTCGCGGTCACGCCCATCCGCCCCAGACCGCGGGCCTCGGACAGCGTCAGCGCGGTGATCCCGGCCTTGGCGGCGGCGTAGTTCGGCTGCCCCGGCGACCCGGACAGGAACGCCTCGGAGGAGGTGTTGACGATCCGCCCGTAGACGGCGCCGTCCCCCTGCTTCGCCTGGCCGCGCCAGTACGACGCGGCACTCCGGCTGAGCAGGAAGTGCCCGCGGAGGTGGACCCGGATGACCTGGTCCCACTCCTCGTCGGTCATGTTGAACAGCATCCGGTCCCGCGTGAAGCCGGCATTGTTGACCACGACGTCGAGCCGGCCGAGCTCGTCGACCGTCGCCGCCATGAGCGCGTCGGCCGTCGACCGCTCGCCGATGTCGCCGGTGACCACGGTGGCCTTGCCCCCGGCCACCCGGATCGCCTCCGCGGCCTCGTCCGCGCCGCCCTCGAGGTCGTTGAGGACCACGTGCGCGCCGGCAGCGGCGAGCGCGTCGGCCTCGGCGCGACCCAGCCCGGCGCCGGCGCCGGTGACGACGGCGACGCGGCCGTCGAGGGACAGGGAGTCGGTCATCGGATCAGTCCTCGACGATGCTCAGCGCGGCCTTCGGGCACGCGGCGACGGCCTGGCGGACCCGATCCTCGTTCTCCGGGGTCACCTCGTCGGTGAGCAGGACCAGGTAGTCGTCGTCGTCGAGCTCGAACACATCCGGTGCGAAGCTCGTGCACAGGGCGTTGGCCTCGCAGAGGTCGTAGTCAGCTTTCACCTTCACCGTTCAGTTCCCTTCGCTTGGTGTTGGTCATGCCGTCAGCCGCCCGCACCCGGCGGGCCGGCCATCTTGCTGTGGTCCCAGCTGGCGATCTTCGTCGGCGTCACGACGATCGCCACCCGCTTCTGCACCTGCTGCTCGACGATGTCGCGGCCGAGGTCGCCGAGGTCCGCCCCGCCCGACATGGCATGGGTGACCGCCGTACCGATCTCGCGGATGCGGTCCTTGTCGCGCACGATCTCCGCGGTGCCCTGCACCGAGACGCCGGCGAGCTCGAAGTAGTCGGTGCCGGTCTCCACGAGACAGCTGATCCGTGGGTCCCGCTCGAGGTTCTTGACCTTCTGTGAGGTGGCGTAGGTCCAGAACGCGAGCCGGCCGTCGTGCATGACGTAGAACAACGTGGTGAGGTGCGGCGCACCGTCGCGGCCGATGCTCGCGACCTGCACCTTGATCGACGCGTCGAGGTAGGCCGTCACCTCCTCGGGCGTCATCGAGACCGCGGCCCGTCCCGAGGGCTTGGGAGCCTGCACGCCGTCAGCCCTCCGACGAGTGGCCGGGGAACAGGTGCGCGGCCGGGTTGATCGCCACCGCCGCGTTGTTGACCGCGGTGGCTGCCTCGCCGAAGCCGACGGCGATGAGACGCACCTTGCCGGGGTACTCGGTGATGTCGCCGGCGGCGAAGACGCGCGGCAGGCTGGTCCGGGTGGTGGAGTCCACCACGATGTGCCGCTTGTCGACCTCGAGGCCCCAGGTCTGGATCGGGCCGAGGTCGGCGACGAAGCCCAGGGCGGCGACGATCGCCTGGGTCTTCACGACCGTCACCTCCTTGGTCTTCACGTCCTCGACCTCGACAGCCTCGAGCCCGGAGTCGCCCACGAGGCGGACGACGTTCGCGTTGGTCATCACGGTCGTCGTGCTGGCCAGCACCTTGTCGACGGTGGACTGGTGGGCTCGGAAAGCGTCGCGGCGGTGGATGAGGGTGACCGAGGCGGCCACGCCCTCGAGTGCCAGCGCCCAGTCGAAGGCGCTGTCGCCGCCCCCGACGATGGCGACGTCCTTGCCGGCGTACTGGGTGAAGGAGGGCACGAAGAAGGCCACCTCGTCCCCTGGCCAGTCCTGGGCGGCCGGGAGTGGTCGCGGCGTGAACTTCCCGATGCCGGCGGTGATGATCACCGCCTTCGACGTGACCGTGGTGCCGTCGTCGAGCCCGACCCGCACCTGCTCTGCGGCGTCGTCCGACTCCAGCGTCTGCGCCGTGCGCCCCAGGAGGTACGTCGGCTCGGCGGTCGCGGCCTGCGCCACCAGCCCCTCGACCAGCTCCTTGCCCTTGACCACCGGGAACCCGGCGACGTCGAGGATGTCCTTCTCGGGGTACATCGCGGTGATCTGACCCCCCAGCTCCGGCAGCGAGTCGACCACCCCGACCGACAGCCCGCGGAACCCGCTGTAGTAGGCGGCGAAGAGGCCGACCGGCCCGGCGCCCACGATGAGCACGTCGACCTCGTGGTCCTGGCCCATCACATCCTCCTCAAGCCGACCGGGGCAGCCCGGAAACTGAAACGTGTTCTACTCTAGGGTCAGGACCGCGGCACCGACAACTCGTCGATCAACCACGTGTCCCCCTGCTTCACCATGGTGGCGGACACCCGGTTCTGCATGACCCGTTGCTTGTTCGAGTTCGCCCGCGTCGACACGGTGTCGACGAAGACGAGCGTCCGCACCCGCTCGGCCGACGCGTCGAGCACCGCTACCGCCACCACGTCGGCGGTCTGGGAGCGCCGCTGCTTCAGCGCCCGGTCCCGGATCTCCTGCACCGTCGGGTCGTACTCCTCGCGGAACGACTCCGTCATGCCCTTCTGCGCCGCCTCCAGGTCGGAGTCGAAGGTGGAGAAGTCGTAGCTCAGCAGCGCCTCGACCTTGTCGGGAACGGTCGCCTGGACGGTCCGCCCCGCCTCCTCGGCCGCCGCCAGCTCCCGCGCCTTCTGCCAGTCGAAGAAGGCGAGGGTGAGGAACACCAGCGTCAGCACCGCGGACACCACCGCGACGGCTCGCACCCACGGCCGTCGCAGCGGCTCGCGGGGCAGCGGGCCCCCCGTCTCGTCCGACGTCTCGTCCGCATCTTCGGGCGCCGGCTCGCGCACCGGCTCGACCGGCGGCTCGACCGGCGGCTCGTCAGGCAGTTCGTCAGGCGGCTCGTCGGACGCGGCGGCGATGGCTGCGTCCATCTCCCCCGCGGTCACCCCGTCGGCGGGCAGGTCGCTGCGGCAGTAGCGGCACCGGATGGCGGCCGCCTTGATCACCTCGGCGCAGTAGGGGCAGCGCTTCGTGGGCTCCCCGGACTGCGCGTCGCCGAGCGTCCCGGCGCCCTCAGGACCCGGCATCGATGAACTCCAGCCCGCTCGTCAGCCAGGTGCCGCCCTGTCGCACCATCGTCACCTGGAGCCGGTACTGCCGCGGCTGCGGCTTCTTGGCGCTCTTGTTCGTCACGCTGGCGTCCATCGCGATGAGTACCTTCGCCTGGTCCCCGTCCCGCTCGAGCAGCCCCGCGCCGTCCTTGGGGATCGACGGCACCTGCACCGACTTGTTCGTGCGCAGCAGCTTGCGCAGCGCCGGCTCGCTCTCCTGGAACTGGGAGAGGAAGTCGCCGGTCGCCCCCTTCTCGACGGTGGCGACGTACTCGTCGGCCTTCCGCCAGTCGACCGACGCCCACGCCAGCGTCTGCCGGGTGGCCGCGGTCAGGGCCGCGCGGTCAGCCGCGCGTGCGTCCTCGGCCTGGCCCCGCTCGTGGTGCTGCCACGCCCACACCCCGGCGGCGGCCAGCACCGGCAGGTCGAGCAGCACCAGCAGCAGGAGGACCGGCAGCACCGCGCCGCGCCGGGGAGAGCGCCGACCGACCTCCCTCACCGCCGGACGGTCGGGCCGACCAGCATCCACTTCCAGGCGTCCTTCCCGTAGACGTCGCCGACCCCCTGGTCGTCCAGCACCAGCCTGCTGGCCGCTGCCCATCACGGTACCGGTGCGCACGTCGTACGGCGCGACCCGACGCGAACCGTCCCCCGGCTTCGGCACGTAGTTCGCACCCCGGACCGCGTAGGGCGGCGGCGAGTCGCAGTGCGCCTTGAGGTACACCGGAGCGTCGGACAGGTCGTCGGCGGGCCGCCACTTGCTGGGCGGCAGGTAGCCGTCCCGGCACGGCGGCGGATCCTTGGTGTACTCCAGGTGCACGTGCCCGTAGCCGTCGTCGGTGGTGCCGGTGAAGCCGCTGGCGATGATCACCGGGTAGGTCACCAGCAGCTGCTCGAGGTTCGGGAGGCGGAGGGCGGTGACCTCGTTGACGGTGACCAGGTTGCTCAGCAGGATCGGGAACGTGGGCTCGAGGCCCTCCATGAGCTTCTGCACCTCGCCGAACGTCGACGGGCCGCCCTCGACGATGGCGCGGAGGTCGTCGTCGCTGGTGCGCAGGGTGCCGGTCAGCTGCGCCATCCCGTCGGCGAAGTCCCGGATGCTGCCCGCGCTCGCCTGCTGCGTCCGGAGCACCGTGCGGCCCTGCTCGAGCAGGGCGATGGTCTCCTGCTTGTTCGCCGCCGCGGTGTCGACGAGTGTGTTGCCGCCGTCGATCAGGTGCTGCAGGGGGCGGCCGGTGCCGTAGAACATCTTCCCCAGCTCGTCGACCACCGTGGACAGGTCCCGCTTGTCGACCGACTGGACGAACTCGTCGATGTCGACCAGCAGGTCCCCTTCGTCGACGGGCAGGGTGCCCTTGCCCGCCTGGATGACGTCGCCCTCACCGAGGTACGGGCCCTCGTCGGAGGCGGGCTCGAAGTCGAGGTACTGCTCGCCGACGGCCGAGCCGTTGTGGACGTACATCGGCGAGTCCTCGGGCACGCTGGCGCCGTCCTCGAGGTCGAGGTGCACCGACACGCCGTCCGCCCGCGGCGACATCGACGACACCTGGCCGATCTGGACCCCCCGGTAGGTCACCAGGCTGCCTTTGTAGAGACCACCGGTGCCCGGCAGGTCGGCGGTCACCGAGTAGCCGCGCCCCAGCACCGCGTCGACGATGCCCAGGTAGTTGGCGCTCGCGTAGAACACGCCGAGCGCGCTGAGCACGACGAAGGCGATGAGCCGACGGCGGACGGCCCCGGTCATGAGCGGACACCCCCGAGCAGCTCGGCCAGGTTGCCGGCATACCCGGTCTGCTGGGCGGCGGTCCCGCTGCCGATGCCCGGCAGGTCGGGCAGGCCCGGGACGTCCGGCGGGTCAGGGACGTCGGGCACGTCGGGGACGTCGGGCAGGTCGGGGACGTCCGGCGGCTCCGGGGACTCCGGGGACGTCGGGTACCGGGGAGCCGCCCCCTCCTCCGCCGCCGTCGCCGTTGAGGAAGTTCTTGTACAGGTTGTCGAGGTCGATGCTGAACACGATCGAGGTGTTGGCGTAGTCGCCGTGGACGATGTCGTTGGACTCGATCGGGAACGGGAAGCTGATCAGCAGCCCAAGGGCCTCCGGGATCTGCTCGTTGGCCCGGGAGATCTCGTGCAGCACCGGCTGCAGGTGCCGCAGGTCGGTGAGCAGGTCCTCCTTCGTGGCATTGACCACGCGGGTGCCCACGACACCGAGCCGGTCGAGGGCCTTGAGCATGCGCATCAGCTGGTCGTGCTGGTCGGCCAGCACCTTCACCGCGGGGCCGAACTCGTCGATGGCGGCGGTGACGGTGGACTTCTCCTTGTTGATCGTGGCGGCGAGACCGTTCATGGCGTCCATCGCCCGGATGATGTCCGCCTTCTGCTCGTCGAGCCCGCCGACGAGCGTCTCCAGCTCGCGGAGCACGTGCCGTACCCGGTCCTGACGCCCGTCGAAGATCTTGTTGACCTCGGTGGTGATCGTCTTCATCTGGCCGATGCCCCCGCCGTTGAGCAGGAACGAGAGCGCGCCGAGGACCTCCTCCAGCTCCGGGTTGCGTCCGGTCCGGTCGAGCGGGATCTCGTCGCCGTCAGCGAGCCGGCCGTGCCCGGGCTTGCTGGGGTCGGCCTGCAGCGCGACGTACTTCTCGCCGAGGAGGCTGGTCTGCCGGATGTCGGCCACCACGTCGGCCGGCAGGTCCACGTCGTCCTGGATGCGCAGCGTGGCCGTGGCGTTCCAGCCGTCGCGGGCGATCGCGATCACCTCGCCCACCGTGACGTCGTTGACCTTGACCGGCGAGCGCGGCACCAGGTTGAGGACGTCGTTGAACTCCGCGGTCACCTCGATCGAGTGGTCCTCGTCCACGGGGCTTCCGGGCAGCGGGAGGTCGTAGGCCTCGCACGCGCTCAGCGTCGCCGCGCAGCAGGCGACGGCGACGCCTGTGGCCAGTGTGCGACCCGTGCGGCCCGTGCGGCCGGACCGGCGGCGCAGCCAGGACAGCCAGGACATGGCGCTCATGCGGCACCTCCCAGCAGCTCGGAGAGGCTGCCGGCGGGCCGGGCGTTGCCGTAGCGGACCTGGGTGGCACCGCCCCCGGCCCCCTGCGCGCCGGGCGCCGAGATCGGCAGCTGGAGCTGCTGCTCGAAGGGGGTGAGCAGCTGCTTGAACAGTGCGCAGGCCTGGTCGGAGCTCGGCACCTGGCCGTTGCGCACCAGCATGCAGAGGAAATTGTCCAGGTCCTGCACGTTGCCCTGGAAGTTCAGCCGGGAGCCGATGGTGCCGGACTTCGGGTCGAAGGCGATGGCCAGGTTGCCCATCGCGGCAGGCCCCACGTCGAGCACCGCCTCGAGCGCCTTGCGCTCGCCGGCCACCACCTTGAGGATCTCGGCGAGGTCCGCGACATCGCTGGTGAGCAGCTCGCGGTTGCCCTTCACGAACCGCTCGACCTTGCCCAGGACGCCTGCCAGGTTGCCCAGCGCCGCCGCCAGCTCCTGCTTCTCCCCCGCCAGCTGCTGCGAGACCTGTCCGAGGTCACCCATGAAGCGACCCACCGCCTGGTCGTTGGCGGCCAGGGCGCGGGTGAACTCGTCGAGTGCCGCCACCGAGTCGAAGAGCTCGCCGCTGCCGTCCGCGAACGTCTCCACGGCCCGGGACATGTTCACGATCGTCCGGTTCGCCTTGCGCCCCTGCCCGTCGAGCAGCTGGGCGCCGGCCCCCAGCACGTTGTCGAGCGTCCCGTTGCGGTTGACGCCGTTGGGTCCGAGGGCGCGGGTCAGGTCCGCCAGGCTGCGGTAGATCCGGTCGAGCTCGATGGGGGTGCCGGTGTCCTGGACCTCGATGTCGGCGCCGTCCTCCAGCTTCGCCCCCGAGGTGTACGCCGGGGTGAGCTGGATGAACCTGTCGGCGGTCAGCGTGGGCGTGATGATCACGGCCTGCGCGTCGGCGGGCACGTCGTACTCCGCGTCGTACTCCATGTCGACGCGCACGGTGCTGCCCTCCGGCACCACGGCGGTCACCTTGCCGACGGGTACGCCGAGGATCCGCACCTCGGTGTTGTCGTAGATCTGCACCGCCCGGCTGAAGTGGGCGGTCACCGTCCTGCTCTGGCTCTCCCCGCGCAGGACGAGGTAGGCGCCGAGCCCGAGCAGCAGCACGAGCCCGACGACGGCGGCCTTGGGAATCTTGGTCAGTGCGTTCATTCGGGCCCCGGTTGGAACTCGCCGCTGCCCAGACCGAAGAAGTTCGAGGCGTACGCGTCGAACCACGGTCCGGTGCCGATGATGTTGCTGAGGATGCTGACGTAGGGGCCGAGGTTGTGCACGGCCGCGCGCATCTGCTTCTCCCGGTCGAGCAGCAGCTGCGTGACGCCCCGCAGCTCCTTGAGCATGGACCCGATCTGCTTCTGGTTGTCGTCGACGAGGCCCCCGAGCTGGCGGGAGAGCTGCGCGGTGCCGACGAGGAGGGCGTGCACGGCCGCACGGCGGTCGCGGAGCTCCTGGAGGATCAGGTCGCCCTGCTTCACCAGGTGCACGACGTCACCCTTGCGGTCGGCCAGCAGCTGCGAGACGGAGCTGGCGCGCTGGAGCAGCGACTGGATCTCGACTGTCCCGCGACGCGATGGCCACCGAGAGCCGGGACAGGCCGTCGAAGGTCACCTTCGCCTCGTCGCTGCTGCGCCGCATCGTGCCGGCGACGGTGGTGAGGGCCTGCTGCAGCTGCGGGATGTCGATGCGCTCGGTCGTGTCGGAGAGCTTGCTGAAGACCTTCACGATGTCGTAGCTGGAGTCCGTGCGGTCCAGGGGGATCGTCGCCCCGGCCTCGAGCCGCTCCGAGCCCGCCGGCTCCAGGTCGAGGAACTTCTCCCCGAGGAGGTTGAGCACCTCGATCGACGCCGCGGTGTCCTCACCGACCTCCGTGCCCGGGTCGAGGGTGAAGTGGACGACGACGTGGTCGCCGGCCAGGTCGATCTTGCTGACCCGGCCCACCCGGATGCCGGCGATCTGGACCATGTTGCCCTTGTGCAGCCCGCTGGCGTCGGAGAAGTCGGCCTCGTAGCCGGTGCCCCGCAGACCGGGGAACTTCTGCAGGTTCAGCGCCGCGGCCATGGCCATGAGCGCGACGACGACGCTGATCACGCCGATGCGTGCCAGCTGGCGGTCCGACAGGCCCCTCACAGGTTGCACCGCTTCGCCGTCGAGTGGAAGTTGATGCGCTTGAGGTCGTAGGCCAGCTGTTGCAGCTCCTCGGTGCCCTTGAGCGCCTCCGGGAGCTTGATGTTCCCCGACACCCCGCAGATGTAGTAGTTGTACCAGGAGCCGTACGTGCCGGTGCGGGTCTGGTCCGCCAGCATCTCGGGCAGGTCGCGCAGGACCCGCTTGAGGACCGCCGACGTGTCCGGCCGGTTGAGGATCTTGCCCAGCCGGCGCAGCTCCGCGATGTCGGACTTGACCAGCGGCCGCCCCCGGGTCAGCAGGTCCGCGAGCGACGCGGTGAGGCTGGACACGTGGACGATCGACCGACCGATCTGGACGCGGTCCTCGGCGAGGCCACCCACCCAGCGGCGCAGCTCCTGGATGCAGCTCGGTGAGCTGCTGGTGCTTGCTGTCGACCGTGCCGAGGACCTCGTTGAGGTTCGTGATGACCTTGCCTACGAGCTTGTCCCGGTCGGCCACGGCGGTGGTGAGCGACGCGGTGTGCGCCATCAGGCTCTCGACCGTGCCCCCCTCGCCCTGGAGCACCTTCACCAGGTTCATCGACAGGTCGTTGATGTCCTTGGGCTCCAGCGCGGAGAACAGCGGCGCGAAGCCGTTGTAGAGGGCGGTCAGGTTGAGGGCCGGCGTCGTCCGGCTCATCGGGATGGTGGCGCCGTCCTCGAGCCGGCGAGCACCCGGCTTCCCCTCGAGCACCGTGAGGTACCGGTCGCCGACGAGGTTGAGATACCGGATCTCCACCTTCGAGGCGGTCGTCATGGGCAGATCCTCGCCGACCGTGAACGTCACCTTCGCCTTGTCGTCGTCGTAGACCTCGACGTCCTGGACCTTGCCCATCAGCACGCCCGCGACGCGCACGTCGTCGCCCTTCTGGAGCAGGCTCGCGCTGGCGAAGACCGCGTTGTACTCCTTGTCGCCGCTCCCGAAGTGGCCCATGATCGCGACCAGCACCGCGGTCACCACCACCGACACCGCGGTGAAGACGCCGAGCTTGACCGCCGCGCCGACGGTCTTCTTGTTCACCGTCATGCGCGGCCCCCGTCGCGCAGCATGGGGGTGTACATCAGGGTCGACAGCGTGGGGATCGCGTCCGCCGGCTGCCCGGTGCGGGCGCTCAGCACGGCGGTGGTGACCCGGCGCTCGCCGGTCGGCTCACCGGCGTACCACGGCGCGGAGACGGGGCTGCCCTGCAGGGCCTGCAGCAGCTGCTGCTGGAACGAGGCCGTCGGCTCCTCGCCGGCCGGGAAGTAGGAGTTGCCCAGCCCCCGCTTGCTGTCCGCGTTGGTGCCGTTCTTGAGATCCAGGCCCGGCCACGGCTCGGGCGGGTTGTTCGGCAGGCCGTAGCAGTTGGGGCCTCGGGTGTCCTTGTACTCGGGGAAGTCGCGCTGGTCGTAGCCGCGTCGCTGCGTGGTGGGGAACTCGACGTACTGCTTCACCCGGCCGCCCTCGAACGTCTTCTGCAGGACCGGCTTGTAGGCGGCGATGCCGCGCAGCAGGCAGTTGTACTCCGGGGAGTACTTGTCGAGCAGGGCGAGGATCGGAGCGGAGAGCCTGGTGGCGCGGATCGCGGCGACCTCGTTGTCCTTGAGGATCCGCGTCGACACGTCGGAGAGGTCGGTGACGGAGCCGAAGAACCCGCCGAGCTTCCCCTTCTCCGCCGTGATCGTCCGGGAGGTGACCGTCAGGTTGGCCAGCACCGTCATCAGGTCGGGGGCCGCGGCGTCGTAGGTGCCGGCGACGGACGCGAGCAGCCGCAGGTCGTCCTGGAGCGCCGGGAGGTGCGGGTTCATGTCGGTCAGGTAGTCGTCGAGCTTCTCGAGGCTGTGGCCGATGGCCTCCCCGCGACCGCTCAGCGCCGTCGCGAGCGCGGCGAGCGTCGCGCTGAGGTCCTGCGGCTTGACCGTCTCCAGCAGGGGGAACAGCCGCGAGAGTACCTCGCCCAGCTCGACCGAGGTGTGGACCCGTTCCGGTGGGATGACAGTGCCGTCCTCGATCCCGGTCGGGCCGCCCTTGCCCGCCGGCTGCAGCGCGACGTACTTCTGCCCGAAGAGCGTGGTCGGCATGATGCTCGCGTCGACGTCCTGCGGCATCTCCGCGGCCGAGGCCGGGTTGAGGCCCAGCTCGATCACCGCCTGGTCGCCGGTCTGGCTGATGTGCCGCACCTGGCCGACCAGCACGCCGTGGTAGCGCACGTCCCCGTGCTCGGACAGCTGCAGGCCCGCGCGGTCCGCCTGGAGGGTCACCGTGGTGAAGTCGGTGAACGCCTTGTTGTAGATCGCGATCGACAGGGCGATGAGGAGCGCGGAGACGATCAGGTAGGCGGCCCCGGCGAGCAGCAGCCGGTTCCGCTCCCGAGGGTCGTTGTCATGACGGGTCATCACGAGCATGGCGCTACCCCGTGATCCGTACGGTCGTCGTCGAGCCCCAGATCGCGAAGCTCAGGAAGAAGTCGGACACCACCACGGTGACGATCGACGTGCGGATCGCCTTGCCCACCGCGAGCCCGACACCCGCCGGCCCGCCACCCGCGCTGAAGCCGTAGTAGCAGTGGATCAGGATGATCAGCACCGCCAGGACGAGCAGCTTGAGGAAGCTGTAGAGCATGTCCTCCGGGGGCAGGAAGACCTTGAAGTAGTGGTCGTAGGTGCCCGACGACTGGCGGTAGATCATCGTGGTGATCAGCCGCGGCGAGAGGTACGACGCGAACAGCGCCACGATGTAGAGCGGGATCACGGCCACGAACGCCGCGATGATGCGGGTGGTGACCAGGTAGGGGATCGACGGCACGCCCATCACCTCGAGGGCGTCGATCTCCTCGCTGATGCGCATCGCCCCCAGCCGGGCGGTGTAACCGCACCCGACGGTGGCGGCCAGGGCGATGGAGGACACCAGGGGTGCCACCTCGCGCGTGTTGAAGTACGCCGAGATGAACGCGGTGAACTTGGAGACCCCGATCTGGCTGAGCGAGGCGTAGCCCTGCATGCCCACCTCGGTGCCGGCGAAGAAGGAGAGGAACGCGATGACCCCCACGGTCCCGGCGATCAGCGAGAGGCCGCCGGAGCCGAACGACACCTCCGCCAGGATGTTGAAGATCTCCCGGCGGTAGCGGCGGACGGCTCGTGGCGTCCACGCCAGTGCGCGGACGTAGAACAGCAGCTGGTCGCCGTACTCCTCCACCCGCGCGCGGCGGGCGCGGACGACGCTGGCTCCGAAGGACGTGATCGACGACATCACATGCCCTGCTGCGGGAGGACCTGGAAGTACACCGCCGTGATGAGCGCGTTCACGAAGAACAGCATCATGAACGTGATGATCACCGACTCGTTGACCGCGCGTCCGACGCCCGACGGGCCGCCGCCGGCGCTGAGCCCCTTGTAGGACCCGATGATCGCGGCGAGCCACCCGAAGATGGCCGCCTTGATGATCGCGATGAAGAGGTCGGTGAGCGTCGCCAGCGCGGTGAACGACGAGAGGAACGAACCTGCGGAGCCGCCGGAGACGATCACGTTGAAGAAGTAGCCGCCACCGATGCCGGCCGCGATCACGATGCCGATGATCATGATCGAGACGAAGATCGTCGCCGCCACGCGCGGCACCACCAGGCGGTAGAGGGGGTCGACGCCGAGCACCTCCATGGCGTCGATCTCCTCGCGGATCTTGCGCGCCCCGAGGTCCGAGCAGATGGCCGAGCCGGCAGCCCCGGAGATGATCAGCGCCGCCGCGATGGGCGCAGCCTCCCGGACGGTGGCCAGCACCGCCGTGGCGCCGGCGAAGGACTGGGCCCCCAGCTGGCCGGTGAGGTTGCCGACCTGCAGCGAGATCACCGCCCCGAAGGGCACCGAGACGAGGATGGTGGGCATCAGGGTGACGCTGGTCACGAACCACGCCTGCTCGATGAACTCCGCCCACTGGAACGGCCGCTTGAAGAAGCGTCGGGTGACCTCGAGCACCATCACCGCGATCTCGCCCGGAGCGCGCATGGTGGCGGTCATGGACATCCCCACGCCTGCCCTCCTGACCCCTTCAGACACGGGCACCCCGCGACCCGCACGGAACATTAGAACACGTTCTCGTTTTCCAGCCCACCCTCCCGTGTGGCGGACTGCACCCTCGGATGGATCAACGAGGACGTTTTCCATTGGTCACGCCGGGGTAACTCCCGCATTCAACTCCACCGAGCCCCAGATGTGAACAGACGCCGGCAAAACGGGGCGGCGCGGCGCTCAGCGGTCCAGGGCCTCGCGGCGGGACACCCAGAGGCTGAGCGCGGCGGTGGCCCCGAGGATGACCACGATGGCACCGAGCGAGGCGAGGATGGGGATCTCCGGCGCCCAACCCACCGGCTCACCTCCGTTGAGGAACGGCAGCTCGTTGGTGTGCATGGCGTGCAGCACCAGCTTGACCCCGATGAACGCCAGCAGGACGGCCAGTCCGTAGGTCAGGTACACCAGCCGCTCGAGGAGGCCGCCGAGCAGGAAGTAGAGCTGCCGCAGACCCATGAGCGCGAACACGTTGGCGGTGAGCACCAGGTAGGGCTCCTGGGTGAGGCCGAAGATCGCCGGGATGGAGTCCAGGGCGAAGAGCAGGTCGGTGGTGCCGAGCGCGACCACCACCGCGAACATCGGGGTGAAGAGCCACCGGCCGCCCTGGCGCAGCCACAGCCGGCCGCCCCGGTAGTCGTCGGTGTGCGGCAGCACGGTCCGCACCCAGGTGACCAGCCGGTTCTCGTGGTACTCGTCCTCCTCGTCCGTGCCCTGCCGGGCCAGCTTGAAGCCGGTGTAGACCAAGAAGGCGCCGAACAGGTAGAAGACCCAGCTGAAGTGCTCGATGGCGGCGGCCCCGAGCCCGATGAAGATGCCGCGGAAGACCAGCGCCAGCACGATGCCGATGAGCAACGCCTCCTGCTGGTAGTCCCGTGGGACGCCGAACCGGCTCATGATGATGATGAAGATGAACAGGTTGTCCACCGAGAGCGAGTACTCGGTCAGCCAGCCGGCGAAGAACTCGGTGCCGTACTGGTGCCCGGCCAGGACCCAGACGCCGATCCCGAACAGCACCGCCACGCCGAGGTAGCCGGTCAGCGCCAGGCTCACCTCGCGGCGCGACGGCTCGTGCGGCCGTCGCCCGACCACGAACACGTCGAAGACCAGGACCGCCGCGGTGAGCCCGAGGGTCAACCACCACACCCAGGCGGGAACGTTCACGGGCGGACCTCCGGAGGCTCGTCACCGTCGGCCTCGTGGGCCCGACGGCAGGGGGCAGTGTCTCCGAAGGTCTCTCCCGCCCGCCGGACCGACGGACCGGCGGCACCGGGTCCGCGTCCTGGGGACGAGGGCCGTGATGACGACACCACCGCGAAGGGATACTCCCCTCCTTCGGCGGTCATCCTCGCAGCCTCGGGACCGAACACGAAATCACCCAGATCAGTCCAGGCAGAACTCGTTGCCCTCCGGGTCGCGCATCACGATGTGACCCGCGCCCATCCGGTCCGGCTCGTGACGGTGCACCCGTTCCGCGCCGAGCGCGACCAGTCGGGCGCACTCCTCCTCGAGCGCCGCCATCCGCGCCTCCCCGGTCAGGCCCGGCGCGGCGCGCACGTCCAGGTGCATGCGGTTCTTCGCGCGCTTCGGCTCCGGGACCTTCTGGAAGAACATCCGCGGGCGGGAACCCCCCGGATCGCTGACCGCCGACCGGTCGTTGCGCTGCTCCACCGGGACGCCCCAGGCGTCGAGCGCCTCGTCCCAGGTCGCGAACCCCGACGGCGGCGGGTCCAGCCGGTAGCCCAGCACGTCCGCCCAGAACCGGGCCAGCGCCCCGGGGTCCGCACAGTCGACGGTCACCTGCATCTCCGGGCCGGGGCCGGTCATGTGGGCGACCATCGGCTGGCTCGTCGGATCGGTCACCGGGCGCCTGCCTCGACCATCTGTCGGAGCTCCCGCTTGAGGTCACCGATCTCGTCCCGCAGCCGGGCTGCCACCTCGAACTGCAGCTCGGCCGCCGCGGTGTGCATCTGCTCGGTCAGCTGTTGCACCAGCTCGGCGAGATCGGCCGACGGCAGCCCGGCCAGGTCGGGCGCCTGCTCCTTGAGCTTCGACAGGCCGGGAACCGGGGCCTTCTTGGCCTTCCCGTGGCCCGCGCCCGCCTGCTGCCACGTCTTCAGCAGCTCCTCGGTGCTCTCGTCCTCCCGGGCCAGCATCTCGGTGATGTCGGCGATCTTCTTCCGCAACGGCTGCGGGTCGAGCCCGCGCTCGGTGTTGTAGGCGACCTGCTTCTCGCGCCGCCGGTTGGTCTCGTCGATGGCCAGCTCCATGGACGGCGTGATCTTGTCGGCGTACATGATGACCTGCCCGGAGACGTTGCGGGCGGCGCGGCCGATCGTCTGGATCAGCGACTTGTCCGAGCGGAGGAAGCCCTCTTTGTCGGCGTCGAGGATCGCGACCAGGGACACCTCGGGCAGGTCGAGCCCCTCCCGCAGCAGGTTGATGCCGACGAGGACGTCGTACTCCCCCAGCCGCAGCTCGCGCAGCAGCTCTATCCTCCGGAGCGTGTCGACCTCGCTGTGCAGGTAGCGGGTCCGGACCCCGGCCTCCAAGAGGTAGTCGGTGAGGTCCTCGGACATCTTCTTGGTCAGCGTCGTGACCAGGACCCGCTCGTCGCGCTCCGCCCGCAGCTTGATCTCGTGGATCAGGTCGTCGATCTGGCCCTTGGTCTGCCGGACCAGCACCTCGGGGTCCACCAGTCCGGTCGGCCGGATGATCTGCTCCACGACGTTGTCGAGGCCGCCGACCTTGTCGAGCTCGTAGGTGCCGGGCGTGGCCGACAGGTAGATGGTCTGACCGATCCGGTCGAGGAACTCCTCCCACTTCAGCGGCCGGTTGTCCATGGCGCTGGGCAGCCGGAACCCGTGGTCGACCAGGTTGCGCTTGCGGGACATGTCGCCCTCGTACATCCCGCCGATCTGGGGTACGGCGACGTGGGACTCGTCGACCACCAGCATGAAGTCCTCGGGGAAGTAGTCGAGGAGGCAGTTGGGGGCGGAGCCCGGGCGAGCGGCCGTCGATGTGCATCGAGTAGTTCTCGATGCCGGCACAGCTGCCCACCTGGCGCATCATCTCGATGTCGTACGTCGTCCGCATCCGCAGCCGCTGGGCCTCCAGCAGCTTGCCCTGGCGCTCGAACTCCGCCAGGCGGTCGGCCAGCTCCAGCTCGATGCCCTGGATCGCCCGCTCCATGCGCTCGGGGCCCGCGACGTAGTGGGTCGCCGGGAAGATGTAGAGCTCGTCGTCCTCGGTGACCACCTCGCCGGTGATCGGGTGCAGCGTCATCAGCCGCTCGATCTCGTCACCGAACAGCTCGATCCGGACCGCGTGCTCCTCGTAGACCGGGAAGATCTCCAGCGTGTCGCCGCGCACCCGGAAGGTCCCGCGGGTGAACGCCTGGTCGTTGCGGGTGTACTGGATCTCGACGAGCCGGCGGAGCAGCTGGTCGCGGTCGACCTCGTCGCCGACGCGCAGGGCGACCATCCGGTCGACGTACTCCTGCGGGGTGCCGAGGCCGTAGATGCAGGACACCGTGGAGACCACGACGACGTCGCGGCGGGTGAGCAGCGAGTTGGTCGCGGAGTGGCGCAGCCGCTCCACCTCCTCGTTGATCGAGGAGTCCTTCTCGATGTAGGTGTCCGTCTGGGGGACGTAGGCCTCGGGCTGGTAGTAGTCGTAGTAGGAGACGAAGTACTCCACCGCGTTGTTGGGCAGCAGGTGACGGAGCTCGTTGGCGAACTGCGCCGCGAGCGTCTTGTTGGGCTGCATCACCAGCGTCGGACGCTGGAGGCGCTCCACGGCCCACGCCACCGTCGCGGTCTTGCCGGTGCCGGTGGCGCCGAGCAGCACCACGTCCTTCTCCCCTGCCGAGATCCGCTGCTCGATGTCGTCGATGGCTGCAGGCTGGTCGCCGGACGGCACGAACTCGGAGATGACCTCGAACGGCGCGACGCGGCGCTTGAGATCGGTCACGGGCCTCATGTCCCGAGCCTAGCCAGCCCCACCGACAGGCTAGATTCCATGTCGTGAAGCGCGGGATCGGAGCAGCCAGGCTCGTCGCCAGTCGTGCGGCGAGGCTGGCGGTCGGGCGGATGCCGCACCCGACCACCGGCGGCGCCCGGTCCCGGGTCGCCCTGCGACTGGCGTCGATGCGGGTGACCCTGCGCCGGGTCGTGCTCGTCATCTTCGGGCTGCAGCTGCTGCTGGCGCTGGGTCTCACCCTCGTCGACTCCTACCGGCGCCGCGGCAAGAAGCCGAAGCCGTTCCCGGTCGGGCCGCCCACGGAGGTGACCATCGGCGAAGGCACCGTCAAGAGCTACACGTTCGGGGCGGACCTCTACGAGGACATGCTCGCCGCGATCGCGGGCGCCCGGCAGCAGGTGCTGCTGGAGTCCTACATCTGGAAGGGCGACGAGACCGGCGAACGCTTCAAGCAGGCGCTGCACGACGCCGCCGCCCGCGGGGTCGAGGTGTACGTGATCTACGACGGGTTCGCCAACCTCGTCGTCTCGCCGCGGTTCCTCCACTTCCGCCCGCCGGTACGGGTGCTGCGCTTCCCCGTCTACAGCGCCGGTCTGCGCTTCTTCGACCTCCGCCGCTACGGGCGCGACCACCGCAAGATCCTCGTCGTGGACGACGAGGTCGCTTTCGTCGGGGGCTACAACATCGGTTCCGCGTTCGCCACCGAGTGGCGGGACACCCACGTGCGGATCACCGGCCCTGGTGTGTGGGACCTCAAGCGCGGCTTCGCCGACTTCTGGAACCTCCACCGCCGAGGCCGGCACGGCGGCCCGCTGCTCCTCGAGACGCCGTCGGTGTGGGAGCCCCGGATCCGCGTCCACCGGAACGTGCCCCGCCTGTGGATGTTCCCGATCCGCTCGATGTACATCGAGGCGATCAACCGGGCGACCCGCAACGTGTGGCTCACCCAGGCCTACTTCATCCCCGACTCCGACTTCGTCGACGCCCTGGAGTCCGCCGCCCGGCGGGGGGTCGACGTGCGGGTGCTGCTGCCGGAGAAGTCCAACCACGTCGTCGCCGACTGGATCTCGCAGGGCTACTACGGAGAGATGCTCGAGGCCGGCATCAAGATCCACCGCTACCAGGGAGCGATGGTGCACGCCAAGACGGCGACTGTCGACGGCGCCTGGAGCACCGTGGGTACGGCGAACATCGACCGGCTCTCCATGACCGGCAACTACGAGGTGAACGTGGAGTTCATCGACCCGGCGATGGCGAAGGTGATGGAGGAGATCTACCTCCTCGACCTCGAGAACTGCACCCGCCTCACCTCCGGTGACTGGTCCGCGAGACCGGTCCACAAGAAGGCCGTCGAGCTCTTCCTCGCGCCCCTGCGGCCACTGCTGTAGGGGCCCTCCCGGTGCCTGAGGCCGGCGGCTACGGGTTCATCGTGTAGGCGCCGGAGAGCCCGGCGACCTGGGCCCACAGCCGTTCGAACCGCGGCTGGTCGACCACCGGGCTCCGCAGCGCCGACCGGGCCCAGTCCTGCTGCGCGGGGGTGGAGCCGCGCTTGCCGAGCAGCTCGGCGGCCTGGCTGGAGAAGTCCCGCACGAGCACGTCGAACACCGCGTCCACGAGATCGTCGTCGACCTCGACCAGCTCCGCCTGCTCGAGGATGAGCTGCCCGTACACGATGAGCGTGAACAGCTCCCCGAAGCTCAGCACGAGGTCCAGGTCGGTCAGCTGTTCCGCGTCGGGCGCGGCGGTGGCCAGCAGCTCCACGAACGACTCGGCCTGCTCGGTGAACCGAGCCACGTTGGCGATGCCGGCCGCCGCGGCGTACGCGCGACGCCAGTCCTGGAACCGGACCTTCCCCAGTCCCCGGGCGGGGCCCTGGTGGAAGAGGAAGTCGTCGTCGGCGGCGTCGCGGCGGACCGGCACGGCCGGCAGGTCCTGGGGGTCGAAGAGGTAGGCGGGCATGAACTTGCCGATCAGCGCGAGATTGACGGCGACGGTGCCCTCCAGCTTGGGCAGCCCGGCCACGTCGGTCCGCGCGATGGGCAGGTAGTTGTCGGCCTCGAACGCCTTCGCCGCCACGACGTCGGAGAGCAGCGCCATCACCTTCTCGGCCTCGGTGGTGGCCTTCATCTTCGTGACCGGGTTGTAGAGCAGGTAGCGGCGGTCCTCGGCGTTCGCGCAGCGGAAGTAGTCGATGGCCCGGTCGCAGAACAGCCGCACCCCGACGAGCCGGGCGTGCGCGTCGACGAGCTGGCGTCTGATGTGCGCCATGTCGGTGACCCGCTTGCCGTACAGGCGCCGGTCGTGGGCGTGCGTGACCGCCTCGTAGAAGGCGTGCGTGGACAGTCCGAGCCCACCGAAGCACAGGTTGAACTTGCCGATGTTCACGGTGTTGAGCGCGGCACTGAACGCCTCGTCGCCCGTGTGCAGGAGGTCCTCGGCGCGCACCGGGTAGTCGTCGAGCCGGAACTCGGCGACGTACATCTGGGTCGGCACGACGTTCTTGACCAGGTGGTACGCCGAGTGGGTGGAGTCGGCCCGGAAGAAGACGTACTGCTCGGGACCCTCCACGCCCTCGACCCGACCGAACACCGACACGGTCGTGGCGCAGTTGCCGTTGCCGATGTAGTACTTCGACCCGTTCGCGAGGTAGCCGCCGTTCCCGTCGGACGTCAGGACCAGGTCCGTGGCGTAGATGTCCGCGCCGTGCTCCTTCTCCGACAGACCGAACGCCGCCACCCCGCCGGCGTCGAGTGCGTGCGCCGTGGCCCGCCGGGCCGCCTCGTTCTCGCTCATCCAGACCGGCCCCAGGCCGAGGATGGTCACCTGCCACGGGTACCAGTAGTTCAGGCCGTAGAAGCCCAGGACCTCGCTCAGGGCCGCGACACGGGCGGTGTCCCAGCGCTTGTTCACGTCCCCGTCCGCCTCGCTCGCCGGCGTCAGGAATGTCGAGAAGAGCTTCTCCTTCGCGGCGAACTCGAGGAACTCCGAGTAGAAGACGTGGCCGTGGTAGTCGGCGGTGAGACGCCCCAGGCCGCGGCCCTCGAACCAGTCGATCGTCGACCGCAGCAGCCGCCGGGTCTCCTCGTCGAGGTGGGCGGGGTCGTAGGTCGACGGGTTCAGCAGCAAGGACTCGGGCACGAGGACTCCAGGGATGAGGCACGGAGGGCGTCCCGGGCCGCCCCTGAGGGTGACTCGACTCTAGTGGGACAGGACGGGAAGGATCCGGCCGGCCACGATCGGCCGCAGCAGTCCGCCGGCGGTGGTGCGCCCGGCGCCCTCGAAGGCGTCCAGCAGCCGCTCAGCGGCCGCCTTGTGCCGGCTGTACGGCGACGTGGGGACGCCGTCGGTCAAGTTGTGGGACGGCTCGAAGCCCCAGGCCAGGTGGACCACGGCGTCGGCGTCCGAGAACGCCTCGGTCAGCAGCGGGCCGGCCGCGTCGGTGGTCAGGTCGACCGACACCCAGCGCACCCGGTCGGCGGCCACACCCTCGGGCGGCGCCGCGGGGATCCGTCGGGCGAGTCCGACGACGTCGTGGGCGCCGCTGCTGGTGAGTCGGCGCAGGAGCGCCGTGCCGAGGTTGCCCGTGGCACCGGTGACGACCACGCGCATGGGTTCCTCCTCGGTCGGGGTTCCCCTACCCCCGCAGGGCCGCCACACACCCGCCCTAACGCACCGCGGAGGACGTCGGGAGGTGTCCGGGCAGCGTCATCCGAGGCCCCCGACGCGGCCGGCGCAGGCCCGCCTGACCGACCAGCGCCTGGACCCGCAGCCGGTGGGGACGGTACGGCTCCAGCAGCACCGCCAGCGCCTCGTCGTCGACCGGCCTGCCGGTGAGCGCCCAGCCGATGTCCTTGGCCACGTGGTAGTCCCCGAAGCTGACCGCGTCGGCGTCCCCGAGGGCGCGGGCACGCACCTCCGCGGACGTCCAGATGCCGATGCCCGGGAGGCTGCGCAGCCGCCGGTCGGCCTCCGGCCGGGGCACGTCGACGAGCCGCTCGAGCGCCGGGGCCACCCGCACCGCGCCGACGAGCGCGCGCGACCGCGCGTGGTCGACCCCCATCCCCAACCAGGACCAGGACGGCACGGCGCGGATCTGCGCCGGTGTCGGCATCACCATCAGCCGCCGGGCAGCGGCTTCGGGACCGGGCCCCGGCTCGCCGTACTGCCGGACCAGACGGCGGTGGGAGGCGAACGCCTCCTTGCCGGTGACCTTCTGCTCGAGGACGGCGGGCACCAGCGCGTCGACGACCATTCGGGTGCGCGGCACCCGCCAGTGCGGGAACCGCCGCCACGCCTCCGCCAGCACGGGGTGCTGCGGGTCGAAGCCGGTCGGGTCGTCCGTCGCGCCGAGCAGCGTGGGCAGGCCGTCCAGCACCCAGTCGCCCCCCGGTCCCCAGGCTGCGGCGTGCACCTCACCGTCGGACCGCCGGCGCACCGAGAGCGTGGCGGGCCCCGCGGGGGTGCGCCAGCACTTCCAGACGGTGCCGTCGGGATCGGTGACGTACGTCGGGTCGCCGGGCCCTCTGCGGAGCGACCCGAGGACCTGCGGCACCGGGCAGGGCCAGGCCGGCCGCCAGGTGCGCTCGAGGCGGGACC
Source organism: uncultured Actinomycetota bacterium (assembly GCA_963747525.1). Taxonomy (GTDB): domain Bacteria; phylum Actinomycetota; class Actinomycetes; order Propionibacteriales; family Nocardioidaceae; genus Marmoricola_A. The sequence continues at coordinate 214,499 of CAVVFH010000001.1, forward strand.
CGGACTGCACCGGGCAACCCTACGATGTGCCGATGCTGCTCCACGACCTCGTCCGGGCGTCGTCCGACCTGGCCACCACCCCCTCGCGGACCGCCAAGGCCGACATCGTGGCCGGCGTGCTCCGGAGCGCGGGACCCGACGACGTGGAGGTGGTCGCGAGCTACCTTGCCGGCGCCCCGCGGCAACGCCGCACCGGGCTGGGGTGGCGGGGCCTGGAGACCCTCCCGGCACCGGCCGACGAGGCGACGCTGACCACGGCGGAGGTCGACCGGCTGCTGGAGCGCATCGCCGCCACCACCGGCGCGGGCTCCCGCGCGACGCGGGCGGCGCTCGTGACGGACCTGTTCGGCCGCGCGACCGAGGCGGAGCAGCAGTTCCTCCGGGCCCTGGTCTTCGAGAATCTCCGCCAAGGGGCACAGGACTCGGTGCTGCTCGAGGGCGTCGCCAAGGCCGCCGGCGTGCCCGTCACCGCGGTCCGCCGCGCGGCGATGTTCACCCCGTCGTCCGGAGATGTGGCCCTCGCCGCGCTCCGCGGCGGACGCGACGCGCTGGAGCGCTTCGGCCTCGTCCCCGGTCGACCGGTGCGACCGATGCTGGCCGCCTCGGCGCCCGACGTGGCCGGTGCTCTCGCCCGGATGGCGGGCCCGTGCCTGGTGGACCGCAAGCTCGACGGAGTCCGGGTCCAGGTGCACCGTGTCGGGGACGACGTCCGGATCTACACCCGCAGCCTGGAGGACGTCACCGATCGGCTGCCCGAGGTCGTCGACGCCGTCGCGGCGCTGCCGGTGTCCACGGTCGTGCTCGACGGAGAGGTGATCGCACTGCGCGCCGACGGCCGCCCCCGCCCGTTCCAGGAGACCGCCTCCCGGGCCGGGAGCTCGACGGACGTGGCGGTGCAGCGCGACCGGGTGCCGCTGACGTCGTACTTCTTCGACGTGCTGCACCTCGACGGGCGGGACCTGCTGGACGAGCCGGCCCGCGCACGGCTCGCCGCGTTGACCGGCACCCTTCCTGAGGAGCTGCAGGTGCCGCGGGTGGTCACGGAGTCGGTCGAGGAGGCGCAGGAGTTCTTCGCCGCGACCATCGCCGCGGGCCACGAAGGCGTCGTGGTCAAGTCGCTGGAGGCGCCGTACGAGGCGGGGCGCCGCGGATCCGGGTGGGTCAAGGTCAAGCCCCGGCACACCTTCGACCTCGTCGTGCTTGCGGTCGAGTGGGGCAGCGGCCGCCGCCGGGGCCTGCTGTCGAACATCCACCTCGGCGCGGCCGACGGCGCCGGTGGGTTCGCGATGCTCGGCAAGACCTTCAAAGGGATGACCGACGAGATCCTGGCCTGGCAGACCCGGCGCTTCCTCGCACTGGAGACGCACCGCACGGGCCACGTCGTGCACGTGCGGCCGGAGCAGGTGGTGGAGGTGGCCGCCGACGGGGTGCAGCGCTCCTCGCGCTACCCCGCCGGCCTCGCGCTGCGCTTCGCCGGGTGCTCCGCTACCGCGACGACAAGCCCGTCGACGAGATCGACGACGTGGAGACCGTGCGCCGCCTGCTCGGCTGAGACGCTCCGCACACGTGCTGCAACTCCGAGTTGCACGCTGCGTACCATGGCCGACATGACGCAGGAGACCACGCCCTCCTACCCCGAGTCGCACCCGCGGAGGAAGCGGCTGGCGGCCGCGGACCGCCGCCGCGAGCGCGAGGCGCGGATCATCGCGGCCACCCGGGACCTCTTCGATGCCCGCGGCCTGCGCGACGCCCAAGTCGAGGACGTGGCCCGTGCCGTCGGGGTCAACCGGGCGATCATCTACCGCCACTTCACCGGCAAGGAGGAGCTCTTCGCGCTCACCCTGGTCGACTACCTCAAGGACTTCGAGCAGCGCGCGGAGGCGGTCGACGACGTATCCCTCCCGGCCGAGGACCGGCTCCGGCGGCTCACCGAGGTCTTCGTCGACTTCGGGCTCGCCTATCCCGCCTTCATCGACTGCGGCGTGACGATGCTGCGGATGGGGCCCTCGATCCTCGACGAGCTCAGCTCCGGCGCGCTCTACCGGCTCGGCAAGGGCATGACCGTGTGCCTGGCGCGGGTCGTCGACATCATCCGTGCCGGCACCGAGGCCGGCGAGTTCTCCGTGCAGGACCCCGACCTGGTGGCGAACATGCTGTACTCCCTCGGCCTGGGCGGCCTCCAGCTCGCGCGGCTCGGCGTCATGGTCAAGGAGGGCTCCCCCGGGGTGCCGGTGGTCACCGAGATCGACGTCGACGCCGTCAAGCGGCACCTCGTCGCGTCGAGCCTCGCGCTGGTCCGGACCGGCTGACCCAGGGTTCGGCTCTCCCCGCACGGGAAACTCCCGGCGGGAGGGATGTCATGCTGAACCCGTTCTCCGTCGCCCGGCAGACCGTGGGAGCTGGCCGTCCGGGCCGCCGAGGAGGCGTCGCACGCGCCCGAGCACGTTGCCGGGCTGTGGTCGGAGCTGCACGGGCTGGCACGCCGGGCCAGCCGGGTGCTCGACCGCGCCGACCTGATCGCCGTACGGGCGGAGCGGAAGCTCGACGAGCTGGACCGGCTCACCCGGCAGTCGCAGGAGCTGCTCGACGACGGGAGACAGGTCACCGGGAGCGGCCGCGAACTCACCGCCGCCGGCGAGGGCACCGTGGAGTCCGCTCAGGAGCAGCTCACCAGGCTGCGGCGGCTGCTGGACCGCTACCAGCCGGCCCTCGACGAGCTCGCTCCACTCGTCTCCGAGGCGGCCGGCGCCCTCCGTCCGCTGCACCTGCATGGCCTGATCGGCCTGCTCGACCAGCTGCCGCACCTGGTGGACCGCTTCGAGCCCGCCCTGGAGGGCATGAGCGCGATGGTCCCGCACCTCGACGAGGTGACGGACCGGGTGGACACCGTGAGCCAGGTGGTCGAAGGCCTTCCCGGCGCCAAGCTCGCTCCGCCGTCGCGGTCAGGCGCGCGAGGACGACCCGGACTCATTGGAGTGACGGGTCGACCTCGCGCGAGCGACGTCTCGGCCCTACGTGCGTGACGTCTCGACCCTGCGTGCGTGACGTCTCGACGGGGTCAGGGGCGCTCGAGGATGGCGGTGACGCCCTGGCCGCCTGCGGCGCAGATGGAGATGACCCCGCGGCCCGAGCCCTTCTGGGCCAGGAGCTTGGCGAGGTTGGCGATGATCCGCCCCCCGGTGGCCGCGAACGGGTGGCCGGCGGCCAGCGACGAGCCGTTGACGTTGAGCTTCGTCCGGTCGATCGTCCCCAGAGGCGCGTCGAGCCCCAGGCGCTCCTTGCAGAAGATCGGGTCCTCCCACGCCTTCAGGGTCGCCAGCACCTGCGAGGCGAACGCCTCGTGGATCTCGTAGAAGTCGAAGTCCTGCAGGTTCAGGCCGGCGCGGTCGAGCATCCGCGGCATCGCGTACGCCGGCGCCATCAGCAGCCCCTCGGCACCGTGCACGAAGTCGACGGCAGCCGTCTCGAAGTCGGTGAGGTAGGCCAGCGGCTCCCAGCCCTGCGCGGCGGCGTACTCCTCGGAGCAGAGCAGCACCACCGAGGCGCCGTCGGTGAGCGGGGTCGAGTTGGCGGCGGTCATCGTGGCGGTCTCGCCCTTGCCGAAGACTGGCTTGAGGGTGTTGAGCTTCTCCACCGAGGAGTCCGCGCGCAGGTTCTGGTCGCGCTCCAGCCCCCGGAAGGGCGACACCAGGTCGTCCTGGAAGCCGACGTCGTAGGACGCGGCCAGGTTGTGGTGCGACGCCACCGCGAGCTCGTCCTGGGACTGCCGGTCGATGTTCCACTCCAGCGCCGTCAGCGCCGCGGACTCGCCCATGGAGAGCCCGGTGCGCGGCTCGCTGTTCTGCGGGATCGCCGGCGTCAGGTGCTGCGGGCGGACCTTGGACAGCGCCTGCAGACGGGCCTGCAGCGTCTTGGCCCGGTTGGCCTCGAGGAGGATCTTGCGCAGCTTCTCGTTCACCGCGATCGGGGCGTCGGAGGTCGTGTCGGTGCCGCCCGCGATGCCGACCTCGATCTGGCCGAGGGCGATCTTGCCGGCCACGGCGATCGCGGCCTGGATGCCGGTGTCGCAGGCCTGCTGGATGTCGTAGGCGGGCGTGTCGGCGGCGAGCTTGGAGCCCAGCACCGACTCGCGGGTCAGGTTGAAGTCCCGCGAGTGCTTGAGCACGGCGCCGGCGACGACCTCCCCGATGCGCTGCCCCTCGAGGCCGTAGCGGGTCACGAGGCCGTCGATGGCCGCGGTCAGCATCTCCTGGTTGGAGGCGTCGGCGTAGACGGTGTTGGAGCGCGCGAACGGGATGCGGTTGCCGCCGATGACGGCGACGCGGCGGGTCTTGGCCTGCATGGGTCTCCCTTGGGTCCGATTCTGAGCCTCACCATGGTGAAGGCTGGCCGCGCCGGGATGCGAGCGAATGAGTGCCAGATCACGATAGGTGGACTCCGAGTTACACCTCTCGTTACATTCGCTCCGACGACGCACCGGCCTGCGCGGCGAGACGCCGCGCCCCCAAGCCACCGGAGGAGCCCCGCTCATGACCGACCGTTACCAGAGCCTGATCCACACGCCCGTCGGCCAGCTGCTGGCGAAGAACCTCGGGCTGCCGAACCCGGTGGAGCTGGAGCGGTACCAGGAGGGCGACCCGCTGGTCCACGGCACGGTGGTGGTGGGCGGTTCGGGCCGGCTCGGCTCCTCCCTGACCACGGCGCTCGACGACCTCGGCATCCCGTTCGTCGAGAGCGCCACCGACGGCGAGCGCTACAAGGGCCTCGTCTTCGACGCGACCGGGCTGACCTCGTCGGAGCAGCTCGTGGAGCTGCAGCACTTCTTCACCCCGAAGATGCGGAGCCTGGAGACCAACGCCCGTGTGGTCGTGCTCGGCACCCCCCCGGAGACGACCGGGAGCGCCGCGGAGCGGGTCGCCCAGCGCGCGCTCGAGGGCTTCACCCGCTCCCTCGGCAAGGAGATCGGCCGGGGCGGCACCGTGCAGCTGGTGTACGTGGCCCCCGGCGCGGACGAGGCGATCTCCTCGACCCTCGGCTTCCTGCTGTCCCCCAAGTCCGCCTACGTGTCGGGACAGGTGATCCGCATCGGCGCCGTCGGCGAGACCGCCCCCGCGGAGACCCCCGACTGGGTGCACCCGCTGACCGGCAAGGTGGCCCTGGTCACCGGCGCCAGCCGCGGCATCGGCGAGCAGATCGCCCGGGTGCTGCACCGCGACGGCGCCACGGTCGTGGGCGTGGACGTCCCGCAGGCGGCGGAGGAGCTGCAGGCGGTGATGAAGGACCTCGACGGCGACTTCCTCACCCTCGACATCACCGCCAAGGACGCCCCGGCGCGCATCGCGCACCACGTGAAGACCAAGCACGGCGGTGTCGACATCGTGGTGCACAACGCGGGCATCACCCGGGACAAGCGGCTGATGAACATGAAGGACGACGTGTTCGCCTCGGCCATCGCGGTCAACCTGACCGCCCCCGAGCGGATCACCGCCACCCTGCTGGAGGAGAAGGCGATCAACCCCAACGGCCGGATCATCGGGGTCGCCTCGATCGCCGGCATCGCCGGGAACGTGGGCCAGACGAACTACGCCGCCTCGAAGGCGGGGGTCATCGGCTTCGTCGACGCCACCGCGCCGGAGCTGCGCGACGGCATCACCGTCAACGCCGTCGCGCCCGGTTTCATCGAGACCAAGATGACCGCCGCGGTGCCGCTCATGACCCGCGAGGTCGGCCGCCGGCTCAACGCCATGCAGCAGGGCGGCCTGCCCGTCGACGTCGCGGAGACGATCGCCTGGTACGCCAACCCGGCCTCCACCGCCGTCAACGGCAACGTGGTCAGGGTCTGCGGCCAGATGATGCTGGGCGCCTGAGATGCCTGAGAACACGGAGAACCAGGTCCGCGTCCTCGAGGACGCGCCGGGGTCGCTGCCGCTCATGCTGAAGGCCGCGCTCCCCGCGGTGCCCGGCGTGTCTGCGCTGCCCGGGGTGAAGAAGTCCGGCACGGAGCTGCCCGACGTCACGCTCGTCCGCAGGGACGTCGCCGTGGACCCCGGGCACGTCGCGGCGTACGCCGACGTGTGCGGCTTCCCGCACAAGGACACCCTGCCGGTGCCCTACCTGCACATGCTCGCGTTCCCGCTGCACATGGCGATGCTGACCGACCGGGACTTCCCGTTCCCCGCCATGGGCACCGTGCACCTGGAGAACACGATCACCCAGCACCGCGCCGTCACGGCACGCGACCGCTACGACGTCTCGGTGCGCGCCGCGAACCTCCGCCCGCACGCCAAGGGCAAGGTCTTCGACCTGCTGACCGAGGTCACCGTCGACGGGGGGGTCGTCTGGGACGAGGTCTCCACGTACATCCGCCGCGGCAAGGGCGACGAGAACGCCGAGCGCGGGCTCGACATCCCGGTGGTGGAGAACGGCGGCGTCGAGTGGCGACTGCCCGGCGACCTCGGGCGCCGCTACGCGGCGGTCTCCGGGGACCGCAACCCCATCCACCTGTACGGCGTCACGGCCAAGGCCTTCGGGTTCCCCCGCCAGATCGCCCACGGCATGTGGAGCAAGGCCCGCTGCATCGCCGCGGTGGAGAACCGGCTGCCCGACGCCGTGCGCGTCGAGGCGGCGTTCAAGACCCCGGTGCTGCTGCCCGCGACCGTGCGGTTCACCTCGGCGTCCGCGACCGACGACCACGGGGTCGCCTTCAGCCTGGTGAACCCGAAGAACGGGGCCCCGCACCTGACCGGCCGCACCGGTCCGGCCTGACCAGAAGCCGTGGGTCAGCCCCGATCAGCCCGGGGCCTGATGAGCCCCTCCTGGGCGACCGACGCGACGAGGCGGCCGTCCTGGGTGAACAGGCGGCCCAGCGCCAGACCTCGCCCTCCGGCGGCGATCGGGGAGGTCTGGTCGTAGAGCAGCCACTCGTCGGTGCGGTGCGGGCAGTGGAACCAGACCGTGTGGTCGAGGGAGGCCGCCTGCACGCCGCTGCTGCTGGGATGCAGGCCGTGCGGGACCAGCGTCGCCCCGAGCAGCGTCATGTCGCTGATGTAGGTCAGCGCCGCCCGGTGGAGAAGCACCTCGTCGGGCAGCCGGTCGGCGACCTTGATCCAGTAGCGCACCGCAGCCGGATGGTCCCCGTCGGCCAGCACCCCGCCGGGACGGGAGTCGCCGGCATGCCGCAACTCCAGGGCGGACCACTCCCGGAGCCACTCCTCCCGCCTCGCGGCGTCGTCGGCCGACCGCATGGCCGCCGAGACGTCGAACGCCTCGTCCGGGGCAGGGACCGTCGGCATGACGTCCTGGTGCTCGAAGCCCTTCTCGTCGACCTGGAAGCTCGCGGTCAGCCCGTAGATGGGCCGCCCGTGCTGCCGGGCGAGGACCCGCCGGGTGGCAAAGGAACGCCCGTCGCGCACCCGGTCCACGTCGTAGACGATCGGCACCGCGGTGTCGCCCGGCCGCAGGAAGTAGCTGTGCATGGAGTGCACCTGCATGTGCTCCGGGGCGGTCCGGGCCGCCGCGACCAGCGCCTGGGCTGCGACCTGGCCGCCGAAGACGCGCTGCATCTTGGTGTGCGGCTGCTTGCCGCGGAAGAGGTTCAGGTCGATGGTCTCGAGGTCCAGCAGGTCCACGAGCTCTGCGGCTGACGCCGGCATGGCACTCCTCTTGGTTCGGGTCGGCCGCGGGCCGGGTCAGTCGTCGTCGCTGTCCAGGCCGGCCAGGAAGCGTTCGAACTCCGCCCCGAGCTCCTCGCCCGTCGGCAGGTCGCGCTCGTCTGCCAGCGGGAGGCCGCCCTCGTCGTCGGCACGGGAGAAGGCGTCGTACTGCTGCTCCAGGCCGGCCACCACCTCGCGCACCTCCGGGGAGTCCGCCAGGTGCTGGACGATCTCCGCCTCGCGGTTCCGGGCCGCGACCTGCAGGCCCTCGAGGTCCCACTGGAGCCCGCTCACCACCTCGAGGGACTCCACGAGCTTCGCGGCCGCGGCGGGGTAGTCGGCCTGGGCGAGGTAGTGCGGGACGTGGGCGACGAACCCCATGGCGTCGTGGCCCCACTCCCCGAGCCGCAGCTCGAGCATCGAGGCGGCGCTGGCGGGCACCTGGATCACGCCGCGCCAGATGTTCTCGCCCACCAGCAGGCCGGACCGGGTCGCGTGGTTGGTGAGCATCACCGGACGGGTGTGCGGGACGGCCATCGGCACCGATCCCAGTCCGACGGTGAGCCGCACGTCGAAGTGCTCGACCACCTCCTGCACGGCTCGCGCGAACGCCTCCCAGTGCGTGTCCGGCTCCGGGCCGTGCAGCAGCAGGTACGGCGCCCCCTGGCCGTCCTGCTCCAGCCGGGTGACCAGCCGCGGAGCCTGGTAGCCCTCGTAGTGGTCCTCGACGAACCGGATCGGCGGACGGCGGGCCCGGTAGTCGTAGAAGGCGTCGATCTCGAAGCTCGCCACCACCCGCCCGGCGTCGGCACCCAGCAGGTGGTCGACCGCCAGCCGGCCGGCGTTCCCGGCGTCGAGGAACCCTTCGAGGGCCACCACGAGCACCGGACCGCTGCCGGCCCGGCCACCCTGGCCGCCGTGGTCACCCAGCTCGGGGACGTCGTCGACGATGTGGACGTGGCGCGGGGTCTCCGTCATGAGCGGCTCATCGGCGGTCCACGTCCACCAGGTGCTCACCACGGTCGAGGGCGGTGACGTCCTCGACGATGCTGCGCGCCAGCGACTGCGGGGTGAGTCCGATGCGCTCCAGGATCCGCGCCCGCTTCGCGTGGGACAGGAACTCCTGCGGGATCCCGTGCAGCCGGACCGGCGTCTCGACGCGCGCGTCGTTGAGGGTCTGCAGCAGGACGGCACCGCAGCCCCCGACGACCCCGTTGTCCTCCACGCTCACCACCAGCCGGTGCTCGCGGGCGAGGTCGAGCAGCGCGGGCTCGACGGGCTTGACCCAGCGCGGGTCGACCACGGTCACCCCGATGCCCTGGGCACGCAGCCGTTCGGCCACCTCGACGCACGTCGGCGCCATCGCGCCGACGGAGACGATGAGGACGTCGCGGGCACCGCTGCGGACCAGGACGTCGGCCCCGCCGGCCCGGTCGACAGGCTCGATGTCGGCGTTCGGGGGCCCCTTGGGGAACCGCACGACCGTCGGTGCGTCGGAGACCTGGACCGCCTCGTTGAGCAGCTCGCGCAGGCGCGTGGCGTCCCGCGGAGCGGCCAGGCGCAACCCCGGCACCACCTGCAGGATCGACATGTCCCACATGCCGTTGTGGGATGCGCCGTCGTCACCGGTCACCCCGGCCCGGTCGAGGACGAACGTGACCCCGCACCGGTGCAGGGCGACGTCCATGAGGACCTGGTCGAAGGCCCGGTTGAGGAAGGTGGCGTAGACGGCGACCACGGGGTGCATGCCGCCCATCGCCAGTCCGGCGGCCGAGGTGGCAGCGTGCTGCTCGGCGATGCCGACGTCGAAGACCCGGTCGGGGAAACGCTGGGCGAAGAGGTTCAACCCCACCGGGTGCAGCATGGCGGCGGTGATGCCCACCACGTCCGGTCGCTCCTCGCCGATGTGGACCATCTCGTCGGCGAAGACGTCGGTCCAGATCAGGCCGCGCACCGCCTCCACGCCGGTGTCCACGTCGAACGGCCCCGGCGAGTGGAACTGGTCGGCCTCGTGCCGCTCGGCGGCGTCGTAGCCGAACCCCTTGCGGGTCATCACGTGCACGATGACCGGGCCGTCGAACCGCCTGGCCTGGGTCAGCGCGTGCTCCATCGCCGCCCGGTCGTGGCCGTCGATCGGACCGAGGTACTTCAGACCCAGATCCTCGAAGAGCCCCTGGGGGGCGAGCGCGTCCTTCATCCCCTTCTTGACCGCGTGGAGAGCGTCGTACACCGCCGGCCCCACGCCGGGCACGCCGTTGAGGCGCCGCTTGACCGCGTCGAGCACCGGCTCGTAGCGGGGGTTCGTGCGGAGCGCGTTGAGGTGGTTCGCCAGCCCTCCCACGGTGGGGGTGTAGGACCGGCCGTTGTCGTTGACCACGATGACCAGCCGGCGATCAGGGGCGGAGCCCTCGGGGGAGGCGATGTTGTTCAGCGCCTCCCAGGCCATGCCGCCGGTCAGGGCCCCGTCACCGATGACCGCGACCACGTGCCGGTCCTCCCCGCGCAGCGCGTAGGCCTTGGCGAGGCCGTCGGCGTAGGACAGGGAGGTCGACGCGTGCGAGTTCTCGACGAGGTCGTGCGCCGACTCCTCCTGGCTGGGGTAGCCGGACAGGCCGCCCTCCTGGCGCAGCGTGTCGAAGCGGCCGGTCCGTCCGGTCAGCATCTTGTGGACGTAGGCCTGGTGACCGGTGTCGAAGACGATGCGGTCCTTCGGTGACTCGAAGCACCGGTGCAGCGCGATGGTCAGCTCGACCACACCGAGGTTGGGGCCGAGGTGGCCGCCCCGCGGGGAGCAGGTCGTGACCAGCCGGTCACGGATCTCGACGGCCAGCTCCTCGAGCTCGTCCTCGCCGAGCGCGCGCAGGTCGCGCGGCCCCGACAGCGAATCGAGCTGACCCATCAGATGACGCCTTCCCACGGTGTGATCGGCGGATCCCCCGGCGGGGAAACCACACGTCAGTCTAGGACCCGGTTCCCAGCCGCCAGCGTCGAACCGACGGCAGGGCCCCGACGCTACAGACGGGCGACGAAGCGTCGCCCCCTGAGGGCCTCCTCGACGAGACCCACGGCACGGCGTTCCGCCAGCAGCCGGGCCTCCTCGGCCTGGCACACCAGCAGGGCCGCCTCGACCGTGTCCGGGTCCACGACGTCGCGCAGCACCCCGCGGGCCTCGCTGAGACCCCGGCGGACCGCCGCCTGGCCCGCCTCGACGTGCAGGGCCGCGAAGCGCGCCAGCACCACGGGGTGGCGGCGCAGCACGGGGTAGGTGCGGTACTCCGGCGGGCAGATGTCGAGCAACCAGGACGTGGCGGCGCCCTCCCAGCCCGGCACCCCCGGCGGGCGCACCGGGGCGGGCCACCCCGGAGGGACGACAGCACGGCTCATCGGACCAGGCTACCTCGTCGGTCGCACACCTGTTCGAAGCCACCGGCCGCTAGCGTGGCACCGTGCCCCCACCCTCCCCCGCGCTGACCCTGCTCGCCGACCGGATGCACGTCCCGGCCGACCGCATCGCGCACCTCGACCGCCTGGACGAGGCCATGCTCGGTGAGTTCGCGGAGCTCCTCGGCCGAGCGCAGGAGCGAGACGGCACGGAGATCGAGGAGGCGCTGCAGCAGACCCTGCGCTTCGTCCCGCGCCTGCTGCGCGGCCGCGCGCAGAAGATTCTCTTCCCGGAGGACCACGGGTGAACGACCTCAGGGTGGACGTCGAGCTCACGAAGCTGGCCCACGACCTCCGGGTGGACGTGAGCGAGGTCGAGGCCCTCGCGGCACTCAGCCGCGAGGAGCTCGTCGAGCTGCGCGGGATGGCGACGCACGCGCTCTTCGCGGCCCACGAGCACCGGTTCAGCCGCTTCGCCGCGTCCGCCCGGCTGGTTCCGGCCTCCCTCGCGGCCAAGGGTGCCGAGGTCGCCCTCGGGCCGCTCATCACCGCGCGCGTCGCCGCGGTCACCGACCCCGAGATGGCGGTCAAGCTCGCCGGTCACCTCAGCCCGGCGTTCATGGCCAGGGTCGCTCCGCACCTGGACCCCGCCAAGGTCGCCGGCGTCATGACCGGCCTCCCCGAGGCGACCGTGGTCGACGTGGGGCGTCGGCTCGTGCGGGCCCAGCAGTACGTGCCCCTGGGCCGCTTCGTGTCCTTCGTGCCGGTGGCGACCGCCCTGCGCGTCGTGGAGGAGGCGCCTCCGCTCGAGCTGCTGCAGGTGGCGCTCTTCACCGAGGAGGCGGCGGCCCTGGACGCGGTCATCTCCGAGCTGTCCGACGAGCGCATCGCCGAGGTGCTCGTGGCAGCGGACGAGGCCGACGCCGTCGACGACACGCTGGCCCTGCTCACCGCGCTCTCGCCCTGGACCCGCGCCCGGATCGTGACCCTCACCGCCGCCCTGGAGCCGCACGTGCGCGACGGGCTGGTCCGCGCGGTCTCCCGCAACGACGCCTGGAGCGACCTGGTACCGGTGCTCGACCACATCGGCGTCGACGACGCTCGGGCGCTGCTCGACGTACCCGCCTTGCAGGATCCCGACGTGCGGGCGGGACTGGCCGGCTCCGCCGCCGGTCACCCGGCGGCGGAGCGGCTGGTCGGCGAGCTCGGTCTCTAGCTCCCGCTCACTTCTCGAGCAGGCTGCGGAGCACGTACTGCATGATGCCGCCGTGGCGGTAGTACTCCGCCTCACCAGGGGTGTCGATGCGGACGACCGCGTCGAACTCCTTGTCGTCGGCCGTGACCTTCACGGTGCGCGGACGTGAGCCGTCGTTGAGCGCGGTGACGCCCTCGATGGAGAACGTCTCCTCGCCGGTCAGGCCCAACGACTCCGCCGACTCCCCCTCCGGGAACTGCAGCGGCAGGACGCCCATGCCGATGAGGTTCGAGCGGTGGATCCGCTCGTAGGACTCGGCCACGACCGCCCTCACGCCCAGCAGCGCGGTGCCCTTCGCGGCCCAGTCGCGCGAGGACCCCGAGCCGTACTCCTTGCCCGCGAGGACCACGAGCGGGATGCCGTCGTCCATGTAGTGGGCCGAGGCCTCGAACACCGTGGTGACCTCGCCGTCCTGGGTGAAGTCGCGGGTGACCCCGCCCTCGGTGCCCGGCGCGAGCTGGTTGCGCAGCCGGATGTTGGCGAAGGTGCCGCGGATCATCACCTCGTGGTTGCCGCGACGCGACCCGTAGGAGTTGAAGTCGCGCTGCTCGACGCCGTTCTCCCGAAGGTAGGCACCCGCCGGCGAGTCCTTCTTGATCGCGCCGGCCGGGGAGATGTGGTCGGTGGTCACCGAGTCGCCCAGCTTCAGCAGCACCCGGGCGCCGGAGATGTCCTCCACCGGCGCCGGCTCCTTCGGCATGTCGTCGAAGTACGGCGGCCGGCGGACGTAGGTCGACGACTCGTCCCACTCGAACGTGTCACCCTCGGGCGTCGGCAACGACTGCCAGCGCTCGTCACCGGCGAACACGTCCGCGTAGTCCTTGGAGAACATCTCCGCGGTGATCGCCTCCGCGATCACCTCCTCGATCTCAGTCGGCGACGGCCAGATGTCCTTGAGGAACACGTCGTTGCCGTCGGCGTCCGTGCCCAGCGGGTCCTCGAAGAGGTCGACGTCCATCGACCCGGCAAGCGCGTAGGCGACCACCAGCGGCGGCGACGCCAGGTAGTTCATCTTCACGTCGGGGTTGATCCGGCCCTCGAAGTTGCGGTTGCCGGACAGCACCGAGACGACAGCGAGGTCGTTCTCGTTGACGGCGTCGCTCACCTCGGGGATGAGCGGGCCGGAGTTGCCGATGCACGTGGTGCAGCCGTAGCCCACGAGGTTGAACCCGAGCTTGTCGAGGTACGGCGTCAGGCCGGCCTTCTCGTAGTAGTCGGAGACGACCTTGGAGCCCGGCGCCAGCGTGGTCTTGACCCACGGCTTGCGCTGCAGGCCCTTCTCCACAGCCTTCTTCGCCAGCAGGGCCGCGCCGATCATCACCGACGGGTTCGACGTGTTCGTGCAGGAGGTGATGGCGGCGATGCTCACCGCGCCGTGGTCGATCTCGAACCTGGTGCCGTCCTCGAGCTCCACCTGCGCCGGGTTCGACGGGCGACCGTCGGCGGCGCTCTTGTTGAGGTGCCAGTCGGTGGGCTCCCCGCCTCCGTTCCCGTCCTCGGAGTAGGCAGGCGCGTCACTCGCCGGGAAGGACTCGTCGGACGCCTCGTCGGCCCTCGTCACGACCCCGGGGGCCTGCTCCTGCTTGGGCACGCCGGACTTGCGGTCCTCACCACCGGTGTCGTCGGCCTGCACGTAGTCGACCAGGGCGGTCCGGAACGCCTCCTTGGCCTCGGTGACCTGCACCCTGTCCTGCGGTCGCTTCGGTCCCGCCAGCGACGGTACGACGGTCGCCAGGTCGAGCTCGAGCTTCTCGGAGAAGCGCGGCTCGACGTAGCCCTCGGCGGACGGGTCGTGCCACAGGCCCTGCTCCTTGGCGTAGGCCTCCACGAGCGCCAGCTGCTCGTCGTCACGACCGGTGAGCCGCAGGTAGCTGACGGTCTCCTCGTCGATCGGGAAGACCGCGATGGTCGAGCCGAACTCCGGGGACATGTTGCCGATGGTGGCCCGGTTGGCCAGCGGCAGCGCCCCCACCCCGTCGCCGTAGAACTCGACGAACTTGCCGACCACCCCGTGCTTGCGCAGCATCTCGGTGATGGTGAGCACCAGGTCGGTGGCGGTGGAGCCCTCGGGGAGCTCGCCGGAGAGCTTGAACCCGACCACCCGCGGGATGAGCATCGAGACCGGCTGGCCGAGCATCGCGGCCTCGGCCTCGATGCCGCCCACGCCCCAGCCGACGACGCCGATGCCGTTGACCATCGTGGTGTGCGAGTCGGTGCCGACGCAGGTGTCGGGGTAGGCGACGGTCGCGCCGGCCTCGTCCTCGCGGGCGAAGACGACCCGGGCGAGGTGCTCGATGTTGACCTGGTGGACGATGCCGGTCCCCGGCGGAACCACCTTGAAGTCGTCGAAGGCGCCCTGCCCCCAGCGCAGGAACTGGTAGCGCTCCCGGTTGCGCTCGTACTCGATCTCGACGTTGCGCTCGAAGGCCTCCGGGCTGCCGAAGACGTCGGCGATCACGGAGTGGTCGATGACCATCTCGGCCGGCGCGAGCGGGTTGATCTTGGTGGCGTCCCCGCCGAGCTCGCCCATGGCCTCGCGCATCGTCGCCAGGTCGACGACGCACGGCACGCCGGTGAAGTCCTGCATGATCACCCGCGCCGGGGTGAACTGGATCTCCTCGCTGGGATCCGCGTCGGCGTCCCACCCAGCGAGCGCCTTGATGTGGTCGGCGGTGATGTTCGCGCCGTCCTCGGTCCGCAGCAGGTTCTCCAGCAGCACCTTGAGGCTGAACGGCAGGGACTGCACGGCATCGTCCGCCAGCCCGTCAACCTGCACCGCTTCCAGGCGGTAGATCTCGTAGGACTTCCCGTCCACGTCCAGGGTGCTCTTGGCCCCGAAGCTGTCCGCGCTCGCCATCGACCGTCTCCTCGTGTCTGTGTCGTCTCGCCGTTGTCTCCCGTACCCAGTACGGCTCATCTTGCCCCGTTCGACCCCGGCCCGCGACGCCGCGTCAGCCGGCCCGCGATTTATCTTGATGTCAAGATACATGACATCAAGCGACCTTGGCCAGCTCCGGCGAGCGCTGCGGACGGAGACTGCACCGAGCCTGACCACGCAAACCCAGGAGGTGCCCCGATGACAGTTCGTCCGGTCAACGTCGACGACGACCTGATCGCCGGGGTCGACACCAGGGCGCTGGCCAGCGGCGCCCGATCAGCCCCCCGGTCGCACCAGCCCCGCCTCGTAGGCCGCCACGACCGCCTGGGCCCGGTCACGCACGTCGAGCTTGGTCAGCAGCCGATGCACGTGGGTCTTCACCGTGGACTCCTCCACCACGAGCCGGTCGGCGATCTCGGTGTTGGAGAGGCCGCCGGCAACCAGGACCAGCACCTCACGCTCACGAGCGGTCAGCCTCGCGATCGGCCCGCTGGGGTTCGATCGCACGGGACCGACGGCGGCGAAGCGCTCGATCAGGCGGCGGGTCAGGCTCGGGGCCAGCAGCGCCTCCCCGGCAGCGGTGACGCGGACGGCGTCGACGAGCCGCTCCCCGCGGATGTCCTTGAGCAGGAACCCGCTCGCACCCGCCTGCAGCGCCTCGTACACCCACTCGTCACGGTCGAACGTGGTGAGCACGACGACCCGTGGCGCCGGGTCGAGGAGGACCAGCTGCCGCGTCGCGGCCAGGCCGTCCAGGCGCGGCATGCGGATGTCGACCAGGGCCACGTCGGGGCGCTCGCTGCGGGCCAGGCTCACCGCCTCCACGCCGTCCGAGGCCTCGGCGACGACCTCGAGATCGGGCTCGCGGTCCACGATGGTGCGCAGCCCGTCGCGCACCAGCGCCTGGTCGTCGGCGAGCAGGACGCGGATCACGAGGCGTCCAGGCCCACTCGGCCGGCGCCGTGCACCCGGTCCGGTGTCGGGTAGGGGATCACCGCCCGGACCCGGAACCCGCCAGCGCCCGACGGGCCGGTCTCCAGGGACCCCCCGTAGAGCTCGACCCGCCGAGCCATGCCGGGCAGGCCGCTGCCGCCGGTCAACCCCGGAGTGGTGGGCGAGGTGGCGCCGTCGTCGTCCACCTCCACCACCACCTGGTCATCGGCTGCGTGCACGCAGACCCGCACCGACGCCCCCGGGGCGTGCTTGGCCGCGTTGGTGAGTGCCTCCTGGAGCACGCGGTGCAGCGTGAGGGCCGGGCCGAGTGGCAGGTCGAGGGACTCCACGCCACTGGCGTCCACACGCAGACCGGCCGAGGTAGCCCGCTCCAGCAGGGCGGGCAGCGAGGGACGCTCGAGCCCGTCGGTCTCCAGCTCGCTGGTCTGCAGCAGGTCGAGCATCCGACGCATCTCCTCCAGCGCAGCGCGAGCGGTGTCCTCGACCGCGGCAAGGTGGCGGTCGACGTCTTCGGGCGAGAGCCGGTCGACGAGTCCCGCCCTCGCCGCGGTGGTCTCCAGCACGACGACCGACAGGCCGTGGCTAACCACGTCGTGCAGCTCGCGGGCGAGCTGGTCGCGCTGCTCGCGCAGGGCAAGCTCGCCGGCCAGCTCGGCGGCCTCGGCGCGCAATCTGCTGACCGTGGCCTCCCGGGCACGGTGACCGACCAGCCAGCCTGCGCCCCACATCACCGAGCAGAACACCGTGGTCAGCGCGGCGTCGGCCAGCCAGGCCCCCGGGTCGGAGGTGTAGGCGGTCACGATGACCAGCACGGTGCCGGTCGCCCACCCGACCACGCCGACCGACGTCGTGGAAACCGCGGCCACCACCGCGAAGCTCACCATGAGCCCGATCAAGACCGCGCTGGGCTCCTCCGGCTCGAGCGACAGCGCCGCCGCGAGACCGACGAAGGGCAGGGTCGCCCCCGCCAGGGGCCAGCGTCGACGGACCAGCAGCACCGACGCGCCGGCGGCCGCCGAGAGGCCCGCCACCGGTCCCTGCCACCAGCCCCGGAAGCTCAGCGCCACGAGCTCCCCGACCGCCAGCGCCACGACGGCCAACCCGGCCGGGGTGACCGCGCGGAGGCCGGGGAGCCGGTCGGGTGAGCTCATGGGCGTCACGCTAGTGCCACCGTCCTCCTGCCGACGTCCATCCGGGGATGGACGTCGCCACCGGGCCTCCACCGCTGGGGCGACGACCGAGGGGGCGAGGGTTCCTAGCGTCCGTGGTCATGTCGCCGGGACCAGCCCGGCTTCGTCATCGAAAGGCACCTCATGACCACCACCAGCACCCAGTCCCTGCGGCGGGCCGCCCTGCCCGCGGCCCTGTTCGCCGCCGTCGCGGCCGTGGGGGCCGCGAGCGGTGACGACGCCGCGGCCGCGGCCAGCAGCACGACGACCACGCTCCGCTTCGTCGCCGTCGACCAGCAAGGCAACCAGGCCTTCGCCGACATTGCCGACCCCCAGGATGGCCAGCCGGGCATCGGCGACGTGCTCGCCTTCACCCAGAGCCTGAAGCGTCACGGACGCATCGTGGGCAACGCGAGCGTGGCGGCGATCGGCGTGGACGCGAAGCGGAACCTCTTCGAGGCGACCGGCACCCTGCGCCTGCACCACGGAACCATCCAGGTGTCCGGCATCGTCGCCCAGGCCCCCACGTTCACCCTCGCCGTGGTCGGCGGCACCGGGAAGTACCAGGCCGCCGCCGGCCGGATGGCCTTCGACGCCTCGGGCAGCCGTCAGCACATCGTCGTCACCCTGCTGGGGCGCTGAGATGGGTGCGCGCTCCGCCCTCGCCTGGGCCGTCGGCGTGGTGCTGACGGCCCAGGTAGGCCTGGTGATGACGGGCGTCTACCTCGACCAGGAACGTATCGATGGCGGCACCACGCTGGATGGCGGGTCCTACATGGACAACGCAGGGTCCGGTCTCGGTTGGTTGACCGGCTCCGTGCTGGCACCTGTCCTGGCCCTGGCACTGCTCGCCGTCGCTGGCCGAGGACGGCGGGTGGCGGCCGCCGTCCTCGTCCTCACCGTCGTGGTCTTCGCCTGCAGCTCGGTCGGAGGGGACGTCCCGTGGCTCGGGCTCGTCCAGGGCCTGGCCACCTGCGCGGCGCTCCTGCTCGCGCTGCGACTGGCGCTCGTGCCTCAGCCCGACGCCGTGCGGTGAGCGAGGCGGCGGCCCCATGTCAGGTGTCGACCCAGCACCACCGGCTGCCGAACCAGTCGTCGTAGTGCCCGCCAGGTCCTGTATGGCTGCGCTCCGACATCGAGGATTGGGCGCGCGCCACCGGGCGCCTGCAGTCCGCAGCCAGTCCGCAGGACTGATTGAGATGGCGTGACCTCCTGTCAAGAGCAGGCGAGGCGCCCGTCCCGAGTGATCGGGGCGGGCGCCTCGTGCTTCGTCGTCGTGGTGGCTGGTGAGCCTGTCGTTGGCGACGCGCGGTCAGACTGACATGCGCGGGTTGGTTACCGCAGGACGGTGCTTTCGGCAGGAGCGGGACCGCGTTCCAGCGACGAGCGTCGCGGACGATGGCCGTTGCTCCTAGGTGTTTCGCGGGTCGCTCCACGCGCTGCCACCAGCCCCCGGTTGGGACGACGGAGCAGCTTGTGGTGGCTACTCCTCGAGCACGGACAGTGACCAGCACCAGCCGGCCAGCTCGCGGCGGTAGAGCCTCCTGAGGTCGCCTCGGCAGCCCTCCCGGGCCGGGACAAGATCGCGAGCTGCCTCCTGGCTGATGGTGAACGGACAAATCACCTCGAAGGATTTCAAAGCGAGCCCAAACCTAGCCCCAAGGCCTGGCATCGAGGGTCCAGGTCCAGAGCACAGATTCCATCACCGCAGTTCAGGGCCGGTCTTCGTCAGCAAAGCGACGCATTCGACATGATGCGTCATCGGGAAGGCACCGACGGTCCTGAGCGTAAGCGCGATTCTTTGCGGTCGGCGGCGCTCAGGAGACGAAACCGGCCTCTGACCTGCGGCGATGCCGTCCTCGGTGGCTGCGGGCGCCGGAGCGGTGCTGCGGACCTTTGCGAATCAAACCGAGCCCATTCCGAGCCCTCGACGAACCTCGAGCTCGCGGCGACCATGGCCTTGTAGCGTGGACCATTCGTATTACACTTGCATCATGAAGATCAACGGCGCCGAGGTCTCTGAGGACCAGATCGACGAGTGGGTGGCGGAGGCTGAGGCCGGCTACGACGTTGAGATGCTGCGCAAGGGTGGCCGCAAGCCGGTCGGCGACGGGCCCGGCCGGGTCGTCCCGGTCCGTCTCGACGCAACGCTGCTGGCCCAACTCGACGGCCGGGCCGAACACGATCACCAATCGCGTTCGGAGATCATCCGCGCCGCGATCCGTGCCTACGTGGCGTGAAGGTCCGCGACTCAGCCCTGAAGCACGGCATCGATCCCGCGGACTCCATTCAGGCCGCCGAGCATCCGGTCTTCCTGCGTGACCTCGGTGACGACCCGCATCGCCAACTCCGCCTCGGGTTCGACACGCACGGTCGCATCCTGGAGGTGATCGTGCTGACCGGAGACGGCGGGGATCAAATGCTCATCCACGCCATGAAGGCACGCCAGCAGTACCTCGCCCTGCTCGACTGACGTCGCAGTCAGTCGTCCGTTTCCAGAAGTGCGAAGGTTGCCCCGACCATCGCCGGAACCACGTCGGACGAATTCAGGTCGGTCGCGACGGCCACGTCAGCATCAAATCCCCGGCTCGAAAGTTCCCGACCCCCTCGTCGCTCCCCCACCTCTCACCGGCGGCCACGACCGCCACCGAGTGGCCACGAGCGGCCTCGACGGCGAGGTGTCTTCCAACCGCTGCCGCGTTCCGAAGACAGCCAATGAGTAACGCCGAACCCACCTCACGCAGCGCGGCGGCGATGGTCGAGCCATTGGGCGATCGCAGCACGAGCCTGGGTACTGGGTCACACGCCAACAGGCCGGCCGGCGAGAGCGACGGCGCAGGAACGGCTCCATCCTTGGTCGCTTCGAGACGACCAACCGCGAGCACCGCGTCATTCTCCCGAGCGAAGTCAGCCGCCCGAGCGTCCTTCCACGGGAAGGGAAGCACCTGCATCCCCCGCGCGACGGCAATGGTCACCGACGTCGAGAAGCTCAGGACATCGACGACCACGCAGACGTCCGCCAAGCACGCCTGCGCGCCGACCGCACCCCAGTCAAGTCGCACCAGGTAACTGCCCTGCCCATAGAGATCTGACACGGGCAAGACCGCAAGCCCACGGCCGTGCTGCCACGCGGCAGATACGGCGCGACCGGAGGGTTAATCGCGACTGTGCGCCACCAAAGCGAGCCATACGGGGTTCAAAGTGAGCCCTAAGGCCGATCTTCGGCATTCGACCTGCTCCGAGGGAATCGCATCAGCGCAGGTCAGAGCCGCTTTTCGTGAGCAACGCAACGCATTCGACATGGTGCGTCATCGGGAACAGGTCGAACGCCCGCACGTCGGCCAGCGCGTAACCGTGCTCGGCGAACAGCGCGGCGTCGCGGGCGAAGGCCGCGGGATCGCAGGCCACGTGCACCACCGTGCGCGGAGCCAGGTCGACGACTCGCTCGACCACCGGTCGCCGGGCGCCCTCCCGAGGCGGGTCGAGCACCACGACGTCGACGCGACGGTCCTCCCCCGGCAACGCGTCGAGCACGCGGTCGACCGCACCCGGGAGCACCTCGACCCACGGGAAGGGGGCCAGGTTCACCGCCGCGTGCCCGGCCGCCCGGCGGTCACCCTCGACCGCCAGCACGCGCCCGCGCTCACCCACCGCCTCGGCCGCGAAGGCCGCGAACAGCCCCACCCCGGAGTACAGGTCGAGGACCCGGTCGCCCGGACGCAGGTCTGCGCCGGACAGCACCGCGGCCACCAGGGTCTCGGGCGCTCCGACATGGGCCTGCCAGAAACCGTCGGCCGCGACCTCGAAGGAGCGGCCGCGGACCGTCTCCACCACGGGCTCGCCCGGGGCGGCTCCGCCTGCCGGCTCGCCCTCGACGGTCAGCCGCGCCCCGGGCGCCTGGATGAGGCAGTCGTCCACGGGCACCACGTCGTGGGACCGGTGCGCCCGCAGACCCAGGCCGCCCCCAGGCGTGCGGTGGTACCGCATCCGGCTGCGCCACCTCAGGCCGCGGTCGTCCCCGGGCACCGCCTCGACCTCGACGCTGCGCCGCACCCCGGCCACGCGGCGCAGCTGCTCCTCCACCACGGCTGCCTTCAGCCGTCGCTGGGCCGACAGCTCGACGTGCTGGAAGTCGCAGCCCCCGCACAGCCCTGGACCGGCGTACCGGCAGGGAGGCGGCACCCGGTCGGGCGACTCCCGGCGCACCGCCACGGCGTCACCGCGGAGGAAGCGGTCGCCCACCTCTCCCTCGGTGATCCGCACCGTGGCCAGCTCGCCGGTCAGCGCGTGCCGCACGAAGACCACCGTGCCCCCGACCTCCGGGGTGTCCGCGGGCAGCCGGGCCACGAAGTGCCCGCCGTGGGCGGCGGGTCCCACCTCGATGTCGTACGCCTCCCCCACGAGCGACCGTCCACGGGGCCGTCGGGGTGGTCCGGTCCGTGCGGACCGCAGAGCCGCGGCGCTCCGGCGGCTCTTCCTCGACGGAGGCGTCAATCGATGTCCTCGTCGATGTCCTGGGACCAGTCGACGAACGTCCGACCGGCGCGCACGTGCTCGTCCTGGCGCTCGGCCCGCTCCTCCCCGATCCGCGACGACCGGAGCTGGTAGGGCACCGAGGTCATCATCACGCCGGGTGTGAAGAGCAGCCGGGTCTTGAGCCGCAGCGCGGTCTGGTTGTGCAGCAACTGCTCCCACCAGCGGCCCACGACGTACTCCGGGATGAACACCGCCACGACCCCCCGCGGCTGCGCTGCCCGGATCGCCCTGGCGTACTCCACGATCGGGCGGATCACCTCGCGGTACGGCGAGTCCAGGATCTTCAGCGGGACGTCGATGCCCCGGCGGTCCCACTCGTCGATGATGCGGTCCCGCTCGGTCTGGTCTGTGGCGACCATGACGGCCTCGAGGACGTTCGGCCGGCTCGCCTTGGCGTACGCGAGGGCGCGCATCGTCGGCTTGTGCACCTTCGACACCAGCACGATCGCGTGGACGCGGGTGGGCAGCACCTGGTCGTCGGCCTGGATCGCCAGCTCCTCGCCCACGGAGTCGTAGTGGCGACGGATCGACTTCATGATCAGGAAGAACGTGCCCATCGCGAGGATCGCGATCCAGGCCCCGGCGAGGAACTTGGTGGCCAGCACGATGACGAAGACGACCGCGGTCATCATCAGGCCGAAGGTGTTGATGGCGCGCGAGCGCATCATCTTGAGCCGCAGACCGCTGTCGGTCTCGTAGCGCAGGGCCCTGGTCCAGTGCCGGATCATCCCCAGCTGGCTGAGGTTGAAGGACACGAAGACACCCACGATGTAGAGCTGGATCAGCCGGGTGACCTCGGCGTTGAACGCGACGATCAGGGCGATCGCCATGAGGGCGAGGATCAGGATCCCGTTCGAGTAGGCCAGCCGGTCGCCGCGGGACCCGAGCTGGCGGGGCAGGAACCCGTCCTTGGCCAGGATGGAGCCGAGCACCGGGAACCCGTTGAAGGCGGTGTTCGCCGCGAGGACCAGGATCACCCCGGTCACCGCCACCACAGCGTAGAAGCCGAAGTCGAAGTCGTCGAAGACACCGCGCGCGATCTGGGCGATCACGGTGTGCTGGTCGTAGTCCTCCGGCACCGAGGTGCCGTCCGGGAACCTCAGCCGGGCCAGGTCGTGGGGGTCGACGTACTTCAGGTGCATGCGCTTGGCCAGCACGATGACGCTCACCATCATCGTGATCGCGATGATGCCGAGCATGAGCAGCGTGGTGGCCGCGTTGCGGCTCTTGGGCTTGCGGAACGCCGGCACGCCGTTCGAGATAGCCTCCACCCCGGTCAGCGCGGCGCAGCCGGAGGAGAACGCGCGGGCCAGCAGCACCACCAGCGCCACGGTGGTCAGCGCGCCCTCGTAGCCGGGAGCGGAGACGATGTCGAACTGCGCCGACTCCACGTCGGGCAGGTCACCCCGGAAGGCGCGCAGCAGACCCCACAGGCACATGCCCATGATCGCGAGCATGAAGCCGTAGGTGGGCACCGCGAAGAACGTCCCCGACTCCCGCACCCCGCGCAGGTTCATCGCGGCCAGCAGCGCGACGAGCAGGCAGGCATAGCTCGCCTCGTGCCCCGACACGAACGGCAGGGCAGCCGCGGCGTACTGCGCACCGGAGGAGATCGAGACCGCCACCGTGAGCACGTAGTCGACCAGCAGTGCGCTGGCCACGGTCATGCCCGCCGTCCGGCCCAGGTTGACCGTGGCGACCTCGTAGTCGCCTCCGCCGCTGGGGTAGGCGTGCACGTTCTGGCGGTACGACGCGACCACCGTCAGCATCACCACCGCGACGGCGATCGCGATCTTCCACGACCACACGAACGCCGAGGCGCCGGCCAGGGACAGCATGATGAAGACCTCGTCGGGGGCGTACGCCACCGACGACAGCGCGTCGCTGGCGAACACCGGCAACGCGATGCGCTTGGGGAGCAGCGTCTCGCCGAGCTGCGACGAACGCAGCTTGCGGCCGAGAATGATCCGCTTCGAGACGTCGCCGACACCCACGACCGCAAGGCTAGGCCATGCCGCCACGTGTAGCGTTCGCAGCGTGCACGTCGTGATCATGGGCTGCGGCCGGGTGGGCAGCACGCTCGCCCGGAGCCTCGAGGACCGCAGCCACACAGTCTCGGTGATCGACAGCAACGCCGACGCGTTCCGGCGGCTGGGACCGTCGTTCGGCGGCCGCAAGGTCGTCGGCATCGGCTTCGACGGCGAGGTCCTCGAGGAGGCCGGGATCACCCGGGCCGACGCCTTCGCCGCGGTGTCCAGCGGCGACAACTCCAACATCATCGCCGCGCGCGTCGCCCGGGAGCAGTTCGGCATCCAGAACGTCGTGGCCCGCATCTACGACCCCGGCCGCGCCGAGGTCTACCAGCGGCTCGGGATCCCCACGGTCGCCACGGTCAAGTGGACCTCCGACCAGGTGCTGCGCCGGCTGCTGCCGGTCGGTGCGGAGCCGGACTTCCGCGATCCCAGCGGGACCATCCGGGTCGACGCCCTGCCGGTCAACGAGCAGTGGACGGGCCAGCGCACCGTGCTCTTCCAGGAGCAGTCGAGCAGCCGGATCGCCTGGATCGACCGTCTCGGCGAAGGCATGCTGCCCAGCCGCGAGTCGGTGCTGCAGGAGAACGACGTCCTGCACCTGGTGATGCGTGAGGAGAACGCCGAGCGCGTTCTCGAGGTCTTCGAGCGTGGACCGGAGGACGACTGATGCGGGTCGCCATCGCCGGCGCGGGCGCCGTCGGGCGATCCATCGCCCGCGAGCTCATCGAGAACGGCCACAAGGTGCTCCTCATCGACAAGGAGCCCGCGTCGATCAGGCCGGAGCGGGTGCCGGATGCGGAGTGGCTGCTCGCGGACTCGTGTGAGCTGTCCTCCCTGGAGGAGGCCCGCCTGGAGACCTGCGACGTGGTGATCGCGGCGACCGGGGACGACAAGGCCAACCTGGTGACCTCGCTGCTCGCGAAGACCGAGTTCGCCGTGCCCCGCACCGTGGGGCGGGTCAACCACCCGAGCAACGAGTGGCTGTTCACCGAGGCGTGGGGGGTGGACGTCAACGTGTCGACGCCCCGGATCATGTCGGCGCTGGTCGAGGAGGCGGTCACGGTCGGCGACGTGGTCCGGCTCTTCACGTTCCGCCAGGGCAACGCCAACCTGGTGGAGATGACGCTGCCGTCGGACTCGCCCTACATCGGCAAGCCCTGCGGCCTCATCCCGTGGCCGGAGAACTGCCGCCTGGTCACGATCCTGCGGGACGGGCTGGTCTACACCCCGGACGGGGAGCAGCCGCTCGAGATCGGGGACGAGCTGCTCTTCGTCGCCGCACCCGAGGCCGAGTCGGAGCTGGAGGAGCTGCTCAACCCCGGTCGCTGACCACCGGGGTGCGGTTCCGGGCGAGCAGCCAGACCATCGCGGCCAGCGCGGCCACCTGCAGTGGCCAACCCATCGCGACCTTGGCGACGCCGAGCGCCGTGACGTACGGGTCGGCGTCGTCCGCCGTGCGTCCCCCCAGGTAGATCGGAGCCTGGACGGCGACGCGCAGCACGCAGGGCAGCACCAGCACCCAGGTCAGGTGGGTGCACAGCCGCACGATCTGGTGGTCCTGGCGCCACTCGACGGGATCCTCCGACACCGCGCCCACCAGCAGGCCGACCACGGGCCAGCGCAGCAGGATGCTCAGCACCATGACAACGGCGTAGCCCGCGTTGTACAGCAGCCCGGGCAGGAAGTACGCCAGCGCCTGCTCCGACTCGTCGCCGCCGTTGCGTCCCCCCAGCCACACGAAGAAGCAGCCGACCCCGATGCCGAAGAGCGCGTTGAGGACGTACTGCACCGTGCTGCGCTGCACGAGCCGCACGGAGAGCATCAGCAGCGCGAAGGCGACGCTGAGCCCGATCGCGAGCGCGATCTCCTTGGTGAAGATGTAGGTGAACGTGAACGTGATGGTCGGGACCGCGGCCTCGACCATCCCCCGCCGACCGCCCATGGCCCGTGACAGCTGGGCCCGCACCACGGCCTCGACGGTGTCGGTGCCGACGTGGTGGACGGGGGTCGACTCCTCCTGACCGACCTGGGGCTCGGACGTCATCAGTAGCGCAGATCGTATCGAGGGTTGAACATGACGCGGTGCCCGTGCTGCCGGCCGATCCGGCCCTGGACCTGGATCTGTCGACCGGGCTCGATGCTGCTGATCCGCCGGCGGCCGAGCCAGATCACCGTGATCGTCGCGGTGCCGTCGTAGAGCTCGGCCTCCAAGGCGGGAACGCCGCCACGGGGCCGCAGCGTCACCGTCCGCAGGACACCCTGGATCGTGACCGGCTTGCGGTCCTCAGCCTCCGAGATCGGGCAGCAGCCGGCCTGGAGCGTGGTCGCCCGCAGCTCGCGGGCCTCGTGGGTGGCACTGCTCGCCCAGCGGTTGATGCTGGTGCGCAGCCGACCGGGGCTGTGTCGCATGCCGCCAGGGTACCCACCGCCGGTGGATGGGGCCGAGACCCGGCCGGCGCCGATGAGAACCCCTGGTCAGGACGTCGGGTCGCCTCCCGTGCTGGGCAGCTGCACCCGGCGCGCGCCGGTGGGCATGACCAGCGGCAGTGCCTCGCCCGGCGCCATGGGGTCGTCGCCGCGCACGACAACCAGGTCACGCAGGACCTGCTCGAGCAGACCGTCCTCGTGGTGCTCCACGGCCGGGCGGCCGAAGGTCGACACGCGCAGCAGCCAGCGTGGCCCGACGATGCCGTGGACCGTCGATGCCTGGGACCCTTGTTTGCCGTCGGGCGCGGCCACCGGGAGCACCATCTGCAACGCGGCACCGTACGGGCCCTGCACCTCGGCCACCTGGCCGCCGCGACGGGTGGCCTCCGCCGCCAGCCGCTGGCGCACGTCGTCCCAGATGGACTCGTGACGGGGCGCAGCGAACGGCCGCACCTCCAGCGCGCCGTCCTCGGAGACGAGCATCACTGCCTGGACCTGCCCGGACGTCTCGTCGGCCTGCAGCCTGAGCTCGACGCCGGGCCGACCCTTCACCACGAGGGCGCCGAGGTCCACCCGGCTCGGGTCGTCCTCCTCGAGCTCCACCTCGGCGGCGTCCCAGGGGCCACGTGCCCGGGGATCGGTCACCGGGGCGTCGTCGGCTGCGGTGCCGGGGTCGTCGAGCTCCTCGGGCTCGCGGGACCGCTCGTCCTGCTTCGCCTTCCGCCGCATCCTCATCCGATCTTCCCCTCGGTCCTCTCGTTCGTGAGCTCGCTGGTGAACCCGCCGGTGGACCCGTGTCCCCCGGCGCCCCGGGCCGACGGAGGCAGCTCGGCCACCTCCACGAACCTAGCCCGCTCCACCTGCTGGACCACGAGCTGGGCGATCCGGTCGCCGCGGTGCAGCACCACGGCCTCACGCGGGTCGTGGTTGACGAGCACCACCTTCACCTCGCCCCGGTAACCGGCGTCGACCGTGCCGGGCGCGTTGACGATCGACACCCCGCAGCGGGCAGCCAGGCCGGACCTCGGGTGGACCAGCGCGACGTACCCCTCGGGGAGCGCGATGCCGATGCCGGTCGGCACCAGGGCGCGCTCGCCCGGCTCGAGCCGGACGTCCACGGTGGTGCTGAGGTCGGCTCCCGCGTCCCCGGGATGGGCATAGGCCGGCAACGGGACCCCCGGGTCCAGCCGCCGCACCTGGACCTGCACCCCGTCCGCACGCATGGCTGTCACCCTATGTGCCGCGGCGCACGCCACGTGGGCCGCCTCCGCCCCGGCTGCCGACGGGTGCCACAATTCGGCCTGTGCCCCTGGACGCCGACCCCGAGCCTGCCGCCGTGTCCGGTGACGGCTGCTACGTCGAGCGCCTGCGCGTCCCGCTGCGGTGGTGGGCGCTCGCGACGATGTTCTGGGCCTCGGTCCTCCTCGCGCTGCTCGTGGCCCTCCCGGCTCTCGTCGCCTTCCTCGTCACCGGCGTGCTCACCGGACTGAACGCGTTGGTGTTCGTCACCTACGGATCGGCCCGGGTGGCCGTCTCCGACGGTGTCTTCGAGGCGGGGCGCGCTCGCATCCCGGTGCACCTGCTGGCGCCTCCGGAGGCCCTCGACGCAGCGGCAGCGCGCCGAGCCGCCGGCGTGGATGCCGACGCCCGGGCGTTCTTGCTGCTCCGCCCGTACGTGCCGCAGGCGGTGCGGGTCCGGGTGGAGGACCCGGAGGACCCGACGCCGTACTGGCTGGTGTCCACCCGGCACCCGGACACGCTGGCGGCCGCGCTGTCGGCAGCCGGCGGCGTTTCTGGGTGAGGGGGTAGGGCAGACTGAGCGCGTCCGATCCCCGTCCACCTCCGTCCATCTCGAGGAGCTGCATGTCCGGCAAGGCAGAGAACGCGGTAGCGCTGGTCTCGACGCTCGGCGCGACGGCCGTCGCGAAGAAGGCGGTCGACGCCACCTGGAAGCTGGGCTCGAAGGGGAAGCAGCCCCCCACCGACCCCGCGGACCCGGACATCGAGCTCCGTGAGGCGATCCTCTTCGCGGTGATCAGTGGCGCGGTGATCAGCGTGGCGCGGCTGTCCATCGCCCGGCAGCTGGCCCAGAAGGAGCGCCGCGAGGCCCGGGCGCAGCTCTGCCAAGGCGGTCTGAGCGCCCCAGCGCCACCAAGAGCCACCCAGAGACACCCAAGACAGACAAGACAGACAGAGAGGGGCGCCCCCGCAACGGGGGCGCCCCTCTCTGGTGCTTGGTGCTCCGGGCGTCAGGCGCAGTCGCGGCAGATCATCTTCTTCGCGTCGGCGAGCTGGCTGCGGTGATGCACCAGGAAACAGCTCATGCAGGTGAACTCGTCCTCCTGGCGCGGCTTGACCTCGACGGCGAGCTCCTCGTGGG
Organism: uncultured Actinomycetota bacterium; assembly: GCA_963747525.1. Lineage (GTDB taxonomy): Bacteria > Actinomycetota > Actinomycetes > Propionibacteriales > Nocardioidaceae > Marmoricola_A. The sequence goes on from CAVVFH010000001.1 coordinate 243,164, forward strand.
AGAGGTCGGCGCCGGGCAGCTCGAACGACTCCGCGGCCTCCGCCTCGTCCTCGTCGACCTTCCCCGAGTTCTTGTCGTGGCGTCGGGCCTTGAGCTCCTCGATGCTCTCTTCGCTCGACTCGTCGTCGGTCTTGCGCGGGGCGTCGTAGTCAGTTGCCATCAGATATCTCCTGCCCCCAGGTGTCAGCTGCGTGCGGTGGGCGGGCGCGCGGGGCCCGCAAGATCAAAGGTGCGTGGCGGATTGTGCACCATGGAATCCCCGTTCTCCACATCGACCCCCGGGGCGTGTCGCCGGGGACACCTTAGGTGACAGGGGCAAACGTTCCCGGCTCGGACCCGCCCGCCGCGAGGAAGCCGCACTCGCGGACCACCTCGAGGACCTCGGCGTAGCCGGCCGCGGGCGCGGCGACCACGCAGTCCATGCCACCCGCCCCGGGGTGGACCTCGACCACTGCGCCGGCCTCGGTGGCCACCAGTGCGGCGGCCGCCCGGTCCCACAGGTGCAGCCCCTCCTCGACGTACGCGTCCGCCGTGCCGGCCGCCACCGCGCAGAGCTCGAGCGCGGCGGACCCCATCCGACGGATGTCGCGGACCCGCGTGACGAGGCGGGCAACAGCGGTCCCTTGGCGGGCCCGGAGCTCCTGGCGGTACTGGAAGCCGGTCAGGAAGAGCTGCTCCGACAGTGGCGCCGGCTCCCGCACCCGGAGCGGGACGCCGTCCTGCGTGGCACCGGCGCCGAGCGCCGCGCTGAAGACCGTCTGGCGCGTCACGTCGACCACCGCCCCGGCCAGCGAACGCTCCTGCTCGTCGACGGCCGCGACGCTCACGCAGTAGTGGGGCAGTCCGTACAGGAAGTTGACCGTGCCGTCGATCGGGTCCACGACCCACGTGACCCCGGTCGCCGACGACCCCTGACCGCCTTCCTCACCCAGGAACCCGTCGCCCGGCCGCAGGGCCCGCAGCCGGTCACGCAGGAACACCTCCGCCTCGCGGTCGACCTCCGTGACGATGTCGACCGGGCTGGACTTGCGGTCCGCCACCCTTGCGCCCGAGACGCGCCGGCGCCGCACCAGCTCGGCCGCCTCCAGGGCAGCCGTCTCCGCGACCGACCTCAGCTCGGCCAGGTCCGGGCTGCTCCGCACGCGTCAGTCCCGGCCGCAGAGGGCCGGCCGCGGCCCCCGCAGGTTCGCGCAGCATCCCGCCGGGCACACGTCCCACGAGGCCGGCAGGCCGCCGACCGCCGGCCGGTCGGGATCCGGCCCCTCGCCCGACTCCCGCACCCGCTCCGCGGCGCTCCGCTCGAGCACCAGCTCCCGGACCATCGCCACGAAGCGCGGGTCGACACCGGCCGTGGCGGCCCGGGCGAACTCCACGCCGGTCTCGTCCGCGACCGCCTTGGCCTCGGTGTCCAGGTCGTAGACGACCTCCATGTGGTCGGAGACGAACCCGATCGGCACCGTCACCACGGCGGGCACGCCGTCCTTGGCCAGCTCCACGATGCGGTCGCCGATGTCGGGCTCGAGCCACGGCACGTGCGGCGGTCCGGAACGTGAGCAGTAGACGAGGTCGGTCGGGAAGCGGTGCCCGGTCTGCTGGCGCACGCGGTCGCTGATCTCGGTCGCCACCGCGAGGTGCTGGCGGACGTAGTCGCCGCCCATGCCGCTGACGTCGTTCATCGCCAGCGGGATCGAGTGGGTGACGTAGAGGATGTGGGCGTCGTTCCGGGCACGGGCGGGGAGCTCGGCGAGCGCCGCCAGGGTGGCGTCGACCATCGGCTCCACGAACCCCGGATGGTTGAAGTAGTGCCTGATCCGGTCGAGCCGGGGTGCTCCCTCGCCCACCTCCGCGACGGCGTCGGCGAGGTTCTCGCGGTACTGCCGGCAGCCGGAGTAGCTCGAGTACGCGCTGGTGAACAGGCACAGCGCCCGTCGTACGCCGTGGTCGCGCATCGTTCGCAGGGTGTCTGCCAGGTAGGGGTCCCAGTTGCGGTTCCCCCAGTACACGGGCAGGTCGACGCCGGCTCCACGGAGGTCCTCCTCGACCGCGGAGATGAACGACCGGTTGAGGTCGTTGATCGGGCTGCGGCCCCCGAACATGAAGTAGTGCTCGCCGACCTCCTCGAGCCGCTCCTTCGGAATGCCGCGGCCCCGGGTCACGTTCTCCAGGAACGGCACCACGTCCTCCGACCGCTCCGGGCCGCCGAAGGACACCACGAGCAGCGCGTCGTACGGCCGGCAGTCCGGCGCAGGCCCAGGGGTCGGCCGGTCGGCCGGAGAAGCGGACATGCGGCAATCCTAGAGAGCAGGCGGGCACACCTAGCATGACCACGGTGACGACAGGGACCGCGGGCGCCTCGGAACCCGCCGGCGGTTCCCGCGGCGGCCCAGGGCCTTCGGCCTACCGCCGGGTGCTCACCATCCCCGGCGCGGTGGCCTTCAGCGCCGCCGGACTGGTCGGGCGGATGCCGATCGCGATGATCGGTCTCGGCATCGTCATCCTGGTCTCGTCGCGCACCGGGTCCTACTCGGTCGCCGGCTCGGTCTCGGCGACCTACGTCGCGACCAACGCGGTGCTGGCGGTACCGCTGGCCCGGCTGGTCGACCGGCTCGGCCAGGGCCGGGTGCTGGGCCCCGCCGCGTCGGTCTCGGCCGTCGGGCTGGCGGCACTCATGGTGGCGGTCGAGAGCGACTGGCCGCGCATCTGGGCCTACCTGTTCGCCGCGGCGGGCGGCGCCTGCATGCCGAACGTCGGCGCGGCCGTCCGGGCCCGCTGGTCGCACGCGGTGCCCGACCGCAGCCTGCTGGACACCGCCTTCGCGGTCGAGGCGGTCAACGACGAGCTGGTGTTCATCATCGGTCCCACGGTGACCACGCTGCTGGCGTCCGCCGTGCACCCCCTCGCCGGGCTCGCCGCCGCCGGAACCGCCTCGGTGACCGGCACCTGGTGGCTGGTCGCCCAGCGCCGTTCGGAGCCGCCACGACGCGTCGCCGAGGCGAGCAGCCACCACACCCGCCGCATGCCCTGGGCGGGGCTCACCCCGCTCGTCGCCGGCGCGGTGATGCTGGGCGTGCTCTTCGGAGGCAGCGAGGTCGCCACCATCGCCTTCGCCGACGAAGCCGGGCGACCGGCCGCTGCCGGGATCCTGCTGGCGGTGTGGGCGCTGGGGAGCCTCCTGTCGGGGGTGATCTCCGGGAGCCTCGTCTTCCGACGGAGCGCCGCCGCGCGCTACCGGCTGGGCATCCTGGCCATGGCGTTGCTGATGGCCCCGCTCGCCCTCGTGGACCACGTGGTGGTGCTCGGCGGTCTGCTCTTCCTGGCCGGCTTCGCCATCTCGCCGACGATGATCGCGGCGGTGAGCTGGGTGGAGGCGATCGTGCCCGGTGACCGGCTCAACGAGGGCATGACGGTGTTCACCACCGGGCTGGTCGCCGGTGTCGCACCCGGCGCTGCGCTGGTGGGGGCGGTCGTGGACCGTGCCGGGGCGTCGGCGTCGTACCTCGTCCCCGCCGCGGCGGGAGCTGTCGGGGCACTCGTCGCGTTCCTCACGTCGGACCGGCTGAAGTAGGCTCGGGCCGCCTGTACCGACCAGCCTCGGCCTCTTGGAGATCAGCATGGACAGCGTCCTTCGCCCGCGTGACATCCAGGCGCGGATCAGGTCCGGAGAGAGCCCCGAGACGGTCGCGGCGGCAGCCCAGACCAGCGTGGACAAGATCATGGGCTTCGCCACCCCGGTGCTGGCGGAGCGCGCGTACATGGCCGAGCAGGCGCTGAAGGCCTCGGTACGCCGCCGGGCGGGTGACGGTCCCGTCGGTCAGCTCGGAGAGGCGGTCGGCCAGCGTCTCGCGACGCGTGACGTGGACCCCGAGAGCGTCGACTGGGACGCGTGGCGGCGCGAGGACGGGCGGTGGACGCTGGTGGCGGACTACCCGACCGGACCCGGCGCGACCCGCGCCCAGTTCGTCTACGACGCCGCGGGGCGCTACGTGATGGCCGAGGACGACGAGGCCCGCTGGCTGGTCGGTGAGCGGAGCGGCCTCGGCTCCTCCGCGGAGACCGTCCAGGAGACGCCCGAGCCCCAGGCGGCCCTGGGCGACGACGCCATCGAGGTGGTGACCGGTCAGCGTCCCGCTCCCGGTCCCCGGACCGCCGACGACTGGATGGTGACGCAGGCGACCGACCGGGTCCCGCAACCGACCCGGCCCGAGCACGTGGCCGACCCCGTGCCGGAGCCCGAGCTCGAGGTCGAGCCCGAGCCCGACCCGGAGCCGGAGCCGGAGACGCTCTTCGACGCACCACTCCCGGCGAACCCGTCGCCTCAGGCCCCGACGGTCGTTGAGACCGAGCAAGGATCTGCGTCCACGCAGGACCCGGACGAGTCGGCGAAGCCGCGCAGGTCCGGCAAGTCGAAGCGGGCTTCGGTGCCCAGCTGGGACGAGATCATGTTCGGATCCGGAAAGGGCGAGTGACCCATGGCGTACTTCGTGACCGGCGCGACGGGCTTCATCGGACGGTTCCTCGTCCAGGAGCTGCTGGACAACCGTGAGGGCGACATCTTCGTGCTGGTCCGGGAGGGCTCGCAGGCGCGGATGGAGCGGCTGATCCGACGCTGGGGCCACGACGGCCGGGTGACGATGGTGCGGGGCGACCTGTCCGAGGCCGCCCTGGGGGTGGACCCCGGCTGGGTGGCCGACCACAAGGGCCGCATCGACCACTTCTTCCACCTCGCCGCGATCTACGACATGACCGCCTCCGACGAGCAGAACGAGACGCTCAACGTGGGCGGCACCCGCAACGCCCTGGAGCTCGCCGCCGACCTCGACGCCGGGATCTTCCACCAGGTGTCCTCGATCGCGGCGTCCGGCGACTACGCCGGCTTCTGGGACGAGACGATGTTCGACGTCGACCAGGGGCTGCCGTCGCCGTACCACCGCACGAAGTTCGAGTCCGAGCGGATCGTCCGCGAGGAGTCCGCCGTCCCCTGGCGCGTCTACCGGCCGTCGATGGTGATCGGCCACTCCGAGACCGGCGAGATGGACAAGGTCGACGGGCCGTACTACTTCTTCCCGCTGCTCAAGCTGCTGCGCGACTACCTGCCCTCGTGGACCCCGCTCGTCGGCGTGGACCTCGGGGACACCAACCTCGTGCCGGTCGACTTCGTGGCGAAGGCGATGGACCACCTCGCCCACCTGCCGGACCGGGACGGTGAGGCGTTCCATCTGGTCAACCCCGAGCCGCAGCGGACCGCGGACGTCGTCAACATGTTCGCCGACGTGGCCGGAGCGCCGCAGTTCGCGACCCCCATCGACCGCACCGTGACCGGGCTGGTGCCGACCGGCCTGCTGCCGCGCATCGTCCGCCCGGGCACGCTGATGAAGGGCGCGCTCCGGACCCCCCCTGCCCGTCTCGCGCTGCGCGAGACGATCGGCCGGCTCGGCCTCCCCGCAGCCGTGGTCGAGCACGCCGGCTTCCCCACCACCTACGGCGCCCGCGTCACCGAGCAGGCACTGTCCGGCTCGGGCATCTCGGTGCCGGCGGTGGAGAGCTACGCCGACCGGATCTGGACCTTCTGGGAGGAGCAGCTCGACGAGTCGCTCGCCCAGGACCGCAGGACCGTGGCCGCGCTGAAGGGCAGGACCGTGGTGATCACCGGCGCGTCGTCCGGCATCGGGCAGGTGACCGCGCACAAGGTCGCGCAGGCGGGCGGGGTCCCGGTCCTCGTGGCCCGGGGCAAGGACAAGCTGGAGGCGACGCGGGACGCGATCGAGGCGCGCGGCGGTACGGCGTACGTGTTCCCCTGCGACCTGTCGGACCTCGAGGCGATCGACGACCTCGCCGACCGGCTGGCCAGCGAGCTGCCCTCCGTCGACTTCCTGGTCAACAACGCGGGTCGGTCGATCCGCCGCTCGGTGAAGCTGAGCCACGACCGCTTCCACGACTTCGAGCGGACGATGCAGCTGAACTACTTCGGCGCCATCCGGTTGGTGATGGGGGTGCTGCCGGCCATGCGCAAGCAGAAGTCGGGACACGTCGTGAACATCAGCTCGATCGGGGTGCAGACGAACCCGCCACGTTTCAGCGCCTACGTGGCGTCGAAGGCGGCCCTCGACGCGTGGAGCAACGTGGTCAGCTCCGAGGTGCACGGCGACGGCATCACCTTCACCAACATCCACATGCCGTTGGTGAAGACGCCGATGATCGCGCCGACCAAGATCTACGACAAGTTCCCGACGATCAGCCCGGCCCAGGCCGCGGACATGGTGGTCCGGGCGCTCGTCGACAAGCCGCACGAGATCAACACGGCGCTCGGCACCGCGGGTGCGGTGATGCACACGCTGGCGCCGAAGACCGCCTTCCGGGTGCTGAACCTCGCCTACCGGGTCTTCCCCGACTCGGCCGCCGCCCGGGGCTCGGGTGCGCAGAAGCCGGTGGCGGAGCCGGAGCCGACCACCCAGCAGCAGCTGCTGCTGGCCCGGCTGACCCGCGGCGTGCACTGGTAGCACTGGCGGGCCGCGGGTCTCAGCCGGTCTCTACCGGCCGGGACGGGTCCGTCACCCACTCGCTCCACGAGCCGGGATAGAGCGCGGCGTGGACGCCGAGAAGCTCCAGCGCCAGCACGTCGTGGGCCGCGGTGACACCGGAGCCGCAGTAGACCCCGACCTGCCTCCCGGGCACCAGCGCCGCCCGGTAGACCTCGGCGAGCTCGTCCGGTGGCCGGAACCGGCCTGCCCGCTCGCCGCCAGCGGCGACGTTGTGGACGGTGGGCGCGTTGACCGCGCCCGGGATGTGCCCGGCCACCGGGTCGACCGGCTCGACCTCACCGCGGAACCGTTCGGGCGCCCGGGCGTCGAGGAGGACGCCGTGCCGGGCGAGCTCGGCGGCACCGGGCGCGTCGACGACCCGGACGTCGCCGGGAGCAGCGGCGAAGTCGCCGTACGCCGCGGTCACCGCACCGGTCTCGATCGGGCCGCCGACCCCGGTCCAAGCGGACCATCCTCCGTCCAGCACCCGGACGTGGCAGTGACCATGGTGGCGGAGCAGCCACCACGCGCGGGCCGCCGAGGTGCCGGCGGCGTCGTCGTACACCACGACCGGCCCGTCGGCACGCACACCGCAGCGGCGCATCGCCTCGGCGAACCGCGTGCGGTCGGGCAGCGGGTGCCGTCCCCGGGGGCCGGGCGGGTCGGCCAGGTCGGTCTCGAGGTCGACGTACACCGCACCGGGGACGTGGCCGGCGCCGTGCCGCTCGGGTCCGTCGTCGCGGCCGAGCTGCCAACGGACGTCGAGGACGGTCCAGCGGTCGAGGTCGACGACGAGCTCCTCGGGCGACAGCAACGGGCTCATCAGGTGAAAGGTAGCGGTTCGCCGATCATGGACACCGCCTCGGCACGGAACGCGGTCATCCGGCGCCGGTGGTGCTGCCGGCAGAGCACCTCGTAGCCGACTTCGGGGGCGGGCGAGCCGCCCTCCTCGACGTCTCCGACGACGATGACCTCCCCCTCGGTCACCATCTCGCCGTTCTCCGTGCGCGCGTTGTGGGTGGCCCGCTTGCCGCACCAGCACAGCGCCTCCACCTGCAGCACGTGCATCCGGTCGGCGAGCTCGACCAGGCGCGCGGAGCCCGGGAAGAGGTGGGTCCGGAAGTCGGTGAGGATCCCGAAGCAGAAGACATCGACCTGCAGCTCGTCGACCACGCGGGCCAGCTGCTCGACCTGGACGGGCTCGTAGAACTGCGCCTCGTCGCAGATCAGGTAGTCGATCCGGGCGCCGTGGGTCAGGGCGTCGACGACGTGGCCCCAGAAGTCCAGCTCGGGGCCGACCTCGATCGCGTCGTGGACCAGGCCCAACCGGGAGGACACCCGCGCCGCCCCAGCCCGGTCGTGGCTGGTGAAGATCCGGCCGACCCGGCCCCGGGCAGCGTGGTTGTGGTTCGTCTGCAGCGCCAGGGTCGACTTCCCGGAGTCCATCGTCCCGGTGAAGTAATGCAGCTCGGCCACGCCGGACACCCTATGCGTCGGGCCGTGCGTCAGGAGACGAGCACCGGCACCAGCATCTCGGCCGGCGTCAGGGAGCCGTGCATCCCCACCAACCGCGACTCGTAGGGGAACGTCGAGGTGTCCAGGATCGCGGCGTCCCCGTGACAGGCCACGACCACGTCACCGATCCTCGGGAGCACCTCGGGCCGCAGGTCGCCGAACCAGCCGCGGGCGAACGCCTCGTCGCGGCTCAGCACGGCGGCGGCCCCGCCGAGCTCCGCGCGCCACGTCGCCAGGACGTCGTCCACCGCGCCGCCGGCGCAGTACAGGTGCCGGAAGCGGGCCTCCCCGCCGATGAGCTGGACCCCGGCCCGCAGGTGCGGCAGCTCCTCGACGTCGACCCGTCTCTCGGGAGGGCAGTCGACCATGCCGTGGTCGGCCACCACGACGATCCGGACGGCGTCGGGCAGCGCCTCACGGAGCCGCTCCGCAGCTCACGTCGATCATCGACAGCTGGGCCTCCCACTGCGCCGAGGAGACGCCGTAGCGGTGACCGGTCCAGTCGAGGTCGCCGTCGTACATGTAGGTCATCGACGGGCCCTGGCAGCTGGCCTCCCGGACCGCCACGAGCCGCTCGCCGACCCGGTCGGCACCGACGAACTCGGCGCCACGGGTGCTGGCCTCGGTGAGGCCCGAGCCGGCGAACTCCCGCTTGTTCACCGTCGTGGTGCGCACCCCGGCAGCCGCCAGCCGCGCGAACGCCGTGTCGAGCGGCTGCCACTGGCGCGGGTCGACGTCCTTGCTCCACATCAGCGCGTTGAGCAGGTCGCCGGTGCCGGGGATGCGTGAGGTGAACCCCACCACTCCGTGCATCCCCGGGGGCAGCGCAGTGCCCAGGGACGTGAGGCTGGTGGCGGTCGTGGACGGCACGCCGACGGTGGCCGGCTTGCTGCCGTCGAGCAGCGAGTGCAGGTACGGCGCCGCGTCGGCGTGGTCGCGCAGCAGCTCGAACCCCAGGCCGTCGACGAGGAAGACCACGTAGCTCTCCGCCTCCGGGAGCAGCAGGTCCGACGCCGTGCCGTCCACCCCGAACCGGGACCCGACGCCGATGGCGCGGGCCACCGCCGGAAGCACGTCGGCCAGCGAGCGCTGACGGTAGGCGGGCGTGACGAAACCGGGCATGTCCGAGCCGTTCATCGGCCGGTCACCGCCTCACGCACCGACCGTCCGGCCGGACAGGGCGCGGGCGAAGTCGAGCAGGTCTCCCACCGCCTCGGGGCCCTCGGCCGCTGCGCTGACGCGGAGCGAGAAGTCGTCGGTGCCCACCACGCCGGTGTAGCCGTGGTCGGCCTCGCACGCCGGGTCCCCGCAGGTGGCGGGCTCCAGGTCGATCCGGTTGACGGCGCCCCAGCCGATCGTCAGCACCGCCTCGTTCGCGCCCGGCGGCGGCACCGGGCGACCGGCGAAGGTGGCCGGGTCGGCGACCATCCGGTTCACCACCACGGTCCGGATCGCGGAGAGCGAGATCGCCTCGGTGGTCGAGGAGGTGTACGGCGCGGGTAGCACGTCGTCGGGCGCGTGCTCGTCGGTGTGGGCGAGGATCAGGCGGCTCGGGGTCAGCACCAGCACGGTGACGTGCCGGCGGACCTCGTCGCGCTCGTCGATGGTGGGCTCGTGGTGCACGAGGTGAGCCTCGACCGGCTCGCCGGCCACCGACGCGAAGACCGCGTCGGCGACGACGTCCGGGTAGTAGCCGGAGGCCTCGATCGCCGATCTGAGGTCGTCGGATCTGTCGGTCAGCTCGTGCATGCCCTCAGTCTGTCATCAGCCCGCCGGTCAGCCCGCTGCCGTCTCCCCCACCTGGCTGGCCATCCGGCGGACGTACCAGTCGGACCGCGCATCGACGGCCGCCTCGACCCGGGCCGAGGCGGTGAGCAGGGTCGCGCCGCGCACGCCGACGATCACGAGGGACAGCCGCAGGTCCCGCACCTGGGGCAGGTCGTTCTTCAGCTGGGCCACCTTGCACAGCAGCGACTCCACGGCGTCGGTGTCGACCGGTGCGCTGCCGCGGTAACCCAGGAGCAGGGGTGCCGCCTTGATCTCCCGGACCATCTCGTGCGCGTCGTGGGCGTTCATCGGCGGGATGCGGAAGGCGCAGTCGCCGAGAAGCTCGCTGAACGCGCCGGACACGCCGAACGAGACGACCGGGCCGAAGAGCGGGTCCTCGAGCCCGTGCACCGCCACCGGCACCCCGGCCGGCGCCACCCGTTGCACCACGAAGTCCGCCGTGGCCCGGGCGTCGATGAGCGCGTGCATGGTCTCCCACGCGTCCCGCATCTCCTCCTCGGTGTCGATGTTGCGCCACACGTGGGCCAGGTCGGGCCGGTGCCGCAGGTGGTCGGCGGTCGCCTTGAGCACCACGTCCCAACCGAGCTCCTCACCGGCCCGCACCGCGGACTCGGCCGAGTCGACAGGTACCCGACGCCACAGCTCGATGCCGTAGGCGCCCAGCAGCTCGGTGAGCTCGTCGTCGTCGAGCTCGCGCCCCTCCGGCGCGGACGCCAGGACACGGTTGACCGTCGTACGGGCGCGCACCTGGTCGGCCTCGGCGGGCGCCACCACCTCGGGCTCGGGACGCGCCAGCCACGCGGCGTACTCGGCCGCCCGGGCCAGTGCCCGCACCGCCGAGTCCGGCGAGCCGTACGACGGCACCGAACCGCGACCGGCGGTGCTGCCGGCGACATCGGGCACCCGCAGCAGCTCCGGGATCCCCTGGGCGGCGAGGAAGGTGGAGACCACGGGCTTGTCGGACTGCTCCCCCACGACGGCGAGCACGTTCGCGACCTCGGCGCCGGTGGTGTTCACCGGCGGGATGAAGACCGCCAGCACGGCGTCCACGTCGGGGTCGTCGATGGCGGCGTCGAGGGCGTGCTCGAACTCGTCGGCGCTCGCGTCCGGTCCGAGAGCCCCGATGCGCTGCACCTCGAGCCCGTCAGCGACGGCGGTGTCCGCGGCGATGAGCGCGAGGGCGTCGGAGTTGCCGACGATGGCCACCCGGTTGCCCCGCGGAAGCGGCTGGTGGGCAAGCAGCTGGGCGACGTCGAACATCTCGTCGAGGGTCCCCACCTGGATGACGCCGGCCTGGCGGAACATCGCGTCCACCGCCGTCTGGCCCGCCTCGCTGGCCCGGACCGCGTGGCCCATCGGGACGCCCTGGGTGGTGCGGCCCGACTTGACCGCGATGACCGGTTTGCGCCGGGAGACCCGCCGGGCGATCCGGCTGAACTTCCGCGGGTTGCCGATCGACTCCAGGTAGAGCAGCACCACCTCGGTCGCGTCGTCCTCCTCCCAGTACTGCAGGAGGTCGTTGCCGGACACGTCGGCGCGGTTGCCGGCCGACACGAAGGTCGAGAGGCCGAGGCCCCGTCGGGAGACGTTCTCGAGGATGGCGATGCCCAGGGCGCCGGACTGCGAGAAGAACCCGGCGCGGCCCCGCGGCGGCATCAGCGGTGACAGCGAGGCGTTGAGGGCGAAGTCGGTGGCCGTGTTGATGATGCCGAGCGCGTTCGGGCCGATCAGCCGCAACCCGTAGCTGCGGCACAGCCGCACCAGCTGGCGCTGCCGCCGGCGCCCCTCCTCGCCGGTCTCGGCGAACCCGGCGGAGATGACGACGATCCCGTGCACGCCCTTCTTCGCGCAGTCCAGCACCACGTCCGGCACCGCGTCCGCCGGTACGGCGACCACCGCGATGTCGACCTGGTCGGGGATGTCGGTCACGTGGTCGTAGGCGGGCATCCCGGCGATCGCGTCCGCGGACTCGTTGACCACGTAGACCCGGCCCTGGTAGTCGCCGAGGACCAGGTTGCGGACCAGCCGGTGGCCGACGGTGTCCTGCCGGCGGCTCGCCCCGACGATCGCGACGCTGCGGGCGGTGAAGAAGCGCTCCACCGACGCGGCCTCGGCGCGGTGCTCGCGGGCCTGCATGACGCCCAGCGAGGTGACGGTGGGGTCGATGGGGAACTCGAGGTGCATGACGCCTTCCTCGTAGCCGCCGGCGACCTGGTAGCCGGCCTCGCGGAAGACCTGCAGCATGCCGACGTTGTCGGGCAGGACCTCGGCGACGAACTTCTCGACGCCCACCTCGCGGCCGATCTGGGCCAGGTGCTCCAGCAGCAGCTGTCCGATCCCCCGGTGGTGGTGCCGGTCCTGGACCAGGAAGGCGATCTCGGCCTCCTTGCCCTCCTCCTGTCCTGGGCGCGCGGGGAGCCGCTCGAACTGGCCGATCGCGATCATCCGCTCAGCGATGGTGAGCGCCAGGGCGACCCGGTCGTGGTGGTCGACGTCGAGGAAGCGCTTGATCTCCCGCTCGTTCAGCGTCGGCATCGCTGCGAAGAACCGGTAGTACTTCGACTGCGACGACACGCCCTCGTAGAAGGAGACCAGCAGGTCGGCGTCGTCCGGCGACACCGGTCGCAGGTGCGCGGTGCCCCCGTCGCGCAGCAGGACGTCGGCCTCCCAGTGCCGCGGGTAGCTGTCCATGGTCACCGCGTCCGTCACATCTGTGAATCTACCGTGCTGCCCATCTGCCGAGCCCTTCCGGCGAGCCCCTGCTCGACGGGACCCAGGGCTCAGGGACAATGCCGCGGTGGCCCCCAGAAATCGACGGAGCACCCCGACCCTCGTCCCCGACGACTTCGAGGAGCACATCGTCGACATCGACGTCGGCGACGAGATGCGCACGAGCTTCCTCGAGTACGCCTACTCGGTGATCTACAGCCGGGCGCTGCCCGACGCCCGGGACGGGCTCAAGCCGGTGCAGCGCCGGATCCTCTACACGATGGCGGACATGGGCCTGCGCCCCGACCGCGGCCACGTGAAGTCGGCCCGCGTCGTCGGCGAGGTGATGGGCCGGCTGCACCCGCACGGCGACGGCGCGATCTACGACGCGCTCGTCCGGATGGTGCAGCCGTGGTCGCTGCGGCTGCCCATGGTGGACGGGCACGGCAACTTCGGCTCCCCCGACGCCGGTCCCGCCGCGATGCGCTACACCGAGTGCCGGATGGCGCCGGCGGCGGTGCCGATGACCGCCTCGATCGACGAGGACACCGTCGACTTCCGGCCCAACTACGACTCCCGCGAGCTGGAGCCGTCGGTCCTGCCGGCCGCCATCCCGAACCTGCTCGTCAACGGCGCCTCCGGCATCGCCGTCGGCATGGCCACGAACATGGCGCCGCACAACCTGGTGGAGGTGGTGCAGGCGCTGCGACACCTGGTCACCCACCCGGCGGCGGACCTCGACGCGCTCATGCGGTTCGTGCCCGGGCCGGACCTCCCGACCGGCGGCAAGATCATCGGTCTCGACGGTGTGCGCGACGCCTACGAGACCGGCCGCGGCAGCTTCCGGATGCGCGCCACCGCCCGCATCGAGAGCGTCACGCCCCGCCGCAAGGGCATCGTGGTCACCGAGCTGCCGTACGGCGTCGGTCCGGAGAAGGTCATCGAGCGGATCAAGACGCTCGTGCAGGGCAAGAAGCTCCAGGGCATCGCCGACGTCAAGGACCTCACCGACCTGGAGAAGGGCCTGCGCCTGGTCATCGAGGTGAAGAACGGCTTCAACCCCGAGGCGATCCTCGAGCAGCTCTACAAGCTCACCCCGATGGAGGACTCCTTCGGCATCAACAACGTCGCGCTGGTCGACGGCCAGCCCCGCACGCTCGGACTCAAGCAGCTCCTCGAGGTCTACCTGGACCACCGGTACGACGTCGTACGCCGCCGGTCGGCAGTTCCGGCGCGGCAAGGCGGCCGACCGGCTGCACCTCGTCGAGGGGCTGCTGCTGGCGATCCTCGACATCGACGAGGTCATCCAGCTGATCCGCGCCAGCGAGAACAGCGGCGAGGCCAAGGAGCGCCTGATGAGCGTCTTCGACCTCACCGACCCCCAGGCGACCTACATCCTCGACATGCAGCTGCGCCGGCTGACGAAGTTCTCCCGCCTGGAGCTGGAGAACGAGAAGACCGAGCTCGAGCGGCTGATCGAGGAGCTCGACGCGATCCTCAACGACGAGAAGCAGCTGCGGAAGGTCGTCTCCGACGAGCTGGCCGAGGTTGCCAAGGCGCACGGCACACCACGCCGTACCGTCCTGCTGCAGTCAGCGGGCCAGCCGTCCGCGACCGCGGTGCCGCTCGAGGTCGCGGACGACCCGTGCTTCGTCTACTTGTCCTCGGCCGACCTGCTGGCGCGCACGCACCGACGTCGTGCCGCCGGGCCAGGGCGGGGACCGGGCCGGCCACGACGTGATCATCTCGGCGGTGCGCGCGACCGCCCGCGGCCAGATCGGGGTGCTGACCAGCACCGGGCGCCTGGTGCGGCTCGACGTCGTGGACCTGCCCACGTTGCCGACCACCGCGAACTCCCCGCACCTCCAGGGCGGCGCTCCCCTCAGCGCGTTCCTGGCCCTGGAGGGCACCGAGCGGGCGGTGACCCTCTGCGAGCTCACCACCGAGGGTCCCGGCCTCGCGCTCGGCACGCGCCAGGGCGTGGTGAAGCGCGTCGCCCCCGAGGTGCTCAGCAAGGACTCCTGGGAGGTCATCCGGCTGGCTGACGGTGACGAGGTGGTCGGCGCGACCGCGCTGGAGACCGGCGACGAGGAGCTCTGCTTCCTGACCAGCGACGCACAGCTGCTGCACTTCTCCGGCCTCCACGGTGCGCCCCCAGGGACGGTCCGGCGGTGGGGTTGCCGGGATCCGGCTGACGGCAGGCGCCGAGGTGGTCTTCTTCGGCGCGTTCGCCGACACCGGGGACGCCGTGGTGGTGACGATCTCCGGCTCCAGCACCGCGCTGCCCGGCACCGAGGCGGGCTCGGTCAAGGTGGCGCCGTTCTCCGAGTACCCCGCCAAGGGACGCGCCACCGGCGGGGTGCGCTGCCACCGGTTCCTCAGGGGCGAGGACCGGCTCGTCGTCGGCTGGGCCGGTCCCGGCCCGGCGCGAGCCGCGGCTGCCTCGGGCGCACCCGTGGACCTGCCGGCCCCGCGGGGACGCCGGGACGGCTCGGGCACCCCTGCAGATCAACCCGTGACGGCGGTCTCCGGACCGGTCCATGTCAGGCTGGCCCCATGACTGGCCCCATGACCTGGACGCACCGCCGCCCGCTCCGCCCGCTCGTCGCAGCCCTGGTCGTCTCACTGGGACTGCTCACCGGCTGCAGCGGCGGGGACGACGAGAACCGCACACCGGAGGACGTGCTCGCGTCGGCCAAGACGAAGCTCGACGAGACCAGCGGCGTCAAGATCGGCCTGGAGGCCGGGGACCTGCCCGAGGGCACCGACGCCCTGGTCGAGGCCACCGGGGTGGGCACGCACGCACCCGCGTTCGAAGGTGACCTGAAGGTCGCGGTCAACAACCTGTCGATCACCGTGCCGGTGATCGCGGTGGAGGGCCAGGTCTTCGCCAAGCTGCCGTTCACCAGCAAGTACAACGAGATCGACCCCCAGGACTACGGCGCCCCCGACCCGGCAGATCTCATGGACAACACGGCCGGGTTGTCGTCGTGGCTGACCGCGGTGACCGGTGTCGAGAAGGGCGAGCAGACGCGCGACGGTGACAAGGTGCTGACCACGTACTCCGGGACGCTCCCGGGCTCCGCGGTGGCCGAGGTCATCCCCAGCGCCGCGGCCAAGGCCGACTTCGACGCGACCTTCAGCATCGACGACGACGGCTACCTGGACACCGCGGAGATCGTCGGGCCGTTCTACGGGGACGCCGGCGACGTCGACTACACGATCGCGCTCGACGACTACGGCACGGAGAAGGACATCAGCCGCCCGTGACCTTCGCGTCAGCCCCGTGAGCCGCGTGAGCCCCGAGGGCACCGAGGGCACCGACCGGACGGGCCGCCTGCTGCTGGGCCTCGCGGCGGTCGCGGTCTCGTTCGCCGCTGCGGACACCTACGTGGTGGTCCTCGCCCTGCCGGACATGATGGCTGCCACGGGGTTGTCCGCGGAGGCCCTGCAGCGTGGCGCGCCGATCATCTCCGGGTTCCTGCTGGGGTACGTCGCCGTGCTGCCGCTCGTCGGACGGATCGCCGACCTCCGGGGCCGCCTCCCCGTGCTCGTGGGTTCGCTCACCCTGTTCGCCGTCGGATCGCTGGTGACCGCCGCGGCGTACGACCTGCCCTCGATGGTGACCGGTCGGGTGCTGCAGGGGGTCGGCGGCGGCGGACTCGTCCCGGCGACCCTGGCGCTGGTGGCAGACCTCTACCCGCCCCGGGAGCGCGGGTTGCCGCTCGGCATCGTCGGGGCCGTGCAGGAGCTCGGCAACGTCCTCGGCCCGCTGTACGGCGCGGTGGTGCTGGCCTTCGGCACGTGGCGCGACATCTTCTGGGTGAACCTCGCGATCGCCCTCGTGCTTGCCGCCGTGATCCGCGGTCGACCCGCACCGGCCGACCCGGCCCCCGCGTCCCCGCGGGCGAGGCCCGACCTCGTGGGGCTGGCCCTGGCCCTCGGAGCCCTGGCCAGCCTGGTGCTGGTCATGCTGCAGCCGAAGGCGCTCGTCAGCGACGTGACCCTGGGCCTGGCCTTCCTGCCCGTGGCCACCGACAGCCGGTGGATGGCACCGGTCGCCCTCGCCGGGGCCGTCCTCGTCCTACTGCTGGTCGCTCGCCTGCTCACCGCGAGGCATCCGTTGGTCGACGTGCGCTCGTGGCGCGACGTCGTCCGGCGGGTGGACGTCCTCGGCGCCGTGCTGCTGGCCGCCGCCCTCGGCGGGGTGATCCTGGCCTTCGCGACGGCGGACCCGGCGGTGCAGGTCTTCTCGCCGGCCGGTCCGTGGTTCCTGGCAGCCGCCGCGGTGGCCGCCGTCGCCTTCTGGCGACGGAACCGGTCCGTGGGCAACCCGTTGGTCCCCGCCGGCGCACTGACCGCCGCCCCCGCCTGGGGTGCGCTCGTGGTCAGCTTCTTCGTCGGCAGCGCCCTGATCGCGGCGCTCGTCGACATCCCGATCTTCGCCCGCCTGACCGTCTACAACGACTCCCAGCTCCAGGCCGCGCTGGTGCTCGTGCGGTTCCTGGTCGGGCTCCCGCTCGGTGCCTTCGCCGGCGGCTGGCTGACGCACCGGCTGCCTGCCGGCGTGGTGACCGCGTTCGGCATGGTCATGTCCGCGGCGTCCTTCTGGTGGATGTCGCAGTGGGGCATGGAGTCCCTGCGCGACACGACCGCCTCGGCGCCCCTGGTGCTCGCCGGGCTCGGCATCGGTCTGGCGATGGCGCCGGTCAACGCCTCGTTGCTGTCCGCGACGGTGTCGGAGGTGCACGGTGTCAGCAGCGCGCTGCTCATCGTGGCTCGGACGATCGGCAAGCTGGTCGGCATCAGCGCGCTGACCACGATCGGGCTGCGCCGCTACTACGCCGAGCAGTCGGACCTGCCCGCGCCGATGGACGTGTGCGGGGACGGCGTCAGCCGGTGCGCGGAGTTCAGCCGGATCCTCCAGGACGCCGGGCTGACCCAGCTGCAGACGATCTTTGCCGGCGCCGCCGTCAGCTGCCTGGTGGCCGGCGCGGTGGCCCTGGTGGTGTTCCGGCATGCCGACACCCGCACCGTGCGATCGCCGGCCGTGGAGGGGGGCTTCTGATGGGTTCGGACACGGTGCCGGCACCCACCTTCACCGGGCGCTGCTCGGCAGTCTCGGAAGCCGTCGGTGAGCAGCTCATCGGCTCGGCCCCCCGCGCCGCCGGTTGGGTCGCGTTGGAGCAGAACGGTCCCTGGGGCGCCCGCGCGTTCACCGCCAGCCACCTCGACCCCGACCACGGCCGCGAGCTCGAGACCGCCGCAACGATGGCGGGCGTGCGACCGTCGCTGATCCGTCGAGCGGGCCGCCACGTCGACCACCGCGACGGTCGACCTGGCGCCCGACGGGTGCTGGTCGCGCACTCCCTGCCCGGACGGACCTGGCTGCTCTCGGGCTGCGTCGACGACCCCGCTGCGCTGCTGGACCTTGATTGGCGGGCCGTGGCGTCGGGCGATCAGGAAGCCGCGCGGCGCAGCCTGCCCGCCCTCGCTCCGGCTTCCGAACCTCACCTGCTCGTCTGCACGAACGGCACCCGGGACGTGTGCTGCGCCGTGACGGGTCGCCCGGTGGCCGCCGCCGCTTCCCGTGCGCATCCCGGGCGGGTGTGGGAGGCGACGCACACGTCCGGTCACCGGTTCGCGCCGACCGCCGTACTGCTGCCGCACGGGACGCTGCACGGCCGCCTCGACGGCGAATCGGCCGCGGCCCTGCTGACGCGGGCGGCGCGCGGGCACACTGTGCTCGAGGGTCTCCGCGGGCGGTCCGCGTGGGCACCGCCGGGGCAGGTGGCGGAGCTCGCCGTGCGGGAGACCACCGGCGAGCTGGCCCTCGACGCGCTCACCGTCAAGCCTGCCGGCGACGACTGGTTGGTCCGGCACCGCGACGGGCGTCACTGGCTGGTCGTGGTGCGATCGGAGGAGAGCGACGTCGAGCGCCCCGAGTCGTGCGGGAAGGCAGCCATGCCGTTGCGGCGATGGAGCTGGACGATCAGCTCACCAGGTCGAGTGTGACGACGATCGGCGTGGACAAGAAGGCGGGTTCGTCCCGCCCGAGCGGTCGGGTGCCACGGTGGTCGACCTGGTACCACCACCCCGTCGGCGTTCGCCAGTAGTACAGACCGGGCGACGGCTGGTGCACCTGGAAACCCATGAACGTCTTGGCGAGGTGATGCCTCCGACCCAGCGGCCCCAGGTTGCCCATCGCTGTCTGGCCCGGTGGCCCACCCTCGTCCAGCAGGCGGTACGGGATCGTGTGGTCCACGTCGGCCTCGCGTGCGGGCTGTGTGCCGTACGGGAAGATCTCGAACGGTGTCAGCAGCGCCTGCGCCTCGCCCAAGGCTGCCGTGATCTCGTACTCGTCCGCAGGCTCGGCCAACAGCGGGTCGATCACCGGCTTCACCACGATGCGGTCGTTCTTCAGCCACTGGCGCAGCTGGTCGATGCCGATCGGCCCGGCCGCGACGGGGTCCTCGACCCTGGCCACCTGCGTGCCCGGAAGCGCCTTCAGGGCTGCGTCGGACAGGTGCAGGTAGAGCACCGACTTCGGCCGCAACCGGTCGAGGGCCTTCGTGCCCAGCTGCTGGAGGACCTTGCCGAACTCGCGGGCCAGCCCGACCGCTGAGGGCGGCCGCTCGTCGGTCGGCGCCGCTGTGCGCGGAGCCCTGCCGGCCAGGAAGGCACAGGCCAGGGCGGGGTTCGCCAACAGTGCGAGTGCCTTGGCCCGCCGCGAGTCCAAGGGATCCTTGCCTCCCGCCGTCTCCATCTGCTCGGCCAGGTGGGCGACCATCGCCTCCAGCCGGGCGATGTCACCGGCGGCGCCGCGCGCCACCATGGTCCGGAGACCGTGCGCGTTCGAGCGGCGGCGGGTGGAGACGAACTGCTTGTGGTCGTCGTCCTTCATCCGGCGGTCGTGGCCCTCGGGATCAGTCGCGATCACCCTGCCGTGGATCACCGCCTGGGCTCGGCCCCAGGGCAGGCCCGTCATCGCGTCCACGACTTCGCCGTCGACCTTCTTCGCCTGCTCGGCCGTCAACGGACGCGTCACCTTCGCGAGCTCGCGCGCCTTCCAGTCCTCGAGCTTGCCGGTCATCACGGCGTCCCAGGCGCGCGGATGGCGGTGCAGCACCTCGAGCACGTCGCGAAGCAAGTTCTCCGCCGACCTGGTGGAGACCTGCAGCAGCACCCCGAGCTCCACGACGCCTGCCACGGTGACGTCCGGGATGCCGTCCGTGGACACCTGCCACACCATGCGGCGGCGTGCTTCGACGCCCTCCTCTCGCCGCACCAGAGACTCGGGCTCGTGGAGGTGGGCCCAGCGCGCGACCCAGGCGAAGCGGGAGGCAGCGGCCATCCGTTGCTCCATCAACGAGGCGACCAAGCCGGCGGCGCAGGCCGCGGCGTCGTCTGCCTCCACCTCCAGCGTCTCGAACATACGTTCGATAGTAGCACTCCGGTGGGCCGCGCGCCAGGCCTCTCCACACCTCGCTACCCTCGCCCCGTGACTTCCTCCGACTTCGACGACCTGCTGGAGGCGAACCGCGCGTTCGCCGAGGACTTCGCCCTCGCCGGCTTCGACGGCGTCGCCCACGCGGGCATCGCCATCGTGACGTGCATGGACTCCCGCATCGACCCGCTGGGCGTGGTCGGGCTCAAGCCAGGGGACGCGAAGATCTTCCGCAACCCCGGCGGCCGGGTCACCGACCAGGCGCTGGAGGCGCTCGTGCTCGGCGTGCACCTGCTCAACGTCAAGCGCATCCTCGTGGTGCCGCACACGCGGTGCGCGATGGCGTCGGCGAGCGAGGCCGAGCTCCACGAGCGGGTCGGGGCCTCCGCGGGGGCGGACGCGACGTGGCAGCGCTTCCACGTGGTCGAGGACCAGGTGGCCGCGCTCCAGGAGGACGTGCAGCGGGTGAGGTCGCATCCGCTCATCCCCGGCACCGTCAAGGTCGGCGGCTTCATCTACGACGTCGACACCGGGCTGCTCGAGCCCAGGGCCTGAGTCCCGGGGACCGCCCCTCCCCCCGGCTCAGGCGTCGATGAGCTCCGCGTCGATCTCGTAGGCGCCCTGCACGATGAACTCCTTGCGCGGCGCGACCTCGCTGCCCATGAGCAGCTCGAAGACCTCTGCCGCGGCCTGCGCGTCGTCGGCGGTGATCCGCCGGAGCGTGCGGTGCCTGGGGTCCATGGTCGTCTCGGCCAGCTGGTCGGCGTCCATCTCACCGAGCCCCTTGTAGCGCTGCACCGGGTCCTTCCAGCGCAGCCCCTTCTTGGTGAGCTCAGCGAGCTTCCGCTGCAGCTCGGCGTCGGAGTAGGTGTAGATGTACTTCTCCATGCCCTTCTTCGGGTTGGTCAGCTCGATCCGGTGCAGCGGCGGCACGGCGGAGTAGACCCGCCCCTGGGTGATCAGGTCGGGCATGTACTTGAAGAACAGCGTGGTCAGCAGGCACCGGATGTGCGCGCCGTCGGAGTCTGCGTCCGCCATGAACACGATCCGCCCGTAGCGCGCCTGCTCGATGTCGAACGTCCGGCCGGACCCGGCCCCGACCACCTGGATGATCGAGGCGCACTCGGCGTTCTTCAGCATGTCGCCGACCGAGGCCTTCTGGACGTTGAGGATCTTGCCGCGGATCGGCAGGAGCGCCTGGAACTCGGAGTTCCGGGCCAGCTTCGCCGTACCGAGCGCGGAGTCGCCCTCCACGATGAACACCTCCGTGCGCTCGTTGTCCCCGGAGCGGCAGTCCGCCAGCTTGGACGGCAGGGCCGAGGACTCCAGCGCGTTCTTCCGTCGCTGGTTGTCCCGCTGCTGCCGGGCTGCGAGCCGGGTGCGAGAGGCGTTGGCGACCTTCTCGAGCACCAGCTTGGCCTGCGCCTTCTGGTCCCGCTTGGTCGAGGTGAGGAACTTCTTCAGCTCGTTGCTGACCACCTTGCGCACGACCGAACGGGCGGCCGGCGTGCCCAGCACCTCCTTGGTCTGCCCCTCGAACTGCGGCTCGGCCAGCCGGACCGTGACCACCGCGGTCATGCCCTCGAGGACGTCGTCCTTCACCACGTCGGGCTCGGCGACCTTGAGCGTCTTGGTGTCGCGCAGCAGGTCGTTGAACGTCTTCGTCACCGCCGCCTCGAAACCGCTCACGTGGGTGCCGCCCTTGGGGGTCGCGATGACGTTCACGTAGGACCGGATCTCGGTGTCGTACCCGGTCCCCCAGCGCAGCGCCACGTCCACGTGCAGGTCACGCTCGACGTCCTGGGGGATCATGTGCCCCTTGTCGTCCAGCAGCGGCACCGTCTCGGTGAAGCGGTCCTGCCCCTCGAGACGCAGTACGCCGGTCACCGGCTCGTCGGCGGCCAGGAACTCGCAGTACTCCGCGATCCCGCCGTCGTGCCTGAAGGCCTCCTCGACGATTTCGGCACCGCGGGCGTCGCGGATGACGATCTCCAGCCCCGGCACGATGAACGAGGTCTGCCGGGCCCGCGTGACGAGCTCGTCGAAGACGAAGGTGGCGTCCTTGGTGAAGATCTGCCCGTCGGGCCAGAACCGGACCCGGGTGCCGGTGCGACCCTTGGCGACCCGCTTGCCCTTGGTCAGCCCGGACTGCGGCGTGAAGGCGTCCTTCGGCGAAGGCCCGGCGAAGACGCCCGGCGCCCCGCGCTGGAAGGAGATGTGCTGCGTCGCCGGCGACCGGTCGACCTCGACATCGAGCCGGGCGGACAGCGCGTTGACCACCGACGACCCGACACCGTGCAGGCCACCGGTGGCGACGTAGGACCCGCCGCCGAACTTGCCGCCCGCGTGGAGCTTGGTGAACACCACCTCGACGCCCGAAAGGCCCGTCTTGGGCTCCTTGTCGACCGGGATGCCCCGACCGTTGTCGCCCACCTCGGCCGACCCGTCGGGGTGCAGGGTCACATCGATGCGGGTGCAGACTCCCGCCAGGGCCTCATCCACCGAATTGTCGATGATCTCCCACAGACAGTGCATGAGCCCGCGCGTGTCCGTGGACCCGATGTACATGCCGGGCCGCTTGCGCACCGCCTCCAGCCCTTCGAGGACCAGCAGGTGATGGGCGTTGTACGTGTTGTCGATGACTGCCTCCCGCGCCGGTTCGTGCCGTGGCGAATCTACCTGCGCGCAGCGACAAGCCGACGCCGCCACGCTCGCACCGGACCGGCGCGGGTCCGTTGCCGGACCGTGACCTGCGACGGGGATACTGAGGGGGTGAGCGCCCTCGCGCCTGGGTATACCTCAGGCGCAAGAGCGATTCCACAGGTCGGGCGGGTTGCCGCCGATAGTTGTGGCACTAGGTCACACTGGGCAGACCCAACCGACCGGGCACGGTGGCCGAACGACCATGTGAGAGGACTCACCGGAATCCATCCGGGGAGAAGGACCACATCGGGAAGCATCCGCAGTGCTCACGTTGTTGGTCAGAGGAGACGACGAGGGGAACCGTCCGGGTCCCCGAGGCGTCGAACGAATGACAGGAAGGAAGGCCATCGTGACAACTGCCGTTGCACCCAGCCCCCTGACAGCCAGTGATCGCTGCGACCGGTGCGGTGCGCAGGCCTACCTCCGCGTCCACCTCGCGAGTGGTGGCGAGCTGCTCTTCTGCGCTCACCACGCCCGGGAACACGGCGAGAAGCTGCGCACGATCGCTGTCAACGTCCACGACGAGACCAGCAAGCTCCTCGACGCCCCGCAGGTGGCGGCGGAGGGCGAGCACTGACCCTGGCGACAGACTTCGACTGAGGCCCCGGCTCCGCCGGGGCCTCGGTCGTCTGGGTCGTCCCGGGTCGTCCCGGGTCGTCCTGGGCCGTCCTGGGTCGCCGCGTCCCTTCCGGTTCGTCCCCAGTCGCCCGGAAAGGTGGCCGACATGCAGATCGAGGACGTGCTGGCGGGGCTCGCCATCGCTGTGGGCCTGGTGGGGGTCGTGGTGCCACTCCTGCCCGGCACGCTTCTCATCGCCGCCGCCGTGCTCGTCTGGGCCGTGGCCGTCGGCGAGGCGGCCGGCTGGGTGGCCGCAGCCGTCGCGCTGCTGGTCCTCGGTGGCGGCACCGTCGTCAAGTACCTGCTTCCCGGGCGGCACCTGAGGACCCAGGGCATCCCGACGCGCACGCTGATGGTGGGCGGTCTGCTCGGGATCGTCGGCTTCTTCGTGGTCCCCGTGGTGGGCCTGCCCCTGGGCTTCGTGCTCGGCGTGTACCTCTCCGAGGCCCAGCGTCTCGGCCTCGACGCCGCCTGGCCGGCCACCCGGGTCACGCTCAAGGCCGTGGGCGCGTCGATCCTCATCGAGCTGGCCGCCGGGCTGGTCGCCGGCGTCGCATGGTTCCTGGGTGCGGTGGCCACCTGATGACACCGGCTGGGCGATAACCGCCCATCGTGGGACTTGAGTCCCTACTCTGGGGACTGATGGCCGGGTGGGCCGGGTGAAGGTTTCGGTCAGGAAGGGGGCCGGGATGGGTGACGCTACTGCGTTCTACCGCCATGTCCTCGACGCCTCCCCCGACGGCATGTGGGTGTTCGACCGGAACGGCCGCACCACCTACGTCAACGAGCGGGCCGCGGCCCTCCTCGGACGCAGTCGGGCCGAGCTGTCCGCGATGCCGGTGCAGGCGGTCCTCACCGAGATCGGCGGCATGTCGGTCGGCGACCGCATCGACCTGGTGCTGGAGGCGGGCCGTGCGCCGGGCGAGGTGGAGGGCAGCTACCTGCTCCCCGGCGGGCAGCGGCTGTCGCTGCTGGTGGCGGAGAGCTTCCTGTACGACGACCAGGGCCGACCGACGGCGTGCATCCACCGACTGACCGAGGGGGCCCGCCGCCGTACGCTCGTCCACGATCTCACCCGTAGCCGAGAGCAGCTGGACGAGGCCCAGGAGATCGCCCGCATCGGCAGCTTCGAGCTGGACTTCGTCACCGACGATCTGACCTGGTCACGGCAGATGTACGCGATGCTGGGACTGGACGCGACGAGGGTCGCGCCCACCACGGACCTCTACCTGTCCCGGATCGTGGAGCAGGACCGTCTCCTCGTCACCGAGCGCGTGCGCGCCGCCCGCGAAGGACGCAGCGACGACCTCGACTTCGACGCCCGCGCCCTCCGCGCCGACGGCAGCCTGGGGTGGTTCCGTCACCGGGGTCGGCTGTTGCGCGCGGAGGACGGCACGCCGGTGCGCCTCGGGGGCACCGTGCAGGACATCACCGAGATCAAGGAGACCGAGCTCCAGCTGACCGACGCCGTGGTGCTCAACGCGATGATGCAGCTGACCGCCACCGCGGCCAACGAGGCCGAGACGCTCGTTGAGGCGATGCTGGCGATCCGGGAGCTGCTGCTCGTCCACGACGACTGGCAGCGGGCGGTCGCGTTCCGGGTCCGGGACGACGTCGGGCTCGGCTTGGAGCCGGTCACCTTCCTCGGCGACGGTCCCGATCGCGACCCTGCGGAGTGGGAGGCCAGGATCGCGGAGGAGGTGCTGGCCTCGGGCACCGCCATCTTCGAGGAGCACGCCCGCCCCGATGCGCCGTCGATCGGCTTCCCGGTGCGGGTCGGTGGTGACCTGCGCATGGTCGTCGTGGTCACCACGTGCAGCCCGTTCGAACGGCACGCGATGCTGCGTTCGATGGTCGAGCAGGTCGCCGGGCACCTGGCCCGGGTCGCGGAGCGCGAGCAGGCCGCCGCCGAGCTCGCGGCGGCCCGCGACGACGCGATGGAGGCGTCGCGGTTGAAGTCCCAGTTCGTCGCCACCATGAGCCACGAGATCCGGACCCCGATGAACGGCGTCATCGGGCTGAACGAGATCCTGCTGCGCACCGAGCTCGACGACCGGCAACGCGACCTCGCCCGTGGCGTGCAGGCCGCGGGACAGACGCTCATCGGGCTCATCAACGACGTCCTCGACTTCTCCAAGATCGAGTCCGGCGAGCTCGTGCTCGAGCTCGTCGACTTCGATCTGCGGGCGATCTTCGACCAGACGCAGGCGCTGCTCGCGTCGGCGGCCACCGAGAAGGGCATCTCCCTCGCCATCGAGGTGGACGACGCCCTGCCCCAGCGGGTGGTGGGCGACCCGACACGGCTCGGTCAGGTCCTGGCGAACCTGATGTCGAACGCGGTCAAGTTCACCTCCGAGGGCTCCGTGCTGGTCCGTGCGGTCGTCGACGACGCCAGCGACTCCGACGTGTCCGTCCGCGTCCTGGTGGAGGACACCGGGATCGGCGTCGCCCCGGAGCAGCAGCGGCGGCTGTTCGAGCCGTTCCGGCAGGCCGACGCGTCGACCACGCGGACCTTCGGTGGCACCGGTCTCGGTCTCGCCATCTGCCACCAGCTCGTCGGCGCGCTGGGCGGGGAGCTCGGGGTCCGCAGCGTCCTCGGGGAGGGCAGCACCTTCTGGTTCACCGCGCGTCTCGGTCACGCCGACGAGTCCACCGGCTCCCCCGGCGTCACGGCTCTGCCCGCCGCTAGCGCACCCGCGCGCAGTGGCCACGTGCTCGTCGTGGAGGACAACGATGTCAACCAGCTCGTCGCCCTGGGCATGCTGGAGCTGCTCGGCTACACCGGGGAGGTGGCCGCGAGCGGCGACGAGGCCGTCGCCAAGGCGACGACGCGCGCGTACGATGCGATCCTCATGGACCTCCAGATGCCCCGCATGGACGGGTACACCGCGGCGCGGCTGATCCGCAGCCACGAGCCCGACGGCACGAGGATCCCGATCATCGCCATGACGGCTTCCGCCGTCGACGGGGAACGCGAGCGGTGCACGGACGCCGGCATGGACGACTTCCTCACCAAGCCGGTGAGCAGCGAGCGCGTCGCCGCGGTCCTCGACCGCAATCTCAGCGCGGAGCAGCCCAGCCGGCCCCGGGACACGCTCGCCGAGGCGTTGGACGAGAGCCGCCTGGACGAGCTGGCCGACATGGGCGAGCGTGCGGTGCTTCTGGTGAACCGGGCGATCGACAACTTCCTCGGGTCCCTGCCGACGACGCTGACGGAGGTCGCGGAGTCACTCGCGGACAAGCAGTGGGAGACCACCCGCGCCCTCGTGCACCGGTTCCGCGGCAGCGCGCTCAACCTCGGGGCCGTCGCCGTCGCCGAGGTGGCGCTGGAGCTGGAGCTTCTCGAGGACGACGACATGCTCTCGGCCGCTCCCGGCCTGCTGTCCCGGATGCAGACCGCGGCGGCGGAGGCCGTCGTGGCGTTGCAGGACTACCGGTCCCGCCGAGCCCGCGCGACCGCGTGACGCACTCGCCGGCCCAGCCGGAAGCGAGCCGTCACTCCACGTCGAGCCGGAGGTCGAACGACGTGTCGCTGGAGCTGGAGTTGGCCTGGTGCAGCTCCACCGCGACGACGTTGGACCCCGGGTGCAGCAGCTCCAGCGGGACGCTGTAGCTGGTCCACTCCCACTCGGGCCTTCCGTAGAGCGCCTCCACCGCCCGGGTGCTGGGGGTGATCGCGCCGGAGGGCATGTTGGTCCGGGCCACCTCGACGCCGTTGACGTAGACGACCGCCCCGTCGTCGCGGACCAACGACAGCGTCGCCGAGTGGTAGCCCGTCAGGTCGGGCGCGGTGACCGTTCGCCGGAGCCAGTAGGTGATCGCGCCCTTCTTCATCACCGTGCGCTCGTCGCCGTCACCGAATCCCAGCTCCGCCGGACCGGACTTCCAGCTGCTGTCGTCGAACGACTCCTCGGCCCACGACGCGGCCGGAGCGACACCGCCGTCGAGGTACGACCACCTGCTCGAAGGCTCGATCAACGTCTGCGGCACCGGCCCTCCGGCCGCCCGGAACTGTGTGTACCGGGGCTCGCTGCGCCCGTCCACGGTCGAGAAGTGTCCGGCGACGCGGAGGAACGTGTCGTCGGAGAGGATGTCCCAGACCGCCGTGCCTCCCCGGATCTCGGGGGCGAAGTCGGGGAGCACGCGCCCGTCGGCGGGCCGCAGGGCGACGATGCCCGCACGGGGCTCACCCTCGAAAGCGGTGTCGAAGTGACCACCCGCGTACAGCACACCGCCCTCGAGCTCGACGGCCTGGACGTCCCCGTCGGTGTGGGAGGACCACAGAGACACACCGGAGGCGAGGTCGTAGGCGCGGACCTGCCCGCCCGGTCCCCCGATGGCGGCGTAGACGCGATCCGCGTCCGTGGCCAGGTCGAAGACGTAGCACTGGTTGTCGTCGATGCACGCCGGTGGCGGCTGCCACGACGTCGCCGCCCCGGTCTCCACGTCCACGCTGCCGAGGTAGTCACGGGAGACCCCCGACAGCTCGTGGAAGTGGCCGCCGGCGAGGAGGGTCCTGCCGTCCGGGGACAGCGCCAAGGTGGAGACACCCGGCTTGGCCCGCGCGTCGAAGCTGTGGATCAGTGCACCGGTGTCGCTGGTCACCGCGGCCAGCCGCGACTGCCACAGACCGTCCACCTTCGTGAAGGTGCCGCCGAGGTAGAGCGTGCCGCCCACCCGGAGCAGCGCGTCGACGTCCCCGTTCTCGACTCCGGCGTCGAAGGAGGTGACGCGCCCGCCGGTCGCCATGGAGACGGCCCCCAGACCCGCGGCCGGCCGCCCCGCAAGCTTGGTGAAGCTGCCACCGACGTACAGGGTCTGACCGTCCGCCGAGGTCTCGAGCGCTGTGACCTCGCCCCCCGCAACGCCGGGATTCCACGGCAGCAGCTCGCCGGTGCCCGCATCCACGGCCGCGAGCCCGGGCCGGGACGCCTCCACCGTGCCGTCCGGGCTCCGCAGTCTCGAGAAGGTGCCGCCCAGCACGACCGCGTCTCCGGCGCGTGCCAGCGCGTACACCCGGCCGGACGTGGGGGTCCAGCTCGACGTCGGGGTCGTGGTGTACGTCGTCGCGCTGGTCGCTTCCACGGACCCGACCCAGAGACAGGTCGCCGCGACCACGACGGACAGTGCCCGTGCGACGTGGCGCGAGAGAAAGCGGTGCATACAGCCGTACCCCCTGAGCGGAATCGCCTCATGGTAACGACGGCACCACCTGTCCGCTGAGGGCGCATGGTCCTGGTACGCCACCTTTTTGCCCATGCCGAGAGGCGGGGCCCGGTGGGGCCCCGCCTCTGGGTGGGGGGTGGTGCTGCTGGGTGGTGCTGCTGGGTGGTGCTGGGGGTCAGACTCCGGCGGCGGCCGGGGTGCGGTGCCCGGCGCCGACCTCGACCTCGGCGGGGGTGCGGCGCATGTGGACCACACCGAGCCCGGTCAGGACCAGCAGCACACCGGCTCCGGCGAAGGACGCGATCGCGGCGATCCCGGCGATGGTGCCCATGGTGTCGAAGGCGTAGGCGTTGAGCAGCAGGCCCCGCAGGGTGTTGCCCATGAACAGCGTCTGGCGCAGCTGACCGAGAGCGGCGACCTCGTCGGGGTCGGCGTTCGGGTCGTTGGACAGCTGCATGAACTCACCGGAGACCTCTTCGTAGGTCCGGCCGTCCGAGGCGGCGTTCATGTGCACCAGGATGTACTGGTCGGCGAACGCCTTGGCCTGCGCACCGGTGGTCATCTCCTGGCCCGCGTACTGGTCCAGCGCGTCGTGCTGCGCCGCGGTCTCCAACGAGTCCTTCTCCGGCATCGTGATGTCCTGCATCACCAGCTGGTCGTGCACCTGGTCACCGATGTAGCTGTTGGCCCAGGTCAGCAGCCCACCGGCCGCCAAGAGCACCAGCGCGATCACCGCGCCGGTCGAAGCAAGTAGGGCGTCAAGAGTCCTGCGTCGCATGATGATCAAGTCCTTCTTCAGTCAGTGCCTCGGTTGAGTGCGATCTAGGGGGGTTTTTCCCTTGCGCCCTCATCCTTGGCGACCCCACACCGCCACCGAAGGGTCCTTTTCCTCTACGTCGATGGCCGAAGGTAGTCAGCCCCCCAACCCCGGAACCGGCCGTCGGGTTGAGGTCTTTTGACCATCGAAACCCACCCCACCCCGCGCCCATGCTGGTGTGCAGAGGAAAGGACGACGGTCATGGCACAGGCACGAGAGCTCGGCTTCGACGAATGCGTCCGCCTCCTGCACGCCGGCGTGGTCGGCCGCGTCGCGGTCACCACCCCCCAAGGCCCGCTGGTCACCCCGATGAACTACGCCGTGACCGACGAAGCCCTCATCGTGGCCACCACCCCCTACAGCGCCCTGGGCTCCTACGGACCCGGCAGCACCGTCGCCTTCGAGGTCGACCACTTCGACTACGACGCCCACACCGGCTGGTCGGTCATGGTCCGCGGCCGCGCCGACACCATCGCCGACCCCGACCACCTCCGCGACCTCCGCCGCCAATGGGCCCCCCGCCCCTGGGCCGACGGCACCCGCAACCTCTTCCTCCGCATCCCCTGGACCGAGCTCTCCGGACGCAGCCTCGGCGGCGACACCGCCACCCCCATCCGCCGCGTCGTCACAGCCTCCTGACGCGCTCTCCGGGCCCGGGCCGGTAGAAAGGGGGGGTGGCCGACCAGCGAACCGGACCGCCCGAGACAACCCGCGACTCGTCGCCGGGTGCCTCCCGGGCGCTCCTCGATGCCGTGGTGGCGATCTCCACCGACCTGGACCTGCACCGGGTGCTCAGCCGGATCGTCGAGTCCGCCTGCGAGCTGACCCAGGCCAAGTACGGAGCGCTCGGGGTGCTGCAGCACGACGGGGGGCTGCACGACTTCGTGGTGCACGGCATCGACCCCTCGTTGCGCGAGGTCATCGGCGACCTGCCGCACGGCCGTGGGATCCTCGGCGTCGTCATCAACGAGCCCCACCCGCTACGGCTCGACGACCTCGGCCGGCATCCGAGCTCCTACGGGTTCCCGCCGGGCCACCCGCCCATGAAGACCTTCCTCGGCGTCCCGATCGACGTGCACGGCACGATCTTCGGCAATCTCTACCTGACCGAGAAGGCGGGCGGCGCGGGGTTCACCGACGCCGACGAGGAAGCCGTGATCGCCCTCGCGAGCGCGGCCGGGTACGTCATCGGCAACGCGCGCACCTACGGTCTCAGCGAGCGGCGGCGGCAGTGGCTGGAGGCCACCGGCCGCCTCAGCGATGCTCTTCAGCCCCCCATCTCGGCCGACCGGGCCTTCACGGAGGTGACCCGGATCTTCCGGTCGGTGGCCGGGGCCCGCGCCGCTGCGGTGGTGCGGTTCACCGAGCACGGGCCGCACCTCGAGGCCGCGGACGGCCCTGAAGCCCAGACGCTGGAGCAGGTCGTCTCCGCGCTTCCTCGCAGCGACCGGCAGCCGGGCGAGGTACTGCGGATCAGCGGCAACGGCCGTGCGCGCTGGGCCGTCCTGCTCCCGATGCGGTC
Source organism: uncultured Actinomycetota bacterium (assembly GCA_963747525.1). Classification (GTDB taxonomy): domain Bacteria; phylum Actinomycetota; class Actinomycetes; order Propionibacteriales; family Nocardioidaceae; genus Marmoricola_A. Next base: position 273,967 of record CAVVFH010000001.1, read on the forward strand.
CGCCCTGTCGGAGTCCGCCACGCTGCTGGCGACCTTCGACTCCGACGAGCAGCTGCGCGACGCTCAGGAGCAACAGCTGATGCAGTCGTTCGCCGACCACATCGGGTTGACGCTCGACCGGGCCAGCGCAGTGGACGACCGCGCCGAGCTGGCCGTCCTGTCCGACCGCGACCGGATCGCGCGCGACCTGCACGACCATGTCATCCAACGGCTTTTCGCCACCGGCATGCGTCTCCAGGGACTCCAGATGCTGGCCGAGCGCCCCGAGTTCAGCGACGGGATCGACCGGGCCGTGGACGACATCGACCGGACGATCAAGGACATCCGCGGCTCGATCTTCGAGCTGCAGAGCCGGAAGGGCGCGTCGCTCCGCGGTGACGTCCGCAAGCTCGTGAAGGAGTACTCCCCGGCGCTGGGGTTCACCCCGGACGTGCGCACCACGGGACCGGTGGACACGGCGGTGCCGGACACGATCCAGGTCGAGCTGCTGGCCGTCGTCCGGGAAGCACTGTCGAACACGGCCAAGCACGCCCACGCCGCCTCGGCAGCCGTCGAGCTGGACGTGACCGAGGAGGAGGTGTGCGTCCGGGTCAGCGACGACGGCGTGGGCCTCCCCGCGGACCGCCATGAGAGCGGGCTGCGCAACGCCCGCGCCCGAGCTGCGGCACGCGGAGGCTCCTTCGCCCTCGGCCCGAACGAACCGCGCGGCACCGTGCTCAGCTGGCGGGTGCCGCTCGCCTGACACCGGTCAGCCCTTGGGGCGGTCCCCCAGGAGTCGGGTGGCCAGCACCGCTGCCTGGGTTCGGCGCTCGAGCCCGAGCTTGACCAGCAGGTGCGACACGTAGTTCTTGACCGTCTTCTCGGCGAGGTACATCCGCTCGCTGATCTGGCGGTTGGTGAGACCCTCCGCGATGAGCGACAGCAGCGTCAGCTCCTGCTCGCTCAGCCCGGCGAGCTCCGGGGCCACCTGGGGACCGTTGCGCACCCGGTCCAGGACTCGCGCCATGAGGGCCGGGTCGATGAGGGACTGGCCGGCCGCGACCCGCTCGATGGCGTCGAGGAAGTCCTGGCCCTTGACGTCCTTGAGGACGTACCCGGCCGCGCCCGCCATGATCGCGGCGAACAGTGCCTCGTCGTCGTCGTACGACGTCAGGATCAACGCCTTCAGGCTGGGATCCTGCGCCCGGATGGTGCGGCACACCTCGATGCCCGAACCGTCCGGGAGTCGGGCGTCCAGGATCGCCACGTCGGGACGCAGCGCCGGGATGCGGCGCGCGGCCTCCTCCGCCGAGTCGGACTCGCCCACGACCTCGACGCGCCCTGACGCCTCCAGCATCGCCTTGAGCCCCTCGCGGACCATCTCGTGGTCGTCGAGGAGGAACACCGTCGTCCTGTTGCCTGCCATGGACATATTCGACCAGATGCGCCCCCGGCGGAGGTCACCGTGTGCCGGCGCGTCTCCGCGCGCACGGTCGCGCATGCTTGGTCAGCCCGTAGCCGCCGGTGGTACCGCCCGAGACGGCCGCGACGTCGAACCCGCGCCCGTCGTCGCGTACGACGAGTGGCGGCCGTCCGACCCGGACCCGAGCACGACGTGGACGCTCCCGGCCCGCCCGTGCTTCACGGCGTTGGTCACCGCCTCCCGGGCGATGCGCACCAGGGCGTGCCGCTGGTCGGGCTGCCAGACGTCGAGCGTGCCGTTGCGGATGCTCGGCGAGAGCTGGTCGACGTGGTTCAGGCCCAGGCCCGAGACGACAAGCAACCCCAGGCCGTGGAGCAGCAGCAGGTCCTGGAGCCTGCGCTCGCGGGCGAAGCGGCCGTAGACCAGGTAGCCGGTCAGCGCCCCGACAGCCGCGTCGAGTGTGTTCAGCACGAGGTGGCCTTGGGGGCTCCGGACGCTGAAGGCCAGGTACGGCGTCGCCAGGATCCGTGCGGTGACCGAGACCCCGACCAGCAGGAGCGGTCGAGATCACCCGATCGGGTGCCGAGGGCGGGACGTCAGTCCAGGTAGTCCCGAAGGACCTGCGAGCGGCTCGGGTGCCGCAGCTTCGACATCGTCTTCGACTCGATCTGACGGATGCGCTCGCGCGTCACGCCGTACACCTTGCCGATCTCGTCGAGGGTCTTCGGCTGCCCGTCGGTAAGCCCGAACCGCATCGAGACCACGCCGGCCTCCCGCTCCGAGAGGGTGTCGAGCACCGCGTGCAGCTGCTCCTGGAGCAGCGTGAACGACACGGCGTCGGCCGGCACGATGGCCTCGGAGTCCTCGATGAGGTCACCGAACTCGCTGTCGCCGTCCTCGCCGAGCGGGGTGTGCAGCGAGATCGGCTCGCGGCCGTACTTCTGGACCTCGACGACCTTCTCCGGGGTCATGTCGAGCTCCTTGGCGAGCTCCTCCGGTGTCGGCTCGCGGCCGAGGTCCTGCAGCATCTGCCGCTGCACGCGGGCCAGCTTGTTGATGACCTCCACCATGTGCACCGGGATGCGGATGGTGCGGGCCTGGTCCGCCATCGCCCGGGTGATCGCCTGGCGGATCCACCACGTCGCGTAGGTGGAGAACTTGTAGCCCTTGGTGTAGTCGAACTTCTCGACCGCCCGGATCAGACCGAGGTTGCCTTCCTGGATCAGGTCGAGGAAGAGCATGCCGCGGCCGGTGTAGCGCTTCGCGAGGGACACCACCAGCCGCAGGTTCGCCTCCAGCAGGTGGTTCTTCGCGCGTCGCCCGTCCTCGGCGATCCACTCGAGCTCCTCGCGGACCTTCTCGGAGATCTTGCCCCCGGCGGCAAGCTTCTCCTCGGAGAACAGGCCCGCCTCGATCCGCTTGGCGAGCTCGACCTCCATCTCCGCGTTGAGCAGCGGAACCTTGCCGATCTGCTTCAGGTAGTCCTTGACCGGGTCGGCGGTCGCGCCCGCGACCATGACCTGCTGGATCGGCTCGTCGGTGTCGTCGGCGGCCGAGATGACGAAGCCCTTGCTCTCGTCCTCCTCCTCCTTCAGCGTCGGGTCCGCGACGAGGTCCTTCTCGAACTCCTCGTCGGGGATGTCCGGCAGCACCTTCTTGCCGTCGGGACCGACGACCGCGGGAGTCTCCACGGCCGCCTTCTTGGCCGTGCCCTTCTTCGCCGCCCGCTTCGTGCCGGTGCCCTTGTCGGCAGCCGCCTCCTCAGCCGGCTCGGCAGCGGCGTCGGCACCGGACTCCTCGGCCGGCGCCGCCTTGGACGCCTTCTTCGCCGGAGCCTTCTTGGCGGACGCCTTCTTCGCCGTTGCGGAGGTGACCTTCTTGGCCGTCGACGTGGCGGCCGCTACCTGCTTGCGACCGGTGTCTGCTGCGGACACGGAGACCGAGACCCCTTCCTGGCTCAAGAACTTGAGCAGAGCCCGCAGGTGCTGAGGAGAGATGCCGGCCGACTCGGCGGTCTGCCGGACAGCGTCCGCGGAGACCTCCCCGACCGCCTTTCCGAGCTTGACCAAGGCCACGACATCTGGATGTGCGAGCGCCTCGGCGGGCAGCTTGCGGGACGTGCTCGAAGACACGAACTACCTCTCGTCAAACGGTTGCGGGGCGCGGCAAAGTCCGTAGTCGTCAAGTGCCGCACCGTCATTGTGTCACGGGACCTGCGAGTTCCAAGGACGGACCCGGGTCGGCGCACGCTGCGACGCCCACGACTACCGCCGTGCCTTCTGCTCCTTCTTGAAGGCGCGGACCCGTTCCAGCGAAGCCGGGTCGACCACGTCGGCGACCGAGCGGTGCGCCCCGGGCTCGGCGTACGCCCCCGCGGCGGACTCCCAGCCGGCCGGTCGGACCTCGAGCTGTTTGCCCAGGAGGGCCACGAAGATCTGCGCCTTCTGCTTGCCGAAGCCGGGCAGCCTTCCCAGCCGCGTCAGCAGGTCCTTCCCGGAGGCGGCCTCCGTCCACAACCGCTCTGCGTCGCCGTCGTACTCGTCCACCACGTGGGCGGCCAGGGCCTGCAGCCGGGCCGCCATCGAGCCGGGGAACCGGTGGACGGCCGGCGTCGCCGAGCACACCGTCGCGAACTCCTCGGGGTCGGCGGCAGCGATCGCCGCCGGGTCGAGGGTGCCGAACCGGTCCAGGATCTTCGCGGGACCGGCGAACGCGCGCTCCATCGGGAACTGTTGGTCGAGCATCATCCCGGCCAGCAGGGCGAACGGGTTCTCGGTGAGGACAGCGTCGGCGTGCTCGTCCTGGGCGATCTGCAGCGGCATCCCCTCATCCTGCCGTCCCGGCAGGTGCCACGGGCGCCCCCGCTCCCCGCCGGCGTCCGGCCACGGCGTCCGGCAACCGCGTGCCTGTGGAGAGACTCCACCGGCGTCGGACACCTGAGGCAGACTTCCCGACCATGTCCAGCTCGCGGTCCAGCTCGCGGTCCAGCTCGCGGTCCAGCTCGCGGTCCAGCTCGCGCGGCGCCCCGGAGTCTCCGGCCGACCGGGCCTTCCGCGCGGAGGTGGCCCGGCTGCGAGCAGCCGGGCCGCGCCGCTTGTTCCCGCTCCGCCTGCACGTCGGCGAGCCGGGAGCAGGGTCGGCTTCGGGGTGCGGCAGCATCGAGGTGCCGTGGCCGGCCCCACCCGAGTACGACGACGGCCTGCGGTTCGACCTCGCCGACGCGTTGCTCGGGTCCCGGCCAGGTCCGCTGCCCGGTGGTGCCTGGGTCTGGGTGACTCGGCCGGGCGTGCCGGAGGTGCACGACTGCGACCTCGGCTGGCTGTCCGCGGCACAACGGGCCTTCGCCGCCCGCCGGTGCGTCCTGACCGGCTTCCGGGCGGTGACCCGCATCGGCTGGCTGGACCTGATCAGCGGCGAGTGCGGCGCGGTCCCCCGGAGCAGGCGCCGAGCTCGGGGCTGACTTGGTGGGCCCTGATCGGGCCCCGGTGTGCACCGCTCAGTCCCAGGTGTGCACCGGCTCGTTGCCGTGCATGCGCTCGCGGTAGTCGCCGAGCACGTGCCGGAGCACCGTGTGCCGGTCCCCTTCCCCGGACCGGGCGTGCACCTGCTAGACGAACCACGAGGCAGCCGTGCGCCCGGTGAGGCAGCGCTGCTCGATGATGTCGAGCAGGCGGCCCGACTCCTCGTCGCTGACTCCCCAGGACGCCAGGCCGGTGGCGGCCAGGGGCAGCAGCCGGCGGACCACCAGCTCCGAGGCGGGCACCTGCCCGACACCCGGCCAGTAGACCTGGGCGTCGATCCCGGCGTGGGCCGCGGCGTGGAAGTTCTCCTCGGCGGCGGTGAACGACATCTGGGACCACACCGGGCGGTCCTGCTCCGCCATCGCCCGGACGAGGCCGAAGTAGAAGGCCGCGTTGGCCAGCGTGTCGACGACCGTGGGGCCCGCCGGCAGCACGCGGTTCTCCACCCGCACGTGCGGCACGCCGTCCACGACGGCGTACACGGGTCGGTTCCAGCGGTAGATGGTGCCGTTGTGCAGCCGCAGCTCGTTGAGCGCCGGGATCCCGCCGCTCTCGAGCACCTCGACCGGGTCCTCGTGGGAAGCACGGGCAGCAGAGCCGGGAAGTAGCGGACGTTCTCCTCGAACAGGTCGAAGATCGAGGTGATCCAGCGCTCGCCGAACCACACCCGCGGCCGGACGCCCTGGGCCTTGAGCTCCTCCGCCCGGGTGTCGGTCGCCTGCTCGAACAGCGCGATCCGCGTCTCCCGCCACAGCTCGCGGCACAGGAAGTAGGGCGAGTTCGCGCCCACCGCGAGCTGGAGGCTGCTGAGCGCCTGCGAGGCGTTCCAGTACGCCGGGAACTCCTCGGGGCTGACCTGCACGTGGAGCTGGGTGCTGGTGCAGGCTGCCTCCGGCGCGATCGAGTCGGCGGTGACCTGGAGCCGCTCGGGGCCCTGGATGTCGAGGACGATGTCCTCGCCGCGAGCGGCGAGGATCTCGTCGCTGAGCAGCTGGTAGCGCGGGTTCGCGGCTCAGCACCGCGCGGTCGAGGTGCTGCTCGGTGAGCGTCGGGAGGATCCCGACCATGACCAGGTGCGCGCCCGCCGCCTCCGCCGCGGACTCGGCGGCGTTGAGGCTCGCACGCACCCCGTCACCGAACGCCCCGATGCCCTGCTCGGACAGCCGCTTCGGGCGCGACGTTGATCTCGAGGTTGAACTGGCCGAGCTCGGTCTGGAAGTCCGGGTCCGCCAGCGCCTCGAGCACCTCGTAGTTGCGCAGCGCCGGCTCCTCGCGCTCGTCCACGAGGTTGAGCTCGATCTCCAGGCCCGTGGCCGGGTCCTCGGCGTCGAAGTAGGACTCCGACAGCATCCGCTCGAAGACGTCCAGGCAGGCGCGCACCTTGGCGCGGTACCGCGTGCGGTCCGCACGCGTGAACGCCTGCTGCTCGACCTCCTCGCCCATGGGGACACCATAGGCTTTGCCGCATGCCTCAAACCTCTCAGACACTGGCCGGCAAGGTCGCCCTTATCACCGGCGCCGCACGCGGCATCGGCGCCGAGACCGCCAAGGAGCTCGCCCGGCGTGGGGTGCGCCTGGTGCTCACCGACGTGGACAAGGAGCCCCTCGACCGGGTCGTCGCCGACATCGGCGAGGACCGTGCGCTGGGTGTGGTCGCCGACGTGTGCGACCTCGACGCGATGGAGAGGGCGGTGGCCCAGGGCGTGGACCGGTTCGGCGGCATCGACCTCGTCCTGGCGAACGCCGGGATCGCCAGCTACGGATCCGTCCAGGCGGTGGACCCTGCGACGTTCCGGCGGGTCATGGACGTCAACGTCAACGGGGTCTTCCACACCGTCCGCGCCGCGCTGCCCTCCCTGATCGAGCGCCAGGGGTACATCCTCGTGGTGTCGTCGCTGGCGGCCTTCGCCCCCGCCCCCGGCCTGGCGGCCTACAACGCCAGCAAGGCCGGCGTCGAGCACTTCGCGAACGCGCTGCGCCTGGAGGTCAAGCACCTCGGGGTCGATGTCGGGTCCGCGCACATGTCGTGGATCGACACGCCCCTGGTCCAGGACGCCAAGCGCGACCTGTCGGCGTTCCGCAAGATGCTCGAGACGCTGCCCGGGCCGCTCAGCAGGACCTCCGACGTACAGAGCTGCGTCGACGCCTTCGTCACGGGTCTGGAGCGCCGCAGCCGCCGCGTGTTCGTGCCGTCCTGGGTGGGGCACATCCACCGGCTCCGCACCCTCCTCACCACACCGGCCGGCGAACGGACCACGTTGAAGAAGGTGCCGGAGATCCTGCCGCAGATGGACGCCGAGGTGGCGCGGCTGGGTCGGTCCACGTCCGCCCGCAACGTCGCGACGGACAACGCAGCCAGCAGCTGAGCCGCTACCCCGCGAAGAGCGCCGAGCGAACCGGGGTCGACCGGCCGCCAGGAGGAGGGCGGCATGGCGGACGTGAGCGCTTCGCCGACCAGCTGGCCGAGGACGTGGTCCGGCTCGGCGCACAGGCACCGGTCCACCGCGCACCAGGCCAGCGCGCCGTCGCCGGCCAGCCACGCCGAGAACGCCAGCAGGCCGGCGACCGGGGCGACCAGCGGCGTCGGGCTGCGACGGACCACCTCGCGCCACAGGCGCACGTGCCGCTCGGCGTTCTCCACCGAGATGTCGCACCAGACCAGGTCGCGCACGTCCCTGTCCGGCAGGACCCTGAGGAAGCGCGCCACGGTCACAGGGTCGAGGACCTCCGGGGACGCGAGCTGGGTGCGCACCTGCTCCATCAGCCACATGCTCTCCAGCAGCACCTGCTGTCCGCCCGTGGGCACGGGCAGTGCGGCATGGGCGGCCTCCACCTCCTCCACGGTCACCGGGTCGACCGGCGCCAGCGAGTCGGCGAGCTCGACCGGTCGCGGTAGGTGACCCGACCGTCGAGCACCGCCCGCGAGCTCAGCTCGTGACCTTGGAGGTCGTAGGGCTGCCCCTCCTCGTCGAGGTCCCCGGACAGGGAGTACCAGCGGCTGCCGTCCGCTCGGATCGACAGGAGCGGCGGGACGCCTGCCGCCTCGAGACGCTCGACGAGCGCGTCGGCCGCCGACGTGCCGAGACACTCGTCGTCGGTGTAGACGACCACGAGCGCGCGCTCGGCACCGTTGCGCAGGGCCGCGACGACGAGCTGCTCGGCGACCGCGGCGAGGTCACCGACGTCGTCGGGCAGGTCGATGCGGGCCTGGAAGGGCCGCTTGCGCTCGTCGAGCGTCAGCAGCACCAGCGAGTCCACCGGGTGGAACCCGAGGGTGTACGGCACGAGGGCGAGCACGTCGGCCACGCCGCGGATGGTGAAGGGTTGTGTGGTCATGGGCAGGAATCTCGCCGAGATCGGCCCCGCCCGGCCTCGCGACGGCCCGGGGCTGTGCACCGGCGGCCGGGTCGTCGGCCTGTGGACGGCTGCGGACGCCCCGGCGGGCGATGATGGGGGGATGCGCAGCGAGCCGACGATCCTCCACGTCGACCTCGACGCCTTCTACGCCTCCGTCGAGCAGCGCGACAAGCCGTCGCTGCGCGGCAAGCCCGTCGTCGTCGGTGGGGTCGGGGGCCGGGGCGTGGTCGCCACCGCGTCGTACGAGGCGCGGGCCTTCGGCGTGCGCTCGGCCATGTCGACGCGCGAGGCACGGGCGCGGTGCCCCCACGCCGCCTACCTGACCGGGCGCCACCACGAGTACCGCCGCACCAGCGAGCAGGTGATGGCCGTGCTGCGCGCGATGTCCCCGCTCGTGGAGCCGCTGTCGCTCGACGAGGCGTACGTCGACCTGGCCGCCGGTGACCTGCCAGCCCACGACGGCGAGACGGTCGTGGCCCTGGCCGAGGAGCTCAAGGCCCGGGTCTGCGAGGTCACCGGAGGTCTGACGGCATCGGTCGGACTCGGGACGTCCAAGCTCGTCGCCAAGATCGCCAGCGACCTCCGCAAGCCGGACGGGCTGGTGCTGGTCGCCCCGGGCACCGAGCAGGAGGTGCTGGGTCCGCTGCCCGTCACCGTGATCCCCGGCGTCGGCCCGGCGACGGCGGAGCGGCTGCGACGCGTCGGCGTGACCACGGTGGCCGAGCTGACGAGCGTCTCCGAGGACGAGCTCGTCCGGCTGGTCGGGTCAGGCGCACGGACACGGCCTCCACCGGTTGGCCCGCGCCGACGACGACCGGCCGGTGGTCGCGGAGCGGGAGGCGAAGTCGGTCAGCGTGGAGGACACCTACGACACCGACCTGGTCGACCGCCGACTGCTCGAGGGGCTCCTGGAGCGGCAGGCTCTCAAGGTGGCGCGGCGACTCGCCGACGCCCGGCTGTCCGGGCGCACGGTCACGGTGAAGGTGCGGCTGCACGACTTCGCGACGCACACCCGGTCCACCACCCTGCCCGTCCCGACCGACGACGCGGTCGTCCTGGTCCGGACGGCGCGTCGACTCCTCGCCGAGGTGGACACGACCGACGGGGTACGGCTGCTCGGGGTCGGCGTGTCCGGTCTCGCCGACTGGATCCAGGAGGACCTGTTCGGGACCGACGAGAGCGACGAGCAGGAGACGACCGTGGACCAGGTCACCGAGGAGGACCTGGACCGGATCACCGCGCGGCGAGGGTGGTACCCCGGCATGGACGTGGTGCATGCCGAGCACGGGCCCGGCTGGGTGTGGGGCTCGGGCGTCGGGCGCGTCACCGTGCGCTTCGAGACCGCCGACAGCGGGCCAGGACCGGTGCGCACGTTCAGCGCCACAGACCCGGCGCTCACACCGTCGGGGCGAACCTGACCTCGTCCCCGGGGCGCAGCTGGGCGCACCGCCCCAGGTCCCGGGGGTCCACCACGGCGACGACGGGGTACCCACCGGTCGTCGGGTGGTCGTTGAGGAAGACCAGCGGGCGACCGTCGGCAGGCACCTGGACCGCCCCGAGCACGATCCCCTCACTGGGCAGCTCGCCCGTCCGGGACCGGGACAGCGGGGGGCCCGAGAGCCGCAGCCCCACCCGGTCCGAGTCGGGACCCACGACGTACGGCGCTCCGGCCAGCGTGCTCGCCGCCTCGGCGACGAACCAGTCCGCCCGGGGGCCGGGCCGGCACCGCAGCACCACCGGGCGTCGGCCGCGCTCAGGCACGGCGTGCCCGGCCGAGGGCGTGCCGACGGCCGGGCCCACCGGGAGCGCCACCCCGGCGCGGACCGCGGGAGGCCCCACGCCGGACAGCGTGTCGGTCGCGCGTGAGCCCAGCACCGGCTCGACCTCGATGCCGCCGGCCACGGCGAGGTAGCAGCGCAGCCCCGAGGTGACCCGGCCCAGAGACACCGTGGCCCCGGCCGGGACGGCCACGGCCGCGCCGTGGTGGCCGGCCCGTCTCCCCACCCGGACCGCGCAGTGGGCGCCGGTGACCGCCACCGTGGTGGCGGCCGCGGCGCGGAGGGCCAGGTCACCGAGGACGCACTCGAGCACCGCGGCGTCCTCGGGGTTGCCGACCAGCCGGTTGGCCAACGTCGCCGCCTCCGGGTCGAGCCAGCCCGACCGGGGCACCCCGAGGTGGGCGAACCCGCGCCGACCGGCGTCCTGCACGGTCGTCAGCGTGCCGGCCGACACCACGTGCAGGGCGCGCTCGGTCACGTCGCGTCCTCCACGAACCGCACCCGCCTGCCGGGGGCGAGGAGGGCCGGCTCGGCGGCCGCGGGGTCCCACAGGCTCGCCGACGTGCGGCCCAGCAGCCGCCACCCCCCGGGCGACGCGCGGGGGTAGACGCCGGTGAGCTCGCCCGCCACCGCCACCGCCCCGGCGGGCACCCGCGGGCGGGGACTGTCCAGCCGCGGCACCTCGAGTCCCGGCGGCAGGCCGGTGCAGTAGGCGAAGCCGGGGACGAAGCCGCAGAACGCCACCACGAAGTCGGTGCCGGTGTGCGTGGCGACCGCCTCCCGGCGAGTCATCCCCCACCGCCTCGCCACGTCGTCGAGATCGGCCCCGTCGTACGTCGTCGGCAGCTCCACGACCCGGCCCGTCAGGATCTCGTCGGCCGGGACCGGGGCCAGCGACCCCAGCCAGCGCTCCAGTCCCGGGACGTCCCCGACCCCGTCGAAGAGCACGGTCCGCGCAGCGGGGACGATGTCGGTCACCCCGAGGTCGGCGCGCTGCGCCGCGGCGTACAGCGCCCTGGCCTCCGCGACGGACCGCACCTCGACCAGCAGCGCGTCGCGGCCCGCGGGGAGCAGCCTCACGTGAAGGGCTCCAGCCGGATGCCCGCCTCCTCCAACCGCCGGCGTACGGCGCGCGCCGCCGCGACCGCGGTGGGGCCGTCGCCGTGCACGCAGAGGGAGTGCACCTCCACTGCCAGCGCCGCCGCCCGGTCGGCGATCTCGTCGGGGTCCTCGATCACCGCTCCGGGCCGGTCGCGGGGCACCAGCCGGCGGGACCCGTCCGGGTGCTCCTCGTAGCCGCGGTCGGGGAACCCCTCGAGCCACACCTGCCGCCCGGCTGCCGCGGCCAGCTCCACGAGCCGACCGCCCGGCAGCCCGAGCACGGGCAGGGCCGCCGACCCGGCCAGCACCGCGCCCGCGTGCTGCTCGTCGACGACGGCCCGGTTGTACAGCGCGCCGTGCGGCTTGACGTAGGACACCTCGGTGCCGCACGCGACGGCGATCTCGCTCAGGACCCCCACCTGCTCGGCGACGTGCTGGGTCAGCACCTCCACCGACACCTCGATGCGCCGCCGGCCGAACCCCTCCCGGTCGAGGTACGACACCTGGGCGCCCACCCGCACGCCGCGGCCCGCCGCCCGCTCGCAGACCGCGCGCATCACCGTCGCGCTCCCGGCGTGGAAACCGCAGGCGACGTTGGCCGAGGTGACCACCTCCAGGAGCGCCTCGTCGTCGGTGATCTCCTCGCCCAGGTCGGCATTGAGGTCCACAGAACGCGGCTGCATCCTCCGATCATGCCTCCGATCGCGCACACGTAGGGTCTCCCCATGTCAGCGCTGCCCGAGTCGCCGTCCCTGCCCACGCACCCCCCGGTCGCCCAGCGCCGGCCGACCGAGCGCACGCACCACGGGGACACCGTCATCGACGACTACGAGTGGCTGCGGGACAAGAGCGCGCCGGAGACGCTGGCCTACCTCGAGGCGGAGAACGCCTACACCCAGGCGCGCACCGCCCACCTCGAGCCGCTGCGGGAGCGGATCTTCGAGGAGATCCGGACCCGCACCCAGGAGACCGACCTGTCGGTCCCCGTCCGGATCGGCGACTACTGGTACTACAGCCGCACCCTGGAGGGGAAGCAGTACGGGCTCAGCTGCCGGCGGCCCGTCGAGGGCCCCGACGACTGGGTACCGCCGGTCCTGGACGCCGGGGCGCCGCCCGAGGACGAGCAGGTGCTCCTCGACGTGAACGAGCTCGCGGACGGCCACGACTTCATCTCCGTCGGCGCCAGCTCGGTCACCCCGGACGGGCGGCTGCTGGCGTTCAGCACCGACACCACCGGCGACGAGCGGTTCCTGCTGCGGGTCAAGGACCTGAGCACCGGTGAGCTGCTCCCCGACGAGATCCCCGGGACGTCGTACGGCGCCACGTGGGACCTGACCGGGACGCACCTCTTCTACACGACCGTCGACGATGCGTGGCGCGCGGACAAGATCTGGCGGCACCGGCTCGGCACCGACCCGTCCGAGGACGTGGTGGTGCACCACGAGTCCGACGAGCGGTTCTGGGTGTCGGTCGGCCGGAGCCGCAGCGACCGGTTCCTGATGGTCGGGGCCGGCAGCAAGGTGACCAGCGAGTACCTCGTCCTCGATGCCGACGACCCCACCGGCGAGTTCCGCGTGGTGGCGCCGCGGCGGCAGGGGGTGGAGTACGGCGTCGAGCACGCCGTGATCGGCGGCACCGACGTGCTGCTGGTGCTCCACAACGACGGCGCCGAGAACTTCGAGCTCGCCCGGGCGCCGATCGACGCCACCAGCCACGAGCAGTGGGAGACCGTCCTCGCGCATGACCCGGCCGTCCGGCTGGAGGACGTCGACGCCTTCGACGGCCACCTCGTCGTGAGCCAGCGCAGCGACGGCCTGACCCAGCTGCGCATCCTGGGCCTGGACGGCGACGGGATCGCCACCGACGAGCTGCTCGCCATGGAGCACCCCATCTACACCGTCGGGCTGGGCGGCAACCCCGAGTTCGCGCAGCCGACCCTCCGGTTCGGCTACACGACCATGGCCACCCCGCCGTCGGTCCACCAGGTCGACCTGCGCAGCGGCGAGCGGACGCTGCTGAAACAGGCGCCCGTCCTCGGCGGCTTCGACCCCGACGCCTACGAGCAGCACCGGGAGTGGGCGACCGCGGACGACGGGACCGAGGTGCCCATCTCGATCGTCGTACCAAAAGGCGCACCACGGGACGGCGGCACGCCGTTCCTGCTCTACGGCTACGGCGCCTACGAGGCCTCCATGGACCCGTTCTTCACCATCTCCCGACTGTCGCTCCTCGACCGGGGCATGGGCTTCGCGATCGCGCACGTGCGCGGCGGCGGCGAGCTCGGCCGCCGGTGGTACGAGGACGGCAAGCTGCTGCGGAAGCGCAACACCTTCACCGACTTCGTGGCGTGCGCCCGCCACCTGGCGGAGACCGGCTGGACCTCCGCCGACCGGCTGGTCGCCGAGGGCGGCAGCGCGGGTGGCCTGCTCATGGGCGCCGTGGCCAACCTGGCGCCGGACGCCTTCGCCGGCATCGTGGCCGACGTGCCGTTCGTGGACGCGCTGACGACGATCCTCGACCCCGAGCTGCCGCTCACCGTGGTGGAGTGGGAGGAGTGGGGCAACCCGCTGGAGGACCCCGAGGTCTACGCGTACATGAAGTCGTACACGCCGTACGAGAACGTCGAGGCCACGCGGTACCCGCCCATCCTGGCCGAGACCTCCCTCCACGACACCCGCGTGCTGTACGTCGAGCCGGCCAAGTGGGTCGCCCGGCTGCGGGCCACCGCCACCAACGGGGCCGACGTCCTGCTGAAGACCGAGATGGCCGCGGGGCACGGCGGGGTCAGCGGTCGTTACAACGCCTGGCGCGACCGGGCGTTCAGCTACGCCTGGGTGCTGGACCGGGCCGGGCTGGCCGTTGACTGAACCACGCGTGAGCGCGACCTGAAAGTTCGCTGAGACACCCGTCGATCGGCAACTTTGCGGCGAACTCCTACGTCGGAACAGGTGAAGGAACGCATGCCCACCGGGAATGTGGGCATGGGTTCCCACGTTGTCACTCACGGACGTGACACAGCAGTTACGTCGCTCCGTCGGAGGGAAAGGTCAGGACGTGGCAGCTACCACATCGCAGCAGCGCGAGATCGAGGGCCGGGACAGCGTCGGGCTGTACCTGGACGAGATCGCGCGCACGCCCCTGCTCGACGCCATCACCGAGGTCGAGCTGGCGAAGACCATCGAGGCGGGACTGTTCGCCGAGCACCTGCTGGCCACCGGCCGCGTCGGGCGCAAGAAGGGCGGCGCCCCCAAGTGGGCGACGCAGGAGGAGCTCGAGTGGATGGCCGAGCAGGGCCGCGACGCGGTCCAGCAGTTCATCACTGCGAACCTCCGGCTCGTCGTCTCCATCGCCCGCAAGTACGGCCGCAGCCAGATGCCGATGCTCGACCTGGTCCAGGAGGGCAACACCGGCCTGATCCGGGCGGTCGAGAAGTTCGACTACACCAAGGGCTTCAAGTTCTCGACCTACGCCACCTGGTGGGTGCGGCAGGCCATCACCCGCGGCATCGCCCAGCAGGCGCGCGTCGTGCGGCTGCCGGTGCACGTGGTGGAGGAGATCAACCAGGTCAACGCCGCCCGTCGGACCCTGGAGCGGCAGCTGGGCCACGACCCCGAGCCGGAGGAGATCGCCACCGAGCTCGGCATGGACGTGGACCGGGTCATCGACCTGCTGACCTGGGCCCGTGACCACGTCAGCCTGGACACCCCGGTCGACGAGGACGGCGACACCTCGCTGGGCGACCTGATCGCCCAGGAGACCGCCCCGGGCCCGGACGCCAGCTTCATCGACGTGGAGTCGCGCGACCGCCTCAGCCACCTGGTCGAGCGGCTCGACGAGCGGGCCGCTGACATCATCCGGGCGCGCTACGGCCTGGTGGACGGCCGGGTCCACAAGCTCGCCGACATCGGCGCCAAGCACGGCATCTCCGCCGAGCGGGTGCGGCAGCTGGAGCGCGAGGCGCTGCAGAAGCTGCGCACCCTCGCGGACCCGGACATCGCGGCCTGATCGGAGCCGGACACTGGCCTCATCCCTCCGGGGATGAGGCCAGTGTCCTGTAGACGTCCTCGACCTGGCGCCGCAGGTCCTCCAGGGGCCCCCGGTTGTCGATGACGTACGACGCGATGGCCAGCCGGTCCTCCCGCGACGCCTGGGCGCTCATCCGGGCCGCCGCCTCGTCGCGGGTCCATCCACGGTCACGCACCATGCGGTCGACCTGGACCTCCGGGTCGGCGTCGACGACGACGACGGCGTCGAACGAGTCGGCGCGGCCGGACTCGGCGAGCAGCGGGATGTCGTGGACGACGACGGCGCCCTCGGGGGCGTCCGACTCCAGCCGGGCGACCTCCTCGAACACGAGCGGGTGGATGATCCCCTCCAGCCGCTTGCGTGCCGCATCGTCGGCGAACACGATCCTGGCGACCGCCGGGCGGTCGAGGTCGCCGTCGTCGGTGAGCACCTCCGGGCCGAACTCGGCCACGACCGCGGCGAGCCCCGGCGTTCCCCTGGCCACGACGTCGCGGGCCAGCTGGTCGGCGTCGATCACCACCGCGCCCAGGTCACGCAGCATCGCCGACACCGTGCTCTTGCCCGAGGCGACGCCCCCGGTGAGTCCCACCCGCATGGGTGCGAGTATCCCAGGATGCCCTCGCCCCTCGACCTCTCCCCCGGCGCTCGCGTCGCGGTGCTGGTGCCGGGGTCGCCGGAGTACGTCGTCGTGGTGATCGGCCTGCTGGAGCGTGGGATCGTCCCCGTCCCCCTGGATCCGGCGTTGACCGTTCACGAACGGCAGGAACGCCTCGGCTACGTACGAGCATCCGCCGTGGTCGAGGACGTCGACGAGCTGCAGGCGCTGGCAGCACGGATCGACATCACGCCCCACACGCTGCCGAGGGCGCGGCCGATGCACCTCACGTCGGGCACGACCGGCTCGCCTAAGGGTGTGTGGTCCGGGGTGCTGGACGACGCGTCTGCGCTCGCGCTGGTGCAGGAGGAGCGCGAGCTGTGGCGGTTCTCCCCCGACGACGTCCACCTGGTGATGAGCCCGCTGCACCACTCGGCGCCGCTGAGGTTCGCCATGGTGACGCTCCTGGCCGGCGGACGCCTCGTCGTCCCCGGACCGTTCGACACCGACGTCGTCACCGCAGCGATCCGGGAGCACCGACCCACCACGACCTTCTGCGTGCCGACGCACCTGCACCGGCTGTTCGCAGCATGGGACCGGGGCGGCACCCCGGACCTGAGCAGCTTCCGCCTGGTGGCGCACGCCGGCGCGGCCTGTCCGGAGCCGGTCAAGCGCCGCCTGATCGACACCTTCCCCGCCGGCACCACCTGGGAGTTCTACGGCGCCACCGAGGGCCAGTTCACGGCCTGCCGAAGCGAGGAGTGGCTGCGCCGCCCGGGGACGGTCGGGCGTGCCCGGCCCGGCCGCCGCCTCAGCATCGATCCTGACGGCACCGTCTGGTGCGCGGTGCCCGACCATGCCCGGTTCCGCTACTTCGACGGCCCCGAGAAGACGGCGGCTGCGTGGCGGGTCACCGACGATGGCGCGTGGTTCACCGTGGGTGACCACGGACGGCTGGACGAGGACGGCTACCTCTATCTCGACGGTCGACGCGAGGACCTGATCATCACCGGCGGCGTCAACGTCTACCCCGCCGAGGTCGAGGGGGTGCTCGCCGCGCACCCGAAGGTCCAGCAGGTGGCGGTCTACGGCGTACCCGACCCCGAGTGGGGGGCCCGCGTCTGCGCCGCCGTCGTCGGCGACGCGGACGAGGCCGAGCTCCGCGAGCTGGCCCGGGAGCGGCTGGCACCCGCCAAGCGGCCCAAGCAGTACCGCTTCCCGGCGGCGCTCCCGCTGACCGCCACGGGCAAGATCCGCCGGCGCGAAGCTGGCCGACCCGGGCTAGCCTCCGACGCCGACCTCGGTGAGAGCCTCCGCGACCGCGTCGGCGATCTTCACCTCGCCGTCGGCGTTGGGGTGCAGGCCGTCATAGGTGTCGGTGTCCGGCGCCGACCGGTCTGCCACGAACCCCACCTCGGGGGTGGCCACCACGACCCGCTCGCCGTCACGGTCGAGATCGCCGGCGAGTTCGTCGTAGCGCTCGTTGAGCTCCGCCACGCCGTCGAAGGTCACCACCGGAACGTGCACCAGCACCACGTCGACGCCGGGGGCGGCGCCCCGGAGGTCCTGGACCACGTCCCGCATGGCCGCGGCCACGTCCGCCGGCGCCTCGTGTTGCGCGAGCAGGTCGTTGACCCCGAGCTCGACCACCACCACGTCGGGGCGGTAGACCCGTCCCAGCGCGCGTGGGTCGTACGGCGGTGGTGTCAGCGGGGCACCCCACACCGCCGCGTGGTCTCGGTCGAAGTCGGGTCGGCGTAGTCGAGGCTGTCGCCCACCAGGTTCTCCGCCGGGCCGACGAAGTCGACCGGCCGGCCGGTGTCCCGCAGCTGCTGCCACAACCGGTAGCGCCACGTCCAGTCACCGGGACGCCCCTGGGTGATGGAGTCGCCGAAGAGCAGCACCCTGGTGGCGCTGTCGTCACCATCCTCGGTCGCGCAGCCGGCCAGCGCCGTCAGCGCCAGCACCCATGTGGCCAGCAGGGTCACGTCCCGGGTGCGGGCACGCAGCAGAACAGGCAGGCACCGTGCGGTGCCTGCCTGTACGCGTCCGTGCGGGCGACGAGGGTCAGTCGTTGCCGCCGGTCAGCTTGTCGCGCAGGGCCTGGAGCGCCTCGTCGCTGGCCAGCGAGCCGCCGCCCTCGGCCTCGGCAGCGGCCTCGGAGGAGTACGAGGTCGGACTCGCCGGCCTCCGCCTCCGCCTTCTTGGCCTCGGCCTGCTGCTTGACGTGGGCCTCCCAGCGGGCGTGCGCCTCGGCGTACTGCTTCTCCCAGGCCTCGCGCTGCTCGTCGTACCCCTCGAGCCACTCGCCGGTCTCCGGGTCGAAGCCCTCGGGGTAGATGTAGTTGCCCTGGTCGTCGTAGGTCGCCGCCATGCCGTACAGCGTCGGGTCGAACTCCTCGACCTCGCGACGCGGTGGCGGTCTCGTTCGCCTGCTTGAGCGACAGCGAGATCCGGCGACGCTCGAGGTCGATGTCGATGATCTTGACCATCACGTCGTCGTTGACCTGGACGACCTGCTCGGGGATCTCGACGTGGCGCTCGGCCAGCTCGGAGATGTGCACCAGGCCCTCGATGCCCTCCTCGACCCGGACGAACGAGCCGAACGGCACCAGCTTGGTGACCTTGCCCGGCACGATCTGGCCGATCTGGTGGGTCCGGGCGAAGTGCTGCCACGGGTCCTCCTGCGTCGCCTTCAGCGACAGGGAGACCCGCTCGCGGTCCATGTCGACGTCGAGCACCTCGACGGTGACCTCGTCGCCGACGGTGACGACCTCGCTCGGGTGGTCGATGTGCTTCCAGGACAGCTCCGAGACGTGCACCAGACCGTCGACGCCGCCGAGGTCCACGAACGCACCGAAGTTGACGATCGAGGAGACGACACCCTTGCGGATCTGGCCGCGCTGCAGCTGGGTGAGGAAGCCCTGACGGACCTCGCTCTGGGTCTGCTCGAGCCACGCCCGGCGGGACAGGACCACGTTGTTGCGGTTCTTGTCGAGCTCGATGATCTTCGCCTCGAGCTCCTTGCCGACGTAGGGCTGGAGGTCGCGCACGCGGCGCATCTCGACCAGCGAGGCGGGGAGGAAGCCGCGCAGGCCGATGTCGAGGATGAGGCCACCCTTGACGACCTCGATGACGGTGCCGGTGACGACGCCGTCCTCCTCCTTGACCTTCTCGATCGTGCCCCAGGCGCGCTCGTACTGCGCGCGCTTCTTGGACAGGATCAGCCGGCCTTCCTTGTCCTCCTTCTGGAGGACCAGGGCCTCGACCTGGTCACCGACCTCGACGACCTCGGACGGGTCGACGTCGTGCTTGATGGAGAGCTCGCGGCTCGGGATGACGCCTTCGGTCTTGTAACCGATGTCGAGCAGGACCTCGTCCCGGTCGACCTTCACGATGGTGCCCTCGACGATGTCACCGTCGTTGAAGTACTTGATGGTCTCGTCGATCGCGGCGAGGAAGTCCTCTTCCGAGCCGATGTCGTTGACCGCGACCTGCGGTGCGTCCGCCAGGTTGGCCGGAAGGGTGGGAGTGCTCGTCATAAGGAGATAGGAACCTTTGGGTGGATGGAGTCGTCCGGGCGCACGCGAAGTCCGTTTCACTACCAGTTGGGATGCGATAGCGAGCGGGAGCCGTCTCTGTCCGCGGTCCAGCAGACTCCACACGCACCCACCAGGATACGCGTCGGCGCCGCGTGGCGTCCAACCGGGGCAGGCGCGGGAGTTGCACCGGCGCCTCCGGTTGCGTATAAGTCAGTCGTGACCACCACTCCCGACAGCGTCCACCCCGTCCGCCGACCGGTCTCCGAGGCGGCCTCCCGGCGGGCCAACCGCGAGGACTGGGACGCCTACGCCGACGAGTACCAGCGCACCCACGGCGACTTCCTCGGCGACGTCGGCTTCGTCTGGGGCCCCGAGGGTCACCAGGAGGCCGACCTCCAGGTCCTCGGCGACGCCGGCTGCGCTGGCCGGCCGCCGGGTGCTCGAGCTGGGCAGCGGTGCCGGCCAGTGCGCCCGGTGGCTCCGCAGCCCGGGGCGCGGAGTCCTACGGGCTCGACCTGTCCGAGCGCCAGCTCCAGCACTCCCGGCGCATCGACGAGCGACACGGGGTTCGCGGTGCCGTCGGTGTGCGCGACCGCCACCGCCCTGCCGTTCGGGGACCGGACCTTCGACATCGTGTTCTCCTCGTTCGGTGCCCTGCAGTTCGTCGCCGACGCCGACGTCATGGTCGGCGAGGTCGCGCGGGTGCTCCGGACCGGAGGAACCTTCGCCTTCTCCGTGACGCACCCGGTGCGCTGGGCGATGCCCGACGACGCCGGCCCCGAGGGCCTCACCATCGTGAACAGCTACTGGGACCGCACGCCCTACGTCGAGGAGGACGACGACGGCCGGCCCCGGTACGTCGAGCACCACCGCACCCTCGGGGACTGGGTCGCCCTGCTGGCGGCAGCAGGCTTCGCCCTCACCGCCCTCCACGAGCCCCAGTGGCCCGAGGGCCTGGACCGGATCTGGGGCGGGTGG
The DNA here is from genome assembly GCA_963747525.1 of uncultured Actinomycetota bacterium. Classification (GTDB taxonomy): domain Bacteria; phylum Actinomycetota; class Actinomycetes; order Propionibacteriales; family Nocardioidaceae; genus Marmoricola_A. The sequence continues at coordinate 294,267 of CAVVFH010000001.1, forward strand.
GGACCCGTCCGCGGCCGGCTCGTGCCCGGCACCGCGATCTTCGTCGCTGACCTGACCTGAGGCCGTCCGAGGCTGCCTGAGGCCCTACTTCTTCGACAGGTCGACCTGGGGCGCCGCGGTGGTCTCGGGGTAATCAGGCTCCGACCGGCGCCGCAGGGCCAGGAACAGGCCCGCGAGGATGAGCAGCAGCCCGAGCAGCCCGGCCCCGATCGGCGCGTAGAGGGCGATCAACCTGAGCTGGGCGATGCCGTCCTCGGCATCGTTGACGCTGGTGGTGATCTGGTCGTCGGTGAAGTCCACGTCGAGGTCGAGCAGCGGGTCGCCGTTGGCCAGTGTCCGGACGTCGTGGTTGCGCTGGTACACGATCGACCCGGTGGTCGGCTCCACCTTGATGGTCTTCTCGGCGCTGTAGAGACCGTCGATGCCCTCGACGACCTCCGCCTCCTCCTGGTCGATCTTGACCTCGTAGACGTACACCTCGGTCCCCTCCAGGTCCTCGGTGCCGACGTACTGCGCGGTGACCGCCTTCTTGAGCATGTCGTCCCAGTAGGGGTAGTCCTTCTTCTGGGCGTCGAACGGCCACTTGTTGACCAGGCCGTCGTGCGGGACCGCGGTGTCGGGGAGGTACTCCTCCATCTGGTCGGCGTCGATCGCCAGAGCCGTCTCGCGGTCGGTGGCGAAGACGTCGGTGGTGGCGCTGACCAGGCGTCCCTCGGGGTCGTCAGCGTCGACGCAGTCGGGCGTGTCGGGCAGGTCGAGCACGACACAGGTCGTGTTCACCCACACCACCACGTCGCCGTCGGAGGCCTCGTCGTCGGTCTTGGTGACCGACGTGACCTTGACGTCCAGGAGCTCCGTCTCCCCCTTGACCGGGTCGAGCTTGTCGGCCGTGCCCGACAGGTGGGTCGTGTTCGACACCGACAGCGGCGTCGTCTTCAGCGCGTCCAGCGCGTAGAAGCGGAGCAGGACGGCTCCCACGAGGAGAAACGTCCCCAGCAGAATCAGCACCCAGCCGATGACCTTGCGCATGCGTTCCCTCCCGAGGGACAATTAAGTCGCCCGACCCTAGCAGCAACCGGACCCCACAGGGGTGCAGCCCGTTCTCCCGACGCTCCAGGTCTGTCCGTAACTCTTCCACATCCGGGCCCCCACCGGAGCGTGACCAAGTACCTGTCCTGGGGTGCCTCGGTCCCCTGTCTCACAGCGGCAGGCGGCGGAACACGGTGCGGGGCACGTGGCGGAGCCCCGACATGACGACGCGGAGGGCCGCCGGCACCCAGACCAGCTCCCGGCGCTGCGCCACCCCTGCCGCGACCGCGTCGGCGACCTCGGCGGCGGTCGCCGCGAGGGGGGCGGCCTCCAGGCCGGTCGTCATCTTGGTGCGCACGAAGCCGGGCCGTACGACGAGCACGTGCACGCCGTACGGCGCCAGCGCCTCGCCCAGCCCCAGGAAGAACCCGTCCATGCCGGCCTTCGTGGAGCCGTAGACGAAGTTCGACCGGCGTACCCGCTCGCCGGCCACCGACGAGAGGGCCACGACGGCGCCGTGCCCCTGCTCCCGCATCCGCTGGGCGAGGAGGACCCCCACACTGACCGCGCCGACGTAGTTGACCTCCGCCAGCTCGACGGCCGTCGCATGGTCCTGCCACGCCGCCTCTGGGTCGCCCAGCACGCCGAACGCGACCACGGCGACGTCGATGTCGTCGTCCGGGAAGGCCTGCCGCACCACGTCCCGGTGCCCGTCGGGGTCGCGGGCATCGAGGTCCAGCACCTGCAGCGTCGCGCCTGCTCCCTGCAGTCGTCGGACAGCGTCGTCCCGCGCGGCCGACGGCCGCGCCGCCAGGGCCACGCGGAGGGGGCCGTCATGGAGGTACCGCTCCGCGACGGCCAGGGCGATGTCACTGGTCCCGCCGAGCAGGAGGAGGGTCTGCGGCACACCGAGGGCGTCGAGCACGTGGAGCCTTCCTGAGGTCAGAGCCGGAGTCTGCGGGCGAGGTCGGAGGTGAGCACCCCGTCGGGGTCGATCCGCCGTCGGAGCCGTCGGAAGTCGTCCAGACGCGGGTACATCCGCTCGAGGGTCTCGGGCCTGGTCCGGGAGTCCTTGGCCAGGTAGGTGCGCCCGCCGGCCTCCACGACGAGGTCGTCGAGACCGTTGAGCAGCGGCCCGAGGCCGGGGTGCGCGGGCAGGTCCAGCGCCAGGGTCCAGCCCGTCCGCGGGAAGGACAGCCAGCCGTCGTTGCCCGGGCCGAAGCGCTTGAGCACCGCCAGGAACGAGGCGTGACCCGACCGGGCGATGCGTCGCACCGCCTCGGTGAGGGCAGCGTCGGCCTCGTCCGGCACCACGACCTGGTACTGCAGGAACCCGCGGGGACCGTAGAGCCGGTTCCAGTCCCCGACGCCGTCGAGGGGGTGGAAGAAGCCGGCGACGCCCTGGATCTCGGCCCGCCGCCGGGAGGGGGCCTTGCGGAACCACGCCTCGTTGAAGGCGCGCACCGTCCACCGGTTCACCAGGCCCGCGGGCACCACCGCAGGGGCACGGACGCGGCTGCTCGGCGCGAACTCCAGCGGGCGTTGTCGCAGCCGTTCGGGGAGCTCGTCGACGACAGCGTGCTCGCCGCGGGTCAGCACCGACCGGCCGAGGGCGGGACCCCTGGCGAGGAGGTCGATCCAGGCCACCGAGTACGTGTAGCGGTCGTCGGTGCGGCGCATGAGGTCCATCAGCTCGGCGAGGTTGCCGGTGCGGTCGGTGTCGACCCGCACGTAGGCCGAGCCGACCGGCCGCAGCCGCACGGTCGCCGACACGATCACGCCGGTCAGACCCATCCCGCCGACGGTGGCCCAGAACAGGTCCGGGGTGCCGTCGGGCGTGAGCTCCCGGACGCGCCCGTCCGGGCCGACGACCGTCATCCGGACCACGTGGCGCCCGAAGGACCCGTCCACGTGGTGGTTCTTGCCGTGGATGTCGGCGGCGATCGCGCCACCGACGGTGACGAACCGGGTGCCCGGGGTGACCGGGACGAAGAAGCCGTGGGGCAGCAGGTGCCGCATCATGCTGTCGAGGCTGAGACCGGCGGTCACGTGGGCGACCGCGGCGTCGGCGTCAAGCTCCGGGGCGGGCCCCTCCTCGAGCCGCAGCACGACACCTCCCGCGTTCTGGGCCGCGTCGCCGTAGGAGCGGCCGAGCCCGCGGGCCACCAGGCCGCGTCCGCCGGTGGCGGCGAGCGCGGCACCGATCCGCTCCGCGTCGGGTGGCAGACGCAGGACGGTGGCGGCCGTCGGCGCGGTCCTCCCCCACCCGGTGACCAGCTGCACCGCCTCAGTCATGGGCCACGCCCACGAGCACGAGAGCCAGCCAGACCAGGCCGAGCAGCTGCAGGCCACGGTCCCGCCAGATGATGTCCTCCGGCTCCCCCGCCCGCCCGGCGTCGATGACCACGGCGTACCTCATCAGGCCGAGGACGAACGGAGCGATCGAGAGCGCGTGCCAGGGGACCTCGGAAGCTCCCGGCTCGCGGAACGCCCACAGGCTGTACGACATGATCGTGAGGGACGTGCACACGCCCCACATGAAGCGCAAGTAGCCCTCGGTGTAGGTCGTCAGCGCGCGACGGGTGCCGGCCTCGGGGCCCAGCATCCGCAGCTCGGAGTAGCGCTTGCCGGACACGATGAAGAGGGAGCCGAACCCAGCGACCAGCAGGAACCACTGGGAGATCGGCAGGTCGGCGGCGAGACCGCCGGCGACGGCGCGGAGCAGGAAGCCGCTCGCGACGACGGCGATGTCGAAAACCGGCTGGTGCTTCAGCCACAGCGCGTAGGCGACCTGCAGGACCAAATAGGTGACCATGAGCGCCAGCAGGGGGACGCCGGTGACGATCGCGACCAGCAGCGACCCGACCGCCAGGACGCCCGCGGCGCCGAGCGCGACGGGGACCGGCAGGCTCCCCGCCGCGATCGGGCGGCGCCGCTTGACGGGGTGCTGGCGGTCCGCCGCCACGTCCACGCAGTCGTTGACCAGGTACACCGCCCAGGAGGCGAGCAGGAACGAGGCCACCGCGAGCAGCGTGGCCCGGGCGACGTCGGTGTCGGTGAGCCGGCCGGCGGCCAGGGGCGCCGCGGCGACGAGAAGGTTCTTCGCCCACTGGCGCGGCCGGGTCGACATCACCAGCGCGGAGGCCAGTCCCTGGTCGGTCCGGACGTCGGTCGCGCTCACCTCGCCAGCCTAGTGCTCAGGTCGCTCCCCGCTCGTGTGTCATAGTCCCCGTGTGGGAGGACGTCGTACCGCCGGAGCAGTCCGCGGCGCAGTCCTCGCGGTCCGGGGCCGCCTCCGGAGACCGGGACCCGTCGTCGCCGTCGGCCTGCTGATGGTGCTGGTCCAGCTGGTCTTCCGCGGCTGGGCGATGTCCCGCTCCTGGTTCGAGTTCGACGACTTCGCGTTCATCTCGATCCTGCTGAACGAGCCGCTCAGCCTGGGGCTGCTGCTCGAGGGGTACGGCGGCCACATGATGCCCGGGGGGCTCCTGCTGTCCTGGGTCTACGCGCACGCCGCTCCCCTGGACTTCACCTACCAGGCGGTCACCCTCATGGTCATGCAGGCGCTGGCCAGTCTCGGCTGCCTCGCCCTGCTCCGTTCCCTGTTCGGTCCTCGCTGGGGCATCCTGGCGCCGCTCGGGGTCTACCTGTTCGCCGCCATCTCCCTGCCCGCCTTCCTGTGGTGGGCGGCAGGCGTCAACCAGCTTCCGCTCCAGATCGCCCTCTTCTGGGGTCTGCTGCTGCACGTCTCCTACCTGCGCCGTCCCCGGCTCGGCGCGCTGCTCGGCACCGTCGCGGTCATGGCCCTGGGGCTCGCGTTCTACGAGAAGACGCTGCTGGTCTACGGAGCCATCGCGATCGTGACGCTCGGCTACTTCGCGGCGGGCTCGCTCACCGACCGGATCGGCCACGTGTGGCGCGCGTACCGGCCCGCACTGCTGGCGCACGTGGCGACCGGCGCGGTCTACCTCGGTCTCTACGTGCGCTTCGCGCTGGACCCGGGGAACGCCAAGGTGAACGACGCCCCCCTGCTGGAGCTCTCGCAGAACCTGGTGCTGAAGTCGTTCCTCCCCGGGGTGCTCGGCGGACCGCTGGACTGGAGACCGCTCACCGGGCCCTTCCAGGTCGTCGATCCCGCCCAGCTCACCGTCGTCGTCGCCGCTGTCGCGGTCGGTGCCCTCGCCCTGCACGTCGACCGGACCAGGACACGGAGCCGCCGAGCGTGGCTGCTTCCCGCCTGGTTCCTGGTCGCCGACCTCGCGCTCATCGCCTCGGCACGCGCCGCGGTGCTCGGCGGCGTGGTCGCCCTGGAGATGCGCTACCTCACCGAGACCGCCGCGGCGGCCGCGCTCGGCGTGGCACTCGCGACGATGCCGCTGCGGGGCGCCGTCGAGACGGTCGAGCGCAAGACGTCCAGCCCGCTGCTCGACCGGCACGAGTGGGCCGCCGTCGCCACGGTGGTGGTCACCGCCCTCGGTGCCGTGTCCGGCTACCGGTACGCGACGGTCTGGGGAGACTCGTCCGAGTCCCGGGAGTACTTCCGCACCGTCGCCTCGGAGCTCGCGGACATCGACGGCACGATCCCCGCGGTCAGCGTCTCCGTGCCGCAGTACCTCATGTGGGGGTACCGCTACCCGGAGAACACCACGTCGCACGTCCTGCGGATGTACGACGACCGCTTCGACTACCCCTCGGTGGCCGTCGACGAGCTGTACCTCGTCGACGACCACGGCGCCCTCGTCCCCGCGGTGATCCCGCCGACCCGACGCAGCGTTCCTCTCTGGAAGGGCTGCGGCTACCGGTTGGGGAGGGGGATGTCCGTACCCCTGGACGGCCCGGTGACCGGCGGCGGGTGGTGGGTCCGGATGGCGTACGTCGCCAGCGACGACACCGACATCACGATCGGGGTCGGGGACCTGACCCACCGGGCCACCCTCCCCAAGGGGCTGCACAACGTCTACTTCACCGCGGAGGGTGACTTCAACCGGATCCGGTTCTCGGGCGTCGACGCGGGCACAACCGTCTGCACCAACGACGTCGTCCTCGGGACACCCGAGCCGCTCGGGACGCAGGACTCGCCATGACCACCGTGACACCGGAGCCGCAGGTCGTCGGCGACCGGCGCTTCCCCGCCCTCAACGCGGTCCGGGCCGCCGGCGCGATCATGGTGCTCTCCACCCACGCCGCGTTCGACACCGGCCGGATCCTCGAGGGATGGACCGGCGCCGTCCTCGCCCGGTTCGACTTCGGCGTCGCGTTGTTCTTCGTGCTGTCGGGCTTCCTGCTCAGCCGGCCCATCTTCCTCGCCAAGGCCCTCGGCCTGCCGCAACCATCCGTCGCGCACTACCTCTGGAAGCGGGCGCTGAGGATCCTGCCGCTGTACTGGATCGTCGTGGTGGCGGCTCTGCTGCTCGAGCCGGCGAACCGCGACCTGCCCGCATCGACCTGGGTGCACCAGCTCACCCTCACCCAGCTCTACGCGCCGGGGCTGCTCCCCGCCGGGCTCACCCAGATGTGGAGCCTGGCCACCGAGGCAGCCTTCTACGTCCTGTTGCCCCTTCTGGGAGCCGTCGTGCTGTGGCGGCCGGGCTCGGGGGGCCTGGACCTCCGCGACGCACTGCTGCGGCTGGGGATCGTCGCGGCGCTCGGCGTGGCCTGGCAGACCACCGTCTCGGAGATCCCCGGCTACGAGGGTCACTACGCGCAGTGGCTGCCTGGCTACCTCCCGTGGTTCTGCGCCGGGATGGCCTTCGCGGTCGTGAGCGCGTCGTTGCGCGCAGACCCCCGGCCGCACCGTCTGGAGCGCCTGGCCGCTGACCCCGCCGGGTGCTGGCTGCTCGCCACCGCCGTCTTCGCCATCGCCTGCACTCCGTTGGCGGGGCCCCGGACGCTCGACCAGCCGAGCGGGTGGGACGCCTTCTTCAAGTGCGTGCTCTACACCATCGCCGCGTCGCTGTACGTGCTGCCGTTCGTGTTCGGGCCCGAGCGCGCGGGGGGCATCAGGAGGGTCGCGTCCAGCCGGGTCCCGGCGTTCCTCGGCGAGGTGTCGTTCGGCATCTTCTGCATCCACGTGCTGGTGCTGAAGGCAGTCTTCCGGCGACTGGACCTCGAGGTCTTCAACGGTCGGTTCGATGCGGTGTGGCTGGCCACCGCGGCTCTGACCCTGGTGCTCGCGTGGGCGTCCTTCTACTGGCTGGAGCGCCCCGCCCTGCGCCTGAAGAACAAGGGGCCTCTCGCGCGCGACGCCACGAAGGCCAGGCAGAGCGCACCGATCTCCAACCCCTGACCGACGCCGGAGCCGAGCACCAGGTCGTCGGCCGTCCGGGTCGACGCGACCAGCGCGCCGGCGGCCAGCACCAGCAGCCCGGCGGACGGTCCGACCCAGGTGCGACCACCCGGCAGCACCGTGCTCGCGGCCACGCACACCAGGGCGAGGACCGCCCCCGGCCAGCCGCCGAGGGCACCTGCGGCGCCCACGAGCAGCGCGCCGTCGACCACGGTCGAGCCCTCCCCCGCCCCGAGTCGCGGGAGGTCGACGTGCCGCCCGTGCCGGGGCTGCCGGCGCCGGGCGGCGAGGACCGCCACGGCGAGCGCCCCGAGCACGCCGACGAGCAGCGCCGCCCGGTAGGGACCCTGCGGCGCGTAGGTCAGCTCGACGCCGGTCGCATCGCCCGCCGGCACCCACCACCCCTGCTTCCACCCGTCGACCCGCTGCGGCTCCAGCGGCTTGCCGTCGAGCGTCGCCTGCCAACCCGCGTTCTGGTTCTCGGCCACGACGAGGAGCGACTCCTGGTCGCGTCCCGGCAGCACCAGCGTGCGGCGGTCCGGGCCCCAGGCGCCCGGGTCGAGCTGGGTCACCGTGGGCCGGACCACGCCGTCGGGGTCGTCGAGGAGCAGAGCGTCCGCACGCAGCAGCATCGACGGCTCGGCCGAGACCACGGTCTCGCCGGTGGGCAGCGCCACCCGCGACCGTCCGCAGGGCTCGACCTCGACCGACCCGCCGCTCATGAGCGTCTCGAGCGTCGTCCGCGCCCGCGTGTCGATCCGGTCGCCACCTACGGTGAGCTGCGGCCCCTGACCGCAGGACAGCTCCAGCGGTTCCAGGGCCTGTTCACCGGTGAGGTCGTCGCGGCCGTTGAACTCGATGCCCGACACTCCTGGTGGCAAGGGGAAGCCCTGTTGCCCGTCCACGGAGAACGCCTCGTGCCAGGACTCCACGACGATCCGCAACGACCTGGTGCTGAAGGCAGGGAAGTCAGCCTGCCCGAAGTGGTCGAGCTTGACGGTGCGGGAGAGCGACCGACCCTTGCCCCACAGCAACGTCACCGAGCGCGGTGCTGCCGCCGCGGCCCGGTCGTCGACGGCGAGGCGCACCGATCGCAGGGTGACCGGCTCGGGCCAGCGCACCTGCAGCCAAGGACGGTTGTCGCGCGGCGTGGCGACCCAGGTCGTCCCGGAGTCGCCGTCCACGGTCGCCAGCGCGCTCTCCGCGACCTCCCTACCGACGTGGCTCGACGCGACGGCCCGCACCGGCAGCAGGCTGCGCAGCGTCTCGACCGCTTGTCGACCGTTGCGCGCGGAGCCGTGGAGGCGGACGGCGTACTCCTGCGCACGGTCGAGCCTCACGATGCGGTCCAGCCGGTCGCCGTCCTCCCCCGTGGAGCCGATCCGGTCGTCGCACAGCAGCGTCACGACCAGGCGCAGGCAGCTGGACACCCCCTGGTCGCGGGTCAGCACGACGTCTGCCACGTCCGAGCCTGCCGGTGGCTCGGGCAGCCGCAGCAGCCGGCGCGCGCCGAGCCCCGGCACCGACACCTCGGCGAGCGCGAACTGGCCCTGCGGCTCGGCGCGCGTCGCGGTCACCGACAGGCCCGAGGACGCCGGCCACCCGAGCCAGTAGTCGCGCGTGCGACCCGGACGGGGAGCGGGGACCCGCTGCTCGCGGCCGTCCGAGTGCAGGGTGAGCTGCCGGACGATCCGGCCCGTCCCGCGGCCCATGGTGACCGAGACCAGGTTGATCGGCCGGGGGCCGTCGAAGCGCACCGACCAGGACTGCCCGCGGGGCGCCGTCGCGGCTGCCGACCGCCAGCTCGTCGCGACGTTGCCGTCCAACGCGGCGAAGGGCAGGTGCTCACGGGCCAGCGGTGGCGGCGCGTTGGCCTCCGCCTGCGATGACGTCGCACCCACCCGGTCGACACCGCGGACCACCGCGGTCGTGGACCAGCGGCCCTGGTCGTCGTAGATCCGGTGGTTGGGCACGACCGCCGGCAGGACCCAACGGCCGCCTTCGGGACGGGTCGGGGACTGGTTGCGGCGCACGTCCGCGAAGGTCGTCTCCCGGTTGCGCAGCCCGTCGGTCAGCACGACCGGAAGGTCACGGTCTCCGAGGTCTCCCGCAAGCACGGTCGGGGAGCCGTAGGGCAGGGCGTCGAACCCGTCCGCGCGGAGCAGCGACCCCGGGTCACCGACGAGGGCGGGCACGTCCCCGCCGACGAGCGCGGCCGGAGACGCCGGCGGCTCGACGTCGAACACCTCGATGGCCGGGTAGCGGGCGCTGAAGCCCTGCCGGGTCAGGACCCGCGTGCCCTTCCTCGTCGTCGTCAGCGCCGGCTCACCGACGTTCGGCCCGAAGGTCGCCACGCGCTCCAGTCCCCGCGAGTACTCCAGCGCCTGGTGCAGCACGACGGGTTCCGGTGCCCTGGTGACGAGACGGTCCAGGTCGTTGCGCACCACCAGGCGGCCGATGCCGTTGGCCGCCAGGACGTCCGCCAGGGCACTGTTCGGGCGCCCCGCCTCGACCGCCTCCGTCACCGCGTCGAGGAACACCACGTTGCCCGGCTCGGCGAGCGGGACCACGTTGCGCACCGCCCAGGGGCTGCCGGCCAGGGACTGCAGGACGTCGTCGTGCGGCCGGCCCCAGAGGTAGTCACCGAAGGCGCTCGCCGGCACCTCCAGGGAGACGGTGCCGTCGTCCTGCTCCTCGAGGTAGTGCGCCGCCGCGCGCCAGTACCCGGGTACCTCGATCACCCCACCGGGCGGAGCCACGATTCCTGCGTACCAGGGAGCGCCCAGCCCCACCATCGCGACCACCGCCGTGAGCCGGGTGACGGCGACCGGGATACGGGCCGCCCCGGCTGCGGTGTCGCGCTGGTACCACGCCTGCAGCTGGTCGAGCATGTGCGCCAGGCCCAGGACCAGCGGGATGCGCAGCACCACGTCGTACTTGTGCAGGTTGCGGAACGGCGCCAGCGCCCCGTCGAGCAGGTCCTGGCGGCCGTCGCCGAACCAGCCGTGCAGGTCGCCGGTGTAGCCGAAGCCGACGAGGACCGCGCCGGTGACCACGCCGGCCAGGAGGAAACGGCGGTGCTCGTTGTCCCGGCGCGCGATCCCGGCCAGCCCGAGACCGGCGACCACCGCGGCGTCCAGCAGGAGGAAGGCGGTGGTGGCGACCTGGTGACCTGCCGGGAAGGTGTCGGGCGCGACGTAGGCGACCCAGTCCGAGGTGCCGTTGAGCGTGTCCACCAGCCCCGTCGGGAGGGTGGTGATGCCGGCGCTCTCGATGTAGTCGAGGAACGGCGCCGCGTAGGAACCCATGAGGAGCAGCGGCACCACCCACCAGAGGGTGGCGAGCACGACGCAGCCGACCCACCAGGCGAAAAGCCGCCAGCGCCGCAGCCCGGCGGTGCGGGTCCAGATCCACAGCGCCCCCAGAGGCAGGACGGCGGACACGGCCACCGCGTTGACCCCGCCGCAGCAGGCCACGACGAGGGCGGAGACGGCCGCCGCGCGTCTGACGGACCCGTGGCTGGTGCCCCGCACCAGCGGGGCCAGGACCCAGGGGGCCAGGGCTGTCGGCCAGGCCTCGACGGACGTGGGACCGAGCAGCGTCACGAGGTGCGGCGAGAGCGCGAAGGCGAAGCCGGCCGCGACCTGGGTCCAGGGCCGCCCCACGTCGAGCAGCCGGCACAGCCGCAGGATGCCGAAGAAGGCGAGACAGAGCAGCAGCGTCCACCAGAGCCGCTGCACGACCCACTCGGGAAGCTGCGCCGTGTGCCCCAGCCCGAAGAACGGGCCCATCGGCCAGAAGTAGCCGTAGGCCTGGTTCTGCACCTGGCCGAAGGCCGCCTGTCCGTCCCACATGTGCGCGGCACGGCCGAGGAACCCCCAGGGATCCACCACGAGGTCGAACTTGGTGTCCCCCACCATCCGTCCCGGCGACTGCACGAACGCGATGGCGGCGAGCAGCACCCCGTACCCCCACAGCCGGAGCGGGGACGTGGCCGGGACGCGGGGCGCGGCTCCGTCCCGTTCGTCGGCGGTCACGCTCACCGCCGCCGGAGCACCACGACGAGGTTCCAGGTCACGACCTCGCGCAGGCCGGGCACCCGCAGCATCCAGTACGTCCACCAGGGGTTGTACCGAGGCACCACCTCGAGCACCTCACCGTGCGGCTGCGAGGCGGCCCACCGCAGACCGTCCGCCACGGTCACCCGGAACAGCGACTCCCCGAACCTGTTCTTCGGCTCGTGGCCGTGGCGCCGGGTGTAGCGCCGACGGGCCGCAGCACCGCCGAGGTAGTGCCAGGGCGCGGTCTCGTGCCCTCCCCAGGGCCCGTACCAGACGGTGTAGCTGAGGAAGACGACACCGCCGCGCCGGGTGACGCGGAGCATCTCCTCCGCCATCCGCCAGGGGTCCGGGACGTGCTCGAGGACGTTCGAGGAGTAGCAGACGTCCACGGCGCCGTCGGCGAACGGCAGCTGCAGCCCGCTGCCGATCACCGTCCCCGGCGCGATGTCGCCGAGGCCGGACAGCTCGCCGACGTCCGAGTCGAGGGCGTAGTAGGTGGCGCCCGCATCGCGGAACGCCCGCCGGAAGTAGCCGGGGCCCCCGCCCACGTCGAGCACCACCCGGCCGGCGAGATCGACGTACCTCCCGACCTGGGCCACGGAGTCCTCGGCCAGCGCGGTGTAGAACCGGGACGGGTCGTCCTGCTCGTGGCGGAAGTCGAGGAAGAGGCGCACCGACCGACGGAGCGTCGCCCGGAAGCGGGCGGTCCTGTCCTGGGTCACGCGCGACACTGGGCGACCCTATCCGACCGGCCGGCGGCGACGAGCCGTCGCGCGGACCTGTCGCGCTAACGTGGCCGCCGTGCGTCCCCCCACCCCCCACGCCGGGCCCGCTACCGGGCCCGCTACCGGGCCCCTCGCCGGCCGCCACGTGCTCTTCCTCAGCTGGCGTGACACCGGCAACCCCGAGGGCGGGGGCGCGGAGCTCTACCTGGAGAAGATGGCCGCGGGGCTGGCCCGGCGTGGGTGCCGGGTCACGGTGTTCTCCGCCGCCTATGCCGGAGCGCCGCCCGCCGAGGTCGTCGACGGCATCCGGTACGTCCGCCGCGGGTCCAAGCTGACCGTCTACCTGCAGGGGATGCTGGGACTGCTCCTCCGCCGCTTCGGCACGGTGGACGTGGTGGTCGACATCCAGAACGGCATCCCGTTCTTCAGCCGTCTGATAACCCGTCGCCCGGTCGTCGTGCTCGTCCACCACATCCACCGCGAGCAGTGGCCGGTCGTCTACCCGGGCCTCACCGGGCGGATCGGCTGGTGGATCGAGCACCGTCTCGCGCCGCGCCTCTACCGCCGGTGCCAGTACGTCGCCGTGTCGGCCGCGACGCGCGAGGAGCTGTGCGAGCTGGGCGTCGACGAGGAGCGGATCGCCGTGGTCCGCAACGGCACCGAGCCGTACGTCGAGACGCCGCTGCCCAAGTCGGCGGCCCCCAGCGTCTGCGTGGTCGGACGGCTCGTGCCCCACAAGCAGGTCGAGCACGCGATCGACGCGGTGCTCGCCCTCCGGCAGGAGATCCCCGGGCTGGTCCTGCGCGTGGTCGGCGGCGGGTGGTGGGACGCAGCGCTGCGCGAGTACGCCGACGAGCACCGAGCGGGCGACGCGGTGGTCTTCGAGGGCCACGTCGACGAGCGCCGCAAGCACGAGATCTACCAGGAGAGCTGGCTGCTGCTGCTGCCGTCGCTGAAGGAGGGATGGGGCCTCGTGGTCGGCGAGGCCGGGATGCACGGAAGCCCCACGGTGGCCTACCGGTCGGCCGGCGGCACTCGGGAGTCCGTCGCCGACGGGCGGTCGGGCGTGCTCGTGGACACCCAGGACGAGTTCACCGCCGCGGTGCGCGCCCTGCTCCTCGACCCGGCGAGGCGGAGCGAGCTGGCCGACGGCGCGCAGGAGATGAGCCGCCAGTTCGGCTGGAAGGGGGCCCAGGACTCATTCGCCCTGGTGCTCGAGGCGGTGCTGGAGGACCGTCGGGTCAGCGACGGGCAGGCTCACTGAGTGGTGCCGTAGTCCACCACTGGCTGGCTGACGCTGGCCGGCGACGTGCCGGTCGGACCGGTCTGCGAGTCGACGAGGCCGATGATGGTGATCGTGGCGACCGCACCTCCGACGAAGAAGCTGACGATCGTGCCCACGATAGTACCGATTCCCACTTGTTCCTCCCTAGAACTCCCTACTGGAAGCCTAACAGCGGCGTCCTAGCCGGCCTGCCGACCAACGTCCCCAATACCTGCCAAATGTCACTGTGGCGTTTGTCGCTCCCCGCACCAGACCCCACCCCCAGGCGCCGAGATAGGCGCCCCAGGCCACCGCCATCGCGGCCCACCAGCCCGGCGGGAATGCCCGGAGTGCGGGGGTCGTCGATCACCACGACGGTGACGGCGTCCCCGAAGGCCACCCGGTCGCCGGCCGAGCTGAGGACTGTCCCCGCCGGGCGTCCCTCTCCTCGACCACGAGGCCGATCCCGGCGGCCGCCAGCCGGCGGCTGCGCTCCGCCGCGGTGGGCGCGGCCAGGGCTGCCGCCACCGGTCGACCCGTGGGTCCTCACCCGCGAGCAGCCGCCCCGAGACGGAGAGCTGGTCGCTGGCCACGTAGTCGGCCGGGAGGAGCCGGCCGACCGGGTCGAGCACCTTGCGGCCGCCGTTCCACTGCGGTGCCCGGTAGCTCGACAGCGGGAGCAGCAGGACGTCCCCCCGCTGCCCGTCGGCGTACCGTTCGGCCACCCGGTCCCGGGCCTCGAGGTATCCCGCCGGGTAGTCGACGGCCTGCAGCCGCCCCGCCTCCCCGAACGCGGCATCGGGCATCGCAGCCACGGGGGCCAGCACGAGCGCCAGGCCGATCGCCGCTCGCGGCGCCGGCGCACCGAGGCGACGCGTCAGGGCCGCGGCGCCGTACCCGGCCGTCGACGCCAGCAGCGGCGCGCACAGCGCGAGCATCCGCGCCCCGTCGCGGACCAGGCCGGCGCCGGGGACGTGCGCCACGGCCCAGGCCATGGCGCCGGGCGCCGCCCAGGTCAGCACTGCCACACCCCAACCGACCACCCAGCACGCGACGAAGGCCCAGGTGTCACGTCGCCGCAGGGACGCGAGCCACGACCGGACCCCGAGCCCACAGAGGACGAGGAGGACACCGAGGAAGAGGAAGGCCATGACGTCCCCGCGCGAGGGCAGCACGACCTCCGCGTTCCAGATCCCCCCGAGGCCCAGCGCCGCCACCGGCGCGGGAAGCGGTCCGGTGTCGGACAGCGCGAAGAAGTCGGCACCGGCCGGGTCCGTGAGGGCGGCACTGCGGTGCAGCACACCGGAGACGACCCACGGCGCGTTGGCCGCTGCCAGCATCCCCAGCAGGGCGGCCGCGCCCTTGCGGTCCCTCCGCCAGCCGAAGGCGAGGAGCACCACCGCGGTCACCATCCCGGCCCCCGCGCTGAGGCTGCCCAACGGCACCAGCCACCACAAGCGTGCGGGAGCGCGCCCGTCGCGGCGCAGCTGCTGGGCGGCGAGCACGACCCACGGCAGTGCGGCGTAGCCCAGGAGCACCGGCCAGTGCCCCATGAGCAGACGTTCCGCGGTGAACGGGTTCCACTCGTAGACGGTCACCGCGACCAGCCGACCGACGAGGGACCCCGCGGGCCCGAGCAGGGCCGCGCCGGCTCCGCCCCCGGCGAGCGCGCCGAGGAGCACGAGCTTCTGGAGCGCCATCCCCGGCACGACCTCGTCCAGGACCGCCACCACGGCGTCGGACGGCACTGCCCGCGGCAGCTGCGAGCCGACACCCAGGAAGTCCGCCCGGAGCGCCAGATCGGGCACCCAGACCATGTCGTAGGTCAGGACGTAGCCGGCGCCCAGCGCCGGACCGAGCATCAGCAGCGCCAGCGCACCAGCCCACAAGGGCGGACCCCAACGACGCGCTGCCTCCACCGCTGCTCCCCTCCGCCGACCGGGCGCCACCTATTCTCTCCTTCGGCGGACCCGGACGGCCCAGAGGGGAGAGACCATGCCCACCCAGCAGCGTCGCGCCCTCCCCTCGTGGCTGGTCGGGAGCGGCGTCATCGCCGTGGCGATGGGCGTGATGAACCTCGGCACCTACGGGTTCACCATCATCGCGGCCCGGCTCCTGGGACCCGCGGAGTACGGCGCGCTCGCGGCTCTCATGGGGGTCCTCCTCGTGGTCAACGTGGTCTCGCTGGGACTGCAGGCGACCGGCGCGCGGCGCGTCTCCGCAGCCCCCGAGGACCTGGGGCGGATCGAGGCGGACGTGCTGGCGACGACGTACCGGTCCGCGGTGGTGGTCGGCGTGGTCTGCCTGCTCGCCGCACCCGTGGTCGTCGGCGGTGCTCCGCCTGGACGGCTGGCTGAGCGCCGCCATGCTCGCGGCGACCGCGGTGCCACTGACCACGATGGGGGGGCAGGCCGGGCATTCTCCAGGGCGAGCGCCGGTGGCTTCCGCTGGCCGGCATCTACCTGGCCGTCGGCCTGGGCCGTGTCGTGTTCGGTACCGGCATGCTGCTGATCGAGACCAGCACGTTCAGCGCGATGGTAGGGGTGGCGGTCGGCGCGGTGGTCCCGGTCGTCATCGGCACAACCGCCCTGCGCGACCGCAGCCGCCGGGCCGGCCTCTCCGGACGCAGCCGCCGCGGTCCTCCGGGAGCTGTTCCACAACTCCCACGCGCTGCTGGCCTTCTTCGCGCTGTCCAACGTCGACGTGATCATGGCCCGGGTGCGTCTGGACGAGCACGAGGCGGGGCTGTACGCCGGTGGACTGATCCTGGCCAAGGCAGTGCTCTTCCTGCCGCAGTTCGTCGTGGTCATCGCCTTCCCCTCGATGTCGCAGGCAGGCGCCAGGACGAAGATGCTCCTCGAGTCGCTCGGCGTCGTGCTCCTCATCGGCATGGCCGCGACGGCGGGGCCTGGCTACTGCCGATCGATCGCGGTGGAGTTCATCGGAGGCGGCGCCTACGCCGAGCTGGCGCCGCTGCTGTGGGCCTTCGCCGCCCTCGGCACCATCTGGGCGATGACCCAGCTGCTGGTCTACAACGTCGTCGCGCGGCAGAACCGGAGCGCCGTCGTCGTCGTCTGGCTCGGCATGCTCGCGCTGGTGCTGCTGTCGGGCACCGTGACCTCGATGGAGTCGCTGCTGACCCTGGTGCTGGTCGTCGAGTCCTGCCTGCTGGTGGTCCTGCTGGTGCTCGGCCTGCGCCGTGCCGCGCGCGACGGACGACACGCTCGCGGCGACCCGGGCTGACCCGTCGAGCCGCTCAGTGGGCGGCCTCGTGCCAGCTGGCGCCGGTGCCGACGGAGACGTCGAGCGGCACGGCGAGCTCTGCGGCGGCGGCCATCTCGCGGCGGACCAGGCTCTCGAGGTCGCCGCACTCCCCCGGCGCCACCTCGAAGACCAGCTCGTCGTGGACCTGGAGGAGCATGCGGGACCCCATCCCGGCGTCCTTGACTGCCCTGTCGACCCGCAGCATCGCGACCTTGATGATGTCCGCGGCCGAGCCCTGGATGGGCGCGTTGAGCGCCATCCGCTCGGCCATCTCGCGGCGTTGCCGGTTGTCGCTGGTCAGGTCGGGCAGGTAGCGGCGACGTCCGAGGATCGTCTCGGTGAAGCCACTCTTGCGGGCCTCGTCGACGATGCCGGCGAGGTAGTCACGCACCCCGCCGAAGGTCTGGAAGTACTCCTCCATCAGTCCGCGCGCCTCGGAGGCGTCGATCCTCAGCTGCATCGACAGGCCGTAGGCCGACAGCCCGTAGGCGAGGCCGTAGTTCATCGCCTTGATCTTCGCCCGCATCTCGCCGGTCACCTCCGACGGGTCGACGTCGAAGACCCGGGCGGCCGTGACGGAGTGGAAGTCCATGCCGGAGCGGAACGCCTCGATCAGCCCGGCGTCCTCGGACATGTGGGCCATGATCCGCATCTCGATCTGGCTGTAGTCGGCGGTGAGCAGCGTGTCGTACCCGGGGCCCACCACGAACGCCTCGCGGATCCGCCGACCCTCCTCGGTGCGGACCGGGATGTTCTGCAGGTTCGGGTCGGTGCTCGACAGCCGGCCGGTCGCAGCGATCAGCTGGTTGAACGTGGTGTGGATCCGGCCGTCGGGCATCACCGTCTTGAGCAGCCCCTCGACGGTCTGGCGCAGCCGGGAGACGTCGCGGTGGCGCAGCAGGTGCTGCAGGAACGGGTGCTCGGTCTTCTCGTACAGCGACTGCAGCGCGTCGGCGTCGGTCGTGTAGCCGGTCTTCGTGCGCTTGGTCTTCGGCATGCCGAGCTCGTCGAAGAGCACCACCTGCAGCTGCTTCGGCGAGCCGAGGTTGATCTCCTGGCCGATGACGGCGTAGGCCTCCTGGGCGGCGTCGCGCACGCGCGGTCGCGAACTCGCCCTCGAGCGCCTCGAGCCGCTCGACGTCGACGGCGATGCCGGTCTGCTCCATCTCGGCCAGCACCAGCACCAGCGGCAGCTCGACGTCGGTCAGCAGCGCCGTGCCGCCGCGGTCGGCCAGCTCGTCGTCGAGGGCCAGCAGCGAGGTCCAGGACCGCCCGGGCCTGCAGCATCGCGGTCTCACCGGCGGTCGTGTCACCCACCGAGTCGAAGCTGAGCTGCCCGTCGTCCTCCGCGACCCCGGCCTTCAGCTCGCGCTTCAGGTAGCGCAGCGTGAGGTCGGCGAGGTCGTAGGACCGCTGGTCGGGTCGGGCGAGGTACGCCGACAGGGCGGTGTCGCGAACCAGACCGCGCAGCGGCCAGCCGCGGGCGGCCAGCGCGAGCATCGGGCCCTTGGCGTCGTGCAGGACCTTGGGCCGGCTCGGCGTCGGCCAGCCACGCCGCGAGCGCGGCGTCGTCCTCCGGCGTGAGCTCCGCCGCATCCAGCCAGGCCGCCCCGTCCTCGGTGGCCACGGCCACCGCGTGCACGTCCCCGGTGCCGGCCCGCCAGCTGCCCTCGAGCTGCACACCGGCCCAGACGCCCGGGCGGGTGCGCTCCGCGAGCCAGGCGGCGACCGCGCCCGGCTGCAGCCGGGTCATCTCCAGGTCGAACCCGTCGGCGTCGACGACCTCCTCCGACTCCAGCGTGGAGAAGAGACCGGTCTCGCAGCACCCGGAACTCCAGGCTGTCGAAGACCTTGTGCACCTCCTGGCGGTCCCACGGCCGCAGCGACGAGGTCCGGCGGCTTCAGCGGCAGCTCGAGGTCGCACACCAGCGCGTTGAGCTGCCGGTTGCGCAGCACGTCACCGAGGTGCTCGCGGAACGCCTCGCCCTTCTTGCCGGTGATCTTGTCGGCGTTGGCGATGACGCCGTCGAGGTCGCCGTACTGCTTGATCCAGCGGGCCGCGAAGCCCGGACCCACCCCGGGCACACCCGGCAGGTTGTCCGAGGTCTCCCCCACGATCGCCGCGAGCTCGGGGTACTGGTGCGGCGGGATGCCGTAGCGCTCCTCGACCGCCTGCGGGCGTCATCCGCTTCATCTCCGAGACGCCACGCATCGGGTAGATCACCGTCGTCCGGTCGTTGACGAGCTGGAAGGAGTCCCGGTCGCCGGTGCAGATCAGCACCTCGAAGTCCGTCGGCCATCGGCCTGGGTGGCCAGCGTCCCGATGACGTCGTCGGCCTCGAAGCCGGGCTTCTCCAGGTAGGGGATCCGCAGCGCGTCGAGGACCTCCTTGATCAGGGACACCTGGCCGGAGAACTCCTGCGGGCTCTTGGACCGGTTGGCCTTGTACTCGACGTACTCCTCGGAGCGGAACGTCTGGCGCGACACGTCGAAGGCGACCGCGACGTGCGTCGGCGCCTCGTCCCGCAGCACGTTGATCAGCATCGAGGTGAAGCCGTAGACGGCGTTCGTGGACTGGCCCGTGGTGGTGGAGAAGTTCTCCACCGGCAAGCGCGAAGAACGCGCGGTAGGCGAGCGAGTGGCCGTCGAGCAGCAGCAGCCTCGGCGGCCGGGACGGAGGCGGAGGGCAGCGGCGGTAGTCGGGCGACGCTGCGACGCTGGTGGCGGCGGCGCCGAGCGGGCGCCGATCAGCGGCATGACCTGCCCGCTGCGGGCCCGCCGCTGGGAGCGGCGGGCCGCGACGACCTGCCCGACGTTGCGCCCGGCGCGGCCGTTCTGGCGCGCCGCCGCAGCCGGGACGTGCGGCAGGCGGCCCCGCAGCGCCGCGACGGAGCCGCCGCGGAGCACGCCGACCTGCGCCATCCCGAGGCGGGCCAGGAACCGGTTCGGGCCGCGGTCCGCGCGCGGGCGCCGACGTCAGGACCGAAGCCGACCCCGCCGCTCGGCCCAGGTCGACACGCGGCCTCGACCAGCGCCGACCCCACGCCCTGGCGGCCGCAGGCCGGGCTCACCTGCACGTGGCTGAGATGGACCACCTCGCGTCTCGTCCAGCGGCGACACCAGCGCGAGCGGAGGTAGGCGCAGCCGACGACCACGCCGTCCAGCTCCGCGACGAGGATCCGGCCCTGGTCGTCGTCCTCGTGCCTGCAGCACCGCCGTGGCGACGAGGGTGTCGGGCGTCACCGTGGGCCACGTCGGCGCCGGGCGGCGCAGGTCGGCCCACAGGGCCGACACCGCGGCGGCGTCGTCCACGGTCGCGTCCCGAACGTGCACAGGCATGGTCGCAACCCCGGTCCTCTACCCAGTGCTACACGAACCCCACATGGCCCTGCGCGGACCCCCCGACCGGCAGCGCGCCCGCGCGCGCCCGTGAAGCCGGCCGTGATGAGATTACCTGCTGGTGCTCACCCATCACCTCAGGAGGTCGGATTGTTCCCCGGCATCGGGACGCTCGTCAACGTCACGACCGTGCTGGTCGGGGCGACTCTCGGCGTGCTGGTGGGGCACCGGCTCCCGCAGCGCACCCGGGACGTCGTCACCGACGCTCTCGGCCTGGTCACCCTGCTCATCGCAGCGCCACCGCCGCCGCGGTGCGCGACCCTGCGCTGGTCGACGCGGTCGGCTCCAGCGCGCCGATCCTCATCGTCCTCGGCTCCCTGGTGATCGGTGGCGTGTCGGCTCCCTGCTGGGGATCGAAGCGGGGCTGGAGCGGTTCGGCGCGTGGCTGCGCGGCCGGCTGCTCCGCGGTGGCGGCGACCGCCGGGACCGGGAACGCTTCGTCGAGGGCTTCGTGGCCAGCTCGCTGCTGTTCTGCGTGGGGCCGCTGACCGTGCTCGGGTCGCTCAGCGACGGCCTGGGCCGCGGCGCGGACCAGCTCTACCTCAAGGCCGCCCTGGACGGCTTCGCCTCCATCGCCTTCGCCGCCTCGTTCGGCTGGGGTGTGGCCGCAAGTGTCGTCGCCGTGCTCGCCGTCCAGGGGTCGCTCACGGTCGTCGGGCGTGCTCTCGGCGACGTGCTGCCCGACGCGCACGTCGCGGCGCTCTCGGGCCACCGGGGCGCTGCTGCTGGTCGGCGTCGCGGTCGGTCTGCTGCGGCTGCGCGCCCTTCCCGTCGGGGATCTGCTGCCCGCGCTGGTCGTCGCGCCGCTGCTGACCGAGCTGGTGATCGTCCTGCGCTGAGGCCCGTCGCCCGCCACCCGAGCGAGCCTCCGGTCAGACGTCGCCGCCGAGGTAGGCCGCCTTCACGGAGTCGTCGCCGGCGAGCTCCTCGCCGGTGCCGGACCGGACGATCTCGCCGGTCTCGAGGATGTGTGCGGTGTCGGCCCGCTTGAGCGCCTGGGCGGCGTTCTGCTCGACGAGCAGCACGGTCGTCCCCTGCTCGTTGATCTCGCTGATGATCGAGAAGATCTGCTGGATGAGCTTCGGAGCCAGCCCCATGGACGGCTCGTCGAGGAGCAGCAGCCGCGGGCCTCGCCATCAGCGCCCGCCCGATCGCAAGCATCTGCTGCTCGCCACCGGAGAGGGTGCCGGCGACCTGGCTGCGTCGCTCCTGCAGCCGCGGGAAGAGGGTGTACACCCTGTCCACGTCCTCGCGGAACGCCGCACTCTTGCGGTCCTTGCGGATGAAGGCACCCATGTCGAGGTTCTCGCGGACCGTCATGCCCGGGAAGATGCCGCGCCCCTCCGGGGACTGGCTGATGCCGAGCGCGACCCGCTTCTCCGGCGCCAGGTTCGTGATGTCCTGGCCGTCGAAGGTCACCTTGCCCGCGCGGACCTTGCGGAGCCCGAGAGGGTCTTCAACGTCGTCGACTTGCCGGCGCCGTTGGCGCCGATCAGGGTCACCACCGTCCCCTCGGCGACCGAGAAGGAGATGTCGCGGATCGCCTCGATGTGGCCGTAGTTGACGTACAGCCCCTCGACCTCAAGAAGCATCTTCGTCGACCCCCAGGTAGGCCGCGATGACCGCGGGGTCGTCGCGGATCTCCGCCGGGGTGCCCTCGGCGATCTTCCGGCCGAACTCCAGCACCACGATGCGGTCGGTGACGCCCATCACCAGCCGCATGTCGTGCTCGATGAGCAGCACCGTGATGCCCTGGTCCCGCACCGTGCGGATCAGCTCCATGAGCCGCTGCTTCTCGGCCGGGTTGAAACCTGCGGCGGGCTCGTCGAGGCAGAGCAGCTTCGGCCGGGTCGCCATCGCCCGGGCGATCTCGAGGCGGCGCTGGTCGCCGTACGAGAGGTTCTGCGCCAGCTCGTCCGCGCGTGCCGAGACACCGACGAACTCCAGCAGCTCCCGCGCCAGCTCCTCGGACTCCGCCTCGGTGTGCCGGTGCAGCGGGGTGCGGAACAGCGCGTTCAGGAGCCCCACCTTGCTGTTCGCGTCGGCTCCGACCATGACGTTCTCGAGTGCCGTCATCGACCCGAACAGGCGGATGTTCTGGAACGTGCGCGCCATGCCGAGCTTCGTGATCCGGTGCCGCTTCATGTTCCGCAGCGTCCGTCCCGTCGAACCGGATCGCGCCCGCGGTCGGCTGGTAGACGCCGGTCATCACGTTGAAGCAGGTGGTCTTCCCGGCACCGTTCGGGCCGATGAGCCCGAGGATCTCGCCCTCGTTGATCCGGAAGTCGACCGTGTCGAGCGCGGTCACACCCCCGAACCGGATCGTCACGCGGTCGACCTCGAGCAGCGCCTTGGCGGCGCCGGTGGTGTCAGGCATGGGTCGGACTCACCCTCCTCCAGGGCCTCGATTGTCGGCGTCCGCGACTTCCTGCGCCTTGCGGGCCCGGCGCGGCGGCAGGATGCCCTGCGGCCGGAACGTCACGATCGCCATGAGCGCCAGCCCGAAGATGAGCAACCGCCAGTCGCTCAGCGCGCGGAACCGCTCCGGCAGGTACGCCACCAGGAACCCGCCCAGGATGGCCCCCCAGCGGTTGCCGGACGCCGCCGATGATGACCGCGGCGACGAACAGCATCGACAGCAGCAGCGGGAAGTTGTTGGGGTTGATGTAGCCACCCTGACCGGCGGCCAGCATGGACCCGGCCAGGCCGCCGATGGCCGCGCCCAGGGCGAAGGCCAGCAGCTTGTAGCGGAAGGTCGGCACGCCCATCAGCTCGGCGGCGTCCTCGTCCTCGCGGGTGGCCTCCCAGGCACGGCCGACCCGGCTGTTCTTCACCAGGGCGTCGGCGACCAGGACGACCAGCAAGGCCGTCAGGATCAGCCAGTAGTACGGGATGGCGTCGAGGACACCGAAGGTCAGGAAGGCGGTCTTGTGGTGCAGGTCGACGAGCGGCACCAGCCCGTCCCAGGCGAGGTGGGGGATCTGGAATAGACCGTCGTCGGTCGCCCCCACCGGGTTCGGCCCGATGCTCGGCGGCGCCGGGATGTCCTTGATGCCGGCGGATGCGCCGAGCCACTCGGTGTTGAGCACAGTGATGCGGATGATCTCGCCGAAGCCCAGGGTGACGATGGCCAGGTAGTCTCCGCGCACCCGCAGGGTCGGCGCGCCGAGGATCACGCCGGTCACCATGGTGACCGCGATCGCCAGCGGGAGGGCCAGGAAGAAGGGCCAGTGCCAGTGCTCCGAGGTGAGCACACCCGTGGCGTAGGCGCCGGCGGCGTAGAAGCCGACGTAGCCCAGGTCCAGGAGTCCGGCGTAGCCGATCACGATGTTGAGCCCGACCGCCACCAGGGCGTAGGACACCGCGGTGACCATCACGCCACCGAAGTCGACGTTGGTGGTGGTGAGGAAGGGCGGCCGGATCAGGGGCAGCGCGTAGGCGGCCAGGATGCCCAGGGTGACCAGCGCGACCCGCACGGGCTTGCGGGACCTGCCGGACGAGCCAGCGTAGGATCCGTAGCGCTGCTGCTCGGGATTGTCGGTGGAGCTCATGCGCGTGCCTTTCCGAGCGCCTCGCCGAGCAGGCCCTGGGGCCGCACCAGCAGGATCAGGACCAGCAGGACGAACGCAACGACATCCTTCCACTGGCTGCCGAACACCGCCGAGCCCCAGTTCTCGAAGACCCCGAGGACGAGGCCGCCGAGCGGGCGCACCCGGAGGTTGCCGATACCGCCCATGACGGCCGCGGTGAAGGCCTTGACACCGAAGATGAAGCCGGCGTTCTGGCGGGTCGACCCGATCCGGATCATGTAGAGCGTCGCGGCTGCGCCGGCCATGAGCCCGCCGAGCAGGAACGTCACCTGGATGCACCCGGGTGGAGTTCACGCCCATGAGCGCCGCGGACTCGGGGTCCTGGGCCACCGCGCGAATGCCGCGGCCGATCCGCGAGCGACGGACGAACTGGTCGAGCGCGAACATCATCACCAGCGCCGAGCCGAATATGAGCACGTCGACGTCGGTGACGCAGTACCCGCCGATGTTGAACAGCGCCTTCGGGTCGATCGTGACCGGGCTCGAGTAGACGTTGCGCGCCTGGTGACGTAGTCGGTGAGGTTGTCTCCAGCCCGAACCAGCGCACGATGCGGTCCGCAGGCCCATGATCTCGGCGAGGCTGAACGAGGCGCCGATGGCGGAGATCAAGCACGATCAGCTTCGGTGCGCCGCGGTTGATCAGCGGCCGGTAGGCGACGCGTTCGAGCAGCAGCGCGATCAGCGCCGAGATGATCATGGCAGCCACGAGCGCGAGGCCAGCAGGCCGAGCGAGCGCCGAGGCTCTGCTCATCGACGACGTCCCGTGGAAGAACACGACCACCCAGGCCACCGCGAAGGTCCCGTACATGAAGACCTCGGAGTGGGCGAAGTTGATGAGCTGCAGGACGCCGTACACCATCGTGTAGCCGAGAGCGACCAGCGCGTACACCGCTCCGAGCGTGAGGCCGGTGATGGTGTAGGCGGCGAAGTTGTTGAACAGCAGGTCGAAGTTCAAGGGCTGCCCTTCCGAGCCCGGCGGAGCGGCTGCAGGCAGGTGCCTGCAGCCGCTCCGAGATGTCAGATCCGTCTGTCGATCACTGGATCGGCGTGGGGTTCTCCGTGTCGAGCTTGCCGTTCTTGACCTCGTAGGCGTAGATGACCGACTGCTGGATGTCGCCCTTGTCGTCGAACGAGATCGCGCCGCTGACGCCGTCGCCGGAGTAGCTGCCGATGAAGCTGTTCAGGTCCTCGTGGCTGGTCTTGCCGGCGTCGATGCCGGCCAGGAAGATGTTCGCGGCGTCGTACGCCTGGGTGGAGTACAGACCCGAGTCGCTGCCGTTGACGGCCTTGTACTTGTCGTTGAAGTCCGCGGGCGCGGGACCGGCCGGGGCCGAGAGGATCGAGCCCTCGGCGGCCTGGGCGCCGGCGGCCTGGACGAACGCCGGGTCCTCCGACCCGTCGCCCGACATGAACAGGCCCTTGAAGCCCGCCTGACGCAGCTGCTTGACCAGCAGCCCGGCCTCGGCGTAGTAGCCGCCGTAGAAGAAGGCGTCCGCCTTCGAGGACTTGACCTTGGTGACCGTCGCCGAGAAGTCGGTCTGGCCGGTCGAGACGGTGTCGCTGGCCACGAGCTGTTGCCGAGCGACTTGCGCACGAAGTCCGCGAGACCCTTGCCGTAGTCCGAGCCGTCGTCGGCGACGAAGATCTTCGACGCGCCGGCCGTGTCGGTCATGTACTTCGCGTCGCTCTGGCCCTGCGCCTCGTCGTTGCCGATGACGCGGTGCCAGTTCGACCAGCCCTGCTGGGTGATGGTCACGTTGGTGGCCGAGGGCGAGATGACCGGAAGACTGGCCTCTGCGAAGGTCTTGCCGGTGGCCAGCGACTCACCCGAGAAGCCAGGGCCGACGAGTCCGACGATCGAGCTCGTCGCCGACGATCTGGGTCGCCAGCGGCGTGGCCTTCTCCGGGTTGCCCTGGGAGTCGAAGACCTGCACGTCGACCTGGCAGTCGGGGGTCCTTGTTGTACTCGTCCAGAGCCAGCTTGATGCCGCCGACCATGTTCTGGCCGAGCGCACCGTAGTCACCGGTCGTGGCGCCGAGGAAGGCGATCTTGTAGTGCTGGCAGCTCCGTCCCGCGCCGCCGCCGCGTTGTTGTCGTTGTGTGTCGGTGGTGCCGCACGCGGCCAGCGTGAGGCCGGCCGCGGACGACTGCGGCAGCGACGCGCCAGCTCCGGGTGTTGCGGATCATGGATCCTCCGTGGATTGGGGGTTTGCTTCCTCAGCCACCGGCCTCCGGCGGGCGGCTCCGATTGGCGGAACGTAGCACCGGCCGAGGCGCCCGGTGCCGATCCAAGGTCCCGGATCGGAGCGTGTTGCGGATTTGTGACCTCGACCGTCAGCGACGAGTCAGTCCGGTGCCCTTTGTCGCCGGCGACCCCGGGACCGTGGGCGATCACGCCCTCGGCGACCTGCCGCATGGAGAGGCGGAGGTCCATCGCGGTCTTCTGGATCCAGCGGAAGGCGTCGGGCTCGCTCAGCGAGAGCTGCTCCTGCAGCACGCCCTTGGCCCGGTCGACGAGCTTGCGGGTCTCGAGCCGGTCGGTGAGGTCCAGGACCTCGGCCTCGAGCGCTCTGCAGCTCGGCGAACCGGCTCATCGCCATCTCGACGGCCGGCACCAGGTCGTTCTTGGTGAACGGCTTGACCAGGTACGCCATCGCGCCGGCGTCACGCGCCCGCTCGACCAGCTCGCGCTGACTGAAGGCGGTGAGGATGACGACCGGCGCGATGCGCTGCTCGGCGATGCGCTGGGCCGCGGCGATCCCGTCCAGCCGCGGCATCTTCACGTCGAGGACGACCAGGTCGGGCCGGTGCTGCTCGGCCAGTGCGACGGCAGCCTCGCCGTCGGCGGCCTGCCCGACGACGTCGTACCCCTCCTCGCCGAGCATCTCCGCGAGGTCCATCCGGATGAGCGCCTCGTCCTCGCCGATGACGACACGACGGGCAGGGATGCGACGTTCGCTAGGCGGCAGGCTCACAGGTGCAGGGTAGTCAGCGGTCAGTCAGCCGCTTGCGCCGAGGTGCCCGGCCATCCCTCCGCGCCCTCCGCGCTCTCCGCCTCATCTGCACCCGCCGCCGGAGCGCTCGGACCGGCGTGGAGGCCGTCGAGGTAGATCGTCACCTCGTCGCGCTCCACCCGGCGCCGGGACACCTCGGTGCTCGCCCGCCGTGCGTTGTCGAGCGCCCGCTCCTGGTCGCCCAACCAGTCAGCAAGCCGGGCGACCGCCTGTCGCCCGCCGGACACGATGTCCCACACGTTCACTCTCTGCCCTTCGTCCCGCACCCGGTCGACCCGTCGACCGGACCGCGGGTCAGACTACCCGACCGAGCGGTTCCCCGGCCTCATCCGGTCCAGCCCCCTGGCGATCGGCTACCGTGTCCGAGCGTCGGGTCACCGGACGCTCGCCCCGGTATTCCAACGGCAGAGAAGATCGACTCAAACTCGATACAGTGTGGGTTCGAATCCCACCCGGGGCACCTTGTCAACGCCTCAGCCAGCACTCTTGGCGGGTGGCCGTGGCTGTCGGTGGAAAGCGCCAAACTGCCCTCGTGCATCCTCGACAAGTGCGGGAGAACGCTCTCGCTCTCCTGGGCCAAGGCCGGTCACTCAGCTCCGTGTCCCGCGAGCTCGCTGTCAGCCGATCCGCGATCCGCGAGGGTGACGAGACCGAGGACCGGTGCCCGCCGTCGAGTCGGCGTGTCCCACGACCGCGGCACAGCGCCAGCCGGCGGCATACGCGTCGCTACTGGGCTTCCACCTCGGTGACGGATGCATCTCCGCGCTGGGCAGGACCTACTCATTGCGTGTCTCGTGCGACGAGCACTATCCCGGCATCGTTCGTGACGACACAGAGCTCATGAAGGCGGTCCGTGGTCGAGGCCCGGTCAACCACGTGACCGCGCCCGGCTGTGTCGTTGTCTGCGCCTACTGGGAATTGTCGACGGCCATCCCGCGGACCTGCTGCGAGGCCTGTTCCGCTCCGAGGGCTGCCGGGTGGCCAACCGGGCCACCCGGACGGTGGCCGGGAAGACCAAGCGCTACGACTACGACCGGTGGCAGTTCGTGAACCACTCCACCGACGATCCAACAAATCTGCACCGACGCTTGGACACCCTGTCCATCCCCGTGGCGCCGGTCGTCGTGGAAGACCGTCTCCGTGTCGCGTCGGGAGGCGGTGCACGCCCCGACGAGCTCGTCGGGCCCAAGTGCTGGGTGTGCTCTAGGACGCCGCCGGTGCTCGCGGACCGCGAGCACCAGCGCGACCGACGCGGCAGTGGCCGAGACGCCGAAGGTCACCGCGATCGCGGTCCCGACCCCCTGGTGCTCGAGCACGACGCGGTAGGTCGCTGCGAGGAGCGCAGCTCCCAGGGCGCTGCCGATGCGCTGCCCGGTCTGCAGCGCACCGCCGGCGGCGCCGGCCATCCTGGTCGGCACCCGGTCGAGAGTCAGCGTGACGTTGGGCGAGATGGTGGCACCGCTCCCCAGCCCGGCCACCAGCAGCGGGAGCGCCGTCCACGAGCGCGACGTCGTGGGGCTGCCGCCAGGCGACGGCCGTCCCGACCCCGGCGAAGCCGAGCACCACGAGGGACAGCCCCACGACGGTGACCCGGCGCCCCCGACTGCTGACGAGCCGGCCGGCGACCACGGCGGACGCCGCGGACGCCAGCGCGAACGGCATCACGGCCAGTCCCGACTGCAGGGCCGAGTAGCCCAGCTGCTGCTGGAACAGCAGGGCGAGGACCAGCCAGGTGCCCGCGAAGCCGGTGAAGTAGACCGTGCCGATGGCGATGCCCCGGGAGAACCCCGCAGTCTCGGTGAAGAGGCGGACGTCGAGCAGTGGCGCCCCACCCCGGCGTACGACGTGCCGCTCGTGCCGCACGAAGAGGACGAGGAACACCGGCGCCAGGAGCAGCGTGGCCCACAACGGGGTGCCGGGATCGGACTCGGCCTCGACCACCGGCAGGAGCAGACACAGCACCGCCGCCCCGAGGAGCAGTGCGCCCGGCACGTCCACCTGACGCCACACGTGGCCACCGCGACCGGAGCGCCCGGGGAGGAGGCGCACCGCGAGCAGCATGGCGACCAGTCCCACCGGCACGTTGACGTAGAACACCCACCGCCACCCGTCCTCGGTGCCGAAGGCGTTGATGAGCAGGCCGCCGAGCAGCGGACCGGAGGCGGCGGAGATCCCCACCGTCGCACCGAAGAAGCCGAAGGCGCGCCCGCGGTCCTCACCGGTGAACAACTGCTGGATGAGGCCGGTGTTCTGCGGGGTGAGCAGCCCCGCGGCGGCGCCCTGGAGCAGCCGGGCTGCCACGATCGCCGCGCTGTTCCACGCGGCCCCGGCTGCGGCGCTGGTGACGACGAACGCGACCAGTCCGAAGAGGAACATCCGTCGCCGGCCGACCACGTCACCGAGCCGACCGCCGGCGACCAGCGTCAGCCCGAAAGTCAGCGCGTACCCGGAGATCACCCACTGGACGGCCTGGGGCGACGCACCGAGCCCCTCCTCGATGGATGGCACCGCGACATTGACGATCGTGACGTCGAGCAGGGCCATGTAGCCGACCAGCAGCGTGACCCAGAGGGCTCGCCACGGGTGCTCGACGCCCGACTCCTCCCTGCGGGTGTCGCGTCCAGTCGGTGTCGCTGCCGGTGTCGATCGCCACCGCATCACCGTCCCCCGGCGGCGTCGCGCCGACACCTCGACGGGTCAGGGATCGGTGCGCCGGTACGCCGGGGCCACCTCGTTGATCGCGTCGCCCATCCGGTGGATGCGCAGCGCGTTGGTGGAGCCGGGGATGCCGGGAGGGCTGCCCGCGATGATCACCACGAGGTCCCCCTCGTGCACGCGTCCGATGCGCAGCAGCGCCTCGTCGACCTGGCGGACCATCTCGTCGGTGTGGTCGACCGGTTCGCCGATGAACGTCTCGACACCCCAGGAGAGGGACAGCTGGGAGCGGACCAGCGGCACCGGGGTGAACGCGAGGATCGGGATGTGGCTGCGGTAGCGGGTCAGCCGCCTGGCGGAGTCGCCGGACTGCGTGAACGCGACCAGGTAGCGGGCGCCCACCCGCTCGGCGACCTCGGCGGCCGCCTTGGCGATCACCCCGCCCCGGGTCCGCGGCTGCCAGTCGATCTCGGCCATCAGGGCGAGTCCGTGGTCCTCGGTGGACTCGATGATCCGCGCCATCGTGGCGACGGTCTCGACGGGGTACTCCCCGACGCTGGTCTCGCCCGGACAGCATCACCGCGTCGGCGCCGTCGAGGACGGCGTTGGCGACGTCGGAGGCCTCGGCCCGGGTGGGCTTGCGGGGCGGTGATCATCGACTCCAGCATCTGGGTGGCGACGATGACCGGCTTGGCACGCCGACGGGCGGTCTCGATGACCTGCTTCTGGAGGAAGGGGACGTCCTCGAGCCGGCACTCCACCCCGAGGTCGCCGCGGGCCACCATCACGGCGTCGAACGTCTCGACGATCTCGCCGATGTTGTCGATGGCCTGCGGCTTCTCCACCTTGGCGATGACAGGCAGCCGCACGCCGATCTCGTCCATGATGCTGTGGACGTCCTCGACGTCCGACGCGGACCGCACGAACGACAGCGCCACCATGTCGACGGTCTGGCGCAGCGCCCAGCGCAGGTCCTTCTTGTCCTTCTCGGTCATCGCGGGCACCGACACCGCGACGCCGGGGAGGTTGATGCCCTTGTGGTTGCTGATCCTGCCGCCCGCGACGACCCGGGTGTGCACGTCAGTGGCCCCCTCGACGGACAACACCTCGAGCCCGACCCGCCCGTCGTCGATGAGGACACGGTCGCCGGGTGCCACGTCGCCGGGCAGTCCGGCGTACGTCGTACCGGCCAGCGTGCCGTCGCCCGGCACCTCCCGGGTGGTGATCGTGAACCGCTGCCCGGTCACGAGCTCCACCGGGCCGGACGCCAGTCGGCCCAGCCGGATCTTGGGTCCCTGGAGGTCCACGAGGACCCCCACGCCGCGTCCGGTGGCGTCGGAAGCCTCCCGCACCATCCGGTAGACCTTCTCGTGGTCGGCGTAGTCACCGTGGCTCAGGTTCAGCCGGGCGACGTCCATGCCCGCCTCGACGAGTGCCAGGACGGACTCCGGCGTCGAGGTGGCCGGGCCGAGGGTGCACACGATCTTGGCTCTCCGCACCCGCCGACCCTACTCGCAATGTCTGGATCGTTCCAATATGCCGGGTCGGCTGGAGAGGAGCCGTCAGACCGTGAGCGGGCGCTCCGTGGGCGGGATCGGCTCCGGCAGCGTCGTCCCGCCGGTCAGCGAGCGGTCCACACAGGCGGCAGCAGCACGGCCCTCGGAGATCGCCCAGACGATGAGCGACTGCCCACGACCCGCGTCCCCGGCGACGAAGACCCCCGGCACCGTGGTCTGGTAGTGCTCGTCACGCACCACGTTGCCGCGCCCGTCGAGCTCGACACCGAGCTGCTCGAGCAGTCCCTCGCTTCTCCGGGCCCACGAAGCCCATCGCGAAGAGGACGAGCTCGGCCGGGATCTCCCAGTCGGTGCCCTCGATCTCCTTGAAGGAGGCGTCGACCTCGACCAGGTGCAGGGCCCGGACCTTGCCCTCGCCGTCGTCCAGGAAGGCCTTCGTGGAGGCCGAGTAGACGCGCTCGCCGTTCTCCTCGTGGGCCGAGGAGACCCGGAACGTCATCGGGTACGTCGGCCACGGCTGGTTCTCCGGACGCTCCTCCCCCGGGCGCGCCATGATCTCGAGCTGCGTGACCGACTCGGCGCCCTGCCGGGTGGCGGTGCCGAGGCAGTCCGCCCCGGTGTCGCCGCCACCGATGATCACCACGTGCTTGCCCTGCGCGGTGATCTGTCCCTCGACGGTGTCACCCCGGGCGACGCGGTTGGCCTGCGGGAGGAACTCCATCGCCTGGTGGATCCCGTCGAGCTCGCGGCCGGGCACCGGC
The DNA here is from genome assembly GCA_963747525.1 of uncultured Actinomycetota bacterium. Classification (GTDB taxonomy): domain Bacteria; phylum Actinomycetota; class Actinomycetes; order Propionibacteriales; family Nocardioidaceae; genus Marmoricola_A. Next base: position 325,833 of record CAVVFH010000001.1, read on the forward strand.
AGGTCACGCGGCGAGCGTCGACCCGACGGCGAGCACCACCGCGTCGAACCGGTCCCGCAGCTCAGACCCGGTGAGTGCATGGCCGACGTCCACGCCGTTGCGGAAGATGGTGCCCTCGCGCTCCATCTGCCGCAGCCGGCGGTCGAGGTACTTCTTCTCCATCTTGAACTCGGGGATGCCATAGCGCAGCAGCCCCCCGGGCTTGTCGGACCGCTCGTAGACCGCGACCGTGTGCCCGGCCCGGGTCAGCTGCTGGGCGGCAGCGAGTCCGGCGGGGCCGGACCCGACGACGGCGACGCGCCGTCCGGTGAGCCACTCCGGCGGCTGCGGGTGGACGAGCCCGTCGTCCCAGCCGCGCTCGGCGATGGCAACCTCGACGTTCTTGATCGTCACCGGGTCCTGGTTGATCCCCAGCACGCAGCTGGTCTCGCAGGGCGCCGGGCACAGCCGACCGGTGAACTCCGGGAAGTTGTTCGTCGCATGCAGCCGCTCGACGGCCTCCTCCCAGTCGTCGCGCCAGACCAGGTCGTTCCACTCGGGGATGAGGTTGCCCAGCGGGCAGCCCTGGTGGCAGAACGGGATGCCGCAGTCCATGCAGCGGCCGGCCTGGGTGCCGATGATCGGCAGCAGCGCCCGCCCGGCGTTCTCGGGGTAGACCTCGTTCCAGTCGTGCACGCGCTCATCGACCGGGCGACGGTCGGCGACCTGACGGCCGTTCTTCAGGAACCCACGCGGGTCAGCCATTCTGCGCCGCTCCTTCCATGTTCTCGCTGCGCTCACCCATGGAGGACCTCCATGATCCGGGCCGCAGCCTCGTCCTCGTTCAGTCCTTCTTCCAGGGCCTCGGCACGCGCCTCGAGGACACGCTTGTAGTCGCTCGGCATCACCTCGGTGAACCGGGCCAGCGCGGCAGGCCAGTCGGCGAGCAGGTCGGCGGCAACCGTCGACCCCGTCTCCTCGAGGTGGCGGCGCACCAGCCGCTCCAGCTCGTCGGCCGCCTCCCCCTCGACCTTGCCCAGCTCGACGAGCTCGGGGTTCACCCGACGCTCGTCGAGGTCGAGCACGAACGCGTAGCCGCCGGACATGCCGGCAGCGAAGTTGCGGCCCGTGGGACCCAGGACGACGACGCGCCCACCGGTCATGTACTCGCAGCCGTGGTCTCCCACGCCCTCGACGACCGCGGCCGCGCCGGAGTTCCGCACGCAGAACCGCTCGCCCACCTGGCCGCGCAGGAAGATCTCGCCCGACGTCGCGCCGTAGCCGATGACGTTGCCGGCGATGATCTGTCGGGAGGCCTCGAACGTGGCCGCCTGGTCCGGTCGCACGACGATCCGCCCACCGGAGAGGCCCTTGCCGACGTAGTCGTTGGCGTCGCCCTCGAGCCGCAGGGTGATCCCGGCGGGCAGGAAGGCGCCGAACGACTGGCCAGCGGAGCCGGTGAAGGTGATGTCGATGGTGCCGTCGGGCAGTCCGTCGCCGCCGTACCGCTTGGTCACCTCGTGGCCGAGGATCGTGCCGACGGTGCGGTTGACGTTGCGCACCTCGAGCTGGGCGCGCACCGGTTCGCCGTTCTGCAGCGCGTCCTCGCACAGCGCGACGAGCTCGTTGTCGAGCGCCTTGTCCAGCGCGTGGTCCTGTACGGCGGTGTTGCGGCGCACGGCCCCCTCGGCCAGCTCCGGGAGGTGCAGGATCGGCGAGAGGTCGAGCCCAGCTGCCTTCCAGTGGTCGACGGCGCGGGCGGTGTCGAGGGCCTCGACGTGGCCGATCGCCTCGTCGAGGGTGCGGAACCCGAGCTCGGCCAGGAGCTCGCGGACCTCTTCGGCGATGTACTCGAAGAAGTTCACGACGAACTCCGGCTTGCCGGTGAAGCGCTGGCGCAGCACCGGGTTCTGCGTCGCCACGCCCACCGGACAGGTGTCGAGGTGGCAGACCCGCATCATGATGCAGCCGGACACCACCAGCGGAGCGGTCGCGAAGCCGAACTCCTCCGCGCCCAGCAGGGCGGCGACCACGACGTCCCGGCCGGTCTTCAGCTGGCCGTCGGTCTGCACGACGATCCGGTCGCGCAGGTTGTTGAGCAGCAGCGTCTGCTGCGTCTCCGCGAGACCCAGCTCCCACGGTCCGCCGGCGTGCTTCAGCGACGTCAGCGGCGAGGCGCCGGTGCCGCCGTCGTGGCCGGAGATGAGCACCACGTCGGCGTGGGCCTTGGAGACCCCCGCGGCGACCGTCCCGACACCGACCTCGGCGACCAGCTTGACGTGCACCCGCGCCGACGGGTTGGCGTTCTTGAGGTCGTGGATCAGCTGCGCCAGGTCCTCGATCGAGTAGATGTCGTGGTGCGGCGGAGGCGAGATGAGCCCCACGCCGGGCGTGCTGTGCCGGGTCTTGGCCACCCACGGGTAGACCTTGTGGCCGGGCAGCTGGCCACCCTCGCCGGGCTTCGCGCCCTGCGCCATCTTGATCTGGATGTCGTCGGCGTTGGTGAGGTACTCCGAGGTGACACCGAAGCGGCCCGAGGCGACCTGCTTGATCGCACTGCGCCGCTCGGGGTCGTACAGCCGCTCAGGGTCCTCGCCACCCTCACCGGTGTTCGACTTGCCGCCGAGCCGGTTCATCGCGATGGCCAGGGTCTCGTGCGCCTCCTGGCTGATCGAGCCGTAGGACATGGCGCCGGTCGAGAAGCGCTTGACGATCTCCGAGACCGGTTCGACCTCCTCGATCGGCACCGGGGTGCGGCCCAGCGCCTCGGCGTCCCGGAAGCGGAACAGCCCGCGCAGGGTCATCAGTCGCTCCGACTGCTCGTCGACGCGGGACGTGTACTGCTTGAACACGTCGTAGCGGCCGGCGCGCGTGGAGTGCTGCAGGCGGAACACGGTGTCCGGGTCGAAGAGGTGCGGCTCGCCCTCGCGGCGCCACTGGTACTCGCCGCCCACCTCGAGGGACCGGTGCGCCGGAGGCAGGCCGTCCACCGGGTAGGCCTTCGCGTGCCTCCGGGCGACCTCCTCGGCGATCACGTCGAGGCCCACTCCGCCCAGCTTGCTGGCGGTGCCGGTGAAGTAGCGCTCCACGAGCTCGTCCGACAGGCCTACCGCCTCGAAGATCTGGGCGCCGGTGTAGGAGGCCACCGTCGACACGCCCATCTTGCTCATCACCTTGAGGACGCCCTTGCCGAGCGCCTTCACCAGGTTCTTCACGGCCAGGTCCGGCTCGGCGTCGACGAAGTAGCCGTCCCGGGCCAGGTCCTCGACCGTCTCCATGGCGAGGTACGGGTTCACCGCGGCGGCGCCGTAGCCGATGAGCAGCGCCACGTGGTGGACCTCGCGCACGTCTCCGGCCTCGATGACCAGGCCGACCTGCGTCCGGGTCTTCTCCCGCACGAGGTGGTGGTGCACCGCGGAGGTCAGCAGCAGCGACGGGATCGGCGCCAGCTCGGCGTTGGAGTGCCGGTCGGAGAGCACGATGATCCGTGCGCCGTCCGCGATCGCCGCGGACACCTCGGCGCAGATCTCGTCGATGCGCTCGGCCAGCGCCTCGCCGCCGCCCGCCACGTCGAACAGCCCACGGGAGACGTGGGTGACGAAGCCGGGCATGTCCCCGTCGCGGTTGATGTGCCGGATCTTCGCCAGCTCGTCGTTGTCGATGACCGGGAAGGGCAGCACGACCTGGCGGCACGAGTGCGGGCTCGGCTGGAGCAGGTTGCCCTCGGGCCCGATGGTGCCGCTCAGCGACGTCACCAGCTCCTCGCGGATCGCGTCGAGCGGCGGGTTCGTCACCTGGGCGAAGAGCTGGCTGAAGTAGTCGAAGATCAGCCGCGGCCGGTCCGACAGGGCTGCGATGGGCGTGTCGGTGCCCATCGAGCCGATCGGCTCAAAGCCGGTCTTGGCCATCGGCGTGAGGAGAATGCGCTTCTCCTCCTCGCTGTAGCCGAACACCTGCTGGCGGCGGGTCACCGAGGCGTGCGTGTGCACGATGTGCTCGCGGTCGGTGAGCTCCTCCAGCCTGATGAGCCCGGCGTGGAGCCACTCGTCGTACGGGTGCTCGGTGGCGAGCTGGCCCTTGATCTCCTCGTCCTCGATGATCCGGTGCTCGTCGGTGTCGACCAGGAACATCCGGCCCGGCTGCAGCCGGCCCTTGCGGACCACGGTGGCCGGGTCGATGTCGAGCACCCCCACCTCGGAGGCGAGGACGACCAGCCCGTCGTCGGTGACCCAGTAGCGGCTGGGACGCAGGCCGTTGCGGTCGAGGACCGCGCCGACCTGGGTGCCGTCGGTGAAGACCACGCAGGCGGGGCCGTCCCACGGCTCCATCAGCGAGGCGTGGAACTCGTAGAACGCCCGGCGGCGCTCGTCCATCTCGGCGTGGTTCTCCCAGGCCTCCGGGATCATCATCAGCACCGCGTGCGGCAGCGACCGACCACCCATGTGCAGCAGCTCGAGCACCTCGTCGAAGGACGCGGAGTCGCTGGCACCGGTGCTGCAGATCGGGAACAGCCGCTCCGGCTCGCCGGGGATCAGGTCGCTGGCGAGCAGCGCCTCGCGGGCCCGCATCCAGTTGCGGTTGCCCATCACGGTGTTGATCTCGCCGTTGTGGGCGATGTAGCGGAACGGGTGGGCCAGCGGCCAGCTCGGGAAGGTGTTGGTGGAGAACCGCGAGTGGACGACGCCGATCGCCGACTCCATCCGCTCGTCGACCAGGTCGGGGTAGAACGTGTCGAGCTGGTCGGTGGTGAGCATCCCCTTGTAGGCGATGGTCCGCGCGGACAGGGAGGGGAAGTAGACGCCGATCTCGTGCTCGGCCCGCTTGCGCAGGCAGTACGCCCGGCGCTCCAGGGCCATGCCGATCTCACCGGACGACGCAGACACGAACAGCTGCGCGAACGTCGGCATCACCGAGCGGGCGGTCGCCCCCAGCAGCTCCGGCACCACGGGGACGTCGCGCCAGCCCAGGACGGTCAGCTCCTCCTCCGCGGCGATCTCCTCCACCCGGGTCCGGGCCTGCGCCACCTCCTCGGGAGTGCCCGGGAGGAACGCGGTGCCGACGGCGTACGTGTGCGGAGCGGGCAGCTCGAACCCGGCCTCGCGGGTCACTTCCCGGAAGAACCGGTCCGGGACCTGGAAGAGGATGCCCGCACCGTCGCCGGAGTCCGGCTCCGCGCCCACGGCGCCGCGGTGCTCGAGGTTGCGCAGGGCCTCGATGGCCTTCGCGACGATGGTGTGACTGGCCTCACCGGTGAGGGTGGCGACGAACGCGACGCCGCAGGCGTCGTGCTCGTGCGCACCGTCGTAGAGGCCCTGGGGCGACGGGGCGGCCTGCATCGAACCCTGCACGTGTCTCTGCATGGAGAAGCCTTTCGCGTCGTCGGCAGCCGACAGATCGGAACCACCCGGGCGGGTGGCCGGACAGATCGAGGGCCACGGGGTGAGGTGGCAGCACGGGACAACGCTGGCCCAGGCGGAGATCGAATCGTACCCCATCGTCCTCAACGGACCGGACCCGCGAACGTCACCCCCGGCGCCACCCCAGGCTCACCCCAGCCCCGCTCCGCCCACCAGGTCCCCCACCACGTAGGTGAGCGCGGCGGCCGCGCCACCGAGCGCCATCTGGCGCAGCCCACCGAACCACCAGGGGCGGACCGTGAACCTCGTCACCAACGCGCCGCAGCCGAACAGCGCCACCATCGTCACCAGCAGCGCCGGCCACAGCGTCGAGGCGCCGAGGAGGTAGGGCACGAGGGGGGTGATCGCTCCGATCGCGAAGGCCACGAAGGAGGACCCCGCGGCCAGCATCGGGCTCGCCAGGTCCGTCGGGTCGACCCCGAGCTCCTCCTTGGCGTGCACCGCCACCGCGGTGTCGACGTTGCGGTGGATCTGCTCGGCCACCCGTCGCGCAAGCTCCGGGTCCACCCCCTTGCGGACGTACGCCGCCGCGAGCTCGGCGATCTCCGCGGCGCCGTTCCGCTCGATCTCCCGGCGCTCCTTGCTGACCTCCTGGGCAGCTGCCTCGGACTGGCTGGCGACGGAGGTGTACTCCCCGACGGCCATCGAGAATGCGCCGGCACTGAGGCCCGCGAAGCCGGCCAGCACCACGGCCGTGGTGCTGCGCGCGCCCTGCGTGCCGGCGGCGACACCGGCGATGAGGGCGACGTTCGACACCAGCCCGTCCATCGCCCCAAAGACGGCCGGTCTCAGCCAGCCGCCCGTGACGTCCGCGTGCTCGTGCTGCACCTGCGGGACGACCCCTGGGTCGGTGCTCATGCCTCCACGGTAGACCGGTCGTCCCGGAGCACGCTCTCCTCCCGGCCGGGATGACGCCGGGAGGACCAGATGAAGTAGGTCACAGCCGCGACGAACATCACGATGGAGGTCCACACGTTGAGCCGGAGACCGAACACGTCGTTGGCCTCCACCGGGTCGATGCGCAGGTACTCGATCCAGCCGCGTCCGGCGCAGTAGCCGGCGACGTACAGCGCGAAGGCCCGGCCGTAGCCGAGCCGGAACCGGCGGTCGGCCCAGATGACGAGGCCGGCGACGCCGAGGTCCCACAGGCACTCGTAGAGGAACGTCGGGTGGAAGGTGTCGTACTGCTCGTAGCCCGCGGGGCGCTTGGAGACGTCAGGGATCTCCAGGGCCCACGGCAGCGAGGTGGGCTTTCCGAAGAGCTCCTGGTTGAACCAGTTGCCCCAGCGGCCGATGGCCTGGGCGATCACGATGCCCGGCGCCAGTGCGTCGGCGAGCGGGAGGAACTTGACCCCCGCCTGGCGGGCCCCGATCCAGGCCCCGATGCCGCCGAGCGCGATCGCGCCCCAGATGCCCAGACCGCCCTGCCAGACGTAGAGGGCGGTGATCGGGTTGTTGCCGCCGCCGAAGTACTTCCCGTTGTCGGTGATGACGTGGTACACGCGTCCGCCCACGATGCCGAACGGCACCGCCCAGATCGCGATGTCGGCGATCTGCCCGGCCCGGCCGCCCCGGGCCTGCCACCGCCGGTCGCCCACCCAGACGGCCACCAGGATGCCCGCGATGATGCACAGGGCGTAGGCCCGGATCGGGAACGGGCCGAGGTGCCAGACGCTCTGGTCCGGGCTCGGGATGGAGTGGGCTACGTGGGACAGCATCGTGGGCGATCGTGGGCATCGTGGTGAGCACGCCGGTCATCAGCTCTGTTCCTCGACGGTCGGGATCCCGTCGGACAGGATCGTGTGGATGTCCTCGGCGAGGTTGGCCGCCGAGGTGCCCTCGGTCCAGACGACGGGCACCGTGCCGTCGGGTGTCACGCCGAGGATGGCGGTGCCGTGGGTGACCTCGTAGCCGCCCGAGGGCAGCCGCGCCCCCTTCTCCACGGGCACGTGCACCGCGTCGGCGACCGCCACGATGTCTCGGAGCGGCCCGGTGAGCCCCTCGAAGTCCGGGTTGAACCGGTCGAGGTACTCCCGCAGCGTGGACGGGTCGTCCCGGGCGGGGTCCGTGGTGACGAACCAGACGGCCACGTCAGCCGCCTCGTCGTCGTCGAGCCTGGCGGCGGCGGAGGCCAGGTCCGCCATGACCGCCTGGCAGATGTCCGGGCAGTGGGTGTAGCCGAAGAACACCAGCGTCAGGGGCTTCTCCAGACCGCCTCGGGTGTCGAGGTCGTCGCCGTGGGAGTCGACGAGCGTGGCCTCCGGCCAGGTGTACGGCGTCGTGAGCACCGCGCCGTTGAGTCCGTCGTCGTCGGAGGTGCTGACACCGGAGACGACCCCGGTGCCGCCGGCGGACCCGCCGCAGCCCGTCAGAAGCACGAGCGCCGTGGTCAGCAGCGCGGCGAGCCGGCCGACGGGGAGCCGGCGACGGTCAGCCACGGCGCACCCCGGCCGCGAGGTCCTCGGTGAGGGTGCGGAGGTCGCCCAGCGCCCGGTCGGTGTCGCCGTCGGCGTCGAGGACGCGGCGGACGAACGCCGAGCCCACGATCACCCCGTCGGCGTAGGCCGCCACCTCGGCGGCCTGGGCGCCGTCCGAGACTCCCAGGCCGACGGCCACCGGCAGGTCGGTGACCGCCTTGGTGCGCTTGACGAGCGGGGCCGCCAGGTCGCTGGTGCTGGTCCGCGCGCCGGTCACGCCCATCACCGCGGTGGCGTACACGAACCCACGGCAGTGCTGCACGGTGTAGGAGACCCGCTCCTCGGTGGACGACGGGGCCACCAGGAAGACCCGGTCGAGGTCGTGCGCCGCGGACGCCTCGAGCCACGGTCCGGCCTCGTCCGGGGTGAGGTCGGGGGTGATGAGTCCCGACCCGCCGGCGGCCGCGAGGTCGGCGGCGAACCGCTCGACCCCGTAGCGCTCGACCGGGTTCCAGTAGGTCATCACCAGGGTGGCCGCGCCGGTGTCGGCGACCGCCTCGACCACGCGCAGGACGTCGCGGGTGCGGACGCCTTGGTCGAGCGCCTGCTGTGCGGCGGTCTGGATCGTCGGACCGTCCATCACCGGGTCGGAGTAGGGCAGCCCGATCTCGATGACGTCGCACCCGGCGTCCACCATGACGCGCAGCGCCGCGATCGACCCCTCCACGGACGGGAACCCGGCGGGCAGGTACCCGACGAGGGCAGCCCGGCCCTCGTCGCGGGCACGTGCGAAGGCAGCACTGACGCGACTCATCGCGCCACCCCCGACGCGTCCTGGGCGTCCTCGGTCGCGTCCGGCGACAGCACCTCTCCGCGGTCGCTGCCGAGGCCGAACCACTCCATCGCCGTACCCATGTCCTTGTCGCCGCGCCCGGACAGGTTCACCAGGATCGTCGCGCCGGGCATCTCCGCGGCGAGCCGCATGGTTCCCGCGATCGCGTGAGCCGACTCGATGGCCGGGATGATGCCCTCGGTGCGGGCGAGGAGGGAGAACGCGTCCATCGCCTCGGTGTCGGTCACCGGCAGGTACGTCGCCCGGCCGGTGGCCGCCAGGTGGGCGTGCTCGGGTCCGACCCCGGGGTAGTCGAGGCCCGCGGAGATCGAGTGCGACTCGACGGTCTGGCCGTCGGCGTCCTGCAGCACGTAGGTGCGCGCCCCGTGCAGGACTCCCACCTCGCCGGCGTGGATGGTGGCCGCGTGCCGGCCCGTCCGGACACCCTCGCCGCCGGCCTCGAAACCGACGATCCGGACCGACGGGTCGTCGAGGAAGGCGGCGAAGAGGCCGATGGCGTTGGAGCCACCGCCGACGCAGGCGGTGACTGCGTCGGGCAGTGCCCCGATCAGGTCGAGGCACTGGGCGCGGGCCTCGTCACCGATCCCGCGGACGAACGAGCGGACCAGGGACGGGAACGGGTGCGGCCCGGCCGCGGTGCCGAACAGGTAGGCGGTGTGGTCCACGGTCGCCACCCAGTCGCGCAGCGCCTCGTTGATCGCGTCCTTCAGCGTCCGCGACCCGCTCCTGACGGCCACCACCTCCGCGCCCAGCAGCTTCATGCGGGCCACGTTGAGCGCCTGCCGCTCGGTGTCCACCTCGCCCATGTAGACCACGCAGTCGAGGTCCAGGTAGGCCGCGGCGGTGGCGGAGGCGACCCCGTGCTGTCCCGCGCCGGTCTCGGCGATGACGCGGGACTTGCCCATCCGCTTGGTGAGGAGGGCCTGCCCCAGGACGTTGCGGATCTTGTGGGCGCCGGTGTGGTTGAGGTCCTCGCGCTTGAGCAGGATCCGGGCACCGGCCACGTCCGACAGCCGGCGGGCCTCGTACAGCAGGCTCGGCGTACCGGCGTACTCCCGGAGCAGCGTCTCGAACTCGGCGACGAACGCGGGGTCGGCCATCGCGTCCTGCCAGGCGACGGTCAGCTCGTCGAGCGCGGCCACCAGCGCCTCGGGCATGAACCTGCCGCCGAAGTCCCCGAAGTGCCCGCTGCCGTCCCGCCCCGCCACGTCGGTCATCGTGCGGCCTCCCGCGCCCCGGCGGAGACCAGGGCCGCCACGGCTGCCGCCGGGTCACCGCCGCTGACCAGGGCCTCACCCACCAGGACCGCGTCGGCGCCCTCTCCGGCGAAGGCGGCCACGTCCTCGGGACCGCGCACGCCGGACTCGGCGACCGTGACCACCCCGGCCGGGATGGCGGGGGCGACCCGGGCGAACGTGTCGCGGTCGACCTCGAGCGTCTTGAGGTTGCGTGCGTTGACGCCCGACCAGGCGGGCGCCGGCGGCCACGGCGCGTTCGACCTCGGCCTCGTCGTGCACCTCGACCAGCGGCGTGAGCCCCAGCGGTCAGCGCCTCCGCGTGGAGCTGCTCCAGCAGCGGCTGGTCGAGCGCGGCGACGATGAGCAGCGCCAGGTCCGCACCGGACGCGCGTGCCTCCCACAGCTGGTACGGCGTGACGATGAAGTCCTTGCGCAGCACCGGGATGGAGACCCGGGCGCGGACCGCCCTGAGGTCGTCCAGGCTGCCGCCGAACCGGCGGCGCTCGGTGAGCACGCTGACCACCGCCGCTCCCCCGGCCTCGTAGGAGGCGGCGAGGGCCGCGGGGTCGGGGATGTCGGCCAGCGCACCCTTGCTGGGGCTGCTGCGCTTGACCTCGGCGATCACGCTGACACCGGGAGCGCGCGAGCACCGGCAGCGGGTCGAGGGCCGGCGGCGGCCTCCTCGACGGCGCGACGCAGCGCGTCGATCGGGACGGCGGCCCGGCGCTCGTCGAGGTCGGCCCGGACCCCGTCGAGGATCTCGTCGAGGACGGACATCGGCATGCCTTTCACGGAAGCAGGTTCGGCGACCCCGCGCCGGAACGCGGGGCCAGGGTCGGAGGTCCGGTCAGGGGGTGAGCCACGCCGCGAACGGCAGGTTGCGGACCACCCAGAACACGAAGATCAGCACGACGGCCACGGCGGCGGCGACCTTCACCGACCGCCGGCGGCAGCGGTGACCGGACGCCGCGCCATCGCTGCTGCACCGAGCGCACCCAGAGCCCGCCGATCAGCGGGATCGAGGACACGAACACGATGTTGCTCGACACGGCCGCGGAGAGGTCTCCCCGGCGTCAGGTCGTTGACCGCCCGCAGACCACCGCAGCCGGGGCAGTAGGTGCCGGTCAGCACCAGCCACGGGCAGAAGCCCCAGCTGCCCGACTTGTGCGGGTCACGGAGGTGCAGCGCGACGCTGACCGCCAGCAGCACCGCCGCCAGCACGACCGGCGGCCGCACGCGCTCCCACCGCGACGGTGTCGCGACCTCGGCGTCCGGGGCGGTGAGCGTCATCGGGTCACCGTTCGACCGGTACGTCGGCGCCGAGCCCCATCTTCGCCATCACCATGCCCACGACGGCGCCGAGAGGAGCGCAGGCCGACGCCCACCCAGAACAGCACCATGGAGTCGAGCACGAGGCCGAGGCCGCCGATGACGAACGCCGGCGAGCACGATGACGACCCCGGTCCAGGCCGCAGGGGTGTTGCCGTGATGCGCGCGTCATGTGGGGCTTCTCCTGTGGGTCCTGTCTCGGTTCTGGGCCGTTCCCATCCTAGAGGCTCACCGGCGCTCTCACTCCGTGGGGTCGCGCCCCTCGTCGAGCGCGCGCCACAGCTCCGCCTGCGAGGGTTCCGCCGCGTCCCCGGCGGGGGTTCCGTCCGCCCGGCGCCCGGGGCGTCGTAGCGGGCGCTCATCTCCGGCCAGCGCGGTGCCTCGCACGTAGCCGAGTCCGAACGCCACGGCGGTCAGCACGCACCCCGCGACGGTCACCGCGGGCCAGCCGGTCGAGTCCACCGTCACGTCGCTCGCACCGCCGAGCATCCGGGTGGCCACGTCGCCGGCGCGCCCCGCGTCGCGGAGCGTGGCCACCGCAGCGCCGGCGGCGGCGAGAGTCGCCGACCACGGAGACCACGCGGCGGCCGCGGCTGCGGAGCACCAGCACCGCACCCCAGGCGGCCAGCGCCACCAGCGCCAGCGGCAGCGCCGCTGCTGCGACGTCCGTGCCGCTCGCGGCGACCGTCCGCTCCCCCTGCGCCCGGGTGGTCGCCTCGGCCCAGGTCCCGGCCGCACCGACCGCCGCGACGCCGGCGCCCGCCAGCCCCACGAGGACGGTGGGCCCGAACAGCGACCGCGCGACTCAGCCATCGGCGGAGCGGGCGCGGTGCTCTTCAGCAGGTCCCCGTCGAAGCAGGTCCGCGTCCCGGTGTGGCAGGCCGACCCCTCCTGGTCCACGGCGACCAGCAGTGTGTCCCCGTCGCAGTCGAGCCGCACCTCCCGGACCCACTGGCGGTGGCCGGAGGTCTCGCCCTTCACCCAGTACTCCTCCCGGGACCGGCTCCAGAACGTCGTACGCCCGGTGGTGAGGGTTCGGTGCAGCGCCTCGTCGTCCATCCAGCCGACCATGAGCACCTCGCCGGTGTCGTGCTGCTGCACGACGGCGGGGACCAGGCCCTGGGCGTCGCGCTTCAGCCGGGCGGCGATGGCCGGGTCGAGGCCGTTCTCGGGAGCGGTCACGGGTCGATCATCCCTGCTGCCCTCGGTCGTGCTCGTGCTGGGACGACCCAGGAGTCCCACAGCCGGCCGTACACCCCGCCCTGCGCGCAGCAGCTGGTCGTGCCTCCCCGCTGCACGATGCGGCCCGCGGTCGACGACGACGACGAGGTCGGCCCGCTCCGCGGTGGTCATCCGGTGCGCGATCGTGACCGACGTGCGCCCGGAGGTCAGCCGGTCCAGGGCCGAGGAGATCCGCATCTCCAGCTGAGGATCGACCGCACTGGTCGCCTCGTCGAGCACCAGCACGTCGGGGTCGGCCAGCTGGGCACGCACCAGCGCCACGAGCTGGCGCTCGCCCGACGACAGGGACTCGCCGCGTTGCCCGACCCGGGTGTCGAGGCCGAAGGGCAGGCCGCTGAGCCAGTCGGACAGGCCGAGGCTCTCGACGGCGTGCCAGCATGGTGGCGTCGTCCGCGGCGATCCTGCCGTAGGCGAGGTTCTCGCGCAGGGAGGCGTCGAAGAGGAACCCTTCCTGGGGGACCAGCACCACCCGCTCACGCAGGCTCGCGAACGGCACCTCGCGGAGGTCGACACCGCCGAGCCGCACCGCCCCGGCGCCCGGGTCCATGAGCCGGGTCAGCAGCTTCGCCAGCGTGGTCTTGCCCGACCCGGTCTCCCCGACGACGGCGACCGACGTCCGGGGGGCGATCCGGAGGTCGATGTCGTCCAGCACGGGCGCGCCGCCGGGGTAGGCGAAGCAGACGTCGTCGAACTCGATCCCGAGGTCGCCGTCAGGCAGCGGCGTGCCCGCCGGCCCGGGATCGGACACGTCGGCCGGGGTCTCGAGGATCCCGATGACCCGCCGCCAGCCCGCGAACGCGTTCTGGGCGTCGGTGAGGACCTGGGTGCCGATCTGCACGGGTCCCACGAACAGCGTGACCAGGAAGGCGAAGGCGAGCACCGTGCCCGCGGTGATCCGGCCGTCCACGCCGAGCAGCACCCCGATGGCGATGACGCCGGCGTTGGCCAGGCCCGCGGAGACGCCGCCGAGCGAGAAGGAGAAGGCGGTCAGGCCCTGGGCCCTGCTGCTGGCGGTCAGGTGCCGCTGGACGGCCTCGTCGATGCGGTCCTGCGTGCGGGCCTCGACGGCGTAGCTGCGGACGACCGCTGCCCCGACGACCGGCTCCGCGACCGCGGACAGCAGCGCCCCGACCTGGCGCCGCACCGTGGCGTAGGCCTCCGACAGCCGGCGCTGGAAGTAGCGCAGGCTGACGAACAGGGGCAGGAACGCCAGCCACACCACCAGGGTCAGCTGCCAGCTGTAGACCAGCATGACGGCCGTGGCCACGACGATCTGGCCGACGCTGACGATCGCGATCACACCGCCGAAGACGAGGAACTGCGACACCTGGTCCACGTCGCTGGTGACGCGGGAGACCAGGGCGCCGCGGCGCTCGGTGTTCTGGGTCAGCACCGGCAGGTCGTGCACGTGCCGGAACGCCTTGACCCGCAGCGTGGCCAGACCGCTCTCCGCCGCCCGGAAGAGCCGCGCCGTCATCAACGCCGACGACACCCCGGTCAGCAGGACGCCGGCGGCGGTGACGACGGCCATCAGGACCACGAAGCCCACGTCCGGGCCGCCGTCGCTGTTGATGCCGCTGTCGACGGTCTGCTGCACCGCGATCGGCACGAGCACGCGACCGGCGGTGGCGGCCAGCGCGAGCAGGAGCGTCAGCCGCATCCCCTGCACCAGCTCCGGGGACAGTGCGATGCCACTGCGCAGCGTGGCCCGCGCCGTGGCGGCCTCTCCGCTGAGCACCGCGCTGGCGGCGCGCTGCTCCTGGGCGGCGGCGCCGGCGCGGCTCACCGCGGCACCCGCTCGTCGTCGGCCTGCTCGTAGGCACTGACCAGGTCGGCGTAGGCGCGGTTGCGCGCCAGCAGCGTCGCGTGCGGCCCCTGGTCGACGACCCGGCCCGACGCCAGGTAGACCACCTCGTCGGCGAGGCCGATCGTCGCCTTGCGGTAGGCGACCACGACCACGGTGGCGTCGGAGGAGTCGCCGCGGAGGGCGGCGAGGATGCGGGCCTCGACGTCCGGGTCGACGGCCGAGGTCGCGTCGTCCATCACGAGCAGGCGCGGCTTGCGGACCAGCGCCCGGGCCAGCGAGAGCCGCTGCCGCTGTCCACCGGACAGGGTCGCTCCCCGCTCCCCGAGGCGGGTGTCGAGCCCCCCGGGAAGGGCGGCGACGAAGCCGTCGGCCTGCGCGGTGCGCAGCGCCGCCCACACGTCGGCGTCCGGCACGGCCGCGCCGAGCGTGACGTTGCCGCGCACCGTGTCGTCGAACAGGAAGGCCTGCTGCGGCACGAGCGCCGCCTGCTCGGCCAGGACTCCGGCGGCCAGGTCGCGCAGGTCCCGTCCGTCGACGCGGATCGCGCCCCCGGTCCGGGTCCACGAGCCGGAAGAGCAGGGTCGCCAGCGTGCTCTTGCCGGAGGCGGTCGCGCCGACCAGCGCCACCGTCCTGCCCGGCTCCACGGTGAACGTGACGTCCTCGAGGACCGGTTGCCCGGCGGCGTACCCGAAGCCGACGTGCGAGACCTCGAGGCGAGCCCCGCCCGCACCACCGCGCACGACCGGAACGTCCGCGTCGCCGTAGACCATCTCGCCGGTCTCGGCCAGCACCGACCGGACCCGGCGGAACCCCACGACACTGCGAGGGAACTCTCCGAGCAGCCATCCCAGGGAACGGATCGGGAACGCGACGACCATCAGCAGGTAGGACACGTTGACCACGTCGCCCGCGTCGGTGGACCCGGACTGCACCCGGAGCACGCCGGCTACCAGCACGGCCAGCACCCCCAGGCTGGGCAGCGCCTCCAGCACCGGGTCGAAGACGGCGCGGACCGTGCCGGCGCGGATGCTGGCGTCGCGCAGGGTGTGGGCCTTCGCGGCGAACCGGTCGGTCTCCTCCTTCTCGCGGCCCAGCGACTTGACCACCATCGCTCCGTCGAAGGACTCGTGGGCGATCTCGCTGAGCTCGGCCCGCAGCGCCTGCACCCGGGTCATGAGGGGCGACTGGAAGCGTTGGAAGACCAGGTTGCTCAGGATGACGAGCGGGAAGACGATGAGTCCGATCGCGGCCAGCACCAGGTCGGTGAGGGCCATCTGCACGACCGCGATCACCATCATCGCCACCGTGCCCACGGCCATCGGCAGCGGAGCGATCGGGGCCCAGGCGGCCTCCACGTCGGAGTTCGCGTTGGAGAGCAGCTGCCCCGTCGGGTGCTGCTGGTGCCACGCCAGCGGCAGCCGGAGGTACTGCCGGGTGACGGCGCGCCGGTCGTGCGCCTGCATGCGGTACTGCATGATGCCCGCACCCCACCGCCGGGCGACGATCCCGACCCCGCGCAGCACGGCGACGCCGACGAAGAGGGCGACCACGGTGACCAGAGCACCGGTCGTCGTCACGCCGCTGTCGAACGCGGGCAGCACGACGTGGTCGGCCGACCAGCCCAGCACCCAGGCGTCCGCGACCGTGAGCGCGCCGAAGACCACCGACCCCAAGGTCGAGACGGCGAACATCCACGGCTCACGGCGGATGGCCACGGCGAGGACGCCGAAGCCTTCCCGCAGGGTGCCGCGGCCGGTGCCGGCCCGACGGCTCGAGCCCACACTCGCCACGTCGTCCTCCGTCCGGGTCGGTCCCGGGCGGACCGCCCGCACAGCCTACGGTCCGGCGCCAGACGCGGACTCCGTACGATCGCCGCGTGACCTCCATCGCCGCCCACGAACGGGCACTCCTGTGCGCGCTGGCCCAGCAGGTCGGCCCCGACTCACCGACGCTCTGCGAGGGCTGGACGGCCAAGGACCTCGTGGTCCACCTCCTGCTGCGCGAGGGCCATCCCGCGTCGGTCGCCATCGTGGTCCCGAAGCTGCAGCCGCTGCTGGACCGTGCGACCAGCCGCGCGACGCGCGAGGACTTCGCGTCGCTGGTCAAGCGCCTCCGGCACGGACCGCCGGTCTGGTCGCCGTTCGCCGTCCCGAAGCTGGGCTCGGCGCTGAACCTCCTCGAGTACTACATCCACCACGAGGACGTCCGCCGGGCGCAGCCCGACTGGGAGCCGCGGTCGCTGACCCCCCGGGAGGAGAACGGCATCTGGCGTGCGGTCCGGCACGCCGGGCGGGTCATGGTGACCAGCGCGGACGTCGGGGTCGTCGCCGAGCGCTCCGACACCGGCGAGCGCGTGACCCTCAAGAAGGGCCGGCGGGAGGTCACGGTCCGCGGACTGCCCTCGGAGGTCGCGCTGTACGTCTACGGCCGCAAGGACCACTCCCACGTCGACCTGCTGGGGGACGACGCCGACGTCGCGTCGCTGGGCGAAGCGCCGCTGGGCATCTGAGCCCTCCTCCGGCTCGTCTCAGCGGACCGGCTGACCGGCGTCCGCCAGGGCCCGCTTGACGTCGCCGATGCGCAGCGTGCCGAAGTGGAACACGGTCGCGGCGAGCACGGCGTTCGCCCCCGCCTCCACGGCGGGAGGGAAGTGCTCGACCGCGCCCGCACCGCCGCTGGCCACGACCGGGATGGTGACCGCCGCCCGGACCAGCCGGATCAGCTCGAGGTCGAACCCGTCCTCGGTCCCGTCGGCGTCCATCGCGTTGAGGAGGATCTCGCCGGCGCCCAGCTCCGCCGCGCGGGACGCCCAGGCCACCGCGTCGAGCCCGGCGCTGCGCCGGCCGCCGTGCGTGGTGACCTCGAAGCCGCTCGGTGTCCCCGGTGCCCGGCGGGCGTCCACCGACAGCACCAGGACCTGGCTGCCGAACCGGTCGGCGATCTCGGCCACCAGGTCCGGACGGCGGATCGCCGCGGTGTTGACCGCCACCTTGTCCGCGCCCGCCCGCAGCAGCCGGTCGACATCCTCCACCGACCCCACTCCCCCGCCGACGGTGAGCGGGATGAAGACCTGCTCCGCGGTGCGCGACACGATGTCGAGCGTGGTGGCCCGTCCTTCGTGGGATGCGGAGATGTCGAGGAAGGTGAGCTCGTCGGCACCCTCGGCGTCGTAGACCTTCGCCAGCTCCACGGGGTCGCCAGCGTCCCGGAGCTCGCGGAAGTTGATGCCCTTGACGACCCGGCCGGCGTCGACGTCCAGACACGGGATGACCCGGACGGCCAGACTCATCGGGGGCTCATCGGGGGCTCACGAGCGGTCCCCCGGCTCCTCGCCGCGGGTCAGGGCCAGCGCGTCCTCGAGCGAGAACCGGCCCTCGTAGAGCGCGGTGCCCACGATCGCGCCCTCCACGCCGTCCTCGACGAGACCCTGCAGGGCCTCGAGGTCGGACAGCTCGGTGATCCCCCCCGAGGCCACCACCGGGCGCTCGGTCGCCGCACAGACGGCACGGAGCAGCTCGAGGTTCGGTCCCTGCAGCATGCCGTCCTTGTTGACGTCGGTGACGACGTAGCGCGCGCAGCCCTCGGAGTCGAGCCGGGCCAGCACCTCGTAGAGGTCGCCGCCGTCACGGGTCCAGCCGCGCGCGGCGAGGGTGCGTCCGCGGACGTCGAGCCCCACGGCCACCCGGTCACCGTGCCGGGCGATCGCCTTCGCACACCACGGCGGGTCCTCCAGGGCCGCGGTGCCGATGTTCACCCGGCGACAACCGGTCGCCAGGGCCGCCTCGAGCGAGTCGTCGTCGCGGATGCCGCCGCTCATCTCGACCTCGATGTCGAGCCGGCCGACGATCTCGCCGAGCAGCTCACGGTTCGAGCCGCGGCCGAACGCGGCGTCGAGGTCCACCAGGTGGATCCACTCCGCTCCACGGCGCTGCCAGTTGAGCGCGGCCTCGACCGGGTCCCCGAAGGTCTTCTCCGAGCCCGCCACGCCCTGGACCAGCTGCACGGCGCGCCCGCCCTGGACGTCGACGGCGGGGAGCAGCTCGAGGTAGCGCGACATGCCCGAAACCCTAGAGGGGCCGGGAACGCCGAGCCCGCTCAGGTCCGCCAGACGGGCGCGATCCTGCGCTGGTACCCCACCCCGAACCCGCGCGACAGGAGGAGCAGCACCGGGGCTGGGATCCGGCTGCGCAGGTAGCCGCTCACCTCGGTCGAGGCGCCGTCCAGGAGCCAGGCGAACATCCAGCCGCCGCGCACCGGCCCGCCCGCCCGCAGCTGCTTCTCCACCGCCTTCCACTCCGGCGTCTCCTGGAGCTCCAGCATCCGCGGCTCCAGCTCCTGCTCCTCGTGGGAGAGGTGGCGCTCCACGACCTCACGCGCGGCCACGATCGAGTCGGCCGCGGCCACCGCGTCGCTCCGCGTCCCCGACGCCTCCAGCGCGCGTATCCGCTCGTCAGTGGCCTCCAGGGCGGCACGCATGTCGGCGTGCTCGTTCTCCATCTCCCCGAGCAGCGCGGCATCGACGCCGAGCCCCTGCAGGGCGGGCCAGACCAGCTCGTCCTCCTTCTCGTGGTGCTCGACGAGCTGGTCGTGCAGGTTGTCCCACGCCCGCGCGAGCTGAGCCACCCGCGCGCGGTCGCCGTCCTCGACACGTCGCAGTGCGCGCTCGAGGCGGTCGAGGTCGCGACGTACGGCGGCGTGGATCGCACCGTTCATCGTCATCTCGCTCATGCGGCAAACGGTAGACCGGTCAGCGACGGTTGAACAGCAGCAGCCGGAGCACCGGGAAGGCCAGCACCGAGACCACCAAGGCCCCCAGCCGCGGCGGCCAGTCGGACCGCACCGCCCACACCAGGATGTTCAGGCTCAGCAGCACCACGACGAGCATGGCGTCCTGCCGACGCCTGCGCCGGGCCAGCAGCCCGGTGTGCTGACCCACGGGCGCGAGGCGGATCCGGTCGGTGGTCGCCGCCCTGAGGGCTCGCTTGCGGGAAGCCTGCCGCTCGCGGCGCTCCTGCTCGGCGGCGCGGGCCGCGGTGCGCAGCGCCGCCTCGTGCTCGCGGACCGCCCGGCGCCGTGCCCGCTCCTTGCTCACAGCGTGGCCACCCAGTTCCGCAGCAGCGCTGCGCCGGCGTCCCCCGACTTCTCGGGGTGGAACTGGGTCGCGGACAGCGGACCGTTCTCGACAGCCGCCACGAAGCGGTCACCGGCGTACTCGGTCCAGGTCACCAGCGGCGGCCGGGTGCGTCCCTTGGTCTCGAGGACCCAGTCGCGCACGCCGTACGAGTGGACGAAGTAGAAGCGCTCGTCCTCGACGCCGGCGAACAGCCGCGTCCCCACCGGCGCCTCCACCGTGTCCCAGCCCATGTGCGGCACGACCGGTGCCTGCAGCCGCTCCACGACACCGGGCCACTCGCCCAGCCCCTCGGTGTCGACACCGTGCTCGACCCCGTGCTCGAACATCACCTGGAGCCCGACGCAGATGCCCAGCACCGGGCGTCCCCCGGCCAGCCTCCTGCCGATGACCTCGTGGCCCCGGACGGCCCGGATGCCCTGCACGCAGGCCGCGAAGGCGCCCACGCCCGGGACCACCAGGCCGTCGCACTCCATGGCCCTGCTGCGGTCGGCGGTCAGCTCGACCTCCGCTCCCGCCCGCTCCAGCGCCCGCACGGCCGAGCGGACGTTGCCGAACCCGTAGTCGAGCACCACCACCTTCTTGGTGTGGGCCCTTACCGTCACAGGCTGCCCTTCGTGGAGGGCACCCCGGTCTCGCGCGGGTCGGTGGCGACAGCGTCCCGCAGGGCGCGCGCGACCGCCTTGAACTGCGTCTCCACGATGTGGTGCGGGTCCCGGCCCGCCAGCACCCGCACGTGCAGCGCGATCTGGGCGTGGTGGGCGACGGTCTCGAAGACGTGCCGGGTCAGCGAGCCGACGTACGCCGGACCGGTGCCGCCGATGAGGGCGTACTGCTGGCCCTCCGGCTCGCCGGTGTGGACGCAGTAGGGACGGCCGGACACGTCGACCACCGCCTGCACCAGGCACTCGTCCAGCGGGACCGTCGCGTCGCCGAACCGGCGGATCCCCGCCTTGTCGCCGAGCGCCTCGCGGAGCGCGTCGCCGAGCACGATCGCACTGTCCTCCACCGAGTGGTGGGCGTCGATGTGGGTGTCGCCGTCGGTGTGGAGGGTGAGGTCGATGAGCGAGTGGCGGGCGAAGGAGCCGAGCATGTGGTCGTAGAACCCGACGCCGGTGCTGATGTCGGCACGCCCGGTGCCGTCGAGGTCGAGCTCGACGAGCACCTTGGACTCCTTGGTCGCGCGCTCGATCCGGGCGGTTCTCATGCAGGTGACCTCCAACAGGGACATGACGTCGGTGAGGGCGACCCGGAAGGCCGCCATCTCGTCGGGGGTGCCGATCGACACGCGCAGCCACCCCTCGGGGCCAGTCTCCCGGATCAGCACGCCGCGCTCCAAAAGCCCTTCCCACACCGCGCGGCGGTCGGGGAACGTGCCGAACAGGCAGAAGTTGGCGTCGCTGTCGGCGACCTGCAGTCCCTTGGCGCGCAGCCATTCCACGGTCCGGTCCCGCTCGGCCCGCAGCTCGTCGACGCGGCCGAGGAGCTCGTCGGCGTGCCGGAGCGCGGCCAGGGCGACGGCCTGGGTGACCGACGAGAGGTGGTACGGCAGTCGCACGACCCGGAGCGCGTCACAGATCTCCCGGCCGGCGGCGAGATAGCCCAGCCGCGCCCCCGCGAGCGCGAAGGCCTTGCTCATCGTGCGGGTCACGGCCAGGTTCGGCGTCTCGTCCAGCACGGCCAGGGCACTGGGCGTGCCCGAGCGCCGGAACTCGGCGTAGGCCTCGTCGACCACCACCACCCCGCCCGGGTCGTTGGCCGCGGCCGCGGCGCACAGCTCCCGGACCGCGTCCAGCGGCAGCGCGGTGCCGGTCGGGTTGTTCGGCGACGGCAGCAGCACGACGCTGGGGCGGATCTCCTTCACCAGCGCCACGGCACGGCCCACGTCGAGCGTGAAGTCGTCCTCACGGCGACCGGTGACCCAGCCGGTACTGGTGTCCCGGGCGTACTCGGGGTACATCGAGTAGGTCGGGGCGAACGACAGGGCGGTGCGTCCCGGCCCGCCGAACGCCTGCAGCAGCTGCAGCATCACTTCGTTGGAGCCGTTCGCCGCCCACACCCGGTCCGCCGCGAGCCCGTGGCCGAGGTAGCGGGCCAGTGCCTCGCGCAAGGCGGTGAACTCCCGGTCGGGGTAGCGGTTCAGCGTGCGCGTGGCGTCGGCCACGGCGACGGCGACGTCGGCGACGACGGCCTGCGACGGGGCATAGGGGTTCTCGTTGACGTTGAGCGTCACCGGCACGTCGAGCTGCGGAGCGCCGTACGGCTCGATCCCCTGCAGCTCCTCGCGCAGGGGCAGTCGGGACTCCGGCATCAGTCGTCCTGGACGCGCACGCGGACGGCGGCCCCGTGCGCCGGCAGGTCCTCGGCGTCGGCGAGCGTGACCACGTGCGGCGCGACCTCCTGAAGGGCGTCGCGCGAGTACTCCACCACGTGCATCGCCTTGCGGAACGCGCGCACCGACAGCCCGGAGGAGTGGCAGGCACAGCCGGCCGTGGGCAGGACGTGGTTCGACCCCGCCGCGTAGTCACCGAGCGACACCGGCGCGTAGGGCCCCACGAACACCGCGCCCGCGTTGCGCACCCGCGCCGCCCAGTCCGCGGCATCCCGGGTCTGGATCTCCAGGTGCTCGGCGGCGTAGGCGTTGACCACGTCCAGCCCCTGCTCGAGGTCGTCGACCAGCACGACCGCGGACTGCCGCCCGGTCAGCGCGGTGCGGACCCGGTCGACGTGCTTGGTGGCCGACACCTGCTTGTCCAGCTCTGCGACCACGTCGTCGGCCAGCACCTCGCTGGGCGTCACCAGGACCGAGGCCGCCAGCGGGTCGTGCTCGGCCTGGCTGACCAGGTCGGCCGCGACGTGGGCCGGGTCCGCTGTGTCGTCGGCCAGGACGGCGATCTCGGTCGGTCCGGCCTCGGAGTCGATGCCGACCACGCCCTTCACCAGGCGCTTGGCGCTCACCGTGTAGATGTTGCCCGGTCCGGTCACCAGGTCCACCGGCCGGCACGCCCCGGCGCCGTAGGCGAACATCGCGATGGCCTGCGCGCCCCCGACGGCGTACACCTCCTCGACGCCGAGCAGCGCGCAGGCCGCGAGGATGGTGGGGTGCGGCAGACCGCCACGGTCGGCCTGCGGCGAGGACGTGAGCGCGATCGACCGGACCCCGGCCACCTGCGCCGGCACCACGTTCATCACCACGCTCGACACCAGCGGAGCCAGGCCACCGGGCACGTAGAGCCCCACCCGGTCGATCGGCACCATCCGCTGCGTCACGCGACCACCGGGCACGACGTCGGTGACGACGTCGGCCTCCAGCTCCGCCTCGCAGGTGCTGCGCAACCGTGCGATCGACTCCTCGAGGGCCGCCCGCACACCCGGGTCCAGCTCGCGCAGCGCCTCGGCCAGCGCCTCCGCCGGTACGGCGAAGTCCTCCTGGTCGACCCCGTCGAACCGGGCGGTCAGCTCCTTGACCGCGTCGGCGCCACGGACGCGGACCGCGTCGACGATCGGCCGGACCACCTCCAGCGTCCCCGCGACGTCGGTGTCGGCACGGGGCACCACCGACCGGTAGTCGGCGGGGGTCCCGGGACGGCCCACTGCGTGGTCGCCACGCAGGTCGATACGGCGGATCATGCCGGCGATTCTACGGGCGCGTAAGTTGGCCGCGTGTCCGACCTGGTGCCCGTCTTCCCGCTGAACGCCGTCGCGTTCCCCGGCATGTCGGTGCCGCTGCACATCTTCGAGGAGCGGTACCGCGCCCTGGTCCGGCACCTCCTGGCGCTGCCGGACCCGGTCGACCGCGTCTTCTGCATCGTCACGATCCGGGAGGGGTACGAGGTCGGCAACCACGAGGCCCGGTCGATGTACCGCACCGGGTGCCTCGTGCAGCTGACCGACGCCGAGGAGTACGACGACGGACGCTTCGACGTGGTCGCCGTCGGCCGGTCCCGTGTGCGCGTCGTCGCCACCGACACCTCCGAGCCGTTCCTGAGGGCCGAGGTGGCCGCCCTGGAGGACGAGGAGGAGCTCACCCCCGAGGCGGCCCGCGAGGCCGCCCGGGCGCTGGCGCTGTTCGGCGACTACCGGCGCGTCGTCAGCGGGCTGCGCGGCGACGAGGTGATGACCGGCACGCTGCCCCGCGACCCGGAGATGCTCTCGTACGTGCTGGCCGCGACCTGTGCGCTCACCCTGCCCGAGCGCCAACAGCTGCTGGAGTGCCCCGGCACCCTGGACCGGCTGCAGCTGCTGGGCCGTCTGATGCGGCGTGAGCTGAGCGCCATGGCCGCGATCCCGTCGCTGCCGGCCACCGAGGTCGCCCGCACCGGCTGGAACCCCAACTAGGGCTCCTGGTGATCAGTCGGTCGTGAGCCGCACCTGGCCGTGGACGACGTCGCCGTCCATCCACCCGGTGACGCCGAGGCTGTCCAGTGGCTCGACGTTCTCCCGGACCTTCCCGTCCGGATCGGTCTCGGCCATTTTCGTCAGCCAGTCGCCGGCGTCGAAGTCGACGTAGAGCCCACCGGCACGGTTCTCGACGTCGCCGAGCGCCGCCTGGAACCGATCCCCCTCACCGAGGGAGCCGTCGTCAGCCAGCGTGGCGACGTAGTCGGCGTCCAGGCCGACCGCGACCACACCGTCGCCCTCCTCGACCACCAGGTCGGCGGCCACCGGGCCGAGGGCGCTGCGGACCTTGTCGAGCACCGGGGTGATCTCGGTCGGGTCGCCGACGATCCGCACACCGACGGGGAGGTCGGTGCCGTCGGGGGCGGAGCCCTCGAGGACCGCGCCGAAGTCCATCGACGAGTCGACCGCCACCGACAACCCGTCGCCGAGCATCGTCTGGAGGTCCTCTGGCAGGTCGAGTCCCATCTCGTCCTCGGCCTCGGCCAGCATCGCGTCGACGTCGTCCTCGCTCATCCCCGACATCTCGCCCATCGCGTCGAGCATGTCCTGCACGGCGCCGTCGGGGACACCGAAGCCCACCGCGAGGGCGGTCGTCGCCGGCAGGTCGTCGATGCCGCTGTCACCGCCGGCCTCGACGGCGGCCGGCAGCCCTCCGGCCGCCATCTCCATCTCGAGCGCGCCGTTGTCGAACCGGACGACCATCGCCCCGCCCTGGAAGTCCTCGAACGCATCCACGCCTGGCGCCGGTGCCGTGGACAGCGAGGCCGGCGAAACCTCGGCCCCGACGTCACCACCCGTCAGGCCTCCCAGGTCGTCGGGCGTCGGCACGCCCACCGTGTCGCTCAGCGCGGCGGGCGCGTCGGCCGAGAGGTACGCCTCCAGGATCCCCGCCCCGCCGGCCTCACCGATCCACCGGTCGAACGCATCGTCGTCGGCCAGCGAGCCCTGCTCGGCGTCGGCCACGATGCCGTCGGCGATCGACTGGGTCTCGGCGACGACCATGAAGTCCCCGGTGAAGGCGGTGCCCGGCGGGTCCTCGTCGGCGCACTCCGCGATCTGCGCAATGCCCTCGGTAGCCAGCTCCTGGTCCTTGACCTGGACGACGAAGAACATCACCGGCCCGTCCGCGCCATCCGAGCCCCCGGCGCCGGCCGGTCGAGCGGACAGCGCGACCTTGTCGCCCAGCCACGGATCCACGTCCTCGGCGAAGTCGAGGTCGGGGCACGGCTCCTCCGCCGTCAGCCCCTCGTAGAGCCAGCGGCGCAGGTCGTCAGTGCCGTCCAGCCCCAGGTCGTCGCGGATCGCCGGGAACTTCCGCAGCGTCCTCAACGCCTCGAGCTTCTGGCTCCCTGAGGGGTCGAGGTCCAGCGCGACGTACACCAGCGCGTCGTCCGGCACCGCGGTCGCCGGGGCAGGACCAGCGCCCAGGAACTGGGCGACCGCCAAGGCCCCGGCGCCGGCAACGAGCACAGCAGCAGCCGTGGCGCCGGCCACCCACCCGGCGCGGTCGCGCCGGCGCGGCTGGGCGTCGTCGAGGTACTCCGCGGGGCCAGGGGTGCTGCTGTTCGACATCGGTTCTTCCTCGTCGCGTAGGGGCGATTCATTGGACCACGCCGTGGTCGGCTCGCGGCAGGGACTCAGGGCCTCAGGGTCGGGCGTCGGCGGTGTCGGCGGTGTCGGCTGTGTCGGCGGTCTCCGCTGTGCCGGGCCGGCTCCTCGCCGGGTGGCGCGGGCGCCCCCACAGCACGACCACGGCACCGATCAGCGCGGCGATGGGCCACACGAGGTAGGCGGCGGAGGCGTCGAGCACCACCTGGTCCGCGGCGGTGGCGCCGACCTTGGCGTCGGCGAGCACCTCGTTGGGGTCGGAAGGCCCGACCCACGTGCCGATGCGGGCGGACAGCCACGCCGCGAGGCAGGCGCCCGCCACGACGGCCAGCAGCGTGACCACCTCGTGGCTCCGCCGGCGCGCCACCAGGAGCGCGCCGAGCACCAGACCGGTGCCCCCCGCGAGGAGGGAGTACCAGCCCACGTTGTCGAAGCGGTCGGCCAGCGCCACCTCGTCGGTGAGGAGGCCGACATCCGTCCGCTTCACGATCACCGGGTCCACCAGGTGCGGCCACACGGCGCCGACCACGACGGCAGCGACGAGGAACGCTCCCAGCGGCAGGGCGACATCCAGCACGAGACTGCGCCGGCTCATGCCGGACTCAGGCAGTGCGGGCCCAGCAGGGCCTTGAGGTCGGCGTACAACGCCGGTGACGCGGCGACCCGCAGGCGGTCGTCCAGGCGCATCACCGTGGTGGAGGTCCGGCTCATCAGCCGGAGCCGCACCTCCGTGACGCCCGGGTGGGTGCCGAGCACGTCCCGCAGCTGGTCCACCACCGGCGGCGTGCACCGTGTGGCCGGCAGGCTGATGATCACCGGGCCGCTCGGGCCGTCCGAGAGGTCCGGGAGGGTCACCTCCTGACCGTGGATCTCCGGCTGGTCCTTCTGCCGCGACAGCCGTCCCTTCACCGTGACGATCGTGTCCTCGGTCAGCAGGGTGCTCGCCAGCTGGTAGGCGCTGGGGAACAGCAGGACGTCGACGGCGCCCTCGAGGTCCTCCAGGGTGACCATCGCCCAGGTGTCCCCCCGCTTGGTGATCTTGCGCTGCACCGACGTGACCAGCCCGCAGACGGTCACCGTGGCGTTGTCCGGCCGGTCCTCGTCGGTGAGCAGCTGACCGATGGTGCAGTCCGCGCTGCTGGCGAGGATGTGCTCCAACCCCATCAGCGGGTGGTCCGAGACGTAGAGCCCCAGCATGTCGCGCTCGTGGGCGAGCAGGGTCTGCTTGTCCCACTCCTCGATGTCGGGGACCGACACCTCGACGCCCCAGGCGCTGCCCGATGCGGCGCCGTCGCCGTCGTCCAGCCCCCCGAAGAGCGAGTCCTGCCCGATCGCCTCGTTGCGCTTGATCTCGACGTACTGCTCGACCGCGGACTCGTGGATCGTGACGAGTGCCCGGCGGCGGTGGTTGAGGGAGTCGAACGCCCCGGCCTTGACCAGCGACTCGATGACCCGCTTGTTGCAGGCGATGGGGTCGACCTTGGACAGGAAGTCGGTGAAGTCGGTGTAGCGGCCCTTCTCACGTCGGGCCGTGACCACGGCCTCGACGACGTTGCCCCCGACGTTGCGGATCGCGTTCAGCCCGAAGCGGATGTCGGTGCCGACCGGGGTGAAGTTCGCGTCGGACTCGTTCACGTCGGGCGGGAGGACCTTGATCCCCATCCTGCGGCACTCGTTGAGGTAGATCGCCGACTTGTCCTTGTCGTCCTTGGTCGACGTGAGCAGCGCGGCCATGTACTCGGCCGGGTAGTTGGCCTTGAGGTACGCCGTCCAGTAGGACACCAGCCCGTAGGCGGCGGAGTGCGCCTTGTTGAACGCGTAGTCGGAGAACGGCAGCAGGATCTTCCAGAGCGTGTCCACCGCGGCCATCGAGTAGCCGCGCTCGACCATGCCGGCCGAGAACTTCTCGAACTGCTTGTCCAGCTCGGCCTTCTTCTTCTTGCCCATCGCCCGGCGCAGCAGGTCGGCCTGTCCCAGGGAGTAGCCGGCGAGCTTCTGGGCGATCGCCATCACCTGCTCCTGGTAGACGATCAGACCGTAGGTCTCGCCCAGGATCTCCTGGAGCGGCTCCGCCAGCTCCGGATGGATCGGCTCGACCGGCTCCCGCCCGGTCTTGCGGCGAGCGTACTTGTTGTGCGAGTCCGCCCCCATGGGCCCCGGCCGGTAGAGCGCGCCCACCGCGGAGATGTCCTCGAAAGTGTCCGGGCGCATGCTCCGCAGCAGGGCTCGCATCGGCCCGCCGTCGAGCTGGAAAACCCCCAGGGTGTCGCCACGCTGGAGGAGCGCGTAGGTCGCCTCGTCGGTGAGCTCGAGGTCCTCGAGGACGACCTTCTCGTCACGGTTGGACTCGATGTTCTTCAGGGCGTCGTCGAGGACGGTGAGGTTGCGCAGCCCCAGGAAGTCCATCTTGATGAGGCCGAGCGTCTCGCAGGTCGGGTAGTCGAACTGCGTGATGATCGCGCCGTCCTGCTCGCGACGCATGATCGGGATGACGTCGAGGAGCGGCTCGCTCGACATGATCACGCCGGCCGCGTGCACGCCCCACTGGCGCTTCAGCCCCTCGATGCCGATCGCGGTGTCGACGACGGTCCGCACGTCGGTCTCCGCGTCGTACAGCGAGCGGAACTCGCCACCCTCGCCGTACCGCGGGTGGGCGGGGTCGAAGATCTGCTTGAGCGGGACGTCCTTGCCCATGACCGCCGCGGGCATCGCCTTGGTGATCCGGTCCCCCATGGCGAACGGGTAGCCCAGGATGCGGGAGGAGTCCTTGACCGCCTGCTTGGCCTTGATCGTCCCGTACGTCACGATCATCGACACGCGGTCGGAGCCGTACTTGTCGCTGACGTAGCGGATCACCTCGCCGCGGCGACGCTCGTCGAAGTCGATGTCGAAGTCGGGCATCGACACCCGGTCGGGGTTCAGGAACCGCTCGAAGATCAGCCCGTGCTCCAGCGGGTCCAGGTCGGTGATCCGCATCGCGTACGCCGCGATGGAACCGGCACCCGAGCCGCGCCCGGGGCCGACCCGGATGCCGTTGTCCTTGGCCCAGTTGATGAAGTCGGCGACCACCAGGAAGTACCCGGGGAAGCCCATCTGGGTGATGACACCGACCTCGAACTCGGCCTGCTTGCGCACTCGGTCGGGGATGCCCTCCGGGTAGCGGTAGGCCAGCCCCTTCTCGACCTCCTTGACGAACCAGGAGTCCTCGGTCTCCCCCTCCGGGACCGGGAAGCGCGGCATGTAGTTGGCCGACTCGTCGAAGGCGACGTCGCACCGCTCCGCGACGAGGAGGGTGTTGTCGCACGCCTCCGGGAGGTCCCGCCAGACGTCGCGCATCTCGGCGGGCGACTTGATGTAGTAGCCGCTGCCCTGGAAGGCGAACCGCTTCCCACCCCGGTCGTAGGGAGGCTCGCTCATCACCTGGCCGGAGTTGATGCAGAGCAGGTGCTCCTGCGAGGGAGCGTCGCTCTCCAAGGTGTAGTGCGAGTCGTTCGTGGCCAGCAACGGCAGCTGCAGGTCCGCGGCGAGCCGGAGCAGGTCCGCACGCACCCGATTCTCGATGTCGAGGCCGTGGTCCATCAGCTCGAGGAAGAAGTTCTCGCGGCCGAAGATGTCCTGGAACTCCGCGGCGGCCGCCCGGGCGTTGGCGTAGTTGCCCAGCCGGAGCCAGGTCTGCACCTCACCCGACGGACACCCGGTGGTGGCGATGATGCCCTGGGCGTACTCGGCCATCAGCTCGCGGTCGATGCGCGGCTTGTAGAACTGACCCTCGAGGGAGGCCCGGGACGACATCCGGAAGAGGTTGTGCATCCCGGTCGTGCTCTCGGAGAGCAGCGTCATGTGGGTGTAGGCGCCGCCACCGGAGACGTCGTCACCGGAGTTCTTGTCCTCACCCCAGCGGACCCGCTTGCGCTCGAAGCGCGAGGTGTTCGGCGTCGCGTAGGCCTCCATGCCCACGATGCCCTTGACCCCGTGCTGCTTGGCCTTGGACCAGAAGTCGTAGGCGCCGAACACGTTGCCGTGGTCGGTCATCGCGATCGCGTCCATGCCGAGCTCGGCAGTCCGGGCGAGCATGTCGTCGAGCCGGGCCGCCCCGTCGAGCATGGAGTACTCGGTGTGCACGTGGAGGTGCGCGAAGCCGCCCTGCGTCGAACCACCCGTCAACCGACTCACCTCCGGACACAGCTCGGAAAGGGTCAGGCTGACAGCCCGACCCTCAGGTCTTGGGGGAAGGGCAGCAGCCTACGTCAGGGAACCTTGCCACGGACCGCCGACACTCTCGTTCAGCCTGCCGTCGCCAGCGCGTGCAGCCACCGCTGCGGCGTCATGCTCCCGCCCGGCAGCACGTCGAGCCGGGTGACCACCCACCCGGCTCCGGTGAGTGCCTCGCGCAGCTCCTCGGGCCGCCAGTAGGTGAAGTGGCGGGGCGCCCGGACCGCGCCGTGCGTCGACCAACCCGACCCCTGCCCCTCCTTGAGGGTCAGGGCCAGGGCACCGCCGTCGCGCGTCGCTCCGCGGAGCCGCCGCAGCACCTCCACGCACTCGTCGCGGGACAGGTGGAGCAGCACCGCGTCGGCCAGGACGCCGTCGTAGGGACCTCCCAGGGCGTCGTGCAGCGGGTCCAGCACCACCGCGTCGTACCCCTGACGGCGGAGCCGCTCCACGAACGCCGGCGTCACGTCGGTCCGGCGGACGCGCAGCCCGCGCGCCTCCAGGGCCTCGGCGTCGCGGCCGGGACCGCTGCCGACCTCCAGCACCTCCGCGCCGGCGGGGAGGGCCGCGGCGAAGTCGTCGTACAGCCGGATCACCTCCGCACCGGGCTCACCCGCCCGTGCCTCGGCATAGCGATCGGCATCCGCCTCGTACGCCGCGATGGTGGCGGCTCGCGCAGAGGCGTCGAGGCTGACGGTGATCACCTCGTGCATGATCCGGCGGAGCCCCGTCCCACCCAGGGCCGGTGCGCGCCGAGCCATCCGCTGGGCGATCTCGGCCTCCCGCTCGGCGTCGCGACCGGCGTGACCCGGCACGTCCTTGAACCCCTGGATCGCCGCGGTCAGGGCAGCCCGTCGGCCGAGGACCAGGGCGAGGTCGTCGTCGACCTCGTCCACCTGGGCTCGCAGGTAGGCCATCGGGTCCGTGCCCGGCCAGGCCATCCGCAGGTCAGGCGCCTGCTCCTCGTTGCCGCTGCCGTCGGTGTGCTCGAGCTCTACCAGCCCGCGCCGTCGGTAGAAGCTCCGCGCCGGCTTGTTGGACTCGAAGACCCACAGCGCGAACCCGTCGGGCCGCAACGACTTCGCGACGTCCAGCAGCGCACCTCCGATGCCACGGCCGGAGTGCTCGGGCAGGACGTACAGGTCGTCGAGCCACCCCGGCGAGAGCCGGGCGTACCCCACCGCGGCACCGGCGACCTCGGCGACCCAGACCTCGTCGCGACCGGCGAGCCACTCCCGGACCCAGTCCCGGGTCTCGTCGTCGGTGTGGACCGGCGGCGGCATCGCCGGCACCGCTCCGCGGCGTGAGGCGATGTGCACCGCGGCGAGCGCCAGCGCGTCGTCGGGGGTGGCCGGCCGCAGGTGCAGGTCGGCCTCAGTCGAGGTCACGGATCAGGTCCAGGGCGTGCTGCAGGTCGTCGGGGTAGTCGGACTCGTACTCGACGTACTCTCCCGTCTCCGGGTGCTCGAAGCCCAGCCGTACGGCGTGCAGCCACTGGCGGTCCAGCTCCAACCGCCGGGCGAGCACCGGGTCGCCGCCGTACAGGGGGTCCCCCACGCACGGGTGCTTCAGCGCCTGCATGTGCACCCGGATCTGGTGGGTGCGCCCGGTCTCCAGCTGGATCTCCAGCAGGCTGGCGAACCGGTGCGCCTCCAAGGTGTCGTAGTGGGTGACGCTGTGCTTGCCGTCCGGCATCACCGCGAACTTGAAGTCGTGCCGCGGGTTCCGCCCGATCGGGGCGTCGACGGTGCCCCGGAGCGGGTCGGGGTGGCCCTGGACCAGCGCGTGGTAGGTCTTGTCGACGGTCCGGTGGCGGAAGGCGTTCTTCAACCGGGAGTAGGCGTACTCCGACTTCGCGATCACCATCACCCCCGACGTCCCCACGTCCAGGCGCTGCACGATGCCCTGCCGTTCCGACGCGCCGCTCGTGGCGATGCGGAACCCGGCAGCCACGAGGTGCCCCACCACGGTGGGACCGCTCCACCCCGGGCTCGGATGGACCGCCACCCCCACCGGCTTGTCGATGACCACCAGGGCGTCGTCGTCGTGGACGATCTTGATGCCCTCGACGATCTCCGGGACCACGGCCACCGGGTCCACCGCGGCCGGGATCGCCACCTCCAGCACGGCCCCGCCGGACACCCGTTCGGACTTCGCGACCCGGACTCCGTCCAGGTGCACGAGGCCCTGTGCGACCAGGTCGGCGGCCCGGCTGCGCGACAGCCCGAACATGCGCGCGATGGCGGCGTCCACCCGCTCACCCGCGAGTCCCTCCGGCACCCCGACCGTGCGCCGGTCGAGGCCGGCCGGGTCGTGCGCGGTCATGACTCCCCGGAGCCGGCGCCGTCGTCCTCGCCGTGCCGGTTCCCCGTGTAGGAGACGCCACGCACCGCCTGCAGGATGATGACGCCGGCCGCGACGTTGATGCAGATGTCGGCGACGTTGAACACCGGCCAGTGCGGCAGCTGGAAGAAGTCCACGACGTGGCCGTGGAGGAAGCCCGGCTCCCGGAAGACCCGGTCCGTCAGGTTGCCGAGCACGCCGCCGAGGAGGAACCCGAGACCGATCGCCCACAGCCGGTCGTTCAGCCGGCGCGACAGGAGGAGCACCACGGTCACCGCGGTCACGGCGACCAGGGACAGCAGCAGCGTGTACGACGTCCCGGTGCTGAACGCCGCCCCGGGGTTGCGCACGAGGTTCAGCTGGAGGACGTCGCCGAGCACCCGGACCGGGGGCCGGCCGTCGAGACTCTCCACGGCGACGACCTTGGTGACCAGGTCGAGGAGGTAGGCGGTGACCGCTACCCCGAAGAAGATTCCGAGGGGTCGACGTCGGTGGTGCGCGTCTGCGTCGCTGTGGGTCAGCGACGCTCCTCCCTCTGCTTGCATGGCAGGCACAGTGTCGCACGGGGGAACGCCATCAACCGATTCTTGCCGATGGGCTGGCCGCAGCTCTCACACCGGCCGTAGGTGCCGTCGTCGATCCGCCCGAGAGCGTGCTCGACCTGACCGAGCATCACACGGGCGTTGTTGGCCAGGCTCATCTCGTGGTCACGCTCGAAGGTGGTGGACCCGACGTCGGCCTGGTCGTTGCCGGCGCCGTCGCCGGCGTCCCGCATGAGGTCGTCGAGCTCCCGCTCCGCGAGATCCAGCTCACCGCGAAGACGGTCGGCCTCGGCGGTCAGCTCCGTGCGCACCTCCTGCAGCTCACCCGGTGTCCACGGGTCCTCGTCCGCCTTGACGGCCAGCGTCCGCGCATGCGCGGTCGTCGTCGGCTTGGCGGACTTCTTGGCCGGCGCCTTCTTGGCCGGCGCCTTCTTGACCGGCGCCTTCTTGACAGCGGTCTTCTTGGCCGGGGTCTTCTTCGCCGTGGACTTCGTCACGGGGGATGCCTTCTTCGTAGGGCTCTTCTGGGCCGACTTCTGGGTTGTCGCCTTCTTCGCCGGCGTCTTCTTCGCCGGCGTCCTCTTGGCGGGCGTCTTCTTGGCGGTCTGCTTGGCGGGCGCCTTCTTGGCGGCGGTCTTCTTGGCGGCGGTCTTCTTGGCCGGGGCCTTGTCGGCGGACGCCTTCTTCGCCGGTGTCGCCTTCGACGCCGTCTTGACCGGCGCCGTGGTCTTCTTCACCGTCGCGGTGCTCTTCGGCGCCGTGCCGGCTGGTGACTTCTTGGCTGGTGACTTCTTGGCCGGTGACTTGGCCGGGGACTTCGTGCCGGGGTTCGCCTTCTTCGTCGCACCCGCGGTCACCCGCTTGGCGGCAGCAGCGGTCTTGCTGGCCAGCTTTCCGACAGTCGAACGAGCCATCCTGGGTGCCCCCGCAGAGCGTAGATCCGGAGTCGCCGGCGCCCCTCTGACGTCGAACAACCTTACGAAACCGCGCGGCGCGGCGCCACGCGTGCGGCGAGGATATGCCGCGGGCCCCGCCCAGACAACTGACCACGCCCACCGGGACGCCGCGGGTCCGCATCCGATGTCGACAGCTCCGGCCGATGTGCGTGGGGCCGGCCCCTCGTCCTCTGGCAGACTGGGGGGGACCGCAAGGCGTGGACGGGACGAGTAGCTCCGAGCACAGCCGGCAGCGACCTGGGGACGGTGGAAGCCCAGGGGTGTTGTCCGGAGCGAAGATCACCCCCGAGCCGCCGGAAGAGCGCGGGCCCGGTCGTCACCGGTCCCGCAGGTAGACCCGGCAAGCGGCAGCAACGAAGTGGGACCCGTCGGAGCGTGATCGCGGCGGGGCCAAGGAGGGTGGTACCGCGGGACCGGCGAGACGTCGGCCTCGTCCCTTCGTCGGTCCGAGACGAAGAGGCATCCGTGAGCGAGTACACCCCGGTTCCCCCCCAGGTCGACCTGCCGCAGCTCGAGCGCGAGGTCCTCGCGTTCTGGGCCGAGAACGACACGTTCGCCAAGTCCCTGGAGAAGAACGCGGACGGCGAGCCGTGGACGTTCTACGAGGGCCCCCCCACGGCGAACGGCACCCCGGGCACCCACCACGTCGAGGCCAGGGTGTTCAAGGACCTCTTCCCGCGGTTCCGGACCATGCAGGGCTACCAGGTGGAGCGCAAGGCCGGCTGGGACTGTCACGGCCTCCCCGTCGAGCTGGCGGTGGAGAAGGAGCTGGGCTTCTCCGGCAAGGGCGACATCGAGGCCTACGGGGTCGCCGAGTTCAACGCACGGTGCCGCGAGTCGGTGCTGCGCAACGTCGACCTCTTCGAGGACATGACGGTGCGGATGGGCTACTGGGTCGACATGGCCGAGGCCTACACGACCATGTCGTCGGCGTACGTCGAGTCGGTGTGGTGGGCACTCAAGCAGATCCACGGCAAGGGGCTGCTCGTCGAGGACCACCGCGTCGCGCCGTACTGTCCGCGCTGCGGCACGGGCCTGTCGGACCACGAGCTCGCGCAGGGCTACGAGACGGTCACCGATCCCAGCGTTTACGTGCGCTTCCCGCTGACCAGCGGGCCGTACGCCGCGGGCGGCGGTGGGCTTCCTGACGGGCAGGCTGCGGCGCTGCTGGTGTGGACGACCACGCCGTGGACGCTGGTGTCGAACACCGCCGTCGCGGCCCACCCCGGCGTGCAGTACGTCGTCGTCACCGACGGCGCCGAGTTCCTCGTGGTGGCCGAGCCGCTGTGGGAGAAGGTGCTCGGCGAGGGCTGGCAGGTCGTCGACCGGGTGCAGGGCTCGGACATGGAGCGCTGGGAGTATGCGCGCCCCTTCGACCTGGTCGAGTTCCCGGCCGCCGAGACCGGTCAGGGGGGCGGCCGCTCGCACTTCGTGGTGCTCGGCACCTACGTGACCACCGAGGACGGCACCGGCCTGGTGCACCAGTCCCCCGCGTTCGGCGAGGAGGACATGGCGGTCTGCCGCCAGTACGGCCTGCCGGTGGTGAACCCGGTGCGTCCGGACGGCCACTTCGCCGACGACGTCCCGCTGGTCGGCGGACAGTTCTTCAAGCACGCGGACACCGACCTGGTCCGCGACCTCGACGAGCGTGGGCTGCTCTTCCGGCACCTGGCCTACGAGCACTCCTACCCGCACTGCTGGCGGTGCCACACGGCTCTGCTCTACTACGCGCAGCCGTCGTGGTACGTCCGCACGACCCAGCGCAAGGACGAGCTGCTGCGGGAGAACGAGCGCACCAACTGGTACCCCGAGACGGTGAAGTGGGGCCGCTACGGCGACTGGTTGAACAACAACATCGACTGGGCGCTGTCCCGGCGCCGCTACTGGGGCACCCCGCTGCCGATCTGGCGCTGCGCCGAGGGCCACCAGGTCTGCGTCGGGTCGCTCACCGAGCTCACCGAGCTCACCGGCGAGGACCAGTCGCAGCTCGACCCGCACCGGCCGTACGTCGACGACGTCACGTTCGCCTGCCCCCATCGCCCGGAGGGCTCGGACTCGCCGTGCGGCGCCCGGTCACGCCGGGTGCCGGACGTGATCGACGCGTGGTTCGACAGCGGGTCGATGCCGTTCGCCCAGTGGGGCTACCCGCACGTCGAAGGCTCGCAGGAGCTGTTCGAACGGGCGTTCCCGGCGGACTTCATCTGCGAGGCGATCGACCAGACGCGCGGCTGGTTCTACACGCTGATGGCCGTGAACACGTTGGTGTTCGACCAGAACTCCTACCGCAACGTGGTCTGTCTGGGGCACATCCTCGCCGAGGACGGCCGCAAGATGTCGAAGCACCTGGGCAACATCTTGGAACCGATCCCGCTGATGGACGAGCACGGCGCGGACGCCGTCCGCTGGTTCATGGCGGCCTCCGGCTCGCCCTGGGTGGCGCGTCGCGTCGGTCACGCCACGATCCAGGAGACGGTCCGCAAGGTGCTGCTGACCTACTGGAACAGCGTCGCGTTCCACGTCCTCTACGCCCGTACGGCGGGGTGGTCCCCCGGCTCGGGGCCGGTCCCGCCGGTCTGCGACCGACCGGTGCTCGACCGGTGGCTGCACGCCGAGACCGCCCGGGTCGTCGGCGAGGTCACCGATGCCCTGGAGAACTTCGACACCCAGCGGGTCGGGGTGACGGTCGCCGCGTTCGTGGACGACCTGTCGAACTGGTACGTCCGTCGGTCGCGCCGCCGGTTCTGGGACGGTGACCCCGCCGCCCTGGCGACCCTCCACGAGACGCTGGACACCCTCACCAGGCTGCTGGCCCCGCTGACTCCCTTCATCACCGAGCGGGTGTGGCAGGACCTGGTCCGTCCCGTGGACGGCGAGGCGCCCGAGTCGGTGCACCTGGCGCAGTGGCCGGCCCCGGACCCCTCGTCGGTCGACGCCGAGCTGTCCGCCCGGGTCGCCCTGGCCCGCCGGCTGGTGGAGCTGGGCCGGGCTGCCCGGGCGGACGCAAAGGTGCGTACCCGGCAGCCGCTGCGCCGGGCGCTCGTCCCCACCGGGGCGTGGGAGCGGCTCGGGGACGAGCTACGCGCTGAGGTGGCCGAGGAGCTCAACGTGGCCCTCGTCGAGCCGCTGTCGTCGGCCGGTGACCTGGTCGAGCACTCCGCGAAGGGCAACTTCCGGGCGCTGGGCAAGCGGTTCGCCAAGCACACCCCGGCGGTGGCGGCAGCCATCGCGGCCGTCGACGCCGCCGGGCTCGCCGCGACGCTGCGCGCCGACGGCCGCGCGACCGTCGACGTCGACGGCGCCCCGGTCGAGGTGCTGCCGGACGAGGTGATCCTCAGCGAGCGCCCCCGCGAGGGCTGGTCGGTGGCCAACGAGCAGGGCGAAACCGTGGCCCTCGACCTGGAGCTCACCCCCGAGCTGGTGCGTGCCGGCCTCGCCCGCGAGGCGGTGCGGCTGGTCCAGGAGGCGCGGAAGACCAGCGGCTTCGACGTGTCGGACCGGATCGTCCTGGTGTGGCAGGCCGACGGCGAGATCGCCGAGGCGCTGCGCGAGCATCGCGACGCGGTGGCCCGTGAGGTGCTCGCCAGGGAGCTCCGCGAGGGCGTCCCCGACGGTGAGGTACGCCGCGACGACGACCTCGGACTGTCGTTCAGCGTGGCCAGGGTCGAGTGAAGTGTGCAGTGACGACGAAGCCCCGGGCCACAGTGGCCCGGGGCTTCGTCGGCTGCCTCGTCTGATTCGGCAGGTCGTTCGCGTCGGCTGGGTCAGCCGTTGGGCCCCTCGTCGAGGACCTCGCGCAGGTGCGAGCCCTCGCCCTGCCCCTCGCCGTTCTGCTGGTCCTGCTGGTCCTGCTGGCCCTCGGGAGCCTCGCCGAGCCGACCCTCGGCGCCCTGGCCGTCCAGCGCGGCCAGCTGCTGCTCGAAGTAGGTACGCAGCTCGGAGCGGTACTCCCGCTCGAACGTGCGCAGCCGCTCGACCTCCTTGTCGAGGCCGCTGCGCTCCTCCTCCAGAGCCCCGAGCAGGGAGGTACGACGCTCCTGGGTCTCGGCGTCGAGCGCCTCGGCGCGCTGCTTGGCCTCCGCCTCAGCGTTCTCGGCGCGGGACTTGCTCTCCTCGTCGAGCCGCTGCGCGTTGGTGCGCGCCTCGCCGACGATCTGCTCTGCCTGCTCCTTCGCCTCGGCGACCAGGGCGTCGGCATTGTTGCCCGCCATCTCGAGCAGCCGCGCAGCCGCGGCCGAGGCCTCAGCCGTGGTGGTGACCTGCAGCGTCTCGACCGCGGCGACCGGGGCGCCGGAAGGCTTTTCGGCCGAGGCGTCGGCCGGTGTCTCCTTCTCGGCCTCGGGCTTCGACTCGGGCTTCGACTCGGGCTTCGGCTCGGGCTTGGCGGGCTTCAGCCGTGGAGCAGGCTCCGGCATCGGCTCTCCGGTCTGGGCGGAGTGCAGCTTCGCGCGCAGCTCGTCGCTCTCCCGGATCAGGCGCTCGAGCTCGGACTCGACCTCGTCCAGGAACTGGTCGACCTCGGTCATGTCGTAGCCCTCGCGCAGGCGGACCGTGGTGAAGCGCTTGTTGCTCACGTCCTCAGGCGTCAGCGCCATGAACTCAACCTTTGCTCTTGGGTGGGATGGGTCGGTGGCGGCGCAGCCAAGGCGCGCGCCAGGCTCACCGTACCGCCTCGGTCGGACCGGGGGCACGAGGCCCTGCGGGCCACCGGGCGGCCGCCGGGTGTCAGCTGAAGAAGACCAGCCGGTTCAGCTCCAACAGGAGGTAGCAGGACACCAGCACGATGATGAAGCTCGTGTCCAGGGCGATCGACCCGAGGCGCAGCGGTGGCACGAACCGGCGGATGAAGACGATCGGCGGGTCGGTGATGCTGTAGATGATCTCGAGCAGGACCAGCACGACACCCTTGGGGGTCCAGGAGCGCGCGAAGA
This sequence comes from uncultured Actinomycetota bacterium, assembly GCA_963747525.1. Lineage (GTDB taxonomy): Bacteria > Actinomycetota > Actinomycetes > Propionibacteriales > Nocardioidaceae > Marmoricola_A. The sequence continues at coordinate 364,237 of CAVVFH010000001.1, forward strand.
CCTGCACCCAGTCCACCACGAAACGGGCGAAGAGCAGGATCAGGAAGATCCTGAGGACCAGCTCGATGACAAGGCCGACGTACTCCACGAGGAGGGAGTCTAGGTGCCCTCAGCTCTGGTTGAAGAAACCGCCCTCGGCGATCCGCGCCTTGTCCTCCGCCGCAACCGCGACGTTGGGCGGTGAGAGCAGGAAGACCTTGTTCGTGATTCGCTCGATGGTGCCGTGCACGGCGAAGACCAGTCCGGCGGCGAAGTCGACGAGCCGCTTGGCGTCCGTGTCGCTCATCTCGGACAGGTTCATGATCACCGGGATGCCCTCGCGGAAGTTCTCACCGATCACGCGCGCCTCGTTGTACGTCGTCGGGTGCAGCGTCGTGATCCGGGAGAGCTCCGCCACCCGGGGCCCCGGCACCGTGTTCGCCGAGGGGCCACCCGGCCCCGCCGGCCGCCGCCGCTCGGCCAGGTGCGCCACCGGGGCGGGCCGCCCTGCGGCCTCCGGCTCCAGCTCGTCGTGGTCGTAGTAGTCCTCGTCGTAGCGGTCGCTGTCCTCGAGGAGGCCCAGGTATACACCCATCTTGCGCATTGCGCCGCTCATGACTTCGCCTCCGACATCCGACTCACCGCTGACGCGTCGAGGCTACCGGGGGGTGGGACGGTTTCCGAGGACCGCGCTGCCGACGCGCACGTGTGTCGCGCCGGCGGCGACGGCCTGCTCCAGGTCGCCACTCATCCCGGCCGAGATCCAGGTCGCGGACGGCACCGCTCCGCGGACCTGCGCCGCGACGTCCGCCAGCTCGGCGAAGGCCGCGGTCGGGTCGCCCCCGAACGGCGCGACGGCCATCACCCCGCGCACCCGCAGCCCCTCGGTGGCCGACGCCTCGACCGCCAGCTGCACGGCGTCGGCGGGCGCCGCCCCACTGCGGCCGGCCGCCTCGGGCGGGTCCAGGCTCACCTGGACGAGCACGTCCAGACCCCCCTCACGCCCGTGCGCCGCCCGCGACAGCCCGGGCAGCAGGCGGGCGCGGTCCACCGACTGCACCACGTCGGCCCAGCCGCCCACGGCCGCGGCCTTGTTGGACTGCAGGTGTCCGATGAAGTGCCACCGGAGCGGGACGTCGGCACACTCCGCACGCTTCTCCACCGCCTCCTGGTGACGGTTCTCCCCCACCTCGCGCACCCCCAGCTCGTGGAGGATCCGGACGTCCGACGCCGGGAAGAACTTGGTGACCACGACCAGGGTCACGTCCTCGCGGCTGCGGCCGGCGGCGCGGCAGGCGCCCGCGATGCGCTCCTCGACCCGGGCCAGTCCGGCGGCGATCGCGTCGTGGCGCGCCTCGTCCGGGGCCGTCACGGAGCCAACCGCACGAGCCCGGCCGTCCGGCCGGACCGCTCGCCGTCGCGGCGGTAGGAGTAGAGGTCGTCGTGCTCACGGGTGCACCGCGAGGCGTCGACCACCTCGGCGTCGCCGGAGGTGAGCTGGGCCGCGACGCCGGCTGCCACGTCGACACCCGGCGTGCCCCACGACGTCTGTGCCCGGGCCTCCGGGACCACCGCGGAGACCTCCTCGCACAGCTCGGCCGGCAGCTCGTAGCACCGTCCGCAGATGGAGGGGCCCAGCCACGCGGTCACCGCGGTGGCTCCCAGCCGCCGCATCGCGTCGAGCCCGGCGCGGACGGTGCCCGCCACCAGGCCGGCGCGACCGACATGCAGGGCACCGACCACACCGCGCTCGGGGTCGGCGAGCAGCACCGGGACACAGTCGGCGACCCGGACCAGCAGCGTCACGTCGGGCTCCGTGGTCACCAGCCCGTCCACCCGTGGCAGGGCAGCGAGCTCGGTGGTCACCGGGCCGGGACGCACGTCGGCGCCGACCACGGCGACGTCGGCGCCGTGCACCTGGTGCATCAACGCCACCGAGGCGTCCGCCGAGCCGGCGAACGCCTCGATGACCCTGCTCAGGTTCTGCTCCACGTCCGCACGGCGGTCCAGGCCGGTCGCCGCCAGGTTGAGCGAGGCGAACGGGCCGGTGCTGACCCCACCGTCGCGGTCGGTGAAGGCGAGCTCCACCGACCCCACGGACTGTCGGAAGGCGAACACGTCGAGCGCGTCTCCTCGGGGACTACTTCAGGAAGTCGGGCACGTCCAGGTCGTCGTCGGCCGACGCCGGCCGCGTCGCCCGGACCGGGGCCGGGTGCGGCGACTGCGGACGAGCATCGGCGGGGCGGCCGGCGGGGCCGGACTGCGAGGGGGCGCCGAACTGCGGCCGCGGTGCCGCCGTGGAGGGAGCGGAGCCGACCGGGGCCGGGTCCCGCCGCAGGCCGCTCGGGGCGGGCCGGGGCTCGGGCTGGGCGGGGACCGGCTCGCGACGGGCCTGGTGCGCCGACTCGCGGCGCTTCGGCATGCCGCCGTCGAAGCCTGCGGCGATGACCGTGACCCGCACCTCGTCGCCCAGGGCGTCGTCGATGACCGCGCCGAAGATGATGTTGGCCTCACCATGGGCCGCCTGCGAGACGAGCGCAGCCGCCTCGTTGATCTCGAAGAGCCCCAGGTCCGACCCACCGGCGATCGAGAGGAGCACCCCGTGCGCTCCCTCGATGGAGGCCTCGAGGAGCGGGCTGGAGACCGCCATCTCGGCGGCCGCGATGGCACGGTCCTCGCCGCGCGCGGAGCCGATCCCCATGAGGGCGGACCCGGCGTTCTGCATCACCGACTTCACGTCGGCGAAGTCGAGGTTGATCAGACCCGGCGTCGTGATCAGGTCGGTGATGCCGGAGACACCTTGGAGGAGCACCTGGTCGGCCTGCTTGAAGGCGTCGAGCACCGACACGTTCCGGTCGCTGATCGACAGCAGCCGGTCGTTCGGGATCACGATGAGGGTGTCGACCTCCTCGCGCAGCTCGGCGATGCCCTGCTCGGCCTGGTTGGCCCGGCGCCGTCCCTCGAAGGCGAACGGCCGCGTCACGACGCCGATGGTCAGCGCGCCGAGCGACCGGGCGATGCGCGCCACGACCGGCGCGCCCCCGGTGCCGGTGCCGCCACCCTCGCCTGCCGTGACGAAGACCATGTCGGCGCCCTTGAGCACTTCCTCGATCTCCTCGGCGTGGTCCTCGGCGGCCTTGCCGCCGACATCGGGGTTGGCGCCGGCCCCCAGGCCGCGGGTCAGCTCCCGACCGATGTCGAGCTTCACGTCGGCGTCGCTCATGAGCAGCGCCTGGGCGTCGGTGTTGATCGCGATGAACTCGACGCCCTTGAGCCCGACCTCGATCATCCGGTTCACGGCGTTGACGCCACCGCCACCGATCCCGACGACCTTGATCACGGCCAGGTAGTTCTGCGGTGCTGCCACGGCGGGGTCCCTCTCGTTTGTCCGGCCACCGGCTGGAGCGGCGGCCACGTATGTGTCCTTGCGGGGTGGTGCGGCGGGGAAGAAGGCCCTTCGGTGTGTCGAAAACCCTAACCCTGAAGTAGAGGGTTATAGTTATGTCAACCTCGTGCCTGCGGATGAACATAGGTCAGAGGCAGCGCGCGACACGAACGACACGCAGGCGTGTCGACAATTCGACGGAACCCGGTCGTGCGAGAAGGCGCCGGGCAGGCCCCGGGTCGCGCTCAGTTCTTGATCGTCGGGCGCCCGGGGGCGGTGACGTCGTACACCTTCGCCGGGTTGCGCAGGAGCACCTCGAGCACCGCTGCCTTGTCCGCGGACTCGTCCGCGCTCCCCCACACGACGGTGGCCCCACCGCTGAGCACCAGCGAGATCTGGTCGATGGAGTGCACCTCGAGGTGGTCCACCCGTCCCAGGACGTCGTCGGGCAGGGCCTGCACCACGGCGGCCGCCTCCGCAAGGGCTTCCGCCGGCGTCGCCGCGCTCATCGCCAGCTCCGGCAGCCCCGCCGGCTTCTCCGGGTAGTCGCGGAACAGCACGCCGCTCTCGTCGAGACCGCGCCACTGGCCTTCCCAGTTGACGACCGCGACGGCTTCCCGCTCCGTCACGTCGAGGCGCACCTGGTCCGGCCAGGCGCGGGTCGCCTCCGCCGAGCGCACCGCTGCCAGCGCCTCGACCCGTGCCTCGATGGCGCCGAGGTCGACGGTGGCCAGCGGCACGCCCTTCGGCACCTCGGCCGCTCGCTCGACGTCGGCCGCACGGAGCACCTCGACGCCTCGCACCTCGGTGCCCTTGACCGACAGCACCGAGGAGAAGAAGACCAGCCAGACCAGCGCCCCGACGACCGCGACGGACGCGAGCACCAGGAGCACCCGACGCCACACGTGCCAGCGCCGGGCCCGCTGCCGCCGCAGGAACTTCTTCCGGGTCGACGCGATCCGGGCGTCCGGCTCTGCCCGCTGGTCACGTCCGGCGGTCGGTCTGGGTCGCAGCTTCAGCACCGGCGTGCCCCTCTCCTGAGCAGCTGGGGGTGGTCGCGCCCGGGCGAGTGGTGCCCGGGCACTCGGCAGGTCATCGGCGCCCCCGCTCGGCGAGCAGGGCCAGGACCTCCGGACCCACGAGCGTCACGTCGCCGGCGCCGAGCGTCAGTACGAGGTCGCCGGGCCGCGCAAGGTCCGCCAGCACCCGGGGTGTCTCCGACCAGGACGGCACGAAACGCACCGAGGCGGCCGGAAGCGGCACGTGGTGGGCCACCAAGGCGCCGTCGACGCCGGGCTCGGGGTCCTCGCGGGCGACATAGACGTCCATGACCACCACCTCGTCCGCCGCCCCGAGCGCCTCCCCCATGGCCGGGCCGAAGATCCGCGTACGGGAGACCATGTGGGGCTGGAAGACCACCACGACGCGCCCGTCACCGGCCAACGACCGGGCGGCCTGCAGGTCGCCGGCGATCTCCTTGGGGTGGTGCGCATAGCTGTCGTAGACGCGCACGCCGCCCGCCTCGCCCTTGAGCTCCATGCGCCGGCGGGTACCGGTGAACGACTCCAGCCCCGCACGGAGGTCTTCGAACGCGAACCCGAGACGGAGCCCCGCAGCCAGCGCCGCCATCGCGTCCAGCACGTAGTGCCGCCCGGGGATCTGCAAGGTCACGGTGCCCAGCGACTGCCCGTCGCGCTCGACCCGGAACGCCGAGCCCGACCCCGCGAACGACAGGTCCGTGGCGCGCAGGTCGGCCGACGGCGACTCCCCGACGGTGATCACCTCGACCCCCTGCTCGGCCGCCGCGGCGGCGAGCGCGGCGGCGCCGGGGTCGTCCACGACCGTCACGAGGAACCCGCCCGGCCGGATCCGGCCCAGGAACCGGCCGAACGCCTCCCGGTAGGCCTCCTCGGTCCCCCAGGTGTCGAGGTGGTCGGCCTCCACGTTCGTGACCACCGCAGCCGTTGGTGAGTAGACGAGGAAGGCGCCGTCGCTCTCGTCGGCCTCGGCCACGAACAGCTCACCGCCGCCCTCGTGGGCGTTCGAGCCGGTGACGTTCAGGTCACCGCCGATGGCGAACGACGGGTCGGCGCCGCAGTGCTGCAGGGCGACGGTCAGCAGCGAGGTCGTCGTGGTCTTGCCGTGCGTGCCGGCCACCGCCACCACCGTCCTGCCCTGCATCACCGACTCCAGGGCGGCCGACCGCGGCAGCAGCCGCAGGTCCTGACGGCGGGCCTCCACCACCTCCGGGTTGTCCTCGCGGACGGCGGTGGACACCACGACGGTGTCGACGTCGTGCACGTGCTCGGCGCGGTGGCCGACGTGGACCCGGGCGCCCAGCGCGCGCAGGGCCTCCAGGGTCGTGGACTCCTTCGCGTCGCTGCCGCTCACCGCGACACCACGGGCCAGCATGATCCGGGCGATGCCGGACAGGCCCGCACCACCGATGCCGACGAAGTGGACGCGGCCGAGCCGGTCGGCGGGGAGCAGCTCGTCGGGCACGGGGACGATCACGGGCGACCTCCTGGCACGCCGGCCCGACCTGCGGCCTCCAGCACGAGCCGCGCGAGCTTCTCGTCGGCGTCGCGCGGGATGAGGCCGGAGGCCGCGCGCGACATGACGGCGAGGCGCTGGGAGTCCGCGGCCAGCTGCGGAACGGTGGCTGCGACCCACTCGGGAGTGAGCGCCGCGTCGTCCACGAGCAGGCCGCCGCCGGCATCGACGACGGGTCGGGCGTTGAGCGCCTGCTCCCCGTTGCCGATCGGGAGCGGCACGAAGACCGCGGGGAGCCCCACCGCGGCCACCTCGGTGACGGTGTTGGCGCCGGCTCGGCACAGCACCACGTCGGCCGCCGCGTAGGCGAGGTCCATCCGGTCGACGAACGGCACGACGACGTACGGCGGCTCGCCCGGCCCGGACGCGACCTCGACGCCGCCCTGCGGGCCGGTGACGTGGAGGACCTGCACGCCGGCCTCGGCGAAGGCGGCCCTGGCGGAGGCCACCGAGCTGTTGAGCCGACGGGCCCCCTGGGAGCCGCCGGTGACCAGCAGCGTGGGCCGGTCGGGGTCGAGCCCGAACCCGGCCCTCCCCTCGGCGCGCCGGGCGGGGCGGTCCAGGGTGGAGATCATCCGCCGGATGGGAAGCCCGAGGTAGCGGCCGTGCCGGATCCGGGTGGAGGGGAAGCTGGTGGCGACGTACGGCGTCAGCCGGGCGCCCAGCTTGTTGGCCACGCCCGCCAGGGCGTTGCCCTCGTGCACCACGATCGGCAGCCGCCTGCGGCGCGCCGCGGCGTAGGCGGGGACCGAGACGTAGCCGCCGAAGCCGACCACGACGTCGGGGCGCACCCGGTCGACCACCTCGAGCGCGGCGCGCACGGCCCCCCGGAGGCGTCCGGGGACCCGCGCCAGGTCGACCGACACCGACCGGGGAAGCGGGACGGGAGGCACCAGCTCCAGCGGGTAGCCGGCCTCCGGGACGACCCGGACCTCGAGGCCGCGCGGCGTCCCCAGGGCGACCACCTCGACCTCGGGAGAGAGCCGGCGCAACGCGTCGGCCGTGGCGAGCAGCGGTGAGGTGTGCCCTGCGGTGCCGCCGCCGGCCATCAGGACTGTGAGCGGGCCGCGCGTCGCAGCGGTCATCGGATCGGCTCAGCCCCGCCCGCGCCTGGAGAGGCCGCCGGCGGTCACGCCGGGGGTGGCCCGCTTGCGCCGCCGGGCATGCAGGGCCGCCTGGGCTCCGGGCTCGTGCCGGGCGAAGGAGACCAGCAGCCCGAGCGCCACCAGCGACGGCAGCAGTCCGGAGCCGCCGTACGACACCAGGGGCAGCGGGATGCCGATGACGGGGAGCAGCGCCAGCACCATCCCCACGTTGATCATCATCTGGGAGATCAGCCACACGGTGATCCCGGCCGCCATGTAGCGGGCGAAGGGGTCTGTGGTGCGGCGGGCCACCCGGAGACCGGCGAACGCCATCACCAGGAACAGCCCGAGGACCAGCAGGGTCCCGACGAGCCCCAGCTCCTCGCCCAGGACCGCGAAGATGAAGTCGGTGTGCGCCGCCGGCAGGTCACCCCACTTCTGCTGGCTGGCACCGATGCCCTTGCCGAAGAGCCCGCCGCTGGACATGGCGAAGATGCCGTGCGCGGCCTGCCATCCGGCGCCCTGGAACGACGCGAAGGGGTCGGCGAAGCTGGTGAGCCGCTCCATGCGCTCGGCGGAGGACGCGGCCAGACCCAGCGCTCCCGCGCCGGCGACCAGGATCGAACCGACGAACATCCGCGTCGGCGCGCCGACCACCCACAGCAGCCCGAGCACGATCGCGAGCAGCACCAGGGCGGTGCCGAGGTCGTGGCCGAGCACGACCAGCCCGACCACCACGGCCATCACGGGGACCACCGGCACCAGCGTGTGCCGCCAGTCGCCGAGCAACCGCTCCTTCGTGGCGTAGATGTGTGAGCACCACAGGATGACGGCGAGCTTGGCCAGCTCCGCCGGCTGGATCTGGATGGGCCCCAGGGCCAGCCAGTTCTTGTTGCCGTTGACGGTGACGCCCATCGACGTCTGGGTGAGCGTCAGCAGCACCACGGAGACCAGCAGGGCGGGCCAGGCGAACATCCGCAGCACCCGGTGCGGTAGGCGTACGGCGACGAACACGAACGGGACGGCCAGCACCACCCAGGTCAGCTGCTTGAGGAACGTGGCGTAGCTGTTGCCGTCGTTGGTCTCGTAGGACCACACGCTGGAGGAGCTCAGCACCATCACCAGCCCGATGACGAGCAGCAGGCCGGCGGATCCGATGAGCAGGTAGTACGAGGTCAGTGGCCGGTCGAGGGACTGCCGGAACGAGGCCAGAGCCGGTGTCGGGCTGGGTCGCTGCGCCGTGGTCGTCACATCGGCCTTCCTGTGCCGGGCCCGGTCAGCGGTCGCGGAGCCGGTGCACCGACTCGACGAACGCGTCTCCGCGAGCGCCGTAGTTCGCGAACATGTCCATGGACGCACAGCCGGGCGCCAGGAGGACCGTGTCCCCCGCCTGTGCGAGGTCGGCGGCCGCCTGGACCACGCGGTCCATGGCTTGGTGCGTACCAGTCTCCGCCTCCGCCACTTCGATCACGGGGACCTCGGGGGCGTGTCGCTCGAGAGCCTCGGCGATCCGTCGCCGGTCACGGCCGAGCAGCACCACCCCGCGCAGCCGGTCCCGCACCCGGCGCACGAGGTCGTCGAAGGTGGCGCCCTTCGCCAGCCCGCCGGCGACCCACACGACGCTCTCGTAGCCCAGCAGCGACGAGGCGGCGGCGTGCGGGTTGGTGGCCTTCGAGTCGTCGACGTAGGCCACCCCGCCCACCACCGCGACTTCGGCGATGCGGTGCCCGTCGGGCCGGAACGTGCGCAGCGCGTCCCGCACCGCCACCGGTGGCACGCCGTGCGCCCGGGCCAGCGCGGCCGCCGCGAGGGCGTCGGCGACGAAGTGCGGCGCGGGCGAGGCGAGGTCGTCCACCGTGCAGAGCTCCGCGGCGCTGTCGCGTCGCTCCTCGATGAAGGCGCGGTCGGCCAGCACGTCGTCGACCACACCGAGCATGCCCACGGCCGGGACGCCCAGGGTGAAACCGATCGCCCTCGCGCCCTCGACGACCTCCGCCTCGCGCACCAGCTCCTCGGTGACCGGGTCGGCGACGTTGTAGACGCAGGCGCGCTCCACGCCGGAGTAGATGCGGCCCTTGTCCGCGGCGTACCCCGTCATGCCCCCTCCCTCGCCGGCGTACCAGTCCAGGTGGTCCTCCGCCACGTTGAGGACGGCTGCGGACTCGCAGGCCACCGACCGGGTGTAGTGCAGCTGGAAGCTCGAGAGCTCCACGGCGAACACGTCGTACGGCGTCTCCCCGCCGGGGGTCTCGGTCATCACCGCCTCGACCAGCGGGAGCCCGACGTTGCCGCATGCCACCGACCGCAGACCGGCGCTGCGCAGCATCGCGTCGAGCATCTGCACCGTGGTGGTCTTGCCGTTGGTGCCCGTCACCCCCAGCCACGGCGCCGGGTGCTCGGGGTCCCGGAGCCGCCAGGCCAGCTCCACCTCGCCCCAGACAGGGACTCCTCTCGCCGCGGCCTGCGCGAGCAGGGGCGCGTCGGGCCGCCAGCCGGGCGAGGTGATCAGGACATCGACGTCGTCGGGCAGCGTGGCGGTGGCGCCGGTGCCGAGCCGGACGGTCGCTCCCAGGATCTCCAGGAGCGTGCCCTTCTCGCCCCGCTCACCCTCGGCCGACTCGTCGAGTGCGGTCACCGTGGCACCGAGGTGGGTGAGGTTGTCGGCGGCGGCGAACCCGGAGACGCCCAGTCCGGCGACCGTTGCCCGCACGCCCTCCCAGGAGTCGCGCCGGCCGAGGGCCTCGGGGTCCGGTCGGATCATGTGCCGGCCACCCACTCGGCGTAGAAGATCCCGAGCCCCGCGGCCACGCAGCACCCGGTGATGATCCAGAACCGCACCACGACCGTGATCTCGTCCCAGCCCTTCAGCTCGAAGTGATGGTGCAGCGGCGCCATCCGGAACATCCGCCGGCCGCCGGTCACCTTGAAGAACCCGACCTGCAGCATCACCGAGAGGGCCTGCGCCACGAACAGTCCCCCGAGGACGACCAGGAGCAGCTCGGTGCGGGTCAGGATCGCCATGCCGGCGAGGGCACCACCGAGCGCCAGGGAGCCGGTGTCGCCCATGAAGATCTTCGCCGGCGAGGCGTTCCACCACAGGAAGCCGAAGCAGGCACCGGTGAGGGCGGCGGAGAGGACGGCGAGGTCCAACGGGTCGCGCACCTCGTAGCAGGCACTCCCGGGCGTGAGCTCGCAGGACTGGTTGTTCTGCCAGATGTTCATGATCGTGTAGGCGCCGAAGACCATGGTCGAGGTGCCGGTGGCCAGACCGTCGAGTCCGTCGGTGAGGTTCACCGCGTTGGAGGCGCCGGCGATCATCACCAGGATGAGCAGGACGACCAGCACCGTGGGCACCGCCCACCTCTCCCACTGACGGGTGAACGAGAGGTAGCGCGAGGCCGGGGTCTGGCCCCGCTCGTCGGGGAACTGCAGGGCCAGCAGCCCGAAGCTGGTCGCCACGACGACCTGGCCGGTCATCTTCGCGCGGCTGCGGAGCCCGAGGCTCCGCTGCTTGGCGATCTTGATGTAGTCGTCCACGAACCCGACGGCACCCAGGCCCAGCAGGAGGTAGAGCAGCAGCAGCCCCGAGGCCGTCGGGGTGTGCGCGGTGGCCAGCGTGGCGATGAGGTACGCCAGCGTCGACGCGATGATGATGACGGTGCCACCCATGGTCGGGGTGCCGCGCTTGGTGTGGTGGGTGGTCGGACCGTCGTCGCGGATGAGCTGGCCGTAGCCCTTGGAGACCAGCACCCGGATCGCCAGGAGCGTGCCCGCGAGGGTGAACACCAGCGACAGCGCGCCGGACATGAGGATCGCCCTCACCGGCCGGCCCCCTCGTCGAGGAGGGCCTGCGCGACCAGGTCGAGCCGGGCGCCCCGCGAGGCCTTCACCAGGACCACGTCCCCCGGCCGCACCTCCCGGTGGAGCCAGGCGATGGCCGCGTCGTTGTCCGCCACGAAGACCGGCTCCTCCTCCCCCGACCCAGCGCGCTCCTCCCGAGCCCCGCGATGCACCGCGCGCGCCGCGTCCCCGACCGCGAGGACCCGGTGCACACCGAGCTGCACCGCCAGTCTGCCCACCGCTTCGTGCTCGGCGTCGCTCGACTCGCCCAGCTCCCGCATCTCTCCGAGAACCGCGACGGTCCGGGCCTGCCCCCCGCGGCCCCGGCCGATCGCCACCAGCGACTTCAGCGCCGCCGCCATCGAGTCCGGGTTGGCGTTGTAGGCGTCGTTGACGACGGTGACACCATCCGGTCGGTGGCGCACCTCCATGCGCCACTGCGAGAGCGACTCGAGGCCGCCCAGCACCCGACAGGCCTCCTCGAGCGGGACACCCACGGCGACGGCCGCGCCGGCAGCAGCCGCGGCGTTCATCGCCTGGTGCTCCCCGACGAGGCGGAGAGTGAGCGCCACGGCCGTCCCCCGGTGCGCCAAGGTGAACGCCGGACGGCCCTCGTCGTCGAGCCGGAGGTCGCTCACCCGCACGTCCGCGTCGGTCGAGGTGCCGAACGTCAGCACCCGGGCGTCCGTCCGCGCGGCCATGCCCAGCACCAGCGGGTCGTCGGCGTTCAGCACGGCCATGCCGTCGCTCGGCAGCGCCTCGACGAGCTCACCCTTGGCCGTCGCGATGTCGGCCTGCGTGCCGAACTCGCCGAGGTGGGCCTTGCCGACGTTGAGCACGAGGGACACGTCGGGCCGGGCGATCCGGCACAGGGCCGCGATGTGGCCGCGGCCCCGGGCGCCCATCTCCAGCAGCAGGTAGCGGGTGGACTCGTCGGCCCGCAGCACCGTGAGCGGGAGCCCCAGCTCGTTGTTGAACGACCCCTGGGTGGCCACGGTCGCGGCGCCGGCCGCCAGGACCGCCGCCAGCTTGTCCTTGGTCGACGTCTTGCCCTGGGACCCGGTCACCGCCAGCACGGTGATCTCGGGAAGCTCTCCGAGCACGTGGTGCGCCAGCCGGGCCAGCGCCTCCTGCTGGTCCTCGACCACCACTGCGGGCACCCCGACCGGCCGGGCCGCGAGCACCGCCGCTGCACCGTCGGCCACGGCGGACGCCGCGTAGACATGGCCGTCGACGTGCTCCCCGCTGAACGCGGCGAACAGTCCGCCGCGCTCCGGGCGCCGGCTGTCGAGGAAGGCGGGCCCGGTCACGGTGACCTGGTCGGGGTCGTCGTGCACCACTCCCCCGACGACGTCGGCGATGGCCTGGAGCCTCAGCGGGATCATCGGGTGGTGGCCCTCCCGTCGGGCCACGAGTCCGGTCCCGAGACCGCTCTCAGGGCGTCGGCCAGCTCCAGCCGGTCGTCGAACGGGTGCACCGTGCCGGCGACCTCCTGCCCGGTCTCGTGCCCCTTGCCGGCGACGACGACGCAGTCGCCCCGGCGCGCCAGGGCGACTGCGAACCGGATCGCCTCCCGGCGACCGCCGACCTCGTGCAGCTCCGCGGAGCCACCCCGGGCGCCACCGAGGAGCTCGGCGCGGATCGCCGCGGGCTCCTCGGTGCGCGGGTTGTCGTCGGTCACCACGACCACGTCGGCCAGCCGGGCGGCCACCTCACCCATGAGCGGGCGCTTGCCGCGGTCCCGGTCGCCTCCGGCACCGAGCACCACGACGATGCGGCCGTCGGTGCGGCTGCGCAGGCTGGCCAGCATGGCGGCGACCGCGTCGGGCTTGTGGGCGTAGTCCACGACGGCGAGGAAGCCCTGCCCCACGTCGACCGGCTCCAACCGGCCCGGCACACCGGCCACGCGGGCCATCCCGGCAGCGACCGTGGCCACGTCGTACCCGAGCTCGGCGAGCCCGGCGACCGCGCACAGCGCGTTGGCGACGTTGAAGTCGCCGGGGACCGGCACCTCGACCCGCTGCTCCACCGAGGGGCCCCGCACCGTGAACACCGACCCGGCGGGCGTCGCGGCCACGTCGGTCGCTCGCCAGTCCGCGTCCGCTCCCGAGGGCGAGAACGTGCGCATCGGCACCGGCGCCTCCCGCACGAGCCGGCGCCCGTGCTCGTCGTCGATGTTGACCAGCCCCAGGCGGGAACGCTCCGGGGTGAAGAGGCTCGCCTTCGCGCGGAAGTAGTCCTCGAGGTCGGCGTGGAAGTCCAGGTGGTCGCGGCCCAGGTTGGTGAACGCCGCGACGTCGAAGACCACGCCGTCGACCCGACCCATCACCAGGGCGTGGCTGGAGACCTCCATCGCGCAGCCCCCGACACCGCGCTCCCGCATGACCGCGAACAGCGCGTGCAGCTCGGGGGCCTCCGGAGTGGTGAGTGCCGAGGCGACGTCCTGGCCGTCGATCCGGGTGCCGACCGTGCCGATCACCGCCGACCGGATCCCCTGCTCCTGCAGCGCGCCCTCGGCCAGCCGGGTGGTCGTCGTCTTCCCCTGGGTGCCGGTCACCGCGAGCAGCCGCAGGTCGGTGGCCGGGTCGCCGTACACCCGGGCGGAGAGGTCGCCCACCACGGCCCGCGGAGCAGGGACGACGACCACCGGCACGTCGAGGCCGGCCTCCCGGCACAGATCGGCGCCGGCCGGGTCTGTGAGCACCGCGACAGCACCGGCCCGGACCGCGTCGGCGGCGAAGCGGGCGCCGTGCGTGGTCGACCCTGCCGGGGCGACGTACAGGTCGCCGGGCTGCACCGACCGGCTGTTCATCGTGAGCCCGGTCACCATCACGTCGTCCGGCACCTCACCCGGCTCGGCGGTCAGTGCGCGCAGCGGCGTGCGAGGCGGCGCCTCCGGTCGGGCGGGGATCACGTCGGGAATGTACTAGAGCGGGTCACTGGAAGATCGCCTGCGGGCGGCCCCACTCGATGGGCAGCCGCTCCGGGACGCTGCCGCTCGGCGGGACGGCGTACTGCTGCAGCAGGTAGCCCATGATCTTGCGGAACGCCGGCCCGCCGGTGGATCCGCCGCCGCCGCCGTTGGTGGGCTTCTGCACCACGACATAGACCGTGAACCGCGGGTCGTCGGCCGGGGCGAAGCCGGCGAAGGACACCGTGAAGAGCTTGCCGTCGTAGCACTGGCAGTCGGGGTTGACCATCTGGGCGGTGCCGGTCTTGCCGGCGACCCGGTAGCCCTCGATGCGAGCGCTCGGCGCCGTGCCCTGGTCGGGGTCGACGACCATCTCCATCATGTCCCGGGTCAAGCCCGCCGCCCGGCTGCTCACCACCCGGTGCTGCCCGGCCACGTCGGACCCGGTGACGGTGCCGTCGAAGGTGGTGGCCCGCCCCTCGACCAGGCTGGGCTGCACGTAGACGCCGCTGTTGGCGATGGTGTTCACCGCGGCGGCCATCTGCACGGCGTTCACCGCGAGCCCCTGCCCGAAGGCGATGTTGTCCCGGGTGATGTCGATCCAGCTGCCGGGCGACGACAGCAGGCCTGGCGACTCCGCGTAGCCGGGGATGCCGGTGCGTGAGCCGAGGCCGAACAGGCGCAGGTAGTGGTACAGGCGGTTGCTGCCCATCTCCCGCGCCGCCAGCACCGTGCCGATGTTGGAGGACTTGGCGATCACGCCGGTGAGCGTCAGCCGGAGGTCGCCGTGCGGGAAGTAGTCGTGGATGACCCGGTCGGAGCTCTCCAGCGTCTCGGGCACCAGGAAACGGGTCAGCGGGTCCACCAGCCCGGCGTCGATGAGGGAGGCGGCGGTGAGCACCTTCTCCACCGAGCCCGGCTCGTAGACGTCGTGGAACGCACGCGAGGCGAGCTTGCCGAGGTCGCGCTGCACGGTGTCGTTGGGGTCGTAGGTCGGGTCGTCGGCGAGCGCGAGGATCTCCCCGGTCCGGGAGTCGAGGACGACCGCCGTGCCGCTCTCCGCCCCGGCGTCCTCGACGGTCTGGCGGAGCACCCGCTGGGTGTACCACTGCAGGTCACGGTCGATGGTGAGGGTGAGGTCCTTGCCGTCGACGGGCTCGGTGACGCTGTTGTCGCCGAGCGGGATGCGGTTGCCGCCGCCGACGTCGTACGTCGCGGAGCCGTCCTCGCCGCTCAGCAGCGAGTCGAAGGTCTGCTCCGCACCGCCCGCGGCGTCGCCCTTGGCGTTGACGTAGCCGAGGAGGTTCGCCGCCACGTCTCCGGCCGGGTAGGTGCGCACCGGGTCCCGGCGCGTGTCCAGCCCCTTGTACCCGCGGTCGGTGAGGTCCTTGACGATGCGCTCCGCCTTGGTCGTGGGGATGCGCCGCGCGATGTAGCGGAAGCGGGTGTCGGGCCACTGCAGGTTCTCGACGGTCTCGATGTAGTCGAGCCCGAGCCGGTGCTGCAGGACCGTGGCGATCTCCGCGGCGTCGTCCTTGGTCTTCGTGGGGTCGGCCACGATCATCGAGCCGTCGAGGGACTCCGCGAGCGGTACGCCGTTGCGGTCGGTGATCGATCCGCGGGTCGCCGGCAGCACCTCCTGGACGGCCCCCACGGCGCGGGCGCGCTCAGCGTACGTCGCGGCGTCGAGGCCCTGGAGCTGGAAGAGCCGGACCGCGAACACCGACACGACCATCGCGATGATGATGAAGCCGATGCGCAGCCGCAGCAGGGAGGCAGTGCGCACAGTGCGCACGGGGCGCACGGGGCGCACGGCGCCGGCGCACGGGCCGCACCGCCCGGCCGGCGCGCGGTCGCGTGTCCTTGGTCATGGGTTCCTCGAGCTGCTCGGCTGTCGCGCCCGGTGGTCTCCCGCGCGGTCGGTGCTCAGTTGTCCTCAGTTGTACCTGTCGAGGACCCCGTGCGGTCCGAGGGCACGCCGTCGACCCCGGTGTCGGGCACCTGGGTGGCGATCACCTTCACCGGCGGCAGGCGGAGCTCGGCCGGCTTGCGCGACGGGAGCGGCGTGAGTCGTTGAGCGTCCAGCGACGAGGCCGGGACAGGGTTGCCGAGCACCGTGCCGTCGGAGAGCCGGATGAACGCCGGGTTGACCAGCGGCACCATGCCCAGCTCCTGGGCCCGGCTCGCAACCAGCTGGGGGTCGCGCAGCTGGTCCAGCTCCATCTGCAGCGACTGCTCGGTGGCGTGCAGCTGCGCCGCCTGCTGCTCGAGGGCGGTGGCCTTGAAGGACGCCTGCTGCATGGACGTGTTGAACAGCAGCAGCCCCACGACACCGCCGAGCAGGACCAGCGCGACGAGGATGACGAACGGCATGCGGGGCGCCGTGGTCTGCCGGCGCGGCACCACCGTGAGGCGCGCCCGCTCGACCGCGTAGTCGGCGATCCGGGGCAGCCGCGTCGGCATCCTGTCGCGAGCCTGTGACATCCATGCGCTCATCGGCGGCGGGTCCCTTCGTGTGTTCCTGCGTGGGTGCGGGTGCTGCTGCGGGCGCTCGTGTGGGTCCTCATGCGACGGCGCCCTGCCGGACGCGCTCGGCGGCGCGGAGCCGGACCGAGCGCGCCCGCGGGTTGGCTGCCACCTCGGTGTCGCCGGCCTTCTCCGCACCGCGCGTCACCAGGCGCAGCAGCGGCTGGTGCTCCTCGGGGACCACGGGGAGGTCCGGTGGCGCGTCGCTGCGGCTGTTGCGGGCGAAGACCTGCTTGGTGAGCCGGTCCTCCAGCGAGTGGTAGCTCATCACCACGACGCGGCCGCCGACGCCCACCGCGTCGATCGCGGCCGGCAGGGCACGGCGGAGCACGGCCAGCTCGTCGTTGACCTCGATGCGCAGCGCCTGGAACGTGCGCTTGGCGGGGTTGCCGCCGGTGCGCCGCGTCGCCGCCGGCACGGCCGACCGGACCAGCTCCACCAGCCGTCCCGAACGGTCGAAGGGCTCCCGGCTCCGGTCGCGCACGATCCGGTCGGCGATGCGTCGGGCGAACCGCTCCTCGCCGTACTCCCGGAGCACCCGGGTCAGCTCCTCGACGGAGTAGGTGTTGAGGACGTCGGCAGCGGTGAGGCCGGCGGCGTCGTCCATCCGCATGTCCAGCGGAGCATCCTCGGCGTAGGAGAAGCCCCGCTCGCGCACGTCGAGCTGCATGCTCGAGACCCCGAGGTCGAACAGCACGCCGTCCACGTGTCCCAGTCCCAGGTCAGCGAGGACGTCGGCGACCTCGTCGTACACCGCGTGCACGAGCGTGACCCGCTCGCCGAACGGCGCCAACCGCTCACGGCTGCGATCGAGGGCGTTGGGGTCGCGGTCGATGCCGATGACCCGTGCCTGCGGGCATCGGGTGAGCACCGCCTCCGCGTGTCCGCCGAGGCCGAGCGTCGCGTCGACGAGCACGGACCCCGGTTGCTCCAGCGGTGGCGACACGAGGGCCACGACCCGCTCGAGGAGCACGGGGACGTGGCCGGCCGGGGCGGGATCGGGAGGAGTCATCCCTGCTACCGGGCCAGCGTGACGAGCAGCGTGATGGCCAGGGCCAGGGCCGACGAGGCGCCGGCGGAGAACGCGAAGACCGCGGCGGCGTCCCGGGCCTCCTGGCGGACGCGTCGACGACCCGGGCCGGCGGGGTTGCCGCCCGCTGGGTGGTTCGTGACCGCGACGCTCATGGTTTCGACCCCTGAAACTGGTGTGGCGCCGGATTCGTCGGGCCAGGTCCCCGCCCGCTCGGCCCCCTGGGAGATCCCTGGGAGGGGGTGGCCCTCTGGCGCCGGGGAAGGTGCGCCAGATGACCGGGGGCTGAGCGGACGTGAGACCTCGTCCTACGACTCCGGCTGTTGAGTTGTGGTGCTGGTGTGGAGCTGGGTGCTGCTAGATGCCCGGGAACACCTCGTCGGAAAGCTCCGCGAACGCCTCCTCCTGACTCTCGGAGTAGGCCTCCCACGCGGCCTCGTCCCAGATCTCCAGGCGGGTCATGGCACCGATCACGACGACGTCCTTGGAGAGGTTGGCCCACTCCCGGAGCTTCGGCGGAACGGTGATCCGGCCCTGCTTGTCCGGCCTCTCGTCGGACGAGGCCGAGGAGAACATCCGGACGTAGTCCCGCGTGGCCTTGTTCGACACAGGTGCCTCACGCAGCCGCTCGGTGATCCGCTCGACCTCGGACTGCGGCCACACGTAGAGGCAGTGCTCCTGACCTCGAGTGACCATCAACCCTCCCGCGAGCTGCTCCCGGAACTTCGCCGGGAGGATCAGACGCCCCTTGTCGTCCAGCTTGGGGGTGTAGGTGCCGAAGAACATCCGACACCTCCCGGCTGGGTGAAAAGAGGCTCCCTCTCCTCCACTGCGCCCCACTTTACTCCACTTCCCCCCACCGTCAACGACCTTTGCCCCACCTGGCCTCCCTTTCTCGCCTGATTTCCGGTGGTGGGGTTGACTAGAGGTCCAACAACGGAGAGGGACGACGTGACCGGGCAAGAGGGGGCTGCGGACGCCACGGAGCTCGAGGAGATCGCTCGGGTGACGGGGCTGATCCGCGCCGGCATCGAGCGGGTCATCGAGGGCAAGCCGGACGTCATCAGGACGTCGCTGGTGGTGCTGCTCGCCGAGGGACACCTGCTGATCGAGGACGTGCCCGGCGTGGGCAAGACCATGCTGAGCAAGGCGCTGGCCCGCACCATCGACTGCACGGTGCGCACGGATCCAGTTCACCCCGGACCTGCTGCCCAGCGACGTCACCGGAGTCTCGGTGTTCAACCAGGACACCCGGCGAGTTCGAGTTCCGCCCCGGTGGCATCTTCGCCAACATCGTCGTCGGCGACGAGATCAACCGGGCCTCGCCCAAGACCCAGTCGGCACTGCTGGAGTGCATGGAGGAGCGCCAGGTCACGGTCGACGGGTCGACGTACCTCCTCGACGCGCCGTTCATGGTGGTGGCCACCCAGAACCCCATCGAGATGGAGGGCACCTACGCGCTGCCCGAGGCCCAGCGGGACCGCTTCATGGCGCGGGTCTCCATGGGCTACCCCCTGGAGGCAGCCGAGATCGCGATGCTGGACTCGCACGCCCGGACGAATCCGCTCGACGACCTGGAGCCGGTCACCGACGCAGCCACGGTCGCCAAGCTGGTCGAGATCGTGACCCGGGTGCACGTGGCCCCTCCGGTCCAGCGCTACGCCGTCGCGCTGAGCACCGCCACCCGACGCTCGTCCGAGCTGCTGCTCGGCGCCTCCCCGCGCGCCACGCTGCACCTCGTGCGCGCCTCGAAGGCGGCCGCCGCGATGGACGGCCGCGACTACGTGGTGCCCGACGACGTGCGCGAGCTCGCCGTCCCCGTCCTCGCGCACCGGCTGCTGCCCACCGTCGAGGCCTCGATGGGCGGGCGCACCGCCACCACAGCCCTCCAGTCGATCGTCGACACGGTGCCGATGCCCAGCGGCGCGCGGTAGCCACCATGGGCTCCCGCGTGCAGTCGCCCCTGCGCTCCCTCACCACCCGAGGACGTGCCTTCGTCTCGGCCGGCCTCACCGCCACTGTCTGCGCGGTCGCCCTCGGCCTCGACGACCTCGTCCGGGTGGGAGTCCTGCTGCTGGCCCTCCCCCTCCTCGCCGCCGGGGCCGTGACGCGCGGGCGGCATCGCCTCGGGCTGACCCGGACCGTCGGTCCCACCCGCGTCACCGCGGGACAGACCGCGGGCGTCCAGCTGACGCTGAGCAACGAGGGCCGGACCCCGACCGGGCTGCTGCTGCTGGAGGAGCAGGTCCCCTACGCGCTGGGCGTGCGCCCGCGCTTCGTCATCGACCGGATGGGGTCACGCTGGAAGAGGTCGGTGACCTACACCGTGCGTTCTGACCTGCGGGGCAAGTTCACGCTCGGGCCGATGGCGGTGCGGGTCGCGGACTCCTTCGGACTGGTCGAGCTCGACCGCACCTTCTCCTCCACCACCGACCTGGTGGTGACGCCGCGCGTCGTGACCCTTCCGCCGGTCCCGCTCTCCGGGGTGTGGACCGGTTCTGGTGACAACCGCCCCCGCGACTTCGCCGGCGGCAGCGCCGAGGACGTGACGGTGCGGGAGTACCGCCGCGGCGACGACCTGCGGCGCGTGCACTGGCGGTCGAGCGCCCACACCGGTGAGCTCATGGTCCGGCGCGAGGAGCAGCCGTGGCAGTCGCGCGCCACCCTCTTCCTCGACAACCGCCGGCACGCGCACCGCGGTGCCGGTCCGGCCTCCTCCCTCGAGTACGCCGTGGTGGCCGCGGCCTCGATCGCGATGCACCTGACCCAGCGTGGCTTCCGGGTCCGGCTCGTCACCGCCGACGGCAGTGAGTCCGGTCCGGTCTGGCACGAGCACGGCGCTCTCGACGGGGAGGCCGGGGCGCTGCTCGAGTCGCTGGCCGTGCTCACCGACACCAATCGGGTCGACGTGGACGGGTCCTGGCTCACCGACACCCATGCGACGGGGCTGCTCGTCGCCGTCCTGGGTCAGGTGGTCCCCGCCGACCGCGCCGTCCTGGCCCGGATGCGGCACGCCGCCAGCAGCCCTCTGGCGATCGCCCTCGACGTCGACCACTGGGCCGGTGGAGCCGGTCGGACGGGCGAGCGGGCGGGTCAGACGCCCGCCGTACGCCTGCTGAACGCGCACGGGTGGCGGGCGGTGTCCGCGGGCCCCGGCGACCAGCTGGCCGCGGTGTGGAAGCAGCTCGCGCTCACCGGCGGACGACACGCAGGGCCGCCGCCGGCGGCCCGCACGGTGGCGACGTCATGAGCCGGCCACGGACCCCACCCGTGGCGGCCGCCGCGCTGTCCTACCTCGCGGCAGGCACCACGTTCTTCACGCTGCTGTCCTGGAACGGGCTCTCGGACGACTCCAGCGCCTACCTCGTCCCGTTGTTCTGGGTGGCCCTCCTCGTGGCGACGCTCGGGTGGGGGCTGCGCGTCCTGCGGCTGCCCGCGCTGCTCGTCCCGGTGGTCGAGGCGGTCGCCGTCGGCGTGCTGCTGAACCTGCACTGGGCGGTGGGCGGGGCGCTGGGCGGGCTTCTCCCCACCGTCGGATCGCTGGAGCGGACCGGCGAGCTGATGCGGGCCGCGGTGGACGCGGCGGGGCAGTACGCCGCCCCGATTCCCGCCTCCGCCCCGGAGTTCGCGCCGCTGATGCTGCTCAGCGGCGCAGTCGTGGTGCTGCTGGTCGACCTGCTCGCCTGCACCCTGCGGCGCGTGCCGGTCGCGGGCCTGCCGCTGCTGGCGGCGTTCACGGCGCCGGTGAGCCTGCTCGGCGGTGTCTCGTGGGTGTCGTTCGCGCTCGCCGCGGGCTTCTTCATCTTCCTGCTGGCCGCCGACCAGGCGGACCGGCTCGGCCAGTGGGGCCGCAGCCTGTCGTCCTCGGTCACCGACAGCCAACCGCACACCGTGGGTCTGGCCACCGTCTGGCCCACCGCGACCCGGATCGGCTTCGCCGGCATCGGGCTGGCCGTGCTCGCCCCCGCCCTCTTGCCGTCCACCACGGGACTTCTCGGCAGCGGCGACGGCCCCGGGTCCGGCGGTGGGCGGCGACGAGGTGACGCTCGAGAACCCGATGGTCGACGTCCGCCGGGACCTGCGCCGGGGTGCCGACGTGCCGATGCTCGCGATCTCCACCGACGACCCCGACCCGGCCTACCTCCGGCTCAGCGTGCTCGATGAGTTCACCGGCGCCAGCTGGGTGCCGGCCGACCGCGAGCTCCCCGTCTCGAACCGGGCCGACGGCCCGCTGCCCCCCGCCCCCGGGCTCGACCCGGACACGCCGCGCACCAAGCACACCTGGACGATCTTCGTCGCGGACGAGCTGAGGTCGACGTGGCTGCCGATCCCCTACCCCCCGACCTCGGTGGACGTGAAGGGCGACTGGCGGTACGACGACGACACCCTCGACCTCCGGACGCTCACCCCCGGGGACACCACGGCCGGCCTGAGCTACACCGTCGTCGGTGAGTCCGTCCGTCCCGACATGGCCGACCTCGTGTCCGCCCCGCCGCCGGACCGGACCGTGTTCGTCGACGGCACGCGGTTGCCGCCGTCCGTGCCGGCCTGGCTGGGCGACCTCGCCAGCGAGGTCACGGACGGGGCACAGAGCAACTTCGAGCGGGCCGTCCTGCTGCAGCAGTGGTTCCGCGTCGACGGTGGCTTCGAGTACAGCATCGAGCGCTCGAGCGAAGGGAACGGCACCGACGACCTCGCGTTCTTCCTGGGCACCAGCGAGGGCAGCCGGGTGGGTTACTGCGAGCAGTTCGCCGCCGCGATGGCGGTGCTCGCTCGGGAGCTGGGCATCCCCGCGCGGGTCGCGGTGGGGTTCCTCCGCCCGGAGCGGGTGGCGGAGGACACGTGGGAGTACAGCTCCCACGACCTGCACGCGTGGCCCGAGCTGTACTTCGAGGGCGCGGGGTGGGTCAGGTTCGAGCCCACACCGTCGTCGGCGGACCTGCCGGCGCCGGCGCCGGCGTACACCGCGGGCCGGGTCCCGGCTCCGCAGGACCTGGCGATCCCGTCGGCCTCCGCCTCCCCCGACGCCCCGGACTCGGGTCCGTCCCGCCGCGCCTGGAGGACCCGTCCACGTCCAACGCGCAGGACCAGGGCGGCAGCGCACTGCGCTGGGTCGGCTGGGGCGCGCTCGTGGTGCTCGCCGTGGGGCTGCTGGCTGCGCCCCGCGGGCTCCGGGCGCTGCTGCGCCGCAGACGGCTGGCGGGCGAGTCGCCCGAGGGGGCGGCGGAGGCGGCCTGGGCCGAGGTTCGCGCCACCGCGCTCGACCTGCGGCTGGGGTGGGACGACGGGGTCACCCTGCGGCGGCGGGCGAGGGCACTGGTGCCGTTCCTGGCGCCGACCGGGCACGGCACGGGGGATCCCGGTGCGCCGGGCCACGACGGCCGGTCCGCGGTGGGGTCCCTCGAGCGGTTGGTGCTGCTGCTGGAGCGGGCGCGGTTCTCCCGGGCCGGTCTGTCGGGCGAGGCCCTGGAAGAGATGCCGGCGCTGGCCGTCACCGTCACCGAGGCGATGCACCGGGCGGCCAGGCCGAGCGTGCAGCGGCGAGCGACGTGGCTGCCGGCATCGCTGTGGTCGGGCCGGCAGAGCGGCCCGTGGCGCGGAGGCGCCGGCACGGTCGACCGGACGGGTGGCCTGGACCGGGTCTCGGTCTGACGATGGTTCTGACGATGGGGTCGGTCTGGGGCTGATCTGGGGGGCTGGCCGGTGTCAGAACCCGCCGTTCTGATCCCGCCTGCGGCGCCAGCGCTCCTCGAAGCGCTCCATCATCGTGCCGCGCTTGGGTTGCTTGGGTTGCTTGGGTTGCTTGGTGCGCCGGGTCTTGCCGCCCTGGATGACCCGGAGCGACTGGTCGGAGGATGCCTGACGCGGGTCCGCCTGGGCCGCGGCGCTGCGGCTCTGCCCGCGCCACGAGGTGAGGGTGAAGTACGCCGACGCCAGCATGACGACGAAGCCGAAGATGCCCAGCGGGATGACCTGCAGGACCGCACCGGACATCAGCAGGGTGACACCGACGACGAAGGCGAAGATGCCGGCGATCATCTGGCGGCGCGCATGCTGGCGCATCCGCGTCCCGCGCAGGGTGGAGGCGAACTTCGGGTCTTCTGCGACGAGCGCGCGCTCCATCTGCTCCAGCAGACGCAGCTCTTCTTCTGAGAGCGGCACGGTTTCCTCCAGGCAACGGTTCCTTCCTCTGAAGTCTAGGCATGCGTCTCGGGAGCCGGTAGGCGGCAGGAGAAATTGCTCACGGCGTGAGCCGCTGCCGCGGGGTGGCTCCGGCGCGCAGCAACGTGGCCGGCTGCACCGCCGCGGACCCGAACCGGGAGACCGCTCGGTCCACCGCCTGGTCGGCCTCCGCCCAGCCCTGATCGCGGGCTCCGAGGACCAGCTGGCGGTAGACGCTCGTCCGGGGCACCAGCCCCTCGACCCGCACGCCGACCAGCCGGATCCGGGCCCGCTGCAGGCCCAGCGCCCGGAACAGACCGGCTGCGGTGCCGTGGATCTCCCGGGTCACGTCGGTGGCCTCCGGCAGGGTGCGCGACCGCGTGATCGTGGTGAAGTCCGCGAACCGGACCTTCACCGTCACGGTGCGGCCGGCCACCTGGGCGATCCGCAACCGGTTGCCCACCTTCGCCGAGAGCCGCAACAGCTCGCACATCACGACTTCCGGGTCGTCGGTGTCCCGCCCGAACGTCTCGTCCGCGCCGATGCTCCGCTCCGGCTCCTCGTCGGCACCACGGCGGGGCGTCACCACCCGCCGGTCGTCTCCCCACGCGAGCTGACGCAGCTGCCTCCCCATCGCCGGCCCCACAGCGCGTTGGAGGGTCGCCAGTGGCGTGTGCGCGACGGCACCGACCGTCATCAGCCCCAGCCGGTGCAGCTGCTCGGCTGTCTTCTCCCCCACACCCCACAGCTCCTCCACCGGCAGCGGATGCAGGAACGCAGTGGTCTCCGGAGCCGGTACGACGAGGACGCCGTCGGGCTTGGCCATCCGGCTCGCGATCTTGGCGACCCCCACCGTCGCAGCGACCCCGACCGAGCAGGTGATGCCCTGCTCGTCGGCCACCCGGGCCCGGATCGACTCGGCGATGTCGCCCGGCGGGCCGAGCCGGCGTACCGCCCCGTGGACGTCGAGGAAGGCCTCGTCCATCGAGAGCGCCTCCACCGAGGGAGTGACCTGGCGGAAGGTCTCCATCACCGACCGGGAGACCGCGGTGAACGCGGCGTAGTCGGGGGCGACCACGGTGGCGGCCGGACAGAGCCGACGGGCCCGGGTCATCGGCATCGCCGACCGGACCCCGCTGCGGCGGGCCAGGTAGTCCGCCGACAGCACCACCCCTCGATGACCACCTCCGACGATCACCGGCCTCCCCTGCAGGTCGGGTCGGTCGCGGGTCATCACCGAGGCGTAGAAGGCGTCCATGTCGACGTGCAGGATGTGGGCGTCCTCCCGACCCCCGCCACGAGGGCTCACCACCGGCTCCCGAGGGGAAGGGCGACCCCACCCGCGCGGGTGCGATCAGTCGCGGCGGGCGATCGCGTGGATCTGGATGGCGAGGGTGAGGTACTCCGGCCGCTCGGCGACGGCCTGCTCCAGCGAGAGCAACGCGTCGGCCGCCCGCGGCTCCAGGTCGACCAGGGCGCTGGGGACCAGGTCGCTGAAGACCCGGATCGCGTGCAGGGTGACTTCGGAGAACCCGGCGTCGGCGAGCAGCGCCCTCGTCTCCTCGGCGGTGAACCGGTGCGGTGTCCCGTCGAGGGCGCCGCGGAGGAGCTCGGACGCCTGGTCGAACTGCCCGGCCATCGCCCGGGCCACCACCGCTGCGTGGCGCTGGCTGACCAGCAGGCTGAGGGCTCCCTGCGGGCGGAGCACCCCGGTGATCGCGGCCATCGCCGACGCGGGGTCGTCGACCACCTCGAGCACCCCGTGGCACAGCACCACGTCGACGCTCGCGGTGTCCACCTGGTGCGCCACGGTGGCGAGGTCGCCCTGGATGCCGGTGACCCGGTCGCCGACGGCGGACTCGTGGGAGCGGCGGTCGAGGATCGCGAGGGCGTCCGGGCTGGGGTCCACCACGGTGACCTGGTGCCCCAGCTCGGCGACTCGGACGGCGAACCCACCGGTCCCACCGCCGATGTCGAGGACCCGGAGGGCGGCGCCCCCCTCCGACCGGTCCTCCAGGAGGGAACGGAGCCCCTCCCAGACCACCGCCGTACGCGCTGCACTGCGCCGCTGGCTGGCGTTCTGGGTGCTGTGTCCTCTCTCCGGAGCCGACATGCGGCCCACCCTAGTCCTGTCATCAGCCCCGTCACCGACCCGAGCTTCCGGGTGACGAGTGCCAGAGCTTGCGCGGCGCTGCATCGGCAGCCTCCCCTGCGGGTTTCACGTCGGCGTACGGCGACAGCCGGTAGCCGGTCGAGTGCACCAGCACCCGGCGGGTCCCCGGCTCCGCCGAGGGGTCGGCTCCGTCGGGCCGCTCGCCGGGACGAGGAGCGATCAGCTCCTGCACTGCGTCGATCCCCTCCGCCCGCCAGGTGGCGTGCAGGGTCGACAGCTCCCAGCACCCGGTCGCCCGCATGGACACCCCGCGCCGACCGGTCCGCCGCAGCTCACCGCGGACCACCAGCAGCCATGCATGGAAGACGGTCGTGGCGTAGGGCCCCAGCGCGTCCTCGAAGAAGGTCGCGTCGACCGGGCCGGTGCCGTCGTCCAGGGTGAGGAAGACGACCCGCCGCCCCGAGCGGATCGGCGGCGTCTGGGTGGCCACCTTCACCCCGGCGACCAGGAGCTCGGACCTGCTGCGCTGCTCCATGAGCGATGCCGCCCGGACGGTCCCGAGGGCGGCGAGGAACGGGTCGTAGAAGTCCATGACGTGGTGGCTGGCGTCCAGCCCGAGCACCTCCAGCTCGGCCCGGACCCGTTCCGAGGCGTCCATCTCGGGCAGGCCGCTGACCTCCCCGGTGTGCACGGTGTCCGCGGGAGCGTCCCCGAGGTCCAGCGCCAGCTGCACCGAGGAGACCGGACGCGGCTGCCGTGGAGCCCGTGACTGCGACGACGCCTGCCCCCACACACCTGCGCGGGCGGCGCCGTCCCGGGCCCGTGGGTCGCTGCTGTTGCGGGACGTCGCTGCCTCGAGCCGCACGGCCGACTCGGAGCGGGACGGTCGGGCGGACAGTCCCCGGCCCCGGGTGGCACCCGCCTTGCTCACCGCGCGCGTGTAGCGGTCGAGATCGGCCAGCTGGAGCAGCAGGTCGCGACGGGTCACGGCTCCTCGCCGGTGGACCTCCCCGGGCTCACCGATCCGGTAGATCGTGTCGAAGCCGCCGGCCAGCACCAGCCGCTCGGCCGTGGGCCGGGACACCCCTGCGCGGTGCCAGAAGTCGGTGAGGGACTGGTAAGGGCGGGCGGCGGCAATCCTGGACACCTCGACCTCCGCGATGCCTTTGACCTCCGCGAGAGCAAGCCGGATGCCGTACCGGACCTCCCCCGGCTGGTCACCGGGCTGGTCACCGGGCTGGTCGTCGAGCCGTTCGACGGTGTAGGTCTCCTCGCTCGCGTTGACGTCCAACCCGAGCACCGCGATGCCGAACTGGCGGGCATCGTCGAGGATGAGCCGCTTGGGGTACATCCCCGGGTCGTGGGTGAGCACTCCGGCCAGGAAGTGCGCCGGGTAGTGGGTCTTGAGCCAGGCCGACTGGTAGGTCGGCAGCGCGAACGCCGCGGCATGCGCCTTGCAGAAACCGAAGGACCCGAACGCCTCGAGGACCTTCCAGGCCTCCGCGACCACGCGCGCGGAGTAGCCCTGCTCCATGGCGCGGGGGCGGAACCACAGCTTCACCTCGGCCATCCCCTGGACGTCTCCGAGGGCACGTCGGGCCTCGTCGGCCTCTGCCAGGCTGCACCCGGCGAGCTGGGCGATGATCTCGATCACCTGCTCGTGGAAGACCACGACCCCGCGGGTCTCCTGGAGGATCGGACGCAGGTCCTCGTGCAGGTAGACCGGCATCCGCCACTCCTGCTTCGCATCGAGATAGGGCGTGATCATGTCGCTCTTCACCGGCCCCGGGCGGAACAGCGAGATGTCGGTGATGATGTCGCCGAAGGTCTCGATGCCCGACTTGCCGACCAGCTCCCGCTGTCCCGGCGACTCGATCTGGAAGCAGCCCAGGGTCCTCGACGAGCTGACCAGCTCGAAGGTCTTCTCGTCGTCGAACGGCACCTGAGCCTCGTCGTCGAGGTCGATCCGACGTCCGTCGACCCGCGCGACCTCCGCGACGGCGTGCGCCATCGCCGACTGCATCCGGATGCCGAGGACGTCGAGCTTGAGCAGCCCGAGGTCCTCGACGTCGTCCTTGTCGAACTGACTCATCGGGAACCCCGAGAAGCTCGCCTCGACCGGGGTGCGGTCGAGGAGCGTGGCGTCGGAGAGCAGGACCCCGCAGGGGTGCATCGCGATGTGCCGCGGAAGCCCGTCGAGACGCTCGGCCAGCTGGAACAGCAGCCCCAGCCGCTCGGCGCCCAGCCCCGAGGCACGCAGCTCAGGGAGCTCACGCAGCGCGATCCGGGCGTCCCGGGCACGGATGTGCGGGAAGGCCTTGGCGATCGCGTCGACCTCACCGGCCGGCATGCCCAGCGCTGCGCCGACGTCGCGGATCGCGTGCCGGACCCGGTAGGTGTCCATCATCGAGACCGAGACGCAGCGCTCGCCGCCGTAGCGGTCCAGGATCGCCTCGTAGATCTCGAGCCGCCGGGCGGACTCGACATCGATGTCGATGTCCGGCAACGCCCGGCGCAGGGGCGACAGGAACCGCTCCATGAGCAGGCCGTGGCGCAGCGGGTCGACCCCGGAGACCCCGAGCAGGTAGTTGACGAGGCTGCCGGCTCCCGATCCCCGGGCCGCCGACCGGATCCCCCGGTCCCGGATCAGGTCGCAGACGTCGGCCACCGTCAGGAAGTACGAGCCGTAGCCGAGCTCCCTGATCAGCTCCAGCTCGTCGTCGAGCCGTTTCCAGATGCGCTGCTTCGGCGCAGTGCCGTAGCGCCACCCGATGCCGGCCTCGCAGCGGGCGCGCAGCACCTCGTCGGCGCATCCCGCTCCCGCTGCCGCCTCTCCTCGGCTGGTCACGGCGAGCTCCGGAAAGTGCACCTCTCCCAGCCCGAGGTCGGTCCGCGGGTCGACCGCGCACCGGTCTGCGACCGTCCGGGTGTGAGCCAGCAGGTCGCGGGCGGCCCGGTCCCCGGCGCCGGCCAGCCGGCAGACCTCTTCGGCCACCGCGGACATCTCCTTGCCGGACTTCAGGTACCCCTCGGCGTTGCCGCGGTCGACGTGCCGGGTGTCGAGCGGGACCAACCGCCGGGCGGCGTCGAGGACGTCGACGACGACCGCGTCGGTCCGGTCCGCGTACCGCACGGCGTTGCTGAGCACCGTGCCGACGCGGGCGGCCCGGGCGACGCCGAGCATCCGGGCGGCATGCCCCGCGGACCCCGGCCCCCGACCCGACATCCGGTGGTTGACCACCTCGACGAGGAGGTCGGCGGGGTCGAACAGCTCCCGCCACCGGCGGACCACGGCCTGCGCGAGGTCGTCCCGGCGCGCGGTCGCGGCCGCACCGACCTCGGAGGCCGGTCCGAGCAGGACCAGGACGTCCCGGCCGGCGGCGTGCTCGGCGACCAGGTCGAGGGTGCACACGGGGTCGCCGCGCTCACCGGCGAGGTGGGTGGAGGACACCAGTCGACACACCGCCGCCCAGCCCCGCCGGCTCGCCGCCAGGAACGTCGACCCGGGGCAGGTGCCGGTCCCGGAACGCGCCCCCCCGGACCGGGGCCCGGTGGTGCAGGTCCGTGCCGGCCCACGGGCCCGGGACGATGCCCGTCGGCGCCACGGCGAGGTCGACCCCGAGCACCGGACGGACGCCGTTCTGCAGGCAGGCCTTGGCGAACCGGACCGCGCCGTAGGTGCCGTCGCGGTCGGTCAGCGCGAGCGTGTCCATCCCGTGCTCGGCGGCTCGCTCGGCGAGGACCTGCGGCGGGGAGGCGCCGTACTGCAGCGAGTAGCCGGACGCGACGTGCAGGTGGACGAACGGGTCGGACATCGTCACCCGACCCGCCGGGCCGGCAGCTCGACCGGGAGGTGCGCGGGCACCGGGACGTGCCGGGCCAGGCCGAGGGACTCCTCCACCAGCCCGAGGAAGCGGTCGGCGTCGCGCACCAGGTCGTCGGCCTCCCGCTCGGTGACCGCCCTCCGCGAACCGGCCTCTGCAGCGGCCCGCTTCGCGGCACCGGCGGAGAAGAACATGGCCCACTCGGTGAACTCGGGAGCCACCTCGGCCAGGAGCACCCACGCGTTGCGCTGCGGACGGCGCCGGACGCCGGGGGCAGCGGGCCGGGCTCGGGCGGCGAGCAGGGCCGCGGTCGTCCGGAGCGCCGCGACATGGGCATGGGCGTAGCGCATCCCGATGTCGGTGCTGGTGATCGCCTCGCGGAGCGAGGACGCCGCCCTCTCGAGGTAGGCGAACGTCGCGGCGGGAACGTCGAAATCGGTGGTCATCAGCATGCCTCCCTGGGTCCGGCCTCAGTCCGCGCAGCGGGTCAGCTGCCAGCTGCCCGCCCCCCAGTCGAAGACCAGGTCGAAGACCCCGCGCCCCGGACCGGTCGCTGCCAGGCCACGGGCCGCCTCGACCCGCCAGACCTCGCGCTCCGCGAGGAGGTCGTGCACCGATGCAGCGCTCTCCTGGCTGGTCTGGCTGGTCTGGCTGGTCTGGCTGGTCTGGTTGTCCGTGCCGTCCGGGGTGTCGCCACCGAGGACGCTCGCGACGCCGCGGGACTGCCACCACGCACCGGTCTCGACCCAGTGCCCCACCACGTCCGAGACCTTCCAGAGCCGTCCGCGCCACAGGAACTGCTCAGGTCCCTCCACCGGCCCTCCAGCCCCGGGGACCAGCCCCTTCCGCACCTCGACCGGGTCGTCGTATCGCCGCATCTCACCCTCCGCGGATCAGTCATCCTCTGCACCGGACGTCTCGACCCCGTCCCGACCCCGGCCACCAGGGAGCTCGAGAGCACGTCCGGCGGATGTCCCTCCCAGGTGGGAGGGTTGTCCGGCGGGGGTGGGGGTCGAGGTCACCCCCGCCGGTCGTTCGAACACATGTTCGAACACCTCCAAGGTACACCGCCTGGTCCGCCGTACGTCAACCCCTGATCCACAGGCAGCCGTTCACTGCACCGGGGGACCCGGCAGGATGAACCCATGAGTGACAGCGAGCACCCCTCGGTCGCGAGCTTCCGCGCCGCACTGGCGGTGGCGGGAGGCCGCGGCCGCATCGTGGTCCTCCCCGACTCGGTGCACACCGCTGCACTGGCGGCCCAGGCGCTGGGCTGCGAGGTGGGCGCGATCGCGAACAGCCTCGTCTTCGACTGCGAGGGCGAGCCGGTGCTCATCCTCACCAGCGGTGCGCACCGCGTCGACACCGCGAAGACCGCGGCCGTCATCGGCCGGGGGAAGCTGCGTCGGGCCGACCCGGAGTTCGTGCGCACCCACACCGGTCACGTCATCGGCGGCGTCTCCCCGATCGACCATCCTCGGCCCGTCCCGACCTACCTCGACATCGCCCTGCAGCAGTACGACGAGATCTGGGCGGCCGCCGGCCACCCCGCTGCGGTGTTCAGCACCACCTACGACGAGCTGCACACCATGACCGGCGCCACCGAGATCGAGGTGAACTAGTGGAACTCTGGGTCAATCCCGCCTGCTCGAAGTGCCGGGCGGCGACCACCGCGCTCGACGAGGCCGGGGTCGAGTACACCGTCCGCCGCTACCTCGACGAGCCCCCGACCCGCGACGAGCTCGTGGAGGTCCTCGCCCGGCTCGGGCTCGAGCCCTGGGACATCACCCGGACCAACGAGGCCGCGACCCACGACGCCGACCTGCTCGCCGTACCGAAGGACGCGGAGCACCGCGACCGGTGGCTGGACGCCCTCGCCGCGTACCCGCAGCTGATCCAGCGACCGATCATCACCGCGGACGACGGCACCACCGTCGTCGGCCGCGACCGCGCGTCGCTGGCGAAGGTGCTGCCCTGACCATGGCGCGCGTGGTGGTGATCGGAGGGGGGCTGGCCGGGTCCGCGAGCGCGGCCCGGCTGGCGAAGCTCGGCCATGAGGTGACCCTCGTCGAGCGCCTGCCGGGCATCGGCGGCGCGATCGGACTCATCGAGCAGGACGGGTACACCTGGGACACCGGGCCCGCGGCAACCGCGGTGCCCGCCGTGCTGCGCGACCTGTTCCGCAAGTCCGGTCGTCCTCTGGAGAAGGAGCTCGAGCTCGTCCCCGTGGACCCCATCCGCGAGCACCGCTTCGCCGACGGCTCCCGCCTCGCCCTGCCCTCCGGCAGTCGCGCGGCGCAGCTGCAGGCCGTCGACGAGGCCCTCGGCGCCGGCCTGGGACGGCAGTGGGTGGACTACGTCCACGACTTGGCCGAACCCTGGGACCGACTGCGGCGCGACTACTTCGAGCATCCCTACTCCCCCGGCCTGGCCCCGAAGGAGACCGAGGACCTGCTCCGCAGCCGGGCCGTCCTGCACAAGGACGTCTCCCGCCGCTTCAAGGACAAGCGGCTCCGGGTGCTGGCCACCCACCACGCCGTACAGGGAGGGCACGACCCGCGCAACGTGCCGGCCTGGTTCGGGATCCTCGACTACCTCGAGCAGAACTTCGGCACGTGGACCTTCCCCGGTGGCTTCGGCAGGCTCGCTGGGCTCCTGACCAAGCGGCTCGGAGAACGGCGGGTCGAGGTGCTCACCTCCACCACCGCCCTGGACATCGAGATGGGGGCCCAGGGCCCCACCGCGGTGCGCACCGATGCCGGCCCCGTCGAGGCGGACCACGTGGTCGTCGCGATCGACCCACGCCGGTTGCCGGCCCTGGCGCGCCACGTCGAGCGGACGATGCCAGCGATCCCGCCGACCGTGACCCACCTCGGGCTCGCCCACGAGATGCCCGGGTTCCCTCGCGAGCTCGTCGTCCACGACGAGTACGTCGTCACGGTCCGCACCGACGGCACCGCGCCTGCCGGGAAGGCCGCCTGGACGCTGCTCGGCCGCGGGAAGCTCTCCGAGGACGTGGTGGTCGCCCTGGCCCGGAAGAAGATCGACGTCCGTGACGCGATCGAGGTGCGCATCGACCGCTCGCCCCGGGAGCTGGTCGAGCACTACTCCGGCTCGCCGGTAGGCGTGCTGTGGCAGGGCAGGTCGACGGTTCGGGACCGGCTGGGCACGGTGACACCGTTGCGCAACGTGCACGTGGCCGGGGCCCACACCGGAGGCGGCGGGTGGGTGCCGTTCGTCGGCCTCACGGCGGCGTTGGTGGCCGAGCAGGTCGGCCCCGCCTGAGCGACGTCTCGACCCAGCACGGGTGACGTGTCGACCCAGCACGCGTGACGTGTCGAGCCAGCGCGCCTGACGTCTCGACGTCTAGGCGACGGGGAGGCGCAGGTTGGCGTAGATCTCGCGGGTCGCCTTGGACCGGTTGAGGGTGTAGAAGTGCAGGCCCGGCGCGCCCTGGTCCAGCAGGGTCTCGCACAGCTCGGAGGCCACCTCGATGCCGGCGGCGCGCACCGCCTCCGGGTCGCCCTCGTGCCGGGCCACGCGGTTCACCACCTCGGAGGGCACCTCGCGCCCGGACAGCTCGGCCATCCGCCGGATCTGCCCGAGGTTCGTGATCGGCATGATCCCCGGCAGGATCGGAATGTCGACGCCTGCTGCGGCGGACCGCTCGAGCAGCCCGAGGTAGTCCTCGGCACGGAAGAACATGTCCGTGATCGCGAACTCCGCGCCCGCGTCCTGCTTCTGCCGCAGCACCCGCACGTCGTCCTCGAGGCAGGCCGCCTCGCGGTGGCCCTCGGGGAACGCCGCCACGCCGACGCTGAAGGCGCCGAGCGACCGCACCAGCACCACGAGCTCGGTGGCGTAGGTGAGCCCACCGGCGGTGGGGGTCCAGGGCGCGCCCGGCCCTCCGGGCGGGTCGCCGCGGAGCACCAGGACGTTCCGGATGCCGGCGTCGGCATAGGCCCCGATCACCTGTCGCAGCTCGTCCCGGGAGTGGCCGACGCAGGTCAGGTGCGCCATCGGCACCATCGTCGTCTCCCGGGCGATGCGCTTGGTGATCTCCACGGTGCGGTCCCGGGTGCTGCCGCCCGCCCCGTAGGTCACCGACACGAAGGTGGGGTGCAGCGGCTCCAGCTCACGCAGCGCGCGCCACAGCTGGGCGGTACCCTCCTCGTCCTTCGGCGGGAAGAACTCGAACGAGAACGAGCGCCTGCCCGTGGCGATGAGGTCGCGCACCGTGCCCGCGCCAACCGGCGGGCGGTGATGAGGACCGTGGGGCACCTGCGACATGAGCACAGGATAGGTCTCCCGCAATCCCTGCCACGGTCAGCGTTCCGGCTGGCGGTCGGCCCGGCGCATCCGGCTAGGCTCGCCCGGTGACCGCGCTCCCCTGGGACACCGATGATTTCCGGGGCCGTCTCCAGGCGGCCCTGGACACGTTCGTCGACGGGCAGTCCCGGGAGCTGGAGCCGCTCGGCCCCGACGCCGCCCGGCTCGTCGAGGCGGCCCGTGAGGCGGTCAGCGGCGGCAAGCGACTGCGTGCGATGTTCTGCTACTGGGGGTTCCGCGCCGTCCGGCCGCCCCGCGACGCCGAGGAGGAGGCAGCCCTGGTCAGGGCGGCCGCCGCGCTGGAGCTGCTGCACGCGTCGGCGCTGGTTCACGACGACTACATGGACGCCTCGGACACCCGGCGCGGTCGCCCCTCGGTGCACCGCGCCTTTTCGGCCCGGCACCGCGGCGAGGGGTGGCCCGGAGACCCCGAGCAGTACGGCGCCGCCGCCGCGATCCTCCTCGGCGACCTGCTGCTGTCGTGGGCCGACGAGCTGCTGCGGGTGTGCGGAGCGCCGGCGCAAGACGTGCTCGCCGCGCTGCGGTACTTCGACACCACCCGCAGCGAGGTGATCGGGGGGCAGTTCCTCGACGTCTCGGCGCAGGCCCGGGGCACCGCCGACGTGGAGCAGTCGATGACGGTGCTGCGCTACAAGTCCGCGAAGTACTCCGTCGAACGGCCGCTCCACGTGGGGGCGGCGCTGGCCGGCGACGGCGGGGAGATCGCGGAAGCCCTGTCGGCGTACGGTGTCCCGCTCGGTGAGGCCTTTCAGCTGCGCGACGACCTGCTCGGCGTGTTCGGCGACCCCGAGGTCACCGGGAAGCCCGCCGGCGACGACCTGACCGAGGGCAAGCGCACGGTGCTGGTCGCGTTCGCGCTGGAGACGTTGCAGGCGACGGAGCCGGACGCCGCCAAGCGGCTCGACGACAGCCTGGGCCGTCCCCTCTCGGGGCCGGAGGTCGCCGAGCTGCAGCGGCTCATCGTGCGATCGGGTGCCCAGGCGCAGGTGGAGGAACGGATCGAGGCGCTGATGCGCCGCAGCCTGGCGGCCCTGGACAGCTCCCCGGTGAGCGAGGGTGCCCGGTCGGCGCTGCACGCCCTTGCCGAGGCCGCCACCCAGCGCGTGGTCTGACTGGGCGCCCGGCTGGCCGCGCCCCTGGCTAGTGCTTGATCGGCAGCTCGGGGAGGTCGAGCTCCGGGCCGTCGCCGCGCAGGATCACGGCCAGCTTCCCCGCCCCGGCCGAGTGCGCCCGCTGCCGGAAGGCCTCGATGACGTCGTCGAAGGCCGGGCCGTCGTTGCGCGCCAGCGGGCTCCAGCCGTCCCAGAGGAGCACCAGGCCGTGGTCCCCGCAGTCGAGGTCCTTCAGCGCGGCGGACAGCGCGTCGACGCTCTCCGAGGCGTCGTCGGAGACCTCGAGCGATGCCGCGGCGGCCTTGAGGAACGTCCCCCGGTCCTCGACGGTCCAGCCGTCGAGGTAGCGGAAGCACCAGCCGGCGTGCTCGACCGCGTGCTGCACGTCGGCGACGGGCGCCGCGCTGTGCCACTGGTAGACGCTGGGGGGGTTGTGCTCCGCCAGGAGAGCTGCCAGTCCGCTCATCGTCCCTCCGTTCCGATCCCCCGCGGGGGTCGCTCGTTGGACCGCTCGGGTCCCTGTCAGGACCGACAATAGACCCGTCAGAACGCCATCGCCTGGGCGCGCCGTTTGACCTCCGAGCCACGGTTCTCCCGCAACGCGTCGATCGGGCGGCCGGGCAACGATTCGTCCTCGCTGAACAGCCACCGGATGATCGCGTGGTCGTCGTACCCACCGTCGTGGAGGACGGTGATCACCCCCGGGACCCCCTTGACGACGACGCCGTCCTGCACGAAGGCGGCGGGCACCTGCTGGCCCGCCCCCGGGGAGGGTACGACGGCCGCCAGCTGGTGCTCCCGGATGAGCTGGCGGACCCGGCTGGCGCTGACGCCGAGGGCGGCACCGCAGGCTGCCCAGTCCAGCCACTCACCGACGAGGGCGGCGAGGTCCGGACCGGCTTGTTCGTCCTGGCTGGTTGTGTCGGTCACGGCACCACTGTGCCACCGGCCTAGAATCAGGGTCCCGGGCGGCCCCGCCCGGGACCAGCCCGCCCATCGATACACCCCCGACCCCAGCCCGACCACAGCTTGACCACAGCCCGACCACAGCCCGACCACAGCCCCCGGACCCCAGCCCCGACCCCCTTGGAGGACGCGGACGTGACGGTAGGTGTCGACCCGATGCTCGGCCGCGTCCTCGACGGCCGGTACCGGATCGACGCCAGGATCGCCCGGGGCGGGATGGCCACGGTCTACGCGGCGCACGACATGCGCCTGGACCGGGCCTGTGCGGTCAAGGTGATGCACACCGACCTCGGGGACGACCACGACTTCGCGGGCCGGTTCGTCCGCGAGGCCCACTCCGCTGCCCGGCTCTCCCACCCCAACGTGGTGTCGGTGTCCGACCAGGGCGACGACCACGGGCGCCTCTTCCTGGTCATGGAGCACGTGCCGGGCCGGACCCTGCGCGACGTGATGCGCGACGAGGCGCCGATGCCGCCCTCGCGGGCGCTGGCGCTCCTCGAGCCGGTGCTGCTCGCCCTCGCCGAGGCGCACCGGTGCGGCATCGTGCACCGCGACATCAAGCCGGAGAACGTGCTGATCGCCGACGACGGCCGGGTCAAGGTGGCCGACTTCGGTCTGGCACGCGCGTTCGACGCCAACACCACCCATACCGCCACCGGCGGGCTCCTCATCGGGACGGTGTCCTACCTCGCCCCCGAGCTCATCGTCAACGGCAAGGCGGACCCCCGCTCCGACGTGTACGCCGCCGGCGTGCTGCTCTACGAGATGCTCACCGGCCGCAAGCCCCACGAGGGCGAGGGCGCGATCCAGATCGCGTTCAAGCACGTCAACGAGGACGTGCCCCCGCCCTCGGAGCAGCTCCAGATCCCGCTCCCGGCGTACGTCGACGCCCTGGTGCTCCGCGCCACCGCCCGCGAGCGCGAGCACCGCCCGGCCGACGCGAAGGTGTTCCTCCACCAGCTCCGTCGGGTCAAGGCCGCCCTCGCGGCCGGGGAGACCGAGGATGCCGAGCTGACCGCTGACCTGCTCCCCTTCCTCCCGGCCGCGCTGATGGCGGCGCGTGAGATGGGCGAGATGAGCGACGACACGCTGGCCGAGCTGCCCGTCGTGGACCCGGACCGGGAGCCCACCACCGTCATCGGGCCGGTGGTGGAACCGGTGATCGACCCGGCGAACGACCCGGCGAACGACCCGGCGAACGACCCGGTGGCCGACGAGGCGCCGACGGAGCGCACGGGTCCCGTGCCGACCGTGGCGCCCACCCCGGGTCCGGCGCGGGCAGGGGTGCCGCAGCCCCGTCTTGCCCCGCCGCGCCCTCCGGGCCGCCCCACCGGTGGTGCCGCCGGGTCGCCTCCGTCCCGGGCTCCGCGGACACGCCGGTCGCGTCGGGGCCCGGTCCTGCTGCTGATCGTGGTGCTGCTGACTGCGCTGGTGGCCTACGCGGGCTGGTGGTTCGGCATCGGCCGCTACACGTCCACCCCCGGCGTCACCACGCTCCCGGTCGCGGCAGCGACGGACAAGGTGGAGGCCGCCGGCCTCGAGCTGGAGGTGGCGGAACGGGAGTACTCCGAGACCGTGCCGGCGGGCTCCGTCATCAGCACCGATCCGACGGCGGGGTCCCGCATCCTCGAGGGCGGCACCGTGGCGGCGGTCGTCTCCAAGGGACCGGAGCGGTACTCGGTGCCCAAGCTGGGCGGCAAGCCGTTCGCCGACGCCGAGGAGCTCCTCGCGGCCCGCAACCTCGTCCTCGGCGGCAAGGTCAAGCGGGTGTGGAGCGAGACGGTCCCGGAGGGCGTCATCATCGCCGCGGACCCGGGGGTCGGCACGGAGCTGCGCAAGGGCCAGGCCGTGACCGTGACGGTGAGCAAGGGCCGGAAGCCGATCAAGATCCGCGACTTCACCGGGAAGGACGCCGACACCGCGCAGCGGAAGCTGGAGGACGCGGGCTTCTCGGTGGACGTCACCGAGGAGAACAGCGACACCGTCGAGAAGGGCCTGGTCATCTCCCAGGACCCTGACGGCGGCAAGGGCTTCCGCGACGACGTGATCGAGCTGGTGGTCTCCAAGGGCCCCGTCCTGGTCGAGGTCCCCAACGTCCGCACGATGAGCCTGGAGGAGGCCACCGCCGCCCTGGACGAGGTCGGGCTCAAGGTCGCGGTGGTGAAGACCGAGTTCTTCGTCGGGCTCAACCGCGTGGTCCGGCAGAGCGTCGACGACGGGGAGGCCATCCCCAAGGGCGACACCGTCACCGTCTACATCGTCTGATCCCGGCGCCACCGGGCCGCCTCCACCCGCTCGATAATCTAGGGCGGTGCCCACCACCACTGACGCCGCTGCCGTGCGCCGCAACCCGGTCGGCACGCACCTGAAGGTCGGCAAGGGCCTGGTCGCGGGCGCGTTGACCGACGCCCGCCGGATCGGCGCCGAGACCCTGCAGGTCTTCGTCGGCAACCCGCGCGGCTGGGCGCCGTCGCACGGCAACCCCGCGGTGGACGCCGCCTTCCGGGTCGGCTGCGCCGCGGACGGCATCCGGGTCTTCGTGCACACGCCGTACCTGGTGAACCTCGGCAGCCCGACGACCGCGACGTACGAGCGCTCCGTGGCGACCGTGGCGCACAACCTCCGCCGCGCCGCCGAGCTCGGCGCGGAGGGCGTCGTGGTGCACACCGGCTCCTGCGTCGACGACGGCTCCTACGAGGAGGCGATGCGGCAGGTGCGCGAGGGCCTGCTGCCGATCCTCGACACCCTCGATGACGACAGCCCGTGGCTGCTCCTCGAGCCTACGGCCGGGCAGGGACGGTCTCTGTGCGGCCCAGTCGCCGACCTGGGCGCCTACCTCGACGCGCTGGACCACCACCCCCGGGCCGGCATCTGCCTGGACACCTGCCACGTCTTCGCCGCCGGTGAGCCGCTGGACGAGCCCGGTGGCGCCTCGGCGACCCTCGACCGTCTTCTCGCCGTGGCCGGCCCGGAACGGCTCCGGCTGGTGCACGCCAACGACTCCAAGGACGTGCGGGGAGCCGCGAAGGACCGGCACGAGAAGATCGGCGAGGGGCACATCGGCACCGGCGCCTTCCGCGAGCTGCTGGCGCACCCGGCCACCGAGGGTGTCCCGTTCGTCCTGGAGACGCCGGGCTCACGGGAAGCCGACGACCCCGACATCCCCCTGCTCAAGGCGCTGCGCGCGGAGGTGCACGCCGGCGTCGCGATGCCCGCCTGATGGGCGAGCGCCGCACCAGCCTGCTCGCCACCCTCGCCCTGCTGGCGATGACGGCGAGCTGGGGCTCCACCTTCTTCCTGATCAAGGACCTGCTCGACCGGCTCCCGGTGCTCGACTTCCTCGCGGTGCGGTTCGCGGTGGGCACGCTGACGCTCTTCGTGCTGTTCCCGCGCGCCCTCGGCCGCCTGTCGCCGCACGCCCGGCGCCAAGCGGTCGTGCTGGGGCTGCTCTACGGGCTGGCGCAGATCACGCAGACCACCGGGTTGGCGCACACGCCGGCCAGCGTGTCCGGCTTCATCACCGGTCTCTACGTGATCTGCACCCCGCTGCTCGCCGCGCCGCTGCTGCGGCAGCGGATCGGCGCGGCCACCTGGGGAGCGGTGCTGCTGGCGGTGTCCGGGCTGGCCGTGCTGACCCTCACCGGCCTCAGCGTCGGGTACGGCGAGGCGCTGACCCTGGTCGCCGCGGTCCTGTACGCGCTGCACATCGTCGGGCTCGGCGCGTGGAGCACCGCCGGGGAGGCCATGGGCATGTCCATCGTGCAGCTGGCGGTCATCACCGTCCTCTGCTTCGTCGTGACCGCGCCGGACGGGATCCAGCTGCCGGCGAACCCCGCCGACTGGGCGAGCCTGCTCTACATGGCGGTGTTCGCCGCCGGCCTCGCGATCGCCGGTCAGACCTGGGCGCAGGCGCACCTGCCGCCGACGCGCAGCGCGATCATCATGAGCATGGAGCCGGTGTTCGCGGCGTTCTTCGCCGTACTGCTCGGCGGGGAGCACCTCACGCTCCGGATGCTCGTGGGCGGCGGCATGGTGGTCACCGCGATGCTCGTCGTGGAGATCGCCCCGCGCCGGAAGGTCGAGGCCGAGGTGCCGCACATCGCGGTCTGACCGATCTGCGACGCAGCCGGTCAGGCCTCGACGACCACCGGGATGATCATCGGCCGACGCCGGTGGGTGTTGCTGACCCAGCGGCCGGTCACCCGACGCACCGTCTGCTGCAGCTGGTGGGCGTCGTCGGTGCCCTCGGCCAACGCGGCGTCGAGCGCGTCCACGATCGGCTGCTTGATGTCGTCGAAGACCGCCTCGCTCTCGAGGAACCCACGGGCGTGGATCTCCGGACCGCTGACGACCTTGCCGGTGACGGTGTCGACGACCACGATGACGGAGATGAACCCCTCCTCGCCGAGGATCCGCCGGTCCTTCAAGGAGGCCTCGGTGATGTCTCCGACGGACTGACCGTCGACGAAGACGTAGCCGCACGGCACCTTGCCGGCCACCTCCACCTTGCCGTCGACCAGGTCGACCACGACGCCGTCCTCGGCGACGACGACGTTCTCACCCGCCAGGCCGGTGGCCCGGGCGAGCGCGGCGTTGGCCTGCATGTGCCGGATCTCGCCGTGGACGGGGAGCACGTTGCGCGGGCGCACGATGTTGTAGCAGTAGAGCAGCTCGCCGGCGCTCGCGTGCCCGGACACGTGCACCAGGGCGTTGCCCTTGTGGATCACGTTCGCTCCCCAGCGGGCGAGCCCGTTGATGACCCGGTAGACGGCGTTCTCGTTGCCCGGGATCAGCGAGGAGGCGAGGACGACCGTGTCGCCCTCCTCGATGTGCACGAAGTTGTGCGTGCGCTGCGCGATCCGGCTGAGCGCCGACAGCGGCTCGCCCTGGGAGCCGGTCGAGATCAGCACCGTCTTCTCCGGGGCGTGCTCCCCGATGTCACGGCTGTCCACCAGCGTGTGGGACGGCACGTTGAGGTAGCCGAGCTCGCGGGCGACGTTCATGTTGCGGATCATCGACCTACCGACGTAGGCGACCTTGCGGTTGTGGGCCACGGCCGCGTCGAGGACCTGCTGCACGCGGTGCACGTGGGAGGCGAAGCAGGCCACGATGATCCGGCCCTGGCTGCGGTGGAACACCCGGTCGATGACCGGGCCGATCTCGACCTCGGAGGTGGTGAAGCCCGGCACCTCGGCGTTGGTGGAGTCGACCATGAACAGGTCGACGCCCTCCTCACCGAGCCGGGCGAAGGCGCGCAGGTCGGTGATCCGGCCGTCCAGCGGCAGCTGGTCCATCTTGAAGTCGCCGGTGTGCAGCACCAGCCGGCGCCGGTGCGGATCGCGACAGCGAGCGCGTCGGGGATCGAGTGGTTCACCGCGACGAACTCGAGGTCGAAGGGCCCGAACGAGATCCGGTCGCCCTCGGCGACCATGTGCTGGGCGGTCTCCTTGAGCCGGTGCTCCTGCAGCTTCGAGCGCAGCAGCGCGAGAGTCAGCTTCGAGCCGACGAGCGGGATGTCCTGCCGCTCGCGGAGGAGGTACGGCGTCGCGCCGATGTGGTCCTCGTGCCCGTGGGTCAGCACCAGCGCCTCGACCTGGTCCAGCCGGTCCCG
The DNA here is from genome assembly GCA_963747525.1 of uncultured Actinomycetota bacterium. GTDB lineage: Bacteria > Actinomycetota > Actinomycetes > Propionibacteriales > Nocardioidaceae > Marmoricola_A. The sequence continues at coordinate 405,684 of CAVVFH010000001.1, forward strand.
GATCGACTCGAAGTCCGGCAGGATCAGGTCGACGCCGGGGTGGTGCTCCTCGGGGAACAGCACGCCGCAGTCGACGATCAGCAGCCGGCCGTCGTACTCGAAGACGGTCATGTTCCGACCGACCTCGCCGAGCCCGCCGAGGGCGGTGATCCGCAGCCCGTTGGCGGGCAGCGGTCCGCGCGTCGGACAGCTCGGGGTGCGGATGGCTCACAGTTCTCCTCTAGATCAGGTCCGAGGCCGCGAGCCCGACGCGCAGCGCCGCGACCTCGTCGTCGTCGAGCGGGACCAGGGGGCCCCGCACGTTGCGGTTGTCGAGCACGCCGTAGCAGCTGCATGACCGCCTTTGCGGTGGTGGCGCCGTAGTTCGGAACGCCCATGACGGCGTCGAAGGCGGGGGTCAGCCGCTGGTGGATCCGCAGGGCCTCGGCGTGGTCACCGGCGAGGAAGGCGTCGATCATCGCGCGGAGCTGCACGCCCGCCGCGTGCCCCGACCACGCTGACCAGCCCCACGCCCCCGTAGGCGAGGTAGCCGAGCGTCGCCGCGTCGTCGCCGGAGTACACGGCGTAGCCGAGATCCACCAACCGGGCCGCGCCGGGGAGGTCACCGGTGGCGTTCTTGACCGCGATCACCGTGTCGAGCTCGCGAGCCGCCTCGTACGTCGACAACGCGATGCGGGTGACGGTGCGGCCCGGGGACGTCGTAGAGCATGACCGGGAGAGCGCTCGCCGTGGCGACTGCCCGGAAGTGGGAGAGCACGCCCTGCTGGCTGGGCTTGTTGTAGTACGGCGTCACCAGCAGGACCCCGTCGGCGCCGAGCTTCTCGGCCTGCTCGGCAAGCTCGACCGAGTGGGCGGTGCTGTTGGTGCCGACGCCGGCGACCACGGTGGCGCGGTCGCCGACCGCGTCGATGACGGCGCGGAGGATCGCCCCGTCCTCCTCGGTGGTCGTCGTCGGGGACTCGCCGGTGGTGCCGGAGACGACGACGCCGTCGTTGCCGTGGTCGACGAGGTGCGCGGCGACCCGGGCGGTGCCGTCGAGGTCGACGGAGCCGTCGTCGTGGAACGCCGTGACCATCGCCGTGAGGACCCGACCGAAGGGGCCGTGCGACGGATCCGGTGCAGTCATGGCGCCAGGGTATCGGCCTCAGCCGTGCGGCATGACCTCGGCGGCCACGAGCCGCAGGTGAGGTCGGCCAGGTCCAGCACCTGGAGGTAGACCCGCTGGGATCCCTCGTCGCGAGCTCCTCGGCGGTCCGGGCGACGGCGAGGAGGTCGTCGTAGGTCGCCCCTTGCTGGGGTTCGGTGAAGATGCGCAGGGCCACGGCCGCAGGATGCCCACGACCTCCTGGCTCAAGCGCTCCGTTCCAGCCAGACGAAGTCGAAGCCCTCGTGGGTCTCGCGGTGGGCCTCCCGCCACTGCGACCGGTCGAAGGGCGGGTACACCGCGTCGCCCTCGGGTGACTGGTGCACCTCGGTGAGCACCTGCCGGTCGGCTAGCGGCATGCGCGAGGGCGTAGATCTGGCCGCCGCCGATGACCATGGCGTCGCCCTCGTGACGCCGCCGCCAGCTCCAGCGCCTCGTCGAGGCTCGACGCCGCGAGCACACCGGCGGCGGACCACGCCGGGCTGCCGGGTCACGCACGACGTTCGTCCGGCGTGGCAGCGGTCGGCCGATCGACTCGAAGGTCTTGCGCCCCATGATCACCGTGTGCCCGGTGGTGACGCGCCGGAAGTGCGCCAGGTCCTCGGGGAGGTGCCACGGGAGGTCGCCCGTCGGCGCCGATGACGCCGTTGTCGGCGACCGCCGCGACGAGGACGACGTGCCGCCTGGGGTCATCCGGCGCTCATACCGCGATGGGCGCCTTGATGCCCGGGTGCGGGTCGTAGCCCTTGACCTCGATGTGCTCGAGCTCGAACGCGTCGATGTCGCGGACCGACCGGGTCCAGCCACAGCTCGGGCAGCGGCCGCGGGTCGCGGGTCAGCTGCAGCCGGGCCTGGTCGAGGTGGTTGAGAGTAGAGGTGCGCGTCGCCCAGCGTGTGCACGAAGTCGCCCACCTCGAGGTCGGCGACCTGCGCGACCATGTGGGTCAGCAGGGCGTAGGAGGCGATGTTGAACGGCACGCCGAGGAACACGTCGGCCGAGCGCTGGTAGAGCTGGCAGCTGAGCCGGCCGCGGTCGTCCCTCCGCGACTCGGCGGGGCGACGTAGAACTGGAAGAACGCGTGGCAGGGCGCCAGCGCCATCTGCGGGATGTCGGCGACGTTCCAGGCCGAGACGATGTGGCGCCGGGAGTCGGGGTCGCGACGCAGGTCCGCGACGACCTTGGCGATCTGGTCGACGTGCCCACCGTCCGGGGCTGGGCCACGAACGCCACTGGTGGCCGTAGACGGGACCGAGGTCGCCGTCCTCGTCGGCCCACTCGTCCCAGATCGTGATGCCGCGCTCCTGCAGCCAGCGGACGTTGGTGTCCCCGCGGAGGAACCACAGCAGCTCGCGCGAAGACCGAGCGCGTGTGCACCTTCTTCGTGGTGACGAGCGGGAAGCCCGTCGGTGCAGGTCGAACCGCATCTGGTGCCCGAAGACGCTGCGGGTGCCGGTGCCGGTGCGGTCGCCCTTCTCGACGCCCTCGTCGAGGATGCGGCGGAGGAGGTCGAGGTACTGCTGCACCGCGCCAACCTAGCACCGCGGTCCCGCCCTGACCCGGCTCCGCGCCGGGCGCGACAATGGGCCCGATGAGCTCATCCCAGCAGCCTCGACCTGGCCCGGTGGCCGACGTGTCCGTGCGGGTCGGCTGGGCCGACGACGCGCCCGGCATCGCTGCGGTCCAGGTGCGCCGCCTGGCGGCAGCAGTACGCCGACCTGCTGCCGGCCGACGGTGCTCGACGCCATGGACGTCGAGCAGTTCGCGGCGGTCTGGCAGCAGGCGCTGGCCCAGCCGCAGCGACGCCCGCAACCGCGTGCTGGTGGCCCTCGAGCGGGCAACCGTCCGCGGGTTCGCGGTCACCGCCCCTCGCCCGACCCCGACTCCGACCCGGTCGCCGACGGGGAGGTCAGCGAGCTGGTGGTCGACCCCGACCACACCCGTGCCGGGCACGGCTCCCGCCTGCTGCACGCAGCGGTGGACACCCTCCGCGCCGACCGGTTCCCCGGGCCACCACCTGGTTGCCCACCACCGACGACGCACGGCGTGCCTTCCTCATCCAGGCGGGCTGGGCGCCCGACGGCGCCCACCGCGAGCTCGACCTGCACGGTGACGGCTCCGTGCTGGTCAAGCAGGTCCGGCTGCACACCGATCTCAGCACCGACTGATCCCGTCTGGACCGACTGGGCCCGACTGGACCCGACTCGTCGGACCGCCGTGGTCGGCGCGGGTTTCGGACGCGTACCGGCGGGTATGTCCTTGGCGCCGCCTGGTCTCCACCCGGACCGGGGGCCCGTGGAAGAGGTGCAAGAGACGTGCTCGGACGTTTGCCTGCCAGGTACCGGTTGACGATCTGGATCGCCGGACTCGCGACCTTCGCGACCGGAGGCGCCTGGCTCGCGGTCGCCACCAGCCTGCCGATCATGTGGCCGTCAGGGGCGGTCGTCGGGGGGCTGCTCGGTGCGGTGCTGGTCTCCGGCTGGCTGCACCTGCTCGAGGGCACCCCCGCACGGCAGCCCGTCGACCGCCGCCGCTGACGTCACCGGAGGTCCACCGACACCGCGCAGTGGTCCGACAGCGGCAGCCGGAGCACCTCGGACCCGGCGACGTGACCCACGTCGCCGCGCGCCAGGACGTGGTCGAGCTGCTCGCCTGGGGCGTCGGCCGGGAAGGTCGGTCCGTCCACCAGCGAGCGGAGGCCGGTCACCTTCCGTGCCACCGCGGGGCCCATGTTGAGGTCGCCCATGAGCACCAGCGGGTCGATGCCTTCCACCGTCCGCATCACGGTCCGCAGCTGGTGCCGCCCCCACCAGCCGACGAAGGAGAGGTGGGCGTTGGCCACGGTCAGCTCACCGGCCGGGGTGGCGATGCGAGCCGCCACGGCCACCCTCGGCTCGTCGCGGATCAGCTCCGGCAGCAGGCTCCCGGGGAACCGCATCGGCACCCGGACGGGCGGGCTGCTCAGCCGCATCACCTGCCACGACAGCACCGGCACGCGGCTCAGCAGCGCAATGCCGTACGCCGTGGCGTCGGGCTGCTCCTCCCCCGTCGCCGCCATCCACCTTGCGCCGGGGGTGCCGGCCAGGGCGGCGACGAACCGGTGCTCGACGGCCCCCATGGCCTCCGCCGCCACCGCGGTGAGGTCGGCGTTGGCCGACCGCGGCTGGTTCCGGTCGACCTCCTGGAGCGCGAGCACGTCGGCGTCGAGGGCCTTGACGGCGTCGACGAAGCGGTCGAGCTCGACCCGGTCGTCGACCGGTGACCGGCCGTGCAGGATGTTGAACGTCGCGAGCCGCATGCTGCAAGCCGTTCCCTGCGGCGTGGTCGTTAGTCCTCGACCCGCGGGGGTAGGCCTCATGCCATGGGTGAGGCGGACCAGACCGAGCTGGTGGTCCAGAAGCTGATGGCGATGGACGAGCACACCTGCGACGTCAGCCGTCAGCCGTCAGCTGCCGGTGGCACGTGCGCTGCGCGAGCAGGTCGACCGGGCCCGGGTGCGGAAGGAGACCGAGACCTCCGACCACGCGGCCGCCTTCCTCTACCTGCTGGAGCGGCTGGCGATCGCCCCCACCACGGAAACCTGAACGGGCACGCGGCACCGACGCCGGCTGGGCGACGTGGCATCAGGGGATCTCGATGCGCCCCCTGGCCGTCGAGCGGGAACCGGGGTTGAAGCAGCGCTCCCACAGGTGGCCGTCAGGGTCTGCGAAGTAGCCGGAGTACCCGCCCCACGGCGCCCGCTCGGGTTCCTTCACGACCGCCCCCTCCAAGCCACGGACCCGACGTACGGGCCCTGCTCATCGTCAGTCCAGCGGGAGGAGGTGCTCGAGACCGACGGTGAGCCCGGGATGGTCGGCGATGCGACGAAGGCCCAGGAGCACACCGGGGGAGAACGAGGTGCGGTCCATGGAGTCGTGGCGGATGGTGAGGGTCTCACCCTGACCACCGAGGAGCACCTCCTGGTGGGCCACGAGTCCCCGACTGCGCACGCTGTGCACATGGATGCCGTCGACGTCGGCGCCCCGGGCGCCCTCGAGAGCGGTGGAGGTGGCGTCCGGCACCGGACCGCACTCGGCCGCACGTCGGGCCGCGGCGACCAGCTCGGCGGTGCGCCGCGCGGTGCCGCTCGGCGCGTCGGCCTTGTCGGGGTGATGCAGCTCGACGATCTCGACGGACTCGAAGAACCTGGCGGCCTCGGTGGCGAAGCGCATCATGAGGACCGCGCCGATGGAGAAGTTGGGGGCGATCAGCACTCCCGTCGCCGGCGAGCTCTCGAGCCAGGTCCGCAGCTGGTCCAGCTTGGCGTCATCGAAGCCGGTCGTGCCGACGACGCAGTGGATGCCGTGGTCGATGCAGAACTCGAGGTTGTCCATGACCACGTCGGGATGGGTGAAGTCGACGACCGCCTCCACGCCCCGCCGGACCAGGTCGTCGATGTCGTCGTCGGCGTCGACGGCGGCGACCAGGCTCATGTCATCGGCCGCGTCGACCGCTCGGCAGATCTCCTGCCCGACCTTGCCCTGCGACCCCAGGACCCCGACCTTCAGCTGCTCGCTCACGGCGCCCAACCTAGTGGAGGCCCGGCGGGCGGTCGGGACCCAGGTCCGGCCCGAGGGCGGCCCAAGGTCCGGCTGCCGGGCGGCCGCTCACCCCTACGATCGAGGCGAGCTCTCGGGGGACGAGCACCGATCCGAGGAGCCGCTGCGACGACCTCAAGGCTGACAAGGGCCAGTTCGAGTCGATGTCGGGCGGCGACGCCTCCGAGCTCGGGGATGCCTTCGACGCCCTGCACAAGCTCGCCGACGAGGCTCCCGACGAGGTGCAGGACGACTGGAAGACCATCGACGACGCCATCACCTCGCTGGAGGACGCCATGGACGAGGCAGGCCTCAGTCCCGACGACCTGGCGGGGCTGCAGAACGGTCAGCTCCCGAAGGACGTGGACATGGCGGCGCTGCTGTCGGCGTCGTGAGACGGTGGTGACTAGGCTGCCGATGTGTCGCTGACCCGCCCTGCCACCTCCCCGTGAGCAGGCAGGCGGCCGCCTCGGCGGCGGTGATCGGCGGCGTCGCCTGGAACCTGCTGGTCGAGGTGCCGCACCTCCCCACGGACCTGACGACGCTGCACGCCACCGCGCACCGCGAGGGCGTCGGTGGCACCGGGGCCGGCAAGGCCCTGCACCTCGCCCGGCTGGGGATCCGGACCCGGCTCCACGCCCTCGTCGGCGACGACGAGGCAGGGCAGCGCGTCCGTGCCGCCCTGACGGGGGCCGGCGTCCGGCTGACCGCGTGGAACGACCCTTCGGGTACTGAGCGGCACCTCAACCTCATGGATCCGGACGGCGACCGGGTGAGCATCTTCCTCGACCACGCCACGGAGGATCCGCCGGTGACCGCCGACGAGCTGGCCTCCTTCACCGAGGGCGCCGATCTCGTCTTCGTGAGCCTCACCCACTACGCGCGTCGTGTCCTCCCCCTCCTCTCCGGACGCGGCGCGCCGGTGTGGGTGGACCTGCACGACTGGGACGGCCGGCCGAGTCCCTTCCACGACCCGTTCACCGAGCACGGCACGCACATCTTCGTGTCCGACGTACGCCTCGAGGACAGCCGGGCGACCGCGGAGGCCCTCCTGGCGCGGGGCAAGGACCTGGTGGTCGTGACCCGGGGACGCCGCGGGGCGACCGCGTTCCTGCCGGACGCCGGGCCGCAGCACGTCCCCGTCTTCGACGCCGGCCCGGCGGTCGACACCAACGGTGCCGGCGACGCGTTCTGCGTCGGAGTCGCCCACGGCCGGCTGCGGGGCTGGGAGTGGGACACCGCCCTGCGCGCCGGGGCGGTCGTCGCGGGCGGGTGCGTCACCTCGTCGGAGCTCGCGGACCCCGCTCTCAGCACCGGCATGGCTCGAGGAGCGGATGCCGGACCGGGGCTAGGAGGCCGGGCCGACCACGGCGAGCGTCTCTGGCTGGCGGAACAGGGTCCGGGCCAGCGTCTGCACGTCACCGAGGGTCACCGCGTCGACGCGGCGCATGATCTCGTCGATGCTCGGCAGCTCGTCGTACAACAGCTCCGCCTTCGCGATCCGCGACATCCGGGACGCGGAGTCCTCGAGCCCGAGCACGAGGCCCCCGCGCAGCTGTCCCTTGCCGCGGGCCAGCTCCTCCTCGGTGATGCCGTCCCGCGCCACCGTGACAGCTCCTCCCGGACGACGTGCAGGACGTCGTCGAGCCGGTCGGGCAGACAGCCGGCACCGACGCAGAACGCGCCCGCGTCGGAGTAGTGCTGGGCGAAGGAGAAGACCGAGTACGCCAGCCCGCGGCGCTCCCGGACCTCCTGGAAGAGCCGTGAGGACGGGCCTCCGCCGACGGCTGCGTTGAGCACGCCGAGGGCGTAGCGCCGCTCGTCGGTGCGGGCCAGGCCGTTGACGCCGAGCAGCACGTTGACCTGCTCGAACGGGCGGCTCCACCCGCGCCTCACCACCGGCGAGCCGGCGGAACCGCGACGAACGCCGCGGGGCTGCGCCGGCCGGTTGTCCGGGTCGGACGAGGAAGCCCGCGCGGGAGAACGCCTTGCGCACCTGGCGTACGACGGTCGCGTGGTCGAGGTTGCCCGCGACCGCGACCACCATGTTCTCCGGGCGGTACGACGGTCCGGTAGAACCGCGCGATCTGCGCCCGGGTGAGCGACGATGATCGACGCCGCGGTCCCCGCGATCGGCCTGCCCAGGGCGGAGGACCGCCACGAGACCTCGGAGAACACGTTGGTGACGACGTCCTCGGGGTCATCGTCGTGCATGGCGATCTCGTCGAGGATCACCTCCCGCTCGGACTCGACGTCGGCGGGGGCAAGCGTCGAGGAGGTGACCATGTCGCCGAGCACGTCGACCGCGAGCGGCAGGTCGACGTCGAGCACCCGCGCGTGGAAGCAGGTGTACTCCTTGGCGGTGAAGGCGTTGAACTCACCGCCGACCTCGTCGAGGGCGACCGAGATGTCCAGCGCGGACCGCGTCGGCGTGCCCCGGAAGAGCAGGTGCTCGAGGAAGTGCGAAGCGCCCGACATCGTCGGGGACTCGTCCCGGGAGCCGACGCCGACCCACACCCCGATGGTGGCGGACCGGACCCCGGGCATGGCCTCGGTGACGACCCGCAGCCCGCCGGGAAGGACGGTCCGGCGGACCGTGGAGACCACGGATCCGCCGGCGTCCTTCTCGGCGAGGAGCGTGCGGGTCGTCCCCGGCTTCTGGGTGCCGAGGAGCCACGCTCAGCCACCTCAGGGACCACCGGGGTGGTCACTCGGCGTCGGCAGCCCTCGGCAGGCGCGGCGCCCTCGTCCTCGACGACCGGGACCAGCGACAGCTTGCCGCGGTCGTCGATCTCGGCGATCTGCGACCTGGACCTTCTGGCCGACGCTGAGCACGTCCTCGACGGCCTCGACACGCTTGCCGCCGGCCAGCGCGCGCAGCTTGCTGATGTGCAGCAGCCCGTCCTTGCCGGGCAGCAGCGACACGAAGGCGCCGAAGTTCGTCGTCTTCACGACGGTGCCGAGGTAGCGCTCGCCGACCTCGGGCATCGTCGGGTTGGCGATCGCGTTGACGGCCTGGCGGGCAGCCTCGGCGGCCTCACCGTTGGTGGCACCGATGTAGATCGTGCCGTCGTCCTCGATGCTCAGCGACGCTCCGGTGTCGTCCTGGATCTGGTTGATCACCTTGCCCTTGGGGCCGATGACCTCACCGATCTTGTCGACCGGGATCCTCACGGTGATGATCCGCGGGGCGTTGAGGCTCATCTCGGCGGGCTCGCTGATCGCCTCGCCCATCACGTCGAGGATCGCCAGCCGGGCCTCACGGGCCTGGGTCAGCGCACCCGCGAGCACCTCGGCGGGGATGCCGTCGAGCTTCGTGTCGAGCTGCAGTGCGGTCACGAACTCGCGCGTGCCGGCAACCTTGAAGTCCATGTCGCCGAAGGCGTCCTCGGCACCGAGGATGTCGGTGAGCGCGACGTACTCGGTCTTGCCGTCGACCTCGTCGGAGATGAGGCCCATCGCGATGCCCGCGACCGGCGCCTTCAGCGGCACACCCGCCTGCAACAGCGACATCGTGGACGCGCAGACCGATCCCATGGAGGTGGAGCCGTTGGAGCCCATCGCCTCGGACAGCTGCCGGATGGCGTACGGGAACTCCTCGCGGGTCGGCAGCACCGGCAGCAGGGCCCGGCGGGCGAGCGCACCGTGACCGACCTCGCGGCGCTTCGGCGAGCCCACCCGGCCGGTCTCACCGGTGGAGAACGGCGGGAAGACGTACTTGTGCATGTAGCGGCGGGTCTTCTCCGGCGACAGCGTGTCGAGCTTCTGCTCGAGGGTGAGCATGTTCAGCGTGGTGACGCCCAGGATCTGGGTCTCGCCCCGCTCGAACAGCGCCGAGCCGTGGACGCGCGGGATCACGCCGACCTCGGCGGTCAGCGTCCGGATGTCGGAGAGCCCACGGCCGTCGATGCGGACCTTGTCGCGCAGCACGCGCTGGCGGACGAGCTTCTTGGTGACCGAGCGGAACGCGGCGCCGATCTCCTTCTCGCGGCCCTCGAACTGCGGGCCGACCTGCGGCCAGGACGCTGTCCTTGACCTCGTCCATCTTCGACTCGCGCTCCTGCTTGCCGGCGATCGTGAGCGCGGCGCCCAGGTCGGCAGCCGCAGCGCTCTCCACGGCGTCGTACACGTCGTCCTCGTAGTCGAGGAAGATCGGGAACTCCTGGACCGGCTTGGCGGCCTGCTTGGCGAGCTCCTGCTGGGCCTCGACGAGCTGCTTGATGAACGGCTTGGCCGCGTCGAGACCGCCGGCGACGACCTCCTCGGTCGGCGCCTGCGCGCCGCCGCGGACGAGCTCGACCGTCTCCTCGGTGGCCTCCGCCTCGACCATCATGATCGCGACGTCACCGGAGTCGGTCACCCGGCCGGCGACCACCATGTCGAACACGGCGTTCTCGAGCTGGCTGTGGCTGGGGAACGCCACCCACTGGCCGTCGATGAGCGCGACGCGCACACCGCCGACGGGGCCGGAGAACGGCAGGCCGGAGAGCTGCGTGGAGATCGACGCCGCGTTGATCGCGAGCACGTCGTAGGGCTGGTCGGGGTCGAGCGCCAGCACCGTGATGACGACCTGGACCTCGTTGCGCAGCCCCTTCTTGAAGGTCGGGTCGCAGCGGGCGGTCGATGAGCCGGCAGGTGAGGATCGCGTCCTCGCCCGGGCGGCCCTCGCTGCGGAAGAACGAGCCGGGGATCTGCCCGACGGCGTACATCCGCTCCTCGACGTCGATGGTGAGCGGGAAGAAGTCGAAGTGCTCCTTCGGGTGCTTGCCGGCGGTCGTCGCCGACAGCAGCATCGTCTCGTCGTCGAGGTACGCCGTGACGGACCCCTGGGCCTGACGGGCCAGCAGGCCGGTCTCGAACTTGACGGTGCGGGTGCCGAACGAGCCGTTGTCGATGACGGTCTCTACGGCGGAGATGACGGGTCCCTCCACGGGGATGCCCCTTTCTGTTCGCGAAGGCGAACATCTCGCGGAGCGGTCACGCGTGGGCGCCTTGGTGCCGGACTGCTTCGAGTCACGGGGGCCGGTCTTCGATCGAGGCCTGCGGCTCGGCGACCTCCCGATGACGGGGTGGTCGCGACCCGAGGGCCACTACCGAGGACCGGGCAGACGTCCGCGGTCGCTCCTGATGGTTTCTTGAGTTGTGTCGGGTCGGCCCGAGCCGACCGGCTTGCCTGTCCCGGCACGCCAGTGCCGAAACTAGTCGGAGCGGCCGCCCAGGTGGGACAGCCGCTCCGGCATCGTCATCGGCGCAGGCCGAGCCGCTCCACGATGGCGCGGTAGCGGTTGATGTCCTGCTTCTGCATGTAGTTGAGCAGGCGACGGCGTCGGCCGACGAGCAGCAGCAGACCACGACGGGTGTGGTGGTCGTGCTTGTGCTGCTTGAGGTGCTCGGTCAGGTGGGCGATCCGGTGGCTGAGCAGCGCGACCTGGACCTCGGGGGAACCCGTGTCACCTTCGGTCATGGCGTACTCGGCGATGATGCTCTTCTTGGTCTCCGCGTCAGTGCCTGTGGACACGTGTTTCCTCTCGGTCGTTGCGCGGCGCGCCGGGGCCGGTTCACCCGGGCACTCTCGATCCGCGGCCGTCAGACGGCAACCGCACAAGACTAGCAACGCGCGTCCGGATCTCCGAATCGCGGGACCACCAGGACCGGGCACTCGCTGAACTCCAGCACGTGACGGGTGAAGCCGCTCACCGGTGGCCGCCCTGGGCCGGGCCGGCCGCCGTGGCCCACCACGACCAGCTCCGCCGACCAGGACCGCGCGGCGTCGAGCACCAGGGGCGCCGGCTCTCCCTCCAGGGTCTCGCCGTCGGCCTCCACCCCGGCTCTCCGGGCCTGCCCGAGCATGTGCGCCAGCAGCGCCTCGGACTCGTGGCGGCGACGGGCGTCGATCCCGTGGTCGCGGTGCAGCGCGCTCAGCGCCCGGACCACCTCTCCGTCACCGGTGACGTGCACGAACCTCAGCCGCGCCCCGAGGGAGGTCGCCAGCTCCACCGCGTAGCGTGCTGCAGCCAGCCCCGCCGGCGAGTCGTCCAGCCCCACCAGGATCCGCTCACACCTCATGGTCCCCACCTCCACCCGGTCCGGCCGCCGGTCCGGCCGCCGGTCCGGCACCGCGTCCGGCCGACCACCGCAGCCGGACGGCGTCACTGTGCTCCTGCTCCTCCAGCGCCACGGTGAGCTCGTCGTGCGCGGCGCGGAGCCGGGGCAGCCACCGGTCCTCGATCGCCCGGACGCGACGCCGGGTCGCGAGCATCTCGGCCTCCATCTCCCGCGTGCCACGGCGGGCGACGGCGTGCCGGCACGCGGCGTCGAGCGCCCGACGGTGCCGGTCCGCGGCCACGACGAGGGCAGCACCGGCGGGCGGCGGAGCCCCGGGGTCCGCCACGGCCGGGAGCAGCTCGCCCTCCGAGGGGTAGCGAACCCCCATGAGGTAGGACCAGGTGATCCGCGCCTCCGCGTCGGGCGGTGGGGCCGCCAGCCGGAACGCGCGCCGGCCGCCCTGCACCGCTGCACGGATCGACCACAGCTCCGCCTCGCGTGCCGCCTGCTCCCACTCGGCACGGGTGCGCTCCTCGATGAGCACCAGTCGCTGGTGCTCCATCCGGAGGATGCGCAGCTTGTGGTCGAGCAGCGCCGCACCCTTCTCCGCGGCGGCGAGGCGCCGCTGCAGCCACACCCGGCCGGCTCGGCCGGACGGCAGGCCCCGGATCGCGGTCACGGCTCCGTGCCGCCCTCCGTGTCGAGGTGCTCGCGCAGCATCGCCTCCGGCACCATGGTCAGCTCCCGGCGCGGCAGCACCGACAGGGCGGACCAGGCGCGGTCGAGCGTCTCCTCGAGGCTCCGGGACTCGTCGCGCGGCTGGTCCAGCAGCTTGCGGGTGACCTCCTTCTCGTACGCCAGGTAGGCGCGGTCGGTGTCACTCAGCGCCTCCTCCCCGACCAGCTCACCGAGCGCGCGGGCCTGACGTGCGCGGGCCAGCGAGGCCAGCGTCTGTGCCGCCACGTCGAGGTGGTCCTCGCGGGTCCGCCCCGGTCCGGCGCCCTTGCGCATCAGCCGCGACAGAGAGCTGAGACCGTCGACCGGCGGGTACACCCCCGCGGCGTGCAGCTCCGGGGAGAGCACCACCTGGCCCTCGGTGATGTAGCCGGTGAGGTCGGGCACGGGGTGGGTGATGTCGCCGCCCGGCATGGTCAGCACCGGTACGACGGTCACGGACCCGGGCAGCCCGCGGACGCGACCGCAACGTTCGTAGAGCGAGGCCAGGTCGCTGTACAGGTAGCCGGGGTAGGCGCGTCGACCGGGGATCTCACCGCGGGCCGCGGAGACCTCGCGCAGCGCCTCGGCGTACGACGTCATGTCCGCCATCACCACCAGGACGTGCCGGCCGCCTTCGAAGGCCAGGTGCTCGGCGACGGTCAACGCCAGCCTCGGGGTGAGCACCCGCTCCACCACCGGGTCGTCGGCGGTGTTGAGGAACATCACCAGCTCCCCTGCTGCGGAGCGCTCCTCGAGCGCGTCGCGGACCGTGGCCGCGTCCGGGTGGGTCAGGCCCATCCCGGCGAAGACGACGCTGAACGGCTCACCCCCGGCGGTCGACTGCGCCGCGATCTGGGTCGCGACCTCCAGGTGCGGCAGCCCCGCGACCGAGAAGACCGGGAGCTTCTGGCCGCGGACCAGCGTGGTGAGGGCGTCCACGGCCGAGAGTCCGGTCAGCACCGGCTGCTCGGGCGGCTGCCGCCGCACCGGGTTCATCGGGCGACCGGAAACCGCCGCCGTCGTCGGACCGGTCACCGGCGGTCCGTCGTCGGCCGGCTCGCCACGCCCGTTGCAGACCCGTCCGAGCCACCCCTCGCCGACGGGGATCCGCAGCGGCTCTCCGGCGAACGTGACCGCCGTACCCGACGGACGCATCCCGTCGGTGCCCTCCAGCACCTGCACGACGGCCAGGTCGCGGTCGACCTCGAGCACCAGCCCGTGGCGCAGGCTGCCGTCGTCCAGACGGATCACCGCGGACTCGTCCCAGCCCACCCCGGACACGTCGCGTACGACGAGCAGCGGACCGTTGATGCGGACCACCCCGGTGTACTCGACCGAGCCGAACACCGCCCCGGAGCCGCCGGTGGAAGCTCCCGCTGTCGGTGACAACCGAGGTGCCGCCCGGGGTGTCATCGCAGCTCCTCGAGCGACTCGAGCACGCTGTCCATGCGGGCACGGACTGCGTCGACGTCGTCGGGTCCCGCCTCGTCCCGGGCGCGGAGCAGCGGCCCGAAGTCGACGGCCTCGACCGTGGCGGCCGGGGCGCCTGCGTCGACGACCTCCTGGCACCGGTCGACGACGGTGAGGACGGCGTCCACCAGCGCCGCTCCCTTGGCCGGTGGGCAGTAGGCGTCGGTCTCGCTGAGCGCGCTCTGCTGCAGCACCGCCTCGCGCAGCAGCCGCCCGGCGAGCATCACGACCCGTTCCGCGCCGGGCAGGGCGCCCAGGCCGACCAGCTCCGCGAGGGACTCGATCCGGTCCGCCTCGGACAGCAGCGCGGTGACCCGCCCTCTCCGCCCCGACCAGCCCGGGTCGCCCTGCCGGGCGTGCCAGACGGCGAGCGCCTCGGTGTCGCGGGAGAACGAGCCGGCCCACGTCACCGCCGGGTAGTGGCGCGCGTAGGCGAGGTCACGGTCGAGCATCCAGACGCTGCGCACGAACCGCTGCGTGTGGGCGGTGACGGGCTCGACCAGGTCGCCTCCCGGTGGCGAGACGGCGCCGATGATGGTGACCGAGCCGTCCCGTCCACCCAGGGTCACCACCCGACCGGCCCGCTCGTAGAACGCCGCGAGCGCGGACGCGAGCCCCGCGGGGTAGCCCTCCTCCGCGGGCAGCGCGCCGGTCCGGGAGGCGAACTCGCGCAGCGCCTCGGCCCAGCGCGACGTGGAGTCGGCGATGACCACGACGTGGTAGCCCATGTCCCGGAAGTACTCGGCGACCGTGACGCCGCTGTAGATGCTCGCCTCCCGCGCCATCATCGGCATGTTGGAGGTGTTCGCCACCACGACGGTCCGCCGGGACAGCGGGGCGCCGGTGCGCGGGTCGACCAGGTCGGTGAACTCCTGGAGGACGTCGGCCATCTCGTTGCCCCGCTCGCCGCAGCCGACGTAGACGATGACGTCGGCGTCGCACCACTTCGCGATCTGCTGCAGCAGCATGGTCTTGCCGGTGCCGAAGCCGCCGGGGACCGCGGCGGTGCTCCCCCGGGCGATCGGGTAGACGAGGTCGAGTACCCGCTGCCCCGTCTGCAGCCCCTCACCGGCCTCGACCCGGTGGTCGTGCGGCCTGGGGTGACGCACCGGCCACGTGGCGCCGAGGGGGATCTCCGTGCCGGCCACGGTGGCCACGGTGGTGTGACCGGCGTACCGGCCCTCCGCGGCGACGCTGTCGACCCGGCCGGACGTGCCGGCCGGGACGAGCACGCGCAGCGCCAGCGACCCGTCGCCGTCGACCGTGCCGAGCTCGTCACCGGGCCCGACCTGCTGACCGACGTCGACTCTGGGGGTGAACGGCCAGCGGTCGTCGGTGCCCGGGTCGCGCCGTCCGGCGCCCAGCCACGGCCCGGCCCCGGAGAGGGGGCGGAGCAGCCCGTCGAAGATGCCGCCGAGCAACCACGGCCCCAGCGGCGCAGACAGCGGCAGTCCCGTCCCCCGGGCGGCGGCGCCAGGGGCGAGGCCACCGGTCTCCTCGTAGGACTGCACCGTGACCAGGTCACCGGCGATGCTCACCACCTCGCCCGCCAGCGCCGCCGGTCCGAGCTCCACCACGTCGTACATCGCGACACCGGGGAGATCCCGGACCTCCACGAGGGAGCCGGACACGCGGACGACCTGCCCCGTCACGTCCGCCCCCTCCCCTGCGCCTCGGCCGTCGACGGGTCGACCTGCCACAGCCCCTCCAGCTCGGCGCCCAGGTCCTCGAGGACCTGGTCGGCGAGCGCGGCGAAGGAGTAGACCACCCGGCGGGAGCCGGCCCGCGCCACCAGACCGCCGCTGGGGTCCTCCTCGACCACGGCGTCCGCACCGAGGGAGTCCCGCGCCCGCGCCTCGAGCCGGGCCCGGATCCGCGGGTAGGCCGGGTCGTCGCGCAGCTCGGCGAGGCGCTGCCCCACCTCGCTGCGCAGCCGGTCGCGCGCCTGCCGCCGGGCCCGCAGGAGGACCGTCCGTGCCTCGCGCCGCGCGCGCGTCATCTCGCTGCGCATCACCGCCTCGGCCTCCGCGGTGCCGCGTGCGGCTGCGTCGGCACGGACGGTGTCGGCCCGGCGCCGGGCCTGCGCCACCTCGGCGGCCACGTCGTCGTCGGCCTGCGCGAGCAACGCCGCCGCATCGGCGTGCGCGCGCGCCAGCAGGGCCGACCGCACCGGCGCGAGCGGGTCCTCGGGCACCGCTGCCCGCAGGTCACCTCGCCGGTCACGGCCCAGCTGCGTGGTCATCGGGGCATCACCACGCTCAGCGGCGCCTCCGGGTGGTCGCGGCGGTCGCCGAGGACGTCGGCGGCGTGCGGCGACAGGACCACCACCGCCACCTCCCGTGCTCCGTCCCCGGTGAGGCGCGTCCAACTCGACAGCACCGCGTCCGGGTCGTCCGCGGCCAGCACGAGGGCCCCGGCCAGTGCGTAACCGGCCACCACGACCTCCTCACCGAGCACGGCGACCGCCGCCATGACCAGGCCTCCTATGCCCGGCCGATGAGGATGATCGCGACGATGAGCCCGTAGATCGCGATGCCCTCCGCGAGGCCCACGATCACCATGGCGCGGCCGAAGAGCTCCGGGCGCTCGCTCATCGCCGCCAGGGCAGCCGCCCCGGTGTAGGCGACGGCGATGGCGGCCCCGATCGAGGACCCGGCCACCGCGATGGCCGCGCCGAGGAGAGCGGCCCAGCCGCCGGAGCCGGACGACGAGGCAGCGGTCGCGACGGCGGTCTGCGCCGGGGCGGTGCCGGCGGTGGCCGGCTCGCCGGTGACCGCGATCGCCAGCACCACCAGGGCGGCTACGAGGACGACGGCATCGACGCCGACGAGGAAGAACACCGCCGCCCGCGTGCCCCGCCTCAACGCGAGGTGGACAGCGGCGAGCGCCGCGAGCAGGGCGGGCAGGGCGAGCAGCCAGGCTGTCATGATGAGCTCTCCTGAGCGGTGACGGGACCGGCGTCCGCGACGGTGGCGGGCCGGTAGGCAGCGTCCACGGGGACGCGCCACGGGGTGAACGGGCGACCTTCGGAGGTGAAGACCCGGGAGAACAGCTCGTAGTACTCCAGGCGCAGGGCCTGGACGCCGGCGACCAGCGCCTCCAGGGTGAACGCGAGCGCGTTGCCGGCGACGAAGACGACCACACCGGCCACGACCAGCAGCCCCCCGCGGCCCACAAGCGCGGTCGTGCCCTCCCAGACCACCTGCCCGAGCGCCGCGTGCGTCAGGCCGAAGGCGGCCAGCCGGGTGAACGACACGAGGTTCGTGCCCACCCGGAGCACGGCGTCGAACAGCTCCACGAGGGCCTGGGTGACGCCCGCCGCTCCTCCCCCGGCGGCCGCCAGGAAGCCGACGAACGCCAGCAGGCTGCCGGTGGCCGCCAGCACGGCGCCGGTGACGACGAGCCACGCCAGCCCGGCGGCCGCCCCCAGCACCACCAGGCCGAGGCCCAGGAACAGCGCCGCCCCGGCGACCCCGGAGGGGGCGATCAGCGCCAGCGGCCAGCGGCCCTCCCGCCACCGGTTCACCGTGCCCACGACGTACGCGCCGCCGAGGAGGACCGCGCCGAGCCCGAGCGCCGCGGCCAGCAGCGTCAGCGGCTCCTCCAGCGGAGCGATCCAGACGACGGGGACGAGGCCGGTGGGACCGAAGCACTCGCCGTACAGCAGCCCGAAGAACGCGGCGGTCACGCCGGCGCCCACGACGAAGAGCCACAGGCGCGACAGGCGAGCCAGCGACCGGGGTCGGCCGCTCCGCAGCAGGAGGCCCAGCACGACCAGCAGGGCGCCGTGGCCCACGTCGCCGAACATGACGCCGAACATGAGCACGTAGGCGAGTCCGGCGAGGGCGGTCGGGTCGACGTCGGCGTACGGCACGGTCGCGTAGGTGCGCACCAGGGGGGCGAACGACTGGCGCATCCCGCTGTCGGCGCGCAGCAGCGTCGGCGGGTCGGTCCCCCGGGGTGGGCGCAGCGGCACCACGCCTCCGCCGACGTCGGCGAGGCGTGACGACAGCGCGGACACGTCGGCGGTGGCCACCCAGCCGGCCAGCGCGGCGACCTGGTCCCGGACCACGGCCGACGACGCGCACGACTCCAGCTCTGCCTCACCGACGAGCAGGTCCAGGCGCCGCTCCGCGAGCAGCGCCTCGAGGTCCGGTGGCTCCGGCGCCAGCCGGGGGTCCGGCACGACCTCCGGGTGCAGTGCACGCAGCCGGCGCCCGGCCTCCCCGACCGGGGTCGCGTCACCGGACTCGCCGGTCAACGCAGCCGGCGACGCAGCCGGCGACGTCGGCCGGTCCAGCTCGACCAGACCGGAGTCGGCGACCTCCACCAGCGTCGCCCGCAGGTCCGCCGTCGGGGCCACCAGGGCCACCCGCTGCATCCGCACGGGTTCGATCTGCTCACGCCACGGCATCGAAGACCCCCAACGCCTGGTGCCCCGGTCCCTGTCCCTGCCCCTGTCCCGACCCGCCACGGGCGGCGACCTCGAGAGCCGCGCGGACCCGCCACGCGTCGACGCAGAGCAGCGCGACCGCGCCGACCACGGCGGACCTGTCGAATCCCGGCCTGCGCAGCAGGCGGAAACCATCGCTCTCCACGCGCGTCCACCACGACCCCTCGGCCCGCCACAGGTCGGTGGCAGCGGTGACCCCGTCGAGCACCCAGCGGCTGTCCGACGGCAGCAGCCGCGCCACGTCGGCGGGCGTGGCGCGCCCGCCGGACAGCAGGTCCACGACGGCCGGTCCCACGACGTACGACGCGGACCTGCGCAGCGGCCCGGGCAGGGGCCGGTCGGCGAGCAGCGCCTCGCGCAGCAGCATCAGCACCACTGCGGCGCGCGCCCACCCGGCCGCCTCCGGCACGCCGCCCTCGACGCGGTCCGCCCAGGACAGCCGCATCCCCCCGAGCACCAGGCGGGCCGTGGCGCCACCGGGATCGCCCCACGGCGAGGCGGTCAGCACTGCGCGCACGTCTGCGAGTGACCGGGTCGCTGCCAGCCTCGTCCAGGCCGTCTCGAGCGTCCCGAGCGCGTACGGCGGCTCGGCCTCCCCGCCGGCCAACCGGTGCAGGTGCTCCTCGGCGTCGGCGATCTCGAAGCCGGCCGCGAGGAGCCGGACGATGTCGGCGCCCGCCCGCGGCTGCCATCCCGCGAGCACGCGCAGGTGCCACAAGAGGGTGGCCCCCACGGCGTGCTGCGCCTCGGCGAGGGTGTGCCCCGGCCGCACGTCGTGCCCGTACGGCGACCGGGTGAGCGTGTCCACCGCCGCCTCGAGGTCGGCGCTGCGCGCGAGGTCCCGCGCGCCGCCGGCCCCGAGCCGCCGCTGGGCCAGCGACACCGCACGCACCGAGCCGGCCACCCACGCGGTGCTCATGACTGCTCCGCCAGGTCGGCTCGCAGCTGCTCCAGGACCCGGTCCGTGTACTGCGGCATCCGTTCCTCGGTCACGCGGCGTACCTCCGCCGCCCGGCGCTCGGCGGCCGCCCGCACGGCGTCGGTGTCGCCCGCCACCCGGCGCGTGACGTCGGCGGCGGCGGCGCCGCGGGCCTCCTCGGCGTGGAGCCGGGCGTCCGCCTCGATGCGCTGGGCGCGCTCCCGGCCCGCGCGGCGCCGCCGGTCGGCCTCCTGCCTCGCGTCGGCTCGGATGCGCGACGCCTCGCCCATCGCATCGGCGAGCAGGTCGAGCACCGGCCCGACCTCGGCGTCGAGCTCGGCCGGACGGTCGGCGGGGACGCCCCGGCCGGCAGCGGCACCCGGGGTGCCGGCCGGCCGGAACCGGGCGAGCAGGTCACGGGTGCGCGGCATGTTCCGGTCGCTCCTGCGTCCTCACACCTTCCACGCTAGTCACCCGCAGCCGGGGCGACACCGTCCACGAGGCCCGAAGTCAGGGGCCCACCGGCACTGGCGCGGACGGCGTTGGGAGGGGGACGATCGTCGCCTCCAGGGGAGGGGCTGCATCCGACGTGTGAGGATGAGCGGATGGCGACCACCCTGGGTGTGTGCAACCTCTGTGAAGCCGTGTGCGGCCTGCTTCTGGAAGTCGAGGACGGCCGGGTCACCTCGGTGCGGGGCAACCCCGACGACCCGTTGTCCCGCGGCCATGTCTGCCCCAAGGGGACGGCGCTCCCCGACGTCCACGAGGACCCCGACCGACTGCGACGACCGATCCGCCGGGTCGGGGGCGACTGGCAGGAGATCGGCTGGGACGAGGCGATCGAGCTGGCCGTCGCGGGGCTCGCAGACGTCATCGACAGGGACGGCGCCGACAGCGTCGCGGTCTACCTCGGCAACCCGAACGTGCACAGCCTGGGCGCGATGACGCACGGCGCGCAGGTGGCCAAGGCGGTCGGGTCGCGGAACACGTACTCGGCGACGTCGGTGGACCAGCTGCCCCACCAGCTCGTCGCGCACCTGATGTTCGGTCACCAGCTGCTGCTGCCGATCCCGGACCTGGACCGCACCGACTACTTCCTCGTGTTCGGCGCGAACCCGATGGCCTCCAACGGCAGCCTGATGACGGTCCCGGACTTCCCCAACCGGCTGCGAGCACTGAAGGCCCGTGGGGGCCGCATGGTGGTGCTCGACCCGAGGCGCACCGAGACCGCGAAGGTCGCCACCGAGCACCACTTCATCAGGCCCGGCACCGACGCCATGGTGCTGCTGGCGATGCTGAACCTGGTCCTCACCGAGGGCTGGGCGACCCCTCCGGCGTACGTCGACGGGGTCGACGCGGTCCGCGATGCCGTGCGGGACTTCACCCCCGAGCTGGCCGAGCGGGTCGCCGGCGTGCCCACGGAGGTGCTCCGCAGGATCACCCAGGAGTACGCCGAGGCGGGTGCTGCCGCGGCGTACGGCCGGGTCGGGGTCTCCACCCAGGAGCTCGGCACCGTCTGCGTCTGGGCGATCAACTGCCTCAACGTCCTCACCGGCAACCTCGACCGCCCGGGCGGGGTGCTGTTCACCAGCCCCGCGGTGGACATCGTGGGACGGAGGATCATCGGGCGCGGCCACCACGACCGGTGGCGCAGCCGGGTGCGGGACCTGCCGGAGAGCAACGGGGAGCTGCCGGTCTCGACGCTGGCCGACGAGATGCTCACCCCCGGCGCCGGACAGGTGCGGGCGGCGCTGATGGTGGCGGGCAACCCGGTGCTGTCGACCCCGGACGGCAAGCGGCTCGGCGAGGCGCTGGCCGGCCTCGACTTCATGGTGGCCGTCGACATCTACCTCAACGAGACCACCCGGCACGCCGACGTGATCCTGCCGCCGACGACCGCGCTGGAGCGGGATCACTACGACCTGGTCTTCCAGGCGCTGGCGGTCCGCAACACGGCCCGGTTCACACCGGCGGTCCTGCCCAAGCCGGCGGGGACGCGGCACGACTGGGAGATCTTCCGGGACCTCGCGCTCGGACTGCTCGCCCGGCGGCGACGCAAGGAGCCGCTGAAGAAGCGGCTGGTCACCCAGGCGCGGCTGCGCACGTCACCGACCGTCCTGCTCGACCTGCTGCTGCGCACCGGGGGGAGCAAGCTGTCGGTGCGGGCGCTGCGCAGGTCACCGGCCGGCGTCGACCTGGGGCCGTTGCGTCCCTCGCTCCCGGATCGCCTGCAGACGAAGGGCCGTCGCATCGACCTGGCACCCGCACTGGTGCTCGATGAGCTGGACCGGGTGCGCGACCGACTCCAGCCGCCCGGTGCGGACGAGCTGCTGCTCATCGGCCGCCGGCACCAGCGCGACTGCAACTCGTGGCTGCACAACACCCGGAGGTTGACCAAGGGCCGGGCACGCCACCAGCTCCTCATCCACCCCGACGACCTGGCGGCCCGGGGACTCGAGGACGGAGCCCCGGTGCAGGTGACCTCGCGGGTCGGCAAGGTGACCGTCGAGGTGCTGGCGACCGACGACATGATGCCCGGCGTCGTCTCGCTCCCGCACGGCTACGGGCACGCCACGTCGCCGGGGACCGCCGTAGCCAGCGAGGTCCCGGGGGTGTCGATCAACGACCTCACCGACCCCGAGCGGCTGGACGTCAGCGGCAACGCGGCGTTCAGTGCGGTGCCGGTCCGCGTCGCTGCGCCCTGACCCCGAGTCGTGGGAGTCAGCGGGCGTCCCGGCGCCCGCTCAGTCCCACGATCCCCCGTCGGGTCCCGGCTGGTCCGGCGGCGCGGGTCGCAGCGGCACCGTGGGTGCGTCGTGGTCGGGCTCGCCGCGGTCGCGCCGCAGGGCGTTGTAGGCGGCCCGGACCGCGATCGCGCGCTCCATCTCCCGCATCACGCCGGTGAAGAACTGGCCGCGGTAGGTCTCGTCGGTGACCGCGTAGACGCTGATGTAGAGCGCCGAGAACGCGGCCAGGAAGACCGATACCTGCACCAGCTCCACCGACACGTTCTCCAGGCCGTCCAGGTGATGGGTGGGTTGTCCGATCCACACCTCGATGACCTCGTTCTTCATCGCGATCGCGCCGAAGACCAGGAAGAACACCAGCAGCGTCAGCGAGACGAGCAGCACCTGCGCCAGCTGGATGACCACCAGCGCCACCGTCAGGTTGACCCGCTCGAATCGGGACACCTGCGTCTCGGCGACGAGCACGCCGGGGTGGTCGGCGGCCAGCCGCTCCGCGTCCGCCCCGACCGGCGTGGACCGGGTGACCGCCACGATGCGCGCGTCGTCGAGCTCGTCGTCGGCCCGGTCGATCTCCTCCGGCAGCCGGACCAGGAAGAACCCGATGCCCATGGCCAGGAACAACAGCACCACCAGCCACAGCACGCCGCCGTCGAGGCGGGAGGACACGTGCCACACCTCGGCGTTGATGAACAGGAACGTGACGAAGACGATGAGCAGCGGCAGCGCCCGGGTGACCATCGGCACCAGCTGGCGCAGGCTGCCGAGGGTCCGTTGCACCGCCCAGACCACGATGGGCCGGGCACGCAGGGCCGTCGCGGCGTAGGCGAAGCCGGCGGCGACCCCGACGAAGGTGAGGGCCGCGGTGCCCATCGTCAGGTCCTCGAACAGCACCCCGAGCAGCACGGCCAGCCCCACCGCGGCCAGCCCCACGCCGACGACCAGCGGCACGGTGCGGCGCGGCCGGAGCGCCTCCCGGGCGGCCGCGCGCTCGGTAGGGACGAAGTAGGGCAGCCCCCGCCTGACGAACCACTGCTCGGTCTCGCGGACAGCGTCGTGCGGGGGCGGGGCGGCGTGGTGCGGGGGCATGGGTCTCCTCGGTGGACGGTCACCGACGCGGCAGCAGGACCTCCCGCGCCTGCTCCACGTCGTCACGCATGGCCGCCACCAGCTCGTCGGCGGAGCCGAACCTGACCATCCCCCGCAGCCGCTTGGCGAAAACGACCTCCACCTCGCACCCGTAGAGCTCGAGGTCGTCCCGGTCCAGGACGTAGGCCTCGACGCGCCGGCTCCGCTTGCCGGCGAACGTGGGGTTGGTGCCGACGCTGATCGCGGCGGGCATGGCGTCCCGCGGCTGCCCCTCCGCGCAGTCACCGCCCAGCACCCGCAGCCAGCCGGCGTACACGCCGTCCGCCGGTACGGCGGTGGTGTGCGGCGGCACGTTGGCGGTCGGGAAGCCGAGCTCCCGGCCGCGGTGGTCGCCGCGCTCGACGACGCCACGCACCGAGACCGGGCGGCCCAGCGCCTCGGCGGCGCCCTCGACGTCCCCGCCGCTGAGGCAGGTCCGGACGTACGTCGAGGACCAGACCTGCGGGCCGCCGTCGAGGGGGATGCCCTCGATCCGGAACCCGTGGGCGTCGCCGAGCTCCCGCAGCGTCGACACGTCCCCGGCGGCGCGCTTGCCGAACCGGAAGTTCGCGCCCACGACCACGGCGCCGGCGTGCAGGGCCTCCACGAGGATCTCCTGCACGAAGCGCTCGGGGGCCCACTCCGCGATCTCCCGCGTGAACGGCAGCACCAGCACGTCGTCCACGCCTGCCTTCTGCAGCAGCGCGACCCTCTCCTCGATGTCACTGAGCGTCGGGGGCGCGTGCTCGGGGCGGAGCACGGCGATCGGGTGCGGGTCGAAGGTGACTGCGACGACATGGCCCAGACCCAGCTCCTCGGCCACCTCGCGTGCCTGCCGGACGACGTGCTGGTGCCCGAGGTGGACACCGTCGAAGTTGCCGATGGTCACGACCGTGCGGCCGAGGTCGGTGGTGTCCGCGGACACCTCGTCGAGCGAGCGCCAGACACGCATCCGCCTGCACCTCCTCCTGGCCGTGCCTCCTGGTCGCCGTGCGGAACCAGCCGAAAGCCTGCCACACCCCACCCATCCCCCTGCCGAGGCGTCACGCGTGCACGGTCGAGAGGTCACGCGTGCACGGTCGAGAGGTCACGCGTGCACGGTCGAGAGGTCAGGCTCGCAGGGTCGAGGCGTCACTCCCGCGGGAGCGGATCAGACGAGTACGGCGACCGGCCGGGCGGGCCCCTCGGGGTCGTCGCGTCGGTGCTCGTACAGCGCCAGCAGCTCGCCCGTCGGCCCGAGCACCGCCACCGGCCCGTCGGCCGGGAGCCGGAGGTCCAGGGACCTGCCGAAGCCGACGTCCCGCGCGGCCGCCTCGTCGACGTCGATGGTCGGGAAGAACCTCCGTGCGGCCTCACCCATCGACATCAGCGGCATCTCGTCCGTCTCCTCGAGAGCTGCGAGCGGCACCGCCTCCTCGACCCGCACCGGGCCGACCGCTGTCCGCCGCAGCGCGGTGAGGTGCCCGCCCACGCCCAGGGCGTCGCCGAGGTCGCGGGCGATGGCGCGGATGTAGGTGCCGCTGGAGCAGCGCACCGACACCCTGACGTCGACCACGTCGTCGCGCACGGTCACGTGCCGGACGTCGATCGCGTGCACCGTGACGGGTCGGGGGGCGAGCTCGACCTGCTCGCCGTCGCGCACCCGCTGGTAGGCGCGCCGGCCGCGGACCTTGATCGCGGACACCGCGGACGGCACCTGCTCGATGTCACCGACGAAGCGGCCCAGGGCCTCCCGGACTCCTGCCTCGTCGATGCCGGCCACGGGCGCCGTGGCGAGGGGCTCGCCCTCGGCGTCGTCGGTGGTCGTCGCGATCCCGAGCCGGATCTCGGCGTCGTACGCCTTCTCCGTCAGCGTCAGGTGCCCCAGCAGCCGGGTGGCCTTGTCGACGCCCAGGACCAGGACCCCGGTGGCCATCGGGTCGAGGGTCCCCGCGTGCCCCACCTTGCGGGTGTGGCAGAGCCGCCGGACCCGGCCCACGACGTCGTGCGACGTGAGCCCTCCTGGCTTGTCGACGACGACGAGTCCCGACCGCGTCGAGGCGTCCTGCGTCGACGGCGCGCTCATCCCGCGCCGGGCTCGTCGTCCGGGTCGTCCGGGTCGTCCGGGTCACGCTCCCGCGGCTTGCGGTACGGGTCCGCCTCGCCGGCGTACTGCGCGCCGGCCGAGGAGGCCGACCTGGCTGCGTCGGTCTCGCGGACCTGGGCCAGGACGTCCTCGAGGTGCCTGGCGTTCTCCGGCAGCGCGTCGTGGATGAACTCCAGCGTCGGCGCATGTCGGATACCGAGCTGCTTAGCGACCTCGGAGCGGATGAGCCCCTTGGCGGACTCCAGGGCCACGGCGGACGCGGCCACCTCGTCGTCAGCGCCGAAGACGGTGTAGAAGACGCTGGCGTGCTGGGTGTCGCCGCTGACCCGGACGTCGGTCACCGTGACGAACCCCAGCCGCGGGTCCTTGATCCGCCGCTCGAGCATCTCGGCCACGGTCACCTTGATCCGGTCCGCAATCCTCCGCACCCGCGGGTTCGTCATTCTTGCTCTCCTTCTAGTGCGGGGGTCATGCACAAGCTTTGGTGGTGCCGCCGTGCTGTGCGGCGACCGGGGCCGGGAGCCACGAGCGGGACCGCACGGGGAGCGGCGCCACCGTGGCGGGCCTGGCGGGAGGCCGAGCGCAGCGAGGCCGGATGGTAGGTGGCGCCGATGCCCGGGCGGGCCCCACCCGAGGTGCCGGGCGGGGCTGTTCGACAACCCCGCCCGTCACCAGGTCAGCTGCGAGCGATCTCCCGCATCTCGAACGCCTCCACGACATCGCCGATCTTGATGTCCTGGTAGTTGCGCAGCACCAGACCGCACTCGAAGCCCTCGCGGACCTCCGTCACGTCGTCCTTCTCCCGCTTGAGCGAGGCCAGGTCGAGGTTGTCGGCGACCACGGCACCGTCGCGCAGCAGACGCACCTTGGCGTTGCGGCGGATGACCCCGTCGGTGACCATGCAGCCGGCGATGTTGCCGATGCGGCTGGAGCGGAAGATCTCCCGGATCTCGGCGGTGCCGAGCCGGGCCTCCTCGAACTCCGGCTTGAGCATGCCCTTGAGCGCCGCCTCGATCTCCTCGATGGCCTGGTAGATCACCGAGTAGTAGCGGATCTCGACGCCTTCGCGGTCCGCCAGCTCCGTCGCCTTGCCCTGCGGGCGGACGTTGAAGCCGATGATGATCGCGTCGGACGCCGCGGCCAGCATGACGTTGGTCTCGGTGATCGCACCGACACCGCGGTCGATGACGCGCAGGGACACGTCCTCGCCCACGTCGATCTTGGACAACGAGTCCTCGAGCGCCTCGACGGAACCCGACACGTCGCCCTTCAGGATGAGGTTCAGCTCCTGACGCTCGCCCTCCTCCATGGACTTCATGAAGTCCTCGAGGCTGCGGCGGACGCGGCGCTGCGCCTGCATGGCGGCCCGCTCCCGGGCCTCCCGCTTCTCGGCGATCTGCCGGGCCATCCTGTCGTCCTCGACGACGAGGAAGTTCTGCCCGGCGCCGGGTACGGCGGTGAGGCCGAGGACCATGGCCGGCCGCGACGGGTCTGCCTCCTCGATCGCCTCGCCGTACTCGTCGAGCATGGCCCGCACCCGGCCGTGCGCCGGGCCGGCGACGATCGAGTCCCCCACGCGGAGCGTGCCGCGCTGGACCAGGATCGTCGCCACCGGACCGCGGCCACGGTCGAGGTGTGCCTCGACCACCAGGCCCTGCGCGTCCTGCTCCGGGTTGGCCCGCAGGTCGAGCGAGGCGTCGGCGGTGAGGACGACGGCCTCGAGCAGCTTGTCGAGGTTCAGCTCGGACTTCGCGGAGACGTCGACGAACATGGTGTCGCCGCCGTACTCCTCGGGGACCAGGCCGTACTCGGTGAGCTGTCCGCGGACCTTGCTGGGGTCGGCGTCCGGCTTGTCGATCTTGTTGACCGCCACGACGATCGGCACGCCGGCCGCCTTGACGTGGTTGAGCGCCTCCACCGTCTGCGGCATCACACCGTCGTCGGCCGCGACCACGAGGATCGCGATGTCGGTCGCCTGCGCACCACGGGCACGCATCGCGGTGAACGCCTCGTGACCCGGGGTGTCGATGAAGGTGATGCGCCGCTCGTCGCCGTCCACATCGGTCATGACCTGGTAGGCGCCGATGTGCTGCGTGATGCCACCGGCCTCCTTGGCCACCACGTTGGCGTTGCGCATGGCGTCGAGCAGCTTGGTCTTTCCGTGGTCGACGTGACCCATGACGGTGACGACCGGCGGTCGGACCACGAGGTCGCCCTCGTCGCCCTCGTCGGACCCGAACTCGAGGTCGAAGGACTCGAGCAGCTCGCGGTCCTCGTCCTCGGGGGACACGACCTGGACGACGTAGTTGAGCTCGTCGCCGAGCAGCTCGAGCACCTCGTCGTTCACCGACTCGGTGGCGGTCACCATCTCGCCGAGGCCGAACAGCATCTGCACCAGCGAGGCGGGGTCGACGCCGATCTTCTCGGCGAAGTCGGTCAGCGAGGCGCCACGCGCGAGCCGGACGGTCTCGCCGTTGCCCTTGCGGACCCGGATGCCGCCGATCGTCGGCGCCTCCATGTTGTCGAACTCCTGCCTCCGCTGGCGCTTCGACTTGCGACCGCGTCGCGAAGGACCGCCGGGACGGCCGAAGGCACCCTGGGTGCTGCCGCGACCACCGGGACGGCCGGGACCGCCGGAGCGCGGCGGGCCGCCACCTCCGGGGCCGAAGCCGGGCCGCCCACCCGGGCCGCCGCGGCCGGCGGGCGCGCCGGCACCGGGACGACCGGGTGCACCGGAGCGACCACCGGGGCCGGGCCGGCCACCGGGTCCGGGGCGGGACGCACCGCCGGAGAAGGACTGGGGACCCTTCGGCATCATCGCCGGGTTGGGCCGGGGCATGCCCGGACGTGCGCCGGGGAGACCACCGGTGCGGCCGGGACCGCCGCCCTCGCGGCCGGCCGGCGGCCGCGGTGGCCGGTCGCCGCTGGGCGCTCCGCCGGGCGACGGGGCGGGCCGGCGACCCATGCCCTGGGTCGAGGAGAACGGGTTGTTGCCGGGACGGGGTGCGCCGGGTCGCGGCGCGGCGGGACGCGGGGCCGGGCGGTCGGGCGCCTCCGGGGAGCTCGCGGACGCGGCCGGAGCGGAGGGCTGCGGCGGAGCCGGCGGCGCCGAGATGTCCGGCGAAGGCGCGGCGGCAGCGGGAGCCTCCGGGGCCTCCTCGGGAGCAGCCGGCGGTGTCGCCGTGCGCGGCCCCGGACGCGGTCCCGGACGGACACCGTCCGCCGGTGCCTCTGCCGGTGCCTCGGCCGCCGGGGCGTCCTTCGCGGCGGCCGCCGCGGGCGACTCGGCCGGCGGGGCCGGCGGGGCCGCAGCGTCGGCGGACTCCTGGGGGCTCGGCTGTGCCGGCGGCTGGGCGGCTGCCTGCTTCTTGGCCGGCGCCTTCTTCGCGGCCTTGGCCTCCGCCTGGGCACGCAGCTCTGCGCCGTACGTGTCGGTGAACCTCTTCTGGACGGGGGGCTCGATCGTCGACGACGCCGACTTCACGAACTCGCCCATCTCCTTGAGCTTGGCCAGTACGACCTTGCTCTCGACTCCGAGCTCTTTGGCGAGCTCGTGGACTCGGACCTTAGCCACGCTTCTCCTTCTGGTCCGAGCCGCCTGTCGGCCGGACCTCTAGCTGGTGTGCATGCTCATCGGGAAGTACTCATCGAGTGCTCATGAGCTGCTGCTCCATCTTCTGGTCGGTCATGTCATGGACGTTCGGCCAACTGTTGCACATACGCCTCGAGCCTCCTGCTGCCCAGCCCGCCAGGTGCCCGGAGGGCCCTGGTGAAGGCTCGGCGCCGCAGCGCCAGCTCGAGACAGTCGGGCGTGGGATGCAGGTGCGCTCCCCGGCCCGGCGCACGCCCCCTCGGGTCCGGGATGACCTCGGGTCCATCTCCCAGATCGTCGGCGACCACGCGCAACAGCTCTGCCTTGGCGTCGCGCCTCCGGCACCCCACGCACGTACGCACCGGACGGGTGACCCTGTTCACGTGCTGGCTCACCTTGCCTGGACGCAGATCCGTAGGAGGCTGGGAACGCGTTGCCACCGCCAGTCTAACGCCCCGGCGGTGATGCTCCGAACGACGCTGCGGGGCGGCCGCCCGGCAAGGTCGTCAGGGCTGCCCGACCTCCGCGGCCCGCTGGGGCTCCTCGTCGGAGCGGATGTCGATGCGCCACCCGGTCAGCCGTGCCGCCAGGCGGGCGTTCTGCCCCTCCTTGCCGATCGCCAGGGACAGCTGGTAGTCGGGCACCACGACACGGGCGGCACGCGCCTCGGCATCGACCACCTCGACGCTGCTCACCCGGGCCGGGGACAGCGCGTGGGCCACGAGCTCCGCCGGGTCGTCGGACCAGTCCACGATGTCGATCTTCTCGCCGTGCAGCTCGTGCATGACGTTGCGGACCCGCTGGCCCATCGGGCCGATGCAGGCGCCCTTGGGGTTCACCCCGGAGACCGTCGAACGGACTGCGATCTTGGTGCGGTGCCCGGCCTCGCGGGCGATCGCGCAGATCTCCACCGTGCCGTCGGCGATCTCGGGCACCTCGAGCGCGAAGAGCTTCTTCACGAGGTTCGGGTGGCTGCGCGAGAGGTGCACCTGCGGCCCCCGCATCCCACGGCGCACGCTGACCACCAGGCACTTGATCCGGGTGCCGTGGTCGTACCGCTCCCCCGGCACGCGCTCGGCCACCGGCAGCAGCGCCTCGAGCCGGCCGAGGTCGACGAGCACGTCCTGCGGGTCCCGTCCCTGCTGGATCACCCCCGAGACGATGTCGCCTTCGCGACCGGAGAACTCGCCGAACTTCACGTCGTCCTCGGCGTCGCGCAGCCGCTGGAGGATCACCTGCTTGGCGGTGGTGGCGGCGATGCGACCGAAGCCCTCCGGGGTGTCGTCGTACTCCCGGACGACCGAGCCCTCCTCGTCGGTCTCCGCCGCCAGCACGGTCACCCGCCCGGTCTTGCGGTCGATCTGCACCCGCGCCTTCTGCTGAGCGCCGGTCGTCTTGTGGTACGCCGTCAGCAGCGCCTGCTCCAGCGCGTCGACGAGGATGTCGAAGCTGATCTCCTTCTCCCGCTCGAGAGCGCGGAGCAGCGACATGTCGATGTCCATGACGGGTCAGACCTCCTCTCTCTGGTCCCCGGCGGGGCGGTTGAACTCGACCTGGACGTGCGCCTTGGCGACGTCGGCCAGGGCAACCACCCGGGTGGCGCCGTTGACGTCGAGCGACGTCGACGCGTCGTCCTGCGCGACGACCCGCCCGGTGACCGCGGTGCCGTCGCGGGTGACGACCTTCACGAGCCGGCCGAGGTTGCGGCGCCAGTGCCGGGGCAGGGTCAGCGGGCGGTCCACACCGGGGGAGGTGACCTCGAGGGTGTACGCGTGCTCGCCCATCACGTCACTGGCGTCGAGCAGCCGGGAGATCTCCTTGGTCGAGTCGGCGACGTCGTCCATCGTGACACCGCCGTCCTTGTCGACCGCCACCCTCAGGACCCGCCGACGCCCCGCCGGGGTCACCTCGACCGCCTCGAGGTCGAGGCCCATCGCGAGCAGGGGCTGGGTCAGCTCTTCGACGAGTCGCTCCCTGGTCCGGTCGATCGCCACGGGCGTCCTCCTGCTCTGCGGTTGTGGGTGGCCGGGCCGGCCTGGCGGCCTCCGACTGCGTAGGACCATAGCCGATCGGTCGGTGAACCATCGTGGCGCAATCACGCGTCGGGGTCACGTCCTGACGTAGCGTTCCACCATGCCCGGCCGCCTCCGTCGACACTGCGTCGCCGCCACCACCGCCCTCCTGCTGAGCACCACGGTGTCGGCGTGCTCTGGCGACTCCGACGAGAGCCCGAAGGCTGCTGAGCCGTCCGCCTCCGCGAGCGCGTCGACCGGCGCGTCGGCGTCGCCATCACCGTCGCCGAGTCCCACGCGCAAGCCCAAGCCGCCGAAGGCGCCTCCGGCCAAGGACACCGACGCCGGGCGCCGCGCGTTCGCGAAGTTCGTGATCGCCCGGTGGGGCTTCGCGCTGCGGACCAACAAGGCGGCTGCGCTGGTCGACCTGAGCCCGAAGTCGGGGGCCTGCGAGGGCTGCAAGAAGCTGCGGCAGGAGCTGCGGAAGCGCAAGAAGCAGGGTTGGTACGTCGACTTCCCCGGCGCGAAGATCGTGAAGCTCAAGGTCTCCCCCGGCGACCAGCCAGGGGTGTACCTGGCACAGGCGAAGATCAACGTGCCGCGCTCCACGTCGTACTTCGAGGACGGCGAGGTCCGCAACGAGAACAAGCGGCACAAGGGGGCGGCGTTCGAGGTGCGCATGCGGCTCGACAAGAAGCACTACTCCCTCCTCGCCTACCGTGTCAGCTGACCGGGCGCTCAGCCGGCGGGCGCTCGGCTCGGGGGTCGCCGCTCTCGCGGCTTCGACAGCCTTGGTGACGGCCGGGTGCGACTCCGGCGACGGCCTCGACCTGCCGGCGGTCCCCGGGCTGCCCGACAGTGAGGAGGAACCCGACCGTCCCCGCGTCCTGGACGCACTGCGTGGCGAACATCTCGTGCTGGTGCAGCTGCGCCGCACCCAGCGGCGTCACCGGCGCCTGCGCCGGCAGCTGCGGCCCGTGGTGGCGCTCCACCAGGGGCACGTAGATCTGCTCAGCGGGGCGGTGGACACGCCCTCCGCGTCGCCGGCGGAGAAGCGTCCCCGGGTCCCCACCGACCCGGGGGCGGCGGTAGCCGCCTTGGTGCGCCTGGAGCGTGCACTGGCGGCAGAGCACGTCGACACCGCGGTGCAGTCGGAGAGCGGGGTGCTCGCGCGGGTGGTCGCGACCATGTCGGCGGCGGCGGCACAGCAGGCGGTGGTGCTGTCCGCCCTCACCGTGCCGACACCCGACGGGGGACCCACCTCGTGATCCGGAGCGAACCGCTGCCCAAGGCGGCGGCGCTGCAGGCGACGCTGGCCGCGGAGCACGCCGCCGTCTTCGTGTACGGCGTCCTGGGGGGCCGGGTCTCCTCGGTGGACGACCCCCTCACCGCCGCACGCCTGCGGGCGGCCTACGAGGCCCACCGCGCCCGCCGGGACCAGCTCCGCTCAGTGATCGCGGACCTGGGCAAGGAGCCGGTGGCCGCCGCGGCCGGCTACCGCGTCGATGCCCATACCCGCGCCGCCGCCGATCTGCTTCGCGTGGCCCGGCGCACCGAGGACCGGTGTGCGGGCTTCTACGCCCAGCTCGTGGCCAGCTCCGTCGGAGGGCACCGGCGGTGGGCGATCGAGGCGCTGACCGACAGCGCGGTGCGCCTGCTCGACCTCGGCGGGACTGCGACCCCTTACCCCGGCGCTCCGGAGCTGGCCGACCAGCAGGACGGTTAGCGCGGTCGGGTCTCCCCGTGCCGCCACCCGGCCACGATGTCGTAGACCTCCGAGAGCCGGTGGGCCACCGCGTCCGGCTCCCCGACGCTGTGCCCGAGCTGCTCGGGCGGGATGTCGGAGTGCGGGACGTGGATGGTCCGCATCCCGACCTGCGCCGCTCCCCAGACGTCGTCGAAGAGACGGTCGCCGACGAACACGCACCGGGCGGCCTCGGTGACGTCCACCGCGTCCATCGCGGCCAGGAACGCCTCCGGCGCCGGCTTCGTCCAGGGCACCTCACTGGTGTAGACGGCGCCGTCGATGAGATCGAGGACCTCGTCGCGCCGGAAGAACTCCTCGTGCCAGTCCCGGGGCCACACCGTGTTGGACAGGACGCCCACCCGGATCCCCTCGCCCCGGAGCCGTGCCAGCAGCTCCGGCACGTCGGGATCGGTGAACGTGTGCGGCTCCCAGAACTCGCGGTAGGCGGTCAGCAGCCCCTCGTCGTGGCTGAGCCCGGCATGCTCGAAGATGTCGCGGAGGGTGGCGCTGGCGTGGGTCTCCTTCGACCGCCCCCAGACCGCCTGAGTCGCCTCGTGCAGCGCCACGTGCGCCTCGGGGTGCGGGTCGAGCGCGGCCAGGGCCAGGGCCTGGGCCTCGGCCATGAAGTCCACCGAGTGCCAGGGCGTGAGCGTGCCACCCCAGTCGAAGAGGACGGCCTCGACCGGGGTGCCGGCCTCAGCCACGGACCAGTCCCGCGACGTGCTCCGCCACGGACTGCACGGGGATCTCCTCGCGCGCGCCGGTGACCCGGTCCTTGACCTCGACGACCCCCTCGGCCAGCCCCTTGCCCACGACGAGGATCGTCGGCACGCCGATGAGCTCGGCGTCCTTGAACTTCACGCCCGGGGAGACCTTCGGACGGTCGTCGTACAACACCTCGATGCCGCGCGCGGCCAGGTCCCCCGCCAGTTCGGCGGCCGCCTCGAAGACCGCGGCGTCCTTGCCCGTGGCCACGATGTGCACGTCGGCCGGCGACACCGCACGCGGCCAGACGAGCCCGAGGTCGTCGCAGGTGTTCTCGGCGATCGCCGCGACGGCGCGCGAGGGCCCGATCCCGTAGGAGCCCATCGTCACGGTCACCAGCTTGCCGTTCTCGTCGAGGACCTTGAGGTCCAGCGCCTCGGCGTACTTCTGCCCGAGCTGGAAGATGTGTCCGATCTCGATGCCCCGGGCCGCGACGAGCGCCCCGTCGCGACCGTTGGCCGCGCACTCGGGGCAGGCGTCGCCCGGCCGCACCTCGGCCGCCTCGATCGTGCCGTCCGGCCGGAAGTCCCGACCGCACACCAGGTCGAGGACGTGCTTGCCCTGCTCGTCGGCGCCGGTCACCCATCGGGCGCCCTCGATGACCCGGGGATCGACCAGGTAGCGGATGCCGGACTTGCCCTCCTCGCCCAGCGCCGCGGGCCCGATGTATCCGCGCACCAGGTCCGGGTGCTGCTCGAAGTCCTTGTCGGTGAAGGCCTCGACCTCGCTGGGCTCCAGCTGCGCGCCCAGGCGCTTCTCGTCGACCTCGCGGTCGCCGGGAAGCCCGATGGCCAAGGGCTCGCGGGTGCCGCCGGGGTGGACGAGCATCACGAGCACGTTCTTCAGCGTGTCCGCTGCCGTCCAGGGCTCGTCGTGCCGCGGGTGCTTGTCGTTGAGGAACGCGACCAGCGACTCGATCGTGGGCGTGTCCGGGGTGTCCTCGACGTGCGCCGCCGGCGCGTCGTCGTAGGGGTGCGGCTGGGGCACCGGGACGCGCACCGCCTCGACGTTCGCGGCGTAGTCGCACTCCGTGCAGTGCACGTAGGTGTCCTCGCCGACCTCGGCGTTCGCCAGGAACTCCTCGCTCGCCGACCCGCCCATGGCGCCGGACATCGCCCGGACGACGACGTAGGACAGCCCGAGCCGGTCGAAGATCCGGATGTAGGCGGCGCGGTGCGCGTCGTACGACGTCTGGAGGCCGGCCTGGTCGACGTCGAAGGAGTAGCTGTCCTTCATCACGAACTCGCGCCCGCGCAGCAGCCCGGCCCGGGGCCGCGCCTCGTCGCGGTACTTGGTCTGGATCTGGTAGAGCGACAGCGGCAGGTCCTTGTACGAGGAGTACAGGTCCTTCACCAGGAGGGTGAACATCTCCTCGTGCGTGGGCCCCAGCAGGTAGTCACCGCCCTTGCGGTCCTTGAGCCGGAAGAGGTTCTCGCCGTACTCCGTCCACCGGCCGGTGAGCTCGTAGGGCTCGCGGGGCAGCAGGGCCGGGAAGTGCACCTCCTGCGCGCCGATCGCGTCCATCTCCTCGCGGATGACCTGCTCGACCTTGCGGAGCACCCGCCACCCGAGCGGCAGGTAGCTGTAGATCCCCGGTGCCGCGCGACGGACGTAACCGGCGCGGACCAGGAGACGGTGGCTCGGGACCTCGGCGTCGGCAGGGTCGTCGCGCAGCGTGCGCAGGAACAGGGTCGACATCCGCAGGATCCGGGGGGTGGCCATGAGCGTCAGGCTACCCAGCACTCCCCCGCTCCCCCGAACAGGTTTCCCGGGGCGGGCAAGGGCTCCCGCCCTCAGGAGGTACGGCGGATCACCGCCCTGCCCGCCAGGCTATCCGGATCAGCGGCAGCTGCAGGGGCAGGCGGCCGTAGGCGATCGCCTTGAACCTGGTGCTGCGGGAGCGGGCGGCGTCGGCGGCCATCTTGAGGTTGCCCGGGAAGACACCGACGAGCAGCGCCGCGCTCGCCAGAGCGGCCGGGCGACGCGTGGCCGGGAGCACGAGGCCGGCGGCGCAGGCGATCTCGGCCACGCCGGACCACAGGATGACCTCGCGGTGCCGCGGCACCCAGGACGGCATGAGCGGCTCGAAGACTTCCGGCTTCACCACGTGCGTCACCCCCGAGGTGGTGAAGATGCCGGCGAGCAGGGCGACGTCCTTGGGGAGGTTCATCAGAACATGATGGTCGTGAACGTCGCGGTCTGCCGGAACCCGACCTTCTCGTAGACCCGGCGGGCGGCGGCGTTGTGCGCGTTGACGTAGAGCGACACGACCGGGGCCACGTAGCGCAAGGCCAGGTCGACGACGGCCGCCATGCCTGCCGCCCCGAGTCCCTCACCACGTCGGTCGGGCGCGACGTAGACCCCCTGCACCTGGCAGGCGTGCGGGGTGGCCGCGGCGATCTCGGCCTTGAACACCACCTGACCCCGCTCGATCCGGGCGAACGACCATCCGCGCGCGACCAGCTGGGCGACCCGGGCGCGGTAGAGGGCAGCGCCGCCGTGTTCCTCCGGTGACACCCCGACCTCCTCGGTGTACATCGCCACGCAGGCCGGATACAGGACGTCGACCTCCTCCTGGCGGCTGATCCGCACCAGGGGGTCGGGATCCACCAGGGGCGGCCCGGCGATCTCGAGGTGCGGCTGGCCCTCACGGATCGTCCGCGCCGGCGACCACAGCGGCCGCAACCGCTGCCACATCACCGCCACCTGGTCGGAGGGGCCGAGCAGCGTCGAGCACCGCCGCCCCTGCCCCGCGGCGCGGTCGGCGAACAGCTCCAGGGCGGGCACGTCGGCCATCACCGGGATCAGGTTGGCCGCCGAGTGGCACAGCGAGCTGAGCCGGTCGTCCTCGAAGCAGCCCCAGACCTCGCCGTTCAGCCAGCGCGGGTGCAGCTGCGTCGTCCGCGCGCGGTAGTCGGTGACGACGTTCACCACCGGGTCGCGTGCCAGCAGGCCGGTGACCTCGTCCAGGTCTGCCGGCCCGAGGACGCGCAGCTCACGCTGCGTGCGGAGCACGGGGAGAGCCTACGCGGCCGCCGTGTCGGTCAGCCGACAGACACGTTGGGCTCGGCGCCCTCCACGGTGCCCATGTCCTCCGCGATGCGGAGCGCCTCCTCGATCAGGGTCTCCACGATCTTGGCCTCGGGGACCGTCTTGATGACCTCGCCCTTGACGAAGATCTGGCCCTTGCCGTTGCCGGACGCGACGCCGAGGTCGGCCTCGCGGGCCTCGCCGGGACCGTTGACCACGCAGCCCATCACCGCCACCCGCAGCGGGACCTCGAGGCCCTCCAGGCCGGCGGTGACCTCGTCAGCGAGCTTGTAGACGTCGACCTGGGCGCGACCGCAGGAGGGGCAGGACACGATCTCGAGGCGACGGGGTCGGAGGTTCAGCGACTCCAGGATCTGGAGCCCCACCTTCACCTCCTCCACCGGAGGCGCCGACAGCGAGACGCGGATCGTGTCCCCGATGCCGCGCGACAGCAGCGCGCCGAACGCCACCGCGGACTTGATGGTGCCCTGGAAGGCCGGTCCGGCCTCGGTCACCCCGAGGTGGAGCGGCCAGTCACCGGCTTCGGCGAGCATCTCGTAGGCGCGCACCATGACGACGGGGTCGTTGTGCTTGACCGAGATCTTGAAGTCGTGGAAGTCGTGCTCCTCGAAGAGGCTCGCCTCCCACTTCGCCGACTCGGCCAGCGCCTCCGGAGTGGCCTTGCCGTACTTCTGCAGGAGGCGGGGGTCGAGGGAACCGGCGTTGACGCCGATCCGCAGCGACGTGCCGTGGTCCTTGGCGGCGCGTGCGATCTCCTTGACCTGGTCGTCGAACTTCTTGATGTTGCCCGGGTTCACCCGCACACCGGCACAGCCGGCCTCGATCGCCGCGAACACGTAGCGGGGCTGGAAGTGGATGTCCGCGATCACCGGGATCTGGGACTTCGCCGCGATCGCGGGCAGGGCGTCGGCGTCGTCCTGGCTCGGGCACGCCACCCGCACGATGTCGCAGCCGGCAGCGGTGAGCTCGGCGATCTGCTGGAGGGTGGCGTTGACGTCCGCGGTCAGCGTGGTCGTCATCGACTGCACCGACACCGGTGCGTCGCCGCCGACGAGGACCTTGCCCACCTTGATCTGGCGGGTCGGGCGGCGGGGGGAGAGCACCGGAGGCGGCGCTGAGGGCATGCCCAAGTTGATCGCAGTCATATCAGGGCCATCGTACGGACCCCGTGGGTGGCCCACGCCGAGCGGTGACGCAGGACCGCGCCGCCGACGCGTGCCGAGGTCCCGTGGCCACCTGAACGGACGCAGAAGGGCCCCGACGGTCAGGACCAACGGGACTTGGTCAACTGACCAAGTAGTTGGTGCGATGGTCCGCGGGAACCGGCCGCAGAGGAGCGCCGGATCCGACCCGAACTTTTTCCGGAGGGAAGCGCACCACCATGCACTCGACCAATCCTGTCCTTCGTCGCGCCGCCGCGACCACCACCGCCCTCGCGCTGGCCACCGGCGGAGCGCTGTTCATGTCGCCGGCCCATGCCGCGACGAGCGCCGAGCTCACCTACACCTGCGACGTGCTCGGCAACCCGCAGACGTTCACCGGGAAGCACACCCTCGCCGAGACCGTCCCGTACGGCGGCGTCGCGCACGTGACGACCAACGTGACGATCCCGGGGAGCCTGTCCGCGTTCCTGTACGGCGCCGGCTACCGAAAGGTGGACGGCACCGTGGTCAACCAAGCCAACGCCACGGTCGGCGGGATGACGGTCCCCGTGGAGTCCCCCGCGGTCATCGCCAAGACGGCCATCGAGCAGAGCGGCCCGACGACCTTCACGGCCGAGGGCGGACCGTCGCTCAAGGACTACGTCGCGGCCACCCCGGTCGGGACGACGGTCGACGTCTCCCTGCTCGACCGCAAGAACGGCGAGAACGAGGCCAGCGACATGGACGCCTCGTTGTACACCTACGACTCCGGAGGGACCCAGGCCGGGCCGGTGCCGGTCGCGTGCGAACTCAACGACGGCCAGGACCTGACGGTCGGGACGGTCACCGTGGTGCAGGCCGACACCAAGACCGCCGCCAAGCTGATCTACAAGGCCAAGCGGCACCTGCTGACGAGCAAGGGCGTCGTCCGGGCCCCGGACAGTGGCGCCCCCCTCGAGGGGAAGGCCAAGCTGACCCTCAAGCGCAACGGCACGAAGATCGCTTCTGCCACCAAGAACGTCAGCGCGAAGGGCATCGCGTCGATGAAGCTCAAGCACGCCAAGAAGGGCAAGTACAAGCTGATCGTCAAGTACCTCGGCACCGACAACTTCGGCACGTCGTCCAGCAACGCCACCAAGAAGCTCTCGTGAGCTCCTGAGGCGGCACGGCTCGCCGTTGCTCGTCGCCCCGGTCAGCTGATGCTGATCGGGGCGACGATGTCTCCGGCGATGAGCACGAGGCTCATCACCAGCAGGACGGCAGCCATGCCGTAGGCCACCGGCAGCATCTTGGCGACGTCGACGAAGCCCGGGTCGGGACGCCCGAGGAGCCGGGCGACCCCGCGTCGTACCCCCTCGAAGAGGGCCCCGGCGATGTGTCCGCCGTCGAGCGGCAGCAGCGGGATGAAGTTGAACATCCCGACGAAGAGGTTCAGACCGGCGAGCAGGCTCACCAGGAAGACCAGGCGTTCCGCGAGCGGCGACCGGCTGTCCGAGGCCACCTCACCGGCGACGCGGCCGGCGCCGACCACGCTCACCGGGCTGTCCTGCGCACGTTCCTCCACACCGACGACGGCCTTGGCGACGCCCCAGACCTTGACCGGCAGGTGGCCGAGGGCCTGGACGGTGTCCCACGTCATCGTGCCCATCTGGTCCAGCGTGAACAGCAGCCCGTGGCGCTCGCGCTGCACGGTGCTCTCCACGCCGAGGAACCCGGCGTCCACGTACTGCGTCGTGTCGTCGAGGGACCGCACCGACTTCACCGTGGTGCTCGTGGTGGCGGTGCGCTGCTCACCGTCGCGCACGTAGCCGATGACTGCCCGGCCGTCCTCGTTGGCCCGGATCAGCGTGACCAGCTGCATCCAGTCCTCGATCTCGGTGCCGTTGAAGCTGACGATCCGGTCACCCGGCAGCAGTCCTGCGACCGCTGCGGGGGTGCGGGGGTCCTGCGGGGTGCACTCCCGCCCCTCCTCCGCGGCCGGCACCACACACTGCGAGACCGTCGACACGGTGGTGGTCGGCTCGTAGGTGCCGTGCAGACCGAAGATGCCGGCGAAGAGGACGAATGCGATGAGGAGGTTCACCGTCGGGCCGCCGGCCATCACCACGACCTTCTTCCACCACGGCAGGCGGTAGAAGAGTCGCGGCTCGTCGCCAGGAGCGACATGCTCGTACTCGGCGGCCCGGGCGTCGGAGATCAGCTGGGTGAACATTCCGGTGTTGCTCCTGCGGACCAGCGAAGGATCCTGGCCGCGCGCGGGGGGCAGCATCCCGACGAGCTTGACGTAGCCGCCCAGCGGGATCGCCTTGAGGCCGTACTCGGTCTCGCCGCGGCGGGTGGACCACACGGTGCGCCCGAAGCCGACGAAGTACTGCGTGACCTTCACCCCGAACTTCTTCGCCGGGTACATGTGGCCCACTTCGTGGAGCCCGATGGACGCCGCCACGCCGAGCGCGAAGGCAAGGACCCCGAGGGCGTAGAGCAGGATGGTCAAGCTGGTGTGGCTCCTTCGGTGGCGGCGATGACCTCGCGCGCCGCACCCCGGGCCCAGCGGTCCGCGGCGAGCACGTCATCGACGGAGAGATCTGCGTACGAGCCTACGTCGTGCCCGGCGAGGACACGTTCGATCGTGGGCACGATGTCGGTGAACCGGAGACTCCGACCCAGGAACGCCTCGACGCAGACCTCGTTCGCCGCGTTGTAGACGGCCGGCGCGGTGCCACCCGCGGCCCCTGCCTCGCGGGCCAGGCGTACGGCGGGGAAGGCCTCGTGGTCCAGGGGGAGGAACTCCCACGTCTCGGGTCGCGTCCAGTCCACCGGCGGCGCGGCGTCGGCCACCCGGTCGGGCCAGCCGAGGCCCAGCGCGATGGGGATCATCATCGAGGGCGGGCTCGCCTGCGCGACCGTCGACCCGTCGACGAACTCGACCATGGAGTGCACCACCGAGGTGGGGTGGACCACCACGTCGATCCGGTCGAAGGGGACGTCGAAGAGCAGGTGGGCCTCGATCACCTCGAGGCCCTTGTTCACCAGGGTCGCGGAGTTGATGGTGACGACGGGGCCCATGGACCACGTGGGGTGGGCCAGCGCCTGGGCCGGCGTGACGTCGCGGAGCTCGTCGCGGGTCCGCCCGCGGAAGGGGCCGCCGCTGGCGGTGAGCAGCAGCCGGCGCACCTCGCCGCGGGAGCCTGCGCGCAGGCACTGGGCGAGCGCGCTGTGCTCGGAGTCGACGGGGACGATCTGCCCCGGCCGGGCGCGGGCGGTGACCACCGGACCGCCGATGATGAGGGACTCCTTGTTCGCGAGCGCCAGCACGTTGCCGGCGTCGAGGGCGGCGACGGTGGGCCGCAGGCCGACTGCTCCGGTCATGCCGTTGAGCACCACGTCGCACGGGCGGCCGGCCGCCTCCACCGACGCCTCCTCACCCAGTCCGGAGAACGCCGGCCCGAACTCCGCGACCTGCTGCTCGAACAGGTCCGGGCGCCCCCCGCCCGCCGTCATCGCCACGACACGGAAGCGGTCGGGGTTGGCGCGCGCCACGTCCAGGGCCTGGGTTCCGATGGACCCCGTGGAGCCGAGGACCACGACATCGCGGAGGTCGGTCATCGGGCCATGGTTTCAGTTCCGCTGCGTTTCCGGGTCACGGGCTCCGTGCGCGACCTACCCTGAAACGCACGGACCGGAGGGAGGCGGCATGGGCGTGTCTGCCGTGGGCCAGGGTCTGCGCCCTGCCACGGTCCGTCACGTCGTCGCGACGCTCATCGTGTTCGCCGGGGTGTTCGTCTACTTCTACGGGCCGCCGCTCACGCCGAACCTCTCCGGCGCCGCTCGCCACACGTGCAACGACATGGTGGGTGGCAAGTTCCGCAACTTCGCGCTGGAGTGGCGCACGACGACGTACGGCTCGATCGACGCGCCGCACTGGGTCTGCTACGACCTGGAGAAGCCGGGGCATCCAGGCACCAGCCTCGGCTGGTGGGCCGGTTTCTAGCCCCCGGCCCCACCCGCCGCCGGCTGCTCGTCACGCAGCCCCCAGGGTGAGCCGTACTCGGTCAGCAGCTCGAGGAACGGCACCGCGTCGAACGCCTCGGGACCGAGGACACCGCTTCCCTGCCACGTGCCGGAGGCCAGCAGCTCCAGGGCGATGACCGGGTTGACCGCGGTCTGCCACACGACGCACTGGTGGCCGTACTCGCGCATCGACCACGCGTTGTCGACGACGTGGTAGAGGTACGTCTGCCGGGGACGCCCGTCCTTGCCGGTGCCGGTGACGTGGAGCCCGGCGCAGGTCTTGCCCCGCATGCGGTCGCCGAGGGTGGCCGGGTCGGGCAGCGACGCCGCCACCACGTCCCGCGGCGAGACCCCGACCAGCCCGCGCCGGCCCGAGGCGGCATCCGGCACCTGCACCGGGTCGGTGCGGTCCAGTCCCAGCCGGTGCAGGGTCCTCAGCACCCCGATGAACTCCTCGCCGAGGCCGTACTTGAACGTGGCGCGCCGGCAGTCGACCCAGCGGGGCATCAGGAGCACCTCCTCGTGCTCGACGTTGACGCACTCGACCGGCCCGATGCCCTCCGGGAAGTCGAACACCTCCGGCTCGCTGAACGGCTCCGTCGTGAACCACCCGCGGTCCCTCTCCCACACCACCGGCGGGTTGAGGCACTCCTCGATGGTGGTCCAGATCGAGAAGCTCGGCGCGAAGATCGGCGTGCCGTCGTCGCCGAGCACCTCGAGGCTGGCGCCGTCGCGAGTGCCCAGCTCGTCGATGTCGGAGAACAGGTGGTCGGCGGCGTACCTCGCGAAGACGTCGGAGAGACCGGGCTCCACCCCCATGCCCACGAGCGCCAGCCGGCCGGCGGCTTCCCACTCGGCGGCCCGTGCGAACTGCTCGTCGCCGAGCTTCACGCCGACCTCGGCGTACGGCGACGTGGGGTGTGGCCGGGACAGGCTCATCGCCATGTCGAGGTAGTCGGCACCGCCCGCCGCGGCACCGTCGAAGATCGGCATCACGAAGCGCGGGTCGACCGCATTCATCACGTGGGTGACGCGGTGCTCCTCGACCAGCGCCCGCACCGACCCCGCGTCGGAGGCGTCGACCTGGGCGGCCCGGAACCGCGGGTCACCCGCGGCCGCCTTCTCGGCGCGGGCGAGGTCGTAGTCCGCGACGACGATCTCGTCGTAGAAGTCCCGGCGTGCGGCGATGGCGGTGAACGCTCCTCCGACGCCACCGGCGCCGACCAGCAGGATCCTCACGTCACTCCCCGATGAAGGACATCACGTGCTTGACGCGCGTGTAGTCCTCCAGGCTGTAGGACGACAGGTCCTTGCCGTGGCCGGAGTACTTGAACCCACCGTGCGGCATCTCGGAGACGAACGGGATGTGGGTGTTGATCCACACCACGCCGAAGTCGAGCCCCTTGGCCATCCGCAGCGCACGCGCATGGTCCTTGGTCCACACCGAGGAGGCGAGGCCGTACTTCACGCCGTTGGCCCAACGCAGAGCCTCCTGCTCGTCGGTGAACCGCTGCACGGTGATGACCGGCCCGAAGATCTCCTCCTGGATCGCCTCGTCGTCCTGGTGCAGGCCGCTGACCACCGTCGGGGTGTAGAAGAAGCCGGCGTCGCCCTGGCGGGAGCCGCCGGTCTCCACGCTGGCGTGGCCCGGAAGACGGTCGACCATCCCGCTGACCCGCTCGAGCTGGTTGGCGTTGTTGAGGGGCCCGTAGAGCACGTCATGGTCGTCGGGCATGCCGGTCTTGGTGTTGCGCGCCTGGTCGGTGAGCGCGGCGACGAAGTCGTCGTGGACGCCCGGTCCTGCCAGCACCCGGGTGGCTGCGGTGCAGTCCTGCCCCCCGTTGAAGTAGCCCGCGGTGGCGATCGCCTCGGCGGCGGCCTCGAGGTCCGCGTCGTCGAAGACGACCACCGGCGCCTTGCCGCCGAGCTCGAGGTGGATGCGCTTGAGCTTCGTCGCCGCCGACCCCGCGACCTCCATCCCGGCGCGCACCGACCCGGTGATCGCCACCAGCTGAGGCGTCGGGTGGTCGACGATCGCCCGCCCGGTGTCCCGGTCGCCGCAGACCACGTTGAGCACCCCCGGCGGCAGGAACTCCTGCGCCAGCTCGGCCAGCAGGGTGCTGCTCGCCGGGGTGGTGTCCGACGGCTTGAGCACGACGGTGTTGCCGGCCGCCAGCGCCGGTGCGATCTTCCAGATCGCCATCATCAGCGGGTAGTTCCAGGGCGTCACCTGGCCGACGACCCCGATCGGCTCCCGGCGGACCATCGAGGTGTAGCCCTTCAT
Organism: uncultured Actinomycetota bacterium; assembly: GCA_963747525.1. Lineage (GTDB taxonomy): Bacteria > Actinomycetota > Actinomycetes > Propionibacteriales > Nocardioidaceae > Marmoricola_A. Next base: position 449,569 of record CAVVFH010000001.1, read on the forward strand.
GTACTCCCCGGCCGACCGGCCCTCCAGGACCCGGGCGGCACCGGCGAAGAACCGCAGCTCGTCCACCGACGGCGGCAGCTCCTCCTCCGCGGTGAGGTGGATCGGCTTGCCGGTGTTCTCGCACTCGACCCGGACGAACTCGTCGGCCCGGCGCTCCAGGGCGTCGGCCATCTTGAGCAGCGCCACCTGGCGCTCACCGGGCGTGGTGTCCCCCCACGACTCGAAGGCCGTCTCGGCCGCGCGCATCGCGCGGTCGACGTCCTCGGGGGAGGAGGCCGGCGCGGTCGCGTAGACCTGCCCCGTCGCGGGATCGACGACGTCGTACGTCTCACCCGAGATCGCGTCGACCAGCTCACCGTTGATCACGTTGCGGAAGTTCTTCGTCATGCACGGGAGCGTAGTCATCCCGCGGCGCCAAGGGTAGCCTCCGGGCCACGAAATCCGTCGCGCCGAGCGGATATTACCGCCGATGAGCGTGCGATACGCCGGATTGTGCGACTGAATCGCTTGCATCCCGCCACGGCGCTCGCCAAGATGAGGGCACGCCCGACCGAGGAGCAACCGTGTCGTCAGACGCCCCCCGACCCCAGCACCGCCCCCAGCTCGACCTCCAGCGTGCAGCCAAGGACCACCTCTGGATGCACTTCACGCGCATGTCCAGCTACCAGGACCACGACGTCCCGGTGATCGTGAAGGGCGAGGGGCCCTACATCTACGACGCCCAAGGCCGCCGCTACCTCGACGGGCTCGCCGGCCTGTTCGTGTCGCAGCTCGGCCACGGGCGCACCGAGCTGGTCGAGGCGGCCGCCAAGCAGGCCGCCGACCTGGCGTTCTTCCCGCTGTGGTCCTACGCCCACCCGTCCGCGATCGAGCTCTCGGAGCGGATCGCCGGCTACGCGCCCGGTGACCTCAACCGCGTCTTCTTCACCACCGGCGGCGGGGAGGCCGTGGAGTCGGCGTGGAAGCTGGCCAAGAACTACTTCAAGGTCACCGGCAAGCCGCTGAAGCACAAGGTGATCAGCCGGGCGATCGCCTACCACGGCACCACCCAGGGGGCGCTGTCGATCACCGGCCTGCCGCCGCTGAAGCAGATGTTCGAGCCGCTGGTGCCCTCGACCTTCCGCGTCCCGAACACCAACTTCTACCGGGCCTCCGAGCTCGGGAGCCCGCACCACCACGACGAATCGGAGCGCGGCGTCCCCCGCGGCGCGGGGGGACCCGAGGGCTCGACGCTCGAGGCGTTCGGCCGCTGGGCGGCCGACCAGATCGCCGTGGCCATCGAGAACGAGGGCCCTGACACCGTCGCCGCGGTCTTCCTCGAGCCGGTGCAGAACGCCGGTGGCTGCTTCCCGCCCCCGCCCGGCTACTTCCAGAGGGTGCGCGAGATCTGTGACGAGTACGACGTGCTGCTGGTCAGCGACGAGGTGATCTGCGCCTTCGGGCGGCTGGGGCACATGTTCGGTGCCAGCCGGTACGACTACCAGCCGGACATCATCACCTTCGCCAAGGGCGTGACGTCCGGTTACTCGCCGCTGGGCGGCATGGTCACCACCGACCGGCTGATGGAGCCGTTCCTCCGCGGGCACGAGACCTTCCTGCACGGGTACACCTTCGGCGGGCACCCGGTCTCCGCTGCGGTGGCGCTGGCGAACCTCGACGTCTTCGAACGTGAGGGCATCAACCAGCACGTCCTGGACAACGAGGGCGCGTTCCGGGCGACCCTCGAGCGACTGCACGACCTGCCGATCGTGGGCGACGTCCGCGGGGACGGGTACTTCTACGGCATCGAGCTGGTCAAGGACAAGGCGACGAAGGAGACCTTCGACGAGGACGAGTCCGAGCGGCTGCTCCGGGGCTTCCTGTCCAAGGCGCTGTTCGAGGGCGGCCTCTACTGCCGGGCCGACGACCGCGGCGACCCGGTCATCCAGCTCGCTCCCCCGCTGATCTGCGACCAGTCGCACTTCGACGAGATGGAGGAGATCCTGCGGAAGGTCCTCACCGAGGCCGCCAACCTCCTCTAGCCGCCTGCCGGTCTCCCACGGGAGACCGGCACCAGGCGTCAGGCGGGGCGCTCGCGCGCCCGGCGGAGCACCGCACCGCCGAGGACCAGGGTCAGCGCGAGCAGGAACATGATCGTGCCCACCACGTTGATCTGCATCGGGATGCCCTTCTGGGCCGCACCCCAGACGTACATCGGGAAGGTCACCGTCTGGCCCGAGTTCAGATTGGTGATGATGAAGTCGTCGAAGGACAGCGAGAAGCTGAGCAGCGCCGCGGAGACGATGCCCGGCATCATCAGCGGGAACGTCACCCGCGAGAACGTCTGCCACTCGTTGGCGTAGAGGTCGGCGGCCGCCTGCTCCAGCCTCGGGTCCAGCCCGGAGAGCCGGGCCTTGACGGTGATCACCACGAACGACAGGCAGAACATCACGTGGGCCACGAAGATGGTCCAGAAGCCCAGCTGCCCCGCGAAGTTCGCGTTGACGAACAGCGCGAGCAGCGACGACCCGAGCACGATCTCCGGCGTCGCCATCGGCAGGAAGATCAGCAGGTTCGCGGTGCTCCGGCCCCGGAAGTAGTGCCGGGCCATCGCGAACGCCATCAGGCTGCCGAGCAGGGTCGCCAGCAGGGTCGCCAGCAGGCCGATCTGCAGGCTCGTGGCGACCGACGAGCAGAGCTGGTAGGGGTCGCAGAGGTGCGTCCAGTTGTTCAACGTGAACCCGTCGAACTCGTAGCCCAGCCGCCCGACGGGGTCGTTGAACGACATGAGCACCACCACGAAGATCGGGGTGAACATGTAGAGCAGCACCAGCAGCGCGAAGAGCAGCACCCCGTGGGTGCCGACCCAGGTGCGTACGACGTGGGCGCGGCTGCTCATACCAGCTCCTCCGTGCCGGCGCGGCGGACGTAGAGGAGCACCATGAGGATGATCGCCGCCATCAGCGTCACCGACAGCGCCGCCGCGGTCGGGATGACGTTGGACTTGAACAGGTCGTTGATGTCGTTGCCGATCATCCGGGTCCGCGGGTTGCCGAGCAGCTCGGCGTTGATGAAGTCACCGGCAGACGGGATGAACGTGAGCAGCGTCCCCGCCACCAGTCCCGGCATCGCCAGTGGGAGCGTCACCAGGCGGAACCCGGTGAACGGGGACGCGTAGAGGTCACCGGCCGCCTCGATGAGCCGCGGGTCCACCTTCTCCAGGCTGGCGTAGAGCGGCAGCACCATGAAGGGCAGGAAGCCGTAGGTCAGGCCGGTCACCACGGCCACCGGCGTGGCGAGAAGCCGTACGTCGTCGGAAACGAACGGGACGGCGTGCAGCAGCCCGACGATGAAGCCGTTGTCGCTCAGCAGGAACTTCCAGGACAGCGTGCGGACCAGGAAGCTGGTGAAGAACGGCGCGATGACCGCCACCAGCATGAGGTTGCGCCAGCGTCCGGCCTTGAACGCGATGGCATAGGCCAGGGGGAACCCCAGCAGCAAGCAGGCGAGCGTCGCCAGGCCGGCGTAGACGAAGGAGCGGAGGAACGTCCCGCCGTACTCCTGCCAGGCATCGGTGTAGTTCTGCCAGTGCCAGGTCATCCGGTAGCCCTCGGTGAACGAGCCGGAGGGGTCGTAGAGGCTGCTGGCGAGGAGCGTGACGGTCGGCACCACGAAGAACAACGCGAGCCAGAGGGTCCCCGGCAGCATCAGGAAGTAGCCGGCGATCCCCCGCTTCGGCGCCTCCTCGCCGTCCTGGGGGCCGCCGGCCTGGCCGACGGGCCCGGGGGCGTGTCCGAGCGCGGTCATGACCGGTGCTGCCTCCTCATGCGTCCTCGGTGATGTCGGCGCCCGCGTGCGCGTCCTGGTCGGCCCCGAGGAGGAAGGTGTGGTCGGGCATCCAGGTCAGGTCGACGTGGTCGCCGTACGTGAACGGCGGCCGCTCGCCGGCGTTCTGCTCGAACACCATCAGCTCCTGCCCGAACGGCAGGCGCACGAGGTACTGGGTGCTCACCCCGACGTAGCTGACGTCGGTGACCACCGCGCCCTCGAGCCGGTTGAGACCCTCACGCCCCTCTCCCGGTCGCTGCAGCGTCACCTTCTCGGGTCGCACCCCGACCCAGACGTCCCCGGCGGACTGCGGGGAGCCGCTGCGGGAGGCGAGCACCTTGATGCCGTGCACCTCGGTGGTGACCTCGTCGCCGTGCCGGGCCCGCACCACCCCGGGCAGCAGGTTGGACTGACCCAGGAAGTTGGCGACGAACGTGGTGCGGGGATGGGCGTAGAGGTCCCCCGGGGTTCCCTGCTGCTCGATGAGACCGGCGTTCATCACCGCGATGGTGTCGGCCATCGTCATGGCCTCCTCCTGGTCATGCGTCACGTGCACGAAGGTGATCCCGACCTCGGTCTGGATCCGCTTCAGCTCGATCTGCATGGCACGACGGAGCTTGAGGTCCAGGGCTCCCAGCGGCTCGTCGAGCAGCAGCACCCGGGGCCGGTTGATCAACGCCCTGGCGAGCGCCACGCGCTGCTGCTGACCGCCGGACAGCTGGGCCGGTCGTCGCCGCGCGTAGTCCTGGAGCTGCACCAGCTCCAGCATCTCCCCCACCTTCGTCTTCACGTCCTTGCTGCGGGTACGACGCAGCCCGAACGCGACGTTCTCGAAGATGCTCAGGTGCGGGAAGAGGGCGTAGCTCTGGAAGACGGTGTTGACCGGCCGCTGGTAGGGCCTGAGGTCGGTGATGTCGTCGTCGCCGAGCACGATGCGCCCGGCGGTCGGGCGCTCGAGCCCGGCCACCATGCGCAGCGTCGTGGTCTTCCCGCAGCCGGAGGCACCCAGCAGGGCGTAGAAGGACCCCTCGGGCACGACGAGGCTGAGGTCGTCCACGGCAACGAAGTCCCCGAACCTCTTGGTGAGGCGGTGAAGCTCGAGGTCGCGACCGGGAACGCTCACCCGATCGCCCGGGTGAAGTCGGTCTCGTACTGCTTGGCGGTGTCCTCGTCCAGGGCCATGAACGAGTACGTGTCGGCGAGGAAGTCGTCGGTCGGGAAGATCAGCGGCTGGTCGACCAGGGACGGGTCGATGTTCTTCATCGCCTCGCGGGCGCCCTGCACCGGGCAGACGTACCAGACCCAGGCGGCGAGCTTGGCGGCCACGTCCGGCTGGTAGTAGTAGTCCATCAGCGCCTCGGCGTTCGCCTTGTGGTCGGCCTTGTTCGGCACCAGCATGTTGTCCGACCACAGCGCGAGGCCTTCCTCCGGGATCACCCACTCGATGTCCGGGTTCTCCATGGCCATGATGTCGCCGGACCACGCCTCGCACGCCAGCAGGTCGCCCTTGGCGAGGTCCTGCAGGTAGTCGTTGCCGGTGAACCGGCGTACCTGCCCGTCCTGCACCGACTTCTCGAGCTGCTCGATCGCCTGGTCCCAGTCGCCGCCGTCGAAGTCCTCCGGATCGGCTCCGGTCACCGCGAGCATGAAGCCCATGGTGTCGCGCATCTCCTTGAGCAGGCTGACCTTCCCCTTCAGGTCGGGACGGTTCAGGAGCTCGTCGAAGCTGCCGACCGGCTTGTCGATCGCCTTCTTGTTGTAGGCCAGACCGGTGAACCCGCTCTGCCACGGCACGCTGTAGTTGCGGTCGGGGTCCCAGTCGGGGCTCTGCAGGTTGCTGACCAGGTTCTGGTCGACGTTGGGGATGTTGTCGTGGTCGAGCTTCTGCAGCCAGCCGAGATCCAGGACGCGCGCGGCCATCCAGTCGGTGAGCACGATGATGTCGCGCCCGATCGACTGGCAGTCGCTGAGCTGGTTCTGGATCTTGGCGAAGAACTCGTTGTTGTCGTTGATGTCGGTGTTGTAGGTGACGTCGATGCCGGTCTTGGACTCGAACGCCTCGAGCGTCGGCATGTGCTTGCCCTTGACGTCGATGTACTCCGGCCAGTTGGAGAACATCAGCTTCTTCTCGGTGTCGGACTTGTCGGTGCTCTTGCACGAGTCCGCGGCCACCTTGGCCCCCTCGGTGCCGCAGGCAGCGAGCAGGCCGGGCACCCAGAGCCCCAGGCCGCCGGCGGCGGCGCCGCGGAGCAAGCCTCGCCGGTCCACGCCCGGCACCGGCGGTCCAAGGCGCGTGGGGCGACGGGTGCGGGCGTTGGGGGGCATGATGCGTTCCTCCGTCGAGGTCGGGGGCTCTTGCGCGAAATCCTGGCATGAGGACCGGCTCACGACAAGGGATTCCGTGCCCGAGGCGCATCTTCTCCACGGAATCGCTTGAAATTGCCCCCTTGGTCCTTTGACGTCGTCAGTGCTGGCTGCCAAGATCAGCCGCGTGACGAAGCCATCGGGACGCCCGGAGCGCAGCCGACCGGTGCTCGACGACGTCTCCAAGGCGATCATCGAGCAGCTGCAGCAGGACGGCAGGCGCTCCTACGCCGCCATCGGCAAGGTCGTGGGCCTGTCCGAGGCCGCGGTCCGCCAGCGCGTCCAGCGCCTCGTGGACCACGGCATCATGCAGGTGGTCGCCGTGACCGACCCCCTGGAGCTCGGTTTCAGCCGGCAGGCCATGATCGGCGTCAAGGCCACCGGCGACCTCGAACCGATCGCCGACGCGCTCGTGGCGATGGACGAGGTCGACTACGTCGTCATCGCTGCCGGCAGCTTCGACATCCTCGCCGAGGTGGTCGCCGAGTCCGACGAACACCTCCTCGAGATCGTCACCAAGCGGATCCGGGCCATCCCCCAGGTGCTCAGCACCGAGACGTTCGTGTACCTCAAGCTGCGCAAACAGACCTACTCGTGGGGCGTCCGCTGACCGCCTACGGCGACCTCTGGTCCTGACATCCTCCCGGCGGAGGACTGGACCCGTGGGCCACCGCCGCCGGGCTGCGCTTGGTGTCCCTCGCTGACCGCGAGGAGCGGCTCGCCGGCCGGCCGAGCCTGGTCGCCCGGCTGATGGCCCCCTCGTCGGCGGCCACCGACCCCCCGCCCCCCAGGTCGAGACGTCACTCCCGCTGGGTCGAGACGTCACTCGTGCGGGGTCGAGAAGTCGGTCGCGCTGGGTCGAGAGGTCCCGCACGCGGGTTCGCCTGCGCCCTGGCCCTCTCGACCCTGCCGGCCTGACTCCTCGACCATGCTTTCCTGCCCACTCAACGCCGCTTTCCTGGCCTCTCGACGCCGCGTGCCTGACTTCTCAACGCTGCCTGCGTGACTTCTCGGGGGTCAGCTCTCGCGGCGGAGGGTGGGGCGCAGCTGGTCGAGCACCGCGACGTCCTCGATCGTCGACGGCGGAGCGGCGTCCTTGCCGTCGGCGATCTCGCGCATGGTCTTGCGCAGGATCTTCCCCGACCGGGTCTTCGGCAGCCCCGGCACCACCGACACGTGCTTGAACGCAGCGACGGGACCGATCTCGTCCCGCACCTTCGCGACCAGGTCGGCAGCCACCGTGTCCGGGTCGTCCTCCGCGCCCGCCTTGAGCACGACGAAGCCCCACGGCGCCTGTCCCTTGAGCGGGTCGGCCACGCCGATCACCGCGCACTCGGCGACCGCGGGGTGCGCGGCGATGACCGCCTCCATCGCTCCGGTCGAGAGCCGGTGCCCCGCCACGTTGATGATGTCGTCGGTCCGGCCCATCACGAAGACGTAGCCGCCCTCGTCGACGTAGCCGCCGTCGCCCGAGACGTAGTAGCCCTCGAACGTGGAGAGGTACGACGTCACGAACCGCTCGTCGTCGCCCCACAGCGTGGGCAGGGTCCCCGGCGGCAGCGGCAGCCGGATGCAGATCGCCCCCTCCTCGCCCGGTGGGACCTCCTGGCCGGTCGAGTCCAGCACCCGTACGTCGTACCCGGGCACGGGCACCGAGGGCGAGCCGGCCTTGATCGGCATCGGCTCGAGTCCCCGCAGGTTCGCGGCGATCGGCCAGCCGGTCTCGGTCTGCCACCAGTTGTCGACCACCGGCACCCCGAGCGTCGAGGACGCCCACGTGTAGGTCTCGGGGTCGAGCCGCTCACCGGCGAGGAAGAGCGTCCGCAGGCAGCTGGTGTCGTGCCCGGCGAGCAGCGTGCCCTCCGGGTCCTCCTTCTTGATCGCACGGATCGCCGTCGGCGCGGTGAACAGGCCCTCGACACGGTGCTCGGCGACGACGCGCCAGAACGCCCCGGCGTCCGGCGTGCCGACCGGCTTGCCCTCGTAGAGCACCGTCGCCGCCCCGCAGATCAGCGGGGCGTAGACGATGTAGGAGTGGCCGACGACCCAGCCGACGTCGGAGGCGGCCCACCAGACCTGGCCGGGATGCACGTCGTACACGTTGGGCAGGGACCAGGCCATCGCGACCACGTGGCCGCCGTTGTCCCGGACGATGCCCTTCGGCTTCCCGGTGGTTCCCGACGTGTAGAGGATGTACAGCGGATCCGTGGCGGCGACCTCGACGCAGGAAGCCGGGTCGGAGCCGCCGGCCCGGGCCGCCACCTCCCAGTCGATGTCGCGCCCCTCGGTCATCGGCGCCTCGGCCTGCGGCCGCTGCTTGACGACGCAGGCGGCCGGCTGGTGCTCGGCCAGGTCCAACGCCCGGTCGAGGAGCGGCTTGTACTCCACCACCCGCGACGGCTCGATGCCGCACGACGCGGCGACCACGACCTTGGGTCGGGCGTCGTCGATGCGCAGCGCCAGCTCGTGGGCCGCGAAGCCGCCGAAGACCACGGAGTGCACGGCGCCGATGCGCGCGCAGGCCAGCATCGCCACGACCGCCTCGGGGATCATCGGCAGGTAGATGATGACGCGGTCGCCCTTCTCCACCCCCAGCTGGCGGAGGGCGCCGGCGAAGGCCGCGACCTGCTCCAGCAGCTCGGCGTACGTCGTCGTGGTGGTCGTCCCGGTCACCGGGCTGTCGTAGATGAGCGCCGGCTGGTCCGCCCGGCCGTTCACCACGTGCCGGTCGAGGGCGTTGTAGCAGGTGTTCAGCGTGGCGTCGGGGAACCAGCGGTAGAACGGCGGACGGCTGTCGTCGAGCACCCGCTCCGGCTTGGAGATCCAGTCGACGAGCGCGGCCTGCTCGCCCCAGAAGCCGGCCGGGTCGGAGATGCTGCGGGCGAAGGCGTCCTGGTAGCTCATGGACCCATTCTCAGGTACGACGGCGTCGTTCAGCCAAGACCGTTCTCGCTCGTGTCCGCCGGCTTGCTGGGCTCGTCGAGCCAGTGCTGGAAGAAGCCCGCGAGGTCCTCCCCGCTCATCTCCTCAGCCAGGGCCCGCAGCTCCGCCCCGGTGCCGTGCCCCTGCGCGTGCCGGCCGAGCCACTGCTCCACGAATGCCGCGAAGTCCGCCTCCCCGATGCGGTTGCGCAGCGCCGCCAGGGTCATCGCCCCGCGCACGTAGACCGGATTGCTCCACATCTGCGCCGGCCCGGGGTCGCTGATCCGGACGTCCCAGAAGCCGTCGTCGGCCGGGAGCGAGTCGTAGGTGTTCTGGAGGTGCTGGGCGACGCTGACCCCGCCGTGCTCCTCGGCGTGCCACCACTCGGTGTAGGTCGCGAACCCCTCGTTCAGCCACACGTCCCGCCACCGCCGGACCGCGACGTCGTCGCCGAACCACTGGTGGGCCAGCTCGTGGACCATCAGGCCCCGCCACCCACCCGGCGACCGGTCGGACCACGGGTAGACCGGACGCGTCGCGGTCTCGAGCGCGTACCCGATCGGGATCCCGGCCACCACCCCGCCCGTCTCGCCGAAGGGCGGCCCACCCAGGGCGCCCGTCAGCCAGCCCTCGATCTCGTCGGTCATCCGCAGTCGCTTCAGCGCGGTTCTTCGGTCCTGGTCGCTCAACCGCTCGGAGACGGCGTAGACGTGGGGCCGGCCGTCCGTGGTGCCCGAGCGGATCCGGAACTGCCCGGCAGCGAAGAACGCCAGGTAGGTGGTGATGGGCTCGTCGACGCGCCAGTGCCACCCCACCCAGCCGTGGGCGAGCCGACGCGACACGAGTGCACCGTTGCTCACCGCCTCGTGCCCGCGCGGCACGCGGATGGTGATGTCGAAGGTGGCCTTGTCCTCCGGTGTCTCGTTGGCTGCGAACCACCACGCACCGTTCTGCGGCTCGCCCATCGCCACGGTCTCCCCGGGTCGGTGGAAGTACAGGTCGCGGTTGGGCCGGGCACCCTCGGCGCTGACCGACGCGGGCCTGCCGTGGTAGCGGACCTTCACGGTGAACTGCTCTCCGGCGTCGACCGGCTCCGGCAGCTGCACCTCCAGCTCGTGCCGGTGCGGCTTGCTGAACTCGGCCGCCGTGCCGTCGACGCGGACGCCGTCCACCGGCAGCACCAGGTCGAGCGACAGACGGGTCAGGTCCTCGGTCGCCGTCGCCCGGACCACCGTGGTGCCGCGCAGCCGGTCGGTGCCCGGACGGTAGGTGTCGTGCACGGCGTAGTGCTCGACGTCGTACCCGGCGTTGCCGTCGAGCGGGAAGTAGGGGTCGCCTCCGGAGGAGAGAGCCGACCCCGCCGACACGGTCAGCGCCAGGCAGAGACCGACAGCGGGGGCCACGTGCAGAGCCATGGTTCTCCTTCGACCCGAAGTGCCCGAGAGAAAAGCCGTTGCACCAGCGGCTCCTGAACCGTCAGGCTACCTGCGACCGGCGGAAACCGCCCCGGCGCGGAGGAGAAGGAGGTTGTCCCGATGACTGTCGTCGAGCCGCGTGTGCCCGAACCACTCACCTTCTCCTGGAGAACCTCCGTTGACGAACCTTCCCGCGCCCACCCGGCGCACCGCTGAACCACACCGCTTCACCCTCGACTTCCAGCCCGTCGACGACCTGTCGGACGGACAGCGCTGGAGCACCTACTGGGACGTCGAGGCGCTCTGCCGCGGCCCCGAGCCCCGCCCCACCTGGGTCGTGGAGGACCGCGCCGCGGTCGACACCGAGCTGGGCGTGCTCAAGACCGGCAAGGAGGCCGACGTCTTCCTCCTGCACCGCGCGGTCCCCGGCGGCGACGGCGTCGTCCTGGCCGCCAAGCGCTACCGCGGCGAGGAGCACCGCACCTTCCACCGCAGCGCGGAGTACACCGAGGGCCGGCGCGGTCGGAACAGCAGGGACGCCCGCGCCCTGGCCAAGAAGACCAAGCACGGCCGCAGCGTCGCTGCCGGCCAGTGGGCCGCCGCGGAGTGGGAGGCGCTCAAGCGCTTCTGGCTCGCCGGGGTCTCGGTCCCCTACCCGGTGCAGATCGACGGCACCGAGATCCTCATGGAGCTGGTCACCGAGGACGGCGAGCCGGCACCACGGCTGGCCGCAGCGAGACCCGGCGGCGCGCTCTGCTGGAGTCCTACTTCGAGCAGGTCCGTGACATCCTCGCCGGGTTCGCCCGCGCCGGGGTCGCGCACGGGGACCTGTCGCCGTACAACGTGCTGGCCGCCGGGGAGACGCTGGTCGTCATCGACCTGCCGCAGGTCGTGGACGTCGTCGCCAACCCGGCGGGCACCGACTTCCTCCTGCGCGACTGCCGCAACATGGGCAGCTGGTTCCAGCGCCGTGGTCTGGAGGTGGACATCGACGACACTGTTCGGCGACGTCCTGGCGCAGGCCTACTGAACCGTCCCCGCGACAGGTGGCACCCTGGGCCGGTGAGCAGCAACGAGGGGCCGCTGCGCCGGCGGGGCCGGCTGGTCGAGGTCGACAGCCTCGAGCAGCTCGACCGCCTCGTCGCCGCCGGGGCTCGGTCCATGGCGGGCTGGCGACTCCAGGACCTGGACCTGACCGGCAGGAGCGTCCAGCTGCGCGCGCTCGATCCCGGCGGTGCGCTGTTCCTCGGCTGCGTGCTCACCGCGGCCGACGAGGACTCCCTGCGTGACCGCGGCGCCCTGCTGTTCCCCGGGATCCCCGGGGTGCCGTTCGATCCCTACCGCAGCGCCCTCTACTCCCCCGCGGAGCTCTACGCGGGCCTCGAGCAGGGCTACGACCGCACCTTCGACGCGCTGGTCTACGCGTGGTCGCGCCGGCCCGCGACGTCTGCCGACATCGCGCTGACGCTCGCGCAGGCGTTGCACGACCACGCCGTCGACGACGCGCTGCAGGAGTACGTCGCCGGCCGCCGGCTGGTCGGGGTGATGGGCGGGCACGCCTTGGCGCGGGACAGCGCCGGCTACGCCGACGCCGCGCGGCTGGGGCGGGCGCTCGCCGGCCTGGGGTACGTCGTGGCGACCGGCGGCGGGCCAGGGGCGATGGAGGCGGCGAACCTGGGCGCCGCCCTCGCCGAGCCTTGCGGACCGCGACGTCGAGGCTGCGGTGGCGCGTCTCGCGCGGTTCCCGCACTTCCGGCCGTCGGTCGACGGTTGGGCCCGCGCCGCGTTCGACGTGCTCGCCACCGTGCCGTCGCCGGCTCCCACGTTGGGGATCCCCACCTGGTTCTACGGGCACGAACCGCCGAACCCCTTCGCCTCGCAGGTCGCGAAGTACTTCCGCAACGCGCTGCGCGAGGACACGCTGCTCAACGTGTGCAGCGGCGGCATCGTGTTCCTGCCAGGCTCCGCGGGCACGGTCCAGGAGATCTTCCAGGACGCCTGCGAGAACTTCTACGCCGAGCCTGGCGCCCGGGCCCCGATGGTGCTCGTCGGGCGCCGACACTGGACCGAGGAGCTGCCCGCCTGGCCGCTGCTCCGCGCCCTGGGCGAGACCCGAGGATTCGCGGAATTCGTGTGGCTTGTGGACACCTGGCGCGGAGGTCTCAGGCATCCTTGCCCGGTGACCTCGCCGGCGGCAGTTCCTGCGCACCACGCTCGCTCGTCGGGACCGGCCGGCCTCGGTTGCGGGCACCGGCGACCTGCTGGCGCCCGCCGGCCGCCCGGGCGGCCACCGCCGCCCGGCACGACGCTGAGCCGCCGCCTCGTCGTGGGCCGGCCCGGCCCAGGGGGATACACCAAGGTGATCACCGTCGGCGGCGAGGGACACGTCGTGCGGACCGCCCTCGGCATTCGGGCGGGCAGCGGGCGGACCCGGTCACGGCAGGCTTTGCTGACCTTCGTGCAGCTGTCGGACGGCCACCTCATGGACGTCCAGAGCCCGCTGCGGCTGGAGTTCCTGGACCGCGTCAACGACAACTGGTCGGGGAAGCGGAAGCGGTTCCCCGGCGGACGGGGCCGGTTCCGGCCGCAGGAGATGCTCACCGCCCAGGTCGCGGAGTCCATGGTGCGCGCGGTCAACCGGCTGGGTGGTGGGCCGATCAGTGGCGCCCCGCCGGCCTTCGCCGTGCTCACCGGCGACAGCACCGACAACTGCCAGTACAACGAGATCCGCTGGCACATCGACCTGCTGGACGGCGGCCCGATCCGGCCCGACTCGGGAGCCCACCGCCGTTTCGAAGGGCGTGAGCGACGGCAACCGCCGGCACTACGACCGGCACTACTGGCACCCGCACGGCACGCCGCGCGGCAGGCGCGACGACCTGCCCCGCGAACGCGCCGGGTTCCCGGTGGTCCGAGGTCTGCTGGCGGCGACACGGCGGCCCTTCACCGCCGAGGGCATCGGCATGCCGTGGTACGCCGTGCTCGGCAACCACGACGCGCTCGTCCAGCGGCGGGTGGGTCAGCTACCACGCCGGGTCTGGCGGCCGCCGCGACCGGGCACCTGAAGATGATCAGCCCGCCGCGGAACCTGACCCACCACGAGGTGTTCGAGGCGGTCGCCGCCGACTTCCACGGGTTCCTCCGCAAGTACGCCGACACCCGCGCCGTACGCCGCGTCACGGCCGACCCGGACCGGCGGGTGCTGAGCAGGCCGGAGATCATCGGCGAGTACTTCACGACGGCGGGTCTCCCCCGCGGTCACGGGTTCTCCGACACGAACCGGCAGGACGGCACCGGCAACTACACGTTCATCCACGGGCAGGTGGCCTTCGTGGTGCTCGACACCGTCAACCCCAACGGGGGTGCCCAGGGCTCGATCGACGAGGGCCAGCTGCAGTGGCTGCGCGACCGGCTGGCGGAGCTCCAGGACCACGCCGTGCTCGTGCTCAGCCACCACAACATCCGGGAGATCGAGAACGACCGGACCGGCGAGACCGCTCCTGGCCGGCGGGTGCTCGGCGCCGAGCTGGTGCAGGTGCTGCTCGGGCACCCGCAGGTGATCGCCTGGCTGAACGGCCACGCGCACGCCAACGAGATCCGCCCCTGGCGGCGCGAGGACGGCGCCGGGGGGTTCTGGGAGATCACCACCGCGTCGCACATCGAGTGGCCGCAGCAGTCGCGGGTGGTCGAGCTGTTCGACAACGGCGACGACACCCTGTCGATCTTCACGACCTCCCTGGACCACGCCGCCCGGGCTTCGTACGGGCGGCGGACCGACGGGGTGCTGCCGCTGGCGAGCCTCTCGCGCGAGCTGGCGGCCAACGACTGGCAGGTCGACGCGGAGCCCAAGGCAGGCCGGCGGCGGGATCGCAACGCCGAGCTGCTCGTGACGACCCCACCCGGTCTGCGCTGACCGGACCCCTGCGTCAGGCGTCGGTCGCCGCGAGCTGACCGCAGGCCCCGTCGATCTCCCGCCCGCGGGTGTCGCGGACCGTGGTCGGCACCCCTTTGGCCTCCAGCCGGCGCACGAACTCGCGCTCGTCCTCCCGGCGGCTCGCCGTCCACTTCGAGCCAGGGGTCGGGTTGAGCGGGATGAGGTTGACGTGGACCCAACCCCAGTCGCCGTAGGAGTTGAGCACGTCGCCCAACAGGTCCGCCCGCCAGGCCTGGTCGTTGATGTCGCGCATCATGGCGTACTCGATCGACACCCGGCGCTTCGTCGTCCGGGCGTAGTTCCAGGCCGCCTCGACCGTCTCGGCCACGGAGAACCGGGTGTTGACGGGCACCAGCTCGTTGCGCAGCTCGTCGTCCGGGGCGTGCAGGGACAGCGCCAGCGTGAGTGGAATGGCCTCCTCGGCGAGCTGCCGCATCCGGGGGACGAGCCCGACCGTGGAGACGGTGACCCCGCGCGCGGACATGCCCAGCCCGTCGGGAGTCTTGTCGGTGAGCCTGCGCACGGCACCCATCACGGCCTTGTAGTTGGCCAGCGGCTCGCCCATGCCCATGAACACGACGTTGGAGACGCGGCCAGGACCGCCCGGCACCTCACCGCGCGCGAGGGCACGGGCCCCGGCGACCACCTGCTCGACGATCTCCCCGGTGGACATGTTGCGCTGCAGGCCGCCCTGCCCGGTGGCGCAGAAGGGGCAGGCCATGCCGCAGCCCGCCTGCGAGGACACGCACATCGTCGCCCGGTCCGGGTAGCGCATCAGCACCGACTCGACCAGGGACCCGTCGAACAGCCGCCACAAGCGTCTTGCGGGTGGTGCCGCGGTCGGCCTCCTGCGCCCGCAGCGGCGTCATCAGCTCCGGGAGCAGCTCGCCGACGATCTGCTGCCGCTCCGCCGCGGGCAGGTCCGTCATCTGCTCCGGGTCGTCGACGAGCCGCCCGAAGTAGTGCGTCGACATCTGCCTGGCCCGGAAGCCCGGAAGCCCCAGGCCGAGGACGACGTCCTTGCGCTCGGCCGGCGTCAGGTCCGCGAGGTGGCGTGGCGGCTTGCGGCGGCCGCGTGGCTCGTCGAAGACGAGGGGAAGGGACTCCACGGTCAGAACCCCGGGTGCGGCGAGACGTCGACGAGGTAGTAGAGGAGCAGCCAGGTCGGCGCCACCGTCGCCAGCAGCGAGTCGAGCCGGTCCATGATGCCGCCGTGGCCCGGGATGATGTGCGACATGTCCTTGATGCCGAGGTCGCGCTTGATCACCGACTCGCACAGGTCCCCGAGCGTCGCGGCCACCACGGCGACGGCTCCGAGGAGCACGCCGACCCACCAGGGGCCGTCGAGCAGGTAGTCCACGGTCAGCCAGCCCACCACCATGCACGAGACGGCCGAGCCGGCGAAGCCTTCCCACGACTTCTTCGGGCGAGATCACCGGAGCCATCGGGTGCTTGCCGAACAGCACCCCGGCCGTGTAGCCCCCGATGTCGGAGGCGATGGTGACGAGGATGAAGGTGACGACCCGCCAGATCCCGTCGTCGCTGCGGAGCAGCAGCACCACGAAGGCGGCCAGGAAGGGCAGGTACACCGCGGTGAAGACCCCCGCGGTGGCGTCGCGGACGAAGCCGTCGACGCCTGACCGGAGCCGCCACAGCATCACGGCCAGTGCGGTGACCGCCAGGGCCGTCACCAGCGGTGGTGTGCCGCCGTACCAGGCCCCGAACAGCATGGCGACCGCGCCGCCGAGGACAGGCTCGAGCGGCATGTGCACGCCGCGGGTGGCGAAAGCGTTGTACAGCTCCCAGATCCGACGCCGATGGCGGCGGTCGCCAGGAACACGAACGGGAAGCCGTCCAGCGTCACCAGGCACACGGCGATCAGCGCCAGGAGCACCACCGCCGACCCGATGGCGGCCGGCAGGTTGCGCCCCGCGCGGCCGGACTTGGGCGGCGGCACCGGTGGGTGTCGTCATGAAACGGTGGCTGCGGGTCGCTCAGACCTCCAGCAGCTCTGCCTCCTTGTGCTTGAGCAGCTCGTCGATGGCGTCGACGTGCTTCTTGGTCAGCCCGTCGAGACGCTTCTCTGCTCCGGTGACGTCGTCCTTGCCGACCTCGCCGTCCTTCTCGAGCTTGTCGAGCGCCTGCTTGGCGTGCCGCCGGATGTTCCGTACCGACACCCGGCCCTCCTCCGCCTTGTGCTTGGCGACCTTGATGTACTCCTTGCGCCGCTCCTCGGTGAGCTCGGGCAGCACGACGCGGATGTTCTTGCCGTCGTCGGTCGGGTTGACCCCCAGGTCGGAGTCCCGGATGGACTTCTCGATCGCGGCCATCGCTCCCTGGTCGAACGGGCTGATCAGGATGACCCGCGCCTCCGGCACCGTGAACGACGCCAGCTGCTGCAGAGGCGTCGGGCTGCCGTAGTACTCCACGTTGATCTTGTGGAACATCGACGGGTGGGCCCGACCGGTGCGGATGGCCGCGAAGTCCTCGCGGGTCACCGACACGGCCTTGTCCATCTTCTGCTCGGCCTCTTTGAGGGTCTCGCTGATCACCGTCTGGCTCCTTGCTCGTTGCTGCTCGTTGCTGCTCGTTGCTGCTCGTGCGGGCTCGTGCGGGACGGTCGCGCGCTCAGAGGTCGCGCGTGATCGTCGTACCGATCTTCTCACCCTGGACGACGCGGGCGATGTTCCCGTGCTCCGAGAGGTTGAACACCACCATGTCGATGGCGTTGTCCCGGCAGAGGCTGATGGAGGTGGCGTCAGCGACCTTCAGCCCGCGGGTGAGGAACTCGTCGTAGGTGAGCTGGTCGAACTTCACCGCACTGCTGTCCTTGTTGGGGTCTGCGTCGTAGACCCCGTCGACGCCCTGCTTGCCCATGAGGATCACCTGGGCGCCGATCTCCAGGGCCCGCTGCGCGGCGACGGTGTCGGTGGAGAAGTAGGGCATCCCCGCGCCGGCTCCGAAGATCACCACGCGCCCCTTCTGCAGGTGCCGGACGGCCCGCCGCGGGATGTAGGGCTCGGCCACCTGACCCATCGCGATCGCGGTCTGGACCCGGGTCTCGACGCCCTGCTTCTCGAGGAAGTCCTGCAGGGCGAGGCAGTTCAGCACCGTCCCGAGCATGCCCATGTAGTCGGCACGCGCCCGGTCCATCCCCCGCTGCTGCAGCTCGGCGCCGCGGAAGAAGTTGCCCCCTCCGACGACGATGGCGACCTCGGTGCCGCTGCGGACGACGTCGGCGATCTCGCCGGCGATCGTGCTGACCACGTCGGGGTCCACTCCGACCTGCCCACCGCCGAAGGCCTCGCCGGAGAGCTTGAGCAGTACCCGCTTGTAACCCGTCACCATGCTCCTTCAGCCTCCTCGCGCGTGCGCCGCCGGACGTGCCCCGGAACTAGACGAAGGCCGGTCGGTGGGGGCTTCGCGACCTCCACCAACCGGCCTCCTCTGTCACACGTCTGAGCGAACCCTAGTCGATCGTCGCCGACGTTCCCCGTGGGGACGCCGTCCGGATCAGGCCCCGACCTCGAAGCGGACGAACCGCTTCACGGTCACGCCGGCCTCGTCGAGCACCGCCTTGACCGACTTCTTGCTGTCGGTGACCGATGGCTGCTCGAGCAGCGCGACGTCCTTGAAGAAGCCGTTGACGCGACCCTCGATGATCTTGGGCAGCGCCTGCTCGGGCTTCCCCTCCTCGCGGGCGGTGGCCTCGGCGATCTCGCGCTCCTTGGCCACGATGTCGGCCGGCACCTCGTCGCGGGTGACGTACGACGGTCGCATCGCCGCGACCTGCATCGCAGCGCCGCGAGCGACCTCGGCGTTGTCGCCCTCGTACTCGACCAGGACGCCGACCGCGGGCGGCAGGTCGGCCGCACGGCGGTGCAGGTAGACCACGGTCGGGCCCTCGAAGTAGGCGACCCCGCCGAGCTCGATCTTCTCGCCGATCTTCACCGCGAGGTCCTCGACGACCGCACCCACGGTGCTGTCGTCCAGGGCGACCGCCTTGAGGGCCTCCACGTCAGCGGCCTTCGCCGCGTCCGCCGCCTCGGCGATCCGCTGGGCCGTCGCGACGAAGTCCTCGTTCTTGGCGACGAAGTCGGTCTCCGACTTCAGCTCGACGAGCGCTCCGCCGGCGCTGGCCACCAGCCCCGCCGTCGCCTCGCGCTCCTCGCCGCGGCTCTTGGCCTTGGCCTGCCCCTTGACGCGGAGCAGCTCGATCGCCTTGTCGAAGTCACCGTCGGACTCGGTCAGCGCCTTCTTGGCGTCCATCATCCCCGCGCCGGTGAGGTCGCGGAGCTTCTTGACGTCTGCAGCAGTGATGCTCATGTCCTGCCTTTGCTTGTCGTGTCTGGCTCAGATGAGGCCGGCGCTCAGGACTGCTCGGTGGCCGGGGCCTGCGGTGCTGCCGGGGTGACGGAGTCCGTGGCGGGCTTCTCGGCTGCCTGGTCCGCCTTCGGAGCCTCCGCGGGGGCGGTCGACTCGGAGCTGGCGCCGGTGGCCTCGGTGGCCGGGGTGTCCTCGGACTTCGGGTCCCCGCCGGTGGCCGCGACCGCGGCGTCGTCGGCCTGGCCGGCGAGCAGCTCGCGCTCCCACTCCGGCAGCGGCTCCTCCGCACCCAGCTCGGCGCCGGTCTCCGCGGCACCGGTGCGCACGCCGGAACGCGCCATCAGGCCCTCGGCCACGGCGTCGGCCACGACGCGGGTCAGCAGGGAGACTGCGCGGATCGCGTCGTCGTTGCCCGGGATCGGGAAGTCGACCTGGTCCGGGTCGCAGTTGGAGTCCAGGATGCCGATGATCGGGATGCGCAGCTTGCGCGCCTCCTCGACCGCCAGGTGCTCCTTGTTGGTGTCGACGATCCACACCGCCGACGGGGTGCGGCTCATCTCCCGGATGCCGCCCAGCGTCTTGTCGAGCTTGACCTGCTCCCGGCGCATGTGCAGGAGCTCCTTCTTGGTCCGGCCGCTGCCGGCGACGTCGTCGAAGTCGACCTCGTCGAGCTCCTTGAGCCGGTTGATCCGCTGGTGCACGGTCTGGAAGTTGGTGAGCATGCCGCCCAGCCACCGCTGGTTGACGTACGGCATCCCCACACGCGCCGCCTGCTCGGCGATCGACTCCTGGGCCTGCTTCTTGGTGCCGACGAACATCACCGTGCCGCCGCGCGCGACGGTGTCCTTCACGAACGCGTAGGCGCGGTCGATGTAGGCCAGCGACTGCTGCAGGTCGATGATGTAGATGCCGTTGCGCTCGGTCATGATGAAGCGCTTCATCTTCGGGTTCCAACGGCGGGTCTGGTGCCCGAAGTGGACGCCGCTCTCGAGGAGCTGGCGCATGGTGACGACGGCCATGGCCTTCGATTCCTTTGCTCTGCGACACCTGGCACGCTGCCGCTGCGGTCCCGCGCCTGAGGCACAGGATCCGCCGGGGCGCCGTGTCCGGCGTCTGTTTCCGGTTGTCGCAGGCCGCGGTCGCGGACTGCCCTGACGCCCGGCAGGAGGCCCACCCGACTCGTCGGGGACGAGACGGGACCGAGGACTCCGCCCGCGGGCCCGACGGTGCTGCTGCCGGGCACTGTGCGGTTGGACGGACGTGCGATAGTCGACCCGCTGACGCGAGTCGCCACCGGCGAGTGTAGTCGAGATCCCCCGGCCGGCGAAAACGGCCGGATGCCCCCTGCGCGAGCTGGGCTTCTCGTGCTCTTCGTCGGACCGCGCCCTCCCCAGGGACGACGACCGTCACGCCTTCCACAGGGCCGCCTCCGCGGCCCGTGCCGGCAGATCCGTTCCGGCACCCTCCGACGCATGACCTCTCCCTCCGTCCGCCGGATGACGACCTGTATCGCACCGGCCCTCGCTGCTCTGCTCGCCGCTGCACTGCTCGTTGCCGGGACCGCGCCCTCCGGTGCAGAGACCCGCCCGCACGGCGTCTGGCCGCTCAGGCCGCGACCCGAGGTGGTGCGAGCCTTCGACCCGCCCGAGCAGATCTGGGGCAGCGGTCACCGCGGCGTGGACCTCCGGGGATCGCTGGGGCAGCCGGTGCGGACTGCGCTGGCGGGCCGCGTCTCCTTCGTCGGCGTCATCGCAGGCATCTCGGTGGTCGTCGTGGACCACGGCAGCACCCGGACGACGTACCAGCCGGTGGCGGCCACCGTCCGGGTCGGCCACGAGGTCGCCGCGGGCGACCCGATCGGGACACTGCAGTGGTTCGGCACGCACTGCCTACCGGCAGCCTGCCTGCACTGGGGGCTCCGGGAGGGGAGCCGCTACCTCGATCCGCTGATGCTCGTCGGCGGA
Source organism: uncultured Actinomycetota bacterium (assembly GCA_963747525.1). Classification (GTDB taxonomy): domain Bacteria; phylum Actinomycetota; class Actinomycetes; order Propionibacteriales; family Nocardioidaceae; genus Marmoricola_A. The sequence continues at coordinate 470,301 of CAVVFH010000001.1, forward strand.
CCGCAGCCTGTCCGGCTGCTGCCCCTCGGCTTCGCGCCGGAGGTGCTCGAGCGTCGGCTCCTCCTCCCCGTGCGGTACGCCTTCGAGGGGGATCTCACGCCCGGGGATGAGCCTGCTGGTAGGCCTTCCTGAGCCGCTCGGTGCTCACGTGGGTGTAGATCTGGGTCGTCGCCAGGGAGGAGTGCCCGAGCAGCTCCTGGACGCTGCGCAGGTCAGCGCCTCCCTCGAGCAGGTGCGTGGCCGCGGTGTGCCGCAGCCCGTGCGGACCGAGGTCGGGGGCGCCGGGCACCTCGCGCAGGCGCGCGTGCACGAGCGTGCGGACGGCGCGCTGGTCCAGCCGGCCGCCGCGTGCGCCGAGGAACAGGGCGGGACCTGAACCCGGGCGCACCAGCGCGGGACGCCCTCCCCGCAGCCAGTCGTCGAGCGCGTCACGAGCCGGCACCCCGAACGGGACGGAGCGTTCCTTGCGACCCTTGCCGAGCACGCGCACCACCCGGCGTTCGTGGTCGAGGTCGTCGACATCGAGCCCGCACAGCTCCCCCACCCTGACGCCGGTGGCGTAGAGCAGCTCCAGCACGGCCAGGTCACGCAGCCCCACCGGGCCCCGGTCCCGCGCCCGTTCTGCGGCGGCGTCCAGCAGCAGCCGCGTCTCGTCGTGCCGCAGAGCATCGGGAAGCGTCCGGTGGGCCTTCGGGGAGCCGAGCGCGGCACCCGGGTCGCTCCCGGTGCGCCCGGTCCGGAGCAGCCAGGCGGTGAACACGCGGACGGCGGTCGCGCGCCGAGCCATCGTCGTACGGCTTCGGCCCAGGGTCTGCTGCTGCGCCAGCCAGTTGCGCAGCGTGCGCAGGTCGAGCGTCCGGGGGTCGACGTGGCCCAGGGCCGCCGCGTGGCGCAGCATGGCCGCCGACGTCGGCGAGGTAGGCCCGCACGGTGTGGGGGCTCAGGCCCCGCTCGACCGCGAGGTGCCGCTCGTAGTCGGCGAGGGCCTGGGCCATCGCCGCGGGGAGGTGGCCGGACGCAGGCGGGCCGTGGCTCGTCGTGCTCCTGCGTGTCCTCCACGCCGACCAGAGTACGAAGCCGGCGCCCCGGCCCGCGCACGTTCCCGCTCCGGGCGAGTCCACGCCCGGACCTGGACCCGGCCCATCGCGACCCTCCTGCGTCAGGCGGGCCCCTCCTGGGTGCGACGCCACCGCTGCCCCTCGGCCGTGACCCACCCGAGAAGCGCCAGCCGTGCCAGGGTCGCGCCGCACCGTGGGGACGGCGAGCCCTGCGGTGCGCGCGATCGCCGACGCCGTCGCCGGACGCACCAGCGGCACCGCTTCGAGCACCCGCTGCTCGGTGAGGTCGAGCAGGTCCCGGCGGGTGGTCTCGCCGCGCGGCGGGCTGGTGCAGGTGGCGACCCGCCGGCGACACCAGCTCGAGCACGTGCTCGCCCCGGGTCACCAGCTCGGCGCGACCGTCACGGATCAGCTCGTGCACGCCCTCGGACGGAGCGCTCGTGACCGGGCCCGGGCACACCCATGAGCACCCGGTTGAGCCTCGAGGCCCAGTTGGCGGTGTTCAGCGCCCCGCTGCGGACCGCCGCCTCCACGACCACGGTGCCGGCGGTGAGCGCGGCGATGAGCCGGTTGCGGCTGAGGAAGCGCACCCGCGTCGGCGCGCACCCCGGCCGCAGCTCGGAGACCACCGCGCCCACCTCGGCGAGGTGCTCCAGGAGGCCGCGGTGCGCCGTCGGGTAGGGCCGGTCGACCCCGCAGGCGAGCACGGCGACCGTCGTCCCCAGCGCCGGCCAACGCGCCACGGTGGGCCGCCTGGTCGATACCGAAGGCGGCGCCGGAGACCACGGTGACACCCTGCCCGGCGAGGTGCGCGGACAGGTCGGCGGCGACGCCCGTGCCGTAGGTGGTCGCCGAGCGCGAGCCCACCACGGCGACCGAGCCCCGGCACGCCGCTGCGAGGTCGAGCAGGTCCCTTGACCCACAGCCCGAGCGGCTCGCCGCTCAGCTGGTTGACCGGCTCCACGTCGACGAGATCGCCGAGGCCGGCCGGCCACTCCGGATCGCCCGGGACCAGGAACCGGATGCCCAGGTCGTCGGCCTCGTCGAGGATGCGGACCTGGGTCGGTGGCCGCGAGCCGTTCGCCGGCCTCGCTGCGCATCCCGGTGAGGTCGGCGTCCGCGCACGGAGCCGGTCGTAGACCTCCTGCGCCCCGATCGCGGCCACCAGCCGCCCGAGCCGCGGGTCGCCGGGCTCCCCGATCGCGTTGAGGGCGACCCGCGCCATGCCGCTCGTCATCGCTGACCACCGGACTCACCACCCCGGTCACCGCGCCGCCTCCGGCAGCGCCGCGAGCTGCAGCGGTTCTCCGGCCCGCAGGCGCACGGCGGTCTCGACGCTGTCGCGGCTCGGCACGGCCTCACCGCGCAGGTCCGCGACCGTCCACGCGAGCCGGTGCGCCCGGGCGGCCCCGCGGCGGGTGATCCGGCCGGCGCAGAGGTGGTCGTCGAGCAGCGACTGTCCCCCGGCCGGCAGCGGCCACCGCGCGGCCAAGCGCCGGCCCGGGGACGTCGGCGTTCACCCGCCAGGGGGTGCCGGCGTACCTCGCGCCTGGCGGGCGCGCGCCGCCTCCACCCGCCGCCGGACCTCCGCGGTGGTCTCCGGTCGCGCCAACGGGTCGCGCAGCTCGTAGGGCTTGAGCGGGGAGATGTGCCGGACGATGTCGATGCGGTCGGTCGACCGGACCGCTGACCTTCTCGCGGTAGGTCCGACGGCGCACCTCGCTGCAGACGCACCGGCTCTCCCGGACGTCGGGGTGGTAGTCGCCGCAGGGGCACGGATTGCTGGCGAGCACGACCATCGTGCGGGCCGGGAACGTCGCCACCTCGTCGCCGCGGGCGATCGTCACCTCCCCGTGCTCCAGCGGCTGACGCAGCGACTCGATGATGTCGACCGGGAAGAGCGGGAACTCGTCGAGGAAGAGCACACCGTGCAGCGCCCGGCTGATCTCGCCGGGATGGACCCTGCCGCTGCCGCCGCCGAGGACGCTCGCCTTCGTCGCTGAGTGGTGCGGCGCCCGGAACGGGGGCCGCACACGCCGCCAGACGCCGAGCGCCGGGCAGGGCACCGGACAGCGAGTGCACGGCGCTCAGCTCCAGCGTCTCCTCGACGGTCAGGTCCGGGAGCAGGCCCGGCAGCCGCTCCGCCAGCGTCGTCTTGCCGGCACCCTTGGGCCCGCTGAGCAGCAGGTGGTGGCCACCCGGCGGCGGCGACCTCGAGGGCGTAGCGCGCGTCGCCCATGCCGTGGACGTCTGCGAGGTCCAGCTCCTCCGCTGCGCCGGTCCCCGCGCCAGCTGAGCAGGCTGCCGGCGGACAGCGGCTCGACCGGCGGGGCGTCGGGCACGTCCGGGCTCGTTGCGCAGCACCGCCACCGCCTGCGCCAGCGAGCGGACGCCGATCGACCGGACATGCCCGGGCACCATCCGGGCCTCCGGCGACGTGCACGTCCGGCACGATCGCCTCGGTGAGCCCGCGGTCGCGCGCCGCCATCACCATCGCGAGGACCCCGTGCACCGCCCGGAGTCGACCGTCCAGGGTCAGCTCGCCGAGGAACACCCTGCCGTCCAGGGCGGCGCGACTCCACGACGCCGTCCGCGGCGCCAGCACCGCCACGGCGATGGCGAGGTCGAGGTGGGGACCCCGCTTGGGGAGGTCCGCCGGGTGACAGCAGGATCGTCACCCGCCGCGTCGACGGCCAGGCGAGCCGGCTGTTGACGATCGCGGTGCGGCAGCGGTCGCGCGCCTCGCTGACCGACGGGTCCGGTCGACCGACGAGCGTGGTGCTGACCATCCCCTGGGTGACGTCGGCCTGGACGTCGACCACGTGGCCGCTCATCCCGGTGAGGATGACGGTGCGCGCCGTCGCCCAGCCCATCAGCCGACACCCCGCGCGTGGTCGAAGCGGCCTGGCCCCGAGAGGTCCAGCCGCACACCCACCAGGTCGAGCCGCACGTCGTCGGCGTACACCCCGTGCTCGTGCATCCAGCGCGCGGCGAGCCGGCGCAAGCCGCGCCAGCTTGGCCGGGGTGACCGCCTCCAGCGGCGCCCCGAACGCCGCACTGGCCCGCGTCTTGACCTCGCAGAACACCAGCACCGAGCCGTCCCGCAGGACGAGGTCGATCTCACCCGCCGAGCACCGCCAGTTGCGGTCGAGCACCACCATCCCCTGCTCGACCAGGTAGTGCGCCGCACTCGCCTCGCCGTACCCACCGGTCGCCAACCGCTGTCGTGCCGTCGTCATCGAGCACCTCCTCGACCGACGACCCTCGCGCCCGGGGTCGTCAGGGCGCCGCTCGTCGGCACGAGCTTGTGCAACGACGGCGGGTTCGGCGACCTGATGCGGCAGGAAACGCCGCGACCCGGGTCAGTTCTTCGGCAGCTCCAGGTCGCTCTGGGCGAGCTCTTCGACGTTGACGTCCTTGAACGTCAGCACCTTGACGTTCTTGGCGAAGCGCGCCGGCCGGTACATGTCCCAGACCCACGCGTCGGTCATCGTCACCTCGAAGAACACGTCACCGGCCTCGGTCCGCGCCTTCACGTCGACCTGGTTGCAGAGGTAGAAGCGACGGTCGGTCTCCACGACGTACTTGAAGATGCCGACCACGTCGCGGTACTCGCGGTAGAGCTGGAGCTCCATCTCCGCTTCGTACTTCTCCAGATCCTCCGCGCTCACTGCGCCTCCTCCAGGACTCGGGTGCGGTGCTCGTCATTCGTCCACCCGGCCGCCACGTTGACGAACCGGCGTCGGTGCACCGGGCACGGACCGTGCCGCTGCAGCGCCTCGGTGTGCGTGGCGGTGACGTAGCCCTTGTGGGTCTCGAAGTCGTACTGCGGGTAGTGGGCGTGCACCTCGCACATGATCCTGTCCCTGGTCACCTTGGCGAGCACCGAGGCGGCGGCGATGCACGCGGCGACCCGGTCCCCCTTCCACACCGCCAGGCCCGGCACCCCGAGACCATCCACCGGGAAGCCGTCGGTCAGGACGTACGCCGGCCGCACCTCGAGCCGGGCCAGCGCACGACGCAGGGCCTCGACGTTGGCGACGTGCATGCCGAGCCGGTCGCACTCCTCCGGCCCCACCACGACCACCGACCAGGACACCGCCCGGCGGACCACCTGGGCGTAGCAGCGCTCGCGCGCCCGCGCCGTGAGCAGCTTCGAGTCGGCCAGCCCCGGCACCACCCCGCGGTCGCCGGGCGGCAGGATCGCCGCAGCCGCGACCAGCGGTCCGGCGCAGGCGCCCCGGCCCGCCTCGTCGACCCCGGCGACCGGCTCCAGACCCTGGCGGCGCAGCGCACGCTCGTATCCGTAGAGGCCGGCGTCGCGGCGCACCGTGAGGCCTCGCGGCAGCCGGCTCACGGGCTGCCCACCGCCTGGAACGTCTCCGGCCGGTGCAGCAGCCGCATGTGGTCCAGGGGCCAGACCACCGAGAACACCTTGCCCACGACGTCCTCCTCGGGCACGAAACCGCCGCCCGGGTCGCCGAGGTGCACGCGGCTGTCCGCGGACTGCGACCGGTTGTCGCCCATCACCCAGAGGTAGCCATCGGGAACCTTCTGCTTGAACGTGATCAGCGACGGCTTCTCGCCCGGCGCGAGGTAGCCGCTCTCGTGCAGCGGCGTGCCGTTGACGGTGACCCGGCCCTGCTTGTCGCAGCAGGCGACGGTGTCACCACCGATGCCGATGACGCGCTTGACCAGGTGTCCTCCGGTCGGGAACAACCCGAAGACCTCCAGCGCCTTCGCCACGGCGCTGCTGGCCTGCGGAGCCTCGCTCTCGTCCAACCAGCCGCCGGGGTCGTCGAAGACGACGATGTCCCCACGCTCGGGCGACGCGCTTCCCCAGTACGAGACCTTCTGTACGAGGATCCGGTCGTTGAAGACCAGGGTGTCGTTCATCGACCCCGACGGGATGTAGAACGCCTGCAGGAACAGCGCCTTGATGCCGATCGCCAGCACCAGCGCGATGCCGAGCAGAAGCGCGAGCTCCTGCCAGAACGGCAGGTGGCGGCCCGACGACTCCGCGGACCGGGCGAGCCGTCGGTGCCGGGGGCCCCGGGGGCCCCCGTGCTGGGCGTCGGCGGGCGCCGAGCCTGACGGCCCGACCTGCTCCTCCGCCTCGGAGGGCTCGCCCGCGTCGCCACGGTCGGAGGATTCGGTCACCAGGTGACCTTAACCAGCGACAGGTCGCGAGATCAGCGAACGACCTCGCGCTTCTCCTTGATCTTGGCGGCCTTGCCGCGGAGGTTGCGCAGGTAGTAGAGCTTGGCGCGCCGGACGTCACCGCGGGTGACGACCTCGATCTTCTCGATCACCGGCGTGTGGAGCGGGAACGTGCGCTCGACACCCACGCCGAAGGAGACCTTGCGAACCGTGAAGGTCCGGCCGATGCCGGAGCCCTGCACCCGGATGCACACGCCCTGGAAGACCTGGACCCGGGAGCGGTTGCCCTCGACCACGCGGACGTGGACCTTGAGGGTGTCGCCGGCGCGGAAGTCCGGGACGTCGTCGCGCTTGGCGGCAGCGGCGAGCGTGTCGATGACGTTCGTCATGATGTCTCCTCGTCGGCGCCACAGGTCGCCCACGGATGGGGGGTCGTCAGTGCTTCGGTCGGTCCGCCGATGCCTTCACGCGGCTCTCCCCCTGTGGCAGGTGGGCCGCCGACCTCCCGGCCCTGTGCGGGCACGGCTGGGTCGCCAGGCAGCGGAACAACCTCGGATTCTGCCACACGGGGTGGAACCCCGACGAAATCGGCAGGAGCTCAGCGCGGGGTCCCGCGACGCCGCTTGCTCAGCCGGGTCAGCCGCGGGTCGGGCTGGTCCCGGACCGGTCGGAAGCCGGCGCGTCGGTACATGCGGAGATTGTCCACGCTGCGGGCCCCGGTGATCACGCCGACCGACCGCGCATCCGGCGGGGCCGCCTCCTCGATCCGCTCCAGCATCCACCGGCCCAGCCCGCGACCCTGGAGGTCGGGGGCCACCATGAGCCGCCCGACCAGCCACTCCGTCCCGTCGAGGCGGGCGCGCACGCTGCCGACCAACCGCTCCCGCCGAGCGCAGCACGAGCGTCGTCCCCACCCCCAGGTCGGCCTCGACCTGCCCCAGCGACTCGTGCAGGGCCGGGACGTCCCACATGTCGTTGGCCACGGCCTCCTGGATCCAGCAGGCCCGTTGCAGGGTGAGGATCTCGCCGGCGTCGGCACGGCCCGCGGCCGCCACTCCAGGTCCCCCGGAGCTGCTGCGGCGCTCGACGCCGCGTCGAGGGTCACCAGCCGGCTCGGGTGCAGCAGGTCCGGGCGGCGGTCCGCCGTACGCCGCAACGCCTGGGCGCGCCGCCACTCGGCGACCCGGCCGTGGTCCCCGGAGAGGAGGACGTCGGGGACGTCCAGCCCCCGCCAGCGCGCGGGCTTGGTGTAGACGGGGTACTCCAGCAGCCCGTCGGTGCCGTGCGACTCCTCGGCGAGCGATCCGGCGTTGCCCATGAAGCCGGGCAGCAGCCGGACGACGGCCTCGACGACCGCCAGCGCGGCCACCTCGCCACCGTTGAGCACGTAGTCGCCGACGGAGACCTCCACGACCCGCATCCGGCCGGCGGCGTGGTCGACGACCCGCTGGTCGATGCCCTCGTAGCGGCCGCAGGCGAAGACCAGGTGCTCCTCGACGGCGAGCTCCGCGGCCAGCGACTGGGTGAACGGCACCCCGGCGGGGGTGGGTACGACGAGCACCGTCCGGGAGTCGGCGAGCTCGTCGAGGGCCTCGCCCCACGGCTCCGGCTTCATGACCATGCCGGCCCCGCCGCCATACGGGCGTGTCGTCGACGGTGCGGTGCCGGTCGTGGGTCCAGTCCCGGAGGTCGTGGACGTGCAGGTCGAGCAGGCCGCGCTCGCTGCGCCTTGCCGGTCAGCGAGAGGCCCAACGGCGCCAGGTAGTCGGGGAAGATCGACACCACGTCGACGCGCACGCCGCTCAGTCCTCCTCGGCGAGCGGCTCGAGCAGGCCGGGGCGGTCGGCGACGACCACGCGGCGGGCGTCGAGGTCGACCTCGGGCACCAGCGCGGCCACGAACGGCACCAGGGCGTCCTCGCGCCCGGGACGTCGTACGACGAGGAGGTCCTGGGCCCCCGAGTGCACGACCTCCGCGACCACACCTGCCTCGACCCCGTCGGTGGTGACCACCGCCAGCCCCACGAGCTGGTGGTCGTAGTACTCCTCGGGGTCGTCGGGGCGCTCCTCCGGTGAGATCGCCGTGACCAGCTCCAGGCCGCGCACCGCCTCGACGGCGGTGCGGTCGGGCAGCTCGGCGAAACGCACCAGGAGACGGTCCTGGTGCCAGCGCGTGCCGGCGACCGTCAGGCTCGCCCGGCCCGGGGCGGGGCCGCCACCGGGACGGCGCAGCAGCAGCCGCGCGCCGTCGGCAAACCGGCGGGCCGGCTCGTCGGTGCGGACCTCGACGGAGACCTCGCCCCGGACACCGTGCGGCCTGCCGATGCGTCCGACGACGACCTCGTCGTCGCGCGGTCCTGTGCTCATCGGGTCACCTCGCCGGGCACGACGGCCCGAGAACGGCGTCGGGGAGGCCGGCGGCCTCCCCGACGGTGCCGAGCTCTGCGCTCAGCGGCCGCGGTCGACGTCGACGAAGTCGACGCGAGGACCGTTCTTGCCGCCCAGGGCTCCGATGACGGTGCGCAGCGCGGTGGCGGTGCGCCCGTTGCGGCCGATGACCTTCCCGAGGTCCTCCGGGTTGACCCGGACCTCGAGGATCGAGCCACGGCGCAGCTGCTTGTCACGGACCTGGACGTCGTCGGGGTGCTTGACGATCCCCCGGACCAGGTGGTCGAGCGCCTCGGCCAGCACGACGTCAGGCCTCGGTGCTCTCGGCGGGCTTGTCGCTCGGCTCGTCGGCCTTCGCGTCAGCCTTGTCGCCCGCGTCGGCCTGCTCCGGCTGCTCGGCCGGCTGCTCGGCGGCGGGAGCGTCGGCAGCAGCGTCCGCCGAGCTCTCCGCGGGTGCCTCGGCGGACTTCTTCGCCGGAGCCTTCTTCGTCACCGCTTCGCCGGTGCCGGCGCTGCCGGACTCCTTGAGGATCTCGTTGAAGATCTCCTGCTTCGACTTGCCCTCGTCGCGGGTCCGCAGGGTGCCCTCGGCGCCCGGCTCGCCCTTGTAGGTCTGCCAGTCGCCCGTCACCTTGAGGATGGCCTCGACGGCCTCGGTCGGCTGCGCGCCGACACCGAGCCAGTACTGCGCCCGCTCGGACCTGACCTCGATCAGCGAGGGCTCCTCCTTGGGGTGGTACTTGCCGATCTCCTCGATGACCCGGCCGTCGCGCCGGGTGCGGGAGTCGGCGACGACGATGCGGTAGTGGGGCGAGCGGATCTTGCCCATGCGCTTGAGGCGAATCTTGACGGCCACGTGTGTGGTGTCTCCTTGGGATGTCGTGTCGGTGAGCGTTGCCGAACCAGGTGGGGAACCGGTCGGTCTGCTCGGTGGGCCAGCCTCGACCCGGATGAGAGGGTCCGGTCGGGCGGGACTCAGCCGCACATTGTGCCAGACCGCTGCCGGTCGACTCCAATCGGCGCCGGTCGGACCCGCCTATGCTGCGACCATGGTCGTCGTCCCAGCCCGCCCACCGTGGTGCACCCGGGCAGCGGCCTTCTCGGGCCGGCTGCTGGCCGCGCTGCTGGCGGTCGGGTCGATGGTCGGCACGCTGGTCTGGCTCTGGTCCGGCGCCAGCGCGCTCCGGATGGCGGTGACCTGGGGGGTCTTTTTCGCCGCGGCCCGGGTGTACGGCGCCGCGGTCGACGTCCAGCCCGGGCGTTGGGCGTACGCCGCCGCCACCGTCGCGGCCGTCAGCCCCCTGGTCGTCGTCCTGCTGGTGTACGCGGTCTGGGCCCCGATCGCCTCGTGACCTGCACCGTGGTCAGCTGACCAGTCGCCCGCGCAGCACGATGTGGCGCGGGTTCTTGAGGATCGCCAGGTCGTCCAGCGGGTCGGCGTCGTACACGACGAAGTCGGCCGGGCTGCCCTCCTCCAGGGTGGCGCTGTGTCCGAGCCACTCCCGGGCCCGCCAGGACGCCGCGCCGAGGGCCTCCGCCGGCGTCAGTCCGTAGGTGGCCAGCTCGATCACCTCGTCGGCGATGCGACCGTGGGCCAACACTCCGCCGGCGTCGGTCCCGGCATAGATGGGGACGCCGGCCTCGTGGGCCGCACCGATGGTCTCCCGCCGGCGGTGCCAGAGGTCCATCATGTGCGCGGCGTAGCCGGGGAACTTGGAGCCGCCGGCTGCGGCGTACTTGGGGAAGTTGTCGAGCTGGACAACGGTGGGGACGAGGGCGACGCCGTTGGCGGCCATGGTGTCGATGAGCGGCAACGAGAGCCCGGTGCCGTGCTCCAGGCAGTCGATGCCCGACTCGATCAGGTCCGGCAGCGACTCCTCGCCGAAGACGTGGGCGGTGACCCGGGCACCGCGCTCGTGGGCGGCGGCCATCGCGGCGTCCAGCGCCTCGCGGGGCCACAGCGGGGCGAGGTCCCCGGCCTCCCGCTCGATCCAGTCACCCACGAGCTTCACCCAGCCGTCGCCGCGCTCGGCCTCCTGCGCGACGTATTCGGCCAGCTGGTCGGGCTCGATCTCGTGGGCGTAGTTGCGGATGTAGCGCTTCGGGCGGGCGAGGTGACGGCCGGCGCGGATGAGCCGCGGCAGGTCGTCCCGGTCGTGGATCCAGCGGGTGTCGGCGGCTGAGCCGGCGTCCCGGATGAGCAGGGTGCCGGCGTCCCGGTCGGTGACGGCCTGCTCCTCCTGCACGTCCTCCGGGACGGCTCCGCCCGAGTCGAGGCCGATGTGGCAGTGGGCGTCGACCAGTCCCGGCACGATCCAGCCGGTGGCGACCAGCTCGGCAGAGACGACCGGCTCGTAGGTCACCCGGCCGTCGACGACGTACAGGTCCCGCGACTCCTCGGAGTCGGGCAGCACCGGCCCGCGGAACCTCAGGACAGCGTTCTCCTCAGCCATCCCCGCAACCTACTGCCGAGCCGGCGCGCCCTGTCCTCGGGGACCGGTCGAGCCGGCGCGTCCTGCGCCGGGCGCTACCGAGCCTCCCGGCAGGATGCGCCGGCTCGACACGGAAGGGGTGCGCAGATGCGCCGGCTCGGCACGCCCGAGACGTCAGGATGCGCCGGGTCGGCGGGTTACTTGAGGAACTTGGCGACCTCGGGGGGCAGGTTGAGGTCGCTGGGGTCGAACTCGTCGGGGTTGAAGCCGTCCGCGTCGTCCCCGTCGGGCTGCTGGCCGGCGGGCAGGCCGAACGGGTTGGCTGCGGGAGCAGCGGACTTCTGCGCAGCCGCCTTCTCCTGCTGGGCCCGCTTGGCGGGATTGCCGGACACCCGCTTGCCCTTGCCCTTCTTGGGTTGCTGCTTGGCCTTGCCCCGCTTGCCACCGCCGGCCATGCCCGGCATTCCCGGGATGCCGCCGCCCTTGGCCAGGCTCTGCATCATCTTCCGGGCCTCGAAGAACCGCTCGACGAGCAGGTTCACCTCGGAGACGTGGACGCCGGACCCCTTGGCGATCCGGGCTCGGCGGGAGCCGTCGATGATCTTCGCGTTGGCCCGCTCCCCCGGCGTCATCGACTGGATGATGGCCTGCACCCGGTCGATCTCACGCTCGTCGAAGTTCGCGAGCTGGTCGCGGAACTGCCCCATCCCGGGCAGCATCCCCATGATCTTGCTGAGCGAGCCCATCTTGCGGATCGCCTGCATCTGCTCGAGGAAGTCGTCGAGGGTGAACTCGCCGCCCTGCCCGGTGAGCTTCGCCGCGGCCTTCGCCGCCTGGTCGGCGTCGAACGCCTTCTCCGCCTGCTCGATGAGCGTCAGCACGTCGCCCATGTCGAGGATGCGGGAGGCCATCCGGTCGGGGTGGAAGGTGTCGAAGTCGGTGAGCTTCTCGCCGTTGGAGGCGAACATGATCGGCCGGCCGGTGACCGAGCGGATCGACAGGGCGGCACCACCACGGGCGTCGCCGTCGAGCTTGGTGAGGACCACCCCGTCGAAGCCGACGCCGTCGAGGAAGGCCTGCGCGGTGTTGACGGCGTCCTGACCGATCATCGCGTCGACGACGTAGAGCACCTCGTCGGGCTGGACGGCGTCGCGGATGTCCGCGGCCTGCTGCATCAGCTCGGCGTCGATGCCCAGCCGGCCCGCGGTGTCGACGATGACCACGTCGTGCAGGGTGCGGCGCGCCTCGGCGACACCGCCCTGGGCGACCGCCACCGGGTCGCCGACTCCGTTGCCCGGCTCGGGTGCCCAGACCTTCACCCCGGCGCGCTCACCGTTGACCTGGAGCTGGTTGACCGCGTTCGGGCGCTGCAGGTCCGCGGCCACGAGCAGGGGGCTGTTGCCCTGCTCCTTGAGCCACAGAGCCAGCTTTGCGGCCAGCGTCGTCTTGCCGGCGCCCTGGAGGCCGGCGAGCATGATGACCGTCGGCGGGTTCTTGGCGAACCGGATCCGCCGGGTCTCCCCGCCGAGGATCTCCACGAGCTCCTCGTGGACGATCTTGACGACCTGCTGGGCCGGGTTCAGAGCCTGGCTGACCTCGGAACCCCGGGCGCGCTCCTTGAGCGCCGCCACGAACTGCTTGACCACGGGCAGGGCCACGTCGGCCTCGAGCAGCGCGATGCGGATCTCGCGTGCGGTGGCGTCGATGTCGGCCTCCGACAGCCGACCCTTGCCCCGCAGGTTCTTGAAGGTGTCGGCGAGGCGGTCGGAGAGGGTGGCGAACACGTCAGTCTGTCCTCGGGTCGTCCAGGGATGGGCCCCACGGCGAGCGGCGACGCGCGCGCGGCGCCGACCAGGCTCGGTGGTCAGGCGTCAAGGGTAGCCGCGTGCTCCAGGTCGCGGCGTACGGCATGCGCAGCATCGGCGGCCCGCTGGTCCGGCAGCGCGCCGGCGTCCTGCTCCTGGACGTAGAAGACGTCGAGCGCCTGGGGGCCGATCGTGTCGACGTGGGCGGACCGGACGCTGAGCCCCAGCCGGGCGAGCGCCCGGCAGGCGAGGAACACCACGCCGGGCCGGTCGTCGGTGCGCACCTCGAGCACGGTGGCCTCCCGCGACGCGTCGTGCCGCACGGCCACCGAGGGCGGCAGCGCGCCGGGTCGGCCACGCAGCCGTTCCGCCGGGTCGGTCGCGCCGTTGACCACCGACGCGAGCCGCCGGCGCACGATCGGCTCCTCGGGCAGCTCACCGGCCAGGTGCCACTGCGAGATCGCGACGCCGTCCAGCGTCCACGCACGCGCCGACCGCACCGGTGCCCGCATCAGCGCCAGGGCACCGGCCACGTCGGCCATCAGGCCGATGCGGTCCGCGCCGGTCACGGTGAGCTGCGACCCGTCGGGGGCAGCGGCGACGTCGACGTGCAGGTACCCCGGGTCGCGGCGCAGGTCGGCCGACAGGCCGCCGGGGACCTGCGGCTCGGTGTCGTCCCCGGGCGGCTCGGAGGGGGCAGCGAGATGCCGCCGCACCCGCTCCGCAAGGGAGCCCACCAGTCCCGCCCGCCACTTGGTCCAGGCCTGTGGCGCCGTCGCCCGCGCGTCGGCCTCGGTGAGCACCTCCAGCAAATCGAGGGTCCGCACGTCGCCGACGCGTTCGGCGACGACCTCGACGGTGGCCGGGTCGTCGAGGTCGCGGCTGGTGGCGGTCTCGGAGAGCAGCAGGTGCCACCGGACCAGCCTCGCCACCGTCTCGGTGTCCGGGACGGCGAACCCCATCCGCGCGGCCACCTGCCGGGCGACCGGCTCGCCGGCCGCGCTGTGGTCGTGGCGGCCGCCCTTGCCGATGTCGTGCAGCAGCGCCGCGACGAGCAGCACGTCGGGGCGCTCGACGCGGCGGATCAGCCGCGCGGCCTCGATGCAGCTCTCGACCACGTGACGGTCCACGGTGAAGCGGTGCACGGGCGTGGCGTGCGGCAGCAGCCGGATGGCCTGCCACTCCGGCAGCATCAGGTCCACAGCGCCGGTCTCGTCGAGGGTCTCCCACACCGGCAGCAGGCCCCGGCCGGCGGAGAGCAGCCGGACGAGGAGGTCGCGCGCCTCGAAGGGCCACGGCTCGGGCAGCGGCGGCGCCGCGGAAGCCAGCCGCGCGGCGCTCGGGGGGGCGAGCATCATGCCGCGGGCGGCGGCGGCCTCGGCGGCGCGCAGCACCAGCAGCGGGTCGGCCTGGGGCCGCGCCCCCCGGTCTAGCACCACCTCCCCCGACGACACGGCGACACCGGGCGCCACCGGCTCCAGCTCCGGCCGGCGCGGGCGGCCCTGACCGTGCCGCTGCGGTGGGGCCAGCAGCCGGTCGGCGCGGCTCCAGGTGAGCCGGGCCAGGTGCGCCGTGCGACGGCCGATCTGCCGCAGCAGCCGCTGCGCCTCCTGGTCGTCGGCCAGCCCCATCCCCTCGGCGAGCGCCGGCCACAGCTCCGGCACGACCCGGTCGGTGGCGCGTCCGGCCGCGGCCTGGAGCACGTCGCGGATGTCGAGCAGCTGCAGACGGCAGCGTTCGAGGTCGGCGTGCGGTACGTCGACGAGCCAGGAGGCCACCAACGCCTTGAGCACCGTGGCGTCCCGCAGCCCGCCCGCCGACTCCTTGATGTCCGGCACGGCGGCGTGCGCCAGCTCTCCGCCGCGCTCCCACCGCTCGCGGACGAGCTCCTGCAGCCGGGGCAGGTTGCGGCGGGCGTCGCGGCGCCAGCGGGCCAGCACCCCGGTCCGCAACCGCAACGCGACCGTGGGATCACCCGCGACGTGGCGGGCGTCGAGCAGCCCCAGGGCCACGCGCACGTCGGCTGCCGCGGTCTCGGTGACCTCGGTCAGTGCGCGGACGGAGTGGTCGACGGTGACGTTGGCATCCCACAGCGGGTACCACAGCTGGTGCGCCGCCTCTCCGACGTCGACGGCGGCGTCGTGGACCAGCACCAGGTCGAGGTCGGAGTGGGGCGCGAGCTCGCCACGGCCGTAGCCGCCGACCGCCACCAGGGCGGCGCCGGGGTACGCCGGGTCGCCGAACGCCGTCGAGAACGCCGCGCGGCACAGGGCGTCCGCCGCCTCGGTGCGCTGCGCCCGGTCCTCGGCGGTCATCGGGACACCGGCTCAGAGAGCCGCTTCGTCGCGGTCGCCGGTGCGCACCCGGACGACGCGTTCCACCGGCGTCACCCACACCTTGCCGTCGCCGATCCGGCCGGTGCGCGCGGCACCGACGATCGCCTCGACCACGGCATCGGCGTCGGCCTCGTCGACGGCGATCTCGATGCGGACCTTGGGCACCAGCGAGATGTCGTACTCCGCGCCGCGGTAGACCTCGGTGTGCCCCTTCTGCCGGCCGTAGCCGCTCACCTCGCACACCGTCATGCCGGTGACGCCGACGGCCTCGAGGGCCACCCGGACGTCCTCCCACTTGTGCGGCTTGATCACCGCGGTCACCAGCTTCATGGTGCTCATCCTTCCTGGCCGGGAGCGTCCCGGGCTCGTGGGTCGGGGGGCGTGCTGCGGGTCAGTGTCCGCCGAAATGAGGCCGCGCGCCGGCGGTGGCGACGTGCAGGTCGTACGCCGTCTCCGCGTGCAGCACGAGGTCGAGACCGGTCGACTCGTGCTCGGGATCGATGCGGAACCCGAGGGTGCGCTGCAGCACCACGGCGATGACCGCGGTGGCGAGGAACGAGTAGGCCAGTGTGGCGACGACGGCGACGGACTGGCGGAGCAGCTGGCCGGCCCCGCCGCCGTACAGCAGACCGTCCACGGCCTGGGGCGCGGCACCGCTGGCGAGGAAGCCGATGACCAGCGTGCCGACGATGCCGCCGACGAGGTGCACGCCCACGACGTCGAGCGAGTCGTCGTAGCGGAAGCGGTACTTCAGGCCGACCGCGAGCGCGCACACGACGCCGGCCAGCGCGCCGACGACCATGGCCCCGAGCGGGGTCACCGCCCCGCACGACGGGGTGATCGCGACCAGACCGGCCACCACGCCGGAGGCGCCGCCGAAGGAGGTGGCGTGTCCGTCGCGGAACCGCTCCACCAGCAGCCACGCCAGCAGCCCCGTGCAGCCGGCCATCAGCGTGTTGACGAAGACGACCGCTGCCGTGGCGTTCGCCCCCAGGGCCGAGCCGGCGTTGAAGCCGAACCACCCGAACCACAGCAGGCCGGCGCCGAGCATCACCAGCGTCAGGTTGTGCGGCTTCATCGGGTC
This sequence comes from uncultured Actinomycetota bacterium, assembly GCA_963747525.1. Lineage (GTDB taxonomy): Bacteria > Actinomycetota > Actinomycetes > Propionibacteriales > Nocardioidaceae > Marmoricola_A. The sequence goes on from CAVVFH010000001.1 coordinate 486,563, forward strand.
GCGGCCGAACCCCAGCCGCGGCCCCAGGACGAGCGCGACGGCCAGCCCCGCAGCGCCGGAGTTGATCTCGACCGCGGTGCCGCCGGCGAAGTCGAGGGCACCCAGGCCGTTCACCATCCACCCGCCCTCGTGGCCGTCGCCGCTGACGTCGAAGATCCAGTGCGCGACCGGCGCGTAGACGAGCACCGTCCACACGGCGCTGAAGACCAGCCACGTCCCGAACCGGGTGCGGTCGGCGATCGCGCCGGCCACCAGCGCCACGGTGATGACGCCGAACAGCCCCTGGAACACCGCGAACAGCGGTGCGGGCACGGTGCCGACCGTGGCGCCGTCGAGCATCCCGGCGAGGGAGAGGTACTGCGTCGGGTCGCCTGCGAGTCCCAGACCGAGGTCGTCACCGAAGGCCACCGAGTAGCCGACCAGGACCCAGGCAACCGCCGAGACCGCGAGGGCGCCGAACACCATCATCATCATGTTGAGCACGCTCTTGCTGCGCACCATGCCGCCGTAGAACAGCGCCAGGCCGGGGGCCATCAGCAGCACGAGAGCGGACGCGGCGAGCAGCCAGGCGGTGTCGCCGGCGTGGGCGGCAGCGTTCACGGTCTTCCTCCGTGGGTGGTGGTCCGAACCTGGCACACCATCGACGACCCATGTTTCGCCGCTGTTTCGGAACCGCTCCCGGCCTGTTACGGCCGCGTGAACCTGCTCACCGACGGCGTCCGAGCCCGCCGTGCGGACCCGGACGCCGTCCATGCTGAGACCTGGTGGGTCAGACCGCTGCCTCGTCACGGTCTCCGGTGCGGACCCGGACGATCGTCTCGACGGGACTGACCCACACCTTGCCGTCACCGATCCGCCCGGTGGCCGCCGACTTGACCACGACGCCGACCACCTCCTCGACGTCGACGTCGTCGACGACGATCTCGACGCGGACCTTGGGCACCAGGGCGATGTCGTACTCCGCACCGCGGTAGACCTCGGTGTGGCCCTTCTGCCGGCCGTAACCGCTCACCTCGCTGACCGTCATCCCGGTGACCCCGAACGACTCGAGCGCGACGCGGACGTCCTCCCACTTGTGCGGCTTGATCACCGCGGTCACGAGCTTCATGCGAGCGTTCCTTCCTTGGTGGATGCGGTCGAGCCGGTCGGAGTGGCCGGGGACGCGGCGTGCGAGCCCGGCCCCGACGGCCCGGCGCCGACCCCGGCGAGCACGCCCTGCTTGTTGAGGACGCTGCCGCCACCGCGCGCGGTGAGGTCGTACGCCGACTCGCCGTGCTCGGTGAAGTCGATGCCCTCGACCTCGTCCTCCTCGCTGATGCGCCAGCCCATGACCGCCTTGATCGCCAGGCCGATGAGGAGTGTCGCGAGCCCCGACCAGAGCATCGCGAACAGGGCCACGACGACCTGCACGACCAGCTGCTTCACCCCGTCGCCGTACAGCAGGCCGCCGGAGGTGGCGAAGAACCCGATGCCCACGGTGCCGACGAGGCCACCGACGAGGTGGACGCCGACGACGTCGAGCGAGTCGTCGTAGCCGAAGCGGTACTTCAGGCCGACGGCGAGCGCGCACAGCGCGCCGGCGATGACGCCGAGCCCCATGGAGCCGACCGGCGACAGGGAGCCGCAGGCCGGGGTGATCGCGACCAGCCCGGCGACGACGCCGGACGCCGCGCCGAGCGAGGTGCCCTTGCCGTCGCGGATCTTCTCCACGACCAGCCAGCCGACCATCGCCGCGCAGGTCGCCAGCGTGGTGTTGATCCAGACCAGACCGGTCTCGGTCATGAACTGGTCGGTGTTCGCGACCTCGTCGGCACCGGTGAAGACGATCGAGCCGACGTTGAAGCCGAACCAGCCGAACCACAGCAGGCCGGCGCCGATCATCGTCAGGGTCAGGTTGTGCGGCTTCATCGGCTCCTTGCCGAAGCCCTTCCGCACCCCGATGAGCAGCGCCAGCACCAGCCCGGCCACGCCCGCGTTGATGTGCACCACGGTCCCGCCGGCGTAGTCGATGGGTGCGACTGCCGCGCCGCCGTCACCACTGAACAGCAGGTCGGCGAGGCCGTTCTCGACGCCGCTGAGGAAACCGCCGCCCCACACCATGTGGGCGAGTGGGAAGTACGAGAGCGTGATCCAGATCGGCAGGAACACCAGCCAGGACGAGAACTTGACCCGGTCGGCGATCGCGCCGCTGATCAGCGCCGCGGTGATGACGGCGAAGGTCATCTGGAACGCGACGAAGACGTAGTTGTGCGGGTCGGTGTTGCTCAGCCCGAACTGGTTGAACGGGTTGGCGAACAGCTTCGCGAACTCGAAGCCGGTGTTGCCGTCGGCGTTGGGGATGCCGCTGCTGTAGGACATCGACCATCCCCACAACGCGTAGACGATCCCGACGACGCCCATGGCGCTGAACGACATCATCATCATGTTGAGCACCGACTTGGAGCGGCTCATGCCGCCGTAGAACAGGGCCAGCGCTGGCGTGGTCATCATCAGCACGAGCGAGGACGAGACGAGCATCCAGGCGTAGTAGCCGTCCATGGGACCTCCTGGTCACGGTCGGCTCACCGACCGGCGGAACGAGGAAGAGACCCACGGCAGCACGACGCTGTCCCGCCGTGGACCTCTCCGAGTGCCCACAGCGTGGTCGCGCCAGGTTTCAGCCCGCGACGCCAGGTGTTGCGCCGGCGTGACGCTTCCGCGCGGAGTGTTTCGACGCGGTTAACGCGGCTCGCGCGACGAGCTCAGGCGTCGGCGCCCAGGAGCGCGTCCACGAACGCCTCCGGGTCGAACGGCGCCAGGTCGTCGGCGCCCTCTCCCAGGCCCACGAGCTTCACCGGCACCTTCAGCTCCCGTTGTACGGCGACCACGATGCCGCCCTTCGCGGAACCGTCGAGCTTGGTGAGCACGATGCCGGTCACGTTGACGACCTCGGAGAACACCCGGGCCTGGATCATCCCGTTCTGGCCGGTGGTGGCGTCGAGGACCAGCAGCACCTCGCTGACCGGCGCCTGCTTCTCCACGACGCGCTTGACCTTGCCGAGCTCGTCCATGAGCCCGGCCTTGTTCTGCAGCCGTCCCGCCGTGTCGATGACCACGACGTCGGCCTCCTGCTCCATCGCCGTGCGGGTCGCCTCGAACGCGACGCTGGCGGGGTCGGAGCCCTCGGGTCCGCGGACGGTGGGGACGCCGACCCGCTCGCCCCACGTGGTCAGCTGCTCGGAGGCGGCGGCGCGGAACGTGTCTGCGGCGCCCAGCACGACCTGCTTGTCCTCGGCGACCAGGACCCGGGCGAGCTTGCCGACGGTCGTGGTCTTGCCGGTGCCGTTGACGCCGACCATGAGCACCACGGCCGGCAGGCCGTCGGCGCGCTGCACCGCCAGGGACCGGTCGAGCGTGGGGTCGACGAGCGTGAGGAGCTCCTCGCGGAGCACGTCCCGCACCGGCGCCGCGCCACCCTCCACCCGGAGCCGGGTGCGGAGCCGCTCCACCAGCTCCTGGGTGGGACCGACGCCGACGTCCGCAGTGAGCAGGGTGTCCTCGATCTCCTCCCAGGTGTCCTCGTCGAGGCGGTCGCGGGAGAGCAGCGCCAGCAGGCCGCGGCCCAGCGCGCCTTGCGAGCGGGAGAGCCGCTGGCGCAGCCGCACCAGGCGGCTCGCCGTGCCCTCCGGACGCTCGAGGGTGGGGGCGACCGGCTCCGGGGGCGCCTCGACCGCGGACTCGGGACCGGGCTCGAGCGTGGTGGTCGGCGACTGCTCCTCGGACTCCGGTGGCCGGGGCGGTGCGATCGTGCCCGCGCCGCCGGACCGGTCCAGGCGGCTGCGACCGCGGCGCAGGCCTGCACCGACGAGCCCCGCGACGAGCGCCACCAGGACGATGGCGATCGCGATGATCAGATAGAGGAAGTCACCCACGCCGGTCATCCAACCAGACGTCTCAAGGCGCTCCAGGGGTCGACCGCAGTCACCGCCGGCGCTGCGGCTGGTCGCCGGGGAGCGTGGGCACCGCCGTGACGGCACGCTCCAGCGCGTCTCCCACCCACGGCACCGCGGGCATGTCCTCGCCGCGGTGGGTGAACGCTGCGTAGCCGGCCACGACGCCGGCCAGGACGAGGATGAAGAGCATGGTCAGCAGCACCCAGAGCATTGGAACCGACTCCCGAGGATGGACGAACGGGCCCGGGACGGGCCCGTTTCCAGGATCCCACCGCGACGAACGCTCAAACGCGTGCCGGCGCCCGAGGCGTGACCGGACTCACCCGGCGCCCGGGGCCAGCCGCTCGACGACCGCGCGGACCTCGGCGGGGATGTCCACCACCGGACGCCTGCCCCCGGCGACGGTGTTGTCGACGTAGACGTGCACGAACCGGCCCTCGGCGTTCGCCGGCTGGTCCTCCGCAGGCCCACCCTGGAAGAGACCGATCCGGTAGACGATCGAGGAGCTGCCGACGCGCTCGGTCACCAGGCCGATGTCGATCGGCGCCGGGAACCCCATCTCCTCGAAGTAGCGGCAGGAGACCTCCGCCACGATGCCGATCGCCGGCAAGGAGCGGACGTCCACGCCGGACTCGACCAGGTGGGCGTTGACCGCGGTGTCGATCAGCTCGAAGTAGGCGGCGTTGTTCATGTGCCCGTAGACGTCGTCGTCGGCCCAGCGGGTGGTCGCCGTACGCCAGGCGACGTAGTCGCGTCGGGTGGGGCGGGTGCGCTCCGCCATCGGCTAGGCGGACCTCTCGTCCCGCAGGCGCTGGCTGATCACCGCGGACACGCCGTCGCCGCGCATGGTGACGCCGTAGAGCGCGTCGCCGATCTCCATGGTGCGCTTCTGGTGGGTGATCACGAGCAGCTGGCTGTTCTCCCGGAGCTCCTCGTAGATCTCCAGGAGCCGCCCGAGGTTGGTGTCGTCGAGGGCGGCCTCCACCTCGTCGAGGATGTAGAACGGCGACGGGCGCGCCTTGAACAGCGACACCAGGAAGGCCACTGCCACCAGCGAGCGCTCGCCGCCGGACAGCAGTGACAGCCGCTTGACCTTCTTGCCCGGCGGACGGGCCTCCACCTCCACGCCGGTGCCGAGCATGTTGCCGGGGTCGGTGAGGACCAGGCGCCCCTCACCGCCGGGGAAGAGTCGCTTGAAGACGTGGTCGAAGGCGGTCCGGACGTCCTCCCAGGCCTCGGTGAACACCTGCTCGACCCGCTCGTCGACCTCCTTGACGATGTCGAGCAGGTCCTTGCGGGTGCGCCGCAGGTCCTCGAGCTGCTCGGTCAGGAACTTGTGCCGCTCCTCGAGGGCGGAGAACTCCTCCAGCGCCAGCGGGTTGACCTTGCCGAGCTGCGCGAGGGCGCGCTCGGCGGAGCGCAACCGCTTCTGCTGCTCCTCGCGCACGAACGGCACCGGCTCGGCCTCCTGCGGCACCCCGTCGTCGCCGGGGAGGAGGACGGGCACCGGCCGGTCGGGGCCGAAGTCGGTGACGAGCGTGTCGAGGTCGAGGCCCAGCTCGTCCATGGCACGCTCCTCGAGCTGCTCCAGCCGCATCCGCTGCTGGGCGCGGGCGAGCTCGTCGCGGTGCACGCTGCTCACCAGCTCGGCGAGCTCCTTGTCGAGGTCGCGCAGCCGTGCGCGGACCGCGAGCAGCTCCTCCTCGCGAGTACGCCGGGCGGCCTCCACGGCCTCCCGGGCCGCGGCCGCCTCGCCGACCGACAGCTCCAGGCGCTCCAGCACCACCGCGACACCCCGGACCACGGCCTCGGCGACCCGGCCTTCGCGCCGGACCCGCTCCCGGTGTGCGAGGGCTCGGGCCCGCGCCTCGCGCTCCTGCTCCGCGGCCCGCACCAGGGCGTCGGCACGGCCGGCCAGCGCCCGGGCTCGCTCCTCGGCGGTGCGCAGGGCGAGCCGTGCCTCCGTCTCCGCGGCGCGCGCTGCCCGCGCCGCCTCGGCGAGCCGCTCGCGGTCGTCCACGGCGGGGACCTCGTCGTCGTGCTGCTCTGCAGCCAGGAGGCGCTGCTCCAGCTCGGCCAGGCCCTCGACGTCGGCGGCCCGGGCCTCCTCGACGCCGGCCATCGCCTTGGCGAGGCGCTCGACCTCGCCCTTGGCCGAGCGCGCCTGCGAGCCGTACTGCGCCAGCTCCTCGGCGATCGCGGCCAGGTGCGCGTCCGACTCGTGGAGCCGGGCCAGCGTCACGTCGACCTGCCGCTGCGCCTCGTGACGCTCCTGCTCCAGCCTGGTGAGCTCGAAGGCCAGCCGCTCGGAACGGTGGGTGACCTCGGCCAGCTGCTCGGTCGCCTCGTCGACGGCCGCCTGCACCTCCAGCAGGCTCGGCACCGAGGCGGAGCCGCCCGCGGCGAAGTGGCTGCCGAGCAGGTCACCGTGCCGGGTCACCGCGGTGACCTCCGGAAGCGCGGCAACGAGGTCGCTCGCCTGCTCGAGGTCGTCGACCACCGCCACCCGGTCCAGCAGCCGGCACAGTCCGGCGCGCAGCTGCTCGGGGCACTCGACGACGTCGACGGCGTACCCGGCACCGGGGGGCAGCGCGGGCCAGTCCACCGCGGTCATCGGGGCCCCGCCGAGCAGCACGCCGGCACGGCCCAGGTCGTCGTCGCGGAGGCGGGTGATGGCTTCCAGGGCCGACTCGACCCGGTCGACCGCGACCGCGTCGGCGGCTGCTGCCGAGCGCGGCCGCGACAGCCGTCTCGTAGCCGCCGCGGACGGTCAGGAGCGCGGCGACCGACCCCAGCAGCCCGGAGACCGGCTCCGTGGCCGCCAGCAGTGCCCCGGCACCGTCCTTGCGGTTGAGCCCCAGCTCCAGCGCCTCCCGTCGCGCGGTCAGGGCGCTCTTCTCACGGTCGGCGACCTGCGTCTCCTCCCGTGCCTTGGCCAGCCGTTCCTCGATGTCGTGCAGGCCTCCGGCGGCTGCCTCGTGCTCGGCGTCCAGCCCCTCCTCGCCGGCGTCCAGACCGGCGATCCTGGTCTCCAGCGCGGTGAAGCTGCGCTCCGCACGCTCGATCCTCGCCTGGGTCTCCTCGCGGGCCAGCTCCAGACGCCCCAGCTCGTCCTCGGCTGCGGCCACCTTGCTGCGCTTGGCGTTCACCTGGCCCTGCAGCCGGGCGAGCCCCTCGCGCCGGTCCGCGGCGGCGCGCTCGAGGGCGGCCACCCGGCGCTCCTCCTCGGTGTGCGCCTGCTCCGCCGTCTGGCGGGCGGTGAGGGCGGCCTCCAGGGCGCCCCGGTCCCGCTCGACCTCGGTGTCGATCGCGCGCTCCTGCGCGCGGACCTGCTCGGCCTGGGCCAGCAGCTCGTCGGGGTCGCGGCCGGAGGGCACCTCGGGCTCGGCGGCTGCGTTGCGGACCCGCTCCTGGGCGAGCCCGGCCGTCCCCCGCAGCCGGTCGCGCAGCCCGGAGAGACCGAACCAGGTCTCCTGGGCCCGCGCCAGGGTCGGGAGGTCCTCGCGCAGGGCCGCCTCGAGCTCGGCCTCGACGCTGCGGGCCGAGGCGATGGCGGCCTCGACCTCGGTGCGCCGCTCGAGCAGCAGGCTCTCGTCGGCGAGCTCCTGCTCCAGCGCCGTCCGCACCGTGACGAGCTCGTCGGCCAGCAGCCGCGCCTTCGCGTCGCGCACGTCCGCCTGGATGACCGACGCCCGCCGGGCCACCTCCGCCTGCCTGCCGAGCGGCTTGAGCTGGCGGCGGATCTCGCTGAGCAGGTCGCCGAGCCGGGTGAGGTTGCCCTCGGTGGACTCGAGCTTGCGGAGCGCCTTCTCCTTGCGCTTGCGGTGCTTGAGGACGCCGGCGGCCTCCTCGATGAACCCGCGGCGGTCCTCGGGAGTGGCGTGGAGGATCGAGTCGAGCTGCCCCTGGCCGACGATGACGTGCATCTCCCGGCCGATGCCCGAGTCGGACAGCAGCTCCTGCACGTCGAGCAGCCGGCAGGACTGCCCGTTGATGGCGTACTCGGAGCCGCCGTTGCGGAACATCGTCCGGCTGATCGTCACCTCGGCGAAGTCGATCGGCAGCGCGCCGTCACTGTTGTCGATGGTGAGCGCCACCTCGGCCCGCCCGAGCGGCGGGCGGCCGGACGTGCCGGCGAAGATGACGTCCTCCATCTTGCCGCCGCGCAGCGACTTGGCCCCCTGCTCGCCCATCACCCAGGCCAGCGCGTCGACGACGTTCGACTTCCCGGAGCCGTTGGGGCCCGACGATGCAGGTGATGCCGGGCTCGAGCTGGAGCGTCGTGGCGGAGGCGAAGGACTTGAACCCCCGGAGGGTCAGGCTCTTCAGGTACACGTGGGCTCCTCACGGTCTCCCGCAGACGGTCTCACTGTCGTGCCCCTGCTGGGGGAAGCCAGCACGTCAGCGCCGCCACCCTACCGTCGCGGCCCGTCGGACCCGCGCAGGCAGGGCGGCATGTCAGGGAGCGATACCGGCATACGCCCAACTGGCCGACGACTCCACGGTGACGGGCGGGCAGGTCCCCACGATCGCGTTCATGAACCCGGGCGGCATCCGGGCCGACCTGACCGAGAACGACGCCAAGGCCGTGACGTTCGGTACGGCGTTCTCCGTGCAGCCGTTCAACAACTACCTCGTCTCGCTGACGATGACCGGCGAGGACATCCTCGACCTGCTCAACCAGCAGTGGAACGACAAGAACGAGAGCACGGACGCGACCAAGTGGAAGGTCCTGCAGGTGGCCGGCATCACGTACACCTACGACAAGGCCGCGGCCGCGGAGACAGGCACCGACGCCCTCGTGGCCGGCTCGGTCATGGTGGACACCGACACTGACGGCGTGACCGACACGGCGCTCGACCCGGCGGCCAGCTACCGGGTGGTGACCAACAACTTCCTGGTGGGCGGAGGCGACGGGTTCGCTGCCTTCACCCTGGGCACCGACCAGTACTACGGCGGTCTCGACATCGACGCGTTCGCCGACTACCTCGCGGCCCACGACCCGTACACCCCGGGTCCGACCGACCGCATCACGTCGGTGAGCTGACCGGCACCCACGACAGGGGCGGTCCCGCACTGCGGGGCCGCCCCTTCGGCGTCCCGGGGCGGACGTCCGTCCCCGGTCCGAGATCCTGAAAACGACGAAGCCCGTCCGTCCGCAAGGACGAGACGGGCTGGTGGGGGGGTCGGTCAGGCGGGCTGCATCTGGTCGGGGACCGTCAGCAGGTCCTCGGAGACCGTCGCGGCCAGGGCGTCGTTCTGGGCCTGCAGGCGCAGGACGTGTGCCTCGAGGTCGGCGACCCGCTGCCGCAGGCGGCGGTTCTCCGAGACCAGATGCGCTACGACCCGGGGGTCGGTGGTGTTCATGTAGCCGACGAGGGCCTTCGCCATGGGTGTGTCCTCCGGTTGAGTGATCAGGACGCACTTCCGTTGCGGCTTCGAACAGCCGCTATGTGAGGAGTGGTCGCATTTCAGGATCGCACGCGTCAGCAAGGCGGTCAATCCCGGTCCAACTCCCGTCCAGACGCCCGACCAGACGCCCGCTCAGGCACCCGTCCAGACGTGCGCCGGGGCCTGGGCTGACAGCGCGGGCAGAAGTACGACGAGCGGTTCATGAACGGCACCCGGACGACGGGGGCGCCGCACCGCGAGCACGGGTTCCCCTCCTGCCCGTACACCTCCAGCGACCGGTCGAAGTAGCCGCTCTGCCCGTTGACGTTGACGTAGAGCGCGTCGAAGGACGTGCCGCCCTGCACCAGCGCCTCCTCCATGACCTCGCGCACGAAGCCCATCAGCTCGCGCACCTGGCGTGGGGTCAGGCGCATCCCCGACCGGTCGCCATGCAGGCGGGCGCGCCACAGCGCCTCGTCGGCGTAGATGTTGCCGACCCCGGACACCACCGTCTGGTCCAGCAGGATGCGCTTGATGCCCGAAGCTCGCCGACGCACGCGGCGTACGACGTCCTCCACGTCGAAGCCCGGGTCGAGAGGGTCGCGGGCGATGTGCGCGATCTCCGCCGGCAGCTCGGCTCCGCCGGAGGAGATCAGGAGCCCACCGAACATCCGCTGGTCCACGAAGCGCAGCTCGCTGGCGCCGTCGTCGAGTCCGAACCGCACCCGCAGGTGCTTCTCCGGTACGGCGGCCGCCGGCTGCACCAGCAGCTGACCGCTCATCCCGAGATGGCCGAGGACGGCATCCCCGCTGTCGAGCGGCAGCCAGAGGTACTTGCCGCGTCGGCAGGCGCCGACGACCTGGCGACCGGCCAGCGTGGCGGCGAAGTGCTCGGGCCCCGGCAGGTGCCGGCGCACCGGACGGGGATGGAGGACCTCGACCGAGGTGAGGCGCCGGCCGACCACGTGCTCGGCAACCCCGCGCCGGACGACCTCGACCTCAGGAAGCTCGGGCACCGCTGGAGCCTCCCGGACCGGTCAGAGCGCTTCGTCGGGGACCGGGAAGCCCCCGCCGAACGCGACCACGAGCTCCCGGTAGGCGGTCTCGGCGGCCTGCTGCTCGGCCTCCTTCTTCGACCGGCCCTCACCACGGCCGTACAGCTTCTCGCTGACCCGGACCTGCGCGGTGAAGGTCTTGGCATGGTCGGGCCCGTCGTCCTCGATGACGTACTCGGGCACTCCCAGGGAGTGCTCGGCGCACAGCTCCTGGAGGCTGGTCTTCCAGTCGAGCCCCGCCCCCAGCCCGGCGGCCTGGGCCATGAGCGGGTCGAACAGCCGGTGGATGACCTCGCCGGCGACCTCGAAACCGCCGCTGAGGTAGACCGCGCCGATCACCGCCTCGACAGTGTCGGAGAGGATCGAGGCCTTGGCGCGGCCGCCGGTGATCTCCTCGCCGCGGCCGAGCTTCACGTGCGTGCCGAGACCGATGGTCTGGGCGACCTCCGCGAGGGCGCGGGCATTCACCACGGCAGCACGGAGCTTCGCGAGCCGTCCCTCGGAGAGCTCGGGGTGACTGCGGTACAGCGTCTCGGTGACGATGACGCCGAGGACCGAGTCACCGAGGAACTCGAGCCGCTCGTTGGTGGGCAGACCGCCGTTCTCGTAGGCGAACGACCGGTGCGTCAGGGCGCGCTCGAGCAACGCCGCGTCCAGGACCGGGTCCCCCAGGGCCTCCCGGAGGTCGGCGTAGTCGGCCTCGACGAGCTCCTCGCTCACGGCTGCTGCTCGTGGATCGCTGTCAGCGAGCCGTCGCTCAGAGGACCGGCCGACGCTTCGCGCGGGAGCCGTACTCCCCGCACTGCGGGCAAGCCCGGTGCGGGAGGTGCTTCGAGCCGCAGGCCGGGTTCGCACAGGTGACGAGGGACGGCGCAGCGGCCTTCCACTGCGAACGGCGGTGACGGGTGTTGCTCCGCGACGTCTTCCGCTTCGGGACAGCCACTTGTCTCACTCCTCTGTCGGGCCGCGGGGCGGCCGGTGGTTCGGGGGTCGTGCTGGCGATCGTGCTGGGCTGGTGCTGGGGCTGGTGCTACTCGGGGTCCTGCCGGGTGAGCTGCTGCAGGGCCGCCCACCGCGGGTCGACCGCCGCCTCGTGCCCGTGGTCCGGGTCGTCTGCCAGTCTCGCTCCGCACTCGGCGCACAAGCCCGGACAGTCTTCTTGACACAGCGGCTGGAACGGCAGTGCGAGCACCACCGCGTCCCGCAGCAACGGCTCGAGGTCGACCAGGTCTCCCTCCAACCGGCTGGTCTCGTCGTCCTCCGCGTCCGGCCCGTCGTCGTCGTAGACGAAGAGCTCCTGGAAGTCCGCCGTGATGCCACTGCGGATCTCCTCCAGGCACCGTACGCACTCGCCGGCCAGCTCCGCCTCGGCGGTGCCGGTGACGAGCACGCCCTCGACGACCGCCTCGAGCCGGATGTCGAACTCGACGGGCGAACCCTCGGGGACGTGCAGGACCTCGATCCCGAGATCTGCAGGGGCCGGCGCCGTCAGTGAGACCTTGCGCTCCGACCCCGGGCGGCGGCCGAGCTCGCGGGTGTCGAGCACGAGCGGCGCTCTCGGGTCGAGACGCACGGGACCACTTTCGTCGTCGGCGTACAGATCACGATCCCCATCCCGACCGGACTACCCGCCAAGTCGACACGAGGACCGTGAGACAGCCTACCGGTCGGTCCCGTCGAGGGCCAAAATGTCGGCGACCACCCAGCCTCCCCTCAGCCCTCGAGGTGCTCGGGCAGCCGCACGTCGTCCGACCCCAGGTCGAAAGACCCCGGGGCTCCGGCCAGCCTTTCGCGTCCCCGGCGCACCGTCTCCAGGGACCGCTCGAGGGCGACCTCGAAGCCGGCGAGCTTGGCGTCGACGTAGTCGTCGGCCTCCTTGCGCCGCGCCTCGGCCTCCTGCTGCGCCGCCGACAGCAGCTCGTCCGCCTGCTGGCGGGCCCGCTGCTGCACCTCGGTGTCGGACGCCAGCCGCTGCTGCTCGTCGCGGGCCTGGGCCAGGAGCTCGTCCACCCGGGCCTGCCCCGCACCGACCACCTCGTCCTTGGCCGAGACCACGTGCGCCGCCTCCGCCAGCTCGGTCCGCGCGGTCTCGCTCAGGTCGTCGAGCAGGGCGAGCATCTCGGCGCGGTTGACGACCGCCGACGCCGACATCGGCATGGACCGCGCATCCTCGACCACCCGGCGGATCTCGGCGATGCGCTCCTGCAGGCTCACCTGCGCTCCTCGAGGCGGGTGGTCAGCCGGTCCAGCACATGGGGTGGCACCAGCTTGGCGACGTCGCCACCGAACGCGGCCACCTCCTTGACCAGGCTCGAGGCGAGGAAGGAGTACTCCGGGCTCGTGGGGACGAACACCGTCTCGATCGGCGCGAGGCTGGAGTTCATCTGGGCCATCTGCAGCTCGTAGTCGAAGTCGCTCACCGCCCGGAGCCCCTTGACGATCGCCACGACGCCGCGCTCCTGGCAGAAGTCGGTGAGCAGTCCCTGGAAGCTGTCGACGACCACGTTGTCGTAGGGCCGCACCGCCTCGGTGAGCATCTCGATCCGCTCCTCCGCGGAGAACAGGCGGTTCTTCGACTTGTTGACGCCCACGGCCACGACGACCTCGTCGAACAGGGCAGCCGCCCGGCTGATGATGTCGATGTGACCGTTCGTCACCGGGTCGAACGACCCCGGACAGGCGGCTCGGCGCACCTCAGACCTCCTCGTCGGGGGCTCGTCGGCCGGCGCATCGGGGGCGGTGGCCGCATGCTCGCGACCGTACCAAAGCGACTCCGACGGTCCGGGCCACGTGCCGGTGGACAGCGTGGTCTCGCCGTAGCGGCGCTCCCGCTCGGCCTCGTACCCGTCCGGCCAGCCCGCGAGCGGCTCCCGGCTGGACCGTTCCACGACCACGAGCGCGTCGGGCACCAGCCAGCCGTGCGCGCCGAGGGCCCGCAGGTCGGCCGCGACCGCCTCCCCACCCAGGGAGTACGGCGGGTCCAGGAACACCACGTCGTACGGCGTCCCCGCCCGGCCGGCCAGGTGGCGGGCGACCGTCGACGTCACCACCTCCGCACCCGGGAGACCGACGGTGCGGGCGTTGTCGCGGATCAGCGCCGCCGTCCTGCGGTCGTGCTCCACGAGGGTGGCCACCTCAGCACCCCGGGAGACCGCCTCCAGGCCGACCGCCCCCGAGCCGGCGTACAGGTCGAGGAACCGCACGCCCCGCAGCGAGCCGAGGGCGGACTCCACGGCGGAGAACAGCGCCTCGCGGACCCGGTCGGAGGTCGGGCGGGTGAGATCTCCCCGTGGTGTCCTGAGCCGCCGGCCGCGGGCGGCGCCGGCGATGATCCGCGTCACGCCTTGTCCAGGAAGTCGGTGTCTGCTCGGCTGCGGAGCCCGTCGACCGCCGCCCGCAGTGCAGGGTCCCCCGCGAGGTCGGGTTCGCGCTCCACCAGGTCGATCGCCGCAGTGCGGGCCTCCTCGATCACGTCGACGTCCCGCACGACCGACAGGACCCGCAGCGTGCTCTTGGTGCCCGACTGGGCGGTCCCGAGCACGTCACCCTCGCGGCGGAGCTCCAGGTCGAGCTCGGCCAGCTTGAAGCCGTCAGTCGTCGAGGCGACGGCGTCCAGCCGTGCCCTGGAGCTCGAGCCCGGCGGCGCGGTCGTCACCAGCAGGCACAGGCCCGGGTGGCCGCCCCGGCCGACCCGGCCACGGAGCTGGTGGAGCTGCGAGATCCCGAACCGCTCGGCGTCGAGCAGCACCATCATCGTCGCGTTGCCGACGTCCACGCCGACCTCGATGACCGTGGTCGAGACCAACACGTCGATCTCCCCGGCCGCGAACGACTGCATCACCCCGTCCTTCTCCTCCGGCACCATCCTCCCGTGCAGCGCCGCCAGCCGGAGCCCGGAGAGGGCCCCCTCGGCGAGCATGGGCGCGACCTGCTCGACCGCCGCGAGCGGGGTCCTGTCGTCCTGCTCCTCGACCTCGTCGACGTCCTCGAGCTCCTCCCCCGACTCCGCGGCCTTCTCGGTGTCGGAGAGCGCGATGCGGGGACACACGACGTACACCTGGTGACCGCGGTCGACCTCCTCGCGCACCCGCGCCCAGATGCGGTCGAACCAGGCCGGCTGGTCCCGCAGCGGCACGACCGTGGTCTGGATCGGGCTCCGCCCGGCCGGGAGCTCGGTGAGCGACGAGGTGTCCACGTCGCCGAACACCGTCATCGCCACCGTGCGCGGGATCGGGGTCGCCGTCATCACCAGCTCGTGGGGTGGCATCGCCCCGGTCTTGGCCTTGAGCGCCGCCCGCTGCTCGACTCCGAAGCGGTGCTGCTCGTCGACGACGACCAGCCCGAGATCGGCGAACTGCACCATCTCCTCCAGCAGCGCATGGGTGCCGATGACGATGCCCGCCGTGCCCGACGCGGCGTCCAGCAGCGGCTCGCGGCGCGCGGTCGCGGACATCGACCCGGTGAGCAGGACGACGCGGGTGGCCTCGTCGGCGGCGCCCAGCCGGCCGGCCTCCGCGAGATCACCGAGCATCCGGGTGATGGAGCGGTGGTGCTGCTGGGCGAGTACCTCGGTGGGCGCCAGCAGCGCGGCCTGTCCTCCGGAGTCGACCACACGCAGCATCGCCCGCAGGGCGAGGACGGTCTTGCCGGAGCCCACCTCGCCCTGGAGCAGCCGGTGCATCGGGTGCGGGTGCGCCAGGTCGCCGACGATCTCCTCCTCCACCTGCCGCTGCCCCCGCGTCAGCTCGAACGGCATCCGCGCGTCGAACGCGTCGAAGATGCCCCCGGCGCGTCCCAGCCGGGGCTCACCGCGCACCTGACGCTGCTCGTGGCGCCGCTGCGCGAGCGCCACCTGCGCGACGAACGCCTCGTCGAACTTCAGCCGCTTCCTCGCAGCCCCCAGCTGACGCCGGTCCTGCGGCCGGTGGATCCACCGGAGGGCCGGCTCGACCTCGATGAGCCCGTGTCTGTCCCGGATGCCCGCGGGAAGCACGTCCGCGAGATCGGTCACCACGTCGAGCGCGATGCGGACGTTGCGGCGGATCTGGTCCGAGGGGAGCTTCTTGGTGGCCGCGTAGACGGGGAGCAGGTCGGTCGGGTCCTCCGAGGGGTCCGAGACCTGCGGGTGGACCAGCTCCCATCGGTTCCGCTTGAAGGTGTTCTGCTTGAACTCCCCGGAGAGGGCCACGAGCTTGCCCGTGGCGAGCTGGTCGTGCGCCCGCCACTTGGCGGCGTTGGCGTGCCGCTCGAAGAACGTCATCCAGATCTCGCCGCCACCGAGCCTGCCCTCGACCTCCACGCGGTACGCCGTGCGC
Source organism: uncultured Actinomycetota bacterium (assembly GCA_963747525.1). Taxonomy (GTDB): domain Bacteria; phylum Actinomycetota; class Actinomycetes; order Propionibacteriales; family Nocardioidaceae; genus Marmoricola_A. The sequence goes on from CAVVFH010000001.1 coordinate 502,256, forward strand.
CTGGTGCGCTTGTCCTGGTAGGTGTGGATCGTCGAGCCCACCACCTTCGCCACCAGGGTGACCAGCTCACCCGCCACCAGGTCGTCGACCGAGCTGACCTGCCCCAGGTCGAGGTACTGCCGGGGGTAGTGCTCGAGCAGCTCGCCGACCGTCGCGATGCTGAGCTCCTCGAGCAGCGGCTTGGCCGCCTTGGCCCCCACGACAGTGAGGAGCCGGGTGGCCCAGGTGACCTGCGCCATCACTCCACCCCCAGCAGGAGCGGGTAGCGGGCCTGGCCGCCGTCGTACACCAGCACCTCGACGGTGGGGTGCGCCACGGCCAGGTGATCCAGGCAACGCTGCGCGAGGTCCTCGCCGTCGGCTCCGGGGATCACCGTGACCAGCTCGCCACCGCCTCCGAGCAACCGCTCCACCACGTCGACCGCGACGACCCCGAGGTCGTCGCCGACCACGACGAAGTCGCCCTCCACCGCGCCCAGCACGTCGCCGGGCTCGCACACGCCGGCGGTCGTGATGGCCCGGCGGGCAGCGACCGTGACCGCCCCCGACCGCGCGTGCCGGGCGGCGGCGGCCATCTCGACCAGGTCCTCCTCGAACGGCCGCGACGGCTCGTGCACCGCCAGGGCCGCGATGCCCTGCACCTGGGCCGACGTCGGGATCACGGCCACCCGGACAGCGTGGTCGTCCTCGGCAAGCCGCGCCGCCGCCTCGGCCGCCGGGACCACGTCCCGGTCGTTGGGTACGACGATCACCTCGGCGGCGTGGGTGCCGACGATGGCCTCGAGCAGCTCGCCGGTGGAGGGCCTCCGGTCGACCGTGGCCTCGAGCACCTCCGCCCCCGCCTCAACGAGCATCGCCGTCAGCCCCGGCCCGAAGGCGACGGTCACCACACGTCGTCCGCGTCGCTCCCCCGGTGCGTGCGCCGCACGGGCAGCCGCCTGGTGCCGCAGCCGCAGCACCTGCTCGGCGAAGTGGGTGACCCGGATGCGGTGCGGGCGGCCGGCGGCGATGCCCGCCTCCACGGCAGCTCCGACGTCGTCGACGTGCACGTGCACGTTCCACAGCCCCTCGCCGCCGACCACGACGAGTGAGTCGCCGAGCGGCTGAAGCGCTTCACGCAGGGGCGGGATGCGGTCGTCGTCGGCGTCGAGGAGGTACATGACCTCGTAGGCCGGGCCGTCCTCGGTCAGGTCGTCCGCCGGCACCGCGGCCTCGGGGACGGTCGCCCACCGCCGGGCGGCCGGCGCGGGGCGGCGGCGCCCGGTGTAGGCGGACTCGGCCGCCTCCAGGACGACGCAGAGCCCGCTGCCGCCCGCGTCAACGACGCCGGCGTCCCGCAGCACCGGGAGCTGCTCGGGGGTGCGGGCGAGTGCCTCGCGCGCTGCCCGGGAGGCCGCTGCCAGCACCCGGTCGACCGGCACGGCCGGATCGTCGTCGACCACGCGGGTCGCCTCGTCGGAGGCCGCCCGGGCCACGGTCAGCATGGTGCCCTCGACCGGCTCGCCGACGGCGGCGTACGCGGCCTCGGTCGCCGCGGTCATCCCGCGTGCGAAGGCCTCCGAGGCGCTCTCGTCCGGCGCCGCGCCCACCAGTCGCCTCAGCAGGGCCCCGACGAGCTGCGACATGATCACCCCCGAGTTGCCGCGGGCGCCGAGCAGCAGGCCCCGGCAGTACACGGAGACCGCTGTGTCGAGGTCAGGGCCCGCACCCGCCGCCCTGGTGAGCGCCTCGTGCGCGGACTGGAAGGTGAGGAAGAGGTTCGTGCCGGTGTCGCCGTCGGGCACCGGGTAGACGTTGAGCGCGTCGATCTCCGCCCGGTCGTCGGCCATCGCCTCGACGACGAGGGCGGAGAACCGCAGCAGCGGCGGCACGGCGATCTCGTCGCGCCCTTCCTGCACCGTCACCGCCTCCTCGACACCTGCCCGCCCGCCTGTTCCCGCTGGTTGTGGCACAGGGTAGTCACCGACGGCGACGGCCGTCCGGGCACGATTTGGGTGGCCCGTCGGGCATCGGATACGCTTGCGCGGTTGTCCGGTCGTCGTACCGGACCCGATCTGACCTCACAGCAATCCCAGGAGTTCACGGTGGCTGCCGTCTGCGACATCTGCGCCAAGGGCCCGGGCTTCGGCAACAACCGGCCGTGGTCCCGCAAGATCACGAAGCGTCGCTTCGACCCCAACATCCAGCGGGTGCGCGCGACCGTGAACGGTTCGCCGAAGCGTCTCAATGTGTGCACCGGCTGCCTCAAGGCCGGCAAGGTCACCCGCTGACCTGACGCACACCCAGGAGCCGCCCCTCGTGGGCGGCTTCGTCGTTTTTCGCTCCCGCCGGTCACCGCCTGCCCGCACTGACCGGTGGATCGCACGCACCTGGTACGTGCGATCCACCGGTGAGGCGTCCCGGGGCCTCTCCACAACGGGCCCGTCCACGGTGGCGATGGAGGCGTGGCGCCCCGAGCGTTCGGAGCGTGCATCCGCTCGTCCAACCACTCCTGCGCGACCAGTCCGGTGTCGTCTCCCGGCAACAGATCCTCGGGCTGGGTCTCCGACAGCACGACATCGACCGCTGGGTGAGGCGCCGACAGCTGACCGTCCTGCGTCCCGGCGTCTACGTCGATCACACCGGTGAGCCGACGTGGCTGCAGCAGGCGTGGGCCGGCGTGCTCCTCGAGTGGCCCGCTGCGCTCGCCCGCGACTCTGCCCTGCGCGCCGCGGAGGGCCCCGGCAGCCAGCGGCGTCCGAGCCCGGTTCAGCTGGCGATCAGCGAGGACCGACGCCTCGTCGACCGGCCGGGCATCGAGCTCGTCCGGACACCCCACCTCCGGGCCCGGACCCAGTGGCACCTCGGGCCCCCCAGAATCCGCTACGAGGAGGCTGCCCTCGACGTGGCTGCCTCAGCCAGGTCGGACTTCGCCGCTCTGGGCGAGCTGGCGCGTGCCGTGCAGGGCCGGCGTACGACGGCCGCGCGGCTGCTCACGGCACTCGAGGGGCGGCAGCGCATCAGCCGTCGCCGGTGGATGTCCGGGGTGCTGCACGACGTTGCCCAAGGAGCCTGCTCCGTGCTGGAGCACGGCTACCTGAACCGGGTGGAGCGCCGTCACGGGCTGGCGCCGGCTCGGCGCCAGGTGCGCGACCGCGTCGGTGCGGGAGTGATCTACCGGGACGTCGAGTACCACGTGGGGCTGGTGGTGGAGCTCGACGGCCGGCTCTTCCACGACACGACGACGCAGCGGGACACCGACCTGGACCGCGACCTCCTGAGCGCCGTCGACGGCAAGGACTCGATCCGGTTGTCGTACGGGCAGGTCTTCGACCGGGGGTGCTGGACGGCCGGCCAGGTCGGCGTACTGCTGCAGGCCAGGGGGTGGCAAGGCGCTGCCCGCGCGTGCTCGGCCGCCTGCTGGGTTGGGCGGCACTGACCGGCGGATCGCACGCACGTGGTGCGTGCGATCCGCCGGTGAAGCGGACCGGAGCACGTCTCAGAAGTGCCGGTGCCCCGTGGGGCCTTCGTACGCCGCACCGTCGACCGTGACCCGCGGTCCCGCGTCGGCGTCGTCCATGGGGGCCACCGAGCCGACGGTCAGCCAGCCGTCGGGGACCTGCGAGGCGTCGGGGAACGTGGCCGCGACCGCGTGGTCGTCGCCCCCGGTCAGCACGAAGCTCACCGGGTCGACGCCGAGCGCCGCCCCGACCGCCTGCAGCGGCTCGTCGAGCACGAACGACTCGCGGAGGAGGTCGACCACCACACCGCTGGCGCGGGCCACGTGCCCCAGGTCGGCGAGCAGGCCGTCGGACACATCGACGAGCGAGGTCGCCCCGGCGGCGAGCGCCTCGGCGCCGGCGCCGTACGGCACCTCCGGCCGCCGGTACGCCTCCACGACCGCGCGAGGGGAACGAAAGCCGCGGCCCAGGACCGCGAGACCGGCCGCCGCCCAGCCCAGCCGGCCACGGACGGCGACCACGTCCCCGGCCCGGGCCCCGCTGCGCAGCACCGCACCGTCCGGGCAGTGCCCGACGGCGGTCACCGAGACCACGACGGTGTCGCCGCGGGTGAGGTCGCCACCGACGACGGAGGCCCCGACCTCGTCGCACTCCTCCACGAGCCCGTCGTAGAACTCCACGAGCCAGGCGATCTCGAGGTCAGGCGGCGTCGTCAGGCCGATGGTGACTGCGACCGTCCGCCCGCCCATGGCGTTGACGTCCGACAGGCTCTGCGCGGCCGCTCGGTGGCCGATGTCGGCGGCCGAGGCCCAGTCGCGGCGGAAGTGCCGGCCGTCGACGAGCACGTCCGTGGTCACCAGGACCCGATCACCGGGCAGGCGCACCTCGGCGGCGTCGTCGCCGGGCCCCACCAGCACCTCCTCGCCCTGCGGCAGGCGGGCGGCGAGCACGTCCAGGACTCCGAACTCGCCCAGGTCCCCCACCGTGCTACCAGCAGGGACGGGGGAAACCGGGGGCTTGGGTGCAGCAGTCATGCGCAGCATTCAATCCGATCCGGGCGACCGTGTTCCGGGCGGGCCGGGGCACGCGGTAGGTTGATCGCGGTTCGTCGGAAGAGGCCACCGACCCTGAGCGGTCCGGTCCGAAAGACAGGAGCACAGCATGGTCGTCCAGGCCTACATCTTGATCCAGACCGACGTCGGCAAGGCGGCCGAGGTCGCCGCCGCGATCGCGGAGATCAAGGGCGTCACCCTGGCCGAGGACGTCACCGGCCCCTACGACGTGATCGTCCGCGCCGAGGCAAGCAACGTCGACGAGCTGGGCAGGCTCGTGGTCGCCCGGGTCCAGGGCGTGGACGGGATCACCCGCACGCTCACCTGCCCCGTGGTGCACATCTGAGCCCTGCCCGAGGCCGGGGCTCCGTCCTTGCGGCCCTGCTCGCCGCTGCGCTGGCGAGCTGCGGCTCCGACGCCGTGCCCGTCGACGCACCGGAGCCCACCGCCGCGGACCGGGTGCCCTGCCGCCGGCTGCTCGACGCGCTGCCCGACGCGGTGGCCGACCAGCAGGCCCGCACCGTGCAGCCTGCCGACGCCTGGGGCGCGGCGTGGGGCGACCCGCCCATCGTGCTGACCTGCGGCGGTCCACGGCCTGCTGGCTTCACGCGCACCTCGTCCTGCACCACCGTCAACGGCGTCGACTGGTTCATCCCCGAGGAGCAGCTCGGCACCTCGGAGCCCACCGACCTGACGATGACCACCGTCTATCGGGAGCAGTACGTCGAGGTGCGCCTGCCGAAGGAGTACTGGCCGCCCGCGACGACGCTCGCCGACCTCTCCAGGGCCGTGCGGAAGAACGTGGCCGCGACCGGAGGTTGCGTCTGAGGGCTCAGCGCAGGCCGGTGCGGCGGTTCAGCGCGAGCTGGAGGAGCCGGTCCACGAGGTCGGGGTAGGAGACCCCCGACGCCGCCCACATGCGCGGGAACATCGACGTCGGTGTGAAGCCGGGCATGGTGTTGATCTCGTTGAGGACCACCCGCCCGTCGGAGAGCAGGAAGAAGTCCACCCGCGCCAGTCCTTCGCAGGACAGTGCCTCGAAGGCGTCCGCGGACAGCCGGCGCACCTCGTCGGCCACCGCGTCGTCGAGCTTCGCGGGGACGTCGAGACGGGTCTGCTCCTCGGGGAGGTACTTCGCGGCGAAGTCGTAGAAGTCGTGGTCGCCCTCCACCACGATCTCCGCCACCACGCTGGCCTCGGCGGGCCGGTCCCCCGGCGACTCCAGCACGCCGCACTCGATCTCGCGGGCGCCGACACCGGCGGCGGCCTCGACGATCACCTTGGGGTCCCAGCGCCGGGCCTCCTCCACGGCCTCGGCCAGCCCCGCCGCCGACGTGACCTTGCTGATGCCGATGCTCGAGCCGCCCCGGGCCGGCTTGACGAAGACCGGGTAGCCGAGCTCGTCGACCTCGGCCCGGCAGGCGTCCGGATCGGAACGCCAGCGGCGGTCGAGGATCATCCGGTACGGCAGCTGGGGCAGCCCGGCCGCTCCGAGGACAACCTTCATGTAGTGCTTGTCCATGCCGACCGCCGAGGCCAGCACCCCGGATCCGACGTACCGCACGTCCGCGATCTCGAAGAGGCCCTGGATCGTGCCGTCCTCCCCGAACGGCCCGTGCAGCACCGGGAAGACCACGTCGACGTGGCCGAGCGCGTGAGGGACGTCGCCGGGCTCGTGCACCGCCATCGCCCCGGCAGCGCCGTCCTGGGCGATCGAGAGCACCGGCAAGGAGGCGTCCACCTCGGGGAGCTCGTCACCGTCGCCGATCGCCAACCTCTGAGTGTCTCCCGACTCCAGGACCCAGCGCCCGTCCTTGGCGATGCCGATCGGCACGACGTCGTAGGCGTCCCGGTCGATGGCCTCCAGCACGCTCGCCGCGGTCACGCACGAGATGCCGTGCTCGCTCGACCGCCCGCCGAACAGCACCACCACCCGCGGCTTGCGGTCCGCGGCCGGGCCAGGCGGGCCAGCCGGAGAGGGGTCGGACACGGCCGCGGGGTCGCCGGCAGGGCCGGCGGCTGGGGACGGGGCGCTCATGGTCTGCCGACCATACCTGCCTACTCTGACGCCATGGCTGACCACGACCGCGCGCCGGACCCGCCCATGTCTGACCTCACGGCACCCGTCGGAGATCTCAAGCCGGCCACCGTCGCGGTGACCGCTGGGCGCCCCGCCCGGGAGCCGGACCAGCCGCTCAACGCCCCGGTCACCCTGGCGTCGACGTACGTCGCCGGCGGGGACATCGAGTACGGCCGGTACGGCAACCCGACCTGGGCGGCGTTCGAGGAGGCCCTGGGGGCGCTCGAGGGCGGTCGCTGCCTCGCGTTCGCCAGCGGACTGGCCTGCGTCGCCACGCTGCTGGACCTGGTCGGCGCCGAAGCGACGGTGGTCGTGCCCCGGCACTCCTACAACGGCACCGTGCTGCAGCTCGCAGACCTGGAGGCACGCGGCCGGGTGAAAGTCCGGCTGGTCGACGTCGCCGACCCGGAGGCGGTGATCAAGGCCTGCGACGACGCCGCGCTCGTCTGGCTGGAGTCACCGACGAACCCGGCGTTGGAGGTCATCGACCTCGAGCCGGTCATCAAGGCCGCCCACGACGCCGGGGCGTACGTCGTGGTGGACAACACCTTCGCGACCCCGCTGCGGCAGCGGCCGCTGGAGCTGGACGCCGACCTGGTGGTGCACTCGGCCACCAAGTACATCTCCGGGCACAGTGACGTCCTGATGGGCGCGGTGGTCACCCGCTCCGACGAGCTGTACGACGTCCTCAAGAAGCGCCGCGACCTGCTCGGCAACGCGCCCGGGCCCTTCGAGGCGTGGCTGGCCCTGCGAGGGCTCCGCACACTCCCCGTCCGTCTCGATCGCGCGGAGGCGAACGCTCGCGTGCTGGTCGACCGGCTCGAGGGGCACCCGGCGGTTGCCGAGGTCCGCTACCCCGGGTTCGGAGCGATCGTGGCCGTCGTCCTGAGCGGCGGCGCGCTCGCCGCGGACCTGGTGACCCGCAGCACCCGGCTCTGGGTGCACAGCACGAGCCTGGGCGGCGTCGAGTCGCAGCTGGAGCGTCGACGCCGTTGGAAGGTCGAGCCCGCGACGATCCCCGAGGGCCTGGTACGCCTGTCGGTGGGGATAGAGGACGTCGACGACCTGTGGGCGGACCTCCTGCACGCCTTGGACGGCGCGACCGGTGGCAAGGTGGGCCCATGAGCATCATCAAGATCAATGCCATCACCGTGGACCCCGACAGCGGCGACGAGCTGGCGCACCGGTTCGCCGCGCGAGCCGGGGCCGTCGACGACCAGGACGGCTTCGAGGGCTTCGAGCTGCTCAAGCCCACCGACGACCGCACCGTGTGGCTGGTGGTCACGCGCTGGCGCGACGAGGAGGCCTTCCAGGCCTGGGTATCGTCGCCGGCGTTCGGCCGCGGCCACGCCCAGTCGGGAGGATCGTCGGGGGACCCGTCGGAGTCCTCGGCCCCGTCCTCGGGATCGTCGGAAGAGCCGCGGCAGCGTCCGGTGGGGGTCACCAGCGAGCTGTGGTCCTACGTGGTGGCCGGCGGATCCAGCGGCTCGTCCCACTGAGGCCGTCCGGGGGTCAGTCGCGCTCGTGCTTGGTCTCGCGGGAGACGAAGCTGTCCATCATCTCCTCGGTGGTGAGCTCGCCGACGATGACGCCGTGCACCGCCTCCACCAGCGGCGCGTAGATCTCGTTGCGCTGAGCCAGCGCCAGCAGCGAGCCGCAGGACTTCACGCCCTCGGCGACCTGCCGGGTCGAGGCGGTGATCTGCTCGGTGGTCATGCCCTGCCCCAGCTTCTCGCCGAAGGTGCGGTTGCGGGACAGCGGTGAGGAGCAGGTGGCGACCAGGTCCCCCAGGCCCGCCAGTCCCATCAGCGTCAGCGGGTCGGCGCCGAGCTTGACGGCCAGCCGGGCGGTCTCCGCCAGGCCGCGGGTGATCACCGACGCGGTGGTGTTGTCGCCGAACCCGAGGCCCACGGCCATCCCGACGGCGAGCGCGATCACGTTCTTGTAGGCCCCACCGAGCTCGCAGCCCAGCACGTCCACGCTGGAGTAGGGCCGGAAGTTGGGCCCGTGGAGCAGCTCGCGGAGCCGTGCGGCCACCGCCTCGTCGGTGCAGGCCACCACGCTGGCGGCTGGTTCGCGGCTCGCGATCTCGTGCGCCAAGTTGGGTCCGGAGAGCACCGCGATGCGGTCGGGGCCGGCCCCGGTCACCTCGGCGATGACCTCGCTCATCCGCTTCACCGTGCCCAGCTCCACGCCCTTCATCAGCGAGAGCAGGATCGCGTCCGACGGCAGCACCTCCGCCCACTGCTGCAGGTTGTCGCGGAGCGTCTGGGAGGGTACGGCGAGCACGACGACCTCCGCGCCCTCCGCCGCCTCCGCAGGGTCGTGGGTGGCGCGGATGCTCGCCGGCAGCTCGATGCCCGGCAGGTAGTCGGGGTTCTCGTGCTTCTCGTTGATCGCCGCGCAGAGGTCCTCACGGCGCCCCCAGATCGTGACGTCGTGCCCAGCGTCCGCCAGCACCATCGAGAACGCGGTGCCCCACGATCCCGCGCCGAACACGGCGACCTTGCTCATGCGTGTCTCCTCCTGTGGCGGTGCCGCTCCTCACGCGGATGCGGGTTGCCGGTCAGCCGGACACCGGCCTTGCGGGGATCGAACCTCTCGGGCGGAGCCTTCTCCCCGCGGATGTCCTCCAGCAGTGCGGTGATCGCGTCCATGATCCGTTCGGTGGCCTCCAGCAGCAGAGCGGGGGTGATCTCCTGGTCGCGCAGGTCCTCCAGGTCGACCGGATCACCCACCTTCGCATACACGGTGCGTCGGCGGGAGCAGCGTCGGGCGGGTGGAGTAGGGATACAGGATCTCCTGGGCCCCCCACTGCGCGATCGGGACGACCGGAACACCCGCGGCCAGGGCGATGTGGGCCGCGCCCGTCTTGCCGCGCATCGGCCACAGGTCCGGCTGACGCGTGAGCGTCCCCTCCGGGTAGACCACGACCAGCCGACCCCGCTGCACTGCCTCGATCGCGGCGATGAGGGCCCGCGAGGCGTCGGCGCTCTGGCGGTAGACGGGGATCTGGCCGGTCCACCGCAGCAACGGGCCGACGACCTTGAGGTCGAACAGCGTCGACTTGGCCAGATAGCGCGGGAGACGCCCGTGGTCGTGGATGACGTGCGCGAACGTCACCGGGTCGACGTGCGAGACGTGGTTGGCGGCCACCACCACGCCCCCGTCGGCCGGGATCTTCTCACCGTCGATCCACCGGTGCCGCGTGAAGACGACCAGCACGGGCTTGAGCAGGGCGATGAGGAACGTCCAGCTCCAGCCTCGGCGCTCACCCATCCTGCGCGGCTTCGTCACGACACCTCTCTCTTCCCGCCTACCAGTTCCCGCACATTACTGCCCGTCGGTACCCACCCCCGGGAGCTTGAAGACCCGTCGCGGTTCGCGATCCGGGCGTGCTGGAAGATCGTCCCGATGTCCGATCCCGCACCTGTCCGTCCGGCCGCGCCGACGCCGCGCGCCCGCACGTTCGGCGTCCTCATCCCGGTGAAGCCGGCGGCCGTGGCCAAGTCGCGGCTCGGGCCGCTGGGTGACGAGGCACGCCGAGCCCTGGCGACGGCCTTCGCCATGGACACCGTCGCGGCGGCCGGGGAGGCGGCGGGCGTCGCGGAGGTGCTCGTGGTGACCGACGACGTACCGCTGGCCCTGCGCCTGCGCGAGATCGGGGTCGCCGCGGTGCCCGACGGCGAGACCGAATCCCTGAACGCGACCCTGCGGCAGGGAGCCGCGGAGCTCGTCCGGCGCCACCCGGGTGTTCGCCCGGTGGCGCTATGCGCCGACCTGCCTGCGCTCCGCAGCGGTGAGCTGGCGGCGGCGCTGGCGGCCGCCGACGTCGAGAAGCCGTCGTTCGTCGCCGACCACCAGTCGGTGGGGACCACGTTGTACGTCGCGCCGACGCTCGAGGCCTTCAGGCCCCGGTTCGGCACCGGATCTCGGGACGCCCATCTCGCGGACGGTGCGGTGGAGGTGCGAATCGACCCGCTCGAGTCCCTCCGGCGTGACGTCGACACCCCCGACGACCTGCGGTCCGCTGTGGCGCTCGGCGTGGGACCCCGCACCTCGTGGGTGGTCACCACGATGCGGCTCGTCGACTGAGTGCGGACGCACGGAGAGGCCGGTCCGCAGACCGGCCTCTCCGCGAGGTCGCCGCTCAGGACTTCTTGGCGGTGCTCTTCTTGGCGGTGCTCTTCTTGGCCGGCGCCTTCTTGGCCGACGCCTTCTTGGCCGGGGCCTTCTTGGCGGTGCTCTTCTTGGCCGGCGCCGACGCCGTGGTGGTCTTCTTCGCCGGAGCCTTGCTGGCGGTGGACTTCGTCGTCGACTTCTTGGCGGTGCTCTTCGACGCCGTCGAGGACTTCTTGGCGGGTGCCTTGGCGGTGGACTTCTTCGCCGGCGCCTTGGCGGTGCTCTTGGAAGCCGTCGAGGACTTCTTCGCCGGCGCCTTGGCGGTGCTCTTGGAAGCCGTCGACTTGGAGGCCGAGGACTTGGCCGGCGCCGCCTTCTTCGCTGCACCCACGGCCGCCCGGGCCGGAGCCGTGGCCTTCTTGGCCACGTCGGAGGCCTTGGGCAGCTTGGGCAGCTTCTTCTGCCCCGACACGACCGCCTTGAGCTCGGCACCGGCGGTGAACTTCGGGATGGCGGTCTTCTTGGCCTTGATCCTGTCCCCGGTGCGCGGGTTGCGGACCCACCGAGCTTCGCGAACCCGCTTCTCGAATGACCCGAAGCCGGTGATCGCAACCTTCTCGCCTCGAGCCACCTCTCGGGTGATGGTGTCGAGGACGGACTCGAGCGCGTGCTGAGCCTGCTTGCGGTTGCCTTCGTAGCGGGTCGACAACGCGTCAATCAGCTGAGTCTTGTTCACTGGATTCCCTTTCGTGAACGACCGGAGCCGAAGCGGTGCTCGGCCCAAGAGTTGGCTTATGTCCTTGCACGCTAGGGAAAAGCGACGTTCGCCACAACGACATCTGCATCATTTGCGCCGGGAAATATGCGGACTCTGGCAGGCTCCGCCCCTCGCGCGAGGCGCATCCGCGCCCGCTGGTCGCACGACTCAGGTCGATCACTGACCGCGAATCCCCTACAAAACAAGGCGAAACCCCGACGGCCGCGCCGTCGGGGTTTCGAAATTGCGCCTAGTTGACCGGTTTCAGACCGTCACCGGCTTCCAGGCGGGGCGCTTTGCCTCGTAGGCGCTGATCAGCCCCTCTTCGGACAGAGTGATGTCGACGTCGTCCAGACCGTTGAGCAGTCGATAACGCGTGTAGTCGTCGATGGAGAACCGGGCGGTCACTTCACCGGCGGTCACCGTGCATGCCTCCAGGTCCACCGTGACCGGGATCGCCGGGTCCTGCTCCACCAGCTTCCACAGCGCCTCGACGACGTCCTGGTCGACCTGGGCGGCCACCAGGCCCGCCTTGCCGGAGTTGCCGCGGAAGATGTCGGCGAAGCGGCTCGAGATGACCACCTTGAACCCGTAGTCCATCAGCGCCCAGACCGCGTGCTCCCGCGACGAGCCGGTGCCGAAGTCGGGCCCGGCCACCAGGACCGAGACGCCTGCGTGCTCCGGCTTGTTGAGCACGAAGTCGGGGTCGTTGCGCCAGGCACCGAAGAGCCCGTCCTCGAAGCCGGTCCGGGTGACCCGCTTGAGGTAGACGGCGGGGATGATCTGGTCGGTGTCCACGTTGCTGCGACGCAGCGGCAGCGCCGTACCGGTGTGCGTGGTGAAGGCCTCCATGCTGACGTCCTCTCTCGATAGGTCCGGCGGTCAGGACAGGTCGGCGGGCGCGGCGAGGTGGCCGGCGACCGCGGTGGCGGCGGCGACAGGCACGGAGACCAGGTGCGTCCGTCCCCCCTTGCCCTGCCGTCCCTCGAAGTTGCGGTTCGACGTGGAGGCGCTGCGCTCACCGGGGGCGAGCTGGTCGGGGTTCATCCCCAGGCACATCGAGCACCCGGCTCCCCGCCACTCCGCGCCGGCTTCCAGGAAGACCTTGTCCAGACCTTCGGACTCCGCCTGCAGGCGCACCCGGACCGATCCCGGCACGACGAGCAGACGGGTGCTGTCGGCAACCTTGCGGCCCTTGATGATCTGGGCCGCGAGACGCAGGTCCTCGATCCGGCCGTTGGTGCACGAGCCCACGAAGACCGTGTCCACCACGACCTCGCGCATCGGGGTGCCCGGCTCCAGACCCATGTACTGCAAGGCCTTCTCCGCCGCCACCCGGTCGGACTCGTCGGCGAAGGCGGCAGGCTCGGGCACCTGCCCGCCGAGCGGGACGCCCTGCCCGGGATTCGTGCCCCACGTGACGAACGGCGTGATCTCGGAGGCGTCGAGCACGATCTCCTTGTCGAACGCGGCGTCCTCGTCGGTGACCAACGTCCGCCAGTGGGCGACCGCCGCGTCCCACTCGGTGCCCGTCGGCGCCTCGGGCTTGCCCTCGATGTAGTCGAAGGTGGTCTGGTCGGGTGCGATGAGCCCCGCCTTCGCGCCCCACTCGATCGACATGTTGCACACGGTCATCCGGCCCTCCATGGAGAGCTCCTCGATGGCCTGGCCGCGGTACTCCACGATGTAGCCCTGACCACCGCCGGTGCCCGTGCGGCTGATCAGGCTCAGGATCAGGTCCTTGGCGGTCACGCCCTCGGGCAGCGAGCCGTTGACGGTCACCGCCATCGTCCTCGGCCGGGACTGCGGCAGCGTCTGTGTCGCGAGGACGTGCTCCACCTCCGACGTACCGATGCCGAACGCCAGAGCCCCGAACGCGCCGTGGGTGGAGGTGTGGGAGTCGCCGCAGACGATCGTCATGCCCGGCTGGGTCAGGCCCAGCTGGGGGCCGACCACGTGGACGATGCCCTGCTCGACGTCGCCGAGCGGGTGGAGGCGCACGCCGAACTCCGCGGCGTTCTTGCGCAGCGTCTCGACCTGCGTGCGGCTCACGGGGTCGGCGATGGGCTTGTCGACGTCGACCGTCGGGACGTTGTGGTCCTCGGTGGCCAGTGTCAGGTCCGGGCGGCGGACCTTGCGGCCGGCGAGGCGCAGTCCGTCGAACGCCTGGGGCGACGTCACCTCGTGGATGAGGTGGAGGTCGATGTAGAGGAGGTCGGGCTGTCCCTCGGCGCTGCGGACCACGTGCTCGTCCCATACCTTCTCCGCAAGGGTCCTGCCCATCGGTTTCTCCTCCACCTCGTGACGCCGGTCATGCAGCCGCCGGTTGCATATCAGTATGCGAGACGGCATTCTTGGATGATGGACAACTCTAGCGGAGTCGGAGTTCTCGACAAAGCCGCGCTGGTGCTCTCCGCCTTGGAGGCCGGACCAGCCACGCTCGCCGGGCTGGTCGCCACCACCGGCCTGGCCCGACCCACCGCGCACCGCCTGGCCGTGGCCCTCGAGCACCACCGCCTGGTGGCCCGGGACATGCAGGGACGCTTCGTGCTCGGACCGCGGCTGGCCGAGCTCAGTGCGGCGGCCGGCGAGGACCGGCTGCTGGCTGCGGCGGGCCCGGTCCTGGCCCGACTGCGCGACATCACCGGCGAGTCGGCGCAGCTGTGGCGCCGGCAGGGAGAGAGCCGCGTCTGCGTCGCCGCCGCCGAGCGCCCCTCCGGACTGCGCGACACCATCCCGGTCGGCTCGCAGCTCACCATGCGCGCCGGCTCGGCCGCCCAGGTGCTGCTGGCGTGGGAGGACCCCGAGCGCATGCACCGCGGACTGCAGAACGCGGCCTTCTCCGCCACAGCACTGTCGGCCATCCGACGGCGCGGCTGGGCCCAGTCCGTCGGCGAGCGGGAGCCCGGCATCGCGTCGGTGTCGGCGCCGGTGCGCTCCCCGTCGGGAAAGATCATCGCCGCCGTCTCGGTCTCCGGCCCGCTCGACCGGCTCACCCGCCAGCCGGGGCGCATGCACGCGCCCGCCGTACTCGCTGCCGCCGACCGTATGTCGGAGTCGCTGCGACGCTCCTCGGAGTGACGGCCCTGCCGGTTTCCCAGGGGATGCCGGCGAACTTGCACTCCCCATGGGAAACAGCCCATGGGGAGTGCAGGTCTTTCATGGGGAGCTGTCCGGCGTAGCGCCCACCAGGGGCCACCCAGAACCCCGGACGAACTTCTTGGCCATTGATGGCTGAAACCGACTGATTCGGGCTCTGCTGTTGCCCCAGTGTTGCCCGAGCGTTGCCCGAGTTACTCCTCGGTCCGCTCGGCGACCTCCCGCTGGATGTTCGCCGGGTCCCGCCGGACATGCACGATTGCGAGCACGTAGATCGCGTCGTCGGATGCTGAATACACGACCATGAACGGGAACTGCTTGAGCAGCACACGTCGGTAGTCCTCGAAGAGGACTGCACCAGCGCGCGGGAACAGCAGGACGCCGTCGACCTGCTCCTTGAGTCGCGCCCTGAACGCGGAAGGCAGTGCCGGATCCCGCTCCCCGTGGAACGCGACGATCTCTTCAATGTCCGCCTCTACTCCTGGATGGAAGATGAGGCGGTACGGCGTCATGCCCAGCGGGCGCCGATCCGGGAGTCGAGCTCGTCCCAGCTGAGCCCCATGGAGGGGTCCGCTTCGAGACCGGCGTGCCGCGCACGGATCATGGTCTTCTGAGCCTCCGTCAGGTGTTCAGAAGCGGCGGCCACCGTGCTCTCGAGGTACTCGAGCAGCTCCAGGCGCTCCTCGAGGCTCAGTGCCTCGATCGCGGACTGCAGAGCGGGACTGACCATAGAGCCAGGTTACCGGCTTCGCGCACCGCCAGAAGAAGGTCGGCCTCAGGTTCCGGAGGCCGTGTAGGCAGCCAGGATGTAGTTCGGGTGTCGGTCCAGGTTCTGCCGTGCGCGGTCGTATCGCATGGTCGTGCGCGGGTCCGCGTGCCGGGCTGCGATCTGCACGTCACGGAGGTCGACACCGGCGTCGAGCATGGTGGTGACGAACGTGTGCCGGAGCATGTGCGGGTGCATCCGGGGCAACCGCACGCCGGCAGCGTCAGCGAGCCGACGGGTAGCAGAGTGCCGGTCCATCCGGGTGCCGCGACACGTGAGCAAGAACGGTCCTGTCGAGCGGACAGCGATGGCGCGGTCGACCGCGCGAGCGACCGCAGGTGGCAGAGGGACGAGAACGACCTTGTCGCCCTTGCCGTGCACACGCAGCACGCGGTGGCCGTCTTCCTCCCCCAGGTGCTCGACGTCTGCCCCGGTGGCTTCGAAGATCCGCAGGCCCAGAAGCCCCAGCATGGCTACGAGCGCGAATTCGTTGTCGTTGTCCGACTCCCGCGCGGCAGTCAGCATCGCTTCGAACCCGGAGATGACCGACAAGCGGCGGGAGACAGTCGAGGGCTTCAGACCGCGGACCTCCCGCATCCAGCACAGGCACAGCTCGAGCTGGGGACGGCTGGCCTCCAGCGGAGGCAGGTCTCGCTCCTCGCACCACCTCAGCAAGGCGCGCAGGTCGGATTCGGCATGAAGCCGGGAGCGACCCTTGTAACGGGGCGGGTACGCAGCCACGGCCCGGAGCAGTGAGTCGAGCGGCTGAGGAACCACATAGCCGGAGATGGCCGGCACCGTCTCGATGGTTTGCATCACCCCAGTCCGCACACTTGCGGTCGATGCGTCAATGAGGAAGCCCGGCGCCCGCCGTCGCAGGACCGAGAGACGTGACGGCGAACGACTTCGAGGTCATGGACGCCATCCGGCGTCATCACCGGGGGAAGACGCGGCCCTGTTGCCCGCTCGGGTACTCGCTCTCATCCGGGTCATGCACGTGATCGTCCGGATCTGCCGAAAGTCGGACGTTCGCACCCGTAGTACATTGTGCTACCACGCAGTACACTCGACTGATGGCTGACGAGCTCTCCTGGGACGAGGACTCGGCTGCCTACATCCGCTCGCGGGGCGAGCGCTACCCGAACGGCATGGACATAGATCCGGAGTGGACCAAGAGGTGATGGCCGATGTGGACCTGCTCGCACTCGAACCAGATCCGAAGTCCCGCATGGGAGCCTCCCGGTTCATCGGCCACTCGCCATCGGCAGGGCGGGTGCTGGTCGTGATCGCACACCGCGATCGCGACGGCGACCTGCACGGGATCAATGCCTGGCCGGCGACCGGGATGGACCTGAAGTTGTACACGGAAGGAAACGACTATGGCCAAGACGATTGATCCGGAACTGGCGGCCCGGCTCCGCGAGGAGTCCGAGCAGACCAAGGACGAGCCCTACCCGACGGACGTGAAGGCCGCCCGCCCCAACCGCTCCAAGGTCTACTCGGTGCGACTCAGTGCCGAGGAGCAGGAAGCAGTTGAACGCGTCGCCCACGCCCAGCATCTACCTGCCTCCACCCTGGTGCGCGCGTGGATCCTCGAGCGCCTCGATCGTGAGCGCTCCGCATAAGCATCATCAGATCTTTCGCGGATCCGTACCGGTCATGGCACTGTCAGCTCGGTCGTGCCGAGATGAGGGCGTTCAGGCAGCTAGGAGCGTGGGTCTGTAACGGTCCAGCCGGGTTGGGTTGAGCGGTTCGCGGGCTTCGGCGCTGGGCCGAGGTCGTGGGTAGCTGGTGACTGGTGGTTCGCCGAGGAAGATCCGTGCGTGCGGCCGATCGGCGTTTCTGGGGGGCTGTCTGGGCGCGCTGAGGCGCGCCGGGTGGGCCGCTGGGGGGCCGGGTCAGGTGGTCGCCAGGTTCTGGAGCCCGTCGGTTCCGATGTAGCGGTGGAGCTTGCGCAGGTTGTGGCAGGTCGCGAGCAACAGCCACTCGTCTCGTGCGGCGTCGAGCCCGCGGAGGAAGAGCTGTTTGGAGTTCTGCAAGGTGGCCATCTGCCCGAAGACCGGTTCCACGATCGTTTTGCGTCGGGCGTAGACCGCTCGGCCCCGCTTGGTCTTCAGCTTCCGGGCCATCCGTTGCTTGGCGGTGGCGTTGGCCGGGATCGGCCCACGGGGCGCGACCGGTAGCCGAGGATGTCCCGAGTCCCGTGGAACTTCGGTGGCGGCCCGGTGAGCTTCAGGCTGCGCTCACGTCGTGAGTGTTGCACTGGGCTCCGACAGTTTCGGCGGCGACATGCCGCTCGAGTGCTGTACGGAGGGCGGGCAGGTGGAGGTGGCCGTTGACGCGGCGGAACTGCTTGCTGGCTTCGACCATCCCGGCCGCGCACCAGCGCAGCGCCATCTGGCCGTCGCGCCACCGCTTGACGTTGCGGGCGTGGTCGCGGCTGATGGAGATCATCGACTCGATCGCGTTGGTACTGCGAAGGGTCCTGGCCAGCGTGGGCGGGACGTCGAGCCGCAGCACGGTGAGGGTCTCGTGCAGGCCCTCGCGCAGGCTGCCGGCGGCACCGGGGTGGGTCTTGTCGAGCTCCTTGGCCAGCGCGGTCAGCTGGGCTTCGGCCTCGAGTGCGGAGTCGGCGTGGTAGGCCTTCCGCATCCGCTTGGTCACCGGGCCGCGCAGGTGCTCGGGCAGGTGGTCACGCACGTTGCGCAACTTGTGGATCTGGCACCTGGCGATCACCGGGTGGTCGAACACCTCGCGGACGCCGGCGGCCAACGCCTTGGCGCCGTCGAGGACCGCAAGGATCGGCCGGGTGGTGTCCAGGCCGCGGTCGCGCAGCCCGGTCAGCAGGCTCTTGACCACGGTGGTGTTCTCCGTGGACCCCTCGACCAATCCCAGTGGGTGCTTGGTTCCGTCGATATCGATGCCCAGTGCGACCACGCACAGGTGCTCGGCGAAGTAGACGCCGTCGATCATCAACGCGACCAGGTCCAGCTCGGAGAGGTCGGCGGCGAGCAGGTCGACCAGCGCGGTCTCGGTCATCGCCACGAACTTGCGCGAGACCGCCGACTTGCTCGTCGACCTCGACGACGCGGTGACCTGCTCACCGACCGGCTCCAGGCCCACCGGGTAGCGGCGGGTGGAGAGCCCGGCGAGCATCTTCTCCATCGCCATCTTGCCGAGCAACTCGGTGGAGTTGAACAGCTCATAGGCCGGCACCGGCAGCTCGCCGGAGCCGTCGGCCGCGCGCATCCGAGGACGCCTCACCGGCACCCTGCGACCACCCAGGGTCACCGACCCGGCCTCGGTGCCGTGCCGGGTCGCGGCACGGTCCCGGTCGTGCTTGCCCCGCGGTCCGCACACGGCGGTCACGTCTGTCTCCATCAGCTGAGCCATCACCTGCAGCCCGGCACCGACCGCGAGGGCGAGCAGCCCCTCACGCATGTCGGCGGCGATCTCCTCCATCGCCACGCTCACCTGCTCGGGCACGGCGAGCGCCTTCGCTTCGCTGGTCGCGGTCTGGTACTTCTTGTTCACGGTGGTCCCCTGTCTTCTGGGTCGTCTTTGGCGGACGCCCAACACCTACCGCAGGGCAGGCGTCAGGCGGGGGACCGCCACCTCAAGTTCCACGAGAGCCGGGACAACCTCCCGGTGCCGGGTCGTCGTGCTTGCCCCGACCTGGGGCGATGAAGAACTCGGTGCCGGTCCCGGCCGAAACCTCACCAGCCTGCTGCAGGTTGTCCTCCGAGCAGTAGCCGGCGTCGGCCACCAGCTGGCTGGGTGCGTGGCCGGTGTTGTCGATCGTCTGCTCGGTCATCGAGATCAGGTTGCCCACGTCCGCGGCGCAGTCGTTGAGGTCGGCAGCGACGATCACCTGGTGGTCGGCATCGACCACGGCTTGGGCGTTGAAGCACTGGTGGAACGCCCCGTCGGAGGTCTTCATGATCTTCGACTCCGGATCGGTGAAGTTGCGCTGCGCCTTGGGCCGCACCGTGGCCTTCTCGACCGCGGTGGCGACCCGTTCGGCGGTGGCCTCATCGTCCTCGCCCTTCTCCGCAGCCTTGGCCTCCGCGGCGCCCCGGGCGCGTTCACGGGCCTCGTCCTCCAACGCCTGCTTGGCTTCGCCGATCTTGGCCAGCCGAGTCTCCCGGCGACGCAGCTCCTCGGGCAGCTCATCCCCGCGCCGGTTCTTGCCGAATTGGGCGTCCTCGGCCTTGTCGATCGCCTCGGCCTCGGCCAGCAGGTCAGAGACCTCCTGGGCGAGGATCTTCTCCTTCTCACTCATCCGCCCATAGCTCATCGCCTTGCGGCGAGAGGCGTTCGCCCGCAGCTTGGTGCCGTCCAACGCGACCCGACCCAGCCGGACCATCCCGGCGGCCTGACACAACCGCAGCGCCTGGACGAACAGATGCCCCAGCGCCGAAAGGTGTCGTTTGCGGAACCGGGCGATCGATCGGTAGTCCGGCGCTGTCCCGGCGGCCAACCAGCGGAACGCCACCACATCGACGCACGCGGCCTCGAGCTTGCGCGAGGACCGCACCCCGGTGGTGTAGCCGTAGAGCAGGATCCGCACCATCAGCCGCGGGTCATAGGGCGGCGCACCGCGACCCTCGGTATACGAAGCATGGATCCGCGACAGATCCAGATGCTCATCGACAAGCTCGGCGATGAACCGGGCCAGGTGATCGGCCGGCAGCCATTCGTCCAACGACGGCGGCAACAGCAGATCCTGCCCCGGATCGAACGCCCGGAACGTCTTATCGACCGGCCCCCTCGCAGCCCGCGAACTCAGCCGGTCCTCCGGCGCTACCACGAACAAACCCTCATCGTTCTCATCGGTTGGCACACCGAATTCTCTCCCGAGACGCCGCACGGGACGCATACCCCGACTGGCGTGTTACTGACCCACGCTCCTAGCTGGGGATGAGGCCCGCGCCGGACCTTGCCGGTCCCGTCACTTCCAGCGACCATGTGCCTACGAGGGGTGTCACGTGACGGACTACTGGTTTCCGCTCTCGCTCCTTGCAGCGACCCTGGGTCTGGCACTGGCTCGCGTCGCGGGAGCCCCTGTCTCGGCGTGGCTTGTTGCCACCCCACTCGCTCTCCTACTGTCCGTGATGCTCGCCGCGTACGCCTTCATCAGGGTCTACGCGTATCGCCATCGCGGCGATGCCGGGCAGCCAGGGCTGGAGGCGTCCAGCCATTCACGGTTCACGAAGGTCCGCCAGGACCTCTCGGCGCAGCGGCTGGAAGTGATGGAGCCGGTCCGTGACGCTAACGGACGCATCGACGTGGAAGCCACAGTGCGCCAGTCGCGCAAGGCCCTCTGGCGGTTCCGCCTCCTCCCCGGCGGTCGCATAGTGCTCGCTCATCACGACCGGTTCCTCATGAGCGGCTTGGAGCAAGCGAAGCGACGCGAAGAGGACTGAACCGACGTCCACCTTTGCCGCAGATAGCGTGCGCTGCGGCCAGCCGCACTTGCCGCAGATAGCGTGCGCTGCGGCCGCACTGCATTTGCCGCAGATAGCGTGCGCTGCGGCCATCCGCACTTGCCGCAGATAGCGTGCGCTGCGGCCATCCGCACTATGCCGCAGATAGCGTGCGCTGCGGCCATCCGCACTTGCCGCAGATAGCGTGCGCTGCGGCCATCCGCACTTGCCGCAGATAGCGTGCGCTGCGGCCATGCCGCAGTATGCGCGCAGATAGTCGATGCGCTGCGGTTTCAACATCCGCACTCTGCCGCAGAGAGTGAAGCGCGATGCGTCGCCGATGACCGCACTTGCCGCAGAGAGCGCTGCGCTGCGTGCCATCCGCACTTGCCGCAGATAGCGTGCAGCTGCGGCCATCCGCACTTGCCGCAGGATAGACGTCAGCGCTGCGGCCATCCGGGTCTACCTGCACAGCAGATAGCGTAGACGACGTACGGGCGCATCTGGACGTTCGACGTCATGGGGGCGTGACGTGCTGCAGGCCATCCGCACTTGCCGCAGATAGCGTGCGCTGGCGGCCATCCGCACCTATGCCGCAGCCATAGCGTGCGCTGCGGCCATCCGCACTTGCCGCAGATAGCGTGCGCTGCGGCCATCCGCACTTGCCGCAGATGGCGTGCGCTGCGTCGCGCATGGCCGCGTAACGTACACCGCGGCCAGCGACTGCCGCGGACGAGCGGGCGATCCAGGAGCGGATTGCCGCAGATAGCGTGCGCTGCGGCCATCCGCACTTGCCGCAGATAGCGTGCGCTGCGGCCATCCGCACTTGCCGCAGATAGCGTGCGCTGCGGCCATCCGCACTTGCCGCAGATAGCGTGCGCTGCGGCCATCCGCACTTGCCGCAGATAGCGTGCGCTGCGGCCATCCGCACTTGCCGCAGATAGCGTGCGCTGCGGCCATCCGCACTTGCCGCAGATAGCGTGCGCTGCGGCCATCCGCACTCTGTCCGCTCAGATAGCCGTGCAGTTCTGCGGCCATCCGCACGTTGCCGCAGATAGCGTGCGCTGCGGCCATCCGCACTTGCCTGCAGATAGCCGTCGCGCTGCTGGCTCATCGCCGGCACTTGCCGCAGATAGCGTGCGCTGCGGCCATCCGCACTTGCCGCAGATAGCGTGCGCTGCGGCCATCCGCACTTGCCGCAGATAGCGTGCGCTGCGGCCATCCGCACTTGCCGCAGATAGCGTGCGCTGCGGCCATCCGCATCTTGCCGCAGATAGCGTGCGCTGCGGCCATCCGCACTTGCCGCAGATAGCGTGCGCTGCGGCCATCCGCATCTTGCCGCAGATAGCGTGCGCTGCGGCCATCCGCACTTGCCGCAGATAGCGTGCGCTGCGGCCATCCGCATCTTGCCGCAGATAGCGTGCGCTGCGGCCAACCGGATCTGCCGCAGATAGCGTGCGCGAGGATGTCCCGAGTCCCGTGGAACTTCGGTGGCGGCCCGGTGAGCTTCAGGCTGCGCTCACGTCGTGAGTGTTGCACTGGGCTCCGACAGTTTCGGCGGCGACATGCCGCTCGAGTGCTGTACGGAGGGCGGGCAGGTGGAGGTGTCCGTTGACGCGGCGGAACTGCTTGCTGGCTTCGACCATCCCGGCCGCGCACCAGCGCAGCGCCATCTGGCCGTCGCGCCACCGCTTGACGTTGCGGGCGTGGTCGCGGCTGATGGAGATCATCGACTCGATCGCGTTGGTACTGCGAAGGGTCCTGGCCAGCGTGGGCGGGACGTCGAGCCGCAGCACGGTGAGGGTCTCGTGCAGGCCCTCGCGCAGGCTGCCGGCGGCACCGGGGTGGGTCTTGTCGAGCTCCTTGGCCAGCGCGGTCAGCTGGGCTTCGGCCTCGAGTGCGGAGTCGGCGTGGTAGGCCTTCCGCATCCGCTTGGTCACCGGGCCGCGCAGGTGCTCGGGCAGGTGGTCACGCACGTTGCGCAACTTGTGGATCTGGCACCTGGCGATCACCGGGTGGTCGAACACCTCGCGGACGCCGGCCGCCAACGCCTTGGCGCCGTCGAGGACCGCAAGGATCGGCCGGGTGGTGTCCAGGCCGCGGTCGCGCAGCCCGGTCAGCAGGCTCTTGACCACGGTGGTGTTCTCCGTGGACCCCTCGACCAATCCCAGTGGGTGCTTGGTTCCGTCGATATCGATGCCCAGTGCGACCACGCACAGGTGCTCGGCGAAGTAGACGCCGTCGATCATCAACGCGACCAGGTCCAGCTCGGAGAGGTCGGCGGCGAGCAGGTCGACCAGCGCGGTCTCGGTCATCGCCACGAACTTGCGCGAGACCGCCGACTTGCTCGTCGACCTCGACGACGCGGTGACCTGCTCACCGACCGGCTCCAGGCCCACCGGATAGCGGCGGGTGGAGAGCCCGGCGAGCATCTTCTCCATCGCCATCTTGCCGAGCAACTCGGTGGAGTTGAACAGCTCATAGGCCGGCACCGGCAGCTCGCCGGAGCCGTCGGCCGCGCGCATCCGAGGACGCCTCACCGGCACCCTGCGACCACCCAGGGTCACCGACCCGGCCTCGGTGCCGTGCCGGGTCGCGGCACGGTCCCGGTCGTGCTTGCCCCGCGGTCCGCACACGGCGGTCACGTCTGTCTCCATCAGCTGAGCCATCACCTGCAGCCCGGCACCGACCGCGAGGGCGAGCAGCCCCTCACGCATGTCGGCGGCGATCTCCTCCATCGCCACGCTCACCTGCTCGGGCACGGCGAGCGCCTTCGCTTCGCTGGTCGCGGTCTGGTACTTCTTGTTCACGGTGGTCCCCTGTCTTCTGGGTCGTCTTTGGCGGACGCCCAACACCTACCGCAGGGCAGGCGTCAGGCGGGGGACCGCCACCTCAAGTTCCACGAGAGCCGGGACAACCTCCTTCGCTTCGCTGGTCGCGGTCTGGTACTTCTTGTTCACGGTGGTCACCGGTCTTCTGGGTCGTCTGTGGCGGACGCCCAACACCTACCAGCAGGGCAGGCGTCAGGCGGGGGACCGCCACCTCAAGTTCCACAAGAGCCGGGACAACCTCGTCGTCGCCTCGTAGACACCGAACAGCAACAGGCCGGAAGACCCCAGGGCGAGCCCGACGTGCCTACTGGTCGAGTTTCCCTGGGGTGCGGTCGTCATAGAGACATTGTGGGGTGCAGCCCGGGACATGTGTCCGCGATTGACCTCCGCTCATGCGCTGTCGGCGCGGGACGCCCGACCATCAGCTCTGTGGTCGTGGGCGTCGTCAGCGCGAGCAGGCTCACAGCGACTTGCGTGGATCGGGGAATCCGAGGCTGGTGTAGCCGGGAGCGCGCTTCGTGAGAGCGGCCGCGAGGACGGGAACTTCGACGTCGTGGTAGTCGTGGACCTCGGCGGTCTCTTTGCCCGGATGGGCGCGGAGGATGCGACCGGAGTACTGGACAACACGGCCCCTGAAGGAGACTGGGCCGGCCAGGAACAGCGTGTCGAGTACGGGGCAGTCAAAGCCTTCGCCGACGAAGTGGCCTGTCGCGACCACAAGCAGCGGCGACTCGGAATCGGATGGGTCGAGCCGCCCGATGGCGGCGGCGCGCTGCTTGGCGCCCATGCCGCCCTTGAGGACGACCGGGTCCAGCCCTCGCTCGACGAGTGCCGCGGCGAGGTGATCGACGTGCCCGGTGCGCTGGGCGAGGACGAGGCAGTGGCGCCCGCGACCCAGGGCATTCAATACATCGGTGAGGATTTGGTCGTTGCGTGACTCGTCTTCGGCGAGCGCGCGGTGGACGCCGCTGATGGCGCCCGGGATGGACAGGTCGACTGAGTCCTCCAACCGAAACGAGGTCGGGTGGACAACCAGCACGGGGCGGGGTCGGTCGGCCCCCGCGCCTTCGAGGGTGTCGGGGTCGGCGTGAGTGAAGGTGTGGCGGACCGGGCCGAGTTGGAAGCCGATCAGGTCATCGAGGCCGTCGCGCCGATAAGGCGTGGCGGTGAGCCCGACCCAATAGCGGGCTGGGATCGCACGGACAGCGGTCTCGAACGCGGCTGCCGGGACGTGGTGGCACTCATCGACGATGACCTGGCCGTAGGTGCCCAGCTTGTCGGCGAGGTCGGATCGGCGGGCGAGAGTCTGCAAGGTGGCGATGTCGACAATGCCGGTGAGCTTGGAACGGCCGCCGCCGAGCTGCCCCGGTTTGAGGCCGAGGAGGTCGTTGATCTCGCGGCGCCACTGGTCAGCGAGCGTCTTGCGGTCGACCAGCACGAGCGTGGAAACGGCTCGCTGGGCGATGACGGCACAGGCCATGACAGTCTTCCCAGAGCCGGGCGGAGCGACCAACAGTCCCAGCTCGTGCGGCACCAGCGCCTCGACAGCTTCCTGCTGCTGCAGCCTGAGATCGAAGGTCGGCGAGAGGTCCAAAGGATCTCCGGCGACTCGCTGATCGTCGGCCTCGACCTTGCTGCCGGCTCCCTCGATGAGCCGGGTCGCCGTGTCGCGTAGCCCGCGCGGGAGGACGAGGTGGTCGTCGAGCGTCTCGTCGTAGGAGGTGATGATGCGCGGGACGTTCCAGGTCGATTGGCGGCGGCGCTGACGGTCGTAGAACTCCGGGTTGTACGTCGACGCCGCGTGCTTCAACGTCGCATACAGCGACGGGCTCAGCTCCGAGCCTGGAATTCGCACGGTGCCGTCAAGGCTCAGATGCACGATCGGTGCCGGATTCGGCTGGGTCTTGGTCGACCGGGCGGGTTGGGCACGGTCGACGCGTGCCCCGACCGTCGGCTCGCGGAGCGCCGAGGCGAGCTTGCTGACTTGCTTCGGGGTGAGGCGCTCCAGGGTCGATAGGTACTCCCACTGGTCTTCGAATGGCTCGAGCGTGGCCAGGTCGAGGAACACCGTGGTGCCGAGCTTGCGTGACCTGCCGTGGAGTGGGGCCGCGATCTGGTTGCCGGGTCCTTGACCGGGCAGCATGTCCTGGGTGGGGAAGAGCCGGTCGTAGCAACGCAGATCCATGCGGCCGCGGATTGCGATCGCTTCGCGGACGAGGGCGGTCCCGACTTGGCGCGCCGTGGCTGCTGGAACGGGATCGGTGAAGAAGACCCACACGTGGGCGCCGATCCCGGAGCGTGAGACCTCAAGTGCGGCAGGCGCGCCAACGGCTCGTGCCGCCTTGATGTAGGCGAGTGCGTCAAGCATGGCGGCCTGTCCGTCGAAGTCCGCGGCGAGCCAGCAGGTCTGATCGCCTGGGAGCATCGGATAGAGGCCGATGTGGACGTCGCCGGTCAAATGCGCAGCCAGTACCTCCGGGGTCAGTGGGAGGTGACGCACCTCCGAGGCTGGGCGGCCCCTTCGCCAGCCGCCCGCGACGGCGGGCATCCACCCCGACTTGCCGGTGCGGGCGTTCACCCAGCGCACGGCGTAGACGTCGCGTCTTGCGCCGAACAGCGCGGCGTAGAACTCGACTTTGGCCTGTGACGACGACCGCGCGTCCACCGGGCCGGGCGCCTTGTCGAACCATGCCGTCTGGGTGCCGCTCGCGGGCCCGGCTTCTGCATCAGTCAGCTTGAGGAGCTTGCGCAGGCGTGCGTTCTCGCGCTTCAAGCTCTCGAGTTCGGCCTGCAGGTCGCTCACGACGTCAATCCTGCCGGTCGAGCCACTGAAGTCGACCGAATGGGCAACCCCGGTCACACCTTGCCCGGCTGGCAGGGCATGATGAGTCGAGGCGTCTATTGCGTTTGCTTCGAATATTGCGAATACTGGCCCGAGAAAGGGGGCATCATGACCGCATGGGCACTCACGTCCGTCCAGCCCGACGAGTCCGACATCAACACCGCTGTCGAGGCGCTGCCTCACGTCAAGAGCTACCTGTCCGAGCACGCCGACAGCGTCATCCGGCTCATCGTCGTCGACGACCCTGAGGAAACCCTCGTTGTTCCGCGCGGTGCCGTGGAGCTCCTCGCCCAGGTTCTAGCCCACATGGCTGCAGGGCAGGGCGTGTCGGTTGTGCCCGCTCATGCTGAGCTGACCACCCAGCAGGCGGCGGAATTGCTCAACGTCAGCCGGCCGTTCCTCATCGGTCTGCTCGATGCTCGCGAGATCGACTACCGGAAGGTTGGCAAGCACCGGCGGATCAAGGCGCAGTCGCTGATGGCCTACATGGCGCGCGACGACCAGGAGCGCCGTCAGGCAGCAGACGAACTGACTCGGCTCAACCAAGAGATGGGCCTGCTCTAAGGTGTCGTTTGTCGTCCTTTACGACGCCAACGTGCTGTACCCGAGCACGCTCCGAGACCTGCTGATCCGCATCGCTCAAGCGGGACTGGTCCAGGCGAAGTGGACCGACCAGATCCTCGACGAGGTCTTCGGCAACCTCGCGACGAACCGGCCCGACCTTGATCCGCGGCGGCTGGCCCGTACTCGCGACCTGATGAATCGCGCGGTCCGCGACTGCCTCGTGACGGGCTACGAGCCCTTGGTTGACGCCCTCGATCTAACGGACCCCAATGACCGCCACGTGCTCGCGGCAGCAATCAAGGCACGTGCCCAAGTGATCGTGACGCGCAACCTGAAGGACTTTCCGTCCACCGTCCTGGAGGAGTGGGACATGGAGGCGAAGTCGGCCGACGCCTTCATTCTTGACCAGATCGACCTGAACCCTGATTCGGTCCACGGGGCGGTGCAGCGGACCCCGCGATCCGCACACACACCTTCGCATCGCCCTTGGAGATGTCCATCCCCGCGACCCGAGAGTGCACCAACTCCATCTCGCACCTCCACCACCTCGACTCGGCACTTCGGCGTTCGCCGCGGGGAGGTCGGAATAGAAGTGAAGTCTGGCTCTCGTGCTCGAAGCAACAATCCACGCTCCTCGTGGCAGGCCTCCGCACCACGCTCTGCCACGGGCTCGCACGCGCCAGAGTCGTTCGGTGTCGACCGCGACGAACCACCCCAGTCTCCGCCCGACCCGGACCCTGACCAACCGCAGCCCGGCACCCGATTTGCCTCAACCCATGATGCGGCGAAGCCGCCCGGACGCTCTGCCGAGTTGAGGGCGGTTCGCGGGCTTGAGATACGGTACCGCGGGTAGTACCATTGCGTCGTGGCTTCCGCCGAGAAGATTGTGCGGGCGATGCGAAGCAGTCCGCAGAACCTTGCCTACAACGACCTCCTCAAGGTGTGTGAGCACTACTTCGGGCAGCCACGTCAGAGCGGAACGTCTCACGCGTTGTTCAAGATGCCGTGGGCAGGCGATCCGCGAGTGAACATCCAGAACGACAAGGGCAAGGCCAAGGCGTATCAGGTACGCCAGGTCCTCGCGGCGATCGACAAGAAGGAGGCCATGTGATGGAGACCCAGGGTCGAGTGGTGGACGTGGCGCACTACACGTTCCGCGTGACATGGTCCGCTGAAGACAACGAGTTCGTGGCCACCTGCTTGGAGTTCCCATCGCTGTCCTGGCTGGCCCCCTCGCGCAACGAGGCCATCGAGGGACTCGAGCAACTAGTCGCCGACGTTGTCGACGACATGCGCGGCAACAGCGAGAAGGTCCCTGAGCCCTACGCCGAACGCAAGTACTCCGGAACCTTCAACGTGCGCATCGGTGAGCACCTGCACCGGGACCTGGCAATGCATGCCGCCGAGCAGCACATGAGCCTCAACCAGTTCGTCGTCAAGAAGCTCGCTGCGGGCTGATCGTCACTGGCGGCCCCGGACCGAGCGGGACCGCTAAAGGGCGCGAGTTGAAGCGCACTCATCCGCAGATAGCGTGCGCTGCGGCCGCACTGATCTGCCGCAGATAGCGTGCGACGCCGCGGCAGTCCGCTCTGCCCGAAGTTAGAGGTTGTCCCGGCTCTCGTGGAACTTGAGGTGGCGGTCCCCCGCCTGACGCCTGCCCTGCGGTAGGTGTTGGGCGTCCGCCAAAGACGACCCAGAAGACAGGGGACCACCGTGAACAAGAAGTACCAGACCGCGACCAGCGAAGCGAAGGCGCTCGCCGTGCCCGAGCAGGTGAGCGTGGCGATGGAGGAGATCGCCGCCGACATGCGTGAGGGGCTGCTCGCCCTCGCGGTCGGTGCCGGGCTGCAGGTGATGGCTCAGCTGATGGAGACAGACGTGACCGCCGTGTGCGGACCGCGGGGCAAGCACGACCGGGACCGTGCCGCGACCCGGCACGGCACCGAGGCCGGGTCGGTGACCCTGGGTGGTCGCAGGGTGCCGGTGAGGCGTCCTCGGATGCGCGCGGCCGACGGCTCCGGCGAGCTGCCGGTGCCGGCCTATGAGCTGTTCAACTCCACCGAGTTGCTCGGCAAGATGGCGATGGAGAAGATGCTCGCCGGGCTCTCCACCCGCCGCTATCCGGTGGGCCTGGAGCCGGTCGGTGAGCAGGTCACCGCGTCGTCGAGGTCGACGAGCAAGTCGGCGGTCTCGCGCAAGTTCGTGGCGATGACCGAGACCGCGCTGGTCGACCTGCTCGCCGCCGACCTCTCCGAGCTGGACCTGGTCGCGTTGATGATCGACGGCGTCTACTTCGCCGAGCACCTGTGCGTGGTCGCACTGGGCATCGATATCGACGGAACCAAGCACCCACTGGGATTGGTCGAGGGGTCCACGGAGAACACCACCGTGGTCAAGAGCCTGCTGACCGGGCTGCGCGACCGCGGCCTGGACACCACCCGGCCGATCCTTGCGGTCCTCGACGGCGCCAAGGCGTTGGCGGCCGGCGTCCGCGAGGTGTTCGACCACCCGGTGATCGCCAGGTGCCAGATCCACAGGTTGCGCAACGTGCGTGACCACCTGCCCGAGCACCTGCGCGGCCCGGTGACCAAGCGGATGCGGAAGGCCTACCACGCCGACTCCGCACTCGAGGCCGAAGCCCAGCTGACCGCGCTGGCCAAGGAGCTCGACAAGACCCACCCCGGTGCCGCCGGCAGCCTGCGCGAGGGCCTGCACGAGACCCTCACCGTGCTGCGGCTCGACGTCCCGCCCACGCTGGCCAGGACCCTTCGCAGTACCAACGCGATCGAGTCGATGATCTCCATCAGCCGCGACCACGCCCGCAACGTCAAGCGGTGGCGCGACGGCCAGATGGCGCTGCGCTGGTGCGCGGCCGGGATGGTCGAAGCCAGCAAGCAGTTCCGCCGCGTCAACGGACACCTCCACCTGCCCGCCCTCCGTACAGCACTCGAGCGGCATGTCGCCGCCGAAACTGTCGGAGCCCAGTGCAACACTCACGACGTGAGCGCAGCCTGAAGCTCACCGGGCCGCCACCGAAAGTTCCACGGGACTCGGGACATCCTCAAGTTCGTGGGTGGCACGGACGAAGGGGCGAAGTGTCGCGCCCTGCCTCCGCTTTGTCAGACGCTGGGCTTGAACATGTCGGCGAGCCGCCTGTATTCGTCCGCGTCGTATGCAGGCGGTCCATTCGTGGCGATCGTCGTCGTGTCCCAAGGCCTCGGGCCGTCAGCTCTGGGTGTGAGCAGAACGGCGACTGTCCATGGATAGATAGGTCCCAAGGCGCCTGACTTAGTCAGATAGTCCTGACGACGCAATAGCAGCCACGACCGATAGACGTCTTGGTGGTAGTCGGTCAGCTGCGACATGGTCGTGAAGATGACCTGGAGCGAACCTTGGTCGATATACATGATCCGGTGGTCCATCCGGTGACCACCGGGGGCCGCTTCGGCACACTGGGTCAACCGTCGCAACATAAGCCTGCCCAGGTCGGCACGCGCACCGACCGCGATCCGGTCGATTTGAGATAGAAGCCCAATGCGGTCTGTTTCGTTGCCTGTGAAGTCAGTGGCGGCGATGTCCTCGAGGATCCGTTGGAAGATCGCATGTCCGAATCGGTCGGCAACGCGCAGGGGTGGAAGCAGCGACCAACACACCGAGAGCCCAGCAAAACAAGGGAATCCGGACTACCGGCCGATCACCATGTCAGGAGTTCTGGGCTCGCCGGCCAGACACACCTGAAGCCCTCCACCTTTGCGCGATACGAAGGCATCCTGCGCAAGCAGATCCTTCCGAGGTGGGGGTCGGTCGCACTCGCCAATGTCTCGCACGCCGACGTGCAGGCATGGGTGACCTCGTTGTCGAAGGAGTACTCCCCCGCCACCGTGCAGAAGGTCCACAACGTGCTCAGCCTCGTTCTCGAGATGGCCGTCAAGGACGGGCGGCTGTCGCGCAACGTCGTACAAGGCGTGAACCTGCCAAGGGTCGGCAGGCACGAGCATCTCTACCTCACCCACGAGGCTGTCGAGGCCCTCGCGAACCAGTGCGGCTTCCCGGACCATCCCAGCCGGCACGCGACCTACGACACCCGGGCCAACGCGTCGTACCGCCTGGTCGTCCTCTTCCTCGCCTACACCGGGGCACGATTCGGCGAGATGGCCGCACTCAAGGTGGCGCGGCTCGACCTGCGGCGAGGCCGAGCGATGATCGCCGAATCCGTGACGCCGATCGCGGGCCAGGGACTTGTCTGGGGCACGCCCAAGAATCACCAGCGCCGCGAAGTGCCGATCCCGAAATTCCTCGTCGACGAGCTGCGGGACCACGTTGCGGGCAAACGGCCCGACGAGCTGGTGTTCGCGAGCATCCGCAGCGACCAACCGCTCCGGGTGAGCACGTTCCGACAGACCTTCGGCGTCGCGGCCTCCGCGATCGGGATGCCGGGCCTGCATCCCCACCAGCTCCGGCACACCGCCGCAAGCCTGGCGATCGCCAGCGGTGCCGACGTGAAGGTGGTGCAGCAGATGATGGGCCACAGCTTCGCGACGATGACTCTCGACACCTACGGGCACCTGTTCGAGGACCGGCTCGACGAGGTCGCCGCCGCGATGGACGCCGCCCGGGCGGGCGCTCAACACCGCCGGCACGAGCTGCGCCCGTTGCCCCGTGTTGCCCGAGCCCGATCTGAGCGAAAACGACGAAGCGGCCCCGCCCAGCGTTTCCGCTGGTCAGGACCGCTTTTCCGACGTGTACCCCCGACCGGATTCGAACCGGCGCTACCGCCTTGAGAGGGCGGCGTGCTAGGCCGCTACACAACGGGGGCCTGAAGCGGTCGAAACTCTAGCCGAGACCAGGGAAAGCGACCAAATCGCTGGGGTACTAGGACTCGAACCTAGACTAACTGGACCAGAACCAGTCGGGCTGCCAATTACCCCATACCCCATGGGATCGGGCTCCTTGCGAAGCCCGGACGAGAATACACGTCGGCTCGGTGGCTCACAAAAGCGGCTGCTGCGTGGGCTCCGGGACCGGTGGTTGCGTCCGTCGCTGCAGGCCCATCGCCCGCGCCACCCAGGCCGCCAGCCCCGCGTACACCAGCGACTGGGTCAAGGTGACCGGGATGTTCCACCAGCTCACCTCCGACACCGACAGCGTGTCGTCGAGGCTGCCGAAGGCGAGTGCCAGACCGAACGCCAGGTAGTTGTTGAGCACGTGCATGGCGATCCCGGCCTCCAGCCCGCCGGTGCGGATCACCAGCCAGCCGGCGATCAGCCCGAACATGAACCGGTCGAAGAACAGCGGGAAGTTCTGCAGCCCGTGCGCCATC
Organism: uncultured Actinomycetota bacterium; assembly: GCA_963747525.1. GTDB lineage: Bacteria > Actinomycetota > Actinomycetes > Propionibacteriales > Nocardioidaceae > Marmoricola_A. Next base: position 534,554 of record CAVVFH010000001.1, read on the forward strand.
GCGAACAGTGTCGACGTCACGAGCAGGGCGACCCACCGCCGTCGCGACAGCGAGCCGACCGCCTGCATCAGGTAGCCGCGGAAGGCGTACTCCTCCCCGGCCGCCTGCAGGGGCGTCGTGAGCAGGATGACCACCGCGAGCGCGATGGTGGTGCCGGTGGCCGTCGTGCCGCCGCCGGACGTCATGTCGGCGTTCACGCTCTCCGGCAGGAAGAGGCTCACGATCACCTGGGCCACCAGCGCCACCACCGCGAGCCCCATACAGGCGAAGAGGTAGCGCCACCTGAGCTTCGGCATCACCGACGAGAGCCACCGGGGCCGCATCTGGTGCAGCACCCGGATCAGGCCCCAGGCCCACAGGATCATCCCGCCCAGCGACAGGTTCAGGTAGAGCATCCCGGCCGGGGTGATCTTCTGCAGCGTGCCTGCGTCGAGCAGTGCCTGGCCGAAGTCCTGATTGCCGTGCTCGATCAGCACCCCGACGATCAGGACGGGGAAGGCCACCAGTGGCAGCACGATCAGCATCCCCAGCCCCAGCAGCAGGATGCCGACCGCCGGACGCCACCAGTGGTAGGTCCACGTGCGGAACATCTCGTGGTACTCGCGCGGCTCCGGGTGCGGGAACGCCGGCCGCGGCTGCGGCTGGTATGGCGGCGCCGGCCACTGCTGCTGGTACGGCGGTTGGTGCTGCGGCTGATAGGGCTGCTGGTACGGCGGCTGGTAGGGCGGCTGGCCGTGCGGAGGCTGCCCGTACGGCGCCTGGTCGTAGGGAGGTGGCCCGTAGGCCGGTGGGCCGTAGGGCGGTTGCCCGTACGGCGGCTGCTCCGTCATGACCCCGGGGCGGCGTCCACGGCACCCGCCAGCCGCGAGAGCGACCGCTCACGACCGAGCAGCTCCAGGGACTCGAAGAGCGGCGGGGACACGCGCCGACCGGTGACCGCCACCCGCACCGCGCCGAACGCGTTGCGGGGCTTGAGTCCGAGGTCCTCGATGAGGGCCTTGCGCAGACACTCGTCGATCGCGGAGGTCTCCCAGCTCTCCAGGCTTGCGAGCGAGTCGTGGGCGGCCCGGACGACGGCCTGACCGTCGTCGGTCTCCAACAGCTTCGCGGAGTCCGCCGGGTCCCGGGTGAAGGCGCCCTCGTCCACGAACAGGAAGCCGAGCATCTCCACCGACTCGCCGAGCGTCACCATGCGCTCCTGCACCAGCGGGGCGGCTGACAGCAGCAGCGACCGCTGGGCGTCGCCCACCTCCTCCCCGAGCACTCCGGCCGACTGCAGGAACGGCACCATCCGGTCCGCGAGGTCCTCGACCGGCAGAGCCCGGAGGTGGGTGGCGTTGATCGCCTCGGCCTTCTTGAGGTCGAACCGCGCCGGGTTCGGGTTCACCCGCTCGACCGTGAACGCGGCGACCATCTCCTCCATCGTGAAGATGTCGCGGTCCTCGGCGATCGCCCAGCCCAGCAGGGCCAGGTAGTTGAGGAGGCCCTCGGCGAGGAACCCGCGGTCCCGGTAGGACAACAGGTTGGACTCGGGGTCCCGCTTCGACAGCTTCTTGTTCCCCTGTCCCATCACGTAGGGCAGGTGTCCGAAGCGCGGCGTACGGCCGTTGCCGACGCCGATCTCGGCCAGCGCGTCGTACAACGCGATCTGGCGTGGCGTGGAGGACAGCAGGTCCTCCCCGCGGAGCACGTGGGTGATCTCCATGAGCGCGTCGTCCACGGGATTGACCAGCGTGTAGAGAGGGTGACCGTTGCCGCGGACGAGGACGTAGTCGGGGACGTTCGCCGGCTGGAACGTGATCTCCCCGCGGACCAGGTCATCGAACGTGATGGCGTGGTCCGGCATCCGGAAGCGGACGACCGGCCGGCGGCCCTCGGCGGCGTACGCCTCTTGCTGTGCCTCGGTCAGAGTGCGGCAGTGGCCGTCGTACCCGGGTGCACGGCCCTCGGCGCGCGCCTTCTCGTTGCGCTCGTCGAGCTCGTCCTGACTGCAGTAGCAGTGATAGGCGCGGCCGGCGGCCAGCAGGCGGTCGGCTACGTCGGCGTAGGTGTCGTACCGCTCCGACTGCCGGTAGGGACCGAAGTCACCGCCGACCAGCGGCCCCTCGTCCCAGTCGAACCCCAGCCAGCGCATCACCTCGAGGAGCGTGTCGTAGGACTCCTGGCTGTCACGGGCGGCGTCGGTGTCCTCGATGCGGAACACGAACGTGCCCCCGTGGTGCCGGGCGAACGCCCAGTTGAACAGCGCCGTACGCGCCAGACCGACGTGGGGCGACCCCGTCGGCGACGGGCAGAACCGGACACGGACAGGCGTGCTCACGCCACCACTCCCCTTGCTCTCTGTCGTGCTCTCTGGCTGGACCTGGGCTCGCCGGCGTCAGCCACGCGCCTGCACCTTGTTGGTGAGGGTGCCCAGGCCCTCGATGGTCACGTCCACCTCGTCGCCGACCTGCATCGGGCCGACTCCCTCTGGGGTCCCGGTCAGGATCACGTCGCCCGGCAGCAGTGTCATGACGCTCGACACGTGGGCCACGAGAGCCGGCACGTCGAAGATCATGTCCTTCGTGGTGCCGTCCTGCATGACCTCCCCGTTGAGGAAGGTCCGCAGCCGCAGGTCGCTGACGTCGAGCTCGGTCTCGACCCAGGGCCCCAGCGGGCAGAACGAGTCAAAGCCCTTGGCACGGGTGAACTGCACGTCGGTGCGCTGGAGGTCGCGGGCGGTCACGTCGTTGCCGATCGTGTAGCCGAAGATCACGTCACCGGCCCGCTCGGCAGGCACGTCCCGGCAGATCCGGCCGATGACCACGGCGAGCTCGCCCTCGTAGTGCACCTCCTGGGACTGCCGGGGGTAGAAGACCGGGTCACCCGGGCCGACCACCGAGGTGTTCGGCTTGAGGAACATGAGTGGCTCCGCCGGGACGTCGGAGCCCATCTCGGCCGCGTGCGCCGCGTAGTTCCTGCCGATCCCGACCACCTTGCTGCGGGGCAGCACCGGCGACAGCAGGCGTACGTCGGCGAGCCGGTGCTCCTCGTCGGTCACCTTCACGCCGACGTACAGCGGGTCTCCCGCGAGCGCCACGACCGACGAGTCCGGATCCGGCTCGCCGTGCTCGTCGAGCTCGCCTGTGACCACGCCGAAACGCGGGTCGTCCCCTGCGGTGAATCTCGCGATGCGCACCGCCAGAGCCTACCGGCGGAGCGATGCCCGCGACCTGGCTACCCTCGAGGCCGTGGAGAGCGCGCGGACCGGCACCTTGGACGTGCTGCGAGCCGACGCGTGGCACGCCCGGCGGGACCGGCACGTCGCCCGTGTCGAGCGGTGGACCCGGCCGCACCTGGAGCGCCGGAGGAGCCGGACACGCTCACCCGGTGGAGGACTTCCTCTTCACCTACTACTCGTTCCGCCCCGCGGCCCTCGTCCGCTGGCACCCCGGGTTCGGCGTCGCGCTCGCTGACGGCGGCGAGTACACCGGTCGCAAGGGGTACGCCGACCTCGGCGGCGGTGTCGGCGTCACCGCGGAGCACGTCGCCGGTCGACGGCCCCTGTTGAGGGCGACCCGGGACCTGCTGTCAGCCACGGCCGGCCGGCCGCCCGGGTTCGGGTGCTTCGGGATGCACGAGTGGGCGATGGTCTACCGGCTGCCGGCCGAGGAGGTCCGGCATGCCGCGTGGCCGCTGCGCCTGGGCGCCTCCGGTACCGACCAGGTGGTCGAGTCGCACCGCGTGGCGTGCTCCCACTTCGACGCCTTCCGGTTCTTCACCGAGCAGGCGCGGCCGCTCAACACCCTGCAGCCCGGACGCGACGACCGCCCGGCCTTCGAGCAGCCCGGGTGCCTGCACGCCGGCATGGACCTCTACAAGCACGCCTTCCGGCTGACCCCGATGGTGCCGTCGGAGCTCGTCGCCGACTGCTTCGAGCTGGCGCGGGAGATCCGGGTGCTGGACATGCAGGCGTCGCCGTACGACCTGTCCGCGTTGGGGTACGAGCCGGTGCGGGTCGAGACGCCCGAGGGAAAGCAGGAGTACGTCGCCGCCCAGCGGCGGTTCGCCGAGCGGGCGGCGCCGCTGCGCTCCCGCCTGCTGGCGGAGGTGGAGAGGCTGGTGGCAGCGGCCGGCTGAGAGGGGCGGGTCAGTCGTCGGCCTCGACCTGGAACCGGGGGACGCCGCCGGAGCAGGCCGCCCGCACGTGCGTCTCCCGCTCGTTCTCGTCGCCGCCGCTGTTGAGCTGCACCTCGATCCGCTCGGGGCCGCGGTCGCCCACCTCCAACTGCCAACCGTCGCTCGGCGTCACCGACCGCAGGGAGATGCGCGTGCCGGTGCACGCGGCCGTGACCGTGCCGGCGGCCCCCTGCCAGCTGCGGACCTCGCTCGTCGGCTGCGGGGCCTGCGTGGTCCGGGTGGGCTGGGGTGCCGGGGTGGGCGGGGGGTTGGGTTGCGCCGGGGCGGGCGGTGGCGCCGACTGCCCGGTCGGTTCTCCGGCCGGCGCGGGGGCCGACGGGGTGGGAGCGGGCGATGCGGTCGCACCCGTCGTGGGCCCCGCCTGGGCCGGTGCGCCGCTGGGCTTCCCCGACGGGGCGGTGCCGGACTTATTGGGCCGGTCGTCCCGAGGCCGGGCGGAGGGAGCCGCCGGCGTGCGACCGTCAGCCCGTGGCGCTGAGCCGGAGGCGGTCAACGGTGCAGGGCCGCCCGACGTGAGGACCTGTCGCCCCGCAGAGTCGATGACCTGCCAGGTGAGGCCGGCCACGGCGACCACGACGGCCAGCCAGGCCAGCGGGACCAGAACCAGCATCGGACGCCTTCCGAGCCTCATGCCGTCGACTCCCTCTCCGGTGACCGGGAGACCACGACCCGACACGGGGCGGCCGCCCACTTCCCATCCTGCCGTAGCGTTCGACCATGACCAGCATCCTGGTGGTCGAGGACGACGACGCGATCCGCACCGGGCTCGTCCGCGGACTGGGGCGCTTCGGGCTCGCCGCTGCGAGCGTGCCGGCGGGACTGCCGGCCCTGGAGGCGGTGGTCAAGGACCGCCCCGACGTGGTGCTCCTCGACCTCGGCCTGCCGGACGTCGACGGGCTGCGGGTGCTGGCCATGGTGCGCGCGGTCTCCCAGGTCCCGATCATCGTGGTGACCGCCCAGGACGACGACCGGACGGTGGTGGCGGCTCTCGACGGCGGAGCCGACGACTACGTCGTCAAGCCCTTCGGGGTCGAGCAGGTCGCGGCTCGCATCCGCGCGGTCCTGCGCCGCGGCGGCGCGAACGTTGCTGCCGACCCCTATGTCGTCGGCGACCTCGTGGTCGACGCCCGGACGCGCGCGGCGAGCCTGGCCGGCCGACCGCTCGAGCTGTCCCGCAAGGAGTTCGAGCTGCTGCTGGCGCTCGCCTCCCGCCAGGGTGAGGTGGTCACCCGGCGCGAGCTGCTGGTCGAGGTCTGGCAGCAGCCGTACGGCGGTGGGGACCGCACCGTCGACGTCCACGTGTCGTGGCTGCGCCGCAAGCTCGGGGAGACGGCCGCGAGCCCCCGCTACCTCAGAACCGTGCGGGGGGTCGGGGATCCGGTTGGTCGACCCGGAGCGGGAAGAACCCGGATGAGGCGCCGGATCTCGTGGCTCGTCGCGGCGACGACATCAGCGGTGGTCCTCGCGTTCGTGATCCCCCTGTGCCTGCTGGTGCGCACCGTCGCTGCCGACCGCGCGCTGGCCGACGGCAACGAGGAGGCCCGGTCGGTGGCGGTGCTGGTGTCCGGGCTCGGCGACGACCCGACGCTTGCCGAGCTCGTGGCGCAGACCGACGCGCGCTACCCGGCGCGAGACCGCCGTGCTGCAGCCGGACGGCACGATGCTCGGCTCGCGGCACCTCGGCCTGGTCGACAACACCGACCTCGCCGAAGCCGCCGAGAACGGCGCGGCGTTCACGCGCCGCGACGACGAGGGGGCGCCGAGATCTTCGTCCCCGTGGTGACCCAGGACGGGACGCCGCGTGCGGACCACGAGTGAGCGAGCGACCTCATGCGGGCCGGCGTCTACCGCGCGTGGGCGAGCATCATCGGCCTCGGTGCGGCGCTGCTGCTGGCCTCGCTGCTGGTCGCAGACCGGCTCGGTCGTCGGGTGAGCACGCCGGTCACGGACCTCGCCGCCGTCGCCACCCGGCTGCACGAGGGAGACCTGGACGCGCGTGCGGAACCGCGCGGACCCGAGGAGACCGTCGAGCTGGCGGAGACCCTGAACCGGCTGGCCGACCGGATCGTCGAGCTGCTGGCGGCGGAGCGGGCGGCGGTCGGCGACCTGTCGCACCGGCTGCGCACCCCGGTGACCGCACTGCGGCTCGACGCCGAGGCGGTGGGCGAGGACGACGTCGGCCAACGGCTGCAGGCCCACATCGAGCAGCTCCAGAGGACCATCGACGCGATCGTGCGGGACGCGCGACGCCCGCTGCACTCGAGCGTTGCGGGCGAGCTGCGACGCCGACCGCGGTGGTCGCCGAGCGGTCGGCGTTCTGGTCGGCGCTCGCCGAGGACCAGGGCCGACCGGTGACGGTCGACGTGCCGGCGTCCCCGGTGCCGGTCGCGGTGGACGCGACCGACCTGACCGACATCATCGACGTCCTCGTCGACAACGTCTTCGCCCACACCCCGGACGGCACCGCCTTCGCCATCCGGCTGGCGCGCCGGGAGGGACAGCGTGGTGCTCGAGGTCGACGGACGCGGGTCCCGGGCCTCGCGCCGGCCGAGGCCGGGACCGAGGACCCGAGACCCGGCACGACCGGACTGGGGCTGCAGATCGTGCGCCGGACCGCGCCCGCGTCGGCGGCCGGCTGTCCTCGGGGGCGGTACTCAGGGTCTCCACGCGACCGTCGACCTCCCCGCCGGGGCCGACCAGGGGGAGGCCGCGTCCCGAGGCGTGACGACACCGTCAGTCGTCCTCGGGCTCGTCCTCGCCATGGTGGTCCCCACCGGACCCGCCGTCGTCCGGTGCGTCCGGCTCGTCCTCCTCGGCATGGTCACCGTCCTCGGCCTCCGTGCCGCCGTCGTCACCGGTGTGGGTCTCGGGGCCGTCGGTCTCCGGGCCTTCCCCGCCCTCCGGGCGACTGCCGGGTGCACCGTCGTCTCCGCCGTCGCCGTCGGGCGACCCGGTGCGGACTGCGGCTGGTGACCGGCTGGACCGGCTGGACCGGCTGGCCGGTGCCGACGCCGACGACGGTGGTGCCGGCACGTCGACCACCACGGTGCGCTGGACGTCGCGCACGCAGTCCTGGCCCTGCAGCCGTAGTCCTTGCGGCAGGGCTTGTAAGCGGACCTTGACCTGGGTTTCTGCTTCTTCTTCTGCGCCACGCGGCCGCGGCGGTGGCCGGCGCGGCGGGGCGCGGTGGCGGTGGGGTCGGCGGCTGGGCGGTCGGCGGCGATCTGCTGGAAGCCGACCGCGGCACCTCCCGGCGGCGAGCAGGAACCGGTCGATCCCGGCGGCGACAGCTGTCTCTCATCCTCATGACCGAGGAATCCTGGTGTGACCCACCTCATGAGTTCCTCGCGGAACCTCAAGTCTTCCTCAAGTCGCTGGCCGCGCCCGCCGACCGCGTCCCCAGGTGGGGAGACCGCACTGACCGGCGGAAAGAGGAGAACAGATGTACGACGCACAACCCGAGACCGGTTCCGCTCCTGGTCGGGGCGCTGACCGGGGTGGCGGCCGTCGCCTCGGCCACCGTCGCCGGCATGGTCACCGGCATGCTGGGCCACGCGGCGAGGCGACCGGCCGACAGGCGGCGCCGACACGACCCGGCGGACGCCGCCGTCGGCCGCGCCCGCACGCTGCCCGGGCAGCTCGGGCACCGCGGAGCGGCGACCCGGTCGTGATCCGCTGGAAGGAACGACCCGGAGCGGACCGAGGTGCACACCAGCACCGTCTACCGCACGGTGCCCGCACCGGCGTCGCACTGGGCGGCGGCACGGTGACCGCCAGCTCGGACCAGCGGAAGCACCGGGTCCACCGGAGCGGGGTCCGCACCGCCGCCGAGCACCGGCGGAGGTGGAGGCGGGACCCAGCCCAGCTCGCCTGCTCCCCCACCTCCGCCGGCACCCCCGCCGCCACCTCCCCCGCCGCCACCTCCGGCACCCTCGACGGGATCGTGAGCGTGCGCGCCGACACCGCCCCCGCCCGCAGTGCGCGGTGGGACGTCTGGGGCACCTACGCCTTCCTCGCGGTGTCCGAGCCCGACCTGCTGCCGGCGGCCCGGCGGCTGGCGGAGCAGGTGCTCGCCCGCGTCGACGGGCGTGCAGCCGGTTCCGTCCCGACTCCTGCCTGAGCGCGGTGAACCGCCGCCCGGCTCGTGGGTGCGGGCCGACCCGCTGCTCGTCGCCGCGGTGGACGCAGCGCTGGCAGCCGCGGAGGCGACCGACGGTCTGGTGGACCCGTGCCTGGGCCGGGCCCTGGTGTGGTTGGGCTACGACCGCGACCTGGCCTGGTCCGGGAAGCGCCGGACCGCGCCGCGCCGTGAGCCCGACGGGCCCCCGCGTTCGGCGCGTGGCGCGAAGTGCGGACGACTGACGACGCCGTACTCATCCCGGACGGCGTCGCGCTGGACCTCGGCGCCACGGCCAAGGCGTGGGCCGCCGACCTGGTGGCCAGACCATCGTCGTCGATGCACTGGACTGCAGGCGGTGGTCAGCCTCGGTGGCGACCTGCGCGTGCACGGCCCCGACCCCGACCGGAACCGGCGGGATGGCCGGTGCACGTCGCCGAGCGCCCGGACGAGGTCTCCGCCGGCGAGGCGGTGTGGGTCACCGGCGGGCTCGCGACCTCCAGCACCCTGGTCCGCCGCTGGTCGACGCCCGCCGGGGAGCGCCACCACCTCGTCGACCCGCGCACCGGGCTGCCCGTGCCCGAGGTCGTGCGCACCGTCACCGCCGCGGGAGAGACCTGCCTCGCGGCGAACACCGCCTCCACGGCGGCCCTCGTGCTGGGCGCCGACGCCCAGCCCTGGCTCGCCTCGCACGGCGTCGCGGCCCGGCTCGTGCACCGCGCCGGCACCGTCTCCACCGTCGGCACCTGGCCCACTCCCGAGGAGGCACGATGATCCCCGACGGCCCCTTGCTCTGGTACGTCAACCGCAGCACCGGCATGGTGCTCCTGCTGCTGCTGACCGGCGCGCTGCTGCTCGGCATCTGGTCCACCCGCGGCGCGGCGGGCAGCCGGGTCCCCCGCTTCGCGGTTCAGTCGCTGCACCGCAACCTCGCCCTGCTGTCGGTGACCATGCTCGGGGTGCACATCGGGTCGGCGGTCCTCGACGAGTACGTCGACATCCGCTGGTGGCAGGCGGTGGCGCCCTGGGACCTGCACTACCAGCCGGTATGGCTGGCGTTCGGGATCGTCGCGTTCGACCTGGTGCTCGCCGCGGTCCTCACCAGCCTGCTCCGCACCCACCTCGGCCACCGCGCCTGGCGAGCAGTGCACCTGTCCAGCTACGCCCTCTGGGCCCTCTCCGTCGGTCACGGGCTCGGCATCGGCACGGACACCGGGACTGCCTGGGGACGGTGGACCTACGTCGGGTGCATGGCGGCGGTGGCCGCGTCGGCAGCCGTCCGGCTCCTCGAGCCACGACGGACGACCCGGCGCCCCCTCGCGCACGAGGGCGCGGCATGAGCACCGCCACCCTGGCCCACCCCCGCCTCGGCCGGCTCGAGGTCCGGCGCGGCCCCGCTCTGCTCGCCGCCGTGCACGACGGTCCCGGCCTGGCCGCCCACGAGCGGCGGTACGGCGGAGTGCCGCACCTGGACGCCGCCACCCTCGTCGACCTGGCGGCGAGCGTCGGTCTGCACGGCCGCGGCGGAGCCGGTTTCCCGTTCGCCCGCAAGCTGGCGACGGTGGCCTCGCGGCCCGGCCGGCCCGTCGTGGTGGTCAACCTCAGCGAGGGGGAACCGGCCAGCCACAAGGACGCGGTGCTTGTCCAGGTCGCCCCCCACCTCGTCCTCGACGGAGCCGTCGTGACGGCGCGGGCCCTGGGCACCACCGACGTGCACGTCGTCCTGCAGGGGGAGTCACCCCGGGTCGCCACAGCGGTCCGGGCCGCCCTCGTCGAGCGCGCCGCGGTTCGGCGGGACCGCAGGGTCCGCTGGACCCTGCACGACGCGTCGGAGGGATTCGTCGCGGGGCAGTCCTCGGCCGTGCTCGAGCTGATGGCGGGGCGGCCCAACCTGCCGGTCACCTCGTGGCGGCCCGCCGCCGAGGCAGGCCACCGCCGACGCCCCACGGTGCTCTCCAACGCCGAGACCTTCGCTCACCTCGGTCGGCTCGCCATGCTGGGCGCCGAGGCCTACCGGGGCCTGGGCACCACCGACGAGCCCGGCACCACGTTGCTCACCCTCGACGGCGACGGCGCGTCCGGACGGACGCCGCAGGTGGTCGAGGTGCCCTTCGGCGTCGCCTGGTCCTCGGTCCTCCCGCCCGCTCGGCTGTCGGCCCCGGTGCTGCTCGGTGGCTACCACGGCGCGTGGGCCGCCCCCGGCGCGCTGCCCGGCACTCCGATGTCCCGGCCGGCGCTCGCCGCGGCGGGCCTGGACATCGGCGCGGGCGTCGTGCTGCCGCTCGACGCCGGCTGCCCGGTGGACCGGACGAGCAGGATCGTCGGCTACCTCGCCTCCCAGTCGGCCCGCCGGTGCGGCCCCTGCCTCCACGGGCTGCCGGCGATCGCGGCGGCGCTGTCCGCGGTCGCGTGCGGCGGCGGGCGAGTCTCCGAGCTGCAGCGGCTCACCGGTCTCGTCGAGGGCCGCGGGGCATGTGCCCACCCGGACGGGACCGTGCGACTCGTCCGGTCGCTGCTCTCCACGTTCGGACCGGAGCTCGACCGGCACGCCCGAGCACGGTGCGGCGCCGCCGCGTCCTCCGGACGGCTCGAGGTCCCGGCATGAGGGTCGTGCTGCAGGTGGACTGGCCGGCCTGCCAGGCACGTGGGCTGTGCTTCGAGGTGCTGCCCGAGGCGATCCGCCTCGACGACTGGGGCTACCCGGTCGTCGGCGACGTCCCTGCCGACCTGGTGGACGCCGCACGTCAGGCGACCCGGGTCTGCCCCACGCTCGCCCTCCGCCTGTTGCGCGCGCCGGGCTGAGTGCGATCGGCTCTCAGCCGGGTCGGTTGAACATCCACCGGTGACCGAACGGGTCCCGCAGCACCGCGACCCGGCCCGCGGGCGAATCCTCCGGCCCCCGGTCCAGGGTCGCTCCCCCGGCAGCCGCCCGGCCGACCAGAGCGTCGACGTCCTCGACGGTCAGGTGCAGCGTCACCGACGCGCCGCGACCCGGCGCAGGCGCCTCCACCTGGATGTCGGGGTGCTCGTCGGCCATCATCCAGCGCGCCCCACCCACCTCGAGCTCGGTGTGCCCGATGCGCCCGTCGGGCATGACGATCGGCTCGTGGACCACCTCGGCACCGAGATGGTCGACGTACCACTGGAGCGCGGCGCGCGCGTCGGCGACCGCAAGGTAGGGCGTCAGCTCGCTCATGCCGTAACGGTGCCACCGTCCGCCCCTTCTTCGCGACAGTGCGGGCCTACGCTGGCCGGATGACTGGTGACCTCACCGACATCCCCGGCGTCCGGGTCGGGCACTGGACCGATGCCGAGGGACGGACCGGCTGCACCGTGGTGCTGCTGCCCGACGAGGGCGCGGTCGCGTCCGTGGACGTCCGCGGTGCCGCCCCGGGCACCAGGGAGACCGACGTGCTGCACCCGGACAACCAGGTGCAGGTGGCGCACGCCATCACGCTCTGCGGTGGATCCGCCTTCGGGCTCGCTGCCGCCGACGGCGTCGTGCGCCGTCTGTCGGAGCGAGGCGTCGGTGTGCCGACCCCTGCGGTCCCCGTGCCGATCGTGCCGGCTGCGGTCGTCTTCGACCTCGCCACCGGTTCGTCGTCCGCGCGGCCGGACGCGGCGGCCGGGTACGCCGCGTGTGCCGCGGCGGAGGCCGGGGAGCCGTGCGGCGACGGGTCCGTGGGCGCGGGCACCGGGGCCACGGTCGGCAAGCTTTTCGGCTCCCCGTCACCCGCCGGGCTCGGCACCGCCTCGCGGGGCCTCCCCGGGGGCGGCACCGTGGCAGCCGTGGCGGTCGTGAACGCCGTCGGGGACGTCGTGGCCGATAACGGCTCGGTGATCGCCGGGGCGGACACGGTCAGGCGCCTGCTGGAGAGCGGCCCACCGGCCGCTCCGCCGGTCGGCACGAACACCACGCTGGCGGTGGTCGCCACGGACCTGGCACTGACCAAGGTGCAGGCGCACCGGCTCGCGGTGACCGCCCACGACGGGCTGGCGCACGCGATCCGGCCGGTGCACACGGCCTTCGACGGCGACACGGTCTTCGCGGTCTCGACCGGTGCCCGGCCCGCGGAGGACGCCTCGCTGCTGCTGCTCCAGACGGCCGCGGCGCAGGTCGTCGCAGACGCGGTGCGCAACGCCGTACAGCCCGGCTGACCGCCGTACTCTGCAAGGCGCGTGGACGCTTTGCACGGCGTGTGCCCCGCGCAAACCGTCCATAACCCCGCGTTACAGCGGCGGCTGGTCGTGGCGGCGGAGGCCGAAGACCACCCCGTCGAGCAGCGCCTCCCACGACGCCTCGATCACGTTCGCGCCGACGCCGACGGTGACCCACGAGGACTCGCTGTCGGAGGTCTCGATGAGGACCCGGGTCACCGCGTCGGTGCCGTGGCCCTGGTCGAGGATCCGCACCTTGTAGTCGATCAGCTCGAACTTCGCGACCTCCGGGTAGGCCTGGCCGATGGCCTGGCGCAGGGCGTGGTCGAGCGCGTTGACCGGCCCGTTGCCCTCCCCCACGGTGAGGATCCGCGCGCCGCCGGCACGCAGCTTCACGGTCGCCTCGGACACCGCCTCCGCGTCGGGCGTCGAGTCGGTGATCACCCGCCACGACTCCACGTCGAAGTACGACGGCCGCAGACCCTGCACCTCCTCGACGAGCAGCAGCTCGAACGACGCGTCGGCCGCCTCGAAGGTGTAGCCCTGGGACTCCAGCCGCTTGACCCGGTCGGTGACCCGGGTGACGAGCTCCTTGTCCTGGGAGAGGTCGAAGCCGAGCTCGGCACCCTTGAGCTCGATGCTGGCGCGGCCGGCCATGTCGGAGACCAGCAGGCGCATGTCGTTGCCGACCTGGGCGGGGTCCAGGTGCTGGTAGAGGTTCGGGTCGACCTTGATCGCCGAGGCGTGCAGCCCCGCCTTGTGCGCGAACGCGCTGACCCCGACATAGGGCTGGCGGGCCGACGGCGGCACGTTCGTGACCTCGGCGACCGCATGGGCGACCCGGGTCGCCTCGCGCAGCGACCCGGTCGGCAGCACCTGCCGGCCGAGCTTCAGCTCCAGGTTGGCCACCACCGTGACCAGGTCGGCGTTGCCGGTCCGCTCGCCGTAGCCGTTGAGCGTGCCCTGCACATGGGTCGCACCGGCGTCGACGGCGGCCAGCGAGTTGGCGACCGCGCAGCCGGTGTCGTTGTGGCAGTGGATGCCGACGCGGACACCGGTCGTGTCGATGACGTCGCCCACCACGTCGGCCACCCAGCCGGGCAGCATCCCGCCGTTGGTGTCGCACAACGCGGCCACCTCGGCACCGGCCTCGAAGGCGACCCGCAGCGTCTCCAGCGCGTAGCCCCGGTTGGCGCGGTAGCCGTCGAAGAAGTGCTCCGCGTCGAGGAACACCCGCTGCCCCTCGGCGCGCAGGTGCGCGACCGTGTCGCGGATCATCGCGAGGTTCTCCTCCAGCGTGGTCCGCAGCGCCAGCTCGACGTGCCGGTCATGGGCCTTGGCGACGAGCGTCACGATCCCCGCACCGCTGTCACGCAAGGCACCGACCAGCGGGTCGTCCGCGGCGGCGACGCCGGCCCGACGGGTGGCCCCGAACGCGACCAGCTCGGCGTGCTCGAGCCTCAGCTCCTCCCGGGCGCGTCGGAAGAACTCGGTGTCCTTGGGGTTCGCCCCGGGCCAGCCGCCCTCGATGAAGCCGACGCCGAGCGTGTCGATGTGCCGGGCGATGTGGAGCTTGTCCAGCACCGAGAGGTTGAGCCCCTCCTGCTGGGCGCCGTCGCGCAACGTCGTGTCGTAGACGTGGAAGTCGGTCATCGTGGCCTGCTCATCAGCGATCTGTCCTTGGTCTGCGGTGGGCCGCCCCGAGTCTGCCACGCCGCACCGGCTGGGCAGCGGTCGGTCTCAGGGCGTCCGCATGCCGTCGTTCGGGAGCCCGACCGACGCGGCGAGGTCCCGCAGGAGGTGCCACGGCGGGCCCGGGGCTGGCTCCCACAGCACGCCCTGCTGCTGGCCCGCCCACCACCAGGCGCCGCCCAGCACGGCCAGCGCCGCCGTCACCAACCACCACACGGAGGCGTGCCGGGCCGCGGACGACGCCGCCCGTCCGAGTGGTTCGCGCACCCGGCCGGAGCCTGGACCGGCCCAGACGGCCACAGCCAGGGTCGCGCCGCCCGCCGGCAATGCCTGTGTCGCCGGCCAGCCCCCCAGCACCAGGCCGGCCGTCACCGCGGCGCCCACCAGCCCGCCGAAGGCAAGCAGGGCCAGCGCACCCAGCGAGCCGCGGACGAGGTGCCAGGGATAGGTGGTGACCGCAAGCGGCGCGTCGAACCAGCGCCGTCCGCGCACCGACCGGCGCGCCCACGTCGCCTGCGCGCTGTGGGACATGCCGCGGACCAGCAGCAGCACGGCGCCCACCAGTCCCGCGGTGACGTACGGCGCCGTCCCGGCGCACGCAGCGACGACCCCGACCAGCACCAGCAGCAGGAAGAGCCGACGCATCCTCGCCCATCCGGTGAGGCGGTCCTGCCACGGCGCGGGGTGCAGCCGGGGGCCGGGTGGCGGCTCGCTCCGACGGACCACCGTGTAGGGACGGGTGTGCGGCGGCGCGACTGCGTCGGAGCCGAGACTCTCGAGCCGGGCGAGGGCCTCCCCGACCCTCGGGCGCTGGTGCGGCTCGACGGCGAGCGCCGCGGCCAGCAGCCCACAAAGCGGGGCGGGCACGCCGGTGAGGTCCACGGCGCCCTGCCGGGTCCGGTCCAGCATCGTCATGACGTGGCCGCTGCCGTAGGGCGACCGGCCGGTCGCGGCGTAGACCACGGTGGCCGCCCACCCGTGCACGTCGGTGGCGGTGGTGGCCATCCCCCCGAGCAGCACCTCGGGGGCCAGGTAGCCCGGCGTGCCCATCAGCCACCCGGTCGCGGTGAGCCGCGGGTCCTCCGCCAGCCGGGCCAGGCCGAAGTCGATGAGGACCGGATCGGTGCCGTCCATCACCACGTTCGTCGGCTTGATGTCCCGGTGCAGCACCCCGACGCCGTGGACGTCGTGCACGGCGAGCAGCAGCCCGCGCGCCACCTCCTCGAGCTCGTCCGGGGGTAGCGGGCCGGACTCCTCGACGCGGGCGTGCAGCGACTCCCCCGGGACGTAGCGGGTGACGACGTAGGGCACCTCGCCCCACGGGTCCGCGTCGACGATCTCGGCGACGTGGTCGCTGCGGACGTGCTGGAGGGAGTCCACCTCCTGCGCCAGGCGCCGCCGGCTCTCGTCGTCGCCGACGACGTTGGGACGCAGCACCTTGAGCGCGGCACGCTGCCCGTGGCGGTCCTCGGCGAGGTGCACCACGCCCATGCCGCCCTCGCCGATCCGCTCCAGCAGCCGGTAGCCGCCGACGGTCCGCGCGACGCGGTCCGCCGGCCGGCCGGAGAAGGTGGACGTCACCGGTCCACGCTAACCGCTGGGCGCGCCGCCTTCAGACGACGCGGTGCAACCAGCCGAACGTGTCCTCGGCGCGGCCGTACTGGATGTCGACGAGCGCCTGCCGGATCCGCTTCGTCACCGGGCCTGCGTCGCCGTCCACCGAGGAGTCGACCTCGCCGCCGCTCCAGGCGAGCCGCCCGACGGGGGTGACGACCGCCGCGGTGCCGCACGCGAACACCTCGCTGATCCGCCCCGAGGCCACGCCGTCGCGCCACTCGTCGATCGTGAACCGGCGCTCCTCGACCTTGTGGCCCATGCTGCCGGCCAGCTCGATGATCGAGGACCGGGTGACCCCTTCGAGGATGGTGCCGGTGAGCTCCGGGGTCACGATGGTGCCGTCGTCGTGGACGAAGTACAGGTTCATGCCGCCGAGCTCCTCGACGTACCGGCGCTCGATGGCGTCGAGGAAGACCACCTGGTCGAACCCGCGCGCGATGGCCTCCTGCTGCGGGGCCAGGGAGCTGGCGTAGTTGCCGCCGGTCTTCGCCGCGCCCATCCCGCCGACCGCCGCGCGGGTGTGGTTCTCCGCGACCAGCAGGGACACCGGCTTGAGTCCTCCCGGGAAGTAGGACCCGGCGGGCGAGGCGATCACCATGTACGTCACGTGCTTCGAGGGCCGCACCCCGAGGAACTTCTCGGAAGCGAACATGAACGGCCGGATGTAGAGGCTCTTCTCCCCCTGACCGCCGTCCGGCGCCGCCGTCGGCACCCAGCGCTCGTCGACCTGCACCAGCGCGTCGACGCTGGCCACGAAGTCCTCGACCGGGAGCTCGGGCAGCGCGAGCCGGCGCGAGGACCGGCCCAGCCGGGCGCCGTTCGCCTCGGGCCGGAAGGTCCACACCGACCCGTCGGCGTGGCGGTAGGCCTTGAGACCCTCGAAGATCTCCTGCGCGTAGTGCAGCACTGCGGTGGCCGGGTCGAGCGAGATCGGGCCGTACGCCGAGATGCGGGCGTCGCGCCACCCCGACTCGGGGGTCCACTCGGCGGTGAGCATGTGGTCGGTGAAGTGCACGCCGAACCCGGGGTCGGCCAGGATCTCTGCCAGCCGGTCGTCGCTGGTCAGGTCGGTCCGTCGGTCCACCGCGATGTCGAGCGTGCTCATGGCGGAAACCGTACTCGGTTCAGCCCGCTGCGCGGGCTGCGATCGCGTCGCCCACCTCGGACGTGCGTCGAGGTCCGCGACCTGCCCGGTCGGCGAGGTCGGCCAGCACGGCGTCCTCGACCTTGCGCGCGGCGGGGTCCAGACCCAGGTGGTCGAGCATGAGCGCCACCGACAGGATCGCCGCGGTGGGGTCGGCCTTCTGCTGGCCCGCGATGTCCGGGGCCGAGCCGTGCACCGGCTCGAACATGCTCGGCGCCGTGCGGTCGGGGTTGATGTTCCCGCTCGCGGCCAGCCCGATGCCGCCGGTGATGGCAGCGGCGAGGTCGGTGATGATGTCGCCGAACAGGTTGTCGGTGACGATGACGTCGAAGCGCGACGGGTCGGTCGTCATGAAGATCGTCGCGGCGTCGATGTGGAGGTAGTCCACGGCGACGTCGGGGAACTCCTGACCCACCTGGCCGACGAGCCGGGACCACACGGCTCCGGCGTTGACCAGCACGTTGGTCTTGTGGACCAGGGTCAGCTTCTTGCGGGGTCGCCGCTGGGCGCGCGCGAACGCGTCGCGGACCACCCGCTCCACCCCGAACGCGGTGTTGACGCTGACCTCGGTGGCCACCTCCGCCGGGGTGCCCACCCGCAGCGCGCCGCCGTTGCCGGTGTAGGGACCCTCGGTGCCCTCGCGCACCACCACGAAGTCGACCTCGCCGGGCTCGCTCAGCGGTGAGGCCACCCCGGGGTAGATCCGCGAGGGGCGGAGGTTGACGTAGTGGTCGAGCTCGAACCGCAGCCGCAGCAGCAGGCCGCGCTCGAGGATGCCCGGCGGCAGGTTGGGGTCGCCCGGCTTCCCGCCCACCGCGCCCAGCAGGATCGCGTCGTGCCCGCGGATCTCCTCGAGCACCGAGTCGGGCAGCACCTCGCCGGTGGCGAGGTACCGCTCGGCGCCGAGGTCGTAGCGGTCGGACTCGAACTTGACGTCGGCGGGAGCCACCGCGGCGAGCACCTTGAGCGCCTCGTCGGTGACCTCCGCGCCGATGCCGTCACCGGGGATGACGGCGAGTCGGTGGGTGTGGGTCATGGGGCCCGAGCCTAGTTGTCGTCGGGTCGGCTCCAGTCGCCGTCTCGCGCCTCGGGTCCACGGGCACCGGCCATCGCCGGTGCGCGATGCGCGCCGCTCTGCGGCTGCCAGTAGCGGGGACGGCGGGTGGGCGTCGCGTCCTGCTCGTCGCGGTTACGGGCCGGTCCCCACTCGGGGTAGAAGTCGTACATGGTGTGCTCCTGAGATCGTCATTCGGCTGCTGCGGATGGGGTTCGCGGTCGTGCGAACGGATCTCGGAGATCGCGCTTCTTCGCTCACCGCGGGGATTCGTAGGGCCGAGCAACGCCAGACACCGCGGCGAGGTGGCCCTACCTAACAGGCCCCGCCACGGCGGCTGATGAGTACTACGAAGAAGCTGCGCATGATGGAGCAAGGCTAGGCGGCCGGACCCCTCCGCGTCTCGTGGTTGGCAGAACTTTTCTCAGCGAGTGAGACGGTCGGCCGAATGGCGGTCGCCACCCACCGGTTTGGAACACTCGGCGCATGAGTGCCCCCCCGGAGGTCCCCGACGTCGTGGAGCGCGCCTTCGACGTGGCCCGTCGGCGTGGCTTCGTGTCGTTCTGCCGCAACGAGACCGGCCGGCTGCTCGCGGCCCTGGCCGCGTCGCGGGCCGGCACGATGGCCGAGTTCGGCACCGGCACCGGTGTGGGTACGGCGTGGCTGCGCAGCGGACTGCGGGCCGGCACCGCGATCGTCACCGCGGAGCTGGACCCGAAGCTCGCCGGCGCCGCGGCGGAGATCTTCGCCGACGACCGGCAGGTCGAGGTGCTGGCCGCCGACTGGTCCACGCTGGAGGACCGGGGACCGTTCTCGCTGCTCTTCCTCGACGCCCGCGAGCCCAAGGACAGCGGCCCCGACGCCGTGGCCGATCTCCTGGAGCCCGGCGGCATGGTCGTGCTCGACGACTTCACGCCGTGCGCGTCGTGGCCCCCCGTGTACGGCGGACGGGTGGACACCCTGCGCGAGCAGTGGCTCCTCGACGAGCGGTTCACGACCGTCGAGGTGATGGTGGCCGCGGACACCTCGGTCCTCATCGCCACCAAGCGCTGAGCCTCTTCAGCAGCGCCGCTACTCGGCGAGGTTGACGGCGCGGACCTCGACCGCGTCGATCGACGCCCGGATCTCCTCCAGGGCGGCCGGCGGGATCACGTCGTCGACCGACAGCGCCACCAGGGCGTGACCGCCCTGCCGGTCGCGGCAGACCTGCATGCCGGCGATGTTGATGCCGGCCTGCCCGAGAACGCCGCCGACCGTGCCGACCATGCCCGGGCGGTCCTCGTAGCGGAAGAACGCGAGGTGCTCGGTGGGCTCGATGTCCACGTCGTAGCCGTCGACCTCCACGAGGCGCTCGCGCTGCGAGATGCCGATGAGGGTGCCGCTGACCGACACCTGGCTGCCGTCGGCGAGGGTGCCACGCAGGGTGATCAGGTTGCGGTGGTCGGGGCTCTCGGGGTCGGTGACCAGCCGGACGGCGACCCCCCGCTCGGCGGCGAGCAGCGGCGCGTTCACGTAGGAGACCTGCTCCTCGACGATGTCGGAGAAGACGCCCTTGAGCGCCGCGAGCTCGAGCACCTTGACGTCGTACTGGGTGATCTCGCCGCGTACCTCGACGTCGACCTGCTGGGCGACCTCACCGGCCAGCGCGGTGAAGATCCGGCCGAGCTTCTCGGTCAGCGGGATGCCGGGGCGGACGTCCTCGGCGATGACCCCGCCCTGGACGTTGACCGCGTCGGGCACGAGCTCGCCGCTCAGCGCCAGCCGCACCGACCTGGCGACCGCGATGCCTGCCTTCTCCTGGGCCTCGTCGGTGGAGGCGCCCAGGTGCGGCGTCGCGACCACGTTCTCCAGCTCGAAGAGCGGGCTGTCGGTGCACGGCTCCTTGGCGAAGACGTCGAGACCGGCAGCCGCGATGCGACCCTCCTTGAGCGCGTTGAACAGGGCCTGCTCGTCGACGATGCCGCCGCGGGCGGCGTTGACGAGCACGAGGTTCGGCTTGGCCTTCGCGAGCTCGTCGTCGCCGATGAGACCGAGCGTCTCCGGGGTCTTCGGGAGGTGCACCGACGCGAAGTCCGCCTCGGCCAGCAGCTCCTCGAGGGTGACCAGCCGGACCCCCATCTGGGCGGCGCGTCCGGCCTGCACGTAGGGGTCGTAGGCGATGACCTTCATGCCGAAGGCGCTGAGCCGCTGGGCGACCAGCACCCCGATGCGGCCCAGACCGATGATGCCGACGGTCTTCTCGTACAGCTCGATGCCGGTGTACTTGCTGCGCTTCCACTCGCCGTTCCGCAGCGCCGCGTTGGCGGGCGCGATGTGCCGGGCGGCGGCGAGCATCAGGCCGACGGCCAGCTCGGCGGCGCTGACGATGTTGGAGGTCGGCGCGTTCACGACCATGACGCCGTTCTGCGTCGCCGCCTTGACGTCGACGTTGTCGAGGCCGACGCCCGCACGCGCCACGATGGTGAGCCGCTTCGCCGCGGCGAGGGCCTCGGCGTCCACCTTGGTCGCCGAGCGGATGAGGATCGCCTCCGCGTCGACGATCGCACTCAGCAGCTCGCCGCGGTCGGCGCCGTTGCAGGTGCGGATCTCGAAGTCCGGACCCAGCGCGTCGATGGTGGCGGGGCTCAGCTCTTCGGCGATGAGTACGACGGGCTTGCTCACGAGTGGGTCCTCACGGTGGTGTTCTGCGGGTCGTCGGCTGCGCCTCTCCAGAGGGCCGTGCACCACGCTGTGCCCGTGCCCACGATGCTACCCCACCTCACGGCGCCACCGGGCGCGGCAAGGCCTCGGGCCAGACGTAGGGAAGGTCGTCGGGCACGCCGGGGAATTGCGACGCGTAGAAGGCGGGATCCTTGCCCAGCAGTGACGACTGGTGGCTGCGGTGGAAGGCGTCGTCGCCGAGCCAGTCGGGCAGCGCGCCGGCCTCTGCCAAGGCCGCCTGGTTCCGTACGTCGGTCACGCCGGCCGACTGCAGGTCGGCGCGGATCGTGCCGGCGCAGGTGTCGGCGAACCCCCGCTCGACCCAGACCTCGCAGCACGTGAGCGCATAACGACCGAGGGCCTCCTCGTGGCCCCGCCACATCTTCACCGCGGGGTGATGACGCCACCCGTGGCCGGGCACGGTCAGACCGCGCACGACCTGGATGCACTCGACCCGCTGCTTGCCCAGTCGCTTCGGGTCGAGCGCACGCGCCGACTGCTCGAAGTCGGCGTAGGGCAGGAACGTCTGCACCGGCTCAGGCCTCGCAGCCGTCGGGTCCGCAGGACTGTTGACCGGCGCCGGCGAGGACACGCGGCGCCGGCCGGGACGCGCTCCAGGCCTGCTCGAGCGCCTGCGAGAACACCTCCACCGGCTGGGCCCCGGACACCGCCAGGCGGCCGTCGAAGACGTAGAACGGGACTCCCCCGATGCCGTATTCGTAGGCCTGCTCGAGGTCGGCACGCACGGCATCGGCGAACGCGTCCGAGCCGAGCACCTCCTCGACGCGGTCGGGGGCGAGACCGGACGCGCGCGCGACATCGCCGAGCACGGCACGGTCGCCCATCGAGCGGCCTTCGGTGAAGTACGCCGCGACCAACTTCTCCTTGAGATGCGCCTGGAGCTCGGGGCCGCCTTCGGCGAGGGCGAGGTGGAGCAGCCGGTGGGCGTCGAGCGTGCGGCTGTGCGGGGCGTGGGCGAAGTCGAACGCCAGCCCCATCTCGGCTGCGACGGTGGTGATCTGGTCGACCATCTGCCGCCCGGCGTCCGCGCCGCCGCCGTACTTGCGACCGAGGGCCTCGACGACCGGCTCGGTGCCGTTCTCCGGCGCCTGTGGGTCGAGCTCGAAGGAGCGGTACACGACCTCCACCTCGTCGCGGTGGGGGAACCCGGCGAGCGCCTGCTCGAAGCGGCGCTTGCCGACGAAGCACCAGGGGCAGACCACGTCGGACCAGATGTCGATGCGCATATGGGTTGCAACCGCCCGCAGCAGCCCGATGTTCCCGTGGCGGCGACGGCTGCGGAACGATGAGGTGGTGTTGCCCACCCCCTTCTCGCCCCACGACCGGCGCCACCGTGGTCGGGGCCTCGCTGCGCAATGCCGAAGCGGGCGCGAGCTGGTGGCACGCGGCTTCGCCGAGGACGCGGCCGCAGCGGAGTCCGATGTGTCCGTTTCTGTCCCGGTCTTGCGTGCGATTGCATTCACATCCGAGCCGAGTTCGGGCCCAGGGGTGCCTGGGTAACGTCGTCGACATGGACGACCATCCCCTCGTCAAGGCCGCGGAGGAGCTCGCGGTCTCCCTGGGCCCCGTGGAGCTCGACCAGACCTTGAGCCGGATCACCTCGGCTGCGGTCCAGGCACTGCCCGACGTCGACTACGCCAGCATCACGGTCCGTCACGACGACGCGACCCTGGAGACGGTGGCGAAGACCGACGACAAGCTCTGCGACCTCGACGCCCGGCAGTACGAGCTCGGCGAGGGCCCGTGCTTCGAGGCCGCGACCAACGTCGACTACGTGAGCGCCCCCGACCTCGCCAACGACCCCCGGTTCGCGCGCTACGCGCAGACGGCCCTGGCCGCGGGCATCGTCGCCCAAGCCGGGGTCCGGCTCTACGACGCCCCGACCTCCAGCGCAGCCCTCAACCTCTACTCCCGACGGGTGGGGGCTTTTGCCGAGTTCGAGTCGGTCGCGGCCCTCTTCGCCCGGCAGTCCGCCACCGTCCTCGAGTACGCCAAGGAGATCCAGGCCCTGCACGAGGCGGCCCGCACCCGGGACCAGGTGGGTCGCGCGGTCGGCATCGCCATGGAGCGCTACGGGCTCTCGGACCACCGGGCGTTCGCCCTGCTGACCCGGTTGTCCCAGCACCACGACGTTGCTCTGCCCACGGTCGCCCAGTCGATCATCGCCGCCAGCGAGGGCCGCGCGAACGACTGACCACCGGCCCCCGTCCGGGGTGCCGGTTTACCAGGGGATGTCGGGAAATTGGCACTCCCCATGGGAAGTTCCCCATGGGGAGTGCCGGTTCGCCTGCATCCCTTGGTGAACCGTCAGCGGGTGGCGGTGCCCTCGGTGTAGTCGGAGTCGTGGCTCTTCACCCACGACATGAGCTTGCGGAGCTCCCGGCCGGTCTCCTCGATCGGGTGCTGCTCACCCTGGGCGCGCAGCTCCTTGAACTCCGGCGCGCCCGCGTCCTGGTCGTCGATGAACCGCTTGGCGAAGGCGCCGTTCTTGATGTCCTCGAGGACGGCCTTCATGTTGTCCTTGACGTGCGGGTCGATGACCCGGGGGCCGGAGACGTAGTCGCCGTACTCCGCGGTGTCGGAGACCGACCAGCGCTGCTTGGCGATGCCGCCCTCGTACATCAGGTCGACGATGAGCTTCAGCTCGTGCAGGCACTCGAAGTAGGCGACCTCCGGCTGGTAGCCGGCCTCGATGAGGGTCTCGAAGCCGTACTGCACGAGCTGCGAGGCGCCGCCGCACAGCACCGCCTGCTCACCGAACAGGTCGGTCTCGCACTCCTCGGTGAAGGTGGTCTTGATCCCGCCGGCACGGAGGCCGCCGATGGCCTTCGCGTAGGACAGCGCGAGGTCCCAGGCCTTGCCGGTGGCGTCCTCCTCGACGGCCACGAGCACCGGGACGCCGCGGCCCTCGGAGAACTCACGGCGGACCAGGTGGCCGGGGCCCTTCGGGGCGACCATGCAGACGTCGACACCGGCCGGCGGCTTGATGTAGCCGAACCGGATGTTGAAGCCGTGCCCGAAGAAGAGCGCGTCACCCTCCACGAGGTTGGGCTCGACGGCCTCGGCGTACACCTTGCGCTGGGTGTGGTCGGGGGTCAGGACCATGATCAGGTCCGCCTCCTCGCAGGCCTCGGCGGGCGTGAGCACCCGCAGGCCCTCGGCCTCGGCCTTGGCGCGGCTCTTGGAGCCCTCGGGCAGCCCGACGCGGACGTCGACCCCGCTGTCGCGCAGGGACAGCGCGTGGGCGTGGCCCTGGCTGCCGTAGCCGAGGATCGCCACGTGGCGGCCCTGGACCACCGACAGATCGGCGTCGTCGTCGTAGAACATCTCAGCCACTCTGGGCTCTCCTTCGTTTGTTCGCTTGCGTCTTTCGCAGGCTTGTGGACGGTTTGCAAGGGGTACGCCGTGTGCGAAGCGTCCGTAACCCCGCGTTACAGCTCAGACGGCGGCCGGGGGCGCGGGGGTGGGGACCACGCGCACGGTGCGCTCGGTGATGGACCGGGAGCCGCGGCCGATCGCGACCATCCCGGACTGCACCAGCTCGCGGACGCCGAAGGGCTCCACGACCCGGAGGAAGTCGGCGAGCTTGTCGGCGTTGCCGACCACCTGGATGGTGACCGCGTCGGTCGCCACGTCGACCACCTTGGCCCGGAACAGCTGCACGATCTCGAGCACCTGACCGCGGGTGGTGGCGTCGGCCTTGACCTTGACCAGCAGCAGCTCGCGCGCCACCGACTGCGAGGAGTCCAGCTCGACGATCTTGATGACCTCGACCAGCTTGTTGAGCTGCTTGGTCACCTGCTCGAGCGGGGACTCCTCGACGTTCACCACGATCGTCATCCGCGAGACCTCGGGGTGCTCGGTGGGACCCACCGCGAGGCTCTCGATGTTGAAGCCCCGGCGGCTGAACAGACCCGCGACGCGCGCCAGGACACCGGGCTTGTTCTCGACCAGCACCGACAAGGTGTGCTTGCTCACAGGTCGTCCTCCTCCCAGTTCGGCGCCATGTCGCGGGCGTGCTTGATGTCGTCGTTGCTGGTGCCGGCGGCCACCATCGGCCAGACCATCGCGTCGCGGTGCACGCGGAAGTCCACCACGACCGGCACGTCGTCGATCTCCATGGCCTTGCGGATGGTCGCGTCGACGTCGGCCGGGGAGTCGCAGGCCAGCCCGACGCATCCGTAGGCCTCGGCGAGCTTGACGAAGTCGGGGATCCGGACGACACGGGGCGGAGCCTCGGCTCCTCCGGTCACGTCCGGTCGCTGGGCACGCTGGAGATCGGTGTTCGAGTAGCGCTCGTTGTAGAACAGCGTCTGCCACTGGCGCACCATGCCGAGCGACTCGTTGTTGATGATCGCGACCTTGATCGGGATGCCCTCGATCGCGCAGGTGGCCAGCTCCTGGTTGGTCATCTGGAAGCACCCGTCACCGTCGATCGACCACACCGTGGCGTCCGGCCGACCGACCTTCGCCCCCATCGCGGCCGGCACGGAGAAGCCCATCGTGCCGAGGCCACCGGAGTTGATCCAGGTCTGCGGACGCTCGTAGCCGATGAAGTGCGAGGCCCACATCTGGTGCTGCCCGACACCGGAGACGTAGACGGCCTCCGGCCCGGCGATCTGCCCGAGCCGCTCGAGGACGTACTGCGGCGCGAGGGCGCCGTCCGTCGGCTTGTCGTAGCCGAGCGGGTAGCGCTGCTTGACCCCCGCGAGGTAGGCGACCCAGGCCTCGTAGTCGCCGCTGTGACCGGCGTCGTGCTCGGCCTGCAGGGCCACCACGAGGTCGGCGATGACCTCGCGCGCGTCGCCGACGATCGGCACGTCGGCGTAGCGGTTCTTGCCGATCTCGGCAGGGTCGATGTCGGCGTGGATCACCTTGGCGTGCGGCGCGAAGGAGCTCAGCTGACCGGTCACCCGGTCGTCGAACCGCGCCCCCAGGCTGATGATCAGGTCGCTGCGCTGCAGCGCGCCCACCGCCGCGACCGTGCCGTGCATGCCCGGCATCCCGAGGTGCTGCGGGTGGGAGTCGGGGAAGGCGCCGCGGGCCATCAGCGTGGTCACCACCGGGATCCCGGCGGTCTCCGCGAGCACCCGCAGCTCCTGGGCGGCCCCGGCGCGGATCACCCCGCCGCCGACGTACAGCACCGGCTTGCGCGACTCGACGATCAGCCGCGCCGCCTCGCGGACCTGCTTGGCGTGCGGCCGCGTCACCGGCCGGTAGCCCGGCAGGTTCAGCTCGCTGGGCCAGCGGAACGTCGTCGAGGCCTGCAGGGCGTCCTTCGACACGTCGACGAGGACCGGGCCGGGTCGCCCGGTGGAGGCGATGTAGAACGCCTCGGCGATCGTCCGGGGGATCTCGTCGGCGTCGGTGACCAGGAAGTTGTGCTTGGTGATCGGCATGGTGATGCCGCGGATGTCGGCTTCCTGGAACGCGTCGGTGCCGATGGCGCCGCTGGCGACCTGGCCGGTGACGGCGACGATCGGCACCGAGTCCATGTAGGCGTCGGCGAGGGGCGTCACCAGGTTGGTCGCGCCGGGGCCGCTGGTGGCCATGCAGACGCCGACCTTGCCGGTCGCCACGGCGTAGCCCTGGGCCGCGTGCCCCGCGCCCTGCTCGTGCCGGACGAGGATGTGGCGCAGCTTCACCGAGTCGAAGAGTGGGTCGTACGCCGGGAGGATCGCGCCGCCCGGGATGCCGAACACGTTCTCGGCACCGGCCGCCTCGAGCGACTTGATCAGGCTCTGGGCCCCGGTCACCGTCTCGCCGGGAGCTGGCTGCTCGGCCATCGCTCGCCTTCCTTCATCTGTCCGCTCGGAGCACCTGCGGTGGCTCCGTCGCCGTCCCCCGGCGGCTCTCGCACGAGGGTTTCACACCAACAAAAAACCCTCGCGGCCCGGTGGGCTGGCGAGGGTCGACGCGCGCGCTGGCGGCTGGCTGGTCGTCAGCTGGCGCGTCGCGTCCGTACGAGTACCTGCAGGTGCATGGCCCAACGTTCGCCGCGACACCGACGCCCCGTCAAGCCAGTCTGCCACTCGTCCCGGAATGTGATACCGCGATCCCGCCAGACGGACAACCGTCAGGGCTCGAGGTCCTCCTTGGTGAGCTCCTCCGCCTTGAGGACGAGGTACTCCCCCAGTTCCTCGAGGGTCTGCAGGTCGATCCCCTGCACCACGTTGAGCCGCCGGCGGTACCGGTGTGCCGCCTCCGCGAGCTCCTCCTCCGGGACGCCCAGGATCTCCGCCCGGCGCTGCACCAGGTGACGAGGCTCGGGCTCGCCCTCGATGAGATGCCGGAAGAGAACGGCCAGCCGGTACCTCAGCGCGGCGGACATCGGCGCGTCGGTCAACCCCAGGTAGCTGCCGGTCCCCTGCGCGTGGCCGGGGACGGCGCCGTCGACGACGAACGGGACCCGCTGGTCCTCGAGGCGCCGGACCCGGACGGTGACGGAGATGCCCAGCGGCTGGCTGAGCCCCTCCCACGTGAGCCGGTGGTGGCCGCGCTGCAGCATGACCATGGCGGCCGGCAGGAACGCCGCCGAGCCACCCACGACGAAGTCCGACTCGAGCCGCACCCGGGCATGGGACAGGTTGGAGAAGACCCATCCCCCCTCGGCCGCGTCGAAGCAGCCCAGGTCCCGCGGGACCCACTCGGGCACGAGCTCGAGGGCGTGCCGGTCGCGCCGGCCGACGGACGCGGTCGAGCGCCGCGGCAGCCTCCGGTGCACCGGAGGGGCACCGGCGCCACGGACGATGACCAGCCCGACCAGGCTCGACGATGCTCCCGACGACATACCGACAAGTGTGGGCTGCGACCCCGGGGCCGTGGGCAAAATCAGGGGCACCGGGACCTTCGTCCCTGGCGGGACCCTCCCTGCGGGCTATCCGCAGACGGCACCGTGGGCGGCTGACTGGACCACCTTGGCGTACTTGCCCAGCACCCCGCG
This sequence comes from uncultured Actinomycetota bacterium, assembly GCA_963747525.1. Taxonomy (GTDB): domain Bacteria; phylum Actinomycetota; class Actinomycetes; order Propionibacteriales; family Nocardioidaceae; genus Marmoricola_A. Next base: position 562,179 of record CAVVFH010000001.1, read on the forward strand.
GGTGTACTTCGCGGGCCGCGGGCTCCACCCCTCGCGACGTACGGCGAGCTCCTTCTCGGTCAGCGCCACGTCGAGCCGGCCGCCCGCCACGTCGAGGCGGATCGGGTCCCCGTCCCGCAGGAACGCGATCGGTCCGCCGTCGACCGCCTCCGGCGCCAGGTGGCCCACGCACAGCCCCGTCGTACCGCCGGAGAACCGGCCGTCGGTCACCAGGAGCACGTCCTTGCCGAGCCCGGCTCCCTTGATGGCACCGGTGATCGCGAGCATCTCGCGCATCCCGGGGCCGCCCTTCGGGCCCTCGTAGCGGATCACCACCACGTCGCCGTGCTCGATGCGGCCCTGCTCCAGGGCGTCCATCGCGGCGCGCTCCCCGTCGAAGACCTTCGCGGGCCCCTCGAAGACCTCGTCGTCGAAGCCGGCGGACTTCACCACCGCACCCTCGGGCGCCAGCGTCCCGTGCAGGATGGTGATGCCGCCGGTGCCGTGGATCGGCTCGGTCAGCTTGCGGATCACGTCACCGTCCACCGAGGGCGGGTCGAGCTCGGCCAGGTTCTCGGCCATCGTCCGGCCGGTCACGGTGAGCACGTCGCCGTGCAGCAGGCCGGCGTCGAGCAGCAGCTTCATCACCACCGGGATGCCGCCGATCTTGTCCACGTCGTTCATGACGTAACGGCCGAACGGCTTGAGGTCGCCCAGGTGCGGAACCTTCGCCCCGATCCGGGTGAAGTCGTCGAGCGTGAGGTCGACCTCGGCCTCCCGGGCGATGGCCAGCAGGTGGAGCACAGCGTTGGTCGAGCCGCCCAGCGCCATCACGACCGCGATCGCGTTCTCGAAGGCGGGGCGGGTCATGATCTGGCGGGCGGTGATGCCCCTGCGCAGCATCTCGACCACGGCCTGCCCTGACCGGTGCGCGAACCCGTCTCGCCGGCGGTCCACGGCCGGCGGTGCGGCGGAGCCCGGCAGCGACATCCCGATCGCCTCGGCGACGCTGGCCATGGTGTTCGCGGTGTACATCCCGCCGCAGGCGCCCTCGCCGGGGCAGATGGCCCGCTCGATCTTGTCGACCTGCTCCCTGCTGATCCTCCCGGCCAGGCACGCGCCCACCGCTTCGAACGCGTCGATGATCGTGACGTCCTGGCCGTCCACCTGGCCGGGCATGATCGACCCGGCGTAGAGGAAGACGGATGCCAGGTCGAGCCGGGCAGCGGCCATCAGCATCCCCGGCAGCGACTTGTCGCAGCCGGCGAGCAGCACCGACCCGTCGAGCCGCTCGGCCATCATCACCGTCTCGACGGAGTCCGCGATGACCTCGCGGGAGACCAGCGAGAAGTGCATCCCCTCGTGTCCCATGGAGATGCCGTCGGACACCGAGATGGTGCCGAACTCCAGCGGGTAGCCGCCGGCCGCGTGCACGCCGTTCTTCACGGCCTTGGCGAGCCGGTCCAGCGACAGGTTGCACGGGGTGATCTCGTTCCACGACGAGGCGACGCCGATCTGCGGCTTCGCGAAGTCCTCGTCGTCCATGCCGACCGCGCGGAGCATGCCGCGTGCGGCCGCGCGCTCCAGCCCGTCGGTGACGTCGCGCGAGCGGGGCTTGATGTCGGGGGCGGCGGGGCGGGTGTCTGACATGGCAGGGAGTCTACGAGCGCTCCGCGCATGCGCCGGAGCGGTCTTGGATACCGTGCGGCCGTGACCTTCAGGCGAACCGCAGCCGCCTACCGCAACGCTCGGGCGTGGTTCGTGGCGCGCCCGGCCGAGTGGCAGGTCAGGCTCGCCCTCGGGGCGGGACTCAGCGGGTCGAACGCCATCGGGATCGCGGTCGTCTACGTCCTGGTCACCTTCGTCGTGCCGATGCCGGCCCTCGCCGACGAGGGGCGCGTGCGGGTCGAGAACCTGGTGCTGGCGGGCATCTACGTCCTGGTCGCCGGCACCGTGGGGATCGTGCACGCCTGGCGCCGGCTGCACCCGGTCGTGGTGATGATCCGCCCCGGCGGCGCCGCCTCCGAGGACGACCAGCGCAAGGTGCTCGCCGCACCGCGCCGGATCTTCCTCTTCCAGGCACTGCTCTGGGCGGTCGGGTCGGTGGTGTTCTTCGCCGCCAACGTGCCGCACTCGCTGATCTTCGGGGGCTCGATCCTCTTCATCGTCGGCCTGGCTGGGTGGACCACCAGCAGCCTGACCTACCTGCTCGCCGAGCGCGCGCTGCGGCCGGTGGCCCGCAGGGTCCTCAAGGAGGGGTTCCCGGAGCGCCGCTACGTCCGCACGGTGGCCGGCCGGTCGATGTTCGCGTGGGCGCTGGGCACCGGGTTCAGCGTGCTTGGCATCGTGCTGGTCGGCGCCGTGTCGATGGTCAACGACGAGCGGACGTCGACCCAGCAGCTGGCGCTGACCACCGTCGTCCTCGGCAGGATCACGATCGCCGTCGGCGGCTTCTCGTCGTTCGTCGCGGCGCAGGCGAGCAGCGAGCCGATCCGCAACCTGCGCGAGGCCTACGGCCAGGTGGAGGACGGCGACTTCGACGTGGAGGTGCCCATCTACGACGGGACCGAGATCGGCATGCTGCAGGCCGGGTTCAACAGCATGCTGCACGGGCTGAAGGAGCGCGAGGAGCTGCGCGACCTCTTCGGCCGGCACGTGGGGGTGCACGTCGCCCGGTCCGCCATGGAGAAGGGAGTGCGGCTGGGCGGTGAGTCCCGTGAGGTGGCGGTGCTGTTCGTCGACATCATCGGCTCGACGACGCTCGCCGAGGACCGGCCGCCGGAGGAGGTCGTGGAGCTGCTCAACCGCTTCTTCGACGTCGTCATCGATGTCGTGCACGAGCACGAGGGGTGGATCAACAAGTTCGAGGGCGATGCCGCGCTGGCCGTGTGGGGCGCGCCCGTGGAGAGCGACGGCAAGGAGACCGCGGCCCTCCGCGCCGCACGTGTCATGGGACTGACGGCTGGCCGAGGAGGTGCCGGAGATCAGCGCGGGCATCGGCGTCTCGTGCGGCCCCGCGGTGGCCGGCAACGTCGGCACCGCCGAACGCTACGAGTACACCGTCATCGGCGACCCGGTGAACGAGGCGGCCCGGCTGACCGGCGAGGCCAAGAAGGTGCCGGCCCGGGTGGTGGCCAGCTGCGCCCTGGTCGAGTGCGCCGACGACGAGGAGGCCGCCCACTGGCGGGAGCTGCCGCCGGTCACCGTGCGCGGCAAGAGCCGGCCGACCCCGATCGCCACCCCGGCCTGATCCCGGGTCAGAGGGTGGCGGCTCGGCAGGCACAGGACGTCGGGCAGGTGCTCGGCCACCGGCACCCACGTGCCGCCCTCGTCCGGGCTCGCGTAGACGCTCCCGTCTCGGCTGCCGATGTAGACCCCGGCCGGGTCCCCCTGGTCGACGCACATCGCGTCCCGCATCACCCCGGCGAAGAAGCCCCGGTCGGGCAGCCCCTCGCCCTGCTCCTGCCAGGTGCGGCCCGCCGTCGTTCGACCGCCAGACCCGGCACGCCCGGTCCGGCGGGAAGCGCCGGTAGGAGCTCTCCAGCGGGAACAGCCACAGCACGCCGTCCTCGCGCGGGTGCGTGACCACCGGGAACCCGAACTCGGCCGGCAGCCCGTCGGCGATCGACGTCCAGCTGTCGCCGGCGTCGTCGGAGCGGTAGACCCCGCCGTGGTTCTGCGCGTAGAGCACGTCGAGGCTCTGCGGGGAGCGGGCGACCTTGTGGACGCACTGGCCCCACTCGGGGTACTGGACGTCGTCGGGCATGAACTCGGCCTTGATGCCCCGGTTGGCGGGCTCCCACGACGTGCCGCCGTCGGCGGTGCGGTAGACGCCGCCGGCCGACATCGCCACGTGCATCCGGGCCGGGTCGGTGGGGTGCGGCATTAGCGTGTGGATCGCCTGCCCGCCTCCGCCGGGCGGCCACTCCGGACGGTGCGGGTGGTCCCAGAGCCCGCGGACCAGCTCGAAGGTCTCGCCTCGGTCGGTGGAGCGGAACAGTGCCGACGGCTCGGTGCCGGCGTAGACCACGCCCGGTTCGGCGGCCGACGCGGCGAGGGACCAGACGGCCTCGACCTTGGCCCCGGTGTCGTCCGGGAAGGCCACCCCGCCGTCCGGTGCCGCCGACCAGGTGCGCGCCGAGGTCGTCGGAGTGCATGACCTGCGGCCCGATGTGCCAGTGCCGGCTGCCCATCAGCAGCCGCGGCTGACCGTCCGGCCGGCGTCGCTGTGCTCGAAGCCGACGGAGTGCACCTCCCCCATCACGTCGTCGGGGCCGGTGACCTCCCACGACGTCCGGTCGTCGCTGCGCCGCGATCCACAGTCCCTTGCGCGTCCCGATCATCAGCACTGTCCCGCTCACAGCCACCTCCACGGCGTACGGCGGGCGAACCGGCACGGGCCCCGCGGCTCTCGGCAACCTACGCCCGTCCGGGCCGATCGCGACAGAGCCGGCCGCGCACGCCCAGTTCACCCGAACGTCACACGCGGTTGACGCCGAGGCAGCCTCGGCCGCCTAGCGTCGTGCCCATGAACGCACCCCGCCTGGTCCGGACGGTCCTGAGCTGGCCGGTGGAGAGCCAGCAGCACGCCCGGCGCAACGCCCTGGTGGCCTCGACGGCGCTGACCCGGCTCCGCGTCGAGCGGCAGGAGGTCGAGGACTTTCTCGCCGAGCACGAGCGGCGCCGTACCGCCCGGGCGGCCGCTGCGGCCGCGCCGACCCACGCCGCCGCTGCCGACGTGATCTGAGGCACCAATCGGTCCGCAACGGACCGATCTTGGGCAGACTCTCGGTATGTCCGCCACAGCCGAGACGCCGTCCTCGACCGTCCTGGGGGAGAAACCGCGCATCGACCCCAAGCGCAAGAAGGTGCGGTTCCACAAGGTGACCAGCGCCGACGGCACGGTCATCGAGGCGTGGAGCAACGTCGCCGAGGGGCCCGACCGTGCTGCTGTGCAACGGGCTCGGCACCAACCCGTTCGCGTGGCCCGACCTGCTGGACCCCGACGTGCGGCCTGCGCGTGATCTCCTGGAACCACCGTGGCGTCGGCCGCAGCGCGCGCCCGGAGGACGAGAGCGCGGGTCGGCGTGGACGCCTTCGTCGAGGACGCCGTCGCGGTGCTCGACGACGCCGGCGATCGACAAGTGCGTGGTGGCCGGCTGGTCGATCGGCGTCAACACCGCCTTCGAGCTGGCCGTGCAGCACCCCGAGCGGGTCAGCGGCCTCTTCGCGGTGGCCGGGGTGCCCGGGCGGGACCTTCGCCTCCATGGGTGCCCCGCTGTTCATCCCCCGGCTCCTGCGGCGAGCCGATCGGCGTCAACGTCGCCCGGCCGATGAAGCGCACCGGCCCGGCGCTCACCCCGGTGGCCCGCCGGATCCCGATGGGGCCGATCTCGACCACGGTGCTGCGGCACAGCGGCTTCATGTTCCCCGCCGCCCGTCCCAAGGACGTCCGGCGGGCGGTGCGGGAGTTCCTCACCACGCCGGTCGACTGGTACGGCCACCTGGCCGTGCGCGGCCGCCCGGCACCGCCGGGTGTCGCTGTCGAAGATCGACGTGCCGACGGCGTTCGTCTCCGGCCGGTGGGACGTCCTGGCCTCCCACCACGACCTGCGCAGCGCCGCGGACCGGATCGACGACGCGACCTACGTCGAGCTCTTCGGGACGCCACTTCATCATCCTGGAGAAGCCCAAGGCGGTGACCCGGCTCCTCCACGACCTGGTCGACCGCAGCCTGGAGGCTCCGGCCCCCGCCCCGTCTGACGCCGACCCGCACCCTGAGGCGTCGACCCGTCGATCCGCGGGCCGAGGCGTCACCCGTGCCGGGCCGAGGCGTCACCCGTGCGGGTCGGACGCAGCAGGCGGTCGAGGAACGCGACGAGCACCGCCTCGCGCAGCTCCGGCGAGGCCAGGTCGAGCAGCGCGTTGACCTCAGCCATCCGCGGCGGGAGCGCGGCCGTTCCCTCACCCGGGGTGAGCCCGGCCGCGGCCAGCAGGCCGTCGAACTCCGCGTCGGTCAGCGCCTCGGGATCCAGGGCCGCCACCACCGCTGCCACCTGCGGGTCGACCTGCACCGGTCCCGCTGCCTGCGCTGCCTGCACCGCGTCGGCGAAGCTGCCCAGGAACTCCTCGACATGGTCCGTGGTGGCGGCGCACAGCGTGAGGTGCAGGTTCGGCGGTCGGCCTGCGAAGGACATCTGAGGCTGCACGTACCACTCCCGGGTGGCCATCTCGTCGGCGATCGTGAACACGTCGCAGGAACCGTCGGTGTCGACCGTCAGCAGCGTGGAGTCCGGTGCCGTGACCAGCCGCACCCCGTCGATGGCGTCGATGCCGGCGGCCAGCCGGTCCACGCCGTCGAAGGTCCGGGCCGCCAGTCGCTCGTACCCGTCGTCGCCGATCGACTGGACCACCGACCAGGCCGCGGCGAGCGGCCCACCGGACTTCGTCGACTGCATCGTGGAGTTCAGCATCGTGTAGCCGGGCCAGCGGGAGCTGGCGAAGAACTGCGACCGCCGCAGCTCCGGAGTGCGGTGCAGCAGGAGGGAGGTGCCCTTGGGGGCGTAGCCGTACTTGTGCAGGTCGACAGAGATGCTCGTGACTCCCTCGACCGCGAACGTCCACGGCCGCACCTGCCGCCCCAGCCGCGCCGCGTAGGGCAGCACCCAGCCGCCGATACAGGCGTCGACGTGGCACCGGACACCCCGCTCGAGCGCCGCTGCCGCGATCTCGGTGATCGGGTCGACGACCCCGTGTGCGTACGACGGAGCAGAGCCGGCGACCAGGACCGTGTCGTCGTCGATCGCGGCCGCCATGGCAGCCGGGTCGGGACGGAAGTCGTCGCCGACGGGCACGAGGACGGGCTCGACCCGGAAGTAGTGCGCTGCCTTGTGGAACGCGGCATGGGCGGTGTCCGGGATGACCATCCTCGGGTGCCGGACGTCGGGCCGCGAGTCGCGCGCAGCCTGCACCGCGAGCAGCACGGACTCCGTGCCGCCGGAGGTCACCGAGCCCACCACGCCGGCCGGCGCGTCGAGGAGCGTCGCGGCGAAGCCGACGAGGTCGTTCTCCATCTGCATCAGCGACGGGAACGCGGTGGGGTCCAGCCCGTTGGAGTCGGCGTAGGCCGCGACCGCCTCCCGCGCCACCTGGTCCACGTCGGCCAGGCCGCTGTCGTAGACGTAGGCGAGCGTGCGGCCGCCCTTGGTGGGCAGGTCGGCGGCCTGCAGCTCGTGCAGGCGGGTCAGCACGTCCTGGGGGTTCACGAGATGCGCTCCTCTGGTTGGGGACCGGCGGCCGTCGCGGCGGCCACCTCCTGGGCGGACAACGAGTACCGGCTCAGCCACCACAGGGAGACCAGGGTGAGCAGCCCGGGCACGAGCGAGAAGCCGACCACGATCGCGGTGACGGCGGAGCCGGGTTGGGCGACGGTGCCGCCGGTCGAGGAGACGTAGCCGCCGACCGCGAGGAGCAGCCCGAAGATGCCCGGACCGAGGGCCAGCCCCAGCGTCTCCCCCGCGGTCCACACGCCCGTGTAGACGCCCGCCCGGTTGGACCCGGTGCGGTGGGCGTCCACGGCGGCGGCGTCGGCCAGCATGGCCAGCGGGAACACCTGCGCGCCGGCGTAGCCGACGCCGACCAGCGCAGTCGCGAGGAACACCAGCGCCGGTGGGGCCACGCGCGCGCTGGTGAGGAGAAGTGCGCCGGCGACCAGGAAGACGGAGGCGGCCGCGTAGCCCGCCTTCTTGCCGACGCGGCGGCCGACGCGCTCCCAGACGGGCGTGAGCAGCAGCGCCGGCCCGACGAAGCAGACGAACAGCACCGTCGCGGCGCCCTCCTGCTCCAGGACGACCCGGGCCATGTAGTCGACGCCGGCGAGCATCGCGCCCACCGCGAGCGCCTGGATCACGAAGGTGGTCAGCAGCAGCCGGAAGTCCCGGGCGGCGGCCACCACCCGCAGCTGCTCGCGCAGCGACCCGGTCCCGGCGACCACGGAGCCGACCGGGGCCGACCGGGTGCCGACATAGACCCCGACGACGCCGACCACGATGACCGCGGCGACCAGGACCGCCATGGCGCGGTAGCCGTCCCGTCCCCCGATGGCGTCTCGCACCGCCGGGGCGGAGGCACCGGTCAGCAGGATGGTCAGCGCCAGCAGCGCGACGCGCCAGGTCATCAGCGCGGTGCGCTCGTCGTAGGAGTCGGTGAGCTCGGCCGGCATGGCGACGAAGGGGACCTGGAAGAAGGCGTACGCCGTCGCGCAGCCGAGGAAGAGCACCAGCACCCAGACCGCGTCGAGCGCCTGCGACCCCACGGGTGGCCCGGCGAACAGCAGCGCGAAGCACACCGCCAGGGACAGGCCGGCCCTCAGGAGGAACGGGCGCCGCGGACCTCGCGGATCGGTGCTGCGATCGCTGATCCGCCCCGCCACGGGGTTGAGCACCACGTCCCAGGCCTTGGGGGCGAACACGATGACCCCGGCCAGCGCGGCGCCGATCCCGAGGGTGTCGGTGAGGTACGGAAGGAGGAGCAGCCCGGGCACGGTCCCGAAGGCGCCGGTGGCCACCGACCCCATGCCGTAGCCCGCCCGGACGGCCCGCGGGAGCCGTCGAGCTGCAGGTGCGTCCCTCCCCTGGTCCACCCCCGCAACCTAACCCACGCCTCCGGCGCTCGTGCCGGCGTCTGCCTACCCTGACGTCATGCGGCGCCTGGCAGCAGTCCTCTCGACCCTGGTGCTCCTCGGCGCGTGTGGGGCCGGCGGGTCGTCCGGCGAGCCCGGCGCCGGGGCGGAGTCCCAGCCGACGACCCGGACCGCCTCCCCCACCGACCAGGGGTCCCCCAGCGACGACGGGCGGTCCGCGCCCCGGGTGGTGCGGACCGTCGCCTCCGACCTCGAGGTGCCGTGGGGCGTGACGTTCCTCCCCGACGACACCGCCCTGGTGGGCGAGCGGGACAGCACCCGGGTGCTCTCCGTCGACGGTGACCAGGTGCGTGAGGTGGGCAGGGTCGAGCAGGCGGCGCCCCAGGGCGAGGCCGGCCTGCTCGGGCTGGCTGCCTCACCGTCGTACGACGAGGACCAGCTCGTCTACGCCTACGTCTCGACCTCGGCGGACAACCGCGTCGTCCGCATGACGTACGACGGTCAGCGGCTCGGCGACGCCGAGCCGGTGCTGACCGGCATCCCGAACGGGTTCATCCACGACGGGGGGCGCCTGCTCTTCGCCGACGACGGCAGCCTGTTCGTGTCGACCGGCGAGACCGGCGAGCCGGCGCTGGCGCAGGACCCGGGATCGCTCGCCGGCAAGATCCTGCACATCACGCCCGACGGGCAGCCGGCGGCGGGCAACCCGCGCCCCGACTCGCCGGTGTGGACGCTGGGCCACCGCAACGTGCAGGGGCTGGCCTTCGACGACCGGGGGCGGCTGTGGGCCACCGAGTTCGGCCAGGACACCTGGGACGAGCTGAACCTCATCGAGGCGGGGACCAACTACGGGTGGCCGCACGTCGAGGGCAAGGGAGACCTGGCGGAGTACCGGAACCCCTTCGTCACCTGGCGGACCTCCGACGCCTCCCCGTCGGGCCTGGCGTTCGCCGACGGCTCGCTGTGGGCGGGGGCGCTGCGCGGCCAGCGGCTGTGGGAGATCCCGGTCACCGCGAACGGCACCGGCAAGCCGAAGGACTGGTTCGTCGGCGACTACGGGCGGGTGCGCACCGTGACGGTTGCCCCGAACGGGAACCTGTGGCTGACCACCAGCAACCGCGACGGCCGCGGCGACCCGGTCGCGCAGGACGACCGGATCCTGGAGGTCCGGATTCGGTGACCGGCCACGCGGTTATTGCCCAGGGAGCTGTAAGCACGCCTCCGGCACAGCTCCCTGGGCAATAACCACGCCAATCACGGTCAGGTCAGCTTGGCCAGGACGAGCTCGCGGACCCGGCCCGCGTCCGCCTGGCCCTTCATCTCCTTCATCACCGCACCGATGAGGGCGCCGGCTGCGGCGACCTTCCCGGACCGGATCTTGTCCGCCACGTCCGGGTTGGCCGCGATCGCGCGGTCCACGGCCTCCGACAGGGCGCCTTCGTCGGACACCACGGTCAGCCCGCGCGCCTGCACCACCTCGTCCGGCGAGCCCTCGCCGGCGAGCACGCCGTCGAAGACCTGGCGGGCCAGCTTGTCGTTGATCGAGCCCGCCTCGACGAGCTTCTGGATCGCGGCCACGTCGGCGGGCGTGATCGGCAGCGCCGCGAGGTCGACGCCCTGCTCGTTGGCCCGTCGCGCGAGCTCGGACAGCCACCACTTCCGGGCCGCCGGGGCAGGTGCTCCCGCGGAAATTGTCTCCGCGACCAGATCCAGGGCGCCCGCACCGACGGTGTCGCGCATCTCCAGGTCGGAGAAGCCCCACTCGGCCTGCAGCCGGCGGCGCCGCTCCGCCGGCGGCTCCGGCAGGGTCTGCCGCAGCTCCTCGACCCACTCCCGGGACGGCGCGACGGGCGCGAGGTCCGGCTCCGGGAAGTAGCGGTAGTCCTCCGCGTCGGACTTCTCGCGCCCCGATGACGTGGTGCCGGTGTCCTCGTGGAAGTGCCGGGTCTCCTGCACGACCGAGCCGCCGCCGTCGAGGATCGCCGCATGCCGGGAGACCTCGTAGCGCACCGCCCGCTCTACCGAGCGGAACGAGTTGACGTTCTTGGTCTCCGACCGGGTGCCGAGCTTCTCGACCCCGACCGGGCGCAGCGACAGGTTGACGTCGGCGCGCAGCGACCCCTGGTCCATCCGCGCGTCGGAGACGTCGAGGGCGAGGATGAGGTCCCGCAGCTGCTGCACGTAGGCGCGGGCGACCTGCGGCGCGACCTCGCCCGGCACGACGATCGGCCGCGTGACGATCTCGATCAGCGGGATCCCCGCCCGGTTGTAGTCCAGCAGGGAGTAGTCGGCGCCATGGATCCGGCCGGTGGAGCCACCCATGTGCAGCGACTTGCCGGTGTCCTCCTCCATGTGGGCGCGCTCGATCTCGACCCGGTACGTCTCCCCGTCGAGCTCCACGTCGGTCCACCCGTCGAAGGCGATGGGCTCGTCGTACTGCGAGGTCTGGAAGTTCTTCGGCATGTCCGGGTAGAAGTAGTTCTTCCGGGCGAACCGGCACCACTCGGCGATGCTGCAGTTGAGCGCCAGCCCGATCCGGATCGCGGACTCGACCGCCTTCGCGTTCACCACCGGCAGCGCCCCAGGAAGGCCGAGGCACACCGGGCAGACGTGCGTGTTCGGCGCACCGCCGAACACCGTCGGGCAGCCGCAGAACATCTTCGTCGCCGTGTGCAGCTCGACGTGGACCTCGAGCCCCATGACCGGCTCGTAGCGGGTCAGCGCCTCGTCGAAGGCAACGAGCGCAGAAGCCGTCGTCGTCATGCGGACACCTCCGAGGACATCGGGGCCAGCAGCGGACCGCCCCACTTCTCCAGCAGCGATCGCTCCAGGGCGGCGGCCGCGTTGTAGAGGCGGTCGTCGGCCTGCAGCGGGGCGAGGAACTGTACGCCGACCGGCAACCCGTCCTCGGCGAGGCCGGCGGGCAACGACAGCCCCGGGACGCCCGCCAGGTTGGCCGGGATGGTGGCCACGTCCTGGAGATACATCGCCAGCGGGTCGTCGAGCTTCTCCCCCATCCGGAACGCCGTCGTCGGCGCGGTCGGCGACACCAGCACGTCGGCCTGCTCGAAGGCGCGGGCGAAGTCGCGCGCCACCAGGGCGCGGACCTTCTGCGCCGACCCGTAGTAGGCGTCGTAGTAGCCGCTGGACAGCGCATAGGTGCCGAGGATGATCCGCCGCTTCACCTCGTCGCCGAAGCCGGCGTCGCGCGTCGCGGCCATCACCTGCTCGGCGCTGGGGTCGCCGACGCCTTCGGGGAAGACCCGCAGGCCATAGCGCATCGCGTCGAAGCGGGCCAGGTTGGAGGAGACCTCGCTCGGCATCACCAGGTAGTACGTCGCCAGCGCCTGCGCGAAGCTCGGGCAGGACACCTCGACGACCTCGGCGCCCGCCGACGTCAGCAGCGCGACCGACTCCTCGAACCGGGCCCGCACGCCGGCCTGGAAGCCCTCGCCGCCCAGCTCCTTGACCACGCCGATCCGCAAGCCGCTGCACGTCGCCGCGCCGGGCGGCCTCGACGACCGGCGGCACCGGTGCGTCGATCGAGGTGGAGTCCATCGGGTCGTGCCCGCCGATCACCTCGTGCAGCAGCGCGGCGTCGAGGACGGTGCGGGTGACCGGCCCCGCCTGGTCGAGGCTGCTGGCCATCGCCACGATGCCGTAGCGGGAGACACCGCCGTACGTCGGCTTGACGCCGACGGTCCCGGTAAGCGCGCCGGGCTGCCGGATCGAGCCGCCGGTGTCGGTGCCGATGGCGACCGGCGCCAGCCGGGCGGCCACGGCGGCGGCCGAGCCACCGCCGGAGCCACCGGGCGTGCGCTCGGTGTCCCACGGGTTGCGGCTCGGGCCGTACGCCGAGTGCTCGGTCGACGAGCCCATGGCGAACTCATCGAGGTTGGTCTTGCCGAGGATCGGCATGCCGGCGGCGCGGAGGCGGGTGACGACGGTCGCGTCGTACGGCGGCACCCAACCCTGGAGGATCCGCGACCCGCAGGTGGTGGGCTGCCCGACGGTGCAGAGCAGGTCCTTGACCGCGACGGGCACACCGGCCAGCGCGGGCAGCTGGGCGCCGGCGGACCTGCGGGTGTCGATGTCGAGGGCGGTCGCCATCGCACCGTCGTGGTCGACGTGGAGGAAGGCGTGCAGGTCGCTGTCGAGGTCGTCGATGCGTCCGAGGAAGGCGCGGGTGACGTCCGCGGAGGTCGTGTCGCCCTCGGCGAGGGCGTCCGCCAGCTCGACGGCGGTGAGCGTGGTCAGGTCCGTCACGTCACTCCTCCCCCAGGATCTTCGGCACCAGGAACCGCTGTTCCTCGCTGGCCGGAGCCCCGGCGAGCGCCTGCTCGGGGGTGAGGCCGGGGCGGACCTCGTCCTCGCGGAACACGTTGGTCAGCGGCGTCGGGTGGCTCATCGGCTCGACGTCGCCGGCGCCCTCGAGCGCCCGGGACACGGTGGCCACCGACTCGAGGATCTTCTGCAGCTCCGGCGCGAGGCGCTCGAGCTCGGCGTCGTCGAGCTGGATCCGCGCCAGGCCGGCCAGGTGGGCGACGTCGTCGCGGGTGATCTGGGGCGATGCATCAGGCATTCGGCAATCCTAGGTCGGTCGCCCGGCCCGGCGGGCGGCTGAGCCTCAGCCGGTGGGCTGCCGCGCGGCGTCGACACGGATTGCCGGCGGGCTGCTCGCTGGGCTTGCCGCCGGACGCCTGCGTCGGCTGGTCGCTCGGCTTGCCGCCGGCGGCCTGGGTCGGCTCGCTGGTGGGCTTGCCGCCCGAGGCCTGGGTGGGCTGGCTGCTCGGCTGACCGCCGGAAGCCTGGGTCGGCTGGCTGCTCGGGCCACCGGCCGCCTGGGTCGGCTGGCTGCTCGGACCACCCGCCGCCTGCGTCGGCTGGCTGCTGGGTTGTCCCGTCGGCTGACCAGCTGCCTGCGTGGGCTGGCTGCCCGGCTGGGTGCCCGCGGGCTGCGCCGCGTGCGGTGGCGCCGGTGCCCTCGTGGCCCCCGCCCTGCACGGCCGAGGCGGGTGAACCGGCCCGGCTCGGCACCGGGCGGCCGGTCGTGGCCGCGGCGACCGTCGTGGCCAGCCGGCCACCGGCTCCGGCGGTCGCGGTCGTCGTCGCAGGCTCCGGCGACGTCGCGCGCTCGAGCACCGCACCCGGCGCCGCGTCGTAGGGGCGGACCGCGGGATCGACGGGGGCGGGGAGCCGGCCGAGCGGGCCTCCGGTCGGTGCGGCGAGCGCCACGAAGACCAGTCCCGCCACGGCGGTGCCGACCGTGGGCCACCAGACCAGGCGCGGCGGCGCGGACACCAGGGTCCACGACGGCAGCATGTCGCGGCGACGGCGCAGGTCGGCGGGGAGGTCCGCCCGGATGGCCGCGAGGCTGTTGAGCGGCGCCATCGAGTAGGCGGTGCCCTGGAGGGCGAGCAGGGTGCCGACGGCGAGCGCCGCCATGCTCCCGTTCGCCAGGGTGATCACGGCGACGGCCAGGCTGACGGCCGCGAGGCGATCTCCACCCGGTTCCCGCGTACGGCGTCCCGCCAGCCGAGGTCCCCCCGCACCTTGGGGGTGCGGAGGAACGCGCCCTCCCGGGACACCAGCCCCCGGAAGGCGCCGAGGGCGACCGCCCAGCTGAGCCCGAGCCAGATGCCGAAGGCACCGAAGGCGTCGCACCACGTGGCGTCCCGGCTCCGCCGGAGCAACGCCACCGACCGCAGCGCCCCCAGCGCCAGCAGCGTGACCAGGCAGAGCACCACGAGACGAGAGGCGGCGGTCGGCGCGACCGTCACCGGCAGCAGTGGCAGGGCGAGCGGAGGAACCCGGTGACGGCGAGCGCGGCGAGGTCGCCGACCCAGGAGCCGCGACAGGTAGGCCCAGCGCTGCGCGGGCGAGAGCCAGTTGCCGGTCGCCCGGTCGCCGGGGAGAACCGGCCCGCAAGGCCCGGAGGACTGACGGCGGTGAAGCACCAGTGGAACCGCTGGCGCTCGAGCGCCTCGGAGGTCAGCGGCATCACGCTTGGTCGACCGAATCGGTCGACGTCCTGCCCGCTGCCGCCGCGCTTCAGCAGCCGCAGCGAGAGCTCGGCGTCCTCGGTGACGCACCACTCGTCCGACCCGCCGACCGCCTGCAGGTCGGTGCGCCGGATCAGACCCATGGTGCCGCCGAAGATCGCCCCGTCGACCTCGCGCGCGACCGCTGGGAGACGTCGAAGAAGTAGCCGTAGGCGTGGTACAGCCGACGGAAGTAGCGCGCGACTGCTGCCAGTCGCGGTAGTCCTGCGGGGTCTGTACGAACGACAACGCGCGGTCCTCGAAGAGCGGGGCGCAGCGCGCCAGGAAGTCCTGCTCGGACCAGGTAGTCGGCGTCGACGACCCCGACCACCTCGGCGCGCGGGTCGGTCTCCGCGAGCGCGAAGTTCAGGGCGCCCGACTTGTAGCCCGGCCAGTCCTCAAGGTGAAGAACCGGATCCGGTCGTGCCTGCTGCAGAACTCCTCGACCGGCCGCCACAGCGCTCGGATCGTCGGTGATGTCGTCGACCATGAGGATCTCGTAGTCGTCGTACTCGAGGTCGAGCAGTGCGGTGAGGGTGGCGAAGACCATGACCGGCGGCTCGTTGTGCGCCGGGCACGTGCAGCGAGACGAAGGGGCGGTGCGTCGGGTCGGCGGCGTCGAGGTCGACGTGGCGGGACCAGCGTCGACGGCCCAGCACGTCGACGAGCTCGAACGCGTAACCCGCCCCCGAGCAGGAGCACGAACAGCCTCCAGCACCCACAGCAGGGCGCTGGCCACGAGGTCCGGGGCGCCCAGCCGCGCGGTGAGCGTCCAGGAGCCGACGTAGCCGAGGAAAGCCCGCCGGCTCGATGCCGACGCCCGGTCGCCACGACCCGCGCCGTCCTCGACCGGAAGGCCGGCGCCCACAGCGCACCGACCCGCCCAGCACCTCGGCGGCCGCGGCGGCGTACAACGGCGAGCCGTGGAGCGCCGCGACGACGCCCATCGCCGCGCCGGCCACCAGGGCGGCTACGACGCCGAGGCGCAGCTGCGCCAGGGGCTCGACGGACCGGGGAGGAACAGCGAACCGGTGCCAGCAGGAGGAGGGGCACGGCCGCGGCAAGCGTGAGCGACAACAGCTCGGACATGGATCTCGAAAGCTCCGTGGCACAGACAGGGGGCGGGGTACGGACAAACAACGACCAGTCGCCCAAAGGGTGGGTGGCTCACCTGTGGGCGGTCGCGAGATAGTGCCGGGTCGCGGCGTCGACGATCGCGTCCCCGGTCGCCGTGCACGGCACCGGTCAGCCAGGCGGACAGCAGCTCGGCGAGGCCACCCACGAACAGCAGGGACTCGATCTGGTCGTCGGGCGCCGACCAGGCACGCTCGCCGTACAGCTCGCGCGTGCGGTCGGTGACCAGCTGCGCGAACCCGGCGAGCAGCTCCTGGCGGCGGGCACGGAGGACCGGCACGGAGAGGGACGCGACGAGGGCGGCGCGCCCCTTGCGTGGGTCGGCGGTGAGGATCTCGACCAGGGCCCGGATCGGGGCCCGGGCCCGCTCCTCGCCGGTCCCGCCGGCTTCCAGCGCGGCGACCGACGCGTCCATCACCTCCACGGCGATCGTGTCGAGCAGCGCGACCAGCAGGGCGTCCCGGTCGTTGAACGACTCGTAGAAGTAGCGCTCGGTGAGCCCGGCCCGCTCACAGATCGCCGTCATCGTGACCGGCCCGGGCTCGGTCCGCACCGAGGAGGTCGAAGGCCGCGTCGAGCAGGGCGGCACGCCGCACGGCCCGGCGCTCGTCGGCGCTGACGCCCCTGTAGGGCCGGACGGGAGTCACCGGAGCATCTTGACAGGGCGTCCTGTCCGAAACCAGACTCGCCAAACCCGATCATCTGACAGACCACCCTGTCACTTGCCGCCCGGAGGCGCCCGTGAGCCGCACCGACCATCCCCACCCCACCGCGCTGCGCGAGGTCCCGGGCGACCGCGGCCTCCCGCTGGTCGGCTACACGCTGCGGTACGTCCGCGACCCGCTCGCCTTCTTCGGCAGCGGTACGCCGAGCACGGGCCGGTGTCCTGGATGGGCGCCATGGGCAAGCCCTGGGTGTGCCTGCTGGGGCCCGACGCCGCCGAGGCGGTGTTCCGCAACGCCGACCACGCCTTCGCCAACGGGCCCGGCTGGTCCTACCTCGTCGGGCCCTTCTTCGACCGTGGCCTCATGCTGCTCGACTTCGAGGAGCACCACCGGCACCGGCGGATCATGCAGGAGGCGTTCACCCGCCCCCGGCTCGAGCGTTACACGGACGCGATGCAGGCGCCGGCTCGGCCTCGCTCGACACCTGGGAGCCGCGCCGGCCTTCCGGGCCTACCCGGCGCTCAAGGCGCTGACGCTGGACCTGGCCACGAAGCTGTTCATGGGCGGCGCCCGGACAGCACCCCGGCGCAGATGGCTGCGGTCAACCGGGCGTTCATCGACTGCGTGCAGTCCGCGACCGCGCTCGTGCCGGTGGGACTGCCCGGGACCCGGTGGCGGCGTGGACAGCGCGGCCGGCGGCTGCTCGAGGAGTTCCTCCGGCACTACCTGCCCCGCGCCCGGGCCTCGGAGTCCGACGACCTGTTCTCGGCGCTGTGCCATGCCTCGACCGACGACGGCGAGAGGTTCAGCGACGCCGACGTCGTCAACCACATGATCTTCCTGCTGATGGCGGCCCACGACACCTCGACGATCACCCTGGCGACGATGATGCAGCACCTCGGCCAGCACCCGGAGTGGCAGGACCGGTGCCGGGCCGAGGTGCTCGCGCTGGGCCCTCGCCGTCGCTCGCCGACGGACCGCGCTCGCTGCCTCGCTCGACCTGGTGATGAAGGAGAGCATGCGGCTGGTCACGCCGGTGCCGGTCGTCGCCCGGCGTACCGTCAAGGAGACGTCGGTGCTCGGCCACCGCGATCCCGGCGGACACCTACGTGATGACGGCCCCGGTCTTCACCCACCACTCCGCCGAGCGTGTGGCCGGACCCGTCGCGCTTCGACCCCGAGCGGTTCTCCGCCGAGCGGCGCGAGGACAAGGTGCACCGCTATGCCTGGCACCCGTTCGGCGGCGGGGTGCACAAGTGCCTCGGGATGCACTTCGGCGGCGCCGAGGTGAAGACCGTGATGGCGCACCTGCTGCGGCGCTTCGAGTGGCGGGTGGACCCGGCGTACGCCTGTCCGCTCGACTACACCTCGCTGCCGTTCCCCTCCGACGGCCAGCCGGTCGACCTCCGCCCCCGAGCTGACCCCCAGACTGCCGAGCCGGCGCATCCTGCCACCGACGATTGATGCCCGCTCCGGCACGAGGCAACGTCAGAGTGGCCGGGCCGGACTGGGGCCCACTTCCGAGGAGGCCCGATGTCTGCACAGCAGCCTGCGGACGACAGGAAGGGCCGCGGCATCGGCGGCGTGGTTGCGGCGATCGTCGGGATCCTCGTGCTGGGACTCGTTCTCGCCGGCGTCTACTTCGCAGTGCTGCGCGTCGTCGACGCCGTCGACAGCGGAGCCGCCGAGCAGACCACCACGGCGTCGGGGACCGTGCGCATGCCCGCAACCGCGCAGCGGGCCGTCGTGGCAGTCACCTCAGAGGTCACGAAGGAGCGAAGGTCGCGGTCAGCGCCCGCCCAGCCAAGGGCGGAAGGCCGCTCGACGCGCATGTGGCCGGCCCCGATCGCGACGGCCAGTTCACCGTGGTCCTCGCGCTCCCCCGCTCCCCGGGGCGGATGCGGCCGCGTGGAAGGTGGGGTCGGCGCATCGCGCGGGCAGGACGCGTCGGGTCGGCGGTCAGGGCTCCCGAACCGCGGGGTCGGCGATCGGGGCGATGACCTCGTTGCGGCGCAGGAACCACGGCGTCCACGGCGGGTCGTAGCGGGCGAACCTGAGCGGGCCGGTGACCTCGAGCCCGGCCTCGGTCAGGGCCGCCAGCAGCTCGGCCTCGTGGGCGGCGTACGACGTCGTGCGACCACCGCCCCGAGTAGCGCAGCGCCGCGGCGTACTCCTCCGGCACGGTGCGGATCCTGATGCGCTCGTCGGCGGGCGGCGGCAGGGTCTCCTCGGTGTGCTCGGCCGGCATCACGAAGCTGACGACGTAGTGCCCCGGGGAGACCTCCTCCTGCTGCAGCGCCTCGGCGTCGATGTGCCCCTCGGCGGCGCCGGCCCGCTGGATGACCGGCGCGGTCATCGAGACCTTGTCGCCGGGCCGGTTGCGCGCCGGAGATGTACGACGCGAGCGGCCGGAACGCCTTGTTGCCGGCTGCCTCGAAGTGACCCTCGACGGTGATCTCGGCGACCACGTGCGCGGGGTAGCGCCGGACCTCGAACGTCGTCGTGGGCCTCGAGCACCTCGTACGGCTGCTGCTCGGTCATGCTCCCAGCGTGCGCCGCCGTCCGCGGCCCGGCGCCAGGGGCGACCGGTCATCCCTCCCCGACCTGGGCGACCTCCCGGGCGGCGTCCGGTCCCTGCTCCAGGAGCACCGTGAACCCGGCCTCGTCGAGCACCGGCACCTTCAGCGAGACCGCCTTGTCGTACTTCGACCCCGGCGAGTCGCCCACCACCACGAACGCGGTGTTCTTCGACACCGACGACGCCGCCTTGCCGCCGCGGGCGATGATCGCCTCCTTGGCGCCGTCGCGGCTGAAGTCGTCGAGCGATCCGGTGACCACGATCGAGAGCCCCTCGAGGACCCGGGGCGTCGACTCGTCGACCTCGTCCTCCAGCGTGACGCCGGCGGCCCGCCACTTCTCGATGATGTCGAGGTGCCAGGAGCCTCGGGGTCGTCGAACCAGCCTGCGGATCGACTCGGCGATCGTCATGCCGACGCCCTCCACCGCCGGCGAGCTCCTCGACGCGACGCCTCGCGGATCGCGTCCAGGGAACCGAAGTGGGTGGCCAGCGCCCGGGCCGCGGTCGGCCCGACGTGCCGGATGGACAGCGCGACGAGCACCCGCCACAGCGGCCGCTGCTTGGCGTCGGCGAGGTTGGCCAGCAGCCGCTGCCCGTTGGCGCTGAGCTGCGGGCCCTCCTCGCCCTTCTTCGGCGCGCGGGTGAACAGCGGCGCCCTCAGCAGCTCCGCCTCGCCGAGCGTGAACAGGTCGCCCTCGTCGTGCACCACCCCGGCGTCGAGCAGCGCGATCGGCGGCCTCGTAGCCGAGCACCTCGATGTCGAACGCCCCCCGTCCGGCGACGTGGAAGAGCCGCTCGCGCAGCTGCGCCGGGCAGGACCGGTGGTTGGGGCAGCGGATGTCGGC
The DNA here is from genome assembly GCA_963747525.1 of uncultured Actinomycetota bacterium. Taxonomy (GTDB): domain Bacteria; phylum Actinomycetota; class Actinomycetes; order Propionibacteriales; family Nocardioidaceae; genus Marmoricola_A. The sequence continues at coordinate 582,062 of CAVVFH010000001.1, forward strand.
GTCGCCCTCCTTCTCCGGCACGCAGCTCGGTGCCGCACTCAGGGCAGTGCGGTCGGCATCACGAACTCGCGCTCGTCCCCGGGGCGCAGGTCGACCACCGGGCCGACGATCTCCGGGATCACGTCGCCGGCCTTGCGGAGCACGACGGTGTCGCCGATGAGCACGCCCTTGCGCTTGACCTCCGAGGCGTTGTGCAGCGTGGCCATCTCCACGGTCGAGCCGGAGACGAACACCGGCTGCATCACGCCGTACGGCGTCACCCGACCCGTCCTGCCGACGTTGACCCGGATGTCGAGCAGCTCGGTGTTGACCTCCTCGGGCGGGTACTTGAACGCGATCGCCCAGCGCGGCGCCCGCGACGTCGACCCCAGCCGGCGCTGCAGCGACGACCTGGTCGACCTTGACGACGACGCCGTCGATCTCGTGCTCGACCTCGTGCCGGTGCTCGCCGTAGTAGCTCGACGTACTCCATCACCGCCGTCGAGGTCCGTCGACCACGCGCACCCGCTCGCGAGACCGGCAGCCCCCACGCGGCCAGCGCGGCGTAGGCCTCGGACTGGCGCGGGTCGGCTCGAAGCCCTCGCGGAAGCCGATGCCGTGGCAGACCATCGACAGCGCGCGGGTGGCCGTCACCCGCGGGTCCTTCTGGCGCAGCGACCCGGCGGCGGAGTTGCGCGGGTTGGCGAACGGCGCCTTGCCGGCGGCCACCAGCGACTCGTTGAGCGCCAGGAACGCCTCCACCGGCAGGAAGACCTCGCCGCGGACCTCGACCACGCGCGGCACCGGGAACTCGTCGTTCGTGTGCAGCCGGTGCGGGATGCAGTCGATCGTGCGCACGTTGGGCGTCACGTCCTCGCCGGTCCGCCCGTCACCGCGGGTGAGCGCCCGGACCAGCCGGCCGTCCTCGTAGAGCAGGTTGATCGCCAGCCCGTCGACCTTGAGCTCGCAGAGGTACTCCGCGCCCTCCACGCCGTCGCGGCGCAGCCGCTGCTCCCAGGCCGTCAGCTCCTCGAGCGAGAAGGCGTTGTCCAGGCTCATCATCCGCTCGAGGTGGTCCACCGCGGTGAACTCCGTCGCGACCGCCCCGCCGACCTTCTGCGTCGGCGAGTCCGGGGTCCGCAGGCTCGGGAAACGCTCCTCCAGCTCCTCCAGCCGCCGCATCGCCTTGTCGAACTCGGCGTCGGAGATCGTCGGGGCGTCGAGGACGTAGTAGCGCCACCGCGCCTCCTCGACCGTCCTCCGCCAGCTGCCGGTGCTCCTCGCGGGCCTCCGGCGGGCACGGGGTCGCTCGGTCGGGGACGTCGGTGGCGGAGGGCTCGAGGTCGGTCGGGTCGGCCATGGGCCAATCCTGCCCTGCCCCACCGACAGTCACGCGCCGGCTTGGTGTCGCTTGGCAGGATCGGTCCGTGTCCCAGCCGCACCTGACCCGCAGCCGCTTCCGCGGCGTAGCCGCGCGGCCTGGTGCTGATGCTGCACGGCGGCGCGGAGCACAACACCGAGCCCGTCGGCCAGCGCAGCCTGCCGTGGATCCGGTCGCGGCTGATGATGGCGCAGCTGCGGCGGCTCGTTCCACCGCGCCGGCCTCGACGTCTGGCTGCTGCGCTACCGCTACGTCGGCTGGAACCACGGCCACGAGCCGCACCCTCCCCCGTCGCCGGACGCCCGCTGGGCCCTCGACGAGGTGCGGTCGTCGTACGGCGACCTGCCCGTCGTACTCCTGGGCCACTCGATGGGCGCGCGGACGTCGGCCACGGTCGCCGACGACCCGTCGCGTGCACGGGGTCGTGGGAGTGGCGCCGTGGTTCCCGCCCGGGATGCCCGTCGATCCCCTGGCCGGCAGGCACCTGGTGGCCGCGCACGGCCGCGCGGACCGGGTCACGAACTTCGGGGCGACTCGCGAGTTCGTACGGCGTGCGCAGCCGGTGGCCGCCTCCGCGGAGTTCGTGGACATGGGCGACCTCGACCACTACATGGTCAAGGGGCTGCGGAGCTGGAACCGGGTCGCCCGGCGACCGCACCATCGCGCTGTTCGACCGACCCGCGGTGTGATCCAGACCGCTCGGCAACCCGCTTGCCCGGTGTCGCGGCGACGCCGCTACGTTCTGATGAAACGAAACCGTTCCGTTTCATCGAGGAGTGCGCCGTGATGATCCGCCGCTGTGCCGCCGAGGGTTCCCGCCCTCGGGTGGAGGGCGCGCGCGAGGCGGAGATCCTCGACGCCACGGTCCAGCCTGCTGCTCGAGCCACCGGCTACGAGCGGCTGACCATGGACGCCGTCGCCCACGAGGCCCGCGCCAGCAAGGCGACGCTCTACCGCCGGTGGACCACCAAGCCGGCCCTGGTCGTGGACGCCCTGACCCGCTCGCAGCCACTCCGTCGAGGTGGCCTGCCCCGACAGCGGCTCGCTGCGCACCGACCTGGTGGCGCTCTTCTGCGGTCGAGCGGGGGCTGGGCAACCGCGAGAACACCCGGGCACTCGGCGTGGTGGTGACCGCGCTGCAGACCGACCCGGAGTTCGCCCACGAGTTCCGCAGCCGCTTCCTCGCACCCAAGGTGGCCGTCGTGCAGGACATCTACCGCCGCGCCGCCGAGCGCGGTGAGCTCGCGCCCGGCGCAGATCCCGCGCTCCTCGGCCCGGCGCTCGCCGGGATCCTCCTCCACCGCGGGCTGCTGCTCGGTGAGCCGATCACCCGCGCACTCGTCGAGCGCGTCGTCGACCAGATCATCCTCCCGGCCGCCACCGGCCGCTCCCCTTCCAGCTGACCAGGAGAACAACGCATGACCGCAACCGAGACCCCGGCCCCGGGCCGCCACGCCGACCGGGACCCGTCCGGCCACCGCCATCTCGGACTGGCCCTCACGCTGATCTGCGTCGCCCAGCTGATGGTCGTCCTGGACGCCACGATCGCGAACATCGCCCTCCCCTACATCCAGCGGGACCTGGACTTCAGCCAGGACAACCTGTCGTGGATCGTCACGTCGTACTCCCTGACCTTCGGCGGCTTCCTGCTGCTCGGCGGCCGGGTCGGTGACCTGTTCGGCCGCCGGCGCGCGTTCATGTTCGGCCTCATCGTCTTCGCGATCGCCTCCCTGGTCGGCGGCTTCGCGCAGAGCGAGCCGATGCTGCTGGCCTCCCGGGCGGCGCAGGGCTTCGGTGCGGCCTTCGCCTCGCCCAACGCGCTGGCGCTGATCACCACGACGTTCGAGCCAGGTCCCAAGCGGAGCAGGGCTTTCGCGGTCTACGCGATGATGTCGGGGATCGGTGCGGCTGTCGGCCTGCTGCTCGGTGGCTGGCTCACCGGATCGGACCTGACGTGGCTCGGCATGGACGTCGCACGGGCTGGCGGATGACGTTCCTCATCAACGTGCCGATCGGCCTGATCGCCGCCGCGCTGGCGCCCTGGGTGCTCGCGGAGAGCGACACCCACGCCGGCAAGCTCGACGTCCCGGGTGCGGTCACGGCGACCGCCGGCCTGCTGTCGCTGGTCTTCGGCATCACCCGCGGCGGCGAGCCGAGCCACGGCTGGGGTGACGCGCTCACCATCACCGTCACTCGCCGTCGGCGCTGCCCTCCTGGTGCTGTTCGCCTTCATCGAGAGCCGGCACAAGCAGCCGCTGCTCCCGTTCCGCATCCTGCAGAACCGCAACCGCGCCGCCGCGTACGTGACGATGGCGCTGGTGCCGGCGGCCATGTTCGCGATGTTCTTCTTCCTCAGCCAGGTGCTGCAGAACGTCATGGCGGAGTCGCCGATGAAGACCGGCCTGATGTTCCTGCCGTTCAGCGCCGTGATGATCGTCGCCGCGGCGGTCGTGTCGCGGCTGGTGCAGAAGGTGAACCCGGGCTACCTCGCCGCGGCGGGCGCGACGATCGGCGCCATCGCGGTGTTCGGCTTCAGCCGCATGCCGTACGACGCCACGTTGCCCGGCCTGGGCGCGGACATCGACTACGTGACCCACATCCTGCCGTTCATCCTGATCATGCCGATCGGCATGGCGCTGGTCTTCATCCCGACGACGATGAGCGTCCTGCACGCCGTCAACAACCGGGACTCCGGCATCGCGTCGGGTGTGCTCAACACCATGCAGCAGGTCGGCGGTGCGCTCGGGGTCGCGACGCTGGGCACGATCGCCTACCACGCGACGACCAATCAGGTGACGTCGTTGTGCGGGCAGCTCGGGCTCGCGCGGGGTGAAGTGCGACCCGTCGCTCGGCGGCGACCTCTACTCCGCGACGTTCACCCACGGCGCGACGACCGCGTTCTTCTGGTGCTCGGTCATGCTGCTCGGTCGGTGCGCTGGTGTCGCTGTTCTTCAACCGGATCCGGCACGAGGACCTGGCGAGCGGGGACAGCGCGCGAGCCGGTGGTCGCCGCGCACTGAGGTCGGCTTCTTCCTCTCGAGCCCTCCAGCCGTTCGCGGCTGGAGGGCTCGATGCGTCTTCGGCCTTTCCCGACGTCCTCAATTTTTCGTCGTCGGCCTCGCTCTCGGCTGCCTGCCTCTCACCGCCAAAGGGGGACAGACGCTTGCGGCCTTCTCAGACTTCGACTCGGTCAGGGGAGAGATACAAGCAGGGGTTTGGACCGGGCCACCCCCGGCCGCGTGTGGCGACGTGTCCAAGTACGGCACCCCTCCCAACCGCGAGGACGCCGTCATCTGGGGCACTTTCGGCGACGACGTCCTCCAGGCGGGCGACAAGGGCAACCACCCCCACATCATCATGGGGCTCGGCGGCGACGACGTCATCTACGGCGGCAACAGCAAGGACTGCCTGGTCGGCGGGGACGGCAACGACCGCCTCTACGGCGGCAACGCGAAGGACATCCTCCTCGGCGGCGCCGGCGACGACTACCTGAACGGCGAACGCGCGAAGGACAAGATCGACGGCGAGGGTGACAACGACGACTGCGACGGCGGCAGCGGCAAGAACGAGATCGTCAACTGCGGGCCGGAGACACAGCTCTTCCAGACCGAGACGCTCGTGCAGCAGCCGGCGCCGAAGAACGGCGACAAGGATCACAAGGGCGGCACACCAAGGAGCCCTCGGAGCCTGAGCAGGTGACGCCCGAGCCGACGGATCCGCCAAAGCAGGAGGACCCGTCGCCGGCTCCGGAGGAGCCCTCGGGGAACGAGCAGCCGACGCCGGCCCCGCCGAAGGACGACGAGCCGACGCCGGAGCCCCCGAAGGACCCCGAGCCCACCGCGACGCCGGCGCCCAGCACGGAGCCGCAGCCCTCGGGAGACGGCGGCGCGGCACCGTCGGAGAAGGAGCCGCCCACACTGCCTGCGGAGGGCCCAACACCGACGGAGGCCCAGCCATGAGCCACCGACTCCTGCTGCCGGCGGTGATGACGGCAACCGTGGCCCTTCTGGCCTCGGCCTCGCCCGCGGTGGCGCGCGACCACGGCTTCGTCCACGTCGTCAGCGCCCCGTCCCCCGACCCGCTTGCGCTCTACCCGGGCGGGTCCACGGAGCAGACGTTGTGGGTGCAGAACAAGTACGGCGCCATGGCCGACCTGCGCCTCCAGGCACTCAACGTCGACGAGATCGAGAACGGTTGTGCGCACCCGGAGATCCCGGTCGACGACTGCGACAGCGACGAGGGCGAGCTCGGCCACTGGCTGCGGCTGAGATCACCCGCAACTCGCCCGACGGCCAGCTGACTCTCTGGTCCGGCACCTTCGAGGAGCTGAAGGAGGGCATCGCCATCATGCCGAGGGTCCCGGCGGGCGGCCGCCCCGAGCTGCGCATCGTCACGACGATGGACCGCGACGCCGGCAACGACACGATGACCGATCGCGTCGACTACGACCTGCGGTTCACGCTCACCTCAACCAAGGGCAAGCAGGCTACGTCTCTCTCCATGGGCAGCGGCGGAAAGGGCGACCCTGGCCAGGACGTCGCGAAGCTTGCGTCGTTCGTGCGGTCGCTGGACGACCCTACGTCGCAAGCGATTGTCTGGGCACTGTTGGGAGTCGCCGCCATCACCGGCCGGTTCGTGCGCCGCCGGTCCCCCTGAGCACCATCTGGTGCAGAGCTTGGAGCTAACCCCCCGAACGAGCTCTGCACCAGATGGTTTCCACCCAAGTCAGCCGAGGTCGGCGGCCGCCGTACGACACAGGTCGAGCGCCGTCCGCGCCCAGGCCGGATCGGCGCCGGCCAGCCCGCAGGACGGGGTGAGCACAAGCCGCTCGCTCGGCTCGAGACCGAGCATGTCGAGGAACCGCTCCACCCGCGAGGTCACCGCGCGCGCCGAGGGCGGGTCGGCCGGGCGCGTCGACGGCACCACACCCAGGAAGACGAACCGACCCTCCTCCAGAGCAGTCGCCACACCGTCGTACGACGCGGCGTCGAGCACGTCGAGGTCGACGCTGATGCCGGGCGCGCCCACACGCGACAGCAGCGCGAAGGGGAAACCGGCCGCGCAGCAGTGCACGACGGGCGTCGCACCGGCCGACGAGATCGCTGAGAGCACCCACTCCAGCGCCGGCGCCGCCAAAGGAGCATCGACCGACCGGTGCCGGTGGAACCCCGACGCCGTCGGCACGGCCCCCGCGATCACCGCGGGCAGGGCAGGCTCGTCGACCTGCACGATGAGCGAGGCGCCGGGCACCCGACGACGCACACCGGCTACGAAGTCCGTGAGCCCCTCGGCCAGTGACTGCGCAAGCTCGCGGCGCGCACCGACGTCCGCCAGCACCCGGTCGCCCCGCGGCCGCTCGACCGCAGCGGCCAGCGTCCAGGGACCAGCGACCTGCACCTTCAGCGCCCCAGTGAATTCCTGAGAAGCCTCCTCGAGCGCGTCCAGGTCCTGTGCCAGCAACGAGATCGCCCGCCGGTGATCGACCCCGCTCGAGGAGCCGAGCCGCCACCCCGCCGGCTGCAGGTCCGCGCCGAGCCCCGACAGCAGGGCCAGCGAACGCCCCACCATGTCGGCACCCGGCCCGCGGCCGGGCACCTCGGGAAGGTACGGCAGCGACAGCTCACCAAGCACGAACCGCAGCGCCTCCTCGAAGGCGTGCTGGTCGTCGCCCGGGTGCGACCCGATCCCGCTGGCCAGCGTCACGCGGACACCATCCGCGACGTCGCCTCGATCGTGCACGAACCGACCACGCGCGTGCCGTCGTAGATCACCGCGGCCTGCCCGGGCGCGATGCCCTCGGCGGGATCGAGCAGCGCGATCGACACCGAGTCGCCGGTCACCGACACCACCGCCCGGTGCTCGGAACCGTGCGCCCGCAGCTGCACCGTGCACTCGAGGGAGCCCGACGGCGGCTCGGCCGCACCACAGCGGCCGGATCCCGATGATCCCGTCGATGGTCAGCGCCGACGCGCGGACCGACCGTCACCGTCCCGGAGACCGGCTCGATGTCGAGCACGTAGCGCGGCTGCCCGTCCGGCGCCGGCCGCCCGATCCGCAGACCCCGCCGCTGGCCGATGGTGAAGCCGAACGACCCGTCGTGCGTGCCGAGCACCTCGCCGGACTCGTCGACGAAGGTGCCGGGAGCGGAGCCGAGCTTCTCCTGCAGCCAGCCCGCGGTGTCGCCGTCGGAGATGAAGCAGATGTCGTGGCTGTCCGGCTTGTCGGCGACGAGCAGTCCCCGGTCAGCGGCCTCGGCGCGCACCTGCGGCTTCGGGGTGTCCCCCAGCGGGAACAGCGAGTGCCGCAGCTGCTCCTGGGTGAGTACGCCGAGGACGTAGGACTGGTCCTTCGCCCCATCGACGGCGCGATGCATCTCCACCTGCCCGTCGGGCCCGGTCTCCAGCCGCGCGTAGTGGCCGGTCGCCACCGCGTCGTACCCCAGCGCCAAGGCCCGATCCAGGACAGCGGCGAACTTGATCTTCTCGTTGCACCGCAGGCAGGGGTTCGGCGTGCGACCGGCGAGGTACTCCGACTGGAAGTCCTCGACCACGTCGGCGTGGAACCGGTCGCTCAGGTCCCAGACGTAGAAGGGGATCCCGATGATGTCGGCGGCCCGGCGGGCGTCGTTGGCGTCCTCGATCGTGCAGCAGCCGCGGGCGCCCGCGCGGTACGTGGCCGGGTTGCGCGACAACGCCAGGTGGATGCCGGTGACCTCATGACCAAGCATCGACGGCGCGCGCGGCGGCCACCGCCGAGTCCACACCGCCCGACATCGCGGCGATGACCCTCATCGGGCGGCCGCCCTGGCTCGCTCGACCACCGGACCGATCGCGGACACCAGCGCGTCGATGTCGGCGGAGCTGTTCGTGCGCCCCAGGGAGAAGCGCAGCGAGCTGCGGGCCTCGGCCTCGTCGCGGCCCATGGCGAGCAGCACGTGGCTGGGCTGCGGCACACCGGCCGAGCACGCCGACCCCGTCGAGCACTCGATGCCGCGGTGGTCCAGCAGCATCAGCAGCGAGTCGCCCTCGCAGCCGGGGAAGGACAGGTGCGCGTTGCCAGGCAGGCGGTCGTCGGCCGCGCCGTTGAGCCGCGCGTCGGGGACGACCTCGAGCACGCGGCGCACCAGCTCGTCGCGGAGCGCAGCGACGCGGGCCGCGGACGTCGGCTGCTCCTTGACCGCCAGCTCGGCGGCCACCGCGAACCCGGCGATCGCCGGGACGTCCACCGTGCCGGACCGGATGCGGCGCTCCTGCCCGCCGCCGTGGAGCAGCGGGGTGAGCGCCAGGTCGCGGCGCACGACGAGCGCTCCGACGCCGTACGGACCGCCGATCTTGTGCGCGGTGAGCGTCAGCGCGTCGACGCCGGACGCGGCGAAGTCGACCGGCACCGAGCCGACCGCCTGCACCGCGTCGGTGTGGACCGGGATGCCGTGCTCGTGCGCGACCGCGACGACGTCCTCGACCGGCTGCAGCGTGCCGACCTCGTTGTTGGCCCACATCACGCTGACCAGCGCCACCGATGCCGGGGTCCCGCTCGATCGCGGCCGCGCAGCGCCTCGACGGACAGCCGGCCGTCGTCGTCGACCGGCAGCAGCTCGACGTCCGCGCCCTCGTCAGCCAGCCACTCCAGCGGGTCGAGGACGGCGTGGTGCTCGACGAGCGTGCTGAGGATCCGGGTGCGCCTGGCGTCCTCGCCGCGACGCGCCCAGTAGATCCCCTTCAGCGCCAGGTTGTCGGCCTCCGTGCCGCCCGAGGTGAACACCACCTCGCCGGGACGCGCGTTCAGCGCCTGCGCGATGGTCTCCCGCGACTCCTCCACCACCCGCCGTGCGGCACGACCGGAGCCGTGCAGGCTGTTGGCGTTCCCGGTCCGTGCGAGCTGGGCGCTCATCGCCTCGATCGCCTCGGGAAGCATGGGCGTGGTCGCCGCATGGTCGAGGTAGACGAGGGGGCGGTCAGGGAGGGTCATCGCGCCTCCAAGGGTACGGCGGCCGATAAACGGGTTGTGCCGCCCACCCGCCGGTCGGCACACTGGGGCACGTCATGTGGATCTGAGCCTGTCACCACCCGCGTCCGCGGCCTCTGGCCCGGCGGGTGCCGCACCTCCACCGACAGGACCCCCATGACCAGCACCTCCCTGCCGACGACCCTGACGCCGCTCGTGGCGCGCGACCTCGTCAAGACCTACGGCGACCGCACCGTGCTGGACGGCGTCGACGTCGTCGCCTCCCCCGGCCGTGTCCTCGCCCTGGTCGGCGAGAACGGTTCGGGCAAGTCCACGCTGCTCCGGCTGCTGGCCGGCACCGAGCAAGCTGACGTCGGCACCGTCCAGCGTCCGGGCGACCTGGGACACCTCGCCCAGGAGCTCGAGGTGGCCGACGGCGCCACCGTCGGCGACGTGCTCGACGACGCCCTGCGGCCGCTGCACGACGCGGTCGCCCGCCTGGAGACCCTTGCCGGGCGGCTCGAGGACTTGGACGCCGCGACGGCGTACGGCGAGCTGCTCGACTGGGTCGTCGCCCACGACGCCTGGGACGCCGACCGGCGCGCCGAGGAGGCCGCGCACCGGCTGGGGCTCGGCGCGATCGCGCGCGACCGGCGGGTGGCGTTGCTGTCCGGCGGGCAGCGCGCCCGGCTGGCGCTGGCTGCGCTGCTCACCCGGCGGCCGTCCTGCCTGCTGCTCGACGAGCCCACGAACCACCTCGACGACGCGGCGTTGAGCTATGTGGAGCAGGTGCTGCGCGACCTGCCCGGCGTGGTCGTGGTGGCCAGCCACGACCGGGTCTTCCTCGACAACGTCGCCGACCAGGTGCTCGACCTCGACGCCGGGCACTTCGGCAGCGACGGCCAGGGGGGCCGGGTGCACGGGCTGACGAGCGGCGGCTACTCCGCGCTGCTCGCGTCCCGGGCCGACGCACACCGCCGCTGGGTCTCCGCCTTCGCCGACCATCAGGAAGAGATGGACCGGCTGCGGTCGGTCGCGGCCGGCTCGGCGCGTCAGGTGGCGCACAACCGCCCGCCGCGCGACAACGACAAGTTCATCTACCACGGCAAGGGCGAGAAGGTGCAGCGGACGATCCGACGCCGGGTCGCCGACGCCGAGCGCCGGATCGAGGTCCTCGAGCGCGACCCGGTGCCCAAGCCGCCGGAGCCGCTGCGGTTCACCGGCGTGCTGGCTCCCGGGAGCGGGGCGGCGCTCCAGCTCCGGGACGTCGTCGTTCCCGGGCGGCTCGAGGTCGACCGGCTCGACGTGGCGACGGGCGAACGGCTGCTGGTGACCGGGCCGAACGGCTGCGGCAAGTCGACCCTGCTGAAGCTGCTCGCGGGCCGGCTCAGCCCCACCTCGGCCGCGGAGGTCCGCGGAGAGGTGCGTGTGTGGGCGCGGCGGGTCGGCTACCTGCCGCAGGACGTGGGGTTCCCCGATCCCACCGCCCCGGCGACGGCGGTGTACGCCGCTGCAGTCGGTGGCGATGCGTCTCCCCTGCGGTCGCTGGGGCTGCTGCATCCCAAGGAGCTGCACCGCCCGGTCGGGGAGCTCAGCCTGGGCCAGCAGCGTCGCCTTGCGCTCGCCGTGCTCGTCGGTCGGCAGCCGGACCTGGTGCTGCTCGACGAGCCGACGAACCACGTCTCGCTGGCGCTGGCCGAGGAGCTCGAGGACGCGCTGCAGCGGTCGCTGGGGACCGTGGTCGTGGCCTCGCACGACCGGTGGCTGCGCCGGCGGTGGAGCGGTGCCGTACTGCCACTGTGACCGGCCCGGCATCTCGCACGCCGAGGGGCCCCAGGAACGGGCAACTCTCCCCCGGCGAGGGCGTTTGCACGTTCCAGGGCGGTCAGGTGCCCGTTCGGAGGGCCCCTTGTCGCCGGCCACCGAGCCGCTGGCCCGGCATGGCCGCCCGCTGCCGGCCGCGCCCCATCGGCGTACTCCCCATGGAAAACCAGCACTCCCCACGGGATGTGACCCATGGGGAGTGCCAGTTTGCCGGCATCCCTTGGGAAACCGGCGGGGCGCTACTTGCGCTTGTTGACCTCTTCGGTGACCGTCGGGAGCACGGTGTGCAGGTCGCCGACGACGCCGAAGTCGACGAGCTCGAAGATCGGCGCCTCCTCGTCCTTGTTGACCGCGACGATGGTCTTCGACGTCTGCATGCCGGCCCGGTGCTGGATGGCGCCGGAGATGCCGTTGGCGACGTAGAGCTGCGGCGACACGACCTTGCCGGTCTGGCCGATCTGGAAGGCGTGCGGGTACCACCCCGAGTCGACCGCTGCACGCGAGGCGCCCACGGCGGCGCCCATCGCGTCGGCCAGCTCCTCGACGGGCTCGAAGTTGCCGCCGGTGCCACGGCCACCGGCGACCACGATCGCGGCCTCGGTGAGCTCGGGGCGACCCGACGCCTTCTTCGGCTCCACGCCGGTCATCTGCGCACCCTTGGCGGCGTCGCTGATGGTCACCGAGACCTCCTCGACGGTCCCGGCGCCGGCGGCCTCCTCGGGCGTGGCCGAGTTGGGCTTGATCGCGAAGATCGGGGTGCCCTTGGTGACCTTGGACGTCACGGTGTAGCTGCCCGCGAACACCGACTGGCTCGCCACCGGGGTGCCGCCCTCGTCGGTCACGTCGACCGCGTCGGTGATGATGCCGGAGTCGGTCTTCACCGCGAGGCGGGCACCGACCTCCTTGCCCTCCGCGGAGGAGGACATCAGCACGGCGGACGGGGAGGCGGACTCGACGAGCTGCGCGAGCACCTCGGCCTTCGGGTTCACCAGGTAGGGGCCGACCGCCTTCGGGTCGATGACGTAGATCTTCTCGGCGCCGTACTGCTTCAGCGCGGCGGTGGCCTCGTCGGACAGCTGGCCGATGAAGACCGCGGACGGCTCGCCCAGGCGGCGGGCGATCGTCAGCATCTCGTTGGTGGTCTTGCGCACGGTTCCGCCGACGTGGTCGACGAGAACGAGTACCTCACTCATGGTTTTCTTCCTCAGATCTCTCGTGGACGACGGCGGCTCAGATGAACTTCTTCGACGCGAGGAAGTCGACGAGCGCCTTGGCGCCGCTGCCGTCCTCGTCGGTGACGATCTCACCGGCGGTGCGCGGCGGACGCTCCTCGGTCTTCTCGACCGCGGTCCACGAGGCCGACAGGCCGACCTGGGACGCGTCGACACCGAGGTCGCTCAGCGACCAGGTCTCGATCGGCTTCTTCTTGGCGGCCATGATCCCCTTGAACGACGGGTAGCGGGCCTCGCCGGTCTGGTCGGTCACCGACGCGACCACGGGCAGCGTGGCCTCGGCGGTCACGGTGGCGGTGTCGCCGTCGCGGCGGATCTTCACCTTGTCGCCCTCGACCTCGATCGCCGAGCCGAAGGTGACACCGGGGACGCCCAGCCGCTCGGACAGCATCGCCGGCACGACGCCCATGGCGCCGTCGGTCGACCCCATCCCGCACATCACCAGGTCGTGGTCGGTCTTCTTGACCGCCTCGGCGAGCACCAGCGACGTGGCCAGCGCGTCGGAGCCGGCGATCGCCTCGTCGGTGACGTGGATGCCCTTGTCGGCGCCCATCTGCAGCGCCTTGCGTACGGCGTCCACGGCCTGCTCGGGGCCGATGGTCAGCACCGTCACCTCGGTGTCGTCGCCCAGCTTCTCCTTGATCTGGAGAGCCTGCTCGACGGCGTACTCGTCGAGCTCCGACAGCAGACCGTCGACACCGACGCGGTCGACGGTGTGGTCGTCCTCGAATTTGCGGTCACCGGTGGCGTCCGGCACGTACTTCACACATACGACAATGTTCATGGCAGACACGGCCCGCGGGGGCCCCTCCTGTGGACTCGGGATGCCCCGAGGTTACCCACGAGGAACCCGAGCCGCAGCCTCGGGCTGCGTGCGGCTGGTCACACGACCAGCACAGGTCAGGGGCGGATGACGCGCTCGAGGAGCTTGCCGAGGACCAGGTAGACCACCGCGCAGATGCCCCAGTTGACCAGCACGGTCTTGACCAGCGCGGAGTGCTGGGCGTCGGCGCCCTTCCCGGACGGCTCGAAGTCCTTCATCGTCGCCGAGGAAGTTGATGTTGTCCGCCGTCTCGCGGAAGAACGAGACGAACGAGTTCTTCTCGTTGAAGTCCAGGACGATCACGAGGGCACCGACGGCGAGGATCACCGCTGCGAGCACGGCCAGCACCCACACCGCTGTGCCCAGGTAGGTGCGGACCGACCGCACGGCGGCGCCGGTGTCGCGCTTCTTCTCCGGTTCCGCGCGTCGCTTGCCGCGGACCTTCTCCTCCTGCTCCTGCTCAGCCATCGACCTCTCCTGTCCTCCCCTGGTCGGAGGTTAGCCCACCCGCCGCCGCGGCTTCACCCTCAGCGACCGGAGAAGGTAGCCTTTCCCGGCCCGTTCTCGATGAACGACTGCATGCCGGTCGCCCGGTCCTCGGTGGCGAACAGCGCCGCGAACTGCTGCCGCTCGATCTCCAGTCCGGTGTCGAGGTCGACCTCGAGCCCGCGGTCGACCGCCTCCTTCGCGGCGCGGACCGCGAGGGCCGCGGCGTCGGTGAACTGCCTGGCCCAGGCTGACCGCCTCGCGGTAGACGTCGGCCGCCGGCACCAGCCGGTCGACGAGACCGATCTCGAGGGCCTCCTGCGCCTTGACGAAGCGGCCGGTGAGGATCAGGTCCTTGGCCTTGCTCGGCCCGACCAGTCGGGTGAGCCGCTGGGTGCCGCCGGCCCCGGGGATGATGCCGAGCAGGATCTCCGGCTGGCCGAGCGTGGCGTCGGCGGCGGCGATGCGGATGTCGGCGCACAGGGCGAGCTCGCAGCCGCCGCCGAGGGCGTAGCCGGTCACCGCCGCCACCACGGGCTTCGGGATGCGCGCGACGGCGGTGAAGGCCGACTGCAGGCCGCCGGAGCGCTTGACCATGTCCGCGTAGGACATGTCCGCCATCTCCTTGATGTCGGCGCCGGCGGCGAACACCCGCTCGCCGCCGTAGATGACGACGGCGCGTACGTCGTCGCGGTCGGTGGCCTCCGCGGCGGCCGCCCGGATCTCCTCCTGCACCTGCCGGTTCAGCGCGTTCATCTTCGGGCGGTCGATGCGGATCGTCCCCACACCGTCCTCGACCTCGAGCCTGACGAACTCGCCCACGGCGTACCTCCTCGATGGTGATCTCCGGGCTATCCCCGGACCCGCGGCACCCTATACCGCATGATGGTTCGGTGAGTCAGAGCACCTGGCGCTGGGAGCGCCTCGACGAGACGGCGCCCGTGTGGCCCGGGGTGCACCAGCGGCTCGGCGCCACCTGGGGCGAGGAGTCGACGAACTTCGCCGTCTACTCCCCCGAGGCGACGGCGATGTGGGTCAGCCTGTTCGACGACGCCGGTCACGAGATCCGGCACCAGCTCACCGAGCACACGCTGGGCGTCTGGCACGGCGCCATCCCGGGAGTGCTGGTCGGGCAGCGCTACGGGTTCCGGGCGCAGGGGCCGTGGCAGCCCGAGCGGGGCCGCCGCTTCAACCCGAACAAGCTCCTGCTCGACCCCTACGCCCGCGCGATCAGCGGCCACGTCTCCGGGACGGTCGAGCTCCTCGCCCATGACCCGTCGGACCCGTCGAGTCCCAGCACGCTCGACTCGGCCCCCGCCATGCCCCGCTCAGTCGTCACCCACGACATGTTCGACTGGTCGCTGCCGGGGGGCGGCCACGACCGGTTGCTGCGGCACCGCTGGCGCGACACCGTCATCTACGAGCTCCACGTCAAGGGCTACACGAAGCTCTCGCGCCGCATCCCGCGGGAGCTGCGCGGCACGTACGCCGGCCTGGCCAGCGCGCCGGTGATCGACTACCTGAAGGACCTCGGCATCACCGCGGTGGAGCTGCTGCCGGTGCACCACTTCCTCGACGAGCTGGCCCTGACCGCGCGTGGCTTGACGAACTACTGGGGCTACAACCCGGTCGGCTACTTCGCCCCGCATGCCGCCTACAGCTCGTCCGGTGACCGCGGGCAGCAGGTCACCGAGTTCAAGCAGATGGTGAAGTCCCTGCACGCGGCCGGCATCGAGGTGATCCTCGACGTCGTCTACAACCACACCGCCGAGGGCGAGGCGTCCGGACCGACGTACTCGTTCCGGGGGCTCGACGACGTCGGCTACTACAAGCGCGCGCACAGCACGCGTGACGCCTACTGGGACGTGACGGGGTGCGGCAACACCGTCGACTCCCAGAGCTACGGCGCCCTGCGGCTGATCATGGACTCGCTGCGCTACTGGGTGACCGAGATGCACGTCGACGGCTTCCGGTTCGACCTTGCCTCCGCGCTGGCGCGCACCGGGCACTCGGTCGACCGGCGCAGCGCCTTCCTCGCGGCGGTCGGGCAGGACCCGGTGCTGCGGGACGTCAAGCTCATCGCGGAGCCGTGGGACATGAGCATGGAGGGCTACCTCACCGGGTCGTTCCCGCCGCCGTGGGTGGAGTGGAACGACCGCTACCGCGACACCATGCGCGACTTCTGGCGCGGCAGCGGTCGCGGCGTGCGCGAGGTCGCCTCCCGGCTGGCCGGGTCCTCCGACCTGTACGCCGACGACGGCCGCTCGCCGTACGCGTCGGTGAACTTCGTGACCTCCCACGACGGCTTCACCCTGCGCGACCTGGTGTCCTACAACCACAAGCACAACGCGGCGAACGGCGAGCAGAACCGTGACGGCACCGACGACAACCGGTCGTGGAACCACGGGGTCGAGGGCGAGACCCGTGACACCGCCATCGAGTCGCTGCGCCGGCGGCAGGCGGCGAACCTGATGGCCACCCTGTGCTTCTCCAGCGGGGCGCTGATGATCACCGCCGGCGACGAGCGGGGCCGCACACAGCGCGGCAACAACAACGCCTACTGCCAGGACAACGAGATCTCCTGGGTCGACTGGCGCCCCGACCGGGTGTGGCAGGACGTCCACGACTTCACCCGCGCCGCACTGCGGCTGCGGCGCGAGCACCCCGCGCTCTGCCAGCGCCACCACTTCGCCGGCACGCCGACCCTCCCCGGGGGCCCCAAGGACCTCGCCTGGATCCACCCCGACGGGCGGGAGATGACCGCCGAGGACTGGCACGACGACCAGCTGCGGGTGCTGGGCATGTTCGTCTCCGGCGACCCGCTCCGCTCACCGGGGCCACGCGGCGAGCAGCTCCGCGACAGGTCGTTCCTGCTGTGGCTCAACGCCCAGGACCGTGCCTGCCACCTCCGGCTCCCGGAGAACGACTGGGTCTCCAGCGGCGAGGTGGTCCTGTCCACCGACCCCGCGCACCAGGAGGGCGACAAGGTGAGCGCCGGCTCGGAGCTCACTCTCGACGCCCACTCGGTCGTCCTCCTGCGCCAGCTGTGACCTCGTCTGGATGGGAACACCGAAGCACCAGACCTCAGTGCCGCTGAAACCGTTAGCAGGTTTACCGGGCTTTATTTGGTTGTCATAAAGCTCCCTAAAGTTGCTAACATGCTGGTGTGAAGGCACTGACCAACCCCTACACGCCCAACGCCGGAGCCGAGCCGCAAGCAGTGGTTGGCCGTGACGACCAGCTGACGTCCTTCGACCTCCTTCTTGCGAGGATCGAAGCAGGCCGAACCGAGCAGTCCATGATCATCACCGGACTCCGTGGGGTGGGGAAAACGGTGCTCCTCGGACAGTTCCGCACCAAGGCGTTGGCGGGCGATTGGGTCGTTGTCGAGCTCGAGGTCAGCAAGAACGATGAGACTGAATTCCGCCGGGACGTCGCGACCCGGCTCCGATCGGCGCTTTACGAACTATCGCCGAAGGCGAAGTGGACCGACCGCTTCAAGCATGCTGCCGCGGTCCTGAAATCGTTCAGCTTCAGCGTCGATGCCACAGGCACCCTCACCGCTGGGCTTGATGTCGAAGCCGCGGAGGGATTCGCGGACCACGCGAACTTGGCGCTCGACCTCACCGATGTCTTTCTAGCCATAGGACAAGCCGCCGCTGAGCGCAGCCGAGGGGTGGTCCTCCTCTTCGACGAGGTTCAGTTCCTGAGCAAGCAACAGCTCGAGGCCGTCATCGAGGCTTTGCACAAGATGGTCCAGAGGAAACTGCCGATCACACTGGCGGGAGCCGGATTGCCCCAGATCGCCGAACTGGCCGGCGATGCCAAGTCCTACGCCGAGCGGCTGTTCAAGTTTCCGGCGATCGACGTCCTCTCCCCCGCCGACGCCAAGGCTGCGCTTTCCTGGCCGGCGGCCGAGGAGGGGGTGAGCTTCACCGAGGAGGCTCTCGAGGAAGCCGTGGCGATCACCGGCGGCTATCCCTACTTCCTGCAAGAGCTCGGCTACGCGGTGTGGACCGTGGCCGATGGGCCGGTCATCACGCGCGAGGACATCCTGACCGCTGTCCCAGGCTACGAGGCCAAGCTGGATGAGTCCTTCTTCAGGGTGCGACTAGACCGCGCTACCGAATTGCAGCGTGCATACTTGCGCGCAATGGCACAGCTTGGGCCGAATCCTCAAAAGGCCTCGGATGTGGCGGAGGTGATGGGACGGACTTCCCAGAACCTCGCTCCGACGCGCGCCGAGCTCATCAACATGGGGCTTCTCTACACACCCGAGCACGGATACGCGGCCTTTACCGTGCCGCATTTCGACAAGTTCATCTTGCGCGCGATTCCCGAGCTGATCGTGCCGCCGCTACGCCGGCGGGGCTCGCAGCGCTAGGCCGCGACTCGGCTCACGGCGAGGGCCACGAGGTCGCAGGCGTCCACGCCCACCTGATCTCGAATGAGCGACGGTTCGGCTTCTCGCGAGCGACGGCTCGGGATCGCACGGGTGACGTCTCAACGTCGCACGCGTGACGCCTCGACGTGGGAGGGAGGTCAGGTGGTGGGCAGGGCGACGAGGCCGAGCTCGGCCACCGACGCGAGGTGGGCGTTCTTCGGCACCACCCGCACCGTGTAGCCGAAGGGGCCCGTCGTCGCGAGCGTGACGCTGCCGTCGAACCGGTGCCGGTTGGCCTCGTAGGACTCGACCAGCTTCAGCGACGACGTCGTCGCGTCGACCAGGTCGTCCTGCTCCTCGCGCACCCGGCCGTGCACCAGCTGCACGTCGACGTCGTCGGGGCCCAGCTCGCCCAGCGACACGTAGGCGTGCACCGACATGGTGGCGCCGACCTCGGGTGAGTCACCCACCCCCACGGAGTCCACGTGGTCCACGCGCACCCCGGACCACGCACCGACAACGCGCTTCTTCCACTCGGCCAGCTCGTGGGCACCGGCGTAGCTGCCGTTGAGGGTGCGGGAGGAGACCGCCGCCGGAGCGTAGAGCTGCTCGACGTAGTCACTCACCATGCGCCCCGCAAGCACCTTGGGGCCGAGGGAGCGCAGGGTGTGCCGCACCATGGCGATCCACCGGTCCGGCACCCCCTTGTCGTCGTGGTCGTAGAACCGCGGCGCCACGTCGTTCTCGATGAGGTCGTAGAGCGCCGAGGACTCGAGGTCGTCGCGGTGGTCGGTGTCGTCTACCCCGTCCGCCGACGGGATGGCCCAGCCGTTGTTGCCGTCGAACCACTCGTCCCACCAGCCGTCCAGGATCGAGAGGTTGAGGCCGCCGTTGAGCGCGGCCTTCATCCCCGAGGTGCCACAGGCCTCGTAGGGCCGCAGCGGGTTGTTCAGCCAGACGTCGCAGCCGGGGTACAGCGGCTGCGCCATGCCGATGTCGTAGTTCGGCAGGAAGACGATGCGGTGCCGCACCTCCGGGTCGTCGGCGAACCGGACGATGTCCTGGATCAGCCGCTTGCCGCCGTCGTCCGCCGGGTGCGCCTTGCCGGCGATGACCAGCTGCACGGGACGTTCGGGGTGCAGCAGGATCCGCTTGAGCCGCTCGGGATCGCGCAGCATCAGCGTGAGCCGCTTGTACGACGGGACGCGGCGCGCGAAGCCGATGGTGAGCACGTCGGGGTCCAGCACCCCGTCGATCCACTTCAGGCTGGCCCGGTTCGCGCCCCGGTTGACCCAGGACTCGGCGAGCCGACGGCGGGCGTCGTGGACGAGCCGTTCGCGCAGCTGGCGCTTCACCGCCCAGATCTCCTCGGCGGGCACGCGGTCGGCGGCCTCGAAGACCACCTCCGCCGAGTCCGCCGTCGGGCCGGCGTCGGGCCGCACGCCATGCCGGCGGGCCAGCTCGAAGACCTCCCGAGCCACCCACGTGGCGGCGTGGACGCCGTTGGTGATCGAGGTGATCGGGCGCTCGCCCGGCTCGAAGGACGGCCAGAGGCCGCCGAACATCCCCCGGCTGACCTGGCCGTGCAGGACGGAGACGCCGTTGGCCCGCTGCGCGAGCCGGAAGCCCATCACCGCCATGTTGAACACAGACGGGTCGCCGCCCTCGTAGGTCTCCGCACCCAGGGCCAGGATCCGGTCGACCGGCACCCCTGCAGAGGCGTTGTCGCCGCCGAAGTACTGCTCGACGAGATCGCGGGGGAACCGGTCGATGCCGGCAGGCACCGGGGTGTGGGTGGTGAAGACGGTGCCGGCACGGGAGACCTCGAGCGCCGAGTCGAAGTCCAGCCCCCTGTCCTCGGTCAGCTCGCGGATGCGCTCGAGGCCGAGGAAGCCGGCGTGGCCCTCGTTGGTGTGGAAGACCTCCGGCTCCGGCGCGCCGGTCAGCTCGCAGTAGAGGCGCAGCGCCCGGACGCCGCCGATGCCCAGCAGCATCTCCTGGCGCAGCCGGTGCTCGGTGTTGCCGCCGTACAACCGGTCCGTGATGTCCCGGAGCACGCCGGTGTTCTCCTCGACGTCGGTGTCGAGGAGCAGCAGCGGCACGCGGCCGATCTGCGCGACCCAGATGCGAGCGACCGCCTCCGCGCCGTCGGGCATGCCCACGGTGATCTTGGCCGCGGACCGGTCGGGCAGCCGCAGGAGGGTGATCGGCAGCTCGTCGGGATCGAGGATCGGGTAGCTCTCCTGCTGCCAGCCGTCCCGGGACAGCGACTGCCGGAAGTAGCCGTGTCGGTAGAGCAGTCCGACCCCGAGGATCGGTACGCCGTTGTCGCTGGCGGCCTTGAGGTGGTCACCGGCGAGGATGCCGAGTCCGCCGCTGTACTGCGGCAGCACCGCGGTGATCCCGTACTCCGGCGAGAAGTAGGCGATCGACCGGGGCACGGCGGAACCGAGGGTCTGGTACCAGCGCCCCTCGTCGAGGTAGGTCGTGAGGTCGGCCCGCTGCTCCTCCAGACGCTCGAGGAACGCGGCGTCCGACGAGAGCTCCTCGAAGCGGGCCGCCGGCACCATGCCGAGCAGCTTCACGGGGTCGTGGCCGCTGGCCTCCCACAGCTCCGGGTCGACGGAGGCGAACAGGTCCTGGGTCGCCGGGTGCCAGGACCAGCGCAGGTTGCCTGCCAGCTCGCCGAGCGCGTGCAGCGCGGGCGGCAGGACGGGACGGACGGTGAATCTCCGGATGGCTCGCACCCCCCAGACCATACAGAGTGGATCGTTCCAATGCAGCCACCCCGAGGCATTGCCATAACCCGTCCAGACCTGGTCCGTTGAGCCGTGGTGAATGGGCCGGCCACAAGCCGCGCCCCGTCGCACCGATCAGCCCTGGAGGCCGAACATGTCCCACCGCCCGTCGACCACCGCACCACCGGCCAGTCGCGGCCGGCCACGGCTGAGGAGAGCGGCGGGTGTCGCGGCAGCGGGCCTGGCCGCCGCCGGGCTGACCCTGTCCCTGGTGCAGCCGCCCGCCACCGCCACCGGCGCCACCCGGCTCACCGGCGACGACCTGAGGAGCTTCCGCGGTCTCGGTGACACCCCGCTGGCAGCGGCGGCCGTCGACGAGCGCGGCACCGCCGCACCGTCCGCCGCGCAGAGGTCCGCCGTGGCGTCCCTCGGCGCCGACCTGCGCTGGAACGCCTTCGGCACGCCGGCGTCGATCCTCCCCCGCGACGGCAGCCTCGGCGTCGCCTCCACCGACCCGGCCAAGGCGCCGGCATCCGCTCGCGACTGGCTGCGCGCCCACAACGAGGTCTTCGGGCTCAGCGACGCGCAGATCGACGGCCTCGAGCTGGTCAACAACCAGGAGTTCGCGCAGAGCGACGCCCGGGCCGTGCTCTTCCAGCAGAAGTTCGGGGACCTCGCCCCGGCGATCGGCGGCAAGGTGACCGTCGGCGTCGCCAACGGCGAGATCGCCTACGTGTCCTCGTCGCTGGTCAAGACCGACGACGACGTTTCGGTTCCCGCCGCCGTGCTCACCCCGGCGCTCGGCTGGGTCAAGGCGGCCACCGACATCGGCACCAAGTGGCTCGGCGTCGACGGCTCCGTCACCGCCGACGACATCACCGGCTCCGTCACCGGCAAGGACGGTTGGACGCGGCTCGCCGTCGCCGGCTTCGCCCAGCAGCAGCAGGCTCGCGTCCGGGCCCTTCCGCTCGCCGACGGCAGCGTCCGCCCGGTCGTCCAGGCCAACGTCGTCAACGTCGCCGGTCCCACGGTCGCGGCGTACACCTCACTGGTCGACGCCGTGACCGGCGAGACCCTGTGGCGGCAGAGCCAGGTCGACCAGGCCGTGGGCGGCGTGGCCACCGGCGCGAGCGTCGCCACCGGGGTCGGCATGCCGTTCCTGGAGGACAACCCGTCCAAGCTCCAGATCCAGGGCGAGATGACCGCGACCGACTGCGGTCCCAAGCACGAGTTCGACATCACCGACAAGGACACCCGCCAGATCGTCGCGGTGGCGTCAGAGGTCCAGGCCGGCAACGACATCGTGCTCAAGCTCTTCGGCGCCGACGGCCAGCTGCTCACCAGCGGCGACACCGGCACCAGCCCGGAGGTCGCGACCGCGTCGGCCGACCCGTTCCCGCAGGGCACCTACTCCGTGCAGGTCTGCCCCTACCCCGACCCGACCGCGCCGTTCGCCGGCCCGGGCACCTACGTCGGCAACGTCTCGGTCTCCTCGCAGAAGTCCGGTGACGCCGGCCTTCCTGACAACGCACGCTGGCGCTACTTCGACACCAACCCGAGCCCGTCGAGCGACGTCCCCGGCAAGACCCCGAAGAACTGGGTCGTCGGGTGCTGGGTGACCAGCCTCGACCAGCAGCCGGTCAAGGGCTGCACGGAGCCGAGGGGCAGCCTGCGCAACACCGCGGGCAAGGCTCCCTGGGACGTCAACCCGAACACCGAGCTGCCGAGCTTCACCACCCTGGGCAACAACGCCTCCGACCGCGAGGCGTGGCTCAGCCCGCTGACGCCCGGCGGTCTCTTCCAGGCGCGTGTTCTCCCCCACGCGTGAGTACACGACGAAGTTCACCGACGCCTGGAACGAGTCGCAGTGCGACCCGTCGAACCTGACCCCGGGCGGCAACGACATCAACTACGCCACGCAGAACCTGTTCGTCTCGCACAACCGGATGCACGACTTCTCGTACTTCCTGGGCTTCACCGAGAAGAACTACAACCTGCAGGTGAACAACTTCGGCAGCGCGGGTCTCTCCCGTGACCCCGAGGTCGGGAACGTGCAGGCCGGTGCGCTCTCCGGTGGGTCGACCGGCCAGTACCTCGGCCGCGACAACGCCAACCAGATCGCGCTGCAGGACGGGGTGCCGGGCATCACCAACCAGTACCTCTTCCAGCCGATCGCCGGCGCGTTCTACTCGCCGTGCACCGACGGTGGTCTCGACTTCGGCATCGTGGGCCACGAGTACACCCACGCGATCAGCAACCGGATGATCGGCGGTCCCGACGACGGCATCACCTCCGAGCAGGGCGGCTCCATGGGCGAGTCCTGGGGCGACCTGGTCGCGGGCGAGTTCCAGTTCGAGCACGGCTACGACAACGGCGGCAACACGTGGGCCGTCGGTCTCTACGCCACCGGCAACAAGAAGACCGCGATCCGTGACTACGCGATCAACCACAACCCGCTCAACTACGCGCGAGTTCGGCTTCGACACCCCCGGCCCCGAGGTGCACGCCGACGGCGAGATCTGGAACGCCACGATGTGGCGGGTCCGCCAGGCGCTGGTCAAGAAGTTCAACAAGAAGGGCTTCCACTACCGGGACAAGACCCTGCAGTGGCGCTGCGGGGCAGGGCGTGCCCAACCTCGGCCCGAAGCAGTCCTACGACTGCCCGGGGAACCGGCGCTGGATCCAGCTGATGTTCGACTCGTTCCTGCTCCAGCAGGGTGCGACCGACATGCTCCAGGCCCGAGACGCGTTCCTCGCCGCGGACCAGGATGCGCTACCAGGGCGCCAACAAGGGCGTCATCTGGAAGGCCTTCGCCCGCAGCGGCATGGGCAAGGGCGCCAGCACGCCGGACGCGGACTCCAGCGACGTGACGCCGAGCTTCGCGGCCCCGTAGGGCAACCGGACCGTGAAGTTCCGCCCGGTCCTGCCCAACGGCAAAAGGTTCCCGGCAAGGTCTACATCGGCCACTACGAGGCCCGGGCCACTCCGGTCGGGCGACACCCTCGGCGACACCAAGCTGGACGCGAAGGTCCCGATGACCCGGGGCAAGTTCTCCGGCGTCTTCCAGAGCGACAAGACCGGTCTCACCCGCTTCACGGTGAAGGTCAAGCCGGGCCACGGCAAGCTCACCAAGAAGATCGTGGTGCGCAAGAACTTCGCGGGCAGCGGCAACGGCGCCGAAGGTCGTCGACAGCAGCGCCGGCAGCCGCAACCCGGGCTTCCTCATCGACGGCACCGAGGCCACCAACTGGGGCGGCGTCAACTCCGACGGCACCACGAACGTCGACGAGACGCACCCCTACGTGACGGTGGACCTCGCCGGCGGCACCCACAAGATCCGCCGGGTGGTCGTCAGCGCGATGCTCGGACCGGCGCCGACGTTCGACAACATCGACGACGACCCGGACACGGGCTCGCGGTTCACGGCGCTGCGGAAGTTCGCCATCGAGGTCTGCACCAGCGGCTGCGACGCCGACGGCGGCTGGAAGCGGGTCTACACCAGCAAGGGCGAACGCGTTCCCGGCGAAGCTCCCCCGTCCGGTGGCCCCGAACCTCAACTTCCGGACGTTCGAGCTTCCGAAGCCGGTGAAGGCGCAGCAGGTCCGGCTGGTCGTCCTGGAGAACCAGTGCACCGGGTACAAGGGCTACGCCGGGGAGCAGGACAACGACCCGACGAACCCGACCGACTGCAAGTCGGGCAGCGACCGCGGGACGATCGTCCACGCCGCCGAGCTGGAGGTGTTCGGCCGCTGACCGACTGCTGAGCTCCGTCCGGTTCTGATGCCGGACACCCGGTGGACGACGAGGGCCGGGATCCGCCAACGTTCGTGCATGACCCAGGGCCACCTGGGTAGGAGGCGAACATGGTTGGACGGATCCCGGTCCTTGACGTCACCCCGCAGCTCGAAGGAGGCAAGCACCCCGCCAAGGCAGCAGTAGGCGAGCCGTTCGAGGTCACCGCCGTCGTCGTCCGCGAGGGCCACGACGCGCTTGCTGCGGAGGTCGTGCTCATCGACCCCGGCGGGCGACGCCGACGCGCCCCGCAGCGGATGCGCCGGTCCGCCGACGACGTCGACCGGTGGCGGGCCACCGTCGGTCGCGGACCAGGAGGGCCCGTGGTCGTTCGAGGTCCACGGGTGGAGCGACCCGGTCGAGAGCTGGCGGCACGCCGCCGAGATCAAGGTGCCCGCCGGCATCGACACCGAGCTGATGTTCGCCGAGGGTGCGCTCGTGCTCGAGCGCGCGGCGTCGGCGATGTCGAAGGCCGGCAAGAAGACGCGTGCTCGACGCCGTCAAGGCGCTCAGCGACACCGACCGCCCCGACGCCGTACGCCTCGGGGCGGCGCTGGCGCCCGAGGTCTCCGCCGCGCTCGCCGCCGAGCCGCTGCGCGACCTGGTCACCGTGGAGGGACCGTTCCCCTTCTTCGCCGACCGGCACCGCGCGCTGTACGGATCGTGGTACGAGTTCTTCCCGCGCTCCGAGGGCGCCTACGTCGACAAGGCCGGCAAGGTCGTCAGCGGCACCTTCCAGACCGCCGCGAAGCGACTGGAGGGCGTCGCGGCGATGGGGTTCGACGTCATCTACCTGCCGCCGATCCACCCGATCGGCAAGGTCAATCGCAAGGGGCCCAACAACACCCTGACCCCGGGGCCGGACGACGTCGGCTCACCGTGGGCGATCGGCTCCGACGAGGGCGGCCACGACGCCGTCCACCCCGACCTCGGCACCATCGACGACTTCGACGCGTTCGTCGCGGCGGCTCGGGACGCACGGGCTCGAGGTCGCCATCGACCTGGCCCTCCAGGCGGCCCCGGACCACCCGTGGGCCAAGGAGCACCCGGAGTTCTTCACCACCCGCGCCGACGGCACCATCGCCTACGCCGAGAACCCGCCGAAGAAGTACCAGGACATCTACCCGATCAACTTCGACAACGATCCCGAGGGCATCTACGCCGAGGTGCTCCGGGTGGTCCGGCACTGGATGGACCACGGCGTCCGGATCTTCCGCGTCGACAACCCGCACACCAAGCCGGTCGCGTTCTGGGAGCGGCTGCTCGGCGAGATCCGGCCGCACCGACCCCGACGTGGTCTTCCTGTCCGAGGCCTTCACCCGTCCGGCGATGATGCGGGCGCTGGGGATGGTGGGCTTCCACCAGAGCTACACCTACTTCACCTGGCGCAACAGCCGCTGGGAGATCGACCAGTACCTCCGCGAGGTCTCGCAGGAGACCCCGCACGTGCTGCGCCCCAACTTCTTCGTCAACACCCCCGACATCCTCCACGAGTACCTCCAGTACGGCGGCCCGCCGGCGTTCAAGATCCGCGCCGTGCTCGCGTCGATGGGGTCCCCGTCCTGGGGGATGTACGCCGGCTTCGAGCTCTTCGAGCACGTCGCCGTGCGCCCGGGGTCGGAGGAGTACCTCGACTCGGAGAAGTACCAGGTCCGGATCCGCGACTGGGACGCCGCGGAGGCGCGAGGGCCGGTCGCTGGCGCCGTACGTCACGATGCTGAACTCGGTCCGCCGGGAGCACCCGGCCCTGCAGCAGCTGCGCAACCTGAGGGTCCACAACGCCGAGGACGACGCCGTGGTGGTGTTCTCCAAGGCCGTCGTCGACGCCGAGGGCAAGCCGGGCGACACCGTGATCGTGGTGGTCAACGTCGACCCCCACACCACCCGGGAGACCACGGTGCACCTGGACCTCCCCGCGATCGGGCGTGACTGGGAGGACCGCTTCGTCGTGCACGACGAGGTGACCGGCGAGGACTGGACGTGGGGCGCCCACAACTACGTCCGCCTCGACCCCTTCTACGAACCCGCCCACATCCTGACCGTGAGGAGCACCCCCGCCTGATGACGACGTCGGCAGCGAACGCAGCGTCAGCATCCACGCACCACGCCCGAGGAGGGACGAGGACCACCGGGGGGCTCACCATCACCCCGGACTGGTTCAAGTCCGCGGTCTTCTACGAGGTCCTCGTCCGCTCGTTCCGTGACTCCGACGGCGACGGGGTCGGTGACTTCAAGGGGCTGACCGAGAAGCTCGACTACCTGCAGTGGCTCGGGCGTCGACTGCCTCTGGGTGCCGCCGTTCTTCACCTCCCCCCTGCGTGACGGCGGGTACGACGTCGCCGACTACATCGGTGTCCAGCCCGAGGTGGGCACGATCGAGGAGTTCCACGAGTTCCTCGACGAGGCGCACAAGCGCGACATCCGCGTGATCATCGACTTCGTCATGAACCACACCAGCGACCAGCACCCGTGGTTCCAGGAGTCGCGCAACGACCCGGACGGCCCCTACGGCGACTTCTACGTGTGGTCCGACCCGACGACCTCTACACCGAGGCGCGGATCATCTTCGTCGACACCGAGTCCTCGAACTGGACCTGGGACCCGGTGCGCCAGCAGTACTTCTGGCACCGCTTCTACAGCCACCAGCCGGACCTCAACTTCGACAACCCCAAGGTCCACGACGCGATGCTCGAGGCCTTGTCGTTCTGGCTGGACATGGGCATCGACGGCTTCCGGCTGGACGCCGTGCCTTACCTCTACGAGCGGCCGGGCACCAACGGCGAGAACCTCAAGGAGACCCACGAGTTCCTCCGGAAGGTCCGTCAGTACGTCGACGAGAACTACCCCGGCCGCGTGCTGCTCGCCGAGGCGAACCAGTGGCCCTCCGACGTCGTCGACTACTTCGGCGACTTCGAGAACGGTGGCGACGAGTGCCACATGTGCTTCCACTTCCCGGTGATGCCCCGCATCTTCATGTCGGTGCGCCGGGAGAGCCGCTTCCCCATCTCGGAGATCATGGAGCAGACGCCGGCCATTCCGGCGGGCTGCCAGTGGGGGATCTTCCTGCGCAACCACGACGAGCTGACCCTCGAGATGGTCGCCGACGAGGACCGCGACTACATGTGGGGCGAGTACGCCAAGGACCCCCGCATGAAGGCGAACATCGGGATCCGGCGGCGGCTCGCTCCCCTGCTGGACAACGACACCAACCAGATGGAGCTGTTCACCGCGCTGCTCCTGTCGCTCCCCGGGTCGCCGGTCCTCTACTACGGCGACGAGATCGGCATGGGCGACAACATCTGGCTCGGTGACCGCGACGGCGTGCGGACGCCGATGCAGTGGACCGCGGACCGGAACGCGGGGTTCTCCTCCGCGACCCCCGGGAAGCTGAGCCTGCCGGTGAACCAGGACCCGGTCTTCGGCTACCAGCGCGTCAACGTGGAGACCGAGCTGGAGAACAGCTCCTCGCTCCTGCACTGGACCCGCCGGATGATCCAGGTGCGCAAGAACCACCACGCCTTCGGACTCGGCACGTTCACCGACCTCGGCGGGTCGAACCCGAGCGTGCTGTCCTACGTCCGCGAGCACGAGGACGACACGGTGCTGTGCGTCAACAACCTGTCGCGGTTCCCGCAGCCGGTGGAGCTGGACCTACGACGGTGGGAAGGGGTCATCCCGGTGGAGCTGCTCGGTGGCGCCCGGTTCCCGCAGATCGGAGAGCTCCCCTACCTCCTGACCCTGAGCGGCTACGGGTTCCTCTGGTTCCGGTTGCCCTCGACCGCACCCGTCGAGACGGTGGTGACCCCGTGAAGGACCAGCTGAAGAGCTTCCTCGAGAACGCCCGCTGGTTCGGCGGCAAGGGGCGCACCTTCGAGGTCGTCGAGGTCCGCCGGCTCGCCCTGCCCGGCAGCGCCGACCCGGACACCACGGCTCCCCTGGGTCTGGTGACGATCGAGCTCGTCACCGTGCGCTACGACAGCGGCGAGACCGACGTCTACCAGGTGCCGCTCTCCTACTACCTGGGCGAGCGACCACGGCTCAACCACGCCCTTGTGGGCGTCTGGGAGGACTACGAGCTCGGCCACGTCTGGGCCTACGACGCGCTGCACGACCACTCCGCGACGCCGCTGTGGCTGCGGGGCTTCTCGGAGGGCAAGCAGCTCGGTGACGTGGTCTTCCACAAGGTCGACGATCCGGAGATCGACCTCAACGCCCGGTCCACGGTGATGACCGCCGAGCAGAGCAACTCCTCGGTGACCTTCGGCGACGACAGCATGATGAAGGTGTTCCGCCGGGTGGGCCCGGGGCACAACCCCGACATCGAGATCCTCGCCGCCCTCACCGAGGCCGGCAACGAGCACATCGCCTCGCTGTACGGCTGGATGGAGACGCCCAGCGGGGACGGGGACGTGCTGCAGCTCGGCATCCTGCAGCAGTTCCTGCGCACGGCCAGTGACGGCTGGGACCTCGCCCTGGTCAGCCTCCGGAGCCTGTACGGCAACGGCGACACCCACCCGGAGGAGTCCGGCGGCGACTTCGCCTCCGAGGCCCACCGGCTGGGCGCGTCCGTCGCCGACATGCACACCTCGCTGGCCCACGCCTTCCCCACCGAGACGTGGGAGTCCGACCGGCTCCAGCGGCTCGCGGACGACATGGGCGACCCGACTCGACGCCGCGCTGGACGTCGTACCGGAGCTGCGGGAGCACGAGGCCGGGTTGCGGGCGATCTTCGACTCGGTGCGCACGCTGGGCCGGCAGGTGACCGTCCAGCGCGTGCACGGCGACCTGCACCTGGGGCAGACCCTGCGCACGGTGCGGAACTGGAAGATCATCGACTTCGAGGGTGAGCCGGCGAAGTCTCTCGACGAGCGACGCGCACCGGACTCTCCGTGGCGGGACGTCGCCGGGATGCTGCGCTCCTTCAGCTACGCCGCCGAGCTGAGCCGGCTGGACCGGGAGCAGGCCGTCGCCGACGACGAAGGCGTGGTGGCGGAGCGCGCGCGGGAGTGGGCGGGCCGCAACCGCAAGGCGTTCCTGGACGGCTACCAGGAGGCCTCCGACACCGACCTCGACGACACGCTGATCACCGCCTACGCGGCGGACAAGGCGGTCTACGAAGCCGTCTACGAGGCCCGCAACCGGCCGACGTGGCTGCCGATCCCGCTGGCGGCGCTCGCGCACCTCGCCGGCACCAGCTGACCGGACCGACCAGACCCAGCCAGACCCAGCCAGACCCAGCCAGACCCAGGAGGCCATTCGTGGCTCGATCAACCACCAGCACCGAGATCCGCCCCGTGTCCGTGGAGGAGCTCGCGCTCGATCGCCGAGGGGCGGCACGGCGACCCGCACTCCGTCCTGGGCGCCCACGTGCACGCGGGGGCGGTGACCGTGCGGACGCTGAAGCCGCTGGCCAGCTCCGTCGTCGCGGTGTACGGCGACCGGGCGGCGGGTCAGGGCCAGCGGGTCACCCTGGACCACGAGGACCACGGCGTCTGGGTCGGCGTACTGCCGGTCGAGCAGGTGCCGGACTACCGGCTCGAGGTGAGCTACGGGGACGGCATCCCGCACGAGTTCGACGACGCCTACCGCTACCTCCCCACGCTCGGCGAGATGGACCTGCACCTCATCAACGAGGGCCGGCACGAGGAGCTGTGGCGGGTCCTCGGCTCGCACGTGCAGCACTACGACAGCCCCTTCGGCACGATCACCGGCATCTCGTTCGCCGTGTGGGCCCCGCACGCGCAGGGGATCCGCGTGAAGGGCGACTTCAACAGCTGGGACGGCCGCGAGCACCCGATGCGCCAGATGGGCGTCTCCGGCGTCTGGGAGCTGTTCGTGCCCGGCGTGCAGGCCGGCGCCAGGTACAAGTACGTCATCCTCGGCGCCGACGGGCAGTGGCGCGAGAAGGCCGACCCGATGGCCGCGCGCACCGAGGAGCCGCCGGCCACCAGCAGCGTGGTCTTCGAGTCCGGCTACGAGTGGGGCGACCAGGACTGGCTGGCGGCCCGCGCCGAGGGTCACATCTCGCAGAAGCCGATGTCGGCCTACGAGGTGCACCTCGGCTCCTGGCGCAGCGGCCGGTCCTACCGCGACCTCGCCGACGAGCTGGTCCCCTACGTGAAGGACATGGGTTTCAGCCACGTGGAGCTGCTGCCGGTGATGGAACACCCGTTCGGTGGCTCGTGGGGCTACCAGGTCACCTCGTACTTCGCCCCCACCGCGCGCTTCGGCGACCCCGACGACCTGCGCTACCTCATCGACCGGTTCCACCAGGCGGGCATCGGCGTCATCCTCGACTGGGTGCCCGCCCACTTCCCCAAGGACGCTTTCGCCCTGGCCCAGTTCGACGGGACGCCGCTCTACGAGGACCCCAACCCGCTGCGCGGGGAGCACCCGGAGTGGGGCACGCTCGTGTTCAACTTCGGCCGCCAGGAGGTCCGCAACTTCCTGGTCGCCAGCGCGCTCTACTGGTTGGAGGAGTACCACGCCGACGGTCTGCGGGTCGACGCGGTGGCCAGCATGCTCTACCTCGACTACGGACGCAGCGACGGCGAGTGGAGCCCCAACGTCTACGGCGGCCGGGAGAACCTCGAGGCGGTGCAGTTCCTCCAGGAGATGAACGCCACCTGCCAGAAGCGGGTGCCGGGTGCGGTGACGATCGCCGAGGAGTCGACCTCCTGGCCCGGCGTCACCCGGGCCACGCACCTGGGCGGGCTGGGCTTCGACCTGAAGTGGAACATGGGCTGGATGCACGACACGCTCAACTACCTCTCCCACGAGCCCGTGCACCGCAGCTACCACCACGGCGAGATGACGTTCTCGATGGTCTACGCCTACTCCGAGCGCTACGTCCTCCCGCTGAGCCACGACGAGGTGGTGCACGGGAAGGGCTCGCTGCTGCGGAAGATGCCCGGCGACCGGTGGCAGCAGCTGGCGAACCTGCGCGCGTACTTCTCGTTCATGTGGGCCCACCCCGGCAAGCAGCTGGTCTTCATGGGCTGCGAGTTCGGCCAGGACGCCGAGTGGGCCGAGGCCCGGGAGCTGGACTGGTGGCTGCTCGACTCACCCGGCCACAGCGGGCTGCGCCAGCTGGTGACCGACCTCAACGGCATCTACCGGTCCACACCGGCGCTGCACGCCACCGACGACGACCCGAACGGCTTCCGGTGGATCGACGCCAACGACGCCAACGGCAACGTGCTGTCGTTCGTCCGCAGCGACGGGCAGGGCTCGCACCTGGCGTGCGTGGTGAACTTCGCCGCGGTCCCCCACCACGACTACCGCATCGGGCTCCCGGTCGCGGGCCGGTGGGAGGAGGTGCTCAACAGCGACGCGGAGACCTACGCGGGCTCCGGGGTGGGCAACCTGGGGTCGGTCCAGGCCGAGCCGCACGAGTCGCACGGGCTCCCGGCCTCGGCCACCATCGCGGTGCCGCCGCTGGGCGCGGTGTGGTTGCGTCACGACGCCTCGGCCCCGACCGACGGGGCGTGAGGGGCCTGCGCGTCCGGCGTTAGGGTCTGCTCTGTGGACGCGGACGACGAGCTCGGCGAGGAGCTGCGGGAGCGGCTGACCGAGCACGGCGTGCGGCTGGAGCCGGTCGGCAACGGGGTCGCGCGGGTCAGCTGGTCGGCGGAGCTGCAGGCCGGCGGCTTCGAGGCGGCCAGTGCCGCGGTGCGCGACGAGGTGCAGCTGGCGCTGGAGGATCTCAAGCAGGCCCGCGTCGAGGCGCTCGTCGACCCCGACGACCTGCTCGCCACCCGCATCGCCACGTGGGCGGGCCTGCAGCGCGAGGGCGTGATGCGCGGTGCCGTCGAGGAGTCCGGGGAGCGGCGCGACCGCGTGGTTTTCGCCCGGTTGCAGACCGACGCGCCGCTGCACAAGTCGCGCGGCTTCCGGGCGCTGCTGAACTCGTTCCTGCCCCGCAAGCGGGCGATCTCCCAGCTGCTGGTGCGCGACACCGCCGGCCGGGTGCTGCTGTGCAACCTCACCTACAAGGAGGACTGGGACCTGCCCGGCGGTGTGGTGGAGGTCAACGAGGCCCCGCACGTCGCCGTCGCCCGCGAGGTCGAGGAGGAGCTCTCGCTGCGGATCGCCGCCGGGCGGCTGGTGCTCACCGACTGGCTCCCGCCGTGGAGCGGCTGGGACGACGCGGTGTGCCTGGTCTTCGACGGCGGGGTGCACGACCCGGCGGTCGAGTCGCGCATCGTCCCCCAGGCCCGGGAGATCCGGGCCGCCCGGTTCTGCACGCTTGCCGAGGTGCACAACCTCTGCGCCGACTTCACCGCCCGCCGGATCGACTCCGCGCTGGCGAGCGTGGAGAGCGGGAACGCGCTCTACACCGAGTCCGGCCGCCCGCTCTGACCCGGGGGCCAGCGGTCAGAAGAGCGCGTTGGCCAGGCTGGTCCGGGCCTTCGCGACGCGGGGGTCGTCGTTGCCGACGACGCCGAACAGCTCCACGAGGTGGACCCGCGCCCGGTCCCGGTCGTCGCCAGACGTACGGCGGACCAGCTCGATGAGCCTGCGGAACGCGTCGTCGACGTGCCCACCGAGCAGGTCGAGGTCCGCCACCATGGCCTGGGCGTCGACGTCGTCCGGCGCTGCCGCCGCGGCCTCCCGGGCGGTGCTGAGGTCCACGCCCGACGTGCGCTTCATCAACCGGGCCCGTGAGAGGCCGAGCGCCGCCTCGGTGTCGGCGGGGTTGGCGTCGACGAGCTTCTGGTACTCCGCGATCGCGGTGTCGAGGTCCCCGGCCACCAGCGCGTCGTCCGCCGCCGCGTAGCGCGGGTCGGCCTGGGGCTCCTCCTGCTCCTCGGCAGGAGCGGCGCCCAGGGGCTGATGCCGGCCGGTCATCCCCTGGGTGGCGAGCTGCTGCAGCAGCTGGTCCATCAGCGGTCGCAGCTCCTGCAGCGGCGGCGCGTCCTGGAACAGCGGCTGGAGCCGGCCCTGCAGCACGAGCGCGACCAGCGGCAGCGACTCCACCTGCAGCGCCTGGGCGATGCCCGGTTGGCTGTCCACGTCGATCCGCCCCACCGCGATGCGGCCCTGCAGCTCCGCGGCGAGCGTGGAGAAGTCGTCGGCGAGCTGCGCGCTGGCCGGCATCCGGCTGGGCGAGTACACCACCAGGACCACGGGCGCGTTCATCGACGACTCGAGCAGGGCCTGGAAGTTCTGCTCGTCGACCTCGACGGCGTACCCCGCCCCCGCCGCACCGGCGGGCTGGCCGGACGGCGAGCCCGCCGGCGGGGCGGGACGCTTGAGGCTGGACAGGTCGATCGCACCAGGACGGGAGAACGGCATGTTCATGGCACCCATCTTCCCCCACGGCCCTGGCGGGTCGTCAGTTGACCCGGGGCCCACGCAGCCCGGCGCGTTGCACCACCCGCTGGATCGTCAGGTCGCGCTCGTCGGGGCGGGGGACGTGGGTGATCTCGCGCAGGCCCTGGGCGCGCGCAGCCGACTCGAAGACGAAGTTGCCGTAGCCGAGCACGCGGCCGATGAGGGGCTTGCGCACGGTGATGTCGAGGATGCGGCTCAGCGGCATGGTGGCGAGCGACTGCCCGTAGACGCCGTGGACGCGGAACACCCGCATGTTCGTCACCACGAAGCGGTCCATGTGCACCACCATCGCGAGGTGGGTCGCCCACAGCAGGAGGAGACCGCCCACGATCAGGAAGAACCAGCCGACCTCGAGGTCGACCACCAGGGCGGCCAGCAGGCTCGCGCAGCCGAGGACGGCGAACGCCCCCGCCTTGAGGTACGCCACCCAGTGGTGGTGGACCTCGTCGACGATGACCTCGCCCTCCTCGCGGAGCAGGTGCTTCCTGATGTCCGGCTCCGGGAAGAGGCCGATCAGCCAGGCGAGCACGTCGGGCTCACGCGAAGAGGCCGTCGAGGTATCTCATGATCGCCTCGAAGACCATCGTGGTCATGTCCCAGACCCAGGTCGAGGCCTCCTTGGTGAAGGTCGCGAGGCTGTCGGGCGCCTGCACCATCCAGAAGCCGACGAAGAGCACGACCACGCCGGCGATGAGGGGCTTCATGCTGCTCCGTCCAGTGGGGGAAGGTCCGGACCTACGGCTGCGCGTGAGCGCAACACATCAGATTCCTACCAAACCGTGCGCCGGCGACGCGGGAGGCGCGCCCCGCCGTCCGCGAGATCACTGCGGGATGCGGAGCTCCTGCCCGGGGAAGATGAGGTCGGGGTCGTCGAGGACGGACCGGTTGGCCTGGAAGATGACGTGGTAGCGGCCCGAGTCGCCGTACCACTCCTGCGCGATGCTCGACAGCGTCTCCCCCGCGGCGACCGTGTGCACCGAGTAGCCGGTGTAGGGGTCGACGAGGGCACGACCGAAGACCACCCGCACCTGGTGCTTGTTGATCTCGCTGCCGTCCTCGGCGGACAGCTCGTAGACCTCCACGGTGCCGTGCGGGCTGGCCGGCACCCCCGGTACGTCGATCCGGACCACGAAGTTCGCCCAGATGCCGGTGCCGCCGGCCATGAAGTGCTTGTGGGCGAGGACGTGGCCGCGGTGGTTGCGGACCCGGAGCTGCAGGGTTCCCTCGAAGGCGGTGCCCACCCCGGCGACCACGACCGGGTCGTCGACGATGTCGTGCGGCCGGGGTTGGCGGATGCGCACCGGGCGCGTCGATGTCATGACCGCACGGTACGGCGGACATCGCGCCGTCGTACAGGCCCGCGACCTCTCTCACGTGGCAGCGAGCACGTAGCCGCGCTTGACGACCGTCCGGACGAGCCGGCGGTCCCCGGTGCCGGCCTGCAGCGCCTCGCGGAGGCGGGCCACCGCGACCTCCGCTGTGTGCGGGTCGGTGGACTCCCCCGGCAGCACCCTCAGGATCTCCTCGCGGGTCACGACCTGGCCCGGGGTGGCGGCCAGGCGGCGCAGCACCGCGAGACCGCTGGGCGAGATCGGCACCGGCTCGTGGTCGACGGTCACCCCGCAGGCCCGGATGCGCAGCGTGCCGTGCACGGTGCGCAGCGCGCTCCGCTCGCCACCCAGCTCGGTGATGACCAGGCGCACGAGCGCGCCCATCCGGGAGCGTGCGGGGCGGCTGGCCGCCATCCCCGCGTAGGCCAGCGGCTCGGCGGTCACCGGTCCCACGGCCGCCAGCAGGAGCTGCCCGCGGTCGACGTGCCGCCGAGTCGCCTCCAAGGCGTCGGCCCCGCGCAGCGCGTCGAGCCACGCCTGCGCTCCCGGGGCGGAGGTGAAGAGCACCGCGTCGTAGCCGCCGTCCCCGAGCGCGCCCGCCGCGGCGCGGACCGCGTCGGGGTCCGGGGGCGGCCCCCAGCGGTAGACGTCCAGCGACACCGTCTCCGCACCCGCCCTCTCGAACGCCTCCTCCATCGGACGGTCCCCCGCCCCGTGATGCTGTACGGCGATCCGCCGGCCGGCGACCCCCTCGCCCAGCAGGAACTCGGTGATCTCCGCCGAGGTCTCGGACTCGGCCACCCAGTCCGCGGTGAGGCCGGCCGCCTGGAGGGCACCCCGCGCCTTCGGCCCGCGGGCGACCAGGCGGGTCCGCCCGAGCACCCCGACGAGCGCGTCGGCGAGCCCGGCCGTCTCCGCGGTGTCCAGCCAGCTGCGGAAGCCGATGCCGGTGGTGACCACCAGGAGGTCCGGGGGACGCGCGACGAGCTCCTCGGTCCGGCGTACGAGCGCCGCCTCGTCGATGTGCGGGACGACGCCGAGCGTGGGCACCACGTCGGTGACCGCGCCGCGCCGGGTCAGCGCGGCGGCGAGCTCACCGCTGCGGCGTTGCGCGGTCACCAGCACCCGGCAGCCGGAGAGCACCGGGACCAGGTCGGTCATCCACCGGCTCCGGGCGACGACGGCGTCGCGTGCACGTACACCACTCCCCCGGCCACCCAGGTGCGGTGCACCGGGAGGCGGACCGACGGGTCCGAGAGGCACTCGCCGGTGGCCAGGTCGAAGACGTGCTTGTACATCGGCGAGGCGACCGTGTCCCGGTCGTCGACCGACCCCACGATGCCGCGAGCCATGACGTTGGCGGCCGAGAACGGGTCGCGGTGACCGACGGCGTGGACGAACTCGTCGGTCGCCGACCCGACCCGGAACAGCGCCACCTGCGCGTCGCCGACCAGCACCGCCACACCGCGCTCGGGGATGAGCTGCCGCATCGTGCACACGGCGACCCACGGGCTCGGTGCCGCGGAGCCGGAGGGGGCGGGGTCGGCGGGGTCGACGGGGTCGGCGGTGGGGACGAGCAGGGTCATGAGCGGACCTCCAGGGTCGTGCCGGCGATGAGCGCGGCGCGCTCGCCGGGGCCGGCGGGGCGGCGCTGGCCGCGCTCGGGGACGTAGGCCAGCGTGGGGTCGGCCTCGTCGGGCCGGTTGACGAAGGACACGAACTGCGACAGCTTCGCGGGGTCGGACAGCGTGGCCGACCACTCGTCGCGGTAGGCCGCGACGTGCGCGGCCATCGCCGCGTCGAGCTCGGCGCAGATCCCGAGGCTGTCGTCCATGACGACCTCGCGGATCGCCTCCAGACCGCCCTCGTGCGCCTCCACCCACGGCGCGGTCCGCTGCAGGCGGTCGGCGGTGCGGACGTAGTACATGAGGAACCGGTCGACGGTGCGGACCAGCGTCTCGGTGTCGAGGTCCTCGGCGAACAGCTGCGCGTGCCGCGGCGTGAACCCGCCGTTGCCGCCGACGTAGAGGTTCCACCCGTTGTCGGTGGCGATCACCCCCACGTCCTTGCCGCGCGCCTCCGCGCACTCGCGCGCGCACCCGGAGACGCCGAGCTTGATCTTGTGCGGCGCCCGCAGCCCCCGGTAGCGCAGCTCCAGGTCGACCGCGAGGCCGACGGAGTCCTGGACGCCGTACCGGCACCACGTGGAGCCCACGCACGACTTCACCGTGCGCACCGCCTTGCCGTAGGCGTGCCCGGACTCGAAGCCCGCGTCGACCAGTCGCCGCCAGATCGCGGGGAGCTGCTCGAGCCGGGCACCGAAGAGGTCGATCCGCTGGCCGCCGGTGATCTTCGTGTAGAGGTCGAAGTCCTGCGCCACCTTGCCGATCTCGATGAGCCCCTGCGGAGTGATCTCCCCACCGGGCACGCGGGGCACGACCGAGTAGGTGCCGTCCTTCTGCAGGTTGGCCATCACGTGGTCGTTGGTGTCCTGCAGCCGCGCCTGGTCGGCGTCCAGGACGTGCCCGGCCCCCAGCGAGGACAGGATCGAGGCCACCGTGGGACGGCAGATGTCGCAGCCCCGCCCGCGCCCGTGGGCGGCGACGACGTCGCTGAAGGTCCGCAGCCCGGTCACGCGGATCACGTCGAACAGCTGCGCGCGGCTGAGCTCGAAGTGCTCGCAGAGGGCGGTGCTCGCGGTGATGCCGCTCTTCTCCAGCTCGGCCGACATCAGCTGCTTGACCAGCGGCAGGCAGGAGCCGCAGCTGGTGCCGGCCTTCGTGCACGCCTTGACCGCACCCACGTCGGCGCACCCGCCGCACGAGACCGACTCGCGGACGGTGCCGGCCGTGACGTTGTTGCAGGAGCAGACCGTGGCGGCGTCGGGCAGCTCGCCGGTCGCCGGGCGGGCGGCACCCTCGGGCAGCAACCACGTGTTCGGGTCGGTGCCGAGCTCGGTGCCCAGCAGCGGACGGAGCGAGGAGTACGCCGACGCGTCGCCGACGAGCACCCCGCCGAGCAGGGTCCGGGCGTCGTCCGACAGCACCAGCTTCTTGTAGACGCGCGCGACGGGGTCGGCGTACACCACCTCGAGCGCGCCCGGCGTCTCGGCGAACGCGTCGCCGAAGCTGGCGACGTCGACGCCGAGCAGCTTGAGCTTCGTGGAGGTGTCGGCACCGGTGAACGCGCCGTCACCGCCGAGCAGCTGGTCGGCGACGATCTCGGCCATGGTGTAGCCGGGTCCGACGAGTCCCCACGTCCGGCCCTGGATGCACGCCACCTCGCCCACGGCGAAGACGTCGGGGTCGGCGGTCCGGCAGGCGTCGTCGACGACCACCCCACCGCGTTCCCCGACCGGCAGCCCGGCGGCGCGGGCGAGCTCGTCGCGGGGGCGGATGCCGGTGGCGAAGACGACGACGTCCACGTCGAGCACGGTGCCGTCCGCCAGCTCCATCGCGCGCACCGCGCCGGTGTCGTCGGGCAGCAGCCGCGACGACGCCGCCGAGCACAGCACCGCGACCCCCATGCCCTCGATGATCCGGCGCAGCGCCTCGCCGCCCGCCGCATCCACCTGCTGCGGCATCAGCCGGTCAGCGAACTCGACCACCGTCGTGTCGACGCCCAGCTCGGTCAGCGCCCCGGCGGCCTCGAGCCCGAGCAGCCCTCCGCCCACGACCGCGCCACGCAGCCCCTCGCCGCGGGCGGCGACCCAGGCCTCGAGCGCCCGCACGTCCTCGACGGTGCGGTAGACGAAGGCGCCGGGCAGGTCGGATCCCGCGACCGGTGGTACGAACGCCGACGACCCGGTGGCCAGCACCAGGGCGTCGTACTCCACCTCTCGGTCCCCGACGCTCACGACGCGGTCCTCGGGGCGGATCCCGGTGACGACCGCCGAGGTGTGCAGCCGGAGCCCCGGCCGCTGCCACAGGGCGTCCGGTCCGAGCACCAGGTCCTCCGGCGTCCGGCCGGAGAAGTACGACGTGAGGGCGACCCGGTCGTACGGCGCGTGCGCCTCCTCGGTGAGGACGTCGACCTGCCAGCTGCCGTGCTCGTCGCGGTCGACGAGCGCCTGGACCAGCCGGTGGGCGACCATGCCGCCTCCGACGACGACGAGCCGGCGGGACGGTTGCTCCGGGAGCGGGTTCATGGCTTCACCTTCGAGGTCGTGTGTGTTCGTTCTGCGTTCGACGTGTTACGGGAGTGCTACGGATCCGGCGGTGTCACGTGGCTCGTCCAGGCCCGGGTCCGAGGCGTGCAGCCAGTCGGCGATCCCGCACACCACCTCGCGGCACCCGCCGCAGCCCGTCGTCGCGCGCGTCCTCTCGGCGACCGCCTCGACGGTCGAGGCCCCGGCCTCGCACGCGTCGACGATGTCCTGCTTGGTGACGTTGTTGCAGCGGCACACCGTGGTGGCGGCCGGCATCCGCACCGGCGACGGCTCCTCGGCGCGCTGCTCACCCACGAGCAGTGCCAGAGGGTCCTGCGGCGTGGGCGTGCCCCGGTCGAGCACCACCCCCGCCGCCGCGGCCACCTCCGGGGCACCGACGCAGGTCGCCCCGACGAGGCGCCCCGCACGCACCACCAGGTCGACGTGCCGGCCACCGCCGGGGTCGTGGACCGACACGACCCGGTCGTCGTCGCGCGCCGCCGTCGCCCGGACACCCAGGGACACCGTGGAGACGCCGACCGCCTTGAGGTGCACGTCGTGGAGCCGCTCCGCGTCCGCGGGACGGCCGGGGCTGCCACCGGTGAGCGCCGCCGCCAGGCGCTCGGCCTGGGCCCACCCGGGCGCGAGGAGACCCGTGCCGCCCTCCGGGGGCTGGGCGCAGTCGCCGATCGCGAAGACGCGCGGGTCCACCGGTGAGGCCAGATCGGTGCCGACGACCACGCCGCGGTCGACGGGCAGTCCCGCGCCGGCGGCCAGCGTCGTCTCGGGACGGACGCCGCAGGACACCAGCAGGACGTCGGCCGCCATGACGGTGCCGTCGGTGAGGCGCACGGCCACCAGCTCGCCGTACGCCGAGACCACCTCGGCCACGCTGGCGCCGAGCCGGACCCGGATGCCGGAGCCCTCCAGGGCTCCGGCGAGCACCGACGCCGGCTGCGGGTCGAGCTGGCCGGCGAGGACCTGCGGCTCGTTCTGCACCACGGTGACGGCGATCCCCTTGCTGGCAAGGCCGCAGGCGGCCTCGACGCCGAGGAGGCCGCCGCCCAGCACCACCGCGTGCCGCGCGTTGGCGGCGCGGGCGCGCACGGCCCGGACGTCGTCGACGTCGCGGAGGACGTGCACGTGCTGCGGCTCCGTGTCGAGCCCCTCCAGCGGCGGCACCCACGCACGGGCTCCGGTGGCGAGGACGAGGCGGTCGTAGCCGATCCGTCGCCCGTCGGAGAGGACCAGCTCGCGGGCCGCACGATCGATCGCCCGGCCGGCGACGCCCCGGTGGACACGCACCCGGTCGGGCACCGCGCCCAGGGTCAGGGCGCGCAGCGACGCCCGGCCGGCGAGCACCTCGGTGAGC
Source organism: uncultured Actinomycetota bacterium (assembly GCA_963747525.1). Lineage (GTDB taxonomy): Bacteria > Actinomycetota > Actinomycetes > Propionibacteriales > Nocardioidaceae > Marmoricola_A. The sequence continues at coordinate 622,832 of CAVVFH010000001.1, forward strand.
AGGATGCGGTTGTAGGGCTCGTACTCCTCGGCCCCCACGAGGTGCAGGTCGAACCGCTGGTCCCGGTCCCGGACGGCGAGCTCCTCCACGAAGCGGTGGCCCACCATCCCGGCCCCGACGACCACGACGTTCTCCTGTGTCATGCGGGTCATGCGGACTCCTCCACGAGCTCCTCGACGTCTCCCCGCGCGACCTCGACGGCGCACACCTTGAAGGCCGGCATCCCCGACACCGGGTCGGTCGCGTCGTCGGTGACCGCGTTGGCCGATCCGACCCCGCTCCAGTGGAACGGCATGAACACCGTGTCCGGCCGGATGCCCGCGCTGATCCGCGCGGACGCGACCGCCCTGCCCCGTCGCGAGGTCACCGCGACCGGCTCCCCGTCACGGACCCCCAGTCGCGTCGCGAGCTGCGGGTGCAGCTCGACGAACGGCCCCGGTGCGGACCGGGCGAGGTCCGGCACCCGACGGGTCTGCGCGCCGGACTGGTACTGCGCGAGCACCCGGCCGGTGACCAGGTACACCGGCGCGTCGGCCCGCAGGTCGTCGGCCGGAGCGCGGGGGACCACCGGCACCGGCCGGGCCCGGCCGTCGGGCTGCGCGAAGCCGTCGGCGAAGAGCCGGGGGGTGCCGTCGGCCGTCGCCGCGGGCCAGTGCCGCGGGATGTCCGGCTCGGCGTCGAGCAGCTCGTGGCTGAGCGCCGAGTAGTCGGCGCGGCCGCCGGCGCTCGCCGCGGCCAGCTCGTCGAAGACCTCCGCGGCGTCGGCCGAGAACCGCACCGGGCAGTCGAGCCGGGCCGCCAGGTCAGCCAGCACCGCGAGCTCGTCACGGACCTCGCCGGGTGGCTCGGTCGCCCGGCGGCGGCGCAGCAGCCGGCCCTCGAGGTTGGTCATCGTGCCCTCCTCCTCGGCCCACTGGGTCACCGGCAGCACCACGTCGGCCAACCGGGCTGTCTCGCTCGGCACCACGTCGCAGACCACCAGGAGGTCCAGCGCCTCCAGGCCGGCGCGGACCCGGTCGGCGTTCGGGGCGCTCACCACCGGGTTGCTGCCGTGCACGAAGAGCGCCTTGACCTCGCCGCCCAGCCGGTGCAGCAGCTCGACCGCGGGCACGCCAGGGCCCGGCAGGTCGTCCGGGTCGACGCCCCAGACGCCGGCGACGTGCCGTCGGGCGGCAGGGTCGGTGATGCTGCGGTAGCCGGGCAGCTGGTCGGACTTCTGGCCGTGCTCGCGACCGCCCTGCCCGTTGCCCTGCCCGGTGAGGCAGCCGTAGCCGGACCCCGGCCGCCCCGGAAGGCCGAGGGCCAGCGCCAGGTTGATCGCCGCCGACACCGTGTCGGTGCCGCTCGTGTGCTGCTCCACGCCCCGTCCGGTGAGCACGATCGCTCCCCCGCCGCCGTGCACGGGCGCGGCTGCCGCCAGCAGGTGCGCGGCCTGCCGCAGCTGCGGCTCCGGTACGCCGGTCACCCGGGCGACCCGCTGCGGCCACCACCCGACCACCGACCGGCGGACCTCCTCCCAGCCGGCCGTCCGCTCCTCCAGGTACTCCCGGTCCACCTGGTCGCCGACGACGAGCAGGTGCAGGAGCCCGAGCAGCAGCACCAGGTCGGTGCCCGGCAGCGGCTGCAGGTGCAGACCGCCGCCGTGGTCGGTGAGCGCCGCAGTGGCCGACCGGCGCGGGTCCACGACGACCAGTCCGCCGGACCGGCGTACTCCCCCGAGGTGCTGGACCAGCGGTGGCATGGTGTCGGCCACGTTGCTGCCGAGCAGCAGCACGGCCTGGGTCCCGGCGAGGTCGGTCAGTGGGAACGGCAGGCCCCGGTCGATGCCCAGCGTGCGGTTGCCGGCGGCGGCGGCCGACGACATGCAGAACCGCCCGTTGTAGTCGATGTGGCGGGTTCGGAGCGCGACGCGGGCGAACTTCCCCAGCTGGTAGGCCTTCTCGTTGGTGAGACCGCCGCTGCCGAACACCGCGACGGCATCGCGGCCGTGCGCTGCCTGGATGTCCGTCACCCGGCGGACCACCTCGTCGAGGGCCTCCTCCCAGGTCACCGGCTGGAGCCGACCGGCCCGCCGGACCAGCGGGCGGGTGAGCCGGTCCGGCACCCGCAGCACCTCCGCCGCGGTCCAGCCCTTCTGGCACAGCCGCCCCCGGTTGGTCGGGAAATCGCGCGGCGCGGCCGCCACCTCCCCTTCCGGGTCGGTGGTCAGCCGCATCGCGCACTGCAGCGCGCAGTAGGGGCAGTGGGTGTCGGTGCCTTCCGGGGTGCCCTTCACTCAGACCCCCACGCGCGCCATGGGTGCCGACCGGCGCAGGTAGAACACCCACGTGACGGACAGCATCACGGCGTAGAGACCGACGTACACGTAGAGCGCCGGCACGATCGAGCCGTACACGCCGGTGGACCAGCCGTAGGTGCGCGGCACCAGGAACCCGCCGTACGCCCCGATCGCGGAGATGATGCCGATCGCCGCGGCCGCCTCGCGCCGCGCCTTCCGCACGGAGTCGGGGTCCACCGCGCCGTGCCGGAAGATCGCCGGGATCATCCGGTACGTCGCTCCGTTGCCGACACCGGTCGCCACGAACAGCACCATGAAGCAGGCCAGGAAGAGCGGGAAGCTGTGCACGCTCAGCGCACCGACCACGCCGAAGACCCCCAGGCCCATGGCGAGGAAGCTCAGCGCGGTGATGCGGGCCCCACCGACCCGGTCGGCCAGCCGGCCGCCGAGGGGACGCGTCAGCGAGCCGACCAGGGCGCCGAGGAAGGCGTACGACGTGACGTCCACGTCCGGGAACTGGCCCCTGATGAGCAGCGGGAACGCCGCGGCGTAGCCGATGAACGAGCCGAACGTGCCGATGTAGAGGAAGGACATCACCCAGGTGTGCGGGCGCTTGGCCGCTGCGGCGCTGGAGGCGAAGTCGGCCTTCGCCACGGTGAGGTTGTCCATGTACTTCCACGCCGCGAACACGGCCAGCATCGCCAGGGGGATCCACATCAGGCCGGCACGCTCGAGGTGGATGCCGACGCCGGCGGTGATCACCGCGCTGACCACGAACGGCGCCTGCACGACCGCGACACCGACGTTGCCGCCGGCGGCGTTGAGGCCGAGCGCCCAGCCCTTCTCGCGCTCAGGGTAGAACCAGGAGATGTTCGTCATGCTCGAGGCGAAGTTGCCGCCGCCGACGCCGGCGAGGGCCGCGACCAGCAGCATCGTGCCGAAGGACGTGTCCGGGTTGCTGACCGCCCACGCCAGCCCGAGGCACGGCAGCACCAGCAACGACGCCGAGACGATGGTCCAGTTGCGGCCGCCGAAGAGGGGCACCGCGAACGTGTACGGCAGCCGCAGCGTCGCGCCGACCAGGTTCGGCAGCGCCACCAGCCAGAACAGCTGGCTGTCGGTGAACGCGAACCCGGCCGCGTCGAGGTTCACCGCGACGATGCTCCACAGCACCCACACCGAGAACCCGAGGTGCTCGGCGAGGATGCTCACCACCAGGTTGCGCCGCGCGACCGAGCGGCCGGTCGACTCCCAGAACTCGGGGTCCTCGGGCTCCCAGTGGTCGATCCAGCGTCCGCTGCGGCGAGGGGCATCCGCGGGGGGCCCTCCGGTGACCGGGAGGGTCGTCTGGGTCGCGGTCATGGTGCTCCTTCTGTCCGGCGCGCCCGGTCGGGCTCGCGTGAGAGAAGGTCACCGCGTCCGTGTTGCGCGTCCCGACCGCGGCGGTTGCCGGGCGGTAACGAGTTCCTCGCACGGACGTCGTACGCCGTGTGAGAACGCGTGCTGCGTCACATCGGTCGGCAAGATGGGCCCATGACCTCGCTCGACGCGATCGCGTGGCCGGTGCGCACCGCGCGACTGGCCATCCGACGGGCCACCCCCGATGACGTCGAGGCCACCTGGCGGTTCCGCAGCCGGCCCGAGGTCCAGGAGTGGATCACCACCGCGCCGCAGGACGGCGCGGCGTACGCGGCGCACTTCCTCGACCCGCGCCGCCTGGAGAGGACGCTGGTGCTCGAGGTCGACGGCCACGTGGTCGGCGACCTGATGGTCAAGCTCGAGGACGCCTGGGCCCAGGCCGAGGTCGCGGACCGGGCGGCCGGCGTGCAGGCCGAGCTGGGCTGGACCCTGGACCCGGACCACTGCGGCAACGGGTACGCGACCGAGGCGGTCGCCGAGCTGATCCGGCTTTGCTTCGAGGACCTCGGCCTGCGCCGGGTAACCGCCGGCTGCTTCGCCGACAACGTCGCGTCGTGGCGGTTGATGGAACGGCTCGGCATGCGCCGCGAGATGCACACGGTTCGGGAGTCGCTGCACCGGTCCCGGGGCTGGGTCGACGGGTACGGCTACGCCCTGCTGGCCGACGAGTGGCGCTCGCGGCGCGCGACCGGCCGGCAGGCGACCTCCGGGTCCGTGCACCGCGACCAGCGCCACGACTGGTGGGGCGTGGTGCTCGACTCCCCGGACGCTCAGGCGCTGGCGCAGTTCTACGCCGACCTCCTGGGCTGGCGGATCGACAGCGAGGATGCCGAGTTCTGCACGCTCGCGCCGGAGGACGGCGTGGCCTACGTCGCCACCCAGAGGTCACCCGACTACGTACGACCGGTCTGGCCCAACGCGCCCGACGCGCAGCAGATGATGCTGCACCTCGACGTCGAGGTCACCGACCTGCCACGCGCGGTCGAGCACGCCGTGTCACTGGGTGCCTCGGTGGCCGAGCACCAGCCGCAGCACGACGTCCGGGTGATGCTGGACCCCGACGGCCACCCGTTCTGCCTCTACACCTCCTGATGGCCCCTCATCCCGTGCAATACCGCTCTCGGAGCGGCCATCTGGAGCAGATCCGCACGGAATGACGGGTTCAGCGGTCGTCGAGGAGGCGGTCGGCGGCGGCGTACGGGTCCAGCGTGCCGGCCACCACCTGCTCGGCCAGGTCGTCGAGCTCGGTCCGCTCGGAGACGTCGGTCCACCGGCGCCGCAGCGCGGTGACGGCGATGGCCTCGACCTCGTCGCGTGCGCGGCGTACCCGACGACGCTGCAGCGCGCCGGACGACTCGGCCCAGATGCGGTGCTCGTCGAGCTTCGCGACGACCTCGGGTACGCCGTCGCCCGACTGCGCCGACATCAGCTGCACCGGCGGACGCCACGACCCCTCAGGACGCTCGGCGAGCGCGAGCATGTTCCGCAGGTCCCGGCGGACGGTCGCGGCCCCCTCGCGGTCGGCCTTGTTGACGACGTAGACGTCGCCGATCTCGAGGATCCCGGCCTTGGCCGCCTGGATCCCGTCGCCCATCCCGGGAGCAAGGAGCACGACGGTGGTGTCGGCGGTGCGCGCGACCGCGACCTCGCTCTGGCCCACCCCGACCGTCTCCACGACGACCACGTCGAAGCCGGCGGCGTCCAGGACCCGCAGCGCCTGGGGCGTCGACCACGCCAAGCCGCCCAGGTGGCCGCGGGAGGCCATCGAGCGGATGAACACGCCCGAGTCGGTCGCGTGCTCGGACATCCGCACCCGGTCCCCGAGCAGCGCACCGCCGGAGAACGGCGACGACGGGTCGACCGCGAGGACCCCGACGCGCTTGCCCTCGGCGCGCAGGGCGGTCACCAGGGCGGACGTCGAGGTCGACTTGCCGACGCCCGGGGCGCCGGTGATGCCCAGCACGTGGGCCTGACCGGCGTACGGCGCGAGCGCGGCCATCACCTCCCGCAGCAGCGGCGACTCGTCCTCGACCAGAGAGATGAGCCGGCCGACGGCACGCGCCTTGCCCTCGCGCGCCTGCTCCACCAGTCCCGCGACGTCGACCGACCGACCCGTCACGCCACACTCCCGGCTGCCGACCGCATCCGGTCAATTGACCGATCATTGACGGGAATCACGGGGAATTCGTGTCGATGCTCGGTCAATTGACCGGTTCTTGACCGGTCAGGCGGACGGGACGCGGATGATCAGGGCGTCGCCCTGGCCGCCGCCGCCGCACAGCGCGGCAGCGCCCACCCCGCCACCGCGGCGCTTCAGCTCGAGCGCGAGGTGCAGGGTGATCCGGGCGCCGGACATGCCGACCGGGTGGCCCATGGAGATCGCGCCGCCGTTGACGTTCACCTTGGCGTTGTCGATGCCGAGCTCGCGGGCCGAGGAGATGCCCACCGCGGCGAAGGCCTCGTTGAACTCGACCAGGTCCAGGTCGGTCGGCTCGATGCCCTCCTTGCCGCAGGCCTTGACGGTGGCGGCAGCCGGCTGCAGCTGCAGGGTCGAGTCGGGGCCGGCCACCTGGCCGTGCGCGCCGATCTCGGCCAGCCACTCGATGCCGAGCTCCTCGGCCTTGGCCTTGCTCATCACCACGACCGCGCAGGCGCCGTCGGAGATCTGCGAGGAGGAGCCCGCGGTGATCGTGCCCTCCTTGTTGAACGCCGGGCGCAGCTTGCCGAGGCTCTCGGCGGTGGTGTCGCCGCGGACGCCCTCGTCGGTCGAGACCACGATCGGGTCGCCCTTGCGCTGCGGGATCGTCACCGGGACGACCTCGTCGTCGAAGACACCGTTCTTCCAGGCGACCGCGGCCTTCTGGTGCGACTGGGCGGCGAACTCGTCCTGCTCCTCGCGGGTGAGGTTCTGCGCTGCGGCGTTGCACTCCTCGGTGAGCAGACCCATCGCCTGGGAGGTGAACTGGTCGAAGAGCGCGTCGTAGGCCATCGAGTCGACGAGCTTGGCGTCGCCGAACTTGATGCCCTCGCGGGACTTCGGCAGGAAGTGGGGGGCGTTGGTCATCGACTCCATGCCACCGGCCACGACGATGTCGTGCTCGCCTGCGCGGATGAGCTGGTCGGCCATCGCGATCGCGTTGATGCCCGAGAGGCACACCTTGTTGATGGTGATCGACGGGACGTTCATCGGGATGCCGCCCTTGGCGCCGGCCATCCGTGCGGGGTTCTGTCCGGCGCCGGCCTGGATGACCTGGCCCATGATCAGGTAGTCGACCTGGTCGCCGCTCACGCCGGCCTTCTCCAGCGCACCCTGGATCGCGAAGCCGCCCAGCTCGGCGGCGGAGAAGCTCTTCAGCCCGCCCAGCAGGCGACCGATCGGGGTGCGGGCCCCGGCGACGATGACGGACGATCCAGACATTGAGCCTCCTGCAGCGGTGGTGGGACCGTGGACCGCGTCGGTCCACAGCTCCGTCCACGGTACCCACCGCTGAGCCCCCTGGGGAGGGGGCGCCGGGCCGTGGACGGTGAGGGACAGGTCACAGTCTTTTGCGGGCCTCGCGCCGCCGTACGACGATGTGCTGCATGACTGCCCCTCTCGACATCCCCGAGCACCTCTTCACCGCCATCGACCACGTCGGCGTCGCCGTGCCGGACCTGGACGCCGCCATCGCGTTCTACCGCGACACCCTCGGCATGCAGCTGCTGCACGAGGAGACCAACGACGAGCAGGGCGTGCGCGAGGCGATGATGGGCGTCGGCGACTCCGGCTCCTGCATCCAGCTCCTCGCGCCGCTGAACGACGCGTCGACGATCGCCAAGTTCCTCGACCGGTCCGGCCCGGGGATGCAGCAGCTCGCCTACCGGGTCACCGACGTCGAGAAGGTGTCGGAGATCCTCCGCGAGCGCGGCGTGCGCACCCTGTACGACGCCCCGAAGCGCGGCACCTCGGACTCGAAGGTCAACTTCCTCCACCCCAAGGACTGCGGCGGGGTTCTCGTGGAGCTCGTGGAGCCCGCCGTATGACGTCCCGCACAGCCGCCTTCCCAGCCGGAGTTACCCACCGGTAGATTCCGCCCCAATCCCCGCCCCGACCCAGGAGACCTCCATGCAGCACATCCTCGACGCGATCATGGCCGGCGACACCTCGGCCGAGGACTTCGCCGCCCTCGAGCTGCCCGAGACCTACCGCGCCGTCACCGTCCACAAGGACGAGGTCGACATGTTCGAAGGCGTGCCGACCAAGGAGAAGGACCCGCGCAAGTCGCTGCACGTCGACGACGTGCCGCTCCCCGAGCTCGGCCCCGGCGAGGCGTACGTCGCGGTCATGGCCTCGGCGATCAACTACAACACCGTGTGGACCTCGATCTTCGAGCCGGTCTCGACGTTCGGCTTCCTGGAGCGCTACGGCCGCATCTCGCCGCTGGCCAAGCGGCACGACCTGCCCTACCACATCGTCGGGTCCGACCTGTCGGGCGTGGTCCTCAAGACCGGGCTGGGCGTCCACAACTGGAAGCCGGGCGACCGCGTGGTCGCGCACTGCCTCTCGGTGGAGCTCGAGGGCCCCGACGGCCACAACGACACGATGCTCGACCCCGAGCAGCGGATCTGGGGCTTCGAGACCAACTTCGGCGGCCTGGCCGAGATCGCCCTGGTGAAGGCCAACCAGCTGATGCCGAAGCCCGAGCACCTCACCTGGGAGGAGGCCGCCTCCCCCGGCCTGGTGAACTGCACCGCCTACCGCCAGCTGGTCAGCAAGAACGGCGGCGACATGAAGCAGGGCGACAACGTCCTCGTCTGGGGCGCCTCCGGCGGCCTCGGCGGCTTCGCCACCCAGTACGCCCTCAACGGCGGCGCGACCCCGATCTGTGTGGTCTCCAACGAGGAGAAGGCGCAGATCGCCCGCAACATGGGTGCGGAGCTGATCATCAACCGCTCCGAGGAGGGCTACAAGTTCTGGAAGGACGAGCACACCCAGGACCCCAAGGAGTGGAAGCGCTTCGGCAAGCGGATCCGCGAGCTCACCGGCGGTGAGGACATCGACATCGTCTTCGAGCACCCGGGCCGGGAGACCTTCGGCGCAAGCGTGTACGTGACCCGCAAGGGCGGCACGATCACCACCTGCGCCTCCACCTCGGGGTACATGCACGAGTACGACAACCGCTACCTGTGGATGAACCTCAAGCGGATCATCAGCTCGCACTTCGCGAACTACCGCGAGTCGTGGGAGGCCAACCGCCTCATCGCCAAGGGCATGATCCACCCGACGCTGTCGAAGGCCTATCGCCTCGAGGAGACCGGCGAGGCCGCGCTCGACGTCCACCACAACAAGCACCAGGGCAAGGTCGGCGTGCTCGCGCTCGCCCCCGAGGAGGGCCTCGGCGTGCTCGACCAGGAGCTGCGCGACCAGCACATCGACAAGATCAACCTGTTCCGGGACCGCTGAGCACCGGGGCGTCGCCGTAGGACCCCTCGAGGGGGGCGCATCTCGAACGGTTCTCAATCGCTGAGGACACGATGGGTGCGCCCCCCTTGGTTTAGCCTGTCCATCGGTGACACTAGGAACGCACCGCAGCCCGTCCAAGCCACCGGCCACGCCGAGGCGCCACCCGCCTCACCAGCACCAGGAGTAGAGGGATTCGCCGATGACCGAGCGCCCCGGTTTTTCCATCTTCGAGCCAGAGGACGACCAGAAGCGGTCGGACCAGAGCGCGGCGGCGCCCAGCGGCGCCCCCACGTTCCCCGTGGCCCGTCGCGGCTACGAGACCGCCGCCGTCGACCGCAAGTTCGCCGCGCTCACCGCGGAGCGGTCCAAGCTCGAGGCGGATCTGGAAGCGCAGCGCCGGCGTGCCGCGGAGCTCGAGAAGGAGCTCAGCGAGCGCCGGGAGCACGGCAGCGAGGGCGCCACGTCGTACTCCGCCCTCGGTGGCCGCGCCAGCGAGCTGCTCCGGCTCGCCGAGGAGCAGGCCGACGAGGTGATGGCGTCCGCCCGCACCCGCGCCGACGAGATCATCCGCTCCGCGACCGCGGAGTCAGGCATGCTCAAGACGCAGGCGGCGCGGGACGCCGAGGACATGCGGATGGTGCAGCTCAAGCAGCTCGACGAGGCCCGCACCTCGGCCATGGGCGAGGTCGAACGGCTCCGCGCCCTCGCGGCCGCCGAGGCCGAGGACCTGCGCGCCACCGCGGAGCGGGAGTCCTCCCAGCGCAGGCTGGCGAGCGAGGCAGAGGCCAACGCCCTGCTGACCTCCGCCCGGCGCGAGTCCGAGCAGACCCTCGCCACGGCGCAGCGCGAGGTCCAGGAGATGCAGCGCACGCTCGCGGTGGAGAAGGAGCGGCTCACCCGGGAGGCCGCGGAGCACCACAGCAACGCCATCGCGGAGACCCGCAGCCTCGTGGAGGAGGCCCAGGCCCAGGCGGAGGCGGCTGAGGCACGCACGCGTGAGGCGATCAACCTCGCCACCACGCACCGGCAGCAGGCCTCCGAGGAGGCCGAGCGGCTGCTCACCCGCGCCCGCCGCGAGGCCGAGCAGCTGGTGACCTCGGCGCAGATGCAGGCGGAGAGCGCCGTCGCTGCAGGCCACGCGGAAGCGGAGCGCCAGGCCGCGGAGCTCAAGGCCGAGGTCGAGCGCCTCACCAAGCGCCGCGACGCGATCGTCGCCCAGCTGAGCGCCCTGCGGGACGTGGCGGCCGGCTTCGCCGACCTGGGTCCCGCCGCGGCGCAGGCCGGCGACGAGGCTGCCGCGGAGGGCACCGACGACACCGCGGAGCCCGCAGAGGCCGCCGAGACCGCCGAAGAGGAGTCCGAGGAGGATCCTGAGCGGACAGCTCAGGAGGCGTGACCCACCCGGACGGTCCCGCGGCGGTTCGCCGGCCCGCGGGGCCGCGGTCGTCCGGGGCGCCGCGCCCCTCCGCGGTGCCCACGGTCCCGCACGGCGGACGCCGGCCGGGCGCCGCGGCAGAGGGCGGCCCGCTGCAGCCTCCGGCTCGGCACGCGCACGGCCCGGTCGTCCTCGGGTTCCTCTACGCCCTCGGCGGGCTCACCGCCTTCTGGCTCGGCGGACTGCTCCTGCAGGTCGGCAGCATCATCGTGCTGGTCGTCGTCTCGATGTTCCTCGCCGCCGGGCTGAACCCGGTCGTCGAGTTCTTCGTCCGCCGCGGACTGCGCCGCGCCTGGGCGGTGCTGCTGGTCATCACCATCGTGCTCGTGGTGCTGGTGCTGTTCTTCGTGGCGCTCGTGCCGGTGATCTCCGACCAGGTCACCGCACTGGTCGACAACGCACCCCAGTGGCTGCAGTCGCTGCAACGCAACCAGCAGATCCAGAAGCTCGACAACGAGTACCACATCATCGAGAAGGCCAACGAGTTCATCAGCAGCGGGCAGTGGGCCTCCACCCTCTTCGGGGGTGTGGTCGGCATCGGGGTGGCGGTGCTGGGCTTCCTTGCCAACGCGTTCGTGGTCACGGTGCTCACGCTGTACTTCCTGGCGTCGCTGGCCCGCACCAAGGAGACGCTCTACGACCTCGCCCCGGCCAGCCGGCGGGAGCGCGTCACCGAGCTCGGCAACCGGATCTTCGACAGCATCGGCGGCTACGTGTCCGGTGCGTTCATCGTGGCCATGTGCGCCGGCACGTCGTCGCTGATCTTCCTCTTCGTCGTCGGCCTCAACGAGTACGCCGTCGCCCTCTCCGCCGTGGTCACCCTGCTCGACGTCATCCCGATGATCGGCGCCACGCTCGGGGCTGCCGTGGTCACCGCGATCGGCTTCGCGACCGACCTGAAGACCGGCATCGCCTGCCTGGTCTTCTACGTGATCTACCAGCAGGTGGAGAACTACCTGATCTACCCGCGCGTGATGCAGCGGTCGGTCGACGTCCCGGGAGCGGTGATCGTGATCGCCGCGCTCGTCGGCGCCGCCCTGCTCGGGGTGGTGGGCGCGCTGCTGGCCATCCCCACGGCCGCCGCGGTCCTGCTCCTCGTGCGCGAGCTCTGGCTGCCCCGCCAGGCCGCCCGCTGACCCCGCCGACCCCGTCAGGGGGGAAGAATGGGCCCATGGCGAAGATCCGCGGCAACTCGATCCTCCCGGCCCGTCGGGAGGCGGTGTCCCTCCACACCGCCGACGGGCTCGAGCTCGTCGGCGAGCTCGCGCTTCCGCCTGAGCGCGAGGCAGTGGCGACGATGGTGTGCCTGCACCCGTTGCCCACGCACGGCGGGATGATGGACAGCCAGGTCTTCCGCAAGGCGGCGTTCCGACTCCCCGCCCTCGCCGACATCGCCGTTTTGCGGTTCAACACCCGCGGCACCAGCAGCCTGCAGGGCACGAGCGAGGGCGAGTTCGACGACGCGGTCGGCGAGCGGTACGACGTCGCCGCAGCCATCGAGTACGCCGAGTTCCACGACCTGCCGGCGATCTGGCTGGTCGGCTGGTCCTTCGGCACCGACCTCACGTTGATGTACGGGCACGACCCGGCCGTCCGCGGAGCGATCCTGCTCAGTCCCCCGCTGCGCTTCAGCGAACCGGAGCATCTCGAGGTCTGGGCCGAGGGCGAGAAGCCGCTGAAGGTGGTCGTGCCCGAGCACGACGACTTCCTCCAGCCGCCCGAGGCCCGCGAACGGTTCGCCGCCGTACCTCATGCCGAGCTGGTCGCCGTCGAAGGCGCCAAGCACCTCTGGGTGGGTGATACCGAGCGGGTGCTGGACGAGATCGTGGCGAAGCTCAACCCCGAGGCACCGCTGCCGTTGCCGACCGAGTGGGACGGTCCGATGGAGACCGCGGACACGAGCGGGTACAACTACAAGACGACCTGGCGGTTCGAGGAGTCCGACGAGTCAGCGCCCGAAGGCGAGGGCCGCTAGGACGCGCCGGCTCGGCACTCGTCAGCCGTCAGAACGCGCCGGCTCGGCAGTAGTGAGGCGTCCGGCCGAACGACGCACCAACCTCAGCGGCGCGAGTAGTCCCGGAACCCCCGCTTGGTCTTCCGGCCCAGGTAACCGGCGGTCACCAGGTGCTCGAGCAGCGGCGCCGGCGCGAACCCGGGCTCGCGGAACTCCAGGTAAAGCTCCTTCTGGATGGCCAGCGACACGTCGTTGCCGACCACGTCGAGCAGCTCGAAGGGGCCCATCGGCAGCGCGCAGCCGTACCTCATCGCGGTGTCGATGTCGTCCGAGGAGGCGTAGTGCGCCTCGAGCATCTTCACCGCGTCGTTGAGGTAGGGGAAGAGCAACGCGTTCACGATGAAGCCGGCACGGTCGCCGCAGGACACGGCCACCTTGCCGACCTTCCCGCACAGCGCCCGGACGCTCTCGGCCACGCCCTCGTCGGTGGCGACGGTCGAGACCACCTCGACGAGCCTCATCACCGGCGCAGGGTTGAAGAAGTGCATGCCCACGACGTCCTCGGGACGCGACGTCGCCGTGGCCAGCGAGATGATCGGCAGGCTCGACGTCGTGGTCGCCAGGATGGCGCCGGGCTTGCAGATCTCGTCGAGGTTCTCGAAGAGCACGGTCTTGACCCTCAGGTCCTCGGCGATGGCCTCGATGACGATGTCGACGTCGCCGAGGTCGTCCAGGCTGGTGCTGCCGTGGAGCCGGTCGAGCACCTCCGCCTTGGCGGACTCCTCCAGCTTCCCGCGCTGGATCGCCTTGTCGAGCGACCGCTCGATCGTCGACCGGACCCCCGCCACCTTGTCGTCGCCGCGACCGACGTACTTCACGTCGTAGCCGGACTTGGCGAACACCTCGACGATGCCGCTGGCCATCGTGCCGGTGCCGACCACGCCGACCAGCTTGACGTCGTGCTGCGGCTGCGGCTTGTCGTCGGCCGACGGCGTCCGGTCGTCGGGGACGATCACCGGCGAGTCGGGCGCCTCGTAGGTGTAGAACCCCTTGCCGGTCTTGCGGCCCAACAGGCCCGCGGTGACCATCTGCTTGAGGATCGGCGCCGGCGCGTGCAGGCGGTCCCGGCCCTGCCGGTACATGGTGTCGAGGATCTCGTACGCCGTGTCCAGGCCGATCAGGTCCAGCAGCGCCAGCGGACCCATCGGGTAGCCGCAGCCGAAGCGCATCGCGGCGTCGATGTCCTCGCGGGAGGCGTACCTGCCCTCGTACATCGCCACAGCGTGGTTGAGGTAGCCGAACAGCAGCGTGTTCGCGATGAAGCCGGCCTTGTCGCCGCAGACGACGGGGGTCTTGTCGAGCGACCCGACGAGCGCGGAGACGTCCTCCAGCACATCGGGCTCGGTGACCACGGTGTTCACGATCTCCACGAGCCGCTGCACCGGGGCCGGGTTGAAGAAGTGCATGCCCACCACGCGGCCCGGGCGCGAGGTGGCGGTGGAGATCTCGGTGACCGACAGCGACGAGGTGTTGGTCGCGATGATCGCGTCGGGGGCCAGCAGCTCGTCGACGCGCTTGACGACCTCACGCTTGACCGGCAGCTGCTCGATCACCGCCTCCACGACGAGCTGGCAGTCCTTGACCGCGGCCACGTCGGTGCTGAACGTGACCCGGCCCAGCAGCTCGGCCTGCTCCTGCTCGGTCAGCTTCCCGCGCGCGACCGCCCGGTCGGTGGAGTTCTGCAGGTGCTGGCGTCCCCGATCGAGGGTGTCGTCGTTGAGCTCGACACCGACGACCTGGTAGCCGTGGCGGGCGAAGATCTCCGCGATGCCGGCACCCATGGTGCCGAGTCCGATCACTCCGACAGTGGTGAATTCACGAGGCATGCCCGCATCCTGCCACGGCCGCCGGTCGTCCCGGACGGCCGGCCGGACGCCGGTCGCGGTCGGGCGCCGACCGCTCAGGAGTAGTCGTGGAAGCCCTTCTTGGCCTTCCGACCGAGGTGCCCGTCGGCGACCTTCTGCTCGAGCGTGGCCGCCGGGGCGAAGCCGGGCTCGCCGAACTCGCGGAACAGCTCCTCCTGGATGGCCAGCGAGACGTCGTTGCCGACCACGTCGAGCAGCTGGAAGGGCCCCATCGGGAATCCCGCCTCGGCCTTGATCGCGGTGTCGATCTCGTCGATCGACGCCGCACCGGACTCCGCGAGCCGGACGGCGTCGTTCAGGTAGGGGAAGAGCAGCGCGTTGACGATGAAGCCGGCCCGGTCGCCGCAGCTCACCGCGACCTTGCCGACCCGGCCGCACAGCGCGCGGGTGGTCTCGTCGACCTCGGGCGCGGTCAGGTCGGTGGTCACCACCTCGACCAGCTTCATCACCGGAGCCGGGTTGAAGAAGTGCATCCCGATGACCGACTCGGGGCGCGACGTGGCCTTCGCGCACTCGGTGATCGGCAGGCTGGAGGTGGTCGTGGCCAGGATCGCGCCCGGCTTGCAGATCTGGTCGAGGTCCGCGAACAGGTCGGTCTTCACCGCAAGGTCCTCGGCGATGGCCTCCACCACGATGTCGGCCTCCGCCAGAGCTGCACGCTCGGTGGCACCGCTCAGCCGTCCGAGGACCGCGGCCTTGCCGGCCTCGTCGATCTTGCCCTTGGACAGCGCCCGGTCGAGCGAGCGCTCGATCGTCGCGCGGACCCCGGCTACCTTCTCCGCGGTCCGGCCGACGAACACGACGTCGTACCCCGCCTTCGCGAAGACCTCGACGATGCCGCTGGCCATCGTGCCGGTCCCCACGACTCCGACGGTGGCGAGGTCGTGGCGCAGGTGCGGCGCGTCGTCCGCGGAGGGCGTCTCCTCGTCCCCGACGAGCTCACCGTCGGCGTAGGTGTAGAACCCGCGGCCTGCGGAGACGCCGAGGCGGCCGTCGGAGACCATCTGCTCGAGGAGGTCCGCGGGCTGGTGCAGGTGGTCGCCGGTGTCGGCGTGCCGTGCCGCCAGCGCGTCCCGGACCACGTCCAGGCCCAGGCGGTCCAGCGTGGCCAGCGGCCCCTCGGGGTAGCCGCACCCGAAGCGCATCGCGGCGTCGATGTCGTTCCGCGTCGCGTAGGACTGCTCGTACATGCGCACGGCGTGGTTCAGGTACGGCAGCACCAGCTGGTCGCGGATCGAGAGCTCAGGCGTCGCAGACATGCCGGCGATGATGGCATGCGGCTACCGGCTGGTAACAGGGTCCGTGACACGGCTCACGTCTGGCCACGGGGAGGTACATTTCGGCCGTGCGTCTCGTCATCGCCCGCTGCCAGATCGACTATGCCGGCCGGCTCACCGCCCATCTGCCGATGGCGACCCGGCTCATCATGGTGAAGAACGACGGCTCGGTGCTCGTGCACTCCGACGGGGGCTCCTACAAGCCGCTGAACTGGATGTCACCGCCGGCGAGGCTGCGGGAAGGCGTCACCGACGACGGGCAGGTCGAGTGGCTGGTGCACGGCAAAGACGGCCCCGACGGCGACACCTTGCGGATCCTCATCGAGGAGGTGCTCAGCGACAGCAGCCACGACCTGGGCGTGGACCCGGGGTTGCGCAAGGACGGCGTCGAGAAGCACCTGCAGGAGCTGCTGGCCGAGCACCCGGCGACCCTCGCCGACGGGCTGACCCTGGTGCGCCGCGAGTACCCGACCGCCATCGGTCCCGTCGACCTGATGTGCCGCGACGCCGGCGGGGCCTCGGTCGCGGTGGAGATCAAGCGGCGCGGGGACATCGACGGGGTCGAGCAGCTCACCCGCTACCTCGAGCTGCTCAACCGCGACCCCAAGCTGTGTCTGCACGGACCCGTCCGGGGCATCTTCGCCGCCCAGGAGATCAAGCCCCAGGCCCGGGTCCTGGCCACGGACCGGGGCATCACCTGCGCCGTGGTGGACTACGACGCGCTGCGCGGCATGGACGACCCCACCGTCCGCCTCTTCTGACGAGGCGTCACTCGCGCCGGGTCGAGGCGTCACTCAGGCAGGCCCGACCAGCTCGGCCACCTCGTCGGCGCAGCCCCACGACAGCGTCACCCCGGCCCCGCCGTGGCCGTAGCAGTGCACCACCCGCTCCCCCGTCGGGGCCGTGACCGCCTCCAGCCGCACGGTGGGACGGGCCGGGCGCAGCCCGACCCGGTGGCCGAGCACCTTCGCCCGGCGCAGCTCGGGCACCAGCTCCCGCGCCCGGGCCAGGATGTCCTTGGCCGTCGCCTCGTCCGGCGCGGGGTCCCAGGAGCCCTCCTCCTCCGTGCCGCCCACGACGATGTCCGCGCTCCGCGGCACGACGTACGTCGGTCCGCCACTGTCGAGCCACCACCGGTCGAGACCGACCTGCTCGACGTGCACGACCTGGCCGCGGACCGGCAGGACCGAGCCGTCCTGGCCGAACAGGCGCGAGCCCAGCCCCGCCGCGTTCACGACCACCTCCGCCAGGTCGGGCAGGCCGCCCAGGGCCATCCGGGTGACCGTCCCGCCCAGCGCCTCGACCCGCGAGACCAGCCAGGGCAGGTAGACCGGCATCTCGACCACCGGCGCCTCGAACGTCCAGCCGGAGGCGTAACCGCCGGGAAGCCGGGCCGGGGTCCGCAGCTCGGGCACCGCCGAGGCCCACCAGGGGGGCGCCGACGCGGCGCGGAGCACCTCGGTCCCCTCCACCATCGAGACGCCGGTCGTGTCGTCGGCGGCGAGACCGGCCAGCTCGGCGTACGTCGTCGCCGCCCAGGCGACCACCCGCTCGAAGGGGTAGGCGCGATAGGGGTACCAGAGCGCGGCCGCGACCGACGACGTCGTCTCGAGCGGCAAGTCGCGCGCCACCACGGACACCTGGTGTCCCTCCTCGAGCAGGCGTACGGCGCACGACAGCCCCACCACGCCGGCCCCGATGACGATCACACGAGCCATGAGTCGAGTGTGGCAGCCGGCCGGCGCGCGTGCAGGAGGACGGCAGTGCAGAGCAGAGCGTGACCTAACGCACGCCCGCGCGTTGCACCCGGGAGAACGTAAGCCGTGCTCACATTCCGCGCGCACGCGGGAGCCAGCTACCTGGAGGTCCAGATGCACCGTCGTCCGGTCGGCGCCGTCGTGGCGCTGTTCATGCTGCTGTCGGGGGTCTTCCTCCTGACCGCGGCCCCCGCCTCGGCCCACGAGGAACGGCCCGCGTCGTTCCCGGACGGATCGGGTGAGCGCCCGACGTTCCTGGGTCTGGACAACCCGCGCCACCGGGTGGTGTGCAAGCGCGACAGCGCGAAGCGGATCGCCGCCATGAAGCGCGGGGCCCTCAAGCGCCGCAACCATGAGCTGCTGCGCGAGTGCGACTTCCGCTCCATCCAGTCCGCGATCAACTCGATCGACCGGCGCAACACCTCCGTCTACGTGCTGCCGGGCCGCTACACCGAGCACAAGTGGGCGACGAAGAAGCGCTCGGACTACTGCTCCCACCTGAAGACCGACTCCGACAGCCCGCTCGACGAGGTCGACTACATCGGCTCCATCCCCGACCCGCAGGCCGAGGACGACGACAAGCCGTCGGACCCCGTCGCCCTGTCCTACTCCGACCAGCGGCGCTGTGCCCACAACCTCAACCTGATCGCGATCTTCGGTGACCGCACCCCGAAGAACAAGTCGATGAAGTGCGACAGCAAGTTCTGCGGGACCCAGGTGGTCGGCACCGGCGCCCGCCGCACCGACGTCCTCATCGACAACCGGTTCAGCAAGCTCAACGGGGTGCGCGCGGACCGCGTCGCCGGCGTCTACCTGTCGAACTTCACCGTCCAGCAGGCGGAGTTCAACGCCGTCTACGTCATGGAGACCGACGGGTTCGCGCTGGACCGCCTGGTGACCCGGGCCAACGACGAGTACGGCATCCTCGTCTTCGCCTCCGACCACGGCCTCATCCAGCACTCGAACGCCTACTACAACGGCGACTCCGGCATCTACCCCGGCTCGGCGTCCGACGTGAACGGCGACAACGACTCGTTCGAGCCGAAGCGCTACTCCGTGGTGATCCGCTACAACCGCAGCCACGACAACACGCTCGGCTACTCCGGTACGGCGGGCAACTCGGTGCACTCCTACGGCAACTGGTTCTACGACAACGCCACGGGCATCGCCACCGACTCGCTGTTCCCGGGCCACCCCGGCCTGCCGCAGGACCACGCCCGGTGGAACAACAACCGGATCTTCAGCAACAACTCGAACTACTACACGAAGTACGTCGACAAGGGGGTCTGTGAGAAGCCCATCGAGGAGCGCGGCTACATGGACGGCACCGTGTGCCCGGTCGTCCCGGTGCCGGTCGGCACCGGCCTGCTCATCGCCGGCGGCAACTTCAACAGCACCGACCACAACCGGATCTACGACAACTGGCGCTACGGCACCATGCAGTTCTGGGTCCCTGCACCGCTGCGCGACGAGTACGACCCCAGCAAGCTCTACGACACCTCCAACGGCAACCACAGCTTCGCCAACGTCTTCAGCACCCGGCCGAACGGCAAGGTCGCCTACAACGGCATGGACATCTGGTGGGACGACGAAGGCGGCGGCAACTGCTGGGAGGACAACAAGTCCTCCCGCGGCGGCGAGGCGACGAACAACTTCACCGTCCCGCCACCGAGCTGCGCCGACGGCGGGTCGACCTTCACCCCCGGGGCGGCGGTCAAGGACGCCGGGTTCCTGTCCTGCTCGCAGTACGACCGCGGCGACCCGGACTGGCGCCACCCGCCGGAGTGCAACTGGTTCGACAGCCCGCCGAAGCCCACGAAGGACTCCGGTGACCCGTTCGCCCCGGGTCCGGCGGCGTCCGGCACGGCCGACCGGGCCAGCGGCCCGGTCGAGGGCCTCGCGCTGCTCGCCGTCCTGCCGCTGGTCGGCACCGGCGCGGCCCTGCGGCTGCGCGGCCGGGCTCGCCGGAAGGCCCGCCGTGCGTAGGCGGGTGGCGGTCGCGGCGATCGTGACGCCGGTGGTCCTGGGTGGCGCCGGTGTCGCGGTGGCCGCACCGCCGCAGCTCCACGCGACCGGCGAGACCTCGGTGACCGGCACGTCCGGCTCGGCGGTGTTCGAGATCGCCGACCGCACCGTCCGTCAGGTCCGCTACGAGGACAACGGGCGACTGGTCTACACCTTCGAACTGGTCAACGACGGCTCGATCCCGGTCACCGTGACGGGGCTCGCCGACTCGATGGCCGACCCGCGGCTGTTCGACTTCGTCAGCCTCCTCGACGACGCCGGCGACGACGAGTTCACGGTCTCCGGCGGCGACGGCGAGCGGGTGCACCTGACGCTCGCGATGACCGGCTGCGAGACGCTGTCGGCGCGAGCCGGCAGCTTCGTCACCGAGGTCGCGCTGGACACCAGCGGACCGGTCGGCCTCGGGGGCGGCGAGACCGTCGTGCCCCTGCCGGAGGAGATCCGCGCCGGCTCTCCGCGTGAGGCGGGCTGTGCCAACGCCACCGCCAGCTCCCGCCCGCCGGGCTGACCCGCACCGGTCTATCAGGTCACCGGCCCCGCCACCGTCCACCGGTGGCGGGCCGGGGCCGTCCGCGGGCGCCCTCCGGGGTGAGATGCTGGGAGGGTGAGAAGACGGCGTCCACACGCCGCGCCGCGACGTACGGCGCTCGGCGCTGCCGGGCGGGCCGGGCTGGCAGGGCTGGTGCTCGCCTCCGCCACCGGAGCAACCGCCGCAGCCTCCGGCGAGCGGCCGGCCACCGGCGTGGACCCGTTCCTGGGCACCGGTGGCAACCCGCCGTGGTTCAGCGGGGACGTCACCCCGGCGGCTGCCCGGCCGTTCGGCATGGTGCAGATCGGCCCGGACACGACCGACGACGGCGGCACCGGCCGACCCTCACGCAACCCGTCGGGCTACGCGGCCGACGACCCGTGGCTGCGCGGGTTCTCCGCGACGCACCTGTCGGGAGCCGGGTGCCGGGCGTTCGGCGACGTGCCGGTGCTGCCGTGGACCGGCGACCTTCCCGAGGACCCGGGCGGGGCGACGGTGGCGCTGGACGAGCAGGACGCGGGCCCGGGCTGGTTCCGCGCCACCCTCGGCAACGGCGTGCGCACGGCGATCGCGGCGGCCGACCGGGCCGGGCTGGTGGTCCACCGGTTCCCCGCCGACACCGAGGCCCGCCTGCTCGTGAAGGCGTCCGGCAGCCTCGCCGGCGCGCGGGACGTGCAGGTCTCGTTCCCGAGCCGGCGCGAGGTGGCGGTGAGTGCCACGAGCGGCGGGTTCTGCGGCTCGCCGGGCGACTACCGGCTGCACGTGGTCCTGCGGTTCGACCGTCGCTTCACGAGCCGGGGCAGGTGGGAAGGTGACACCCCGGGAGCATGGGTCGGCTTCGGTGACGCCGGAGGCCCGGTCCGCAGCCAGCTGGCGGTGTCCTTCGTCGGCCCCGGAGGTGCTCGCCGGAACCTGGCGGACGCCGGCCTCGGCTGGTCGTTCACCCGCGCGCGCGACGCCGCGGCCGACGTGTGGCGCCGCGAGCTCGACCGGGTGGAGGTCTCGGGCGGCGTACCGGAGGAGCGCACCCTGCTGGCCACCGCGCTCTACCGCGTCCTGCTCCACCCGAGCCTGCTGAGCGACGCCGACGGACGCTATCCCGGCTTCGACGGCCGGGTGCACCGGGTGCGCGGCCGGCATCGGCACTACAGCGGCATCTCCGGCTGGGACGCCTACCGGTCCCACCTCCCGCTGTTGGCCTGGCTGCGGCCGGACGTCGCCTCCGACGTGGTCCGCTCGCTGGTCCGCGCCGGCCGCCAGGGCGGGTGGCTGCCCCGGTGGCCGCTGGTGGCGGCCTACACCGGGGTGATGAGCGGGGACTCCGCTGCCCCCATGGTTGCCGCGGTCCACGCCTTCGGCGGCCGGGACTTCCCGCTCCGCGACGCCGTCGCCCTGCTCGCCCGGCAGGCCGAGAGCACCGACGGTGAGCCCGGTCAGGGCTGGTTCCAGCCGCGGCCCGGGCTGGCCGACTACCTGCGCCTGGGCTACGTGCCCGACGTGCTGGAGCCGGGCGGGCCGCGCACGCACGGGGCGTCGACCACCCTGGAGTATGCCGTGGACGACTTCGCGCTGTCCCGGCTGGCCCGAGCCGCCGGCCGCCAGACGCTGGCCGACCGGATGGGTCGCCGCAGCGGCAGCTGGCGTGCCCTGCTCGACCCCGACCGCCGGCTGCTGCTGCCGCGCGACGCGCACGGCGCCTTCCCCGGCCCCGACTACGACCCCGCCGGCGGGACCGGCTTCGAGGAGGGCAACGCGGCGCAGTACACCTGGGCGGTCCCCCACGACATGGCCGGTCTGCTCGCCGGGCTGGGGACCCGCCAGGACGTGCTGAGCCGGCTGGCTGCCTTCCACGAGCACCTCAACGGCGGTGCCCGCACCACCACGGCGTGGCTCGGCAACGAACCGAGCTTCGCCACACCCTGGGCCTACCTGTGGCTGGGCGCGCCGTGGCGCACCCAGGACGTCGTGGCCCGCGCCCGGGACACGTTGTGGGGTGCGGGGCCCGACGGCCTGGCCGGCAACGACGACCTGGGGGCCCTGTCCGCGTGGTACGTCTGGGCGTCCCTGGGCCTCTACCCCCTGGTCCCGGGCACGGCCGACGTCGGGCTCGGCACGCCTGCCTTCGACGACGTCGTCGTCCGCCCCTCGACCGGCCGCGCGACCCGCATCGTCCGGCACGGCGACGGCCCCCACGTCGGTTCGGTGGTGGTCGACGGCTCGCCCCGTACGGCGTCGTGGTTGCCGTTCGGCCCCGGCGACCGGCCGCGGCGGATCGTCGTACGCACCACGGGCGCGGCGGAGCCCGCCTGGGGCACCGGACCGGGCGACCTCCCCCCGTCCTACCCTCCGCCTCCCTGACCTCCCGCCGGGTCGGCAGGAGTCAGGCGAGTGCGTGCGCCTTGCGGATCTGGGTGACGATGCCGCCCATGATCTCGGTGAGCCCGAAGTCCTTCGGGGTGAACACCGCGGCCACGCCCAGCTCCTTGAGCCGCGCGGCGTCGGAGCTCGGGATGATGCCGCCGACGACCACCGGCACGTCGCCCATGCCCTCGGCCCGCAGCCCGTCGAGCACCGCCGGGACGAGCTCCATGTGCGAGCCGGACAGGATCGACAGCCCCACGCAGTGCACGTCCTCGGCCACCGCCGCCGCGACGATCTGGTCGGGGGTCAGCCGGATCCCCTGGTAGATCACCTCGAAGCCCGCGTCCCGCGCGCGCACGGCGACCTGCTCGGCACCGTTGGAGTGGCCGTCCAGACCGGGCTTGCCGACCAGCAGCCGCAGCCGGGTGCCGAGCTCCTCGCCGGTGCGCCGGACGTCCTCACGGACCTCCGTCAGCTCCGACCCGGCCTCCGCGACGCCGACCGCACCGGAGACGCCGGTCGGCGCCCGGTACTCGCCGAACACCTCGCGCAGCTTGCCGGCCCACTCCCCGGTCGTGGCCCCGGCACGGGCCGCGGCCAGCGTCGCCTCCATCAGGTTGGTGCCGGCCTTGGCGTCCTCGGCCAGCCGCTCGAGCGCCGTGGCGACCTCGTCCTCGGACCGCTGGGTCCGCCACTCCTCGAGCCCCTTGATCGCGGCGCGCTCGGCCTCCGGGTCCGCGGCCTGGATCGCCGCGTCCAGGTCGGCGGTCAGCGGCGACGGCTCGGTCGTCTCGAACTTGTTGACGCCGACCACGACGTCCTCGCCGGCCTCGATCCGCCCGCGCCGGGCGGCGTGGGCGGAGACCAGCGCCTGCTTCATGTAGCCGGACTCCACCGCGGCGATCGCCCCGCCCATCGCCTGGACACGGTCGATCTCGGCGCGGGCGCCCTCGACGAGCTCCGCGACCTTGGCCTCGATGACGTGCGAGCCGTCGAAGATGTCGTCGTACTCCAGCAGGTCGGACTCGAAGGCCAGCACCTGCTGCAGCCGCAGCGACCACTGCTGGTCCCAGGGCCGCGGCAGGCCGAGTGCCTCGTTCCACGCCGGCAGCTGTACGGCGCGGGCGCGCGCGTTCTTCGACAGGGTGACACCGAGCATCTCGAGCACGATGCGCTGGACGTTGTTCTCCGGCTGCGCCTCGGTCAGCCCGAGGGAGTTGACCTGGACGCCGTACCGGAAGCGCCGCATCTTCTCGTCGGTCACGCCGTAGCGCTCCCGGGTGATCTCGTCCCACAGCTGCACGAAGGCCCGCATCTTGCAGGTCTCCTCGACGAAGCGGACGCCGGCGTTGACGAAGAACGACATGCGGCCGACGACCTTGCCCATGTCCTCGGGCGAGATCTGACCGGAGTCGCGGACCGAGTCCAGCACGGCCATCGCGGTGCACAGCGCGTAGGCGAGCTCCTGCACCGGGGTGGCCCCGGCCTCCTGCAGGTGATAGCTGCAGATGTTGATCGGGTTCCACTTCGGGATGTGGTTGACCGTGTAGGCGATGGTGTCGGTGGTCAGCCGCAGCGAGTGCTCCGGCGGGAACACGTAGGTCCCGCGCGAGAGGTACTCCTTGATGATGTCGTTCTGCGTCGTCCCCGCGAGCTGGTTGTGGACGCGCTCCTTCTCCTCGTCCGTGGTCCCGCCGGCCTGCTCCTCGGCCACGACCTGGTAGAGCGCCAGCAGCCACATGGCGGTGGCGTTGATCGTCATCGAGGTGTTCATCTCGGTGAGCGGGATCTCGTCGAAGAGCCTCCGCATCTCACCCAGGTGCGGGATCGGCACCCCGACCTTGCCGACCTCGCCCCGGGACAGCGCCGAGTCGGGGTCGTAGCCGGTCTGGGTCGGCAGGTCGAAGGCGACGGAGAGGCCCGTCTGCCCCTTCGCGAGGTTGCGTCGGTAGAGCGCGTTCGACTCCGACGCCGAGCTGTGACCGGCGTACGTGCGCATCACCCACGGCTTGTCGCGCTGGGCGGCCGGGCGCTTCGCTGAGTCGGGCGCAGAGGCAGGGGTGTCCGTCATAGGCCGAACCCTATGGCCGCGGAGTCGCCCCGAGAACGCCTTGTGAAGTGTTCAACACGCCGAACCGGTCACAGGGCGGCCCGGGGCGCCCGGGGCGCCCGTCAGTCCGAGCTGCGCTCGAGCAGGAACAACCGGCGCCAGCCGCCGTGCGCCAGCACCCGGCGCAGCGCCGGCGAGCAGCCGCGCAGCACCACCTTGCGGCCGGCGCGCTCCACGCGCAGTGCCGCTGCCGCGAGCATCCGCAGCGCGGTCACGTCGATCGACTCGACCCGGGTCAGGTCGACGATGACGTCCTCGCCCTGGTGCTGCTCGATGTGGTCGTACAGAGCTTCGCGCACCTCGGCCGAGCACCGGCCGTCCAGGCGGCCGGCCAGCGCGATGGCGTCCGAGGCCCGACCTGTCTCCACGTGCGTCTCCCGATCCCCTGCGTGCCGCAGACGCCGGGGGCGTGGGCCTCCGGCGTTCTGCCCGTTCTTTACTATGACGCAGGAGGGACCCGTGAGGTTGCCTGTGACACGCTGGGCCGATGGTCAACCTGACGCGCATCTACACCCGTACCGGTGACGCCGGCACGACCCGCCTCGGTGACAACAGCGAGACGACGAAGACCGATCTGCGCCTGGAGGCCTACGCCGACGTCGACGAGCTGAACAGCCAGATCGGTCTGGCCCTGGCCGTGGGTGAGGTCGACGACGACGTGCGCGAGGTCCTCGCGCGGGTGCAGAACGAGCTCTTCGACGTGGGCGCCGACCTGTCGACCCCGGTGGTGGCAGAACCGGACTACCCCCCGCTTCGGGTCGAGCCGGAGTACGTCGACCGCCTGGAGGCGTGGTGCGACCGGTACAACGAGCCCCTGGAGTCGCTGCGGTCGTTCATCCTCCCCGGCGGCACGCCGGCTGCCGCGGCGCTGCACGTGTGCCGCACCGTCGCCCGTCGCGCCGAGCGGGCAGCCTGGGCGGCGTACGCCGTGCACGCCGACTCGATGAACGTGGTGGCCGTGAAGTACCTCAACCGGCTGAGCGACCTGCTGTTCATCCTCGCCCGGCACGCGAACCGCTCGCGCGGCGACGTGCTCTGGAAGCCCGGCGGCGACCGGTAGCCCGGCTCAGTGCGCCCGGGGCCCGCGGCCCGGCGGGGCAGCCTCGAGCCAGGAGAGGAAGCCGGTGACCGCGTCCTGTGCCATCGCCAGCTCGAAGTGCGCCCTGGAGCTGTGGCAGGTCACGACCACGTGACCGGAGTACAGGGAGAGCGCCTCGGCGGCGCTCGGCTCCCGCTGACCGTCGTAGCTCAGGTCGCCCCGGCTCACGACCTGCAGCGGGCGCGGTGACAGCGAGAAGATCCGGAAGAACTCGAGCGTCCCTCCGGAGTACCGCCCGAGCCCCAGGATCCAGCCGCGGCCGCTGTCGGTGGCCGGCTCACCGTTGCGCGGCCCCACGCGGTGGCTCAGCTCGAAGGTGCCGCCGTGCCGGGTGATCCAGCGACGGCGTACGACCAGACCCGCTCCGTAGAGCAGGACGAGCAGCAGCAGCACTCCGACCGAGTCGACGAGCCACTGCCACCACGGCATCGAACCCCTCCCCCCGAGCTCCGGCTGCCTCGGTCAGGACGCGCGCTCGGCTGCGCGGATCCGCGCCTCCGCCCAGGCCCGCGCGGCCGCCTCGGCGGGCTGGTCGATGTTCTCGCCCGCCGCCTCGGCGCGTTGCAGGTCCTGGCGCGCCTTCTCCAGGTCGATGTCGTGCTTCATCTCCGCCTGCTCGGACAGGATCGAGATCCGGTTGCCGGCGACGGACAGGAACCCCGCGTTGACCGCCGCCACCCAGGTCTCGCCCTCCGCGGTGGTGACGTCCACCATCCCGTGGACCATGAGCGACAGCATCGGTGCGTGGTCGGGCAGGATGCCGACGTCACCCTCGGTGGTGCGGGCGAGGACCATGGTGGCCTCGCCCGACCACACGAGACGGTCGGCCGCGACCAGCTCGACCTGCATGGTCTTGTCGCTCACGACAGGCTCTTCTGGATCTCGTCCCACTTGCGCTCGACGTCGTCGAGGCCACCGCACATGAAGAACGCCTGCTCGGCGACGTGGTCGTACTCACCGTCGGAGATCTTGTTGAACGCCTCGATGGTGTCCTCGATCGGGACGGTGGAGCCCTCGATGCCGGTGAACTGCTTGGCGACGTAGGTGTTCTGCGACAGGAACCGCTGGATCCGGCGGGCCCGGTGCACGATGATCTTGTCCTCCTCGGACAGCTCGTCCACACCCAGGATCGCGATGATGTCCTGCAGCTCCTTGTTGCGCTGGAGGATCTGCTTGACCCGGGTCGCCGTGTCGTAGTGCGCCTGACCGATGTACTGCGGGTCCAGGATCCGCGACGTCGACGTCAGCGGGTCCACCGCCGGGTAGATGCCGAGCGAGGCGATCTCGCGCGACAGCTCGGTGGTCGCGTCGAGGTGGGCGAAGGTGGTGGCCGGCGCGGGGTCGGTGTAGTCGTCGGCCGGCACGTAGATCGCCTGCATCGAGGTGATCGAGTGGCCTCTGGTCGAGGTGATGCGCTCCTGCAGCGTGCCCATCTCGTCGGCGAGGTTCGGCTGGTAGCCCACCGCGGACGGCATCCGGCCGAGCAGCGTGGAGACCTCGGACCCGGCCTGGGTGAACCGGAAGATGTTGTCGATGAACAGCAGCACGTCCTGGCCCTGCACGTCTCGGAAGTACTCCGCCATCGTCAGCGCGGACAGCGCGACCCGCAGCCGGGTGCCCGGCGGCTCGTCCATCTGGCCGAACACGAGCGCGGTCTGGCCGATGACGCCGGCCTCGGTCATCTCCGCGATCAGGTCGTTGCCCTCACGCGTCCGCTCGCCCACACCGGCGAACACCGACACACCACCGTGGTCCTTCGCGACCCGGGCGATCATCTCCTGGATCAGCACGGTCTTGCCCACACCGGCACCGCCGAAGAGGCCGATCTTCCCACCGGTGACGTAGGGGGTGAGCAGGTCGATGACCTTGATGCCGGTCTGGAACATCTCGGTCTTCGACTCGAGCTGGTCGAACGCCGGAGCCTTGCGGTGGATGCCCCACCGCTCCGTGACCTCGAGCTTCTCGTCCGGCTCCAGGTTGAGGCAGTCGCCGGTGGCGTTGAAGACGTGACCCTTGGTCACGTCACCCACGGGGACCATGATCGGGTCGCCGGTGTCGGTGACGCGCGCACCGCGGACCAGGCCGTCGGTGGGCTTCATCGAGATGGCGCGGACCATCCCGTCGCCGATGTGCTGGGCGACCTCGAGGGTGATGGTCGTGGTCTCGTCACCCAGGGTGAGGTCCACCTTGAGAGCGTTGTAGATCTCCGGCATCGAGTCCACGGGGAACTCGACGTCGACCACGGGCCCGATGACCCGGGCGATCCGGCCGACCGTGCCGCTGGTCTCGGTGTTGGTCTCTTCGATGGTGGCAGTCATGTCTCTCACTTCTCCGTCACTGGTGTCAGTCGCTGCCGGCGTTGGCGTCGGCGAGGGCGTTCACGCCACCGACGATCTCGCTGATTTCCTGGGTGATCCCGGCCTGGCGGGCCTGGTTGGCGATTCGGGTGTACTTCTTGATCAGCTCGGTCGCGTTGTCCGTCGCCGACTTCATCGCCCGCTGACGGGCGGCCAGCTCGGAGGCGGCCGCCTGGAGCAGCGCGAAGTAGATCCGCGACTGCACGTAGCGCGGCAGCAGCGCGTCGAGGACCTCGACCGGGCTGGGCTCGAACTCGTAGAGCGGCAGCACCTCGTCCTCCGCGGGACGCTCCTCCCCCTCGACGACCTCCAGCGGCAGCAGCCGTACGGCGGTCGGCTCCTGGGTCAGCATCGAGCGGAACCGGGTGTAGACGACGTGGACCTCGTCCACGCCGGTCTCCTCGGTGAGGAACTGCTCGATGAGCGCCCCGCCCATCTCCGCGGCCACCTCGTAGGTGGGCTGGTCGGAGTGGCCGGTCCAGGAGTCCTCCATCTCCCGGCGACGGAAGTTGAAGTAGGTGACGCCCTTGCGGCCGGAGACGTAGACCTTGACGTCCTTGCCCTCCTCCTTGAGCTTCTCGATGAGGCGCTCGGCCTCCTTGAGGACGCTCGAGGAGTAGGCACCGGCCAGGCCGCGGTCGCTGGTGACGATGAGGACCGCAGCCGCGTTGGACTCGCTGGTCTCCGTCGTCAGCGGGTGGTCGACGTTCGCGTAGGTCACGAGGGCCGAGACCGCACGCGTCAGCTCCCGGGCGTACGGCGCCGCCGCCTGGGCTCGCTGCTGCGCCTTGATGATGCGCGACGCAGCAATGAGCTCCATGGCCCGGGTGATCTTCTTGGTCGACTCGACCGAGCGGATCCGGGCGCGGTACTCACGCAGCGATACGGCCATCGTCAGCCTCGCTTCTGCTTGACGATCTGCTCCTGCTCGACGTCCTCGTCCTCGAGCGCCTCGTGCTCCTCGTGACCGGCCTTGATCGAGCCGCCGTCGGACGTCTCGAACTGGTCGGCGAAGGAGTCGAACGCCTTCTCGAGCGCCGCCGCAGTGTCGTCGCTGAAGTCCCGGCTCTCCCGGATGGAGTCGAGGATGCCCGCCTCGGAGCGACGCAGGTAGTCGAGGAACTCCCGCTCGAACCGCAGCACGTCGTCGGCCGGGACCGCGTCGAGCTTGCCGGACGTGCCCGCCCACAGCGAGACCGTCATGTCCTCCAGCGGGTACGGCGAGTAGGCCGGCTGCTTGAGCAGGGCCATCAGCCGCTGACCACGGTCGAGCTGCTGGCGCGACGCCGCGTCGAGGTCGGAGGCGAACATCGCGAACGCCTCCATCGCGCGGAACTGCGCCAGGTCGACCTTCAGCGACCCGGTGACCTTCTTCATCGCCTTCGTCATCGCGGCACCGCCGACGCGGGACACCGAGATGCCCACGTCGATCGCCGGGCGCTGGTTGGCGTTGAACAGGTCCGACTGCAAGAAGATCTGGCCGTCGGTGATCGAGATGACGTTGGTCGGGATGTACGCCGACACGTCGTTGGCCTTGGTCTCGATGACCGGCAGACCCGTCATCGAGCCGGCGCCGAGGTCGTCGGACAGCTTGGCGCAGCGCTCGAGCAGGCGGCTGTGCAGGTAGAAGACGTCACCGGGGTACGCCTCGCGGCCCGGCGGACGGCGCAGCAGCAGGGACACCGCGCGGTACGCCTCGGCCTGCTTGGTGAGGTCGTCGAAGATGATCAGCACGTGCTTGCCGTCGTACATCCAGTGCTGGCCGATGGCCGAGCCGGTGTACGGCGCGAGGTACTTGAAGCCGGCGCTGTCAGACGCCGGGGACGCGACGATGGTCGTGTAGTCCATCGCGCCCGCCTCCTCCAGGGCGCCGCGGACCGCGGCGATGGTGGAGCCCTTCTGCCCGATGGCGACGTAGATGCAGCGCACCTGCTTGTCCGGGTCACCGGACTCCCAGTTCTGCTTCTGGTTGATGATCGTGTCGAGCAGGATCGTCGACTTGCCGGTCTGCCGGTCGCCGATGATGAGCTGCCGCTGACCCCGGCCGATCGGGGTCATGGAGTCGATCGCCTTGATGCCGGTGGCGAGCGGCTCGTGCACCGACTTGCGCTGCACCACCGTCGCGGCCTGGACCTCGAGCGGCCGGCGGCCGTCGGTCTCGATGTCGCCCATGCCGTCGATCGGCTTGCCGAGCGGGTCCACGACGCGGCCGAGGTAGCCGTCGCCCACGGGGACCGAGAGGATCTCGCCGGTCCGGCGGACGGTCTGACCCTCCTCGATGCCCTGGAAGTCACCGAGGATGACCACGCCGATCTCGCGGGTGTCGAGGTTCAGCGCCAGGCCCAGCGTGCCGTCCTCGAACTCGAGCAGCTCGTTGGCCATCGCCGAGGGCAGCCCGGTGACCCGTGCGATGCCGTCGCCGGCCTCTGCGACGGTGCCGACCTCCTCACGGCTCGCGGCGTCGGGCTGGTAGTCGCTCACGAAGCGCTGCAGCGCGTCCCGGATCTCCTCCGGACGGATCGAAAGCTCCGTCATGTCTTTTCCTGCTCTCTTCGTCTTGAGTGGAAACTCTGGGGTGACGCCCCCGGCCGGGGCGCCGGGTCAGCCGGCCAGCCTGCGGCGGGCCTCGTCGAGACGGCTGGCGACCGTGCCGTCGATGACGTCGTCACCGATCTCGACGCGGACACCACCGATGACGTCCGGGTCCACCACCGTGTTGAGGTGCACCGGACGGTCGTACTGCTGGCTCAGCGCGTCGGCGAGGCGCCCGGCCTCGTCGTCACCGAGAGGGCGGGCCACCGTCACCAGGGCCACCAGGCGGCGGCGGTGCGCAGCGGCGAGGTCCTGGTAGGCCTCGAGCGCCACCGTGACCGTGCGGTGCGAGCCGCCGGTCGACTGCTGGGCGAGCCGCATCGTGCCGCGGGTCACCTTGCCCTCGAGCAGACCCTGCAGCAGCCCCTGCTTGTCCTCGGCCGACCGGGCCGGGTCCGAGAGCGCGTCGCGCAGGTCGGGGCTGCCGGTGACCAGCTGGCCGAAGGCGAACAGCTCCTCCTCCAGCCGGTCGGCCTCGTCGGCGTGCTCGGCGGCCTTGACGACCGCGATCACGCCGAGGTGCTCGAGGGTGTCGCCGAGGTCGCGGGTTGCGGCCCACCGGCGGCTCACCGCGCTCGAGACCAGCTCGAGGGACGCGTCGTCGACCTTGCCGCCGAACAGCTCGCGCACCAGGCCCGCCTTGGCCTCCGCGGCGCGCGAGACGTCGGTGAGGAGTCGCCGCAGGCTGGGCTGGGTGGCCAGGACCTCCGACATCGCGAAGAGGTCGTCGGCGACCCGGAAGCCGTCGGCGCCCTCGTCGACAGCGGTGTCCAGCCGCTCGACGAGGACCTCCTGCGACTCCGCGGAGGCGCCCCTCATGATGCCGGGCATCAGCGCGCCCCGCTCCCGTTGGCCGAGCCGTTCGCGCCGGCGTCGGCGGTGGAGAGCTCGGCGAGGAACCGCTCGACGACGCGGCTCTGGCGGGCCTCGTCCTCCAGCGACTCACCGACGATGCGCCCTGCCAGGCCGGTGGCCAGCGCGCCGACCTCCGAGCGGAGCGAGGCCACCGCCTGCTGGCGCTCCGCCTCGATCTGCGTCTTGCCGTGCTCGACGATCCGGCTGGCCTCCGACTGCGCCTGCTCGCGCATCTCCGCGATGATCGCGGCCCCCTGCTCGCGGGCGTCCTCACGGATGCGGGCGGCCTCGTGCCGCGCCTCGCTCAGCTGCCGGTCGAGCTCGGCGAGCTTGGCGTCGGCCTCCGCCTGCTTGGTCTCGGCCGCCTTGAGCCCGCCCTCGATCGCGTTCGTCCGCTCGGTGAACGTCTTCTCGAAGTTGGGGACCACCCACCTCGCGACGGCCCAGTAGAGCAGCCCGAACACGACGAGGGACAGGACGATCTCGACCGGGTGCGGAATCAGCGGGTTGATGGATTCCTCACCGCCCTCCTGGGCGAGACGGACGATCGACTGCAACATCAGCGGTCCTTCGGATCAGTGGGAGGTCAGAGCGCGAACGCGAGGCCGATACCGATGATGGCCAGCGCCTCAGCCAGCGCGAAGCCGATGAAGGCGATCGTCTGGAGGCGACCCTGGGCCTCGGGCTGGCGGGCCACGCCCTGGATGTACGCGGCGAAGATCAGACCGATACCGACACCGGGGCCGATGGCAGCCAGGCCGTAGCCGATCATGTTGAGGTTGCCGTCCACGGCAATCTTCCTTTCGGTTGGTTGAGCAACATCGGGTGAAGCGGGTTCAGGGGGGGGTGCGGGTCAGTGCTCCTCGGCGACCGCACCGGAGATGTAGAGCGACGTCAGGATCGTGAAGATGAACGCCTGGAGGAACTGCACCAGCAGCTCCAGGCCGGCGATCAGCAGGAAGAGCAGCCAGGTCAGGACTCCGACCGGCTTCACCAGACCCGCCCCGTGCAGCAGCATGTACTCGCCGCCGAGCGCGAAGAGGATGAGGAGCAGGTGGCCGGCGAACATGTTGGCGAACAGTCGGAGCGCCAGCGTGAACGGCCGCACGATGATGTTGGAGAAGAACTCCAGCGGCACCAGCAGGATCAGCATCGCGGCCGGCACGCCCGACGGCATGGTCTGCAGCTTGAGGTAGCCGCCGAAGCCGTGCCGCGCGATCCCGGCCCCGTTGTAGACGAACCACGACAGCGCGGCCAGCGCCAGCGGGAACCCGATCCTCGAGAAGGTCGGGAACTGCAGGAACGGCACGGTCGCGAGCAGGTTGTTGGCGAGGATGAAGAAGAACATCGTGAACAGCAGCGGCACGAACCGCATGAAGTCCTGGCTGCCGATGACGTCCCGGCCGAGGGTGTTGCGGACGAAGCCGTAGGCGGCCTCGCCAGCGAACTGGAGGCGTCCGGGGACCATCGAGGCGTTCCTCGACGCCAGCCGGAACAGCACGAACACGACGACGGCGGTGAGCACCAGCTGCAGCAGCGGCTTGGTGACCCCGAAGTAGAAGGTCTGGCCGAGGAACTCGAAGGTCTTGTCGGAACCCAGCGCCGGGTAGTTGAAGTCCCCCGGCCCCGGAGGGGTGAAGCCCTCGCCACGGACCATCGACGTCGTCAACAGACTCACCGGATCTCCCGCCAATCCTGCACTCGTGCTCCTAGTCCGTCGGTCCGCGCTTGTCCGCGCGGGTGAATCGAACGATGGTCAGGTAGATGCCCAGGGCAGCCCCCAGGACGATCCCGATGCCCACCAGGAAGGTCGTCCCCAACCACCGATCCGCGAGCCAGCCCAGGACGCCGTAGACCACGACTCCGGAGACGATGTACCCGAACGCCTGCCACGGGTCCCCGGAAGGGCGATCGCTCGGAGACGCAGGAGGCGGACTCTGCTGACTCATCGCGCCCCGGACAATAGCAGCCCGACCGGTCCCACTTCATCCGCGGACCTCCCGCACGGACGCCCGCACGAGCGCGGCCATCCATCCCACCGTGCCGAGGATCACCATGACCGCGACCCACGAGACGTCGACCGCCCCCGAGGGACCCGCGAGTCGCTCCACCGCCACGAACGCGACGGCCAGCAGGACCACCTGCAAGGTGTAGGTCACCAGCGCGACGAGCAGGGAGGCGCCCGGCGCGTAGGCCGACACCAGCCCCACGCTGACCGCGCCGAAGAGGAAGAAGGCCCACACCAGGCCGGCGCCGACGAGGGCGCCGAGGACCTGCGGCAGCCCCGCGACGAGGGCGGCCACCAGGCTCGCCAGCGCGGCGAGCACACCGGTGACCAGAAGCGCCGGCACCAGGCCCGGCACCCTCACGGAGGGGTGGTGCCGAGGGGTTGCGGTCGTCATGGGAGGCGGCCGTTTCTACTGGCGGGCGGGGTGGTCGCTTGCGCTTGTGAAAATTAGCACAAGGTCCCGGGGAGCCCCAATTCGAACGATCCAGGCTCCCGCCGGTCAGGACTCGGGCAGCACGGCATCCTCGTCCGGCCCGCCTTCGGCCCGGCCCTCGACCTGCGCCCAGGTCGGCGTCTCGACGCGGGGTACGACGAACGTGAGCAGCACGGTCATCGCGAACCACGCCAGGAGCGCGATCATCACCACCCTGCCCTGGTAGAGGCTGACCGCGACCCCGCCCAGCGCGATGAGCGCGGCCCACAGCCACATCACCAGCACGGCCCGCCGGTGCGAGTGGCCGTACTCCAGCAGCCGGTGGTGCAGGTGCTGCTTGTCCGGGGCGAACGGTGACTGTCCCTTCATCGTCCGGCGGACCACGGCGAGGACCAGGTCGGCGAGGGGCACGATGAGGATCGAGATCGGCAGCAGCAGCGGCAGGAGCACCGGCAGCAGGCTGGTGCTGCCGCCGGCCCCGGACTGGGCGAGATCGACCGCCGGGAACGTGCCGGTCAGGGTGAGCGCCGAACCGGCCAGCACCATCCCGATCAGCATCGACCCGCTGTCGCCCATGAAGATCCGGGCCGGGTGGAAGTTGTGGAAGACGAACCCCACGCACGAACCGGCCAGCGCCGCGCACAGCAGTGCGGCCGTGATCGCCAAGGACTCGCCGTTCACCGCGGCCAGCCGGTAGGAGAAGAGGAAGAATCCCGCGGCGCCCAGCCCGATGACGCCGGCGGCGAGCCCGTCGAGCCCGTCGATGAAGTTCACCGCGTTGATCGTGGCCACCACCAGGAAGACCGTGGCGAGCGCCGCCTGGGAGATGTCCAGGGTCAGCACCTCGTTGCCGGGCAGCCAGATGTAGTAGAACTGCACGCCGTTGTAGACCAGGAAGCCGGCGGCCAGGACCTGCCCGCCGAACTTGGTCAGCGCATCGAGCTCGAAGAGGTCGTCGAGCACGCCCAGGGCGCACACCATGCCCCCGGCGGCCAGCACGACACCGGCGTCCGCGAGCACCTGCTCCCCCGCCCGGGACAGGAAGGGCAGGTGACGCGCCACCAGGTAGGCGGCGACGAGACCGCCGTACATCGCGATGCCGCCGAAGTAGGGGATCGGCTCGGCGTGGACGTCGCGGTCGCGCACGTGGGCCACGGCACCGAAGCGGAGCGCGACCTCGCGCGCGAGCACCGCCAGCAGGTAGGTGACGGTGACCGCGACGAGGAAGACCGTCAGGTACTCACGCACGCCGGTGTCCTGCCTCCGCTCATCAGCCGGTCAGCCTTCGTCGACGATCTCGGCGCCCAGCGGACGGACGACCTCGTCGAGCCGGTCGACCTCGAGCACACCGAGCCGGAGGATGCGACCCTGCTCTCCGGTGCAGTCGACGATGGTCGAGGGGACGGGGCCCGGCGTCGGGCCCGCGTCGAGGATGACCCGGACCAGCTCGCCCAGCATGGCCTCGGCGTCGTCGGCGCCGGTCGCCGCCGGCAGGCCGGTGCGATTGGCGCTGCTGACGGCCAGCGGGCCGGTGCGGGCCAGCAGCTCGAGGGCCACCTCGTGGTCGGGCATCCGGACCGCGACCGTGCCCCGCGTCTCCCCGAGGTCCCACTGCAGGCTGGGCTGCTGCCGGAGGACGAGCGTGAGCGGACCGGGCCAGAACGCGTCCACCAGGGCCCGTGCCCAGTCGGGCACCCCCACGGCGAGCGCCTCCAGGGTCGTCTTCGCCGACACCAGCACAGGTGGCGGCATCTGCCGCCCCCGCCCCTTGGCGTTGAGGAGCCGCTGGACGGCCTGCGGACTGAACGCGTCGGCTCCGACGCCGTAGACGGTGTCGGTCGGGAGGATGACCAGCCGGCCACGCTGGACGGCGCGGCCGGCGTCGGCGATGCCCTCCTCGCGCTCCGCCTCCACCGACATGTCGTAGCGGGTGCTCATCCGGCCAGTGTCCCAGGTGTGCCGCCCGGCCCCTGCGCCAGCCGCGCCGTCACGAACCGGGGCCGCCCCGCCAGGTCGCGGTGGTCGCGCACGTCGGCCCAGCGCCCGGCCCTGCCGAAGACCTCGGGCGCCGACGTCCCCTGGACGTCCGCGTGCTCGGCCCCGACCTGACCGCCGGCCCTCAGCAGGCGCGCCGCGACCCGCTCGACGACCCGCAGCGCGTCCAGCCCGTCGTCACCGCTCCACAGCGCCAGCGCGGGGTCGTGGTCGCGCGCCTCCGGCGCCACCGACTCGTAGGCCTCGAGCGGGATGTACGGCGGGTTGGCCACGACCACGTCGACCGCACCGGCCAGCTCCGGGAACGCGTCCGCCATGTCGCCTTCCCGGAGGTCGACGCCGGAGCCGGCCAGGTTGCGTGCTGCCCAGGCGTGCGCCTGCCGGTCGAGCTCCACGGCGTGCACCCGGGCCTGCGGCACCTCGGTCGCCACCGACAGGGCGATCGCCCCGGAGCCGGTGCACAGGTCGACCACCACCGGCTCATGTCCCCGGTCGGACACCACCCGTGCCACGTCGACGGCCCACCCGGCCAGCACCTCGGTCTCGGGACGGGGGACGAACACCCCGGGTCCCACGGACAGCTCGAGGTAGCGGAAGCCGACCAGGCCGGTCAGGTGCTGCAACGGCTCGCGGTCGGCGCGCCGCGCCACCAACCGTGCGAAGGTCGCCGCCTCCGCGTCGGGCACCGGGACGTCGCGGCGCAGCTGTGCACGCCGCACCCCGAGCACGTGCGCCAGCAGCTCGGCGGCATCGAAGTCGGGCGACGCGACACCGGCGCCGGCGAGCCGCGCGGCGGCGTCGAGCAGGAGCCGGCCGGCGGTCGACGTGCTCACGACTCGAGCGCCTCGAGCCGCGCAGCGAGATCCGCAGCCACGCAGGAGTCGATGACGGCGGCAAGGTCGCCGTTGAGCACGTGGTCGAGGTTGTAGGACTTGTAACCGGTGCGGTGGTCGGAGATCCGGTTCTCCGGGAAGTTGTAGGTGCGGATCCGCTCGGACCGGTCGACGGTGCGCACCTGCGACCGCCGCGCGTCGGAGGCCTCGGACTGCGCGGCGTCCTGCGCGGCCTGCAGCAGCCGGGAGCGGAGGATGCGCAGGGCCTGCTCCCGGTTCTGCAGCTGCGACTTCTCGTTCTGGCAGCTGACCACGAGACCGCTCGGCAGGTGGGTGATCCGGACGGCGGAGTCTGTGGTGTTGACGCTCTGGCCTCCGGGCCCGGAGGACCGGAACACGTCGATGCGCAGGTCCTTCTCGTCCACGGTCACGTCGACCGGCTCCGCCTCGGGCATGACCAGCACCCCCGCCGCGGAGGTGTGCACCCTGCCCTGCGACTCGGTGACCGGCACCCGTTGGACGCGGTGCACGCCGCCCTCGAACTTCAGCATCGCGTACGGC
Organism: uncultured Actinomycetota bacterium; assembly: GCA_963747525.1. Classification (GTDB taxonomy): domain Bacteria; phylum Actinomycetota; class Actinomycetes; order Propionibacteriales; family Nocardioidaceae; genus Marmoricola_A. The sequence continues at coordinate 660,078 of CAVVFH010000001.1, forward strand.
GCCTCGCCGGGCTCGGGGTTCCCCTTCGCCTTCACCGCCACCGTGACCGACTTGTAGCCGCCCAGACCGGACTCCGTGGCGTCGAGCACCTCGGTGCGCCACCCACGCTGCTCGGCGAAGCGGGAGTACATCCGCAGCAGATCACCGGCGAACAGCGCCGATTCCTCGCCACCCTCCCCCGACTTGATCTCGAGGAGGGCGTCCTTGCTGTCGGCGGCGTCCCTGGGCACCAGCAGGTGGCGCAGCCGCTCCTCGGCGGACTCCAGCCGCGCTGCCAGCTCGGCCACCTCGTCGGCGAACGACGGGTCCTCCGCGGACAGCTCCCGCGCGGCCTCCAGGTCGTCGCCGAGCTGCTGCCACTCGCGGTAGGCGCGCAGGACGGCCCCGAGCTCGGCGTACCGCTGGTTGAGGCGCTTGGCCAGCGCAGGGTCGGAGTGCAGACCCGGCTGGGCGAGCTGGGTCTCGAGGCGGGCGTGCTCCTCGGCGAGCCCCTCGACGGCCTCGAACACGGGCCCACGCTCCTCTCGACGGGCTGGCAGCACCTCTACGGACGGCTCAGGACAGGGCGACGCCGGTCCCGCCGAAGGCAGGACCGGCGTTCCTGAGTACGACTACTTCTTGTCGGCGCCCTTGCCGGCCTTGGCCTTCGCGTAGCGGGCCTCGAAGCGCGCGACGCGACCGCCGGTGTCGAGGATCTTCTGCTTGCCGGTGTAGAAGGGGTGGCAAGCCGAGCAGACGTCGGCGTGGATGGAGCCGCTGGTCGCGGTGCTGCGCGTGGTGAACGTGTTGCCGCAGGTGCAGGTCACCTCGGTCTCCACGTAAGCAGGGTGGATGTCCTTCTTCATCATGTCCTCTCATGTCGGTCGCCGGGTCGCCCGCCTGGCTGCGAACGTGAACCGGAACCAAGGATCCAGTCTGCCAAACAACACCAGGCACAGGCGAATTAGTCCCGGCGGCTGGTCGCGGGCGCCCCGGTCGCCGCCGGCTGGGTCAGTCGCTGAGGACCGCGTCCTCGAACGGCGGAACGTCGACCAGCGTCGCCGGAGCCTCGGGCACCCCGGTGTGGGTCGGCAGCTTGGCCGTGAAGGTCGTGCCCTCCCCCTCCACGGAGTCCACCGACAGCGTCCCGGCGTGGCGGTCAAGGATCGTCTGCACGATGCGCAGCCCCAGCCCCGTGCCGGCGATCTCGGCCCGTACGGCGTTGGAGGCCCGGTAGAAACGAGAGCCCAGCCCCGGGAGGTCGCCCGCCGGGATGCCGATGCCTTCGTCGATGACCTCCAGCACCGCGTCCCCGTCCACCTGGGCGACCCGCAGCTGGACGGCTCCGCCCGGGCGGCTGAACTTGACGGCGTTGCTCATGAGGTTCTGCACCGCTCGGATCAGCTGGCTGCGGTCGCCGAGCACCACCACGGGCTCAGCCGAGTGCAGCGTCCTGAGACCGACGTCGCGGCTGGCGGCGGTCAGCCGGAGGTCGGCGGCGACCTCGGTCGCCACCCCGCGCAGGTCGACCGGCTCCACCTCGAGCTCGGTCTCCTCCGCCCGGGACAGGGCCAGGAGGTTCGCGATGAGCTCGTTGAGCCGCTCGAGGTTGCGGCGCATCGCGCCCACCATCGAGGACTGCTGAGGGGTCATGGTGTCCAGCAGCTCGTCCTGGAGCAGCTCGAGGTAGCCCTTGATGCTGGCCAGCGGCGTCCGCAGCTCGTGGGAGACCGTCGAGACGAGGTCGGTCCGCACCCGGTCGATCGTCTGGAGCTGGCGGAGCACGTCCGCCTCCACCTCGCTGGCCCGGAGGTTCTCCTCGGTGAGCAGGTTCAGACCGGCCGCGATCTGCCGTACCTCCATCGGTCCCGCGACGACGGCGCGGGCGTCCTCCTGGCCGGCCCGCAGTCTCTCCAGGACGCCGGTGATGTGACCCAGAGGGTTCACCACCGACCGCGTCAGGCGCCCGCCGATGTGGACCACGCCGCCCACGATGAGGATGGGCAGCAGGGTCACGACGCTCAGCGCCACCAGCAGCACCGTCCGGGTGCTGTCCCGGCTCTCCGCGGCCATCGCGTCGATCCGCTTGCCGACGACCTCGTTGGCGCTCCGGATGGCGTCGAACAGGGCGACGCCCTGATCGGCCAGCGACGCCTGCTCGTGCTCGGTGAAGGCGCCGCCCGTGAGCGGGTCGGCGTACTCCCGCTGCCAGGCCGAGAGAGCAGCCTCCTGTCGTTCGACCGCCTTGCGTAGCGGCGTCCCGGCGTCGGTCAGCTCCCTGAGCGAGGTCCGGTCATCGGGGAGCTGAGCGACCATCCCCTCGTACATGATCCTGCTCTCCGCAGGCTTCAAGGTGCCCGCCTGGTGGAGACCGAAGTACGCCTCCGTGACGTCCTGCATGAGGATGCGGTTCGCGGTCTGCATCGCGGCGACGTCCTCGGCCTGGGAGCGCACCACCGAGGAGGCCCAGACGACCGTCGCGGCGCTGCCTGCCGCCGTCACGAGGAGGCCGCCGATGATGAGGCTCAGGAACACGCCGTAGTGGCGGCGCAGGGGACCGCTCTCGAGTCGCGTCAGCCAGGCGTGGATGTTCATCGCTCCTGCCGGACCCTCAGCGGCTGGCGCCCAGCAGCGTGTCCACCCGGCCGGCCAGCTCCCGGGGGCTGAAGGGCTTGGTGAGGTACTCGTCGACGCCGGCCGCCTTGCCGGCCTCCACGTCAGCCGCCTGGGCGCGTGCGGTCAGCAGGATCACCGGCGTGCTGCTCAGCTCGGCATCGGCGCGGATGAAGCGGCAGACCTCCAATCCGCTCATGCCGGGCATCATCAGGTCGAGGATGACCAGGTCGGGGCGCATGGCACGGCAGTGGTGCGCCGCCGACGAGCCGTCCTCGACACTCACCACCTGGTGCCCGGCGCTCTCGAGCTTGAGGGAGACGAGCAGACGCAGGTCGGAGTCGTCCTCCGCGATGAGGATCTTCGCCATCTGCCCTCCCAACCGCGCGCACAGGTGGCCGCGGCTCCCTCGAACTGCTTGCTGGACGTCCCACACGTCCTGAAAGCGAGGATAGGGCAGAAAATCAGTCGTCGCCGTTGGAACCGGGAGTTGTCTTCTGAACCTGCATGAGGAACTCGATGTTGCTCTGCGACTTGCGCAGCCGCTCCAGGAGCAGCTCGAGCGCCTGCTGGCCCTCCAGGCCGGACAGGACACGCCGGAGCTTCCACACGATGGCCAGCTCCTCCCGGCTCATCAGCAGCTCTTCGCGACGGGTGCCGGACTGCACCGCGTCGATCGCCGGGAAGATGCGCTTGTCGGCGAACTCGCGCCGCAGCCGCAGCTCCATGTTGCCGGTGCCCTTGAACTCCTCGAAGATCACCTCGTCCATCTTCGAACCGGTCTCGATGAGCGCGGTGGCGAGGATGGTCAGGGACCCGCCGTCCTCGATGTTGCGCGCTGCGCCGAAGAAGCGCTTCGGCGGGTAGAGCGCGCTGGAATCGACGCCTCCGGAGAGGATCCGGCCACTGGCCGGCGCAGCGAGGTTGTACGCGCGACCGAGGCGAGTGATGCCGTCGAGCAGGACGACGACGTCGTGGCCGAGCTCGACGAGCCGCTTGGCCCGCTCGATGGCCAGCTCCGCCACCGTCGTGTGGTCGACCGCGGGCCGGTCGAAGGTCGACGAGATGACCTCCCCCTTCACCGTTCGCTGGAAGTCGGTCACCTCCTCCGGCCGCTCGTCCACCAAGACGATCATCAGGTGGCACTCGGGGTTGTTCGTGGTGATCGAGTTCGCGATCGACTGCAGGATCATCGTCTTGCCGGCCTTCGGCGGCGACACGATGAGCCCGCGCTGGCCCTTGCCGATCGGGGCGGCGATGTCGATGACCCGGCCGATCAGGTTCGTGGGCTCCGTCTCGAGGCGGAGCCGCTCCGAGGCGTAGAGCGGGGTGAGCTTGTTGAAGTCGACGCGGTCCCTGGCCGCGTCCACGTCGCCGCCGTTCACCGTCTCCAGCCGCACCAGCGGGTTGAACTTCTCCTTGCGCTCACCCTCCTTGGCCTGGCGCACCGCGCCGGTGACGGCGTCCCCTTTGCGCAGGCCGTACTTCCGCACCATCGACAGCGACACGTAGACGTCGTTCGGCCCGGGGAGGTAGCCGCTGGTCCGGACGAACGCGTAGTTGTCCAGGATGTCCACGATCCCCGCCACCGGGACGAGCACGTCGTCCTCGGTGACCTCGACCTCGATGTCCTGCGGCGGGCGCCGGTCCCGGTAGCTGGTCTGACCCGACTGCGCGCCGCGGTCCCGTCCGCGCCGGCGACGTCGCCGGTTCGAGCTCCCGCTGTCGTCGTCGCCGCCCCGGTTCTGCTGGTTCTGCTGGTTCTGCTGGTTCTGGTTCTGCTGGTTCTGCTGGTTCTGCTGGTTCTGGTGGTTCTGGTTCTGCTGGTTCTGGTTTCCCTGCTGCGACCGCTGCTGACCGCCCCGGGACTGGTGGCTCTCCTGCTGCTGGTTGCCCTGCTGCTGGTTGCCCTGCTGCCGGCTCTCCGACTGGCCGTCGCGCCGGTCGTCGGCGCGGCGCTCCTCGGACGGACCGTCGCGACGCTCCTCGGCGTCGCTCTGCCGCTTCGCCGCGGCTTCTCCGGAGCTCTGCGTCTCCCGCGAGCGGTCCCGCTGCTCCTTCGCCGGCGGCTTCTGCGCCTCCGCCTGGCCCCCGGACTGGCCCCCGGACTGGGCAGCGCGGATCGCCTCGACGAGCTGGGCCTTCTTCATGCTGCCCGCGCCCTTGATGCCGAGACCTCCGGCGATCTGCTTCAGCTCCGGCAGCAGCTTGCTGCTCAGGCCGCCGGACGAGCGGCCCGAGGAGGCCGCGGGCGCGTCCGTGGTGGCGCCGCGGACGGTTTCGGCTGTATCCGACACGTGAGTCCTTCCCACGTCGAGGCTCGGTCGGCGCGCGGCCGACGGCCCTGATCAAGGTGGTGTTCTGCGAAGCTCCCACCGGTCAGGCGAGGACACCGGATGCCGGGCGGTCGGAGCTTCGGAGAGGAGAGACGCCTGCAGACGACTGGGGTGCCAGCGTCGGTGTGGACGGCATCAGTCGCGTCCCAAGCGCAGAACCACCCTAGCACCTCGTCGACCGGTCGCCGCGCCTTCACCGAACGGCGTCCACGTCCCTTCACCGCGCCGGTCAGCAGGTGCGGTCAGCCGACCCGCACACCGGACGGGTCGACCGGCAGCTGAAGCGCGCGCCAGCCGTCCGGCCGGCACGCGAGCACCTCGGCGACCGCCCGCGGCGGGAGCATCGCGAGGACGGTCGGCCCCGCCCCGGAGACCACCGCCGCGTGCCCGTCCGCGCGCAGCGCCTGCACCAGCGACCACGACTCGGGCATCGCCTCCGCACGGTACTGCTGGTGCAGCCGGTCCTCCGTCGCGGCGAGGAGCCGGTCCGACCGGCCGGTCAGCGCCGCGACGAGCAGGGCGGCCCGGCCGGCGTTGCGGGCGGCGTCGGCGTGCGGCACCTGCTCGGGAAGCAGACCCCGGGCCACCTTGGTCTCCACCGGCGTCGGGGGCACCAGCACCACGAACGACACGTCGGGATCGACGTCGAGGCGCACCGCCTGCGACCCGCCGGGGTCGCCCACCCCGCCGTACGCGATCGTGAACCCGCCGTAGACCGCGGGGGCGACGTTGTCGGGGTGGCCCTCCATCTCGGCGGCGACCCCGAACAGGGCGTCGTCGGGGAACCGGTCGGCGCCCCCGGCCACCAGCCCGCGTGCCCCGGCCAGCCCGGCGACGATCGCGGCCGAGGAGGAGCCGAGACCGCGTCCGTGCGGGATGGCGTTGTCGCAGCAGAGGCGTAGCCCGGGCAGCGGCACACCCATCGCCGCGAAGCCGCGGGCCACCGCCTGGTGCACCAGGTGCGTGCTGTCGCGCGGGACCGCGTCGGCACCCTCCCCGGAGCACTCGATGACCACACCGGGACCCTCCGGGTCCGTCACCTCGAGCGTGACCACGTCGTGCAGTCCGAGGGCGATGCCCAACGTGTCGTAGCCGGGGCCGAGGTTGGCGCTGGTCGCCGGGACCCGGACGCGGACCGGCCCGCTGACCAGGCCACCGGTGCTCGCCATCGTCAGGCGAGCCCCGCGGCCTCGGCCGCGGCCGCGACGTCGGCCTCCACCACGGTGTCGACCAACCCGGTGAACGTCGAGAGTGCGGTGTCGATGTCCTTGAGTCCGTGCCCGGTGACCGTCACCACCATGGTGCGGCCCCGGAAGTCCACCCCGGCGGCGACGTCCTTGAGCAGCCCCGCCACGCTGGCCGCGGAGCCCGGCTCCACGAAGATGCCCTCCGATGCAGCCAGCCGGCGCTGCGCCTGGAGGATCTCCTCGTCGGTGACGGCACCGAACCGTCCACCCGAGTCCTCGGCCGCCGCCACCGCCAGGTGCCACGACGCCGGGTTCCCGATCCGGATGGCCGAGGCGACGGTCTCCGGAGCGAGCACCGGCGCCCCGGCCACCAGGGGTGCGGCTCCGGCGGCCTGCCAGCCCAGCATCTGCGGCTTGCGGGAGCTCATGCCGGCGTCGGCGTACTCCACGTAACCCTTCCAGTACGCCGAGATGTTGCCGGCGTTGCCGACCGGCAGCACGTGGACGTCGGGGGCGTCGCCGAGGAAGTCGACGATCTCGAAGGCGGCCGTCTTCTGGCCCTCGAGACGGAACGGGTTGACGGAGTTCACCAGGGCCACCGGGTAGTGCTCGGCGAGCTCGCGGGAGATCCGCAGGCAGTCGTCGAAGTTCCCGCGGACCATGATGACCTGCGCACCGTGCACGATCGCCTGGGCGAGCTTGCCCGCCGCGATCTTGCCCTGCGGCACGAGCACCAACGGCTTCACCTTGGCGCGCGCGGCGTAGGCCGCCATGGAGGCGCTCGTGTTGCCGGTCGAGGCGCACACCACCGCCTCGGCGCCCTGCCCCACCGCGACGGAGAGGGCCACCGTCATGCCGCGGTCCTTGAAGGACCCGGTGGGGTTGCTGCCCTCCACCTTGATCCACACCTGCGCCCCGGTGACCTCCGACAGCCACGGGCTGTCCACCAGCGGGGTCCCGCCCTCGCGCAGGGTGTACGTCGGGGTGCCGTCGGGCAGCGGCAGCCAGCCGCGGTACTCCTCGATGACGCCGCGCCACTGGTGCGCCTGCGGGGGCCGCGCGGCGCTGCCGCCGCCCGCTGCTGTCCGGGTCTCCGATCCGGCGGTCATTCGCTCTCCGCCTCCACCCGCATGACGGAGGAGACGTCGCGTACCTCCGGCATCCTGCGCAGCGCCTCGACGGTGGCCGACAGCGCCTCGTCGGCGGCCCGGTGCGACACGACGACCAGCTGCGCGTCGTCGCCGCGCCCCTCCTGGCGCACCGTCTGGATCGACACGTCGTGCTCGGCGAACGCCTGCGCGACCGCAGCCAGGACACCGGCCCGGTCGTCGACGTCGATCGCCACGTGGTAGCGCGTCTCCGCCTGGCCGATCGGCATGACTGCCAGCTCGGCGTAGGCCGACTCCCCCGCCCCCGTGACGTCGTCGAGCCGGTTGCGGGCCACCGTGACCAGGTCGCCGAGCACCGCCGACGCCGTCGGTGCGCCACCGGCCCCCGGACCGTAGAACATCAGCTGGCCGGCCGCGTCGCTCTCGACGAACACCGCGTTGTACGCCTCGCGGACGCTGGCCAGCGGGTGGCTGCGCGGGATCATCGCCGGGTGCACGCGCGCCGACACCGCCGGACCGTCGGGTCCCGAGGTGAGGTCGCAGATCGCGAGCAGCTTGACCACGCAGCCCATCTCCTGGGCCGAGGCGACGTCGGCCGCGCTCACGTCGGAGATGCCCTCCCGGTAGACGTCGGCGGCGGAGACCCGGGTGTGGAAGGCGAGGCTGGCCAGGATCGCCGCCTTGGCCGCGGCGTCGAAACCCTCCACGTCGGCGGTCGGGTCGGCCTCGGCGTACCCGAGCGCCTGGGCCTCCTCCAGGGCCTCGGCGAAGCCGGCGCCGGAGGAGTCCATCTTGTCGAGGATGAAGTTCGTGGTGCCGTTGACGATGCCGAGCACCCGGCGCACCCGGTCACCGGCCAGCGACTCCCGCAACGGCCGCAGGATCGGGATGGCACCCGCCACAGCCGCCTCGAAGTACAGGTCGCGCCCCGCCTTCTCCGCCGCTGCGAACAGCGTGGCGCCGTCCTCCGCGAGCAGCGCCTTGTTGGCGGTGACGACGCTGGCACCGCTCTCCAGGGCGGCCAGGATGAGGCCCCGCGCCGGCTCGATGCCTCCGATGACCTCCACCACCAGGTCGACGCCGGAGGTGACGAGTCCTTCGGCGTCGGTGGTCACCAGCTCCGCCGGCACCTCCACCTCCCGGCGGGCGTCCGGCCTCCGGACGGCCACGCCGACCAGCTCCACCGGGGCACCGATCCGCGCCGCGAGGTCCTCGGACTGCTCCCGCAGCAGCCGCACCACCTGGCTGCCGACCGAGCCGCAGCCCAGCAGCGCGACCTTCAGCGTGCGTCCCTGCGACCCGTTGCTGGATGCGCTCATCGTGCCGTCCCTCCCGTGGCCGCCGCTCCCACGTCCGTGCGCAGCAGGTCGTCCTCCGTCTCGCGGCGGACCACCACGGTGGCCGCCCCGTCGCGCACCGCGACGACCGGGGGCCGCAGCAGGTGGTTGTAGTTGCTGGCCATGGACCGACAGTAGGCGCCGGTGCCGGGCACCGCGATCAGGTCCCCCGGAGCGAGGTCCCCCGGCAGGAACTCGTCCTTGACCACGATGTCACCGGCCTCGCAGTGCTTGCCGACCACCCGCCCGAGGACCGGCGGCGCCTGCGAGGCCCGCGAGGCGAGCGTCGCGGAGTAGTCCGCGTCGTAGAGAGCGGTGCGGATGTTGTCGCTCATCCCGCCGTCCACCGACACGTACGTCCGTCCGGCTCCGGCGTCGAGCTCCACCTGCTTGACGGTGCCGACCTCGTAGAGCGTGCACATCGCCGGGCCCACGATCGCGCGGCCCGGCTCGATCGACAGCCGCGGCACGTCCACACCCAGGGCCCGGCACTCGTGCTCGACGATCTTTGTCAGCTCCACGGCCAGCTGCGCGGGGTCCGCCGGGTCGTCCTGCGTGGTGTAGGCGATGCCGAACCCGCCCCCGAGGTCGAGCTCGGGGAGCACCACGCCGAGCTCGGCCGACACGGTGGCGTGCAGGGCGAGCACGCGCCGCGCGGCGACCTCGAACCCGGAGGTGTCGAAGATCTGCGAGCCGATGTGGCTGTGCAGGCCCAGCAGCCGCAGACCCGGGGCGTCCTGGACCCGGCGCACCGCCCCCAGGGCATCACCGGAGCTGATCGAGAAGCCGAACTTCTGGTCCTCGTGGGCGGTCGCGATGTACTCGTGGGTGTGCGCCTCCACGCCGGCGGTGACCCGCACCATCACCCCCACCTCGGCGCCGGCCTCCGCCGTGAGCGCGGCCAGCCGGTCGATCTCGGTGAACGAGTCCACGATGATCCGGCCGACTCCCACCTCGACGGCGCGGCGCAGCTCCGTCTCGGACTTGTTGTTGCCGTGGAAGCCGATCCGGGCCGGGGCCGTGCCGGCCCGCAGCGCGACGGCCAGCTCGCCGCCGGTGCACACGTCCAAGCACAGCCCCTCCTCCGCGACCCAGCGGGCGACCGTCGTACAGAGGAAGGCCTTGCCGGCGTAGTAGACGTCGTAGCCCGCGAACGCGTCCCGGAACGCCGACGCCCGGGCGCGGAAGTCCGCCTCGTCCAGGACGTACGCCGGTGTGCCGTGCTCGGCAGCGAGGTCGCGGAGGTCGACGCCCCCCACGTGGAGGGCGCCCTCGTCGTCCTTGTGGGCCGTGGCCGACCACAGCAGCGGCACCAGCGCCCCGGTGTCGCTGGGTCTCCTCAGCCACGCGGGCGGGCGGGTGTTGATGTCGGCGTGCAGGGCGCCGGCTTCGTGAGCTCTCACCTGGCCGACCTCACATCCGCTCCGGCGCGGCCACGCCGAGCAGTCCCAGACCGTTGGCCAGCACCACCCGGGTGGCGTCCACCAGCACCAGGCGCGCCCGGTGCAGCTCGGTGGCGTCCTCGTCCCCCTGGGGCAGCACCCGGCAGGCGTCGTAGAAGCGGTGGAAGGTGCCGGCGGTCTCCTCGAGGTAGCGCGCCACCCGGTGCGGCTCGCGCAGCTGGGCGGCCGCCGCCACGACCCGGGGGAACTCGGCGAGCGCCCGGAGCAGCTCGCCCTCCCCCGGGTGGGCCAGCAGCGTGGGGTCGAAGTCCGGGGACCCCGGCGCGGCGGCGATGCCGAGGTCCGCGGCGTTGCGCAGGATCGAGGCCAACCGGGCGTGGGCGTACTGCACGTAGAACACCGGGTTGTCGTTGCTGGCCCGGGTGATCTGCTCGACGTCCAGCGTGAGCGGGGAGTCCGCGGGATACCGGGCGAGGGTGTAGCGCAGCGAGTCCACGCCGATGAGGTCCACCAGCTCGTCGAGGGTCACCATCGTGCCGGCCCGCTTCGACAGCCGGACCTCCTCGCCGCCCCGGAGGATCTTCACCAGCTGCCCGATCAGCACCTCGAGGGTCCGGTTCGGGTCGTCGCCGGCGCAGGCCGCCATCGACCGGAGCCGGCCGACGTAGCCGTGGTGGTCGGCCCCGAGGAGGTAGACGCAGATGTCGAACCCACGCTCGCGCTTGTCCACGTAGTAGGCGGTGTCGGAGGCGAAGTAGGTGAGCTCGCCGTTGCTGCGCCGCAGCACCCGGTCCTTGTCGTCACCGAAGTCGGTGGTGCGCATCCACAGGGCGCCGTCGGCCTCGTAGAGGTGTCCCTGCTTCTCCAGCACCTCGAGGCCGTGGTCGACCTTGCCGTCGTCGTACAGGCTGCGCTCGGAGAACCACACGTCGAAGTGGGTGCGGAAGGTCTCCAGCTGCTCGCGCTGCTCGGCCAGCTGCAGCTGGTAGGCCTCCTCCCGGAAGGCGACGCGTCGCTCCGCGCCCTCGAGCTCGAGGACCTCCGGGCGCCGGGCGACGACCTGCTGAGCCAGATCGGCGATGTAGCCCCCGTGGTACCCGTCGTCGGGGACCGTCCCTCCCGTGGCCAGGGCCTCCACGGACGCGCCGAACTTGTCCATCTGGTTGCCGCGGTCGTTGACGTAGAACTCGCGGGTCACCTCCGCCCCGGCGGCCTCCATGACCCGCGCCAGCGCGTCCCCCACCGCGGCCCACCGGGTGTGGCCGAGGTGGAGCGGCCCGGTGGGGTTCGCCGAGATGAACTCGACGTTGACCCGCCGGCCGGCCAGCGTCTCGTTGCGGCCGTACGCCGGTCCGGCCTCCACGATCCGCCCGGCGACCACCCCCTGGGCGCCGGCGTCGAAGGTGACGTTGAGGAAGCCCGGGCCGGCGACGTCGACCGCGGCGATCCCGGTGGCGCCGGTCAGCTCCTCGGCGAGGAGCCCGGCCAGGTCGCGCGGCTTCAGGTCGGTGCGCTTCGCGAGCTGGAGGGCGGCGTTGGTGGCGTAGTCGCCGTGGGACCGGTTCCGGGGACGCTCGACGACCACCGACTCGGGCAGCTCACCGCTCAGCTGCACGGCACCGCGGCCGACGAGCGCGCTCAGGGCAGCGACGACGGCATCGGACAGCTCGTGGGGGGTCACCGACCCAGCCTATCGACGGCTCGGGCGCGGCCTGCGGGGCGTTCCACCCGGCGGGCGGCAGGCCGCCCGAGGTCATGTACGCTTTCGGCGCACCGTGAGCCCCCGTAGCTCAGGGGATAGAGCACCGCCCTCCGGAGGCGGGAGCGTAGGTTCGAATCCTACCGGGGGCGCCCAGCACTCGGACCTCTTCCACGGTGGACCCGGGGCCTCCCGGGAGGGTTCTATAGTCCCGATCTCGGGCATCCTGACCCGACCGGTCGCGTCTGCGGCCGGACGACAACCTGGGAGCTGGGAGATCACGTGAAGATGCAGAAGAGGGTCACGGCCGCTGCCGTGGCGGCCACGACGTCGATAGGCATCGCGCTGTCCGGCGCAGCCCTGGTCGGCCCTGCGGGCGCCGCCGAGCGACAGAGGCCGGTGCTGCACGAGACCGACTACGGGTTCCAGGCGACGGCGTACGGCACGCGAGTGACGTCCGACGTCGCCGGGCTGGACTCCACGCGCAGCGCGTTCTCCTACCTGTCCTGCACCCGCCTCGCGGGCCGCAAGGACCACGAGACGTTGGCGGGCGTGCAGCTGCCGGCGAACGACCCGTACGTCGACGTGCAGACCGTCGACAGCCGCACCCGCACCTACCGCGCCAAGAAGAAGGGCATCGACGGCGCGATCACCGGCATCAACAAGATCGGTCAGGTGCGGCTGGGCAACACCAGCACGCCGCGCCTGACGATCCAGGACCTGCGCACCCAGTCGAAGGCCTGGGCGACCAGCGACGGCAAGCTCAAGACGTCGAACAAGGTCTCCGCCGGCCCCATCACCATCGAGGGGCTCAGCGAGGACCCCGGCACCGGGACGCCGCTCGACGACCTCATCAACGCGGCGAACGACGGGATCGCCCAGGTGATCGCGGCCCTGCAGGAGAACGGCGGCGCGATCGAGATCCCGGGCCTCGGCCTGCTCAGCTTCGGCTTCGACCGGCAGGTCAAGCACAAGTACTTCGCCGCGGCCAGCTCGTTCGTGCTGCGGGTCCAGCTCTACGGCCCCGACCAGGTCTCCGGCGGCGGCGACGACTCCATGGTCGGCATCGGCCGCTCGTGGGCGCGGATCAACCGGGACCTGCCCGCCGGCGTGATGGGCGGGTTCGGCTTCGGCGCCAATACCAAGCTCCTCGACGGCGTGGTCAAGGTCGGCCGGGTCGGCGAGCAGCCGCTCCGCTGCCGTGGCACCGACGGCAAGGTCCGCACCGGTCCGATCGCCGGGGTCGACCTCGGCGGAGCCGGTCAGCTGGTGGCCAGCGGTTTGCAGGGCCGGGCGTTCGGCGTCCAGCACGACTCCGGCGCCGCCCGCGCGTGGACCGAGGGCTCGGTGGCCAACGCCCAGCTGGGGCCGCTCGAGATCCGCGGCATCGTCGGCAAGGCGAACGTGAAGCAGAACAAGGCCGGCAAGATCGTCCGGCGCAACATCAAGGGCAGCTCGATCGGCGAGATCCTCGTCGACGGTGACTCCCAGGGCAGCTTCGGGCCGGGCGAGACCAGCCAGATCCCGGCGGACGGCATCCCCGGGGTCGCCAAGATCGAGCTGTTCAAGAAGACGCGGACGAACCGCGGCATGCGGGTCAGCGCGGTGGTCATCACGCTGGCCGACGGCTCACCGGGCGTCAGCGTCATCCGGCTCGGCAACGCCCAGCTGCACATCCGGCGCTACTGAGCCGCACCCGCCTGCGACGAGCCGGCGCATCCTGACGACAGGATGCGCCGGCTCGACCGTTCTCGGGCGGCAGGCTGCGCCGGCTCGCCCGTCAGCAGCCGGTGTCGAGCTGGGCGTCGTCGCGCGCCTCGGCGCCCAACCGGGCGGCCTGGCTGGTGTCGGGGAAGATGATGCTCGCGCCGTTCACGGTGCCGTAGGAGCCCCGCACCACGCAGCCCTCCAGCTTGCCCGGGTCGATGCGGGTGGCTGCCTGGCCCAGCCGGTAGAGCTCCGTGGGCGAGAGGTTGGTGTAGAGGTTGCGCATCACCGACAGCGCCGCCCGCTCCATGTACCCGGGGTCGTCCTGGTGCGCCCGGATCTCCCGCAGCACACCGCGCAGCGTCTCCTGCTGGTTGGCGGAGCGGTCGAAGTCGCCGTTGGGCAGGAAGTGGCGGGCCCGGCTGAAGAAGAGCGCCTCGAACCCGTTGAGCCGGTTCTCACCCTGGTGGATCTCGCCGATCATGTTGTCGTCGGTGAACGCCAGCCGGGAGTGGACGGTGATCCCGCCGAGCGCGTCGATCATGGCCTTGAAGCCGATGAAGGTGGTCGTGAAGACGTAGTCCGGCTCGACCCCCACCAGGTTCCCCACCGTCTGGGCCATCAGGTCGGGGCCGCCGTAGGTCAGCGCCGCGTTGATCCGGTTCGACCCGTGCCCCGGGATGGGGACCCACGAGTCGCGCGGGATGCCGATCACGGAACCGACGCCGGTCCGGAGGTTCACCCCCACCATCTGGATGGCATCCGCGCGCTGTGCGAGCGGCGCCTGCGCCTGCCGGGCATCGGAGCCCAGGGCCAGGATCCAGATCACGTCGTCCGGCCCGTCGATGCCCTGGGCGGCGTTGACCTTGACCAGCATGACGGGACCGGTCCGCACCGACGACGCCGGCATCACCAGCGCGGCCACGGCCAGCACCACCGCCAGCACGGCCACCCGGCGGAGACGGTGCTCGCGGGACAGCCCCGCTCCCCCGCTCATCGGCCGCGCCCCCGGCCTCGCCGCTGCGGTGCGGTCGGGGCCATGGCCAGGTCGTAGCCGAAGACCCGCCACCGGTGCGCCCCCGGGCTGAGCAGAAGACGCCCGCTCACCTTCCTCCACCTCGTGCGGTCACCCTGCACGACGGCGAGCTTCAGCTCCAGCCGGGCCGTCACTCCGACCGGCCGCCCGTGCGGGGCGACGACGGACAGGAAGGCCACCGCGCCACGCGGCCGGATCTCGTCCGCATCCACGTAGGTGCGGTCCGACGTGGTGGCGGTGTCCTTCAGGGCCAGCTTGCGCGCCCCTCGCGTGAACCCGGGGAACGAGCCCCGGTACGCCGACCCAGGCCGCTGGTGGAAGTAGGCGGCGGCGACGTATCCGGTGATCAGCCGCTCCGCGTGCCGGACCAGCGCCTCGCGCCCCCGGTCCGACAGCTCGCCGTGCACCCGGGTGACCGAGGTCCGCACGTGGACGTGGGCCGCCGAGGCGCCTGTCGGGATCTTGCCCCCGCGCCCCGACGACTCGGGGTCGTCGGAGGAGCATGCCGTGAGTGCCGCGCTGGCGATCAGCGAGACGCACAGCGCGGCGAGGACCCGGCGCGGCGGACGCGTACGGGGCCTCCTCGACGCTGCCGCGGGGCGGCGGCAGGGCGCGGTGGAATGGACGAGCGACATGAGGGCATCCTCAGGGGGCAGGGGGTGCCGCGACGGTAACCACGCCGCGCGCTGGGCACGACCTGCGGCTACAACCACTCTAGGCCGTAGGCTTGGGGCGGCACTTCGACACATCGACGCAGCGGAAGAGGCGAACGCGCACGTGGCCGAGTCTGTCCAGGACAACCAGCCCGCATCACACCCTGACCCCATGGCGGACTTCGGTGCGAACGAATGGCTGGTCGAGGAGATGTTCGAGCGCTATCGCGAGGACCCGAACAGCGTGGACCGCGCGTGGTGGGAGTTCTTCAAGGCACGCGGGGAGAAGGGCACGGACGAGCCGGGAGGGTCCGGGGACGGCTCGGCCAACGGCGCACCCGCCAAACCCGCTCCCGAAAAGCAGCCGGAGCAGAAGCAGCCCCCGAAGCAGGCAGCCAAGCAGTCCGAGAAGCAGTCGGAGAAGCAACCGGAGAAGTCCGGCAAGCAGTCCGCACAGCAGGGTGGGAAGCCGTCCCAGCAGACCGGCACGCAGGACTCCAAGCAGGACCCCAAGCAGGAGTCCAAGCCGGGCAAGCAGGAGTCCAAGCCCGTCCCGAAGGAGAAGGCGCCGGCCGCGCCCGCGGAAGCCAGCGACGAGCCGCGGCTGACCAAGCTGCGCGGCGCACCGATGCGCACCGCGCAGAACATGGACGCCAGCCTGACGGTCCCGACCGCCACGAGCGTGCGCACCGTCCCGGTCAAGCTGCTCTGGGACAACCGCATCGTCATCAACAACCACCTCGCCCGGGCGCGAGGCGGCAAGGTCTCGTTCACCCACATCATCGGCTACGCGCTCGTCAAGGCGCTGAAGACGATGCCGGAGATGAACAACGGCTTCGACGTCGTCGACGGCAAGCCCACCCTCATCGAGCCGGCCCACATCAACCTCGGACTGGCGATCGACCTGCCCAAGTCCGACGGCACCCGGCAGCTCCTCGTGCCGTCGATCAAGGCCGCGGAGGGCATGGACTTCGCCGGGTTCTGGACCGCCTACGAGGACCTGGTCCGCAAGGCACGCTCCGGCAAGCTGGAGCTCCCCGACTTCCAGGGCACCACGGTCAGCCTCACCAACCCCGGCACCATCGGGACCAACCACTCCGTCCCGCGGCTCATGAAGGGCCAGGGCTGCATCATCGGCGTCGGGTCGATGGACTACCCGCCGGAGTACCAGGGCGCCTCCGACGAGACGCTGTCGCGCAACGCGGTGAGCAAGATCATGACGCTCACCTCGACGTACGACCACCGGGTCATCCAGGGGGCGCAGTCCGGTGAGTTCCTCAAGCGGATCCACGCGCTGCTGCTCGGCGAGGACGGGTTCTACGACGAGATCTTCCGGGCCCTGCGGATCCCCTACGAGCCCATCCGCTGGTCGAAGGACATCTCGACCAGCCACGACGAGGACATCAGCAAGCAGGCCCGCATCCTCGAGCTGATCCACGCCTACCGGGTGCGGGGCCACATGATGGCCGACACCGACCCGCTGGAGTACCAGCAGCGCAGCCACCCCGACCTGGAGATCGAGTCGCACGGGCTGACCCTGTGGGACCTCGACCGTGAGTTCGCCACCGGATCGTTCGGCGGCGACCGCAGGTTCATGAAGTTGCGCGGCATCCTGGGCATCCTGCGTGACTCCTACTGCCGGACGATCGGCATCGAGTACATGCACATCCAGGACCCCGAGCAGCGCCGCTGGATCCAGGAGCGGGTGGAGAAGCCGCACCAGAAGCCGCCCCGTGAGGAGCAGCTCAGGATCCTGCTGAAGCTCAACCAGGCCGAGGCCTTCGAGACGTTCCTGCAGACGAAGTTCGTCGGGCAGAAGCGGTTCAGCCTCGAGGGCGGCGAGACGGCGATCCCGCTCATCGACGAGATCTGCGAGTCCGCTGCGGACACCGGCCTCCACGAGGTCTGCATCGGCATGGCGCACCGCGGCCGGCTCAACGTGCTGGCCAACATCGTCGGCAAGTCGTACAACCAGATCTTCCGTGAGTTCGAGGGCAACATCGACCCACGCACCGTCCAGGGGTCCGGTGACGTGAAGTACCACCTCGGCGCCGACGGCGTCTTCACCGCCGGCTCAGGGACGAAGATCAACGTGTCGGTGGCCGCGAACCCCTCCCACCTGGAGACCGTCGACCCCGTCCTCGAGGGCATCGCCCGGGCCAAGCAGGACGTGCTCGACCGCGGTGCGGACTTCCCGGTGCTGCCGTTGCTGGTGCACGGCGACGCCGCGTTCGCCGGCCAGGGGGTCGTCGCCGAGACGCTCAACCTCTCGCAGCTGCGCGGCTACCGCACCGGTGGCACCATCCACCTCGTCGTGAACAACCAGGTCGGGTTCACCACCTCCCCGTCGTCCTCCCGCTCGTCGCTGTACTGCACCGACGTGGCCCGGATGGTGCAGGCGCCGATCTTCCACGTGAACGGCGACGACCCCGAGGCGTGCATCCGCGTCGCCCAGCTGGCGTTCGAGTACCGGCAGGCGTTCAACAAGGACGTCGTGATCGACCTGGTCTGCTACCGGCGCCGCGGCCACAACGAGGGTGACGACCCGTCGTACACCCAGCCGCTCATGTACGACCTCATCGAGCAGAAGCGTTCCGTGCGCAAGCTCTACACCGAGTCCCTCATCGGTCGTGGCGACATCACGATCGAGGAGGCCGAGCAGGTGCTGCGCGACTACCAGCAGCAGCTCGAGCGGGTCTTCCGCGAGGTGCGGGAGGCCGACGCGCAGCCCGACGAGTGGACCACCGTCCCCGAGTATCCCGAGAAGCCTTCGAACAAGGCCACGACGGCAATCAGCCGCGAGGTGCTCAAGCGCGTCGCGGAGGCGCACGTCAACGCCCCCGAAGGCTTCACCGTGCACCCCAAGGTGCTGCCCCAGCTCCAGCGGCGGGCGGCGGCGATCACCGACGGGCCGATCGACTGGGGCACCGGCGAGATCCTCGCGTTCGCGTCCCTGCTGATGGACGGGCGGCCGGTGCGGCTGGCCGGTCAGGACTCCCGGCGCGGCACGTTCGTGCAGCGGTTCGCGACGATCATCGACCGGCACAACGCCGACGAGTGGACGCCGCTGGCCAACCTCAGCGAGGAGCAGGCGAAGTTCTACATCTACGACTCACTGCTCTCGGAGTACGCCGCCCTCGGCTTCGAGTACGGCTACTCCGTCGCCCGGCCCGAGGCGCTGGTGCTGTGGGAGGCGCAGTTCGGTGACTTCGTCAACGGGGCCCAGACCGTCATCGACGAGTACATCAGCGCCGGTGAGACGAAGTGGGGACAGCAGTCCGGCGTCGTGCTCCTGCTGCCGCACGGCTACGAGGGGCAGGGGCCGGACCACTCGTCGGCGCGCATCGAGCGCTTCCTGACGATGGCCGCCGACGAAGCCTTCGTCGTCGCCCAGCCCTCCAGCCCGGCGAGCCACTTCCACCTGCTCCGTCAGCACTCACTCGGTGAGGAGCACCGGCCGCTGATCGTCTTCACACCGAAGTCGATGCTCAAGCGCAAGGAGGCCGCCTCCACGCCTGACGACCTCATCAACGGCAACTTCCGGCCGGTCATCGGTGACGACACCGTCGACCCGGACGCGGCGGAGGTGCTGGTGCTGTGCTCGGGGCGGATCACCTGGGACCTCGTGGTCGAGCGCCGCAAGACCGAGGGGGACACCCCGAGGACACCGATCGTGCGCGTCGAGCAGCTCTACCCGCGGCCCCTCGCGGAGATCAAGGCGGAGGTCGCGAAGTACCCGAACCTCAAGGAGATCCGCTGGGTGCAGGACGAGCCGGCGAACATGGGTCCGTTGCCGCACATGGCGTTGCACGTCGCGCCGGAGCTGTCGGTCCGGATGGTCCCGGTCTCGCGGCCGGAGTCCAGCTCCCCGGCGGTCGGGCAGCACAGCCGCCACGTGCAGGAGGGGAAGTCGCTCATGCAGCAGGCCTTCGCGGACCTGCCGCAGCGGTTCGAGGACGCGGACTGAGCCGGGTGGACTGAGGCCGGATGTACTTCACCGACCGTGGGATCGAGGAGCTCCTGAGCCGGCGCGGCGACGAGGACGTCAGCGTGGTCTGGCTCGCCGACCGGCTCCAGGAGTTCGTCGACCTCAACCCGGAGTTCGAGGTGCCGGTCGAGCGCCTGGCGACGTGGTTGGCCAGGCTCGACGACGAGGACGACTGACCTCTCCGCCGAGGGGCTCAGGCGCAGCCCACACAGGTGCGCGCCGTGGGCCGCGCCTCCAGCCGTGCAGCCGGGATGTCCTGCCCGCAGCGATCACAGACGCCGTAGCGGCCCGTGCGCACCCGCGCCAGCGCCGCGTCGACGTCGGCGAGGTGAGCCTCTGCCTGGTGGACCAGGGCATCGACCTGGGAGCGCTCGAACGCGATGGTGGCGCCCTCCGGGTCGTGCTCGTCGTCGGCGTTGGAGTCCCGGGACGCCGCGACGATGCCGGTGAAGTCGTCCCGCAGCCGCGCCAACCGCAGCTCGAGGGCCGCGCGCTCGGCGAGCAGCCGCGCCGCGGGGCCCTCCGTCATCGGGTGAAGACGACCTTCCCGAACACGTCGCCCTCGGCCATGGCGCCGAAGCCCTGCTCGGCCTCCTCCATGGGCAGCACCCGGTCGATCAGCGGCCGCACCCCGGTCGCGTCGAGCATCTGCACCAGGGCCGCGAGCTCGCCACGGTTGCCCATCGTCGAGCCGATCACCCGCAGCTGCAGGAAGAAGATCCGGGTGAGCTCGGCGTCGTCGAGCTTCGGCCCGCTGGTCGTCCCGCTGATGACGATGGCACCGCCGGGACGCAACGACCGGATGGAGTGGGACCAGGTGGCCCGGCCGACCGTCTCCATGACCGCGTCCACCTTGCCCGGGAGCTTCGCGTTGCTGTCGAAGACCTCGTGCGCGCCCAGCTCCAGGGCGCGCGCCCGCTTGCTCTCGTCGCGGCTCGTCGCCCAGACCCGCAGGCCGCCGGCCCGGGCCAGCGCGATCAGCGCCGTCGCCACGCCCCCGCCGGCGCCCTGGACCAGCACCGAGTCGCCCGCCTTGAGCCCGCCTTGGGTGTAGAGCATGCGGTAGGCGGTCAGCCAGGCGGTGGGCAGGCAGGCGGCCTCCTCGAAGGAGAGCGTGCTCGGCTTGGGGACCACGTTGCGACGCGGTACGACGACGGCGTCCGCGAACGTGCCCTGGTGCCGCTCGCTCAGCAGCGACCGCCGGGGATCGAGCGTCTCGTCACCGCTCCACGCGGGATCCGAGACCACAGCGTGGACGACGACCTCGTTGCCGTCCTCGTCCAGCCCCGCGGCGTCGCAGCCGAGGATCATCGGCAGCGCCTCCTCCCGGAGCCCGACGCCGCGCAGCGACCAGAGGTCGTGGTGGTTCAGGGACGCCGCCCTCACCTGCACCGTCGTCCACCCGTCCGGGGCCTCGGGCGCGGGGCGCTCGCCGACCACCAGGCCGGACAGCGGGTCGTCGGTGGAGAAGGACTCGGCGTAGACGGCGAACATGGCGCCGACCCTATCCAGCGCCGGTCAGCGGCGGGCGACCCCGTCGCGCCGGGCCGCGTCGGCCACGGCGCCGGCCACGGCCGGACCGACCCGCTCGTCGAACGGCGACGGGATCACGTAGTCCTCGCGCAGGCTCTCCCCGACCAGGTCGGCGAGGGCGTTCGCGGCGGCCAGCTTCATGCTCTCGGTGATGCTCGTGGCCCGCACGTCGAACGCGCCGCGGAAGATGCCGGGGAACGCCAGCACGTTGTTGATCTGGTTGGGGAAGTCGGACCGGCCGGTCGCGACCACCCGCGCATGCCGGTGCGCGACCTCGGGGTGGACCTCCGGGTTGGGGTTGGCCAGGCCGAAGATGATCGCGTCGTCGGCCATCGTGGCGACCACGTCCTCCGGGACCGTGCCGCCGGAGACACCGATGTAGACGTCGGCACCGGACAGCGCGTCGGCGAGCGTGCCGGAGCGGTCGGTGCGGTCCGCGGTCTCCGAGGCGAGCGAGCGCTTGACCGGGGTGAGGTCGTGCCGTGCGGAGTGCAGCACGCCTCGGCGGTCCGTGACCGCCAGGTCGCGGATGCCCGCCGCCAGCAGGATGCGCGCCACCGCGACGCCTGCCGCGCCGGCTCCGGAGATGACGACCCTGGTGTCGTGGTGCGCGCGACCGGTGAGGCGCAACGCCCCCTCGAGGGCGGCGAGGGCCACCACCGCCGTGCCGTGCTGGTCGTCGTGGAAGACCGGGATGTTGAGCCGCTCCTTGAGCCGCTGCTCGATCTCGAAGCAGCGCGGGGCCGAGATGTCCTCCAGGTTGATGCCACCGAAGCTCGGCGCCAGCCGCACCACCGTCTCCACGATCTCGTCGGCGTCCGTGGTGTCCAGGCAGATCGGGACTGCGTCCACGCCCCCGAACTGCTTGAAGAGCACGGCCTTGCCCTCCATCACGGGCATCGCTGCCGACGGCCCGATGTCCCCCAGCCCCAGGACGGCGGTGCCGTCGGTGACCACGGCCACCGTGTTGGACACCCACGTGTAGTCGTTGACCAGGTCCGGCTCGGCCGCGATCGCCTCGCACACCTGCGCCACCCCCGGCGTGTAGGCCAAGGACAGGTCCTCGCGGCTGTCGAGCGCGACGGTGGAGGCGATCTCCATCTTGCCGCCGGCGTGCAGGGCGAACACCGGCGACCCGGCGCGAGGACCAGCAGACTGGGGCGAGGACGAGGGGGCCATCAAGCAACTTTCGTGGTCGGCAGGCAGGTCGGCTGGCGGTCGGGCGCCGGGTCGGAGGCCACGGGCACCGCGGGCCGGCTGCGGTAGGGCCGGCCGGCTCGGCGGGGCCAGCGCTCCGGTCGGCGTGATGGACCGGGGACGGCAGGAGCGCGGCGTGCGGGGGTCGCCCGACACGTCAGTCTGTCACACCCCGCCTGGGCGGCCAGACCCGGCACACGACCCTGGCCAGCACCGCGTCGTCGGGCAGCGCACCGACGGACCACGAGTCGACGCCCACCGCCGGGTTGTCGCGCTCCACCCACCAGCCGTCGGCCTCCCGGCGCACGACGCGCTTGACCGCGACAACCCCGTCGGGCAGGCGTACGACGGCCATCCCCCCCAGCCTGGGCGCCGAGCCGTGGACGAGGAGCAGCCTGTCGCCGTCGTACAAGGTGGGCTCCATGGAGCGTCCGCGGACGACCCCGAGACCGAGCCGTCGCCCCAACGTTTCGACCTCCTCCTGCTCGGGCACTGTGGTCCGGACACTCTTGGACCGTCGCTCGGCCGGTCCCTGCTCCCCGCCACCGAACGGTTCGGAGTAGTGTCGCAGCCACGTCAGACGATCAGCATCGAGAAAGGATCCTGGATGTTCGCGCGCTTCATTGCACCGACGCTCGAAGTCCACGCCCACTGTGACCTGCCGTGCGGCGTCTACGACCCCGCCCAGGCCCGCATCGAGGCGGAGTCCATCAAGGGCATCATCGGAAAGGTCGCCGACAACGACGACCCCGACTTCCGCACCCGGGCCCTGTTCATCAAGGAGCAGCGCGCGGAGCTGGTCAAGCACCACCTGTGGGTGCTGTGGACCGACTACTTCAAGCCCCCGCACTTCGAGAAGTACCCGCAGCTGCACACGCTGTTCAACGAGGCCACCAAGCTCGCCGGAGCCAGCGGCGCCAAGGGCTCGCTGGACCCCGACGTGGCGGACCAGCTGCTCGCCAAGATCGACGAGATCGCCGCGATCTTCGCGGAGACCAAGAAGGCCTGACCAACGGCGGTCGGGGGCTCGTCGGATCCCGGCGAGCCCCCGAGCCCTGTCCTCCCGGAGCCGACACCTTTCATGATCGACAACACCTCGCCTGACGCCGAGCTGCGCCTGCCCGCGGACAGCGCCTACCTGGCCGTCCTCCGCACCGCCACGGCCGGCCTGGCGGCCCGGATCAACTTCACCCTCGACGACATCGAGGACCTCCGCATCGCGGTCGACGAGGCCTGCGCGATCCTGCTGCCCCAGGCCCGCCCCGCGTCGGAGCTGCAGTGCCAGTTCTGGCTGGGCCAGGCCACGATGACGGTGGCGGTCGGCGCCACCTGCGAGGACCCGCGACCGCCGGCCGAGCAGGGCTTCGCCTGGCGGGTCCTCTCCGCGCTCACGACCTTCGTGAACTCCGAGGTGCAGGACGACCGGCTGGTGCTCACCCTTTCCCGCAGCGCGGGCCGGCACCCGTGACGACGGTCGACGACATGACACAGAACCCCCGCGAAGAGACGCCCGACGCCGTCGGCACCGACGTCGACGAGGAGGCGGGCACGGCTGACGAGGTCCAGCCCGACCTCCACGCGCGGACCGCGGCGCTGTTCTCGGCGATGCAGGGCGCCGGCAACGAGGCCGAGGCCGCGCGGTTGCGCGACGAGCTGGTGGAGATGCACCTGCCGCTCGCGGAGTACCTCGCCCGCCGGTTCGGCAACCGGGGCGAGCTCCACGAGGACCTGGTTCAGGTGGCCACGATCGGCCTGATCAAGGCCATCGACCGCTTCGACCTCGAGCGGGGAGTGGCCTTCTCGACGTACGCGACCCCGACGATCGTCGGGGAGATCAAGCGACACTTCCGTGACCGCGGCTGGACGATCCGGGTGCCGCGGCGGCTGCAGGAGATCCAGGCCGTGATCAACCAGGCGGTGAGCGACCTGGGGCAGGAGCTCGGCCGCTCCCCCACGGTGGCCGAGCTGGCGGCGAAGGTCGACATGAGCGAGGAGGAGATCCTCGAGGGCCTGGAGTCGGCCAACGCCTACAGCCCGCTGTCGCTGGACGCCCCCGACCCCAGCGGCGAGGTCGGCGCGGTCATCGAGCAGCTCGGCGACTACGACGACGCCCTCGACGCCGTGGTCGACCGGGAGACCGTGAAGCCGCTGCTGGACCAGCTCGACGCCCGCGCGAAGCGGATCCTGCTGCTGAGGTTCTTCCGCAACATGACCCAGTCGCAGATCGCCGAGGAGCTCGGCATCTCGCAGATGCACGTCTCCCGGCTGCTGAGCCGCACGCTGGCGGACCTCCGCCGGTCCCTGGAGGAGCGCTCCGGCGACGTGGTCTGAACCGGACCAGCCGGCCCTCGTCAGCGGCGCTCAGCGGGCTCCAGCGCGGCCAGCGAGGCCGGGTGGAAGATGCCGGCCAGGGCCACCAGTCCGAGCACGACGGCGGCCACGGCGACGATGGTGGTCGGCCCGCCCCAGAAGCTGGCGCCGACCAGGATCTGGATCAGCTGGGCCAGGACCAGCGGGGCCCGGGCCCAGGAGTGCAACCGGTACACCTGCCACGCGCAGTAGCCGACGAAGGCGCCGTACAGCACGAAGAACGCGACCGACGTGGCACCCATGACCAGCCGCTCCCCTTCGACGGCGGGGATGAGTGCCAGCCCCTCGAGGACCAGCAGAACGGCCTCCAGGGCCGCGATCGACGTCGCGACGGTCAGGGGCGGCGGCACCTGACGGGGTGTGCCGGGCTGGGCTGGACCAGGGGTGGAGGGCGTCACGACCCGTGATCGTACGGGCCGGAAGGGGACGAATACATGGTCGTGTGACCAAACCGACCCAGGGCGGGGGTTGATCCGGGTCGCTCGAGTTGACAACATCGAGATCAGTCACCGGGGCCGGGACCGATCGTCCACGTCAGCGTGAGCCAGCGTGCGTCGACGCGCTCGTCCCCGGCAGACCTTTCACCGACAGAACCGCTCGGGTGCGCCGCGGTGAAGGACTGGCCCAGGGTTTGCCGGAAGACCGACGGGCTACCTGTGTCCGTGGTTGACAGATCACGGTCGGTGACCGGATCAGACAAAAGGAGCTTCCCGCCATGGATTGGCGCCACCGTTCCGCGTGCCTCGAAGAGGACCCGGAACTGTTCTTCCCGATCGGCAACACCGGTCCGGCCATCCTCCAGATCGAGGAGGCCAAGCAGGTGTGCCGACGGTGTGAGGTGCGCGAACAGTGCCTCGCCTGGGCGCTCGAGGCGGGTCAGGACCACGGCGTCTGGGGCGGACTCAGCGAGGACGAGCGGCGGGCGCTGAAGCGACGCAACGCCCGGGCCCGGGCTCGGAGCGCCTGAGCGGCGCACGACTCTGCGGGGGCGACTCTGCGGGGGCGCTGCACGTCGGCGTCAGCCGACCGGGATCCGCAGCTCCACCTCCGCTCCCCCCGCGGGAGCCGATCCGATCCTGAGCGAGCCGTCGAGCTCGGACTCCACCAGCGTCCGCACGATGGACAGCCCAAGGCTGCCCGAGCTGGTCAGGTCGAACCCCTCGGGGATCCCCTGCCCGTCGTCGCGCACCAGGACCCGGAGGCCCCCTGCGGGCACACGGTCGACCACCACCTCCACGTGACCGGGACCACCGGCGAAGGCGTGCTCGGTGGCGTTCTGCAGCAGCTCGGTGAGCACCATCGCCAACGGCGTGGCCAGCTCTCCGGGGAGCTCGCCGAAGCTGCCCCGCCTCGACGACGTCACCTGCGCCTCCGTGGACCCCACGTCGGTCACCATGGTGCGCAGCCGGTCCACGATCTCATCGAAGTCCACCGACTCGTCGAGCGACTGGCTCAGCGTCTCGTGGACCAGCGCGATCGACCCCACCCGGTGCACCGCCTCCTCGAGGGCCGCACGGGCCTCCGGCACCGTCATGCGTCGGGCCTGCAGCCGGAGCAGTGCTGCGACCGTCTGCAGGTTGTTCTTCACCCGGTGGTGGATCTCCCGGATCGTGGCGTCCTTGGTGACCAGCTCGCGGTCCCGGCTCCGCAGGTCGGTCACGTCGCGCATCAGCACCAGGGCGCCGGTCTTCTCGCCCTGGTTGCGCAGCGGCACGGACCGGACGATGACCACCGTCTCGCCGTTGCCCATCTCGGTGTCCCGTGGCACCCGTCCGCCGAGCACGGCGCTGAGGGTCTCCTCGTCGGGGCGCTTGGCCGCCGGGACCAGCTGCCGGGTGGTGGCGGCCAGGTCGAGGCCCGCCAGGTCCGTGGTCAGCCCGAGCCGCCGGTACACCGACAGCGCATTGGGGCTGGCGTAGGTGACCACGCCCGCGGCGTCGATCCGCACGAAACCGTCCCCCACCCGCGGCGAGTCGGTGTGGTCCGAGCGCTGGCCGGCGTGCGGGAAGTCGCCGCTGGCGATCATCTGGGTGAGGTCAGTGGCGGTCTGCAGGTAGGCCAGCTCCAGGCGGGACGGTGTGCGCACGCCGAGCAGGTTGGTGTTCCGGGCGATGATCGCCAGGATCCTCCCCGCGCGGCGCACCGGGATGGCCTCGACCCGGACCGGCACCGCGTCCCGCCACTCCGGGTCCCCCTCCCGCACCACCCGCTGCTGCGCCAGGGCGGCGTCGAGCAGGGGACGCCTTCCGTGCGGGATGAAGGCACCGACGAGGTCGTCGACGTACGACGTGGGGCCGGTGGTGGGACGCATCTGCGCCCCTGCCCAGAAGCCCGTCCCCTCGCGGTCGGGCAGCCACAGGACGAGGTCGGCGAAGGACAGGTCCGCGATGATCTGCCAGTCGGCCAGCAGCAGGTGCAGCCAGGCGATGTCCTCCTCGCCCAGGTCGCTGTGGGCCCGGGCGAGCTCGGTCATCGACGGCACCGGCCCAGCCTAGACAGCGCGAGTCGTGCGACCGCGCTCGTCCGAGCGCCGAGCGGTCGGTAGGTTGCGTCCATGACCGACACCGCACGCGAGACCGCAGCCGCCGGCGAGGCCGGCACCGACGACGCCGTGGAGGCGCACAGCGGCGCGCACGCCGTCGCCGTGGCCGCGACCCACGGCGTGGACACGATGTTCACGCTCTCCGGCGCCCACGTCTTCCCGATGTACGACGGCGCGGTGCACGCCGAGCCGCCGATGCGCCTGCTCGACGTCCGGCACGAGCAGACCGCCGTCTTCGCCGCGGAGGCGATGGGCAAGCTGACCCGCGTCCCCGGTCTCGCGGTGCTCACCGCCGGCCCGGGCGTCACCAACGGCATCAGCCC
This sequence comes from uncultured Actinomycetota bacterium, assembly GCA_963747525.1. Classification (GTDB taxonomy): domain Bacteria; phylum Actinomycetota; class Actinomycetes; order Propionibacteriales; family Nocardioidaceae; genus Marmoricola_A. The sequence goes on from CAVVFH010000001.1 coordinate 687,090, forward strand.
GCTGACCCAGGCGTCCTTCAGCGGAGCGCCGCTCGTCGTCGTGGGCGGCCGGGCGCCGAACAACCGTTGGGGCTCCGGCAGCCTCCAGGAGCTCGACCACGTCCCCCTCGTCGCCCCGGTGACGAAGTCGGCGCGCACGGTCCACGACGCCGGCGACATCGCCACCGAGCTCGACCGCGCCTTCGCCCTGGCCAGGTCGTCGCACCGGGGTCCGACGTTCCTCGACGTGCCGATGGACGTGTTCTTCGAGTCCCGGGCGCTGGCCCGACCGGCGTACGCTCCGGCGACGCCCGTGGAGCCCGACACCGACGCCCTCGGCGAGATCGGTGCGCTGCTGGCCGAGGCCCGCCGCCCGCTCCTGGTGATCGGCAGCGACGTGTGGGGGGACGGGGCCGAGGAGGCTGCGCTGCGGCTGGTGGAGGCGGCCGGTATCCCGGCGATCACCAACGGCATGGGGCGCGGCGTGGTGCCCGGAGGGCACCCGCTGCTGGTGACCAAGGCGCGGAGCCTCGCGCTCGGCGGCAGCGACCTGGTCGTCGTCGTCGGCACCCCGCTGGACTTCCGGCTCGGCTACGGCGTCTTCGGCGGCAAGGACGGCGCGACACCGGCGAAGGTGGTGCACCTGGCCGACTCCCCGGACCAGGTCTCCGGTCATGCGGAGCTCGCCGGCTCGGCCTCCGGCGACCTGACGAGGGTGCTGGACGGCGTACTGGTGGCGCTCCAGCAGCAGCTGCGCAAGCCCGACTGGTCCTCGTGGACCGCGGAGCTGCAGTCCGCTGTGCAGGCCGCCGCGGAGCGGGACCGCGGCCTGCTCCGCGCGGAGGCCGACCCGATCCACCCGGCGCGGATCTACGGCGAGCTGCTGCCGCGGCTCGAGCAGGACGCCGTGGTGATCGGCGACGGCGGCGACTTCGTGTCCTTCGCGGGCAAGTTCGTCGAGCCGGCCCGTCCGGGCGGGTGGCTCGACCCCGGACCCTACGGCTGCCTCGGGGCCGGCGTCGGGGCGGCGATCGCCGCGCGGCTGGCTCGGCCCTCGTCACAGGTGGTGCTGCTGCTCGGCGACGGTGCCGCCGGCATGTCGCTCATGGACGTCGACACGCTGGTCCGCCACCAGCTGCCGGTGGTGATGGTCTGCGGGAACAACTCCGCGTGGGCGTTGGAGAAGGGCCCGATGCAGATGCTCTACGGGTACGACGTCATCGCCGACCTGGCCCCCCGGACCAGGTACGACGAGGTGGTCAAGGCGCTCGGCGGGGCCGGTGAGATGGTCACCGACCCGACGCAGATCGGACCCGCGCTCGACCGGGCCTTCGCCTCCGGGGTGCCCTACCTGGTCAACGTGATCACCGACGTGGACGCCACCTACCCCCGGAACACCTTCGGCATCTGACCTGGTTCAGGCGTCACGCACGCCGGGTCGAGGCGTCACGCACGCCGGGTCGAGGCGTCACCGGCGCAGCCTGCCCATGAACCGCTCACGCTCCACCAGCACCCGCGTGACCTCGCCGTGCCCGACCATCTGGTCCTGCGAGTCCACCGCCACCACCTCGAAGCGCAGCAGTCGTCCGTCCCGGTGGCTCACCGTGGCGGTGACACGCACCTGCTCGCCGACCGGGCTGGCGGCGCGGTGCTCGAGGGCGACGCGGGTGCCCACCGTGGTCTGCCCGTCCCCCAGCTCGGGGGCGACGGCGGCGCAGGTCGCCGCCTCCGCCCAGGCCAGGAGCCGCGGGGTGCCGAGGACCGGCAGGTCGCCCGAGCCGAGCGACTCGGCGGTGTCGGGGTCGGTCACCGGGAAGGTCAGGGTGGCGCTCGTCGTCATGGCACCAGCATGACCGACGCCTCGAACCCGTATGCGTGACCTCTCGACCCAGCGCCCGTGACCTCTCGACCCGGCGCGAGTGACGCCTCGGCGAGGGGGAGGATTGGCTCGGGAGTGCGGACTCCTGAGAGGATGGGTCGCTGACAGTCGCGCGGAGATCGCGCGCGGCTCCCGACGTGAAGGAGTTCCACCATGGGCAAGACCGGCCGCAAGCGTCGCGCACGCAAGAAGAAGTCCGCGAACCACGGCAAGCGCCCCAACGCCTGAGGCGTCCCGCCGGTTGCACCGGAAGACATGTCGACCCCCGCGCCGTGAGGCCGGGGGTCGATCGCTGTCCGCAGTGGCGAGCGCCGTCGTCGAGTGCAGTGCCTCGAGCGCGGCGCCTCAGCCGGGCTGCTCGGTGATCGTGACGTGGACCTCACGGATCCGCACGAGCACCCGCTCCCGCAGCGTCTCGGGGGCGTGCTCGGTGCAGGACCGGGCGACCAGTGCCTTCACCGCCCGCTCGAGGTCGTGGGTCTGCAGGCAGGGGCCGCAGTCGTCCAGGTGTTGCTTGATCTGCTCGAAGTCCGCCCTCTCGAGCTCCTGGTCGATGAAGAACTCCAGGCGGGCGAGGGCCTCGGCGCAGTCGGGCTTGCCAGCGTCGCCGCAGCTCATGACAGCGCCTCCATGTCGACCTTCATGCCACGCTCGACGGCGTAGTCGGCCAGCATGCTGCGCAGCTGGCGACGTCCGCGGTGCAGCCGGGACATCACCGTGCCGATCGGCGTCTCCATGATCTCGGCGATCTCCTTGTAGGGGAAACCTTCGACATCAGCGAGGTAGACGGCGAGCCGGAAGTCGTCGGGCAGCTTCGACAGCGCGTCCTTGACATCGCTGTCGGGCAGTCGCTCGAGGGCCTCCATCTCCGCCGACTTCAGACCGCTGGACGTGTGCGCCTCGGCCCGCGCCAGCTGCCAGTCCTCGACGTCCTCGGTCATCGACGGCTGCGGCTCGCGCTGCTTCTTGCGGTAGGTGTTGATGAAGGTGTTGGTCAGGATCCGGTAGAGCCACGCCTTGAGGTTCGTGCCCTCCTTGAACTGGTGGAAGGAGGCGTACGCCTTGGCGTAGGTCTCCTGCACGAGATCCTCGGCGTCCTGCGGGTTGCGGGTCATGCGCATCGCCGCGGAGTAGAGCTGGTCGAGGAACGGGAGCGCGTCCCGCTCGAAGCGGAGCGTGCGGTCCTCCGGGGACTCCGCGGACGCCGTGGTGGTCTGGTCGTCATTCATCGTCTTCCAGCCTACCGGCAGCGCCTGCAGCGGAAACCTCGCTGCCAGACAGCCTGCACCTGCCATCGACCTCGTCCTCCTCGCCGGCCCGTCGTGCTCTCGTCAGGTGCCAACACCGCCGGCGGCCGGACGATTCCCCACGATGTCGCGCACGATGAACTCCAAGGTCGCCTCGACGACGATCCCCAGCACGTCCTCCTGGCTCAGCTCCGCGCGTCTGGGCACCGTGAAGCTGTGGTCCGCGGCGGGTACGACGGCGAGCCGCTGGTCCGGGGGGAACTCGTCGGGACGTCCGAACGGGTCCCGCTCGCCCTGCACGACCAGCAGGGGCACCCGCACCGCGGCCAGCTCGTCGAGCCGGGAAGCCTCCGGGCGGCCGGGCGGATGGAGCGGGAACGCGAGGGCCAGCACACCGGACGCCCCGAGGTGGTGGGCGGTCCGCGCCGCGCTCCGGGCACCCGCGCTGCGTCCCCCCAGCACCAGCGGGGTCCGTGGCCGCAACCGGTCCGCGACGGCGACGAGGCATGCGTCGAGGATCTTGGGCGCGGGCGCGACCTTCCTGCCGGCGACGCGCCACGGCTGCTCCAGCCGGATCACCGTGATGCCTTCGCGGGGCAGCTCGGAGGCGAGCGCCACCAGATCCGCCGACTCGGGTCCGCCGCCGGCGCCGTGGCCCAGGAGCAGGGTCGCCACCGGGTGACGGGACCGGTGGGTGTGCAGCCGCGCCTCGCCGTACGGCGTGGGCAGGGAGCGGACGTCGGTCACGGGCGGTCCTCGACGGCCTCGTCGGCGGGCCGCGGGACCTCGTCGAGCGGCAGCGGCTCGAGCAGCTCCGGCCCGTTGTGGCGGACGTTGTTGACCTGGGTCGAGACCGGGTAGGCCTCGAGTCGCCCAGGCGGCAGGGGCGCGAGCAGCCGCTTGAGCTCCTCGGGGTCGTTGCTCGTCGGGTCGAGCCAGGCGGCGTACCGCTCCGGCTCGACCAGCAGCGGCATCCGGTCGTGGATACGCCCCACGGCGTCCTCGGCGGTGGTGGTGAGGATCGTGCAGGTCCACCGGAAGCGCTGCGGGTCGTCCTCGGCCCGGGTCGGGTCACGCCAGATCTCGTACAGCCCGGCCATCGCCATCACCGAGCCGTCCTTCGGGTGGATGAAGAAGGGCTGCTTCAGCGGCTTGCCGTTCTTCCCGAGCTGCTCGGTCGGGTACCACTCGAAGAAGCCGTCGGCCGGGATGAGGCAGCGGCGCTTGGCGAACGCCTGACGGAACGCCGGCTTCTGGTCCACGGTCTCCATCCGGGCGTTGATCATCCGGCTGCCGATCGAGGGGTCCTTGGCCCAGAACGGCACCAGTCCCCAGCGGATCACCCGCAGCTGACGTTGCCCCGGCTCGTCCTCGGCGGGCGGCCGGGTCACGACCGCGTAGACCTCCTTGGTCGGCGCCACGTTGAAGTCCACCGGCAGCGGCTCGGTGACCGTCTCGGTGAGCGTGGCGGCGTCGATCTCGAACTCCTCGGCCAGGTCCTCGGGGCGTCGGCTCGACGCGTAGCGGCCACACATGTGAGCAGCCTACGAAACCGCGCCCACAGCCCACCCCGGAGGCGACGGTCAGGCGGGGACGCCGTCCGTGCTGGCGCCGGAGGCGACCTGCGGGGCACCGGCCAGCACGGCGGCGACGATGAAGGCGAGGTCGTCGGCGGTCTCCTGCGGCGACCGGGAGGGCCGGGTGACGTGGCTCAGCACCAGCCGCACCACCGACTCCAGGGCCACCGCGAGCCGGTCGGCCGCGACCGGCAGGTCCGGGAACCGACCGGCCACCAGGTCCACCAGGAACGCGGTCGCCCGGTCCACCAGCCACTGCGACTGCACGATGAACGGCAGCAGGTCCGCGTCGCCGTTCTGGTCGCTCTCCAGCACCGACTTCAACAGCGAGTTCCGCTCGGCGGTCACCAGCGCCCCCTCGACGGCGGCGCGTACGGCGGGCACGAACTCGGCCTCGGCCTGGAACCGGTCCCGCACGATCGCCAGGAACGTCTCCAGCTCACGCATGATGAGCTGCTCGGCCATCTGCTGCTTGGAGCCGAACTCGTTGTAGACGGTCTGCCGGCTGACTCCGGCGCGATCGGCGATCTTCGCCATCGTCAGCCGGCGCCAGCCCTCCTCCCGGAACGCCGCGGCAGCGGCGTCGAGGAGCCGGTCACGCAGCATGGTGCGGACCGTCGCGCGGAAGGGGGAGGTGCTCACCCCTCCACTGTCTCATCCACACCAACGGAGGGGTCGGCGAGCAGAGCCGCACGCCTCGGCATCGGGCGACGGCACGAGCGACCTCTCGACCCCGCGCCCGTGACGCTTCGAGCCGGCAGGAGTGACGCTTCAACCCGGCGGGGGGGACGTCTCGACGGGGGTGGGTGGTGGGGAGGGTCAGGCGGCGAGCTCGGCGAGCAGCCGCAGCGCGAGGTCGCGCCGGCCGGGCAGCCCCTCGATCCAGATCCGCGGCTCCGCGGGCAGGTCGAGGCTGGAGAGGCGGCTGCGCACGCCGGCGACGTCGGCGCCGAGGGTCCCGGTACGCCGGGTCAGCACCGCGATCCGTTGCGCTCCGAGCCGCGCAACGGTCTCGTCGCCGGCGAACACGGCGCGCACCACCTCCGCCACGGCTGCCAGGCCGAGGGCATGTCCGAAGACCGGCCCGCCGAGGGCATCGGACACTGCGGGCGGGACCTCCACGACCACCAGGGCGTGGGTCCTGCGCACGCTGTCGCGGGCCGGTTCGGCGCCGCGGTAGACCTCGGTCAACCGCGTGCGCAAGTGGGGGGCGCTGGCCAGGCCCGTCAACGGGTCCTCGCACGTGACGTCCCCGAGGAACTCCAAGGTCGCCTCGCTCCACGCCACGGACAACGCCTCGGTGGAGGCGAAGTCCGGCACGCCTGCCCGGACGGCGGCAAAGGTCGCGACCAGGCCGGACATCGTCTCTCCCAGGGAGGCACCGTCACAGGCCAGGTCGCGGCCCACCTCCGCACAGGCAGCCACCGGGCTGCTCTCCCCCACCAGGGCCTCGGCCACCGCCTCGTAGCCGAGCGGGACCTCACGCCGCTCCGCCTCGGTGAGCCGACGCCCGGGCGCCGGTGGCTCGACGACACGGCGGCGGGAGAAGAGGGTCAGGCCGCTGCGCATGGACACCCCTCTCCTCCTCCTCCCGGCCCTGCCGGCCGCCCTCCCAGGCGGCGGCCGGCAAACCGTGCCGTCACGAGAGGGACGCCGAGACCTTTACGTCATGACGCGACTATGGGAGAGAATCTTGGGAACCCTCGATGCGGACCCACCCCGCGCCCTCCGGCGCTCCAGGCAGACCCGCGGAAAGCAACAAGCGCGACACTCGTCACCAATCGGGCGTCGCCGCGTTGACCTTGATGACATGGCCGAGATGCTGAGCAACCTCGAAGCTCCCAGTGACGCGGAGCTGATCTCGCGCGTCCGGGGCGGGGACGTGGAGGCCTACGGCCAGCTCTTCGCGCGGCATGTCGAGGCGGCCCGGCGCCTGGCCCGCCAGCTCGTGCGAGGCCCGGACTCCGACGACCTGGTCTCCGACGCCTTCGCGAAGGTGATGGATGCCCTCCGCGGCGGCGGCGGACCCGACATCGCGTTCCGCGCCTACCTGCTCACCGCCGTACGCCGCCTGCACGTCGACCGGATCCGCGCGCAGTCCAGGCTCACGCCGTCCGACGACCTCTCCGAGTTCGACCCCGGCGTGCCGTTCCAGGACACAGTCGTCGAGCAGTTCGAGAGCGGGGCCGCCGCCCGGGCCTTCGCCAGCCTGCCGGAGCGTTGGCAGATGGTGCTGTGGCACCTGGAGGTCGAGCGGCAGAAACCGGCGGAGGTCGCCGTCCTGCTCGGGATGACCGCCAACTCCGTCTCCGCCCTGGCCTACCGGGCACGCGAGGGGCTGCGCCAGGCCTTCCTCTCGGCCCACCTGGCCGAGATCGACGACACCGACTGCGGCTGGGTCGTCGAGCACCTCGGCGGCTACGTCCGCCGCGGCCTGTCGCGACGGGACACAGGCAAGGTCGAGTCCCACCTGGACCGGTGTCGGTCCTGCGCCGCGATGCACCTGGAGCTGGTCGAGGTCAACTCCGACCTGTCCGGCGTGATCGCCCCCGTCGTCCTCGGCGGGCTGGCCGCGGGCTACCTCGCCGCGACCGGGTCGGGGATGGCGCTGGGCGGTGTGGTGGCCCTGCTGGACCGGGCCAAGGACTTCGTGCTCGCGAACACGGTGCCGGTCGCCGCGGGGTCCACAGCAGCCGGCGTCGCCGCCGCGGTGGTCATCACCGGTGGGGTGGGCATCCATCGCGGGGGGCACGAGACCACCATCGACTCACCACCGTCGCAGGTCGGGGCCCTCGACGCCCCCGTCCGGGCCGGTGCGGCCGTCGCCGGGAGCACAGCGCCCGCCAGCCGGCCGGCCGGCGGGCGCCACCAGCACACCGACCGGAAGCCGCGGACGGGGAGCGGGAGGAGCACACCCCCGGACCGGGGCACGGACTCCGACGCGCCCTCGAGCGCGCCGGGCGCCGGCGCCGCCCCGGGACATCCGTCGGACGCGCCCGGCCAAGGCGACCAAGGCGACCAAGGCGACCAAGGCGACCAAGGCGACCAAGGCGACCAGGGCGACGGCGGCGCGGCGGTCAGCGGGCCGGGCACCGCCGGCCCGCAGAGCGAGCCCCCCGGGAACCCCCAGGGCGACCCGCCCGAGGACCCCCAGGGCGACCCTCCGGGGCAGCCGCAGGAGCCATCCCCGGACCAGCCCGGGGAGGAGTCCCCGGAGCCCGAGCCGACGCATCCCACCGGCCCGCCGCCCCGCGACGTGGCGCTGACTCTCGACGGCTCCATGATCGCCAAGAGCGTCGGCCGGTTCCGCGCGCGGATCAGCAACCTCCCCACCGCTCAGGGCCCCACCGAGGTCCGGCTCGACTACAGCTTCAGCGATGGCCGCGTGCACCTCGAGGCGATCCCGAACGACTGCTCCTACGCCGGCTCGACGGCGGTGGTCTGCTGGGCGCGCGGCGGGACGTGGAACGGAATCTTCGACGCCGACCTGAGCGACCTCCCGCCCGGGCAGGCCGCCACCTTCACGGTCACGGCCTCCGCGCCGTCGGTGACCGACCCGGACCCCGGCAACAACACGGGGTCCGTGGAGCTGCGGCGGGGGGGCCACTGATCGGGACCTCCGGGCGGCCGGCTGCCTCGGTAGGGTCGCCCCGATGACCTCCCGCGGCGAAGGCCCCCCGGACGCAGCCGGGCCCGACGACCCCTGGCCGGCCCCGACGCCGGCCGGGCCCGTGGACGCCCGCGTCTCCCTGCCCGGTTCCAAGTCGCTGACCAACCGGGCGCTGGTGTTGGCGGCGCTCGCCGACGGTCCGTCGGTGGTGCGCCGGGCGCTCCGGTCCCGCGACACGCTGCTCATGGCGACGGCCCTGGAGGCCCTGGGCTGTGCCGTGCGGACCGACGGTGACGACTGGGCGGTGACGCCCCGGCAGCTGCGCGGACCGGCCCGGGTCGAGTGCGGTCTGGCCGGGACGGTGATGCGCTTCGTGCCCCCGGTGGCGGCCCTGGCGACCGGCGCCGTCACCTTCGACGGAGACCCGCACGCCCGCACCCGGCCGATGGACGAGATCCTCAGGGGTCTGCGCGGGCTCGGGGTCGACGTGGACGACGAGGGCCGTGGCCGCCTGCCCTTCACGGTGCACGGGACCGGGTCGGCGAAGGGTGGCACCGTGGTCATCGACGCCTCCGCCTCCAGCCAGTTCGTCTCCGCGCTGCTGCTCGCCGGAGCCCGCTACGACGCAGGCGTCGACGTCCTGCACGACGGCAAGCCGGTGCCCTCGCTACCGCACATCGAGATGACCGTGGGCGCGCTGCGCGAGCACGGCGTCGAGGTCTCCGACGACGAACCGAACCGATGGCGGGTGGCGCCCGGCCCGGTCCGCGCCGTCGACGTGACCGTCGAGCCGGACCTGTCGAACGCCGCGCCCTTCCTCGCCGTGGGCGCCGTCACCGGGGGCACGGTGACGGTCCGTGACTGGCCCGGGGCGACCACCCAGGCCGGTGACGCGCTGCGCGACATCCTCGCTGGGATGGGCGCCGAGGTCCGCCTGGACGAGCAGGGGTTGCGCGTGACCGGGACCGGTCCTCTGCACGGCGTCGACATGGACCTGCACGACGTCGGTGAGCTGACCCCGGCGGTGGCGGCCCTGGCAGCCCTGGCCGACTCCCCGTCGGTCCTCCGAGGGGTCGCGCACATCCGGGGTCACGAGACCGACCGGCTCAGGGCGCTCGCGTCCGAGCTCAACCGACTCGGCGCAGACGTGGCCGAGCGCCCCGACGGGCTGGAGATCCGGCCGGCCAGGTTGCACGGGGGTGTCTTCCGCACCTATGCGGACCACCGGATGGCGCACGCCGGCGTGATCCTCGGTCTGGCCGTCCCCGGCGTGCTCGTCGAGGACGTCGCGACCACGTCGAAGACCTTCCCCGACTTCCCCGGCGCCTGGTCGGCCCTCTTCACGGAGGGCTGAATGCCGGGCCGCCGCAGCTACGAGCACCTCGAGCAGGAGTCGTTCGACCGGCCCCGCCGGCGGACCCGGCCGCGGACCAAGGACCGCCCCACCTACGCGGACGCGGTCGACGCGGTGGTGGTGACGGTCGACCGCGGCCGGTACACGTGCCGGCTGCGGACGGACGAGGAGGTGGTGGTCACCGCGATGAAGTCCCGGCCGCTCGGCCGCAAGGGCGTCGTCGTCGGCGACGGGGTGCGCCTGGTCGGCGACGTCTCGGGCACCGAGGGTGCCCTCTCGCGGATCGTCGAGGTGGCGCCGCGCCAGACCGTGCTGCGGCGCACCGCCGATGACGACGACCCGGTCGAACGGGTGCTGGTCGCCAACGCCGACCAGCTGGTGATCGTCGTCGCGCTCGCCGACCCCGAGCCGCGCACCGGGCTGGTCGACCGGGCGCTCGTCGCGGCGTACGACGCGGGCATCGACCCGCTCCTGTGCCTCACCAAGGCCGACCTGGCCGACCCGGAGCCGCTGCTGGAGACCTACCGACCGCTCGACGTGCCCTTCGTGGTGACGCAGCGAGGCGCCGACGTGGCACCGGTTCGCCGGCAGCTGGTCGGGCGCACCAGCGTGATGATCGGGCACAGCGGGGTGGGCAAGTCCACGCTGGTGAACGCCCTGGTGCCCGGGGCCGATCGGGCCACCGGCGTCGTCAACGACGTGACCGGCCGCGGTCGGCACACCTCCACCTCGGCGCTCATGCTGCGCCTGCCGGACGGCAGCGGGTGGATCGTCGACACCCCGGGCATCCGGTCGTTCGGCCTCGCGCACGTCGACCCCCGCCACCTCATCGGGGCCTTCCCCGACCTCGCCGCGCTCACCGCGGACTGCCCGCGCGGCTGCACGCACGCCTCCGGTGAGCCCGAGTGCGCGCTCGACGAAGCGGTGTCCGAGGGCACCGTCGAGGCCGCGCGGCTGACGTCGTACCGGCGGCTGCTGAGCAGCCGGGACACCCGGCCGTCCTGAGCCGGCCCGGCGGCTGCACATAGCCTGAGGCCCATGCCCACCAAGTCCACCAACTTCACCGACGACCTGCGGCTGGCCCACGTCCTGGCGGACGACGCCGACTCCACCAGCACCAGCCGTTTCCAGGCGTTGGACCTGCGCGTCGACACCAAGCCGGACCTGACACCGGTGTCGGACGCCGACCACGCCGTCGAGGAGGGTATCCGGCGCACCCTGTCCCGGGCCCGGCCGCGCGACGCGATCCTCGGCGAGGAGGCCGGGTCCAGCGGGTTCAGCCAGCGCAGGTGGGTGGTCGACCCGATCGACGGCACCAAGAACTACGTGAGAGGCCTGCCGGTCTGGGCGACGCTGATCTCCCTCATGGTGGAGGACGAGGTCGTGGTGGGGGTCGTCTCCGCGCCCCTGCTCAACCGCCGATGGTGGGCGATGAAGGGCGGGGGCGCGTTCAGCGGCAAGTCCCTGTTCAAGGCCACCCAGTGCCGGGTCTCCGACGTCGGGAGGCTGGCGGACGCCTCGCTCTCCTACTCCTCCCTCGACGGGTGGGAGGAACGGGGCCGCCTCGAGGACTTCCTCGCGCTGGCCCGCCGCTGCTGGCGAACCCGCGCGTACGGCGACTTCTGGAGCTACATGCTCGTCGCCGAGGGTTCGGTCGACGTGGCCGCCGAGCCGGAGCTCGAGCTCTACGACATGGCCGCCCTCGACGTGATCGTGCGCGAGGCCGGCGGTCGCTTCACGTCGTTGGACGGACGGGACGGACCCACCGGGGGCAACGCGCTGGCCAGCAACGGGATGCTGCACGAGACCGTGCTGGGCTTCCTCGGCTCGGTCGGACCCGCACGCGGCGGTGACCACGGCGACCAGGGCGACCAGGGCGACCAGGGCGACCAGCCCGACCAGCCCGACCAGCACAACGTCCACGACCTCCGCGAGCGCCGGCGCCCGACACCGCCCGCCGGCTCTCGGACCGCGGGCCCGTCCCGGAGCGAGCCGGAGCTTCCGCCGCTGGGCCCCTGACCGGCGCGTGGTCAGCGGCGGGCCCCTTACCGCCGGCGGCCAGGTTGGTCTAGCCTTCCAGCATCCACCTCGACCCCCGGAGGTTCGTCACCGATGCGGATTCGCGACGTCGTCGCCGCCAAGCCCGACCAGCAGGTCGTCACCGTCAGCCCGGACGCCACGGTGCGGGACCTCCTCGGCCTGCTCGCCGAGCACAACGTCGGCGCCCTCGTGGTGAGCGGCGACGGAGACCGGGTCGACGGGATCGTCTCCGAGCGGGACGTCGTCCGCCGACTGCACGAGAACGCCGAGCTGCTGACAGCCACCGTGGAGTCGATCATGACCGGCGAGGTGCGCACCTGCAGCCCCGACGACCAGCTCGACGACCTGATGTCGGTCATGACCGAGCGCCGGATCCGACACGTGCCGGTCTGCGACGGCGACCAGCTGGTCGGCATCGTCAGCATCGGCGACGTGGTGAAGCACAAGATCGACTCGCTGCAGTTCGAGCGTGACCAGCTCGACAGCTACGTCCACCAGAGCTGACGGCAGCTGACGGCAGCTGAGGCGATACGTCCCGAACACCGCGCACCCACCCGAGAGGCACCGCCACCCGCATGGACAAGCCCGAGATCGACTTCCCCGAAGGCCCGCCGCCGAACGAGCTGGAGATCACCGACCTCACCGAGGGTGAGGGCGCCGAGGCGACGGCCGGCTCCACGGTCAGCGTCCACTACGTCGGCGTGGCCCACTCGAGCGGGGAGCAGTTCGACGCGTCCTACGACCGCGGCAGCCCGCTGCAGTTCCGGCTCGGCGTCGGCCAGGTCATCGCGGGCTGGGACACCGGCGTCCAGGGCATGCGCGTGGGCGGTCGGCGCAAGCTCGTCATCCCCCCGCACCTGGCGTACGGCGACCGGGGCGCCGGCGGCGTCATCCAGCCCGGCGAGAGCCTGATCTTCGTGGTGGACCTGCTCGACGTCCGCTGAGGCGCCTCCCACCAGGAGGCGTCACCCCACCAGGGTGGCGGTGTCGCCGAGGGTGACCACGTCGCCCTTGCGGAGCTGACGGCCGCGCCGCGTCTCGACGTCGCCGTTCACGCGCACCTCGCCGGCGGACAGCAGCGGCTTCGCGTCCGACCCGTGGTCCACCAGGTCCGCCAGCTTGAGGAACTGGCCGAGCCGGATGGACTCGTCGCGGATCGGTACGACGCGCGGGTCGGCGGTCATCGTGGCCTCACGCCGCCACCACCGCGACGGTGTGGATGAGCACGCCCACCAGCCCACCGACGATGGTGCCGTTGATCCGCACGAACTGCAGGTCCTTGCCGACCTGGAGCTCGATCTTGCGGGAGGCCTCCTCGCCGTCCCACTGGTCGATGGTGTGGGTGATCACCGAGGTGAGCTCGCTCCCGTAGCGCTCGACGAGGAAGACGCTGAGCGAGGCGATGCGCTCGTCGATCCGGCCGCGGAGCCCCGGGTCGCCCTGGAGGCGCTCCCCCAGCGCGATGACCTCCGCCACCCCGCGCTTGACGAGCTCCCCGTCGGTGTCCTCCAGCGCGGAGACCGTGGCCCGCCGCAACGCGTTCCACAGCGAGATGAAGGTGACCGACACCTGAGGGTGCGCGAGGAACCGCTCCTTGAACCGCTCCATCCGGGCGATCGTGTCCGGGTCGTGCAACAGCCCGTCGGCGAGCTCCTTGAGCAGCCGGTCCAGCGCGATGCGCGAGCGGTGGTGGGGCTCCCGGCGGATGTCGTCGATCCACCGCAGGATCTCCGCGTGCAGCCGGTGGATGACGCGCTCGTTGAGGGCCTCGGGCGCCCACCACGGGGCCCGCTCGGCGACCACGTCGTAGAAGGTGGGCTCGTTGCCCTCGAGCCACCGGTACCCCTCCTCCAGCAGCAGGTCGACCAGGTGGTGGTGCGCACCGTCGGCCACCACCTCGTGCAGCAGGCTGCCGGCCAGCGGGCTGACCGGCTCCTCGAGGAAGCGGGGCACCAGCACGGTGTTGATCAGGTCCGCGACGTCCTCGTCGCGCACGCGTTCCAGCCCCAGCCGGAGCAGCTCGGCCGCCTCGTGCACGACGCGGCGGGCGTGCGGCTCCTGGGCCAGCCAGTCACCGGCCTTGCAGGTCGGCTCGGCGCCGAGCACCCGGGACCGGATGATCTCCTCCTGCAGGAAGTTCTCACCCACGAACTCCTCGAGCCCGCGGCCGAACATCTCCTTGCGCTTGGGCACCAGCGCGGTGTGCGGGATGGGGATCCCCAGCGGGTGCTTGAAGATCGCCACCACGGCGAACCAGTCGGCGATCGCGCCCACCATCGAGGCCTCGGCACCGGCGTTGACGAAGCCGAGGAAGCCGTCGCCGTCCAGGGTCAGCAGGTAGACCGTGGCGGCGAGCAGCAGCAGGCCGACCGCGAGCGAGCGCATCCGACGCAGGGCCTGGCGGCGCTGGGCGTCGAGCGCGGGCGCGGGGGTCGTGATGGTGAGGGACATCGCCGGTGAACCTACCCGGTGTCCCTGCGGCGACACCGCCCAGGACACTGCTCAGGACGGCGGTCGCGTCACCGCCCGGTCACCGACGAGGAGCGTGGGTGTCACGCCGGGCACCACCGACACGGCCACCCGGGTCCCGGCGGGGTGACGCACCGAGTGCGGCTGCCAGGACTGGATCACCCGACCCGACGGCAGCCGCACGCCGTGCAGCACGAAGGCCCCGTGGTACTCCACCCCGACCACGACGCCGATGCCGTCCTCCGCGGGGGTCAGTGCCACCTCGTGCGGCCTGAGCACCACGTCGACGTCGACGTCGACGTCGCCCCAGCCGGGCACCGTCGACACGACGCCGATCTCGCTGGTCAGCAGGGCGTCGTGGACGTGGGCCGGCAGGAAGACGGCGTCGCCCATGAAGGACGCGACGAACCGGGTGGCCGGTGTCTCGAAGACCGACACCGGGACGTCGGCCTGCTCGATGCGGCCCTCATGCATCACCACCACCCGGTCGCCGACCGAGAGCGCCTCGGTCTGGTCGTGGGTGACCAGCAGGGCCGTGGTGCCGCTGGCCCGGATCACCCCCACCGTGTCGGCCCGGACCTGGGCGCGCAGGGTCTCGTCGAGGCTGCTGAACGGCTCGTCGAGCAGCACCACCGCCGGCCGCGGCGCCAGGGCCCGGGCGAGCGCGACCCGCTGCTGCTCACCGCCGGAGAGCTCGTGCGGGTAGCGCCGGGCCAGGTCCTCGAGCCGGGTCAGCGCGAGCACCTCGGCCACCCGCCGCCGCCGCTCGGCACGGGGGAGCCGGTCGAGCCCGAAGGCGATGTTGCGGGTGACGTCCAGGTGGGGGAACAGCGCATGGTCCTGGAACACCAGTCCGACGCGGCGGCGCTCCGGCTGAACCCACGCCCGTGGGCCGGCGACCTCGTGGCCGTCGATGCGGATCACCCCCGCGTCGGGCCGGTCGAGGCCGGCGACGAGCCGGAGCAGCGTCGACTTGCCGCAGCCGGAGGGGCCGATGAGCGTGAGGAGCTCGCCCGGGACGGCCGAGAGCTCGAGGTCCCGGGCGGCCTCGACGCGCCCGTAGGCCTTGCAGACCCCGTCGAGGCTGAGCACGGCACCGCTGCGCGCGCCGTCGGCGGGGCCCGTCATCGCGGCGGTCCGGTCGTCAGTGGGTCGACCAGGGAGGCCCTCCGGAAGAGCAGGAACACCGGGACCACCGCCGCCGTCACGATCACCAGGGCGGGCAGCGCGGCCTTCTCCCAGTAGTTCTCCTTCGCCAGCTCGTAGACCCACACCGACACGGTACTGAAGCCGAACGGGCGGAGCAGGAGCACCAGCGGCAGCTCCTTGACGGCGTCGACGAGGACCAGCACCAGGGCGACGAAGACCCCCGACCGCGCCAGCGGCAGGTGCACCCGCCGGAGCACGCGCAGCGGGGTGGCACCGAGGCTGAGCGCGGACATCGTCGTGGTCGCCGACACCTTCGTGAGACTGGCGTCCACCGCCTGGTACGCCGGAGCCATGAACCGGATGAGGTAGGCGTAGAGGATCCCGGCGACCGAGCCGGTGACGAGCAGGCCGGTGCCGCCCTCGACCCCCAGGGCCCGCACCAGGTCGTCGAGGTCGGCGAACGCCAGCAGCACGCCGATGCCCACGACGGCGCCGGGAACGGCGTACCCGAACGTGGTGACCTGGGCCGCCATCCGTGGCAGCCGGCCGCCTCTGACCCGCAGGGCGTGCCCGACCACGAGCGAGACCGCGACGCAGGCCACCGCGGTCAGCAGCGCCACGGTGAGGCTGTTGGCGAGGTACTCCCCGAACCGGGGGTCGAGGATGTCGTCCGGGTGCCGCCGCGCCTCCGAGACCGCCCAGCCGGCGAGCCGGGCCACCGGCAGCAGGAACCCGACTCCGAGGGCGAGCAGGCATGCCAGGGTCGCCGACCAGGCGCGTACGCCGGTCAGCCGCACCGGCTCCAGACCGGTCCCCCGGCCACCGCGCTGGGTGTAGCGGGCGCGCCCGCGCAGCAACCGCTCTGCGGCGAGCACCGCCACGGCGAACAGGAGCACGAGCACCGACAGCTGGCTGGCCGAGTCGAAGTCGTAGGAGCCCTTCCACTGCTTGTAGACGCCCACGCTGACGGTCTGCACGCCGAAGTACTGCACGGTCGCGAAGTCGGTGAGCACCTCCATCATCACCAGGGCAAGGCCGGCCGCCAGGGAGGGCCGTGCCAGCGGCAGCACGACGGCGTACAGCGCCCGGGTCCGGGAGGCACCCAGGGTGCGCGCCGCGTCGTACGTCGTCGGCGACTGCTCGGTGAAGGCGGCCCGCGCCATCAGGTACACGTACGGGAACAGCGTCATGGTCATCACGAGAGCCGCGCCCGGCAGCGTGCGCACCGGCGGGGTCCACACCCCCTCTCCGAGCAGGTCCCGCAGCGCCCCCTGCACCGGACCGGCCTTGTCGAAGGTCGACAGGAAGACGAAGCCGAGGATGTACGCCGGCATGGCCAGCGGCAGGACGAGCAGCCAGGAGAAGACGTTGCGGAGCGGGAAGGTGCCCACGGTCACCAGCCACGCCAGCCCCCCGCCGACCACCAGCGTGCCGACGCCGACCGCGGTCATGAGCAGCAGCGTCGTGACGACCATGTCGGCCAGGTCGGCGGGCAGGGACGGTGAGCCACCGGTCCGCAGCCCGTCGACGACCACCGCCACCACGGGAGCCGCGATGACGGCGGCGACGGTGAGGACCACGCCGAGCCACGCGAGGCGTCCGGTCCTCCGCCTGCGACGGATCACTCGTACCCGACTTCCTCCAGCAGGTCGAGCGCGTCGGCGTTCAGGCGTCCGTAGGCCTCGGCGTCGATGGGCATCGCCTTGAAGGGACCGAACGCGGCGATCACCGGGTCCGGCTTCACGTCCGGGTTCACGGGGTACTCGTGGTTGTCGCCGACGAACTCTTGCTGGCCGTCGGTGGCCAGCCACTCGAGCAGCTTCTGCGCGTCGGCCTTGTCGTCGGAGGTCGCGACCACCCCGGCTCCGGAGAGGTTCAACTGCACCCCCTTGCCGTCCTGGCTGGCCCAGAAGAGCTTGACGTTCAGGTCCGGGTTCGCGTCCAGCTCGCGCCCGAGATAGTAGTGGTTGACCAGCGCCACGTCGCAGGTGCCCGCGTCGACCGCCTCGAGCAGCAGGATGTCGTTGCTCATGATCTCGACGTCGTTGTCCAGCCAGCTCTGCACGATCGCCTTCGCCTCGTCGCGGCCGTAGGCCTCCATGAGCGCCGCCACCAGGCTCTGGGTGTAGGCCTCGGTGCTGTCACGCATGCACAGCCGGCCCTTCCACTTCGGGTCGCCCAGGCCGGCGTAGGTGTTCTCGGTGTCGAACTCGCTCGGGTCCACGTGGTCGGGGTTGTAGACGACCGTCCGGGCCCGCAGTGCCAGGCCGTACCACGCGCCGTCGCCGTCCCGGTAGCCCGCGGGGACCGCGTCGTCGAGCGTGCGGCTGTGCAGGTCCTCGAGGACGCCGGCCTGCTTGGCGGCCCACAGGTTGCCGGCGTCCACGGTCACGTAGAGGTCCGCCGGGGAGCTGTCCCCCTCCGTCTCCAGCCGCTTGAGCAGGTCGGCGTCCTCGGCGAAGAGGAAGTCGACCTTCAGCCCGGTCTCCTTCTCGAAGTCGACGAAGGCCTCCTCCAGGTCGTAGTGCCGCGCGGAGTAGACCTGGAGGTCGCCGGGCTCGTCGCCCGAACCGAGGATGCCGCACCCGGCGGTGGCGGCGCCCAGGGCAAGAGCGAGCAGGGCGGGCAGGGGCGTGCGCATCGGACCTCCGGTGACCATCGAGTAAGGCGAGGCTAACCAATCCCGCCCGGGGGCGGGAATCGCGTGGGTCACAGTGAGAGGAACGGCTCACCGACGGCTCCCCGCCGGCCCGCCGGAGCGTGGAAGGATCGAGCCATGACCACCGTGATCACCTTCGGGACGTTCGACGTCTTCCACGTCGGCCACCTCCGGGTCATCAACCGGGCCGCGTCGTTCGGCGACCGCCTCGTGGTCGGCGTCTCGGCCGACGAGCTGAACCTCCGCAAGAAGGGCCGGCTCCCGGTGTTCTCGCAGGCCGAGCGGCTCGAGATCGTCGCCGCCCTGAAGCCCGTGGACGAGGTGTTCGTCGAGGAGAGCTTGGAGCTCAAGCGCGACTACATCCTGCAGTACGACGCGCAGGTGCTGGTCATGGGCGACGACTGGGCCGGGAAGTTCGACGAGTTCGACGACATCTGCACGGTGGAGTACCTCCCCCGCACACCGGCGATCTCCACGACCGCCCTCATCGAGAAGATAGCGGCGACACCATGACCGACCACACCCCGACGACCGACCCTGCCCAGCAGCAGGTCCGCCCGAAGCCGCGCAAGCACCTGATGACGCCGGGCCAGCCGCGCCCCACGGCGCGCCGGCCGATGAGCCTGACCACCGTGCAGCGGTGGGTGATGTCCACGCTGGCCGTGACCACGGGCCTGCACATGGCCGCCGGGCTGGTGCTCGCCGCGCACTACGTCGACACGACGTCCTCGGCCGTCGGGCTGCTGGTCATCTCCGGCGCCTTCGGCTTCATCGCGATGGCCGCCGGCCTGCTGATCCACCGCAGGTCGCTGCTGCACCCGCTGATGCTGGTCGGCCTGCTGCCGCCGCTGCTCGGCGCCTGGTGGATCTTCGGCTGACCAGACCCGATCAGACCCGATCAGACCCGGTCAGACCCGGGCCGGCCCGCCGTCAGCTGAGCAGCTTCGAGGCGAGCACCGCCGCCTGCGTGCGCCGCTCCAGGCCCAGCTTGGTGAGGATGCTCGTCACGTAGTTCTTGACGGTCTTCTCGGCCAGGAACAGCTGCTCGCCGATCTGCCGGTTGGTCAGCCCCTCGGCGACCAGCTCGAGGATGCGTCGCTCCTGCGGCGTCAGCGAGCGCAGCTCGGCGGGCTCGGACGCACCGCCGTCCCGCAGCCGGTCCAGCACCCGCTGGGTCACCGCGGGGTCGAGCAGCGACTGACCGTCGGCCACCTTGCGCACCACGTCGAGCAGGTCGTTGCCGACGATCTGCTTGAGGACGTAGCCGGCCGCGCCGGCCATGATCGCCGCGAACAGCGCCTCGTCGTCGTCGTACGAGGTGAGGATGATGGCGCGGATCGACGGGTCGACCGACCGGATCGCCCGGCACACGTCGACACCGCTGCCGTCGGGCAGCCGGCCGTCGAGCACCGCGACGTCGGGCCGCAGCGCAGGGATCCGGGCCTCCGCATCCTTGGCGGAACCGGACTCGCCGACCACCTCGAAGCCCGGCTCGGAGTCGAAGAGATCCTTCAACCCGCGACGCACGACCTCGTGGTCGTCAAGCAGGAACACCCGAATGCTGCTCATGCCATTCCTCTGTCTCCAAGGGCCTGGCCGTGCCCCGCGGAGCTGTGCGCCCCCGTGCCGCGGCCGGCTTGTGGTTCTTCGATCCCGTCCCGTACATGCTAACGGTTCGGACCCCTGAACCTGCGCGAACGGACTCCGAGCCGGCCCGTCGGGCCGACTCGGAATCCGGTCCCTGGCGTGCGCTGGGAGGGTCGCACGCCGTCTCGCAGAGACATCCCCCCGCAGGTGTCATGCGTGGTGCCGGGCCGTGGGAGAGCGGCCCCGCCGGACCGTGGGAGGCGTTCCGACACTCCAATCCTCCGCCCTCCGACGGACCCCCCGCAACGGTGCCCTCGGTCCCGGCATTCCGGGACTCAGGTCCCGAGACCGGACACACCACGCCTCAGGCGGGCGCCGGGCGGCCGGCCGCGGGGAGACCGGCCATCACGCGGATGACGTCGGAAAGCACCTGGACCCGCAGGTCCGGGTTCAGTGCCCGCTGCACCCCGAGCCCGATGCCGAGGCTCAGCAGGGCGCTGGCCAGGTCGTCGACGTCCATCGGCATCGTCAGCCCGTGCCGCTCGCAGGTCGCGCTCAGCGCACCGGCGATCATCCCGCGGATCCGGAGGTTGCGCTCCTCGAGCGCCGTCCGCAGCCGCGGATCGCGTCGGCTGCGCGCCGCGAACTCCGCCTCGAGCGCCGACCAGTCGGGGTCGCCGAGGCGGGCCTCCGCCCACAGGTCGAAGGTCTCCAGCGCCTCGTCGAGGGTGACGGCCCCCGAGAACGACCCGAGCACCGCGTCGGCGACGTCGCGGTGCAGGGTGTCGAGCACCGCGAGGCAGAGCGCGTCCTTGCCCTCGAAGTTGGAGTACACCGCCCCCTTGGAGAAGCCGGCCTCCTCCGCAACCTTCTCCAGCGAGGTCGCGGCGTAGCCGTCCCGGAGGAACATGGTCCGCGCCGTCGCGACCAGCAGCTCTCGGGTACGTGCCTGGCTCTCGGAGCGGGTCAGTCGCGTGGCCACCCCGGAAGCGTAGGACATCCGGCTTCCCGCGGTATCCCGATACCGATCGTGGCCCCCGGGCGGGGGTGGCGGCGCCCAGGCGCTGACGATGGCCGACCTCGCGATCGGGCGCGATGTGAGCAACGAGTTCGCCACGCTGCTCGACGACATCCGGGCCGCCCAGGCCCCGGAGATCGAGCTGATGGCCGACTGGCTCCAGGAGTGGGGCGAGCCGGTGCCCGAGACCACGCGCGACCACGCCCACGCCGACGACACCGGCGCCGAGGGGTCCGGGGACGGGGACCACGCGGACAGGGAGGACAGCGAGGACAGCGAGCACAGCGAGGACAGCGAGCACAGCGAGGACATGGGGTCCATGCCGGGGATGATGTCCGCCGCCGACCTCGACCGGCTGGAGCGCGCCCCGGACGCCGGGTTCGAGGAGCTCTGGCTCACGATGATGATCGAGCACCACCAGGGCGCGGTGGACATGGCGGAGACCGAGCTCGACGAGGGGTCGTACGCTCCCGCGCTCGAGCTCGCGGACGGCATCCGGGCGTCCCAGACGTCCGAGATCGACCACATGCGCGCGATGGTGGACGGCTGACCATCTCCTCACTCGGCCTCACTCGTCCAGGAGGCACTCCACCCGCGTGGCCCAGCCCGGGGTGGGCGGCAGCGCCGATCGGTCGCGGCCGAGCAGCGCGGTCACCACCGCTGCGCCGGCCGGCGGCGTCTCCGGCCACGGCGTGTAGCCGTCGGTGAACACGACCACGAGATCGGGACGGGGACGCAGGTCTGTCGCGGCCGACAGACCCACCCGCAGGTCGGTCCCGCCCCCACCGCCGAGGCGGACGTCGCGGGCCCGACGTACCCGGCCTGACGTCTGCACCGCAGCGTCGCAGGAGATGACCGTGACGCCCTGGCCGTGGACGCCGAGCGAGCGGAGTGCTCCCTCCACCTCCCCCAGCGCGCGCCCCAGCAGCCGGTCGTCCACCGAGGCGGAGGTGTCGACCACCATGGCGACCGACGGCAGCGGTCGGCGCGTGCCCGGCAGGACCACCGAGGGGCTGGCACTCTGCCGGCGCGACGGCCGGCTGTAGGTGTGGTCGGTGCGCCCGTTGACCCAGCCCACCGCGCGACGCACCGCACCCGCGAGCAGCGGCTCCCAGACGATCCGCGGCTCGAGCAGCCTGGTCGCCCAGCGCCAGGCGTCGCCGGGCTCGGTGCCCCGGCTCGCCACGTGCTCGCGGTAGTCGATCGCCACCCGCCGCCTGAGCTGGCGGGCGTCCTCCGCGTCGAGCCCGCCGACGTCCGCATCCGGCGGCAGCTCGTGCGCCCGCGGCACCCCGTCGCAGCCGCTGCCGCACCCCGCCTCCGGCGGAGGGGGCGGGCCCGTCGGACCGCCGTCAGGGGGCGGTGTCGGCAGCCGCGACAAGACCGCGTAGTACTCCTCCGCCGTCCGTCCCGGCGGGAGTCCGTGCTCGGCCGCGTCGGCGAGCCCCCGGGGACGCAACCGGTCGACGTCCACGGTGGCCGCGACGGTGGCGTCGGCGGCCTGCGTCCAGTGCTCGGCCGTCCCGGTGTCGACGTGGAGGTCACGCGCACGGCCGGCGTGCTCCTGGAGCAGGTGCCAGGTCTGGTGGGTGAGCTCCCGGCCGATCTCGGGGACCCCGGTCGCCTCCAGCCAGTCGGGATTGACGTAGAGCCGCCAGCGGTCGTCGACGGCCATCCGCGGCACCTCGGGGCACGGCACGGGCACCAACGCGAAGAGGGCGTGGGCGAGGTAGGGCAGCGCCCGGGGCGCCGTGCCGTCCGGCCCCGACCCGGGACCGGCGTCCGGCGGGTCGCTGACCAGCCACAGCTTGGCCGCCGCGAGGCGCTGCAGGGCGGCCGGGACGCGGCCCGTCACGCCACCCTGCCGGGGAGGAGACCGGCGAGCGACAGCGCCGGGGCGAAGACCGCCACGTCCGCAGGCACCGCCGCGTCGGCCGGCCGGAGCCCCGGACGCATGAGCGCCCGCACCACGGGCACCGCCGGGTCGAGCCCCACGGCCTCGCCGGCCCGGGCACACAGCCGTACGGCGTTCGTCCACCGCTCAGGGGTGGTCTCGCGGGCGACCGCGGCCAGCACCGACTGCAGCACGACGTACGCCCGGTCGGCCCGCAGGCGGGCGAACGACCACCCGTCGGGGTCGGCCAGCAGCCCCTCCGGGTCGGGGAGGTCCTGCGCCGCCACCCACGCGAGGTACTCGTGGGCCGCCGCGTCCCCCACGCAACCCGCGACCAGGAGCCGGCGCACCGCAGGCGGGGCACCGACCCGCGTCGCGAAGGCCGAGAGCCGCGCGGCGTAGTCCCACGTCCGCGGCGTCGGGAACGCCCTCCCCCGCGCCGCCGCGTCTCGCGGGATCACGCTCAGCTGGCTGCTGCGCGCCCGGAGGAAGCCACTGACCAGGACCCGCTCGCCGGCGACCGCGACCGCCTGCTCGTCGGGCGCAGCGTCGTGCACGGGCATCGCCGGCCAGTCGCCGGTGACCATGCACTCGGCGTACACCTCCAGCGGCAGCGCCCAGTCGACGTGCACGAACCGCGAGGCCGTCGGGGCAGCCAGCTCCCAGCCCGCCGCAGCGACGTCGGCGGGGTTCGCCGCCGCCACGAACGACACGGTCCGCGGCAGCGTCAAGGCACCCACCTCGTAGTGCGTCAGCGGACGCAGGGCGGCCGCCTGCAGCGCGGGGGACGCCGTGCTGAACTCGTCGAAGAAGGCGATGGACGGCCCCTCCGTGTCCGCGAGCCGTCGCGCCCAGGCCGGGGGTGCCAGGTCGACCGAGCCGCCGGCGACCACCGGGAGACCGGCGAAGTCGCTGGGCTCGTAGTGGCTCACGATCAGCGTCTCGACGTGCCACCCGGCGTGCGCCGCGGACTCGATCACGGCGGTCTTCCCGATGCCCGGGTCTCCCCAGAGCAGCACCGGGATGCGGGCGCTCACGCAGATGCCCAGCGCCTGCAGCCGGTGCTCGTAGTCGGCCCTCGTCTGTGTCGTCACCCGTTCCCGACCTTCCTCTCCTGGTGCATCGTGTGGTCCGTCTCCTGGTCCACCGGTCCTGTCGGCTCCCACATCACGACGCCGGTCAGCGCCGCCACCGCCTGGGCCGCCGTGAGCACGCCCCGCCGGGCCAGGGCAAGCGCGTCCTGGCGGTTCCCGGCCAGGCCGAGCAGCACCGCGACCTGCGTCCGGGTGGGCGGGACCTCAAGCCGCCGGGTCACCTCGTGCAGCCCCGTCACCGCGGGCCCGGACGGCTCGTAGGAGTCGCCCAGCCCCAGCACGTCGAGCGCGGCGATGTCCCCGGGCCCCGGCCGGCACCCGACCCGCTCCCAGGACGCCAGCACCAACGCCGCCCGGGGGATCGTCCGTCCCGTCGTCTCGGCCAGCTCCTCGGCGGCCCGCACGCCGATGGCGCCCTCCACGAGGACGTCGACGGCGGACCTCGGCACACCGAGGGCGAGCCAGTCCCCGCGGGCGTGCGGGTGGGCACGGTCGCCGTCGCCGTACCCCCACGCCGCCCAGGTCGCGACATCCCCGTCGGCTGCCGGCGCCCGGGCCACGGTCCGGGCGAGCCAGGCGAGGTCGTCGCACCGGTAGGCAGCGCCGAGGTAGGCGGCCGTCGGCAGCGGGCCGAGCCCCGGCAGCCGGTCCTGCACCTCCATGACCAGCTCCGGCGGCACCCCGGCACCCCAGAGCACGTCGATGCCGCGCGGCTCACGGACCGCGCCCAGCGCCACCCAGCCGGGCGGTGGGCACATCCCGAAGCCGCCGTGCGCCTGCACGACGACGGCCAGCAGCTCGGCGACCTGCCCCGCGTCCGCGCCGTAGCGACGCGCCAGGTGGTCCGCGCGTCGGACATGCTC
The DNA here is from genome assembly GCA_963747525.1 of uncultured Actinomycetota bacterium. GTDB lineage: Bacteria > Actinomycetota > Actinomycetes > Propionibacteriales > Nocardioidaceae > Marmoricola_A. The sequence goes on from CAVVFH010000001.1 coordinate 711,509, forward strand.
GGCCGCCTCGTACGGCGTCGCGAACGAGTCCTGCCCACAGCGACACCCGGCCGTCGGCTGGTCCACGACCCAACGGCCCACGTGGTTGCGGGACAGCGGGGGCAGCGTGCGCCGCCCCACCAGCTGCACCAGGTCGCGGAGCGCCGGGACTGCATGGTCGACGAGGTCGAGGCAGGACAGGTAACCGCCCAGTGCCGTCCCGATGCGCTCGGCGTCCAGGTCGTGCGGGGTGTCCACGGACCAGTCCGGTCCCAGGACGACCTGATGGCTCCGGCCGCGACCGCGGCGCCGGGTACGGCAGCGGACCATGACCGACAGGGGCGCGCCGTCCGGCGCCGGACCCAGCTCCCCCAGCGGCGACGACCACCCCACGACCACGGCGACCTCCAACCTCGTTCGCACCTGTGTTCGACAGGCTTACCAACGAGGGCCGACGGTCGACAACCGCCGTCGGCGTGTCCGGCGGCGTGTCAGATCTGCAGTCGGCGCGTCATCCCGGGACACGCCGGACGAGCTCAGATCCCTTGCAGGCTTGAGGATCCGGCGGCATCGACTAGGTCGAGAGCAGCACCGACGAGCCGTGCCCGAACAGCCCTTGGTTCGCGGTGATGCCCACGGTGGCGCCCTCCACCTGGCGTCCCTCCGCCTGGCCGCGCAGCTGCCAGGTCAGCTCGCACACCTGCGCGAGCGCCTGCGCCGGCACGGCCTCACCGAAGCACGCCAGGCCACCGGAGGGGTTCACCGGCACGCGGCCCCCCAGGGCCGTGTCGCCGGCTCGGATCAGCCGCTCCGCCTCCCCCCGCTTGCAGAGGCCGATGTCCTCGTACCAGTCCAGCTCGAGCGCGGTGGACAGGTCGTAGACCTCGGCGACATCGACGTCCTCGGGCCCGATGCCGGCCTCCTCGTAGGCGGCGTGGGCGATGGACTCCTTGAAGGTCAGCTCACCGGCGGGAACGGTGGCCGAGGAGTCGGTGGCGAAGTTGGGCATCTCGATCACCGCCTGCGGGAACGTCGGCGTCACGGTCGACACCGCCCGGACCCGCACCGGGTTCGCGACGCCGCGCGACCGGGCGTAGTCGGCGCTGGTGAGCACCAGCGCCGCCGCACCGTCGGACGTCGCACAGATGTCGAGCAGGTGCAACGGGTCGGCGACCACGGCGGAGGACAGCACGTCCTCGACGGTCACCGCCTTGCGGTAGCGCGCGTGGGGGTTGGCCAGCCCGGCCCGGGCGTTCTTGACCTTCACCGCGGCGAAGTCCTCGGGACGAGCGCCGTACAGGTCCATCCGGCGGCGCGCGTAGAGCGCGAAGTAGCCGGGGTTGGTCATGCCCAGCAGCCGGAACCGCAGCCAGTCGGGGTCGTCGTACCGCTCGCCGGCGTTGGGCGCGAGGAACCCCTTGGGCGTGGTGTCGGCACCCACGACCAGCGCCACGTCGGACATCCCCGCCAGGATCCGGGCGCGCGCGGTGTCGATCGCCTGGGCGCCGGTGGCGCAGGCGGCGTACGACGTCGCCACGCGCGCGCCGTTCCAGCCCAGCGCCTGGGCGAACGTCGCTCCGGCGACATAGCCGCCGTAGCCGTTGCGGACGGTCTCACCCCCGACAACGAGGTCCACGTCGCCCCAGTCGACTCCCGCGTCGGCGAGCGCCTGGCGTGCGGCGACCACGCCGTACGAGACGAAGGGCCGCCCCCACTTGCCCCACGGGTGCATGCCGACGCCGAGGACTGCCACCTCTGCACTGCTCACTGCTCGCCCTCCTCGCCGAGCTCGACGACCGGCTTCCATCGCCAGATCGTCCGTGCTCCGCTGTCGTCGCGGTACAGGGTCTCCACGACCAGCTCCACCTCGGACCCCACCCGCAGGTCGGCGACGCCGTAGCCCTCTGCGACCTGGCCGAGCACCACGATCCCCTCGGCCAGCTCCACGGCAGCGATCGCGAACGGCTCGTAGGGGTCCGCCGCCGGGATGTAGGGCGCCGGCGGCTGGTACTGCGCATCGGTGTAGGACCACACCGTGCCGCGACGGGAGAGCTCCACCGTCCCGAACTCCTCACCCCCGCAGGCCGGGTTGCGGCAGAAGCTGTCCTCCCGCGGGAAGAACACGGTGCCGCAGGCACTGCACCGCGACCCCAGGAGGGCGGGATCGGTCCCCGTGGTGAACCAGCCGTCGATCGCCGGCGTCGTCGTCATCGTCCGTCCTCCGCGTCCGCATGTCGTGGTCAGAAACTGGAACGTGTTCTCACTATCCCATCCCGTGCGGCCGGACGCGCCGCCGTCTCACTTGACACTTCAATCTTTCTGGAGCAGAATGGTTGTCAGTTCAAGCAAACATCAGGAGGACGCCATGACCACCACCCAGAACACCCACGACACCCAGCAGCTCGCCGGCCGCATTCCGAGCGGCACCTACACCGTCGACCCCAGCCACTCCCGGATCGGGTTCGTCGCCCGGCACGCGATGGTCACCAAGGTCCGCGGCTCGTTCAACGACTTCGAGGCCACCGCGGTCGTCGACGCCGAGGACATCACCCGATCCAGCGCCCGGGTCGCCATCAAGGTCGACAGCATCGACACCCGCAACGAGCAGCGCGACGGCCACCTGCGGAGCAACGACTTCCTCGACATCGCCGGGCACCCGGAGATCACGTTCGAGTCGACCTCCGTCACCCCGGCCGGCGACGACGTCGTCCGGGTCACCGGGGACCTGACGATCAAGGGCGTCAGCCGGCCCGTCACCGTCGACTTCACCTTCGAAGGCGCGGCCACAGATCCCTTCGGCAACCAGCGTGTCGGCTTCGAGGGCTCCGTGGTGATCAACCGCAAGGACTGGGGCATCACGTGGAACGCGGCCCTGGAGACCGGCGGCGTCCTGGTCAGCGACAAGATCACGCTGGAGCTCGAGGTCTCGGCGATCCGCGCCGCCTGAGCGACACGCCCGGCCGCGCTGCCGCGCGGTCGACGACAAGGAACCGACCGGCCCCGTTCCGGGACGGTCGGTTCCCTTCGTCACCGCGGTCGGGACCATTGCCCCCTCATGACCGACCCGCAACCTGCCGAGACTGGAAGGTGAACCGACCGCAGCACCCAACACCCACCGACGTAGGAGCCCTGCATGCCCGAGTCCCTCGAGCTCGACCGCCAGGAGTGCGAGCGGCTCCTCCGGGCCGGAGTCGTGGGCCGGGTGGCGCTGTCGACGCCGGAGGGTCCGCACATCGTCCCGGTCAACTACGCGGTGGTCGACGACACGATCGTGATCCGCACCAGCTCCTACAGCGTCCTGGGCACCTACGGCCGGAACACGATGCTGGCCTTCGAGGTGGACCACGTCGACCACGAGCGGCACGTCGGCTGGAGCGTCGTCGTCCGCGGCCGGGGCTGGGCGGAGCTCGACGCGGCCGAGGTGTCCCGCATCCGGGGCACCTGGCCGCCACGACCCTGGGCCGTCGGCAGCCGGAACCTCTACCTGCGCATCCGGTGCGAGTCCCTCACCGGCCGGGCCCTGGGGCGGGACTGGACTCGCGCCAGCGAGTCTCCCGTTCATCGCACGCTCTACGCACTCTGACTGACAGGATGGGCCCGTGAAAGCGTCCACGAGCTCGGGCAGCGCGGGCCTCCCCGGCGAGCTGTCCCAGCTCGAGGACTCGGCGCGCGCCCTGCTCGAGGCGTTCATTGCGATCTCCTCCGACCTCGACACCGACAGCCTGCTGCACCGGATCGTGGCGTCCGCGTGCGAGCTGACCGGCGCGCGGTACGGCGCCCTCGGAGTCGTCGGCGCGGACGGTCAGCTGGCCGCGTTCATCACTGAGGGGATGGACGAGGCGACCAGGAGGCGCATCGGCCCCTATCCCACCGGCAAGGGCCTGCTCGACGTGTCCGCCGCGCAGTCGGAGGTGCTCCGTCTCGAGGACCTGGCGGAGCATCCCCTGTCCGCCGGCTTCCCCGACCACCATCCGCCGATGGCCACGCTTCTGCGGGTGCCGATCCGGGTGCGGGGCACGGTCTTCGGCCAGCTCTACCTCACCGAGAAGGGTGACGGGCGCGTCTTCGACCACCGCGACGAGCTCCTCGTCCAGTCGCTGGCGACCGTGGCCGGCTTCGTCATCGAGAACGCCCGCGCGTACGGGCTGAGCGAGCGCCGGCGCAGGTGGCTCGAGATGTTCGGCCAGCTCAACGAGCTGCTCATGCCGCCGATCACGCTCCCCGACGCCCTCGAGCGCATCGCCGAGGCAGTCCGCGATGCCTCCGGCGCCCGGTCCGCGTCGGTCGTCCAGGTGCCCGAGACCGGTGAGCCGGTTGCCGCTGCGTCGAGCGGGGACCCGATGACCTTCAGCGCCGAGGAGCAGGCCGCGCTGAACCGCGCGGTGCGCAGCGTGGTCGACACCAGCGAGGTGTCGGAGATACCGCTCCACGAGGTCGGTACGGCGGTCCTCGCGCCCCTGCGTGCGCACCTGACGATGCCCGGCGTCCTGATCCTCGTGAGGGCCGGTCGCCCGACGCCCGGCGCGCTGGAGGACCGTGAGCTGCTGGTGTCCTTCGCCGACCAGGCCGCCCTCGCCCTCGACCGCACCCAGGCGCTCGAGGACCGCGAGCAGATGGCGGTCATCTCCGACCGCGACCGCATCGCGCGCGACCTCCACGACGTCGTCATCCAGCGCCTCTTCGCCACCGGGCTGCACATGCAGTCCATCCGCTCCGCGGCACCCACCGACGAGCTGCGCGAGCGCATCGACCAGAGCGTGCGTGACCTGGACCAGACGATCCGCGACATCCGCGGCACCATCTTCGAGCTCCAGACCCGGCCCCGCAGCTCGCTGCGCACCGAGGTCCGGGACCTGGTGCAGGAGCTGATCCCGTCCCTCGGCTTCGCACCCTCGGTGCACACCGACGGGCCGGTCGACGGCACCTTGGAACCGGAGGTGCAGACCCAGATGGTCTCGGTCCTCCGTGAGGCGCTGGCCAACGTGGCCCAGCACGCGGAGGCGACGAGTGCCTCGGTCCACCTCCAGGTGACCCCCACGCACCTGCGCCTCAAGGTCGCCGACGACGGCCAGGGGATCCCCGACGACCGGCACGAGCGGGGCCTGCGCAACGTCCGCCGCCGCGCGATGCTGCTGGGCGGGAGCCTCGACCTGTGGCCCAACGAGCCCTCCGGGACGATCTTCGTCTGGAGCGTCCCGCACAGCGAGTCGCTCACCACGTCACCCGCCTGATCACCTTCCCGCCCGGGCCCGCACTGACGTAGCCGCCCTCGCCGTAGGCGTTGCTGGCGTAGGCCCACACCACCGCGCCCTCCGGGTCGGGTGCGCGGACGATCAGGTACCACTGGTTCGCGTCCTCCACCAGCCGGCGCGCCTTGCGCGACAGCCCCGACACCGCGTCGGCGTCGATCGTCGACACGTCGAAGAACGGGGCGGTGGTCGTGCCGAGCCCGCTCTCGGAGAACTCCCCGTCGTAGTACAGGGAACGGGTGCGTCCCTTCTGCTGGTCCACGAACACCTCGACGACGGCGTACCCCGGGTAGACGGTCAGGTCCACGACGTCGGTCGAGCCGGTCTGCTCCCGCAGTGCCGCGCGGAACCGGTCGAACCCGGCGCTGCTGAGCAGCGGCAGCTGAGGAAGTAGACACCGGCGCCGGCGATGCCCAGGACCGCCACCACGCCGGCGACCAGGACGACGATCGTGGTGGCGCCGGAACCTCTGGTGGGCCCGGTGGGAGCTGCGGGCCCCGTCGGCCCGGTCGGGTAGATCGGCGAACCGGGGTGTGTCACGCGCTCAACGTAGTCGTGCGCCGGGTCGGCGGAGCAGGGCCCGAAGGGCCCGACTTCCGGGCCGACTTCCGGGCCGACTTCCGGGCCGACTTCCGGGCGCCGGCGTCAGGGCCGACGGTGCAGCAGCAGCGGCAGCACGGCCGCCGCGCCGGCGCGGCGCAGCAGCGCCGAGGCGACGGTCACCGGCCACAGTGAGGAGCTGGCGTCCACCACGAGCAGGACGGCGTGCCCGTCGACGTCCCGCGTGATCGCGGAGACGTCCACCAGGTCCCGCCACACCGCCGCCTCCTCGGCCGAGCTCAGCTCCCGCAGGTCCCGCGGAGGCGTCGCCCGCAGGGCCACGCCGGCCCGGCCGAGCCGACCGGTAGCTGCGAGGTGGTCGGCCACGGACGCGGTGAGGAGCGACTGGCCGGCCGCCGGCAGGTCGACCACCACCTCCGGCCGCGCCGCCCAGGAGCCACGCCAGTCGACGAGCACCTGCACGCAGGCGTCGAGGACGTCCGGGGCCGCCGGCGCGTCCTGGGCGAACATGGCGGCAACCGTCTCCCGCCACTCGGGAGCGTCGGCGAGCACGAGCGCCCGCCCCTGCTCGGCCAGCTCCCCCGGCGGGATGCGTCCACGCGTCCCGAACGCCCCTCCCGGCCACATCTTCCGTGGCTCCACCCGGTGCCGCTGGCCGCGCAGCACCCGCGTGACCGCACGGACGGTCTCGGCGGTGGGCTGCCCGTCGAGCGGGTCCGGCAGCCGCCCGCGGCACACCGAGCACCGCCCGCAGGGCTCCGCGTGCGGGTCGTCCAGCGCCTCCTGCAGCAGCTCCATCAGGCAGCCGGCGCCCCGGGTGTAGGCGCGCATGATGTCGGCCTCGCGACGTCGTACCGCGAGCACGCCGTCGTAGTGGCCGGCGTCGTGCGCCCACTCCTTGCCGGTGGCGCGCCAGCCCGCCTCGACCCGCTCGACGACCTCGTCGACGGCGAGCTGCTTGAGCATCAGCTCGACGCGGCCTCGGCGAACCCCGGACTCGGCCTCGACCGCCGCCACGGAGACCGGGTCGCCGGGAGAGAGGACCGCGAGCACCCGGCGCACCTGATCGGGCACCGGGATCGTCGCGGTCGCGAAGTAGTCCCAGACCCCCGCGTCCACCTCGGAGGGCAGCAGCACGGCGTGGGCGTGCTCGATGGCCCGACCCGCACGGCCGACCTGCTGGTAGTAGGACACCGGCGACGGCGGGGCGCCGACGTGCACGACGAATCCGAGGTCCGGCTTGTCGTAGCCCATGCCGAGTGCGGACGTCGCCACCAGCGCCTTGAGCCGGTTCTCCCGCAGCGCGTCCTCCAGCTCCTCGCGACGACCGGCCTCGAGCTGACCCGTGTAGGCGGCCACGGGAACGTCCGGGCCGTGCACCGCGGCGGCCGCCGCGGCCAGCCGCTCGGCATCGGCCACGGTGAGGGTGTAGACGATCCCGGACCCGGGCAGCCGGGGCAGATGGTCCACCACCCAGGCGTACCGCTCCAGGGGCGACAGCGCGGGAACCACCGACAGCTCGAGGCTGGACCGCGCGAGCCTCCCGCGCAGCACCAGCGTGGCGTCCCCCAGCTGGCGGGCCACGTCGTCGGTGACGCGCTGGTTGGCGGTGGCCGTGGTGGCCAGCACGGGGGTGTCCGGGTTGAGCCGCTGGAGCACGTCGGAGACGCGTCGGTAGTCGGGGCGGAAGTCGTGCCCCCAGTCGGAGACGGCGTGCGCCTCGTCGATGACGACCATCCCGAGCCGCCCCGCGAGCCCGTCGAGCACCCGGCGACCGAAGCCCGGGTTCGCCAGGCGCTCGGGCGAGACCAGCAGCACGTCGACCTCACCGGCGCGCAAGGACTCCTCCACCGAGGACCACGCGTCGACGTTGGAAGAGTTGAGCGTCGCCGCACGCAGCCCCGCGCGGGCGGCCGCGGCGACCTGGTCGCGCATCAGGGAGAGCAACGGCGAGACCACCAGGGTGGGACCGGCACCCTCCGACCGGCGGATCGCGGTCGCCGCCCAGTAGACCGCCGACTTCCCCCAGCCGGTGGCCTGGACGACCAGCACCCGCGCCGCGGGCACGCAGAGCGCCGCGACCGCCGTCTGCTGGTCGCCCCGCAGCCGTGCACCGGGGCCGGCCATCGCTGCGATCACCCGCTCCGCCGTGACGCTGCGGTCGGCGGACAGCGGGGCGGTCGGCGCGGTGCTCATGAGGGTCACCGTAGGTGGCGCCGCCGACACGGTCCCGAGCAGGCACACTGGAGCCCACGCCCCCACCCGGTCCACCCGGTCCACAAGAAGGAGCACCGTGCCCGCCGACCGCGTCCTGCCCACCGAAGAGGCCGTCGACCTGCTGCGGCTGACCCGCGACCTCGCCACCAAGGAGCTGCTCCCGCGAGCGGCCGAGGCCGAGGAGACCGGGACCTTCCCCCGGGACGTCTTCCGCACCCTCGGCCGGGCGGGGCTGCTGTCGCTGCCCTACCCCGAGGAGTACGGCGGGGGTGGCCAGCCCTACGAGGTCTACCTCCAGGTGCTGGAGGAGATCGCTGCGGTGTGGTCGAGCGTCGGTGTCGGCGTGAGCGTCCACGGCCTGTCCTGCTTCGGCCTCTACACCCGGGGCACCGAGGAGCAGAAGGAGAAGTGGCTGCCCGAGATGCTCTCCGGCGAGCTCCTCGGTGCCTACGCGCTCTCCGAGCCGCAGGCCGGCTCCGACCCGGCCGCGATGACCACCAAGGCCCTGCGCGACGGCGACCACTACGTCGTGTCGGGCACCAAGGCGTGGATCACCCACGGGGGACACGCCGACTTCTACAAGGTCATGGCCCGCACCGGCGACGCGCGCAACGACATCTCCTGCTTCCTCGTGCCCGCCGACGCCGACGGCCTGGGCACCGACCCGCCGGAGCGCAAGATGGGCCTCACCGGCTCGGCCACCACGACGCTCCGGCTCGACAAGGTACGGATCTCCGCCGACCGCCGGCTCGGCGCCGAGGGAGAGGGGCTCCGCATCGCGCTCGAGGGCCTGGACTCGGGCCGCCTGGGCATCGCGGCGGTGGCCACCGGTCTCGCCCAGGGCGCCCTCGACCACGCCGTCGCCTACGCCAAGGAGCGGGAGACCTTCGGCCGGCGGATCATCGACCACCAGGGGCTGGCGTTCGTGCTGGCGGACATGGCTGCGGCCGTCGACAGCGCCCGGGCGACGACCCTGCACGCCGCCCGGCTCCGCGACCGCGGGCTGCCCTTCTCCAAGGAGGCCTCCGTCGCGAAGCTCGTGGCGACCGACAACGCGATGAAGGTCACCACGGACGCGGTGCAGGTGCTCGGAGGCTACGGGTACACCCGGGACTTCCCCGTCGAGCGGTTCATGCGCGAGGCGAAGGTCATGCAGATCTTCGAGGGCACCAACCAGATCCAGCGGATGGTGATCGCCCGCTCCCTCGACCGCAACGGTGGCGGCACGATCACGACCCGCTGAGCCGCTCCAGCCACCACCCCAGGACGTCCTCGTCGGCGCCGTACGCCCGACACATCAGCCGTCCCGCCTCGGCCAGCCGCGCGGCGCGTCCCGCCGGCTCCCGCTGGGCCCGGCGTACGGCGTCGGCCGCCGCGTCCCAGCAGCCGCGCTCCGCCGGCAGCGGGAGGGGCAGCGCGGCGACCTGGCGGGCGCTCAGCTTCACCGCCCGCATGCTCAGCGCGGTCCCGGCGTAGGTGGCCGCGGCGTGGGCCGCGACCGGTGGCGCCAGGAGCACGGCGAGCAGGTGCCACAGCCGCCCCTGGTCGACCGGCACCACGGTGATCGTCGGCACGCTCGGCAGCCACGCGCCCGCCTCGTCGACCACCGCCTCGAGGACCCTGCCCTGCGTCCCGACGACGACCTTGGGGACCAGCCGGGACCGGGCCCAGGGACCCAGCTGCGGATCGTCCAGGAGGCTGCGGTCCAGCACCGGCGCGTCCCAGCGGCACTTGAGGAAGCGCGTCGGCCGCTCCCCCCACAGGCAGGCGGCGGGGTCAAGGAGGCCGCTGGTCACCAGGGGGACGCCGTCGGGACAGACGGTGGACTCCCGGACGAAGGGGGCCAGCCCGTAGTACTGGTCGCGGAAGTCGGCGGTGCAGTCGGCGATGTCCGCCACGGTGCCGTGCCGGCGGTCGAGCGTCACACCGGGGATGCCGAGGGCCGCGGCCAGCAGGTGCGACCACTCGCCGGTGAGGTCGGGGTCCTCGGCGGGCGCGAGCACCTCGAAGGCCGGCCCGTGGGTGCGCCGTACCGGGCCCTGGGTCCCGCCGCGCCGGAGCACCGGCGCGCAGGTGAGGACGTGCGCCCGGAACACGGGGCGGTCGGAGGCCCACAGCGCCTCGAGGGAGCAGGTCCCCGCGAGGTAGCCGCGCACCGGGGCGGCGTCGCGGGCGCCCAGCAGCGACTGCGGCTGCACCAGCGCGATGCGCCCGCCGGGCCGCACCCACGCGACGGCTCGCTGCAGGAACACCGCGCTGAGGTCGGTGTAGGGCCGGAGGGTTCCCGACGACCTCTGCGACAGCACCGCCACCTCCGCGGCGCTCGTCGCGGTCAGCCGTTCCAGGCGGTTCAGGAAGGGCGGGTTGCCCACCACGACGTCGTACGCGCGACCGGGCCAGCGCTCGTCCAGGAGCGGGTTCGTGGCGCACACGTGGCCCGGTGCCGGCCCCGCCGTCCCGCTCTCCAGACGCAGGCAGAGCCGCGCCAGCTCCACCGCCGCGGCGTCGGTGTCGACGCCGTGCAGCTGCCGGACCGCCTCGGCGGCCGGCACGCCGCGCCGGGTGATCCGACGCAGGGCGCGCACGAGGAACACCCCGGAGCCACAGGCGGGGTCGACCACGGTGACGTCGGCCGGGTCGTCGGCCTCGTCGAGAGCCGGCTCCAGGGCCTCGTCCAGCAGGTGCTCGACCAGGGGGGCGGGCGTGAACCAGGCGCCGGCCGCCTTCCGCCGCTCGCCGCGTCCGACCAGCCGCAACCGCCGGTCCACCAGCTCCGCGCGGAGCTCGAGCACCGCTTCGTGCCGGGCCCCGAGCTCGGCCGCCGGGTCGTCAACGGCCTGCGCCCCCTCCAGCAGGCCGGTCGCGTCGGGGCGGTCACCCCCCGGCAGCACGAGCTCGGCCAGCTGCCGGTAGACCAGCACCAGCGCGTCCCCGGCCAGCGCCGCCGGGTCCCGGGGGGCGCCGTCGGCGAGGAGTGCGGACCCGACGTCCTCCACGGCCGTGACGAGCCGCTCCAGCGCGGGCACCGGCACCCCTTCGTCGTCCACCGGGGCAGGATCTCACCGACGGCCGTGTCATCCTCGGACGGTGTCGAGGTCGGAGGCGGTCGCGTGGCTCTGGACGCTGGCGGTCGTGGAGGCGGCGACCGTCATCGCGCTGGTCGTCGTGGTCGTCGGGTGGGCGCGGACCCGCCGCGAGCTGCGGGCGTGGGAGGACGCGCACGTCGAGGTGCCCGGGCCCCCGGCGAAGCAGGCCGTCGGGGTGGCCGTGCGCACGGTCATGGATACCGTGGACCGGGTGCGCTCCCGTGGGCTGGTCGGCGGGCTGCTGCTTGCGCCCATCGAGGACTTCACCCGGTGGGTGACCGAGGACCGCGCGGAGATCATCCGGGTGGCCGACCCGGACGGCACCGTCACCGTGCTCTTCTCCGACATCGAGGACTCGACGGCCCTCAACGAGCGGCTCGGCGACGACGCGTGGGTGCGCCTCCTCCGGGCCCACGACCGGGGCGTGCGCGCGCTGGTGGCCCGGCACGGCGGCCACGTCGTGAAGTCGCAGGGCGACGGGTTCATGGTGGTCTTCGGCAGTCCGCGCGCCGCCGTGGAAGCGGCCCGGCGGATCCAGCGGGCCGCGGGCAAGGAGGGCGGCCCGTTCCGGCGTACGACGATGCGCGTCCGGATCGGCGTCCACGTCGGCACGGCCGTCGCCCGGGACGGCGACTGGTTCGGCCGCAACGTCGCCAAGGCCGCCCGGCTGGCGGCGCTCGCCGAGGGTGGCCAGATCCTCGCCTCCGCGGAGGTCCGGGAGGTGCTGGGCGACGAGGTCCGGTGGGAGCCGGCAGGCGAGCACGAGCTCAAGGGGCTGTCCGGGACGCACGTCCTGTGGGCAGTGGGGCCCTGACCTAGGTCCCGAACGCGAGGGACTTTTTCCGCGGTTCTGCCCACGGGCGCCCGGATTGTCCGGAACCATCGTCTGACAGGGGGATCAGACGACGATGACGAGTCCGCCGGCTCGTCGGTTCATGAGGAGACCTCACCGTGTTCGCTGACGCTGCTTCCCCCTCGGGCCGCGCCGCCTCCCGCACCTGGATGTTCCTCAGCCTCGCCGGGCTGCTGGCCTGGGCCGCCCTGGCCCTGTCCACGGCCGGGCCTCGCACCGAGGAGCCCACCACCGGTTCGCCGGGCACCCCCTTCCGGCTGAGCGCCGCACACCCACGGCAGGCGCAGCAGCAGGACACCAGCTTCCACGTCGCGTCCTTCAACGTGCTCGGCTACAGCCACACGGTCAAGGGCGGCGACGCCAAGGGGTACGCCGGCGGCGAGAAGCGCATGGAGTACGCCCGCGAGGTGCTCCGCAACCGCCACGTGAACGTGGTCGGCTTCCAGGAGCTCCAGCCGCAGCAGTTCGAGAAGTTCAAGCAGTTGACCGGCAAGCGCTGGTCGCTCTACCCCGGCGCCCGGCTCGAGCGCATCGCGATGCACAACTCGATCGCCTGGAAGAAGCGGGTGTGGGAGAAGCTGGAGACCGGCTACCTCCGGATCCCCTACTTCTTCGGCGACCCGGTCAAGATGCCCGTGGTCAAGCTGCGGCACAAGGACACCGGCCGGGTGGTCTACTTCGCCAACTTCCACAACCCGGCCGACTCCTTCGGTGAGGCACAGAAGTGGCGCGACCGGGCGCGCCGCAAGGAGATCGCGCTGGCGAACCGCGCGGCCGAGGAGCACGTCCCGCTGATCATCACCGGTGACATGAACGAGCGCGACAAGTACTTCTGCAACATGGTCGCGAAGGCGCCGATGCGCGCCGCCAACGGCGGCAGCCACGTCCCGGGGCAGCGGTGCGAGACCCCGGTGCCGATGGGCATCGACTGGATCTTCGGCGCGCGGTCGGTCGACTTCACCGGCTACCAGAAGGTGGAGACACGACTGGTGCAGAAGACCACCGACCACCCGTTCGTCGTGGCTCGGGCAACCATCCCCGGGCGCTGACGCGGACGTGCGGCAGGATGCGGGCATGCCCGACGTCGACCAGCCGCAGACCGAGACCGGCACCCGCGTCCACGCCTTCACCGACGACGCCCTCGCCGACCACGACGGCACCGCCCTCGCCGGGCTGGTGCGCTCCGGCGAGGTCACCCGGGCGGAGCTGACCGAGGCGGCGATCGACCGGGCGGAGCGGATGCAGCCGCTCATCAACGGCGTGCACGTCCCGGACTTCGACCGGGCCCGGCGCACCGCAGCCGCCTCGAGCCCCGGGGACGCAGCCCTGGCCGGCGTACCCACGTTCATCAAGGACAACGTGGACGTGGCCGGGCTGCCCACCAACCACGGCACGGCGGCCTTCGTCGCCGAACCGGCGGCGAAGGACAGCCCGTTCGTCACGCAGCTGAGGACCGTGGGGCTCACCATCCTCGGCAAGAGCCGGCTGCCCGAGTTCGGGTTCAGCGCCTCGACGGAGTACCTCGAGGGCGACCCGGTGCGGAACCCGTGGGACACCGCCTACTCGGCCGGCGCCTCCAGCGGGGGCAGCGCCGCGCTCGTGGCGGCCGGCGTCGTGCCGGTCGCCCACGCCAACGACGGCGGGGGCTCGATCCGCATCCCCGCTGCCGCCTGCGGCCTGGTCGGGCTGAAGCCCACCCGCGGTCGGTTCGTCCCCGACGTCGTCGAGAAGCAGCTGCCGGTGCGCATCGTCAGCCAGGGCGTCGTCACCCGGTCCGTCCGTGACACCGCGGCCTTCTTCGCCGGGATGGAGCGGACGTGGAGGAACCCGAAGCTGCCCCCCGTCCGACACGTGCGGGGGCCCGGCGCGACCCGGCTCCGCGTCGGCCTGGTCGTGGACTCGGTGATCGGCGCTCCGACGGACGGGGAGACGCGGCGCGCCGTGCTCGACACCGCGTCCCTGCTCGAGGAGCTCGGGCACCAGGTGCAGGAGGTGCCGGCCCCGGTGTCCCGCCAGTTCGCGGAGGACTTCGCCCGCTACTGGGCCCTCCTCGGCCTGCTCGTGACCGCGACCGGCACGCGGACCTTCGACCGCGGGTTCGACCCGAGCCGCACCGACAACCTGACCCGTGGGCTCGCCGCGCGGTCGCGCCGCGAGCTGGCGAGGATGCCCGGGGCCGTCCACCGGTTGCGCCGCAGCAGGCGGGACTACCGTGCCCGGTTCCTCGACCTCGACGTGCTCCTCTCCCCGACCCTGGCACACACCACTCCCCTGCTCGGTCACCTCGCCCCCACCTTGGACTTCGAGGAGCTGTTCCACCGGCTCGAGACGTACGTCGCCTTCACGCCGGTGAACAACGCGGCGGGCGGCCCGGCGATCTCACTTCCGCTCGGGGCCACGCGCTCCGGGCTGCCGATCGGCGTGCACCTCTCCGCGGACCTCGGCGACGAGCGCACCTTGCTGGAGCTCGCCTACGAGCTCGAGGACGCGCGGCCCTTCCGCCGCATCCAGGACGCCGCCGGCTGACCGGGACAGGTCACTCCACCATCACCCCGCGGCAGCGCCGAGGGCCAGGACCTCGTCGAAGCCGGCGACCAGGCACTTGTGGAACACCTCGAAGTCCGGCACGGCACCGGTGTCGACGTTGATGCCGAGCGCGCACGTGTCCACGTAGGACATCAACGTCACGTTCACGCCGGCCCCGATGGTGGGGCCGAACGGGTACTGCATGGTGACCGCCGCCCCACCGATGAACACGGGGACCGGGATGCCCGGGACGTCGCTGGCCAGGAAGTCGACGTTGCGCAGGATCGAGGCGATGTACCAACGGGGCATCAGGTTCAGGCCACCGGCGATGAGCTGCGTGTAGGGCAGCGACCTCTCGTGGCGGACGAACCCGGCCCGCTCGTGCGTGACGCGGATCCGCTGGTCGGCGTCGATGATGCCCGACGGCAGGTCGAAGCGCATGAGCGTGATCCGGTTGCCGCCCATCGGATCGCCGTCGGTGCGCAGGCTGACCGGCATGCACACGTGCAGCTCGCCCACCTGCGCACCGTGGTGCTCGTGGTAACGCCGCAGCCCGCCGGTGATGCCGGCCAGGAACGCGTCGTTGAGGGTGCCCCCCGATGCCTTCGCCGACGCCTTCAGGTCCGCCAACGGCACCTCGTGCACGCCGAGCTTGCGCACCAGCCGCCGCTCGGTCATCAGGGGCGAGCCGGTGCGGCTGATCGGCCGGACCGTCCGGTACACCGACGCGGCGGTCTCCACCACGTTGCGGGCGCTGCTCAGCGGGCGGCGGACCGCGGCGACGGCCGCCCGGGGGCCCTCCGCGACCATGGTGCGCGCCAGGGCACCGGCCACACCGGCGTCGTACCGCGCAGACTGCCGCAGGCCCTCCAGGGGCCGGGGACGCGACACGGCAGGGATCTGCGGGACCGGTCCGCGGTCGGTGCCGGCGCGGGTGAGGTCGAAGAGGTTCAGTGCGATCTCCACCCCGCCGACCCCGTCGGTCAGGGAGTGGTGCAGCTTGACCAGCAGGGCGGCCTCGTCTCCCGCCAGGCCCTCGACCAGGGTCACCTCCCACAGCGGCCGCGCCCGGTCGAAGTCGGTCATCTCCGCCTGACGGGCCAACTCCAGCACGTAGTCGAACGTGCCGGGCGGAGGTGCGATCAGCCGGCGGATGTGGAAGGTGAGGTCGAAGTCGGGGTCGAACTCCCACCGCGGCGGGGCGGGCGCGGGGTTCTCGACGACCCGCTGCCGGAACATCGGCAGGGACGCCTGGATGCGGTCGAAGCGCTCGACCAGGTTCTGCCAGTCCGGGGACCGGTCGAGCTTGAAGACGGTCACGACGGTCGAGCGCAGCCCGGGGTCGTGCTCCATCTGCCAGCTGAACGCGTCGCTGTTGCGCATGAACTCGGGCATGGTTCCCTCCAGCGGTCCTTCCTGCCAACCTAGGCCGGTCAGGGCCCCGGGGGGAACCGGTCGTTCGTCACCTTGACGGGGACGCATCGACGGCGTCGGGCCGGCCTCCCCGGCGCACCACCTCGGCGCGGGCCCGTTCGATCCCGCCGTGCTCGAGCGCGGCCAGGTCCGACTCCCCTTCCCACACCAGCCGCCCCCCGTGGCGGACGCTGACCCGCAGCCGGGCCCCCAGGTGCTCGATCGCCCCGGGTACGTTGCGGTGCTCCCCGGGCAGCGGGACCGGCAGCACGTGCGCGGTGTCCAGCGACCCCGCGCCCTCCACGTCGACGCGCCATCGGGCGCTGCGTCCGCGCAGCACCCAGGTCTCGTCGGAGACCTCGGCGGCGACCGGTGACACCACGGGGTCACCCAGCCGCACCAGGCGGCCGTCGGGCAGCAGCACGACGAGTCCGGTGACCCGCGTCCGCAGCGGCCCGGCGGTGACGTCGCCCCCGGCGAAGGCCAGGCACGCGGTCGGCTCCTCGAAGCCCTGCGCCTGTCCCCACCACCACGAGTCGGGGAAGCCGCCCTTGCCCCAGTTCTTCTCCCCGTAGACCTGCCAGCCGTCGAGGTCCCAGGTGTGGTCGCCCACCACGACGCGCCCGTGGGCCGCGCCGCCGAGCAGCCAGGGGTGCCAGTACTGGTTGAGTCCCGGCACCGCCTGGAACACGCTCGAGCCACCCGCGAAGCGCCGGGGCCAGGGAACCGGGTCGACGATCCGCACGTCGGCCAGCGCGTCCGGGCCGAGATCCACCCGCAGCCGCTCCGCGGTCCCGGCGAAGGCGTCGCCGGCGAACGCGCCGAGTCCCGCCCCCTCGGCGCGGCCCTCCGGATGGGCGACGGTGCGCAGGAACCGGGTGGGATGGGCGGCCAGTCCCAGGGTGGCCCAGTGCCCGCGGGGTCCGCGGTTGACGCCGTTGAGCGCGATCACCACGCGGCCGGATCCGGGGTCGGTGAACCGCCAGAAGTACCCCTCCATCGCGACCCCGTGGGCGCCCAGCGGGTCGCCGAAGAGCAGGTCGGCACCGGTGGCCCGGTAGGCCGCGTGCGCCCGGCCGAACGTCGACCTCGTGGGGAGCTGCATCCCGCCATCCTGCCGGGCCGGTCACGGGCCGGTCACGGCGGCTCGGGACATCCAGCCGCGGGCGGGTGACGTCCCGCCCTCGACAGCGCGGCGGGCGGGGAGTTGGTTGGAGGCATGAGGACCTACGACGTCACGCTTGCGGACCTGCCCGAGCAGCACACGGCAGTCGTCCGTGCCCACGTCCCGCACGACGGCATCGGCGCCTTCATCGGCGGCGCCTTCGGCGAGGTGACGGCCGCGCTCGGCGCGGCCGGCGAGCAGCCCGCCGGCCCGCCCTTCGCCCGCTACCACCTGACCGCCGACGGGTTCGACGTGGAGGCGGGTTTCCCGGTGGCCGCGGCCTTCGCCGGAGCGGGTCGGGTGGAGGGCTCCACGCTGCCTGCCGGCCGGGTCGCCAAGGTCGTCCACCGGGGCGGGTACGCCGAGGTGGCGCACGCCTACGAGGCCGCGGTCCGGTGGGTCACCGAGAACTCCCTGCGGCAGGAAGGCGACGCCTGGGAGACCTACCTGGACGAGCCTTCCGTGCCGGAGCCGCGCACCGAGGTGTTCGTGCCCTGCACGGTGGCTCACCGCTGATCACGGCGCAGCTGCGGCTCCCAGGCGCGCATCGGGGCGGAGCAGCTCCGGGAGGGGGTCGCCGTCGACCGTGGCGGCCAGCTTGCGACCGAGCCCGGGGGCCTGCTTGAACAGGTTGTGCCCGACGGGGAACAGCATCCCGTCACGCTCCCACACCGCCAGGCCGTCCTCGGACCACGGCAGCTGGGTGACCCAGCAGTGCCGCACGTCGACCGGCTCGGGGTCCAGCCCGGGAAGGGCTCGCCGCACGTATGCCGACGCCCGCGCCGCCAGCTCGTCGAGCTCCCCCGGCGCCGGGAAGCTGCCGTCGTCACGGGTCAGCGTGTAGTTGCTCAGCCCCACGGCGTAGCTCGCGTTCCCCTCCGGTGCCGCGGCGTAGATGCCCGTCTCACCGAACGCCCCGCTCGAGTCCTGCAGCGTGGCGAGGCGGGCCGGAGCGGGTCCCTGCGCGGCGTAGGTGAGCCGGACGTGCGCGCCGTGCCGCACCGGCAGCGACAGCCCCACGGAGCGGGCGAACCGGTCGGTGCTGCGCCCGGCGCACACCACGGCACCGCGGTAGCGCCGGGTGGCGCCACCGCTGCGGACCTCGACCTCGCCGCCCACCGGGCGGACCGAGAGGACCTCGTCCCGGACCAGACGGTCCCCGAGCGCCCCGGCCAGCGCGCCGATCATCGCGCGGGTGCGGATGGACCCGCCGCGCTCGTCCAGCATCGCCGGCCCGTGGAACGGAGCGAGGAACGGCACCCTGCCGGCCAGCTCGGCGCCGTCGATCAGCCGAGCCGGCACCCCGGCCTCCTGGAGCAGCGGCAGCTTGCTCTCGACCGCGGGTCCGAGGGCGACGGCACCGTCGTCGGAGACCAGCTGCACGCCGAGCTGCTCACTCCAGGCGTCGTACACCGCTCGGCTGATGCACGTGTCGCGGACCATCCGCGGGTCGTCGTGGGCGTGCCGGAAGATGCGCGACTCGCCTCCCGACTGGCCGTTGCCCGGGACGCCGAGCTCGTAGACGTCCACCGGGACGCCCCTCTCCACGAGCGCGTACGCCGTCGAGAGACCGACGACGCCGGCTCCGATCACAGCGACCTCCGCCTCGCCGGTCACCGCTCAGAGCTCCGGGGACGTGACCTGCGAGCGCATGGCCTCGAGCAACAGCCCCAGCGCCTGCTCGGTGGCCGCCTGGACGATCTCACCCGGATCCCCGTCCAGCCGCAGCTCACGGGAGAAGACCTCGCCGCGGACGTGGAGCCCGACGTGCACGGTGCCCTGCGGCTGCCCCTCCTCCGGTCCGGGGCCCCCGGCCCCGGTGGTGGAGACCGCCGCGTCGACCTCCAGGACCTCGACGGCTCCGGCCACCATCTCGAGGGCGCAGCGGGGGGTGACCAGCGGCCCCGGGGTGACGCCGAGCACGTCGTACTTCACCGCGGGCGAGTACGACACGACGCAGCCGTGGTACCAGTCCGCCGCGCCCTCGCCCATCGCGAGCGCGGACGACACGGCGCCGCCGGTGAGGGACTCGGCGGCTCCCACGCGGAAGCCGTGGTCCTTGGCGAGCTGGGCGATGTCGGAGACGTGTCTGGTGGGGTCGGTGTTCGGCACGTCATCTCGTGCCCAGCCCCGGCCGCGGACAAACGACCGCGAAGGTCCCCGGAACTTCGTGCCGTTCGTCCGTGTCTGTGCACTGCCCCGAGGGCAAGACTGGGGTAGGCAGGGGCCAGGCGCTGACGAGGGAAGGAGGACGGCCATGTCCGACACGGCCGGCGGGACCGACACGGCCGGCGCGACGCACGTCGCGCTCCTGGTCGACGGCCGTTACCTCGCCCTCGGCGGTGGCGCCGACCGGCGGCTGCGGCCGGGAGGCCGCATCCTGGAACCGGCCGGCGTCTTCGAGCGGCTGGAGCTGGGCCACGGTCGGGTCGCCCTGCGCACCCTCGACGGGCGCTACCTCGCGACGAGGCCGGACCCGGGCCTGAGCTTCGGCGTCTACCCGGAGGACGAGCTCACCCCGGCCGCCGCCTTCGAGGAGGTGCTCTGGCCGGACGGGCGGGTCTCGCTCCGGTCCTGCCACCTGACCTACGTCGGCGCGCGGTCCACCGCACCCGTCTCGGTCAACCGCACCGAGGCGGGGCCGGGTGAGCGGCTCCGGGTCGTGCCGGTCGCGACGATCCCGCCGCAGCGTCAGTCGTCGACGCCGCGCGCCACCAGCGCCTCGCCGAGCGCGTCGGCGTGGCGCAGCGACCGGATGATCAACGGGACGGCGTAGGCGCGCGGACTGGCGGTGAGCCCCCGCGCCCGCTGGGCGTCGCGCACCTCCTCCGCGATCTGCGCCACCACGAAGACCGACCGGATGCCGAGCGCCAGCAGCAGCGCGACGCGTTCGGTGTCGAGGCCGAGTCGCCCCAGCGGACGGAGCGCCGCGACCAAGGCGTCGACCAGCGCCGACGTCCGGGACGTCAGCGTGACGAGCCCGGCCAGCAGCACCAGGGCGAGGATCACGCCGGTCACCACGGTCGCCCGCTGCCACCCGTCGACCAGGAGGTGGAACCCGCCCACGAGAGCAAGCACCCACAGCAGCGGGCGCGCCTGCTGCAGCGGCACCCGGGGCGGGAAGCCCGCGAGCCCGTAGCCGACGACGGCCGCGCAGGTAGCGGCTCCGGCCTGCCAGGGCCGGTCGACGAACACCGACCCAGCCCCCGCCAGCAGCAGCGCGCCCAGCTTCACACCCGCGGGCAGCCGATGGAGCGGCGAGGTCCCCGGCCGGTAGAGACCCAGGGTGCTCATCGCATCAGGCTGCGGTACCAGGCCACCGCCTCCGCCGGAGGGCCGTCGTGGACCAGGCGGGCGTCGTCGAAGACCAGGACCCGGTCGTAGCCGGCGAGCAGCTCCAGGTGGTGCGTCACCAGGAGCACCTGCTGGTCGAGCGCGTCGACGTGCTCCGCGACCCGGTGGGCGTTGCGCAGGTCGAGCAGCGTCGTCGGCTCGTCGAGAACCAGGATCTGCGGCTCTGTCACCAGCACCGAGGCGAGGGCCAGCAGCTGTTTTTGTCCCCCCGACAACAGGTGTGCCGGATGGTCCGCGTGGTCCGCGAGACCGAAGCGGCCGAGAGCCCACGCCACGCGCTCCGCCACCTCGGCTCGGGACATGCCGCGGCGGCGCAGCCCGAACGCCACGTCCTCCCCGACGGTCGGCATCACGATCTGCGCGTCGGGGTTCGTGAAGCAGAAGCCCACCTTGCGACGCACGGCCCGTCCGTCGGCGCGGGTGTCGAGCCCGTCGACCGTCACCGTGCCCTCGGTCGGCAGGACCAGCCCGTTCAGCAGGCGCGCGAACGTGGACTTGCCGGATCCGTTGGCGCCGATGACGCCGACCCGTCGCTCGGCGAGGTGGACGGTGACGTCCCGCAGGACCGGGCGACCCGGCCCCGGGGCGTCGTACACGTGGCTGACCCCCACGACGTCGATCACCGCACGGCCTCCACGACCACCGCGACCCCCTGACCGCCGCCGGCGGCGATCGCGGCCAGACCGTAGCGGCCGCCGGGACGGCGGACCAGCTGGCTGAACAGACGGACCACCAGCACCGCCCCGGAGGCACCCCACGGATGCCCCAGGCCGAGGGCGCCGCCCTCGGGACACACCCGGGCGGGATCCAGCCCCAGCTCGGCGCAGCAGGCGAGCACCTGCCCGGCGAAGGCCTCGTTCATCTCCACCACGTCGACGTCGCGAAGGTCCAGTCCCGCCTTCGCCAAGGCTTGCCGGCTCGCCGGCACGAGGCCCCAGCCCGGCCGGTTCGGGTCGTACGCCGTGGTGGCCGTCGCCAGGACGCGAAGACCGGGCACCGGGCGCTGCTGGTGCCGGGCACCGTCCACGACGACGACCGCGGCTGCGCCGTCGTTGACCCCGCACGCGTTGCCGGCGGTGACCGTGCCGGCCGGGAGGAAGGCAGGACGCAGCCGGGCCAGCCGCTCCGCGGTGAGGCCGGGGCGCGGACGGTCGTCGCGTGCCATGTCCCCCACGGCGACGATCTCGTCGTCGAACCCGCCCGCCTGCTGGGTGGCGTGGGCGCGGGCGTGCGAGCGGGCTGCGTAGGTGTCCTGCTCCTCCCGCGTGACCCCCCGCTCCTGCGCGAAGAGGTCGTTGGCCAGCCCCATCTCGGGGTCGCCGACGTCGGCCGGTGCGAACGGCGCCCGCTCGTAGCGGACCGGCTCCTGGCCCGGCGACGGCGGCCAGAACCGCCACGGCGCCGTGGAGACGGACTCGACGCCCCCCGCCAGCACGACGCCCGGCTCCGCCCGGAGGGCTCGGGCCGCGGTGACCACCGCGGCGAGGCCGCTGGCGCACTGGCGGTCCACGGTCAGCGCGGGGACGCCGACCCCGAGCCCGGCCTGCAGGGTCGCGACCCGTGCCACGTCGCCCCCGGGCCCCATGCAGTTGCCGAGGAGCACCTCGTCGATGGCCCCGTGCTCGGCGGCGGCGCGGCTGACCGGACCGAGCACCGCGGCTGCGAGGTCGGCGGCCGTGACCGTCGCCAGGGAGCGGCCCGCGGTCCCGATCGGCGTGCGGGCGGCGGCGACGATCACCGGCAGCCCGGCCGCCGGCAGCCCGGCCGTCGGGTGGCCGGTCACCGGGGACCCAGCCGTTCACGGCGCGGCACGAGGCGCACGACCCCGTCGACCCCCTCCGCCCGGTCCCCCGCGACCCGACGCGCCAACGCCTCCCGGTGCACCTTGCCCGCGTCGGTCACCGGCGGTGCCGGCACGTGGAACCACTGCCGGGGCCGCTGCGCGGGCGCCAACGCCCGGTGGGATGCGGCATGCAGCGCCGGCAGGTCACCGGCATCGGTGAGCACGGCGCAGACCACCTGTCCCAGAGTGGGGTGCGGCAGGCCGAGCACGACCACCTCGCCGCGCGCGACCGGGCGCAGCGCCGCCTCGACGTCGGCGACCAGGACGGTCGCTCCGCCGGTGAGCACCGCCGCGTCGCCCCGACCGGTCACCGTCAGCACCCCGTCCACGAGCGTTCCGCGGTCACCCACCGACGCGAAGCCCGCCGGGTCGCGCCGCAGCGGCCCGGGGTGCCCGGCGGTTCCGGTGTAGCCCTCGCACACGTAGGGCGAGCGGACCCAGATCTCACCGTCCCGGATCTCGGCCTCGACGTCGGGGAAGGCGCGCAGGTCGCCCGCGTCGGAGCCCCACGCGACGAACGACAGCTCCGCGGTGCCGTAGTAGTGGCTCACGGTGGCGCCGGCTGCCTCGGCCCGGGCCCGCAGCCCGCCGGCCAGCCGGTCTCCGGCCACCGTGACGTGCACCCGGTCGAGACGATGTCCCTGGTCGAGCGCTCGCAGCAGCTGTGTCGGGGTGAGGTGCGCGTGGCTGGCTCCGTGCGGCTCGTCGACGACCGTCGCGCCGCGGACCCGCGCCAAGGTCGCGGCGAAGAGGGTCAGCGTGGCGGACAGCGGGCCGGGGAGCCACACCCGCGCCCCGGCGCCCAAGGAGGTCAGCGACGCCACGTGGTCGAAGGACCGGAACCACGACCCGGTGGTGCGCACGACTGCGCGTGGCCGCCCGGTCGTGCCGCTGGTGCGCAGCGCCAGCAGGCGTCCGGTGGCCGCGGCCTCCAGCACGGCGGCCACCGGATCGGGGGCGGCCCCGACGTCGACCGGCGGCTCGTCGGGGAGCCGGTCAGACAGGGGTCGACTGCCTCTCGGCACGCCGCTCGCCGAGCAGCCCGGGGTAGCCGGCGTGCACGCCGCGCGCGACCACCGCGGCGACCACGACCTTGATCGCGTCGCCGGGCAGGTAGACGGCCAGCGGCGTTGCGGCCGCGTCGATGCCGACACGGCCGACCAGCATGATGCCGGCCACCCCGAAGGCGTAGAGAGCCACGACACCGCCGACGAAGTTGGCCAGCACCCCCCGGTGCAGGGCGTACGTCGGTGCCCCGCGCTCGGTCAGCGCGCCCACGACGTACGCCGCGACCGGGAACCCGATCAGGAACCCGACCCGTGGAGTGGCGAAGACGCCGAGGCCGCCGACCCCGCCGGCGAGCAGCGGGAGCCCCACCGCGACCAGCGCGAGGAACACCAGCATGCTGAGCGCACCCCGCCGGGCGCCGAGGACCGCACCGGCGAGCATCACGCCCAGGGACTGCGCCGTGATCGGCACCGCGATGCCGAACGGGTAGAGGGCGGGGACCAGGCCGAGCGCAGCCATGATGCCGACGAAGACGGCGACGAGGGCGAGGTCGCGCGAGGTGAGGCGCCGGCGGCGCGACCGTGGGGAGGCAGACATGCGGCGCAGTCTATGTGCGCCGCTCGGCCCGCCCTTACGGCTGCCGGACTCCGGACCCGGGGCTCTCCCGCCGGTGCGCCGCGGCACGCACCAGGCCGGCGAACAGGCCGGCATCCGCGTCCATCTCGGGGTGCCACTGCACCGCGACACGGAAGACACGGAAGACATGGGAGCGCGCCCCCGCCCGTGGAGCCGCCTCCATCGCCTCGAGGGTGCCGTCCTCGGCCCGGGCGACCGCCCGGTACCCGGGGTGCGAGGCGACCTCCTGGTGGTGGTGGCACGGCACGTCGAGCCGGTCGCCCACGAGGGTCTGGAGCAGGGTGCCGTCCTCGATGCGCACGGGGATGCGACCGAACCGGTCGCCGCCCGGGCTGTGCCGCTCGTGGCCGACGCGGTCGGGCAGGTGCTGGCGGAGGGTTCCTCCGGCGGCGACCGCCATCACCTGCATCCCCCGGCACACCCCCAGCGTGGGCAGGGTGTGCCGCTCGGCGGCGGCGAGGAGGGCGAGCTCCCAGGCGTCCCGGTCGTCCCGCCAGCCCGACGTGCGCTCGTGCGGCTCCGCGCCGTAGCGCGCCGGCGACACGTCTGCCCCGCCGGAGACCAGGAGGCCGTCGACGCGGGCGAGGACCGCGGCCGCGGCATCGCCCGCGGGGGCCGTCGGGGGCAGCAGGACGGGGACACCGCCCGCGGCCTCGATCGCGCGCGAGTACACCGCGGGAAGCAGGTCGGCGCGGGTGTGCCACACCCCCCACCGCGCGTCCTCGCGGTAGACGGTGAGGCCGATGACCGGCGGCGTGGTGGTCGGCACCGGCTCAGAGCGGGGTGACGTAGGCGCCGGAGATCCCGCCGTCGACCAGGAACGTCGACGCCGTGACGAACGAGGACTCGTCGGAGGCCAGGAACAGCACGGCGTTGGCCATCTCCTCGGGCTCCCCGAACCTGCCCATCGGCACGTGCACCAGCCGGCGCGCGGCTCGCTCCTCGTCCTTGGCGAAGAGCTCCTGCAGCAGCGGGGTGTTCACCGGGCCCGGGCACAGCGCGTTGACGCGCACCCCCTGCCTGGCGAACTGCACGCCGAGCTCGCGGCTCATCGAGAGGACGCCGCCCTTGGAGGCCGAGTACGAGACCTGTGAGGTCGCAGCGCCCATCACCGCCACGAACGACGCGGTGTTGATGATCGACCCCCTGCCCTGCTCGAGCATGTAGGGCAGCACGGCCTTGCAGCAGAGGTAGACGCTGGTCAGGTTGACCTCCTGCACGCGTCGCCACGCGTCGAGGTCGGTGTCGAGGATCGAGTCGTCCTCAGGTGGCGAGATGCCGGCGTTGTTGAACGCGATGTCCACCGCGCCGTACGTGTCGTGCGCGGTGCGGAAGAGCGCGTCGACCTGCTCCTTCTCCGTCACGTCCACGTGCACGTAGGTGGTCCCGGGTTCCTGCGCCAGCTCCGCTCCCCGCTGATCGTCGAGGTCTCCCACGACCACCTGGGCACCCTCCTCGAGGAACCGTCGGACGGTGGCCAGGCCGATGCCCGAACACCCACCCGTGACCACCGCGACCTTGCCGTCGAGGCGTCCTCCCATGTCCTGCTCGCTTTCTCGTCGCTCCGATACTCAGTCCTGCGCGAAGAAGACGTTCTTCTCCTCCGTGAACGCGTGGGGCGCGTCTGGCCCCAGCTCCCGACCCAGCCCCGACTGCTTGAAGCCGCCGAACGGCGTCCAGTAGCGCACCGACGCGTGCGAGTTGACGCTCAGGTTCCCGGCCTCCACGGCGCGGGAGACGCGCAGCGCCCGCGCCAGGTCCCGGGTGTAGATCGAGCCGGAGAGTCCGAGCTCGGTGTCGTTGGCCAGCCGCACCGCCTCCTCCTCCCCGTCGAAGGGCATCACCGCCACGACGGGGCCGAAGATCTCCTCGCGCCAGACGCGGGCGGCGGGGTCGTCGGCGAGCACCACGGTCGGCGGCATCCAGAACCCGCCCAGGTCCGGCGCCGAGCCGGTGAAGGCGACCTCGACCCCCTCGAGGTAGCCGTTGACCGAGGCCTTCTGGCGCGCCGAGATCAACGGCCCCATCTCGCTCTCGGGGTCCGCCGGGTCGGTCACCCGCATGCGCCGCACGGCGGTCTCCAGCCGGCCGAGGAACTCCTCGTACACCGGGCGCTCGACCAGGATCCGGGACCGCGCGCAGCAGTCCTGCCCGGCGTTGTCGAAGACGGCGTACGGGGCCGTGGCCGCCGCCTTCTCGAGGTCGGCGTCGGCGAAGACGATGTTCGCCGACTTGCCGCCCAGCTCGAGGGTCACGCGCTTCACCTGGTCGGCACAGCCACGCATGACCTGCTTGCCCACCTCGGTCGACCCTGTGAAGCAGACCTTGCGGACGAGCGGGTGGGTCACGAACCGCTCGCCGACCACCGAGCCCTTGCCGGGGATCACGGTGAAGACTCCTTCGGGGAGGCCGGCCTCGCGAGCGAGCTCCCCGAGCCGTACGGCGGTGAGGGGGGTGAGCTCCGCGGGCTTGAGCACCACGGTGTTGCCCGCGGCCAGCGCCGGCGCGAACCCCCAGCCTGCGATCGGCATCGGGAAGTTCCAGGGGACGATGACCCCGACGACGCCCAGCGGCTCGTGGAAGGTGACGTCCACGCCGCCCGGGACGGGGATCTGCCTGCCGAAGAGCCGCTCCGGCGCCGCGGAGTAGTAGGCGAGCACGTCGCGGACGTTGCCGGCCTCCCACCGCGCGTTGCCGAGCGTGTGGCCCGCGTTGCGCACCTCGAGGTCGGCGAGCTCGTCCACGTGGTCGTCCACCACGGCCGCGAACCGTCGGAGCAGCCGGGCGCGCTCGCCGGGGGCGACGTCCCGCCAGGCAGGGAAGGCCGCGGCCGCACGCTCGATGAGGGCATCGGTCTCCTCCACGGAGGCGAGCGCGACGTCCGTCACCGGCTCGCCGGTGGCAGGGTTCAGGACGGTGTGGGTGGTCATGAATTTCTTCTCTCCGGCCGGAGGTCAGAGCCGCTCGAAACCGCGCCGCAGCTCCCAGTCGGTCACGACCGCGCCGAAGGCCTTGAGCTCGACGTCCGCCATGTTGGTGTAGTGGTCGACCACCTCGTCACCCAGGGCTCCCCGGGCCACCGTCGAGGCGTAGAAGGCGTCCCTCGCCTCCCGCATCGTGCTCGGCACCCGGGGCAGGTCGGTCGTGTAGGCGTTCCCGAGCACCGGTGGGTCCAGCGGCAGCTCGTTCTCGATGCCGTGCAGCCCGCCGGCGAGCATCGCGGCCAGGGCCAGGTAGGGGTTCACGTCCCCGCCCGGGGCACGGTTCTCCATCCGCGCCCCCGCGCCGCGGCCCACCAGACGCACCGCGCAGGTGCGGTTGTCCTCGCCCCACGCGATCGCCGTCGGCGCGAAGGACCCCTCCGCGAATCGCTTGTAGGAGTTGATGTTCGGCGCGTAGAGCAGGGTGAAGTCGGCCATCGTGGCCAGCACGCCGGCCACGAAGCTGTCGTAGAGCGGCGTGCGGGCACCCTGCTCCTCGTCCCAGAAGACGACCTGGCCGCCCGCCCCCCGCAGGGACAGGTGGATGTGGCAGGAGTTGCCCTCGAGCTCGTTGAACTTCGCCATGAAGGTGATCGAGCGGCCGTGCTGGACCGCGATCTCCTTCGCCACCGTCTTGTAGACCGCGTGGTTGTCGGCGGTCACGAGCACCTCGTCGTAGAGGAAGCCGATCTCGTGCTGCCCGAGGTTGCACTCGCCCTTCGCTCCCTCGACGTCGGCCCCTGCGGCGTACATGGTGTTGCGGATGTCGCGCAGCAGCGGCTCGATGCGGGAGGTGCCGAGGACCGAGTAGTCGACGTTGTACTGGTTGGCCGGGGTGAGGTCCCGGTAGCCCAGGCGGCCGGCCTCCTCGTAGGTGTCGTCGAAGACGATGAACTCGAGCTCGGTGCCGGCGAGGGCCACGTAGCCGAGGTCCGCAGCGCGACCCACCTGCCTCTGCAGGATGCCGCGGGGCGACTGGAGGACCGGGGAACCGTCGGGCCAGGCGAGGTCGCACTGGACCAGCGCCGTGGCCGGCAGGTGCGGGAGCAGCCGGAGGGTGTCGAGGTCCGTCACGAACTCCATGTCGCCGTACCCCTGCTCCCAGGACGTGATGGCGTAGCCCTCGACGGTGTTCATGTCGACGTCGACGCCGAGCAGGTAGTTGCACCCCTCCGTGCCGTGCCCCAGCACGTGCTCGACGAAGTAGGCGCCGTGCAGACGCTTGCCCTGCAGCCGCCCCTGCATGTCGGTGAAGGCGACCACCACGGTGTCGATCCGGCCGTCGGCGATGCGGTGTCGCAGCTCCTCGACCGTGAGGTGCCTGTCGTTGCGGATCATGTCGTCCTTCCCCATCACCGTGCAGGCCACCCGGCTCAGGCGCTCGTGCCGGGCTCCAGGCGGGCACCCGCGGCTACCCCCACGTCGGGGTCGACCCGGCAGTCGCGACCGATGACCACGATGTCCTCCGCCCGCGCCGCCCGGCTGGCCGACATGGCCCCGACGACCGCGTCCCGCCCGATGTGGGAGCACTCGTCGACGATGCTGCTGGTGACCCTGGCCCCGCGCTCGATGTAGACGTCGCCGAAGACCACGCAGTCCTCCACGTGGGCTCCGGGCGCGACGACGACCCCGGGGCCGAGGACGCTCTCCACGACGGTCCCGTGGACGTCGCAGCCCGGCGAGATCAGGCTGTCCGCCACCACGGCGCCGGCCCGGACGCGGGCCGCGGTGCGGTCCGGCCACTTGCTGAGCACCGGCCGGTCCGGATGGTCGAACACGTCGACCCGGCCGGCGAGCAGCTCGCGGTGCGCTTGCAGGTAGGCGTCGGGACGGCCGAGGTCGCGCCAGTACCCCGTGAGCGGGACCGCTCGGACCTGGCGCTGCTCGACCAGGCGGGGCAGCAGGTGCTCGGCGAAGTCACCGATCCCGCTGTCGTCGCCCGCGGCGTCCCCGGACAGCTCGGCGCGCAGTGCGCGCAGCGTCTCCAGGAGCGGCTCGAGCTGGTAGACGAAGAGCTCGGTGGCGACGGTACCGGTCGCCGGCTTCGCCGGCTTGTCCTCGACCGCGGTCACCAGCCCGGCGTCGTCGAGCAGCACGGTGACGTTCTCCGACGCCTCGTGCCGGGACACCTCGCTGGTGAGGACCGTCGCGGCCAGCCCCGACTCGACGTGCTCGGCGATGACCGGCTCGAGGTCGGCGGAGAAGACGTGGTCGGCGCTGGAGACGACGACCGTCGGCGCGCCGAACGACTCCAGGTCGCGGGCCATCCGCAGCAGCAGGTCGCCGTTGCCGTGGGCGAACTTGTCCTCCGTCGCCGGCCCGCTGCCGGTCTGCGGCACCATCCGCCGGAAGCCGCCCCGACTGCTGTCGAGGTCCCAGGGCCTCCCCCCGGAGAGGTACTCGTCGATGGAGGCGACCTGGTACTCCACGCTCACCCACACGTCCCGGAGGTCGGCGTGCACGAGCGAGCTCAGCGTGAAGTCGATGAGCCGGTGGACGCCGGCGTACGGGAGAGCCGGCTTCGCGCGCTCGCGGGTGAGCACGTCCATGCGCCCTCCGGATCCCCCGGCCTGGACGAGCGCCAGCACGTCACGACGTCGAGCCATCGGTCCGCCTCCTCACAGGTGTGGAGCTGTCACCGTACTGGTCGGGCACGGCGCGGCGCCCCGCCCGGAGGATCGACGTGCTCCACCTCCTCGACGTCGTCGGCGCCGCTGTCCCGTGCCGCTGGTTTCCGGTGACCCGGTCCGGGTATCACCGCCATACCCGTGCGCACGCCCCCGGCCCAGCCTCCTGCCCGGCCTCGACGACAGGTGCCCCCGTGACCGTGAACGAGAGAACGATCCGCGCCACCCCGGAAGAGGTGTGGTCGGTGCTGGCCGACGGCTGGTTGTTCCCCCTCTGGGTGGTGGGCGCCACCCGGATGCGCGACGTGGAACCGACCTGGCCCGAGGCCGGGGCGGTGCTGCACCACTCCGTCGGCGTGTGGCCCGCGGTCATCAACGACCACACCGAGGTGGTGGCCGCCGATCCCGGGAAGCGCCTGGAGCTGCGCGCGAAGGGCTGGCCGATCGGTGAGGCCGACGTGGTGCTGGAGCTGCGCCCCGCGGCCGACGGCACCCGGATCAGCATCTCGGAGAAGCCGTCGCAGGGCCCCGGACTACTCGTGCCGCCGCCGGTGGTCGCTCCGCTGATGAAGTGGCGCAACACCGAGACGCTGCGCCGCCTCGCACACGTGGTGGAGGGCCGCAGCGGTCACTGACCGCCAGTCGGAAACGCCGAAAGGGCAGGGCCCGGAGGCCCTGCCCTTTCTTGTGGGTGCGACAGAGAGTCTGTCGGCGATGGTGCGTCAGCGCGGAGCGCCGGCGCCCACCGTGCTGTTCTTCGTGGCGCGGAGCCCGATCGCGCCGAGGCCGACCATGCCGAGCCCCAGCAACAGGTGCAGCCAGTTGTCCGCGGTGTCCACGGGCACGAAGTTGGCCGCGCTGTCCAGGCCGATGATGGCGCCGTAGAGAGCCAGCGCAAGGTAGATGACGCCGCCCCAGATCAGGTACGCCGTCGACCCCTTGGCGGTCTTGGCCATCGCCAGGCCGGCGACGCCGAACAGCAGGTGCACGATGTTGTGCAGGATCGAGACCTCGAACAGGCCGAGGAGCTGGGCGTCGGCGTCGTGGCCGGCGAAGTCGATCGGGTAGATGTTCGTGGTGATGCCCGGGATGAAGCCGAGCACGCCGACCACCAGGAACACTGCGCCGACGGCCGTGGCCGCGCCGCGGACAGCCTTCGACGCCTTGTCGGCCTCGGAGTCGTAGCCGCTTGGGTGTGTGGGGCTGTGGGACATGGAGATCGCTCCTCTTCAGATCGGCGCGAAGTTCGTTGCACGGGCGTCCTACCCGGCGCCCCGCCGGCGCATGCCCGGAAACGTCACCTGAGCAGGGATGTGACCCGACGCACCCGGCGGTGCGCCAGTGCCGCACGGGCGGCATTCATGCCGGGTGCACCGTGCACGCCCCCGCCGGGATGCGCCGACGCGGACGCCAGGTAGAGCCCGCCGATGCCTGTCTCCGCGCGGCCCCCCTGGCCGGGGACCGGCCGGAAGACCAGCTGCTGCTGAAGGTTCGCCGTTCCCCCGTTGATCGCGCCGCCCACCAGGTTGGCGTCCCGCGCCTCCATCTCCCGCGGCCCCATCACCCGCCGGGCCAAGATCTTCGACTCCAGCTCCGGCGCGTGCTCGGCGATGCGGGCCTGCATGCGGTCCGCGAATCGTTCGCAGTCGTCGCGGTCCCACTCCCCCCGGACGCCGCCGTCACCGGCGTCGAACGCCGTGCGGTGCGGGACGTGCGTGTAGGCCCACAGGGACTCCGTCCCGGCCGGCGACCTGGTCTGGTCGGAGGTGGTCATCTGCCCGGCGAGCAGGAACGGCCGCGCGGGGACGGCACCGGCGGTGACCTGGGCGAGCGCCTCGCTCATCTGCTCGACCGAGTCCGCCACGTGGAAGGTCCCGGGCGCATAGGCGGGCCGCGACGTCCACGGGATGGGGCCGCTGAGGGCCCAGTCGACCTTGACCGTGCCCGGGTCCAGCTGGAACGAGCGCATCCCGCGGGCCACCCGGGCGGGCAGGTCGTCCTGCGCCACCAGGCCGCCGTACAGCTTCGAGGCGACGACATCGGCGAGCACCGCGTGCCGTGCCTCGAACCGCTCGTCGGCGGTGCGCACCGCGACCGCGCGACCGTCGCGGACGTCGACGGCCGTCACCTCGGCCGAGCAGCGGATCTCGCCACCCATGGCCCGCAGCCGGGCGGCCAGCGCCTGGGTCAGCCGGCCCGCTCCGCCCTCGGGGACCGGGAAGCCGACGGTCTGCCCGAGCATCGCGAGCAGGACTCCCATCAACGCCGAGCCCGAGCCGTCCAGCGGGATGTCGGCGTGACCGGCGTTGCCGGCGAGGAGGATCCGCGGCGACACGCCCCCGAACAGGGTCCGCCCGACGTCGGTGACCGGCGTCAGCATCAGCCGCACGAAGTCGAGCCCGCCGACGCTGCGGAGCCTCGCGAGGGCGCGCGCGCCCGCCCGCACCGGAGGGAAGGGAGTCAGCAGCGCCGAGACGATGTCGTCCCCGATGCGGTCCCACCGGGCGCACGAGCTCCAGCCACGCCGCGCCGTCACCGGGGTGGGCCTGGTCCATCATCCGCGCGGTGCGGTCGCGGTCCCGATGCAGGATCGCCCACTGCCCGTCGGGAAGCGGGTGCCCGAGGACCGCGGGGGCGTGCCGCCACACCAGCCCGTGCTTCTCCAGGCGGAAGGACTGGATGGTGCGAGACGCCGCGGCCAGCGGGTAGAAGGCGCTGAACGCGTCGTGGACGTAGCCCTCGTGGATGTCGGTGTCGCTCCGGACGGCGCCGCCGACCTCCGGCTGCGCCTCCAGCACCAGCACCGACCAACCGGCGTCGGCGAGGTAGTTCGCGGCGACGAGGCCGTTGGGTCCGGCGCCGACGACCACGGCGTCGTACGTCGTCACGCGAGCGACCTCGCCAGCCCCTTCAGCCGGATCGCGAGGTTGCGTGGGACCGCGACCAGGGACGCTGACTGCTCACCATGCAGCCGGTTCATCTCCGGACGGCTCTGCAGCACGTTGCCCGGATGCGGTTCCACGGGCCGTGAGGCGTCGACCGCGGCATAGGTGAAGAGCGGGCCGACCAGCAGGTCGTAGAGGCCGGGGAGCGCGCTGAAGCCGGCGCGCATGATGCCGTTGGCCGCGCCGACCTGGCTACGGTGCCGAGGCCGGTCGAGCCGCTCGTGGACGAGCCTGGCGACGCGATCGGGGCCCACCGAGGGGGGCGGCGGGCGGCCCGCCCAGCCCGCGTAGTTCCCGGCCTGCTCGTAGATCGGGGTGACGATCCCGCCGGGCGCCACGTAGCTGACGTGCACGCCGCCGACGTCGCGGTTCTCGATCTGCAGCTGCCGGGCCAGCGAGCGGACGCCCCACTTGCTCACCGCGTAGGCCGTCATGGACGGAGCGGCGATGTGGCCGATGACCGAGCCGATGAGCACCAGCGAGCCCTCGCGCTGCGACCGCAGCACCGGGATCACGTGCCGCGCGACGTTCATGGAGCCGAGCAGGTTGGTGCGCAGCACCCCGTCGGACACCTCGGCGGGAACTTCCTCGGCGCGCCCGTAGACGACCACGCCGGCGGAGTTGACCACCGCGTCGATGCGGCCGTGCCGGTCGAGGACCCGGGCCACGCACCGGCGGACGGCGTCGTCGTCGCCCACGTCGGTGGGGACCACCATGGTCGACGCGGCGCCGGCCCGCTCGCACTCCTTGGCGGTCTGCTCGAGGGAGCCCTCGTCGCGGGCCACGAGCGCCAGGTGGTCCCCGGCGAGCGCTGCCTGCTGGGCCACCGCGAGGCCGATGCCGCTGGAGGCGCCGGTCACGAGCAGGACGCGGGGCGTCCGGCGCGCCGGCTTGAGCAGGCTGGGGAACGGGCGCATGAGGTGTAGTTATCCAGGCCCATCCGCGGGGAAACACCGCCGGAGCGGGAAGCGAGGCACCTCACGTCGCGCGCCTGCGCGGCGGCTCCCAGGCTTTGAAGGTGGGGGTGCCGGGTATGTCTTGGGCCTGGAAATCCCCTCAAGGAGTGACTGCATGCGCCTTCCTCGGGAACGCGGGCCGATCGAGCTCCGCCGTGCTCGCGGCCCTGTCGGGCCGCGCCCACCTGGACAGCGACGCGCTGGTGGCCCGGGTCGACGCGCTGCCGGACACTGTCGACCTCACGGTCGACGACGACGTCCACCTGACCCTGTGGACGATGTACGAGCTGCACTACCGCGGCTTCGACGGCGTCTCCGACGACTGGGAGTGGGCCCCCGACCTCCTCCGGGTCCGCAACGCCATCGAGGAGCGGCTGCTGGCCGAGTACCGCTTCGCCACCTCCGAGTGGGTCCACGCCTCGCTCGAGGCCGGCGACCGGGCCGACGTGGCCTCGCGGCTGTTCGCGCTGACCGAGATGGTGCCGGGCGCGCCGCTGTCGACGTACCTGCAGCGGGAGGCGACGCTCGAGCAGTTCGTGGAGTTCCTGCAGCACAAGAGCATCTACCACCTCAAGGAGTCGGACCCGCAGTCGTTCGTGCTGCCGCGGCTGGGCGGCCGGCCCAAGGTGGCGCTCGCGGAGGTGCAGTACGACGAGTACGGCGGTGGCCGCCCCGAGAAGCTGCACCAGGCGCTCTTCGCGGCCGGTCTCGACGCCTGCGGGCTCTCCGCGGACTACGGCGCCTACCTCGACCTCGTCCCCGGCGCCACGCTGGCCGTCACGAACGTCATGAACCTCTTCGCGCTGCGCCGCTCCCTGGCCGGAGCCGCCATGGGCCACCTCGGCGCCTTCGAGGCGACCAGCTCCGAGCCGTGCCGCAAGGTGGCCGGCGGCTGCCGACGGCTCGGCCTTCCGGACGTGGTGGCGGGCTACTTCGACGAGCACGTGGAGGCGGACGCGGTCCACGAGCAGCTCGCGTTCCGCGACATCTGCGCCGGGATGGTCGCGGAGCGGCCCGAGCTGCTCCCCGACGTGTTCTTCGGTGCGGCGGCGTACCTCGTCAGCGAGGGGCTGGCCGGCCGCGCGATGCTCGATGCGTGGGCTTCCGGCGGGTCCAGCCTCCTCGCCGGCCCGGACGCGGGACCGACGAGCTCCCTCGAGCCGGCGGTGGCGTCGTGAGTGCGGGCCGGCGCCCGGTCGTGGTCACACCGTGCGGTGACGGAGGTCCGGTCCTCGTCCGCGGCGCCGACGTCATCCAGGACGCCGAGGGCACCGCGCACGTGGTGACCCGCCCGGTGGTGGCGGTCTGCACGTGCGAGAGGTCCCAGCGCCTGCCGTGGTGCGACGGGACCCACAAGGCCGTCGAGCGCGGTCGGCGCCGCCGCGAGGAGACCGTCTGACCCAGGCCGACCCGGCAGGTGCCGCCCCGGTCAGCGAGGACGGCCCTGCAGCTGCTCGCGGGGCGGCTGAGGACGCTGGCGGCCGAGCTCGCCCCCGATCCGGCCCGCGTACGGGCGGCCGTGGTCGGCGTACTCCTCCCGGGCGTAGGTGAGCGTCCACGGACCGACCTCGACGCGCGTGCCGGTGCGGAGCAGCGCCTCGTGCAGCACGACCGCGCCGTGGACCCGGACGTCGGTGCCCGGCCGCAGCGGCCGGACGAAGAACTCGTCGTCGGCGGTCCGGACGATCTCGGCGTGCTGCGGGAGCAGACCGTCCAGGACGATGTCGGACGAGGGGTGGCTGCCGACGACCAACCGGTCCGAGAGGTGGAACACGGTGCGGACGGTCTCCGGCCCGGGATGGGGGTCCGGAGCCAGCACGAGCCGTGGGTAGCCGCCGTGGTCGGGGTCGTGCGTCGTGGTGGGTCGCCGGGGCCTGCGTAGGAAGGTGGGGGCCAGCGGCAGGAGCGTGCCCGGTGGCACCAGCGGCGTCCGCCCCGTCCGGCCCCGACGGAGCCGCAGCAACCGGCGCACCGCTCCGAGCGAGTCCAGCCGGATGTGCGGCGAGCCGGTGATCCGGCGGTGCCAGAAGGGCGCGCGGGGCACCCCGAGGGTCACCAGCGGCCGGTCCGCGGCCACCGACAGGCTCAGCCCCTGCTCGGCCAGCTCTGCCGCGAGGGCTCGTGCGGGACGAACCCCCGTGCCGCCGAGGATGGCGGGGTCACTCACCGTCAGCGACAGGTGGGTGCCCGACCCGCGCAGCGTGCCTTCCAGCTGCGCGTGGCCGTCCACAGCGACCGAGAAGTCGACGTCCGCCTCCAGGCGGGTGCGGGTCCGGGAGGTCATCGTGACCCGGGCACGTCGGCGTCGGCGGTCGTGACCTGCAGCGTCCCGTTGAACCGCCAGGTGGCGCGGGGCGCCTGCGGACCGGTGTCGCGGGGCACCTCGACCACCATGTCGACCAGCCGGTAGTTGATCGCAGCCTGCCGTCCGGTGAGGAAGGACCACATCTCCCGTCCCAGGTCGGTCCAGTCGAGGACCTCGTCGGTGCTCGGGGACCGGCCGGACATGTTCTGGGCCGTCATGTTCTGGGCCGTCATGTTCTGGGCCGTCATGTTCTGCGCCATCTCTGCTCCTCCATCGATTATCTCAACATATTCCTAAACGGCTTGTTGAGGTTTACCCTGACAGAGTGACAACAGAACCCACCTCGGCGCAAGCCCCAGCGACGAATTCATCCGGACTCACCATCGGCGAGCTCGCCCGGCGCACCGGCGTCAACGTCGGCACGCTTCGGATGTGGGAGGCCCGGCACGGGTTCCCCCGTGGCCGGCGGCTGCCCAGCGGGCACCGGCGGTACGACGAGCCCACCGTCGACCTGGTCCAGCAGGTGCTGCGCCGGCGCGAGGCGGGCGCCCGGCTCGAGGCCGCGATCCAGGGCGCCGTGGCTGCGGCATCGGCGGCCCGGCCGCCCTCGGTGTACGCCGAGCTCACCCGCGGCCACCCGACGCTCCTGCCGCACCGGCTGCGCAAGTCGACGCTGCTCGCCCTGACGTGGGCGCTGGAGGACGAGTGCTGCTCGCGCGCCCAGGAGCCCTGGCTGATCGGCGCCTTCCAGGACGAGCGGTTCTACCGCCAGGCGGAGGGGCGGTGGCGCGACCTGGCCCGTACCGCGCGTGGCGCCTGGGCCCTCGCGCACTTCGACGGATCCGCCCCCGCAGGAGGACGGCCCATCGAGGTGGCGCTGCCCGAGTCCTCACCGATGACGCGGGAGTGGTCGCTGGTCTGCCTGGCGGCCGACCTGCCCGCTGCCCTGGCCGCGTGGGAGCTGCCCGGCCAGGACGACGTGGCCGACGGGGACCGCGTCTTCGAGTCGGTGTGGACCCTCGACCCGGTGGCCGTCCGCGACGCCGCCGGCTGCGCCGGCCGGCTGCTGACCGCCCTCGGCCACGACACCGACGACACCGACGACCTGGTCGCCGCGGCTGAGGACCCGCGGCCACCGGCGCCGGCGGACCTGCCCCGGGCCACCGCGCTGTTCAACCGCATCGTGGCCTACCTCGACCGCGTCCGCTGATCGGACGGCCCCACCCCCGACCGGCGCCTGGCCATCCGCCCGCCTCAGTCCAGCCGCACCCGCTCGCCGTACCTCGGGACCACCGCGCACCACCCGAGCTCCTCGCGGATCCGGCCGGCCAGTGCCTCGCTCGACGCCGGCTCCCCGTGCACGGTGTAGACGACCCGGGGCTCCGTCGGCATCCGGCGCAGCCACTCCACAATCTCGGCGGCGTCGGCGTGCACGGAGAACTCCTGGTCGTCGACGACCTCGGCGCGCACCGGCACGTAGCGGCCGTGCATCTTCAGCTGCCGGGCGCCTCGCAGCAGGTCGCGGCCGCGGGTCCCGATCGCCTGGTAGCCGGTCAGCACCACGCAGTTGGCCGGGTCGGGCAGCTGCTCGGCCAGGTGGTGGACCACCCGGCCGCCGGTCGCCATCCCCGAGGCCGACACGACGATGCACGGGTGCCGCGGCCGGTTCAGCTCCTTGGACTGCTGGGCGCTGTGCACGGTCTTCAGCTCCGGGATGCCGAACCGGGACAGGTCGTTCCCCGAGCCGTCGCCGATGAGCTCGCTGCGGTAGACCTCCAGCGCGGCGAGCGCCATCGGGCTGTCGACGTACACGGGCACCGTGGGGATCAGCCCCTCGCTCATCAGCCGGCCCAGCTTGAGCAGCACGAGCTCGGTCCGGTCCACCGCGAAGGCCGGCACCAGCACGGACCCGCCGCGGCCGATGGTCCTGCGCACGGCGTCCGCGAGCACGTCGACGTCGTTGGTCGGGTGGGTCCGGTCGCCGTACGTCGACTCCACCACCACCACATCCGCCGCCGGCGGATCGGCCCGCGGGGTCAGCAGCGGGTGGTCGGGGCGGCCCAGATCCCCGGAGAACAGCACCCGGGCGCCGTCGGCGTCGGCCAGCACGGTGCTCGAGCCCAGGATGTGCCCCGCCGAGCGCAGCGTCACCGAGACGTCCTCGCCCACAGGGACGACGTCGCGCAGCGGCACCGGCCGGAACAGCGGGACGGTCTTCTCGACGTCCCCCGCGTCGTAGAGCGGCAGCGCCGGCCGGTGCTTGCTGAACCCGGCCCGGTTCGCGTAGTCGGCGTCCTCCTCCTGGAGGTGGGCGCTGTCGCGCAGCACGATCCGGCTCAGCTCCGCGGTGCCCTCGGTGCAGATCACCGGGCCTGTGAAACCCTCCCGGACCAGCCGCGGAAGGTAGCCGCAGTGGTCGAGGTGGGCATGGGTCAGCACGACGGCGTCCAGCGCGGAGGGGTCTGCGGGGAACGGGTCCCAGTTGCGCCGCCTCAGCTCGCGGACCCCCTGGTAGAGACCGGCGTCGACCAGCACGCGCGACGCAGCGGTGTCCACCAGGAACCTGCTGCCGGTGACGGTGCCGGTGCCGCCGAGGAACGTCAGGCTCGGACTGGTCATACCGCCACGCTCCGCCGCCGGCGCCGCCGCCGGAAGTGCCGCTGGTCCTCCGCTCACGTCACTCGGAGCACCGCCGCTCCGGAGACGTCCCCGGCCGCGATCTCCTCGAGCGCGTCGTCCGCACCGTCGAAGGGCACGGTGCGCGTGTGTGACCGGACGCCGAGCGCCGCGACGAGGCGCATGAGCTCCTCGCCGTCGGCGCGGGTGTTCGCGGTGACGCTGGTGAGGGTGCGCTCACGGAAGAGGTGCCGCTGGTAGTCCAGCGCGGGCACGTCGGTCAGGTGGATGCCGGCAACGGCCAGCGTGCCGCCCCGGTCGAGCGCTGCCATCGCCACCGGCACGAGGTGCCCCACAGGGGCGAACAGGATGGCGGCGTCGAGGGGCACGGGCGGAGCGTCGGAGGCGTCGCCCACCGATGTCGCGCCCAGCTCCAGCGCCAGGGACCGCGCCGCGGCCCCGCGGGTCAGCACGTGCAGCTCGGCGCCCTGGGCCAGGGCGATCTGCGCGGTGAGGTGCGCGCTGGCCCCGAACCCGTAGATCCCGAGACGTCCACCCGGCGGCAGCTGGGCACGACGCAGCGCCCGGTAGCCGATGATCCCCGAGCAGAGCAGCGGTGCGGCGGCGACGTCCGACAGCTCGTCGGGCACCCGGTAGGCGAAGGCGTCCGGCACCACGGCGTACTCGGCGAAGCCGCCGTCGGCGTCCCAGCCGGTGTACTCCGAAGCCGGGCAGAGGTTCTCCCGGCCGGTGCGGCACCACCGGCAGGAACCGCAGGTACGGCGGAGCCAGGCGATGCCGACCCGGTCCCCGACGTCGAACCGCGTGGCTGCGTCGCCACGCTCCACGACCTCGCCGACCACCTCGTGGCCCGGGACGCGATGCGGAGCACGCGCCTCGAGGTCGCCGTCGGCGAGGTGCAGGTCGGTGCGGCAGACGCCGCAGACGCGCACCCGGACCAGCACCTCGTCGGCACCCGGGCGCGGCACCTCCCGCTCGACCCGTTCCAGCCGGCCGGGGACGCCCGGCCTGCCGGCCACCGCCCAGGCCCGCATCACAGCCCGAGCAGCTGCTCGAAGAGCTGGACGTACTGGATGAGGTGGCGGTCGCCGAGGAACATCTCGCGGACCCGTTCGCGTGCCTGCACCCCGAGGCGGTGGGCCAGCTCGTCGTCCTCGAGGACCTTCACCAGCAGGTCGCCGAACCCGTCGAGGTCCGTCGGGTCGGCCAGCAGGAGACCGCTGACGCCGTCGACGATCTGGTCCTGGATCCCGCCCACCTTCGAGGCGACCACGGGCTTGCCCTTCCACATCGGCTCGGTCACGGTCAGGCCGAAGCCCTCGACGAGGCTCTTCTGCACCACCACCGCGGCATGGTGCTGCAGGGCGTTGACCAGGTGGGCGTTCTCGTCCACGTCGTCCATCGGCACGCAGATCAGGTGCGTCCTCGCCTGCTGGTCGGGCGGCAACGAGCGCCACACGTCCACGCACTCCTCCAGGA
This sequence comes from uncultured Actinomycetota bacterium, assembly GCA_963747525.1. Classification (GTDB taxonomy): domain Bacteria; phylum Actinomycetota; class Actinomycetes; order Propionibacteriales; family Nocardioidaceae; genus Marmoricola_A. Next base: position 751,329 of record CAVVFH010000001.1, read on the forward strand.
CCTCGGCACCCTCGGGGTCGTCGCTGACGCCGGACACCTCGGGCCCGACGAGGGCCAGGTGCACGTCCGCCGAGAGCCGGTCGAGGTTCTGGGCGAACCCGGTGAGCACCCCGCTCATGTCCTTGAGCCGGTCCCACCGGCTGACCTGCAGCACCAGGCGCGCATCACCGGGGATGACGTCGCCGGCCGCGAAGAGCCCGTCGTGGGCCCGCACGGTCCCGCGCGAGCCGTCCCGACGCTCGAACTCGAGGGATCCCTGGTGGTCGGGGAGGTCCACCAGACCCGCGCGGTGCAGCGCGGAGCCGACGTCGACCTTCCGCAGCTCGACGTTCTTCGCACTGAAGGGGTCCAGGGACGGCGGGATCAGCCGGAGCTTGTCCCGGTCCACCCAGCCCGGGACGTAGGCAGCTCGCGAGAAGATCAGCGCGTCCGCCCGCTCCAGGTCGGGCCGGAGGAAGCCCCAGCCGAGCTCGGTCTCCTCTGTCGGGGAGTCCCGGCCGATGTGGCAGCGCCAGATGACCCGCGCCCCGGTCTCCTGCAGGCCCTCCACCAGCCCGGCCGTCTGCGGGTCGTGGAGCAGCACGATGTCTCCCGACCCGATGCCGTCCTTGAGCTGCGCGAGATTGTCGGCCAGCACGTCGTCGTACGCCCGGCGCTCGGCGTCACCCATCGGTCCCCCGTCTCCGGTGGACCCGTGCAGCAGGTTGTGGAGGCGCTTGGTGATCCGGAAGAACTCCGGGTTCCCGTCCAGGACCAGCCATCGCGTGTCCACCCCGGCGCCGCGGCTGTACGCCAGGAGGGTGGTCAGCATCTCGGCGACGCCGCCGCCCGACGCCGTGGCGTTGACGTTCCAGATCACGCGGCCGTCGAGGATGCCGCGCGCCTGCTCCGCCCGCGTCATGAGCAGCGCGGCACGGTCGGGGTCGAGCAGCCCGGCGAGCCGCTCGAGGGCGATCTTGTCGATCTGGACTTCTCTCATGTCCCGATGCTGCCATGAACGGCGCTCAGCCCGGGTCCTCCACGGCACTTCGGGGAGGACCATCGCCTCTGTCACCCGCTCCCGTCGCGGCATATTGCTGGAACTGGGAGGTCGGAACTTCCTCGGTCGCACCCGGGGAAGGCACCTCCGGGCCTCCCGGACCTCCAGGAAGGAGTCGTCGATGAGCCTGACGAAGAGCGAAGCGAGATCGGTCTGGCCCCTGGACAGGGTCTGGAGCGAGGACAGGATCGAGCGGGCTTTCCGTGACCTGTTCCGCGGCTTCTTCCCGGGCGAAGGCATGCTGGACACGGTCCTCGACACGGGACCGGGCCTCATGCGGGTGGAGGAGTTCGTCGAGAGCGAGACGAAGGTGATCCGCGCCGAGCTGCCGGGCATCGACCCGGAGCACGACGTGGAGATCAGCGTCTCGGACGGCATCTTGCACATCCGGGCCGAGCGCCTGGAACGCACCGAGGAGGAGCAGCAGAACGGCTACCGGTCGGAGTTCCGGTACGGCACATTCGAGCGCAGCCTCGAGCTGCCCGAGGGCACGGTGGAGGGTGACATCACCGCCGGCTACCAGGACGGGATCCTCGAGGTTCGGGTGCCGGCGCCGCCGGCCCCCGAGCGGGCTGCACCTGAGCCCGTCAGGATCCCGGTCCGGAAGGGCTGAGGCCGCAGCGGAGCGCTCGCGCCGCATCACGGAGGGAGCAAGGACCCCGGAGCCCGCAGCACCAGGCCCCGGGGTCCTTCGCGCCGTCAGCGGAACGCCGCGTGTCCGGTCAGCTGCTGACCGATCACCAGCTGGTGGACCTCGGAGGTGCCCTCGTAGGTGAGCACCGACTCCAGGTTGTTGGCGTGCCGCATGACGGGGTGCTCGAGGGTGATGCCGGCGGCGCCGAGCAGGGCGCGGCACTCGCGTGCGGTCGCGATCGCCTCACGGACGTTGTTGAGCTTGCCCACCGACACCTGCTCCGGTCGCAGCCGCCCCGCGTCCTTGAGCGAGGCGAGGTGCAGCGCCAGCAGCATGCCCTTGCCGAGCTCGACCGCCATGTCGGCCAGCTTCGCCTGGGTGAGCTGGTAGGCGGCCAGCGGCTTGTCGAAGATCTCGCGCTCCCCCGCGTAGCCGATCGTCGTCTCCAGGCAGTCCCGCGCCGCGCCGAGGGCCCCGAACACGATGCCGAAGCGCGCCTCGTTGAGGCACGACAGCGGTCCGGACAGCCCCTCTGCGCCGGGCAGCAGCGCACTGGACGGCAGTCGCACGTCGTCCAGCACGAGCTCGGAGGTCACCGACGCCCGCAACGACAGCTTCCGGCCGATCTCCGGAGCGCTGAAACCCTCGCTGTCGGTGGGCACGACGAAACCCCGGATGCCCTCGTCGGTCCGCGCCCACACCACCGCGACGTCGGCGACCGACCCGTTGGTGATCCACATCTTGGTGCCGTTGAGCACCCAGTCGGCACCGTCGCGCCGGGCCCGGGTGCGCATCCCCGCCGGGTTCGACCCGAAGTCCGGCTCGGTCAGGCCGAAGCACCCGATCGCCGTCCCCTGCGCCATGCGGGGCAGCCACTCCTGCTTCTGCTCCTCCGACCCGTGCCGCCAGATCGCGTACATCGCCAGCGACCCCTGCACGCTGACCAGCGAGCGCACCCCGGTGTCCCCGGCCTCCAGCTCCATGCAGACCAGGCCGTACGCCGTCGCCGACGCGCCCGCGCAGCCGTACCCCTCCAGGTGCATCCCGAGCACGCCGAGGTCGCCGAGCTCACCGGCCAGCTCCCGCACCGGCACCGATCCCGACTCGAACCACTGCGCGATCTCGGGACGGACCCGCCGGTCCACGAAGGCACGCGCGGTGTCACGCATGGCACGGGCGTCGTCCTCAGCGAGCCGGTCGAGGTCGAGCAGGTCCAAGGGGCTCTGGGGGGTCACGGGCATCTGCCCATTCTCAGCCATCGCCGGGGACCCGGCACAATGACCCGATGACCTCCCCCGCTCCGGACGTGCTGCGGTACTCCGCGTTCACCGACGGCGGCACGGGAGGCAACCCCGCCGGCGTCGCCCTCGACGCCCTGCGCTGGACCCGGGCGGACCTCGGAGACGGCGCACCCGCTCGGTTCACGATCCTCCAGGGACACCACATGGACCGGCCGAGCAGGCTCGACGTCGATCTCTCGAGCGGCACGGCCACCGGCACCGTCGACGTGTCCGGGACCGCGACGGACATGAGCGCCGCTCCTGGTGCCCGTGGCTGACACGCTCGCCGACCGGTGCCCCCCGGCCGCGGAGGCCGGCGCTGACGACGCCGCCGACCGGCTCTACGACGCGTTCTCCGGCTGGGTCGAGGACCAGGGGCTGAGCCTCTACCCCCACCAGGACGAGGCCCTCATCGAGCTGCTCAGCGGCAACCACGTCATCCTGGCCACGCCCACCGGGTCGGGGAAGTCGCTCGTCGCCACCGGTGCGCTGTTCGCCCGGCTGGCTGCGACGGTCGGGGGTCCACGGGGACGGAGACGCCGGGCGGGGTTCTACACCGCGCCGATCAAGGCGCTGGTGAGCGAGAAGTTCTTCGCCATGTGCGACATCTTCGGGTCGGCGAACGTCGGGATGCTGACCGGCGACGCGTCGGTGAACCCGGAGGCGCCGATCATCTGCTGCACCGCCGAGGTGCTCGCCAACATCGCGTTGCGCGAGGGCGAGGCCGCGGACGTCGGCGTCGTGGTGATGGACGAGTTCCACTTCTACTCCGAGCCGGACCGCGGATGGGCCTGGCAGGTCCCGTTGCTCGAGCTGCCGCAGGCGCAGTTCCTGCTGATGTCGGCGACCCTCGGCCCGGTCGACCGCTTCGTCGACGACCTGGAACGCCGTACGGGGCGGGCGACCGCGGTGGTCGACGACGCCGAGCGGCCGGTGCCGCTCAGCTTCAGCTGGGCCGTCACGCCGCTGACCGAGACGATCGAGGACCTGGTGACCAGCAACCAGGTCCCGGCGTACGTCGTGCACTTCACGCAGGCCGCCGCGGTCGAGCAGGCCAACGCGCTGCGGTCGATGAAGAAGCTGGTGACCCGCGAGGGGAAGGACCGGATCGCCGCGGAGATCGGGGACTTCCGCTTCGGCGCGGGCTTCGGCCGCACGCTGTCGACGCTGGTGCGCAACGGGATCGGGGTCCACCACGCCGGGATGCTCCCCCGCTACCGTCGGCTCGTGGAGCAGCTGGCCCAGCAGGGGCTGCTCAAGGTCATCTGCGGCACCGACACCCTCGGCGTGGGCATCAACGTGCCGATCCGGACCGTGCTCTTCACCGGGCTGGCGAAGTTCGACGGCACCCGGCAGCGCGTGCTGCGCACCCGCGAGTTCCAGCAGATCGCGGGACGCGCCGGCCGGGCGGGTTTCGACACGGTGGGGTACGTCGTCGTCCAGGCACCCGAGCACGTCATCGAGAACGAGCGCCGCATCGCCAAGGCCGGCGACGACCCCAAGAAGCTCAAGCGTGTCCAGCGCACGAAGCCGCCGGAGGGCGCGATCGTGTGGAACGAGCAGACCTTCGACAAGCTCGTGCACGGACAGCCGGAGCCGCTGGTCTCCCGGATGAAGGTCGACAACGGGCTGCTGATCAACGTGGTGGCCCGGGAGACCGACGCCTTCCCGGTGATGCGCCGGCTGATGCTCGACAACCACGAGGAGCGGCGGAAGCAGCTCCGCCTGGCCCGTCGGGCCCTGCGGCTCGCCCGCTCGCTGGTGCACTCCGGGGTGCTCACCCGGCTGGACGAGGTGGACGAGCACGGCCGGCGCTACGCGCTGACCGTCGACCTGCCGCCGGACTTCGCGCTGAACCAGCCGCTGGCGCACTTCGCGCTGGCCGCTCTCGACGTCCTCGACCCGGAGAGCCCGACGTACACCTTCGACATCGTCTCCGTCGTGGAGTCGGTCCTCGAGGCGCCGCGACAGGTGCTGTTCGCCCAGCAGAACGCGGCGCGCGGCGAGGCCGTCGCCGCCATGAAGGCTGACGGCATCGAGTACGAGGAGCGGATGAAGCTGCTCGAGGAGGTCACCTGGCCGCAGCCGCTGGCCGAGCTGCTCACCGCCACCTACGAGATCTACAGGCAGACCCACCCCTGGTTGCCCGAGGACGCCCTGTCGCCGAAGTCGGTGGTGCGGGAGATGTACGAGCAAGGCATGTCGTTCACCGACTTCGTCAGCCGCTACCAGCTGTCCCGCTCCGAGGGGCTGGTGCTGCGCTACCTCACCGACGCCTACCGGACCTTCCGGCACACGGTGCCGGACGCCCACCGCACCCCGGAGCTCGACGACCTCGTGGAGTGGCTCGGCGAGACCGTCCGGCAGACCGACTCCTCCCTGCTCGAGGAGTGGGAGGCGCTGGCCGACCCCGACCACGCCGAGGAGCACCGGCACGTCCCCACCCCGCCACGACTGCTGTCGCAGCAGGACCGGGTCCTGCAGGTGATGGTCCGCAACGCGATGTTCCGGCGGGTGGCCCTGGCCGCCCGGGACGACGTCGACGGGCTCGCGGCGCTCGAGCGGGCCGACGCCGAGCGGGTCGACCCGCCGCGCGAGGTGGTGATGACGCGACGGATGTGGGACGACGCACTGGAGGCCTACTACGCCGAGCACGACTCGGTCGGGACCGGCCCGGACGCGCGCGGCCCCGACCTCATCCAGCTGTCCCGGGAGGCCCGCACCTGGCACGTCCGGCAGACCCTGGACGACCCGGCCGGGGACCGCGACTGGGTGATCGAGGCGGACGTCGACCTCGACGCCACCGACGAGGCCGGGGAGGCCGCGCTCACCACCACCGCGATGCGCCGGCTGTAGCACCCCGTCAGGGGCGGGACTTCTTGTGCCGCGGCTTCTTCGTGCGCTCGGAGGGTGGTGGTCCCTCCGGGCTGAGGCCGATCAGCTTGCCGGAGATGCGGGTGCGCTCCAGGGCCCGGAACGTCTCGGCCGACAGGTCCGCGGGCAGCTCCACGTAGGAGTGGTCCCCGCGGATGTCGATGTGGCCGAAGTCCGCCCGGTCGAGGCCGCCCTCGTTGGCGATCGCCCCCACGATCTGCCGGGGCTCCACCTTGTGCCGCTTGCCGACCTCGATGCGGTACGTCGCCAGCGGCACCTCCGGCCCGCGCCGCCGCGACCGGGCGGGTCCCTTCGCCGCGGGGCGGTCGGACCTCCGGGCAGGGGGCACCGGCTCCGGCTGCGGCTCCATCAGCAGCGGCTGGCCGTCCTGGCCCAGCACGGCGAGCGCCGCGGCGATGTCCCGCGCGGGCACGTCGTGCTCCTGCTCGTAGTCGGCCACGAGGTCGCGGAAGAACTCCAGCGACGGCGACCCCAGGGCGGTCGTGATGGAGTCGGTGAACCGGGCCACCCTGGTCTGGTTGACGTCCTCCACCGTCGGCAGCCGCATCGGTGTGAGCTTCTGGCGGGTCGCCTTCTCGATGGCCCGCAGCAGGTGCCGCTCCCGCGGGGTCACGAACGAGATGGCGTCACCGGTCCGGCCGGCCCGCCCGGTGCGCCCGATGCGGTGCACGTAGGACTCGGTGTCGGTGGGGATGTCGTAGTTGACGACGTGGCTGATGCGCTCCACGTCGAGGCCGCGCGCGGCCACGTCGGTGGCCACGAGGATGTCGAGCTTGGCCCGCCGCAGCTGGTCGATGGTGCGCTCCCGCTGCTGCTGCGGCACGTCGCCGTTGATGGCGGTCGCCGAGAAGCCGCGGGCGCGCAGGCGCTCGGCCAGCGTCTCGGTCTCCTGCTTGGTCCGGACGAAGACGATCATGCCCTCGAAGTTCTCGACCTCGAGGATCCGCGTCAGGGCGTCGATCTTCTGCGGGTAGGCGACCTCGAGGTAGCGCTGCGTGGTGTTCGCCGCCGTCGTCGTCCGGGACTTGACGGTGATCTCGGCGGCGTCGGTGAGGTACTTCTTCGAGATGCGGCGGATCTGGGCCGGCATCGTGGCGCTGAACAGCGCCACGTGCTTGTCCGCCGGGGTGTCGGCCAGGATCGTCTCGACGTCCTCGGCGAACCCCATCTTGAGCATCTCGTCGGCCTCGTCGAGCACCAGGAAGCGCAGCTCGGTCAGGTCGAGGGTGCCCTTGTCGAGGTGGTCCATGATCCGACCCGGCGTGCCGACGATCACGTGCACGCCGCGGCGGAGCGCGGACAGCTGGACGCCGTACCCCTGCCCGCCGTAGACGGGCAGCACGTGGAGGCCGGGCAGGTGGGCGGCGTACCGCTCGAAGGCCTCCGAGACCTGCAGCGCCAGCTCGCGGGTCGGGGCCAGCACCAGCGCCTGCGGCGTCTTCTGCCGCAGGTCGATCCGGGACAGGATCGGGACCGCGAACGCCGCGGTCTTGCCCGTGCCGGTCTGCGCCAGTCCCACCACGTGCCGGCCCTCCAGCAGCGCGGGGATGGTGGCCGCCTGGATGGGCGACGGCGTCTCGTAGCCGACGTCGCGGAGCGCCTGCAGCACCCGCTTGTCGATCCCCAGGTCGGCGAAGGTCGGGCGGTCGTCTGGCTCCCCGGGGCGGTCGCTCTGCTCGGTCACCGGAGGGCTCGTCTCGACATGACGCCAGCGTAGGGCCCGTCGCGCCCGCTGCCGACCGGCGCAGGCGGTGCGTGCGTCGAACCCCACACGTTGTGCGGGCATCGGTTGCGGGTTTTCCTCAGCCGGGGCGCCGCACTGCCGATCGGGCGCTTGGAGACCGCATTTCTAGGGAGGTACGTCGGTGGAGACGATGTTGGGGGCAGGCACGGTCGTCATGGGGAACTACCGAGCGCTGGTGTCCTCCGTGGACGCGCTCGAACCACTGCCCCTCACGGTCATCCGGCTCACCGAGGTGATCTCCGACGGGGAGCACGACATCTCCGAGATCGTGGAGATCGTCTCCCTCGACCAGGCGCTGACCGCGGCGCTGCTGCGCCGCGCCAACTCGGCGATGGCGGGCGGCCGCACCCCGGTGGCCACCGTCCGCGAGGCCGTCGTGCGACTGGGGTCAGGACCGCTGCTGTCGATGGCGTTCGCCGCGACCGTCGGCAACCGGATGAACGCCGCGCTGCCCGCCTACGGCATGGTGGAGGGCCAGCTGTGGCAGCACTCGGTGGCGGCGTCGGTGACCGCGGACGTGGTGCGGACGATGGCCAACAGCTACGTGCCCGCGGAGGCCTCCACCGCCGCGCTGCTGCACGACATCGGCAAGGTGGTGATCTGCAACCACTTCGGCCCCCAGACGGTGCGCATGTTGGAGAAGGCCGCGGAGACCGACCACGTGTCGGCCCTCGAGGTGGAGCGCTCGGTGTTCGGTGCCGACCACGCGCAGATCGGCGGGCTGGTCGCCGGCCGCTGGAACCTGCCGGAGACGATCGTCGAGGCGATCACCTACCACCACGACCTCACCACCGACCAGACGCCGATCGGCGCCGCGGTGGCGCTCGCGCACGCGCTGCTGCCCCAGGTGATCGACGGCCCCACGCCCGGGCACGCCGCTCAGGAGACCCCCGTGCTGGCCGGCGCCCTCCACGTCCTGGAGATGTCCCCGATCGCCCTGCCAGGCCTGGTCGAGTCGGCGCAGCACCGCTACGCGACGCTCGAGGCCCGCTACGCCGGCGGCGACAGGCGCTAGTCGGAGAGCGACTCGCGCTGCGTGAGTGCCTCGGTGAGCAGTGCCACCAGGGCCTCGAGCTGCACGTCGACCGAGGACACCTCGGTGTCGGAGGCGTCGAGCGCCCGGGCGGCCAGGCCCGCCTTGCTGTCGATGAGCTCGGCGATGCGGGTGTCGATGGTCTGCGCCGCGATGATCCGCCACGCGGTCACCGGCTCCTCCTGGCCGATCCGGTGGATCCGGTCGATCGCCTGGGTCTGCTCCGCGTCGGTCCACGAGAGCTCGGCCAGGACCATGTTGGAGGCGACCTGGAGGTTCAGCCCCACCCCTGCGGCGCTGAGCGAGCAGACGACGATCTCGACGTCCGGGTCCTCGACGAAGGCGTCGATGTTGCGCTGCCGGGCCGTCTTGGTCTGGTCCCCGCGGATGGAGGAGTAGCTTGATCCCCCGCCGGTCGAACGTCTCCTCGGCGACGTCCATGACGTCGATGTGCTTGGCGAAGAACACCACCTTGCCGACGTTGCGGGCCAGCTGGGCGGCGTAGTCCGCGGCCAGGCCTGCCTTCGCCTGACCGATGCGGCGCATCATCATGAAGACGTTCTCGTCACCGGTGCCGGTGGAGGTGTCCTCCCGCTCCCAGGTGGCGACCCGGCGGACCAGCTCGTGGTCGATCCCCTCCACGACCGCGCCGGCCCGGCGCGTGGCCAGCGCGGTGTCGTAGCGCTCCACGAGCCGTCGCGCCAGGTTCCGCTCCGACTCGCGGATCGAGCGGCCCGCCTCGTCGTCGAGCTCCACGGGCAGGTCGGCGACCCGGCGAGCCGGGATGTCCTTGGCGACGTCGATCTTGCGCCGACGGACGATCCCCATCTCCACCACGCAGTTGCGCGCCGCGCGGTAGAACCCGGGGTCGCCGGGCGCCAGACCGGTGTCCTCCAGCGCCGCCATCAGCTCGCCCAGCGGCTTGGTCTCGTCGATCCAGCCGAGGAGCTGCCAGATGGCGCGGAAGTCCTCGATGTCGTTGATGAGCGGCGTCCCGGTGAGCGCCATGAGCAGCGGCCGGGGGATGCGGGCCCGGATGCGGTCGGAGAGGTGCAGCACGTTCTGCGAGCGCTGCGACGTCTTGTTCTTGATGAAGTGCGCCTCGTCGACGACCATCCCGCGGAACCCGAAGTCGCCGAGCCAGCCGACGTGCCGGTCCAGGATCTCGTAGTTCACGATGACGATGTCGGCGAAGCCGTCGACCTCCTCGCCGTTGCCGTGGATCACCGTGGACGGCCGCCGCGGCGTCCACAGCTCCGCCTCGCGGGCCCAGTTGATCTTGACCACGTTCGGCACCACGACCAGCAAGGGATAGGCCTCGGCCGCCTGGGCGGCGAGCAGGGCCTGCGCCGTCTTGCCGAGGCCGGGCTCGTCGGCGAGCAGGAAGGTCCGGTGCCCGGACGCCGCCGAGGCGACGACCTGCGCCTGGTGCGGCATCAGCTCCAGGCCACGGGGGACCCGGAGGGTCGTCGGCTCCGGGAGCGGCTTGCTGGCCAGCGCGCCGGCACCGGTGAACTCGAACGAACGGAACAGCGGGCCGAGCAGCTCCCACCCGGCGAGCCGCTGGGGCTGCACCATCCGCCGGCGCGCCCCCTCGAAGTCCGGGGCGAGGAACGGGTTCGCCAGCTGTCGGGAGATGACCGACCGCGGGACCACCCGGCGGTCGTTGGCCGTCGGGGCCGCCGCCGGCCGCGCGGGTGCGCGCTCCTCCGGCGGCACCTCGACCCCCGCCGCCTCGAGCATGGATCGCCGCAACGACCGAGCGGAGTCGCTGACCTCGGCGTCCTCGGCGAGCAGCGCCAGCAGCCCGGTCTCCCGGGCCGCGGTCTTCGCCAGGATGGTCGCCACCCCGTCGAGGCGCTTGAGCTGCGAGGCCCGTTCGGTCTCGCTGACGTCCTCGGCGTCGCGGACCCGGGTCCGCTCCTCGCGGACCAGCAGGGCGACGACCTGGAACTTGGTGCGGACCGAGGAGGTGACGGCTCCGCGCTGCACGGCCGCCTCGACCTCCCGGACGGCTCGCGCGAGGACGGGGATGATGCCGTCGTTGTCGCGCTCGCGGACGGCCTGCTGGCCCCGCTGACCTCGCGACGACGTACGCCGAGCGCTCGACTGGCGCTGGCCTCCTCGAGCCACGGACCCTCCTCTGCGTGCCCCTGCCCAGCCGGAGCGGACCGACCCGCTCCCCGGCCCGGCGCCGGAGCCATGGGACGTCGAGCGGAGCCGGCCGGGGTGGCCACTCCGGGACGTGCGCTTGTCCCACGGATCTGCGAGAGACCGAGCGTGGGACCGGACGAATCCGCACGCGGTGGGACCTGACTGCCCATGATACCCCCCGGGCGTCAGGCAGGTGCACCTGCCGCCCCGGAACCGTCGGGCGTGACGTCGGCGGGCAGGGTCACGGTGAAGGTCGTCGACCCGGGCCGCGACGCCATCGCCAGCTCCCCGCCGTGCGCGGCGGTGATGGCGCGGGCCAGCGACAGCCCGAGCCCGGCGCCGCCGGAGTCCCGGGTGCGGGCGGCGTCGCCCCGGGTGAAGCGCTCGAAGAGGGAGCCCTGCAGCTCGTCCGGGATGCCGGGACCGTCGTCGTGGACGGTCACCACGACGGACGTCCCGTCCGACCCCGGGTGCGCGCCGACGGTGACCGTGGTGCCCGGCGGCGTGTGCCTGCGGGCGTTCGCCAGCAGGTTGGTGATCACCTGGTGCAGCCGCTGCTCGTCGCCGCGCACCACCACCGGGACGTCGGCGAGGTCGAGCCGCCAGCGGTGCTCCGGAGCCAGGACCCGGGCGTCGGCTGCCGACTCCAGCACGAGCCGGGTGAGGTCGACCTCGTCGCGGGCCAGCGGCCGCCCCGCATCCAGTCGCGCCAGGAGCAGCAGGTCCTCCACCAGCGACGACATGCGGTCGGCCTCCGCCTCGACCTTGCCCATCGCCTGGGTCAGCCGGACCACGTCCTCGGCGGTGCCGGGCCGGGCCCGCCGGCTGAGCTCGGCGTACCCGTGGATGGTGGCGAGCGGTGTGCGCAGCTCGTGGGAGGCGTCGGCGACGAACTGCCGCACCTGCTGCTCGCTGCGGTGCCGTTCGTCGAGCGCCTGCTCGACGTGGCCGAGCAGGGTGTTGAGCGCGGCACCCACCTGGCCCACCTCGGTGTGCTCGTCGGTCAGCCGTCCCGGCACGCGCGCGGTCACCCCGATCTCGCCCTCCGACAGCGGAATTCCCGCCACCTCGTGCGCGGTGCGGGCCACCTCGCGCAGCGGGCGCAGCTGGCGGCGGACGACGACGAAGGCGACCGCGCCGGCCAGCAGCACGCCGGTCGCGCTGAACAGCCCCTCCCAGAGCACGAGCTTGCCCACGGTGCGGTCCACGGCGTGCGTCGGCAGCCCGGTGACCACGGTGATGTCACCGAGGTCCCGGGCCCGCAGGCGGTAGCTGCCCAGTCCGGGCAGGTCGACCGCCTGCACCTGGTCGACGGCCGGCAGGTCCTGCAGCGCCTGGAGGACGTCGGGTCTAAGGGGCCGGCTGCCGCTGTCCGCGGTGAGCACGCGGCCGAACGCGTCCTTGGAGGTCAGGTACGCCGTGAGCGTGCCGGGGCCCTGGGCGCGGGCGTCCTCGACCGCCCGGTCCTCGTCGGGGCTCTCGCCGGACTCCTCGCCCGGGGCCCCAGGGGCGGGGTTCGACGCAGGTGGTCCGCCGTGCAGCAGCACCTCGACGTCACGGCCACTCGCCGCACGGACGTCCCGGTCGAGCTGTCCGGTCAGCGAGGAGCGGATCGCGATCGTGGTCGCCGTGGCGATGAGCAGGCTGACCAGCGTCACCAGCCCGACTGCGGTGATCACCAGCCCCGCGGTCAGGGTGAGGGACCGCCGAGGGTGCCCGGGAGCGGCTTCCCGATCAGGCATGGTCCCCCGCCGGCTTGAGCACGTAGCCGGCGCCGCGCATGGTGTGGATCATCGGCTCCCGGCCGGCGTCGACCTTCTTGCGCAGGTAGGAGATGTAGAGCTCGACCACGTTGGCCTGACCGCCGAAGTCGTAGTTCCACACCCGGTCGAGGATCTGCGCCTTGGACAGCACCCGCCGGGGGTTGCGCATGAGGTAGCGGAGCAGCTCGAACTCGGTGGCGGTCAGGGTGATGTCCTCCCCGGCACGCCAGACCTCGTGGCTGTCCTCGTCGAGCCGGAGGTCGCCGACGGTGAGCACCGCGGTCTCCCGCCGGCTGCTCGCGCCGGCGCGCCGCATCAGCCCGCGCAGCCGGGCGACGAGCTCCTCCAGGCTGAACGGCTTGGTCACGTAGTCGTCCCCGCCCGCGGTGAGCCCGGCGATCCGGTCCTCCACGGCGTCCTTGGCGGTGAGGAACAGCACGGGCACGTCGGGCAGCGTGCCGCGAACCCGGCGCAGCACCTCCAGCCCGTCGAAGTCGGGGAGCATGACGTCGAGCACGATCGCGTCGGGCTGCTGCTGCCTGGCCATGGACACCGCCTTGGTGCCGGTGTGCGCGGTGCTCGTCTCCCAGCCCTCGTAGCGCAGGGCCATGCTCACCAGCTCCGCCAGGTTGGTCTCGTCGTCGACGACGAGCACCCGCAGCGGGGAGCCGTCGGCACGGGTCAGCTGGTCGTTGCCGCGGTTCACGGGTCCAGCATGACGTGAGAGTGGGCCCAGATCCTAGGTGCCGGCTGTGAGCCCGCTGTGAGTGCCGACGGGTGACCCGCGGCGGTCTACCCGGGGACGGGGTAGTTGTGGTCGCGCAGCAGCCGGGCGAGATGGGCGGCGTTGGCGGCAACCGACCGCGTCGTCTGGGCGGTCTTCTCGGGCGTCTGGTCGAGGTCCTGGTAGTCGGTGGCTCCCATCGCCTCGCCGACCCAGTAGGTCACCGCCTGCGGCGGCACGGTGAAGCCGACGTCGGACAGGGACTGGTAGACCTCGGCGCTGACGTGGTGCGCGCCGTCCTCGTTGCCGACCACGGCGAGAGCCACCACCTTGCCGAACATCGACGGGCGGCCCTGCTCGTCGGTCTCCGCCAGCTCGGCGTCGAGGCGTTCGAGGACCATCTTGCAGACCGACGAGGGCTGACCCATCCAGATCGGGGTGGCGATCACCAGGATGTCGGCGGCCAGCACCTTCTCCCGCAGCGCGGGCCACTCGTCGCCGTCGCCCTCGTCGGTGCTGACGCCGAAGCGGATGGTGTGGTCGACAACGCGCACGACCTCGCTGGTCACCTTGTGCTCGGCCAGGGCGTCGACCACCTGCCGCCCGAGCGTCTCCGAGCTGGAGCTCTCCGGCGACGTCTTGAGCGTGCAGTTGAGCACGAGTGCGGACAGCGGGAGGACCGAGGGCGGCGCGTTTCCAGTCATGGTCTCGAACGTATCCGCCGGCCGGTCACCTCAACCTCCTTCCAGGGGCTGTTCCCGGACGGCTGGAGGGGGTACGGATAGGGCCATGGACTACACGCATCTGGGCCGCAGCGGCCTCTCCGTCAGCCGGCTCTGCCTCGGCACGATGAACTTCGGCCCGGAGACCTCCGAGGAGGACTCGCACGCGATCATGGACTCGGCGCTCGACCGGGGCGTCAACGTCTTCGACACCGCCAACGTCTACGGGTGGAAGCAGGGCGAGGGGATCACCGAGCAGATCATCGGCCGGTGGTTCGCCAGGGGCGAGGGCCGCCGCGACAAGACGGTGATCGCGACCAAGCTCTACGGGTCCATGAGCGACTGGCCCAACGACACCTTCCTGTCGGCCCGCAACATCCGGCGCGCCTGCGAGGGGTCGCTGCGCCGGCTGAAGACCGACCACATCGACCTCTACCAGATGCACCACGTCGACCGGTCCACGCCGCTCGACGAGATCTGGGAGGCCTTCGACGTGCTGCGCGACCAGGGCAAGGTGCTGTACTTCGGCTCCTCCAACCACGCCGGCTGGCACATCGCGAAGTCGATGGAGGCCGCCCGGCGGCGGAACCGGCCCGGCCTGGTGAGCGAGCAGTCGATCTACAACCTGCTCAAGCGCGAGGTCGAGCTGGAGGTGCTCCCCGCGTGCCAGGACTACGGTCTCGGCGTCCTCCCCTGGTCACCCCTGAACGGTGGCCTGCTCGGCGGGATCATCAAGAAGACCGAGGAGGGCAAGCGCCGCCTCACCGGCCGGGCCAAGGAGGGTCTGGAGCAGCACCGGGAGGCCATCCAGCAGTGGGAGGACCTCTGCGAGGAGCTGGGCGAGGAGCCGGCCGACGTGGGACTGGCATGGCTGCTGCACCAGGAGGCGGTGACCGCGCCCATCATCGGGCCGCGGACGATGGAGCAGCTCGAGGGCGCCCTGCACGCGCTGTCGATCCGGCTCGACCAGGACACCCTCGACCGCCTCGACGGGATCTTCCCCGGCCCCGGACCGGCCCCGGAGTCCTACGCTTGGTAGCTCGGCCCGCGGAACGAGGAGAGGACGCACACCATGGCCATCGCAGACCCGGGACCTCGGCCCAACGCCTTCGACATCGAGGAGGCCACGGTCGCGAACGACACCTACCGCACGGTCGCCTGGACCGGCACGCACCTGCAGGTGACCCTCATGTCCATCCCCGTCGGGGAGTCGATCGGCCTCGAGGTCCATCCCGATACGGACCAGTTCCTGCGCCTGGAGTCCGGCAAGGGCCGGTGCGTCATGGGTCCGGCCAAGGACCAGCTCGACTTCCAGCAGGACGTGGAGGACGACTGGTCCATCCAGGTCCCGGCCGGCGTCTGGCACGACGTCATCAACACCGGCGACGAGCCCGTCCGTCTCTACGCGGTCTACGCGCCCGTCCACCACGCACGTGGCCTGGTCCAGGACACGGCTCGGGACGCCCAGCGCGACGAGCGGTCCGGCAAGGACGAGCCGCCGGACTGGACCGCCCAGCCCACCTCCGTCGAGCCCGACCAGCACGCCTGAGCGCCGTCAGTCGACGGGGCGACCGGCGTCGGCCTGGACCACCCGGGTGAGGGCGAGGAAGTCGTCGTCGCCCCAGCCCCGCTCGACGGCACGGGACAGGCGCTCGCGGATCGTGGCGAGCACCGGCTCGGTCACGCCCACCGACTCCCCCTGACCGATCGCCAGGTCGACGTCCTTCAGCAGCGCCGCGGTGGTGAAGGTCGCTTCGTAGTTCCGGTCGCGGAGCGCCGAGCCCTTGTACTCGAGGAACGTGCTGGAGAGCACCGTGGAGCCGAGCGCGTCCAGCACGGTCTCGCGGGGAAGCCCGGAGGCCTCCGCCATCACGACAGCCTCGGCCAGCGCCTCCATGGTGCCGGCGAGCAGCATGTTCGTGGCCAGCTTGGCCACCTTGGCCTGCTCGGTGTCCCCGACGACGACCTGGTTGGCGCCGAGATCGTCGAGCAGCGACCCGGCCGTCTCGAGGGCCTCCGACGGCCCGGACAGCAGCAGCCCGGCACCCCCGGACCGGAGGACGGCCGCCGTACCGCTGACCGCTCCGCGCACGTAGCGCACGCCGTGGCCGTCAGCGGCCTCCGCGACCGCCTCCGAGGCCGCCACGTCGACGGTCGACAGGTCCACGAGCGTGCTGCCGGGCTGCATCGCCTCCAGGGCGCCGCGGTCGAGAAGGACCTCGCGCAGCGCCGGCCCGTCGGTGACGAGGGTGAACACGTGCCGCGCCGACGCCACCGCCTTCGCGAGGTCTGGCTCCACGGACACGTGTTCGCCGGCGAGCTCCTCCGCACGTTCGACGGTCCGGTTCCAGACCGTCACGCTCCGGCCGGCCTCGACCCACCGCTCGACGGCGGCGGCACCCAGCTTGCCCGCTCCCAGCAGTACGACGTCGCTCATCGACGCTCCTCTCGACAGCACCGGTCATGGCAGTGCCAGCATGCCCATCGTGCCGTGCGGGATGCCCGATCAGCCCTGGCCGTTCCCGGCACTACGCACCTCGCTGGGTCGGTCGGTCACCTCGGCGGCTGCCGCTGCACGGTCAGCAGCAACGTGTCAGCGGGCGCGTCCGCCGTCGAGCCGGCCGACCTGGTCCGTGCTGCCCGCCTCGTGGTCGAAGTACGCGCGGTCGAGGTCACTCACACGGGGAAGATGCTCCGGCTCACCGAGACCCGCGGCTCGCGAGCACGGACACTGCGAAGTCGGACCCGTCGGTGAACGGGTCGATGCTCCAGGTGCCGAACCGGTGCTCCAGCCGCAGGCCGACGGCCTCGAGGTCGGCGTCGAAGCGTTCGTAGGGGTACTCCTCCGAGCGGCGGAAGCCGACGACCACCCGGCCCCCCGGGCGGGTGTGCACGCGGAACCGGTCCAGGACCGCGCGCTCGGACCCCGGGGCGAGGAAGACCATGACGTTGCCGGCGCAGAGCACCAGGTCGAACGGCTCCCCGTCGAGGTCCAGCCCGGACAGGTCCGCGACGATGTACGTCGGTCCCGGGTGGTCGACCTCGGCGGCGGCGATGAGCTCGGGGTCGGCGTCCACGCCCACCACCCGGTGCCCGCGCGCGTGCAGCGCTCCCGACAGACGACCGGGGCCGCAGCCGGCGTCGAGCACCCGCGACCCCGGCGGCACCAGGGCGTCGACCAGCCGCGCCTCACCCTCGAGGTCGGCGCCCTCGCGCGCCATGGTGCGGAAGCGCTCGATGTACCACTCCGAGTGCCCGGGCTTCGTCTCGGTGAACCAGCGTGGTCGGGCGGTGGGCCGTGCTGTCATGGGGCGATCCTCGCAGCCCGTGCTAGGAAGGGTCGATGAGCCCCGTATCCGTCACCGATGCCCTCGAGGACCACCTCGCCAAAGCCCTGCAGTCGCCCCAGGGCCGCAGCTCGCACACGCTCGTCGGCGGACGCGACCGCGTGCTCCGGCAGACCATGGTGGCGCTCAAGGGTGGTGAGACCCTGGCGGAGCACGAGGCCCCCGGCGAGGCCACGTTGCTGGTGCTGCGCGGCCGGGTGTCGCTGGGCACGACCGCGGGCGAGCAGGTGGTGCACGCCGACGAGCTCGCGGAGATTCCCATGGAGCGGCACGACCTCACCGCCCACGAGGACTCCGTGGTCCTGCTGACCGTGGCCAAGGCGGTCGGCAACCCCGTCTGATCCGCTCGGCCTACCCCGCCGACGCTCGGGAGGCGAGCAGGGCGGCCCCGACGATCCCCGCCCGGTTGAGCAGCGTGGCCGGCACCATCGGGGTGCCGACGTCGACCAGGTGCAGGAAGCGGTCGGCTCGCTTGCTCACCCCTCCACCGATGACGAAGAGGTCGGGCGAGAAGAGCTTCTCCAGCTCGCGGAAGTACCGGGTGAGGCGCTCGGCCCACTCCTCGTAGCCGAGCCCCTCTCGTTCGCGCACGACGTTGGCAGCACGCGACTCCGCGTCGTGCCCGTCGATCTCGAGGTGTCCCAGCTCGGAGTTGGGCACCAGCACGCCGTCGTACACGAGCGCGGTGCCGATGCCGGTGCCGAGCGTGGCGACCACCACCAGCCCGGTGCGGCCGGCCGCGGCGCCGAGACGCACCTCGGCGTACCCGGCGGCGTCGGCGTCGTTCGTCACCGCCACCGGCCGGCCGAGGACGTCGGCGAACAGCCGCTCCGCGTCCACCCCGACCCAGGCGTCGTCGATGTTGGCGGCCGAGCCCACGATCCCGTGCTTGACGACCGCCGGCACTGTCACCCCGACCGGAGCGGTCGTGGTCTCGTCGAGCGTGGCCAGGAGGTCCCGGACGACCGACGCCACCCGGTCCGGCGTCGCCGGCGCCGGCGTCTCGATCCGGACCCGGTCGCCGACGAAGGTGCCCGCGTCGACGTCCACCAGGGCGGCCTTGATGCCGCTGCCGCCGAAGTCGACCCCCACGGGGTGCGCCTGTGTCGCCATCGGCCCAGTATGGGTCGCCGGCCGTGGCGGTTCAGCGGTAGGTCAGCAGCCCCGTGTCGCTCTCGAGGTGCGGGTGCTCGTTGTAGGTCGACAGCGACAGGCCCCGCCGGCCGGCGATCACCTTGGTCACGCCGGTGTTCACCGCCACCCGGTTGAGCGCCGACCACATGGCCGCCAGCTGGACGGACTCCGCGCCGTCGCCGGCGACGAGCAGCGCCGCGGCCATCGCGATCGGACCGCCGGAGCTGACCACCGCAACGGTCTTGTGGTCACGCGCCACTTCCCGCGCCCGGTCCAGCGCACCGGCCACGCGCTCGCGGAACTCCGGGAACGACTCGGCGTAGTCCGTGTCGTGATCCCCGGACGCCCAGCGCGCGGTCGCCGCCTCGAAGACCTCCTGGAACGCCTGCATCGGCCGCAGCGTCCGCGCCAGGTCCGCCTTCATCAGCGTGCGGTTGCGGTACATCGGCTTGTGCACCTCCACCACGTGCTGGAAGTCGAACTCGTCCCAGCCGTCGTCGAGCCGCACCTCGACCTTGCTGCCGGCGCCGTCCAGCAGTCCCGTGGCGGTGTCGGTGTGCCGCCGCATGTCGCCGCGGAGCACCAGGTCGGGGACCAGGCCTCGGCCCGCCAGGGACTCCCCCAGCACCCGGGACTGCTTGTGGCCGCGGCCGGAGAGCGCGTCGTAGTTGCGCGCACCGAACGACGCCTGGCCGTGCCGGACCAGCAGCAAGACGCTCACCTGCGCCCCCGTTCGGTGCGCCGGATGATCCGGCGGCAGCGCAGCTCCAGCATGAGGTTGGCCAGCCAGTAGTGCCGGAACGCCGGGTTGGTCGTCTGCTTGTGGAAGTACCGGTAGTAGATCTGCTGCACGATCACCGCCAGCCGGAAGAGCCCGAACACCTCGTAGAACGCCCACTCCTCGGCGCTCACCGTGAGCCCGGTGCGCGCGCAGTAGTGGTCGACGATCTCGCGCCTGGTCAGCATCCCGGGGGCGTCGCTGGGCTGCCGGCGGAAGGCGCGGAACGCCCGGCCGTCGTCGGCCTGCACCCAGTAGGCCAGGGCTCCGCCGAGATCCATCAGCGGGTCACCGAGTGTCGCCATCTCCCAGTCCAGCAACGCGATCGGCCTCGTCGGGTCGTCCGGGTCGAGCACCACGTTGTCGAGCCGGAAATCGTTGTGGATCAGGCAGGTACGCCGGTCCGGCGGCTGGTTGGCGTCCAGCCAGTGCATGACCTTCTCGAAGGACCCGACGTTGCGGGTCCGGGCCTTGCGGTAGCGGGCGGACCAGCCGGCGACCTGGCGACCGACGTACCCCTCCCCCTTGCCGAGGTCGGAGAGTCCCGCGGCCTCCGGGTCCACGCCGTGCAGGTCGACGAGCAGGTCGACGAAGTTCCGGCACAGCGCACGGACCTGGTCGCGGGACAGGTCGAGGCCGAGGTTCCTGCGCGGGATGTGCCCGGCGACGCGCTCCATGACGTAGAACTCCGAGCCGATCACCGACGGGTCGTCGCCGAACGCCACCATCGCCGGCACGTAGGGGAACACCGGTTGCAGCGCCGACTGGATGCGGAACTCCCGCCCCATGTCGTGGGCGCCCTTGGCCTTCTGCCCGGCCGGCGGCCGGCGGAGGATCAGCTCCTTGCCCGACGCGTCCCCGGACCGCGGGTAGCGCAGCAGGTAGGTCAGGTTCGACGCGCCCCCGGCGAACTGGCGCACCTCCGGCGTGCCCGCCCGCCCGGTCACGTCGTCGGCGTCGTCGGCGTCGTCGGCGTCGTCGGCGTCGTCGCGCAGCCACGCCGCGACCGCCTCGACGTCGAAGGCGTCCTCGTCGCGGACCGCGCGGGCTCCGGCGAGGTCGGTCACCGGTGCGCCTGCCGGGCCTGCTGCTGGGCGAGCTCGAGCCGGGCGATGAGGCCGAGGTGGACCTCGTCGGGCCCGTCGGCCAGCCGCAGCGCGCGGGCCGTGGTCCACGCGGCGGCCAGGGGGAAGTCGTCGCTCATGCCGCCGCCACCGTGGATCTGCATGGCGAAGTCGATGATCTCCTGGGCCATGTTCGGCGCGGCCACCTTGATCTGGCTGACCTCGCTGATCGCGCCGAGCGGGCCCTGGGTGTCCAGCTTCCACGCCGCGTGCAGCACCAGCAGTCGGGTCGACTCGATGGCGATCCGGGCGCGCGCGATGCGCTCGCGGTTGCCGCCGAGGTTCACCAGGGGCTTGCCGAAGGCCTTGCGCTCGTGACCCCGCTGGCAGGCCAGCTCCAAGGCCATCTCGGCGAGGCCGATGGTGCGCATGCAGTGGTGGACCCGGCCGGGGCCGAGGCGGCCCTGGGCGATCTCGAAGGCGCGCCCCTCACCGAGGAGGATGTTCGACCTCGGCACCCGGACGTTCTCGAACACGACCTCGCCGTGGCCGATCGGCTCGTCGTAGCGACCCATCGCCGGCAGCATCCGCTCGACCCGCACCCCGGGGGTGTCGCGCGGCACGAGCACCATCGTGTGCTGGTGGTGCCGGTCCGCGTCGGGGTTCTCCGAGCGGCCCATGAAGATGAAGATCTTGCAGTCCGGGTGGCCGGCACCGGAGGTCCACCACTTGCGGCCGTTGATGACCACCTCGTCGCCGTCCCCGACGGCGCTGGCCTCCATGTTGGTGGCGTCTGATGACGCCACGTCGGGCTCGGTCATCGCGAACCCGGAGCGGATCTGCCCGTCCAGCAGCGGGTCGAGCCACTGGTCCTTCTGCTCCTGGGTGCCGTACTTCAGCAGCACCTCCATGTTGCCGGTGTCGGGCGCGTTGCAGTTGAAGATCAGCGGTGCCAGGAAGGACCGGCCCATCTGCTCGGCCACCGGCGCGTAGTCCACGTTGGACAGGCCCGCCCCGCCATGCGTGCCGTACTTCTCGGCGTACGGCCCCTCGTGCCCGGCTGGCAGGAAGAGGTTCCACAGCCCGCGCAGCCGGGCCTCGGCCCGCAGGCCGTCGATCACCGGCAGCGGCTCCCACGTGTTGCCGCCGGCGTCGCGGACCTCCGCGACCTGGCGGTGGTAGTCGGCCTCGACCGGTGTGATCTCGGTGTCGATGAAGTGGCGCACGCGCGCGGCGAGGTCGGCGGAGCGCTCCGAGGGCTGGAAGTCCATGGTGGGCAAACTACGCCCCCGCTCCAGCGCTGCGGTCAGCAGATCCGGGGCAGCTGCTCGCCGATCGGCATGTCCACCATCCGTTGTGCGCCCAGCCGGGTCCGCATGACCACGAGACCGGGATTCTCCGCGGTGCAGCGGCCCACCCGGCACGCCCCGGCGCCGAGCGGATGCGCGCGCATCGCGGCGAGCACCGCGTCGGCGTCGCCCGGGGCCACGAACGCCAGCAGGATCCCCTCGTTGGCGACCTGCAGCGGGTCGAGGCCCAGCAGTCCGCAGGCGTCCCGCACCGCCCCCGGGACGGGCAGCGCCTGCTCCTCCAGCTCCACCCCGACACCGGCCGACCGGACGATCTCGTTGAGGGTCGCGGCGACGCCACCGCGCGTGGGGTCGCGGAGCACGTGCAGGTCGGGTGTCACGTCCACCATGGCCGCCACGAGGCCGTGGAGCGCCGCGGTGTCGCTCTCCACCGTGGTGCCGAACTCCAGCCCCTCCCGGCAGCTCATCACCGCGACACCGTGCACGCCGATCGGGCCGCTCACCAGCACCACGTCGCCGGGGCGGGCACGGCCGGGGCGGATGTCGACACCGGCAGGCACCACGCCGAGCCCGGTGGTGGTCACGTAGACGCCGTCGCCGCTGCCGCTGTCGACGACCTTGGTGTCGCCGGTCGCCAGTCTGACCCCGGCCGCCCGGGACGCCGCTCCGACATCCTCGGCGACCCGGGCCAGGTCGGCGAGCGCCGTCCCCTCCTCGAGGATGAACGCGGTGGCGAGGAACCGCGGCACCGCGCCGACCATGGCCAGGTCGTTGAGCGTGCCGTTCACCGCCAGGTCGCCCACCGACCCACCGGGGAAGAACATCGGCCGGACCACGAAGGAGTCGGTGGAGAAGGCGACGCGGGCCCCGCCGACCTCCAGCACGGCCGCGTCGCCGAGCTCGGCGGTCGCCGCGTCGCCGAACGCCGGCAGGAACAGGTGCTCGACCAGCTCGGCGGACATCGCCCCGCCCCCGCCGTGCCCCATCACGATCGTCGGCGAGCTCCGCAGCGGGACCGGGCAGACCCATGCCTCGCTCACCGGCTTGCTCCCGTCTCCAGCCGTCGGTAGGCGTAGTAGGCGGCGCACGCGCCCTCCGACGACACCATGGTGGCTCCCAACGGCGTGCGCGGGGTGCACTCCTTGCCGAAGGCCGGGCACTCGTGCGGCTTGACCAGCCCCTGCAGCACCTCCCCCGACCGGCAGAGAGGGGACTCGTCGGCGCGCACGTCGGCGACGTCGAACCGGTGCTCCGCGTCGTGGTCGCGGTACTTCTCCGCCAGCCGCCAGCCGCTGTCCGGGATCGGCCCGATGCCGCGCCAGGTGCGGTCGACCACCTCGAAGACCTCCTCCAGCATCTGCCGCGCCGCCACGTTCCCCTCGTCGGGGACCGCGCGCGCGTAGGCGTTCTCCACCTCGTGGCGACCGGCCTCGAGCTGCACCACCGCGCGGCGGATCCCCTCAAGGATGTCCAGCGGCTCGAAGCCGGTGACGACGATCGGGACGCCGTACCGCTCGGCGAGCGCGGGGTACTGCCGGATCCCCATGACGCTGCAGACGTGACCCGCGGCGAGGAAGGCCTGGACCCGGCAGCCCGGTGACTCCATCACCGCCGCGATGGCCGGCGGGACGAGCACGTGCGAGACCAGCATCGAGAAGTTCCGGACACCCAACCGGTACGCCTGGTGCACCGCCATCGCGTTGGCCGGCGCGGTGGTCTCGAAGCCGATGCCGAAGAACACCACCTCGCGGTCGGGGTGAGCGCGAGCGATGTCGAGGGCGTCGAGCGGCGAGTAGACGACGCGCACGTCGGCGCCGGAGCTCCTGACCTGGGACAGGTCCTCCGAGCTGCCGGGCACCCGGAGCATGTCGCCGAAGGAGCAGAAGACGACGCCCGGGCGGCGGGCGATGGCCAGCGCCTTGTCGACGGTCTCCACCGGTGTCACGCACACCGGGCAGCCGGGGCCGTGGATCAGCTCCAGGCCGGCCGGGAGCAGCTGGTCGATGCCGTGCCGGATGATCGAGTGGGTCTGACCGCCGCAGACCTCCATCATCGCCCACGGCCGGGTCGTGGCCTCGTGGATCTGGTCGAGCAGCCGCCGCGCGAGGACCGGGTCGTTGAACTCGTCGAGGTACTTCACCGCAGGCCCTCCTCGGCGAGCATGCCCATCCGCTCCAGGTCGGCGAGTGTCTGCCGGGCCGCCTCCTCGTCCACGCGCTGGATGGCGAAGCCGACGTGCACGAGGACGTAGTCGCCGACGCCGACGTCAGGCAGGTAGGCCAGGCACACGCTCTTGAGGACACCACCGAAGTCGACGTCGGCCATCGTGGCGCCGTCCCGCTCGAAGAGCGTCGTCACCCGGCCGGGGACCGCTAGGCACATGACGACTCCCGAGGTTGGGCTGCGGCGACCAGGACCTGGCCGAGGGCGAGGCCCCCGTCGTTGGGGGGCAGCAGCCGCGGCACGAGGACGGCGAAGCCGTGCCCGGACAGAGCGGCCACCGCCTCCTCCAGGAGTACGGCGTTCTGGAACACGCCTCCCCCGAGCACGACGGTGTCCAGCGCGGTGGTGCTCCTGGTGTGCACGGCGAGGTCCGCGACGAGGCCGGCCACCGCGGTGTGGAACCGGCGGGCGACCGTCGGCGCGGGCACGCCACCGAGCACGTCCCGGATCACGCCGCGGAGCACCTCGCCGGGGTCGGCGACCAGCGGGTCGTCCGGGTGCCTGCCCGGCCGGAGGACGAACCGGTAGCGGTCGTCGGTGGTGGTCTCCCCGGCCGCCCGCGCCAGCCCCTCGAGCGCCATCGCCGCCTCGGCCTCGTAGTCGGCCACGTGCCGCACCCCGGCCAGCGACGCCACCGCGTCGAACAGCCGGCCCATGCTGGAGGTCGGCACGCAGCCGAGCCCGGTGTCGAGCTGGTGGGCCAGCGCCGACCGTTCGCGCTCCGGGCACGCCGCCACGGCCGGGACGTCGCCGCTCCACGGGATGCCGGCGGCCCGCAGGTGCGCCAGCGCCATCCGGTAGGGCCGCTGCACGCTGAGGTCCCCGCCGGCGAGCGGCACGTAGGCCAGGTGCGCGGCGCGCCGGAACCCGGCGTAGTCGGCGACGAGGACCTCGCCGCCCCACACCGCGCCGTCGGTGCCGTAGCCGGTGCCGTCGAAGGCGATCCCGATCACTGCGGTCCCCGCCGGGACACCGTGCTCCCCCATCACCGAGGCGATGTGCGCGTGGTGGTGCTGCACGGTGGTGACGGGCCGGCCCGCGGCCCGGCGCCGGGCCCAGCCCGCGGACCGGTAGGCGGGGTGGGCGTCGGCGACCAGGAGGGTCGGCGTGACCCCGGTCAGCTCCTCGAGGTGCCGCTCGGCCCCCTCGAGCGCCGCAAGGGTGGAGAGGTCGTCGAGGTCACCGACGTGCTGGCTCAGCCAGGCGTTGCGGCCCTGCGCCACCGCGCAGGTGTTCTTCAGGTCGGCGCCGACCGCGAGCGTCGGGCCCACCTCGAACGGCAGGGACACCGGCATCGGCGCGTACCCGCGGGAGCGCCGCACCGGCACCTCGCCCCCGAGCGCGAGGCGGACCACCGAGTCGTCGCACGGCACCTCGATGGGACGGTCGTGGGTGAGCCACGCGTCCACCAGCCCCGCCAGCCGGGTGCGGGCCTCGGCGTCGTCGGTGACGATGACCTCGCCGGCGAGGTTGCCCGACGTCATCACCAGCAGGTCCGGCCCCGGCGGGTCGTCCTCCAGCCCCAGGAGCAGCACGTGCAACGGCGTGTAGGGCAGCATCACCCCGAGGTCGGGATTGCCCGGGGCCACCGACGCGGCGACCCGGCCCCCGGGTCGGCGGGGAAGCAGCACGATCGGTCGGCGTACCCCCGTCAGCAGCGCGGCCGCACCCGGCCGGAGGTCGACCTCGGCGCCGAGGGTGCCGAGGTCGCGCGCCATCACCGCGAACGGCTTGTCCCCGCGGTGCTTGCGGCGTCGGAGGGCGGACACGGCCTTCTCGGAGGTGGCGTCGCACGCCAGGTGGTAGCCACCCAGTCCCTTCACCGCCAGCACCGCACCGTCGGCCAGCATCCGACGCGCTGCGGTCACCGCCTCGTCGCCGGAGGCCACCACGCCACGGCCGTCCTCCAGCCGCACCGTCGGCCCGCAGTCGGGGCAGGCCAGCGGCTGGGCGTGGAAGCGCCGGTCCGTGGGGTCGTCGTACTCGTGCTGGCAGGGCGGGCACAGCGCGAAGCCCGCCATCGTGGTGCGGACCCGGTCGTAGGGCAGTCCCGCCACGATCGTGAACCTCGGGCCGCAGTTGGTGCACGTGGTGAACGGGTAGCGGTACCGGCGGTCGGCCGGGTCCTCCAGGTCCCGCAGGCAGTCGTCGCAGACGGCCACGTCCGGGGACACGAACGTGCGCGCCGGACCCGAGCTCGTCGAGCCCTCGATGCGGAAGCCCGTGCCCCCGTGCGGCTCCTGGTCGACGGCCCGGACCGCGTCGACGCGGGCCAGCGGCGGCGCGTCGGCGGCGAGACGTACGGCGAACGCGGCCACGTCCTCGGGAGCCCCCTCGACCTCCACGACCACGCCCCCGACGTCGTTGCCCACCCACCCGGTCAACGACAGCTCGGCCGCGGTCACGTAGACCCACGGCCGGAAGCCGACCCCCTGCACCAGGCCGGTCACCTCGAAGCGGCGTCGCAGCCGGCAGGAGGCCTCTGTCGCGACCGAACCGCTCATGCCTCCTGCCTCGTCACCTGTTCGGCGCTGCCGCTAGCGGCGCAGCAGCGCCTTCGCCCGGCCCATGGCGTTGTGCGCGCCGAGCATGACCTTGAACGTCAGCTTCTCCTCTCCTGGCAGCAGCCCCAGCTGCTGCAGGTAGTCCAGACCGTCGAACACCATGGTGTGCTCGACGATCAGTCCGTCGCGGAAGCGGTAGAGGCAGACCCCGGTGGCCCGCACCGTCTTCCCCGTCGGCAGGTAGCCGGGCTCCAGCACTCCGCGCATCGTGGCGTGGTGCGTCCAGGTCACGATGACCCGGCTCGGGTCCTCCGCCGTGAACGCGACCTGGTCCTCGGCCGGGAAGTGGATGTCCGGGAAGGCTGCGAAGATGCCCTCCAGGTCCCTGCGGACCGCGGCCGTGCCGTGCAGCGGCTCGGGCAGCCCGGGGTGGGCCCACCTCACGTCGTCGGCCAGGAAGGACAGGATGCCGTCGACGTCGTGCGCGTCCCACGCCGCCATGTAGGGCATGACGAACGAGGTCCGGTCCGCCGTCGACACCCGTCTGGCGGTGGTGGTCATCAACGACCTCCTCGGCGCCCGGGCGACCGTCGCGTCTCGACGACTCGGGCCGCCACCCCTCCATCCTCGCGGCCCACACCGGCGCCACCAGAGGCCTTCGTCCCCGCGGAGACGCGGAGCCGGGTCAGGCGGGGGCTGCCCCGGCGTCGACCTGCTGGGCGAGGTACTGCTGCACACCGATCCGCGCGATCACGTCCAGCTGACTCTCGAACCAGTCGGCGTGCCGCTCCTCGTCACGCACCATGTCCTCGAAGACCGCCGCGGTGCCGTGGTCGCCGAGGTCGTGGCACTCCCGGGCGCCGGCGTTGAACTGCGCGACCGCGGCCAGCTCGCTCTCGAGTGCGAGACGGAGCATCTCCTCCGGATGCTCGCCGACCTGGATGGCCCCGAGCCGCTGGAGATTCGGGTGCCCGTCGAACATGAGGATCCGGTTGATGAGCGCGTCCGCGTCGCGCATCTCGTCGATGGACAGGTCGTAGAACACCTTGCCGAGCTTCGGCAGGGCCCAGTTGTCGAGCATGCGCGCGTGCAGGAAGTAGGTGTTGGTGACCGTGAGCTCGAAGGTGAGGGCGTCGTTGAGGAGCTCGACGACGCGCGGGTCAGCTGGCTGCAAGGGTCGCCTCCTGGCGTGGCGGCAGCTCGCGGGCGACGTGCTCGCAGACGACCTTGCGCACCGAGAACACGCACGTGCCGCACTGCTGCGCCGCGCCGGTCCGACGGCAGACGTCGCCGAGCGTCCGGGCACCGGCGTCGAGGGCCTCGACGAGGTCGGTGTCGGAGACGACGTTGCAGTGACAGACGATCACGAAAGTTAGGCTAGCCTCACCTACGCGGTCGCCGTCAAGGGGTCGAAGGCCCCGATCTCCGCGCGAGTCAGAAGTGCCGGCCCGTGACAGGCGCGAGGTCGGCGAGGGTGAGGATGCCGGGCTCGGCGGCGACGGCGTACGGGATGGCGTTGGTGGCCGGCATCGCGGTGTAGATCATGCCGGGGCCCATGAACCCCTCCTCGCCCCAGTCGCGCGGCGGCAGGCACTGCAGGACGGTGCGGAAGTTGGGTCGCCCGAAGACCTGGACGACGTGCCCGTGCGCGAGCGGCTTCGGGGGTACGACGTGCGGGCCCATCGTCCAGTTGAAGCCGACCGAGACCAGGTTGCGGTCCCCGACCCAGCCGCGGTGGTAGCCGTACACCCCCGCCACGCTGCCTCGCGGGATCTCCAGGAAGCCGAGGTCGCACCCGTCGGTGGCGGGGGTGAACTCCACGTCGAACGTGATCCGGTCGAGGGCGACCCCCATCGCGTCGGCCATCACCGCCGCGGACTCCGCGAACACCTCGCTCGCTCGCCGTACCTCCTCGGCCAGTCCCGGCCGGTCCGGGTCCTGCCCGAAGCCCATCTCGGCCATGGTGCCGCCGGACTCGTACGACGAGCAGTCGACCGACTCGGTGATCCGGACCTCGTCGACGCGCTCACACCCCGCGGTGAGGACGATGCCGACGAGGTTGGTGATGCCGGGATGGGCGCCGGAGCCGTAGATCGTCGAGCCACCCTCCGCGCAGGCCTTCGCGATCCGCTCGAGGTCGGCCGGCGCCTGCCGCTGCCCGTTGATCCAGGTGCAGGTGGTGACCACGTCGACGCCGGCGCGCAGCAGCGCTTCGAGGTGGTCCAGGTCCGGCCAGATCGGGTTGTAGGCGCAGGCGTCCGGCGCGAGGCCGATGAGCTCCTCGATGTCGTCGGTCGCCCGGACGCCCGTCGGCTCCGGCCGGCCGCAGAGCTCGGCGGCGTCCTTGCCGACCTTCTCGGCGCCGTGGGCGTAGACGCCGACGAGCTCGAGGTCGGGGCGCGCGAGGATCGCGTGCAGCGAGCGGCTGCCGATGTTGCCGGTCGTCCACTGGACGACCCGGAGCGGACGATCGAAGCGGGGAACGGGCATGCCAGCGAGGGTAGAACGCGTTCTAGTTCTCGGCAATCCACAGCACACCGCCCACCTTGACGGCCCGATCTGCCTGACCTGTACTCGAACACACGTTCGAGCGAGTGCCGGCCGTCGGAGACGATGCCGTCGCCTGTGCCGACGCGCTCGTGGGCCTGATCGACGCCGAGCGGCGGGTGGTGGCTCAGCGGTTCGCCCAGGTCGCTGCGTGGGCCGATCTCCGCGGTCCGGGCTTCGAGCTCCCCGGGGACCAGCCGGACGCGGCCGCGCTGGCGGCGCGTCGCGAGCCGGGCTACGTCGGGGGCGAGGGGACGCCACCGGTGTCCACGGCGGGCACGGTCGAGCTGGGCGTGCTCCTGCAGACAAGCACCTACTCGGCACAGCGCCTGCTCGGCGACGTGCTGGACCTGCGGCACCGGTTGTCCGAGCACTGGGAGGCCGTGCTCACCGGCCGGCTGGACGGGTGGAAGGCGCGCGAGGTCGCCCGGCTGACCCGGCCGCTGGCTACGACGGGGCGAGAGCCGTGGACGCGCAGGTCATCGACGCGGTCCTGGGGCTGCCGTGGGGCCGGGCGAAGAGCGCGGTCGAGGCCAAGGTGATCGCCGCCGGCCTGCGCACCCTGGTCGCCCGCGGCTCCGCCGGCGACATCGCTCGGCTGGAGGCGATGGTCGCCCACCTCGCCGAGAGGCTCGCCGGCGCGGGTGACGCCGACCCCGCCGACACCCGCCGCGCCAAGGCCCTGGCGATGCTGGCCAACCCCGCCCTCACGTGTGTCTTCCTCGCCCAGCACGAAGCAAGCACACCAGCAACCACCGACAGTGAGCCCGAGCCCGAGAAGGCGTCGACTCCGTCAGCGGTCGAGCTCGCCGTCGCGTTCGGCCGGGTCCTGAAGACCCTCGGAAGCAAGGCGTTGGACCGGCTCCGCGCCCGTTCAGTGCTCTACCTCCACGTCAGCGAGGAGGCCGTCCGCGGGTTGCCCGGCACGGGCGTGGCCCGCGTCGACGACCCGGTCGCCGGCGGACCGATCGGCATCCCGCAGCTCAAGGAGTTGGTTGGCCCACGACCGGGTGACCGTCAAGCCGGTGCTGGACCACAGCGTTCCCTACATCCCGATGGACCAGGGCGGACCACCGGGCCAGACCGGGTTGCACAACCTCGGCCCGCTGGGCCGCCGACATCACCGCGTCAAGACGTTCGACGGGTTCACCGTGCACCAGGTCGCGGTCGGGACCTACTTCTGGCGCACGCCGACAGGCCACTGGTGCCGCGTGGACCACCGGGGCACCCAGGCACTGGGGCGACTCGAGGAGCCGCCGGATGCCGTCACCACCGCCGCCCATCTCGACCAACGGCTGCCCCGCACGAGCATGAGCCGGCTCGAGCAACGGTTCCGCGACCAGGTGCTGCGCCACCTGGCTGCCTGA
Organism: uncultured Actinomycetota bacterium; assembly: GCA_963747525.1. Lineage (GTDB taxonomy): Bacteria > Actinomycetota > Actinomycetes > Propionibacteriales > Nocardioidaceae > Marmoricola_A. The sequence continues at coordinate 781,591 of CAVVFH010000001.1, forward strand.
TTTCGGTACGAGGCAGCGACTCGCTAGCGTCGCCGTCGTGACAGACCAGCGCGACTCGACTGACCAGTGCGTGTTCTGCGGCATCGTGGCCGGGACGATCCCCTGCGCGAAGGTGGCCGAGGATGCGGAGACGTTCGCCTTCATGGACATCAACCCGGGGTCGGACGGGCACCTGCTGGTCATCCCCAAGCGGCACAGCGCCGACCTGGTGGAGATCGCCGCCGACGACCTGACTGCCACCACCCTGGCTGCCCAGCGGATCGCCAAGGTGGCACTCTCCGAGCTCGGCGCCGACGGCGTCAACATCCTCAACTCCTGCGGTACCGCAGCCTGGCAGACCGTCTTCCACTTCCACCTGCACGTGATCCCGCGTTATCGCGACAAGAGCAAGGACCGGCTGGAGCTGCCGTTCGAGCCCGGCAGACCGGCTGATGCCGATGCCCTCGCCGAACGCGCCAAGGTGCTCGCCGCAGCGCTCTGACGGGGAGCAACTCGGTCACCAGCAGGCGTCCACAGGCCTCGGCGACGTCGGTCCCGCGCACCTCGCTGCTCAGGACGCTGAACCTCCCGGCGTCCGTCACCTCCCGCCACTCGGGGACCGCATCGCGTCCTGCGGAGTAGAACGTGCGCACGCAGCCGTCGTCGGTCCGCACGGACAGGGACGGCGCCGATCAGGCCGATCAGAGCGCGGACAGGAAACCGAGGACTCGATCGGCGACGACGTCCGGCTGCTCGAGATGCAGGAAGTGCCCGGCGTCCGGCACGACGTACGCCGCGCTGCCCTCCGGGAGGCGCTCGCCGACGCCCGCGGCGAGGGCCGGCGCGAGACAGCCGTCGTCGGCACCGTGGAGGTAGAGGGTCGGCACCACCGGGGTCGCCCGCCAGGTCGCGTGCCAGCGGCGATGGGCGGGGGGCGGCGGCGGCAGCGGCCGCGCCATGGCTCGGTAGTAGCCGAGGACCTCGGACTCGCGGCCCCGGATCGCGTCGAGGGCGAAGGCGACGTCCTCGCGCGCGTCGTACCCGGGTGACCAGTCCCGCCAGAGCTTGGGCACGAGCCGGTCGAGCGCCCGCTCCGGCAGCCAGGGGAGCTGCGCGAAGCCGATGTACCAGCTGCGCCGCAGCTGGCCGAGCAGCAGCCGCGGGTCTCTCGGCGGCGCGATCGAGTCGAGCGGCGGGACCGCCATGCTCACCACCGCCGCGAAGGGGGAGTCGGCATGGGCGCCGAGCGCGTTGGCGGTGAGGGCACCCCAGTCGTGCCCGACGAGCACCGCGTCCGGCCCGCCGTGCAGGGCGGTGCGCACCGCCACGGCATCGGCCATCAGCGCCCCGATGTGGAAGCTGCCGTCGGCCGGGACCGACGAAGGCGCGTAGCCGCGCGTCCACGGGGCGACGACCCGCCAGCCCTGCCCGGCCAGCACCGGCGCCAGCTTGCGCCAGGTCCGGGCGGAGTCGGGGAACCCGTGCAGCAGCACCGCCAGCGGACCCGTGTCCGGACCCCACGACAGCGCGGCGAGGTCACCCCCGCCACCGGGAACGCGGATGCGCTGCGGTTCGGGCGCGCGGCTCACAGGGCAGGCGCGGAGGCCGCGGAGGCTCCCTCGGGCGCGACCGCCGCCGGACGCCACCCGGGAGGCCCGAACACGTAGCCGAGCTTCTGCCGCAGCGTCGGCGCGGTCCGCACGTCGCGCGCGATCGCGGCGTACTCGTGGGTCTGCAGCCGCCACAGGTTGTGGGTGCCGACCGGCGTGGTCAGGCCGTACGTCGGACGCTGCTTCTCGGCCTGGAACGACCCGAAGAGCCGGTCCCAGACGATGAGGATGCCGGCGTAGTTGCGGTCGAGGTACTCCGGGTCGCTGCCGTGGTGCACCCGGTGGTGCGAGGGGGTGTTGAAGACCAGCTCGACCGGACGCCACAGGGTGCCGACGCGCTCGGTGTGCACGAAGAACTGGTAGACGAGGCTGACGGAGAACGCCAGGAACACCAGGGCCGGCGGCACGCCGAGCAGCGGCAGCGGGGCCCAGAAGACCAGCTCGTGGGAGTTGTTCCACTTCTGCCGCAGCGCGGTGGCGAAGTTGAAGTACTCGCTGGAGTGGTGGGCCTGGTGGGTGGCCCACACCAGCCGCACGCGGTGGGCGGTGCGGTGCGTCCAGTAGAAGAGGAAGTCGAGGCCCACGAGCGCCACCGCCCACGTCCAGCCGCTGTCGACGGGCAGCTGCCACGGCGCCAGGTAGGCGAAGATCGCCGCGTAGGCGAAGAGCCCGAGCAGCTTCCACAGCGACATCGTCACCACCGACACCGCACCGGCCGCGATGCTGGCCAGCGCGTCCTGCCGGTCGTAGCCACCAGGGAGCGACAGTGCCCGGCCGTCCGGCGCCCGGCGCTCCGACTCGGGCCGGTCGTCCTCGAGCAACGCGGCCGCGAGGCCCTCGATGGCGATGAAGACCAGGAAGAACGGCGCGGCGAGGGCGACGGGGTCGCGCAGCGCCTCGGGGAGCGCCTGCCAGAAATCAGCCACAGCCTGCACGGAACCTCCCGGGGTGAGTGCCGCCGATCATAGGCGACCGAGCGAGGCGGGAAGCCGCTCGTAGCCGCGCAGGATGCGGGTCGGGCGCCGTCGGGCCCCCGGGAGCAGCGCCAGGTCGGGGAAGCGCTCGAAGAGCATCCGCAGTCCCACCTCGCCCTCCATCCGCGCCAGCGCTGCCCCGAGGCAGTAGTGCCGGCCGGCGGAGAACGCGACATGGTCGGCCGCGTTCGGGCGGGTGACGTCGAACCGCTGCGGGTCCTCGAACACGTCGGGGTCCAGGTTGGCCCCGGCCAGGATCGTGGTCACCACCGCACCTCCGGGCACCGGCACGCCGGCGACCGTGGTGTCGCGTACGGCGCTGCGGCCGGTCAGCAGGACCGGCGGGTCGAGCCGCAGTGTCTCGTCGACGGCGCCGGGCCACAGCTCGGGTCGCTCGCGCAGGGTGTCGCGCTGGTCGCGGTGGGCGTCGAGCAGGGCGATCCCGTTGCCGAGCAGGTTGACGGTCGTCTCGAAGCCGGCGGCGAGCACGAGCCCGGCGGTGGACTTGAGCTCGGCGTCGCTCAGCCCGCGACCGTCCTCACCCCGGGCGGTGACCAACCTGCTCAGCAGGTCGTCGCCCGGCTCCCGGCTGACCCTCTCGATGTGCCGCTCCAGCCAGCCGTCGAAGCCCCGCAGCGCCTTCTCCACCCGGCGGAACTCGCGCCAGGACAGTCCCAGGTCCAGGCTCGGCGCTGCGGCACCGCCGTACTCGAGGACCGCCTGGCGCTCTTCCTGGGGCACCCCGAGGATCTCGGCGATCACGGTGACGGGAAGCAGGCTGCAGTAGCGGCCCACCAGGTCGACGGGGTCCTCCCCCGCCAGCTCGGAGAGCAGCTGGTCGGCGATCTCCTCGGTGCGCGACCGCAGCTCGCCCACCGCCCGCACGGTGAAGACCCGGTTGACGAGCTTGCGGTAGCGGGTGTGGTCGGGCGGCTCGGTGACCAGCAGCGACGGCGGTCGCAGCGGCCCCAGCGGCGCGGTCTCGTCGCCCCACCTGCTCAGTCGCGCCAGCGCACCGTCACCGGAGACCTCGAAGCCGGCCCGGAAGTCGTTGCTGCTCAGCACCTCCTTGACCACCGGGTGGGAGACCGTGGCGAAGGCGTACTTGCTGCGCTGCAGCGGCCCGTGGGCGCGCAACTCGTCGATGGCCGCGACCAGGGCTCCGCGGTCGTCGCCGCTCGAGGCGATGAACAGGCGGCCGTGCAGGTCGCCACGCCGGCCCGCGGAGCGGATGACGCCCTGGGGCAGGGCGTGTCCCAGTCCCCAGCGGACCGCGGGCCGGAGGCCTTCCCTCGCTGTGTTGCCGCGCATGCTGCTCCTCACATCCCCGTCGGCAGCCGGGAGGTGTACGAGCGTTCGAGGACCTCGACCTGCTCGTCGGTGAGCGCCAGGTCGAGCGCCGCCACGGCGTCGGCGAGGTGGTGCGGCTTGGTGGCCCCCACGATCGGCGCGTCCACGACGGGGTTGCGCAGCACCCAGGCCAGCGCGACCTGCGCCATCGGAACACCCTGGCCGCGGGCGACCTCCTCGACGGCTTCGACGATCGCGTGGTCGCTGTCCTGGTACAGCACCTTGCCGAACGCGTCGGTGTCGGAGCGCTGTGTCTGCTCGCCCCACGGCCGGGCCAGGCGCCCACGAGCCAACGGGCTCCACGGGACCGACCCGACCTGCTGGTGCGCCAGCAGCGGGAACATCTCCCGCTCCTCCTCGCGCATGAGCAGGCTGTACTGGTCCTGCATCGACACGAACCGCGTCCACCCGTGGAGGTCCGCGGCGTGCTGCATCGCCGCGAACTGCCACGCCCACATCGACGAGGCCCCGAGGTAGCGTGCCTTGCCGGCCTTCACCACGTCGTGGAGAGCCTCCATGGTCTCCTCGACCGGCGTGTGCGGGTCGAACCGGTGGATCTGGTAGAGGTCGACGTAGTCGGTGCCGAGCCTGGTCAGCGACGCGTCGATGTTCTCCATGATCGCCTTGCGGGACAGGCCGGAGCCGCCCGGACCGTCGTGCATCCTGCCGTGCACCTTGGTGGCCAGCACGACGTCCTCGCGGCGCGTGTAGCGCTCGATCGCGCGGCCGACGAACTCCTCCGACGACCCGCCGCTGTAGACGTTGGCGGTGTCCCAGAACGTGATGCCGCGCTCGACCGCCTGACGGAAGAACGGCTGTGCCGTCTCTTCATCGAGGGCCCACGGGTGGCCGCCCCGCGAGGCGTCGCCGTAGCTCATGCAACCGAGCGCCACCCGGCTGACGGTGAGTCCGGACGGGCCGAGCCTGGTGTACTCCATGCGACGATCGAACCATGGTGGAGGAAGCCCTGGGACAGTCGCCTGCCCGACGCGGCCGCCCGGGGTACGACCAGGAGACCGTGCTCCGGCGGGCGATCCAGCTGTTCATCGCCCAGGGGTACGACGCCACCAGCATGCACGACCTGGCCCGCGAGCTCGGCCTGACCAAGTCGGCGATCTACCACCACGTCCCCGGCAAGGAGGCGCTGCTGGCCGCCGCCCTCGACGAGGCGCTGGACGAGCTGTCCTCGGCCATCAGGGCGCCATGGGCGAGGCGTCCGGCACCGCCGAGCACCGGCTCCGTCGCGCCGTCGAGGCGCGGTCCTCGTGCTCGCCGAGCACCAGCCCGCGGTCACGCTGCTGCTCCGGGTGCGCGGCAACAGCGACGGTCGAGGTGGCGGCCCTGGAGCGCCGCCGCGGCGCTCGACGAGCAGCTGGCCTCGCTCGTCCGCGCCGCCGTCGAGGAGGGCAGCGTCCGCGGGGACATCGCGCCGGAGGTGATCAGCCGGCTGCTGTTCGGCATGGTGAACTCGCTCGTGGAGTGGTACCACCCCGACGGCCCGGTGCACGCCGACGACCTCGCCCGGTCGGTGGCCGGTCTCGCGTTCGACGGGCTGCTCCGCCGCGGCTCAGCCCGCTGAGCCCAAGGCCGGGTTCGGCCGGCCGAGCGATCCCGGCTGCGGCCGCGGAGCTCGGCGATGACGGCGCCGTCGGAGGGCCGGCGCACCGTGACGTCGTACACGCCGCTGCGGCCGCGCACCGCGCGCTCATGTGCGGTGGCCACCAGCTCGTCGCCCTCGCTGGGCCGGCTCGAGGAACGTCACGTCGAAGCCGGCGGCGACCGTGACGCTGCCGCGGGAGTTGCAGGCGACCGCGAAGGCGCTGTCGGCGAGGGAGGCGACGAGGCCGCCGTGGCAGAGCTCCCAGCCGTTGACCATGTCGGCGCGCACCGGCATCCGACACGACCGCCTCCCCGGGCGCGACGGAGACCAGCCCATGCCGAGCACCCGGCTGGCCGCGTCGCCGGCCCACATCTCCTCCGCGCTGCGGCGGGCGACCACCGCGACGTCCTGACCGGCGTCCTGCGGCGCGGCCTCAGGCGTCGAAGTCCACGGTGACCGCGTCCTCGACCGGGTAGGACTGGCAGGTGAGGACGTAGCCGCGGGCCACCTCGTCCTCGTCGAGCGCGTAGTTGCGGCGCATGTCGACCGACCCCTCGGTCACCTGCGCCCGGCAGGTGCCGCACACCCCGCCCTTGCAGGCGAAGGGCAGGTCGCTGCGCTCCGTCGACGCGCCGTCGAGGACGGCTGGATCCTTCGGCATCGGGCCGCGGTGGAGGTGCGGCCGTCCAGGACGATGCGTCACCGTGCTGACCTCCCCCTCGACGACCCGGTCGGGGCGGTGCAGCTCCGGCGGCGGCTCGTCGACGTAGAACAGCTCGACGTGCACCCGGGCGCGCGGGACGCCGAGCTCGTCGAGCACCGCGCGGGCGTCGCCGATCATGCCGAAGGGGCCGCAGATCCACACGTGGTCGACGCCGTGCACCGGCACGAGCGCTGTCAGCAGCCGCCGCAGCCGGTCGGCGTCCAGACGGCCGGAGAACAGCTCGACGTCGCGGGGCTCGCGGGAGAGCACGTGCACCAGCTCGAACCGGGTCCGGTGCCGGTTCTTGAGGTCGGCCAGCTCCTCGGCGAACATCACCGAGCCGCTGGTGCGGTTGCCGTAGACCAGGGTCACCGCCGACCCCGGCGTGCCGGAGCACGGTGGTGGCCACCGACAGCATCGGCGTGATGCCGGACCCGGCCGCGATGCACAGGTGCCGGCCGCCGGTCGTGGGCTCGCGGCCGGGTCTCCGGGACCGCGGAAGCCGCCCGCTCGGTGGCTGCACCTCGACGGCGTCACCGGGCGCGACCCCGCGCACCAGCCAGGAGGAGAAGAGCCCGTCGGGGATCTCCCGGACGCCGATGCGCGGCCGCGCGCCGACCGGCGCGCAGATCGAGTACGACCGCCGGTGCTCCACCCCGTCGATCGTCCGGCGCAGGGTCAGCGACTGCCCGGCTCGGAAGGCGAACAGCCTCGCGCAGCTCCTCGGGAACCTCGAAGGTGATCGCGACCGAGTCGTCGGTGAGCCGCTCCACCGCGCCGACCGCAGCGCGTGGAAGGCGCCCACGTGCTGCGCGGCTCCCGGCGTGGCGCGGCCGGGGAGTCGGTGGCCGTCATGCCGTCAGATCTCCTTGACGTGCTCGAAGGGCTCGAGGCAGGTCGCTGCAGCGGTACATCGCCTTGCACGCCGTGGCTCCGAACTCCGAGACGAGCTCCGCGTCGGCGGGAGCCGCAGCGAGGGCAGGCCAGGGAGCGGCGCGGCGGGCCGAGGCGTCAGCGGAACCGGGCCGCTCGGGCCGAGGGGCGGGGCCCGGCGGGCGAGATGCCGTGCTCGCGCAGCGCCGCCGACCGCGCTCGGTGATCCAGTCGCTCGACCAGGGCAGGGCTCAGGCTGACGTCGACCGTCACGTCGGTGAAGCCGTGGTCGCGCAGAGTGCGGACCAGGTCGTCGCGCATGGTCGCCATCGCCGGACAGCCGGAGTACGTCGGCGTGATGGTGACGACGACGCGGCCGTCCGTCCTCCACCGCGACGTCGCGCAGCACGCCGAGGTCGTCCAGCGTCAGCATCGGCAGCTCGGGGTCGGTCACCGTGGCTGGCGAGGGCGCGTGCCTCCACCAGCCGGTCGCCGGTCGCGGTGCTCACCACCGGCCCCTCGGGTGGGCGCGGGCGACCACCTGCATCTCGGCGAGCAGGCGGCCCAGCGCCTCGGTGTGCCGGCCGTCGCGGCCGAAGCCGCCGTTGACCGGTCCGCTCGGCGCGACCTCCGGTAGGTCGGCACCTCGCCGGCGGCGAGCACGTGGTCCAGGACCGCGTCGACCTCGTCGCGCACCGAGGCCGGGTCGACGCCGATCTCCTGGTCGGCGACGAGCCGCTCGGTCGGGTGGGTCCGGAAGAGCTCGTCGTGCAGGCGCCACGACCAGGTCGAGGCCCGGCCAGCAGGCGGCGGCGCGACTCCTCGGTGCCCAGGGCCAGGGTGCGGAACCAGCGCGCCGCGTAGTCGCGGTGGTAGGTCGAGCTCCTTGACGGCCTTCGCCGCGATGGCGGACAGCACCTGGTCGCGGCTGGCGACCAGGCGCTGCATCAGCGCCAGCCGGTGGGTGGAGAAGACCAGCAGCCGCGCCGTCGTCACAGCGAAGTCACCGTTGTCCGGCTCGACGAACCGCATGTTGCGGAAGGCGATCTCGTCGCGGAAGAACGCCAGGGCGTCCTCCGCGGGCACCGGGCGAGCCCGCCGGCATCGCCGGCACGACACCGGGGTCGGCCGCCGCCGCGCGGGCCAGCAGCAGCCGGGCCTGGCCGAGCAGGTCGAGCGCGACGTTGGCCAGCGCGATGTCCTCCTCGAGGTCGGGGGCGCGGCTGGTCCACTCCGACAGGCGGTGGGAGTAGACCAGGGCGTCGTCGCCGAGCATGAGGCAGTACGCCGCGAGGGCGCTCGCGTCGACGCCGTCGGGGATGGTGGTGTCCACCCCGGCCAGCGGGTCCTCGAAGTCGGTGCCGAAGGCCCAGTGGGTGTCCTGGCCGCCGACCAGGGCGTCGTACACGGACTCGGTGTCGGTCATCGGCGCGCTCACATGTGGGGGACGTCGTCGGGGATGTCGTAGAACGTCGGGTGCCGGTAGACCTTGTCGCCCGACGGCGCGAAGAGCGGGTCCTTCTCGTCCGGGCTGGAGGCGGCGATCGCGTCCGAGCGGACCGCCCAGATGCTGACGCCCTCGTTGCGCCGGGTGTAGACGTCACGCGCGTGCCGCAGCGCCATCTCGTCGTCGGCGGCGTGCAGGGACCCGACGTGGACGTGGTTCAGCCCGCGCTTGGCGCGCACGAAGATCTCGTAGAGGGGCCACTCGTCCCTGATCTCGGCCATCAGCCCGCCGTCCTCTCCGCGAAGGCGGCGGCGGCCTCGCGAACCCAGGCGCCGTTCTCGTGCGCGGCGCGGCGGTGCGCGATCCGCTCGGCGTTGCACGGGCCGGCGCCGTGGACGACGGCCCTGAACTCCTCCCAGTCGGGCTGGCCGAAGTCGTGGTGGCCGCGCTCCTCGTCCCACCGCAGCTCGGGGTCTGGCAGCGTCACCCCGAGCGCCTCCGCCTGGGGGACGGTCATGTCCACGAACTTCTGCCGCAGCTCGTCGTTGGTGTCGCGCTTGATGCCCCACGCCATCGACTGCTCGGTGTTCGGGGAGTCGGCGTCGGGCGGGCCGAACATCATCAACGCCGGCCACCAGAAGCGGTCGACCGACTCCTGGACCATGGCGCGCTGCTCGTCGGTGCCGCGCATCATCGCCGCCAGCAGCTCGTAGCCCTGGCGCTGGTGGAACGACTCCTCCTTGCAGATCCGGATCATCGACCGCCCGTAGGGGCCGTAGGAGGTGCGGCACAACGGCACCTGGTTGCAGATCGCGGCGCCGTCCACCAGCCAGCCGATGGTGCCGACGTCGGCGTACGACAGCGTCGGGTAGTTGAAGATCGAGGAGTACTTCTGCCGACCGGTCAGCAGCTTCTCGGTCAGCTCGCGGCGGCTGACGCCGAGGGTCTCGCAGGCGGAGTAGAGGTAGAGCCCGTGGCCTGCCTCGTCCTGGACCTTCGCAAGCAGGATCGCCCTGCGGCGCAGGGAGGGGGCGCGGGTGATCCAGTTGCCCTCCGGCTGCATGCCGATGATCTCCGAGTGCGCGTGCTGGGCGATCTGGCGGACCAGGGTGGCGCGGTACTTCTCCGGCATCCAGTCGCGTGGCTCGATGCGGTCGTGCCGGGCGATCGTCGCGTCGAAGCGGGCCAGCAGGTCAGGCTCGGTCTCCGGGGTCACAGCGGTGCCGATCATCGGTCCTCCCGGGCGCGGCGGATTAACAGACCGTTCGGTCAGTAAGTCACCACTGTGACACGCGTCACCGCGTCAGGCAAGGCCCGGTCACCGCTGCCGTCACCCCCGCGGTCACCGCCACAGCGAGTCCCGCATCCAGCCCGCCGCGGGCGTCCTGACGTGCCGCAGCAGACGGACCAGGAGTACGCCGGCGGCCGCCGCGATCACCGCCCACAGCGCGGTCTCGAACGGGTCGGCGTCCTCGGCGAAGAGCAGGTTCATCGAGAGCAGCGCGAGCCCCAGCGTCACGACCTTGGTCAGCACGACCGCCCCCAGCACGACGCCCGTCGGGCGCCTCCGGAGCAGCATGACCCCGGTCGCGACGACCAACGGCAGCACCATCGACAGGTCGAGGACGTGCACCGGGCTGGCGATGTCGTAGGTGACCCTGCCCGCCGGCAGATCTCCGGGGATGGCCGGGAGCAGCATCGCGAGCCACAGCCCGACGAAGAGCACGCCCACGCCGACCAGGAAGCCGCCGGTGCCGCGGCTGTCCCCGGCGTCGACGCTGCGGCCGACGACGTCGATGTCGAGGCGGAGCAGCCCGTCCAGCAGCCCGAACACCGACAGACCCAGGATGCCGACGTAGAGCAGGAACGCGTCGTTGTAGGGCGACACCGCGTAGATGAGATAGCTGTAGCCGTAGTAGAGGAGCAGCCCCAGGCTGAGCAGATGACCGGCGAGCCAGCCCTGCCGCGCCCGGTGGGTGAGCCACACGAACACCGGGATCGTCAGCAGCGTGAGCACGTCCTGCCCGCGCATGACGTCGGCGAAGTCGGCGCGGATGCCCTCCGAGACCCGATAGGCGCCGTCGACCAGCAGGCCGTAGGCCGTGGCACCGGCGAGCAGAGCAGCCAGCAGGTCGTCGTACCAGCCGGGCAACGGGCCGCGCGACCCGGTCCGGGCCTCCGGGACGTGGAGTGTGTGGGTGCTCATGTCCACCTCCTCGTCACACCAGTGAGCGACACTTCTCACTGTCACTCCGGCCGACGGCGACGCGGTAGGGACCTTCGCCCGGGCGTGGAAGGTCAGCCGGACATGTCCCGGTAGCGGCGCGACGACGCGGCGGCCGCGGCCACCTCCGCGGCGGATGCGGGCCTCGGACCCTTGCTCCAGTCGTCGGCGTCGGCGGCATACATGACGCCGTAGGCGGCGGTGTCCCGCTGGGTGCGCCAGCCCTCGGCAAGCGGCCCCAGGTCGACTGTGTCGTAGCCGATCTCGTCCAGCAGCCGGGCGACCAGCGCCTTGGACTCGGGGTCGTCACCGGCGATCGCCAGGGCGCTGCGGTCCGGCGACCCGGCCGGTCGCGGCAGCGAGGCCAGGTGACCGAAGAAGATGTTGTTGAACGCCTTGACCACCCGCGCGTCCGGCAGGTGCGCCTGCAGGAGCTCTGACGTCGTCGTGGACTCGTCGTCGAGCTCGGCGACGTGCCCGTCGCGCTGCGGGTAGTAGTTCATCGTGTCGATGACGACCTTGCCGCGCAGCTCGTCGACCGGCACGTCGCGGTAGCCCTTCAGCGGGATGGTCACGACCACCACGTCGCCCGCAGCTGCGGCCTCCCCCGCGGTCGCCGCCCGCGCCCGCGGGCCCAGCTCGGCGACGAGGTCCGCCAGCGTCTCCGGCCCTCTGCTGTTGCTCATCACCACGTCGTGCCCCGCGTCCAGCGCGAGCCGCGCCACGGTGCTGCCGATGTTCCCGCTGCCGATGAAGCCCCATGTCGTCATACCCGCTCCAACCCACGGACCGGCGGCGGCATTCCGTCATACTGGGGAGATGAGCGCGTTCTCGGCGTCCTCGGCAGGCGCGGCACCGCCGGGCGACTCGTCACGGTGGTTGACGGACATCCACGGACCCCTGCACCGGATCGGCATCATGGACCCGCTGTGCGGCGGGACGCGCGCGGCACGGCTGACGGCCCAGGGCCACCTGGCACAGGCCTGGCAGTACAACCCCCTCGGGATCCTGACGGTCGTCGGCGGCGGTCTCGCCGTGGCCCGCGCGGCGCTCGGCGTGACGACCCGCCGGTGGTTGTCGTGGGCGATCCGCTGGACCCCGCGGCGCAAGGCGATCGCCGCGTTCGTGCTGCTCGCACTGGTGGCGTGGCTGGAGGTCCGCCAGCAGATGCGCGCCGACCTGCTCATCGCCGACACCTGGACGTTCTGACCGGAGGCACCATGCCGAAGGACCGCTACCGCATCTCGGCCCGCAGGCCGAGCTGCGACCGCTGGACGGCGAGCGGCTGCCTTTCGACGACGGGTACGCCGACCTGGTGCTGATCTCACTGGTGCTGCACTCGCACTGCGCCCTCCGCACGGGTGGCGGAACCGGGCGTTCACGGTCGCCGCGCTGACCATCGGCACCAACAAGCCCACCGCCGGCGGCAACATCGATCTCGCCGTCCTCACCTGAGCCGGCGCCCACCCGATGGCCAGGACGCGGTGCCTGCGGCGGTCCGCGCCCGGTGGAACCAGCGCACCATCAGCTGAAGCCCGGCGCGAGCCGGTGCCCCATCTGCTGCTGCACCGAGCGGACGATGGCGAAGGCGTCCTTGAGGTGCCGCCGCTGGTGACCGGTGAGGTCCGCCGGGGCGAGGTGGTTGTCGGGGGTGGTCCCGGCCCGGCACTGCTCGACCTGGTGGCGCAGCCGCCAGTACGACATCAGCTCGAGCGCGTCGCGCAGGTCCGCGGCCGTGTCGGCGTCGAGGATGCCGTCGGCGTGGGCGGCAGTGAGGCGGTCGCGCGTCGACAGCGCCGGGGAGCCGGTCCGCAGCGCGTACACCCGCGCGAGCTGGACGACCGCGCTGATGCCCCGCTTGATGTCGAAGGTCTGCCGGTGCTCCCCCTCGTCGTCGAGCAGGAACCCGCGGAAGAAGCCCAGCGGCGGCCGCATCCGGACGGCTTGCCCGCTCAGGTGGCCGAGAAGGCGCTGCGACACCGCGGACGTGGACGCGTCCCGCACCGCGTGGGTCAGCTGCGGGTCGCCGGAGAGGTGCCTCAGGTCGTAGGAGATGGCGACGTCGAGCACCGCCTGGGGCTCGGGCTCCCTCGACCAGGTGGCGAGCTGCCGTCGCCAGTCGTCCAGCGTGACCCGCCACCGCGGGTTGGTGGCCATCACCCCACCCGGGCAGCGCGGCCAGCCCACCTCCTCCAGGAGCTCGGTGGCCCGGCCGGCCAGCTGCGCGAACCACTCGTCATGGCCGGGCTCGGCGACGACGAGAGCGTGGTCCTGGTCGGCCGACAGGGCCTCCTCCTCGCGCGCGACGGAACCAAGCACCACCCAGCTGTAGGGAACGGGCGCCGGCCCGAGCTCCTGCTCCACGAGGGCGACCACCCTCCGCCGCGCCGCGTCGCCGACGGCAGTCACGACCCGGGTGATGTCGGCGGCCGACACGTCGCGGTCCACGAGGTCGGCCAGCACGGTGGGGATGCGTCGGGCGAGCTCCACCACCCCGTCCAGGCTGGTCTGGCGGGCGAGGTCCGTGGCCAGGTGGACCGGGTTCGAGCTCTCCACGCGGAGCAGGTCCGTGGTCGTCACCACCCCGGCGGCTCCGCCGTGCCCGTCGACCACCGGCAGGTGGTGGATGCCGCGACTCACCATCTCGAGCATCGCCTCCAGCGCGGACGCGTCGGCCCGCACCGTGACCGCCGGTGCCGTCATCACCTCGCTGACGGGCCGCCGAGGGTCGAGACCCGCGGCCAGGACGCGGTTGCGCAGGTCCCGGTCGGTGACGATGCCCCGGACCGCTGCGCCGTCGACGACCAGGACACAGGAGACCCCCGCACGGGACATCGTTGCGGCGGCCTCGGCGACGGTCGCGTCCGGGGCACTGGTCACCGGCTCCCGTGACACCAGGTCGCGGACCAGGCCGCTGAGCACCGTCCGCCCGGAAGCTGCCTGCTGCAGGTTGGCGATCGCCCGCGAGAGCCGGTCGTGGTGGGTGGCGGCGTAGAAGCTCAGGAACGCCGGGTGCTCCCGGGCGACGACGTCGAACGACTCCCGACCCAGGACGAGGAGCAGCGTGTCCTCCGTCGCGGTGCAGCAGTGCCGCGTCGGGCGGTGCTCGAGCAGCGAGCTCATCCCGAAGGACCCCCCGGGGCCGACTCGCTCGATCAGGCCGCCGGCCTCGTCCAGCACGTCGACCGAGCCGGACCGGACGACGTACAGCCCTGCGCCGACCTCACCGGTGTCGAGCACCACCGTGCCGCGCCGGGCATTGCGGAGCGTGCAGGCCCGCGGGAGCCTCTCGAGGACCTCCGGCGGGAGCGTGTCGAACGGCGCCTGCTCGGCGAGGAAGTCCCGGACCTCCTCCTGCAGCTCGACATCCATGGTGCCCATCGTGGCACCATCCGGTCAGCCGACCTCGACGATCGCGTCCTCGGCGGGCACCTTCGCCGACACGGCCTCGTGGACCGCGTCCTCGAGGACGGCCTTGTAGGTGGTGGGCCCGACGTCCTCGGGGCAGGTGGCGGTGATCGTGGCGGTCACGGTCACCGTGGGGGACCTGCGCCGCCGACAGCGCGGACAGGCCTCGACCTGCTTCAGGAGCCGTGCGTGCTCAGGACTGTGGAAGCCGCGGTCTCCGCCGCGGAGGCCGGCCAGGCCCAGCCGGAGCATCGCCAGCTCGTGGCGCAGACAGATCGTGCTCACCTCGGGTGCCTCCCGTGTCGCTCGGATGCTCCCTCCCCCGCACGGGACCATACCGGCGGTAGGTGAACGGGGGGCCAAGCGGCCTCAGCGCGCGAGCGCGCGTCCCGCCGCCCGGCCGGAGAAGATGCAGCCGCCGAGGAAGGTGCCCTCCAGCGCGTTGTACCCGTGCACGCCACCGCCGCCGAAGCCGGCGACCTCCCCGGCGGCGTAGAGACCGGGCACGGGCGAGCCGTCCGCGCCGATCACCTGGGAGTCGAGGTTCGTCTGCAGTCCGCCGAGCGTCTTGCGGGACAAGATGTTGAGGCGTACGGCGATCAGCGGACCGTGCGCCGGGTCGAGGATCTTGTGCGGCTTGGCGACGCGGGCGAGCCGGTCGGAGCGCGACCGGCGCGCGTTGTGCATCGCCATCACCTGCACGTCCTTGGTGAACGCGTTGTCCAGCTCGCGGTCGCGGGCGGCGATCTGGCGCTCCAGCTCGGCGATCTCGAGCTGCGGTCCCCGGGCGAGCCGGTTCATGCCGGCCACCAGGCCGGCGAGGTCGTCGGCGACGACGAAGTCCTCGCCGTACCGCTTGAAGTTCTCCACCGGCGCCGGCGCCCCCTTGGCCAGGCGCGTCTTCAGCAGCACCTTCAGGTCGCGCTCGGTGATGTCCGGGTTCTGCTCCGACCCTGACAGGGCGAACTCCTTCTCGATGATGCTCTGGGTGAGCACGAACCAGGAGTAGTCGTGGCCGGTCGCGAGGATCTGCCGCATCGCCCCGAGCGAGTCGGCACCCGGGACGCCGGACATGCCGGTCAGGCGTCGGCCGGTGGCGTCGAACCACATCGAGGAGGGGCCGGGCAGGATGCGGATCGCGTGGTCCGGCCAGATCGGGTCCCAGTTGTGGATGCCCTCGACGTAGGCCCACATCCGGTCGCGGTTGACGATGCGCCCGCCCGCCTGCTCGGTGATCGCCAGCATCCGCCCGTCGACGTGGGCGGGGACCCCGGTGATCATGTGCTCGGGCACCGGCCCCAGCCGCTCGGTCGGCCAGTTGCGGCGCATCAGGTCGTGGTTGTGACCGATGCCGCCGGAGGTGACCACCACCGCGCCGGCGCGGTGCTCGAACTCCCCCACGGCGGTGCGGGAGGACTTCACGCCGCGCGGGGTCTCGCTCGGCTCCAGGACCGTGCCCCGCACGCCCACGACCGCACCGTCCTCGACGAGCAGCTCGTCGACCTGGTGGCGGAACGCGAAGGTGACCAGCCCGCGCCGCTCGGCCTCGAGCACCGGCCTCTCGAACGTCTCCACGACGCCGGGACCGGTGCCCCAGGTGAGGTGGAACCGGGGCACGGAGTTGCCGTGGCCGGTGGCGGAGCCGTCGCCCCGCTCGGCCCAGCCGACGAGGGGGACCACCCGGTGGCCGAGGTCGCGGAGGTACTGCCGCTTGCCGCCGGCGGCCCAGTCGACGTAGGCCTCGGCCCACCGGCGACCCCAGACGTCCTCGTCGTCGAGCCGGTCGTACGCCGCGGACCCGAACCAGTCCTGCAGCGCCAGCTCGCGGGAGTCCTTGATGCCCATCCGGCGCTGCTCGGGGCTGTCGACGAAGAACAGGCCGCCGAGCGACCAGAACGCCTGCCCGCCGAGGTTCGCGCGGTTCTCCTGCTCGAGGACCAGCACCCGCTTGCCCGCCTTGGCGAGCTCGTGGGTGGCGACCAGGCCGGCCAGGCCGGCGCCGACGACGATGACTTCGGGTTGGTGGGTCACCCGGGGCATCCTGCGGGCGCCCGGCGACTGTCCGGCGACTGTCCGGCGACTGTCCGGCGACTGTCCAGCGACTGTCCAGCGACTGTCAGGGACGCAGGGCGCCGCTCAGCGAGGTGAGCATGTCCTCCACGACGCGGTAGAACGCCCACCGGCCGCGCTGCTCGCGGGTGACGAGCCCCGCGTCCACCAGCTGCTTCATGTGGTGGGAGACGGTCGGCTGGGAGAGCCCGACCGGCTCGATGAGGTCGCAGATGCACGCCTCCCGCTCCGGCTGCGCCGCGATCATCGACAGCAGCCGCACCCGCGTCGGGTCGGCGAGCGCCTTGAACACCTTGGCCAGGTGCTCGGCCTGCGCGGCGTCCAGCGCCCCCCGCGCGACCGGGGAGCAGCACACCTCGGGGGGAGCGGCGAGCGGGAGCTGGGTCGGCACCACCCCATCCTGCCACACATATTGACTATCGTCGATGCATCGAGCATGATCGATGCATCGACAGTGCTGATGGAATCCGATCGATGGATGAAGGAGTCCTCGTGCAGACTGACGACATGCGGGAACAGGTCCGGATCCGGTACGCCGAGGCGGCGAACGCCGTGGGCTGCGGGCTCGTCCTGCTGCGGCGACACCGCCGTGGTCGACGACGCGTTCGGGGCCGCGCTCTACGACGCCTCGGAGCAGAACGCGCTCCCGGTGGAGGCGGTCGCCGCGAGCCTCGGCTGCGGGAACCCGACCGCCGTGGCAGCCCTGCATCCCGGCGAGCGGGTCCTCGACCTCGGTTCCGGTGGCGGGATCGACGTACTCCTCTCCGCACGCCGGGTCGGCGAGACGGGCTTCGCCTACGGCGTCGACATGACCGACGAGATGCTCGACCTGGCGCGCGCCAACGCCGCGAAGGCCGGCGCCACCAATGTCGAGTTCCTCAAGGGCACCATCGAGGAGGTACCGCTGCCGGACGCCTCGGTCGACGTGGTCATCTCCAACTGCGTCATCAACCTCTCGGTCGACAAGCCGAAGGTGCTCTCCGAGATGCACCGGGTGCTGGAGCCGGGCGGACGCATCGGCATCTCGGACGTCGTGGCGGAGGACCACCTCTCCGCCGCCGACCGCGCCGAGCGCGGCTCGTTCGTCGGCTGCATCGCCGGCGCCCTGTCCCGGTCGGAGTACCTCGAGGGCCTGGCGGCCGCCGGGTTCGTCGACGCCGAGGTGGAGTTCACCCATGAGGCTGTCCCGGGCATGCACGGCGCCATCGTCCGCGCGAGGAAGCCGACCACCCGGCCGTGGCATGACCGCCACCACCCACGAGCCGACGGTCGCGCACCGGCTGTCGACGCTGGACCGCTACCTGCCGGTCTGGATCGGGCTGGCGATGGCGGCCGGGTCTGCTGCTCGGCCGCTGGGTGCCGGGCATCGCCGACGTCGCTGGACGCGATCGAGGTCGGCTCGGTCTCGCTGCCGATCGCGCTGGGCCTGCTGGTGATGATGTACCCGGTGCTGGCCAAGGTGCGGTACGACGAGGTGGGCGACGTCGCCCGCGACGGCCGGATGTTGACGCTGTCGCTGGTGCTGAACTGGCTGGTCGGCCCGGCGCTGATGTTCACCCTCGCCTGGGTCTTCCTGGCCGATCTCCCGGAGTTCCGGACCGGACTCATCATCGTCGGCCTCGCCCGGTGCATCGCGATGGTGATCATCTGGAACGACCTGGCCTGCGGCGACCGGGAGGCGGCCGCGGTGCTGGTGGCGCTCAACTCGGTCTTCCAGGTGCTGGCCTTCGCGCTGCTCGGCTGGTTCTACCTCGACCTGCTGCCCGGCTGGCTCGGCCTGTCGACCACCGGCCTCGAGGTCTCGCCGTGGCAGATCGCCTGGAGCGTCGTGGTGTTCCTGGGCATCCCGCTGGCGGCCGGGCTACCTGACCCGCCGGCTCGGCGAGCGCCGGAAGGGTCGGGAGTGGTACGAGGCGACGTTCCTGCCGCGGATCGGACCGTGGGCGCTGTACGGCCTGCTGTTCACGATCGTGGTGCTGTTCGCCCTGCAGGGCGACGAGATCACCAGCCGGCCGCTCGACGTGGCCCGGATCGCGGTGCCCCTGGTGGTCTACTTCGCCCTGATGTGGGGCGGCTCCATGGTCCTGGCCCACCGCCTCGGGCTGGGCTACCGGCGCTCGGCGACGGTGGCGTTCACCGCGGCCGGCAACAACTTCGAGCTGGCCATCGCGGTGGCCATCGCGGTCTTCGGCGTCACCAGCGGCCAAGCCCTCGCGGGCGTGGTCGGACCGTTGATCGAGGTGCCGGTCCTGGTGGGACTGGTCTACGTCAGCCTCTGGGCGCGGCGGTTCTTCCCCGCGGAGCGGGTCGCGTGACCGGCCCGGCGCCAACCGTCGTGTTCGCCTGCGTCCGCAACGGTGGCCGGTCGGTGGTGGCCCGGGTGCTGACCGAGCACTACGCCGGCGGCCGGGTGACGGCGCTGTCCGCGGGCACCCGGCCCGGAGAGCACATCCACCCCGAGGTCGCCGACGCGCTGGCGAGGCTCGGCCTGGACACGTCGCGGGAGCACCCGCAGACGCTGACCCGGGAGATGGTCGCCGGCGCCGACCTGGCCATCACGCTGGGATGCGGTGAGGAGTGCCCCTACGTCCCTGGCGTCACCTACCGCGACTGGCCGGTCGACGACCCGGGCGGCCAGGACGAGGCCACCGTCCGCCGGATCGTCGCCGACCTCGACGGCCGCGTGCGCGACCTGCTGGCCGAGCTGGTGCCGGACCTCGGGCTGCCGCCGTCCGCCGTCGGCTGACCACCGGTCAGGGACTGTGCAGGTCGGCGATCCGGTCGCCGCCCAGCGGCGGACGCACCCACCGCGCGACCACCTGTCGTCCCGCCGGGGTGAGCGTGAGCTCCAGCCGGTGCGGCGTCTCGAGGAAGATCACGGCCACCCGGAGCGTGCGGTCGTCGAGCCAGCCGCCCGACGCGGCAACCGGCACGGTGCCACCGAGCCGGTCGGTCGGAGTGGTGACCCGCCACTCCCCGGCGCCGACCTCGACGGTGAGCTCGTTCTCCTGCTCGGCCAGCGTGACGCTCAGCGGGGAGCCCGGCCCGTCCCCCGACACGGACACCGAGCTGAGGGCCGAGGCCAGCGGACCGAACAGCCCGCGGCGCGCCTCGAACGGCCCCGCCGACCACGGCTGCCAGTCGTCCGGCGCGCCGGCACCGGCGTACGGCTCGAGCCGCAGGCCGCCGAGGCGGGCGGCGAGCGCCTCCTCCGCCGCCGACGGGTCGTGCGTCTCGACGCCCAGCCCCGGCAGCAGGTGCGCCCAGACGGCATCGAGGACGGCCTGCATCTCCTCGGTGCACGCCGTGGTCGCCACCACCGTGTCGTGCTCGGGCAGCACGACGCAGAACTGGCCGTACGCCCCGTCACCGCGGTAGCCGTGCCGGGCCTGCCAGAACTGGAACCCGTAGCCCTGCTGCCAGTCGGGGTTCGGCTGCCCGGGGTTGTCGGCGTTGTCGACGTGCTTGGCGGTGGCCAGCTCGACCCACCCCTCGGGCAACAGCCGGCTGCCTTCCCACCGACCGTCCTGCAGGTGCAGCAGGCCCAGCTTGGCGATGTCCTCGGTGCGGGCGTGCAGCCCGCTGAACCCCAGCTCCCGGCCCGGCTGCCAGGCCGTCCAGCCGACGTCGCCGATGCCCAGCGGGTCGAGCAGCCGGGGGCGGAGGTACTCGCTCAGCGGCACGCCGGCGCGCTGCTGCAGCACGCTCGCCAGGGCGTAGGTGCACGGCTGGCTGTAGGCGAACACCGTGCCCGGCTCCCGGTCCGGCGGGATGAGCAGGAAGCCGCGGACCGGGTCGGCAGGGTCACGGGCCAGCGCCTCGGGGAGCATGTCGCGGGTGTGCCCGCTGGCCATCGAAGCGGCGTGCCGCAACCGGATCGACCGGGTGCGCGGGTCGTCGACCTCGGCGTCGACCTCCGGGAAGCACGACACGAGGGGCTCCTCGAGGTCGAGCAGACCCTCCGCCCGGGCGAGGCCGACGGCGGCGGAGGTGAAGCTCTTGCTCAGCGAGTAGAGCAGGTGCCGCCGCTCCGGGGTGTACGGCGACCACCAGCCCTCGGCGACGACGTGACCGTTCCGCACGACCATGAGGCTGTGCATCTCCACGCCGGGGAGCCGCTCGAGCTCGTCGAGCAGGGCGAGGACCGCAGCAGGGTCCACCTGCTGCTCGGAAGGGGCGCTGCGGGGCAGGGGGCGTGCCATCGGTCGAGCCTAGCCAGCGGTGATCCGGGGGACGGGTCGAGTTCCTGGGCACCGGCCTGGTCCTCCCGTACAACGTGGTCTACCTGCACGAGGTGCGGGGCTTCTCCCTCTCCGCGGCAGGCATCCTGCTCGGGCTGCCGGCGCTGGTCGGACTGCTGGTGGTGGGGCCCGCCGGATCGCTGATCGACCGGGTCGGCGCCCGACCGGTCCAGCTGGCCGCGCTGGGGTTCGCCGCCTCCTTCGTCGGCTACGCCCAGCTCAACGCCGGCATGCCGGCCTACGCCAGGGCGGTGAGCGAGGTGACCACCGAGGGTCTGGGGATGGCGCTCGCCGCGAACACCCTGGTGATCGTGCTCATCCAGCTCGCGGTCCCGCAGCGCATCGAGGGCCGCCGGCGGACCCGGGCGATCGCGGCCATGGGTGGGCTGTGGGCGGTGTCCGGGCTCGCGCTGGGGCTGTCCGCCGTGGTGGGCCCCGCGGTGTCCGGCTTCCTGGTCGGGCACGGGCTCGGGTCGTCGTACATCGCCCTGCTGGTGCTCGGCTCTCTCGGCATCGGTGCCTACGCCGTGCTCCTCGTCGAGCCGCGGCGGCTAGCGGAGCACCACGGGGACGCGGGCCCAGCCGCCGACCGGGGGTGTCTCGCGCACGGCGGGCCGGTCCGGGGCCGGCTCGATCCAGGACGTCCCGCGCAGCAGCTCTTCGAGGACGACGCGCAGCTCCATGAGGGTCAGAGCCCGGCCCGGGCAGACGTGCGGACCGGCCCCGAAGACCAGATTGGCGCCGGCGTTCCCCACGGGGTCGTAGCGGTCGGGGTCGCCGAAAACCTCCGGGTCCCGGTTCGCCGCGGTCCAGTTCAGCAGGACGCGTTCTCCCGCGTCGAAGTGCTCGCCGACCACGGTGACGGGACACGTGGCGACCCGCCGGTTCGACACGAACGGGTCGTCGATGCGCAGCATCTCTTCGATGGCGGCCTCCACCGCGGCGGCGCCCCCGGCCTCCACGAGGCTGCGCACCTCCCGCTGGACGGCGGGCGTGGCGGCGAGGTGGTGCACGACGACGCCGACGGACGTGGCGAGCGAGCCGAGGTCCCCGGCCGTCCAGTTCCGCAGGATCGAGACGATCTCCTCGTCGGTCAGGGGGCGCCCGTCGACGGTGTCGTGCATGAGCTCGCCGGTGACGTCGACGACCGGCGCACCGCGGCGCTCGTCGAGCAACGCCCGGATCATCTGGTCGAAGCGCTCCGCCACCTCGCTCGTCCGCTCCCTGTCCCCTGACCGGGTCGCCGCGTGGTTGTCGGCGATCCACGCGACCAGCTCGTCCTCCAGGTCCGCCGGCCAGCCCAGCCACGACGACTGTGTGCGGACTGCGAACGGGACGCCGATGCCGGCGATGGTCTTCACGGTCTCGCCACGCGGCAGCCCGCCGACGATCGCTTCGGCGTGGGCCCGCGCCCGCGGTTCCTCGCGGGCCACCCGGTCGTCGGTCAGGTACCGGTCCACGACCGCTCGGAAGGCGGCGTGCTCGTCACCGTCCAGGCTGTTCGGGATCGCCCTCCGCGTCGTCACCCGGCTCGACCAGGTGCGCGGATCGGTGGCGGCGGCGAGAACCTCCGCGTGCCGCAGCAACATCCACGAGTCGCCGTGGCGCGCCACCGCGCAGCGGGACCGCAGGTCGTCGTACGTCGTCCGCTGGTCCGGCCACCTGCCGGCTGCATCGGGCTCGACCGGGTCTCCCACGGCGCACCTCCCGTCCCGTCGTCCGTCCTGTCCGGCCCGCTCGCCAACCTACCGACGCAGCGGCTCGACCCGCACGGGAGGTCGGCGGGGCTCAGGTCAGGTGGGCGGCGATGTCCCGGGCGGCAGCGGCGAGCAGCTTCTGGAGGCGGTCGGACTCTGCGATGACCTGCTCGGTGGGCCCGAAGGCGGAGATGCTGGCGACGGCGACCCGGCGCTGCATCACCGGCACGGCGATCGAGGTCATCCCCTCGAACGACTCGCCGTGCGAGACCGCGAACCCCCGACGCCGTACCCCCGCGAGCGCGCGGCTCCACTCCGACTCGGTGCGGATCGTGCGCCGGGCGTACGGCGGGAACCCGGCCGTGCGGCGGGCCTGGTCGACGGCGGGGTTGAACGCGGCGATGACCTTGCCCGAGCTGGTGCAGTGCAGCGGGAGGCGGCGGCCGATACGCCCCAGCACCTGCCCGCCCGCGCCGACCTCGATGCGCTCGACGAAGACGACGTCGACCCCGTCGGGGACGCCGAAGTTGACGGTGTAGCCGGTCACTTCGGCGATCCGGGTGAGGTGCGGGAGCGCTGCGTGCCGGAAGTTGTTGCGTGCCTGGGCGAGGTGGCCGAGCTCGTAGAGGTGGATGCCGAGCCGGTACTGCCCGGTGGCCTTGTCCTGCTCGACGAAGCCACGGCCGGTCAGGGTCTGCAGCAGCCGGTGCGCGGTCGCCTTCCCGATGCCGAGCCGGCGGGCGACGTCGGAGACGCCGAGGGAGCCGTCCACCGCGAAGCACTCGAGGACGTCCAGCGCCGTCCCCACCGACCGCAGGCTGCCCGGAGGTGCCTGCCCGCCGGTGAAGCGCTTGGGGACCGAGGCGACGGTCACCGCTTGATCAGTGGCGACTTCACCCCACCCTGGGCCTTGTCGGCCTCGTTGAAGAAGTCCTCGCGGTAGATGTCGCGGGGGAACAGCCGCTTGCCCATCATCGTCTTCAGCGCAGCCTCGACCATCGGCGGCGGCCCGCACAGGTAGCCGGCGCAGCCGACGAGTGTCTCGTGGTCCGCCGCGATCACGTCGGTGACCATCCCGTAGCCGTAGTCGGCCGGGTCGTCGCCGGTGGCGGCCACCTCCTCCGCGCTCTCCTCCGACAGGCACGGTCGGTAGCTGAACCGGTCCGGGTGCTCCTTGGCCAGCGACCGGAAGAAGTCGACGTCGTAGAGCCAGGCGCGGGTGCGGCCGCCGGCGTAGAAGGTGAGGGGGCCGCCGTACTCCCCCGCCTCGAGGGCGTGCCGGATCATCGCCTTCAACGGCGCGGAGCCGGTGCCGCCGCCGACCAGCACGGCGTGCCGGTCGTCGTCGGTGCGCAGCACGAACCGGCCGTACGGCCCCGACACCTCCACCCGGTCACCGACGGCGAGGGTGCTGAACACCCAGCCGTCGGTGCCCCGACCGCCGGGCACGTTGCGGACGTGGAACTCCAGCCGGCGGGACTCGGCCGGCGGTGAGGCGATCGACCAGGTCCGGTCCACGGCGGCCGCTCCCGGCGCGGACGGCACGGTGAACTTCAGGTACTGCCCGGCGTTGAACCGCAGGTCCCGGTCGAGCTCGACCACCAGCCGGCGGGTGTGCTCGGCGATGTCGGTGAGCTCGACGACGGTGCCGGTGTAGTCCTCGACCGGGAACACCTCGATCGACTCGTCGACGTCGATGTCCGCCTCGATCACCACGTCCGAGCGGGGCGTCGCGCAGCACGGCAGGACCTTGCCCTCGTCGCGCTCGAAGTCCATCAGCGCGAACGAGCTCGACCCGCCGTGGTCGACATCGCCGTCGAGGACCTCGGCCTTGCAGGTGGCACACGTGCCGTGGGTGCAGGAGTGCGGCAGCCAGACGCCGTTGCGCAGGCAGGCGTCGAGGATCGTCTGGTCCTCGGCGCACTCGACCTCCCGCCCGAGCGGTTCGACCGTCACCGTGTACGACGTCATGGCTGCTGCCCTTCCCTACTTCTTCACCATGCGGATCACTGACTTGTGGCCGACACCGAGCGACTCGAGGCTCGCGCCCTCCTCGGGCGACCACGGGCGGTCGTCGAGGCCCCACGCGAAGTCGGCGGGCGTCCAGGACTCCTGCCAGTCGGGGTCCTCGGCGTGGTAGGGCACCACCATCGCGGCCCAGAAGTCGCCGAACGACATCGCCTTGGGGGCGCGGAAGCACGCGGCCGCCACGAACCACGGGTTGCCGTCGTTCCAGACGTGCACGAGCTGGTCGTCGCCGTACAGCTCCTGCGCGGAGCGCGACGGGAAGTCGTACTCCCCGATGCTGCGGATCTCCGGCCGCTCGATGACCTTGTTGAAGTCGGTCACGCTCATCTCAGCCCTCCTGCTGCGCGTGGTCGTGGTCATGGTCGCCCATCTCGTGCACACCGTGGTCGGCCTGGTCGTGCCAGCGCAGCCAGTTCTGGTGGTCCGGCGAGCCGAGGTACTCCCCGCCGTCACCGGGCTGCATGCCGTACCACTGCAGGACGTCGCCGAGCTCGGCGCCGCCGCAGTTGCCCTGGTAGATCTGGTGGACAGGCAGCCAGGCCTGGCGGAACTTCACCGGCTCGTGCTCGAAGATGTCCTGGCAGCCGTCGGAGCAGAAGTTGTAGCGCTCGCCCTCGAAGACCACCGACCGCTGGCAGATCTGATGAGGCTCGTCGGCCTCGGTGAACCCCATCGGGATCTGGCACACCTGGCACAGCTGCGGCAGCCCGCGGATGAAGTGCCGGCCGCCGGCCGCCACGTTCTCCCGCTCCTTGTCCCACAGCTTCCGGTACGTCGGGAACGTGTCGGGGTACTGCTCCTCCAGCCAGTCGAGGGTCTGCTCGCTCGGGATGGACGTGGTGAACGCGGCCGCGTGGCTGAACTGGTAGAGGATCCAGTAGGCCTGGTGCGACAGGTGGTCCTTCTCCTGGATCGCCTTGTCCACGTGCTTGGGCGGACGGATGCCGTAGTAGGCGAGGTCCTGGAAGAGGCCGCCGAGCATCTGCTGCTCGAAGTAGAGCTCGAAGGCCTCCCGCCAGCTCATCACCTTGCGCGGCAGCATGTAGTCGAGCATCTGGGCGACCAGGGCGGTCACCCGGTAGCCGCGCCAGAACCACTTGTCGATCCAGTGCTGCACGATCGGGACGTTGTCCGGGTCCTGCTCGAGCAGGAACTTGATCGCCTCCAGCCCCAGGGTCATGTGCCGGGACTCGTCGGACTGCGCCGAGAACCCGAAGGTCATCGTCGGCAGGTCGCCGTTGAACGAGGCGCCGGACATGAACGGCACGAAGAGCAGGTTGGTGAGCAGGTACTCGAAGGAGAACCCGATCGCGATCAGGAACTCGAACGGTCCGGCCGACAAGGCGTCGTCGAAGAACGACTTGGGCACCGAGAGGTACCAGACCCGGTCGTGCTGGTGCAGGTAGGAGTGGAAGCCGCTGTAGTACTTGTTGTAGTTGCTCAGCGTGTGGATCTCGGTCTGCGCGTGGCGCATCTCGTCGAGGCTCTGGCACAGCGACGCGAACCGCGGGCCGGGGCCGTTGAGGTGCCGGCTGAGGTAGGCGAAGTTGCGGTGCGCCTGGTACTCCAGCGGGGTCACGCCCTGCAGGAACAGCTTCATCGCGTTCAGGTACGACGCGTCGGTCAGGCTCAGGTGGCCCTGGCTCTGGGCGAACCCGTCGAGGACGGCGTAGAGCCGCCGGTCCTTCTCCGCCTGGTACTTCGCGTACGCGTCGACGGTGAGCCGGAAGGGGTCCTCCCACTTGCTCCAGTCGTGGATCTTGATGCCCTCGAACGTCGTGTGGGGGAACATCTCCTCGCTGGGGACGTAGGACGGCTCCCAGTCGAGGTCACGGGTGAGCGCCGAGTAGCGCTCCTTCATGCTCAGCTTGCGGGGCGGCCGAGCCGGCTTCGCAGCCTGGGTCTCCGCCGATCGGGAGGTCGGGGTCATAGTCATCGCAGGTCTCCTGTGTGTCGCCGGTCAGTGGTCCCAGGCGATGACGATCTCGTCGTCATCCCATTCCTTGATGTGGCCGAAGTAGCTGATGATCGCGAGCTGGAACTCGTGGGTCTCCCACTCGCGCCCCAGCCGCTCCTCCACGCTCTCCCGGCGGATCACCAGCCGGCCCGGGGAGGTCACCCGGACCATGCCGGGCATGTGGTTCACCGTCGCCGACTCGTTGTCGGCCTCGATGGCCTCGATCACCGCCCTGTTCTGCTCGCTCTCCTGGATGTCCACACCCACGGGTCGCGGGGTCGCTGCCACGCTCATCTCAGTTCTCCTTCTCGGTGACGCCCAGGGCGCCCAGGTGGGCACGGACGTTGAGGGCCGCGGCGGCCAGCGCCTCGCGGCAGCCGGCGTCGACGAGGCCGTCGAGCTTGTCGGCGATGGGGACGAGCGCGGCCTCGCCGCTGCTCAAGGCCGCCTCGACGGCACTCCGCAGGGCAGCGAGGTTGGCCTCGCCGTAGGTCGGGTCGGCGACCCAGGCCTTGTACAGGGCGTCGAGCCAGCGGCGCTGGTCGGCGAACCAGGTCGTCAGGTGCTGGGCGACCAGGCTGTAGGAGGCGGCGCCCGCGTTCAGGGCGGCGTTGTCCAGGTGGTTGTAGAGCAGCCCGTAGAGCAGCAGGTCGGTGACGTCGAGGGTGACCATCCCGAGACCCCAGTCGCGCTGCACCAGGTTCTCCTCGACGAGGCGGCGCAACGGCTGCAGGGCCACGTCGTCGAGCCACACCTGCTTGGCGTCGGCCAGGCTCTGCGCGGTCCCCCCGCCGAAGGCGATGCCCGCGCGGGACAGCATCTGCGCGTTGCCCACCCGGTCGAACGCCGCGTACGCCGCGCACTGGGTCACCGTCGTACCCCATCCGAAGCGGGCCGCGTTGCTGCTGACCATCTGGGCGGCGGCCTCGTAGTGGCGCATCGGCAGCACCACCTCGCCGACGACCGAGCGCCACTCCTCCGGGAGCCGGTCCCACATCCCCCGCTTCTCGAGGTAGGTGAGGGTGTTCGCGAAGGCCTCGTGCAGGTCGGCCCGCGAGGTGACGTACGGCGCGTAGTAGAACTGCCGCGGGTCGGTGTAGGTGTACGGGTCGGCCAGCTTCAGCACCGAGTAGTCGGGGCTGTAGATGTCCGTCTCCGGGCCCCACAGCGGCCGGAAGTGGTAGTTGGTCACGGCCTGGAGGTCGATCGTGCCTTCCTCGTACCGCGACGCCGGCCGGTCACCGTAGCGGTCGATGAGGTGCTGGAAGGTCTTGCGCTCAGGTTCGATGACCTGGGTGCGGAGCTCGAACTGCATGGCTGTCTCCTGGGTTGGCTGTCAGAGGTGGGCGAGGGGGTGGTGCGGCAGGCCGGACTCGCTGAGCAGGCGGACCAGCAGGTCGGGCAGGGCGTCGGGGCCCTCGAGCTCCACGGGGAGCTCGGACTCGAACCCGTCCCCCACGAGGCGGCCGTAGGCGGTGCCGTTCTCGAAGGTGGTCGAGACGCGGGCCGCGCGGCCGCGGTAGCCGACCGAGAAGGCCAGCTCGTGCGGAAGCGTCTCGTCGCTCAGCGTCAGGTGGTCGTCGCTCGCGTCCAGTACGGCGTTCGCCTCGCACACCAGCTGCTCGGCCAGCGACCGGATCGCGACCTGGCGGTCCGCGCCGGTGCTCGTCGCGATCCGCTGGCTCACGCGGGTCACCGGCATCGGCGTCGGCCCCGGGTCGCCCTCGTGGCCGATGAGCTCGGCGACGCGGAACATGAAGGGCGTCATGGCTTCTCCTGGGCGTCCGCGGCCGTCACGTGTAGACCGTCGTGAAGCGCTCGTTGAGCTCCCGGGCGTGGTAGAAGATGCCCTTCGCGATCTGGTCCGGGGTCCACTTGTTGATCGGCCGGTCCCGGTAGGCCGGGTAGCCGCCGGCGAACACCTCGTTGCGGTTGCCCGACGGGTCGAAGAAGTACACCGTCTGACCGCGCGTGATGCCGTGCCGAGTGGGGCCCACGTCGATCGGCACGTCGTCCATCGCGAAGAGGTCGGCGGCCCGGCCCACCTCGCTCCAGTCGCCGAGCTTGAAGGCGAAGTGGTGGAGCTTGCCGGGCTCGCCCTCGAGGACGGCGACCTGGTGGATCTGGTTGTTGCTGGTGAGCCAGCTGGCGATGTAGTGGGCGTCGTCGTCGTTCAGGTCGGTCTGCACCCGCTCGGTCGGGAAGTAGTCGAAGACCTCGCGGAACATGTCCTCCATCAGCCGCACGTCGTCGGCGAAGATCAGCGCGTGGTCCAGGGCCGGCACGCCGACTCCGACCAGGTGGCGCGGGAAGGCGTCGGGGTTGTGGGTCCCGACCTCGGTCCCGATGAGGGTCTGGCCGTGGTAGACCTCGAGCACGTGCTGCGAGGGGGTGGTGAACCGGATGCCGTCGCTGACCTCGGGGTTCTCGCCGGCGCTCATCCGCTCGACGGTGAGGCCGAAGTTGACCGCCTTCTTCTCGATGTCGTCGAGGTCGGACTCCCGCTCGACCTTGAAGCCGAACTTCACGACGCCGACGCCGCCCTCCTCGAGGACGACCGAGTGGTGGTCCCACTCGTCCCAGCCCTTGTAGTAGACGCGCCCGTCCTGCTCCAGGGTCTGGTAGAGACCCATGGTGTTCGCGTAGTGGTGCTTGGCCTCCGTCATGTCGGTGACCCGGACGTGGGCGTAACCCATCCGCATGATCCCCATCGACTCACTCCTTGGGTCGGTCCTGGCTTCCACCGAGGACTCTGCGACCTTCGTCACAGGAGGAGGAGGGCCGTTCCTCCCCGCGGAACATCAGGGGACCTATGGCCCGGCAGGACGGGCCGGAGGGGCCCGCTGTTCCTCGCTCCGGAACGCCCGACGCTGCCGCCGGACCGGCGGATCACGATGTCGGGCATGACCACACTCAGCCGTCCCGCACCGGCGGCCAGGCCGGAGATCGGCGCCACCGTGCGCGCCGGCGGGGTCCTGACCAACTACCTGGAGGCGGGCACCGGGGCGCCGGTCGTGCTCGTGCACGGCTCGGGCCCCGGGGTCTCGGCCTACGCCAACTGGCGCCTCACCATCCCCGCCCTCGCCGACCATCTGCGGGTCGTGGCTCCGGACATGGTCGGGTTCGGCTTCACCGAGCGCCCACCCGGTACGGCGTACGAGCTCGGCACGTGGGTGGACCAGGTCGTGGGGCTGCTCGACGCGCTCGGCCTGGAGAGGGCGAGCATCGTCGGCAACAGCTTCGGGGGCGCCATCGCGCTGTCCCTGGCCAGCCGGCACCCCGAGCGGGTGGATCGGCTCGTGCTCATGGGCAGCGTCGGGGTGCCCTTCCCGATCACCGAGGGGCTCGACGCGGTCTGGGGCTACGAACCCTCACCGGCGGAGATGCGGCGGATCATGGACTACTTCGCCTTCTCCCGCGAGCTGGTGACCGACGAGCTGGCGGAGGTCCGGTACCGGGCGAGCATCGAGCCCGGGTTCCAGGAGTCCTACGCGGCGATGTTCCCCGCCCCCCGGCAGCGGTGGGTGGACGCCATGGTGACCCCGGACGCGGCAATCTCCGCACTGCCGCACCGGACGCTGGTCGTGCACGGACGCGAGGACCAGGTGATCCCGCTGACCAACTCCTACCGGCTGCTCGAGCTCATCCCCGACGCCCAGCTGCACGTCTTCGGCCGCTGTGGTCACTGGACCCAGATCGAGCACGCCGAGACCTTCAACCGCCTCGTCCTCGACTTCCTGACCCAGGAGTGACCGCCATGACCACACTGACCCTGGACCGGCCCCGCTCCACCGTGTCCGGCACCGTCCCCCGCTACTCCGTCGTCCGCTCCGTGCGCGTCCGGGGCGGCGACAGCTGTGGAATGGTGCTGGAGACGCCCGCCCGCGAGCTCGTCGAGCTGGACCTCGACTGCGCTCCCGACCCCGCTGCCGCCGAGGAGCTGCGGAGCATCGGACGGCCGCTGGCGGTTCGGATGGAGATGGTTCCCGGGTCCGTCCACCGGTGCACCGTGCTCCTCACCACCGCGACCGGCCCGCAGCGCGTGCCGACGTCCCTGGGGTCCGCCCTCGCGCTCTGTGCCCAGGGCCGGCACACGATCGTGACCCGGGCCTCGTGACCCGCAAGCCTCAGGTGTTCTCCTCGACGTAGTCCTCCGGGTCCTTGTTGGCGGAGTCGATGCCGTCGGCGTGCTTGGCCTCGAAGACCAGGAACCGCACCGCGAGGTCGTGCCGGGTCTGCAGGTCCGCGTGCCGACGGAAGTCCGCCAGGTCCTCGCGCTCCTCCTCGGCCATGTGGTCGCTGTTGGCCAGGCGGGCGTCCATCACCGCCTTCCACCACGCGTCCGTGCCCGGCCGCTCCTTCGCGGCCCGCGACACCGCGTCCCGGATGTCGTTGTGGTCGCCGATGGCGTCCTCGGTCTCGTCCGCCGCACTCTCGGCACCCCCGGCGCCGTGGCCCACGCGCAGCACCTCGGGGTAGAAGATCTCCTCCTCAGCCGCCGCGTGCACCTCCAGGAAGATCGCCAGCCGCTGCCAGACCGCGCCCAGCGCGTCGGTGTCCGCCGGGTCGATCTCGTCGAGGAGCGCGAACATGCGGCGCTGCTGGTCGTGCTGGTCCAAGATGTGCTCGGTGATGTCCATGACCGCACGGTTCCCGCGGTCGATGTCTCGCATACCCCGGGACCGGACGTCCTGGTTGCGCGATCGCGGGTGCTACCTGGCCTGGTGCGAGCGGCGCTGCAGCCTGGCGAC
Source organism: uncultured Actinomycetota bacterium (assembly GCA_963747525.1). Lineage (GTDB taxonomy): Bacteria > Actinomycetota > Actinomycetes > Propionibacteriales > Nocardioidaceae > Marmoricola_A. The sequence continues at coordinate 812,503 of CAVVFH010000001.1, forward strand.
TGCCTTCAGGAGCTGGAGCACGGCGTTGGGTTGGCCCTCCGCCGGCAGGGCGATCTCGAAACCGACAGCCCCCGCCCCCTCCTCCGTCTCACGCAGATCGCCGTCGATCTCGTGAAGGATCTGGATCATGGGCTCGTTGTCGGCATCGACGAGTGCGCTGAACCGGCGGATTCCCTCCTCGGCAGCGCGGTCCATGATTCGGCGCAGCAGCTCGGTGCCGAGCCCCCTGCCCTGCCACTCGTCGACGACCGTGACGGCGACCTCGGCGACCTCGGGGTCGTGCGGGTCGCGGATGTAGCGGGCCAGCCCGACTCCCCGCCCGTCCGCCGGATCCAGCGCACCGAGCGCCTCGTGGTCGTGGTGGTCGACGCGGGTGAAGTAGCGCAGCTCGCCCTCGGACAGGCGTTCCTTCGCGGTGAGGAAGCGAAACCGCCGCGACTCGTCGCTCAGCCGGGAGAACCCGTCGGCCAGCAGCTGTACGTCGGTGCGGTGGACCTGGTCGATGACCACCTCAGAACCGTCGCGGAGCACGACTCGGGTGCCTCGTTCCACGGTGCCCATGGCGCCGCCCCCGTCAGTCGTTCCGCGCCAGGATCTGGTCGCGCACCTCGCGACGCAGGACCTTGCCGATCATCGAGTGCGGCAGCTCGTCGACCACCACGACCCGGCGGGGCACCTTGTACGGCGTGAGCTGCTCGCGACAGGCCGCCCGGATCGTCTCCTCGTCCAAGGCCGCCCCCGGCTCGAGCACCACCGCTGCCGTGACCTCCTCACCACCGTCGGAGGTGGGCAACCCGACCACGGCCGCGTCCATCACCACCACGTCACCGGTCCGGATCCACCCACCGTCCATCACCACCTTCGCCGTCTCCTCCGGGCGCTCCCAGTAGCCGCCGAAGACCTGCGGTCCCCGCAGCCACAGCTCCCCCGGCTCACCGAGCGCCACGTCCCGATGCGCGTCGTCCCGGTCGACGACGCGGACCTCGGTCGACGGGAAGGGAACCCCCACGGGGCCGATCCTCCGCGTCGGACCGGCAGGGTTGCCCAGTGCCACCGGCGAGGTCTCGGTCATCCCGTAGCCCTCCATGAGCATCCCGCCCGTCACGTCCTCCCAGAGCCTGGCGGTCGCCACGGGCAGCGTCATCGCGCCGGAGATCGCGTAGCGGATCGAGGTGAGGTCCACGCCGCGCTCGCGGGCCGCGGTCGCCAGGCGCTCGTAGATCGGCGGCACGGCGGGCAGGAACGTCGCGGGCCGCCGACGTACGGCGTCGAGGACCAGGCCGACGTCGAAGCGGGGAAGCAGCACGAGGGTGGCACCGATACTGACCGCGAACGTGAGGCAGAGGGTCAGGCCGTAGGCGTGGAACAGCGGCAGCACGGCGTAGACGACCTCCTCCCCGTCCACCAGTCCCGGCATCCAGGCCTGGCCCTGGGCCGCGTTGGCGCGCAGGTTGCTGTGGGTCAGGACAGCAGCCTTGGGCTTGCCGGTCGTCCCACCCGTGTACTGCAGGAGCGCCACGTCGCCGGCCGAGGGCAGTGGGTGGCCCGACGCGAGTGCCGGGCTCTCGGAGACCATGGCCTCCCAGCGGGGGATCCCGGGCGCAGGTCCGCTCATGGCGGCCCGGGCCTTCCTCACGCGCCGGACCGGAAGGCGGAGCGCCCACCGCTTCGTCGTCGGCAGCGCGGAGAGCAGGCTCACGGTCAGCACCGTCTCCACCCCGAGGGACTCTGCGATCCCTTCCACGACCGGAGCGACCTTGTCCCAGACCACGACCGCCTTGGGGCGGTGGTCGCGCATCTGGAAAGTCATCTCCTCAGCGGTGTACAGGGGGTTGTGCTCGACGACGACTCCCCCGAGCCGCAGCACCGCGTAGAACGCCACCACGTGCTGCGGGCAGTTCGGGAGCACCAGCGCGACCCTGTCGCCCTTCCGGACACCGAGCTGCCGCAGGCCCTCCGCCGCCCTGGCCACCTGCTTGCCCAGCTCGGCGTACGTCGTCGTGGCTGCGAAGAAGTCCAGCGCGACCTTCGGACCGAACCGTGCCACCGATGACTCGAGGAGATCGACCAGCGACTCGTCCGGGACGTCGATGTCCAGGGGCACGCCCGGTGCGTAGCTCTTGGCCCAGAGACGGTCCTCGCCAGCTGCCACGACCGCGCCTCCCTCACCCCCTGGAACGCTACGCGCGGTGCCGGCGACCGCTCCAGTGGCTGATGTCCGCATTCCCGGGGCACTCGGTCCCCGTGGCCGGCGGCGCCGGCAGCGATCCCGGTGGGGACCAGAGGTTCTTGCAGGGCCACGACCCGAGGAAGCTGGGCGGCTCTTGACAAGATGGCATTTTTTGTAAAGTCTTTCGTCATCCAGGTTTGCCCTGTCCAGTGCACCAGGAGGTCCTCATGACCCGCACCGACCAGCCGGCGACTCCCCCCGCCGGGCCGTCGACCCGGCTCGCGCCCGCCGGCACCGTGCCTGCGGAGTCCACCGGCCGGTGGCGCGACAAGAAGCGCTACCTGTGGCTGATCGGCCTCGTGGTCCCGTCGCTGGCCTTCGTCGGGATGGCCGGCCACGCCCTGACCGGATGGAGCGTCTGGCTCTGGACCGGCCCGATCGTCATCCTGGTGGTCGTCCCCTCGATCGACCTGATCGCCGGCCTCGACCGCTCCAACCCGCCGGACGACGTGATCGAGGCGCTGGAGAAGGACCGCTACTACCGCTGGGTGACCTACCTCTTCCTGCCGATCCAGTACGTCGGGTTCGTCACCGCGTTCTGGTACATGACCTCCGCCGACCTGGCCTGGTACGACATGCTCGGCCTGGCGATCTCCATCGGCTGCATCGGCGGCATCGGCATCAACACCGCTCACGAGCTCGGCCACAAGAAGGAGAGCCACGAGCGCTGGCTGTCCAAGATCGCCTTGGCGCAGACCTTCTACGGCCACTTCTACATCGAGCACAACCGGGGGCACCACGTCCGCGTCGCCACCCCTGAGGACCCGGCCAGCAGTCGCATGGGCGAGAACTTCTACCAGTTCTGGCCGCGCACGGTCTCCGGCTCGCTGAAGAGCGCGTGGAGCCTCGAGAAGCGCCGCTACGCCCGCAAGAAGACCCACCCCTTCCACCTCGGCAACGACGTGCTCAACGCGTGGTTGATGTCGGCCGTGCTGTGGGGGGCGATGGTCGCCTGGCTCGGCGTGGAGATCCTGCCCTTCCTCGTGGTCCAGGCGATCGTCGGATTCTCGCTGCTCGAGGTGGTCAACTACATGGAGCACTACGGAATGCTGCGCGAGAAGGTCGGCGTGGGCGACCGGGAGCGCTACGAGAGGGTCCGCCCCTCGCACTCGTGGAACTCCAACAACGTCGCCACCAACGTGCTGCTCTACCACCTGCAGCGGCACAGCGACCACCACGCGAACCCGACCCGTCGTTACCAGGCGCTGCGTGACTACGAGGAGTCACCGGTGCTGCCGACCGGGTACGCCGGCATGATCGTGCTCAGCATCGTCCCGGCGGTGTGGCGCCGCACCATGGACAAGCGGGTCCTCGCCCACTTCGACGGCGACCTGAGCAGGGCCAACATCGCGCCGCGCAAGCGGGCGAAGCTTCTCGCCAAGTACCCCACCCCCGGCCGCGAGAGCGCCGGGACCAGTCGCACCGACGCGGCCCCGGGCGCCGCCGACGACGTGATGGCTGCCCGCTGCCCCAACTGCGAGTACGTCTACGACGTCACCGTCGGGGACGAGCACGAGGGCTTCGCGGCGGGCACCGCCTGGTCGGAGATCCCCGACGACTGGTGCTGCCCCGACTGTGGCGTGCGCGAGAAGGTCGACTTCGTCCCGGTGGAGAAGGTGGGCGCCTGATGCCGCGGGTCGTGGTCGACCGGGACCGGTGCGAGGGTCTCGGCATGTGCGAAGCGATGGCGCACGAGTTCTTCGAGGTCGGTGACGGCGGCACCGTCAGCGTGCTCGACGAGAACCCGGCGGGCGAGGACGTGCTCGACGTCAGGGCTGCCGTGGAGTCCTGCCCGGTCTCCGCGCTGAGCCTGGTCGACTGAGGGTCACCGGGACGCCCGGCGAGCCGGGCACCCCGCACCTCGTAGGTGTAGGCGAGCCGGCGCGCCAGGAACTGGGCGACGAAGTCCATCCGGGAGCCGACTGCCGTGGGCCCGTCGTCTCGCACCTCAGGCCCGGCGCCGCGGTGGGTGGCCCGACTCGGCGTACGTGCGCGAGGCGGGGCTGGTGAGGGCGAGCAGGACGAGGATGCTCAGCGTCACCGCCGGCAGCCCGGAGCCCAACGAGGGGCGGGCTCCCCCGTTGAGGGTCGCGACGAAGGTCGCCAGGATCGTCGCCGTCGAGGAGAGCATCAGCAGGATGCGAGCCCAGTTGCGCCCGACGAAGGTCGCGGCTCCGAGACCCACGTCGATGACCGCCTCGACCAGGAGCGCAGCGGCGGCGGCCACGCTGGCCGCCCGGGACAGGGTGGCCCCCTCGACGACCGCCGACCCGTCGGGCACCAGCAGCATCACCAGGCCGAGTAGACCGAACACCAGACCTCGGAGCGCGGCGACGGCGGCGCTGAACGCCGTCGAGGCCGGCGGCCCCACCCGGACCTCCGCCTCCACGTCGCGCGCCGCGGGCGGCCCCGCCTCGACCGCACGGAGGTCGACCACCGGCAGGTCGCCGTCGGTGACCATCAGGTCGCCCCCTCCGTTGCGCGCGTGGTAGCCGCTGGCGAAGTGCCTGATCGGCTCGACGGTCGCACGGGCGTCGGCCTGCAGCAGGGTGCCGACGATGTAGTCCCGCTCGCGGTCGATGTTCTTGGCGATGCGGTGCGTGACCTGGAAGGTCCACAGGGACAGCCCGACACTGCGGTCGAACGTCCCGGCGGCCAGCCAGTCGACGGCGTACCCGCCCGGCAGCCGCCAGCCCTCGGGGCAGCGCCAGAACCGCACGTGGTGACGCTGCGCGGACTTGCCGGGCACGTCCTGCTGGTAGGCGAAGTCCTGTCGGCGGTCGAAGAGGTAGAGCGGACTGACCGGCGCGTTCGGGTAGGGGCGGCCGGAGAGGGTCGCCGTGGTGATGCGCACGCTGCTGCGCACCGTGATCTCGTCCGCCCGCATCCAGCCGGCCGCAGCCATGGCGGCGTGGACCTGCTCCTCCTGCCCGAGTATCGCCAGGTTGACCGGGTCGCCGAGGAGCCCGACGCTGGTCCGCGTGCGGCCGATGAAGTAGCCGGGCACGTACAGGTGGGTGAGCACCCGGTGCAGCCGGGGCAGGGCCAGGTAGGCGACCAGTCCCCAGAACGGCACCAGCATCAGCAGCTGCCAGCCCGGATCCAGGCTGCTCACGAGGACCAGCCACGCCAGCCAGAAGGACGCCGCCCCCGCGAAGACGAAGAGCACCGTGTCGAGCGCACCCATCGTGGAGTGCCCGCCCGGACGCTCGGCAGTGGCCGGCGTGGCGCGCGCGGTCGTCGTCATGAGCCCCTCCCGACTGTGACCGACCCTGGCCCGGGGGTCACCGCCGTTACCACCGGACTTCGTCCCGGACAGCAGGGACGCAGGACCCGAACGGCACTGCGACCCCGGTGTGAAGCCGGTCTCGATCTGCTGAACGGTACTGCGACCCGGAGCAGACTGGGAGGAGGGAACGACGTCCGCTGTCGTCGATCCGCGGCGGCGGCGCACCGGAGAGTGACGGCGATCCTCTTCGCCCACGGCTGGGTGCACCTGGTCTTCCTGTTCCCGACCCCGGAGGGCGACGCCGACGACAACCGGCCTGGTGCTGCTGGTCGCCCAGACGGCGTACCAGGTGCCGCGATGACCACGCGGCCGGCCCCACGCACGGCGCGGGCGGATCCTGGTTGGCGCGGTCTCTACCTCGCCGGCGGACTCTCCGCCTGGTTGTACGTCGTGCTGGCGGTCGTCGTGGCCGGGATCATGACCGCGGCGGTCGACGACTTCTGGGACGTCATCGTCGACGGTCGGAGGCTGCTCGCGTTCATCGCGGACGGCCACGAGGTGTACTGGCACGTCCTGCAGGGGCTGGTGCTCATGACGAGCATCCTGCTCGTCGTCACGTTCGTCGCGGCGCCTCTCGCCCTCGCCCGGGCAGACCGGGTGATGGCGGCCCTCGGCGCCATCTTCCTCGTGGTCTCGCAGGTGCTCTTCATGGCCTACTACCCCGTCCTGCTCGGGATGGCCTACCTGGCCGGCGAGTACGAGACCTCCGGCCCCGCTCGGCGCGAGGAGCTGGCGACCGCCGCCGAGGCCCTGATCGCGCAGAACAGCGGCTTCAACCCGGAGTACGAGGTGCTGATGGGGACCGGCGCCCTGTTCCTGTCGCTGGCGATGCTCAAGGGCGTCTTCCGTCGCTGGACGGCGTACCTGGGCATCGCGAGCTTCGTCGCGGTCCTCGCCGGCATGGCGCTGTACCCGGTCCTCGGCCTGGGCTACCTCTTCTGGTGGGGCGTGTTCGTCCTCTGGCTGCTTGCGGTCGGCTGGGAGCTCATCGGTCTCGGACGGTCTTCGCCAGCGCCTCCTCCCAGGGCGTCGCGCGGAAGCTGAACGTCTCCTCCGCGGCCGAGGCGTCCAGGACGAAGGGGCGCTCGAACTGGTGGGCCGTCTCGTCGAGCTCCCGGACCAGCGGCAGGGCGCGCAGCGCTCCGCGCACCGGCCGGGGCAGCAGGCGCACCGACGGGGTCCGCCGGCCGGCGAGGGCCGCGACGTCCGCGACCACCTGGCGCACGGAGCGGGCCGGGGCCGTGGGCACGTGCCAGGCCCGTCCCCAGCTGCGCTCGTCGCGGGCGACCGTGGCGCAGAACCGGGCGATGTCCGGGAGATAGGTCCAGGAGTGCGCAGCGTCCGGGTCGCCCATCACCAGCCGCACGGTCCGCCCGCGCAGGGCCGGGGCGACGACGAAGGTGTTCAGGTACGACGTCCCACGCCGGGCGCCGGGCCCGAAGTAGTCGGAGGGCCGGATCTCGGCCACCCGGGCCCTGCCCTGCTCGTTGGCCTCCATCGCGTCCAGCCACATGCGTGCGCGGACCCGGCCCTTGGTGCCCGTGGCCGCCAGCGGCTGGCCCTCGGTCATGGGGCCGCTGACCGGTCCGTAGCCGTAGAGGTTCGACACGGTGAGCAGCCCCGCGCCGGTCTTCTCGGCGGCGCCGAGCAGTGCCGCCGCGACCGGCGGCCAGTCCCGCGCCCAGGTGGTGTAGCGGGGCGGGTTGACGGCGTTGATCAGCGTGTCCGCCCCCTGCGCGAGGTCGACGAGCGCCTCGAGGTCGGTCGCGTCGACAGCGGTGGCCTCCACGCCGGCAGGTGGCTCCGGGACTCCCGATCGTGCCGCGAGGATCACCCGGTCCCCGGCCGCGACCAGCTGCTCGGCGACCCCCCGTCCGATGGCCCCGGCTCCGACGATGACGTGTGTCTGCATGGATCTGTTCCCTTCGCGGCTTCTAGAGAGCACCGCTCTCGTTTCTCAGCATGGCAGGTCGCCGCGCTCAATGCAAGAGCGATGCTCTTGTTTGTGACGGCCGCTCTCCTTGTGCCACGCTCCCGGCATGGGGATCCGAGAGCGCAACCGGGCCGCGATCGAGCGGGAGATCCTCCGCTCCGGGCGCGCCCAGCTCGCCGAGGTGGGCGCCGCCGCGCTCTCGCTCCGTGCGGTCGCCCGCGACCTGGGCATGGTGTCCTCGGCCGTGTACCGCTACGTGGCCAACCGGGACGACCTGCTGACGCTCCTGATCGTGGCGGCCTACGACGATCTCGGAGACGCCGCCGACGAGGCCCTGCACGAGGTCGGCGACGCCCCGCCGCGGGCTCGTTTCGAGGCGCTGTGCCACGCCGTACGACGTTGGGCCCTCGCGCACCCGCACGACTACGCCCTCGTGTACGGCTCGCCGGTGCCGCACTACCACGCTCCCCCGGAGCGCACGGTCGCCGCCGGCACCCGGGTCCAGGCACACCTGGTCGCCCTGCTTGCCGAAGTCCCCGAGGCGCCCTCGCGCCTGGCTGACGACGCAGTATGCCGCGCGGCTGCAGCGCTCGAACCCGCGCTCGACGATCCCTTCTTCGACCCGCGCCCACACCCCGAGGCCCTGGCCCGGGGACTGGCCGCCTGGGCACTGGTCCTCGGCGCACTCAGCGCCGAGCTGTTCGAGCAGTACGGTCCCGACCTGCTGCAGGACCCGGATGCACAGTTCGCCGCGTCAGTGGCGCTCGCGGCCGAGCTCGTCTACGGACCGACCGCCCCCTCCACCTGACGTCGCATCCCCGCGTGCTGACGGAGGTCCTCAGCCCTCCGTCAGCTCGCGGAGGAACGCCTTGCCCCGCTCGCTCGTCGGGTTCTCCAGGACCTGCTCGGGGCTGCCCTCCTCGACGATCTGCGTGTCGGCCATCAGGACGACCCGGTCGGCCGCACGGCGCGCGAAGCGCATCTCGTGCGTGACCACGATCATCGTCATGCCCTCCTCGGCGAGCGTGCGCATGACCTGAAGGACCTCGCCGACGAGCTCCGGGTCGAGCGCGGAGGTCGGCTCGTCGAAGAGCATCACGTCGGGATCCATCGCCAGGGCGCGGGCGATCGCGACGCGTTGTTGCTGTCCGCCGGACAGGTTGTCGGGGTAGGCATCGGCCTTGTCTGCGAGGCCGACGCGCTCGAGCAGCTCCATCGCGCGGGACTTGGCCTCCGCACGCGGCCGGTTCAGCACGTCCTGCTGGGCCATCGTGATGTTGTCGATGACCTTCAGGTGAGGGAACAGGTTGAAGGCCTGGAACACCATGCCGATCCGGCTCCGGATGTGGTTGAGCTGCTTCTCCTTGTAGACGAGCTCCTCCCCCGCGACCCGGATGGAGCCGGACTGGATCCGCTCGAGGCCGTTGATGCACCGCAGCAACGTGCTCTTGCCGGCACCGGACGGACCGATCAGCACGACGACCTCGCCCCGGTCGACGTCGAGGTCCACTCCGTCGAGGACGACAGTGTCCCCGAACTTCTTGACGATCCCGCGCATCTGGACCAGCGGCTCGCCGGTCCCGCCGCTCCGGTCCTGCTCGGTCTCCTGGGTGGTCATGACCTCACCTCCGGTGCGCGCTGAGCCGGTATTCGAGCCGGTTCACGAGGAACGTGAGCGCCAGCACGATCGCCAGGTAGTAGAGGGACACGATCATGTACATCGTCAGCGGCTGGTACGTCGACGCCGCGAGGTTGCGCGAGGTCTGGAAGAGCTCGGTCATCCCGATGAACGCCACCAGCGAGGAGTCCTTCACCGCGATGATGAACTGGCTGCCCAGCACCGGCAGGATCGCCCGCAGCGCCAAGGGCGCCCGCACCCGTCGCAGCGTCTTCAGCCGGGACATGCCGAGCGAGCGCGACGCCTCGTTGAGCCCCTTGGGCACCGACTGGAATCCCGACCGGATGATCTCGGCGATGTACGCCGAGTTGTGGATCGCCAGGGCGAGCGCCCCTGCCCAGAACGCCTGGAGCAGCACGACCTCCGAGATCCCGAAGTAGAGCACGAAGATCTGGGCGATCAGGGGCGTGCCCCGGATGATGCCGATGAAGCCGGTCGCGATCCAGCGGACCACCCCGACCGAGCTCATCGACATGGCCGCGACGACGCCACCGAGGACCATCGCGATCACCAGAGCTGTTGCGGTGAGCCGCAGCGTGACCTGGGTCGCGTCCAGGAACAGGGGTGCCGTGTCGACGACGCGGTCGAAGAAGCTCATGGCTCAGGAGATGTCCTGGCCGAACCACTTCTTGCTGATGTCGGCGTAGGTGCCGTCCTCCTTGATGGCCGCCAGCGCATCGTTCAGCTCCTTGACCAGCTCCGCGTTGCCCTCCTTCACCGCGAAGGCCGGCTCCTCGGTGTACAGCGGGTCGCCGCAGGTGCGCAGGTCACGTCCCGCCTGGTCGATCTGGTAGAGCCCGACCAGGCGGTCGGTCATGGCGCCGTCGAGGCGGCCGGAGGCCAGGTCCTGGAGGGCGGTCACGTCGGAGCTGAAGGTGCGGATGTCCCCGACCCAGTCCTGCTTCTTGAGGTACGACTCGTAGGTCGTCGCCGACGCCACGCCCACGTCCGGGCTGTCCATCTGCGTCGGGTCCTCACAGTCACTGTCGTTGCGCACGAACATGGTCGCGCCGGAGGTGTAGTAGCTGTCGGTGAAGTCGACGGTCTTGTCCCGGTCCTCCGTCGGAGTCATCGACGCGATCAGCACGTCGTAGCGGTTGCTCTGCACGCCCTGGATCAGGGTGTCGAAAGCACCGGTCTTGGTCTCGAGGTCGAGGCCCATCTCCTTGGCGATCGCGACCGCGATGTCGTAGTCGAAGCCGGTGAGCTTGTTGTCCTCGAAGTAGCTGAACGGACGGAACTCGCCACTCATCGCCACGACCATCTGCCCGTCGTTGATGAGCTGCAGGTCATCAGCGGACCCACTACCGCCGCCGTCGTCGCCACCGCATGCCGCGAGGGTGAAGAGGGCACCAGCTGCCAGGACCGCGCCCAGCCGAGTCGTCCGGCGGCCGGTGGCCACGTCTCTGCGGAAAAGCTTCATCTCTCCTGCCTCCGTTCGGCGACCCCCGCCATCGACGCAAGGTCGTTCCGTCTCGCTTCGTCAGTGTTCCGACGTTATCGGCTGTGAGCCGCGGGAGAGGGTGTCCGGTCAGCGAAAGGGCGTCGTGGAGGGGCGCGATGACCAGGATGCGAGGACCGAAGCGCCAAGCAGGCAAGGGGATTCGCGCCCTTCGCCGGTTGTTACTGCTTTGTTATGCAACTTCGCTCCGACCGGCGCCGACGACCGCGCAGGGGCATGGCCGGCGTCGGCGCGGCGAAGGTGGACCCGATGGCGTCCGCCTGGTCGGCGGCACGGGCTTGACACATGCGACCTCTGGGTAGGCAGAGTTCAGAGTCCGGTCGCATGCAGCGGCTCGGTCGCATGGAGAGGTGAGGTGCCGTGTCTGATCCCGACACACTTCTCGACAGCCTTGAGCGGTTCGCGTCCGCCCTCACACGCGGTTACGGCATCGGTGACGTTCTCCACAACCTGACCGAGGAGATGACTGAGGTCCTCGGCCTGACCGGAGCCGGCGTGACACTGGTTCACGACGGGCAGCAGCGCTTCGTCACCGCCGCCGTCGACGCCATCGCCACCCTCGAGCGGGTGCAGGAGAGCTGGCAGAAGGGCCCCTGCATCGACGCCGTCGCGTCGGCCGCCCCGGTGGCGGTCCCGGACATGGCCGCAGAAGACGTCAACCAGCGCTGGCCGGACTACCTGATCGCGTCCAAGGCCGCCGGGATCCAAGCCGTCGCCGGCATCCCCATGCTCGCCGGCGGGGAAGCGATCGGAGCGGTCAACCTGTATGATAGTCAACCGCGCGCTTGGTCACCCGACGATCTGCGAGTCGCGACGATCTTTGCCAGCATCGCAACCGGTTACCTCACCCACGCTTCGGCCGCACAGCAGCAGCAGCGCACCGCCGAGCAGCTGCAACAGGCGTTGGACACCCGGCTCATCATCGAGCAGGCCAAGGGCGTGCTCGCAGCCAAGCAGGAGATCACCGTCGACGACGCGTTCCAGACCCTGCGCAAGTACGCCCGAGACCACAACGCCCGCATCCACGATGTCTGCCGCGCCGTGGTGCGGGGCGACCTCCTCCCCTAGCTAGTGCTTCTCGCTGTTAGTCCTTCGGGGGTGTGATCCAGGCGCTGGGGTCGCCGAGGTAGAGGCCGCAGGCGGTGTCGAGGGCGTCTTCGGGGGTGCCGGCTGTGAATCCGTTAGGCAGGACGCTGGGTTGGTAGTCGTCGTGGCTGGCCCGGTAGATCGAGAACCCCCACCTGCTGGCTGAGCCGCCGTAACGCAGCCTGCACAGTCGAAGCTGTTCACCGTCGGGCAGGACGCCGGTGATGTAGGCGAAGCCGGCCCGGTGGGTGACCTCGACGTCGACCAGTTGCGGCCAGCGTTCCCGGGCGCGGGTGTGGAGCTTGTAGGCCAGTGAGGACTTGGTGGACTCGGGCACTTTCGGCATGGCACCCATGCTGGACCAGGCGCCTGAGGTCGCTGAGCCCTCTCGGCGTGTCGTGCGCCGGAACGGGTCGGCGGCGCGGGACAACGGATGTGTGACCACGACCTCTTCCCCGGTCCTGATCATCCTCACCGACCGAGACCGCGCGGAGCTGGAGTCCTTGGCCCGCGCACGGAAGGCTCCGCTGCGCTCGGTGCAGCGGGCCTGCATCATCCTGGCCGCCGCCAACGGCCAGTACAACGCCCAGATCGCCCGAGAGGTGGGCGTGCATGTCGACACCGTGCGGAGCTGGCGTGGCCGGTTCGCCACCGATGGGATCAAGGGCCTGGCTGACAGGCCCCGGTCCGGACGGCCGCCGGTGTTCGCGGCCACCGTGGTCGCCGGCGTCAAAGCACTGGCCTGCGCGTTGCCCGCCGAACACGGGCTGCCGTTGTCGCGGTGGTCTGCTCAGGACCTGGCCGATGAGGCCATCGCCCGCGGCATCACCGACACGGTGCCGGGGTCGACGGTGCGGCGCTGGTTGGCCGCCGATGCGATCAAGCCGTGGCGGCACCGGTCCTGGACTTCCCCCGCGACCCGGACTTCGCTGCCAAGGCCGCCCGCGTGCTCGACCTCTACGACCGGTGCTGGGAGGGTCGTCGGCTGCATCCCGACGAGTACGTGATCAGCGCTGATGAGAAGTCCCAGCTGCAGGCGCTGCGCCGCCGCCATGACGACCTGCCACCAGGACCGGAGCGGACCCGGCGGGTCGAGTTCGAGTACACCCGCGGCGGCACCCTGGCCTATCTGGCTGCGCTGGACGTGCACCACGCCACCGTGATGGGTCGGTGCGCAGCCACCACCGGCATCGTCCCGTTCGCCGAGCTGGTCGAACAGGTGATGACCCAGGAGCCCTACGCCTCCGCACGGCGGGTGTTCTGGGTGGTCGACAACGGCTCCTCCCACGCCGGAGCGGCCTCGGTCGAGCGGATCCAAAAGGCCTGGCCCGTCGCGACGCTGGTGCACCTCCCGGTCCACGCATCCTGGCTCAACCAGATCGAAATCTACTTCTCCATCGTGCAACGCAAGGTCATCAAGCCCGCCAACTTCGTCGACCTCAACACCCTCGAGCAGCGACTGCTCGCCTTCGAAGCTCGCTACAACGCCACCGCGAACCCGTTCGACTGGCGCTACACCAAGACCGACCTGAACGCCTACCTCAAACGACTCGCCGCCCACGAACCACTCAGCCCAGCGGCCTGACCCCCGACGAACTAACGTCGACGACCACTAGCAGCCGCGCTCCGCGCCCGTCCGGGGGTGCCTCACGTCGACGGCCACGGTGCGTGTGGCTCCTCGACGCGGCGCAGGTCATCTGCGTGCTTGCGTCCGCGCCTCCCCCGGAGCGTTGAACACCGGCTCCAGCAGGCCAGTGGGCTGTCGCGGCGCGAGCTCGCACGTCGAGCGGGCACGTCTCACCTTCGCCCCGTAGCGGCGCTCGGGGCGCGCCGTTCGCCGTGCCTGATCGACTGTGGCGTCTCGAGCCCGCCGGGTTCCTCCTCGCTGGCGGCGGTGCGCTCATAGCCCAGGGCATCGCGTCTCGACTCACCGAAGACCTCGACTTCTTCACCGACCGCCAGGTCGGTGACGTCGAAGCTGCCAGCGACGCACTCATCACCGCGGTCGTGGCCTGCGGATGGACCGTGTCCTCGAATTCCTGTTCGCACTCGAGCCGGACCTTCACGTGCAGGCCCAGACCCGAGCACCCGCCGACCCCACCCGACGCCCCGACCTCATCAGGCTGCTCGACAGCTACGGGCCTGCCGCCCCCGGCACCATGGACCCCGCCCGTCTGCGCGCCCAACTCGGCTTGTGACACCACGAGGCGCAGGGCGACGGACCCGGACCAGGCACCGACCTCGGGGGAATTCGGTCAGAGGTCACCCTGTTGCATCAAGACGCGTTGCCCGGATCACGGCGTCACCTCCGCGCCATCGGCTTCCTCGCGGCTCAGGATCCTTGCATCGGCCCTCTCCGTCTGCCGCGCGATCTGCTGCGGCCGCGGCAGCTCGGTCGCGCCCAGCCCCTGGCGGTCGCTGGCGACGGCGGTGACCCTGTCGGCGGAGTCGCCGCGTACCGATCTGCCCACTCCTTCGGGGCGTGGTGGGGCGCGTGCGTCGCACCGAAACAGAGGTGGAGGTAGAACGGCTTGTCCGGATCGACCTGGCGCGCGTCGGCGATGAACTGGATCGACTTGTCCACCAGGTCCTCGGTCAGGTGGTAGCCCTCCTCCGGCGTTGCCGGCGGCTCCACCTGATGGTTGTCGTAGACCAGGTCGGGATACCACTGACTGGTGTCGCCGCCGAGGAAGCCGTAGAAGCGTTCGAACCCGCGGGCCAGCGGCCACCGGTCGTAGGGCCCGGCGGCGGTCTCCTGGTTGCTCGGCGTCAGGTGCCACTTGCCGACCATGAAGGTGTTGAAGCCCTGGCCGAGCAGCATCTCCGAGAGCATGCCGTTCTCAAACGGGATGACCCCGTTGTAGCCGGGATAGCCGGTCGCGAACTCGGTGATGCAGGCCATGCCGTTGCTGTGGTGGTTGCGCCCCGTCACGATGCACGAGCGACTCGGCGAGCACAACGCCGTGGTGTGCATGTTGTTGAACCGCAGCCCGTCGGCAGCGAGTGCGTCGAACGTCGGGGTGTCGATCGGGCTGCCGTAGCACCCGAGATGTCCGAAGCCGGTGTCGTCGAGCACGACCATCAGAACGTTCGGCGTGCCCGGCGCAGCGCGCGTGGGTTTCGGCCAGGCCGGCGTCGACTCGTCCGTCGTCCGGCCGATTGTGCCAGGGAACCTTGCGCCCGGCTCGTACTCAGTCAAGGCCATGACCACCACCCACTTCAGAGAAGACGTCACCCCATTACCTCGCTTCCCGGCGCTGGCCACCTCACCCGGAAGGGATGGTCCCGACGACATCGAGCTCGCGGACACTGACGGAGGTGCCGACCAGCGCCGGCCGGTGGCGGTGCACCGCGACCATCCCGGCCGTACCTGGTCCTTGAGTTCCCGGCCGAGGAGCAGAACTTCACGGGTGAGGCGGCCGCTGAGCTGGAGCCTGCCCTTGCGCACGCTCGACCCGAGCCTGGTTCTGCTCAGCGATCGCCTCCGTGCGGCCGACGGGCCCACCTGGTTCCTCCAGTGGGACCAGGAGCACGCGTGGGGGCTCGACGCGAACGGCAACCTGGACTCCGCCTTGCAACAGCACTACCACCTCGCAGCCACCTTCTGCGGTCAACAGGTCTGGCTGCGTGACACGGCCGAGCGAGTCCTGGCCCCGGTTCCGAGTCCCGCGCTTTGCGGTCGCTGACAGCGGAGAGGGTGTACTCGGCGACGCGACGTCCCCGGTTCAGGTGAGAGTCAGGTCGTGACCGTCATGGTTGCCCGCATGAGCACCGACACCGTCGCCCACCGTCTGGCGAACAAGGTCCCCGAGGTCATCGTCTGGTTCTGGGTCATCAAGATCCTGTGCACCACCGTGGGAGAGAGCTTCGCCGACTACATCAACGAGACCCTCGGCTTCGGCCTGACCAACACCACGCTTCTCTTCGGCGCCGCACTGGTCGTCGCGCTGGTCATCCAATTCCGCCAGCCGCGCTACGTTCCCTGGGTCTACTGGCTCACCGTGGTGCTGATCAGTGTGGTGGGCACCTTGCTCACCGACAACCTCACCGACGCGCGAGGCGTACCGCTGTGGATCAGCTCGGCGACCTTCTCGGTCCTCCTCGCCGTCGTCTTCGGCCTCTGGTACGCCCGGGAGCGCACGTTGTCGATCCACTCGATCAACACCACCCAGCGTGAGACCTGGTACTGGCTGGTGGTGCTGGTGACCTTTGCCTTGGGCACCGCTGTCGGTGACTGGACGCTGGACCTCACCGGCTGGGGTCCGGGCCCCTCGATCCTGCTCCCCGCGGGTCTCATCGCCGCGGTCTTCCTCGGGTGGCGAACCGGCTTGATGGGTCCGGTGCTGTCCTTCTGGCTGGCCTACATCCTCACCCGCCCGTTGGGTGCCAACATCGGCGACTTCCTCTCCGCTCCCCACGACGACGGCGGACTCGGCCTCGGCACCTTGTGGACCTCGGTTCTCTTCTTGGGCGCCATCACAGCAACCGTGGTCTACCTCACCATCACCAAGGTCGACCGCACCGAGGAAGAACCTCGGCTCATCGAGGCCTGACCGACCAACTGACCACAAGGAGAAGCCCCGTGAACGACACCCACTCCCGTCGCGTACTCATCGTCACCGACACCGCTGAACCCACCCCCGAGCTGGTCGAGGCGATCCAGCACCGGGCTGCACAGGGCCCGACGCAGTTCCGTGTAGTCGTCCCGAACCCTGCCCGCGCCGAGGTCCACCTCCTCCACCCCGAACGCCACGACAAGGCCGCCGCAGCCGAGCAGGTGCTGCGAGCCGCGCTCCCGGAGCTCGAACGAGCCGCCGGAGGCCACGTCCTCGGCTCAGTCTCCGTCCAGCACGACCCGATGGACGCCGTCGAGCACGTGCTGCACGCGGAACCGATCGACGAGATCATGCTCGCCGTCCATGAGCACGCCCTGACGGTTCGTCTGCACCAGGACCTCCAACACCGGCTGGGCCACCTTGGCGTCCCGGTCACCGTGGTCGGCCACGGAGCCAGCGCCGAAGCCAGCTGAGTCGACCCCGACACAATCGGGTCGCAATGCCGTGGGCGCCGATCGGCGCCCACGGCAGTTCTCGTCTCAGCCGCCCCATTGCGGTGCGGCGTGATTCGACGCCTCAGCCGGCGGCGGGGAGCGTCACGGTGAACCTGGCTCCTCCGCCGGGGGCGTCGTCGACTGCGACCGCCCCTTCCACTCCGGTGACGACCCGCTCGACGATTGCCAGCCCCAGTCCGGCGCCACCCTCGTCGCGGGCACGTGCGTCGTCGAGGCGAACGAACCGGCTGAACACACGCTCGCGTTCGGAGACAGGGATGCCTGGACCGTCGTCGGCGACCACGAGGCGCACCCTGCCGTCCACCTCGTCGAGGGACACTTGGACGCGGGAGCGTGCGTGGCGCACGGCGTTGCTGAGCAGGTTGCGGACCATCTGGCCGAAGAGGATCTCCTCTCCGCGGACCTGCCCTGCACCTACGCCGGTCGCATCGATCTCTGGCCCCCTGGCGGACCGCGCACGCTTCACCTCGGCCAGCACTACGTCGTCGAGATCGACAAGATGACTCATGGCCGGCTCCCGGTCCTCGAGCCTCGCCAGCGTCAGGAGCGCGGCCACCAGCTCCTCCATGCGTCCTTCCTCGGCCAAGATCTCGTTGGTCAAGGTGACGACGTCAGCCTGGTCGGGGTGCCGTCGCGCGACCTCGGCGAGCTGCCGGATCGCGGCCAGCGGCGAGCGCAGCTCGTGGGAGGCGTCGGAGGCGAACTGGCGCTGACCGCGCTGGGAGGAACCGATGCGCTCGAGCATCTGGTTCAGTGTTGCCGCCAGGAGGGCGATCTCATCGCCGCCCTGCGGCACCGCCAGTCGTCGGTCCTGGTGTGCCGTGGTGATCTGGGCGGCCTCCCGCCGCATCGACTCCACCGGCCTCAGAGCCTGTCCCACCGCCAACCACACCGCAGCCGCCAAGAGAGCAAGCCCGAGAGGTAGTGCGACGGTCAGGAGCGTCTCGGCTGTTCGCCTCGCCTGAGCGAGCTGCTCCTGAGAGTGCGCAACGATGACGAGCTCACCGGAGGGGGCGACGGCGGCGACGACGACATAGGTGTCGTCGATCCCCGGCACCCGGACCGAGGTTGACACGCCGGCTGAGTCTCGCAGTCGCGTCGAGACCTGAGGATGGTCGCTGCCGATGATGTCGCCCCGCGGTGACAAGATCTGGGTGATCACGTCGTCGCGCGCTGTGATAGCCACCTGCGCCGGGGTGGAGCCGTTCTCGAGCTGCGCGGTGATCGTTTCCACCTGTTGGCGAGCCGAGGCGACCAGCGCACTCTCCAGGTCGCGGTGAAGGGAAGCCAGGAAGATCACCGCACCAACGACTCCGACCACCAGTGCAACGCTGGTCGCGGCAAGAGTCACCCGCACCCGCACCTGAGCCAGCACGCGTCGCCGCCAACCCCCCTGGGGCGTCTCCGGCTCCATGCGGCTCATGCGACCTCCGGAATCCGCAGCCGATATCCGGTCCCACGGAACGTCTCGATGTCGGCGCGCCCGAACGGCTTGTCCACCTTGCGTCGCAGACGTCCGACGTAGACCTCGACGATGTTCGGGTCACCTTCGAACGCGAAGTCCCACACGTTCTCCAATATCTCCGACTTGGTCAGGACGTCCCCGGCGCGGCGCATGAAGAAGGCCATCAGCGCAAGCTCGCGCGAGGTCAGGTCGATCGGCTGGCCAGCCCGCGCCACCGTCTGCCGGGCAGGGTCGTAGCGCAGATCGCCGACCTCGAGGACGGTCGGACGTTCGCCGGTCCCACGACGCACCAGCGACCTCATCCGAGCCAGCACGATGTCGAAGCTGAACGGCTTGGTGACGTAGTCATCAGCGCCCTGGTCGAGTCCCTCGATCTCGTCGAGCTCCTCGTCTCGAGCGGTGAGCATGAGGATAGGCGTCCACACCTCCTTTTCGCGGAGACGTTGGCAGACCTCGTAGCCGTTGACCACCGGCAGCATGACGTCGAGCAGGATCACGTCGTAGCTGGTCTCCTCGGCGAACCAGAGCGCTTCCGCGCCGTCCGTGGCCACGTCGACGGCGAAGCCCTCGGCCTCCAGCCCCGCCCTGATCGACGCGGCCAGCCTGGCTTCGTCCTCGACGACCAGCACCCTCACCGACCCGCTCCTTCCCTACGCCCTGGCCTGATCCACTCAACACCGTGGATCCTGTCAGCCTGCTGACAGGATCGCCCGACAGTGTGGACCTGTGGCGACCACCCAGGACCTGCCCCGCATCGCCGGGACCACGCTGCTCGGCGCACGGCTGAGAGAGTTTGTGACATTCGTCGGAGTCGGAGGGGCCGCGTACGTCGTCGACGTGGTGGTGTTCAACGTCCTGCTCTCGATGCCACCGTTCTCGACTTGGCATCCGTGGGTCGCGCGCTGCCTCGCGGTCACCGTGGCGATGCTCGTGACCTATGTGGGCAACCGGCAGATCACCTGGCGCGGCCGCGTGGGCGCCGATCGACGGCGGGAGATCTCCCTCTTCGCCGTCTTCAACCTGGTCGGCCTCGCGATCTCCCTTGCGTGCCTGGTCGTCTCCCATGACGTGCTGGGCCTGACCGGCCGGGTCGCGGACAACATCTCGGCCAACGTCGTTGGCCTGGTGCTCGGCACCGCGTTTCGCTTCTGGAGCTACCGGCGGTTCGTCTTCACCACCTCGACCGTGTAACCCTGCTGTCAGGTGCGTGTCAGCATCAGCCTCTACAGCATGAGGACCTGGACGTTTCGAGCCTTCGGCCGCCATCACCATCTTCGCTGCGAGGAAGTCCGACGTACGCCCGTGGGGAGAAAACCGCCTCTGACCTGCAACTTTGCTTGGTAGCGGGGGCAGTGTTCTGGTTCAGGACATCCCGGAGCCATGTCTCAAGACATCCCGGACTGATGTCGCGAGTCATCCCGGAGTGAGCCTCGCCCCGGCTCCAGCGTCCGGGCATGACACTGAACCGATTGCTGATCACCTCCGTGGTGGTCGAGAGCCGACCCGTCCGCGATGTCGCCGCCCAGTACGGCGTCTCCCAGTCCTGGCTCTTCGAACTCCTCGCCCGCTACAAGGCCGAGGGCGAGGCCGCCTTCGCCGAGTACGTCGAGACTGTCTGGCTGCCCTCCAAGCAGGTCGAGACTTCCACCCTGGCCGCCTACCGGTCCTACCTCGACAAGCACTTCATCCCCACCTTCGGCCGCAGGCCGATGGGCAAGATGCTGCCCTCGGAGATCCAACGCTGGGTCACCACCGCCACTGAGGACGGGAACGGGAAGGAGCTCTCGGCCGCGTCGGTGCGCAAGTACCACACCATGCTGCATTCGATTTTCGAACGTGCCCTGCGCGACCGGGTCGTCACTTTCAACCCCTGCGCCCACACCGAGCTTCCCAAGGTCATCAAGCGCAAGGCCCGGACGCTGACACCCGCCGAGTACGACACCATCCTTGCCTCCCTCCCGGCCCAGCATCGGGTTGATGGTGGAGACCGCGATCAACACCGGCCTCCGGTGGGGTGAGCTCATCGCGCTGAAGCCCCGGCACCTCGACCTCATCAAGCGCACACTGACCGTCGAGAGACACTCGTGGAGGTCTCGATCAAGAACTCCCCCACCGGTTCACGGATGCTCACCAAGCCCTACCCCAAGGACAACGAAGCACGCTCCATGGAGCTGCCCCCGACCTGGTCGACCAGCTCGCCGACTCGATCACCTCTCGCCGCCTCAAGCCCGATGATCTGCTGTTCGCCACCCGCGAGGGCACGCCGATCTCACGAAACACCTTCCGCACTCGCGTCTGGCGCCCCGCCATCAAGGCCTCGGGTGTCGACTTCGACGTCCGCGTCCACGACTTGCGCCACGCCCACGCCTCCTGGCTTCTTGCCGGCGGCTCCGACCTCAAGTCGGTGATGGACCGGATGGGCCACGCCCAGATCACCACCACCCAGAAATACCTCCACGCCCTCCCCGACGCCGACGCCAAGAACCTCGACGCCCTCAACCGCATCCGCGGAATGGAACCCCAGCACACCGACGAAGTCATCTCAAGCGAGGATTCTCAAGCTGACTGAGCGGCGGCCCTCGGGACTCGCGAGGCCGCGGGGACTGTCGTCGCTCGGTGCTCGGGTTTCGGGACGTGGCGCTTGGTCGTATCGTCTCGGCATGCCTCTCGACAGCGACCGGGAGTCCGCGATCGCAATGGCCGCAGAGGTCAAGCGGCGGTTGGTCGACTTCGCGCTCACTCCTCCGTTCGAGCGTCATCTGCGGCGCATCGCCCGCCGGCTCGCCGAGCAACATCCGGACAGTCCGGACCTGGGCACGGCGGCGGTGGAGCATCTGCTCTTCGAGTTCCGGTTCGACGACGGCTCCGGCGTGGTGGATCGCTTCGTCTCACGGGCGAACGTCAGCGAGCGCGAGGGGGCGATGGCGCAGGGTTTCCTCGACGGATACCAGGGATTCTTCGAGCTGTTGACCGATGTCCGGCCCGAGGTCGACTCGTTCACCGTCCGCTGCTGCCTCTCCGATCTCGAGCACCTCGTGGTCCCAACACTGCGCGCCGGACTGCCGGACATCTCGGCCGGTGCCTTCCTGGCCGGCCGGCTGGTTCCGGTGGCAGGCACCGGCTTGTGGACGTTGAGCGGGGTCCACGAGACGTTGTCCGCATCGGCGTGGCAGACGGTGGCCGCCGCCACGAGTGAAATGGCTCTCCAGGCGCCGTGGCTCACCCATCGCAACCCCGAATACCTCGCAAAGGCGCAGGCTCAGGTAGCCGCGATCCACGACCGTTTCCTCATCCGGCACGGCAGCGACCTGGTTCTGGTCGACCCTTCCGCGCTGGCCGACCTGTATGCAGATGTGATCGTCGGCGACGACATCGACCCCGAGGCCGCCGCCTCGAGCCAGGCCATGGCGCGTCGTACGGTCGAGGAGTCGGAGCTGATGTCGGGTGGACCCGTGCTGGTCCATTGCCACCAGGTGGCAGGCCTCGGGTTCTACCAGTCCTACCCACCGGTCGCCCGCGCGCTGGCGGCCGGCGCGACCGCCGATCCCGCCGACCTGCGCATCGTGGGTGAGTACCTCAACGACCCTGCCATCCCCGCCTGGGCGCTGCGCCGCATCATCACCCAGCACCTACCGGCATCGGAGACGGCCCTGGCCAAGGCCACCCGACGCGACGGCTTCAGCTGGGCGCGTGACGGCGAGCAGCTGCTGGCATCCACACCGGGCGACCAGGAACCCAGGCCCACCGTGGCGATCCTGCCCACGATCTGCACACGCTCCGCTGTCGCACCTCACCCCGATAGACGCGACTGATCTCCGGCCCCCGACGAGATGTATCGGGGCCGGCTCCGGTTATCCGTCGGCGGATCCAAGCCCTTGGTTCCTCACGCTGGCGCCTGCACCCGACAGCGGCCGCCGACGGGCACCGATCCCGACCGCCGGGAGTGGACGATGCCCGTCGGATTCGCGTTCAGGTGCGTTTTGCAATGCGGCACTCGGCACCGAGACCGGTGCGTCTGCTCTCGGGGTTTTTGAGGATCCGTGAGCAGCGCACGCAACGGACGCCGCGGAACGCGACTCTCGGAGCGTCGTCGCTGGAGGGCTGCGGATCGACCTCGTAGACGTCGGCGTGGGCGGCGAACAGCAGAGGGTGCTGACGCGCGGTGGCGGCGTGCACCACCTCGGGTGTGCGGGCAGGATTACGCATGTTCGCCGACAACGCGACCAGCGCCTCGGCGTACCCCGACCGGCTCAGACGGTAGGCGAGGAAGAGGTCGGGGTGCACCGCCGAGATCTCGACCCGTTCGACGTCGGCCAGGCCGAAGTCGGCCACGTTCTCGGTGATCAGGAAACGGGCGCCGGCCGCGACGGCGTCGGCGAGGATCTGCCGGTCCTTGGCCTCGGTTGAACGGTAGGAGTCGGCCTCGGTACCCGGCCGGGACAGGTCCAGCCCGTGGCGGGCACGCAACACCGCGACCGCTGTGGCCCGCGATCCCATGTGACGCTCGGCCTCCTGCTCGGCATGGGGGCTCCAGACGACCCTGTACTCGCTCAGGGCCGCACCGGCCCACAGCAACGTGCGTGTGAACGGCTTGGCCAAGACGTTCGCGTCGAGGAAAACGGTCAGCAACTGCCCACCCCCGTCAGCCTCGGTGCCACTGCCCGACGTGACCTCCGGACGTCACTTGCCAAACAGCTCGGCCTCGACGTCGCCAGCCGACGCGGCGGCGATCTCACGCACGTACTCGTGGCGGAACCGCTCGACCTCCTCCAGCGGAATCCGGTGACGGTTGCCGTGCCGCTCTGTGCGAATCTGCCCCAACGCGATCCGGCGCATCACTGCCGGGCGCGACACCCCCAGCGCCTCAGCCATCTGGGCCGGCGTCAGGAACGGTCGGCGAAACCGCACCTCGGCGATCTCGCCGGCCTCCAGGTGTCGGCGAATCGCGGCCGCCCAGTCTTCATCGGTGTGCGCTGTGATCTCAAGCGAACTCATAGACCCCATGCTAACTCACCTGACAGTTGAGTGTCATAAGTGTCCAGGTGTTCGTTGCTCGCGCCAGTCGGGCTGGCCCAAAGTTGGGCACCCAGCACTGCGGAGTGTTCGAGCGGCCCATCGGTCCCGACCTCTGGGGCGACGGCAAAGAGGTCAGCGGCGTGCTGGTCATCGGGTGCCTCTGGACTGTCCCCTCGCTGACAT
>CAVVFH010000002.1:0-461272 GCA_963747525.1 uncultured Actinomycetota bacterium
CCGCGGAGTCGAGGTGGCCCAGTCGCGAGTCCAGAGCCGCCAGCGTGGTGGCCGCCTCGGCCGCGACCTGGTGCATCTCGAAGCGCTGGGCCATCGCCAGCGCCTCCCCGCCGTACCTGGCGGCGTCCTCGTCCCGCCCCACGTCCGCGAGGGACCGCGCGTGCAGGCTCAGGGCACGGGTGCGCAACCGGCTCGGCGCGTCACCGAGCAGGCTCAACGCCTCCGCGGTTGCGACGGTCGGGTGCTCGAGGCTCTCGTTGACGACGGCGGCCGCGGCCCAGGCGAGCAGCAGCCGGGCGCGGTCCTGCGGGTCGAGCGTGCCGGCCTGGTCGAGGTGGTCGCGGACCAGTCTCATCGCCCGGCCGGGCTGCCCGGTGGCGGTCACCGCCTCGCTGGTACGGCGGACCAGCCCGACGACGTCGGTTCCCTCCGGGACGACCGTCGAGGGGCGGGCCAGCAGGTCGAGGACCGCCTCGAAGTGCTCGGCCGCGTCGTCGGGGCCCCCGACCGCCATGGCCTCCTCACCGGCCCGGATGCCGGCCCGGATCGCGGTCTCGGTGTCGTGGGCCGCCCGGGCATGGGTGGCCAGCTCGGCGGCCGTCGCGTGCACGACCCCGCCGGTCATCGCCTCGACGTACCGCCCGTGCAGCCGCACCCGCTCGCCGGGGAGCAGGTCGCCGTACACCGCCTCGGCGAGCAGCGCGTGCCGGAACGCGTAGTCCTCCGGCTCGACCCGGACCAGCACGTGCGACTCCACGGCGGCGCGCAGGCCCCGGTCGAGGTCGTCGGCAGGGAGCCCCGCCACCGCCTCGAGCAGCGCGTGCGACACGCGCCGGCCCGAGCACGACGCGGCGCGCACCACCTGCCGGCTGGCGTCGTCGAGCTGGTCCAGCCGGACGAGGAGCAGGTCGGCGAGGTCCTCGGGGAGGCTCCCCGCTCGGGCGTGGGTCGCGCCGACCAGCTCCTCGGCGAAGAACGCGTTGCCCTCGGCGCGCTGCACCACCCAGGCCACCTCCCGCTCCTGCAGGTGGTCGGTGGCCAGCGTGCGGACGATGCGACGGACCGAGTCGTCGGGCAACGGGTCGAGCTGGGTGCGCAGCACCCCGGGCAGGCGCACCCACTCGGCCACCACCGCCCGGAGCGGATGGCGACGGTGCAGGTCGTCGGAGCGGTAGGAGCCGACGACGGCCACGGGGGCGTGCAGCCCACGGGTGAGGAGGAAGCTCACCAGGTCACGGGTCGACCGGTCGGCCCAGTGCAGGTCCTCGAGCACCACGAGCACCGGACCCTCGCCGCCGACGGTCTCGAGCGCACCGTGCACGGCCGCGAAGACAGCGGCCCGGTCGAGCGCTCCGTCGGCCTGGTCGGAGAGACCGGTCGCCGGCGACGACTCCATGAGGCGCCGGCCCGGCGCCAGCGCGGTGATGGCCGGGTGCCGCTCGGCGAGCCGCCGGACCACCGCCGGGTCCTCGTCGGCCAGCCGCCCCACGATCTCGGAGAAGGGGAGGTACGGGAGGAGCTGGTCGGCGAAGTCCAGGCAGTGACCCACCATGACCCGCCAGCCCGCCGACCGGGCGTTGTCGGCGAGCTCGGTGAGCAGGCGGGTCTTGCCCATGCCGGCGTCCCCGGCGACCAGGGCGGTGCGGCCGGGGGTGCCGCCGGCCGCCATGCCCAGGTGCCGCCGGAGCTGGTGCAGCTCGGCGTCCCGGCCCACGAGCTCGGTGCGCGGGGCACCGGCCTCCGGGTCACGGCTCAGGGCGGCGGTCACCCGCCCATCCTGGACCCATCGCGGGTCAGGTGGTGCCATCCTTTCCGAAGCGGTGCCACAGCGACCGTGCGCCACGGCGGGTGCGGGACTTCGCGATCCTGGCCGCGCGGCGGCGGCGGTACTCGATCTCGGCTGCTGAGTAGTAGAGGGAGCTGTTGTCCATGCCCCGATCGTGTGCTTCTGAGGTAGTGCCCTACATCGGAAGAACTCCCTATTCGCGACCCGACCCCCGACCCACAACCTGCGTCACGAGCGGCACACCGGGGCGGTAGGCGAGGTGCAGGTACGACGGGGCGTCGAGCACGACCAGGTCGGCCCGGGCCCCGACCCGGAGGTGCCCCACGTCGTCGCGCAGCAGCGCCGCCGCGCCGCCGGCCGTCGCCGCCAGCACCGCCTCGCCGGGTGTCAGCCCCATCTCGCGCACCGCCACCGCGATGCAGAACGGCATCGAGCTGGTGTAGCTCGACCCGGGGTTGCAGTCGGTGGCGAGGGCGATCCGCACCCCGGCGTCGAGCAGCCGCGCGCGCGTCCGGGTAGGGCGACCGGGTGGAGAACTCGACCCCGGGCAGCAGGGTGGCCACGGTCCCCGACTCCCGCAGCGCGGCCACGTCGCCCTCGGAGAGGTACGTGCAGTGGTCGACCGCCGCCAGCCCGAGCTCGCAGGCCAGCCGGACCCCGGGGCCGTGGCCGAGCTGGTTGGCGTGCAGCCGGCCGCGCAGCCCGGCGGCGGCCCCCGCGGCGAGCACGGTCCGCGCCTGGTCGGCGTCGAAGGCGCCGCGCTCGCAGAACACGTCGATCCACCGGGCGTGCGGGGCGCAGGCGGCGAGCATCGGCCCGGTGACGAGCTCCACGTAGCCGGCCGCGTCATCGCCGTACTCCGGCGGGACGACGTGGGCGCCGAGGAACGTCGTCTCGGGGGTGAGCCTCGAGGCGAGCGCGAGCGCGCGGGCCTCGTCGGCGACGGTGAGACCGTAGCCGCTCTTCACCTCGACGGTCGTGGTCCCCTGCCTGCGCATCTCGCCGAGGTGCCGGACGAGGTTGGCGCTGAGCTGCTCGTCGGTCGCGGCGCGCGTCGCGGCGACGGTGGTGCGGATGCCGCCGCCGTCGTAGCGCTCGCCGGCCATCCGGGCCGCGAACTCCGCAGCCCGGTCCCCGGCGAACACCAGGTGCGTGTGTGAGTCCACGAAGCCCGGCAGCACTGCGCGTCCGCCGACGTCGTACGCCGTGTCTGCGACCGGAGCCAGCCGAGCCGGCCCCGTCCAGGCGACCCGGCGACGCCCTCGAGCACGACCGCCGCGTCGTGGACCACCCCCAGCGGGCCGCCGTGCTCGGGGTCGTTGGTGACCAGCTCGGAGATGCCGGTGACCAGCAGGCTGGTCACGTCGCCTCCCCCGGACGGCTCCACAGGCGTCGGACGACGCGGTCGAGCTCGGCGCCGACCTCGGCTGCCTCCTCGGCGCGGTGCACGACCCGACCGCCGCACACGACCCGGGTGACGTCGGCTGCGGTCGCCGCGAACGCGACCGTCTCCGCCGTCGGCCCGCCGCCCGCGGTGCGGGGGGTGGCCAGGTCCAGCGTGACGAGGTCGGCGCGCTGCCCCACCGCGATCCGGCCGGCGTCGCCGAACCCGAGCGAGGCATGCCCGTCGGCGGTTGCGGACGCTGATCAGCTCCGGAGCGGCCCAGTGCCCCCTCGACCGCTGGGCGAGCCGCTCGTCCATCTCCAGGGCGCGCATCTCCTCCAGCAGGTCGACGACCGCATGGCTGTCCGAGCCCAGCGTCAGGCGGGCGCCCGCGGCCAGCAGCGCGCGGGAAGGACCGATGCCGTCGCCGAGGTCGCGCTCGGTGGTCGGGCAGAAGCAGGCCCAGCAGCCGGCCGCACCGATGCGCGCCACGTCGCTCCCGGTGAGGTGCGTCGCGTGCACGACGGTCGTCCGGTCGGTCAGCGCACCGGCCTCGGACAGCACCTCGGCCGGTGTGCGGCCGTAGACGTCGAGGCACTCCTCGTTCTCGGCCACCTGCTCCGACAGGTGCACGTGCAGAGGCGTCTCGAACCGGTCCGACCAGTCCGCGACCAGGCGCATGTCGTCGAGCGGGACGGCGCGGACCGAGTGGGCGGCCGCTCCCACGACCACGTCGCCGGCCAGGTCGGCGGTCAGCTCGTCGGCCCGCTCCTGCCAGGCCTCCGCGGTCCCGTCGGAGAAGCGCACCTGCACCCCCTCGGCCGGCCGTCCGGGCCCGGCCGCGAGGTAGCACGTGTCGAGCAGCGCGATCCGGATGCCCGCCCGCCGGGCCGCCTCGACCAGCGCGAGACCCATCGCGTTCGGGTCGTCGTACGGCGTCCCGCCGGGCTGGTGGTGCAGGTAGTGGAACTCGCCGACGCTGGTGATCCCCGTGGCCGCCATCTCGCGGTACACCGCCGTCGCGAGCTCCAGGTAGGAGTCCGGGTCGAGGCGGCCGGCCAGGTCGTACATCTGCTCGCGCCAGGTCCAGAACGTGCCGGCGCCCCGTTGCGTCCGGCCGCGCAGCGCCCGGTGGAAGGCGTGGCTGTGGCAGTTGGCGAGACCGGGGATCGTGAGCCCGGGGACCGGTTCGGCACCGGGCCACGGATCGCCACCCACCACCGTGAACCGGCCGTCCGCCACGACGACGTGGACGTCGTCTGCCACGCTGCCGTCGACCCAGGCATGCTCCAGCAGGTAGCTGGTCATCCCGCCTCCCCGGCTGAGCGCCGCCAGCGTGTCGGCGAGGGCCTCGACGCCGGTGAGGCAGTCCTCGACCGAGGCCGTCTCGGCCGGGGAGTGCGAGATCCCGGTCGGGTTGCGGACGAAGAGCATCGCGCTGGGGATGCCGGCGCCGCTGAGGATGCCCGCGTCGTGGCCGGCCGCGGTCGGGATGACCGGCCAGCCTCGGGGTCCGGCGATGCGGCCGGCGAGGCCGGCGTCGAAGACCACCTCGCCGGTCACCGACTCCGGGGTGACGACGACGTCGGTGCCGTCCCGGCCGGCCCGGTCGACGGCGAGGCGCTCGATGTCGGCCACCAGCGCGAGGAGGTCCTCCGACGAGGATGCTCGGGCGTCGAGCCAGCCGGTGACCTCGGCGGGGACCGCGTTGGTCCCGTTGGGACGCACGGCCACCCGTCCGAACGTGGCCCGCTGGCCCGCGAGCCGGGCCTGCTTGTTGGCCGCGAGCACGGTCATCGCGTAGGTGAGCATCGGGTCGTGGCGGTCCTCCATCCGGGTGGTGCCGGCGTGGTTGGGCTCGCCGGTGAACTGGAAGCGGTAGCGCCCGTGCGGCCAGATCGCCCCGGCGACCCCGACGGGGGCGTCCCGGAGGACGAGGTCCCGGCCCTGCTCGACGTGCAGCTCGACGAAGGTGCCGACGTCCGCCAGCAGCCGCGGCCCCGCTTCACCGTCCGTGACGTCGGCCAGGGCCACACCGTCCGCGTCCCGCAGGTGCCGGACCTCCGACCAGGACACGACGCCGGACGCCAGCCGTGAGCCGAGGCACGCGAGCGGGAAGCGCGACCCCTCCTCCTCCCGGAACACGCCCACCCCGACCGGTCTCGTCGGCGCGAACCCGCGCTCACGGAGGACGTCGACCGCGGCCAGCGCGGAGACCACGCCCAGCGGCCCGTCGAAGGCACCGCCGTCGAGGACGGAGTCGAGGTGCGAGCCGGTCAGGACACCGCGTCCCCCTTCCGGTCGCCCGCCCACGTCCCACCACGCCACCGCGTTCCCGAACCCGTCGCGTTCCACGCGGAGCCCGCGTCGTGCGCACTCCTCCGAGAACCACGACTGCAGCTCCGCGTCGACAGCGGTGAACGGCTGGCGGAAGTAGCCGCCGGACCGGGCCGACCTGCCCAGCGGAGCGAGGTCGGACCACATCTGCTCGAAGTTCGTTGTCATGCTGCCTCTCATGGAGTTCACCGACGTGGTCCGGCGACGCCGGATGGTCCGAAACGTACTCATCGCGACCCGTGGACAAGGTGGTGCTCGACCGGATCCTCGAGAACGCGCTGCACGCCCCCAGCGCGGGGTTCAGCCAGGGCTGGGCGTTCCTCGTGCTGGACGAGCCCGACCAGCGTCGCCCGGTTCTGGCGCGCCACCGCCGGCGACGGGCTCGCGGCGCCCGACCGGTGGCTGAGCGGGATGGCGACGGCGCCGGTGGTCATCGTGCCGCTCAGCCACAAGGCCGCGTACCTCGACCGGTACGCCGAGCCGGACAAGGGCTGGACGGACCGGGACGAGGACCGTTGGCCCGTGCCGTACTGGCACCTCGACACGGCGATGGCATCGCTGCTCATGCTGCTCACGGTCGTCGACGAAGGGCTCGGCGCGTGCTTCTTCGGGATACCGCCGGACGCCATCGGTCCCTTCCGGGCGGAGTTCGGGGTGCCCGAGGCCTACCTGCCGATCGGCGCGATCACCGTGGGCCACCGGGTCGGGGACCCTGGCACGCGGGGCTCGGCCGGCCGGGGCCGCCGGCCCGTCTCGGAGGTCGTCCACCGCGGCTCCTGGGACGTCGCTGCCCGGTGAAGACCCGTAATTGTCCGCGTGCCCGGGCTGATGCCCCGCCGCGACACTGAACCCGGAATCCGGCGCGGCAGGCCCCGGGTCATGTTCCCCCGCCTGCCCGGGCAGCCCGCTGCGCCGGCGCCCCGGACGGTCTGGGAGGCCGTCCGGGGCAGTCCTGCGCCGGGCCGTTCGGTCCGTACCCGGGGGACACCGGGGACGTCTAGGCTCAGGGGTGCAGTGACAAGAGACGGCCACGAGGCCACCACCTTCGTCGGTCGACGCCAAGAGCTCGAGGAGCTCCACCGAGCACTCGCGTCGGCCCGCTCCGTCACGCTCATCGGCGTCGGGGGGGCCGGCAAGACGCGGCTCGCGCAGCAGCTCGTCCGCGAGGCCGCGCAACGGCACGACGGTCTGGACGGGCGGGTCTGGCTGGTCGACCTCGGCGAGCTGCACGACCCGGGGATGGTCCAGGTCGCGGTCGCGACGGAGATGGGCATCAGGCCGACACCGGGGGAGCGTCAGGTCGCCCGGATCTGCGAGCTCCTCGGCGACGAGCCGGCACTGCTCGTGCTCGACAACTGCGAGCACTGGTCGGCGACGTGCGCCTACCTGGTCCTCGACCTGCTCTCCAGCTGCCCGGCGCTGAGCGTGGTCGCCACCAGCCGCCAGGCTCTGGGGATCGCGGGCGAGCACGTCTACCGGGTCCCCCCGATGCCGGTCCCGGACCTGAGCGACCCGCTCCGCGCGCGGACCTCGCCGACTGCGAGTGCGTGGCGCTGTTCGTGGACCGCGCCGCGCCAGGCGCTGCCCGGGTTCGAGCTCACCGACGCGAACGCCGAGGGCGTGGCGCGACTCTGCGTCGCGCTCGAGGGCATCCCGCTCGCGCTCGAGCTGGCCGCGGCCCGGAGCCGGGTCCTCAGCCCCGAGGCATGCTCGCGCGGATCGAGCAGCGCTACCACCTGCTCAGCCGTGGGTACGTCGACCTCCCCGAACCGCCAGCGCTCGATCGTGGCGTCGGTGACCTGGAGCCACGAGCTGTGCACGGCCGAGGAGCAGCTGCTCTGGGCCCGCCTGTCGGTGTTCACCGGCGGGTTCGACCTGGACGCCGCGGAGTACGTGTGCGCCGACGAGGGGCTGCCGACCGGCGACATCCTCGACGTGCTCGCATACCTGGTCGACAAGTCCCTGGTCTCGCGGGACCCCGGTGAGGCGTCCCGCACTTCCGGATGCTCGAGACGATCCGGCAGTTCGGCGCCGCACGACTGGCAGCCCAGCGAGACTCGGCACCTGTGGGCCGGACGGCACCAGGACTGGTTCGCCGGCCAGGCCCGGCACTTCCACGACCGCTGGGTCGGCCCCGACCAGCGGAGCTGATGAGCACTGCCGGCGCAACCACGGGAACCTGCGCTCGTGCTCGAGACGGCCGCGGCGGATCGAGGGCGACGCGGCGTCGCGCTGCGGATGGCCATCGACCTCGAGGACTACTGGCCCGTGACCGGGCTGCTGGCCGAGGCCCGGCACTGGCTCGACGCGGCGCTCGCCCGCGGTGCCGGACTCGTGCCGCGAGCGGGCCCCGCACGGCGATGCTCGGCTACCTCGCCGGCCTGCAGACCCAGCTCGACGACGCCGCCCGCAGCCTGGCCGGAGCCCGGACCGAGCTGGAGAGCTGCGGCGCGGAGCCGGCGCCTCCGCCGGAGGGGGGACCCGAGCCCGACCCCGAGGAGCGGGCGTGCTGGGTCGCCTGGGCCCGGCTCTCGTTCGCCGAGCGCGGTGCAGGCGCTCACCGAGGCGACCTGGCCACCGCGGAGGACAGCTGCCGGCGCAGCGTCGCGCTCTTCCGCGCGGTCGACAAGGTCCACGTGGCTCCCCGCGGCGTACGTCGTCCTCGGCGTCACGCCTCAGCGCGGGCAACCGCCCCGACGAGGCGGCGGCCGTCCATGCGAGGGCTGGCGGTGACCACCCCGCGCGGCGAGCTGCACATCCGCGGCCTGGCCCTCTGGTCGCTCGGCGTGGACGCCCGGCAGGACCGCGACCTGGACCGCGCCGCGGAGCTCGCCGGCCGCTCCCTCGACTGCGGTGGCGGATCGGTGACCACGCCGGGGTGGCCTGGTCCTCGAGTCGCTGGCGGCATCGCCTCCGAGCGGCGCGAGGCGAACCGGTCGGCGACCCTGCTCGGCGCCGCCATGCGCCTCTGGGACCAGGTCGGCCTCGACCCGCTGGCCGGTGCGTTCATCGCCGCCGCAGCGCGAGGTCGGCGAGAAGGCGCGCTCCGCGGCCGAGCGCGGCGGAGCGGCGCCTTCGCCGCGGCCTGACCTGGCAGCGGCGAGGCGCTCCCGGTCGACGATGCGGTGGACGACGCGCTGGACCGCGGCGCCGAGGCGGCGTCGAACCGACCGGCGGGCACCACCCTGACCGCGCGGGAGAAGCGAGGTCGCGAACCTGCTGGGCGAGGGACTGTCAACCAGGAGATCGCCGACCGGCTGGTGATCTCGATCCGCACCGCCCAGGGTCACGTGGAGAACATCCTGCGCAAGCTCGGCCTCAGCTCGCGGGCCCAGGTGGCCGCCTGGGTCGTGTCGCCGCGCGCAGCCGGCGCCGACTCGCAGTGACCCGCTCCGGTGACCGCGGCTCAGCCCTCACGCATCGGGACGCGCACGCCGCGCTCCTCGGCGACCTCGACCGCCCGGTCGTAGCCCGCGTCGGCGTGGCGGACGACGCCCATGCCCGGGTCGTTGGTGAGCACCCGCTCGATCTTCTGCGCGGCCAGGTCGGTGCCGTCGGCGACGCAGACCTGGCCGGCGTGGATCGAGCGGCCCATGCCGACGCCGCCGCCGTGGTGGATCGAGACCCAGGTCGCCCCGGAGGCGGTGTTGACCAGCGCGTTGAGCAGCGGCCAGTCGGCGATGGCGTCGGAGCCGTCGAGCATCGCCTCCGTCTCCCGGTAGGGGCTGGCCACCGAGCCGCAGTCGAGGTGGTCGCGGCCGATGACGATCGGCGCCTTCAGCTCCCCGGAGGCCACCATCTCGTTGAAGCGCAGCCCGGCCAGGTGGCGCTCGCCGTACCCGAGCCAGCAGATGCGCGCGGGCAGCCCCTGGAAGGCGACCCGCTCGCCGGCCATCGTGATCCACCTGCGCAGGCGCTCGTTGTCGGGGAACAGCTCGAGGACGGCGCGGTCGGTCGCGGCGATGTCGGCGGGGTCACCGGACAGCGCGGCCCAGCGGAAGGGGCCCTTGCCCTCGCAGAAGAGCGGCCGGATGTAGGCCGGGACGAAGCCGGGGAAGTCGAAGGCCCGCGTCGAAGCCGCCCTTGCGGGCCTCGTCGCGGATCGAGTTGCCGTAGTCGAAGACCTCCGCGCCGCGCGTCGGGGAAGCCGACCATCGCCTCGACGTGGCGCGCCATCGACTCCCGCGCGGCCCGGAGGTAAGCCCGGCCGGGTCCTTCTCCGCAGCTCGGCCCAGTCCTCGAAGGCGACCCCGGACGGGCAGGTAGTACAGCGGGTCGTGCGCGCTGGTCTGGTCGGTCACGATGTCGATCGGCGTCCGCGGCGCGAGCAGCTCGGGGCACCAGCTCGGCGGCGTTGCCGAGCACCCCGATCGACAGCGGCCGGCGCTCGTCACGGGCGGCGACCGCCAGCTCGAGGGCGTGGTCGAGGGAGTCGGCGCGCACGTCGAGGTAGCCGTGCTCGATCCGCCGGTCGATGCGGGCCGGGTCGCACTCGACGCAGATCGCGACGCCGTCGTTCATCGTGACCGCGAGCGGCTGCGCGCCGCCCATGCCGCCGAGCCCGGCGGTCAGCGTGATCGTGCCGGCCAGGCTGCCGCCCGCCCCGGTGATCGAGCCTGTCGAGAGCTTCTCCGCCACCGCGGCGAACGTCTCGAAGGTGCCCTGCAGGATGCCCTGGGTGCCGATGTAGATCCAGGACCCGGCGGTCATCTGGCCGTACATCGTCAGCCCGAGGTGCTCCAGCCGGCGGAACTCCTCCCAGGTGGCCCAGTCGCCGACGAGGTTGGAGTTCGCGATGAGCACCCGCGGCGCCCACTCGTGGGTGCGGAACACCGCCGACCGGGCGGCCGCTCTGCACGAGCATCGTCTCGTCGTCGGCCAGCGTCTCCAGGGTGCGCACCAGCGCGTCGTACGACGGCCAGTCGCGCGCGGCCTTGCCGTGCCGCCGTAGACGACGAGGTCCTCCGGCCGCTCGGCGACCTCGGGGTCGAGGTTGTTCATCAGCATCCGCAGCGCGGCCTCGGTCTGCCAGGAGCGGGCGGTCAGCTGGACCCGTGCGCCGCGCGGATGGGCGGACCTCGCGTTGGTCGGCGTGGCTGCTGCGGCTCATGCGAGCTCTCCGATCAGTTGCCTCGACGGCTCGGACGACGGCGCCGGAGCGCGACCAGCGCCACCACGGCCTCGATCTCGGGGGCGAGGTGCCGGTCGGGCCCGGGCCCGGCGACCGAGCTCGCGCAGCAGGCGCACCGGACGGCACCCGGTCGCCGGGGACGGCTCGAGCGGCGCCCGCAGGTCGAGGGCCCGGGCGGCGGTGAGCACCTCGACGGCCAGCACCCGGGTCAGCCCGTCGACGGCGCGCCGCAGCTTGCGGGCGGCGGCCCAGCCCATCGAGACGTGGTCCTCCTGCATCGCCGCGCTGGGGATCGAGTCGACGCTGGCCGGGGCGGCGAGCCGCTTGAGCTCCGAGACGATCGCCGGCCTGGGTGTACTGCGCGATCATGTGGCCGCTGTCCACGCCGGGGTCGTCGGCGAGGAACGGCGGCAGGCCGTGGCTGCGGGCCGGTCCAGGAAGCGGTCGGTGCGCCGCTCGCTGATCGAGGCCAGGTCGGCGACCGCGATGGCCAGGAAGTCCAGGACGTAGCCGACCGGCGCGCCGTGGAAGTTGCCGTTGGACTCGACCCGGCCGTCGGGCAGCACGACCGGGTTGTCGATCGCGCTGGCCAGCTCCCGCTCGGCGACCGCGGCGGCGTGGCGCCACGGTGTCGCGGGCCGCGCCGTGCACCTGCGGGGAGCAGCGCAGCGAGTAGGCGTCCTGCACGCGGTTGCAGTCGGGCCCGCGGTGGCTGGCGACCACGCGCGGAGTCGGCGAGGATGCGGCGCAGGTTGGCCGCGCGACGCCGCCTGCCCGGGGTGCGGGCGCAGCGCCTGCAGGTCGGCGGCGAAGACCCGGTCGGTGCCCAGCTGCGCCTCGACCGACATCGCGGCGGCGACGTCGGCGACCGAGCAGCAGGTCGCCCAGGTCGTGCAGCGCCAGGACCAGCATGCCGAGCATCCCGTCGGTGCCGTTGATCAGCGCCAGCCCCTCCTTGGCGGCCAGCTCGACCGGCGCGAGCCCGGCCTCCGCCAGGGCGGTCGCGGCGTCGGTCGAGCGAGCCGTCGGCGACGCCGTACGGGCCCCTCGCCGATGAGGGCGAGCGCGCAGTGCGCCAGCGGGGCCAGGTCACCGGAGCAGCCGAGCGAGCCGTACTCGTGGACGACCGGCGTGATGCCGTGGCTCAGCAGGGCGGCCATCAGCTGCGGCGGTCTCGGGCCGGATGCCCGGTGCGGCCGGTCGCCAGGGTCGACAGCCGCAGCAGCATGAGCGCGCGGGTCGACCTCGCGCTCGACCTCCGGGCCGCTGCCGGCGGCGTGCGAGCGGACCAGCGAGCGCTGCAGCTGGGCGCGCATGCTCCGGCCGGGATGTGCCGGGTGGCCAGGGCGCCGAAGCCCGGTCGAGATGCCGTACGCCGGTGTGGGCGCGGCGGCGAGCGCCTCGACGAGCGGCGCGGGCCGCTCCGATGGCGCGACGCCTCGTCGGTGAGCCGGACCGGCGGCCCCGCCGCGGGCGACCGGCCACGACGTCGTCGACCGTGAGCGGTCCGGTGCCGACCCGCACGATCCCCGCCTGGTGGCCCCGGACCGACGCCGGCGGCACGGACGGCGTCGTGTCATGCATCGATTGCACCGCGCCAAGCCTCCCTGCGCGAGGGCCGCAGCCCGGATTGTTGTCTCGGATACGAGACTACGAGCGACGGTGACCTCCGTGGGACCAGGTCCCGGCGGCGACGCGCACGCTGCGGGTGCTGCGGTTCCTGGCCACCCAGCCGGCACCGGTGACCCTCGACCGGATCGCCGCGGCCTGCGCGCTGCCCCGCTCGACCGCCTACCACCTGATGGACGCGATGGTCGACGAGGGCTTCGTCGTCCACCTGCCCGAGGAGCACCGCTACGGGCTGGGCGTGGCGGCGTTCGAGGTCGGCAGCGGCTACTCCCGCCAGGAGCCGCTGCAGCGGCATCGCCCGCCGGCCGCTCGCCCGGCTCGTCGACCGCGCCGGCCAGAGCGCCCACCTCGCCGTGCTGCACGGCCGGGACGTGCTCTACGTCCTCGAGGAGCGCGCCGCCCGGCCGGCCGCCGCTGGTCACCGACGTCGGCGTCCGCCTGCCGGCCCACCTGACGGCGAGCGGCCGGGCGATCCTGGCCGCCCTCGCCCCGGCCCAGGTGCGGGCGCTGTTCCCCGACCGGGCGGCCTTCTCGACCCGGCACGGCGCTGGGTCCTGCCGGGCCGCGCCGCGCTGCGCGCCCTGCTCGCCGAGACCCGCCAGCGGGGCACGCCACCGAGGACGGCGAGGTGACGCCCGGCTTCTCCTCGGTGGCCGCGGCGGTGCTCGACCACAACGGCCACCCGGTCGCCGGCGGTGGCCATCACCTTCCCCGCCGACGCCGACGGGGACGCGGCGCCGCCTGGCCGCGGGGTACGCCGCACCGCCGCCGGCTCAGCCGCCGCATCGGCGGCCGGCGCCCCGCTCCGGCGTGACGGCCCGCCGCGGCGCCGATCCGCCGCGTGACCGGCGCCGACGGCACGTCGTTGCTGGTCCACAACCGATCGCCGAACCGCTCTCACGCCTCGGTGCACCCGCATGCCGCTCACCGCACTCGACCGGTGCTGGCACCGCCGTCGCTGCTCGACGAGGCGCCGTCGCGCGGCCGCCTCGGAGCCGTCGGCCCACCGCGCCTCGCCGCGGCCCGCACGGGCGCCGGGGACTCAGCGCTGTACGAGGCCGCCGTCGCACAGGCCGCGCCGGCAAGAAGGGCGAGACGGGGGCACTGCCTGCCGCGCGCGACGGGCACGGCGGCACGAGCCGGGCACGGCCCTCACGACGACGACGACCCGCCACCAAGAACGCGATCTCCCGCGCCGCCCGGTCGCCGACACGGGCACCGTCGACCCGACCACCGCGGCGCAGGCCGACGGCGCGCGATCGAGGCGGTCGAGGCGCAGCGCGCCGAGCCGGACCCCGAGCTGGCACGTCCCGGGCGACGCCGCCGCAGCCGCGAGCGTCCCGCAGAACCGCTACGAGATGGCCGGCGGCTGCTACGCCCTGCAGGCGACCGCCGGACGGCTGGGTGGTCGGGCCGGGCGACGCTACGCCGCGACCGGCGCGGCCACCTCGGCGCCGCCGAGCCGTTCCACTTCCAGGCCGACCGACCTGGGCGCAGTACCTGCTCTTCGACTCCGACGAGCAGTTCCTCGCCGTGGCACCCGCGCCGCGCGACCTCGCCGCTCGGCCCCGGCGCTGGACGCCGACCCGGCAGGCCCGACGCAGTTCCGGCTCTGGACCGTGCCGAAGGCGGCCGGCTTCACCTCGCCCGCGGACGGCGACGGGCTGCGCGCTCGGCGACCCGATGACCCGCGGCCAGGCGTCACGCTCCGGCTCCGCTGACCGAGCGGCTGCGCGACGTGGCCCGAGATCGACCACGAACGTCGAGGGCCGCACCTTCGCCGGCGTCACGCCCGTTCCAGGAGGTCCGCGGCACCACCGACGCGCACACCCACGGCATGGCCTTCGAGTTCCTCGGCGGCGACGCGCACTGCGGCCGGCCGTGGTCGCCGTTCGGCGTCACCGTGGCCCTCGTCGACTGCCCCGACCACTACTGCACCGGCGGCTACGGCGCGGTGCTCGAGGACTTCCTCTCCGGCGAGCCCGCGCCACGACCCGGTGGGCTGGCCGACGTTCAAGGACTGGCCGGCGCCGCACTCGCTGACCCACGAGGGCACCTACTACAAGTGGATGGAGCGCGTCCTGGCGGGGCGGGCTGCGGCATCTTCGTCAACCTGCTGGTCGAGAACAACCAGCTCTGCCGGCTGTACCCGATCAAGAGCGAGAAGTCGCAAACCCACCTGCGACGACATGACACTCGATCCGCTGCAGGCCCAGGACATGCACCAGATGGAGCGCTACATCGACGCGCAGTACGGCGGCCCCGGCAAGGGCTGGTACCGCATCGTGACCAACCCGTTCCAGGCCCGGCGGGTCATCAACCAGGGCAAGCTCGCCGTGATCATGGGGATCGAGACCTCAGCGTCCCTTCGGCTGCCGCTACAAGCGCCGACCCGGCGGACTCCCGCAGTGCGACGCAGGCCTCGCATCGACCAGCAGCTCGACGAGGTCCACAAGATGGGCGTGCGCCAGATGGAGCTGGTCAACAAGTTCGACAACGCCCTGGCCGGCGTCGCCGGCGACGCCGGCGCGACGGGCTGCCTGGTCAACGGCGCGCAACTTCGCTGGAGACCAGGTCGTTCTGGCAGATGAGCACCTGTGACCCGACGTACCCGCCGACGGGGTGCCACGACAAGGAGCAGACGCCGACACCGGCGGCGTCGACGCCGAGCAGCAGGACGCGCTGTTCGGGGCGATCGCTGAAGTTCCTGCCGATCACGGCTGCCGCCGGCGCCGCTCTACCCCTCGCGCGCCGCACTGCAACCAGCGCGGCCTCACGACCTCGGCGAGCACACGATCGAGCGGATGGCGGAGCGGCACATGATCTTCGACCCCGACCACATGAGCGTGAAGGCCCGCCAGGCCAGCCTCGACGGTGCTGGAGAAGCTGCACTACCCGGGCGTGATCTCCAGCCACTCGTGGTCCACCCCGGACGCCTACCCGCGGATCTACGACGACTGGGCGGCTTCATCACGCCCTACGCCGGGGACTCGACCGGCTTCGTCGACAAGTGGCGCGAGCACCTGACCTGGGCGGACCCGCGCTACTACTTCGGCTTCGGGTACGGCGCCGACATCAACGGCCTGGGCGCCCAGGGCGACCCGCGACCGGACGCCGACGCGAAGAACCCGGTGACCTACCCGTTCACCGGGCTCGGGCGGGGTCACGGTGCGACAAGCAGCGCAGCGGCGAGCGGGTCTACGACATCAACATGGACGGCGTCGCCCACTACGGCCTCTACCCCGACTGGTTCCAGGACCTGCGAGATGCCGACGCCCAGGGGCGACGGCGCATCGTCACCGACATGCAGCGCGGCGCCGAGGCCTACCTGCAGATGTGGGAGCGGGCGTACGGGCGTGCACCAACGACGCCTGCCGCCAGCCGGCGGTCGGCCAAGCGCACGGCGCTGTTCCACCGGGCTGCGCCGGGGGCTCACCGTGGCAGGTGCTGCTGCGGGCCGGCCAGCCGCACGCGCGCCTGGGCACGAGTTCACCTACTGCGCGCGCAGGCCCGGCGGCGCGCCTCACGCAAGGTGCAGCTCGAGTTCACGCCCGGGGCCGGCTGGGCTGACGGGCCGGCCGCTGATCGGGCCGGGCGGCCGGGCGGCGGTTACCCGACTGGTAGCGATCTCCTCACATCCGCGATGCACCGCCGGGGCCGGCGCCCACTAGGCTGCGCGCCGCGCACGTCCGGCAGACGCCGGTCGACGCCGGCAGATGGAGAGTGG
Organism: uncultured Actinomycetota bacterium; assembly: GCA_963747525.1. Taxonomy (GTDB): domain Bacteria; phylum Actinomycetota; class Actinomycetes; order Propionibacteriales; family Nocardioidaceae; genus Marmoricola_A. Next base: position 15,995 of record CAVVFH010000002.1, read on the forward strand.
ACGAGTGACACTGGGTGCTGATCATCGGCCTGGTCGCTGAACGCGGTCGCGCTTGCCGATCGTGGGCCGGCGGGTGCCATTCCTGTACCGCCTGATCACCCGCGGGCAGCCCGCGCCGGACCGGATCGAGAGCGTCGCGCAGAGCACATCGGCGCAGGGCGTCAAGTCCAGCTCGTCGAGGTCTTCGGCCAGCGGAAGCTGCTGAAGTGGACGGTGCCGGGCGCCGCGCACTTCTTCGTGTTCTGGGCCTTCGTCATCCTGGCCACCGTCTACCTCGAGGCGTACGGTCGCTGCTCTCCGAACCCGGAGTTCGCGATCCCGGTCATCGGCCACTGGTCGGTGCTCGGGTTCGCGCAGGACTTCATCGCGTGCATGGCGCTGCTCGGCATCGTCGTCTTCGCGGTCATCCGGCTGCAGAACTCCCCGAAGCGGCTGGGCCGCAAGTCGCGCTTCGAGGGCTCGCACCCGGCGGCGCCTGGTTCACGCTGTTCATGATCTTCAACGTCATCTGGACGATGTTCCTCTTCCGCGGCGCGGCGAGTCCGCGACACGGTCACTGCCGCTACGGCAGCGGCGCGTTCGTCTCGACGGCCTCGGCAAGCTGCTCGCCGGGATGAGCAGCGGCGCGCTGGAGGTCCTGAGGCATCGGCCTGCTGCTGCACATCGGCGTGATGCTGGTCTTCGCTGGTGCTGGTCGTGCTAACTCCAAGCACCTGCACATCTTCGTCGCGCCGATCAACGTGCATCTTCGGCCGCAAGCCGGTCGCGCTCGGCGCGGTCAAGCCGCTCATGGTCGACGGCAAGCCGTTCGACATGGAGATGGTCGAGGAGATGGACGAGGAGACCGTCGCATCGGCATCGGCAAGGTCGAGGACTTCTCCTGGAAGGGCATGCTCGACTTCGCGACCTGCACCGAGTGCGGCCGCTGCCAGGACCAGTGCCCGGCTTGGAACACCGACAAGCCGCTGTCGCCGAAGATGCTGATCCTCAACCTGCGCGACCACGCGTTCGCCAAGGCGCCGTACATGCTCGCCTCCTCCGACGAGGAGCGCGAGCAGCTGCCCGCCTCCGTGCTGACCGAGGCCGAGCGACCGCTCGTCGGCGAGACCGAGGGCGACTGGCGTGGCACCCCGACCGGCGGCGCAGTCATCGACAACGACGTGCTGTGGTCGTGCGTCAGCTGCGGTGCCTGCGTCAACCAGTGCCCGGTCGACATCGAGCACGTCGACCACATCATGGACATGCGCCGCTACCAGGTGCTCATCGAGTCGAACTTCCCGGCCGAGCTCAACGGCCTGTTCAAGGGGCTGGAGAACAAGGGCAACCCGTGGAACATGAGCGCCAACGCCCGGATGGAGTGGGCGCAGGGGCTGGACTTCGAGGTCAAGGAGGTCGGCAAGGACGTCGAGTCGCTCGACGAGGTCGACTGGCTGTTCTGGGTCGGCTGCGCCGGCGCCTACGAGGACCGGGCCAAGAAGACCACCCGCGCCGTCGCCGAGCTGCTGCACATGGCCGGTGTGTCGCTTCGCCGTCCTCGGCAACGGCGAGACCTGCACCGGCGACCCCGCCCGCCGGGCGGGCAACGAGTTCGTCTTCCAGCAGCTGGCCGAGCAGAACGCCGAGACGCTCAAGGAGACCAAGGCCAAGAAGGTCGTCTCCACCTGTGCGCACTGCTTCAACACGCTCAAGAACGAGTACTCCCAGTTCGGCGTCGAGCTCGAGGTCGTCCACCACACCCAGCTGCTGAACCGGCTGGTGCGCGAGGGCAAGCTGACCCCGGTCCCGCAGAACGGCGGCCCGAAGCGCCCGGTCACCTACCACGACCCGTGCTACATCGGCCGGCACAACGGGGTCTACGAGCCGCCGCGCGAGCTGCTCGAGGTCATCCCGGAGGCGGACTTCCGGGAGATGGAGCGCAGCGGCGAGCGGTCCTTCTGCTGCGGCGCCGGCGGTGCGCGCATGTGGATGGAGGAGAACATCGGTGAGCGCATCAACGTCAACCGCACGACGGAGGCGGTCGGGACCGGCGCGGACCAGATCGCGGTCGGCTGCCCGTTCTGCCGGGTGATGCTCTCCGACGGCCTCACCGCGCTGCAGTCCGACGGCAAGGCCCGCGAGGAGGTCGAGGTCCTCGACGTCGCCCAGATGCTGCTGGCCTCGGTGAAGGGCGAGCACGACGCCCGCGACCAAGACCGGCGACGCCGAGGCGGACGACGAGCAGTACGCCTCGACCGTGGCCCACGACGAGACCGTCGACCCCGAGAAGGCACCCACGGCGACGGTGACCGGCCGCGAGAAGTCGCCCGCACGGGAGGCCGACAAGCCGCTCGACGAGCCGTCCTCGTGGGAGCCGGAGGCGGACCAGAAGGCCCCGCAGCACGCGGGTGGCACCGAGCCGGGGCTGACCCCGGAGCAGTCCGCACTGGGCAAGGAGCCCGGCGAGGGCGCGAAGACCTCCGGACAACCCGTCCGTGGTGGTGAGAAGTTGTGGCAACGCGAGGAGGAAGAGTTGACCCCCGAAGCCAGGGAAGAACTGAAGGCCGAGCTCAAGGACGAGCTGCGGGCGGAGCTGCTGGCCGAGCTCCGCGGGGAGGCTGCTGGGTCCTCGGCTGCTTCCTCGGCGTCCGCGACCACCCCGGAGACCATGCCCGAGCCGAAGCCCGAGCCGAAGCCCGAGCCGAAGCCGGCCGCCGAGCGAGCCCAAGAAGGACGAGGGCAGCGACAAGGGCGACGAGGGCGAGCCGCCGACCATGCTCATCGGCTCCCTCTAGGGACCTGCCCGGCACGTCCGGGCACCGACGCACCGACGGGGTGCTCCGGGTGTGACCCGGGGCGCCCCGTCGACGTTTGCCTTCCCGCAAGTGGGGCATGACTCCCGGCACCGGACGACAGCGCGTCTCGGGTTCGCTTTCGCTCAGGCAGGTCGCCGTGGGGTCGATCCTTCTGCCAGGGCGAAATCCGCCTCGTCCGGAGGGAAGGCGAAATCCGAGGACCCAGGAGGCACCACGATGTGGCGTTCAGGAGTCATGCGCCGGCGGGCACACGCCGTACTGCTCGACATGATCGAAGAAGCTGCCCGAGAGGGCAGTTTCGAGGCGCCCTGGCGCTTCACGCCTGAGGTCTGGCGCCACTTCAGCAGCGAGGCCGACATCCTCTGCCACCTCCAGCGCCACTGGCGCACCGCCCTCGCCGGGGCCATCTACGTCGCGATCGAGCAGGGCGACGGCAATCTCCAGGGCGACGTCCGCACCGCCTACGAGAAGATCGAGCGCAAGCACCACGGCGTGCGTCAGGTGCTCGAAGCACACACGGACCACCCCGCCATCACCGCCGCGATGCGCAAGGAGCGGCTGCTCCTCAGCGGCCTCGGTCTCAGCGTCGACGGCGCGCCCCAGGCCGCCTGACCCACAGAGCCAGGGATCGGGTCCCTCGGAGTGCGTCATCGCTCTCTCCCACCCACACAACCCCGCGACCGCGAATTCCCGCGCAGATGAGCTGTGCGTGCGCCTGATCCGGGCGCACGGCCTGGCAACTTCGCGCACGTGCGCGACTGTCGCGTGCGCCGCACCTGCCTCGAGCTACGTCGACGCTGCCGCCGTATCGGCTGGACCGCCCGCCACGGGAATCGACGGCTCGCGCCACAGGAGGTGACGGTTCGCGCCGCAGGAGGTGACGGGTCGGCAGAAGTGACGTCGGGCGTGATGTCAGATCGGTGTTGCGGTGACGTCATTTTGGTGTCATGCTGGTGCGCATGGACATCACCCGCTTCGTCGACAGCCTGCGCCGCGACCTGGCCGGCGCCGCGGACGCTGCCGGGCCCGACGGGCAGGCGGCCGCCGAGCGCATCCTCCTGGCGCTCGAGCCGGCCGTCCGGCTGACCGTCATGGAGCTGCTCGCCCAAGCGGCGGCAGAGATCTCCGCGGACCTTCCGGCCGGGGTGGTGGAAGTCCGGCTCCGGGGCCGTGACCCCGAGCTGGTCGTGGACGTCCCGGAGCAGCAGGCCATGCCCCCGGCTCCCCCGACTCCCCCGACCCCGCCCGCACCGCCCGCCCCCGACGCCGAGGGCGAGGCCGCCGACGGCGAGGGAGTCGCCCGGATCACCCTGCGGCTCCCGGAGTCGGTCAAGACCCGGGCCGAGGAGCTGGCCGCCCGCAGCGGCCACTCCCTCAACGCCTGGATCGTCAACGCCCTTCGCGCCGCCACCAGTCAGGGCGCCGTCAACGTCGACATCGACCTGTCCAGCATCCCGTTCGGCCGCGGCAACCAGCGGCGGATGAGCGGCTGGGTCTGAGGTCGGAGAGGAAACCCCGTGAAGCACGAATTCCCCGTCACCAGGCCCGTCGAGGCCCACGTCGAGCTCCGGTCCGGCGACCTCCGGATCATCGCCCGGCCGACCACGACCGCAACCGTCGAGGTGACCGGCTCCCGGTCCGACTCCGTCGTCGTCGAGGCCCAAGGAGACCGCATCAAGGTCGTCGAGCCACGCCGGACCGGGTTCTTCCCCGAGCGCGGCGACCTCCAGGTCACGGTCACCGTGCCCGAGCACAGCGACCTGGTCGCCAAGCTCGGGTCGGCGACGGTGCGCGGCACGGGGGACATCGGGTCGGCCCGAGTCAGCTCCGGGGCCGGCGACATCTCGCTCGCCGCCGTCGGCGGGGAGGCCGTGCTCAAGACCGGAGCCGGCGACATCAGCGTCGAGTCGCTGGCCGCCGAGTCGGAGATCAAGGCCGGCGCGGGGACGATCTCGGTCGGCCGCGTCGCAGGCACCGACGCAGCTGAAGACCGGCGCCGGCCGCATCGAGGTGGGCCGGGCCGACGCGCCGGTGACGCTCAAGAGCGGCTCCGGAGACCTGTCCGTCGGCGAGGCCGAGCACCGACGCGACACTGTCGGCCGCGTCGGGCGACATCCGCGTCGGACGGATGACCCGGGGCCAGGCGGGACTCAAGAACGTCAGCGGCGACATCCGCCTCGGCATCCCGGAGGGGACGCCGGTGTGGACCGACATCAACACCGGCACCGGCCGGTCCGGTCGACGCTGCTGCCCACCGGAGCGCCCGCCGAGGGTCAGGACCACGTCGAGGTCCGGGCCCGGTCCGTCAGCGGCGACATCTACCTCGAACGCCTCACCCCAGCGACCCCGACCACGTGGAAGGACCACGCGCATGACCGAGTCCAGCCGTCTCACCGCCCTCTACGCCGACGACCTCAACACCCAGCGGGAGCAGGTGGCGCGCCGCGCCCTGCGCGGCGGGGGCCCACGACGCCGTACGACGCGAGCGGTGATCGCCGCCCGGGCCTGCACCGGCTCGCCGACCACCTGGAGTGACCGGTCAGTCGACCTGCGTGCGGTGGAAGCTCTGGAACGACCGCGACGGGGTCGGGCCGCGCTGCCCCTGGTAGCGCGAGCCGTACTTCTCCGAGCCGTAGGGATGCTCGGCCGGCGAGCGACAGCCGGAAGAAGCACAGCTGGCCGATCTTCATCCCCGGCCACAGCTTGATCGGCAGGTTCGCGACGTTGGCCAGCTCGAGCGTGACGTGGCCGGAGAAGCCCGGGTCGATGAAGCCGGCGGTGGAGTGGGTGAGCAGGCCGAGCCGGCCCGAGCGACGACTTGCCCTCGAGGCGCGCGGCGACGTCGTCGGGCAGCGTGACCACCTCGTACGTCGAGCCGAGCACGAACTCGCCCGGGTGCAGGATGAACGGCTCGTCGCCCTCCGGCTCGACCATCCGGGTCAGGTCGGGCTGGTCCTCGGCGGGGTCGATGTGCGGGTAGCGGTGGTTCTCGAAGGTCCGGAAGAACCGGTCCAGCCGCACGTCGATGCTCGAGGGCTGGACCATCGCCGCGTCGAAGGGCTCGAGGGCCGACGCGTCCGGCGTCGAGCTCGGCCTTGATGTCGCGGTCTGACAGCAGCACACGCGGCACCCTACCGCGCCGCGCCGCGAGCCGGCGCGGCGACCGGCGAGCCGCATCCGGACAATGGCCCGGTGCAGCCGCCTCTCCGTCCTACGTCGCGCTCGGGCGACTCCTTCACCGAGGGGGTCGGCGACCCCGACCCGCTCCGCGCCCAACGGCGTCCGCGGCTGGGCCGACCGGGTCGCGGAGGTGCTGGCCGGCCAGCGCGACCCGGACTTCCGCTACGCCAACCTCGCCGATCCGCGGCCGCAAGATGCGCGGGTCCTCGAGGAGCAGGTCGAGCCGGCGCTGGCGATGCAGCCCGGACCTGGTCAGCATCTACGCCGGCGGCAACGACATCCTGCGGCCCAAGCGTCGACATCGACGCGATCGTCGCGCCGTACGCCGAGGCGCTGCGCCGGCTCCGCGACGCCGGCGCCCACCTCGTCATGTTCACCGGCTTCGACCTGGGCTGGGCGCCGGTGTTCGGCCGGCTGCGCGGCCGGGTCGCGACCTACAACGAGCTGGTCCGGGAGGTCGCCGACGACCTCGACGCGACGCTGGTCGACTTCTGGCGGATGCGGGAGTACCGCGACCCCCGGATGTGGGACGTCGACCGGATCCACATGTCCTCGCTCGGGCACCAGCACATGGCGGTCGCGGTGCTCGACGCGCTCGGCGTCGAGCACGCGGTGGACCTCGACCCGCTGCCCGAGCCCGCCGACGCTGCCCGGGCCGCGCGGCGCGAGGCCGACCTGGCCTGGGCGCGGGCGCACGCCGCGCCGTGGCTGCAGCGCCGGCTCACCGGGCGCTCCTCCGGCGACGGGCTGCACCCGCGCTACCCCGACCTCGACCCCGGTCGGTCCGGACGGCACGCGGGGTCGGGTACTATCTGACCGGCTCGATCCGCTCGCGGGGCCCGCGCGGATGTAGTTCAATGGCAGAACATGAGCTTCCCAAGCTCAGAATGCGGGTTCGATTCCCGTCATCCGCTCTCCGTGTCGGGACCAACGGTCCGGACCCTCCCAGCACGGTCCCGGGACCTTCGCACCGATTTCTGCCGATCCAGCAGATTGCAGGCCCTGCGGGTGCTGACGTCGGTCTGCTGACCGCGCATCCTGGCTTCCAGGATCTGACGGCAGGTCCCCCGGAGGATGGTGACGATGACAGTCCCGCGGCAGCGTGTGCCGTCGGAGCCCCGCCCTCCACTGCTCACCACCCCGGAGCCCAGGCCGGCGGCCGTCTCGATCGTGCTGGACGGCAGCGGCGCTCTGCTCCTCGCACTGGCCACCGGGATCGCGGTCTTCGCCCTCGGCTCGGCCGCGGTGTACCTGCGCCCTGAGGGGTCGACCTGGCGGCCTGGTGGCCGTCGGCGCCGTGGCCGTGGGCGCGATCGCCTTCGTCAGCCCGTCGAAGCGGTGGCTCGTCTCGCTCTGCGTGGGCCTGGGGGCCTTGGCCGCCAACCTCCCGGCGGACCGGCCGTGGGTCACCTTGCTCGGCTTCGCGGTCGCCAACGCCCTCGTCCCCTACCTCTGGGTCGTCGGCATGACCCGCGGCCACCACCGCCGCCCACAGCTGCTCTCCGCAGAGGACTTCGGCAGGTTCGTGCTCGCCACCCTGACCGCCACGGCGGTAGCCGGCCTGGTCTCGGCCACGGGCGTCGCCGTCGGGCTGGCGACAGCCCGCTGACGGCCTGGGGGTCGTTCGTGGCTGCCCAGTCGGCCGCGATCCTGATTCTCGCGCCGTTCGTGCTGCCACTGCCGAGACCGATCCGCCGGCCCCGCACCACGGAGGTGGCCGTCCAGGTCGCCGCGCTCGTCGTGTCGCTGCTGGTGATGTTCTCTCCCCACCGGGTCCTCCCGCTGGCGGTGCTGCCGCTGCCGTTCCTGGTGTGGGGCGCAGTCCGGCTGCCGGCGCGGTGGCTGTCGGGTGAGCTCCTGGTGACCGGGGTGATCACCGCAGTCCTCACCACGATGGGACGAGGCCCGTACGCGCACGTCGTGCAGGAGGGGTTCCAGCCCGAGCTCATCGGCGTGCTGCTCGAGGCGGCCCTGGTCGTCTACGCGGTGGTGACCCTGCCGCTCACGCTGCTCGTCCACCGGCAGGTGGAGGCGCTCGCGACGGCGCGGAGCTCCTACGAGCTGGCGGAGAGCATCCTCACCGGCGCCTCAGGCACGGCGATCATCGGCTGGCGGCCCGACGGGACCATCATCTTCTTCAACACCGGCGCCGAGGACATGCTGGGCTACCCGGCCGAGGAGGTCGTCGGCCGGTGCACCCTCGAGGAGTTCCACGACCGGGAGGAGATCCACCGGCGCGCCGACGAGATCGGCGTGCCTGCGGGCCTGCGCGTGCTGACCGCCCTGGTCGACGCCGGCGCCCCGTCCGAGCGCCGGGACTGGACGATGGTCCGCCGTGACGGCACGCGCCTGACGGTCGCGCTGAGGGTGACCGCGCGCGTCTCTCAGGCCGGTGAGCCGCTCGGCTACCTGGCAGTGGGCGACGACGTCACGGAGCGTCGTCGCGCGGAGGCCGCCGTGCGGGCGGCCCTCGAGCGGGAGCGTCAGGCACTGGAGCGGATGGAGCAGCTGGACCAGGCCAAGACCATGTTCGTCAGCACCGTGAGCCACGAGCTGCGCACACCGATGACCAGCGTGCTGGGCTACACCGACATGGTGCTGAGCGGCACGGCCGGTCCGGTGACCCCCGAGCAGAAGGGCATGCTCGAGGCGGCCCGCCGCAACGGCCGGCGCCTGCTGAGGCTCATCGAGGACCTGCTCACGGTCTCCCTCATCGAGAGCGGCAGCTTCACCGTCGACATCGAGCCCGTGGACCTGCGGCAGGCGGTCCGGGGGGCGGTCGAGGCGGTGCGCCCGCTGCTGGCCGACCGGCGTCTGGACTTCGAGGTGCAGCTGGGCGAGCAGGAGCTGCCCGTGGCCGGCGACCTCGACCACCTGGAGCGGGTGGCGATCAACCTGCTGGCCAACGCCGTGAAGTTCACCCGGGACGGCGGGCGCGTCGCCATCACGCTCGGCGCCGACGGCGACGAGGTCTACCTCGAGGTGAGCGACACCGGCATCGGCATCCCACCCGAGGAGCAGCCCCAGCTGTTCGAGAGGTTCTTCCGCACCACCACCGCCCAGGAGCTCGAGGTCCCCGGCACGGGGCTGGGGCTGTCGATCGTGCGGACGATCGTCTCCTCGCACGGCGGCGACATCTCCGTGCGGTCGGCGCCCGGGAAAGGCACGACCTTCCGCGTCGAGCTGCCCCTTCGCCAGCCCGCGCAGCTGTGAGCGGTCAGGTGACGTCCCGGCGCACCGACAGCCAGACGCCGAGCGCGCCGAACACGAGCGCGTAGCCGGCGAGCACCAGCGCGCCGGCCCACCAGGGCAGCAGCTCGCCGTACTGGGCCGGTGGGCTGGTCATCGCCGACGACGCCTGGCTCGGCAGGTACTTGCCGATCTGCTGCAGGTCCGCCGCGTAGAGGCCGATGGCCAGGAGCGGCTCGAGCAGGAACGTCACCCCGATCGCCACGAGGAGCGCGGCCACCTGGTTGGGGATCAGCGTGCCGATCCCGATGCCGACCATCGTCCAGAGGGCGACCGCCAGGACGGCCAGCACGGCGGCGCGCCACAACCCTGGGCTGGCCAGCCCGAGGTCGTGGCCGCGCACGAGGACCACGACGCCACCGACGAGCAGCGCGCAGAGCAGCGCCAGGACGCCGTACCCGACACCGACGACCAGGTGCGCGATGCTCTTGGCGACCACGACGCGGACCCGGCGCGGGGTGGCGAGGAAGGTCGGCGTCGCGGTCTCGTAGCGGTACTCACCGGTCATGCCGGTCACCCCGATGGCGAGGGCGAAGATGAAGGCACCGGTGAACGCGGCGCCGGCGTAGATGCCGCGGATCGCCTCCGCGGTGTCGAGGCCGGGTGACGCGGCCTGGCCGGCCCCGGGCGAGACCCCGGCGAAGGCGGCGGTGACGCCCGACTGGATGGCTGTGTACGTCGCCACACCGATGAGCAGCCCCCACCACAGCCGGGTGCTGAGGATCTTCGTCAGCTCCGACCGCAGGAGTCCTGCGCTGTGCCCTCGCGTCATCGCGGGTGCTCCTGCGTGAGCTGCAGGAACAACCGCTCGAGGTCACCCGGCTCGTCGGCGAGCTCGTGCAGCTCCAGGCCATGAGCGTGCGCGAGCCGGCCGACGGCATCGGTGCTCCACCCGGTGACGTGCAGGGCGTCCCCGCCCCCCTCGGCCACTGTCCCCTGCGCGGTCACACGGAGCGCCTCGGCCAACCGGTCCCGGTCGGGGCTGCGGACGCGGACGGACGCCTGAGCCTGCTCCAGCTCCGACAGCCGGCCCTGCGTCACGAGCCGACCGCGGGCGATGACCACCACCTCGTCCACGGTCTGCTGCACCTCGCTCAGCACGTGGCTCGAGACCAGCACCGTGCGCCCCTCGGCCGCGAGCGACCGGAGGAAGGTGCGCAGCCAGGCGATCCCGGCCGGGTCGAGCCCGTTCGCAGGCTCGTCGAGCACCAGGACCGACGGGTCGCCGAGCAGGGCCGAGGCAAGGCCCAGGCGCTGTCGCATGCCGAGGGAGAAGCCGCCGACCCGCCGGTCGGCGTACTCCGCGATGCCGACGAGGGCCAGCACCTCGTCCACCCGGGACGGCGCCAGGCCGGCCGCCTGGGCGAGGTAGCGCAGGTGGTCGCGCGCCGACCGCCCCGGGTGGAAGCTCGCGGCCTCCAGCGCCGCGCCGACGTGCCGCAGCGGCTCCTCGAGGTCGCGGTACGCCCGCCCGTCCACGAGCGCGCGGCCGGCGGTGGGACGGACGAGGCCGAGGAGGCAGCGCAGCGTGGTGGTCTTGCCGGCGCCGTTGGGACCGAGGAAGCCGGTCACCGCGCCGGGGGGCACCGTGAAGGTGAGGTCGTCGACCGCTTGCACGGCTCCGAACCGCTTGTGAGGCCCGCCGATCTCGAGGGTCACGCCGGTCGTCGTCATCTGCTCCCTCGAGTGGCCGGTGGAAGGGTCAGCGGTCAGCGGTCAGCGCACCACCGCGACCGGGCACTGGGCGTGCTGCAGGACGCTCCCGCTCACCGAGCCCAGCAGCAGCCCCATGAACCCGCCGTGCCCGCGGGTGCCGACCACGACGAGGGCGGCGGTCAAGGAGGCGTCGGCGAGCGCGCGGACCGCCGGCAGCGGCATCGGCTGCAGCTCGAGCGGCACGTCGGGGTACTCCTCACGCAGCCCCGCCACCGCCTCCGCCAGCAGCCGCTGGGCGGAGTCCATCTCCTCGGCGACGGCGGGCGCGACGTCGACGTCCCACGGGCCGTTCATGGCGGTCATGCTGCGCCCGTGGACGGCGACCACCGAGCCGTCGACCACGTCGGCGTACTGGAAGCCGAACCGCAGCGCCTTCAGGCTGGCGTCGGAGCCGTCGACGCCGACGACGACGCGGTTGCTGGTCGGGGCGTGCGCTCCGCGGACGACCACGACCGGGCAGTGGGCGTGCCGGGTCAGGTGCTGGCTGACCGAGCCGAGCAGCATGCCGCCGAGGACGCCGTGGCCCTGCGCGCCGACCACCAGCATCGAGGCGTCCTTCGACGCCTCGATCAGCTCGGGGACGACCTTGCCCTTGGTGGCCGTGGTGGTCCAGTCGCGTGAGCCGGAGTCCTTGAGCCGGGCGGCGGCGCCCTCCAGCCAACCCTCGACCAGGTCGCCGGCCTGGTCCTCGGTCCGCTCGGGGAGGTACTCGAGGTCTCCCGAGGACGAGTACACCTCGATCGGCAGACTGCGCCGGCCGGCGTAGCCGATGGCCCAGTCGAGACCGCGGTCGGAGTCGGCAGACCCGTCGTACGCGACGATCACCCGCTGTGCTGAGGAACTCATCGTCCTCTCCCTTCCCGTCGCATCGATCGTTGCGGTTTGCGCCGGACCCCGCGCAAGGCCTGTGACTGACCAGACAGCCTGCCCGGGGCAGGCGGTGGCAACCGGCCTGGTGCGAGGATCCTGACCATGGTCGCACCCAAGGACTGGTTGCCCCCGCAGCTGCGCCCCGGCACGCACACGATCTCGCCGACGGCGCACTACACCGGCTACGTGTGGGCCTCCCACGACCTGGGCGACCCCGGGCTGGCCACGCTCGAGGGACGCCTCATGCACGCCGCCGCCCAGGCGGTGACGAAGCCCGTCGACCTCCTCGGCGGTCCCACCCTCGAGCACTTCCTCCTCGCCCGGCACCGGATCATCGGCCACCTCCTCGACCGGCAGATCCGGACCGGGGCGGTGCGCCAGGTCGTGGAGCTCGCCGCGGGCATGAGCCCGCGCGCACTCGACCTCGTCCGCCGGCACCCCGACGTCAGCTGCGTGGAGGTCGACCTCCCGGCGATGGCGGCGCGCAAGAAGGCTGCCCTCGCCCGCGTCGGCACCGACCCCGCGCGGCACAAGGTGGTCGCGGCTGACGTCTTCTCCGCGAGCCTCTCCTCGGTGTTCGACGCCCTCGACAGGGACCGCGGGGTCGCCGTGGTGACCGAGGGGCTCCTCAACTACTTCGCGACCGACCAGGTCCTCAGCCTGTGGTGCAGGCTGGCCCAGGAGCTGCGGGTCTTCCCGCACGGGGTCTACCTCGCCGACCTGCACGTGCGCTCGTCCGCCGGCCTGCTGGACCGGCTGTTCGCCGCCGGGCTGGGAGTCGCGGTCCGGGGCCGGGTGCATCTGCACTTCGACGACGACACTGCGGCGGCGGAGGCGCTGCGGACGGCCGGGTTCGCCACGGCCGAGGTCCGCGCCCCGGTGGAGTACGCCGACGTGCTGCCTGGCATGACCGCCGCCGGCGCCGGCCGGGTGCGGGTCGTCGAGGCCTGCGCCGCACGGTCGCGCGGCTCCCGGAAGGCGCGGTCGTGACCGGAGAGTTCGGCGGTTTCCCGGTCGCCGCCCTGGACTTCTACGACGACCTGGAGATGGACAACACGAAGTCTTTCTGGACGGCGCACAAGTCGGTGTACGACGAGTGCGTGCGGGCACCGATGGTCGCGCTGGTCACCGCCCTCGCCGAGGAGTTCGGCCCCGGCAAGGTGTTCCGGCCCTACCGCGACGTCCGGTTCGCCAAGGACAAGACGCCGTACAAGGACCATCAGGGCGGATTCGTCCCCAGCGGACCGGGCCGGGCTGGTACGTCGAGGTGGGGGCACCGGGCGTGCGGGTCGGCGCCGGGGTCTACCACGCGGACAGTGCCCGGATCGCCGCCGATCCGGGACGCGATCGACCACGACCTGACCGGCGCTGCGCTGGAGCGGCTCCTCGGCGAGCTGGAGCAGGACGGCTGGAGCCGTCACGGCGATCAGCTCCGGACCACGCCGCGCGGCTGGCCCGCCGACCATCCCCGGATCGGCCTGCTGCGGCACAAGGCGCTCTACGTCGGCCGGTCCTACGGCTTCGACGACGTGATCCACACCCCGGCGCTGCTCGACCGGGTGCGCTAGGACTGGCGGGCGGCCGGACCACTCATCGACTGGGTCGCGGATGCCACAGCGGGCATCGGCCCGGAGGAAGTGACGGGTCGAGGCGCAGGAAGTGACGGCTCGAGCCGCAGGAAGTGACGGGTCGGCGGGTCAGACGGGCCGCACCGTGGCCATGGTCCGCTCGACCTCCCAGTGGGCCGCCATCGAGGTGATCAACCCCGCGTCGTCGACCCGGTAGACCGCGATGAGATCGGTGTCGGCCTGGGTGCCGCCCTCGAGCAGCGTGGTGAAGGTGCCGATGTTCGCGCAGGCGTTGCCGTTGGCGAACGAGTCCCGGATCGTGAAGCGGAACTCGAGGACGGGCGCGATCGCCATGTCCCAGAAGGCGCTGATCGCCTCCTTGCCCCGGTGCCCCGCGCCCGTGGGGTCGAAGAACGACGGCCCCACCGGGTCCTCGATGACGGCGTCGTCGGCGAAGAGCGTCAGCCACTCCTCCTTCGCCTTGCGGGCGACCGCGGAGTAGGAGCGCTGGGAGGCTCGGCGGGCGGGCGCGTCGCCGTCGGGCGCCTCCCAGACGACGGCGTCGGGCAGCAGCTCGGTCATGGCCGGAACTGTAACGCGTTCTAGTTCCGCCGGGCCAGGGTTCCGCCCGACCGGGCCGACCGGGCCGCCGGCTTCAGTGCGGCTGCCAGGCGTCCTCGCCCTGGGTGCGTGCCGCCACCGGAAGGGGCAGCTTCTGCTCGGCGAGGTCGTGGATGGAGACCTGCTCGCACACGTCGCGGAGGCTGCTCCGGGCGGCGATCCACACCAGCTGCAGCGCTCCCGCGGACTCGTTGTAGGTGACCGACTCGGGCCTGGTCCCGTGCACGCTCACGAGCGGGCCGTCGATGGCCCGGATGACGTCGGCGACGGTGACCTCGGCCGCGGGCCGCGCGAGCCGCCACCCGCCGGACTGGCCACGCTGGCTCAGCACGATGCCCGCCCGCCGCAGGTCGGCCAGGATCGCCTGCAGGAACCCGCGCGGGATGCTCTGCAGCCGACCGAGCTCCTCGGCGCTGACCGGCTCGCCGTCGACCCGGACCGCAAGCTCGATCAGGGCCCGGAGAGCGTAGTCGGACTTCGCGGAGACGCGCACGGCGCCCAGTGTTCCAGAGAGCACGTCGCCTCAGTCACAACACTCAGGCGGTCTCCGCCAGGACCGCGACACCAAGGACGCACGCGGCCAGGTGCCGCACCAGCCGTCGCTCTCCTCTGCAGATCAGCTTGATCAGGCAGTAGCCCGATCGGCCATTGCGATCGAGCGCCAGACACGCTCCGTGCATGAAACGCCGTACTCCCGGGTAGGCCTGCTGTGGCAAGGAAACCGACCGAAGGAGACACCGTGAGCGGCACCGACAAGATCAAGAACGCCACCGAGTCGAAGGTCGGCAAGGCCAAGGAGAAGTACGGCGACGCCACCGGCAACGACGACATGAAGGCCGAGGGCCAGGGCGACCAGGCCAAGGGCGACCTGAAGCAGGCCGGCGAGAAGGTCAAGGACGTCTTCAAGTGATCTGACGCCACCTCGTCGACGCGATCCCTCCGGGCTCAAGCCCGGGGGGATCGGTCCGCTTTCCCCCGGAAGCGGGCCCTTCACACGCCGAAGGTCCTGTGCCGATCGTCACCAGGGCCTGGATCGATCGAAGAGGTTGTGTCGGCCAACCAGTGCTCCCATAATGGAAGTTACCGGTGAGTAGCCCGGCCAGCTGCTCACGCCCGTCCGGGCCGCGCGAGCCGCCGGCCCCCGACACGACGAAGGTGCAGCCGTGAGCCACTACAAGACCAACATGCGCGACATCGAGTTCAACCTGTTCGAGGTCCTCGGCCGCGACGAGATCCTCGGGACCGGGCCCTTCGAGGAGGTGGACGTCGAGACCGCTCGCGACGATCCTGTCCGAGGTCGACCGGCTGGCCCGCGAGGACCTGGCCGCCTCCTACGAGGACAGCGACCGCAACCCGCCGAAGTTCGACCCGGCGACCGGCAGCGCCGACGTCCCCGAGTCGTTCAAGAAGTCCTACCAGGCGTGGATGGACTCCGAGTTCTGGCGTCTCGCGCTCCCCGCCGAGATCGGCGGCCAGCCGGCGCCGTCCACGCTCAACTGGGCGATCGGCGAGCTGGTCCTCGGCTCCAACGCCGCCGGTCTGGATGTACGCCGCCGGCCCGAGCTTCGCCTCCGTCGTGCACCGCAACGGCAACGACCGCGACAAGAAGATCGCCGAGATCATGGTCGAGCGGCAGTGGGGCGCCACCATGGTGCTCACCGAGCCCGACGCCGGCTCCGACGTCGGCGCCGGCCGCACCAAGGCCACGCTCAACGACGACGGCTCGTGGAACATCGAGGGCGTCAAGCGCTTCATCACCTCGCGCCGAGCACGACATGAGCGAGAACATCATCCACCTCGTGCTCGCCCGCCCGGTGGGCGTCGAGGGCGTCGGCGGCCCGGGCACCAAGGGCCTGTCGCTGTTCGTCGTGCCGAAGTTCCACTTCGACCACGAGACCGGCGAGCTGACCGGCGAGCGCAACGGCGCCTACGTCACCAACGTCGAGAAGAAGATGGGCATCAAGGTGTCCAACACCTGCGAGGTCACCTTCGGCGACCCCGCCGTGGGTGGCGGCGAGCCTGCCAAGGGCTGGCTGCTCGGCGAGGTGCACGACGGCATCGCGCAGATGTTCCAGGTCATCGAGAACGCCCGGATGATGGTCGGCACCAAGGCCATCGCGACCCTGTCGACCGGCTACCTCAACGCGCTGGAGTTCGCCAAGGAGCGCGTGCAGGGCCCCGACCTCACCCAGGCCGCCGACAAGACCGCGCCGCGGGTCACGATCACCCACCACCCCGACGTACGCCGCTCGCTGATGACGCAGAAGGCGTACGCCGAGGCGCTGCGTGCCCTGGTGCTCTACACCGCCAGCTGGCAGGACCGGGTGATGATCGCCGAGCACAAGGGCGAGAAGGACGAGCTCGCCGAGCGCGTCAACGACCTGCTGCTGCCGATCGTCAAGGGCTACGGCTCGGAGCGGTCCTGGGTGCTGCTGGGCACCGAGTCGCTGCAGACCTTCGGCGGCTCGGGCTTCCTGCAGGAGTACCCGATCGAGCAGTACGTCCGCGACGCCAAGATCGACACCCTCTACGAGGGCACCACGGCGATCCAGGGCCAGGACTTCTTCTTCCGCAAGATCGTCAAGGACCAGGCCAAGGCCCTCGGCCACCTCGCGGCGAGATCGAGGCGTTCGTCGAAGAACGAGGCCGGCAACGGCCGGCTCAAGGTCGAGCGCGAGCTGCTCGCCACGCGCGCTGGAGGACGGCAACGCGATCGTCGCCGCGATGGTCGGCCAGCTGATGTCGGCCGACGCCAGCAGCCGAGGGCGGCGACGTCCGCAACATCTACAAGGTGGGGCTCAACACGACCCGTCTGCTGATGGCGCTCGGCGACATCGTCTGCGCCTGGCTGCTGCTGCGCCAGGCCGACGTCGCCCTGGCCAAGCTGCGGCGGAGACGTCGCGCGACAAGGACCGGACTTCTACGAGGGCAAGGTCGCCGCGGCGCAGTTCTTCGCCCGCAACGTGCTGCCGCAAGGTCGCCGCGGAGCGGGCGATCGCCGAGGCCGTCGACCTGTCCCTGATGGACCTGCCGGAGAGCGCCTTCTGAGGTGGCCCTCCCGGCCCGGAGGCCGCGTCCCGACCCCGGGGCGCGGCCTTCGCGCATCTGGCGCGGCACGCCTAGAATCGCGGCCTCGCACCTGGAACGGGGGACCTCTAATGCCGCGCACCTCCCTGTCGCTCGCCGCTGGCGCGTTCGTCGTCGCCCTTGCCGCCGGTGCCACGGCAACGCCGCCCGCCACGGCGTCCTCGCCGCCGGCCGGCGACTACGACGCCGCCCTCTCCCACCCGGTCGAGGACCCCTACTACCCCGCCAAGGGCGATCCCGGTGTCGACGCTCTCCACTACGGGCTCGACCTCCGCTGGATGCCCAGGAAGCGCCGCCTGGTCGGCGCGGCGACGATCCGGCTCCGCTCGGTCGTCGACCAGGACCAGCTGACGCTCGACCTGAGCAGTGCCCTCACCCCCACCGCGGTGCTGCTGGACGGCGCGGCGGCCGGGTTCAGCCACGACGGCAACCACCTCGTCGTCGACGCCCCCGCCGGGCTCGGCGCGGACAGCCGGCACGACCTGGTGGTCGACTACCGCGGCCGCCCGCAGCCGTTCCGGACGCGGTTCATCCGCGAGGACATCTCCACGCTGGGCTGGCACACCAAGAGGGACGGCAGCGTCTGGACGATGCAGGAGCCGTTCGGCGCGTTCACGTGGTACCCGGTCAACGACCACCCCTCCGACAAGGCGTTCTACGACATCACCATCTCGGTGCCCGACCGCAACGGTCACTTCATCGGGGTCGTCGAACGGCAGCCTCGTCTCGGACACCACCACCTACGCCCGCCGGGTGACCTCCTGGCAGCTCGACAGCCCCGCGGCGTCTTACCTCATGACCCTGGCGATCGGCGACTACGTCGAGTACGACGACGAAGGGCCCGGCGGCGTACCGGTCTCCTACTGGCTGGAGCGCGACCACTCGGCCAAGGTGCTGCGGGTCGCGCGGTTCCTGCCCAAGGCCATGGCCTGGCTGGAGCAGCACCTCGGCCCCTACCCGTTCGACCAGGCCGGCATCGTGGCGACCGCCGGCGGGTCCGGCATGGAGACCCAGACGCTGATCACCCTCGACCAGGGGATCCTCGAGTCCGGCGGCCGCGACGTGGTCCTGCCACGAGCTCGCCCACCACTGGTACGGCGACACGGTCACGCCCGACAACTGGAAGGACCTGTGGCTCAACGAGGGGTGGGCGATGTACGCGCAGATCCGCTGGGACGTCGACGCCGGGCACTCGACGATGCGCCACTGGCGCAAGTACCTCGCCGCGAGCGACCGCTACCTCCGCCGCGCCTACGGGCCGCCCGGCGAGTACCACCCTCGGGCCTTCGCGACCAACGGCGTCTACCTGTCGGGCGCTCTGATGGTCGACCAGCTGCGCAAGAAGGTCGGCCGCAAGGCCTTCGCCGACCTGTGGCGGGAGTGGCCGCAGCAGCACCTGGACGGCAACGCCGACCGTGACGAGTTCATCTCCTGGGCGAGTGCTCGGACGGGCGTCGACCTGGAGCAGTTCGTCACCGAGTGGCTCACCTCGAAGACGACTCCCGACCTGCTGTAGGCGCTGCTCTAGGCTCCGGGCCATGACTTCTGATGACCGGGACCGCCTGCAGCAGCTCGTCGAGGTCTGGCACCGCTCGGCGCACGACGTGATCGCGCTGCTGCGCTCGCTCGGGCCCGACGACTGGCACCGGCCGACGGACCTGCCCGGCTGGGACGTCCGGGCGGTCGCCGTGCCACCTCGCGCACCTGGAGTCCGAGCTCGCCGGGAACCCGCAGCAGCAGGTCGAGGTGCCGCCGGCGCCGCACGTCCGCGGGGTGCTCGGCGAGTTCACCGAGGCCGGCGTGCTGGCCCGCGCCTCGCTGGTCCGACCAGGAGGTCATCGACGAGCTCGAGGCCTCGGTCGAGAAGCGCTACGCCGCCCTCACCTCCGACCCGCCGACCGACGGGTCGGAGGTCGGCCCGGGCTTCGCCGGCCTCATCGGCTGGTCGTGGAACACGCTGCTGACCAACCGCCCGCTGGACATGTGGATGCACGAGCAGGACATCCGCCGGGCGGTCGGCCGGCCCGGCGGCCTCGACACCGCCGGGGCCGTCCACTGCGCGCGCGTCTTCGCCAGGTCGCTGCCGTTCGTGCTGGGCAAGAAGGTCGGCGCCCCTGCCGGGACGACGGTGGTGGTCGAGGTGACCGGCGCGCAGCCGCAGGTGCTGGCCGCCCAGGTCGGGGACGACGGCCGCGGGGCAGCAGTGGGCGAGGTCGCCCGCCGAGCCGACGGCCGCCATCACCCTCGACTTCGAGGACTGGATGGTGCTGGCCGGCGGCCGGCGGGACCCGGCGGACGTCCCGGTCGAGCTCGAGGGCGACGAGGCTGTGGGGAGCCAGGTGCTCGAGCACCTCGCGGTGACGCCGTGACCGGTTGGACGCTGGCGGACATGCCGGACCTCTCCGGACGGCGCGCGCTCGTCACCGGCGTCACCAGCGGTCTCGGCGAGGTGACGGCCCGCGAGCTGGCCCGCGCCGGGGCCGAGGTGGTGCTGGCCGCGCGCAACCCGGCGAAGCTCGACCGGACCGTGAGCGCCCTCGGGGAAGAGGTCGAGCACGCGCGGCTCGTCCCGCTCCAGCTGGACCTCGCCGACCTCGGGTCGGTCCGGCGCGGAGCGCCGGAGGCCGCGGCCCGCGGACCCCTGGACATCCTCGTCAACAACGCCGGGGTGATGGCCACGCCGGAGCAGCGGACCATCGACGGCTTCGAGCTGCAGCTGGGGACCAACCACCTCGGGCACTTCGCGTTGACCGGTCTGCTGCTCGACGCGCTCGTCGCGTCGAAGGGCGCTCGTGTCGTCACCGTGTCGTCGCTGGCGGCCAGGGGAGCCCGGCGCGTCTCGCTGCGCGACCCGCGCACGCACAGCGGCCGCTACTCCAAGTGGAGCGCCTACGCCCAGTCCAAGCTGGCGAACCTGCTCTTCACCGTCGAGCTCGACCGGCGCGCCCGCGCCGCCGGGCTCCCGGTGACGGCCGTGGCAGCGCACCCCGGCTACACGCGCACCAACCTGGTCAGCAGCGGCATGAACATGGACCGGCGCCGCGTCGACGGGATCATCGGGGAGGCGGTGACCGCGCTGGTCGGGCAGGGCGTCGCCCAGGGCGCGCTGCCGCAGATCCGCGCGGCGGTCGAGCCCGGGCTCGCCGGCGGCACGTACGTCGGTCCGACCGGACCGTTCGAGATGCACGGCGGCCCCGACGTCGTACGACCTCCGAGGCCGGCCCTGGACGCGGAGCTGGCTGCGGGGCTGTGGGACCTGTCGCAGCAGGCGACCGGCGTCAGCTTTCCGTAACCACCACGGCCGCGACGGCCGACGCCGGGCCGTCCAGCACGCGGTCCACCTCGCCGAACCCGGCGCTGGACTCCTGGAGTGACGCCTCAAGGTCGCGCGGCACGCGCCAGACGAGCTCGGTGCCCGAAGGCACGTTGTTGCCCCAGGTCGCGGTGCCGCCGAGGTTCCGTGCCCGGTTCATCAGGTTGCTGACGCCGCTGCTGCGCGGCAGCGGGTCGGGGAGCCCGATGCCGTCGTCGGTGATGCGCACCTGCAGGACGTCCTCGGTGGCCTCCACCGAGACCTCCACCGCATCGGCGCGCGCGTGCCGCGCCACGTTGGACAGCGCCTCCTGGATCACCGACGCGAGCTGGGCCACCAGGTCCGACGGGACCCCGACGACTGCTCCCGAGACCTCGACCCGGGGCATGAACCCGAGGATCCGGGACGCACGGGCGGCGATGTCGCGCACCACCTGCTCGAGGTTGTCGTGGTCGTCGATGCTGGTGAGCTCGAAGATCGAGTTGCGCAGCTCCCGGATCGCGAGGTCGAGCTCGGTCGCGACCGTGTTGAGGCTGTCGGGCACCGGCGACTCGGGATGGCCGTGCTCGTTGGCCTCCTTGCGCGCCGTACGGCTGATCGAGGCGACCTGGAGACCGGCGGCGAAGATCCGCTGGATCACGCGATCGTGCAGGTCGCGGGCGATGCGGTCGCGCTCCTCGAACAGCGCGAGCTTCGTCTTCTGCCGGTTGAGCTGGTGCGCCTTGCCGCGGACACGGTCCTCCAGGCTCGCGTTCACCCGGTGCAGCTCGTCGAGCAGCGTGTCCCGCTCGTGGTCCATGCGCAGCGCCGTGCGGCCCACCCGGTAGCCGGCGACCGTCACCACGACGGCGACGAACGACATGAGCATCGCGGTGCCGAGCGGCCGGTCGTACCAAGCCTGGCGCTCCCCCCACAGGTTCACCCAGCCGGCGAAGGGCAGCAGCACCACCGCCACCGGGACCAGCATGCGCTGCAGCGCCGCACCGGTGTCGTCCCCGAAGGAGATCCACTGCATGACGCTCGCGGGCACCGCGAGCCAGGTCGCGAGGCTGAGCAGGACGAGGGCGACCGCCGTCAGCACGGACATCGTCGAGTAGGGGCCGACCGTGTAGAAGTAGTCGATGCCGTAGAGGTAGCCGTAGACCGCGATCATCGCGACCACGAGCGGCGTCGCGGCCAGCCACTGGGCAACCCGCCGCATGCCGAAATCGGTGGTGAGGCCGGCCAGCGACAGCAGGGCGAGGCAGCCGGCCGTCGTCGCCGCGGGCCGGCCGGGGATGCGTCCCTGCACGACGCTGGTGTCGCGCACCAGCAGCTGGTCGATGCGCAGGTCGACGTGGAGGACGTACTCGGCGAAGACCAGCACCCCGATGAGGCCGCCGAGCCCGAAGAGCGACAACCGGACCGCTCGGCGGCGCGCGAGGTGACCCCCGGCGACCGCCGCGATCGCGAGAGCTCCGTTGAGCTTCATCACGGTGAAGTCGTCGGCGAGGACCCGGACGCCGCCGGCGCGGAGGTACCAGCTCGTCGCGACCAGGAGGCA
This sequence comes from uncultured Actinomycetota bacterium, assembly GCA_963747525.1. Lineage (GTDB taxonomy): Bacteria > Actinomycetota > Actinomycetes > Propionibacteriales > Nocardioidaceae > Marmoricola_A. The sequence continues at coordinate 37,934 of CAVVFH010000002.1, forward strand.
GAGAAGGATCAGCACCGCGGAAAGCAAGCGGGCCCGTGTGAGTCCGCGAGCGGGCCAGCTGGCCCGTTCGTGCTCCCTGCGGGCGCGAAGCGGCACACTCGTCGACATGGTCCTCCCTCGGCCCTGATTGTCCCGAGAAACGGCCGGGAGGACTCGACTTCGGGCAAATTGCCCGGACCAAGTTCAGCGGGTACTTCTCCCGGGCGGTGCGACACGGGGCCGGCGCCCGGCTGGGTCCGGGTCAGGTGGACCGCAGGGACGGCAGCACGTCGCGGCCGAACATCTCGATGCACTCCAGGCTGAGCTTCTGCGGGCCCATGTTGGCGACGTAGACCTCGTCGAAACCGGCGTCGACGTAGGGCTGCAGGGCACCGGCGTGGGCCTTCGGGTCCGGGCCCGCGCTGATGCTGGAGGCGGTCGCCTCCTCGGTGACCAGCTCGGAGGCCTGCTCGAAGTGCCGCGGCGACGGCAGGATCTGCGCCAGCTCGCCCGGGAGCCCGGCATTGCGCCAGCGGGTGTGCGCGTTATGCACGCCCTCCTCCTCGGTCGGGGCGTAGGCCACCTTCACCCCGGCCTGCGCCGGCTTGCCGCCGGAGCCCTCGCGGAACCGGCCGAGCAGCTCCTCGTCCGGCATGGTGGTGATGTAGCCGTCGCCGATGCGCGCGGCGACCTCGGTGGCCTCCGGGCCGAAGCCGGACACGTAGATCGGCGGCGGGCTCTCCGGGCGGGTGTAGATCCGGGCGTTGTCGACGGTGTAGTACCGACCGCGGTGGGTGACGAAGTCCTCGGTCCACAGCCGCCGGATCAGGCCAACCGCCTCCTCCAGCATCTCGAGCCGGATGTCGGTCGGCGGCCACGGCTGTCCCAGGATGTGCTCGTTGAGCGCCTCGCCGGTGCCCACCCCGAGCGTGAACCTGCCGTCGAGCATCACCGCGCTCGTCGCGGCGGCCTGGGCGATCACGGCGGGATGGATACGCATGGTCGGACACGTGACCGCAGTGGTCACCGACAGGTCGGTGGCCTGGGCGACCGCACCGATGACCGACCACACGAACGGGCTCTCACCCTGCGCGTCGTTCCACGGGTGGTAGTGGTCACTGATCCACAGGCCCTCGAACCCGGCCTGCTCGGCCGCGACCGCCTGCTCGACCAGCTCTTGCGGGGTGTACTCCTCGCAGGACAGGAAGTATCCGAACTTCGTCATGTCTGGCCCGTACCCAGCCGAGCGGCCGGCATGCGCCGCCGCGGCCCGGGTTGGGCGGGTGAGAGTGCGCCGGAGCGCTCGCTCACCCGCCCGACCTGTCCGGTACGCCGAGCGCGCGGAGGTCCTGCACGACGTCCGCCGGCTCCAACCGGAGCTCCAGGGCGGTGGCCCGCACGACGATCCGCGTGGGGCTGGTGATCTTCCGTTGCCGCTTGAGGTCCGCGCCCCAGTGCTCGACCTCGGCGTGGAACGCTCCGTCGACCTCGAGCACGAGCGTGCGCCCGTTCGGCAGATCCCACTCGGCGTCCGTCCAGCGCCACCGCCCGCCCCGGTCCTTGCGCCGGCGCTGGCGATCAGGTGCGGCGAGCCCCGCGCGCCGGCAGATCCGGCCGAGGTCGATCTCCGCCATGGACTCGGCGCCGCCCCGGACGTCGAGGAGGAGCGACCGCAGCAGCCTCGCCCGGGGCAGCGGCTGCAGCCGCGGAAGCCAGGCGAGGAGATGGTCGGCCGTGAGCAGCCGCTGCTGCACCGAGCTGGCCAGCAGTCCGCCGGCGGCGCGCTCGGACATTCCTGACGACGCACGGAGCAGCAACGCGGGCGCCAGCTGCGCGAGGTGGCTGTTGATGCCCCGGCCGGCGATCGCCGCCAGGGGCCGCCTGCTCCGGACGAAGGTGACCCCGTCCATGCGCGCGACCTCGGTGCCGTGTGGTATGAGCACCTCGACGAGCTCGCGGTCCCAGCCGCGAAGACCCTGGAGGCGAGCACTCGTCAGCCCGCCGAGCAACGACCGCGGCCCGGCATGCAGGTGCGCCGCCCAGCCCCGCTGCTCCCAGGTGAGCTCGCCGGTGAACGTGGCGACCACCATCGGCCCGACAGTCGTCCACCGGCCTGCCTGCACCTGGTTGCGGACCTGGAAGCGGTCGACCCCCGCGGCGTTCAGCTGACGACGGGAGACCAGACCGCCCTGCCAGGCCGCGAGCTGACGCCAGTCCGGATGCATCCGACAGATGGTGCCGTGGACGGCGTACTCCCCGCCTCCGGTCTCCACAAGCCGGGGCTTGGGCAGGGCTTGGGCGGGTGAGAGTGCGCCGGAGCGCTCGCTCACCCGCCCAACCCCCGGGGGCGGCCTTTCAGCCGACGAGATGGTTCCGGACGACCGGCCAGGGGTACCCGGTGGGGGACAGATCTCGGACCGAAGGAGCTACACATGCGCGCACTGACCTGGCAGGGCATCGAGGACGTCAAGGTCCAAGAGGTCCCCGACCCCCGCATCGAGCAGCCCACCGACGCCGTCGTCCGGGTGACGTCGACGGCCATCTGCGGCTCCGACCTGCACCTGTACAAGGTGCTCGCCCCCTACCTCAAGCCCGGCGACGTCCTGGGCCACGAGTTCATGGGCATCGTGGAGGAGGTGGGCTCCGGCGTGGAGAACCTCCAGGTCGGCGACCGCGTCGTGGTGCCGTTCAACATCTCCTGCGGCTCGTGCTTCATGTGCTCGCGGGGCCTCTACGCCCAGTGCGAGACCACGCAGAACCGCGACCAGGGCAAGGGCGCCAGCCTGTTCGGCTACACCAGCCTGTACGGCGCGGTGCCCGGCGGCCAGGCCGAGCTGGTCCGGGTGCCGCACGCCGACTTCGGCCCGGTCAAGCTGCCGGCCGAGGGGGCGGACGAGCGGTACCTCTACCTCTCCGACATCCTGCCGACCGCCTGGCAGGGCGTGAAGTACGCCGCCGTGCCCGACGGCGGCTCGCTGACCGTGCTCGGTCTCGGACCGGTCGGCCACCTCGCCGTACGCTCCGCGAAGGAGATGGGCATCGAGCAGGTGATCGGCGTGGACCTGGTCCCCGACCGGCTCGAGAAGGCGCGGGCCGCGGGCGCCGAGGTCATCGACCTCACCGCCGTCGACGACGTCGCCGACGCGGTCCGCGACCTCACCGACGGCCGGGGCACCGACTCGGTCATGGAGGCCGTCGGCATGGAGGCGCACGGCAACCCGGTCGCCGAGAAGGTGGTCGGCGCCGTCAGCAAGATGCCGAAGCCGGTCGCCCGGGCCGCGATCGAGAACGCCGGCATCGACCGGCTGGACGCCATCTACACCGCCATCGACGCCGTACGCCGTGGTGGCACCGTGTCGATCAGCGGCGTGTACGGCGGCACCGCGGACCCGCTGTCGATGATGGACATGTTCGACAAGGGCCTCGCGCTGCGGATGGGTCAGTGCCACGTCCGGCAGTGGACCGACGAGCTGATGAAGATCGTCGAGCAGCCCGACGACGTGCTCGGGCTCGAGACGCTGGCGACGCACCGCGTGCCGCTGGACGACGCCCCGGAGATGTACAAGACGTTCCAGCAGAAGGCCGACGGCTGCTTCAAGGTGGTCCTCGAGCCGTGACCGTGACGCCGTCCCGGAGGCTCCCGTAGGTTGAGGTGATGGCACGCACGAAGACACGCAGCACGATCAGCGGGAAGCCGCTCGACAAGGCGACACTGCGGCGGATCGACCGGTGGTGGCGGGCGGCGAACTACCTGTCCGTCGGCCAGATCTACCTGATGGACAACCCGCTCCTGCGGGAGCCCCTGCTGCCCGAGCACGTCAAGCCGAGGCTGCTCGGGCACTGGGGCACCACGCCGGGGCTGAACTTCATGTACGCCCACCTCAACCGGGCGATCAGCCAGCGCGACCTCGACATGATGTACATCATCGGGCCCGGGCACGGCGGACCCGGGCTCGTCGCGTCGGCGTACCTCGACGGCACCTACTCGGAGGTGTACCCCGAGGTCTCGCAGGACCTCCAAGGACTGGACCGGCTGTTCACGCAGTTCTCGTTCCCCGGCGGGATCCCCAGCCACGTGGCGCCGGAGACACCGGGGTCGATCCACGAGGGCGGCGAGCTGGGCTACGCACTGAGCCACGCGTACGGCGCCGCCTTCGACAACCCGGACCTCGTGGTGGCCGCCATCGTCGGCGACGGGGAGGCGGAGACCGGGCCGCTGGCGACGAGCTGGCACTCGAACAAGTTCGTCGACCCGCGCCGCGACGGCGCCGTCCTGCCGATCCTCCACCTCAACGGCTACAAGATCGCCAACCCCACGGTGCTCGCCCGCATCCCCGAGGACGAGCTGCTCGACCTCATGCGCGGCTACGGCCACACGCCGTACGTCGTCTCCGGCGACGACCCGGCGACGATGCACCAGGCGTTCGCCGCGACCCTCGACCACTGCCTCGACGAGATCGCCGCGATCCAGCGAGAGGCGAGGCAGTCCCGCCGCCCGGTCGACCGCCGCCGGTGGCCGATGATCGTCCTGCGCTCCCCCAAGGGCTGGACCGGGCCGGAGGAGGTCGACGGCAAGCCGGTCGAGGGGAGCTGGCGGTCCCACCAGGTGCCGTTCGCCGACGCCCGTGGCGACGAGTCCCACCGCAAGGTGCTGGAAGGCTGGATGCGCAGCTACAAGCCCGAGGAGCTCTTCGACGAGAGCGGCGCGCCGGCGGAGGACATCCGCAGCTTGCACCCTGGCGGGCCACCGGAGGATGAGTGCGAACCCGCACGCCAACGGCGGCACCCTGCGGTGCGACCTGCGGCTCCCGGCCTTCGAGCAGCTACGCCGTCGGAGTGGAGCGGCCGGGAAGCGGGGCCGTGGAGTCCACGCGCGTCCTCGGCCGGTTCCTGAGGGACGTCATGGCGCGCAACATGGCGAGCTTCCGGCTCTTCTCGCCCGACGAGAACAGCTCCAACCGGCTGCAGGACGTCATGGAGGTCACCAACCGCACCTGGAACGCCGAGATCGTGCCCGACGACGACCACCTCGCGCACGACGGGCGGATCATGGAGATCCTGTCCGAGCACACCTGCGAGGGCTGGCTCGAGGGCTACCTGCTCACCGGTCGGCACGGCCTGTTCTCCTGCTACGAGGCGTTCATCCACGTCATCGACTCGATGTTCAACCAGCACGCGAAGTGGCTGAAGATCACCGACGACATCCCGTGGCGGCGGCCGATCGCCTCGCTGAACTACCTGCTGACCTCGCACGTGTGGCGGCAGGACCACAACGGGTTCTCCCACCAGGACCCCGGCTTCATCGACCACGTGGTGAACAAGAAGGCCGACGTCATCCGGGTCTACCTGCCGCCGGACGCCAACATGCCTGCTGTCGGTGGCCGACCACTGCCTGCGCTCGCAAGCCAGTACGTCAACGTGATCGTCGCCGGCAAGCAGCCCGCCCTGCAGTACCTCACGATGGACGAGGCGATCGTCCACTGCACCAAGGGCATCGGCATCTGGGACTGGGCCAGCAACGACGACGGCGGCGAGCCCGACGTGGTCATGGGCTGCGCCGGCGACGTGCCGACGATGGAGGCGCTGGCGGCGGTCGAGATCCTGCGCGGCTTCTTCCCGGACCTGCGGATCCGCTTCGTCAACGTCGTCGACCTGATGCGGCTGCAGGACCACAAGGAGCACCCGCACGGCCTGCCCGACGCCGATTTCGACTCGCTGTTCACCACCGACAAGCCGGTGATCTTCGCCTACCACGGCTACCCGTGGCTGATCCACCGGCTGACCTACCGCCGCACCAACCACGACAACTTCCACGTCCGCGGTTACAAGGAGGAGGGCACCACGACGACGCCGTTCGACATGACGGTGATGAACCAGCTCGACCGGTTCAACCTGGCGATGGACGTCATCGACCGGGTGCCGCGGCTGCAGGGCGTCGCCGGGCACGCGCGGGAGCAGCTGAAGAACAAGCTGATCGAGCACCGGCGCTACGTGCGGGCGTACGGCGAGGACATGCCCGAGGTGCGCAACTGGCAGTGGTCCGCCGGCGGCCCGCGCGTGATCACGCACGACGCCCCCAAGGAGACCCCCGCCGGCTGACCGGCTCCCCGGGCTCACGGCGTCGTTCCGTGCACCTGTGTCCTCCTGAGACGACCGAGGAACCGGCACACACGGAATGAGGGGCTACGCCTGCCCGCGCCGCCGTCCGGGGGTGCCGGGGCCCCGGAAAACGGGGCGACTTCTGTCGGTGCCCCGGCATAGCCTCATGGCGATATGTCTTCCACCCAGCTCGCCTCGCGGCGGGTCCTCCCGGTCCAGCCTCCGCCCACCGGGCCGGCGCACACCGTCGACTGGCGCAGGCTGCGCAACCGCGTGTCGGTGTGGGCGCTGGTCGCCTGCGCGGTCGCTGCAGTCGGCACCTCGCTCGGCTCCCTCGTCGCCGGCCACCTGGCCGAGCACCCCACGGCGAAACTGGTCGAGCTGCTCGCCGCTCTGCGTCGTCGGCGCAGCCGTGCTCGACACCACAGGACGGACCTTGTGGGCCGGATCAGTCGACCGGGCGGAGGGTCGGCTGCGCGCCGACCTGCTCGACGCGGCGATGCACCAGCCGCTGCCCGACGCTCAACGACCAGTCCGTCGGCGAGATCCTCGACCGGGTCGACGACGACACGCACGAGGTCGGCACGCTGCTTCGGCAGAGCGCCTGGCAGGCCATCCGGACGGTGCTCGCGTCCGGGCCGTTGTGGATCGTCGCCGGAACCACCTGGTGGCCGGCGTTCGTCCTGTTCCCGCTGAGCGGCGTGGCGGCCGTGGCCGTCGTCCGCCCGCTTCTCCCCCAGGTCTCGGCGCGCAAGGTCGAGGAGGAGGCGGCCTGGACCGATCACGCCGCAGCGATCGAGGAAGGTGTCGCCGCACGGGACGACCTGCGCGCCAGTCTCGGCCAGGCCCACGTCGTGCGACGCTGCACCGAGCTCGCGTCCGCGGTGCACACCCGGTTCGCGATCGTGCTGGGGCTCGAGAGCCGGATCGGCCGGCGCACCGGCAGCCTGCTGCACGGCGTGCTGGCCGCCACCGCGCTGGTCGGGGTGGCGCTCGTGCAGTCGGCGGCCGGCTCGGCACCGCAGCCCTGGTCACGCTGTTCCTGGTGACCACGACCTTCGTCGGCCAGGTCGACATGATGGCGCGGCACCTGCCCGACCTGCAGGCCGGCTTCGGCGCGGTGCTGCGGCTGCGCGGGCTGCTCGGCGCCGACCGCGAGCCGGTCGGCGGGCGACCTGCTGCCCGAGGGCGCCCTCGACGTCTCGTTCCGCGACCTGCACTTCGCCTACGAGGAAGGCCGCTTCGCTCTCCAGCACGTCGACCTGCACGTGCCCGGCCGGCACCACCTGCGCCCTCGTCGGACGGACCGGGTCGGGCAAGTCGACGCTGGCCTCCCTGCTCTCCCGTGCGGTGGAGCCGGAGCGCGGGATCGGTGCTGCTCGGCGGTGTCGACGTGCTCGAGGTCGACCTGCAGCGAGCTGCGCTCGGCCGTCGGGGTGGTCACCCAGCGCACCGAGATCATCGCCGGCACCCTCGCGGAGAACATCACGCTCTTCGCGCCGGTGCCCCGCGGGTCCAGGTGGAGGCGGCCGTCGCCGAGCTCGGGCTCGACGACTGGGTGGCCGGCCTGCCCGACGGGCCTCGACACCCTGCTCGGTCCGGGCGGCACCACGCTGTCCTCGGGCGAGGAGCAGCTGGTCGCGTTCGCGCGCCTGCTCGTCCGCGACGTCCGCGTGGTCGTGCTCGACGAGGCCACCGCCCGGATGGACCCGGTCACCGAGACCCAGGTCGTCCGTGCGGCCGAGCGCCTGCTGGCCGGCCGGACCGGTCTGCTGGTGGCGCACCGGTTGTCTACGACCGAGCGTGCGGAGCAGGTCGCGGTGCTCGACGGCGGGCCGGGTCGTCCAGCACGGCTCGCGGGCCCGGCTGGCCGCCGAGCCCGGCCCCTTCCGCACGCTGCTCGAGGCGGCCGCCGAGGTGGCGGACGACCCGCGAGCCGACCAGGAGAGCAGCACCGACGCCAGGTCGGCACCGCACGACGCTCGGGCGAGCCGCCGGCGCCCCCGGCTGCTCGAGGCGTCCCCGAGCCTGGCCCGGGCGACCGTCTCGCGCTCTGCTCATCGAGCCGCGGTGGGGCCTGGTCTCCATCGCCCTGTTCCTGGTGTCCCGCACTCACCGGGGCCTTCGGCGCGCTGACCGGCTGGATCTGGGGCCACCTCGTCGTCGCGCTGCAGCACGGCGGCGACCCCGACCGCTGCTCACCGTCGCGCTCGTGGTGTCGCTGCATGGTCTCGCCGCTGCTGCTGGCCGAGGCCTTCCGCCGCTACCCACGGTGGTGGGTCGTCGGTCATGCTGCGCGTCCGGTCCGCGGTGCTGCTCGGCCAGACGGCGCAGCACCGCCTGGAGCGGACGCCGCCGGGCGAGGTCGGTCGCGCGGACGATGGACGCCGACCGGCTGGCGCGGTACGCCGACCGCTGGGTCGACTTCGTCAACGGGCTCGCCATCGCCGCGGTGACCGCGACCGTCGCGCGCAGCTGGGTCGCCGGTGGCGTGCTGCTGGCCGTCATGACGGCGTCCGCGCTGGCGTCCTCCCTGGGCCGGCGGGTGGCCGGCCGCTCCGCCGCCGCCTCGGCCGCTGCCCGGGCGAGGTTCGGCCGGTCGCTGGTGTCGGCCCTGGACTCGGTGCGCACCGTCAAGCTGGCCGCCTCCACGCCGAGCGTGCACGCGCACCTGCGCGGCGGTGGACGCCGGCCGGGTCGACGCCGCGGTCCGCGAGCACCGGGTCCAGGCGCTGCTCGACGGGGTGCCGATCGTGATGGTGCAGTGCGGGGTGGTGGCCGCCTGGGCCCTGCTGGTGACCGGCCACTGGGGGCTGGCCACGGCGCTGCTGGTGGCGGGCGCGGTCAACGGCTTCGACTGGTTCGGCCGGGTGGCCGGCTCGGTGGTCACCGAGGCGCCGGGCACCCGTGCCTGGATGCAGGTCACCAGCCGGCTGGCCGGTGGCGGCGACCTCATGCGGGTGCCGGACGACGTGGACCTCGTCCACGGCTCCGCGCCGCCTCCCGTCCCGGGGCCGCGCGAGCCACTGCGCAGCCTCGAGCTGGTCGGCCTGACTGCCGTGCACGACGACGGCACCCTCGGGGCGACTGACGTGGACCTCACCGTGCGGGCCCGCGAGCTCGTGCTGCTCCTCGGCCAGGTCGGGGCCGGGCAAGTCGAGCCTGCTCTCCGCGCTCGCCGGGCTCGTGCACAGCACCGGCGAGATCCGCTGGAACGGTGAGCCGGTGGGCGACCCGAAGACCTTCCTGCGCCCCGGCCGGGTCGCGCACGTCGCACAGGTGCCCCGGGTGCTCTCCGGGACCTTCACCGACAACGTGCGCCTCGACCACCCGGACCGGTCCGTGATGCCGGCCCTGCAGGCCGCCCGGATGCAGCCGCGACGTCGCAAGCCGCCGGCGGACCCGACGCGCTGGTCGGCCACCGGGGTGTCCGGCTCTCCGGCGGTCAGGTCCAGCGGCTGGCCCTGGCCCGCGCGCTGGCCTGCGACGCCGAGCTGCTGCTGGCCGACGACGTCTCCTCGGCGCTGGACTCAGCCACGGAGATCGAGCTGTGGTCCACCCTGCGCGAGCGCGGTGCGACCGTCGTCGGCGCCACCTCCAAGCGGGCGGCCCTCGCCCAGGCGGACCGGGTCGTGGTGCTCGTGGAGGGGCGGGTCGCCGCCGCCGGCCCGTGGTCCGAGCTGGCCGACCGCTGGGGCCACCTCGCGGGCTGAGGCGGCCCGATGCTCGGCTCCGCGGCTGGGCTGGGTTCGTCGGATCGCCGTGCGACGGCGGGTTGACCGGTCGCACCGGCCGTGGTGACGTGGACCGATGGAGCCGAGCCGCCCAGAGCGGCCTCCTGAGGAGGTGCTCAGCACCGGGCACGACCCCGGCGCTCTCGAGAGATGGACCGGCACCCTGCTGGGCCGGCGGTGGGTCCGGGCCGCCGCGGCCGGCGTACTCGCCGTGGTCCTCCTCGGAGTCTGGCTGGGGCACGGGTCACCCGAGCCGAACGAGGAGGCCGGTCGGACCGAGGCGGCACCCGTCTCGGCGCCGGGCCTGCGACCGGCGCCGTCACGCGGGCAGGGAGAGGCGACGAATCCGTGGACCTTCAGCGACATCAGGGTCCGGCGTGGTCCGAAGGGAAGCACGGTCACCTTCCGTGCCGCCAACCAAGGGACCACGCCCGCCTGGCCGAGCAACCTCCGGGTCGACGCGCAATTCCTCGATCGGCACGGGCTGATCTACCAGGCGCACTGCGTCGGAGTCCGCCGGACGTCGCACGGACTCGTGGGCGTCGACGGCGGCGTGCCTCCGGGCGAGGTCGTGTCCGTGCGCTGCTCCGACATCACCCACTACGGCGGCGCACCGGCCCGCGTCGCGCGGTGGACGGTCAACGTCACGACGGTGCCGTGCAACCGGCCGGGTCGGGCGGGTCAGCGTGCGCCGGAGCGCTCGCTCACCCGCCCGACCTCGACGGAGGCTCTGCTCAGCCGACGGTGACGCCGAACAGCGCACCGAAGACGTACGTCGCTCCGGCCGCGGCGACCCCGACCACGAGCTGCCTGAGGATCCCCCGCCCCGGCGCCCGGCCGTTGAGCCTGGCCATCACGCCGCCCACCGTGGCCAGCGCCGCGAGAGCCAGGACGACGGCGATCGCGAAGGCGACCCCGCCGCCGGTGACCAGGTAGGGCAGCACCACCAGCACGGCCCCGAGGGAGAAGGCGAAGAAGCTGGACACCGCAGCACCCCAGGGCGACCCGAGCTCGTCGGGGTCGAGGCCCAGCTCCTCGCGGGCCATCGTGTCGAGGGCGACGTCCTGGTCCTTCATCACCCGGGCCGCGACCTCGGCGGCCACCTGCCGGTCCAGCCCCTTGGCCTCGTAGATGAGCTCGAGCTCGCGCTGCTCGTCCTCGGGGTGCAGCTCCAGCTCCTCCCGCTCGAGCTTGATCTCCCGCTCGAAGGCCTCGCGCTGGTTGGCCATGGAGATGTACTCACCCGCCCCCATGGAGAAGGCACCCGCCAGCAGCCCGGCGAGACCGGCCAGCAGCACGGTGTCCTGTCCCGCCCCCGCCCCGGCGAAGCCCATCACCAGAGCGGTGTTGCTGACCAGCCCGTCGTTGATGCCGAAGATGCCGGCGCGCAGCGTCCCCGACTTGTCCGTGCGGTGCCACGGCTCCTGCGTCTCCGACCCGGGTCCGCCTCCGCTCGGGCTCACGTCGTCGCGCAGCAGCTCGGCGAGCGCCCGGGCGTGCCCCGCCTCGTCCTCGAGCATGAAGTCCGGCGCGTCCGGCTCGGCGTTGTAGTCGTCGACGGCGTCCCGTTCGTCCTGCTCCACGATCGGCAGCACCAGGTCGGTGGAGTAGCGCCGCGCGGTCTCGAGCAGCGACAGGGTCCGCCGGCTCGGCTCGAACTCCTCCCGCTGCGGGGCGGTGCCGCCGTTCTCGACGATCTTGTCGCACCAGAAGGCGGCGTGCTTCTCCTCGATCTCCGCCAGCTCGCTGAGCACCTCCTTGCGCCGCCCCCGGCTCAGCTCGGCGAGCCCGGTGTAGAGGGCGGCGGCATCCCACTCCGCGGCGATGTGTCTGCGGTAACGGTCGACGGCTTCGGTCTGCTTGGCGGCCATGGGCCCGATGTTAGGTGGCGTCCGGCTCCGCGCCGGCGCCGAGGGCTGCGGCCAGGTCGCGGACCTGGTCGAGCGGGGCGTCGTACCCGGGGAAGTAGGCGCAGACCCGGTCCGCCACGTCACCGAACCGCCGACGGGTCTCCGCCGCGCACTCCTCGGGCGTGCCGCGCACGGCGAGGGTCTCCAGCATCTCGTCGGTCACCAGCTCGGTCATCTCCTGCACCGCGCCGCGCTTCGACAGCCGGTTCAGCTCCGGCTGCACCGCCTCCCACCCCGCCACCTCGAGCACCGGGAGGTACGCCGGTGTGGAGCCGTAGAAGGCGAGCAGCCGGCGGACGCCGGTCGACGCAGCCTCCTGCTCCGCATCCGTGCGCCCCATGGCGACGACGGCCTGGGGCTGCACCTGGAAGTCGGCACGGTCCCGGCCCGCACGCGCCAGCCCTTCCTCGACCGCCGGCAGGGTGCGCTCGACGAGGTGCCGCCGGCTGTTGAACGGCATCACGAGCAGGCCGTCGGCGACCTCGGCGGCCGTCCTGGTCATCACCGGTCCGAGGGCACCCATGAGCACCGGCGGGACGCCGTACTCGTTGGGGCCGGGCACGAACGTCGGGGGCATGAGCGTGTGCCGGGTGAACTCGCCGCGGAAGTCCAGCGGCGTGCCGTCCTGCCAGGCGGTGAGGATCGCCTTCACCGCAAGGACGATCTCGCGCATCCGGGCGGCCGGCCGGTCCCAGGTGGCGCCGTACCGGTTCTCGATGTGCGGCCGGATCTGCGAGCCGAGCCCGAGCCGGAACCGTCCGCGGGAGAGCAGCTGCAGGTCGTACGCCGTGTGGGCGAGGTGCATCGGGCTGCGCGGCAGTGCGATCGCCACGTTGGTCATCAGGTCGACCTCGACCTCCGGCGCGGCGACGGCCAGGGGCACGAAGACGTCGTGCGGACCCTCGAAGGTGAACAGGCCGTCGACACCGGTCGAGGCGAGTGCGCGCGCCCGTGCGCCGACGGCATCGGGGCGGGCGTCCAGCTGGATGTCGAGCTGCATCCCACCGCCGCCTCTCAGCTCACGCGCCGCGCCTCCAGCAGCGAGTTCGGCTCGAAGGTCGCCCGCCGGTCGACGTCCTCCCGCCTGGCCCGAACGTACTCGAACCCGCCGGTGGTGACGATCACCCACGCGTCGAACGGGTCACGCTGGCCGAGGACCGAGCCGCGCACCTCGGCGTACACGTCGAGGAGACGCTCGGCGCACTCCAGGTGCGCGGGAGGGAAGTGGAAGGCGTTGCGCGCCTCCTCCTCCGGGCTGCCCAGCAAGGCGATGGGCCGGCCGAGACCGGACCCGCACACCCCGCAGACACGGCTCAGCGCACACTGCGTCACCCGCCGGTGGTCGAGCTCGCGCGCGGAGGCCGGAGCGCCGGGCTCGCCGGTGCCGCACGCGAACGGCACCGGCGAGCCCAGCTCCTCGTCCAGCGGGAGCTCGGTGAAGGAGCGTGGTGCCGGGTCCACGTCAGTCGTGAGCCCGTCGCTTGCCGCCCCGCGACCAGCCGCCGAGCTCGGTGCGCCGTGCGGGCCTCTCGGCGTCGGATCTGCGGCGCAGGTCCCGCTCGTAGCTGTCCGCGGTGTCGGACCGCTCGGGCTGCGTCGGGTTCTTGTCCTTGGTCATGTGGTTCGGCAGCGACAGCTTCATGATCGTGCGCAGCGTCTGGCCGTACTGACGGTGGAGCGGCCCCGTGGTGTAGGGGATGTCGTACTTCTGCGCACAGCGCCTGCACGCGCTCCGCGATCTGCGGGTAGCGGTTGCTGGGCAGGTCCGGGTAGAGGTGGTGCTCGATCTGGAAGCCCGAGGTTGCCGCGACATGATGTGCAGCAGCGGCCCGCCGGTGAAGTTGGCCGAGCCGAGGATCTGCCGCAGGTACCACTCCGCGCGGGTCTCGTCCTCGATCTCCTCCTCGGTGAAGTGCACCGCTCCGTCGGGGAAGTGGCCGCAGAAGATGATCATGTAGGACCACAGGTTGCGCATCAGGTTCGCGGTCGCGTTGGCGCGTCATGGTCGTCTTCCAGTTCGGCCCGCTCAGCGCCGGGTAGACGACGTAGTCCTTGGCGACCTGTCGGCGGACCTTGCGCCCGATCTGCTTGAGCTGGCGCTTCATCTCCTTGGGATCCTTCTTGCCAGCTTGCGGATCCGCTCGACGTCGAGGTCGTGCAGCGCGACGCCCCACTGGAACAGCGCGGCGAGCATCGCGTTGTAGACCGGCTGGCCCAGGTTGACCGGGTGCCACTTCTGCTCGCGCGCCATCCGCAGCACGCCGTAGCCGATGTCGTTGTCGTGGCCGAGCACGTTGGTGAACTGGTGGTGCACGTAGTTGTGGCAGTGCTTCCACTGCTCGGCCGGCTGCGCGGTGTCCCACTCCCAGTTGCTGGAGTGGATCTCCGGGTCGTTCATCCAGTCCCACTGGCCGTGCATGACGTTGTGGCCGATCTCCATGTTCTCGAGGATCTTCGCGACGCCCAGCATGGAGGCGCCGGCGACCCAGCGCCGGCTTCTTGTTGGTGAACAGCAGCGTCGACGCGGCCGGCCGCGGCCAGCCCGCGCTGGATCTTGATCAGGCGGTTGATGTACGCCGCGTCGGCGTCGCCGCGCGACTCCTCGATCTCGGCGCGGATCGCGTCGAGCTCGCGGCCGATCTGCTCGACCTCGTCCTCGGTGAGGTGGGTGTATTCCTTGACGTCCGAGATGGCCATGGCTCTCCCGTTCCTGACGGTGGTCGTGGTGGTCGGTGTCGGGTCTCGGATCAGATGTCGAGCGTGCAGTCGCCCATCGGCGGCGGTGACGCAGGTCTGCATCTGCTCGTTGGGCTGGGTGAACTCCTCGCCGTTGCGCAGGTCCTTGACCGCGCCCTTGACCAGGGTCAGCGTGCAGGTGTGGCAGATGCCCATGCGGCAGCCGTAGGGCATGCCGATGCCGGCCTCCTCACCGGCCTCGAGCAGGGTGGTGGCCCCGTCGACCTCGGCGGTCTTGCTGGAGTTCTGGAAGGTGATGACGCCGCCCTCGGCGTCGCTGTCGCCCAGCGCGAGCGAGAACCGCTCGAGGTGCAGCCGGTCCTCGAGGTCGGCCTCGTCCCAGTGCTCGGCGATCGCGTCGAGCATCGGCGCCGGGACCGCAGGCCCACGTCTCGCGCTCCTTCCAGTCCGGGCAGAACGTCGTCGAGGTCCGTCGAGGTCGAGCATCCCGTCGGTGTCGGTGTGCTGCTGGTGCAGGGTGAAGCCGCTCGTGCTTCTCGGCGAGCTTCTCGAGCTCGTCGCGGAAGATCATCCGCTCGGCGTTCGTCGAGGAGTAGTGCATGACGACGTCGGGCATGGTGCCGCGCCGGTCCAGCGTGCGCAGCATCGACATCACCGGGGTGACGCCGCTGCCGCCGACGAGGAACAGCACCTTCTCCGGCGGCGGGTCGGGCAGCACGAAGTCGCCCTCGGGCAGCGCCAGCCGGACGATCGTGCCCGGGCGCCAGCCCGTTGACCAGGTGCGAGGACAGCAGCCCCTCGGGCATGGCCCGCACCGTGATCGCGATGGTGCGCGCCCGAGCGCCTGGGCGGCGAGCTGATCCGAGTAGGAGCGCCACTGGAACTTGCCGTCGACCTGGATGCCGATGCCGACGTACTGCCCGGGCTAGTGGTCGTAGCGCCAGCCCCAGCCCGGCCGGATCACCAGGGTGGCGGCGTCGTCGGTCTCCGGGATGACCTTCTCGACGCGTCCGCGCAGCTCGCGCGCGGTCCACAGCGGGTTGACCAGGGACGAGGTAGTCGTCAGGGTGCAACGGGGTGGTGAGCCTCGACCCCATCGTCCTCACGCGTTCCCACGGAATGCTCGTGCTGACTGCCATCGGCGCCCCCGGAGGTCATAGGTACTTGGTCCCGAAGTCACTCAGTGAACAGATGTTTACTGAGTGCGTCAAGGCCCGTCTCGTGGTCTGCGGTCCTCGCCGCGCCCCTACCCGGAACGAGGGCCGTCCATGCGTGTGGTCTAGCGAGCCGGGCGAGCCGCGCGCGCCCGCAGCGGACCGACGAGGCGCGGACCAGCGAGCCGCGTCTCCAGGCGGCGCGCCTCCCGCTTGAGCGGCTGCGCGGCGTACTGCCCGAGGATCACCCCCGAGGCCAGGGCGACCGCGGTGGCACCGGCGGTCGCCAGCTCGAGCATCCCGCTCTCCCCCTCGGTGAGCAGGGCCAGCCCCCGGTAGATCGCCAGACCCGGCAGGAGCGGCACGACGGCGGGCACGACCACCACCAGGGGCGGGACCAGGATCCGGCCGGCCACCGCGTAGCTGACCGCCCCGACGACGATCGCCGCGCACGAGGCTCCCCAGCCGGCGCCCAGCCCGACGCTGAGGACGGCGAGGTAGACCACCGTGCCGAACGCCGCGACCAGCGCGACGGGCAGCAGGGACCGAAGGGGGGCGTACGACGAGAAGGCGAACGCCGCTGCGCCGATCGCGGCCCCCAGGGTCATCACCGACGCCTGTGACAGGGCGGTGGCG
This sequence comes from uncultured Actinomycetota bacterium, assembly GCA_963747525.1. Classification (GTDB taxonomy): domain Bacteria; phylum Actinomycetota; class Actinomycetes; order Propionibacteriales; family Nocardioidaceae; genus Marmoricola_A. Next base: position 54,143 of record CAVVFH010000002.1, read on the forward strand.
CCCGGCTCGAACCGGCCGAGGTGGACGCCGAGCGCCCGACCCAGGGCCAGCCCCCCGCTGACGCCCGCGATGACGCCGACGGTCGCGAGCATCGCCTCGAGGATCCGGGCGCCCGCGGTGATCGGGAAGCCGGCCAGCGCGTCCTGGGTGGCGCCCATGAACCCGATCCCGGCCAGCAGCATGATGATCCCCGCGGTCACCACGTGCGACGGCTGGACCCCGAGACCGAGGGCCGCCGCGGCGACGGCCACCATCGTGGCCAGCAACCCGCCGGCGACCTGCTGGTAGAAGCCGGGGAGCCGACGGAGCGACAAGGCACGCTGGGTCCGGTCGATGCCGACCGCGGCGACGAATGCGAGGCTGGTCACCACGACGCCGCCACCGAGCAGCATCGCCGTGCCCCCGCCCATGACGCCCCACCCCACCGTCACCGCCCAGCGCGGGCGACGGTGCCCGGACGAAGCCAGGCGGTTCAGCTGGTCGCGCGCGTCGTCGCGGGCGACACGGCCCTGGAGCAGGTCGCGGACCAGGTGGTCGACCAGGGTCAGGTCCTCGTAGTCGATCTCCCGGTGGGTGACCCGGCGGATCAGGATGCTGGCCGGCTCGTCGAGGGTCGGCTGGTGGGTCAGGGTCAGCTGGGTGAACGTCACGTCCGCGGTCACCCGGCGGAGCCCGGCCGCGTTCGTCACCGACAGCATGCTCGCGGTCACGTCGGCGGCACCCGCGCCGTTGGACAGCAGCATCTCGCCGACCCGGAGGGCGAGATCGAGGGTCTTGTAGGTCTCTCTGCGCTCGTCGTCCATCAAGCGCCAGTGTGCCGAAGGACGGGCCGCGACACCCACCCGGGGGCGAGTCATCTGCGTCACCCCGTACGGTCGACAACATGAGCCGATCCACGAGTCGAATCGCCGTCGTCGGCGGCCACGGTCAGGTCGCCCAGCACCTCCTCTCGGAGCTGAGCCGGTCGGGGCGCACCCCGGTCGCGCTGGTCCGCAAGGAGGCCTACCGGCCCGAGCTCGAGGCACGAGGCGCCGAGGTGCGGCTGCTCGACATCGAGCAGGAGGACGCGGACGCGTTCGCCGCGGCGTTCGAGGGCTGCGACGCTGTGGTCTTCGCAGCGGGTGGTGGCCCCGACGGCAACATCGAGCGCAAGCGCACCGTCGACCTGGAGGGCTCCTTGAAGTCGGCCGCCGGAGCCGAACGCGCCGGCATCCGGCGGTTCGTCCAGCTCTCGGCGATCAGCGTCGACGACCCGCTTCCCGACGACGCCGCCCCGGTCTGGCGCGCCTACGCGGAGGCCAAGCGCGACGCGGACGCCGCGCTGCGGTCGAGCGACCTCGACTGGACCGTCATCCGGCCCGGCCGGCTGACCGACGACCCGGCCACGGGGCTCGTGGCGCTGGGCGAGGACGTCGCCCGCGGCGACGTGACCCGCGCCGACGTGGCAGCCGTCATCGCGACGGTCCTGGACGACCCCCGGACCGTCGGGAGGCAGTGGAACCTCGTCGGCGGCAGCACCCCGGTCACCGAGGCGATCGAGCAGATCGTCGACTGACCCGCGTCAGGGCAGCAGCCGGTCGAGCTCCTGCGCAGCCGCCGCGATCGACTCCGGCAGCGAGCGCACCCCGTGGGCCAGTCCGGCACCCGAGGCACCACCGGACGCGACCAGCAGATCCGGGTGCAGCGCGCGCAGCTGCCGGGACGCTGCGACCGCACTGGGACGGTCCGCGGGAGTCACGACCGTCAGCACCGCTGCCCGGGCGGCGTGACCCAGGACGGCCGCCGCCCAGCTCGTGGCCGGGACGTCGGCGCCCAGGTAGAGCACGTCCAGACCTCGCCGGCGGATCGCGGTCGCGAACCCGAGCGCGCCGAGCTCGTGCCGGCTCCCCGGGGGCAGCCCCACGACGACGGCCGGCCCTCGCGACCTGCTGCCGGCCGCGTCGAAGGCCGCGGACAGGCGGCGGAGCACCGCGTGGCTGGCGAGGTGCTCGCCGGCCACGTCGATCTCGGCGCGCGCCCACCCCTCTCCCAGGGCGATCAGCGTCGGGAAGAGCCAGGCGTCCAGCACGTGCTCGAAGCTGCCGATCGAGAAGCCTCGGTCGAGGCTCTCCTCGATGGCGCCGAGATCCATCCGCGCAGCGGCCGCCAGGAACTGCTCCATGTAGGAGGCGGCGTTGCCGCCGTCCGCCGGTGGCCGCAGCCCCTCCTCGAGCAACGGCACGGGCGGCCCCGAGGTCGGGACCGTGCCTTCGCGAACGGCCCGGGCGGCCTCCGCCGGCGACCAGCCGGCGTCCACGAGCTTGCGCATCGCCGCGAGCACGGCGATCGCCTCGTTGCTGTAGATCCGGTAGCCGGCCTCGGTCCGCAGGGGCGTGACGACGCCGTACCGCCGCTCCCAGGTGCGGAGCGTCGGCTCGGGGACGCCGGTCATGCGCGCGGCCTGCTTGATCGTGAACAAGGTTTGGCAAGTGTACGCGTGGACGAGTGCCGACACGTCCTGATCCGGTGGGTCGATCGGCTCTGGTCGGCATGGCAGCCGGACCGTAGACAGGCCTCATGGCCACGGACGGCGCCCCCCCGGTTCTGACCCCGGTGAACTCCACGCAGGGAACCGCGATCCACCTTGCCGCTGCCCGGTCGCCGCGCGCGCCCGGCGCGACGACGTTGTGCCACGAGCTGGCAGCCGGCCCCGCCACTGCCCAGCACTTCCACCGACTGGGCTGCTTCCGCTGCGCCCAGGAGGCGGTCGAGCTCGGCGTGCTGGCGGTCCGGGACCTGCACAACGCGACGGTCAACCTCCCCCGCTTCCTGGCGGCCCACAAGCCCGCCGTCTGATCCCGGCGGTTGGTCGCCGCGCATGCGGGCGCAGCAGGGCGTGGTGAGCAGTACCGCGTCTCGGAGGTCAAGCCGGGGCTCGTGCAGCGGCCTCTGCCCTGAACCCGCCCGGGAACGCCAGGGTCACGCAGGACCCGGCTATCGAGGCCGTGCCGCCGTGGGCCTCGGCCACCGCCCGGACCAGGGACAGGCCGAGCCCGGTGCCCGGGGTGGTGCGGCTCTCGTCCGGGCGGGCGAAGCGGTCGAGGGCCCGGTCGACGAATCCCGGCGGGATGCCGGGCCCCTCGTCGCGCACCTCGAGGACGGCCGTTCCGGCGGCGTCCGCGTGCGCCGACACCTCGTCGTCGATCACGACAACGCGCACGCCGTCACCCTACGGAGCCGTCGAGCAGTCGGGGCGGGGAGCGAGCTCGCGGTCGACGCCGCGGTGGAGGAGCACCGGGTGGCCGCAGACCTCCCCGACCTCCCGGTAGTGGGACGTGAGCACAGCCTCCAGCCGGTGACCGGGGTCGAGGCCCCACCAGTGCAGGTCGTCCCACTCCACCACCCAGGTCGGTGCCTGCGGCCCGTCGAGAGTGGCCACCAGCAGCTCCAGGTGCGGGTCGAGCGTGCGCAGGGGCAGGCTCCACGCGTAGGGGTAGGCCGGCCTGAGCCCGGAGGCCTGTGCGGCGTTCGCGTGCGTGTAGAGCACGGTGATGGTGTCTCCGGAGCGCGCGGAGGCGCCGACCCACCGGCCGACGTACGCGTCCGGCGGCTCCCGGTGGACGGCCGCGACCGCGACCGGGGTGGTGACCACGGTGACGACCACCGCTGCGACCACGAGCCGACGGATCCACCCGGTCGGCGACCACCGGGAGCGAGGTCTGCGCCCCGCGCCGAGGACGCCCGCGGCCAGGACCGTCACCGGCACGAGCCCGATCAGGTAGTGGGACCAGTAGCTGCCGCCGGCCGCGATCCCGACGACCTCCACGGCCGCCAAGGCGGCGAACGCCCAGGTCGTCGGCGACGGATGACGCAGGGACGGCCATGCCGCCACGACCGAGGTCGCGAGCAGCAGCCCCAAGCCGGTGACGAGGAACAGCAGCACGAGCCCGTGGAGCCGGTGCATCGGAGCAGCCGGTGACCAGGCAGCGAGAACCTGGGCGGCGTCGAAGCGGAAGCCGCCGACGGCGTAGACGAGGTCGTCGAGCTTCCCCAGCGACGCAGCCCACCCGGCGACGGCCGCCAGGCTGAGAGAGGCTCCGGTCACGAAGGCCGCGAGACCGGAGGAGGTCAGGCGCGAACCGCGTCCGCGGACCATCTGCAGCCCCAGGAGCACGACGCCGAAGGCGATCCCGTCGACGAAGCTCTGCTTCATCAGCGCCGCCAGCGCTGCCGCGACCCCTGCTGCGAGGCCGAGGCGCCAGACGCCCGACCGGGTGCGGGCGATCCGGTCGGTGCGCAGCGTGGCGGCGATGGCGAGCAGCACGAACGTGGACGCGACCAGCTCGCCGTTGAGGACCTGGGCCGACAGAAGCGAGGAGCAGTAGAACGCGAAGCCGGCCCACGCCGTCCATCGAGCGGCACGCGGACCGGCGAGGACCCGCGCAGCGTCCGCCGCGGCGAGTACGGCGACCACCGCCATTGCGCTCGCGACCAGTCGCGGTCCGAAGGGTCCGAGCGCGTCGGCGAGTGCGAAGACGGCGATCAGCCCCGGCGGCCGGTCGACCCAGAGCGGGCCGTAGAGGTAGGCGCCCGGGTCCCTCCAGAAGTGGGCAACCATCGTGAACCCACCCTCGTCGTCGCCGAGCCAGCGGGTGACGTAGAGGAGGTGGGTGCCGAGCGTCGCGAGCACGGCGAGCAGCACGCTGTGCCGCCGCAGCCACGGCCCCATGTGTCGGGCCGGAACCTCGGGCGGCGGCTCGGCGCGGCCGGCGTCGGGCGCCCGGCCGGTGAGCTGCGTGCTCATGCATCAAACGTAGGCACGCAACCTGTCCGGAACATGAAGGGCGAAGGGCCCCAAGATGTTCACGTTGCCGTCTTGTGCCGTTCGTACCGCTCGCGCATGACCGCTCCTTCCCCAGGGCTTGGATCCCGGGCTCGCCGTCGTCGGCCGGCTCGGGCTCGACGTGCTCACGATGCTGCTTCTGATCGGCGGGCTCTGCCGGCGCAGGCTGGCCGCCCCGGAGATGTCGCTGGTCTTCAGCGCGCTGAACGTCGGCCTCTTCGGCCTGACGACCCGCACGATGCGACTGACGCTGGACACCGTCTGCCGTGACCTCGACAGCGTGCGGGCCGAGCTGCGGGAGCGTCTGCGCATCGAGCCGACCAGCGTGGCCATCTCCGACGTCGACTTCGTGCGCGAGACCACCCGCGTGTGGGTGCGCCACGAGGTGGAGGCCAGCCGCACGTGGCGCCCATCGAGGCGGACCCGTCCCCGCCGCCCTTCCCGGACTCGACCGTCTCCCCGCTCGGCCACAAGCTCGCGGCCGAGGACCCCGACTACCGCTGGTGGGAGTCCGAGATCGACTACTCCCGGCTGTACATGGCCGGTCACGTGGTCAGTGACCTGAAGGGTGGCGGCTGTACCGGGGGCGGGCTCCGGGTGGACGCTCCTGGCGACCCGCACCTGATGAACCACCGAGCGCCGCGTGCGAGGATCCGTCCATGGCTGTCGACCCTCGTGGCAAGGACCTGAAGCAGTACCTCGCGGACGACCCCGGCGGACCCGTCGTGATGCTGAACCTCCTGCGGTTCAAGGACGGCGGACGGGAGCTCTACGACCGCTACGCAGCTGCCCTCTCGGAGACGTTCCTGCCGAAGTACGGCGCGGAGGTGCTGTACGCCGGCGACGGCTCGACGCCGTTGGTCGCGGAGCAGGGCCAGTCGTGGGACGCCGTACTCCTGGTGCGCTATCCCTCGCGAGCAGCCTTCAGCCAGATGGTCGCCGACCCGGAGTACCAGCAGGTCACCAGGTTCCGCACCGACGCGCTCGACGAAGCGGTCCTCCAGGCCACCGTGCCCTGGTAGGCATGCCCTCATGGGAATCATGGACCGGCTCCAGGGCCGGAGCGGGGGCAAGATCCAGGTGTACGTCGAGCCGCGCGAGGCCGGACCCGGCGCCGAGATGACGGTGCGCATCGTCGTGGTCGACGGGCTGGACGAGAGGGCCCGCAGCCTGGTGGCCGGCGTGACGTGCACGGGCCGCTACCTGGTCGAGGAGCGGGACCGCGACGCCGACGACGACGTCGTGACCCGCGAGGTGTGGCGCGACGTCGAGGTCTACGAGCACGGGCAGCCGGTGGAGCTGCGTACGGGTGAGCAGGTGGTGAAGATCTTCCTCCCCAGCCACGTGCAGCCGACGAGTGGCGACATCGTGACCTGGGAGGCGTGGGCCCGCATCGACCGCGAGCACGGCATCGACGTGGTCGAGCGGGTGCCCTTCGAGGTCCGCGTGCCGATCGACCGGGTGCCGGCGACCCGGCAGAACGACGGCACGGACGACGGGCTCACCCTCTCCGGGATCCCGACCGCCGTCGCCGAGGGGGGCGCCGTCCAGGGCCGGCTCGTCATCGACGTGCCGGACGAGGTGAAGGCGCGGTCGGTCGCCGTCCGGCTGCACCGCCGGGTCACTTTCCTGGCGCAGGCGATCAACGACTACGACGTCTACTCCGGCAGCCTGACGATGTCCTTCTTCTACAGCGACGTCTCCCGGATCACCCGCGACGAGCAGGTGGCCGAGGTGGTCCTCGGTGGCAAGGCGGAGTTCCGGCCGGGGCAGCGGCAGGAGATTCCCTTCGCGATCCAGGTGCCGCGCTCGGGCCCGACATCGTCGCATCCGTACGCGCAGGTCGACTGGCGGCTCGAGGCCGTCCTCGACCGGCGGCTGCGCAGCGACAAGTCCGTGGAGACGCCGCTCATCGTCGTGTGACCCGAGCGGGCAGGATACGAGGGAGACCCCTACCGAGGAGCCGCCTCGCATGACCGATGACAGCACCCGCATCGCCGTCCTCATCGACGCCGACAACACCTCGTCCAAGCTCGTCAAGGAGATGTTCGAGGAGCTGGCGGCCTACGGCACGATCACCGTCAAGAGGGCGTACGGCGACTGGACCAACCCGCACCTCGGCGGCTGGCGAGACGTGCTCCTGGCCAACGCGATCTCCCCGCAGCAGCAGTTCGCCTACACCTCGGGCAAGAACGCCACCGACTCGGCCCTGATCATCGACGCCATGGACCTCCTCTACTCCGGCAACGTCGACGGCTTCGCGATCGTCTCCAGCGACAGCGACTTCACGCCGCTGGCGATGCGGCTGCGCGAGGCAGGCAAGCGGGTCATCGGCGTAGGGCAGCGCAAGACCCCCGCGGCCTTCCGCGAGGCCTGCGAGAAGTTCGTGTTCCTCGAGGTGCTGGCCGGTGACGACGCGACCGCCCAGCGCTCCGAACAGGGTTCCGACGAGGGCAGCAAGGAGGACCAGCCGCGGCCGATCCAGAGCGTGCTGACCAAGGCGCTCAACAAGGTCGACACCGACGACGAGGACTGGGCCTCCGTGAGCGCGCTCGGCAACCACCTGAACCGCACCGACCCGTCGTTCGACTCGCGGAGCTACGGCTTCGGCAAGCTCAGCGACCTCGTCAAGGCGCAGCCGTTCGTCGAGACCAAGTCCGTGGTCGGGCAGGGCGGCCGGGGCCAGCTCTGGGTGCGGCTCAAGAAGCGCCGTCCCGCCGAGTCGGAGCCCGCGCCCGCCAAGAAGACCACGACACGCAAGGCGACCACGAAGAAGACCGCAGCCAAGAAGAGCGCCACCGACCGTTGACGGAGCCGGAGCTCCTCGAGCTCGGCGACGAGCGACGGCGCAGGCCGCCCCGTCGGCTGCGCGTGGTGCTGCTCGCCCTGGGTCTCGTCCTCGCCGTCGCCGGCTTCCTCGTGGACCGCAGCGTCCGGGCGCGCGAGGAGCGGGCCGTCGCGGCGTGCGCCCAGGAGGCCACGACGGCCGTCGACCTGGCCGGCCGACCGGTGCACGCGGCCTACGAGTACATCCGGCCGGTGCTGGCGAACGGTCCGGGCCGCGCGCGCTCGGCCGACCTGTACCTGCTGGTGGCCGAGGCCGCCCCGGCCGGCGTGGACCCGGACGTCGCGGCCGCAGCACGCCGGTGCGGCGCCATCACCGTCCTGCCCTGGCACGACGCGGTGCGGCAACGACGCGAGCGCTGCCTCGCCGTACTTTCTCGGCAGCGCAGCGGACTGGCGGCGATCGCCCGTGACGGCAAGGCCGTGCTGGCCTGGATGGACGCGCCGCGGCGCTGCTGAGGAGCGCCGTGCAGGACTGCATGACCGCGACGCGTACTCGGGTAAGCCTCAACACGGCGGCTCGCGCCCGAGTCGCCGCAGCCAGCAGAGAAGGAGTGCGAGATGCCGCAAGCCGCCATCATCCTGGGGGTCGTCGTCGTCCTCGCCGGCGCTTTCCTGTTCTTCCGGTCGATGGGCAGGTCCGGCGTGGCGGGGGACGCCGGGAAGGCGATGCCGCCGGAGCGGGCGCTGCGATACCGCCCCGCGGAGGGCCAGGACACCGCCCCGCTCATCGCGGCGCTCCGCTCGGCCGGGTACCAGGCCGAGCCCGACTCGGACCGCGGCCAGCAGCGGGTCCTCATCTCCGGACCCGAGGGAGGCGACGTGGACCGCGAGCACGTGCGCACCGTGATCGAGGAGGCCAACCACACCTCCGTGTTCGACGGCCTGGACGTCGACGCGCCCGTCCGGTTCGAAGGAGAGCGGTAGCTCCCCCGTTTGCGCCGCGCGTGGCAGGGTACTCACCGGTCTGCGAGCCGCCTCCCCCGGCACCGTGACAGCACCCCGGCGCCGGCGGGGCGTATCGGCTCGTCCAAGCTGCACCGTCCGCGGAATCCTGCTCGGTTCCCCGCAGGGCCCCTTCCCATCCCCGTGGTGGGAGGGGGCCTCTCGCTGCTCAGGCGCAGGTCACGCGCTCGGTGCGGGAGTGCCCAGCCGGGACGTCGGGGTGGCGTCCAACCTGCGGAGGGCGTTGGAGAAGGCGCGCACCTGCCCGTGCATGTAGCGCCGGTCGAGCCGCTCCAGTCCCCCGTTCCGGGGGGCCGCGACGAGGTAGGTCGGGGCCGGGATCAGCGCGATCCCCGGGATGCCCTCGGCGGTGAAGTCGTGGCCCTCGCCGAACTGGAATGCCGGCTGCGCGGCGATGGTGCGGTTGTTGGCGGTGCCGACGCACGAGCCCAGGTAGAGGTCCTTCATCGTGCTGGTCGTCGTGAAGCAGTAGGCGACGTCCTTGCGGCCGGTCGGGCCGTAGCTCTGCGTGGTCTCGTCGTCGAGCCACTCGCGGCAGCCGAGGTGCTCCAAGGTCAGCGCCGCGACCGTCTTGAGCTTCGTGCCGTCGATGAGCTCGGGGTGGTCGGCGATCCAGCGGCTCGCCGACTGGCCCTGCCCGACCGCGAACTGCGGCAGCTGGAAGTGGCCGGTCGTGGCCAGGAAGACCAGCGACCGGCGGCGCTTCGACCGAGGTACGGCGGCGTACTCACGTGCCAGCGCAAGGAGGCCCAGTCCGCCGTTCTCCTCCGCCAGGTTCGGACCGTCGCTGTGGGTGTTGACGACGACCGCCTCCTTGGGGTCGGTGCCCGGAAGGACCCCCCAGATGGTGTCCGTCGCGGCACCCTTGGTGATGTCGGCGTCCAGGACCAGCGTGGCCGTCGCGCCGGCGATGGCCCGGTCGCGGACCTCCTGACCGGCCGTCGGCCCGACCCAGACCGCGGGGCAGTCCTGGTACGGCGTCGTGAACGGCGAGTACTGGTCCTCCGCGAGGGCGTCGCTCACGCCCGTCCGGATGCACACCACGCCGAGGACCCCCGCCTGGCCGGCCTGCTGCAGGAGCGGGGCCAGCGCGATGTCGTTGATGCACGGTGCGTGGACCAGCGGGTCCGGCGAGACCATGTCGGGCTTGTAGCGGCCCAGCTCGGGGAAGACGCCGAAGACCGGCAGCGGCGGGGTGGGCACGTCGACCACGGCGATCTTCCCGGCAGCCGGGGCGAAGCCCGCGGTGTCGACCGGACTCGGCCCGACGTACACCAGGGGCGCGGTGAGCCCGGCCGGCGGCGTCACCCCCGAGTACGGGAAGTAGAAAGCGAGGTCGACCGGCTTGCCCTCGATCGTGAGGCTCCACCGCTTCGGCGCCCAGCGGGTGAAGGTCAGCCGGTCGCGGCGCACCCGCAGGCCGGTCCGTTCGAGCTTGTGGGCCAGCCAGTCGACATACCTGCTCTGCGCGGGGGTGCCGGTGAGCCGGCAGCCGAAGGAGGCCACCTTCTCGTTCCAGGACCACAGCGTCTCGGCACTGACGGCACCCGGCCGCGCCCCTCTCGCCCACGACGGCACGGCCGGTACGGCGGCCAGCCCCGCGCCCACGCCTGCTCCCTGGAGCAGACGGCGCCTGGTGATCCCACCGGTCATCGGACTGCCTCCCCGAATCGACGTCGTCTGCCAAACGACAGGCGACGACCGGGAGTTACGCGGCCCCGGTGGCCGCGGAGCGACCATCTCGAGACCACCTCGGCATCAGCGGCTCGGAACTTGTCATGCACTCTGCACGCAGGTTCGGCCGACGTGCGTGCGGGGCGCATGACATCTCCGTGGGCTGCCGCGAGGCTGCCGGGGACCCGCGCCCTGCAGGACGCGGCCGAGCGGAAGGCCGGCTGAGCGCCCTCGCGGTAACAGGCCCTTCGGGCCTTCTCCAGGTGTGCCCGGTGGGCGCAACGTAGTCAGAGGAAGGACAGTCCCACCCGGCGCCGGTGCGGTGCCCCCATCCAGCACGGAGCACCGACGAGAAGGAGCGCGTCATGCACACGAGGACCTGGCACGTCGAGATCAACATCTTCGAGGAGGACGACCACACCAACGCCGTTGCTGTCCTGAAGACCGACGCAGGCGCCGAGCTTCAGCACAGTGGCCGGGCCCGCCGCAACCCGGACGACGTCGACATACCGGAGATCGGTGACGAGCTCGCCGCCTGCCGGGCCCTGGCCGCGCTCTCCCACGAGCTGCTCGACGCGACGATCATGGATGTCGCCCAGAACGTCGGCAAGGAGAGTGTGCGGCTCGACCGCTGAGCCCGCTGACGCGCGATCAGCCGCAGCGGTCGGCTGCGCCGGGCTCGGCCGTGCGGCCCACCGCCAGCGCGCCCGCGACCTGGTCTGCAGTGAGCGCGTAGGCGTTGTCGTCGTAGACCCGCGACACCGCCACCACCATGCCGAGCACCCGCCCGTGGTCGTCGACCACCGGCCCGCCGGAGTCGCCGCCGGAGACGTGCCCGCGCACGGTGTAGGTGTCGTGCTCGTAGCGGCCGTCACCGCGGATGTCGCTGGACTGCCAGTCCTCCCGCTCGCGGATGCGCGCCGGCTCGAGGGTGAGGTCCTGGTAGCCGGGGTAGCCGATGATGGCCGCCGGCTGGCCGCTCCCGGCTCCGGAACGGTGCTCGAAGGAGAGGCCCGCCCCGCCCAGGCCGGGCACGTCGAGAACGGCGACGTCCTGCTCGGGGTCACAGACCACGATGCTCGCGGGCAGCCGGTTCCCGGCGACGTCCACGGTGATGTCACCCGATCCGGCGACCACGTGTGCTGCGGTCATGACGCGTTCGGGGCCGACGAGAAACGCCGTGCCCTCGTTGGAGATCATGCCGGCATCGTGCGCATAGACCCGCCACACCGACCGCGATGCGATGACGACGTCCGGGTCGGAGACGATGCCGGCGGGCGGCGGCGGCACCCACAGGACCTGCTCGGCGGTGAAGACGTCGACGTACCGGGGGAAGTCGCGTTCCTCGCCCAGCGCCGAGAAGCTGCGGACCAGCAGGTGGCTCACCGGCAGCGGGACATGGTCGATCGCGGTCAGCACCACCGAGCGGTTCGCCCAGCCGACCAGGACGGGCAGCGAGGAGCCGGCCAGCGCGGACCCGAGCATCCAGCTGACCGACAGAGCCGCGACAGTCGCGAACACCGCGCCGCCGGGATGGTCGAGCCAGCTCCGCGGGCTCCAGCCGAGTGTCAGGCGCAGCCGGCGCTCGAGCCAGACCGCCACCACCCGGCCGATCGCCGCAGCGACCCCGACGAGGACCAGCGCGGCGAGGGTCACCCACACGGAGAGCGGCGCCCGGCCCAGGACGAGCGGCACGAGGACGATCCCGATCGCGGCGCCGACCAGGATGCCGCCGTACGCCCAGACGGCGCGGACCAGCCCGTCGCGCCAGCCGAGGAGCGCGAAGGCGACGACCGCGACCACGATCACGCCGTCGAGGACGTTCACGAGACGTGTCTACTACATGACCACCCGCACCTGGGTGTGCCTCTGGCCGGTGAGAGGCGTCTCACGCGGTCTGTCGCTCCTTGTGTCCGCGGTGAGGTGGGAGCCGGACCGGAAGGCTGGTCACCGACTTGCGCTCCGGGCTGTCCGGGGAGAGCTTCTGCTGGACGTAACGGCCGTAGCGACGGCTGAGCGGGGCTGCCGTGGCGCCGTGCAGCACGATGCTGAGCATGATCGTCCACGAGGCGATGGTGAAGACCTGGTCGGCGCCGGTGATGCGGCCCGCTTCCGCGACGAGAACGGCATAGACGATGGAGGCCAGACCCCGAGGCCCGGCCCAGCCGAGGAAGCCCACGGTGGCCCAGGAGAGCCTCGAGCCCAGCAGCGCCAAGGCGGCGGCCAGCGGGCGCACCAGGACGAGACTGGTCACGGCATAGAGGAGCACCGTCCAGCTGAAGTCGCTCAGCACGCTGCCGGCCACCACCGCGCCGAAGAGCAGGAAGGTCAGGAGGGTGAGCAGCTGGCCTTCGGCCTCGGCGAAGACAGTGGTGTCCTTCAAGAGACCCCTCGCCGTGGTGCCCACCGTGAGACCGGCCACGAAGGCCGCCACGAAGCCGTTGCCACCGACCGCCTGCGCGCCGGCGTACGCGACCGCGGCCAGGGACAGCGTGCCGAGTCGCTGCGTCGTCTCGGTGGTCCAGTCATGCTGCGCGCTCCACACCAGCAACCTGCCGCCGGCCCAGCCGACCAGTGCTCCTACGGCCGCTCCGAGCCCCACCATCGCGGCGAACAGACCGACGTAGTCCAGCGGGCTGCCCGCCTCGTGACGGGCCAGGTCGACCAGGACCAACAGGAACGGAAGCGCCAGCCCGTCGTTGAGCCCGCTCTCCACGTTGAGGCCCTGGCGGATCCGCAGCGGGACGGCATCCTCGGTCACGAAGGACTGTCCGAGCGCTGCGTCGGTGGGCGCCAGCATCACCGCGATGAGGGCGACGGTCACCAGCGGCAGGCCCGGGAAGAGCACGAGGCCGGAAACCCATCCGATGACCATCGCGAGAGGCATGCCCACCAGCAGGAGCCGCAGGGCGATCGAGTGCTCGGCCAGCACGGTCCCGAGGTGCATCCGACTCGCGTCGGTGAAGAGCACCACCACCAAGGTGACCTCGGCCAGGACGCTGACCACCTCGCTGTCGGCCCCGACGTCGATGATGCCGAGGACGTGAGCGCCCAGGAGCAGACCCGCCACGGTGAAGAGCATCGGCATGGTGATCGGCGTGCCGCCCAACCTGCCCGCCAGGACGGCGAAGATCAGGACGGCGAGCGCGGTGACGAGCAGGTCGATGTCCACAAGGGCCTCCGGTCAGGCGCGCTCGATCGTGAACGACAGGGTGAGGCCGACGCTGGCGACTGCCTTCTGCGGCACACGAATCCACCAGGCGATGTCCGCGCCGGTGCTCGGGCGGATCGGGGATCAGGGTGCGCGGGTGGACGCGGGCGCCAACGCGATCACCGCCGAGACGGAGATGGCTGCTCCGAGCGCGATCTCCATGATCGTGCCCCGCGGCGCGCTGTGCGGGAGCCAGGTCCCGAACGCCACCATCGCCAGCCCGCACACCAGCGCGACCAGTGCGGCCACCTTGGCCCCGGACCGGACGCAGAGACGGGCACCGGCCAGGGCGACGATCACGGCGATGCCCTCGTCGCGCAGCGACGTGTTCCAGGCTGCGCCGGTGTACGGCAGGTTGAGGGCGGGGACGGCCACGAACGTCACGATGCCGAGGAGCAGCAGCAGCCCCGCCCCGATGGGGGCCAGGGGCGGGTGCCAAGCGGCGGCGCGCTCGCGCAGCTCGTGGGTGCGTCTCGACGCCTCCGCGGCCTGCTCAGCGGCGCGGTCGCCGTACGGCTTGACGCGCGTGGTCGCCCTCTCTCGCGTGCTGACCGTGCCCGTCGTCTCGCGAATGTCGTGCGTCATGTCTCGGCTCCCCTTTCAGCGGCTCGACCAGGCCTTACCCAATCCATGCGCCTGGCAACCTTTGCGGCCGCGCATACATTGGTCGCGTGGCTCACGCTCCTGCGAGAACATCCCCTCACCGGCGTACGGGTGGGCCCAGCGCTCCCGATGGACACGAAGGAGGCCTCATGGCCAAGGGCAACGAGACGGGCAACGAGATCCTGCGCTACCAGGTGCCGGACCACCAGGACTCCACGGTGCTGCTCACGGCGCTGGCCGAGCACGGCTTCCAGGCGACGGGCGACTACGCGCACGGCACCACCCTCCTGTCGATCGTGTGCACCGGCGACCCCTCCGTGCAGCGCGAGCAGGTCCGCGCACTGCTCGCGGACCTGCACGACAGCACCCTGGGAGGCCCACACCTGATCTACGGGCCCGTGCGCTTCGAGGACGAGACGGGCGACGAGCCGCACGCCGTCCCGTCCGCGACGACCTCGACGTCCCGCGCTGGACAGGACGACGACGAGGCACCAGCAACGACCGGGCCGACCGAACGGGCGCGCCGCGGGTGGGCCCCCGTGCTGCGCGCCGGCTGGGGCCTGCTGCTCCTGGGCCGGACCGAGCAGATGTGCCGGATCGCGGCCGTCGACCCGACCGTGGAGGCCAAGCTCGTCGCGCGGGTCCTGGGCGCGCGACACGTGGCACAGGCTGCCCTCGTCATGGCACATCCCTCCCGACGCGTGCTGGGCCTGGGGGCCGCGGCGGACGCCGCGCACGCCCTCACCGCGGTGGCGTACGGCGCCTCGGGACCCGGTCGACTGCGCGCCGGGCTCATCTCGGGCGGCGTCGCCACCTCCTTCGCCCTCGACGGCCTGCGCAGGTTGCGCCACTGAGGCAATAGCCACTGAGGAAATCGCCACGGGGCCAATGGCCACTGGTCGACCCACGGGGCCAATGGCCACTGGTCGAATAGCCACTGGGCCAATAGCCACTGGGCCAATAGTTGCGTTTGCGCAGGCATCAGCCGGGTAGATCGCCACCATGCGCATCCGCTTCCTCCGGGACCCGGCGGCGACCCGATGAGCACGCCGGCCCGCCCCGTCGAGAGCGACGTCCACGTCCTGCTCCGACCTCTCGGCACTCCACTGCCGCTGGGTTTCCTCGGCCAGGTCGTCGCGTCCCTGTCCTTCAGCGCCCTCCAGCTCGGCTGGGTCTCCGAGAGCCAGTCGCACACCATCGCCCTGGCGGTGCTGGTGATGACCGTGCCCGCCCAGGCCCTCGCCTCGGTCCTGGGGTTCTTCGCCCGGGACCCCGTCGCCGGGACCGGGATGGCGATCCTCAGCGGCGCCTGGGCAGCGATCTGCGCCACGACGTACTCCTCGCCCCCCGGTTCCACCAGTGCCGGCCTGGGAGTGGTGCTGGTGGCCCTGGGTGGGGTGATGCTGGTGCCGACGGTCGCCGGGCACGCCAAGACGGTGGCGGCGCTGGTGATGGCGGTCACCGCTGCCAGGTTCACCACCACCGGTCTGGCCGAGCTGATCGGCACCCGGGCCTGGCTCCTGACCGCCGGCTGGGTCGGACTGGCGCTCTCGGCGCTGAGCTTCTACGCGGCTTTGGCGTTCGAGATCGAGGGCACCCAGAAGCGGGAGGTGCTTCCTCTCTGGCGCACCGGCCGAGCGGCACGCGCGGTCGGCGACGACGAGCAGGCTGACCTCGACGGCGTCGCGCGCGAGCCGGGCGTCCGGTCCCAGCTCTGACGGAGCGGCCAGGACGAAGGACGCCGGTGGCCGCCACCGTGAAGGGGCGCCCACCGGCACGTGCCCTCGGGTCAGCCGCTCCGGTCCGCGCTGTGGCCGTGCGTGCTGCGCCCCTGACGGCCGCCGTGGTGGCCGTGGGCACCCGGCTGCTCCGGCCCCACCGGCGCACCGGTGGCCGGGTCGAGGATCAGCGGGTCGTCCACCGGCTTGTGCCAGCGGAACAACGTGTCGAGGGAGCCGGCGAGCCGGTCGAAGGAGCCGTCGATGCGTTCGCCGTCGAGCCAGTTGTCCTCGACGAAGCGCAGGATCGACGTCTGGTCGGTGAGCGCGTGGCTCACGACGTTGCTCCTCGCGTACGGCGACATGACGATCAGCGGGAGCCGCGGGCCGTACCCGCACCGGTCCTCGATGCCGGCCAGCATGCTGGTCGTCCCGCCGTCCGGGGTGTGCGTGCACACGCCGTCCCCGTTGAGCGCGTCGTCGTCGTAGGTCGACGCGTTGACGATGGGGGCGGGCTGGTGGTCGTACCAACCGTCGCTGTCGTCGTAGGCCAGCACGACGGCGGTCGACTTCCACTCCGGGGACTCCTGCAGCTCGTTCAGCACGTCGACGACGAAGTGCTGCTCGTCGACCGGGTCGGAGTAGGCCGCGTGGCCGTCCTGGTACCCCGGCGCCTTGAGGAAGCTCACCGCGGGCAGGTTGTGCGCCTTCAGGGCGTCGTGCCAGTCGCTCATGTCGTACTGGTGGTTCGCCTGGCCGTCGTGGCCGATCTCCGCGACACTCGCCGGCGGCGTGTGCTGGGGGTTGGCGGTGCTGGCGTAGTACTGGAACGGCTCGTGGTGCGGGATGTAGTCGGTGCTCGTCACGCCGGCGACGTTCGCGTGCTGGGCGGAGCAGTCGCGGAACCCGCCCTCGAACCATCCCCAGCTGACGCCGGCGTCGTTGAGCAGGTCGCCGACGTTGCGGCCCTTCAGCTCCACGGTGTCGTACTTCGTGTTCGAGCAGCTGTCGAAGTAGGGGTCGGGGTCGTTGATGACCGTGCCGACGCCGTTCGCGTCAGGGTCGCGGACGCCGTACGTCTCGTCGGTGGCGACCGGCCCGTCGGGGACCGTGCCCGCGGCCCGGCCCGCGGTGGCGTGGTCGACGGCGTTCCCCGTCTGGCCGGAGACCAGGTTCAACGCCCCGGGCGTCGAGGGGCCGAAGGTGGTGTTGTAGGAGCTGTCGCTCATCGCGAAGCGCTGGGCGTAGTTCCACAGCGCGGTGACGGTGTTGCCGTCGTAGTAGTCCATCACCAGGCCGGGCTCGCGGTACATCCTCGGGTCGGAGCACTCCTCGCGGTCGGTGTGCTGGATGAACAGGTCCATCCGGCCGCCGTCGAAGGCCTCCTGCTCCTCGGTGTAGCCGTGCCCCTGGTCGCAGGTCACGGCCTGGTCCGGCCCCAGTCGCTGAGGGTTCGCCGTGGTGCCGTCGTCGAAGTGGTTCGGGTTGTCGGTCAGCAGGCCGTCCTGCTCGAGTCCGTTCACCTTCGGCGTGCCCGGGTGGGCGGTGAACGTCGTACCGTCGGTGTTGGTCGCGTGCGGGTAGGTGCCGAAGTAGTGGTCGAAGGAGACGTTCTCCCCGAAGACGACCACCAGATGCTTGATCGGCGTCGCGGTGTCGGGCTCCCCCGTCGCCTGCGCGGCAGGTGTGCCGCTGAGAGCCGCGGCGAGGCCGGCCGCGGCCACCGCGCCCTTGCTCCACATGGATGTGCGCATCCGGGTTCCTTTCGATGGTCAGTTGCGGAAGGACCCTCGCTGCCCCGGCTGAACAGCGGCCGGCCGGCAGGCCAACGCCACGCAAAGACTCACATGTCAGTCGAATTCAGTCGCCGACGGCGTGCCGCGCCCGGCGCACGAGGAGCTCGTCCGGCGCGAACACGACGTCGGGGTCCTTGCCGTCGTAGTCGACGAGGCTGAGGAACAGCCGCAGCGCGTTGACGCGCGCCCGCTTCTTGTCGTTGCTCTTCACGGTGTACCAGGGCGCGTGGTCGCTGTCGGTGCGACGGAACATCTCCTCCTTCGCCTCCGTGTAGTCCTCCCACTTGTCGAGGCTCTCGAGGTCCATCGGGGAGAGCTTCCAGCGGCGCACCGGGTCTATCTGGCGCACGGCGAACCGGGTGCGCTGCTCCTGCTGGGTGACGGAGAACCACAGCTTGGTCAGGCCGATGCCGGCCTCGAGCAGCATCTGCTCGAAGGCCGGCGCCTGGCCCATGAAGGTCTGGTACTCCTCCTCGGTGCAGAAGCCCATGACCCGCTCGACGCCGGCGCGGTTGTACCAGGACCGGTCGAACAGCACGATCTCCCCGAACGTCGGCAGGTGCCCGACGTACCGCTGGAAGTACCACTGCCCCAGCTCAGTCGAGCTCGGCTTGGTCAGCGCCACCACCCGTGCGCCACGGGGGTTGAGGTGCTCGGTGAACCGCTTGATCGTGCCGCCCTTGCCGGCCGCGTCCCGTCCCTCGAAGACCACCACGTGCCGGTGGCGGGTGTCCTGCGCCCAGTACTGGAACTTCAGCAGCTCGATCTGCAGCAGGTACTTCTCCACCTCGTAGCCGTTGCGGCTCATCAGCGCGTCGTACGGGTAGTCCTCGCGCCAGGTGTCGACCGCGCTGCCGTCCGGGCGGATCAGCAACGGGTCCTCGCCGTGGTCGTCGCGGACGGTGTAGCCCTCGTGCACCAGGGAGTCGATGTACTCGCGGAGCGGCATCTGCTGCATGCCTTCACTGTGCAGCCGCACGGCGAGCCGCTGCCAGGGCTCAGGGTCACGAGCTGGACGTCAGGTCGGGCGGGTCAGCGTGCGCTCCAGCGCTCGCTGACCCGCCCGACCCCTCTCAGTAGACGAGTGCCGAGAAGGGTGCCGCCGCGCCGTAGATCTTGTAGAGCGCGAACGATCCCGCCTGGAACGTGCTGCACCGGTCGTCGAAGAGCGTCGCCGCCCGGCCGTCGGACATGCCCGGCGCCGTACCCGTAGGTCGCGTGGTCGCCCGGCGACCCGTTGACCGCGCTTGTCGTTCAGGTGCCGGATGCGCTGGACCATGCCGAGCTTGTGGTCGTCGTCGGCCTGCCGCCACCAGCTGCAGGTGAAGTTGCCGAGCCGACCCGGCGGGTAGACGGGGGTCGCCCCCGCCAGCGGCGACCTGAAGTTCTCCGCCGCCGAGGCCACCGTCCCGCTGAGCCGGTTGAGCACGTTCCGTACGGCGAGCAGAGGCGTGGCGAGAGACCCGTGTCGCAGATGGCGTCGAACTCCGCCTGCTGGGCCTCCTGGCGCGGTGGTCGAGGCGGACCGGGACGCTGCCGTCGGAGCCCGGCTCCGGGGGCGTCGTGGTCCAGTCGCAGACCGTGCTGTTGCCCGTCGGGGTAGCCCGAGACCGTGAAGCCGGCGAGGCAGGCGGCCAGCTCGCTCTCGTTCTGCACGTCTCCCGTGCCGACGCTGAGCTCCGGTGCGGTGCCTCCGTTGCAGTCGGGCAGGAGCAGCGGCGAGGTCGTCAACGACGCTCCCGGGGCAGCCGTGTTGTCCCACCAGCAGTTGCCGGTGTTGCCCGGGAACGCGTCCCACCAGAAGTCGACGCCGTTCGGCTCGACCTCGCCGTCGCGCGTGACGCCCATGTCGTTGCCGTAGAACCGGTTGTCGTACGACGTCGAGATCTTGGTCGGGTCGCAGCCCGGGACCGGCGTCGGAGCCGACCGGCGGCGGCCCGCAGACGGTGGCGTCCGGGACCGCGAAGAGCATCGTGCCGCGCCGCCAGTTGTCGTAGAAGTGGTTGTTCTTGACGACGTTGCTGGTTGCCGCCGGCGATCCACAGCCCGGTGCCGACCGGCGAGGCGATGAACGGCTCCACGTCGCTGCCGGGCTGGTAGGGGTTGAAGTTGTTCGAGTAGAAGTTGTTGTTCCGCGGATCACGTTGCCGTGCTGCGGGAAGCCCGGGTGGCCCGAGCGCGGTGAACACGTCGGTCGTGAAGCCCAGCGAGTTGTCGTAGAAGTTGTTGTGCGTCGATCAGGGTGCCGTGGCTCGTCGGTGCCGGAGAAGCCACCGGTGTTGTGGTGGCTGTCGCAGTAGCGGATGACCTGGCTGAACGCGGCACTTCGGGTAGAACTTCTTGTACCGGTGGTCGGTCGAGTCGGCGCCCGGAGCCCGGGTAGATGCCCGAGTCGCCGTTGCCGGCCGCGTCGCAGTTCTGCGATCACGCCGTGGTCCTCGACGAACGTGAGCACGCCGTACCCGCCGGCGTAGAAGGTCTTGAACCGGTCGAGCAGGTAGCCGTCGGTCTCGAGCACGTAGATGTCGTGCTCGCGGGCGTGCCGCACGGTGAGGTTGCGCAGCACGAACCCGTCGGCCCGGTCGACGAAGATGCCGACGTCCTTGGCGTTGCCGACCGCCGACGGACCGCCGTTGCCGGCGGCGGGGTCGCCGGCCTCGACGACCACGTCGTCGGCGCTGACGCCGGAGCCCTCGAGCTGGAGGTTGCAGCGGATGCACGGGCCGAGGTTCGGGATGCCGTGCCGGTTCGTCGCGCGGCGGGTCGGGCGGCGGCGCCGGTGTCCGGCCCGCGGCCGATCACCGCGACCAGGTTGGCGTCGTTGGGGCAGTGTCATCTGGTAGTCGTGGGTCAGGGCGCCCGGGTCACCGCCGTCGGACTTGACGGTGTACTGCGCGCACGCGGGGTCGTTCGTCGGCTGCGTGCGCGAGTGCTTCTCGAGGTAGACACCGGGCATCACCACGACGCGGTCGTTGTTGCCGCGACGCGTTCACCGCCGCCTGGATGCTGTGGAAGCCGCACTGCTTGAACAGCGCCCGGTTGACGCGCAGCAGCATGTGCGCGCGCTTCTTGCCGAGCGTCGAGTGGACGGTCGGCCGGTCGTAGTAGCCGTGCTTGCGCGCGCTGGCGACCGACGCTCGCAGGCGGTCGAGCGAGTCGGCCTGGCACACGACCCGGGTGCTGCCCGGCTTCGACTCGGTCCAGCGCCGAAGGCAGCGACTGCGCTCGTCGGCACCTTGCCGCCGGCGCACGGGGTGACCGAGCAGTCCGGCTTCGGGTTCGGCCAGTACGACGGCCGCTCGACATGGGCCTGCGCAGGGGCTGCTGTCAGGAGCGGCACCGCGAGGCCGGTCAGGGCCATCACGAGCGCGGCGAGGACCACGCGGAGTGCGTGCGGGTGGCTTCGGGGCATGTCGACTTCCTCAGATCTGAACCGGGTTCGGCTGTCAAACGACGGGAGGGCGAGTGGGTTACGTCACACTGCCGAGACGTGTCGCCGCCCCGCGAGGCGGGTCCTGGCGCCTTCGCCTCTCCACCCGCGACCTCCGGGGGCGTAGGCAGGGACGGTGCATCTCGGTGAGCCAGGTCCCACGTCCACGACGAAGCCCCGGCTGCGCCGGGGGCGCGCCGCGCTTCTCGGCGGGCTGGTCGTGGTGGCGATGGTCACCACCGGTTGGCTGGTGCTCGCCGGCCGGTCGAAGGACCCCGCAGCCGGCACGAGCCCGAGCGTGGGGGACCGGGCCGCCAGCTCGACGGCCACCTGGTCGACCATCAGGGTCCGGGTCATGAACGGGTCCTCCACCGCACTGCACCTGCGTGCGTTCCGGATGGTTCTCCTGGGGAGGTACGGCACACCGGGAGCGCCGGTCCGACCAGAGGTTCTGGCCGCTTCCTCCCTGCTGCAGCCAGGTGACGCCGCATCGCTGCGGTTCGTCCTCCTGGCAACCGCCGGCCGCCACCGGCCGGCGATCTCGCTCACCCCGGCCCCGCGCTACACCGCCGCGCTCTTCGTCGGCGTCGGCCCAGCGAGGTAGGACCGCCCGCCGGCTCAGCGCGTGGGGTCCTCCCCCACCTGCACGACCAGCTTGCCGAAGTTCCTCCCGCGAAGCAGACCGCGGAACGCCTCCGGCGCGTTCTCCAGGCCCTGGACGACGTCCTCGCGGTAGCGCACCGAGCCGCCGGCCACCCACTGCGTCATGTCGCGGACGAATTCGCGGCCGTGCGTGTGGGTGAACTCGTCCTGGATGAAGCCGCGGACGGTGAGCGAGCGGGTCAGCACCTGGCCCATCAACCAGGGCATCCGGTCGGGTCCCTCCGGCAGGGAGGTGGCGTTGTAGTTGGCGACCAGTCCGCAGACCGGGATCCGGGCGTAGGTGTTCAGCCGCGGCACCACCGCGTCGAAGACGGCGCCGCCGACGTTCTCGAAGTAGACGTCGATGCCGTCCGGGACAGCTGCCTTGAGGTCGTCGGCGAAGGTGGGTGAGCGGTGGTCGACCGCCGCGTCGAAGCCGAACTCGTCGCGCAGCGCGGCGCACTTCTCCGGGCCTCCGGCGATGCCGACCGCACGGGCGCCCTTGATCTTGGCGATCTGACCGACGGCCGAGCCGACGGGTCCGGTGGCAGCGGCGACGACGACGGTCTCACCCTCCTTGGGCCTGCCGATCTCGAGCAGCCCGGCGTAGGCGGTGAAGCCCGGCATGCCGAGCACACCGAGTGCCGTGGAGACCGGCGCGGCCGACGGGTCGAGGCGGCGTACGGCGCGGGCCTCCGCGACCGAGTGCGTCTGCCAGCCGGAGAACGACAGCACCATGGTGCCCACCGGCAGGTCGTCGTCCCGGGACTCCACGACCTCGCACACCGTCCCGCCGAGCATCACCTCGCCGATCTCCAGCGGAGCGGCGTAGCTCTTCGCCGTGCTCATCCGCCCGCGCATGTAGGGGTCGAGGGAGAGGTAGACGGTGCGCAGCAGCACCTGCCCGTCCCGCAGCTCGGGCAGCTCCACCACCTGGGTCCCGAAGCAGCTGTCGTCGGGCTCCCCGTCGGGGCGGGTGGCAAGGGTGATCTGCGTGGACTCCATGGCCCCTGTCTACCGGAGGCGCGCTCGCGGCGGTCGATGAGGCCGGGTTCTGCGTATCCCGGGCAGAGGGTCCGTCGTTGATCGTCACGTGCGCCACGTGACTGCCCTCGTCCTGCTCCTCGCCGGCCTGGTCTCGGTGCCGGCCGTGCCCGCGACCGCCGACGCTGCGCAGAGTGCCCGGCCGGTGCGGCATGCGCGACCTGCGCTCCTGCGGGACGCCCACGGGGTCCACGTCGTGAGCGCCACCCGCAAGGGCCGGCTGGTCCGAGCCGTGGTGCGGACCAAGGCGTTGTCGCAACCGGTGCGGGTCAACGTGCTGCTGCCGAACGGGTACGACGAGACCGGCCGGCGCCACCCGTCGTACTACCTCTTCCACGGCACCTCGGGCGGTGCGAACGACTGGCTGGAGTCGGGCGGTGTCCGCAGGGCCACCCGCGGCCGGGACCTCGTCACGGTGATGCCCGACGCCGGCTACGACAGCAACGGCGGTTCCTGGTTCACGAACTGGCTCGACCAGCACACCCAGCTCGGCGCCGCGCGCTGGGAGACGTTCCACATCGACCAGCTCGTCCCGTGGGTGGACGCGAACTTCCGCACCGTCCGCGACCGCTCGGAGCGGGCGATCGCCGGACTCTCCCAGGGCGGGTTCGGCTCGTTCTCCTACGCTGCCCGGCACCCCGACCTCTTCGGCGCCGCCGCCTCCTTCTCCGGCGCCCCCGACATCGCCCGCAACCCCGTCGCGAAGGCCGGGGCTTCCGCGGTGGTCGGCGGCACGATGACCGGGCTCAACGGCGTCGAGCCCGATGCGCCCTTCGGCGACCCGGTGACCGACGACATCGTGTGGCAGGGCCACAACCCGGCCAGCATCGTCGGCAACCTGCACCACACCGACCTGCAGCTGTGGGCGGGCAACGGCGAGCCGGGGCCGTACGACGACCCGACGGACCCCAACCCGGCCGGCAACGCGATCGAGCGGTTCACCTACCAGTCGACGTTGTTCTTCACCGATGCCGCGACCGCTTCCGGGGTGCCGTTCGTGCTCCACGACTACGGACCGGGCACGCACACCTGGCCCTACTGGGCCCGTGACCTCCGTCAGTGGCTGCCGCACCTCGAGCAGCTCTTCGACCACCCCGCCGCGGCTCCGACCACGGTCGGCTACCGCTCGATCGAGAGGCGCTGGACGCAGTGGGGGTGGCGGGTCGCCAACCACCGGACCGAGCGCTTCGCCTGGAGCGACCTGGCCGAGGCGGACGCCGACGGCTTCGCGTTCACCGGCGGCCCGGCGACCGTCGTCACTCCCGGTCGGTACGAACCCGGGAGGACGTACGGGCTGACCTACCGGGGCGGGACCGGACCGGCGTCGGTGGTGGCCGACGAGCGGGGCCGGCTGCACATCGCCGTACGACCCGGGGGCGCGGGCGCAGAGCAGGTCGTCATATCCCCAGCCTCCTGACCGGGGAACCAGGCTTGCTGAGACCTAGTCGATGGCCTCGCCGGCCAGGGCCTTGGCGGCCAGCCGTTCCTCCTCGCTGACCTCCCACACCTCCCAGGCGGCCCGCACTGCCAGGCCGATGATGAGGCAGCCGAGGAACAGATCGGGCCAGCCGGAGCTGGTCCACAGCGTGACCACGGCCATCACGATGATCGCGAGGTTGACCAGCACGTCGTTGCGGGCCGACAGGAACGCCGCTCTGCTCAGCGACCCGCCGTGATGCCGGACCCGGGACAGCAACCACGCACTCGAACCGTTGACCGCTATCGCGCCGAGCGAGGCGAGCACGATCGGCACCACTCGAGGAGCCTCCGGGTCCGAGAACCGCTGGATCGCCTCCCAGCCCGCGACCGCGGCAGGCCCGAGGATGATCACTGCCATCGTCTTGCCCATCACCGCCCGGCGGGCCAGCGGCCACCCCAGTGCGATGAAGATGAGCAGGTTGACCGAGGTGTCCTCGAGGAAGTCGACGCTGTCGGCGAGCAGGGACACGGATCCGGCGACCAGGGCGACCGCGAACTCGACGAAGAAGTACGCCAGGTTCAGCAGCGCCACCGTGAGCACGACGCGACGCAGAGCGCTCGGCTCGGGAGCGCCGGAGCCGGTCGTACGGTCGGTCGACGTCATCGGCGCGCCAGTCTAGGCGGTCGCCCGTGTCACCGGCTCAGTCGTCGGCGTCCGCCGAACCCATCCCCGGCGCGACGCTGAGGCCGGGCAGCAGCGGGCGGCACGAGCATGTGCGTCCTTCCGCCCACGCTTCCAACGCCTCGTCCTGCAGGCCACCCGCCGCTCGCAGCTCGGCGAGGAGCACCGCCGGCATCGGGATGCCGGGGTGCACGGACTGCCAGATCTGCGCCTCGAGCATCGGTCCGGCCACGTCGATGGAGCTGAGGTCGATGGGCACCGACGCAGCGGACCCCTGCTGCGGGTCGGGGTTGGTCGCATCCATCGGGTAGGTCGGCGTGATCGCGTCGTACGGCTTCAGGTGCGGCTCGGCGGTGAACATGTCGTAGGGCACCGGCGCGTACTGCGTGAACGACGACAGCGGGTCCAGCCCGAGGATCAGCTCGATGGTGTGCAGCACCGAGGCCTGGCTGATGTGCATCGAGGAGAGCGCGTGCTTCTTGGCGTACGGCGACGCGACCATGAGGATGTTGCGGTGACCGTCGCGGTGGTCGAGGCCGTCCTGGCTGTCGTCCTCGAGCACGAAGACCGCGGTGCTCCTCCACTGCGGGGTGTGCGAGAGGTAGTCGATGAGCTTGCCGACAGCGAGGTCGTTGGTGGCGACGTGGGCCGCCGGGGTCTTCTTCCCGGGCTCGGCGCCGTCGGTGTGGTCGTTGCCGAGGACGGCGTACATGAACTGCGGCAGCTGGTCGGCGGCCACCAGGGGGTCGAGCGCAGCCTCGATCTCGGCCTCCTTGTCGACGTCGGAGACGCTGGTCAGCGACAGGTTCGCCCCCAGGTCGGCATCGAAGCCGGCAGCCGACACCCCGTCGTACGCGCCTCCCGGGTCCGCGCACCTCGCACCGGGCGCCGCCTTGGTGGTCGGGGTCTGCGCGGTCGACAGGCCGACCAGCTCACCGAAGTTGCGGAACGTCTTGCCGGACCGGGCCAGCTGCTGGAACACCGAGCCGCAGCGGGGGTAGACGATCGGCGCCGTCGGGTCGTAGGGGTGGTTGCGGCTCGAGTAGTAGTGCAGGTAGCTCTTCTCGGTGTAGTCGCTCGAGATGCCCTCCGCCGTCCAGTGGTGTCCCTGGATGCTGGCCTCGCCGTCGCTGTAGAAGTTCTGCGACAGGGCGTACCGGCCGGCCAGGGCGTGGATGTTGGGCGTGACGGTCCGGCCCTCGTCGTCGCGCCTGCCGAACTCGAGGTACGCCGGCTCGACGTCCGCGTCGCGATGCTTCAGGTCGCCGAACACCTGGTCGAAGGTGCGGTTCTCGCGCACGACCATGACCACGTGCTTGATCGGACTGTCGCCCCGGTCCGCCCACGTGGGGATCGGGGAGTCGGCGGGGCGCAGCCGCTGCGCGTGCCGCTCCGGGTAGCGGATGTCGTGCCGTGCCCTGGCGGTCATCCTCGCGAGCCGCCTCGCAGTCGGGGGCGTCACGGCGGTCAGCAGCCCGTGGCGCTTGTTGACGATGTACTGCGCGTCGTCGGTGATCGGGGCGCCGCCCATGCCCTTGGCCGAGGCGACGAGAAGCCGACCGTTGCCGGTCATCGTCAGGGCAGTGGGGTACCAGCCGGTCGGGATCGCGCCCCGGGCCTTCAGCTTCGTGGCATCGATCCGGCCGCCGTCACCGTCGCCGAAGACGCGTACGACGTTGTCGTTGGCGTTGGCGACGTAGACGGTCCCGGTCCTGTCGTCGACGGTCACCGCGTCGGGGGTGGAGCCGTTCGCCTCGTGCGCGAAGAGGTGGGTGCTCAGCTGGGTCAGCTCGGCAGGCACCGGGCCGGTGAGGTCGAGCACGGTGAGTGAGTCGTCGTTGGCGTTGGTGACGTAGAGCTGCTTGCCGTGCTGGGCGACGTCGAGCGCGACGGGGTGGTCGCCGACCGGCGTCGTCGACGTGATGGCGCCGGTCGCGGTGTCGAGCCCGACCACCTGGTTGAGTCCCTGGGCGACGACGTACGCCCTGTCTCCTGCGGGCGTCACCGCAACGGCCTCGGGGTAGGCGCCGGCAGGCTGACCCGCCCCACCGAGTCCGGTCTCCCACAGCAGTGAGCCGTCCTTCGTCGACAGGGCCGCGACGGTCGAGCCCTGCTCGTTGGTCACCACCACCGCGGAGCCGTCCGGGAGGACGCCTAGACCTCGGGAGTAGGCAGCCGCGTCGCCGGCCAGCGGCGCCGTACCCGGAATGCCGTTGAACTGGGTCCCCGGAACCGTCGGCGCGCCCGCTCGGACCGAGGACTTCCACCGGTGGGCCAGCGTGAGCCTCCCCGCCGCATAGCTGTAGTCGTACACCTCGTCGTTGCCACCGCCGGTGGCGTAGAGGTGGGTGCCGTCCGGACTCCAGGCGAGTCCGGACTCGTAGAAGGTCGGCTCGTCGGGCTCGTGGTCCGCGACCGAGTCGACGACGCGGCCCGACGCGACATCGACGAGCTGCAGGGTCTCGTTCTGCTGCTCCGGTGCCCCCTCCCCCTGCCCGGAGTTCGCGATCGCCGCGACGCTGCCCTGCGGCGAGAGCGCGATGACGACGGGGAAGTCGCCCAGCTGCGTCCTCCTGCCGACCGGGGTGATCAGTCGCCCCGACACGAGGCTCGTGCCCTCGGCGTAGCGACCGGTGACGCTGTACGGCGTCACGTGCTTCGTGCTGTCGGCGTCCGCACCGGGGAGGGCCAGCGCCGCCGCGGTGACAGCCGTCGCGGCACTGAGGACAAGGACGGGAAGGGCGCGCATCAAGACTCCTGGGTGGGGGGACGACCACCCGGCAAACGCCGACCCGGCGGCGAGGTGACGCCCGGTCTCCGGTGTTCACCAACCGTTCAGGAGCGGTCCGCCTTCGGCGTGGCGGGCGTTTCCGAGCCGGCCGCTCATGCGGTCCTCGCGAGACCGCGCCGGCGTCTGCCGCCGCGTCGGGGGCCGATCGGCCCTTCACCGGAAACGGCCTCGGTCATACGTTTCAAACGTGACCGGTTCAAGTCACTTTGAACTGTCAGCAGGGCCTGGCTGGTGTGCCGTGCTCCGCCGGCTCGCCACCGCGCTCCCGGTTGTCGACCGAGCGCAGCCATGAGCATCGCCGAGCACATCCCGACCACCACCAGAGGGCGCTGGAGCACGCTGGCCGGCGCGGCCGCGTTGTGGATGGTGGCCTACTGGGTCAACGGCTGGCTGTGGGACTGGGTCCTGCACGACCTGTTCGGCATGGCGTCATCCGCCCGGTTGACCGAGACCCTGCGGTTCTTCTTCTACGACACGGTCAAGATCGCGCTGTTGCTGAGCGGCGTCATCTTCGTGGTCACGATCGTGCGCTCCTACATGAGCGTCGAACGCACGCGCGCGCTCCTCGGTGGGCGTCGGGAGGGCGTCGGCAACGTGATGGCCGCGGGTCTGGGCGTCATCACCCCGTTCTGCTCCTGCAGCGCGGTGCCGGCGTTCATCGGCTTCGTCGCCGCCGGCGTCCCGCTCGGGGTGACGCTGAGCTTCCTGATCGCCAGCCCACTGGTCAACGAGATCGCCGTCGGACTGCTGCTGAGCTTGTTCGGCGTGCAGGTCACCGCCCTGTACATCGGCGCGGGCCTGGGGATCGCGATCGTCGCAGGCTGGGTGCTCGGCCGGCTTCGGCTGGAGCGGTGGGTGGAGCCGTTCGTGTTCGAGACCAAGCTGGGTGGCCAGGTCCTGGACACCACTGCCGGGCTCACGTTCGCCCAGCGGATCCAGATGGGCGCCGAAGAGGTCGGCACCATCCTCCGCAAGATCTGGCCCTACCTGCTCGCGGGCATCGGCGTCGGAGCCGTCATCCACGGCTGGGCACCCGAGGACTTCTTCACCCGGTACGCCGGCCCCGGAAACGCCTTCGGCGTGCTCATCGCCGTGGGCATCGGGATCCCGCTGTACTCCAACGCTGCAGGGATCCTGCCCCTGGTGGAGGCCCTGCACGACAAGGGCCTGCCGATGGGCACGCTCCTGGCGTTCATGATGGCCGTCGTCGCGCTGTCCCTGCCCGAGATGATCCTGCTCCGCCGAGTCCTCAAGCCGCAGCTCCTCGGGGTCTACCTCGCGGTCGTCGGCGGTTCCATCGTCGCGGTCGGCTACCTGTTCAACGCTGTACTCACCTGAGCCGGCAGAAGGCTCGGAAAGGAACCCGTCATGATCGTCAAGGTGCTCGGCTCCGGCTGCAAGAACTGCGTGAACCTCGAGCGCACCGCCCGGGAGGCCATCGATGACCTCGGCCTGGACGCCACCGTGGAGAAGGTGACCGACTACCCGACCATCGCCGGCTACGGCGTGATGTCGACCCCTGCCCTCGTCGTGGACGAGAAGGTGGTCTCCTCCGGCCGAGTCCCGACCAGGGGCGAGGTCCGGGAGCTCCTCACGGCGGCCTTGACGCCCTGACCGACCGGCCCATGCGCTGCGGTCTATGCCTCTCCCCCGCGTCCGATGTCGAGGAGGACCTTCCCCACTGCGCCTTGTTCCACCGCGTCGTGGGCAGCCCCGATCTCGTCCAGACCGAAGTGGTGAAGGGGCACGCCGTGTTCCGCGCCGACACCGAAGGCACCCTCAGCAACCGACCGCGTGACGGCTCGCGCGCCGGCCGCGAGCATCGACGGCGTCAAGCCGTACAGGAGGATGAACTGGTAACGGAGGTTCTTGGAGAACGTCTGCCGCACCGGGACCGTCAGCTCGTCCCCGCCGTTGTTCGCGTAGATCGCCACCGTGCCCAAGTTCTTCAGCACGGTGAGGTCGGAACCGTTGTTGGTAGCGGGGGCCACCTCGACGACGAGGTCGACTCCGTCCGGGCACACGTCGAGGACCACGCTCCCCACGTCCTGGCGGCGGTAGTCGACCACATGGTCGGCACCGGCAGCCGAAGCCAGCCCCGCCTTCTCGTCGCTGCTGACGGTGGTGAGCACGGTGGCGCCGGCCCACCGTGCCAGCTGGATGGCAGCGTTGCCCACAGCACCGGCCCCTCCTGCGACGAGCACGGTTCGGCCAGCCAGCGTCTCGGGGCCGAGCTCGAGGGGACCGCCCTCGACACAGGTGAGGGCCCGGTGGGCCGTGAGTGCCGGCACGCCAAGGCTGGCGCCGAGGTCGAACGACGCCCCTGCGGGCAGCCGGACCACCCGATCAGCCGGCAGGACCACCAGCTCTCCCGCCGTACCGTAGGGCCGGCCGTGCTGCGCCAGGTAGACCCACACCCGGTCGCCGACGGTGTGGCCGTCGACCGCCGCTCCGAGCGCGTCCACGACGCCGGCACCGTCCTGCCCCGGTGAGACCTCGTCGAAGCCCGTGGAGGTGACCCCGGCGCGGAACTTCCAGTCGGTCGGGTTCACGCCGGCACGCACCATCCTCACGCGGACCTCGCCGCGGCCGGGGTCCGGGCGATCGCACTCGACGACGCTCAACACCGACGACGGACCCGTCTCCGTGTAGACGGCACGACGCATGTTGACTCCCTTTCGTCTTGCGGCTGCGGTCGCAGCCGTCCCGGCAAAGCCGGTGCTGCACGACCCAGTGTGCCGTCACCGGACGAACACGGGCGCCCCGTCGGCGAAGGTGTGTGAGACGCCCGTGTCCTTCAGACGCGACGGATCGCCGAGCAGGATGTCGCGGTCGACGGCGACGAGGTCCGCGGCGTAGCCGACCTCGAGCCGACCGGTGCGGCCCTCGAGCCGGTTCACCCACGCGGCGCCGGTGGTGTAGCCGGCGAGGGCCTGCTCGACCGTGATGGCCTCGCCGGGCAGCAACGGCTCGGCGTCGGCGGGCTGGTCGGGCGCACGCCGGTTGACCGCGACGTGCATGCCGAGCAACGGCGACGGGTCGGACACCGGCCAGTCGCTGCCGCACGTCAACCGGGCGCCCGCCCGGAGCAGCGAGCCGAAGACGTACTGCTGAGGTCGCGCCTCCTGCGCGATGAACGGCAGCGTCAGCACGTCCATCGCATCGTCCCGGCAGGCCCAGAGTGGTTGCGCATTGGCCGTGACGTCGAGCGCGGCGAACCGCGGCACGTCGGCCGGCGCGATCGCCTGCACGTGCGCCAGGTGGTGGCGATTCCCCGAGGGGCCGTTGACCTCCCGAGCGCGCTGTACGGCGTCGAGACTGTCCCGGACCGCCCTGTCACCCAGGGCGTGGACGTGCACCTGGAAGCCCTCGCGGTCCAGCGCGGTGACGTACCGCGCCAGGTCTGCGGCGGCGACGAAGGAGAGCCCGTGGTTGTCGGTGCGGTCGCCCTGGTCGTCGAGGTAGGGCTGCAACATGGCGGCCGTGCGGGTCTCGCACACGCCGTCCTGCATGATCTTCACGCTCGACGCGTCGACACCCGCCTGGGCAGCGAGGTCGCGCCGGTCCACGAGCTCGGGAAGCTGCTCGAGACCGCGCTCGCGGTCCCACCACTGCGCGAGCACCACCTTCGCCGTGAGCCGGCCGGCGCGCTCGGCGGCGAGGTAGGTGTCGAGGGTGTCGGGCATGCCGAGCCCTCGCCCGACCAGTGCGTCCTGCCAGCCGACGATGCCCACCGAGTGCAGGTGCCGCTGCGCGGTGAGCAGTCCGGCCATGAGCTCCTCGTCGGTCAGGGCGGCCACCAGCGCACCCACGAGGTCCATGGCGCCCTCGTGCAACACCCCGGTCGGTTGGCCGCCCCGGGTCCGCTCGATCCGGCCGTCGGCCGGGTCAGGCGTGTGCTCGGCGAGGCCGGCCAGCCGGAGGGCACTGCTGTTGACCCAGGCGGAGTGATGGTCGCGGTTGGGGAGGTAGACCGGGCGATCGGGGCAGATGCTGTCGAGCAGATCCGCTGTCGGCAGGCCGCCTGGAAACGCGTTCATGGACCATCCCCCGCCGGTGATCCACGGCCGGTCCGGATGCGCCGCGGCGTACTCCCGCACGCGCTCGAGGTATCCCTCGATCGAGGTCACCCCGGTCAGGTCGCACTGGTTCATCTCGACGCCGGCCTGCACCGGATGCACGTGGGCGTCGTGGAAGGCGGGGAGGAGCCACCGGTCGCGGAGCGTCTCGACCTCGGTGCGCGGGCCGATGAGCTGCTCGACGTCGGGCCACGCGCCGACAGCCGCTATCCGCCCCGCCGTGATCGCGACGCAGTCACCCTCCCAGCGACCGCGCCGGTACAGCGGGGCGCCGGCCAGCACCAGATCGGCCAAGGGCCGGCCTTCTGATCGGGTGGCGCGTAGCTCGCGCGGCCCACCCTGATCGTCAGTCGGGGGCATGGCACAAACGGTAGTGCGCACGTCGAGGTCGGATCAGCAGCCAGGTCGACGCATGGGCCGAGGACGAGTGCGACGTCCGCGCGCATGGACTCCAGAACTCCTGACACCGTTGAGGTCATTCGCCTAAGCCCGGATCCACCGATGATTGGCGTTTGTGGCCGGTTGAGCGTGCCGTAACGCGAGGATGCCCTTGCCGGCTGGGAGATTGGGACTTGCGACGGAACCAATCGACCACAACCCGGAAGGGCACCTCTGGGATGCGACTCTCTCACACTCTTGGGCGGACATCGACGGTGTTCGACGACCCGAATCTGGTGTCGTCGGCGGGGCTTGTCCCGGTCTTGGCGCTGGCCGACCGGGCCGGTCTGCGGCAGCTGGTAGACGAGCGCCTGTCGGTGCCGACCGACAAGGGCGCGAACGCCGGTCTGAAGGTCTGCTCGCTGGTCGCGGGGATGATCGCCGGGAGCGGACTCGGTCGATGACATGGCGGTGCTGCGGCATGGCGGGATGGGCAGGCTGTTCGCCCGGGCCTACGCGCCCTCGACGTTGGGCTCGTTCCTTCGGGCGTTCACCTTCGGGCACATCCGCCAGCTCGACGCGGTGGCCGCGAGGTTCTTGCTCGCCCTGGTCAGGCTGACCGGGATGAACGCCACAACCATGCCAGCGCGCGAGGCGGGGACGAGCCGGGTGAGTACGCGGGTGGGTATGCGCTGGTCGATGTCGACGACACCGTGGTCGAGGTCCACGGCCACGCCAAGCAGGGCGCCGGGTTCGGCTACAACCACGTCCGTGGGTTGAACGCGCTGCTGGCCACGCTGAGCGCCGCCGGGTCGGCGCCGGTGATCGTCGCCCAGCGGCTGCGCAAGGGAGCATGCAACTCTTCTCGAGGCGCGAAGCGGCTGGTCGGCGACGCGGTCAAGACCGCCCGGCGACTGCTGGCCCCGGACACGCCGGTGCTGGTCCGGATGGACTCAGCCTTCTACGGCCGCCGCGCGGTGCGTGCCGCCCTGGCCGGCGGCGCCGAAGTCTCGGTCACGGTCCGCATGGACCCCACCGTCAAGGCCGCCATCGCCGCGATCGACCCCGACGCGTGGACCCCGATCGAGTACACCGACGCCGTCTACGACGCCGAGACCGGTCACTGGGTCTCCCGCGCCGAGGTCGCCGAGATTCCCTTCACCGCGTTCGCCGCCGCCAAGAAGACCGACCACGTCCCCGGCCGGCTGGTGGTGCGCCGGATCCCCGACTTCAAAGCCGAGCAACACAAGGCAGCCGGCCAAGACACCCTGTTCGATATCTGGCGGTTCCACGCGTTCTTCACCACCGCCGACCCCGATCTGCTCGACACGGTGGCCGCGGACAAGACCCACCGGCATCACGCGATCATCGAGCAGGTCCACGCCGACCTGAAAAACTCCGCCCTGGCACACCTGCCGTCGGGGTGTTCACCGCCAACGCCGCCTGGCTCGTCCTCGCCGTGATCGCCTTCAACCTCACCCGCGCCGCCGGCTCGCTGGCCGCCGCCGACCTCGCGAAGGCGACCACCGCGACCGTGCGCCGCAAGCTGGTCGCTGTCGCCTGCCGAGTCGCCACCTCCGCCCGACGAGTGACCCTGCACCTACCACGGGACTGGCCCTGGGAGACCGCCTGGACCAGCCTGATGACCCGGGTCGCCGACCCACCCACCGCAGCTGCGTCCTGACCACCCAGCCGCTCGCGCGGCGCCACCAACAACACCGTGGAACGCCCCGGCAGCGAGGCCGGCAACTCAGGCCTGCACCCAAACCGCCACCTGGACACCGCCGATCACGCCGCGCACCAACCCTCACCCATCGGTGGATCCGGGCTAAGACGTGGGTTGGTCTTTGACGCTGTAGGCCAGGACGAGGTCGGTGCCGGGGTAGCGCGTCTCGGTGTCGGTGAGTTCGGCGCAGAGTGCGGCGAGTGCTTTGCTGCGGCGGGGTGCTGAGGCGGGGTCGAGGCGGACGTGCAGGGTGGTGCCGACGATCTCCAGGTCGCCGGGCAGGGTGAAGGCTTCTCGGAGCAGGGCGCGGGCTTCGTCCTCACCACGGGAGTAGTGCGGCCGTAGGAGCCGGGCCAGGGCGGATTCGGTGTTGTAGGCGCTCATCCTGATCGCGTGGGTCAGCAGTTTCCGTTCGGTCTCCAGCAGCCTGCTGTCGGGGCGGACCTGGCCGAGTGGGAGGTGGGTGGGGGTGTTCCGGGAGGCCTGCTTGGCCTCGGCGAGGTCGGCGTGTGCTGCGTTGAGGTGTTGGGCGGCGGTGGGATCGACTTCGGCTTTGCCCTTGTTCTTGGGCCGTCCGGCCTTTGCGACCGCGGCGCCCAGAGCGGTTGCGAGCCCGGTGTGTGCCCCGGTGACGCCGGTCCGGGCGGCCGCGACCCGGTTGATCGCGTGGGCTTTCGCGGGGTTCGGCACCAGCCGGTTCGGGTCGTCGGGTTGGTCGGCGTAGGAGTCCAGGGCGTCGAGGGCGAAGTGCTCGCGGGCGTACTTGAAGTAGTTCTCCTGCCGCCACCGGTTGCTCATCCGGTAGGCGACCTCGGCCGCACTCAGGTCGGTGCGGTTGGTCAGGATCGGGGTCTGATGCCCATCGGTGCTGCGCCGCACGATCAGCCGCAACCCCACCGTGCTCGGCGTGGTCGGCGTGGTCGGCGTGGTCGGAGCCCCTGCCCCTTCCTCGCTGCTGGTGCTGGTGCTGGTGCTGGTCTTGCGGGCCCCGACGGGCAGGTCGATGCGTCGTTCGGTGAGCTGGTAGCTGTGGGTGGTGCCGTCGGGAGCCTGGTAGTCGATGTCGGTGAACTCGGTGGTCGCTGACTTTGTCCAGCTGCCCTTGTAGTAGGTCAGGATGTCGAACCCCGCGGCGAGGATCTCGGTGAACACCGCCGGGGAGTACCCACCCCGGTCGAAGACCACCGTGCAGCGCCGGTCTTGGCCGACCAGGGCACGCAGGTCGGGCAGCAGCCGGGACAGCTCGGCGGCCAGCGACTGCGACGGTGGCGCGGTGAGCACCATGACCGGGTCGCCCTCGGCGTCACCGACCCAGGTCTCCTCGGTCGCCGGCCCCGCGATCCGCATCCGGGCGATGTGAGTCTTCGGGAGCTGTCGGGTGCCGGTGTAGACCCGGACATGGCCGTCGAGGTAGAGGAACCCCACCGCCTCGGGTCGCGACGCCACGTGGTGTCCGCCGAGCGCGGCCTGCACCTGGGCGCCCTTGCCCTGAGAGGCGAGCTCGGCCAGCTTGCGGCGCAGCGTCTTGACCTCCGGGGCCCGGTCGGCCCCCAACAGCCGCCCCAGATCCGTCGGCCGGAGCCGAGTGGCGCCCTCGGCGCGGGGTTCGCGCAGCAACGCCATGAACACCCCCATCAACAACGTCACCCGCAACCCGTAGAACCCGTTGCGCATCGGCCCGTAGGTCTGTTCGGCCACCTGCAGAAGTCCGGTGGCCTCCAGGCCGGGCAACGCCAGCAGCAGCCCGACCTGCGGCAAATGCGCGCCCTCGGTGATCACCACCGGCGCCTGGTCCAGCAGACCGAAACGGGCCGCGCGACGCTCCGCGGTCCGCGGCACCGGCCGCGCCAACACCACCAGCTCCCTCTGGCCGCCCCCCTCGACAACACCCCCCTCGGCAACGCCGCGAACGTCGAGGACGTCGAGGACGTCGTCAGAGTTGTCCTCACCGGAGTCCTCGCCGGAGTCCTCGCCGGGCTCCTCGCCAGCGGCGCTGGCCTCTGGGCCGTCCTCAAGCCGGTCACCGGCCGAGACCTCGACCCGGGCGGGATCGGGGGTCGGTGACTTGACGCGCCCCAGGGCGACCCGCACGGTCGCGGTGGACACCCCGGTCTGGGCGGCGATCTCGAGCAGCGTCAAGTCGGTGGCCGCGGCGAGCTCCACGATCCGCGCCCGGAGCTCCTCGGTCAGCTTGATCGGACCCTTCGGCCCCGACCGGGCCCGGAGCAGCCCCGCGACCCCAGCCGCGGTGTAGTCCCGGCGCCACGTCCACAACGTGACGCCACTGACCCCGAACGCCGAGGCGACCTCCGCGGCAGTCGCAATCTTCGAGCCCACCAGCTGCACCGCCGCCAACCGGCGACCAGCCTCATCATCGATCGCGTAGCTGTAGGTCGCCAGCCCGAACACGAACACCACGCCGCCCTCGGGGCCCTCCAACAGCCCAGCCGAAGGCCCCACCGAACGGGCCTCGGCAGGCAGGAACGGCAGCACAGGCTGGCTCACCCGACCCACCCTGCCAGACCCATTGACCATAAGGCAATGATCTCACATCTGGCATGCGTCGACGAGCCACGACGCGCCAGAAACCCTTACCAGCAAGGAGAAACGGGAGCCCCCAACGCTGCTATGTCAGGAGTTCTGGAGTCCATTCGATCCAAACGGAAGGTCCAAGGTCCCTGCTTCGGCATGGTCGCTGCCGACTGCTCGGGCGACGAACGTGCGGAAACGCGGCAACAATCGCGGACACCTGGGCGGCTCGCGTCTATCTGGGCGAAGTGGGGCACCAAGAGCTGGTTGTCTCTCGAGCTCGTGGCCGGCAGTGAGTCCACTCCAAAACGGTCATCCGAGCTACCGGCCGCGCCGCCATGGCGACCACGCGGCCCGTCGCTCGAGCGATCGCACGACCTGGTCGAGCAGGAGCGACATCGATGCCGCTCGATGTGCACCACTGGCGGACATTCTGCCACCTCACCACGACAAAAGCCCAGGTCAGAGGGGGTGCAAATGTGTGTCCGAGGGGGGACTTGAACCCCCACGCCCTTTTGGGGCACTAGCACCTCAAGCTAGCGCGTCTGCCTATTCCGCCACCCGGACGAGTGACACCCGGTCGGAGGACCGGAGTGCGGCGGCAACTCTAGCAAGGTGCCCGAGGGCGTTTCGACTCGACTCCCGGTGACAGGATGATCCAATGACGCCGTCGTACGACCCCGCCGCCGAAGTGGTGGACCTGTGCCGCGACCTGATCCGCATCGACACCACCAACGCCGGTGACGACAGCGGGCCGGGGGAGCGGAAGGCGGCCGAGCTGGTGGCATCGCTGCTGTCCGAGGTCGGCATCGAGCCGGAGATCCACGAGTCGGAGCCGGGCCGGGCCAGCGTGCTGGCACGGTGGGGCGGTACGCCGGACTCCACCCGAGCCCCGCTGCTGCTGCACGGGCACCTCGACGTCGTACCGGCGCACGCGCCGGACTGGCAGGTCGACCCGTTCTCCGGTGAGATCAAGGACGGCTGCGTCTGGGGTCGCGGCGCGGTCGACATGAAGGACTTCGACGCCATCCTGCTCAGTGTCATCCGCGCCCGGGCCGCCGGCGGTCACGTGCCGGAGCGCCCCGTCGTGCTGGCGTTCACCGCCGACGAGGAGGCCGGCGGCCACAAGGGCGCCGAGTACCTCGTCCGCGAGCACCGCGACTACCTGGCCGACTGCACCGAGGCGATCGGCGAGGTGGGCGGGTTCAGCACCACCGTCCGGGGCCGGCGGATGTACCTGATCCAGGCCGCCGAGAAGGGCATGGCCTGGATGCGCCTCACCGCGCACGGCACCGCCGGGCACGGCTCGATGCGCAACACCGACAACCCCGTGACACGGCTCGCCGCCGCCGTGGCCCGGGTCGGGGCGCACACGTGGCCGGTCCGGCTCACGCCGTCCATGGAGGTGCTGCTGGCGTCGGTGGCGGAGCTGGCCGGGACCGAGGCCACCCCCGACCACGCACCGGAGCTCATCGAGGAGTTCGGCTCCGCCGCGCGGATGCTCAGCGCGGTCATCCGCAACAGCGCCAACCCGACCGTGCTGGACGCCGGCTACAAGGTGAACGTGGTCCCCGGGGCCGCATCCGCCCAGATCGACGGCCGGTTCCTCCCGGGCTTCGAGGACGAGTTCTTCGCGACCATGGCGGAGCTGCTGGGCGAGGGGATCGATGTCGACTACCTCAGCAAGCAGCATCCGGTCGAGACGCCGTACGAGGGTGACATCGTCCGCGCGATGAACTCCTCCCTGCTCGCCGAGGACCCGGACGCCCTGGTGGCGCCGTACCTCATGCCGGGCGGCACGGACGGGAAGAACTGGGCCAAGCTCGGGATGCACTGCTACGGCTTCGCGCCGCTGCGGCTGCCCGCCGACCTCGACTTCACCGCGCTGTTCCACGGCGTGGACGAGCGGGTGCCGGTCGACGCCCTCGAGTTCGGCGCGCGGGTCTTCGACCGCTTCCTCGACCAGGCCTGACGGTGGCCGAGGGGCTCCGGGTCACCCGGGCCTGGGTGCTTCCCGCGGCTGAGCTCGCCGAGCGGTTCTCCCGCTCCTCCGGGCCCGGCGGCCAGGGCGTGAACACCACCGACAGCCGGGTCGAGCTCGCGTACGACGCTGTCCGCTCCGCGTCCCTGCCGGACCACCTGCGGAGCCGGGTCCTCGAGCGGCTCGCCCCCCGGCTGGTCGACGGCGTGCTCACCATCTCCGCCAGCGAGCAGCGCAGCCAGCTGCGCAACCGCGAGGCCGCCCGGGAGCGCCTCGCGCAGGTGCTGCGCGAGGCCGCCGCCCCACCACCGCCGCGGCGACGCCCCACCAGGCCCACCCTCGGCTCGAAGCGTCGGCGGCTCGAGCAGAAGAAGCGGCGGGGCGAGATCAAGCGAGGCCGCCAGGGAAGGTACGAGTGAGCCCGACCGGCCGCCGCACCTTCCTCGCGCTGGCGGTCGCCGCGGCGGCCGCGGGCTGCAGCGGACCCGACCCGACCCCCACCCCGACGAGGAGCCCCATGACCGGCCCGGAGAAGCTCACCTACGGCGACGACCCGGCGCAGTTCGGCACACTGCACCGGCCGGCGGGGGACTCCCGCGGTGTCGTCGTGGTGATCCATGGCGGCTTCTGGAGGGCCGCCTACGACGCCTCCTTGGGCGAGCCGCTCGCTGCGGACCTGGCGGGGCGGGGGTGGACGGCGTGGAACCTGGAGTACCGCCGCGTGGGCAACGGCGGCGGCCGGCCCGAGACCTTCGACGATGTGGCGGCCGGCATCGACCGGCTCGCCGAGGTCGACGGCCTCGACCTGTCGACGGTGGTCACGCTGGGGCACTCCGCCGGCGGGCACCTGGCCGCCTGGGCGGCGGCACGCGGGCGGTTCGCCGCCTGGCAGCGGGCCCGGGTGGCCGTCACCGCAGTGGTCTCCCAGGCCGGCGTCCTGGACCTCGGCGCGGCGTTCGCCGACGACCTCGGGGGCGGCGCGGTCAAGGCCCTCCTGGGTACGCCACCCGGACCGTCGTACGACGCCGTCGACCCGCTCCGTCAGGTGCCGCTCGAGGTGCCGCTGTGGTGCGTGCACGGCCGGGACGACGACGTGGTGCCGCCGAGCCAGTCGGCGCACTACGTGGCCGCGGCGACGGCCGCGGGGGCCAAGGCGGAGCTGGTGGCCGTCGACGGTGACCACTTCACGGTCATCGACACCTCGTCGGAGGCCTGGTCACGGACGGTGGACATCCTCGACGCGCTTTGAGCGCGGCTGGCACCATGGGCGCATGTCTCGGCCGCCGCTGCACACCACCGCCAGCCGGGGTGCGCAGCGGCCGGGCACCGAGTACGAGTTCCAGCGGCTCACCATCGACCGGGCCTTCTCCCGCAACGTCGTGACCCGGATGCTCGTCGACAAGGCCGAGCGTGGGGGATGGGAGCTCGACCGGGTGCGGGTCCTCCACGACGGCACGCGCAAGGTCATCCTCCGCCGCAAGATCATCCGGCAGCGGCCGACGTACGCCGTGGTCTGAGGGGTCGGGCTCCTCACCCTCCGCGGGACACGTCGTCGAGCGCCACGCGGATCTCGTCGGGCAGCACGCACTCCTCCACGGTCAGCGAACCGCGCAGCTGAGCGGCGGTGCGGGCGCCGACGACCGCGGAGCTGACCCCGGGCCGGTCCCGCACCCACGCCAACGCGACCTCGAGCGGCGACCACTGGAGCCCCTCGGCGGCCCGGGCGACCGCCTCGACGATCCGCGCGCACCGCGGGTCGAGGTAGGCGCCGACAAAGTCGGTGAAGTGGGGGGATGCCGCCCGGGAGTCGGCGGGTGTGCCGGTGCGGTACTTGCCGGTCAGCACCCCGCGGCCCAGCGGCGACCAGGCCAGCAGGCCGAGCCCGAGGGCGCCGGCCGCCGGGATGATCTCGGCCTCGGCGTAGCGGTTGAGCAGCGAGTACTCCACCTGCGTCGAGGCGATCGTCGCCCGCCCGGGGACCGCGCGCTGCCAGGCGGCCACCTGCGCGGTCTGCCAGCCGGTGTAGTTCGACACCCCCACGTAGAGCGCCCGTCCGGTGGAGACCGCGTAGTCGAGCGCGCCGAGGGTCTCCTCCCATGGCGTCTCGTCGGACCAGGTGTGCACCTGCCAGAGGTCGACGTGGTCGGTGCCCAACCGGCGCAGCGACTCGTCGAGGGTGCGCACCAGGTTGCCGCGGGAGACGTTGATCTCCCGGGTCCGTTGCGCGGCACCCGCCCCGCGGGTCCGGCGCACGCCGGCCTTGGTGGCGATGACCACGTCCTCGCGGGAGACCACGTCACCGAGCAGCTCACCGATCAGCTCCTCGGAGGCGCCGTCGCCGTAGCCGGCCGCGGTGTCCAGCAAGGTGCCGCCGGCCTCGACGAAGCCCTTGAGCTGGTCGCGCGCCTCGTGCTCGTCGGTGTCGCGGCCCCACGTCAGGGTGCCCAGGCCGAGCCGGGACACCTTCAGCCCCGTCCTGCCCAGGAAGCGCTGCTGCATGCTGCCACGGTAGTGGAGCCCCGCCTTCGGGAGCCGCTCCGCCTCGCCGTACGCTACCCCGACACTCGCTGGCCCCCGGGAAGGACCGATGGACTACTTCCAAGCCGTCGTGCTCGGTGTCGTGGAGGGGCTCACCGAGTTCCTGCCTGTCTCGAGCACCGGGCACCTGACGATCGCCGAGCAGCTCCTGGGCCTGGAGGTCGACGACCCGTCGGTCACCGCCTTCACGGCAGTCATCCAGGTGGGCGCCATCGCGGCGGTGCTCGTCTACTTCCGCCGGGACATCGGGCGCATCGCCTCGGCGTGGTTCCGCGGTCTCGTCAAGCCGGAGCTCCGAGGCACCGTGGACCACCGGATGGGGTGGTACATCATCGGCGGGTCGATCCCCATCGGCGTCGTCGGCCTGCTCGCCAAGGACGTCATCACCGGCCCGCTCCGGTCGCTCTGGGTGGTCGCGGCCGGCCTGATCCTGTGGTCGGCGGTCATCCTGTACGCCGAGCGGCACGCCAGCCAGAAGCGTCCGGAGACAGCCATGACCATGCGCGACGCGCTGCTCATGGGCCTCATGCAGTGCGCTGCGCTCGTGCCCGGCGTCTCCCGGTCCGGTGCCACGATCTCCGCGGGGCTGCTGCTGGGACTCGACCGGGTCGCCGCCACCAGGATGGCCTTCTTCCTGGGCATCCCTGCGCTCACCGCGGCGGGTCTCTACGAGCTGAAGGACGTGCACGGGGTGGGTCTCGGGCCCACGGCGGTGGGCACCCTGGTCAGCTTCATCGTGGCCTACGCGTCGGTGGCCTGGCTGCTCAAGTTCGTCTCCCACCACAGCATCGGCAAGTTCGTCCCCTACCGCGTCGGGCTGGGGCTCGTCGTGGTGGTGCTCCTCGCGACCGGCGTCATGAGCGCCACCTGAGCCGCGTCGACGGGGCGCCTCGGAGCCTCAGAGCCACCCGGACTTCTTGAACAGCCGGTACAGCCCCGCCGCCGACCCCACCATGAGGAACAGGGCGAAGGGGTAGCCGAGCCGCCAGTCGAGCTCGGGCATGTAGTCGAAGTTCATGCCGTAGATGCCGGCCACCAGCGTGCCGACGGCCGCGATCGCCACCCAGGCGGAGATCTTCCGCATGTCCTCGTTCTGCTGCACCTGGATGCGGTTGTTGTAGGCCTCGAACGCCGTCGACAGCAACGCGTCGAGACTGTCGACGTTCTCCGAGACCCGCATGATGTGGTCGGAGATGTCGCGGAAGAACGGGCCGGACTCGCCGTGGAGGAAGGGGTAGTCGGTGGTCGCGAACTTCTGCATCGGCACCCGTAGCGGGTGCACCGCGTGCCGCACCTCGGCGATCTCCCGCTTGAGGATGTAGATCCGGCGATCGTCGCGGTAGCGCTCGACCGAGAAGACCGCCTGCTCCACCTCGTCGACGTCGATGTCGAGCTCCCCGGCCACGTCCTCGTAGCCGTCGACGATCCGGTCGCACACCGAGTAGGCCACCGCAGTGGGGCCGTGCGCCGCCAGGTGCTCGCGGGCCTCGAGGTCCGTCCGGACCTGCCCGAGCTCCACACCCTTGCCCTGGCGAACGGTGACCACGAAGTCGGGTCCGAGGAAGATCGACACCTGCCCGGTCTCGACCTGGTCGGTCTCGTCGACGTACCACAGCGTCTTCAGGACCAGGAACAGCATGTCGTCGTACGGCTCGACCTTGGGGCGCTGGCGACGGGTGAGCGCATCCTCCACGGCGAGGTGGTGCAGGCCGAAGATCCGCGCGATCCGGGTCATCTCCTCCTCGCCGGGCTCGTGCAGGCCCACCCAGATGAAGGCGTTCTCCCGGCCCTCCTTCCGCAGACGCTCGAGCGAAGCCTCGTCCAGGTCGACGGACTCGCGCGTGCCGTCGCAGTACAGCGCGTGGTCGACGATCATGGGGACACCCTAGGCACCGGCCCCGCCCGGGACGCGGATCTCGGCGCGGCTCCGCGGCGCCTCTATGGTTGCCGCCATGGCAACGCTGATCCTCGTCCGGCACGGGCGGACCACCGCCAACAGCTCCGGCATCCTGGCCGGGCGCTCTCCCGGTGTGCGTCTCGATGAGGTGGGCGAGCAGCAGGCGGCCCGGGCCGCGGAGCGGCTCGCCGGGCTCCGGCTGGCCGCGGTCGTCACCAGCCCTCTGGAGCGGTGCCGGCAGACAGCCGAGGCCATCGCCGCCGAGCAGGGCGCCGGGGCCCCGGTCACCCGGGAGAAGGGCCTCACCGAGGTCGACTACGGCGAGTGGACCGGTGGGGCCCTCAAGACCCTGGCCAAGGAGCCGCTGTGGAAGGTCGTCCAGGGCCATCCGGCGGCGGCCGCCTTCCCGGGAGGGGAGTCGCTGGCCGCGATGTCGGCCCGGGCCGTGGCCGCCGTACGCCGGTGGGACGCCCGCGTCGAGGAGGAGCACGACGCCGGCGCGGTGTGGGCGGCGGTCAGCCACGGTGACGTCATCAAGGCGGTGCTGGCCGACGCCCTGGGCATGCACCTGGACGCCTTCCAGCGGATCGTGGTCGACCCCGCGGCCGTGTCGGTCGTGCGCTACACCGCCGGTCGGCCCTTCGTCCTCACGATGAACTCCCACGAGGGCGACCTGGCACACCTGCAGCCGAAGCGCGCGCCCAAGCGCCGCCGCCGCGGCACCTTGAGCGACGCGGACGTCGGTGGCGGGGCGGGACCCGACGTGGCCACGAGAGCCCGGCAGTAAGGTCGGAGGATGCCCGTCGTCCACCGTTATGACCCGCCCGAGCGCTTCGTCGCCGGCACCGTGGGCCCGCCCGGGCAGCGCACCTTCTTCCTGCAGGCGCGTGCGGGCAGCCGGATGACTTCGGTCTCCCTGGAGAAGCAGCAGGTGGCCGTGCTCGCCGAGCGCGTGGACGGGCTCCTCGACGATCTGCTGCGCGCCGAGGGCGGCACCGGGTTGGTGCCGGCCGTCGCACCGGTGGAGA
Source organism: uncultured Actinomycetota bacterium (assembly GCA_963747525.1). Taxonomy (GTDB): domain Bacteria; phylum Actinomycetota; class Actinomycetes; order Propionibacteriales; family Nocardioidaceae; genus Marmoricola_A. Next base: position 97,941 of record CAVVFH010000002.1, read on the forward strand.
CCGAGGACGCCGCGCCGCTCGAGCAGCCCATCGAGGAGGAGTTCCGCGCCGGCACCATGACCCTCGCCTGGGACGCCGAGAGCAACCGGGTGGTCATCGAGGTCTTCCCGATCGAGGAGTCGGAGAGCGTCGTGGAGGACCTCATGGAGGACGAGGCGCCCGAGCCCGACGAGCTCCTCGTGGTGAGCCTCACGCCGGCAGCAGCCCGGGCGTTCTCCAAACGGGCGCAGGCGGTCGTCGCCGCCGGCCGGCCGCCCTGCCAGTTCTGCGGCAACCCGCTCGACCCAGCGGGGCACCTGTGCCCCCGCGCCAACGGCTTTCGCCGGCGCTGATGCAGGTGACCGGCGTGGACGGCCCGTCGACCGAGCTCACCGAGGTGGAGCGGGTGCTCATCGACGGGGACCTGGAGATCCATGGCCGGATCATGCCTGCCTCGAACGCCACCTTCCTGAGCGAGGCGGTGGGCGACGGCGTACGCCTGCAGTGCGTCTACAAGCCGATCGCCGGAGAACGCCCGCTGTGGGACTTCCCGCACGGCACGCTCGCCGGTCGCGAGCTCGCCGCCTACGTCGTGTCGGCGGCGCTCGGCTGGGACGTGGTGCCGCTGACGGTGCTGCGCGACGGCCCCGAGGGCCCGGGGATGGTGCAGCTGTGGTGCGAGCCCGACCCCGAGGTCGAGGCCGTCGACCTGTGCCCGGTCGGGCAGGTGCCACCCGGGTTCCGGCACGTGCTGAACGCCGAGGACGGCGGAGGCCAGCGGGTGTCGTTGGTGCACGAGGACAGCGTGCCGCTGCGCCGGATGGCGGTGTTCGACGTCCTGGTCAACAACGCCGACCGCAAGGGCGGGCACGTCCTGGCCATGCCTGGCGGCCACCGGTACGGCGTCGACCACGGCGTCTGCTTCCACACCGACCACAAGCTGCGGACCGTGCTGTGGGGATGGGCGAAGGAGCGCCTGCGCGAGGACGAGCGCGAGGCCCTGTCGACGTTCCTGGCGGGTCTGGAGGAGGACGCCAACCTGTGGGAGGTGCTCGCCGGCCTGCTCACCGAGGACGAGGTCGACGCGCTGGCGCACCGCACGCGGCGATTGCTGGCGGTCGGCCGGATGCCCGCACCGTCGGGCTCGTGGCCCTCCATCCCCTGGCCCGCCTTCTGACTGTGCCTGGTCGATAGGCTGCGCCCCATGCGTGCCTGGGCAGACGTGACGGTGCCGTCGCTGGCGGAGTTCGGGCCGGCGCCCGCCGTACGCGTCCACGACACCGCGACCGGGGCGCTGCTGACCACGGAGCCGGCGGACTCGGCGCGGCTGTACGTCTGCGGGATCACGCCGTACGACGCCACCCACCTCGGGCACGCCGCCACCTACGTCGCCTTCGACCTGCTCAACCGGGCCTGGCGCGACGCGGGGCACGGGGTCCGCTACGTCCAGAACGTCACCGACGTCGACGACCCGTTGCTGGAGCGCGCCGCACGGGACGGCGAGGACTGGCGGGCGCTCGCCGACCGGGAGATCGACCGGTTCCGCGGGGACTGCGAGGCGCTGCGGCTGCTGCCGCCCGACGGGTACGTCGGCGCTGTCGAGTCGATCCCGCTGGTGGTCGAGATGGTCCAGGAGCTCGACGCGCAGGGGCACGCCTACCGCGTCGACGACGACTGGTACTTCGCGGTCCACGCCGACCCCGACTTCGGCGCGGTCTCCGGGCTCGCTGAGGAGGAGATGCTCGCGGTCTTCGCCGAGCGTGGCGGGGACCCGGACCGGCCGGGCAAGAAGCACCCCCTGGACTGCCTGCTCTGGCGCGCGGAGCGGCCCGACGAGCCGGCGTGGGACTCACCTCTCGGGCGCGGGCGCCCGGGGTGGCACGTGGAGTGCAGCGCGATCGCGCTGCACGGGCTGGGGGAGCGATTCGACGTGCAGGGTGGGGGCAGCGACCTCGCCTTCCCGCACCACGAGATGAGCGCGTCGGAGGCGCACGCCGCGTTCCCCGGGCACACCTTCGCCCAGGCCTACGTGCACAGCGGCATGGTCGCCTACCACGGCGAGAAGATGTCGAAGTCGCTTGGCAACCTGGTCTTCGTCAACGAGCTGCGAGGGGCGGGGACCTCCGGGAGCGTGCTGCGGGTGGCGCTGCTGCCGCACCACTACCGCGAGGACTGGGAGTGGGCCGACCAGGACATCGACACCGCGGAGCGGCGGCTGGCCCGGTGGCGCGAGGCCCTGCCGGCCACCGACCGCACCGCGGCCGAGCAGCTGGTGCACGACGTACGCGCGGCGCTGGCCGACGACCTGGACACGCCGACCGTCGTACGCCTCCTCGACGACTGGGCCGCAGCGACTGCGGGGTCCGCTGAGCCGGACGGGTCCGGCGCCGCGGTCGTGCGGGACCTCCTCGACGCCCGCCTCGGCGTCCTCCTCTGAGCGCGGAGGGCTGGGGCGGGGCCGCTCAGTCGTCGGGGTTCTCGCGGCGCTTCAGGTAGCGCTCGAACTCCCGGGCGATCGCCTCGCCGCTGGCTTCGGGGAGGTCGGCGGTGTCGCGTGTCTCCTCCAGGGCCCGGACGTAGTCGCCGATCTCCTCGTCCTCGGCGGCCAGCTCGTCGACGCCGCGCTCCCAGGCCCGGGCGTCCTCGGGCAGGTCGCCCAGCGGGATGCTCACCTCGAGCAGGTCCTCGAGCTGCCCGAGCAGGGCGAGCGTCGCCTTCGGACAGGGCGGCTGGGCGACGTAGTGGGGCACCGCGGCCCAGAACGAGACGGCCGGCTTGTCGGTCTTGATGCAGGCGTCCTGGAAGACGCCGACGATGCCGGTGGGCCCCTCGTAGTTCGACTGCTCCAGCTTGAGTCGGTCCGCCAGGTCCGGGTCGGTGCTGGTGCCGGACACCGGGATCGGGCGCGTGTGGGGGGTGTCGGCGAGCAGCGCGCCGAGCGTCACCACCAGCTCGGCGCCGAGCTCGTCGGCCGCGGCCAGCAGCTCGGCGCAGAACTGCCGCCAGCGCATGTTCGGCTCGATGCCGCGGAGCAGGATGACGTCGCGCACCGACCCGGGGGGCGACGCGACGGACAGCTGGGTGGACGGCCAGGTGATCCGGCGCTGACCGTGCTCGTCGTTGCCCACCACGGGGCGGTTCATCTGGAAGTCGTAGAAGTCCTCGGGGTCGATCACGGCCACCAGCCGCGAGTCCCACACCTCCAGCAGGTGGTCGAGCACGCCTGAGGCGGCGTCCGCGGCATCGTTCCAGCCCTCGAACGCGGCGATGAGCACGGGGGACCGCAGCGGCGGGACCTCTTCGATCTCGATCACTCCTCAAGCCTATGCCGCAGGTGGTCTGGTCGGTCGCACCCAGCCGATGGACCCGCCGCCCGGGCGGGTCTAGCGTGCGACGGAGGGGGACCGCGACCGTCCCGCCGGTGGGGCGGCCGGCTCGAGAGGAGGTCCCATGTTCATCCAGGTCATCCAAGGCAGGTGCAGTCGTCCGGAGGAGCTCCACCGGGTCATGGACCGATGGGGCGAGGAGCTCGCGCCGGGCGCCGCGGGCTGGCTCGGCGGCACCTACGGCCTCACCGACGACGACATGTTCGTCGGCGTGGTGCGCTTCGACTCCCGGGAGAGCGCGGCGGCCAACGCGGCGCGTCCCGAGCAAGGCGCCTGGTGGGGCGAGGCAGAGGCGTGCTTCGACGGCCCGGTCGAGTTCCACGACTGCGACGACGTCATGCTCCTGATGGACGGCGGCTCGGACGAGGCCGGTTTCGTGCAGGTCATCCGCGGCAGGGTCGAGGACCCCTCCCGCCTCAAGGCGCTCATGGGCAGCGACACCGACATGCTGCACGCCGAGCGGCCCGAGATCCTCGGCGCGACGCTGGCCTTCGAGGAGGACGGCACCTTCACCGAGACCATCGCCTTCAGCGACGAGGACTCCGCCCGCCGCGGCGAGTCCAAGCCGATGCCCGAGGACATGCGGGCGGAGTGGGACACGATGATGAGCGAGGTCCAGTACCTCGACCTGCACCATCCCTGGTTCGCCTCGGCGAGGTAGCGCCCGGTCGCCGTACGGCGGGTTCAGCATGCGGCGGACCGGAGGCACGGAAGGGGTGTTCTCCTACAGTGGGGGCACCCCTCCCGCCGTCCTCCGAAGGAAACCGTGTCCTCCAACGCACCGGACCGCACCGCCGCGTCCGTCCGCCCCGACCTCACCGAGGAGCTGGCCGCTGCCCTCCGTAGTCGCATCCTCGTGCTCGACGGCGCCATGGGCACGATGCTGCAGCGGCACGACCTGACCGAGGACGACTACCGCGGGGACCGCTTCGCCGACACCGACCAGGACCTCAAGGGCAACTCCGAGGTCCTGGTGCTGACCCGGCCCGACGTCATCCGGTCCGTGCACCGTGAGTACCTGCTCGCCGGAGCCGACCTCGTCGAGACCAACACGTTCAGCGCACAGCGCATCTCGCAGGCCGACTACGGCCTGCAGGACCTCGCCTACGAGATGAACGTCGAGGCCGCCCGGCTCGCGCGCCTGGAGTGCGACGCGATGACTGAGCAGACGCCGGACAGGCCGCGGTACGTCGCCGGGGCGCTCGGACCGACCAACACCACCGCCTCGATCTCCCCCGACGTCAACGACCCGGGGCACCGCAACATCAGCTACGTCCAGCTCGTGGAGGCCTACCTCGAGCAGGCGCGCGGACTGGTCGACGGTGGCGCGGACCTGCTGCTGGTGGAGACGGTCTTCGACACCCTCAACGCCAAGGCGGCGATCTTCGCCCTCGAGACGCTGTTCGAGGAGCGCGGTCGCCGCTGGCCGGTCGTGATCTCCGGCACGATCACCGACGCCTCCGGCCGCACCCTGTCGGGCCAGGTCACCGAGGCCTTCTGGAACTCGGTCCGCCACGCCCGGCCCCTCGCCGTGGGGCTGAACTGCGCGCTCGGCGCCAAGGACATGCGCCCCTACCTCGCCGAGCTCTCCCGCGTCGCCGACTGCTTCGTGTCGGCCTACCCGAACGCCGGTCTGCCCAACGCCTTCGGGGAGTACGACGAGTCGGCCGCCCAGACCGCCGAGGTGGTCGGCGAGTTCGCGGCCAGCGGGCTGGTCAACCTGGTCGGCGGCTGCTGCGGCACGACCCCGGACCACGTCGCTGCCGTCGCCAAGGCGGTCGGCGACCACCAGCCCCGGGTGCCGGCACAGCCGGAGGCCGCGTGCCGGTTGTCGGGCCTGGAGCCGCTGAACATCACCGCGGACTCCCTGTTCGTCAACGTGGGGGAGCGGACCAACATCACCGGGTCCGCCCGCTTCCGCAACCTCATCAAGGCCGGCGACTACGCGACCGCGCTGTCGGTGGCCCGCCAGCAGGTCGAGGCCGGCGCCCAGGTCGTCGACATCAACATGGACGAGGGCATGATCGACGGCGTCGCCGCGATGGACCGCTTCACGAAGCTGGTCGCCGGCGAGCCCGACATCTGCAGGGTCCCGGTGATGATCGACTCCTCGAAGTGGGAGGTCATCGAGACCGGTCTCCGCAACGTGCAGGGCAAGCCGATCGTGAACTCGATCTCCATGAAGGAGGGCGAGGAGAAGTTCGTCGAGCAGGCGCACCTGTGCCGCATGTACGGCGCGGCCGTCGTGGTGATGGCGTTCGACGAGGACGGCCAGGCCGACAACCTCGAGCGCCGCAAGGCGATCTGCGAGCGGGCCTACCGGATCCTGGTGGATGACGTGGGCTTCGACCCGCACGACATCATCTTCGACCCCAACGTGTTCGCCATCGCGACAGGCATCGAGGAGCACGCCAACTACGGCGTCGACTTCATCGAGGCCACCCGGTGGATCAAGCAGAACCTCCCGGGTGTGCTGATCTCGGGCGGCATCTCCAACGTGTCGTTCTCGTTCCGCGGCAACAACGCCGTGCGCGAGGCCATCCACGCGGTGTTCCTCTTCCACGCGATCGAGGCCGGCCTCGACATGGGCATCGTCAACGCCGGCGCGCTGGTCGTCTACGACGAGATCGACCCCGAGCTCCGCGACCGGATCGAGGACGTCGTCCTCAACCGCCGCGACGACGCGGCCGAGCGGCTCCTGGAGATCGCGGAGCGGTTCCGGAGCGACGGCGCCGGTGCGGAGAAGGCCGACGAGGAGTGGCGCTCGCTGCCGGTCGGCGAGCGGATCACGCACGCACTGGTGAAGGGCATCGACGACCACGCAGAGGACGACACCGAGGAGCTCCGCGCGATCATCGCCGAGCGCGACGGTCGTCCGCTGGAGGTCATCGAGGGACCGCTGATGGACGGCATGAACGTCGTCGGCGACCTGTTCGGGGCCGGGAAGATGTTCCTGCCCCAGGTCGTGAAGTCCGCGCGGGTCATGAAGAAGGCGGTCAACTACCTGATCCCCTTCATCGAGGCCGAGAAGAAGCCCGGTGACGCCAAGGACACGCGCGGCACGATCGTGATGGCCACGGTCAAGGGCGACGTCCACGACATCGGCAAGAACATCGTCGGCGTCGTGCTGCAGTGCAACAACTACGAGGTCATCGACCTCGGCGTGATGGTGCCCGCGCAGAAGATCCTCGATGCCGCCAAGGAGCACGGCGCCGACATGATCGGGCTCTCCGGGCTCATCACCCCGTCGCTGGACGAGATGATGAACTTCGCCGCCGAGATGGAGCGGCAGGGGCTCGACATCCCGCTGCTCATCGGTGGTGCGACGACCAGCCGCGCGCACACCGCGGTGAAGGTCGACCCGAAGTACCACGGTCCCGTCGTCTGGGTGAAGGACGCCTCCCGCTCGGTGCCGGTCGCCGCTGCGCTGCTCTCCGACGACCAGCGCCCCGGCTTCATGGACGACGTCAAGGCCGACTTCGACTCGATCCGCGAGCGGCACGCCGCCCGCAACACCGCGCGACCGCTCACCTCGCTGGAGAAGGCCCGGGCGAACGCCAGCGCCCTCGACTGGTCCGACTACCACCCGCCCAAGCCGCGCCTGCTCGCCCAGCAGGACAAGGACGTGTGGCACCAGCCGACCGCCGGTCGCGCCACCCAGTTCGTTCGCGTCTTCCACGAGTACGACCTCGCCGAGCTCCGCCCCTACATCGACTGGCAGCCGTTCTTCAACGCCTGGGAGATGCGCGGCAAGTTCCCCGACATCCTCAACAACCCCACGAGCGGGGAGGCGGCCCGCAGGCTGTGGGAGGACGCGCAGCAGATGCTCGACAAGGTCGTCGACGAGGGCTGGCTGCGCGCGAACGGTGTGGTGGGGCTCTTCCCGGCCAGCCGCGTCGCCGGCGAGGACATCGAGGTCTACACCGACGAGTCGCGGACCGCCGTACTCACCACGCTGCACCACCTGCGCCAGCAGGGCGAGCAGCGGCACGGGCTCCCGCACCGGTCCCTGGCGGACTTCGTGGCGCCGAAGGAGTCCGGGGTCCAGGACTTCGTCGGTGCCTTCGCCGTGACCGCCGGACTCGGGTCGCACGAGAAGATCAAGGAGTTCAAGGACGCGCTCGACGACTACAGTGCGATCCTGCTGGAGTCGCTCGCCGACCGCCTGGCCGAGGCCTTCGCCGAGCGCCTCCACGAGCGCGTCCGCAAGGAGCTGTGGGGCTACGCCCCCGACGAGCACCTCGACAACACCGCACTCATCAAGGAGCAGTACGACGGCATCCGACCGGCTCCCGGCTACCCGGCGTGCCCGGACCACACCGAGAAGGCGACCCTGTGGGAGCTGCTCGACGTGGAGGCGAACGCCGGCATCGAGCTGACCGAGAGCATGGCGATGTGGCCGGGCGCGGCGGTGAGCGGGTTCTACTTCTCCCACCCCGAGTCGCAGTACTTCGTGCTCGGCAGGCTGGGACAGGACCAGGTCGCCGACTACGCCCGCCGCAAGGGCTGGACCCTCAAGGAGGCCGAGCGCTGGCTGGCCCCGAACCTCGGCTACGAGCCCGAGGACTGACTGGGTGTGTCCCATTCGCTGTGACTGCCGTCAGCGGTTCGGTCGGCACAGTGCCTGGCATGTCGTACTCAAGTGACCTGACAGATGAGCAGTGGGCGCTGACGGTGCTGCATCAGGCGGCACGTGCCGCGGATGGTCGTCCGGAGACGATGCCGTCGATGGTGGTCATCGACACGCACCTGGGGCGCGGGGCCTCCAACGGTGGGTTCACTTTCCACGACCGCGGCGGTCCCTATGGCCGGCCCAAGGGCGCCAAGCGGGTGGTGGCGGTCGACGTGACCGGACTCCCTGTGGGGGCGCTGGTCGTGCCGGCCTCCACGCACGAGAACGGGGCCAGTGAGCTGATGCTCGAGCACCTGAGCAGGCAGAGCGTCACCGGCCGGCTGGAGCTCGTCCTGGTGGAACCGCGGGGTCACCGCCGCCGCTGCCCGCAGGCTCGGTCGGCACCACGACCTCGAAGTGCGCCGGGTCGGGTGGGACGACAATCAGCCGGTGTTCCGGCCCATCCGGCACGCTTGGCGCGTCGAGGTTGCTCACGGCCGGCTGGGACGGGCCCGTCGGCTGGCGAAGTCGTTCGAGAACACCACCACCTCCGCAACGGGCTGGCTGCAGGTGGCCTGGAGCGCAACGACGCTGCGCCATCTCGCAGGTCCGCGCGGTCATCGACGGGTCCTTTTGGACGCCGCATGAGCGAGGTCCGGTCGCCCCGCGGAAGCCGACAAACGGGCGAGGATTCTGCTGGCTGTTCGCCTACCCTGCGTGGGGTGAAGGTGCCCTTGACCGAGTTCGACGACGCCCCAGGACTGTTGGTCCCTCATCCGCCGCCGACGACCGAGCCCCTGTCGCGACTTGTGGTGCTCTGCTTCTTTCCAGAGGTCTTGCGTGCTTGGGAGGCGCAGGGCCGGCTAGTGCCTATCGGCGGTTCAGCGACGAGGTGGGCGGCGCGCGCATCTACCTGCACGCCGCGCAGGGTGTTCCTCCGGTGACGGTCTTCCACGCAGGGATGGGCGGACCACTGGCGGCACCTACAACATCCCCGAGGCGGACCTGACGCCTGCGTTGTCGTGGAGCAAGGTCTCCTTCATCAACCACGTCAACGCCTGGAAGGACGGCCGCGCGACCGACGCTCCGATCAACGACGACGGCAGTCGGGGCCTGGCGTGGCGAGGCGAGGTGTCGACCGACGTGTTCGAGACCGCGTCCGTGCACGCCGCCCAGGCGCTGGCGAACTGGGCGGCCTCCCGTCACGGCACCCGGACCGGCAAGTCGGTCGGCTTCCCGCGCTTCAAGTCCCGACACAAGACCACCCCGGCGTTCCGGCTCCGCGCCAAGTACACCGAGGGTGTCGCGCCGCCGGTGCGGCCGACCGGGGCGAAGTCGATGCGGTTCCCCAAGCTCGGCCAGCTCCGGGTCCGCGAGTCCACCCGACGGCTACGGCGGCTGCTCGAGAGTGGTCGATTCCTCGCCTACGCGGCCGCTTTCCGGTTCGAGCGCGGCCGCTGGGTCGTCTCGGTCACCGGCGTCGCCGCACCGTTCCACCCGGCCCGCCGCACCACCACGTGCCGCCACCAGGCCCGGGTCGGGGTCGACCTGGGGGTGAAGACCCTCGCGGTCGCCGCCGACGAGCACGGCACCCTCCGAGGCACCTGGGAGGGGGTGAAAGCACTCCACAGCCCAGACACGCCTGAAGCTGGCCAACCAGAGGTACTCGAGAACCAAGAGGGACTCCAGGGGCCCGCAAGAAGGCAGCACGACGCCTGGGCAGGCTCCACGCCCGCGTCGCCGCGGTGCGGAAGGCGATGTTGCACCAGATCACCGCCGACCTCGCCAAGGGCTCCGCCTGCCTCGTGGTCGAAGCAAGACTGCCTGGTACGGCACCGACCTCGTCATCGCCGACCGCTGGTTCCCCTCGTCGAAGACCTGCTCCGACTGCGGCACCATCAAGGCCGACCTGACCTTGGCCGACCGGATCTACCAATGCGACTCCTGCGGCCTGGTCATCGACCGCGACGTCAACGCCGCGACCAACCTGGCCCGCTACGCTCCTTGAGACGCCATGTCCGACGCCCTCCCGAGTTGCCTAGCTTCAGCGTGCGCGCGGCCCTCCAGGTCGGCTCGGGCACCGGGCTGACGAGCAGGTTGATCTCCGGCTGCACCTCGCGCATCGAGGTCGCCGCCGATCCTGGACAGCTTGAATCACTCATGGAGTGGGAGCTGCGGTCGCGCGGACCCGGCGCTACGACCGCAACGAGATGATCTTCTCGCCGGCAGCGCCGGCGACGGATCCTTCGTCTACATGAACAACCAGATGTTCGAGCGGGTCAGCATTCCCGAGATGGCGCTCTACCTGCAGTGGCTACAGCAGGTGAAGCCAGGAGCCACCCCTACGTTCTTCGGCCTCTACGCCTGGTCGGCAGCCCGGTTGTTCACCCAGAAGGCTTACGAGCTCGGCGGAGACCTGACCCGTGCGAGCATCATCGCCGAACTGCGTAAGGTCGACGACTGGACCGCGAACGGCCTGCATGCCCCCCATCACGTCGGCACCAAGAAGAGCGCGGAGTGCACGATGATCATCCAGCTCGACGACGGCAAGTGGACTCAACGGTCGGGCAGGTCGGGGAAGTTCGTCTGCGGCCCGATCACCCATGTGAACGCGGAGTGAGCTCGCAGCTCGTCTGACTGGCACGTGATGTGCGAGCGTCGTACATGGCAGCAGGTGTCTGCTGTCGCCGAGCCCCACGCAGCACGGGAGGGACATGAGCGACTTCCAGCTCGTCTACGAGGGGTTCGATCCTGACCAGGAGGGACTTCGGGAGGCGCTCACGTCGACCGGGAACGGCTACTTCTGCATGCGTGGATGTGCGGAGTGGGAGGGTCCGGACGACGTCCACTACCCGGGCACCTACGCCCACGGGGTCTACGACCGGCGGACGACCGTGCTGGGTGTCCAACCTCTGCCCAACGAGGACCTGGTCAACCTGCCCAACGGCCTCGTTCTCAAGCTTCGGATCGGCGGAGGGGAGCTGTTCGCGCTCGAGGACGTGGAGCTCCTGTCCTACCGACACACCTACGACTTCCGCAACGCGGTGCTGACCCGTGAGCTGAGCTTCCGGGACAGGGAGGGGCGGGAGACAGGGCTGCGCAGCCGCCGCTTCGTGAGCATGCACCGGATGCACCAGGCAGTGATCGCGTGGGATCTCACGCCGCTGAACTGGTCGGGCGGCATCGAGGTCGTCTCGGCGGTGGACGGCCGCGTGGTGAACCAGGGCGTGGCGCGTTACCGGCAGCTCGAGGGCCGCCACCTCGATCCGGAAGGCCCACGCATCGAGGGCAGTGACGTCATCGCCCTGAAGGCTCGCACCCGCCAGTCCCGCATCGAGGTCGCGGTGGCCGCGCGGGCGCGGGTCTTCCGTGACGGTGAGGAAGCCGAGGTTCTCCGTACGACCTATCAGACGGAGGACTACGTCCAGCAGGTGCTGGAGTTCACGGCGGAAGAGGGAGTCACCACCCGGGTGGAGAAGAGCGTCGCGTTCTACAGCTCACGTGACCGCGGAATCAGTGAGCCGTTGGAGGCGGCGGTGAAGAGCGCCGCCCGCTATCCGCGGTTCGACGAGGCCCTCCAAGGGCAGGTGGAGGCTTGGAACGAGCTCTGGGAGGTCTGTGACGTGGCCCTCCCTCACGAGGAGTCCGTCCAGTCCCTCCTCCGCTTCCACACCGCTCATCTGCTCCAGGTGTGCTCGCGGCAGACTTCGCACCACGACGCCGGGGTTCTTGCGCGGGGCCTCAACGGAGAGGCATACCGCGGGCACGTCTTCTGGGACGAGCTCTTCGTCTATCCCTTCCTGAACTTCCGGCTGCCGCTGATCTCGCGTGGGCTGCTGCTCTACCGCTATCGACGGATCGCCGAGGCGCGGGCGGCGGCACGCGCCGCTGGATACCGGGGAGCGATGTACCCGTGGCAAAGCGGCAGTGACGGTCGGGAGGAGACGCCGACGACCCATCTCAACCCGCTGTCGAAGAAGTGGGAGCCGGATCTCAGCCACAACCAGCGCCACGTCGGCGCGGCGGTCTTCTACGCTGCATGGCACTTCCACCTGGCCACGAACGACTTCGACTTCCTCCGCGACTGCGGCGCAGAGATGATGCTGGAGATCGCCCGATTCTGGGCGTCGATCGCTCACCACAACCCCGAACGTGACCGGTGGGAGATCCACGGCGTCATGGGGCCTGACGAGTTCCACGAAAAGTACCCGGGCGCCGCCGAAGGGGGGCTGCGCAACAACGCCTACACCAATGTCATGGCAGCATGGATTGCCGAGACGGCGCAGCGTGTCCTCGATCTGCTGCCGGCGAGCCGCCGCGACGCCCTGCGGGCGAGGATCGGCCTGACCGACGAAGAGATCGACACGTGGCGGGCAATGAGCCGCCGGATGTACGTCCCGTTCCACGCCGACGGGGTGATCAGCCAATTCGAGGGCTATGAAGACCTCGACGAGCTGGACTGGGACGACTTGCGGGCTCGCTACGGCAACATCCAGCGACTCGACCGCATCCTGCGGGCGGAGGGCGACGACCCCAACCGCTACAAGGCCTCCAAACAGGCGGACACCCTCATGCTGTTCTACCTGTTCCCTGACGCCGAGCTGCGACGGATCTTCGCGCAGATGGGGTACGACGTTCCTCCGGACGTCGTCGCGAGGACCACCGAGTACTACGACCGGAGGACCTCCCACGGTTCGACGCTGAGCCTCATTGTCCATGCCGGGGTCCTGGCCACCATCGATCCGACAAGCTCGTACGAACGGTTCCTCACTGCGTTGCACAGCGACGTGGATGACATCCAGGGCGGAACGACCGCTGAGGGCATCCACACAGGCGCGATGGCGGGGACGCTCGACCTCGTCCAGCGGATCTACCTGGGCGCGGAGGTCCGCGAAGGCGTCGTGTTCTTCACGCCGAGACTGCGCGAGCGGCTGCACGGGCTCTCGCTCCTCATGCAGTTCCGCGGCACCCCGATCCGCGTCACGGTGCATGGCGAGGAACTCACGGTGGAGGCGCTGACGGAGGGTTTCAGCGAGTCCGTCCGGGTCGGCGTCGGGGATGACATCTGCGATCTCGCGGCCGGCGAGAGGTGCAGCTTCACCCTCCGTTCGCCGGACGGCTTCGCGTAGCGTCGGTGCATGCAGACGCAGCAAGGTTTTCGCGGAGCGGTCTTCGACGTCGACGGCGTGCTGGTCGACTCGCCGCACGAGCGTGCTTGGCGCGACACCCTGCAGGAGCTCATGGAGACGCGGTGGCGCGACGTCCGCGCCAGCTGCACCTACGCACCGGACGCGTTCACCTCACGCGTCTATCGAGACGTCGTGTCGGGCAGACCGCGACTGAGCGGAGCGCGAGCGGCGCTCGAGTTCTTCAAGGTGCCCGACGCCGAGGCCAGAGCCCTGGTCTATGCCGAACGTAAACAAGAGCGGGTTCTGCATCTCATCCGTGATGGCGAGTTCCGGCCGTTTCCCGACGCGCTGCGGTTCGTGCTCGCGCTGTCCGGCCGCGGGCTGGCGATCGCTGCCGCATCGTCCTCGAAGAACGCGAGCCTGATGCTCGAACGCGTCATTGTGCAACCGGCGGGGCGCCGGCTCGGTGAGGTCTTCGCGGCGGACCTGTCGGGACAGGACTTCGGGCGCGGCAAGCCAGCCCCGGACATCTTCGTCGCCGCCTCCGAATCCCTGGGCCTCACCCCGGCAGAGTGCTTCGTGGTCGAGGATGCCGCAGTGGGCATCGAGGCCGCCAAGGCGGGCGGCCTCGCGGCGCTCGGGATTGCCCGAGGAGACGACGCGGAGCTCCTGATGACGGCCGGAGCAGACCTCGTTGTCACGACCCTCGATGACGTCGACCTCGACCGCCTCGGCGACCGCAAGCTGATGGCGCGACGCGACGCTGCGCGCTAGTGACCTGAATTTCCAACTCGTTGGATGAGTCGGCCGAGGCTGGCGAGGAGCAGGTCGGCGGTGACGTAGCCGAAGAGCCGCTCGTCGTAGAGCATGTCGATGAACACCGGGCCGGTCGACAGCTTGAAGCGGTCGACCCGGTGAGGCTTGAGACCGAAGTCCTTCCAGATCTTCCCGATCGTGGTGTTCGGCCCAGGTGGTGATCGGCGTCGCGATGGTGTGGTTGCTCATGCCGTTGAGGTGCGCGGGCCGTGCCGCTGGACGGTTCTGTCGGTGTCTCGATGTCTCTGGTTCTCCGAGGCGTCGGCGAATGCTGCGCACCTCGGTTCTAGGGTGGAACGTCGCATGGAACGTCGCATGGAGTCCTTCGGAGGGCATTCTGAGTACCGCCAAATCTCGAGTACCTGCAGGTCAGCGCCCGGGCGGGGGAGTGCGGCTGCCGAAGGCGGTCCTGTGGGACATGGACGGCACCCTGGTCGACACCGAGCCGTACTGGATCGACGTGGAGCAGCGGCTCGTCGAGGCCCACGGCGGGGTCTGGACGCGCGAGCACGCGCTTCAGCTCGTGGGCAACGACCTGATCGAGTCGGGTCGGTACATCCGCGAGCACGGGGGCGTCGACCTGCCTCCGGAGCGGATCGTCGAGGTCCTGCTCGACGGGGTGGTCGCCCACATCGAGAGAGCCGTGCCCTGGCGTCCGGGTGCACGCGAGCTGCTGGCCGACCTCCGCGCGCACGGCGTCCCCTGCGCCCTGGTGACGATGTCGTACGAGCGGTTCGTGGCACCCGTGCTCGCCGCGCTGCCGAAGGGCTCGTTCGACGTGGTGGTCACCGGAGACGCCGTCAGCCACGGCAAGCCGCACCCGGAGCCCTACCTGCACGCGGCACGGCTGCTCGGCGTCGATCCGCAGGGGTGCGTGGCGATCGAGGACTCCGACACCGGTGCCCGGTCGGCCGCGGCGGCAGGATGCCGGGTCGTGGTCGTGGAGAACCACGTCCCGGTGCCCCCCGGCGAACGACGTACGTTCCTGCCCACGCTTGCCGGGGTGAGCCCCGCGGACCTCACGACCCTGCACCCATGAGGTGGGTCGGGTCCCAGCGGGCGTGGACTCGCCCGGCCGGGTGAGGATGGCGTGACGACGACCACGAGGTGTCCGCGAGACACAGAGGAGGGCCGCCATGAGGACGACCCCGAGGACCCAGCCGCCTGGTCGCCCTGGCGTGCGTGGGCCTGCATGCCCTGCCGCTGTCGGCGTGTGCCGACGATGACGGCGACCCGGACGTCGTGGTCCGCACCCAGACGGCGCTGTGGGCGGAGCGGAACGGCCTCTGGCCGGAAATCGTTGCCGTTTCGCGACCTTCCCCCGGTCGATTTGTCGTGGTCCCGGACCGAGGTCGAGCGTTACGTTGCCGTGGTCTCCGCTCCAACGACCGCGTGGGAGCACTGACTCCGTGAGGTGTGAGAAGTTGAACCGCAAACGAGGTCTGCTGGCACTGGCCAGCACGGGCGTGATGCTTGCTTCCCTTGCTGCCTGTGGTGGCGATGACTCGTCCGGCAACGGCAACGACGGCAGCTCCGACAGCAACAGCAACGCATCGGGGGAGTCCTGGATCCTGGGCACCACCGAGTCCGTCACTGCGATGGACCCCGCGGGATCCTATGACTTCGGGTCGTGGAACATGCAGTACTCGATCTTCCAGCGGCTGATGGCGATGCCCGCGGGCGAGAGCGAGCCGGTGGGCGACGCCGCAGAGTCCTGCGCCTATGACGACCCCACGACGATCACGTGCACCCTGAAGGAAGGGCTGACGTTCTCGAACGGCAACGAGCTCACCTCCTCGGATGTGAAGTACTCGTTCGAGCGCAACATCGCGATCGCCGACCCGAACGGCTCCTCGGTTCTCCTCGGGCAGCTCATCGAGCCGGACTCCGACCCGCAGGTCATGCGCGACGGCGCGATCGAGACTCCTGACGACCAGACCGTGGTCTTCCACCTGAACTCGGCCGACACCACGTTCCTCAAGCTGCTCTCCACCGCGACCACCTCGATCGTCGACGAGGACAGCTTCCCGGCCGACGAGCTGGTGGCGGACGACGCGGTGATCGGCTCCGGCCCGTTCACGCTGGCGCAGTACAAGCCCAGCGAGCAGGCCGTGCTCGAGGCCAACGACTCCTACGCCGGCGAGCAGAAGGCGCAGGCGCCGGAGGTCTTCGTCCAGTACTTCAACGACCCCGCGCCGCTCAAGGAAGCCATCGACTCCGGCCAGGTCGACATCGCGTGGCGCACGTTGAGCCCGACCGACCTCAACGACCTGAAGACCAACGACAACGTCGAGGTCATCGAGGGCGAGGGCTCGGAGTTCCGCTACTGGGTCTTCCAGCTCGCCAACCCGTCGGTGAAGGATGTCGCGGTCCGTCAGGCCGTGGCGCAGATCATGGACCGGGACGTCATCGCCAAGGACGCCTACGACGGCACCGTGTCGCCGGCGTACTCCATCGTCCCGCCCGGCTTCAGCGGCCAGAAGGACTCCTTCGAGGAGAAGTACGGCGAGCCCGACGTCGCCGCGGCGAAGAAGATCCTCGACGACGCCGGGGTGAAGACCCCCGTGGACATCACCCTGGGCTACACGCCGACGCACTACGGCCCCAACGCCGTCGACGAGGCGAACGAGTTCTCCGCGCAGCTCGACGAGAGCGGGCTGTTCAAGACCGACATCAAGTCGGCCGAGTGGGAGCAGTACCAGACGCTCTACAAGGAGAACGCCTACGACCTGTTCCAGCTCGGTTGGTACCCGGACATCCTGGACGCCGACAACTACCTGTCGCCGTTCATCCGGGACGGCGGGTTCTACGGGAACAACTACTCCAGCCCGCAGGTCAACAAGCTCCTCGACCAGGAGCTGGCGGAGACCGACACCGACGCCCGCAGCGAGCTCATCGGGCAGCTGCAGGACATCGTGGCCCAGGACGTGCCGCTGGTGCCGTCGTGGTTCGGCAAGAACGTCGCCGTCGCCGGTCCCGGTATGAGCGGCGTCAAGGAGACCTTGGACCCGACGTACATCTTCCGGCTCTGGGAGATCAGCAAGTCCAGCTGAGGCGTCGACAGTCAACACCAGGCCGCCACTCGGCCTGCGCGGAGGGTCCGGGGCGTATGCTCCGGGCCCTCCGACGTGAACAGCAGCACGACTGGGAAGGAACGTCATGGCCTCCGCGTCCGGTGGGTCACTGCCTCGGTACATCGTGCAGCGCGTGCTGCTGATGATCCCGATGATCTGGCTGGTGGTGACCCTGGTCTTCATCCTCCTGAGGGTGGCGCCGGGCGACCCCGTCAGCGCTTCGGTCGGCGGGCGGCTCAGCGAGGAGGAGCTGGACCGGCGGCGCGAGGCGATGGGCATCGACCGGCCGCTCATCGTGCAGTACCTCGGGTACCTCAACAGCCTGCTGCACCTCGACCTGGGCCAGACCCTGTCGGACAACCGCGACATCATCGACATCATCCGCGACAACGGTGGCGCCACCCTGACCCTGACGGTCGGCGCCTTCATCGTCGCTCTCGGGCTGGGCATTCCCCTGGGGCTCATCGCGGGGCGCCGACGTGACACCTTCCGCGACGTCGTCATCCGGGTCTTCGGGATCGTCACCTACGCGGCCCCGGTGTTCGTCACCGGCATCCTCGCCGTGCTGCTGGTCAGCGGGACCGGCTGGCCCACCTATGACATCGCCTCGCCGGTCACGAAGTTCAAGGTGCCGACCGTGACCCACATCCTGCTCGTGGACACCTTCATCGACGGCAACCCCGACTACATCGTCGACGTCCTCCAGCACCACGTGCTCCCGTGCACCGTGCTCGGGCTGCTGCTCTGCGGCGTCTTCATCCGCCTGGTCCGCGTGAACCTCCTGATGACGCTCAAGGGCGACTACATCGAGGCCGCCCGGGCGCGTGGCATCCCTGAGCGGTACGTCGTCCGCCGGCACGCCCTGCGCAACGCGCTGGTGCCGGTGATCACCGTGATCGGGCTCCAGGTGGCGCTGAGCCTCGCCGGCGCGATCCTGACGGAGACGACGTTCAACTGGCCGGGGCTCGGCACCCAGCTCGTCGACTACCTCAACGCCCGGGACTACGCGGCCGTGCAGGGGCTGGTGGTGTTCTTCGCGGTCATCGTCGTGGTCGTCAGCCTGGTCGTCGACATCGTCAACGCGCTCATCGACCCGAGGGTGAGGTACTGATGTTCAGCCGCCTGACGGCCCCGTTCCGCAACACCACCGGGCTCGCCCGGTGGATGCTGATCATCGGGATCGTGGTCACCGTCGCCTTCTTGGTGCTGGCGATCTTCGCGCCGTGGCTGGCCCCGACCGACTTCAACCAGAGCAAGGTCGACGGCGTGAAGCTGCCCAAGCTGCAACCGCCCTCCTCGGCGCACGTCTTCGGCACCAACGACCAGTTCTACGACATCTTGTCGAGGGTGATCTGGGGCGCGCGCACCGCGATCCTCGTCGTGCTCCTGTCGGTGCTCTTCTCGGTGGTGATCGGCGTCGTCCTCGGGCTGACCTCCGGCTTCCTCGGCGGCTGGACCGACCGGCTACTGGTCTTCCTCACCGACGCCATCTACTCGTTCCCCTCGCTGCTGCTGGCGATCGTCTTCTCCTTCCTGCTGAGCGGGGTCCTCGGCGGCGGGATCGTCGCCGCCGCACTCTCGCTGACGGTGATCTACATCCCGCAGTACTTCCGGGTGGTGCGCAACAGCACGGTCTCTGCACGGGAGACGACCTACGTGGAGGCGGCGAGGGCCATCGGTGCCAGCAACACCACGATCATGCGGCGCTACCTCTTCGGCAACGTCGTGCAGTCCGTGCCGGTCATCGGCACGCTGAACGCTGCCGACGCGATCGCCACGCTCGCCGGCCTGGGGTTCCTCGGCTTCGGTGTGCAACCGAACGAGGCCGCCGAGTGGGGCTACGACCTGCAGCGCGCCCTCGACGACGCCCAGTCCGGCATCTGGTGGACGACGGCGTTCCCGGGCGCCGCCATCGTGCTGCTGGTCCTCGGGCTCACCTTCGTCGGGGAAGGTCTCAACGAGACCATCAACCCGGCCCTGCGCAAGCGGCGGTTGCAGGCCGTCGTACTCCCCGATCGCGGGGTCAAGGGCACCGAGGACGAGAGGACGGTGCGATGAGCACGAGCACCGAGGGGCAGGCAGTGGTGGGCGGGGCGCCGGTCGTGCACGCCGAGGACGTCCGGATCTGGTACGGCACCACGCGCGGACCGGTCAAAGCCGTCGACGGCGTGTCCTTCGAGCTGCGCAGGGGCGAGATCCTCGGCCTCGTGGGGGAGTCGGGTTGTGGCAAGTCCACCCTCGGCCGCGGCATGCTCGGGCTGCTTCCGGACGGCGCCAAGATGGACGGCCGCCTCGACTTCCAGGGCCAGGACCTCCTGAGCATCCCGCACAAGGACATGCTGGGGATGCGCGGCGCCCAGCTCGGGATGATCTTCCAGGAGCCGCTGACCCGGCTGAACCCGCTGATGCGGATCAGCGACCACTTCAAGGAGACGCTGCACACCCACGAGCCGGATCTGTCCAAGGCGGAGGTGACCCGCCGCTCGCTCGAGGTGCTGCGTCGGATGGGCATCCCGCCGACCCGGTTCCGCTCCTACCCGCACGAGTTCTCCGGCGGGATGCGGCAGCGGCTGATGATCGCGCTGGCCCTGGTGCTGCGGCCGGACTTCGTGGTGGCCGACGAGCCCACCACCGCCCTCGACGTGCTGGTCGAGGCGCAGATCATCCAGATCCTCCACGATCTGCGACGCGAGTTCGACACCTCGCTGCTGCTCATCACCCACAACCTCGGCATCATCGCGGAGGCCTGCGACCGCGTGGCGGTGATGTACGCCGGGGAGATCGTCGAGATCGGCGACGCCCGGGAGGTCTTCAGCCGACCGCAGCACCCCTACACCCGCGAGCTGCTGCGGTCCACCATCTCCTTGTCGACCACGGGGCTGCACTACATCCCCGGTGCGCCGCCGGACCTGGTAGACCCGCCGCCGGCCTGCCACTTCCACCCGCGCTGCCCCGACGCCATGCGGGTCTGCGCGACCAGATGGCCACAGCCACGCACCCTGGCGTCGGGATCGCGGGTGCAGTGCTGGGAAGCCGAGCAGCGCAACGGCCTGACGTCGCTCAGCGACGCCGAGCGGGAGCCGCTGGAGCGGAAGGAGCTGTCCGTTGCCGACGAAGCCTGACGTTGCCGCACCGGCGCAGTCCGAGACGATGATCGACATCGAGCACCTCCAGGTGCACTACGAGCTGCGAGGCGGCGCCCTCGCCCGGCTCTTCGGACGCGACACCGGCACCGTGCGCGCCGTCGACGGGGTCGACCTCCAGCTCAGGCGCGGCGAGGTACTCGGGCTGGTGGGGGAGTCCGGCAGCGGGAAGACCACCCTCGGCCGTGCCCTGCTCGGCCTCGTCCGGGCGACCGACGGCTCGATCCGCTACCACCGCCGGTCGGGCACGGTGGACGTCGCGACGGCCAACAACCGCGAGCTGCGCAAGCTGCGCACCGAGCTGCAGATGGTCTTCCAGGACCCGCACGCCTCGCTCAACCCGTCGATGAACATCGAGACCGCGGTGGGTCACCCGCTGCTGATCCACGGCCTCGCCTCGGGCGACGAGCTCCGCCGGCGGGTGGCCATGGCCCTCGAGCGGGTCGGGCTCGCACCCGCCGAGCAGTTCATGTCGAAGTACCCCTCCGACCTCTCCGGCGGTCAGAAGCAGCGTGCCGTCCTGGCTCGGGCGGTGATCCTCGACCCGGAGCTGCTGGTGGCCGACGAGCCCATCTCGATGCTCGACATGAGCGTCCGGGCGAAGATCCTGCAGCTGATGCTCGACCTCAAGGACCAGCTGGGGCTGACCTACGTCTACATCACCCACGACCTGGCCACGGCGAAGTTCTTCTGCGACCGGGTCGCGATCATGTACCTCGGGCGCATCGTGGAGATCGGTCCGACCGACGAGATCTTCGCCGACCCCAAGCACCCGTACACCAAGGCCCTCCTGAAGGCGATCCCCGAGCCCGATCCCGAGCGGATGGTGCCGCGCGACCTGCCCCGCGGGGAGATCCCCGACGCTGCGAAGCCGCCGCTCGGATGTGCCTTCCACCCCCGGTGCCCCGAGGCGGTGAAGCAGTGTGGGTGGGAGTCCCGCGACCTGCGGGCACTGCTGGAAGAGCACTGGACACGGCGGGACCCCGAGGTCTACGAGCGCGAACGAGCCCTGCTCGGCGAGCTGGAACGGTTCGACGAGCCGGCGAAGTCGGTGACGCTCGGCAACGGCGGGTCGGCTTCCGAAGTCCGCCGCATCCTCGACACCATCCGCGAGGAGCGGCCGGAGGAACCCTTCTGGCAGGGCGTCTCCGACATCACCGAGACCAGCGACGGCCTGCGGGTCACCTTCTTCGACGGCGTCGACCCGGCCCTGCGCCGGTCCGGTGACGCCGAGGTCGCCTGCATCCTGCATCCCACCCCGGTCACCCTCGAGCCCGTCGCCCGCCCGACCTCCCCCTGACCCCGTCGAGAGGTCGGGCGCGCAGGGTCGAGAGGTCAGGCGCGCAGGGCCGAGGCGTCAGTGACACTGGTCGCACGCCGTTTGTCGGGGGCGCCGAGGGTTACGTAGTGGGTGCAAGCGCTCCTGGCGGAGTGAACGACGAACCGAGGGGGCACCCGGTGAATACGAACCCGAAGCTGCCCGTCCTGCTCGGCGCCGCGATGCTCTCAGCCTCGCTCACGGCGTGCGGCACTGGCGGTGAGACCGACAGTCAGAACAACGGCAAGCCCACCCCAACCGCGGTGCCCACGCACAACGACACCAGCGACGACGCGACCGGCGGCGACAACGACTCCAACAAGGGCCCCGACGGCAGCGGGACCTGATCCGGCGACGGTCAGTCGTCGGTCAGTCGGTGTCCTCCGGGGACATCCCGGGGTCGGCGGCCTTGGCCGGCTCGCTGACGGGCAGCGGCGGGGGAGTGCCGCCGTACTCCGGGCACAGCGCCTGGTGGGAGCACCAGCCGCACAGACCGCTCTTCCGCGGCCGCCAGTCACCGGTCTCGTGGGCGCGCTGGATGGCCTTCCACAGCGCGTTGACCTTCCGTTCGGTCGCCAGCAGGTCGGCCTCGTCCGGGCAGTAGCGCAGCACCTCCCCGTTGCCGAGGTAGATCAGCTGCAGCATCGTCGGCACGGCGCCCCGGAGCCGCCACAGGACCAGCGCGTAGAACTTCATCTGGAACAGCGCCTTGGCCTCGAACATCGGCTTGGGGCTCGCTCCGGACTTGTAGTCCACCACTCTGACCTCGCCGGTCGGAGCCACGTCGAGCCGGTCGACGAAGCCCCGGAGCAGCAGCTTGCTGTCCAGCAGCGTCTCGACGTACAGCTCCCGCTCCGCCGGCTCCAGGCGACGGGGGTCCTCCAGGGTGAAGTAGCGCTCGAGCGCCTCGCGGCACGACAGGAGCCACGGCCCGATCTCCGGACCATCGGCCCCGAACAGCTCCGCGACCTCGGGGTCGGTCTCGAGCACCGCCTCCCACGCCGGCTGCAGCAGCTCCGCGGCGTGCTCGGGGGTGCGCTGCGCGGCGGGCAGGTCGAACAGGTCCTCCAGCACCTTGTGCACGACGGTGCCCCGGACCGCCTCGGGTGAGGAGGTCTCCGGCAGCTTGTCGATGGTGCGGAAGCGGTAGAGCAGCGGACAGGTCATGAAGTCCCCGGCGCGGCTCGGCGACAGCGACCCGACGACGTCCACGCCGTCCACGACCGTGGCCCCCGGGAGGGAGCGCCCGCCCACGACCTGCCCGGCCTGCGCATCCACCAGCTGCTGCGTCATGCGGCAACCGTAGGCGAAGCCACCGACAGTCCGGCTCCACCGCGCCCGGCCGGCGCCGTACCAGGCGTTGGGTAGGTTGGCCGCGTGGCGCACAGGACTGGACTCGGGGCGCCCGCCGAGCGGAACGACCCCGGTGCGCTGCGGGTCGGCTCCATCGGCGGGGTCGACGTGATGGTCCGCTCGTCCTGGCTGCTGGTGGCAGCCCTCATCGCCTACGTCGTCGCGCCCGGCGTGGACCGCGTCGCCCCGGATCTCGGTCCGTTGAAGTACGTCGCGGGCGTCGCGTTCGCGGTCCTGCTGACCCTCTCGCTGCTGCTGCACGAGATCTCCCACGCGCTGATGGCCAAGCGGTTCGGGATCTCGGTCCGCTCCATCACCCTCCACTTCATCGGCGGGGTCACCGCCATCGACGGCGAGCCGGCAAGCCCGAAGCAGGAGTTCGCCATCTCCGCGATCGGCCCGGTGACCTCCCTCGGCATCGGCGGGCTGGCGTTCGCGCTGCTCCAGGTCACCCCGAGCGGCCTGCTCTCGTTCGTCGTCGGTGGCCTCGCCGGGGCCAACCTCGTCGTGGGGGTGCTCAACCTGGTCCCGGGCATGCCCCTGGACGGGGGCCGGGTGCTGCGGGCGGGGATCTGGGCGGTCACCGGAGACCCGAACCGGGCCGGTGCGGCCGCGGGCTGGGTCGGGCGCGGCGTCGCCGTGCTCGTGCTCCTGTCGCCGATGCTCCTCGAGGCCTTCGGCCTGGCGGTCGGCTTCACCGACTACATCGTCGCGCTGGTGTTCGGCTGGTTCATGTGGTCGGCCGCGACGGCGGCGATCATGTCGGCCCGGATCCGGGCCCGGCTGCCGGCGCTCCAGGCGCGGGCCCTGGCCCGCCGTGCCCTCTCGGTCGCCGAGGACCTCCCGCTCGCCGAGGCGATCCGGCAGGCGCACGACTTCCAGGCCGGCTCGGTCGTGACCCAGGACGCGGCCGGCCGGCCGGTCGGCATCCTCAACGAGGCCGCGGTGCGCGCGACCCCGGACGACCGCCGTCCGTGGGTCCCGGTCAGCGCCGTCGCCCGCACCCTCGAGCCGGGCCTCACGCTGCCCGCCGACATCGCCGGGGAGCGGCTGCTGCTGGCCATGCAGGCGGCCCCCGCGACCGAGTACCTCCTCGTCGAGGCCGACGGTCGGGTCTACGGGGTCCTCACGGCCGCCGACGTCGACGCGGCCTTCGCAGCGCAGCGCTGACTGCCCGGGCTGACTGCCCGGGCTGACCCGCCCGTACGACGGTCCGCGCCCCGGTCCCTAGACTGCGCCGCATGCCGAGCGCCCACGAGCCCGACCCGGAGGACGACGTCACCCCCGACGCCTGGTCGGGTGTCCACCGGGGGCCACTGCGCGCCGGCGAGTGGGTCCGGCTGACCGACGCCAAGGGCCGGCGGCACAACGTGCAGCTGACACCCGGGAAGCAGTTCTCCACCAACCGCGGGCAGCTCCTCCACGACGACATGATCGGCCGCGACGAGGGCTTCACGATCACCTCGACCCTCGGCGGCGAGTACCTCGTCTTCCGGCCGCTGCTCAGCGAGTTCGTGGTGTCCATGCCTCGCGGCGCGGCGGTGGTGTACCCCAAGGACGCCGCACAGATCGTGGCGATGGCCGACGTCTTCCCCGGGGCACGGGTGGTCGAGGCGGGCGTGGGGTCCGGTGCCCTGACCTGCTCGCTGCTGCGCGCGGTGGGGCCGACCGGCCGGGTGTCGTCGTACGAACGGCGCGAGGAGTTCGCCGAGGTCGCCCGGCGCAACGTCACCCAGTTCTTCGACGGCGCGCACCCCGCGTGGCAGCTCACCGTGGGGGACCTCGCCGAGGCGCTCCCGAGGACCTCCGAGGACCGGCGGGTCGACCGGGTGGTGCTGGACATGCTGGCGCCGTGGGAGTGCGTCGACGCGGTCGCGGACGCCCTGGTCCCGGGTGGGCTGGTGTGCGCCTACGTCGCCACCACCACCCAGCTCGGCCGGGTCGTGGAGACCTTCCGGGCGCATGGAGGCTTCACCGAGCCGCAGCCCTGGGAGTCGCTGGTCCGCGACTGGCACGTCGAGGGTCTCGCGATCCGACCCGGCCACAAGATGATCGGCCACACCGGCTTCCTCGTCACCGCGCGGCGGATGGCTCCGGGGGAGCGCCCGCCGGTGAAGAAGCGCCGTCCGGCGCCTGGCGCGTACGGCGTCGACTACATCGGACCGCGCCCGGTGGGTCTCCCGCCGACCGTGGCCGAGGAGCCCTACGGCGAGTGACGAGCAGATAACGATCGTTCCGCGACACATGTCCAAACACTGTTCACGTCTTTCCGCACGCGAGTAGGTTGGACGTCTCAGTGCACCGCACGGTGGAGGTGAGCGCCATGGCCATGTCAGCAAGCGGCTCCGATGGTTCGGGGCGGGCTCCCGAGGACTGGCAGGCCCAGCTCGCCTACCTCCAGGACGAGGTCTCCGAGCTCCGCCGGCGCCTCCTCGAGGCCCCGGGCTCGTCCCGGCTGGTCGAGCAGCGCCTGGCGGAAACCCAGCGGTCGCTGGCCGCGGTGACCGCACAGAACGAGCGCCTCGCGCAGACTCTGCGCGAGGCCCGTGACCAGATCGTGACGCTGAAGGAGGAGGTCGACCGGCTCGCCCAGCCGCCGTCCGGGTACGGCGTGTTCCTGCAGCGCCACGAGGACGACTCCATCGACGTGTTCACCGGCGGGCGCAAGCTGCGGGTGCAGGTCAGCCCGGCGGTCGACCTCGACGACCTGCGCAAGGGCCAGGAGGTCATGCTCAACGAGGCGCTCAACGTGGTGGCCGCGCTGAAGTACGAGCAGGTCGGCGAGACGGTGATGCTCAAGGAGATCCTCGCCGACGGCGACCGGGTGCTCTGCATCGCGAACGCCGACGAGGAGCGCGTCGCCCGCATCGCGGAGCCGCTGCGTGGGGAGCCGATCCGGGCCGGCGACACGCTGCTCTACGACCCCCGCTCGGGCTACGTCTACGAGCGCATCCCGAAGTCGGAGGTCGAGGAGCTGGTCCTCGAGGAGGTCCCCGACATCGCCTACGAGAGCATCGGCGGGCTCAAGGGCCAGATCGATGCGATCCGCGACGCCGTCGAGCTGCCGTACCTCTACCCCGACATGTTCCGCGAGCACGAGCTCAAGCCGCCCAAGGGCGTGCTGCTCTACGGCCCTCCCGGGTGCGGGAAGACGTTGATCGCCAAGGCGGTCGCGAACTCGCTGGCCAAGAAGGTCGCCGAGCGCACCGGTCAGGAGGGCCGGTCGTACTTCCTCAACATCAAGGGCCCCGAGCTGCTCAACAAGTACGTCGGTGAGACCGAGCGGCACATCCGGCTGGTGTTCCAGCGGGCGCGCGAGAAGGCGTCGCAGGGCACCCCGGTCATCGTGTTCTTCGACGAGATGGACTCGCTGTTCCGCACCCGCGGGTCCGGGGTGTCCTCGGACGTGGAGAACACGATCGTCCCGCAGCTGCTCAGCGAGATCGACGGCGTCGAGACGCTGGAGAACGTCCTGGTCATCGGCGCCTCGAACCGCGAGGACATGATCGACCCGGCCATCCTGCGCCCGGGCCGCCTCGACGTGAAGATCAAGATCGAGCGGCCGGACGCCGAGTCCGCGCGCGACATCTTCAGCAAGTACCTCACCTCGAACCTGCCGCTGCACCCCGACGACCTCCGCGAGTTCGGCGACGACCGCGACGCGTGCGTCGCGGGGATGATCCAGGCGACGGTCGAGCGGATGTACACCGAGAGCGAGGAGAACCGCTTCCTCGAGGTGACCTACGCCAACGGCGACAAGGAGGTCCTGTACTTCAAGGACTTCAACTCCGGGGCGATGATCCAGAACATCGTCGACCGGGCCAAGAAGATGGCGATCAAGGACCTGCTCGAGCACGACCAGAAGGGCATCCGGGTCCAGCACATGCTCCAGGCCTGCGTGGACGAGTTCAAGGAGAACGAGGACCTGCCGAACACCACCAACCCCGACGACTGGGCCCGCATCTCCGGCAAGAAGGGCGAGCGGATCGTGTTCATCCGCACGCTCATCACCGGCAAGCAGGGCACCGAGCCGGGGCGGTCGATCGACACGGTGCCGAACACCGGTCAGTACCTGTAGTCAGCCGCGGTCACAGACCGGTCAATCGACCGGTCTGTGACCGCTTTTCGGGTCGACCAGGTCGCACGGGCGGTCAATTGACCGGCTCCTGGCGGCGTACGTCGGTCACGGCCCCCGGACGGCCCAGGTGCCCTCGAGCTGGGCGATGTTCGACGTCGAGGTCACGGCCAGCCGGAAGCCGAACCGGGAGACCGTGCCGTCGCCGAACACCGACTCGCTGCCCGTTCCCAGGTTGTAGTTGATGCCCTCGATGTCCGGGTCGGCGTAGTCGACGGCGGTGACGATGACCTGGCCGGCGTGCGGGTACACGAACCGGACGTAGACGCAGAGCTGGCCGCGAGCGGCCCGCGGGTCGGCAACGGTGCCCGGGCAGTCCGCGGTGGGATCGGCTCTCGGCGGGATGACGTGCGCGCGGGGCGCCGAGGCCAGGGGATGGGCGAAGCTGACCCCTTGGGCGGCGGAGGAGCCACCTGACGTCGGCGACCCGGCGCCCGGCGCAAACGCCCCACGGAGCAGGGTGCCGGGTGACAGCTCGCTTCCCGGCGCCGCTCCTGGTGCGAGATCCGCGCTGTGCACGCTGCCGTCCCTGAGGTCCTTACCCGTGAGCGAACCGTTCTTGACGTCCCTGCCCGTGAGGGAGCCGTTCTTGACGTCTCCGCCGTCGATGAGCCCGGCGGCGTGTGCCGTGCCGCCCAAGGCGAAAACGAGGGCCAGACAAGAGGTGACGTTGGCGAAGGTGACCCTGCCTCGCCGCGGTGTGTTCTCCATGCACCGACGTTAGGGCGCCCTCACGCACCGCGGGAGGGGCCGTCCGCCTGGCGGTGGGAAGCGGCTGGTCCACCCGTTCGTCGCGCGGCCCCGACCCGGCACCAGGGGTCAATCGACCGGATCGGGACGCATTTTCGGGGCGGAATCGATGTTCGAGCGGTCGCTTGACCGGTTCGGTACGGCGGTCGGCAACGACAACCGGTTCGCGCCCAGCAGCGCGCGCCGCTTCGGCCACGCGATCTCCAGGGACCGCACCCGTCCGCGCCGGACGACCTCGACGCGCGGTCCGAGCGCCTCGGTACCGGCCACTGCGCGCTCCTCGCTCACGCGGCTTTCCGGGCTCGTCCGCGGTAGAGGAAGCCACCGGGCTTCGACACGGCCGGCCCGGGGAGGTACCACGTCTCCAGGCCCACCACTTCGAACCCAGCCTCGGCAAGGGCCCGGTCCGGCTGGCGGGTCAGGTGGCACCCGCCACCCAGCCGCTTCTGCACCGGCTCGAGCCGACGCTGCCACCGGCGGACCCCGGGGTCGGGTGCCAGCCCGTGCTCCAGGAAGTGCACCTCGCCGCCGGGGCGCAGCACCCGGTGCGCCTCGGCGAGCGCGGCGGGCAGGTCCGGGATCGTGCACAGCGTGAAGGTGCTGAGGACGTGGTCGATGCTGTCGTCGTCCTCGCTGAGCAGCTGGCCGTCCAGGTCCGAGCGCACCACCTGGGTGCTGCCGCTCCGGATCCTGCGCTGGGCGATGTGCCAGGCGTCGTCGTTGGGCTCGACCGCGGCCACCTCGGTGACCGCCGCCGGGTAGTGCTCGACGTTGTGCCCGGAGCCGAACCCGAGCTCGAGCACCGTGCCGTCGAGGCCGTCGCAGACGACCGCGCGGTGCTTGTGGATCTCCCCGGCGCCGCAGAGCCGGTCGATGATCCGCGGCAGCACGTGCTTCTCCCACACACCGGTCATGCGGTCTCCTTCGTCGTCGATACACCGAGGTCGCCGTAGTCGCCGATCCCGTCCCGGGCCAGCCGCTCCAGCAGGGACCGGGTGTCCGGCACGAACGGCCAGCGCGGGTCCTGCAGCAGCCGACCGAGCTCGCCCAGCGTCATCCAGTCGCCCCACACCACCTCGCCGTCGGCGTGGGTCACCACCCCGCCGTACGTCGTCTCGAAGCAGTGCTCGAAGCAGCGGACCGTGGCGTCCTCGTACAGCCCCGTCAGCAGGGGGCGCAACGGGACCCCGCTGATGCCGAGCTCCTCGGCCAGCTCCCGGGCCGCCGACTCCACGACCGGCTCGCCGTGCTGCACGATCCCGCCGGCCGCCGCGTCGTGCGCGGACGGCGCCCAGTCCTTGTCCGGGGAACGCCGGGACACGTAGATCCGGCCGTCGGGATGCCGGACGAGGACGGCGGTGGCCGCGTGCAGCAGGTTGTCGCGGCGTACGTCGGCTCGGGCGGCTGCGCCCACCACCGCGCCGGACTCGTCGACCAGGCAGGCCTGCTCGTCAGGGGACCCCACGCACCCGACGGTACCGGTTTCACCCGGGCGCCCGGGGGCACGCTCCCCCACACCGTCCGCGGGCCCCCGGCCCTCGAGGGAAGGCCACCCATGATCAAGATCATCATCATCGTGCTCCTCGTGCTCGCGGCCCTGTGGCTGGCGCGCACGATCATGTCCCGCGCCCGCTGACCCTCGGGCGACCACTTCTCGGGTGTGCTGCCGCGTAGGCTCGGGCCATGAGCGTTCGCAGGGTGATGGGGACCGAGACCGAGTTCGGCATCTCGGTCCAGGGCCAGCCGACCGCCAACCCGATGGTCGCCTCGTCCCAGGTGGTCAACGCCTACGCGATGTCGACGCTGAAGGCGCGACGCGCCCGGTGGGACTTCGAGGAGGAGTCTCCGCTGCGTGACGCGCGCGGGTTCGACATGAGCCGGGAGTCCGCCGACGCCTCCCAGCTGACCGACGAGGACCTCGGCCTCGCCAACGTCATCCTCACCAACGGCGCCCGCTTGTACGTCGACCACGCCCACCCGGAGTACTCCACGCCGGAGTGCACCAACCCCCGCGACGTGGTGCTGTGGGACAAGGCCGGCGAGCTTGTCATGCAGGACGCCTGCCGGTTCGCCGCGGCGGTGCCGGGCTCGGCGCCGATCGTGCTCTACAAGAACAACACCGACAACAAGGGCGCGTCGTACGGCGCCCACGAGAACTACCTGATGCGGCGGGCGACGCCCTTCGGGGACATCGTCCGCCACCTGACGCCGTTCTTCGTCAGCCGGCAGGTGGTCACCGGGGCCGGTCGGGTCGGCAAGGGCCAGGACGGCCGGGAGGACGACTTCCAGGTCTCCCAGCGCGCGGACTTCTTCGAGGTCGAGGTGGGCCTGGAGACCACGCTGAAGCGGCCGATCATCAACACCCGCGACGAGCCGCACGCCGACCCGGAGAAGTACCGTCGCCTCCACGTCATCATCGGCGACGCCAACCTGTCCGAGATCTCGACGTACCTGAAGGTGGGCACCACCGCGCTGGTGCTGGCGATGATCGAGGACGGGTTCATCACCCGCGAGCTCAGCGTCGACCAGCCGGTTCGCAGCCTGCGGGCGGTCTCCCACGACCCGACCCTGAAGCACCTGCTGCGCCTGGCGGACGGGCGGACGCTGACCGCCGTCCAGCTGCAGATGGAGTACCTGGACCTGGCTCGCAAGTTCGTCGAGGACCGGCTCGGGTCGGACGCCGACGAGCAGACGCTCGACGTGCTGACCCGCTGGGAGTCGGTGCTGGGTCGGCTGGAGACCGATCCGATGCTGTGTGCCCGGGAGCTGGACTGGGTGGCCAAGCTGAAGCTGCTCAACCGGTACCGGGACCGCGACGGGCTGGCGTGGTCGGACGCCAAGCTGCACCTGGTCGACCTGCAGTACGCCGACATCCGTCCCGGTCGGGGCCTCTACAACAAGCTGGTCGCGATGGGCCAGGTCGACCGGTTGCTGGACGACGACGCGGTCACCGAGGCGGTGCACCGTCCGCCGACCGACACCCGGGCCTACTTCCGCGGGCGTTGCCTGGAGCAGTACGCCGAGCAGATCGCCGCCGCCTCCTGGGACTCGGTCATCTTCGACCTGCCGGGACGCGAGTCGTTGCAGCGGGTGCCGACCATCGACCCGCTGCGGGGGAGCCGGGCCCACGTCGGTGAGCTGCTGGACCGCTGCGGCACCGCCGAGCAGCTGTTCGCCGAGCTCACCGCCCGCTGACCGGCCCGCCGACCGGCTGCCGACCGCTCGGGCCTACGCCGGTGCCGGGAGCGCCGCGGGGCCGAGCAGGCCCTCCCGCCGGGCCACCACGACCGCGGCCGCGATGGTCACGGCCACCGCGACGGCGTTGAGTGCCAGCACCAGCAGGCTCTTGACCAGCACGAAGCTCTCCAGCGACGCCGAGCTGAGCAGCCACAACGTCATGCCCGCCTTCCCCGCACAGAGGACGGCCCACATGGCGGTGAGGTGCCAGAACAGGCGCCGGATGCGCGGTCGCAGCGAGAGTTCCTGGTCCATCGGGTAGAAGTCGCCCGCGAGGCGCGCCACCATCGGGCGGGCGGTGGCCAGCGACAGCAGGAACGTCGCCGCGACCACACCGTCGCTGATGATCGGCTGGAGGAAGTAGAGGAAGGTGCTGTCCGCGACGACCGCGATCGCGGTGCGTCCGGTCATCACCACCGCGGTGAGGATCAGCAGACCCGAGGCGCGGCGACCGGTGACCGCCCGCCAGGCGATGGCGCCGTAGGACCACACGAGGGCGGCGATGATGGCCGCCCACACGTCGAGCGCCACGAGGACGACGTAGAAGAGCGTGGCGGGGATGACGGTGGCGATCAGCAGGCTCAGGGCGACCCTTCGGATCACCAGGCCGAGCCCAGGCCGGTCGGCGCTGGTTCCGATGTTGGTCAAGGCACCAGGTTACGTGAGGCGGGGCTGCGACCAGGTCGGAACCGGGAATTGGAGGCCGGTGCGGTGGCCGTGGCGGATGCGGACGCTTTGCGTGGCGTCGGGCGCCCGACGCGGCGAGTGACGCGCTAGGTTGGCACTCAGCCGAGCACCGGAGGCGAACCATGGCACAGGAGCAGAAGCAGCCCAGGAAGGGCAGCCAGGACGACGTCGAGGTCGACGAGAGCACCGACGCGGATGTCGCCGAGCGCAAGGAACAGCTCGACGAGGACATCGACGCGATCCTCGACGAGATCGACGACGTGCTCGAGACCAACGCCGAGGACTTCGTGAAGTCGTTCATCCAGAAGGGTGGCCAGTGAGTAGCAGCACGAGCTGGGGCAGCCGGCTGCCCGCGGCGTACCTCACGCCCGGGACGTCATCGTTCCTCGACTTCCTCGCCGACCAGGCCCCGGAGCTGCTGCCCGGCCGGCACACCCTTCCCGCCAACGTCCCCGCGGACCTGGCTCCGCACGGCACCACCATCGTGGCGGCGACCTTCCCGGGCGGGGTGGTGATGGCCGGCGACCGACGGGCCACCATGGGCAACGTCATCGCGCAACGTGACATCGAGAAGGTCTTCCCCGCCGACGAGTTCTCCTGCGTGGGCATCGCCGGCACCGCCGGCCTCGCCGTGGAGATGGTCCGGCTGTTCCAGCTGGAGCTGGAGCACTACGAGAAGATCGAGGGCAGCACGCTGTCGATGGACGGCAAGGCCAACCGGCTCGCCACGCTGATCCGGTCCAACCTCGGGATGGCCATGCAGGGGCTCGCGGTCGTGCCGCTGTTCGCCGGCTACGACCACGTGTCGGGCCACGGCCGGATCTTCTCCTA
Source organism: uncultured Actinomycetota bacterium (assembly GCA_963747525.1). Lineage (GTDB taxonomy): Bacteria > Actinomycetota > Actinomycetes > Propionibacteriales > Nocardioidaceae > Marmoricola_A. The sequence goes on from CAVVFH010000002.1 coordinate 130,391, forward strand.
CGACGTCACCGGCGGCCGCTACGAGGAGACCGCCTTCCACTCGGTCGGCTCCGGCTCGCTGTTCGCCCGCGGTGCGCTGAAGAAGCTCTACCGCGAGGACCTGGACGCGGACGGCTGCGTGACCGCGTTGGTCCAGGCGTTGTACGACGCCGCCGACGACGACTCGGCCACCGGCGGGCCGGACATGACCCGGCGGATCTTCCCGGTCGTCGGCGTGATCACCGCCGAGGGCTACCGCCGGCTCGGCCGACGACGAGGTCGCCGCCATCGCGGACCGCGTCATCGCCGCCCGGATGGGCCGCCCGGACGGCCCCGTCGCCCCGCTGACCTGACCCGCCCCGAGCCACCCGAGGTACCCACGCCATGAGCATGCCGTTCTACGTCTCGCCCGAGCAGCTGATGAAGGACCGGGCGGACTTCGCCCGCAAGGGCATCGCGCGCGGCCGCAGCGTCGTCGTCCTCCGCTGCACCGACGGCATCCTGTTCGTCTCGGAGAACCCGTCGGCGGCGCTGCACAAGATCAGCGAGATCTACGACCGGATCGCGTTCGCCGCGGTCGGCCGCTACAACGAGTTCGAGAACCTCCGCATCGCCGGGGTCCGGCTCGCCGACATGCGCGGCTACTCCTACGACCGGCGCGACGTGACCGGGCGGGGGCTGGCCAACGCCTACGCCCAGACGCTGGGGGCGATCTTCTCCTCCGGCGGCGAGAAGCCCTACGAGGTGGAGATCTTCGTCGGCGAGGTGGGCGACACCGCCCGAGCTGGACCAGATCTACCGGCTGACCTACGACGGGCAGGTCGCCGACGAGCAGGGGTTCGCCGCGATGGGCGGCTCGGCCGAGACGGTGACGACCCACATCAAGGACCACTACCGCCCGGACATGTCCCTCGGCGAGGCGGTGCGCGTGGCGGTCGACGCGCTCGGCCACCACGAGGGTGGCGCCCCGGCTGATCCCGGTGGGCTCGCTGGAGGTCGCCGTGCTCGACCGGACCCGCACCCAGCAGCGGAAGTTCCGGCGGCTCACCCAGGACGATCTCACCGCGATCCTCGGGGACCGGCAGGAGGACTCGCACGACGGGTCGGGTGACGGCTCGGGTGGGGAGGCCGGCGACGACGCGGGCGGCGGGTCCGCGCAGGAACCCCCGGTCGCGCCGCCCGCGGACTAGTGTGGCCGGGTGGACCGCAGGATCTTCGGGATCGAGAACGAGTACGGCGTCACCTGCACCTTCAAGGGGCAGCGCCGGCTCTCGCCTGACGAGGTCGCCCGCTACCTGTTCCGCAAGGTGGTCTCGTGGGGTCGCAGCAGCAACGTGTTCCTGCGCAACGGGGCCCGGCTCTACCTCGACGTCGGCAGCCACCCGGAGTACGCCACCCCCGAGTGCGACGACATCGTCGACCTGGTCGCCCACGACAAGGCGGGGGAGCGGGTCCTGGAGGGGCTGCTGGTCGACGCCGAGCGGCGGCTGCGTGACGAGGGCATCGACGGCGACGTCTACCTGTTCAAGAACAACACCGACTCCGCGGGCAACTCCTACGGCTGCCACGAGAACTACCTGGTCAGCCGGCACGGCGAGTTCGCGAAGCTGGCCGACGTCCTGATCCCGTTCCTGGTGACCCGGCAGATCATCGTCGGCGCCGGCAAGGTGATCCAGACCCCGCGCGGGGCGATGTACTCGGTCTCCCAGCGCGCCGAGCACATCTGGGAGGGCGTCTCCAGCGCCACCACCCGCAGCCGGCCGATCATCAACACCCGCGACGAGCCGCACGCCGACGCCGAGCGCTACCGCCGGCTGCACGTGATCGTCGGCGACTCGAACATGTCCGAGACGACCACGATGCTCAAGGTCGCCACCTGCGACCTGGTGCTGCGGATGATCGAGGAGGGCGTGGTGATGCGCGACCTCACGATGGAGAACCCGATCCGGGCCATCCGGGAGATCTCCCACGACATGACCGGCCGGCGCAAGGTCCGCCTGGCCAACGGCCGGGAGGCCAGCGCCCTGGAGATCCAGGGCGACTACCTGGCCCGGGCCCGCGACTTCGTCGACCGCCGCGAGCTGCACACTCCGGTCATCGACCGCGCCCTCGACCTGTGGGAGCGCGGCCTGAAGGCCGTCGAGTCCGACGACCTCGGCCTGGTCGAGCGGGAGATCGACTGGGTCATCAAGTGGAAGCTCATCGACCGCTACCGCAGCCAGCACGGCCTGCCGCTGAGCCACGCCCGGGTCGCCCAGCTCGACCTGGCCTACCACGACATCCACCGCGGCCGCGGGCTGTACTACCTGCTGCGAGCGGCGGGGCGCGGTGGCGCGGGTCACCGACGACCTGCGGATCTTCGAGGCCAAGTCGCGCCCGCCGCAGACCACCCGGGCGCGGCTGCGCGGCGAGTTCATCGCCAGGGCCCAGGAACGCCGCCGCGACTTCACCGTGGACTGGGTCCACCTGAAGCTCAACGACCAGGCGCAGCGCACCGTGCTGTGCAAGGACCCGTTCCGCGCCCACGACGAGCGCGTGCAGAAGCTGATCGACGGCATGTAGCCGTGGCAGCGGGGCCGTTGGCGTGCTCGGTTAGGGTTGCCGCGACCCCACCCCCCATTCCTCGAGGTATGTCTATGCGTCGCCGGCTGGCTGCGGCAGCTGTCCTGCTCCTCACCCTCTCGGGCACCGCCGCCTGCGGCTCCGACTCGGGCTCCGACGCGGGATCCGGATCCGGATCCGGTGACGCCATCGACGGCCTGACGGTCAGCGGCGACTTCGGCGAGGAGCCGACCATCAAGGTCGACGGGCTGAACGTCGACGACGTCGAGGAGACCGTGCCCATCGAGGGCGACGGGACCGAGGTGCAGAAGGACGGCGCCGCGCTCTACCGCTTCGTCATCGCGAAGGGCGCCGACGGCGAGACCGTGGCCAGCAACTACCAGGACAACGCGCCGCAGCAACTGCTGATGTCGCAGGAGAACGAGGTCATCACCGACGCCGTCCTGGGCAAGACGATCGGCAGCCGGGTGGTCCTCGCGATGCCGGTGAAGAAGCTGCTCGGCGACCAGGGCGCCCCCCAGGTGGGCCTCGAGCCCGACGACGACCTGGTCATGGTGATCGACCTCATCGAGGAGGCCGAGGCCCCGCTGACCGGCCCCGAGGGGAAGACGGTCGAGCCTCCGGCGGACGCCCCGAAGGTGGTCGAGAAGGACGGTGACGTCACCGCGCTGGACTTCTCCGACGCGCCGAAGGAGGCGCCGGAGAAGCTCCAGGTGATCCCGCTCATCGAGGGCGAGGGCGAGCCGGTCAAGGAGGACGACCCCGTCACGGTCGACTACTTCGGCGCGGTGTGGGGCAACGGCGACAAGCCCTTCGACGAGTCCTACAGCCGCGACCCGGCCTCGTTCACCCTCAGCCAAGGGCAGCCTCATCGACGGCTGGGTGAAGGGCCTCCAGGGCGTGAAGGTCGGCAGCCGGGTGATGCTGGTGATCCCGGCCGACCTCGGGTACGGCGACCAGGGCTCCCCGCCGGACATCCCGGGCGGCGCGACCTTGGTCTTCGTCATCGATGTGCTTGGGGCAGGCGCCTGACCCGGGCAGGATGCTGACCATGTCGGCGCGCAAGAGTGAGCGGCTCATGAACCTGCTCATCACCCTGCTCGTGTCGCGTGGTTACGTCACCAAGCAACGCCTGCGCGAAGTCATCCCCGACTACAAGGAGGCCCCCTCGGAGGACGCCTTCGAGCGGATGTTCGACCGGGACAAGGACGACCTGCGCGCGCTCGGCGTGCCCATCGAGGTCGGCGGCTACGACGCGCTGTTCGACGACGAGCAGGGCTACCGCGTGGTCCGCGCCGCGTTCGAGCTGCCGGAGATCACGTTCGAGGCCGACGAGGCGGCGGTCATCGGGCTCGCCGCACGGGTGTGGCAGCAGGCCGGGCTGGCCTCGGCGACCTCCGACGCGCTGCTGAAGCTGACCGCGGCGGGCGTGGAGGTGGACCGGGAGGCGCTCAACGTCGCCCAGCCGCAGCTGGCCCCGGACGAGCCGTCCTTCGAGGCGTTCTGGGAGGCGGTCTCCACCCGGCGCGTGGTGCGCTTCGACTACCGCGGGTCGGCCTCCGCGGAGCCGTCGGAGCGCCACGTCCAGCCGTGGGGGATCGTCTCCTACCGGAGCCGCTGGTACGTCGTCGGGCACGACCTGGACCGCGAGGACCAACGGATGTTCCGGCTGTCCCGCGTCGTCGGGCGGGGTGCGCCCGGCCTCCGCCGAGGCCGCCTTCACGTGCCCGAGGGCACCGACATCCGCGAGCCTGGCCGGCCGCCTGGCCCCGGAGAGCGCCGAGCGCACCGCCGAGCTGCTGGTCCGGCCCGGCAAGGGGCTCGCGCTGCGCCACCGGGCCGCGGCGGAGACCACGCCCGGACCGGACGGGTGGGACCGGTTGGAGCTGCGCTTCGGACGCGTGGAGACACTGGCCGACGAGGTGTTGGCCCACGGCCCCGACGTCGTCGTCGCTGGCACCGGACGACCTGCGCGCCCTCGTCGTCGAACGGCTGCGCGCCGTGGCCGGTTCCCATGAGGTGTCGCATGACCTCCGCGGGGGCGCGGGACCAGGTGACGCGGCTGCTCGCGCTGGTGCCCTACCTCCGTGCCCGCGAGTCTGTGCCGGTGCAGGAGGCGGCGCGCGAGTTCGGCGTCTCCGCGGCGACGATCCGCCGCGACATCGGCGTGCTGATGTTCTGCGGCCTGCCGGGGCTGGGCATGGGCGACCTGATCGAGGTCGACTTCGACGCCCTCGAGGGCGAGGACGTGATCCGGCTCTCGAACGCCGACTACCTGGCCCGACCGCTGCGGCTGGACAGCACCGAGGCGGCGGCGCTCGTGGTCGGGCTCCGCAGCCTGCTCGAGGGCAGCGGCGACGACCAGGCGCGAGGTGGTCGAGCGTGCGCTGCGCAAGATCGAGGAGGCGGCGGGCGAGGCGGCCGGGGTCGCCGCCCAGGTCGACCTGCGGGTCGCCGTGGACGCCCACGAGGAGTCGCATGAGCCGGCGCCTCGAGGAGGCCGTCGAGCGCGGCCGGCGGGTCCGGCTGCGGCACCGCTCCCCGGTGCGCGACGAGGAGACCACCCGGGTGGTCGACCCGATCGCGGTGTCCGTCGCCGACGGGCACTCCTACCTCGACGCCTGGGACCACTCCGTGGAGGACCGCCGGCTGTTCCGCCTGGACCGGGTCATCGACGCCGAGGTGCTCGACGAGCCGGTCGGCCAGCGTGCGCGCCCTGGAGCCGCTCGACCTGGCCGAAGGGGCTGTTCCGGCCGTCGCCGGACGCGTTGCTCGCCACGGTGCGGCTCGGTGCCGCGGCGCGGCTGGGTGACGGAGTACTACCCGGTGGAGTCCGCCCAGGAGGAGGACGACGGGGCCTCACGGTGACCCTGCGCGTCGCCGACCCGGCCTGGCTGGTGCGGCTGCTGCTGCCGCTGGGCGATGCCGCTCGGCTGCTCGAGCCCGCCGACCTGGCGGAGCGGGTGCGCGGCGACCGCGCGGTCGCGCTCTGGAGCACTACCGGTGAGCGGGCCACGGCGGGTGCGTACCATGAGAACCGACGGCAACTGCAAGGGCCCGCGAGTCACGGGCACGCCACGCGCATCCGACGACAAGGCAGACTGACATGGGCAACCTCGGTCCGACGGAGATCATCCTCATCCTCCTCGTGCTGGTGCTGCTGTTCGGCGCCAAGAAGCTGCCCGGAGCTGGCCCGGGGCAGCGGTCGGGCACTGCGCATCTTCAAGGCCGAGACCAAGGGCCTCATCGACGACGACGATGACGACAAGCTCAAGACCGACGAGCAGAGGCAGATCGACTCGATGCGGGTCGACACCCCTCGGCTCGACGTCGACCAGCAGGCCCACGCAGCCGCGCAGCCGACGCAGCCCACGCCGACGACCCAGCCCACCAGCCAGCCGTCGACTCCGCCCACCGGCGAGACCGAGCGCTGACCGGCTGCCGCCGGCGGGAACCTGACGCACCGGTGGAGCGATGCCCGGTGAGCGCAGCCAGCTTCGTGCGGATGTTCCGCACCCCGTCGCCCGACGCGACGGGTCCCGACGGCCGGATGGCGCTCGCCGACCACCTGCGCGAGCTGCGGGCCCGGCTGCTGCGCTCGGTCGTCGCGCTCATCGTCGCCCTGATCGTGGCGCTGTTCTTCTACGACGTGCTGCTGGACCTGGTGCTCGCGCCGTACAACGACGCGAAGGAGGCGCTCGGCGGCGACGTCGAGACCAAGGCCTACATCAAGGGCGCCACCGGGCCGCTCCTGCTGCAGCTGAAGCTCAGCGGCATCGCCGCGCTGGTGGTGACCAGTCCCTACTGGCTCTACCAGATCTGGGCCTTCATCGTCCCGGGGCTGCACCCGCACGAGCGCAAGTGGTCGCGGATCTTCGCCGCGGTCGCCGGCCCGCTGTTCGTCGCCGGGGTCGCGGTCGGCTACTACGTGCTGCCGCAGGGCCTCGAGGTGCTCATCGGCTTCACCCCGTCGAAGCTGGAGAACCTCGTCGAGTTCGGGGAGTACTTCACGTTCTTCACCCGGATGCTGCTGGTGTTCGGGGTCGCCTTCGAGATCCCGCTGTTCGTCATCATGCTCAACCTCGCCGGGCTGGTGTCCGGGCAGGGCCCTGGGTGAGCACCGGTCCTGGATCATCGTCGGCGTGTTCGTCTTCGCCGCAGCGGCGACGCCGTCCACCGACCCGTTCTCGATGCTGATGCTGGCCCTGCCGATGACCCTGCTCTTCCTCGGCTCCGAGGTCATCGCCCGCCTGATCGACCGCCGGCGGAGGACCGAGCCTTCGGGGACCTCGACGACGACGACGGCGTCGGAGCTCGACCCGGACGACGAGACCTACGGCCCCTCGGGTCTCGGCGAGGAGGACGACTGATGCCTGCGGTCGCGCCGGTCGACGCCTTCGACCTCCCGGAGTGGCTGGGCGTCGAGCCGGTGACCTGGACCGCCGTGACCAGCCTCGGCTCGGCGCCGCAGGTCTCCGGCACGCTCGCGCGGCCAGTCCGGGCACGACCCTCGACTGCGACGTGCTGGCCTGCGACCTCGCCTACCCGCGGGCGGTGCTGGAGGAGAAGTGGCGGGCTGCCGCCCACCACGCCTGGCAGCTCGGTGAGGTCGAGCTGCTCGACTACGACGGCCGGCTCACGCTGGTGGTCCCCGGCACCCAGGTGGGCGTCGAGACGGCCCTGGACGCGGTCCGGCGGCTGGCCAAGGCCGTCGGTGCCCCGTCGGACCGGTTCACCGTCGCCATCCGCCTCTGATCCCGAGCCGCTGGCTAGGGTGGGGGAGTGGCCGCCAGGGAGATCGCGATGCTCGTGCACCCCGGGGCCGGCGGAGGCAGGGGGGCGCGGAGCGCAGCAGTCGCGGAGCCCCGGCTGCGCGACGCCGGGTTCAGCGTCCGCCGGCTGGAGGGCAACGACGGCGACGAGGCGCGCGAGCTGGCCCGGCGGGCGGTCGACGACGGGGCGTGAGACGCTCGTCGTGGTCGGTGGGGACGGTCTGGTGCACCTGGCGCTGCAGTCGCTGGTGCACAGCGCCACCCGGCTCGCCATCGTCCCCGCCGGCACCGGCAACGACGCGGCGCGCTACTTCGGCATCCCGCGCTGAACGATCCGCGGCGCGGCGGCCGACGTCGTCGTCGCCGGGCAGGTCAGGACCGTCGACGTCGCCCGGACCGGTCCCGACGTACTTCCTCTGCGTGCTGTCCGCCGGCTTCGACGCGGTGGTCAACGAGCGTGCGAACCGGATGCGGTGGCCGCACGGCCAGATGCGCTACAACCTCGCCACGCTGGCCGAGCTGAGGACGTTCGCGCCGATCCAGCTACACGATCGACCTCGACGGCGAAGACCCGGAACGTCGCAGGCGATGCTCGTCGCCGTCGGCAACGGGCCGTCGTTCGGCGGCGGGCTGCGGATCACCGAGGGCGCCGTCCTCGACGACGGGTTGCTCGACGTGGTGATGTTCCACCCGGTCAGCAAGCCGGACCTGCTGCGGACCTACCCGAAGCTGTTCAAGGGCACCCACACCAGCCACCCCGCCTACGAGCACCACCGCGTCCGACAGGTCACGGTCGCCGCGCCGGGCATCGTCGCCTACGCCGACGGCGAACGGCTGGGCCCGTTGCCGGTCACCGTGACCGCCGTACCCCGGCCTTGGAGGTGCTGGCCCGATGAGCAGCCCGTCGGAGCGCTACGCGAAGTTCCGCGCCGAGCAGCAGGCGCCCGGTGCTCGCCGACTTCCGTCGAGCTCTACAAGTTCCCGCTGGACGACTTCCAGGTCCGAGGCGTGCGAGGCGTTGGAGAGCGGGCGACGGGGTCCTGGTGGCGGCGCCCACCGGCTCGGGGAAGACCGTGGTCGGGGAGTTCGCGGTGCACCTCGCGCTGGAGCACGGGCCGCAAGTGCTTCTACACCACCCCGATCAAGGCGCTGTCGAACCAGAAGTACAACGACCTCGTCCGCCGCTACGGCGCCGACAAGGTCGGGCTGCTCACCGGCGACAACACCGTCAACGGCGAGGCCCCGGTCGTGGTGATGACGACCGAGGTGCTGCGCAACATGCTCTACGCCGGGTCCCAGCACGTTGCTGGGTCTCGGGTACGTCGTCATGGACGAGGTGCACTACCTCGCCGACCGGATGCGCGGCGCGGTGTGGGAGGAGGTCATCATCCACCTCCCTGAGTCGGTGGCCGTGGTGAGCCTGAGCGCGACGGTGTCCAACGCCGAGGAGTTCGGCGAGTGGCTGGCCACCGTGCGGGGCGACACCACGACGATCGTGGAGGAGAAGCGGCCGGTGCCGCTCTTCCAGCACGTGATGGTCGGGCGCCGCCTCTTCGACCTGTTCGCCTCCGACTCGAAGGGGGCCACCGGGTTCGCCGACCCCGACTCCAAGGTGAACCCGGAGCTGATGAAGGTGGCGCGCGACGACTGGCGCTCGCGCCGCACCTCCGACCGGCAGAAGGGCCGCGGGCAGCGCGGCCGGCCGCCGGCGCGCGGTGGCCTGCCGATGCGGTTCGACGTGGTCGACCGCCTGGAGCGTGACCGGCTGCTGCCGGCGATCTACTTCATCTTCAGCCGGGTGGGCTGCGACGCCGCCGTCGAGCAGTGCCTCGCTGCGAACCTGAGGCTCACCACGCCGGCCGAGGCCGACGAGATCCGGCGAGTACGTCGAGGACAGGTGCGCGCACATCCCCGACGGCGACCTGCACGTGCTCGGCTACCACGACTTCCTCGAGGGACTGCGACGCGGGGTGGCCGCCCACCACGCCGGCATGCTCCCCACGTTCAAGGAGTGCGTCGAGGAGCTGTTCTCCCGTGGACTGGTGCGCGTGGTCTTCGCGACCGAGACGCTGGCCCTGGGCATCAACATGCCGGCGCGCAGTCGGTGGTCATCGAGAAGCTGGTGAAGTGGAACGGCGAGACCCACGCCGACATGACCCCGGGGGAGTACACCCAGCTCACCGGGCGCGCGGGCCGCCGGGGCATCGACGTGGAGGGCCACGGCGTGGTGCTGTGGAGCGCCGGCCTGGACCCCAAGTCGGTGGCCGGCCTGGCCTCCACGCGGACCTACCCGCTCCGGTCGAGCTTCCGCCCGTCGTACAACATGGCGGTCAACCTGGTGCACCAGGTCGGCCGCGGCGACCGCCCGGGAGCTGCTGGAGTCGTCGTTCGCCCAGTTCCAGGCCGACCAGGCGGTGGTCGGGATGGCGCGGCAGCTGCGCAAGAACGAGGAGGCGCTCGAGGGGTACGCCGAGGCTGCGACGTGTCATCTCGGCGACTTCATGGAGTACTCCCGGCTCCGGCGGCGCCTCAGCGACGCGGAGGCGGCCAGGCGGCCAGGTCGCGGCGGGCCGACCGGCGCCAGCAGGTCGTGGAGTCGTTGGAGGACCTGCGGCCCGGGGACGTGATCGAGGTGCCGACCGGGAAGTACTCCGGACTCGCGGTGGTGATCGACCCGGGGACCCGGTCGGACCGGGACGACCCGCGTCCCTACGTGCTCACCGAGGGCCGGCAGGCCCGGCGGCTGTCGATGGTGGACTTCAACCAGCCGGTCGCGGCGCTGACCCGGATGAAGGTGCCGCGCAACTTCAACGGCCGCAACGCCCAGGCCCGTCGCGAGCTCGCCATCCAGCTGCTGACCCGGGCGGGCGGGGTGGACCGTGGCGACCGGCGGGCGGGCCGGGGGCGCGGGAGCGGGGGACCGGGGCAGGAGGCCGCCGGTGACCGGGAGATCACCGAGCTGCGGGCGGCAGTGCGCGCGCACCCGGCGCACCGCTGCCCGGACCGGGAGTCGCACGCCCGCTGGGCCGAACGGCATCACCGGCTCGCCAAGGAGGTCTCCACGCTCCGGCGGCGCATCGAGTCGCGCACCAACACGATCGCGCGGCAGTTCGACCGGGTGTGCGACGTGCTGACCGCCCTCGGCTACCTCGCCGACGACGAGGTGACCGACAGCGGCCGCACGCTGATGCGGATCTACACCGACATGGACCTCGTCGCCGCCGAGTGCCTCCGCGACGGGCTGTGGGACGGGTTGGCGCCGGCCGACCTCGCGGCGGCCCTGTCGGTGCTGGTCTTCGAGACCCGGCGCGCGGACGACGCGACGCCGCCCCGGTTGCCGAAGGGCCCGGTCAAGGAGGTCCTGCGTGACATGGTCGCCCTCTGGGGGCGGCTGGACCGGCTCGAGAAGGACCACCGCGTGGACTTCCTCCGCGAGCCCGACCTCGGGTTCGCGTGGGCGGCGCAGGCCTGGGCGTCGGGGGCGTCACTCGATGAGGTGCTCGCCGCGACCGACCTCGCGGCGGGGGACTTCGTCCGGTGGATGAAGCAGCTGCTGGACCTCGCGGGACAGGTCGCCGACGCCGCGTCCGGGACGGCGCTCCGCGGCGATCGCCCGGGAGACCACCGACGCCCTGCGGCGCGGCGTCGTGGCCTACTCCTCCCTCACCGACTGACCGTCGAGAGGTCACCCGCGCCGGGTCGAATCGTCACTCACGTCGCGGCGGGGCGGCCCTCGTACGGCGTCGAGAGCACGATCGTCGTGCGTGTGGAGACGTTCGCCGCCGACCGGACCCGGGCCAGCAGGTCCTCGAGGTCGACCGGCGTCGCGACGCGGACCTTGAGGATGTACGACTCGTCGCCGGCGACCGACCAGCACGACTCGATCTCGCCGATGTGGCGGAGCCGGTCGGGGTAGTCGTCGGGCTCCGAGGGGTCGATCGGCCGGATCGAGATGAACGCCGTCAACGGCAGCCCCACGAGGTCGTAGTCCACGACAGCGGCGTACGACTTGATCAGCCCGCGCGCCTCCAGCCGCTTGACCCGCTGGTGCACCGCGGACGTCGACAGCCCGGTGGCCTTGCCGAGGTCGGTGAACGACATCCGGCCGTCTGCGGCAAGCAGGCCCAGGATGCGCCGGTCGAGGTCCTCCATGACGCCCACGCTACCGATCCCGGAGGCCGACGGCGTCATGGCGCCAGAACACGTCGGGGTAGACGAAGCCTCCGGTGACCGAGGCGTCGTACGACGGGAGGGGCCAGGCCTGGAACGCGCGCTCGGGGATGCGCGGCGAGGGCCGGGTGATCCCGAGGGACCGGCACACCGGAATCCGAGCCGGCCGTAGTAGCCCGGGTCGCCCTCCAGCAGGACCAGAGGCTCGGGCCGGGTGGCCAGCCGGTCGAGGGTCTCGAGCACCAGCGCCGCGCCGGCGCCTCGCCGCTGGTGGTCCGGGCGCACGGACAACGGACTCAGAACGAGTACGTCGACCAGGCGGTTCGGCGCGTCCACGAACCCGCGGGTGTAGGACACGTGGCCCACCACGGTCCCCGGCCGGTCGGCGGGCTCGACGACGTACGACAACCCAAGCCAGCACCACTCCGAGCGGAGCTCCCAGAGCAGACCGGGGACCTGGGGGCCGCCGAACGCGGCCGCGACCACCTCGTCCACGACGGCCAGGTCGTCGTCGCCCTCGAGTCGCACGGTCCAGCGGTCGGTGGCAGTCGGGTCGGGCACGGGCCAACTCTGTCATCGCCGGGTGCGAGGATCGGGCACATGTCCGCTCCGCGTCTCATGCTCCTCGACACCGCGTCGCTGTACTTCCGGGCGTTCTTCGGGGTGCCGGACTCCATCCGGTCGCCCGACGGCCAGCCGGTCAACGCGGTCCGCGGGCTGCTCGACTTCATCAGCCGGCTCGTCGGTGAGTATGAGCCCACGCACCTGGCGTGCTGCTGGGACAACGACTGGCGGCCGGCCTGGCGCACCGACCTGTTGCCGTCGTACAAGGCGCACCGCGTGGTCGAGGAGCACGAGGGCGATCCCGACCAGGAGGAGGTGCCCGACCCGCTCGAGGCGCAGATCCCCGTGATCGTCGACGTGCTGGAGGCGTTCGGGATCGCGATCGTCGGTGCGGACGGCTACGAGGCCGACGACGTCATCGGCACGCTGGCGACCCGCGCGACGATGCCGGTCGACATCGTGACCGGCGACCGGGACCTGTTCCAGCTGGTCGACGACTCCCGCGAGGTGCGCGTGCTCTACGTCGCCCGTGGGGTCGGCAAGCACGAGCGGGTCACCGAGGCCGTGGTCCGCGACAAGTACGGCGTCGACGCGGCTCAGTACGCCGACTTCGCGACCCTGCGGGGTGATGCCTCCGACGGGCTGCCCGGGGTGCCGGGCATCGGCGACAAGACCGCAGCCACCCTGCTCGGCCGGTTCCCGACGATGGCCTCCCTGCTCGCGGCAGTCGAGGATCCTGCCTCGGATCTCGCGCCCGGGCCGCGGCGCAAGCTCCGCGACGCGGCGGACTACCTGGCGGTGGCGCCGACCGTGGTGAAGGTGGCGTGCGAGATCGAGCTGGGTGACCCGGACCTGGCCCTGCCGCGGACGCCTCGGGAGCCGGACGCTCTCGTCGCGCTCGCCGAGCGCTGGGGACTCGACAGCCCGACGGCCCGGCTCGTCGAGACGCTGACCAACCTGCCGTCCTGACGGCGCCGCTCAGGCGTGCACGAGGGCGTGGTCGACGACGCCGGTGGCTTCCTGCTCGGCCCACCAGCGCCGACCCGACTCGGGGAGCGTGTGGATCGGGTCGTAGTAGGCGTAGGTCCGGGTGAGCGCCTCGGGGTCCGCGGCCTCGATCGAGGTGCGGTAGTTCTTCGTCCAGTAGGAGATGCCGCGCTCCCGGTCGTACTCCGCGACCTGGTGCACCCAGCGCTTGCCGACGAACGGCACGTCGCAGAGGATCCGCGGCGTCGCGAAACCGGGGAGGTAGCCCATGATGTCGTGCTGCAGCCGCTGCGCCTCGGCGACGGAGACCCGCCAGTGCTCCGAGGCCGGGATCATGTCGCACATGTAGAAGTAGTAGGGCATGACCTGCGCCTCGTCGAGGAGTCGGAAGCACAGGTCGAGCAGCGCGTGCGAGTCGGCGTTGACCCCGTTGAGCAGCACCCCCTGGTTGCGTACGTCGCGCACGCCGGCGTCGAGCATGGCCCGGGTCGCCTCCGCCACCAGCGGGGTGACCGAGTTGGCGTGGTTGACGTGCGTGTGGATCGCCAGCGACACCCCGCGGGATCGTGCGGTCTGCGCGACCCGGCGTACACCCTCGACGACGTCCGGCTGCAGCCAGTGCTGGGGGAGACCGGCCAGGGCCTTGGTGGCCAGCCGGATGTCGCGGATGTTGTCGATCTCCAGCAACCGGGTCAGGAAGTCCTCGAGCCGGGCCCAGGGCATGTTCGCGACGTCGCCGCCGGACACCACCACGTCGCGGACCTCGGGGTTGCGCCGCAGGTAGTCCAGCATCGACTCGAGCCGGTCGACCGGCTTCAGGTCGAACTTCAGCTTGTCGACCACCGGCGTGGAGTTGCCGACGAGGTCCATCCGAGTGCAGTGCCCGCAGTACTGAGGGCAGGTCGACAGCAGCTCGGCGAGCACCTTGGTGGGGTAACGGTGCGTGAGCCCCTCGGCCACCCACATGTCGTGCTCGTGGAGGGAGTCGCGGGAGGAGTACGGGTGCGAGGGCCAGTCGGTGCGGCGGTCGGAGAAGACCGGGATCATGTAGCGGCGCACCGGGTCGGCGTAGAACGCGTCGGTGAGCGAGCCGGGACCGGCGGGCGCCGCCGCGGGGACCATCGTGTTCATCATCTGCGGTGGCACGAGCATCGACATCGTCGCCCGCTCCCGCTGGTCGCGTTCGAGGTCGGAGTAGAACGCGTCCTCGAGCAGGTCGCCCATCAGCTCACGCAGCTGCCTGACGTTCTTGACGCAGTGCGCGCGCTGCCACTGCGCGGAGCGCCACTCGGCGTCGGTCACGGTGGCCCAGCCGGGGAACCGCCGCCAGTCGGGCTCGACCAGCTCGACCCGGCGGTAGGCGTAGGGCTGCCCGCTGGGGGTGGTGTGGGCGTCGGGGTTCGCGACCGTCACGACGGAGCTCCTCTGCTCGGCGGAGTTGCGTGTTGTGTGACCTCAGCCACCTCTGTCAGAGTAGGTGGAGGATCTGCGGTCTGTCCAACGAGCCACCGCAGAATCTCCCGAGCGAACGCCCAATGACGAAGGGAAGTTCCGTGTCCGACCGCATCCGGCGCGGGGACCCGGTAGGTCTGCACCGCGTCGTCGCGCCGCCCGGCGTGCTGCCGCAGGCCGCCGAGCGGCTCGACACCGACGCCACCCTCTGGGACGACGAGGTCCGGGTCCGGGTCGAACGGCTCAACCTCGACGCGGCGTCGTTCCGGCAGCTGGAGCGTGCCCACGGCGGTGACGGCGACGCGGTCCGCGCCGTGGTGCTGAACATCGTCGAGACGCGCGGCAAGATGCAGAACCCGGAGACCGGCTCCGGCGGCATGCTCGTCGGCACGGTCGAGGAGGTCGGACCGGAGTCGCCGCTCGGGCTCGCGGTGGGGGACCGGGTCGCCACCCTCGTGTCGCTGACGCTGACCCCGCTGGTCATCGAGGACGCGTTGGAGCGCTGGGACGGACGCAGCGAGCAGGTGCCCGCCGACGGCTACGCCATCCTCTTCGGGCGGTCCATCGCAGCGCGGTTGCCGGGGGACCTCGCCCCCGAGCTGGCGCTCGCGGTGATGGACGTGTGCGGCGCCCCGGCGCTCACCGCCCGCGTCGTCCGCCAGTACGTCGAGCCCGTGGTCGTGGTCGTCGGCGGCGCCGGGAAGTCCGGTTCGCTGGCACTCGCCGCCGCCCGCGACGCCGGCGCCGGCCTCACCGTGGGCGTCGTCCCGCACGAGGCGGAGGCCGAGCTGCTCCGGGCCGCCGGTCTCGCGGACGCCGTCGTGGTCTCCGACGCGCGCGACCCGGTAGCCCTGAAGGACGCCGTCGAGGCAGCCGCCCCCGGCCGGGCCCACGTCACGGTCGTGTGCGTCGACGTACCGGGGTGCGAGGGCGGTGCGATCCTGGCCACCCGCGACGGCGGCACCGTGGTGTTCTTCTCGATGGCCACGTCGTTCTCCGCCGCCGCGCTGGGCGCTGAGGGCCTGGCGGCCGACGTCACGATGCTGGTGGGCAACGGCTACGTCCCCGGCCACGCCGAGTACGCCCTCTCCCTGGTGCGGTCGGTGCCTGGGGTACGGCGGCTGTTCGAGCGGCGGCTGTGAGGATGCTGGAGTGACCACCATCCTGCTGCGCAACGGCCGTGTCCTCACCCCGAGCGGGTGGGCAACCGACGTCCTCGTCGACGGCGACCAGATCCTCCTGGTCGGCGACGGCCTGCCGGCGACGGCCGACCACGTCGTCGAGCTCCGCGGCCGGCTGGTCACCCCCGCCTTCGTCGACGCCCACGTCCACCTGGCTGCCAGCGGCTTCGCCGCCCTGGGCGCCGACCTGACCGGCGTACGGTCGGCGGAGGAGGCCCTCGACCTGCTCGCGGCGCACGCCGCCACCGCCGGCCTGTCGGTGGTGCTGGGGCACGGCTGGGACGAGTCGGGCTGGGCCGGCGGGCAGCCGCTGACCCGCACCGAGATCGACGCGGCCGTCGGCGACCGGCCCGCCTACGTCTCCCGCGTCGACATGCACTCCGCCGTCGCCTCGACGGCTCTCCGCACGGCCGCGCGAGGCCTCGGACGCTGGCAAGGGCAGGAGATCGACGGATGGTCCGACGACGGCCTCCTGACCCGCGACGGCCACCACGCCGTGCGGGACGCGATGAACGCCCTGCTGACCGCCGAGGACCGCCGCGCGGCGATCAGGCTCGCGCTCAGCACGGCGGCACGGGCCGGCATCGGGGCGGTGCACGAGAACGGCGCGCCGCACATCTCGCCCAGCAGCGACTTCGACCTCATCGGCGCCATGAGCGATGCGGGCGCCACCGGCGAGGGACCGCCGCTGCCCAGGGTGGAGTGGTACTGGGGCGCTCTCGACCCGACGGAGGCCCGCCGGCTCGGTTGCGCCGGGGCGGCCGGCGACCTGTGCGTCGACGGAGCCATGGGCTCACGGACGGCGGCGTTGCACGAGCCGTACGCCGATGCGGCCACCCGCGGTCACCTCTACCTGACGGCCGCGCAGATCGCCGACCACGTCGTGACGTGCACCGAGCAGGGCGTGCAGGCGGGGTTCCACGTCATCGGCGACCGTGCCGCCACGGCGGTCGTCTCGGGCTTCCGGTCGGCGGCCGACCGGCTGGGCCCGGAGCGGGTCCGCGCGGCCGGCCACCGGCTCGAGCACCTCGAGATGATCACCCATCAGCAGGTCGAGGAGCTGGCCGCCCTCGGTGCGGTGGCCAGCGTGCAGCCGGTCTTCGACGCCTGGTGGGGCGGCCCGGGCGGACTCTACGAGGCCCGGCTCGGCGCCCGGGTCAAGGGGATGAACCCGTTCGCGACGATGCTCAAGGCGGGCATGGGGCTGGCGTTCGGCTCCGACAGCCCCGTCACGCCGATGGATCCGTGGCTCGCCGTACGCGCGGCGGTGCACCACCACGACGAGGGCGAGCGCCTCTCCGCGCGGGCGGCGATCGAGGCGCACACGGTCGGGGGCTGGTCTGCTGCACGAGGGACGCCTCAACCCGACGCGCGTGACGCCTCGACCTCGCACCCCGGACGTCTCGACGGGGAGGTGGTGGCGGGGGCGGCGGCGTACCTGGCGGTGTGGGAGGTCCCCGGGGAGGTCGAGGTCACGGATCTGGAGGCGCTGGTGGCGCCGGGGCGGGAGCTGCCGCGCTGCGACCTGACGATCGTCGCGGGCCGGGCCGCCCACGACGCGCTGCACGAGTGGCCCGGGACGAGAGGGACGTCATGACGAAGCTGGTTCTCGACAAGACCGCGGCGCGGAAGGCGCGGACGCTGTCGCGGCGGGTGGGCCGACCCATCGTGAAGCTCGCGCAGCAGCACACGACGGTGTCGGTGGAGCGCGCGACGCTGCGGCTGGCCGGGATCACCGGTGCCGACGCCGATGGCGTGCCGTGGGTCAACTGCCTCCTCGACGCGGTCATGGAGGACGTCGGCCTCGAGCACGGTGTGAGCCTCCCGGTCTGGGACGCGCTGCTCCGTGGCGAGGCCGGCAGCCAGGGTGACCTCACCGCGCTGGCCGAGAAGGCGGCCGCAGGTTCGGTCCGGTTCCGGCTCCCCGAGGGGCGCGACCGGACCCGGGCCGCCGCCGCGGCCCGCCGCCAGGTCGGCGCCGGGCTCAAGCGGATCGACGCCAGGCGCCGGGAGCGCGAGCGGCTGGTGAAGCGGTGGGGGGACCCGCCGCAGAAGCCCTGGATCTACCTGATCGTGGCCACCGGGGACATCTACGAGGACATGCCGCAGGCGCAGGCGGCCGCGCGGGAGGGCGCCGACGTCATCGCGGTGATCCGGTCCACCGGGCAGTCGCTGCTCGACTTCGTGCCCGAGGGCCCGACCCGCGAGGGCTTCGCCGGCACCTACGCCACCCAGGAGAACTTCCGGCTGATGCGGGCGGCGCTCGACGAGACGAGCAAGGAGGTCGGCAGGTACGTCCGGCTGACCAACTACGCCTCGGGCCTGTGCATGCCGGAGATGGCCGCGCTGGCGGGGCTGGAGCGCCTCGACATGATGCTCAACGACTCGATGTACGGGATCCTCTTCCGCGACATCAACCCGGTGCGCACGTTCGTCGACCAGCGCTTCAGCCGTCAGGTGCACGCCCGCGCCGGCATCATCATCAACACCGGCGAGGACAACTACCTCACCACCGCCGACGCCCTGGACGCGGCGCACACGGTGACCGTGAGCCAGCTGCTCAACGAGTACTTCGCCAAGGAGGCCGGTCTCGAGGACTGGCAGCTCGGGCTGGGGCACGCGTTCGAGATCGACCCCGACGTCCCCGACTCCTTCCGGCTCGAGCTGGCCCACGCGCTGCTGGCCCGCCAGCTGTTCCCCGGCGCGCCGCTGAAATGGATGCCGCCGACGCGGCACATGACCGGCGACATCTTCCGGGGCTACCTCCTCGACGCGTTCTTCAACCTCGCCGGCGCGATGACCGACCAGGGCATCCTCCTGGTGGGGATGATGACCGAGGCCGTGGTCACGCCGTGGCTGTCGGACCGGGACCTGGCGCTGCAGAACGTCCGCTACGTCATGAACGCCGCGGGCCGGCTGCACGAGGACTTCCAGCCTGCGCCCGACGGCTTCATCGCCCAGCGCGCCAACCAGGTGCTGGCGGAGTCCATCGACCTGCTCGAGCAGATCCTGGACCACGAGCACGGACTCCTCGACGCGATCGCCGACGGCACGTTCGGGCTGATGCGCCGGCCCGCCGACGGCGGCCGAGGGCTGGACGGCGTGGCGCGCAGGTCGACGGAGTACGTCAACCCCGCCGCCGAGATCCTGGAGGGAGAGTGATGAGCACGACCGCCCCGGACACGAGCCGGGTGATCAGGCCGTACGGCGACACCACCGGAGACGGCATGGTGCAGCTGTCGTTCACCCTGCCGATGCCGCACTCGAAGATCGCCGAGGGAGCGGCCCAGCAGCTGGCCCAGAAGATGGGCATGGACCCGGCCATGGTCGTGCACGCCAAGGCGATGGGGCCGGACTTCACCTTCTTCGTCGTCTACGGCCGGGTGCACCACCTCGTCGAGGTCGACAAGGTCCGGGTCGTCGAGCGCGACTACCCGTTGCTGTCGCCGAAGGAGGCCAACCTGGCGATCCGGCGGACCCTGCGTCGCCGGATGGTCGTGGTCGGCGCCTGCATCGGCACCGATGCGCACACGGTCGGCATCGACGCCATCCTCAACATCAAGGGGTACGCCGGTGAGAAGGGACTGGAGTACTACCGGGAGGTGCGGGTGGTGAACCTCGGGGCACAGGTGTCGGTCCCGCAGCTGGTGGCGCGCGCCCAGCAGGAGAAGGCGGACGCGGTGCTGGTCTCGCAGGTCGTCAGCCAGCGCGACGCGCACCTGCTCAACACCCGCGAGATGGCCGCCGCCTTCCGGGAGGCCTACCCCGCCGACCGTCGGCCGGTCCTCGTTGTCGGCGGACCTCGGTTCGACGAGACGATGGCGGACGACCTGGGGGTCGACCGGATCTTCGGTCGCGGCGCGACACCGGCAGATGTGGCGTCGTACCTCGTCCGCACGCTGGCGGACCGCAGGAGGAGCCGATGACCGACGAGCCCAGGGTGGGACTGACCGTGGTGCACCGCCGGTACGTGCCCTACGCGCACGCGCACTACGCCGGGAACCTCGTCGACGGTGCCTACGGACTCGGGCTGTTCGGCGACGTCGCGACCGAGCTGTGCATCCGCAGCGACGGCGACGAGGGGCTCTTCGCCTCCTACTCCGACGTGCAGTTCCGGGCGCCCGTGCGCGCCGGCGACTGCATCGAGGTGACCGCCGAGCTGGTCGAGGTGGGCACCCGCTCCCGCACGATCGAGTTCCGGCTCACCGTGGTGGCCCGCGGGCGGCCCGACCTGGGCGGGTCGGCGGCCGAGGTGCTGCCGGAGCCGGTGGTGGCCACGACCGCGCGAGGCGTGGTGGTCGTACCACCTCGGCGTGTCGCGCGGTGACACGCCGGGGCCACCGAAAAAGTACCCGAGTTTCGGGTGACCCAGGTCACGGTGGCTGACCTGCGACTTTACGGAAAACCGCAGGTGAACGGCGGGTTGACGGCAGCCGGGGTGGCTCGGCAGGCTTCCGGAGATCCACCGAGCAGGCCGCAGCCGCGTCGCCGCGAGCCGGTGGCTGCAAGACCCGATCGGGTTCCACGATCGCGGGCCGAGCAGCCGTCGGACGCGGGGGGACGCGGCCACGGGGTTGGAACACCGGCAAGGGTCCGGGGCCCAGTAGACAACGGCGGAGGACTTGCGCAGCCCGCGCGAGCCACGTCGGTCCGAAGGGCGCCCGGGCCCTTCCGTGTGCTCGGGCCGGTAAGTTTGGTCCTCCCACGACGAGGAAGCGACCGAGCCGACCTGGAGGACGCGGAGTGAGCACTGTGCAGCGTCCTGCGGCGGGTGCCGCCCAGGCACCGGGCCCCGGTCCGGCCGGTGCCGAGGCCCCGTCCGCCGACCGACGCCTCGCCCACGGAAGGTTGCTCCTGCTGCTGCGCGTGGCTCTCGCCGGGTCCGCGGGCCTGGCCGCGGCGGCGGCCTTCGAGCCGCTTGCCTGGGCGTTCCTCCTCGTGCCTGCCGTCGCCGCGCTGACCGTGGTCGTGCACGGTGTCTCCACCCGAGCCTCGTTCTGGCTCGGCGGGCTCTTCGGGCTGGCGTTCATGGCCGCGCTGCTGCCGTGGATCCAGGTCATCGGGGTCGACGCCTGGATCGGGCTGTCCGTCCTCGAGGCGGCGTTCTACGGCCTGCTCGGAGTCGGCCTCCGCCGGGTGAGCACGCTGCCGTGGTGGCCGGTGTGGTCGGCGGCGTGCTGGGTGGCCGTCGAGCTGCTGCGCTCGGTGGTGCCGTGGGGCGGGTTCCCGTGGGGGAGGCTGGCGTTCGCCACCATCGACACCCCGCTCGCGCCCGCCCTGGCCGTCGTCGGGCCGGCCGGGGCCACCTTCCTCGTCGCGCTCCTGGGGTGCACGCTCGGCTGGCTGGTGCTCGGCGGGCACCGGCGCCGGGTGGCCGCGTCCTCGGTCGTCGTGGCCGTCGTCGCGGTCGCCGCCACGCCGGTGCTGCTCGCGGCCGGGGTCCCCGAGCCCGGCGGCGCACGTGGCGACACCGTCCGCGTCGCCGCGGTGCAGGGCAACGTGCCGGGGGAGGGCATGAACCCGTTCTCCGAGCGGCGCGCGGTGCTCGACAACCACGTGGAGGCCACCCTCGGGCTGGCCGACCGGGTCGCCTCCGGGGACACCGCCCGCCCGGACTTCGTGCTCTGGCCGGAGAACTCCACCGACATCGACCCGTTCCAGGACGCCAGCGTCTACGCCGACATCCAGCGGGCGGTCGACGCCATGGACGTCCCCGTGCTGGTCGGCGCGATGGTCGACGGTCCCGGCCCCCGCGACGTCCGCAACGAAGGGATCGTGTGGGAGCCGGGTCAGGGACCCGTGGACCGCTACGCGAAGACCCACCCCGTGCCGTTCGGCGAGTACATCCCGATGCGCGCTCAGCTCGCCAAGCTCTTCGAGCGCCTCGACCAGATCCCGCGCGACATGGTGCCGGGCACCGAGCCCGGTGTCCTCGACCTGGCGGGCACCACGGTGGGGGACGTCATCTGCTTCGAGGTCGCCTACGACGGCTTGGTGCACGCCGTCGTGGACGGCGGCGCGCAGCTGCTGGTCGTGCAGACCAACAACGCCACCTACATGGGCACCGGCCAGGTGGAGCAGCAGTTCGCCATCGCCCGCCTGCGTGCGATCGAGACCAGCCGGTACGTCGTGGTGGTGGCCACCAACGGCGTGTCCGGGATCATCGCCCCCGACGGGTCGGTCCTGCACCGGGCCCCCGTGCGGGACACCGCCGTGCTGGAGGCCGACGTCCCGCTGCGGTCGGTGACCACGCTCGGCGTCCGGCTGAGCCGGGGCATCGAGCTCGGGCTGCTCGGCGTGGCGCTGCTGGCGGTGGCGGCGTCGGTCGTCCGGTCCCGGACCCGGCGTCGCGAGGGGCTCGGGACATGACCGGTGCGGACCTCGGCCGCATGGTGGTGGTGATCCCGACCTACAACGAGGTGGAGAACCTCGAGTGGATCGTGGACCGGCTGTTGACCGCCGTACCGGAGACCGACGTGCTGGTCGTCGACGACGGGTCTCCTGACGGCACCGGTGACGTCGCCGACCGGCTCGCCGCGGCGAACCCCCGGGTCGCCGTCGTGCACCGCACGGAGAAGGCCGGCCTGGGAGCGGCGTACCTGCACGGCTTCGCCGTGGCGCTCGAGCGCGGGTACGACGTCGTCGGCGAGATGGACGCCGACGGCTCGCACCAGCCCGAGCAGCTGTCCCGGCTGGTCGCGGCGCTCGAGGAGGCCGACCTGGTGATCGGCTCCCGATGGGTCCGGGGAGGCAGCGTCGTGAACTGGAGCGCCTTCCGCAAGGCGCTCTCGGTGGGCGGCAACATCTACGCGCGCCTCCTGCTGGGGATCCCGGTCCGCGACGTCACGGCAGGGTTCCGGCTCTTCCGGGCCGCCACGCTGCGGGCCATCGACCTCGGTTCCGTCGCCTCGGTCGGCTACTGCTTCCAGACCGACCTGACGCTGCGCACGGTGCAGGCGGGACTGCGGGTGGTGGAGGTGCCCATCGAGTTCCTCGAGCGGGAGCGCGGGGAGTCGAAGATGGACGGTGCCGTCGCCGCGGAGTCGCTGCGCCGCATCACCCGGTGGGGCGTGGAGAAGCGATCCACGCAGCTGCGGGGCGTAGTCTCGAGGCGTCGGACGCATCGGGGCCAGGACGACCGCCGGTGGCCGGAGCGGCGGAGGGAGCTGCGTTGACGTCTCGGAGATGGCGGATGGCCCCGTGGTGGGTGCTGGTCCTGCTGTTCGTCGTGGTGCCGCTGCTGGAGCTCTACCTGCTCATCCGGCTGGGGCAGGTCGTGGGCCCCTGGTGGACGATCCTCATCCTCTTCGGCGACGCAGTGCTGGGGTCCTGGCTGGTCAAGCGGGAGGGCGGTCGTGCCTGGCGGGCGCTGCAGGACGCGCTGTCGTCGCGGCGGATGCCCGCCACCGAGCTGGCGGACGGTGCCCTCATCCTGGTCGGCGGGACGTTGCTGATCACCCCCGGCTTCATCTCCGACGTCGCCGGGCTGTTCTGCATCCTGCCCTTCACCCGGCCCATGGCCCGGGTGCTCCTGGCCCGGGTGATCACCCGGCGGCTGGTGGTGGCCACCCGGCCGCAGGCCGCCGGTGAGCAGCAGGGCTACCCCGGGAGCTGGGGCGGGGGCTGGACAGCACAACGCCCCGGTCACGAGGACGTGATCCGGGGCGACGTGGTGGACGGGGACTGACCGTCTCAGGCTGACCGTCTCAGGCGGGCCCTCAGGCGGACTTGGACTTGTTCGGCCGGTGCAGGTGCGCCGGGCCGATCTGACCCGAGCGGAGCAGTTCGAGGCGCTCGGCGAGGATCTCCTCGAGCTCCTTCTCGGACCGCCGCTCGAGCAGCATGTCCCAGTGGGTCCGGGCCGGCTTCTCCGCCTTCGGCTCGGGACGCTGGCCGTCGCGGCGCAGCGCCTCGGCGCCGCAGCGCGGGCACTCCCACAGCGCGGGCACGTCGGCCTCGGCCGACATCGGGATCTCGAACTCGTGACCGTGGGCGCACACGTACGCGATGCGCTGGCGGGCCGCGAACTCGATGCCACGCTCGTCCTCGAAGCTCTGGCCGCCCAGACGGGCTCCTCGTAGTGTTCGCTCTGCCATCTCACCCTCCGTTGCTGCTGCACCGTGTCTCGGCCGTTGCGCGGACGTTCACACCTGGAACCCCGCAGCGGCCGGCCGAGCCGGTGCGAGGGCCTTCACCTCGACAACGTCCCGGCGACACGGATTGTTCCGGACGCGGGCATCTGTCCACCCCAGTCTGCCCCCTGGCGGCCCGGGTACACACCCCGCGTCCCCTGGGTGACCCAGCTCCGGTCCGCTCCGGTCCGGGCCCGGGTGGGGATCCGGCAGGCTCCCGCCGTCAGACGACCGCAGGAGCGGTGTTGCCGGCCTCGCGGATGCCCTTCTCCGGGTCGACCCGCAGCAGCAGCACCAGCCCGACGACGAAGAAGACGACGAGAGCCAGGATGGCGGGACGGTAGGAGTCCGTCCACTGGTGCATGAGACCGAAGATCAGCGTCCCCAGCCAGCTCGTCCCGCGCTCGCAGGCCTGGTACAGGCTGAAGTACTCCGCCTCCCGGCCGTGCGGGATGAGCAGGCTGAAGAACGAGCGGGACAGGGCCTGGGTGCCCCCCATGACCAGCCCGATGCCGGCCGCGAGGGCGAGGAACAGCCCCAGCTGCTTCTCGGGCATGAAGTACGCCACGGTCACGATGACCATCCACAGCACCAGGCCGGCCAGCACGACCCGGCGGGCGCCGTACCGCTCGGCGGCGCGGCCGAACACCAGCGCCCCCACGAACGCCACGAACTGCACCATGAGGATCGTGGCGATGAGCACCGACGTCGCGAAGCCCAGCTCCTTCTCGCCGTACGTCGACGCGGACGCGATCACGGTCTGGATGCCGTCGTTGTAGAAGAGGTAGGCCAGCAGGAACGTCATCGTGACCGGGTAGCGGGGCAGGTCGCGCAGCGTCCGGAACAGCTGGCCGAAGCTCTGCCGGACCAGGCCCCCGCGTTCGGCGACGACGTTGCGGGGCGGGCGGTCGCGCAAGCCGAGGAAGGGGATGAGTGTGAACCCGGCCCACCACAGCCCGGCCGACAGCAGGCTCAGCCGGACCGCCATCGCGGTGCTCAGGCCGAAGGTGTCGTGCATGGTGACCATGACGAGGTTGACGACCAGGAGCAGCCCACCGCCCAGGTAGCCGAGCGCCCAGCCGCGCGACGAGACCCGGTCCCGCTCGTCGGGGGTGGCGATCTCGCACAGGACCGCGTCGTAGACCACGAGGCTGGAGCCCAGGCAGATGTTGGCGAGGAAGAACAGCAGCGTGCCGAGCTGCCAGTTCTCCCCGGCCACGAAGAACATGAGCGCTGCCGACAGGCTGCCGGCCCAGGCGAACCCGGCCATGATGCTGCGCTTGTGCGCCGACCGGTCGGCGGCCGCGCCCACGATGGGCAGCACCAGCGCGGAGGTGATGGTGGCGGCGGTGACGACGTACGCCGCCAGGGAGCCGGGGGAGAGGGAGAGCCCGAGCACCGACAGGTGCTCGGTGCACTTGACGCCCTTGTCGGAGTCGGTGACGAAGCCGCAGGCGGCCTGCTCGGCGACGGAGATGAGGTACGGCGCGAAGAGGACGGTCGCCACCGTGGTGACGTAGCCGCTGTTCGCCCAGTCGTACCAGTACCACGCGCGCTGTTCCTTGCGCCGCTGCAGTGCGCTGAGGTCGGCGATGCCCTGCGTCGAGCTCATGGGGCACCCTCCCACAGGCCGCGTTCCACCAGGACCTCCCGCAACACGTCGGTGCGGTCGGTGAAGATGCCGTCCACCCCGAGGTCCAGCATCTGCTCGATCTCGGCGCGGTCGTCGATCGTCCACACGTGGACCTGCCGTCCGGCGGCGTGGGCACGCCTGACGAACCCACGGTCCACCACGGGCACCCGGCCGCGGAAGCGGTGCGGGACCTGGAAGGCGACGCCGGTGTCGCCCATGAGCGCCGGCAGGCGTCGTCCCACGGAGCCGGACGAGCCGGGGACGAACGCCGTGGCCACGGAGGCCAGCACCCCACAGCTGGTGGCGACCGGTCGGGGCGACCGCTTGCGCGCGGCGGCCCGGAACGCCCGCAGCGACCGCTCGGCGAAGGAGCCGACGCACATCCGGTCCTGCAGCCCCATCCGCACCACGAGGTCGACCAGCGGCTCCACGGCCAGCCTGGACTTGAGGTCGACGTTGAAGCACGCCCGCGGGAAGGCCTCCAGCAGGTCCACCAGCCGGGGGATCGGCTCGCGGCCGCCGACCAGGGCGCCGGCCACCTCGGCGTACGGGAGCTCGGCGACGACTCCGGCGCGGTCGGTGGTCCGGTCGAGGCTCGCGTCGTGGAAGGCGAGCAGCTCGCCGTCGGCGGTGGTGTGCACGTCGGTCTCGAGGTAGCGGTACCCCAGCCCCACGGCGGACTCGAACGCCTTGAGCGTGTTCTCCAGCCCGACGACGTCGTCGTGCCGGGCGCCTCCGCGGTGCGCGTAAGCCAGGACCCGGCCCTGTTCCCGCGGCTCGTCGAGGAAGCGGAAACCGGTGCGCGGCTGGGTCACGGGGGTCACAGGGTGAGTATCGCCGGTGCTCCGGAGTAGCGTGAGGACATGGACGACAACACCTGTCCGAAGTGCCAGGGCGCCATGACGACCCGCCAGCTGCGCGACGTCGCGGTGCTGCGCTGCTCCTCGTGCGGCGGGGTCTTCCTCGACCGCGCCGACCTGGCCGTGCTGAGCGAGCTGGAGAACGACTGGCACCGGGGCTCGGGACCGCACACCGAGCCGTTGCCGCGGATCACCGCCGACATGGTGGCCCCGCCGCCGCCCAGCAAGCCCCGGGCCAACAGCTTCGTGGAGACCCTCTTCAGCTGAGGGCCGGGCCGGGCCGGGGCGTCAGAGGTCGCGGAAGGTCTCGATCGACGCGCCGAGGTCGTTGAGCCGGTCGGCGAGGTCCTCGTAGCCGCGGTTGATCACGTAGACCGACCGGAGCACCGAGGTGCCCTTCGAGGCGAGCATCGCCAGCAGGATGACGACCGCCGGGCGCAGGGCCGGCGGGCAGACGATCTCGGCGCCCGACCAGTGGGTCGGCCCCTCGATGCGCACCCGGTGCGGGTCGAGCAGCTGCACGGTCGCGCCCAGCTTGGTGAGCTCGGTGAGGTAGATCGCGCGGTTCTCGTAGACCCAGTCGTGCAGCATCGTCTGGCCCTGTGCCGTCGCGGCGATCACCGCGAAGAACGGCAGGTTGTCGATGTTGAGCCCCGGGAACGGCATCGGGTGGATCTTGTCGATGGGGGAGTGCAGCGGCGAGACGTGCGTGGTGATGTCGACCAGGCGGGTCTGCCCGTTGTGGGCGAGGTACTCCTCGCTGCGGTGGTAGCGGAACCCCATCTCCTCGAGCAGGGCCAGCTCGATCTCGAGGAACTCGATCGGCACCCGCCGGATGGTGATCTCCGACTCGGTCACGATGGCCGCGGCGAGCAGCGACATCGCCT
Source organism: uncultured Actinomycetota bacterium (assembly GCA_963747525.1). Lineage (GTDB taxonomy): Bacteria > Actinomycetota > Actinomycetes > Propionibacteriales > Nocardioidaceae > Marmoricola_A. The sequence goes on from CAVVFH010000002.1 coordinate 157,570, forward strand.
CGATCGGGTCCTCGGACGGCGCGTAGTCGACGTCGACGTCGATGCTCTGCCGCCCGTGCACGGTCAGCGTCGTGGTGCCGATGCCCTCGACCCGCACCCCGAGGAGCTCGAGGAAGAAGCACAGGTCCTGGACCATGTAGTTCGAGCTGGCGTTGCGGATCACCGTCACGCCGTCGTGCAGCGCCGCGGCCATCAGCGCGTTCTCGGTGACGGTGTCGCCGCGCTCGGTGAGGACGATGGGCCGCGCCGGCGCCACGTCCGGCTCGACGGCTGCGTGGTAGCAGCCGTCGCTGGCCTTGACCTCCAGGCCGAAGCAGCGCAGGGCGGTCAGGTGCGGCTCCACCGTCCGCGTCCCGAGGTTGCAGCCGCCGGCGTACGGCAGGTCGAAGGTCTCGGCGCGGTGCAGCAGCGGCCCGAGGAACATGATGACCGAGCGGGTACGGCGTGCCGCCTCCACGTCGATCCGGGAGAGGTCGAGCTCCGGAGGCGGGACGATCTCCAGGTCGTTGTCCTCGTTGAGCCAGCGGGTCTGCGCCCCCAGGCTCTCGAGCACCTCGAGCAGCCGGTTGACCTCCTCGATCCGGGCCACCCGGCGCAGCGTCGTACGACCGCGGTTCAGCAGCGACGCGCACAGCAGCGCGACGCCGGCGTTCTTCGACGACTTGACGTCGATGCTGCCGCTCAGCGTGGTGGGGCCGGTGACGCGCAGGTGCGTCGGCCCGATGCCGAACGACACCAGGTCGGAGTCGAGCGCCTCGCCGATGCGGGCGACCATCTCCAAGGTGATGTTCTGGTGGCCGCGCTCGATGCGGTTCACCGCGCTCTGGCTGGTGTTCAGCACGTCGGCGAGCTCCTGCTGCGTCCACCCGCGGTGTTGGCGGGCGTCGCGGATGAGCTTGCCGATCCGGGCCAGGTAGTCCTCAGTCACCGGACGAGAATATCTCAGATATGAGATAGGACGAACCCGGCGCGCCGAGAGGTGCGTCACCCCCGGCTAGGCTGGCTCGATGCGCGTCACGACCCTGCACGGCACCCGAGACATCCGCCTCGAGGACCGTCCCGACCTGACCATCCAAGCGCCGACCGACGCCCTCGTCCGCGTCGTCGCCTCCTGCATCTGCGGCTCGGACCTGTGGCCCTACCGCGGCGAGAACGACATCACCCCGGGCGACCCCATCGGCCACGAGGTGGTCGGTGTCGTGGAGGAGGTCGGGGGAGAGGTGCACACCTTCAAGCCCGGCGACTTCGTCATCGTGCCGTTCGACCACTGCGACAACACCTGTCCGGTGTGCCGCAAAGGCATGCAGGCCGGCTGCCAGAACCTCGGCATCACCCAGGGCGGCCAGGCCGAGGTCGCCCGGGTGACCCAGGCCGAGGGCAGCCTGGTCAAGACCGACGGGATGCCGGATCCCGGCCAGATCGCCGGGCTGCTCGCGCTCGCCGACGTGATGGCCACCGGCTGGCACGCCGCGGTGTCCGCGCGGGTGCAGAAGGGCGACTCCGTCGTGGTCGTCGGCGACGGCGCCGTCGGCCTGTGCGGCGTGCTCGCCGCCCGGCAGCTCGGAGCCCAGCGCATCATCGCGATGTCGCGGCACGCGCCCCGCCAGGAGGTCGCCCGCACGTTCGGTGCCACCGACATCGTCGCCGAGCGCGGCAAGGAGGGCGGCCAGGCGGTGCTCGAGCTGACCGAGGGGATCGGCGCCGACGCGGTGCTGGAGTGCGTCGGCACCAACGACTCCATGCGCACCGCCCTGCGCGCCGCGCGGCCGGGTGCGACCGTCGGGTTCGTGGGCGTGCCGCACGGGGTGGAGCTCCCGGTCAACGCGATGTTCGGGCGCAACGTCGGCGTGGCCGGTGGGATGGCTCCGGTGCGCAAGTACCTCCCCGAGCTCCTCGACCTCACCCTGGCCGGTGACATCGACCCCAGCCCCGTCTTCGACCTGCGGCTGCCGCTCGACGAGGTGGCCGAGGGCTACCGCGCGATGGACGAGCGGCGGGCGATCAAGGTGCTGCTCGAGCCGTGAGCGGGGACGGGCCGAACGAGCACGGGGGCTCGGCGCTGGTGCTCGGTCCGCTCATGCGGTACGTCGACGAGACCTCGGCCGCGATCTGGGTGGAGACCCGGTCCGCGGCCACCGTGACGGTGGCCGCCGGGGAGCAGCGGTGGACGGCCCGGACGTTCCGGGTGCACGAGCACCACTACGCGCTGGTGGAGTGCGTGGGTCTGGAGGCCGGGTCGGTGACGCCGTACTCGGTGGCCGTGGGCGACGAGCACGTCTGGCCCGTCCCCGGCCGGTTGCAGCTGCCGCCGCCGGTGATCTCCACGCTGAAGCCGGGCAAGCCGCTGCGGCTGGCGTTCGGCTCCTGCCGGACCAGCGTGCCGCACGACCGCGGTCCTCTTCCTCGGCGACCAGGTCTACGCCGACGAGACCACCGAGCCGATGCGGCGGTTCATCGAGTCGCGGCGTGACATCTCCTAGCCGGGCCCGAGCTGAAGGACTACGAGGAGTACGCCCACCTCTACGAGCTCGCCTGGACCGACGAGGCCAACCGGTGGCTGCTGTCCACCCTGCCGAGCGCGATGATCTTCGACGACCACGACGTCCGCGACGACTGGAACACCTCGGCGCAGTGGCGCCGCGAGATGGACGCCACCTCGTGGTGGCACGGGCGCATCGTGGCGGCGCTGGCGTCGCACTGGGTCTACCAGCACCTCGGCAACCTCTCGCCCTCCGAGCGTGCCGAGGACGAGATCTGGCGGCTGGTGGCGGCCCACGACGGACCCGACGAGCTGGACCTCACCGACGTCCTCGACACGTTCGCCGAGCGGGTCGACCGCAAGCCGGACTCCTACCGGTGGAGCTTCGCCCGGGACATCGACGGGGCCCGGCTCGTGGTGGTCGACTCGCGCGCCGCGCGGGTGCTCGAGGACGACCGGCGGGCGATGCTCGACGAGGACGAGCTGGCCTGGCGGGACGGCCAGATGCGTGGGGGAATGGAGCACCTTCCGGCGCGTGGCCGCCGGGGACGTCCATGACAGCTACGTCTCCCAGGTCACCGGCCTCGACGCACCGGGAGCGATCGTGCAGGCGGTCTGCTCGCCGATCCGCAATCCGCTCCCGCGGGCGATCCGGTTCGCCACCGCGGTGCTGTCGTACGGCGTCGCCGGGCCGCTGGGCGCTCTCGCGGCTCGCTCGGCGAAGGTGCCGGACGGGCCGTATCGAGTGGGAGCGGGTGAGGGGCCCGTGGTTCGACAACAACCTCGCGACCCTGGAGGTGAAGCCGGAGGGTCTCGAGCTGTGGTGGGCCAGGGGGCACGCCCGCGCGACGTGAGCGGCCGTCACTCGGTGCTGGACGACTGGTTGCGCACGTAATCGGTGAACCCCGGCAGCGTGAAGCGGAGCAGCCCGTGACCGGCGGACTCGATGATGCCCTTGTCCAGGAGCCGGTCCCGCGGCATGCTCACCGCCCTGCTGGTGCGCCCCATCCGCGCCGCGACCCCGGCCCGTGCGACGGCCGGCTCCTCACCGGGTTCGGCGGGGCCACCGGCTTCCTCGGCCATGGCTCCCATGAACTCCTGTTCCAGCGCGGTCGCGGCGCGCCACCGCGCCCGGTACATCGCCTCGAGCTGCTGGTTCGCTGCCGGCTTGCCCTTGCGGACGTGAGCTGCAGTGATCGTGCCGCCTTCCTCCGGGGCGGCGGCCCGCCAGGCGGCGTGCGCCACGAGCTGCAGGAAGTAGGGGTAGCCCCGGGCGGTCTGCTCGAGCGCTGCCACCGCCTGGTCCGCCCACGAGACGCCGAGCTCCTCGGCAGGCTCGACCAGCGCCTGCTTCGAGGCGAGGTCGTCGAGCAGCCGCAGCCCGATGAACGACGTACGCTCTCCGAACGTCGCGGCCCGCGTGAGCTCCTCCGGCGTCGACGGGAGCCCGGCCCCGATCACCGTCAGCGGGTTCTCCTCCCGGCGGCCGTCGAGGTTCTGCAGCGCGTTGAGGAGGACGGCGGCGTCGGTGCGCATCGCGGCGTGGAGCTCGTCCACGAACACAGCCAGCCCGGAACCGCTGCGCTCGCGGACCTTCGTGGCTGCGTCGTGCAGCAGGTCCTCGACCGCGGCCACCGGCGCGTGCGCCTCGGCAGGGACAGGTGCGGCGTCGCGCGTGAGGTCCGCCCCGACCTGCAGACCCGGCGGCCCGACCTGCAGCGACAGCCGATGCACCCGGGTCTGCCAGCCTCCGACCGCCTTGCCGGTGACGACCTCCGCGGCCTCCAAGGCATGGCCGACGCGGTTCACGAGCTCCGGGAGCAGCCGCTGACGACGGGCACACGCCACCCACGCCGTCACGAACCCGTGCTCCTCGGCCTCGCGCTGCGCCTCTCTCAGCAGCGACGTCTTGCCCACCCCCCGGGGTGCATGGAAGACGAGCAGCGGCCCGCTGAGCTCGCCGTAGGCCTCCACCCGGGCGAGCCGGTCGCGGATCAGGCTCAGCTCCTCGGCCCGGCCGGCAAGGATCCGCGGGACCTGTCCGGGGGTGTAGGGGTTGGTGAGCATGAGCCGTTCCTCGCGTCCTTGCTGATACTTCCAAGAGGTATAACAACGTATCCGGGGGCGCCGACAATCCGGCCCTGCAGGTCACGCGGCTGGTGTGGTTGGCTCGGGCGCATGTCGAAGACCGCCACCGCCGACACCGTCGCCCGAGAAGACCTCCTGTCCTTCATCAGGCCGCGCCACAAGGCGACCCTGATGACCCGCAGGTCCGACGGGATGCCCCAGATGTCGCCGGTGACCTGCGGGGTGGACCAGGACGGGCGCATCGTCGTCTCGACGTACCCTCAGCGCGCCAAGGCGGCCAACGCGCGGCGTGACCCGAGGGTGTCGCTCGTCGTGCACTCCGACGACTGGAACGGGCCCTACGTGCAGGTCGACGGCACCGCCGAGGTGATCGACATGCCGGACTCGGTGGAGCCGCTGGTGGAGTACTTCCGCTGCATCTCCGGCGAGCACCCGGACTGGGACGAGTACCGCGACGCGATGCGCCGGCAGGGCAAGTCGCTCATCCGGGTGACGATCGACCGGTGGGGACCGGTCGCCACCGGCGGCTTCCCGCCGGGCGTCGACGCCGGCTGACCTCGCGGGAACCTTCGCCGCCGTCCACCTCGTCGAACCAGTAGAGGGCGTGAGCGGAGGAGACATCATGGACCGGGACCGGGACTTCTCCGCCTATGCGGCGGCGCGGTGGACGCGCTCGTGCGATCGGCCGTCCTCCTGGGCTGCACTCCCGAGGAGGCCCACGACCTCGCGCAGACCACGTTGGTGCGGTGCTACACCGCGTGGGACAAGGTACGGCGGGCCGACGATCGCGACGCCTACGTCTACCGCATGCTCCTCAACTGCCACCGCGACGGCCGTCGCCGACGGTGGTGGGGCGAGCGGCCCACCGAGACACTGCCCGATCGCGCCGTCGCGGACTTCACCTCCGGCGTCGACGTCGTCGACGCGGTGCAGCGCGCTCTCGGCGTCGCCGGCACCGGTTCGTCGCGAGCGGCGTCGCGGCAGCAGTCCTGGTCGCGGTCGGCGGAGGGATCGTCGCAACCCAGGCACTGACGGGCCCGTCGGGACATGGTGACGACGTGGCGGCGGACCGATCGCCGAGCCCCGGACCGCACGATCTCGCCGTGCGCGTGACGATCGACAACAGCGCCCGCACGCAGCGCCTGCTCGCGCCGGTCGACGCACGCGGCGGCCCGGTGACGATGACCCTCGACCCAGCCACGAGCGCCGGCTGCCGCGCCGACAGGCGGAGGGCCCTGGTCGTCATCGACGGCCTCGGTCGGACACCGAGGACGCTCACCGTCGTCGAGAACGGCTTCAAGACGAAGTTCCCGATCAGCGTCGCCGGTGCGGTGAAGACCACCAGCTCCGAGCCTTCCCCCTGGCGCGCCTCCGGACTGCGCCGCCACAGATCTCGCCGCCGCAGTCAGACCGGACGGGGAGGGCGCGACAGGCCACTACATCTGGCTGCTGGACGTCAGGAACACGGGCGGCAGCGCATGCACCCTCGCCGGTTATCCGGACCGGGTGACCGTCACCGAGCCCGGGCAGCCGGACGTGACCGCGACGGACGACAGCTCCTTCTTCCCCGCCGCCCCCACCAAGGCGCCGTTGCAGCCCGGGGCTGCCACGACCCTGGGCCTCGAGACCCAGTCGGTCTGCGAGGCACGGCCCGGAGGTGGACCCGCCGGTCCGCTCTACCACCAGGTGACTGTCAACCTCCCCGGTGGCAGCATCTCCGCCACCAGCACGCCTGGCCTCGACGTGGGTTGTGGGGTCCACCTCACCCCCTTCGTCCACTGGCAGTGAGAGATCAGCCGCCCACCGTCAGCTCGATCTCGTAGCGGCTCGTCGGCACGACGTCGATGTTCTCGTGGGCCCCGAACGTCGCGACACTCTCGAGCATCCGCGTCATCCGCCGGCCCAGCTCCTCGTCGTCACCGCCGCTGCCGTAGAAGGCGTGCAGGTCGGTCGCGGCGGCCACGGGGAAGAACTCCTCCACGAGGGCGTCGACCGGCGCCTGGTCGTCCAGGAGCGGCTCCACCACGATGTTCTGCACGTAGCCGAACGTCGCCTGCGTCTCGATCGCCACCGCGGTGTGGTGGTCGAGCCAGCGCTCCCGCCAGGCCTCCGGCGTCATGCCGTCGGGGATGCGCAGCAGGGCCACGTTGACCAGCGCGTCGGCCCGGGCGCCGTGCGGCGTGCGCGGCGGGGGGAGGGGGGTGCGCTCCTCCACGACCCAGCCGGCGAGCCGGGGCACCGCGCGGGCGAGCAGGTCGGTCACCTCCTGCGGGTCGCCGTCGGTCCAGACGCTGACGAGCGCGGTCACGGGTTCGGCGTACGTCGAGAGGCGGAGCTGGGCGTCGGTCACGTCCTCGTCGTCCGCCTCGACGACGACCTTCTCCACGCCGAGGGCGCCGAGCCGGGAGAGCAGGCCGGGACTGACGGGTTCGGTCTCGCCCCACACGGCGTACATCAGCTTCACGGCGCCCAGTCTGCCGTGCCGCCGGGCATACTCGAACAACGTGAGATCGTCATGGGCCGCCTGCCGCGCCGTGGTGGCTTCTGCTGCCGCCGTGCTGATGCTCCCCGTCGCGGGCTGTGACGTCTCGGACGGCGAGTCGCCCCGCGCGGACCAGGGCCAGCCCAGCGGGGCCGGTCGGGGCGGGCAGGGAAGCCAGGAACGGAGCCGTCGCCAGCCCGGCCCGCTGCAACACCTGCCTGAGATGCCGTCGGCCCGGCGTGCCGGGACACTGGCCCGCCGGCTGGCGGATGTCGAGGCGGTGCTGCGGGACCCGGACGCGGCCGCAAAGGCGGTACGGCGCGCCGGCGAGTTCGAGCAGCTCGCCGTCCGGCTGCTGGCCACCTCGCCCGAGGACGTGGCACGGCCCGTGCTGATCGCGGTGCCGCCGCCCGCCCGGGTGAAGGTGTCCTCCGACGTCGAGGCGGCGCGGCTGCTCGGCGCCATGACAGCGCCGCAGCCCAAGCTGCCCGACTGGCGGATCGTGCGGCCACCGCCACCACGCGTGCTGCTGGGCTACTACCGGCGGGCCGAGCAACGGGTCGGCGTCCCGTGGGAGTACCTGGCCGCCGTGCACCTCGTCGAGACGCGCATGGGCCGGATCCGCGGCACCAGCACCGCCGGCGCCCAGGGCCCGATGCAGTTCCTGCCGTCGACCTGGGCGATCTACGGCGCCGGGGGTGACATCAACGACCCGCAGGACGCCATTCTCGCCGCGGCCCGGCTGCTGAAGGCCAACGGGGGAACGGCTGACATGGCAGCGGCCCTGTGGCATTACAACCCGTCGGACAATTACGTCGGAGCGGTGCTTCGGTACGCCGAGCAGATGCGCCGACGCCCGTCGGCGTACCGGGGCTACTGGCACTGGCGGGTCCTCTACAAGCACGTCAAGGGCACGTTCGTGCTCGACGTGGGTTACCCGAAGGTGCCCGCCGCACGCCTCGGCTGAGCGTGCGGACCTGCTGTGGAAAGAGCCGACGCTTTGTCGGTGGGCAGCAGGAGCCTTCTGCGTGCCGGGGACCCCCGGCACCGACCGAAGGAGCCCAGCCGTGTCCGATGCCGTCACAGCCGCCGAAGCGATGGTCCTCGACCTCACGCGTCGACTCACCCTCCCCGAGGAACGGGAGTGCCTGTACTGCTACGTCGCCCGCATGGTCGACGACCACGGCTGCGACAACACGCTGCGATGGGCGGTCCGGTTCCGTGATCTTCGTGCTCCCCGAGCCAAGGCTCTGGCGGAGCGCCTCGGTCGGATGGGCGGGTTCTGCGACTGCGAGATGTTCCTCAACGGAGTCACGCTCGCCGGACGGGCGCCGTTCGAGGAGGACGCGTGGTGCGACTGCGATGGCTGGTGCGACTGCCGGCAGGACGACGTGGCTGACCCGGTCGAGCGGAGACTGCCGTGCCTGGGCGTGCGCGCCGGCTCCACCCGGGGTTGTGGCCAGTGGTCCAGCCTCCGGCGATGGTGAGGGGAGTGGACGTTGCTCCGGCCCCTCCCGCAGGATGCAGGTGTGTCAGAAAGGTCGTCCACCTCTGCGGAGGCCACGCCGGAGCGGTTGCGACACCTCGCGGCCCTGCGCCGGGTGCGGGACCGGATGGACCGCGAGTACCCCCAGCCCCTGGACGTCGAGGCGCTCGCCCGGGACGCGCACATGTCCGCCGGCCACCTCAGTCGCGAGTTCAAGCGCGCGTACGGCGAGTCGCCGTACTCGTACCTGATGACCCGGCGGGTGGAAAGAGCGATGGCCCTGCTCCGCCGCGGCGATCTGGGTGTGACCGAGGTCTGCTTCGCGGTGGGGTGCTCGTCGCTGGGCACGTTCAGCACCCGCTTCGCGGAGCTGGTCGGCATGCCGCCCAGCACCTACCGCGCCCGCGCCGTGGAGACGCCGGGGGAGATCCCATCCTGCCTGTCCAAGCAGGTCACCAGGCCGGTCAGGAATCGAGAAGCAGAGGGGGCGAGCCACCACTAGCGTGACCGACATGGACATCACCATCCACTACGCGTTCCTCCCGCACACCGACGCCGACGCGGCCCTGGGCTTCTACCGGGACATCCTCGGGTTCGAGCTCCGCAACGACGTGCGTTACCGGGGCATGCGCTGGCTCACGGTGGGACCGGTGAACCAGCCCGGCACCGCCCTCGTGCTGCACCCGCCTGCGGTGGACCCCGGCCTCAGCGACGACGAGCGGAGGACCATCCTCGAGCTGATCGCCAAGGGCAGCTACGGCAGCGCGCTGACCCTGGCCACCGACGACCTCGACGGTCTGTTCAAGCGGCTCGTCGACGCCGGCGCCGACGTGCTCCAGGAGCCGACCGAGCAGCCGTACGGCGTCCGCGACTGCGCCTTCCGGGACCCGACCGGCAACCTGATCCGGATCAACGAGGTCCGCTGACCCGTGGCCCGAGACGACCGAGCGGCGGCGGACAGCCACGACCTGATCCGGGTGCACGGCGCCCGGGAGAACAACCTGCGCGACGTCCACGTCGAGATCCCCAAGCGGCGGCTGACGGTCTTCACCGGCGTGTCCGGGTCCGGCAAGAGCTCCCTGGTCTTCGACACGATCGCGGCGGAGTCGCAGCGGTTGATCAACGAGACCTACAGCGCGTTCCTGCAGGGCTTCATGCCCACGGTCGGTCGGCCCGACGTCGACGTCCTCGAGGGGCTGACCACGGCGATCACCGTCGACCAGAAGCGGATCGGCTCCGACCCGCGCTCGACCGTGGGCACGGCCACGGACGCGAACGCGATGCTGCGCATCCTGTTCAGCCGGTTGGGCAAGCCGCACATCGGGCCACCCCAGGCCTTCTCGTTCAACGTCGCCTCGATCAGCGGTGCCGGCGCGGTCACCATGGAGCGCGGCGGCCGCACCACCAAGGAGCGGCGCAGCTTCAAAATCGTCGGCGGGATGTGCCCGCAGTGCGAGGGGCGCGGCTCGGTCAGCGACATCGACCTCACCGCGCTGTACGACGACAGTCTGTCGCTCAACGAGGGCGCACTGACGATTCCCGGCTACAGCATGGACGGCTGGTACGGCCGGATCTTCCGCGGCTGTGGGCTTTTCGACCCCGACAAGCCGATCCGGAAGTACACCAAGATGGAGCTCGACGCCCTGCTCCACAAGGAGCCGACCAAGATCAAGGTCGACGGCATCAACCTGACCTACGAGGGGCTGATCCCCAAGATCCAGAAGTCGATGCTCTCGAAGGACGTCGACGCGCTGCAGCCGCACGTGCGGGCCTTCGTCGAGCGGGCGGTGACCTTCGGCGTGTGTCCGGAGTGCGACGGCACCCGGCTGGCCGAGCCCGCGCGGTCATCGAAGATCGACGGCACCAACATCGCCGACGCCTGCTCGATGGAGATCCGCGACCTCGCCATCTGGGTGCGCGGCATCGAGGACCCGGCGGTGGCTCCGCTCGTGACGGCCCTGGCGGAGTCGCTCGACTCGTTCGTCGAGATCGGCCTGGGCTACCTGGCGCTGGACCGGCCGACCGGCACCCTGTCGGGCGGCGAGGCACAACGCGTCAAGCTCGTGCGCCAGCTCGGCTCGGCGCTGACCGACGTCACCTACGTCTTCGACGAGCCGACCGTCGGCCTGCACCCGCACGACATCGCCCGGATGAACGCCCTGCTGCGACAGCTGCGCGACAAGGGCAACACGGTGCTCGTGGTCGAGCACAAGCCGGAGGTGATCGGCACCGCCGACCACGTCGTCGACCTCGGTCCCGGCGCCGGTACGGCGGGCGGCACGATCTGCTTCGAAGGGCCCGTCGACGGTCTGCAGGGGAGCGGCACGGTCACCGGCCGGCACCTCCAGGACCGGGCGGCCCTGAAGCCGACCGTCCGCACCCCCACCGGCACACTGCCCGTTCGAGGAGCCGACCTGCACAACCTGCAGGACGTCGACGTCGACATCCCGCTCGGTGTCTTGGTCGTGCTCACCGGCGTGGCGGGGTCCGGGAAGAGCTCGCTGGTGCAGGGGTCCCTGGCCGACCTCGACGACGTCGTCACGGTGGACCAGTCACCCATCCGCGGCTCCCGGCGCAGCAACCCGGCGACGTACACCGGGCTGCTCGACCCGATCCGCAAGGCGTTCGCGAAGGCCAACGGCGTCAAGCCCGCGCTGTTCAGCCCCAACTCGGCCGGCGCGTGCCCGGCGTGCAACGGCGCCGGCGTCGTCTACACCGACCTGGCGATGTTGGCCGGCGTCGCGACGACCTGCGAGGTCTGCCAGGGGGAGCGGTTCGACGCCTCGGTGCTGGAGCACACCTTCGGCGGCCGCAACATCGCCGAGGTGCTGGCGATGCCGGTAGCGGAGGCGCAGGAGTTCTTCAGCGAGGGCGATGCGGCGACGCCCGCGGCGCACCGCATCCTGCAGCGGCTGGCCGACGTGGGGCTGGGTTATGTCAAGCTGGGGCAGCCGCTGACCACGCTGTCGGGCGGGGAGCGGCAGCGCCTCAAGCTGGCCACCCGGCTCGCCGACGAAGGCACCGTCTACGTCCTCGACGAGCCGACCTCGGGCCTGCACCTCGCCGACGTCGAGCAGCTGCTCGGCCTGCTGGACCGGCTGGTCGACGCCGGCACGTCGGTCGTCGTCGTGGAGCACCACCAGGCGGTCATGGCGCACGCCGACTGGATCGTCGACCTGGGGCCGGGCGCCGGGCACGACGGCGGCCGGGTGGTGTTCGAGGGGACGCCTGCGGACCTGGTCGCCGACCGGTCGACGTTGACCGGTGAGCACCTGGCGGCGTACGTCGGGGTGTCGACATGAGCCTGCCCAGCGGCGCCCAGGCGTGGCGCGACGGCGGGCGCATGGTGCAGACCCGGGCCGGCTCGGTGTTCGTGCGCACCGGCGCCGGGGAGGGCCCGCCGGTCCTGCTGCTGCACGGCTACCCGTCCAGCTCCTACGACTTCCGCCACGTGGTGCGCGGCCTGGGGGGCCGGGCCTGGGTCACCCTCGACTTCCTCGGGTTCGGGCTGTCGGAGAAGCCGCGACCGCACACCTACAGCCTCTTCGAGCAGGCCGACCTCGTGGAAGAGGTCGTGGCCGAGGTCGTGGGGAGCACCGCGGGGCGGGTGCAGCTCGTAGCGCACGACATGGGCACGTCGGTCGCCACCGAGCTGCTCGCGCGCGACCTGGAGGGACGGCGCATCCTCGAGCTGGACACCGTGGTGCTGAGCAACGGCAGTGTCATCCTCGAGCGCGCCAGCCTGCGGCCGATCCAACGGGTGCTGCGGGGACCGTTCGGGCCGCTGGTGGCCCGGCTGAGCAACCGGCGGATGTTCACCCGCGAGCTGTCCCGGGTGTTCTCGGCACAGCATCCGCTGTCGGCGCAGGAGGCGGCCGACCAGTGGGCGCTGCTCGCCGCCGACGACGGCCACCGGATCATCCATCTGCTCACGGCGTACCTGCACGAGCGGGTCGAGCACGCCGACCGTTGGCACGGCGCCGTCGCGGACTGGGACGGCCGGCTGGGGTTCCTGTGGGGTCTGGAGGACCCGGTGGCCACCACCGACGTGCTCCAGGGACTGCGCGAGCTGCGGCCGGCCGCCGAGGTCGTCGAGCTGCCCGGTGTCGGGCACTATCCGCAGCTCGAGGACCCGGCCGGCTTCGCCGACGGCGTGCTCCGGCTGCTGGGGCAGGGCGACGGCCAGGAGGGCGGCATCAGCACCGGGCCTCGGTCACCGGGTGACTGAGATCCGGCAGTGCGTGGGAAGGGGCCCGAGAGGGGCTCCACCCCCGTGGATAAACTGGCAGGCACGGGAGTTGATGAGCCGGGAGTAGGGCCTGGGAGATTCGGCCCTTTCCTTGGCTATCCGCTGACTTCTAGTCATACTTCTGACTATGAGCGAAACCATGTCGCTGGCCGAAGTCAAGGCGCACCTTTCAGAGCTCGTCGGCCGAGTCGACCGTCAGCACGACCGCGTAACTGTCACCGTGCACGGACGCCCATCGGCGATCTTGCTCTCTCCAGAGGACCTCGAGGCTCTGGAGGAGACGATTGCGATCCTGTCCGATCAGGCAGCGATTCGACAGTTGACCGAGTCTGACGCCGAGTTGGCGCGCGGCGAGGGCGAATCGGAGCTCGACCTCAACGAAGCCATGCGCCAGCGCAGGACGACGGCGTGACGGCTGAGCGCTATGAGCTCGTCATCTCGCCCACCGCTCGCCGCCAGCTCACTGAACACCTTCCGGAGTCTGTGGCGTTCGCGGCGTACGACTTCATCATCGGACCCTTGCTCGACAACCCGCGCCGCGTCGGGAAGCAATTGCGACCACCGCTTGATGACCGCCACAGTGCCCGTCGCGGCACTTACCGGGTGATCTACCGAATCAGCGAGGAGCAGCGTCGCGTTACCGTCGTGGCCGTGGTCCACAGATCTGACGCCTATCGATGAGTCCGCAGGTCGCCTTGCTGGCGGTGGACGGGAGTAGTTGCATCTACTTCTACTTCCGTCATTTGACTGGTAGTGAGACGTGTTGAAGTGAGACGAGTTGCCTGTCAGGATGGCTACATTGTCGAGCACAAATATAGCCACCTGGAGGTCCCTGTCATGGATGTGGGCGTTCGCGAGTTGCGAGACGGCCTGAGTCGCCACCTGGCTTCCGTGCGTGATGGCCACACGATCACGGTTACTGATCATGGTCGACCGGTCGCGCGGATCGTCCCTGTTGGCGTGCCGACGAAGTTGGAGCAGCTGATCGCGGAGGGCAAGGTGACGCCCGCACGTCGCCGGCGACGTGCGTTGCCACCGCCGATCAAGACGGCGGGCACGGTGAGCGATCTCATCGACGAGCAGCGGCGTTGATCGTCTATCTCGACACCTCGGCGGTGGTGCCCATACTGATCGCAGAGCCAAGCACCGAGGTGTGCCGGCGGATCTGGGACGATGCCGACCGTCGATTGAGTTCGAGGCTGACGTATGTCGAAGCGGCTGCGGCACTAGCGATGGCCGAGCGCCAAGGGCGCATCTCCGCGGAAGAGTACGACGATGCCTGGTCGAACTTCGTCGAGATCTGGCCAGATGTCGACGTTGTCGACCTGACCGCGGAACTCGCCGCCACGGCGGCGGGTCTCGCTCGCACGCAGACGCTCCGAGGCTACGACGCAGTGCACTGTGCGTCAGCTGTCGAACTCAACGACCCAGACCTGGTGGCCGCAGCCGGCGACGAGCGTCTGCTTGCTGCATGGCGATCGCTGAGCGTGGCAGTGCTCGACACCAATCGGGCGCGTCACTGATTATCGCCGATAATGCACATTATGTCAATCTCTCCATCCACCTCCACCGCCCGGTACCTCGCAGCGCGGGCCGCGGGCCTAGGTCAGGTGCCGAGGACGCCGATGTCGAGGCGGCCGCCCTTGAGCCGCGCCTCCACCTGGGCCAGGGCCAGCGCGACCGCGCCCATGAGCTCGGAGTCCGCCCCCAGCCCCGCCGGGACGATCTCGACGTCCATCGACGCGGAGCGGATCGACCCGTCGTGGACGGCTTCGCGCATCTGGTCCAGCAGCACGTCACCGGCACCGCCCAACGTCCCACCGACGACCACCCTCGCCGGGTTCAGGATGTTGCACACCGCGGCCAGGGCGGTGCCGATCGCGCGCCCCGCGTCCGCCACGACCCGGCGGCAGCCGGCGTCGCCGTCCAGGGCGCGCTCGACCACCGCCCCGAGGTCGGACAGCTCCGGGTGCGAGGCCTGCAGGGCCGACAGGATGGCGCCGGAGCCGGCGTACATCTCCAGGCAGCCCCGGTTGCCGCACCGACACACCGGACCGCCGGGGTCGAGCACGGTGTGGCCGATCTCGCCGGCCGTGTGCCCCGCACCGCGGTAGAGCCGCCCGTCGACGACCAAGCCGGCACCGACACCGGTGGAGACCTTGAGGTAGACCAGGTCGCGCACCTGCGCGCCGGCCCCCCACCGCCACTCGCCCAGCGCCCCGAGGTTCGCGTCGTTGTCGACCTCGACACCGAGCCCGAGTGCCTCCTCGAACGCCTCGGACGCCTTCACCCCCACCCAGCCCGGCAGGATCGTCGAGTCACCGAGCTCGCCGCTGGTGTGCACAGGTCCCGGGAGACCCACCCCCACGGCGAGCACCTCGGGAGCGGCGACGCCGGCCTCGTCCAGCGTCGCGGCGACGTACTCCTTGACCATGCCGAGGTCCGCGGCAGAGTCCTGCGCGATGGACTTCACCGTCTCCGTGCGCGCGAGCAGCGTGTGCGAGAGGTCCGCCACCGCGACCTTGAGGTGGTGCCGTCCGAGATCGACTCCCAGCACCGCGCCCGCCCCCCGGTCCAACCGGATCAGCTGGCCGGGCCGCCCGACCCCGGCCGGCCCCGCCACGTCGGCGGGGCGGACCAGCCCCTCCTCCATCAGGGCGGCGACCAGGCTCGTCACCGTGGACGGGGCCAGGCCGGTGGCACGCGCAAGGTCCGCCCGGCTTGCCGCCCCCGACGCGGCGAGCTCGGCGAGAACACGGGTGCTCGCGGCGCGGCGCCGGCCCTGCAGCAGCTCGGCGGGCATGGCACACCTCCGGGGGTCGTCCTGCCATTGGTCCTCGATCGGACGTAATCGAACGAATCGACGCGACGATTCCGGGACTCGCCGATACCTTAGCCCCTTGCATAGGGCTATGTGCTAGGCCTAGGGTCCTGATTAGTTCGGATTCGAATTAACTGTCGCCAGTCGAAGGGCGCGTCGCATGACCCTGGCCCCCGTGCCGTTGGAGTTGAACACTCCTCAGCGGTTCTACCGCGGCGGTCGGAACATCCTTGCCTTCCGCGGGCTCCCCGTCCCCGCGGGCTTCGACGACCGCCGGCCGGAGGACTGGCTGGCCTCCACCGCCCATCTCTTCGCCGAGGGCGGCGGGGGCCTCACCGTGCTGCCCGACGGCACTCCCCTCTCCGAGGCGCTGGAGCGCGACGCCGAGCCGTGGCTCGGCCGCGACCACCTCGCCCGGCACGGGACCGAGCCGGGTCTGCTGGTCAAGCTCCTCGACGTCGCCGAGCGCCTGCCGGTGCACACCCACCCCGACCGGGCCTTCGCCAGCAGGCACCTCGGCTGCGCCCACGGCAAGACCGAGGCCTGGCTGGTGCTCGACGCCGCCCCCGGCTCCCTGGTCTGGCTCGGCTTCCGCGAGGACGTGACCGAGGACCGGCTGACCGCCATGGTCGACGCCCAGGACGAGCAGCTCGTGGAGTCGCTGAACCCCTTCCCGGTCGAGCGCGGTGACGTCGTCCTGGTGCCGGCAGGCCAGCCGCACGCGATCGGGGCCGGGGTCCTCGCCGTCGAGCTGCAGGAGCCCACGGACTTCTCGGTCATGCTCGAGCACCAGCGCTTCGGGCTCGATCCGCACCAGTCGTGGCTGGGGCTGGGCCGGTCGCTCGCGCTGACCAGCGTGGCACGCGGCCGCCTCGGCGCCGACCGGTTGGCCGACCTGCGCAGGCGGTGGGACCGCTCCCCCGGCCCGGTCGCGTCCGTGCTCCCCACCGAGGCAGACGGCTTCTTCCGCGCCGAGGTCATGGTCGGCTCCCCCGGTCCGGCCGTCGCCGACGCCGGCTTCTCCGTCCTGGTCGTCGTCGAGGGCGCAGGACGGCTGAGCACCGAGCGGGCCGGCGAGCGTGACCTCCGTTCCGGCGACATCGTGCTGGCGCCGTACTCCTGCGGCGCGCTCACCCTGACCGGAGCGGCCACGGCGATCCGCTGCCGTCCGGGTCAGGACATCCCACAGACGTCCGGGGCGTCCGCCCCGGCAAGCACCATCCAACAAAGCACCATCCAACAACTGGAGGAACGACCATGAGGAGAACAAACCTGTTGGTCGCCGGTGCCGTGGTCGCGGGCCTGGTGCTCGCCGGTTGCGGCGACAACGGCGACGACAACGGCTCGGGCGGCAGCGGCGGCAGCACGTCCGAAGTCGAGGTGTTCAGCTGGTGGACCGAGGGCGGCGAGAAGGCCGGCCTCGACGGCCTGGTGTCGACCTTCGAGGACCAGTACCCGGACTACGAGTTCGTCAACGGAGCCGTGGCAGGCGGCGCGGGCAGCAACGCGAAGGCCGTGCTGGCCTCCCGGCTGCAGTCCCAGGACCCGCCGGACACCTTCCAGGCGCACGCCGGCGCTGAGCTGGCCGACTACATCGACGCCGGCCAGATCCAGGACGTCAGCTCGCTGTACGACGACGAGGGCTGGACCGACGTCTTCCCGCAGGGCATCATCGACGCGCTCACGGTCGACGGCAAGATCTACTCGGTGCCGGCGAACATCCACCGCGCCAACGTGGTGTGGGCCAACCCGTCGGTGCTGAAGAAGTCCGGCCTCGACCCGAACACGGCACCGGCGGACATCGACGCCTGGATCTCCGACATGAAGACGCTCCAGGGCGACGGCGTGAAGTACCCGCTCGCCGTGGCGACCGACTGGACCCAGGTCCAGCTGCTCGAGACCGTGCTGATCTCCGACCTCGGGCCGGAGGGCTACGTCGGTCTCTGGAACGGGGACACCGACTGGTCGTCCGCGGAGGTCACCGCTGCGTTGGAGGACTACAAGACGCTGATGTCGTTCACGAACCCCGACCGGGCAGGGCTCGACTGGCCCGACTCGCTCAAGTACGTGACCGACGGCCAGTCGGCGTACAACGTCATGGGCGACTGGGCAGCCGGCACCCTGATCGACGAGGACCTCGTCGAGGGCGAGGACTACGTGTGGTTCCCGGTCCCCGGCCAGGAGAACGTGTTCGACTTCCTCGCCGACTCGTTCACCCTCCCGGTGGGCGCTCCGAACGAGGACGGCGCCAAGGCGTGGCTGACGACGGTCGGCAGCGCCGAGGGGCAGAAGGCCTTCAACACCAAGAAGGGCTCGATCCCGGTTCGCACCGACGCCGACCCGGCCGACTACAACGAGTACCAGCAGGCCGCGATCCAGGCCTTCGCCGACGACACGATCGTCCCGTCGCTGGCTCACGGCGCGGCTGCTCCGGTGGCGTGGCTGACCGACATCACCTCCGCCGTGGGGCAGTTCAGCAGCGCCGGTGACGTGGAGACCTTCCAGAAGCAGCTCGTCGCAGCGGCCGACAGCCAGCAGAACTGACGACAACGACCCTCAGCGGTCATGGTGGGATGCGTCGTACGCTGCGACGCATCCCACCGTCATCGCCCGGACTGAGGAAGGCGTCATGAAAGGTATCCGGAACTGGGGTCCCGGCCTGGTGCTCCTGTCCCCCACGATCGTGCTCATCGGCATCTTCGTCTACGGACTCATCGGCCAGACGGTGAAGATCTCCCTGTCCGACCGGCACAGCATCGCCCCGGCGGAGAATTTCGTGGGGATGGACAACTTCTGGGCGCTGTTCCACGAGGACCGGTTCCAGCACTCGATGCTCAACCTCCTCACCTACACGGTCGTCTTCATGGGCGGCACGATGCTCTTCGGGCTGCTGTGGGCCCTGCTGCTCGAGCGGGGCGTCCGCGGCGAGGGCTTCTTCCGCTCCTTCTATCTCTTCCCGATGGCGATCTCCTTCGTCGCCTCCGGCGTGGTGTGGCGGTGGCTGCTGAACAGCTCCCAGGGGGAGAGAGCCAGCGGGCTCAACCGGCTCTTCCAGACCATCGGGCTCGGCGGCCTGGAGAACGCGTGGTGGTCCAGCCCCAAGTGGGGCATGGCTGCGGTGGCCCTGCCGGCGGTCTGGCAGCTCTCGGGCTACGTCATGGCCCTCTTCCTGGCGGGCCTGCGCGGCATCCCCGAGGAGCTGCGCGAAGCCGCCCGCGTCGACGGCGCCTCGACGTACCAGCTCTACCGGCACGTGCTCTTCCCCCAGCTCTCCCCGGTCGCCCTGTCGGCGCTCATCATCATCGGGCACATGTCGCTGAAGGTCTTCGACCTCATCATGTCGATCTCCGGTGCCATCTACCAGACGGAGGTGCCGGCGACGTACATGTGGACCACGCTGCTCGCCTACGACTACGCCAAGGCCGCAGCGATCGCCACCATCCTGCTCTTCTTCGTGGCGCTGGTGGTCATCCCGTATCTCGTGTTCACCGTCCGGGAGGAGCGCCGCTCATGACGACGACGACCACCACCCCGCCGACACCGGCCCGGGCGACCCGCCGCAGGGGCGGTCCCCCCACTCCTGCCCGGCGTCCGCTGACCGCACCCCGGGTGGTCCGCTTCCTGCTGCTCGTGTTCTTCCTGGCGGTCGTCCTGATCCCGGCGTACGTCCTCATCGTGACCAGCTTCAAACCGGCTGCGGAGACCTCGTCGTCGCAGGCGTGGAACCTGCCGAAGGACTGGACCCTCGACGGGTGGCGCACAGCGTGGGCCGCCCTCAAGGAGCCGCTGCTGCGGACGTTCTGGCTGGCGATCCCGGTGGCGGTCATGGCGTCGATGATGGGCTCCATGAACGGTTTCGTGCTCTCCCGGTGGCGGTTCCCCTACGCCAACCTGGTGTTCGCGCTGCTGCTCTTCGGGATGTTCATCCCCTACCAGGCGGTGATGATCCCGCTCGTGCAGATGATGCGCGACATCGGCGTGCCCAACGGCATCCCGGCGCTGATCATCGTGCACACGGTCTTCGGACTGCCGATCTGCACGCTGATCTTCCGCAACTACTACGAGTCGATCCCCAACGACCTCATCGAGGCCGCACGGATGGACGGCGCCGGCATGCTGGCGACGTACTTCCGGGTCGTGCTGCCGCTGTCCGCGCCCGGCTTCGTGGTCACGGTCATCTGGCAGTTCACCTCGGTGTGGAACGACTTCCTCTTCGCGATCTTCCTGTCGAACACGCGCAACGGACCGGTGACCATCGCGCTCAACGCGCTCGCGGGCGGCCAGCTCAGCAACTACGCCGCCAGCATGGCCGGCGCGATGATCGCCTCGGTGCCCACGTTGATCGTCTACATCGTGCTGGGGCGCTATTTCGTCAGCGGGCTGATGGCCGGGTCGGTCAAGGCCTGACTGGCCGGTCACCGCCGGTCACCGCCGGTCACCGCCGGTCACCGCCGGTCACTGCTCGGCGACCTCCTGCGCCACCGCCTCGGGGTCCCTGCCCCGGTAGACGCGGAAGCTGTAGACGATGAGCGCGAACGCGATGACCGCCGAGGCGACCAGCGTCACCCCGGTCGGCCACCGTCCGACGAACCACCAGCTGTGCGCGAGCGGCCACCAGTCGGGGACCTGGCCCTGGACCAGCCACCCCCACCACCGGCCACCGAACGGCCACCAGCCGGGCGGCGAGGGGCGCCAGATCCACATGACGCCGGTGAACAGCACCCAGGAGGCGACCAGCGAGGAGAAAACGATCCTCGGCCATGTCTGGACACTCTGCGCAGCGGTCTTCTTGGCCTGCACCTCCACGGGCCGCGCTCGACGCTCCGCCCAGGCGTACTGCTGGGACAGCACGGCCAGCCCCGCGAACAGCATGAGCAGACCGGGACCGGGCAGGGCCAACGCCGCGACCCCCAGGACCACCAGGATCCAGCCGAGAATCTCCAGGGCCAGTCGCTTCGCGGCCGCTCCGCCCGGGAACCTCACAGTCAGTGCTTCTGGCCGTGCCGCACCCGGCGCCGCAGCTGCAGGATCCGCAGAGACCCCGCCGTCACCGCGAGGAGCAGCCCGGCTGCGACGGCGATGAGCAGGGCAGCCGCCAGCGGGGCCTTCCCCTGCCAGCCGAGGAAGGTCACCTCAACGCTCTGGGTGTTCTGCAGCACGAAGACCGACAACAGCACCAGGACCGCGACCAACGCCACCACCGCAGCCCAGATCCCGCTGGTCCGCGATCCGCGCAGCGGGTCCTTCCCCGGCGTGGTGGGACGGTCAGCGCCCGTCCCGGACGTCGACGTCTCGCCGTCGGTGCCCTTGCCGGGGGCACGACCCTTGCTGGTCTCCGGGCTGGAACCGGTCTCGCTCATCAGACTCTCCCTCAGGAACGGTCCGGGCCCCGCCCAAGCCGCGGACCCGCGACGAACCTACAGGGCGACGTCCCGGCGAAGTCGCCGGGCGACGTGCCCGGCACTCCTGTGGTTCGGAGCCCCTCGAGGTCAGGACGGGTCGACCTCCACACTGACAGGAGTACCCACCTCCACGGTCCTGCCCACGTAGCAGAGCCGCTCGTGCGAGCGCTGCACCGCGGCGGGCAGCACGTCGCGCGCTGCGTCGCCCCCTTCGCCGGCCGGGAAGTCGACGCTGAACCGCAGCCGGATGTCGACGAGGCGGTTGCCGAGCCCGTCCCGGATCTTGTCGGCGTCGATCGTCACCACGAATCCGTCCGCCTCCGCCCGCTTGGCGGTGATGTAGTCGACGTCGATGGCGGTGCAGCCGGCGATCGCGGTGAGCAGGAGCTCGCTGGGCGTGAAGGCGCCGTCCTCGGGCTCGCCGAACTCGAGCTCGCCGCCGCGGGCGTTGCGGGCCAGGAACCGCGCCTTGCGCAGCCGGGTGATCTGCACCTGCTTGTGGGTCTCCTCCGTCATGGTGCAACTCTGGCACGAACTAGGCTCCCCTCCATGGAGCTGCGCCGTCGCCCCGGTCCGTCGGTGCGGGTGCGCGTGACGGAGCACGTCGGGGAGCAGGCCCACCGCCGGGAAGACCGGCTCGCCACGGAGGAGCCGCTCGAGGTGCGCCTGGGCTGGCCCGGACGGGCGCCGGAGCGGGTCGGGGTGACGATGCGGACCCCCGGGCACGACTTCGAGCTGGCCACCGGTCTGCTGTTCGCGGAGGGGCTCCTCTCCCCCGCCGCTCTTGCTTCGGTGGCGTACTGCACCGACACCCGGCTGACGCGCGAGCAGGAGTTCAACGTCGTCACGGTGACGCTGTCGGCCCCGCCGCCCAAGGCACCGGAGCGCCGCGAGGACACCGTGACGGCTGCGGCGTCGGCCTGCGGCGTGTGCGGCGCCGACAGCATCGAGGGTGTGCTGGCCCTGACCGGGGTCCGCGGCGCCATGACCGACGCCGCCGTCGGTCCGGACGTGCTGAAGGCGCTGCCGGGCCGGCTCCGCGACGCCCAGCAGGTCTTCGACGCCACCGGAGGCCTCCATGCCGCCGGGCTCTTCTCCCCCACCGGCGACCTGGAGCTGCTCCGCGAGGACATCGGCCGCCACAACGCCGTCGACAAGGTCGTCGGAGCGCGCATCCTCGCCGGCGCGCCGCCTGCCGCTGCGGTCCTGTGCGTCAGCGGGCGGATCGGGTTCGAGATCGTGCAGAAGGCGGTCGCCGCGGGCGCCGGCGTGCTCGCCGCGATCGGGGCGCCGTCGTCGCTGGCGGTCCGGCTGGCCGAGGACGCCGGGCTCGGACTGGTCGGGTTCCTGTCGTCCGAGCGCTTCGTCGTGTACGCCGGAGGCGAACGCCTCGGCGTGTGAGCCCGGAACTGTCGGTGGCGTTTCCTACGGTGCAGGTGTGCGCATCCTCCACACCTCCGACTGGCATCTCGGCCGCTCCTTCCACGGCGTCGGGCTGCTCGAGGCGCAGGCGGGCTACCTCGACCACCTGGTCGAGACCGTCCGGGCCGAGTCGGTCGACCTCGTGCTGGTCGCCGGCGACGTCTACGACCGGGCGCTACCGCCGGTCGACGCGATCGAGCTGGCCGGCGATGTGCTGGCCCGCCTCGCGGCGTCCGGGGTCCGGACCGTCGTCACCAGCGGCAACCACGACTCCGCGATCCGGCTGGGGTCGCAGGCGAGGCTGGCCGACGCCGCCGGCGTGCACCTGCGGACCCGGTGGCAGGACGTGGGCACGCCCGTGGTCGTCGAGGACCGGCACGGCGAGGTCGCCGTACACGGTCTTCCCTACCTCGAGCCGGACGCCGTGCGCCAGCCGTGGGGCCTCCCGCCCCGCAGCCACGAGGCCGCCCTCGGCGCCGCGATGCAGCGGGTGCACGCCGACCTGGACTGTCGGGGCGGCCGCTCGGTGGTGATGGCGCACGCGTTCGTCGCCGGGTCGCCCGACGCCGCAGACACGATGCGCTCCGACAGCGAGCGGGACATCTCCGTCGGTGGACTCCAGATCGCCCCCACGTCGCTGTTCTCCCGCCCCAGCTACGTCGCGCTCGGGCACCTGCACGGCGCCGCCATGCTGGGTGACTCCGTCCGCTACAGCGGTTCGCCGCTGGCCTACTCCTTCTCCGAGGCCGCCCAGACCAAGGGCTCCTGGCTGGTCGAGCTCGGTCGCGACGGACTGGAGCGGGCCGACTTCGTCCCGGCGCCCGTGCCGCGCCGGCTGGCGCGTCTGCGCGGCCGCATCGACGACCTCCTCGCAGACCCGGCGCACGCCGGCCACGAGGACGCCTTCGTGGCCATCACGCTCACCGACGCCCAGCGGCCCCGGATGGCGATGGAGCGCCTGCGGCAGCGGTTCCCGCACACGCTCACCCTCGGCTTCGACCCCGAGGGGTCCGCGTCGGGTCCTCGCCAACCGGTCATGCCGCACGTCACCGGGCGCAGCGACCTCGACGTGGCGCTCGGCTTCGTCGAGGAGGTCCGCGACCTCGAGGCCACCACGGAGGAGGCGCTGCTGCTGCAGCTCGCGTGCGACTCCTGCCGGATCACCGAGGACCGCGACGCCGACGGCGGCATCGAGGTCCCCGCCGCGGGGGCCACGTTGCGGGACGTGGGCTGACATGCGGTTCCACCGGCTGGACGATGACGGCCTTCGGCCCCTACGCCGACACCCAGACCGTCGACTTCGACGAGCTCAACGATGCCGGCATCTTCCTGCTCACCGGGCCCACCGGTGCGGGCAAGACCAGCATCCTCGACGCCGTGTGCTTCGCGCTCTACGGCGTCGTGCCGGGCGTGCGCGAGGTGAAGACCCTGCGGTCGCACCACGCGGCGGCGGGCGTGGCGCCGGAGGTGGTCCTCGAAGCCACGATCGGCGACCGCCGACTCCGGGTCCGCCGGTCCCCGGAGTGGTGGCGGCCCAAGAAGCGCGGCGACGGGGAGACCCGCGAGAACGCCAGCGCGACCTTGCTGGAGCTGGCGGCCGACGGCACCGAGCGGCTGATCTCCTCCCGCGTCGCCGAGGTCGGGCACGAGCTCACCATGGCGATCGGCATGTCGTCGGAGCAGTTCATGCAGGTCGTGATGCTGCCGCAGGGCGACTTCCAGAAGTTCCTGCGGGCCAGCTCGGACGAACGCCAGGGGGTCCTGGAGAAGCTGTTCCGCACCCAGCGGTTCGCGCGCATCGAGGACTGGATGCGGGAGCGCAGCAAGCACCTCGCGGGGCGTGCCGGCCAGGGCGAGAGACGCGTCGCCCAGCTGCTCGCCACGATCACGGACCGGTCCGGCGCAGAGGCGCCGGAGCCCCTCGCCCAGGAGCGCCTCGGCGACGTCGCGAGCGCGGCGCGGACGTGGGCGCGAGAAGTCCTGGCGGCCGCCGACGGCCGCCGCGCGGATGCCCACGCCGCCGAACGAGCGGCCGAGCGCAGGCACCGGGACGCCCGGGCGGCGCACGACGAGGGACTGCGGCTCACGGCCGCGACGGCACGGCGGCGCAAGGCCGAGCAGGTGCTGGCCGCCCTCGCCCAGGACGCGGCCGCGTCGGAAGCACGGCAGACGGCACTGGCACGGCATGACCGCGCAGTCACCCTGCGCCCGCTGCTCACCCCTCTCGCGACCCTCGCCGAGCAGATGCACAACGCCGACCAGCGCTGCGAGCGGGCCGCCGCCTCGGTAAGCACCACGGACCTGACCGCAGCAGGCGTGCTCCCCTCCTCGAAGGGCGACGCGGTGGTACCCGAGCGGAGTCGGGAGTCGTGCTGTGCCGCCCAGGCCGCCGTCGCCGACCGGCTCGCCTCCCTGCGGGCAGCACTTCCGCGCGAAGCCGAGCTGGCAGAGGCTCGCCGCGATCTCCGCGAAGGTCGCGCCTCCGCCGCCGACTCGCTCCTCGAGCAGGACCGGACACGCACAGCCCTCGAGGAGCTCCCGGCGCGCAGGGCCGGACTGCTCGACGACCTCACCCGGGCGCGGGTGTCCGCGGCGGCGCTCGACACCGCCCGTCGCGCGGTGGCCGACGCCGACTCCCGTCACCAGGCCGTCTCGGCGCTGCGCCGGGTCCTGGAGCACCACCAGCGGCTGGCTGACGACCTGCGGGCGGCCCGCGACCGGGCCGCTGACGCGCGCGAGCACCACCTCGACGTCGTCGAGCGCCGGCTGACGGGGATGGCGGCGGAGCTCGCCGGCCAGCTGACAGCAGGGTCGCCGTGCACCGTCTGCGGCAGCCACGAGCACCCGCGTCCGGCCGCAGCCGCCCCCGATGCAGTGACCGAGGCCGACCAGCGGCGCGCCGCCGAGGAGCACGACCGCGTCCGGCTCGGGGCCGAGCGCGCCGCCGAGGAGGCGGAGCGAGCGGCGGCGGAGGTCCAGCGGCTGGAGACCGCGGCGGAGGGCCGTTCGCCCGCCGAGGCCGACGCGGAGCTGGCGGCAGCGCGACTCGCCCTCGAGCATGCAGAGCGAGCGCGGGAGTCGCTCGCGGAGCTGGAGCTCGAGCTCGCCGACCTCGAGCGCGACGAGCACCGTCTTCGGGACCGCCTGCGCGACCTGGAGGTGACGCACGGAGCTGCGGCCGCACGAGAGGAGGCCCTGGCATCCCGGATCGTCGACCTCGAGCAGCAGGTCTCGACAACCGTGGGTCCGCAGGGCGGTTCGATCGCCGAGTCCCTGGCCGTCTGCGAAGCCGTCGACCACGCCCTCGAACAGCTGCTGGCCGCCCTGGACGAGCACGCCAGGGTCACTTCCCGGCACGCCGACGCGACCGCCGCTGCGCACGCGGCTGCGGCGGACCACGGCTTCACCTCGGTGGCCGCCGCACGCGACGCGCTGCTCGACGCCGCGCGAGCCGAAGCTCTCCGCGAGATCGAGGACCGGCGCCAGGAGGAACGGCGGGCAGCCGAGCTGGTCCTCGAGGACGAGGACCTCCCAGCCGTCCCCGACGACGCGCTGCCGGACCTCGACCGCCTGGCGTCCGCCCTCACCGCCGCCACCGACGACTGGCAGACCCGAGCCGCACAGCTCGGCGCCGCCACCGACACCTGCGCAGCACTCGGGTCCCTCGTCGAGCAGCTCGACGCGGCCCTCGAGGCCTGGGAGCCGGCTCGGGCGCAGCACGCCACCGCCGACGCGATGGCACGCCTGGTGCGCGGCATGGGCACCGACAACCAGCTGCAGATGCGCCTGTCGTCCTACGTGCTGGCAACCCGGCTCGACCAGGTCCTCGAGGCCGCCAACGAGCGGCTCTCGCACATGCGCGACCAGCGTTACACCCTGCGGCGGTGCGGCAAGGCCCGCGGCGGGGCGCGCGCCGGGTTGGGGCTGGAGGTGCTCGACGCCTGGACCGGCGAGGCCCGCGCGCCCTCGACCCTGTCCGGCGGTGAGACGTTCGTCGTGTCGCTCGCGCTGGCGCTCGGCCTCGCCGACGTGGTGACGCAGGAGTCCGGCGGACTCCGCGTCGACACGCTGTTCATCGACGAGGGCTTCGGGATGCTCGACCCCGACACGCTCGACGACGTCATGGACCGCATCGACGCGCTTCGGGCCGGGGGCCGCACGGTGGGCGTGGTCAGCCACGTCACCGAGCTCCGTGGGCGGATTCCCACCCAGGTGCACGTCAGCAGGCGCCGGACGGGCTCGGCGATCGAGGTGCGTACCCTCGTCGCATGACCGCCCGCGACACCGGCAGCGAGGGGGTCCGGGCGCTCGCCGTGGTCGACATCGACGGCGTGCTGGCCGACGTACGGCACCGGCTGCACCACCTCGAGCGCCGACCCAAGGACTGGGGGGCCTTCTTCCGGGCCGCGCCGCAGGACCCGCCCCTGGCGCAGGGTCTGGAGGTGGCCCACCGGCTCGCGGAGGTCTACGACGTCGTCTACCTCTCCGGCCGGCCGCAGCACTGCCGCCGCGACACCCTCGACTGGTTCGAGCGACACGGGTTGCCCGAGGGAGAGCTGCACCTGCGGCCTTCCCACGACTTCCGCCCAGCCCGCGAGTTCAAGGTCACCGTGCTGCGCCGGCTGCAGCAGCGGGCCCCGGTGGCGGTCCTGGTCGACGACGACGAGCAGGTGCTGGAAGCCGCCCGGCTGGCCGGCTTCGACGTGCTGCCTGCCACGTGGATGGGTGAGGCGCCGCAGCTCCACGAGGCCCAGGAGGAGGAAGGCCGGACCTGAACCGCCGACCAGGCCCGCGCGGGCTCCACGCATCACGTGTGGTCCTGGCCGGCGAGAGGTCCGCGGTCCCCGACGGATGGTCTGCATGGCTCATGCGCGCGGACCCCTGGCGGGACTAGCGTCGAAGCCGAGTGAGAGGCAGATGCACCATGGGCACGACAGCTGCACACGCAAGCCCTCATCCCGATCCCCAGCACCGACCACGGGGGCGCCGCGGTGGCCTGCGCCGGGCCGCCCTGTTCGTGCTGTGCACCGCGCTCGTGCTCGGCACCGCTGCGCTGCCGGCCGCCGCGAGCGCCGGTCCCGCACCGGTGACCGCCTCGGTGAGCCCCTCGTCCGGAGTCGAGCTCACCAGCAAGACCGTGGTCATCTCCCGTCGGCTCGCGAAGAAGCAGCTCACGTCGGTGTCGAAGGACGGAGCCGTCTACCGGTTCAAGTCGGTGACCGGCGCCCTCACGAAGTTGCGCAAGGGCAAGGTGATGCTGGTGTCCGGGCTCGCCGCCCGCGACGTCACCAAGACCCGCAAGGTGCACGGTCACCTCGTCGTCCGCACTGCACCGGCAGAGCTCACCGACGTGGTGCGGAACGGCACGCTCGACCTGGACAAGGCCATCGACTTCTCCCGTGGCGTGGTGCTCGGCGGCGCCGCCGTACCGCCTGAGGCGCGCGTGGGCGTGCACGTGCCGCTGCTGCAACGCGCCGGCTTGCAACCGCTGTCCCGACGGGCCGGCGTCACGATCAAGGGCACCGTCGAGGGCTACACGTGGGAGGTCACGTTCACGCCCTCGGCGACCGGCGTCGCGGTCGAGGTGAAGATCACCCGCGCGAGCCCGGTCGAGCTGTCGGTCAGCGTGAGCGGGACGCTCGACAACCTGCGCACCGGCGGCACCATCGCCGTCACCGACGGGCAGGTCTCGCAGGCGCAGATGCTGGCCAACAACCTGCAGGGCTCGTTCACGCTCAAGTACGCCGCCAAGCCGATCTCGGCGTTCGGGCTCGGGCAGGCGGGCGGCATCAAGGTCGAGCTGCCGGCCGAGATCTTGGTTCCGTTCGTCGTCGGCGGCATGCCGTTCTTCCTCGGCGTCCGCGTCGCCTTCTTCGCCGCAGCCGGTTTCTCAAGCTTCGACCAGGAGCTCAGCGGCGAGTACTCGATGACGTACGACGGCGCCGGCGGGATCACCGCATCCAGCTCGGGCGCCACCTCGCCCGCCGGTCTCCTCGACGGGTTGGCGAATATCGTGCTCAACGCGGTCAACGCCGTGCAGAAGGGCCCGTTGTCGTTCGTCTTCGGCGCTCAGATGCCGCAGCTGCAGCTGGGCATGGGCATCAAGGGGTTCAACGTCGCCGGCAACGTCACGCTGGTCGGCACGACCGAGATCGCCACCTACGGCAGCAGCTGCGATACGCGGAAGATGCGGATCCTCGGCACGGCCGGCGCCAACGCGAGCTTCTTCGGTCTGTCCACGAGCTTCGGCACCGCCAGCCTGTTCGACAAGACCATCGCGGCCTCCTACCCGGCCGGGTGCGGCATCGCCCCCTGATCGCCCGGCGCAGGGTTAGGGTCGCGAGATGCATCAGATCGACCCGGAGTTCCTCGCGCTGCCCTACCAGGAGCTCGGTGCCGCCGCCCTCGACCGGGCACGAGCCCTGGGCGTCCAGCACGCCGACTTCCGCTTCGAGCGGGTTCGCTACCAGCACGTGAGAGCGCGCGACGGGCACCTGGAGGGCGCCGGGGAGACCGAGGACCTCGGCTTCGCGGTGCGCGTCGTGCACCGGGGCGCCTGGGGCTTCGCCTCCGGCGTCGCCCTCGACCCGCGCGAGGCGGAGCGGCTGGCCGAGGTCGCCGTCCGCACCGCAGAGGTCGCCTCGTCCATGACGACCCGGCCCGTGGAGCTTGCCCCGGAGCCCGTCCACCCCGACGAGACCTGGGTGTCGTCGTACGACGTGCACCCGTTCGCCGTACCCCTCGACGAGAAGGTGGCGCTGCTCGCCGACCGCACCGCCGCGCTGGTCGCCGACCACCGGGTGGAGCACGCGCGCGCCGCGGTGCAGCAGGTGGTGGAGACCAAGTACTACGCCGACCTCACCGGCACCTCGACCACCCAGCAGCGCGTGCGGGTCGACCCGGACGTCGAGGTGTACGGCAGCAATGCCGATGCCGGCATCTTCGACTCCATGCGCACGATCGCCCCGCCGGTCGGCCGGGGCTGGGAGTACCTCACCGGAGGCCACGACTGGCAGACCGAGCTCGACGAGCTGCCGGAGCTGCTCGAGGAGAAGCTCCGTGCGCCGTCGGTGCAGGCCGGTCGCTACGACCTCGTCATCCACCCCAGCAACCTGTGGTTGACGATCCACGAGTCGATCGGGCACGCCACCGAGCTGGACCGGGCCCTCGGCTACGAGGCGAACTACGCCGGGACCTCCTTCGCGACCCTCGACCGGCTCGGCTCCCTGCGCTACGGGTCCGACCTCATGCACGTCACCGGGGACCGCACCGTCGAGCACGGCCTGGCCAGCATCGGGTACGACGACGAAGGGGTCGCGGCGCAGAGCTGGGACATCGTCCGCGACGGCATCCTGGTCGGCTACCAGCTGGACCGGTCGATGGCGCACCTGCACCCGGACCTCAACGGAGGCCGGTCCAACGGCTGTGCCTACGCCGACTCCCCCGGCCACATCCCGATCCAGCGGATGGCGAACGTGTCCCTCCAGCCGGCACCCGACGGCCCGACGACCGAGGAGCTGTGGGGGACGTCGAGAACGGCATCTACGTGGTGGGTGACAAGTCGTGGTCCATCGACATGCAGCGCTACAACTTCCAGTTCACCGGGCAGCGGTTCTACCGCATCGCGCACGGGCGTCTGGCGCGGCCAGCTCCGCGACGTCGCCTACCAGGCCACCACGACCGACTTCTGGGGCTCGATGGCCGCCGTCGGCGGCCCGGGGACGTGGGTGCTCGGCGGTGCCTTCAACTGTGGCAAGGCCCAGCCGGGGCAGGTCGCGTCGGTCTCGCACGGCTGCCCCACGGCGTTGTTCCGTGACGTCAACGTGCTGAACACGACCGCCGAAGCCGGCAACTGACCATCGAGGAGCCGACATGACCGCCCCTCCCCGCAGGACCTGGTGGAGCGCGCGCTTCAGGCCTCGCGCAGCGACCAGTGCATCGTGATGGCCCGGGTCTCCAGCAGCGCCAACCTGCGCTGGGCCAACAACACCCTCACCACCAACGGCGTGATGCACAGCGTCGGGGTCACCGTCATCTCCTTCGCCGACAAGGCCGGGGGGACGGCGGTCGGCTCGGTCACCGGCAGCGCCGCCGACCGCGACCAGGTGTCCCGGCTGGTCGACGCTGCAGACGCCACGGCAGCCGCCGGTGTGCCCGCCGAGGACGCGGCCGAGCTGGTCGCGGGAGGCGTCGTCCCCCGACTGGCACGAGCCGCCCGGCGAGACGTCGATCCAGGTGTACGCCGACTTCGCCCCGGCCCTGGGAGAGTCGTTCGGTCGGGCGGACGCGTCGGGCCGGGTGCTGTACGGCTTCGTGGACCACGAGGTCACCACGACGTACCTCGGCTCGAGCACGGGCCTGCGGCTGCGGCACGTGCAGCCGACCGGGCACTGGGGGTGCACCGGCAAGACCCGCGACCTCAGCAGCAGTGCCTGGGTCGGCGGTGCGACGCGGGACTTCCGGGACGTGGACGCGGCCGCGATGGACGCCGAGCTGGAGCGCCGGCTCGGCTGGTCCGCGCGCAAGATCGACCTGCCCGCGGGGCGCTACGACACGGTGCTTCCTCCGACGGCCGTGTCCGATCTGATGATCTACGCCTACTGGGTGGCGTCGGCCCGCACGGCGTACGACGGCCAGTCCGTCTACGCCCGACCCGGCGGGGGCACCCGCATCGGCGACCGTCTCGCCGCCGCCCGGTGCAGGTCTACAGCGACCCGTTCCACGAGACGCTGCGGGCGATCCCGTTCCTGGTCACCGCCGCCAGCGGCGAGAACGCCAGCGTCTTCGACAACGGTCTCGCGCTGTCGCGCACCCACTGGATCCGCGACGGGGTGCTCGAGTCGGCTGGTGCAGACGCGGGAGACCGCCGCCCTGACCGGGCAGCCGGTGACCCCGGTCGTCGACAACCTCCTGGTCGACGTCGAGGGGCGGCCGCGGCAGCCCGAGGACCTGGTGCGCGACGTCGACCGGGGCCTGCTGCTCACCTGCCTGTGGTACATCCGTGAGGTCGACCCGCAGACGCTGTTGCTCACCGGGCTCACCCGCGACGGGGTGTACCTGGTCGAGGGTGGCGAGATCGTGGGTGCGGTCAACAACTTCCGCTTCAACGAGAGCCCGATCGACCTCCTCGACCGCTTCTGCGGCCGCGTCGGCGACGGTGCCGTCGTTCTCCCGCGAGTGGGGCGACTACTTCCCGCGGACCGCCACCCCCGCCCTCCGCGTCCCCGACTTCAACATGTCCACCGTCTCCCAGGCCCAGTAGCCCCACCCGTCGAGACGTCACCTCGTGCAGGGTCGAGACGTCACCGGTGCAGCGTTGAGGGGTCGCGCGCGCAAGGTCGAGACGTCGCAGAGGTGAGCGCGCCGGCGTCTCTGACGCGCGTCGAACCCAGCGTGCCTGACTTCTCAACGCAGGCTGCCGGACGCCTCAACCGCGTGCTTGCCTGGCGCCTCAACCAGGGGGTGGGGGGCCGCCGGGGATGGGGGCGGAGGGGTCGTACGGGACGCGGGTGTAGACGAAGGTGGAGCACACGAGGTGGCTGATCCGAGCCGTCGTCCCGACGGGCCACGTCGAGCGGTTCGCCGTGGTGGTAGCCGCTGACCCCGACGAATCCCGCTGGGCGCCGACGGAGGGCCCCGAAGGTCTCCGCCTGCTCACCGGTGAGGGCGTCCCGCAGCCTGACCAGGTGGCGCCGTCCCAGGTGAACAGCTTCGGCGTGTTCCCCCAGTGCCACACCCCGAGCAGCTCGTCGACCGCGCCGGGCACCTCGTCGACCGGCTCCCAGACGTCCGGCACGGTGGGCTCGCAGGTCTCGAGCGCGTCCATCAGCTCCGCGGCGGCGGTGTCGGTCCGCAGGCCGCTCGTGCTGTTGGCGAGACCACCGCGCCGGTACGGCGTACCCGGTCGACGAACAGCGACGCCTGGAACCCGGGCATGGACCCGGTGTGCCCGACCAGGAGACCCGACCCGCCGGGAAGCAGCCGCAGCCCGAGCCCGTACCCGCTGCCCAGCCCGTCCTGCGCGGCGCCGCTGCGCACCGTGCTCATCTCCTCGAGGGCCTCGAGCGGCAGCACGTCACGGTGGCCGGTGATGAGGAAGTCGGCGTAGGTCGCGAGGTCCATGACCGTGCTCCACACCTGCCCGGCCGGTGCCATCGCCCGCGTGTCGGTGGCCGGCTCCTCGGTGAGCAGCGGCGACCACGGCGCGACGGAGTACCCGTGGGCGTGCGGGTCGAACGGGTCGTAGCTGGTGCGGGTCATGCCCAAGCGGCTGCAGCAGCCGCTCGGAGAGGCACTCCCACCACGGCCGGCGGTCGATACGCGCGACGACCTCGCCCAGCAGCGCGTAGCCGACGTTGCTGTAGTGGTGCGTCGTGCCCGGCTCGAACGGCACCGCCAGGTCGGCCGAGCCGCCCCAGCAGCTGGCCGAACGAGACCCCCTCGACCCGCTCCCACCACTCCCCCGGCGGCTCGGCCGCGATCCCGGCCCCGTGCGACAGCAGGCTGCGCAGCGTGCGGTCCCCCAGTGCGGTCGCGCCGGGCAGAGACCCGAGCTCCGGCAGGTACGTCGACAGGCGGGTCGCCCGGCGCGACCGACCCCTCCGCGCGCAGCTGCATGAGGAGCACCGCGGTCATGGTCTTGGTGATCGACCCGATCCGGTACTGGAGGTCGGTCGGCCGCAGCCCGGGCTCGCCGGTGCGTCGCCCCGGCTGCCACGCCACACGAGCGACCCGTCCCTGGTGAGCGCGGCGGCGACGGACGGCAGCCGCCCGTCGCGCTGCAGGGTCGCCAGCACCACCTCGAGCCGGCGGGCGGTCAGGTCGGTGACGAGGGCCATGCCCTCATCCTTGCGTGCCGGTGCCCTGGTTCGTGGCAAACGCCTCCGGAGCCGGGCAGGAGCAGACCAGGTGCCGGTCGCCGTACGCCTGGTCGATGCGTGCCACCGGCGGCCAGTACTTGTCGGGGTCGTAGCCGGCCGGGAACGCGCCGGCCTCCCGCGGGTAGCGGCGGTCCCACGCGTCGGTGGCGAGCACCTGGGCGGTGTGCGGGGCGCGGCGCAGCGGCGACTCCTCCGCCGACCACTCCCCCGCCTCGACCCGGGCGATCTCCTGCCGGATCGCGATCATGGCGTCGACGAAGCGGTCGAGCTCGGCGAGGTCCTCGGACTCGGTGGGCTCCACCATCAGCGTGCCGGCGACCGGGAAGCTCATCGTGGGCGCGTGGAACCCGTGGTCCACGAGCCGCTTCGCGACGTCGTCGACGGTGACCCCGGAGGCCTTGGTCAGCGCGCCGGAGATCGAGGATGCACTCGTGAGCCACCAGCCCGCCGTGCCCCTTGTAGAGGACCGGGAAGTGCTCCGCCAGCCGCTTGGCCACGTAGTTGGCGCTCAGCACGGCCACCGCGGTGGCCCGGGTGAGCCCCTCGGCCCCCATCATCCGGACGTAGGCCCAGGAGATGGGCAGGATGCCGGCCGAGCCGTACGGCGCCGCGCTGATCGGGCCGATTCCGTCCCGCCGGTCTGCAGCCGGGTGCGCCGGGTGCGACGGGAGGTACGGCGCGAGGTGGCTGCGCACGGCGACCGGACCGACACCGGGGCCGCCGCCTCCGTGCGGGATGCAGAAGGTCTTGTGCAGGTTGAGGTGCGACACGTCGCCACCGAACTCCCCCGGCTTGGCGTAGCCGAGGAGCGCGTTGAGGTTCGCCCCGTCGACGTACACCTGCCCGCCGTGGGCGTGCACGATCCGGCACAGCTCGGTGATGGTGTCCTCGTAGGCGCCGTGCGTCGACGGGTAGGTGACCATGATCGCCGCAAGGTCGTCGGCGTGCTTCTCGCACTGGGCGGTCAGGTCGTCGAGGTCGACCGCGCCGTCCGGGGCGGCCTTGACCACCACCACCCGCATGCCGGCCATCACCGCGGAGGCGGCGTTGGTGCCGTGCGCGGACGACGGGATCAGGCAGACGTCCCGGCCGGGCTGGCCGTGGGCCCGGTGGTAGCCACGGATGGCGAGCAGACCGGCGAGCTCGCCCTGGGACCCGGCGTTCGGCTGGATGGACACCTGGTCGTAGCCGGTCACCTCGGCGAGCCAGCCCTCGAGCTGCTCGACGAGCACCCGGTAGCCTTCCGCGTCCTCCGCGGGCGCGAACGGGTGCAGGTTCGCGAACCCGGGCAGGCTGATCGGCTCCATCTCCGAGGTCGCGTTCAGCTTCATCGTGCAGGACCCCAGGGGGATCATCCCCCGGTCGAGCGCGTAGTCGCGGCGTGCCAGCCGCGCCAGGTAGCGCAGCATCGAGGTCTCGGAGCGTTGGGTGCGGAACACCTCATGGGTGAGGAAGTCGGTGGTGCGGCGCAGGGTCTCCGGCAGCGCGAGGGAGACCGTGTCGGGCAGTGCCCCGGCGACGCCGAAGGCCGACAGCACGGCCCGCAGGTGCTCGTCGCGGGTGGTCTCGGACGTGGAGACGCCGACGTGGTCGCCGTCGACCTGGCGCAGGTGCACCCCGACCCCCCGGGCCGCCGCCACGACCTGCTCGGCGCGCCCGGGCACCGGCACCAGCAGCGTGTCGAAGAACTCCCGGTGCACCGGCTCCAGGCCACCGTCGGCGAGCGCTGCCGCGAGGCGCGCTGCCTTCCGGTGGGTCGCCCGGGCGATGTCCCGGATGCCTTCGGGACCGTGGTGCACGGCGTACATCGCCGCCACCACGGCGAGCAGGACCTGCGCGGTGCAGATGTTGGAGGTCGCCTTGTCCCGCCTGATGTGCTGCTCGCGGGTCTGCAGCGCGAGGCGGTACGCCGGACGTCCCTCCGCGTCGACCGACACCCCGACGAGGCGGCCCGGCAGGTGCCGCTCTAGGCCGCTGCGGACCGCCATGTAGCCGGCGTGCGGGCCGCCGTAGAACAGCGGTACCCCGAACCGCTGGGTGCTGCCCACGGCGACGTCCGCCCCGAGCGTCCCCGGCGACTCGAGGAGAGCCAGGCCGAGGAGGTCTGCGGCGACCACGGCCAGGGCTCCCCGGGCGTGCGCCTCGTCGATGACCCGACGCGCGTCGAGGATGCGCCCGGACGCGCCCGGGTACTGCACGAGCACCCCGGAGAGGGCCACGTCGGGGAGTCCGTCCGCCAGGTCGGCCACCACGACGTCGATCCCCATCGCCTCGGCCCGGGTCCGCACCACCGCGATGGTCTGCGGCAGCGCGTCGGCGTCGACCACGAACGGTCCCTCCGTCTTGCGGTTGGCCCGGCGCACCAGCGTCATCGCCTCGGCCGCCGCGGTGCCCTCGTCCAGCAGCGAGGCGTTCGCGGTGGGCAGACCGGTGAGGTCGCCGACCATCGTCTGGAAGTTCAGCAGCGCTTCCAGCCGGCCCTGGGAGATCTCCGGCTGGTACGGCGTGTAGGCGGTGTACCAGGCCGGGTCCTCCAGCACGTTGCGGCGTACGACGGCCGGGGTGACCGTGCCGTGGTAGCCCAAGCCGATCATCGGCTCGAGCGGCGCGTTCCGCTCCGCGAGCGCGCGGAGCTCGGCCACCGCCTGCTCCTCGTCGACCGGGGTGGGCAGGTCGAGCGGGTTCGAGCTGCGGATGCCCCGCCGGCAGGGCCGCTGACATCAGCTGGGTGAGCGAGTCGAACCCCAACGCCTTGAGCATCTGTGCCTGCTGGTCCTCGTCGGGGCCGACGTGCCGGTCGACGAACCCGGACGCCGCGGGCGGTACTCCAGTCGGTGCCCCGGCCGCCGAGCCGGAGGAGTGGGCAGAGGGTGTGGCGCTGGTCGACATCGAGGCTCCCGGAGACGCGGACGGTCTGGTCGCCTCCTCCTCTGTCACGACCGGACGCGGTCCGGTCCCTTCAGAGTCGCCTCGTTGCGCGGTCCTGGTGCCTGAGAGGTTCTGAGGAGGAGTTGCCCCTTCGGCGCCCGAGTGACCACCCGGACTCTCCCGCGCAGGTCGACAGCGCGCTCAGGTTATCAGCCGGACGGGGTCAGCCCGTGGCCCTGGCGCGGCGGCGAGCGGCGAGCTCGTCGTCATCCTCGACCGGCTCACGTCCGGCCTTCTCGCTCGGCAGGTCGGACAGCGATCCCTCGATCTCGCGCCAGACACCGCCGATGGCGATGCCGAAGACACCCTGCCCTCCCTGGAGGAGGTCGATGACCTCGTCGTTGGAGGTGCACTCGTAGACGCTGGCGCCGTCGCTCATCAGCGTCACCCGGGTGAGGTCATCGGTGCCGCGCTCGCGGAGGTGCTGGACGGCGGTGCGGATCTGCTGCAGGGAGATGCCCGCGTCGAGCAGCCGCTTGATCACCTTGAGCAGCAGGATGTCGCGGAAGGAGTAGAGCCGTTGGGTGCCGGAGCCCGTTGCGCCGCGGACGGTCGGGTCGACCAACCCGGTGCGCGCCCAGTAGTCGAGCTGCCGGTAGGTAATGCCGGCCGCGCTGCAGGCGGTGGGGCCGCGGTAGCCCACGTCGGACGGCAGCGGGGACACGTCGTCGCTGAAGAGCAGGCCCTGCTCCCCCGCGACCGCCTCGGCCTCGAGCACCGCTTCGCGGTCGCCCTGCGGGGCTGCTTTGTCGCCCTTACCAGTCACGATGACCTCCGCTTTCGTCTCTTCGTGACCTGCAGCCCCAGGGAAGCCGCTGACCCTCCCGTGCTGGAGAACAGCGGTGGAACTACAACGAAGACAGTTCACGGTAAGCCCGGGCGCCGCGGCGGTCAAAGAGGTGGAGCCGCACGCCCGCGGCGTGTCGCACCTTCAACCTGTACTTGAAGGTTAGTGCGGAGTCAGGCGGGATTGGGGTTCTCGAAGTCCTCGGGTGAGACGTTGTCGAGGAACTCGCGGAACTTCTCGACCTCGTCCTCTTCCTCCTCGGGCACCTCGAGCCCCGCCTCCTCGAGGACGTCGTCGGAGCAGACGATCCGCGAGCCGGTGCGCAGGGCCAGCGCGATCGAGTCGGACGGCCGCGCGCTCACCTCCGTCCCGGAGGCCAGCACGAGGACGGCGTAGAACACCCCGTCGCGCATCTCGGTGATCCGCACCTCGGACAGCTCGTTGCCCGTGGCGCCGATCAGGTCCTTCATCAGGTCGTGGGTGAGCGGGCCGCGGCGGGACGACGCCCTGCTGGGCGAACGCGATGGCGGTCGCCTCCACCGCGCCGATCCAGATCGGCAGGTAGCGGTCGCCCGCCACCTCACGCAGCAGGACGATCGGCTGGTTCGACGGCATCTCGACCCGGACACCCACCACATCGACTTCGCGCACGTCCCCACCCTACTCCCGGAGCGAAGGACGACCAGGTGGCGAAGAGGGCTCAGCGCAGGGTGCGCAGGCCCACCTTGACCAGCGTCGCGTGCAGCCGCACGGACAGGGCGGCGATCTGGGTGACGACCTCCTCGGCACGCCCCTCGGCGCCCGCCTCGCGACTGCGCCGGATCGGCGCCGCCACCTGCTCGATGAGCCCGACCTCGCGGTCCGCGGCAGTCTTGAACGCCCGGAGGTGTCGCGGCTCGATGCCGAACTCGGCGAGCTCCGAGACCGTCCGGGCGATCAGGATCGCGTCGTTGTCGTACGGCGCCGACCCCGGTCGGGGCACGACGAGCCCGAAGCTCTCCAGCTCACCGAGGAGCTCGTCGGAGATCTCGGCGGTGGCCAGCAGCTCGCGGCGGGTCAGCCGGAGCCGCGAGCTGTCGGGGTGGAAGCTGTCGGCCGAGGGGAACCCGTCGGCGGCGAGGGCGAGTCTGGGCACCTGGGGGCCGGTCGACAGCGTCGGCGGCTCCAGGCCCCGGTCCAGCGCGTCGAGGTGCTCCCGGATCACCTTGAGGGGCAGGTGGTGGTCGCGCTGCAGCGTGAGCGCGTAGCGCAGCCGCTCGATGTCCTCCGCGGAGTACTTCCGGTAGCCCGCGGGCGTGCGGTGCGGCTTGACCAGGTCCATCGCCTCGAAGTAGCGCAGCTTGCTCAGCTCGAGCGACGGGAAGTCCTCGCGCAGGCGGGCATGGACCTCGCCGATGTTCATGGTGGCGGCGGCCGGCGATGCCTCGGTCATCGCACCGTCACCGGGCAGGGCCGGACCGGCCGGCCGGGCCGACGAAGTAGACCAACCGGAACTTGCCGATCTGGACCTCGTCGCCGCCGTGCAGCTGTACTTCGTCGATCCGGTCGCGGTTGACGTAGGTGCCGTTGAGCGAGCCGACGTCGCCGCACCGCGAAGCCCTCCGGCCCTCGCCTGAACTCGGCGTGCCGACGCGACACCGTGACGTCGTCGAGGAAGATCTCGCTGTCGGGGTGCCGGCCAGCGGTCACCACGTCGGTGTCCAGGAGGAAGCGACTCCCGGCGCTGGGGCCGCGCTGCACCACGAGCAACGCGCTGCCGTTGGGCAACGCGTCCACGGCGGCGGCGTCCTCGTCGTTGAGGGGGCGGTCCTCGGTGGAGTCGCCCTTGGCGGGCGCCCGGAACGTCATCGTGGCGTCCGACCCCTCGGGCGGGCTCTCGGCCCCTCCGGCCGGGGCCGGCTGCGCGGGCACCCCGGGGCCGGGCTGCTGTGCGGGCGGCGGCGGAGGTGTGACCAGCCGTGTGCCGCACTGGGAGCAGAACCTGGCGTCGTCAGGGTTCTGTCGACCGCAGGCAGTGCAGAACGGCATCTGGTCCCTCCTTGGAGGCGCGAACGGGGCCCACCGACGACCTGTGGCGGTGCTGCAGAACCTTCAAGCACAAGTCGAGGTTGATGGTTGGCAACCTATCAGGGGCAGGGAACCGGGGACAGGCCGCGGGTGACCTCACCCGGCGGGCCGTCGGCTCAGTCCAGCTGCGCCTGGTAGTCGGCCGCGTTCAGCAGACCTGCCACCGCCGCCGGGTCGGCCGGCGCCGACCTCGAAAAGCCAGCCCTCGCCGTACGGATCGCTGTTGACCAGCTCGGGGCTCGCGTCGAGCGACTCGTTGCGCGCCACCACCCGCCCCGACACGGGGACGTAGACGTCGCTGACCGACTTCGTCGACTCCAGCTCGCCGACGGCGGACCCGGCCTCGACCTCGGTCCCCACCTCCGGGAGCGAGACGAAGACGATGTCGCCCAGCTGGTCCTGGGCGTACTCGGTGATGCCGACCCGGACGGAGTCCGTGGCCTCGCCCGGGTCCCTGACCCACTCGTGCTCGGCGGTGTACTTCAGGTCCTCGGGGTACACGGGCATCCTCCGTCGTCGCAGGTCGGTCCGGTCGGGCAGCCGGGGCGAGCCGCAGGCTACTCCTGCTCCACGGACTTGGCGAAGGTCGGCTCGGAGGGACGGGTGACCGACGCGATCTCGACGCTGTCGAGCTGCTCGACCTTGACCGTCCCGCCGACGCTCTGCACCTCGTCGATGAACCCGCCGTCGAAGTCCATCGCGGTGGCCAGGGTGTAGGGGTCCCCGATCGACCTCGATGACGTACGGCGGCTGCACCGGCGTGCCGCCCACGACCAGGCCTTGGGTGGGCGAGTCCACGAGGCCGGTCTGGGCGACGACCCGGACGCTGTCATTGATCTCGATCGCCTCGGCGCCGGCGTTGCGCAGCTCCTCGAGTCCGTTGAGCAGCTGGTCGGTGCCGATGGTCCCCGACCGGGACTCCACGGTCAGCCGGACCCCCGGGCCCGCCGCGGGCAGGGTGCCGGCCAGGATCCCGAGGGTCGTCAGCCGCTCCCGTGCGATCGTCAGGGCCGTCTCGCTGGAGTCCGCGTCGTCGCGCAGGGCGTCGCGGGTGCGCTGCAGCTCCGCGATCTCCGTCTCGGCGCGGTCGGTGGCCAGCGAGAGGGTGTTGATGAGCGCGATGAGGTCGCTCTGGCGAGCACCGACGTAGTTCTGGTCGCGGTCGTTCTCCCGCACCTGGGTCACCGCGGCGAAGCCGAGCACCGCGAGCAGCACACCCACCAGCGCCTGGCCGCGCGAGGGTCGGCGCAGCGCCGCGAACAGGCGGTCGCGTCCGGCGTCCGCCGCACTCCCCTGGTCCGGTGCGGGCGCCGCGCCTTTCGCGGTGCCGGATGCGGGGTCAGGCATGGAACAGGTGCCGCCGGATCGCGGCGACGTTGGAGAAGATCCGGATCCCGAGGACCACGATGACGCCGGTGGACAGCTGGCCGCCGACCCCCAGCTGGTCGCCCAGGTAGACGATGAGCGCCGCGATCAGCACGTTGCTGACGAAGGAGACCACGAACACCTTGTCGTCGAAGATCCCGTCGAGATACGCACGCAGCGCACCGAAGGCAGCGTCGAGCGCCGCCACCACCGCGATGGGGAGGTAGGGCTCCAGCCAGAACGGGACGTCCGGCTGGAGGAAGAGTCCCAGCAGC
The DNA here is from genome assembly GCA_963747525.1 of uncultured Actinomycetota bacterium. Lineage (GTDB taxonomy): Bacteria > Actinomycetota > Actinomycetes > Propionibacteriales > Nocardioidaceae > Marmoricola_A. Next base: position 198,301 of record CAVVFH010000002.1, read on the forward strand.
ACGCCGCCCAGGAGACCGAGGGCTCCGATCATCGGGTGCTGCCGGGCCGTTGCGCGTGCCGGAGGGTCATCGGTGGAGCGGCGGGCACGGTGAGCGAGTCCTCCCGGGTCATCGTGAACTGCAGGCCGTAGACGGACTTCAGATTCAACCACCATGTCCCAGCGGCGGACTCGACGAAACGCGCGGGCAGCTGGTCGGGATCGCCGATCGCGCTGATCGTGTATGGCTGCGCCAGCGACCGGAGGTTGACGGTGATGGCGTCCCCGGCGAGTCGGATGGACGTGAGGTTGGTGATGCGCTGCCCGTTGATCGCGACCGCCTCCGCCCCGGCCGCCCACAAGCCGTTGACGAGGATCTGCAGGTCGACGTCCTGGACGGTCTGGCGCTCGGTGGCCGCATCCGCCTTGTCGTCGACCACGATCCGCACGCCGGGACCACGGGCAGCGGCCGCGCCGGTGACGACCCCGAGAGTCTGCAGCTGGTCGTCGAGGGTGCGACCGGCCCGGGTGGCGGCCAGGCGGGCGGACTGCGCCCGGGCCACCTGGCGCCGGAGGTCCAGCACCTTCTTGCGCGCCCCGTCGAGCTCGGCGCGCCGGTCCTTGACCTGGCCGACCAGCGAGGCGTGGGACGCCTGGCGCACGGGTTCGGTCCGGGCGGTCTGGACACCGGCCACGGTGAGCAGGAGGCCCAGCAGCACCAGCGCCGCGACGGAGCCACCGTGCAGGTTGCGCCTCTTGTCCGTCCTGCCGCCGTCACGGCCGTCCTCGTCGGCAGCCCGGACGTCGCGCTCGGCCGCGCGCTTCTCGGCGACGTGCGCGTAGTCCTCGTCGAGGGAGTACGCGGTGATGCGGTCGAGCAGCCCCATCGTCGCGTACGCCGGCAGACCACCGGGCTCCGGAGGGTGCGTCGGCCGCTCGGTCGGGTGCAGGTCAACCATCGGCGGCCCTCACCCGGGGAGGCGTGGTGGCCATGAGGTGGCGCACCTGCCAGGCGTAGAGCACGCCCGCCCACCAGTACATACCGACCCCCCAGATCGCGAACGCCCAGCCGAAGACGCGACAGACCTCGGCCACGGGTCCCGAGCCGTCGCCGAGCAGGAGCAGGGGGAAGGCGTAGAGCAGCGCCGCGGTGGCCGCCTTCCCCAAGAAGTGCACCGGAAGGGAGCTGTAGCCGCGTGTGCGGAGGAACGGCACCAGCCCCCACAGGAGCAGGTCCCGGGCCGGCAGTGCGAGCACCAGCCACAGCGGGATGATGCTCGCGCGCTCCCAGCCCGATGACCACGGCGAGGATGTACAGCCGGTCGGCGACCGGGTCGAGCAGCGCGCCCAACCGGGAGGCCTGGTTCCAGCGCCGCGCGACGTAGCCGTCGAAGTAGTCGCTGATCCCCATGAAGACCAGCACGGCGGCCGCGAGCCCGTCCGCCTCGGGCCCGAGCACCAGCCACAAGAACACCGGGAGCAGGCACAGCCGCAGGACGCTGAGCACGTTGGGGACGGTGAGGACCCGCCCCGGGAGGCGTGCGTCGTCGTCGCTGCTCACCCTGGTCCTCTCGCTGCTCGCCACCGTCGCGGCCCGGCCGGGCCGGGTGACCGCCACCTTAGCCGCCGGACAGCGCCCAGACGTCGAGCCGACGTCGAGCCAGAGTGCGGGCCAGAGTGCGAGCCCGGAGATGCCGAAAACCTGGAGAGGCCGCGCTCTTGGGGGAAGCGCGGCCTCTCTACGCCGACCGGTCGTGGGGGGTGACCTTCCGCGGCGCCTCTCGGTCCAGCGTTGGGGGGTTCCTGGACGAGATATCGGGGGGAACTCCGATGCCATGATGAAACCAGGACTCTGGTCCTGAATGCCACCTTTCGCGCCAAATTGCCCATCGCCGCGCAGGCAAATGCCCCAGACGGGCTAGTCCGCCTGGCCCGACGCGACTCAGCCCGCGGGGCGAGGGCGGCCGTTGTGCCGGGACGCGGCGGACGAAGGTCCTCGATAACGCAAAATGCACGGGTTTGTCTTGGCTTCGCCACAATTGCCGGGAACACTGGAGGTAGGACGACCAGGGGGGTCGTCGACGGGGAGCGCGGGACGTCCCGCGGACGACAGATGTGGGGGCGCAGAAGATGAGCAGCACGACACTGCAGCGGCGGGACTTCATGCGTGAGGTGCTGAGCCACGCCCGACGAGATGGCGCCGCGGTGGCTCCCTGGCGCGGGCCCTCCGCCCAGGGCGGGGCGGCGACGCTGGACGGGAACTTCGACGACGAGGGCGACCTCCTCGTCGAGCTGCACCGTGAGTGGCTCCGGCTGCTGGTCGGGCGCCTGCACGGCGGCGAGATCGTCGCTCGGCGCACGATGGGCGAGGTCCGTGCGCTGTACGCCGAGCTGTGCGACGACCATCCGACGCTCCGTCGGCTGCTCGACGCCCACTGCGCCGAACCCGCCCTCGCGGCGGCCACGCTCCGTGAGCACGCCATGCTGGCGCGCATCGCCGGCCTGGTGCCGGAGGGGATGTCGCTGGAGGAGGCGGCACGGCTCGGGCGCGCGTTGGTCACGCCGGGGATCCCCGTGCAGCGAAGCGCCCGCACCTGAGCCGATACCGGGCAGGAGTCTCACCGCGCCACCTGCGGAACGCGTGGATGAAGCTCGAGGCCTCGGCGTAGCCGAGCCGCTGCGCCACGTCCTCGACGGACAGCAGTCCGGTGTCCAGCATCTCCTCGGCCAACGCCTGTCTGACCTCGTCGAGCAGTGACTGGTACCGGGTGCCGACGGCCGTCAGCCGCCGGCGCAGGGTCCGCTCGCTCATCGCCAGCCCCGCGGCGACCTCGGCCATCGCCGGCCCCCCGGCGGCCCGCGAAGGTCCCCCCCTCGTCCTGCTGCGACACCGTGCCCGGAGAGGGCCTGGGTGATCAGGACGCGCACCTGGTCGGCGACGTCGCCAGGCCCGCGGCGGCGCCGGACCACCTCGTGGCACATCTGCTCCGCGACGGTGCGGCTGTGCGGGTTGGCCTGGGGCAGGGTGCGGTCGAGGTGGGCGGCCGCGAAGCGCAGGGTGGTCACCGGGCGCGTCGAAGCGTGGGCGGACCCCCAGGGCCCTGAGGTACGGCTCCACGCGCCGGGGCGGCGGGAAGGCCAGGTCCACGGCCGTGAACGGCACTCCCCCGGGCACGATCTGCCCGAGCACCGTGTGGATGGCGGCCGCGTCCCGCTCGACCAGGAAGCGCTCCAGGTGCGGGCGGCAGGTCGACGGCGCGGAGCGTGACCGCCACCTCCTGCCCGTCGACCGTCACCTCCGGGACCGTGAAGGCGTGGCTCAGGTCGAGGAACCGCAGGGCCAGGTCCATCGCCTCCGCGACCGTACGGCTGCTCATCAGGGCGTAGCCGAGGACCCCGAAGGCAGTGAGGTGGTACCGCCGCCCCAGGTCCAGGCCGGGCGTCTCCTCGTCGGCCAGCGCCGAAGCCAGGTTGCCCAGCAACGAGAGCTCCACGGCGGCGGGGACCACCGCGGACGGCTCGCGGAGCAGGTTGCTGTCGAGCTCGACCCCGTCCAGGAGCACGTCCGTCGGCACGCCGTGCGCCTCGGCGAACTCGAGCACCAGCACGAGGCCGGCAGCGCTCCGCGGGAACTCCCAGTGGTGGGTCGCCGGACGGTCGAGCACCGGTCGGGAGGCGGACATGGCCGGAATTATGGATCACGTGGCCGGTGCTGTCTCGTGCGCCCGGCCCCGCACCCCTAGTCTCGGCGGCGTGACGATGCGACGCGACCTCTCGGCAGTGGTGATCGGTGCGGGGTTCGGCGGACTCGCCGCCGCGGTGGAGCTGCGGCGCCGCGGCGTCCAGGACGTGACAGTGCTCGAGAAGGAGGACCGGGTCGGCGGCGTCTGGCGCGACAACACCTACCCCGGCGCCGCCTGCGACGTGCCGTCGTCGCTGTACTCCTACTCCTTCGCCCCCAACCCGGCGTGGGGACGCCGGTACGCCGAGCAGCCGGAGATCCTCGGACTACATCCAGCGGGTGGCCGAGCGGGAAGGGCTGACCGGGCTGGTGCGCACCGGCACCGAGGTCACGAGCGCCGAGTGGGATGAATGCCGGGCCCGGTGGAAGGTCGCCACCCGTGGCCCCGACGGCACCACGACGTACGACGCGGACCTGCTGGTGTCCGCGGTGGGCCAGCTGTCGCGGCCGCAGGTCCCCCGGCTGCCCGGCATCGACTCCTTCTCCGGCCCCGCCTTCCACTCCGCGAGGTGGGACCACGAGGTCGACATGCGGGGCAAGCGGGTCGCCGTCGTGGGGACGGGGGCGAGCGCCATCCAGTTCGTGCCGCACCTGCAGCAGCAGGCGGCACAGGTCACCGTCTTCCAGCGGTCCGCGCCGTACGTCGTCCCGAAGCCGGACCGGGCCTACCGGCCACTGCACCACCGCGCCTTCCGCCGGCTGCCCGCCACGCAGGCGTTCGGCCGCGAGCTGACCCGGCACCTCAGCGAGATGCTCAACCAGGCGCTGGCCGAGCAGACCGCCTTCACCAAGGCGTTCCTGATGGCGTTCAAGCTGCACCTGCGTCACCAGGTCGAGGATCCGGCCCTCCGAACGCGTCTCGTGCCGGACTACCCGGTGGGCTGCAAGCGGCTGCTCTTCTCCAACGACTGGTATCCCGCGCTGACCCAGCCGAACGTCGAGCTGGTCACCGAGGCCATCACCGAGGTGACCCCCGCCGGGATCCGCTCCGCCGACGGCGCCCTCCACGAGGCCGACGTCATCGTCTACGGCACCGGCTTCCGGGCCACCGAGTTCCTGGAGCCGGTGCGGGTCGTGGGCCGCGGGGGCCGCGAGCTCCACGACGAGTGGGCCGACGGGGCCCACGCCTACCTCGGGCTGAGCGTGCCGGGCTTCCCGAACTTCTTCATGGTGTACGGGCCCAACACCAACCTCGGCGGCAGCTCGATCCTGTCGATGATCGAGTGCCAGACCGGCTATCTCGGCCAGGCGGTCGCGATGCTGACCGGCGGCGAGGCGACCAGCGTCGAGGTGCGCCGCGACGTCGCCGAGCGCTACGACCGCGAGATGCAGGAACGGCTCGCCGACAGCGTCTGGACCTCCGGCTGCGCGAGCTGGTACCAGACCCCCGGCGGCCGGGTCACGACGAACTGGCCCGGCCAGGTGCGGGAGTACCGCGAGCGCACCGAGTCCTTCGAGTCGGCCGACTACACGTGCACGGCGCCGGAGGACTCCCGCCCGACGCGGTTACGCGGAGCGGTGCCCACCGCATAACCGGCTCCGGGATGGGTAGGACCCCTGGGCAGACCCGCCACGGAGGCGGAGGGGCGGCGGACACTGACCGCCGTCCCATCACACTGGGAGGAACATGTCATGGCAACCATTCTCTGGCTGATCGCCGTCGTACTCGTGATCGCCGGCATCGTCCAGATCGTCCGCGGTGGAGTCGTCGCCGGCATCGTGATGATCGTCGTGGGGCTGCTGGTCGGCCCGGGGGGCGTCAGCATCTTCACCTGACCGCTCGCGCTGCGCACCGACGGGGTCCTGGCCGCAACCGGCCGGGACCCCGTCCGCGTGTCCGGCGCCGGTGGGCCCGTCGTTTGCTGCCCCGGCGCCTCGGGTATCTCCTCGCCGGAGAGGGCATGCTCGGGTGCCCTCCGCTGCCCGAGGGAGGGCCATGCCCCGGCTCCGCACCGTGTCGACGCGCGACCCCGGCTGGGCCCGGGTGCGGCACGGACGCGGGTTCCGTTACCTCGACGTGGACGGGAAGCCGCTCGGCCCCGCGGAGGTGGAGCGGGTCAAGGCGCTGGTCATCCCGCCGGCCTGGCGGGACGTGTGGATCTCGCCCTTCCCCAACGCCCACCTGCAGGCGGTCGGCACCGACGAGGCGGGCCGCCGTCAGTACCTGTACCACCCGGTCTGGCGGGCGAAGCGGGATGCCGCGAAGTTCGACCGGGTGCTGGAGATGGCCAGCCGCCTCCCTGACGTGCGCGCACAGGTGCGGGAGGAGCTCTCCCGGGACGAGATGACCCGGGAGACCGCCCTGGCGGCCGCCGTGCGGCTGGTCGACCTCGGGTGCTTCCGCCTGGGCTCGGACACCTACACCGAGCAGAACGGCAGCTACGGACTCACGACGCTCGAGCGTCGGCACGTGCGCCGCAGCGGCGACTGTCAGGTGTTCTCCTTCGTCGGCAAGGCCGGGGTGCACCACGAGATCTGCGTGACCGATCCGGCACTCTGCCGGGTCGTGGACCGGATGGCACGGCGGCGCGGCCGGGAGGACAAGCTGCTCTGCCTCAAGGCGGGCAGGGCGTGGGTCCCCCTGCAGGCCTCGGACATCAACGACCACATCCGGGACCTCTTCGGCCTCGACGTCACCGCCAAGGACTTCCGCACCTGGCACGCCACCGTGCACGTCGCGACCGTCCTGGGAGAGCAGAGCCGCTCCGCGAAGCCGGCCTCCAGCCGGACGGCACGCAAGCGCGTCGTCCGTGGGGCGATCGTCGGCGCTGCTGAGCTCCTGGGCAACACGCCCGCCGTGTGCCGGTCCTCCTACGTGAATCCCCGGGTCATCGACCTCTACGAGTCGGACGTGACGATCGCCCCCGCGCTCGACCGGTTGCCGAAGGACGAGGACGCGGCGCGCGACCACGTGGACCGGGCGGTGCACGACCTCCTCGCGGACTGATCCGGCGGGGTCAGAGCCCGCGGAGCTTGAGCAGGTCGAGCAGGTACCGGGCAGCGGACGGCCCGTCGTCGAGGGCCGTGGCAACCGCTCCCGGGACGTCCAGGCCGGTGGCCAGCGCGCGAAGCACGCCGTCGTGGCGCCCGCTGGCCGTGCCGTCGTCGCCGGCGACCGACCGCAGCTCCTCCAGGACGCCTCCCGCCTCGGCGAAGACCCGCTCCTCGCACTCCCAGGGCTCGTCGTGCGGACGGTTCAGCAGCGCCAGGCGCACGGCGGCAGGGGCGTGTCGGGTGAGCAGGTCACGGACCAGCACGAGGTTGCCGGTGGACTTGGCCATCTTCGCGCCGTCTCGCCGGACCTCACCCACGTGCACCACGGCCTGGGCGAACGGCAGCACGCCGGTGGCCGCCTCGACCATGGCGCTCTGGTAGGCGTGGTGCGGAAAGGTCAGGTCCGAGCCGCCGAGCAGCACGTCCACGGAGCTCCCGAGGCTGCACACGGCCATCGCGGCGCACTCGGCGTGCCACCCCGGCCGCCCCCATCCCCAGGGGCTGGGCCACGCCGGGTGCTCCTCGGACGACGGACGCCACACGGCGACGTCGAAGACCGACTCGCGGTGCGGTGCGTGCTGCTGGTCGCCGTACGCCCGCGAGAGCTCGAGCGCGCGCTCGGCGCTGATCCCGGCGGCGTCGGGGACGGCGGCGCCCCGGAAGTACACGTAGCCCTCGACCTCGTAGGCGGCCCCGGCCTGGAGCAGTGCGGAGGCCAGCCGGATCACGGCCGGCACGTGGGAACGCGCGTGGGGAGCCATGGCAGGAGGAGCGACGGCGAGCGCCTTCATGTCACGGTCGAAGAGGAACTCCTGGGTCAGCGCCAGCTCGTCGTAGTGCCACCCGCGGGTCCAGGCGGCGTGGGTCAGCACGTCGTCGACGTCGGTGACGTTGCGGGCGACCACGGCCTCGGTGCCGGTGGCGTGCGCCAGCGACGCGACGAGGTCCGCCCAGACGAACGTGGCCGCGTGGCCCATGTGCGTGACGTCGTACGGCGTGATGCCGCAGGCGTACATGCGCAGCGGACCGATGGGGAGGACATCGGCACCGCCGAGCCGGAGCGGCAACGCGGGACGTTCGTGGAGCGGGTAGCGGCCCTCGGCCCCGACGACGCCGGAGCCGGTGGACGGAGGGTGGGGAGTGGTCGGTGGCACGCCCCGATGATGCCTCATCACATGAGCAGCTCGTCCGGGTCCTCGGCGGGCGGCGCGGCGAGCGCCTCCTCGGGCTTCGCGACGAGCACCGTCTCGATGTAGTCACGGGCGGTGTCGAAGATGTCCACCTCGCGCCCGGCGCGCTCGGACAGGAACCACCGGTGCACCAGCACCTCGTGGAACACCTCCGCCGGCTCCAGCCGACCGCGCAGCTCGCGCGGGACCATCGCGACCAGCGGCTCGTAGATCTCGAGCAGCCAGCGGTTCGCCGCCTCCTCGCGCTTGTCGGCCCCGAGGCCGATGTGCGCACTGAAGCGGGCGATGTCGTTGAGCAGTCGCCGGGCCTGGGCCTCCTCCACGTCGAGACCGGTGAGGGTGCGCAGCTCGCGGCTGTGGTGCCCGGCCTCCACCACGCGCGGCTGCAGGCGCACCTGTGACCCGCCCGGCTCGGTGACGATGTCCATCTCCTCGATGTCGAAGCCCAGGTCGTTCAGGGACTCGACCCACCGCTCGATCCGCCACATGTCCCCGCTGTCGAACTCGGCGGCCTCGGTCAGCGCGGTCCAGAGCGCGGCGTACCGCTGCCCGAGCATGTCCACCACGTCGAGGGGGTCGAAGTGCGGCTCGAGGAGGTCGCCGGCCTGCAGGTCCAGCAGCTCGCCGTAGACGTTCTCCCGTGCCACGGTGATGTCGTAGTCCCGCTGCTGCTCGGACAGGGTGGGCTTGAGCTCCCCGGTCTCGGCGTCGACGAGGTACGCCGCGAACTCGCCCGCACTGCGCCGGAACAGCACGTTCGACAGCGACACGTCGCCCCAGAAGAAGCCGGCGAGGTGCAACCGGACGATCAGCACGACGAGGGCGTCGATGAGGGCCGGCAGGCTGTCGGCGCGCATGCCGCGGGCGAAGAGCGACCGGTACGGCAGCGAGAACCTCAGGTGCCGGGTGACCAGCGCGCAGGGCAGCCACTCGCCGTCCCGGTCCTTGCGGCCGCTCACCACCGCCTGGGGTACGACGGTCGGCAGCCCCAGCCTCTGCAGATCCTTGAGCAGGTGGTACTCGCGGCGGGCGATGAGCTCGTCGGTCTCTTTTACCGCGCAGGTGTACTCCCCCACCCGCACGAAGCGGACGACGTGGCGGGAGATGCCCCGGGGCAGGGGGATCAGGTGCTCGTCGTCCCAGTCCTGCAGGGGCACGTCCCACGGCAGCCGGACGAGCTCGGGGTTCGGCTTGGTGGCGAGGATCCGCATCGGCACCCTGTGAGGCTAGTCGCACGGTTCCCGGGACCGTGGCCCTTGGCCGGCCGCCGCAGGAGGAGAAGGATGGCAGGCGAGCCCGGCTCGTCACCGGCTCGTGTGGCGGAGAGGACCGACCGATGACCGAGCACACTCACCGCGGGCCGGAGTTCCTCAGCCCGCTCGACTCGACCTTCTTCCACCTCGAGGACGGGCACGCCTCGATGCACATCGCCAGCCTGGCGGTCTTCGAGGGGCCGGTCCCGTCCTGGGACGAGGTGCTCGAGGCGATCACCCGAAAGCTGCCGCTGGTGCCCCGCTACCGGCAGCGGATCCGGTCGGTGCCGTTCAACCTGGGGCGCCCCGTGTGGGTCGACTACCCCGACTTCGATCTCGGACAGCACGTGCACCGGGTCGCGCTCCCCGCGCCCGGGGGCATCGCGGAGCTCCAGGACCTGATGGGCCAGCTGATGTCGGAGCCGCTCGACCGGGACCTGCCGGTCTGGCAGGACTGGCTGGTGGAAGGGCTCGCCGACGGCCGGTGGGCGATGATCACCAAGGTCCACCACAGCATGGCGGACGGCATCTCGGGGACCGACCTGCTGTCCACGGTGTTCGACCACACGCCCGACGGCTCGCCGGCACCGGTCGACGTCTGGACGCCGCGTCCGGAGCCGGGAGCGCTCCAACTGGCGGCCTCGGCAGTCCGCAGCCGTGCCGGGCTGCCGGCCCGCGAGGCTGCGGCACTCGCCCGCGCGCTCCGCAGCCCCCGGACGGCCACGCGTCAGGCGTGGGCGATCGGGCGGGGCCTGGCCGGGTTCGCCACCGCAACGCTCCCTGTCGGTGGTTCGTCCCTGAACGGGCCTTTGCACAGCGAGCGGCTGTTCCGGTGGACCGAGGTCCCGCTGGCCGAGATCGCCGAGGTCCGTGCCGCGCTGGGCGGCACGGTGAACGACGTCGTCCTGGCCGCGGTCGCCCGCGGCTTCCGCGACCTGCTGCTGGGCCGCGGGGAGCACCTCGGCCGGCACGCGGTGCGGACGCTGGTGCCGGTGTCGGTGCGCCACGAGGACCAGCACGGCACCCCGGACAACCGGGTCTCGGCCATCCTGGCCGAGCTGCCCGTGGAAGACGCCGACCCCGTCGACCGGCTCCGCGACGTGTCGTCCCGGATGCGCCGGCTCAAGCGTTCGCACGAGGCCGAGGCCGGTCAGGTCGTCACCGAGCTCGCCGACCTCGTGCCGCCGGCGGCCCTGGCGTCCGCCCTGCACGTGGCCTTCCGGGTGCCGCACCGGTTCCTCAACACCGTGACCACGAACGTCCCGGGACCGCGCACGACGCTGTACCTCGCCGGGCGGCGGATGCTGGCCACCTACCCCTACGTCCCGCTCGGGGACCGGATCCGGATCGGGGTGGCCGTGACCTCCTACGAGGGTCGGCTGCTCTTCGGGTTCACCGCCGACGCGGGCAGCACCCCCGACGTGGAGGTGCTCGTCGCCGGGTTGGAGGACGGGTTCCGGGAGCTGCACAAGGCGGCTCACTCGGCTGGACCGACAGGCCGACCCTCCCCGTGATGCTTGAACGCGGAGCGAGCCGGCCGTCGTCGGCATTCCCGACGATACGGGTCGGGTGACCTGCCTCACAATGTGTCTGGATCGATCCAGAGCCGTCTGGAACGATCCATTTCGCGCCGGTTTGATCTGGTCGGATGACCAAGTCCCGGGGAACTCCCGACCACCGGTCCTGGTGGGCGCCGGACGGCCGACGGGACGATGGAGGTGCCCCGACCCAGAGGTGCCCCGACCCAGAGGTGCCCCGACCCAGAGGAGGCCCGCCATGCGACGTGCCGCGTGCCGTGCCATGGCCGTCAGCGCGACGGCCGCCCTGCTGCTCCTGCTCTCCGGATGCTTCAAGCTCGACATGGACCTGACCGTGAACTCCGACGACACCGTCGACGGGGTGATGATCGTCGCGGTCGACAAGGACCTGGCCGCCATGGCGGAGGAGGACTCCCAGGTCGACGAGGGCGAGCTCCCTCCAGGCTCGACCGTCGAGGACTACGACCAGGACGGCTTCGTGGGCCAGAAGATCGCCCTGGACAACATCTCGATGGACCAGCTCGACCAGTCGTTCTCCTCAGAGGGCGACACCGGAGGACCCGGCGAGTGGTCGCTGACCCACGAGGGCGACCAGTACCGGTTCACCGGCGACATGGACCTGACCGACCTGGCCGCCACCGGCGACGAGGACTTCGACATGAGCGCGTTCCTGCAGGGCGCCGAGCTCCGCGTCGCGCTGACGTTCCCCGGTGACGTCACCGAGAGCAACGGTGATGTCGACGGCAACACCGTCGTCTGGGAGCCGAAGATCGGCGAGAAGAACGACATGACCGCCGTGGCCGAAGAAGGCGCCGGCCTGTCCACCCTGGTGATCCTCGGCATCGCCGTGGCCGCCGTACTGGTCTTGTTCATCGCCGCAGGCGTCGTGCTGCTCGTGCGAGGGCGGCGCCCGTCCGACCCGCAGTCCGGTGTCCCGGCAGCGCCTGCCGGGGTCAGCTGACCGGCTGGTAAGCGCAGCTGTCGGAGACCGACACCGCGTCGCCGGGGTCTGTGCTCGGGGTGCCGTCGGTGCCGTCGGTGCCGTTATCCCCGCTCCCGGTCGAGGGCTCCGGCTCGGCCGGTCCCGGCCGGCCACCGGTGTCCCGGACCCGCTCCGGCGGCGGGGACAACGCCTTCTGCACCGTCTGCTGCATCCAGGCGAAGTCCGGGCTCCCGGGGAAGAACTCCGACGACGAGACGAACGCGACCGACCGGACGTCGGCGTCCTTCACCCGCAGCACCAGGTCGACGAACGCCGACAACAGGCCAGACGGGACATCGGTCCGGACGATGTCCTTGCCCGCGTCGACGAGCGCCTCGTAGCGGCGCAGCAGGTTGAGCGGCTGCGCCTCGTCGATCAACGCCTTGACCATGCAGCGCTGCCGCAGCATCCGCTGGTAGTCGTCCGATCCCCAACGGCCCCGGGTGAACCAGAGGGCCTCGTACCCGGTCAGCCGCTGATCGGGTCCCGGCTGGAGGTAGCCCACCGGGGGGATGCCCCGGTCGGTGTCTCCCTGGATGGCGACCGGCTCGTTGATGTTGACCGTCACCCCGCCCATCGCCTCGACGATCTCCCGGAAGCCGGAGAGGTTCACGAGCACGTAGTAGTCCACCGGGACACCCAGGCTGCCGGCCACGGCCTGCTTGACGGCGTCCGCCCCCTCGTTGTCGGAGCTCCCCAGCACGCCGGGGTGCAGGGCCGGGACCTGGCCGTAGACGGCGTTGAGCATGTAGCTCGAGGGGTCGCCGTACCCCGTGAAGCCCTCGGGGTACAGCGCGTGGAGCGGGCTGTCCTCGGGGAACTGCGCGTCCATCATGTTCCGCGGCAGGCTGAACATCACCGTGTCGCCGGAGGAGGTGTCGATGCTGAGCAGGATGACCGTGTCGGTGCGGATGCCTTCCCGGCCGACGTCGCCGTCACCGCCGAGGAGCAGCACGCCCACGCGGTCCCGGCCGCCCCAGGGATCGGCCTCGGTCACGTCCGCGGGAACCGTCGCGGTCTCGTTGTGCTGGAAGACGTCGGTCACGAGGTCGGCCTGGACCGTGGCGTAGCGCGAGGCCAGCGCCACGGGCGCCGCCAGGGTCAGGCACAGCGCCGTGACGAGAACGGCGCCCAGGGACTCCTTCACCCTGGAGAGTCCGTGCGGTCGCACCAGCACGTAGCAGGACACCACCAGGGCGGCCCAGAGCACGATGACCACGGCGATCGCCACCGCGGCGGCTCGCAGTCTGGCCGGATCGACCACCAGGTTCACGAACCTGTGGAGGTCCCCGAGGTGCAGCGCCAGCCCGCCGGCGAGGAGGCCGGTGAGCAGCAGGACGGCGTACCCGCTGCGGCGACCCGACCACGCGTGGCCCGCGCCCGGGAGCAGGGCACCCAGCACGGTGACGCCCAGGGCACCGGCGAGCGTGCGGGCGCGCCGGTGGTGCGGCGGGGTACGGCGGGGCCGCTCCGCGTGCCTCCCCACGTCGGGGGGCGCGGTCTCCTCCAGGCTGCCGGTGCTGTCGGTCATGCGCTCCCCTCGGGCCGTCGGCCCATGCTAGGGCCGCGCCACCGCCCGGCCACGGACGTCGGTGGGCGGGCGCGCCCCCGGCCGGCGGTGCGCCGGCGGCCGGAGACGCGTCCGCCCCACTGCGGCTCCTCGTCAGCCGAGCTGCGCCAGCAGGCCGGGGAGGCATCCGGGCAGCTCCCGGGCGAGGAAGCCCATCTCGCCCACCGACACCGCGAGGGCATCACCCGCCCGGCCGTGCAGGTGGCCACCCCAGACGGCCGCCTGCGCAGGGGTGGCTCCGCGTGCCAGGAGGCCGGCCACGATGCCGCTCTGCACGTCCCCGGAGCCGGAGACGCCCAGGCCAGGTCCGCCGCCCTGCACCGCCCAGGTGGAGCCTGCCGGGTCGGCGCCCACCCGGAGCGCCGCCTCTCCGGCCAGGACGAGCGACCCGGGTGTCTCCCGGCTACCGCCGACAACGAGGACCCGGCCCCGGGCCTCCTTGCCGTCGCCTGGTGCCGGCAGCGCCCAGCTCCGCAGCGTGTGCGTGGTGACCAGCTCCGGACGGGCCCCCGTCACGTGTCTCGCCCCGACTGCCGGGGCTCCTCATGGGTCACCCCGGCCGTGCTCGCGTCGACCGCCTCGGTGTCACCGAAGGTCAGCAGCTCGTAGCCCCCTTCGCCGCGGCAGTAGTGGGTCATCGACGCGTTCCCGAGGTGCGAGGTGCGGTCGATCTCCATCAGCTCGTGCTCGGTCAGCCCCTCGAGGACGTAGCGGAAGCTCGCGATGACAGCCTGATGGCTGAAGATCCACACCGTCGCACCGTCGAACGTCTCCCGGAGATCGCTGAACAGCGTCCGGATGCGGAAGACCACGTCGCACCAGCTCTCCCCCGACGGGGGCTTGTAGTAGAACTTCCCGAGCTTGTGCCGCCGCTCCGCCTCCTCCGGGTGCGTCGAGCGGATCCCCGGGCCGGTCAGCCCGTCGAGGATGCCGAGGCTCCGCTCGCGGAGCCGTTCGTCGAGGATGACGTCCACGTCCAGTCCGTCGACGGCCCGCTCCGCCGTCTCGGCCGCGCGCCGGTACGGCGAGCTCAGCACCACGTCGGGCCGCAGCTCGGGGTGCCCGGCGAGCCAGTCACGGACCGCGTCGGCCTGCCGGCGACCGGTGTCGGAGAGCTCGACGTCCGCGTCGCGCTCGGAGAGGTCGAGCCTTTCGGCACCTCGTCGGCGGGCCTCGGCGTCGGCCAGGTTGCCGCAGCTCTCACCGTGCCGCACCAGCACGAGCTGCTCCGGCCCGCGCCGGGCGTCGAGCAGTCGAGCCAGGGCCACCGCCACCTCCTTGTCGCCTGGGGTCTGCTGGTCGGGGCGCCACGCGACCCCTGACAGCGTGTCCCGGGACGTCCCGGTCATGTCCCTACCCAGATCGAGTGTTCTCATAGGCACATGACCGCGCACACCGCCACGCCGCCCCCCGGCGCGCTCGGCTCCCCCGAGCACATCAAGCTCACCGAGCAGTGGGCCGCCCACAACTACCACCCGCTGCCCGTCGTGCTCACCTCGGGCGACGGCGCCTGGGTCAACGACGTCGAAGGCAAGCGCTACCTCGACTGCCTCGCCGGCTACTCCGCGCTCAACTTCGGGCACCGCAACCAGCGCCTGCTGGGTGTGGCGCACGCGCAGCTCGAGCAGCTCACCCTCACGAGCCGGGCGTTCTTCAACGACCAGCTCGGGCCGTTCGCCCGCGACCTCGCGGAGCTGTGCGGCAAGGAGATGGTGCTGCCGATGAACACCGGCGCAGAGGCCGTCGAGACCGCGATCAAGGTCGCCCGCAAGTGGGGCTACGAGGTCAAGGGGGTCGCCGAGGACACCGCCACGATCATCGTGATGGACGGGAACTTCCACGGCCGCACCACGACTATCGTCAGCTTCTCGACCGACGAGATGGCCCGGCACCACTACGCCCCCTTCACTCCTGGCTTCGTCGTGGTGCCCTACGGCAATGCGGCGGCCCTGGAAGCGGCCATCGACGACAGCACCGTCGCCGTCCTGGTCGAGCCGATCCAGGGCGAGGGCGGGGTGATCATCCCGCCGGCCGGGTACCTGCGAGAGGTCCGGGACGTCTGCGACCGGCACCAGGTCCTGATGATGGCCGACGAGATCCAGTCCGGCCTGGGCCGCACCGGCCGCACCTTCGCCTGCGACCACGAGGACGTCGTGCCGGACGCCTACATCCTGGGCAAGGCGCTCGGTGGCGGCCTCTACCCCGTCTCGGCCGTCGTCGCCGACCAGGACGTGCTCGGCGTGATCACCCCCGGCACCCACGGCTCGACCTTCGGTGGCAACCCGATGGCCGCCGCGATCGGCCGCGAGGTCGTCGCCATGCTGTCGACCGGCGAGTTCCAGGAACGGTCGCAGAAGCTGGGACGGCAGCTGCACGACGGCCTCGAGGCGCTGGTGGGCGTCGGGGTGAAGACGGTGCGCACACGGGGACTGTGGGCCGGCGTGGAGGTCAACCCGGAGCTGCTGAGCGGCCGCCAGCTCTGCGAGCTGCTCCTGGAGCGGGGGGTCCTGGCGAAGGACACCCACGGGTCGACCATCCGGCTCGCTCCCCCGTTGGTCTGCCGTGAGGAGGACATCACGTTCCTCCTCGAGGCGATGTCCTCCTCGCTCATGACCGCCCAGTCCTGGTGACCCACGGGCGCCGGGGCGTCAGCGCGCGGGCTTGCCCTTCACCGTCACGGTCACAGTGCCGGTCGTGGTGTCGAGGCCGTCGCTCACGGTGACGACGGCGGTGTAGGTGCCGGAGGCGTCGTAGGCGTGCTCCACGAGCGCGCCGGTGCCGGTGCTGCCGTCACCGAAGTCCCACGTGTACTGCAACGCGTCGCCGTCGGCGTCCGTGGCGGTGGCGCTGAACGCCAGCGGGTCGCCCACCTTCGGCTTCCCCTTGCCGGTCGTGACGGTCGCCGAGGTGATCTCCGGGGCGGCGTTGACCGCTGCGGCGTTCTCCGCCCCGATCGTGTAGGCGCAGCCGCTCGTGGCGGTGTCGGCGTCGGGCACCAGCACCACGAGGGAGCGGCGACCGACGATCGAGACGCCCGCGATCTCCTCGCCGGACGAGACGCTGCCCGGCAGCCCCAGCTCGGCCCACAGCTGCGCGGGAAGGGTCACGGTGACCTCGTCGGTGGCCGGGTCGAAGGACCCCGGCAGTCCGTCGGCGAGGGTCGTCCGGGTCGTCTCGAACCTGCCGAGGCTGAACGACTCGCCGTCCTCGAGGGTGCGGATCGCCTGGAGGTAGTACCCGCCGCCCCCGAGGCTGAAGTTGGCGTCGAAGTACTCGCCGGTGCCCTCCAGGCCGCCGGGGCTCTCCGCGAGGTCGCTCACCGTCCAGTGGAAGGTGACGTCGCTGGTGGCCGGGTCGGTGCTGAACCATGCCTCGGTGATGTCCACGCCCGTGGCGTCCGGACCCGGCGAGTCGTTCCCCAGTGCGCCGGTGGCATCGCCCTCGGCGTCGGTGAAGCGACCGTCGACGGGGCAGGCCTGGCTCGACTGGACGTCCGCGGTCTGCCCCGTCAGCCGCTCCACGGCGGCCAGCACGTCGACCAGCCCGTGGCCGGCGTCGAACGACGTACCGGTGCTGCTGTCGGGGTTGCGGGTGTCGGTCTCGTAGGTGCGCGTCCCGAACTGGTGGGCGGTGTCGAGCATCAGGTCCTCCACCGCGGCCGGCGACAGGAGCTGGCCGGACTGCGCCATCGCCACCTGCTGCAGCAACGCGACGTAGCCGGCAATGTGCGGGGCGGCCATGGACGTCCCGCTGATGGTGTTGTAGTTCGGGTCTGCGGTGTCCATTCCGGTGGAGCAGATCGGGAGGTACGGGCGGCAGGCGGAGGTGATGTTGGTGCCCGGCGCCGAGATGTCCGGGTAGGTCGACGGGCGGCCGGCCTCACCGCGCGAGGAGGAGGGGGCGAGCGCGTTGTCGCGGCTGCCCGTGTCGGCGTCGTCGTAGTTGGCCACCGAGAGGACGCCCGGGGTCGGGTCCACGGAGTACGGGTTCGTCATCGTGGTGCTGCCGTCGCCACCGTCGTTGCCGGCCGCCCAGACGACGGTGACGCCCTCGGACACCAGCTGGCGCTGGACGAGAACCTGGGGCGCGTCCGCGCTGAACTCGCCGCCGCCACTGGGACCCCACGAGTTGTTGACCACCACGACGGGCGCGCACGACCCGTCCCCGCAGGGGTCCTCGTGGTGCTGCAGGACCCAGTAGAGCCCCAGCGTCCCGCCGTAGATGCTCAACGTCGCACCGGTGCTGACGGAGTAGATGTCGGCCCCTGGCGCGCCGCCGCGCAGCTCGCGGCCGGTGGAGTCGGTGACGACGGAGCCGGCGGCGATGCCCGTCACGTGGGTCCCGTGACCGCCCAGCGACGTGGTGTCGGTGTCGTTGACCGCCGTGGCGTCCACGGCGCAGCTGTCCGCGGTGCCGTACGGGTCGTCCACGAAGATCCCGGTGAGGACCGGCAGGGCGTCCGAGCAGACGACCTTCATGTTGCGCTTGACCCGGGAGTCGCCGTTCTCGTCGGCGAACATCGGGTGCGTGCCGTCGGTGCCGGAGTCGACGATGGCGACGCCCATGCCGGTGCCGTCGAAGCCGTCCAGGGTGCCGTCCCCGTCGATGTCGATGGCACCGTCCTGCACCGGGATCGCACGCGTCGCCTGGTGGGAGGTCTCGGTGAACGCGGTCAGCTCCTCGTCGGCCCAGTCGACGCGGGTCACGCCGGGGAGCCCGGCGAGTGCGCTCACCTGGGCCGGCGTACCGACCGCGACCGCGACGCCGACCTCGTCGAGGGAGGTCTCGGGCAGCAGACCGGCAGCGCGGGCCGCGGACTTCGCGGCGCCGATGTCACCACCGGCCTGGACCATGACACGCACGGCGGTGTCGGCGCCGACCTCGTCGAGGTGGTCGACCAGCGACGGCATGAGCACGTCGTGGGTCGACGCCGCGAGGGAGCCGGCGGGGGTGGCTGCGCCGGCCGGGGCAGCGGCCAGCAAGGCGGCGAGTGCGGCGACGGCGACGAGCGGTCGGGAGGTGGCACGCAGGTCCATCAGAGGTCTTCCGATCTGGCGTGGTCCGGCGGAGAGGGCCGGAGAACAGGCGGTCACCGTCCCAACGAGCGGCGACCCAGCCGGTTAGGCCGGCCCGCCCCCGAGCGGTGTGTGACCCATCCGGCAGCCCGTCGTTGGACAGTCGTGCGCATCCCACTCATCACGTTCGCAGCCGCGGCCGCGCTGGGCACGACCCTCGCGGTCGCCGCTCCTGCCCAGGCCTCCACCGACGACCTCGACGCCCACCGGCAGTCGCTCAGCCGGTCGGCCACCGCCACGGCGTACGAGAGCCCGACCGTCGCCCACGTCGGCGTGCATCCCGGCCAGGCCGGCATCTCCGGTTGCTTCATGAAGACAGCGCCGATCTTCGTCACCAGCGGCGCCAACACGGTGCAGGTGTGGGACGTCAGCGACCCGGCCGAGCCGACGATGGCGGGCACGCTGCCGAACGCCCTGTTCGAGAACGAGGCGATGAACTGCGGCGAGCGCCGGACCAAGGACGGCGTCGAGCGGTTCGCGCTCATCGGCGTCGACTCCGTCCAGGCCTCCCCCGACGACCCGCAGCACGTCAACGTCGGCGGCAACGAGCTCATCGTCGTCGACGTCACCGATCCCTCCGCGCCCACGATCCGGTCCAGGACGCCGGGCACGACCAGCACCCACACGGTGGCCTGCGTCCACGAGACCGACTGCCGGTTCGCCTACAGCGCCGGGGACAGCAACGGCGGGTTCAGCGTCTTCAACCTGAAGAACCTCGACAAGCCGCACGAGGTCGACGCGGACCGGGGCAAGGACGGCGTGCAGCCGTTCACGTCTCCCACGTCGGGCCACAAGTGGAACTTCGACGCCGCGGGCATCGGCACTCACACCGGCTGGAACGGCGCCTCGATGTGGAACACCGACCACCCGGCCCACCCGAGGCTCATCACCACCACCGGCAAGGCCGGACGCGGGGACGACCCCGACTACGCCGGCTGGAACGACTTCATCCTGCACAACTCCTTCCGCCCGAACGCCAAGCGCTTCCGGCCGATGACGAAGCCGTCGGTGCGCAACGGCAACGTCCTGCTCGTCACCGAGGAGGACTACGAGCAGACCGACTGCAGCAAGGCAGGCTCCTTCCAGACCTGGTGGGTCAAGCGGCTGAACGGCCGCAAGGCCCAGATCGTGCCGCTGGACAAGGTCGAGCTCGCCGACCTGGGCAACTTCCCGTCGCCGCAGGGAGCCTTCTGCTCCTCGCACTGGTTCGACTTCCGGCCGGGGGGCCTGGTGGCCGCGGGCTTCTACGGCGGCGGCACCCAGATCCTGGACGTCCGCGACGCCCGGCACATCAAGTCCTACGGCTACTCGCTGTGGGGCGCCTCCGAGGTGTGGGACGCGATGTGGGTGCCGGTCTACAAGAACGGCGTGCAGACCCGTCGCAGCACCGACATCGTGTACTCGATCGACCTGGTGCGGGGACTGGACGTCTACCGGGTCCAGCTGCCCGGCAGGCCGAGCGTCGAGACGACGGCCGCTGCCGACCCGGCGCCGCTCTCCGGCTCGGTCGTTCCGCTGGGGATGGTCGGCGGAGCGGTCGCGCTGTCCGCGGTTCTCGGCCGGCTGCGCCGCAGACGCGCCTGACCCCCGGGTCTCCGGGGCCTCTCCCGCCCGCGCTCCTCAGAGGTCGGCGGGGCTGGTGTTGGCTCCACAGAGCACGACGGCGATCCGCTCGCCCGGCTCCGGGACGTAGGCGCCGGAGGTGAGCGCGGCCAGCGCCGTGGCCGCACCGTGCTCGACGACGATCCGCCACTGGTCCCAGAGCAGGGCCCGGGCGGCGACGATCGCCGCGTCGTCGACCAGCACGCTCCGCACCCCGGTACGGCGGGCGACGTCGAACGCGATCTCTCCGACCCGCCTGGCACCCAGGGAGTCCACGGCCACGCCGGAGACCACCACGTCCGTCGGCGCGCCCTCGTCGAGGGCAGCCCGGAGCGTGGGCGCCGACTCCGGCTCGACGCCGACGACCCGCACACGTTGGCGATCCAGCGCGGCGGCGACGCCCGCCATCAGTCCTCCCCCGCCGACAGCCACCACGACCGTGTCGATCCCCGTCGGCGCCTGCTCGGACAGCTCGAGCGCCAGGGTCCCGGCCCCGGCGGCGATCTCGGGCTGGTCGTAGGCGTGGCAGTACAGCGCCCCGGTCCGCCGTACGTGCTCCTGGGCGGCTGCGTGGGCCGCTGCGTACTCGTTCCCGGCCGCCACCACGGTGGCGCCGTACGCCTCGAGCCGGGCGACCTTGACGGGCGGGGCCGCCTCGGGGACGAACACCACGGCCGGCACGCCGAGCCGCGCGGCGGCGTAGGCGTTGGCCAGACCGGCGTTCCCTCCGGAGGCGACGACCAGCCCGACCGAAGGGTCCAGCGCCCCGCTCTCCTGGGCCGAGAGCACCCGGTTCAGCGCGCCGCGTGCCTTGAAGCTGCCCGTGTGCTGGAGGTGCTCGAGCTTGAACAGCACGGGCGCACCGACCTCGTCAGCGCGGAGCTCGTCGGCGTCGACCTCGAGCACCGGCGTCCGGCGTACCAGCGTGCGGACCCGCCGCCAGGCGTCCTCGACGTCGCTCCGATCGATCATCGCGCGACCCTAGCCCGCTGCCCGGGCCGGCCGGCGACCCTGGTCAAGTCGGCGTCCGTCCGAGGACCGGAGTGCCTACAGCCGCTCGATGATCGTGACGTTGGCCTGCCCGCCGCCCTCGCACATCGTCTGCAGCCCGTAACGGCCGCCGGTGCGCTCCAGCTCGTGCAGCAGCGTGGTCATCAACCGGGTGCCGGTGGCGCCGATCGGGTGGCCCAGCGCGATCGCCCCGCCGTTGACGTTGACCCGCTCGGGATCCACGCCGGTCTCCTTCATCCAGGCGAGCACGACGGACGCGAACGCCTCGTTGCACTCGAACAGGTCGATGTCGTCGACCGACATCCCCGTCCTCTCCAGGGCGTGCTGGGTCGCACGGATCGGTCCGGTCAGCATCCACACCGGGTCGTCGCCGCGCACCGACAGGTGGTGGATCCGGGCCCGCGGCTCCAGCCCGTGCTCGCGGACCGCCGCCTCGGAGGCGATGAGCATCGCCGAGGCCGCGTCGCTGATCTGCGAGGCGACACCGGCGGTGATCCGCCCGTCCGGCACCAGGGTGCGCAGCCCCGCCATCTTCTCCGGCGTCGTGTCACGCCGCGGACCCTCGTCGACCGCGAAGTCGCCCACGGGCGCGATCTCGCGGTCGAACCTGCCCTCGTTGATCGCCCGGAGGGCTTGCTGGTGGCTGCGGTAGGCGAACTCCTCCATCGACGCGCGGGAGATGCCCCAGTTGCCGGCGATCATCTCGGCGCTGCGGAACTGGCTGACCTCCTGGTCGCCGAAGCGCTTGAGCCAGCCGGGCGACTCGGCGAACGGCGTGGTGAACCCGTACTGCTGGCCGACGAGCATCGCCGCCGAGATCGGGATCGCCGACATGTTCTGCACTCCCCCGGCGACGACCAGGTCCTGGGTCCCGGACATGACGCCCTGGGCCGCGAAGTGCACCGCCTGCTGCGAGGAGCCGCACTGCCGGTCGATGGTCACCCCCGGGACGTGGTCGGGCAGCCCGGCCACCAGCCACGCCGTACGCGCGACATCACCGGCCTGCGAGCCGATCGTGTCGCAGCAGCCCATGATCACGTCGTCCACGGCGGCGGGGTCGACGCCGCTGCGGTCGATCAGCGCCGACAGCACGTGCCCGCCGAGGTCCGCGGAGTGCATGCCCGCGAGCGAGCCGTTGCGCTTGCCGACCGGTGTCCGGACGGCTTCGACGATGTAGGCCTCGGGCATGGTGTTCCTTTCAGCTGCGGGGCGTGAGCCCGTCGAAGAGGATCGAGAGGTACTGGTCGGCGACCTGTTGCGCGGTGAGCTCGCCGCCCGGGCGGTACCAGTTCACCGCCACCCAGACCGTGTCACGGATGAAGCGGAAGGTGAGCTCGGGGTCGAGGTCGCTGCGCAGCGCGCCGGTCGCGATGCCGTCCCGGAGCAGGTCCAGCCACATCGTGCGGAAGCGCGCGTTGTGCTCCCGCAGGTAGGCGAACCGCTCGAACGTCATCAGGTACGCCGAGTCGCCCTGGAAGATCGCCACCTCGTCGTGGTGGGCGTGGATCGCCGCGAAGGACGCCCGGACCACGGCGTCGACCTTCGACCGCGCGTCGAGGTCGGAGCCGACGATCTCGTCGTACGTCGTGAACAACCCGGTCTGGAAGGTGCTCAGCAGCTCGTCGACCATCGACTCCTTGGAGTCGAAGTGGTGGTAGAGGCTGCCGGACAGGATCCCCGCGGCGTCGGCGATGTCGCGGACCGTGGTGTTCTTGAAGCCGCGCTCGGCGAAGAGCGCTCCGGCGATCCGGAGCAGCTCGTCGCGACGCGAGCCGTTGGTCGAGCCTGTCGAGACCATCACGGGTGCTGGCTGCTCACGGACAGGACCTCACCGGTCAGGTACGACGAGTACTCGCTGGCGAGGAAGACCATCACGTTCGCCACCTCCCACGGCTCCGCCGCCCGCCCGAAGGCCTCGCGCTGCTTGAGCTCGGCGAGCAGCTCGTCGGAGGTCACCTTGGCCAGGAACGGGTGCATCGCCAGGCTCGGCGACACCGCGTTGACCCGGATGCCGTGCGGGGCGAGGTCCATGGCTGCGCTCCGGGTGAGGGCCATGACACCGGCCTTCGCCGCGGCGTAGTGCGCCTGCCCCTCCTGGGCCCGCCAGCCGATCACCGAGGCGTTGTTGACGATCACGCCCTTCTTGTCAGCGGCGACCATTCGGTTGCCGGCGGCCCGCACGCACCGGAAGGTGCCGGTGAGCGTGATGTCGAGGACCTTGCTCCACTGGTCGTCGGTCATCTCCAGCACGTTGGCGGTGCCGCCGAGACCGGCGTTGTTGACCATCACGTCGACCCCGCCAAAGGGGTCGGCGGCGTCGAGCAGCGCGGTGACCTGGTCCTCCACCGTCACGTCGCACACCAGCGCGGTCACCCGGTCCGCGCCGAACTCCTTGCCCAGGGACTCCGCCGCCTCGGCGAGGCGCCGCTCGTGGGTGTCGCCCGAGCACGACGGCCCGCGCCCCCTCCTCCAACGCACGGCGGACCACGGCTGCGCCGATGCCCGCCCCGGCGGCGGCCGTCACCACGACGACCTTGCCGTCCAGCAGCTGGTGTCCGGGGACGTAGGCCGGAGCAGCCTGCTCCGGTCTGGTGGTCACTGGCGTCATCGGGCGGCTCCCTTGGGCTCGCGGGGCAGGCCGAGCACCCGCTCGGCCAGGATGTTGCGCTGGATCTCGTCCGAGCCGCCGTAGATGGTGTCGGCACGGGTGAACAGGTAGCGGCGCTGCCAGGTGTCCAGGTCACGAGGAGAGCTGCGAGCAACGAGCCCGTCCGAGCCGAGGACGTCCATGGCCAGCGCGCCGAGGTTCTTGTGCCAGTCGGCCCACACCAGCTTGGCGATGTTGTCCTGACCCCGGTCCACGCCTCGGTCGGAGAGGTTCTCGGCCAACGTGCGCAGGGCGTTGGCGCGCATCACCTCCAGGCCGACCTGCGCGGACGCCAGCCGGTCGAAGATCGCGGGGTCGTCGTAGGCGCCGTTCTCCTTGGCCAGCGCCACGACACCCGCGAGCTCGCGGGCGAAGCCGACCTGCTGCCCGATGGTGGACACGCCTCGCTCGAAGCCCAGCAGCCCCATCGCGACGCGCCACCCCTCGCCCGGCTCCCCCACGACGAGGTCGGCCTCGGTGCGTGCGCCGGAGAAGAACACCTCGTTGAACTCCGAGGTCCCGGTCAGCTGCTCGATGGGCCGGACCTCGACGCCCTCCTGGTCCATCGGCACCAGCAGGAAGGACAACCCACGGTGGCGCTGCGACCCAGGCTCGGTGCGGGCGATGACGAAGCACCAGTCCGCGAGATGCGCCATCGAGGTCCAGACCTTCTGCCCGTCCACGACCCACGCCTCGCCGTCCCGGCGTGCCCTCGTCGAGACCGCCGCCAGGTCCGAGCCGGCCCCGGGCTCGGAGTAGCCCTGGCACCACAGCTCCTCGACTGCGCGGATCGGCGGGAGGAACCGGTTCTTCTGCTCGTCGGTGCCGAAGGCGATGAGCGTGGGGCCGAGGAGCTCCTCGCCGAGGTGGTTGACCCGGGCGGGTGCGTCGGCGCGGGCGTACTCCTCGTGGAAGATCACCTGCTGGGCCAGGCTCAGTCCGCGACCGCCGTACTGCTCCGGCCAGCCGATGCAGGTCCAGCCGTGCGCCGCCAGGTGCCGGTCCCACGCACGACGCTCGTCGAAGGCCTCGTGCTCGCTGCCGGGGCCGCCCTTCCCGCGGATGCCGGCGAAGTCGCCGGTGAGGTTGTCGGCCAGCCAGTCGCGGACCTCCGCGCGGAAGGCGGCGTCCGACTGCTGCTGGGCCTGCTGCTGGGCGTCGCGGTCAGCCACGGGCAGGCCTCCTGGGTCGACGGGCGGGGCGTTCGTAGACTAGCCTACCAAGCACTTGCTTGGGACCCATGGAACGGCGGAGAAGGGAACCGATGAGCACTGCTGAGCCGCACACGCTTCCGGCCGCGGTCCGCGCCGCGGCGGAGCGCTTCGGTGACCACCCGGCGATCGTCGACGGCGCCACGACGGTCTCCTTCGCCCGGCTCCTGGAGCTGGTCCGGGAGACCGCACGCGGCTACGCCCGGCTGGGCCTCGAGCCGGGCGAACCGGTGGCGGTCTGGGCGCCGAACACCTGGCGGTGGGAGGTCGCGGCGCTGGCGGTGTCGTACGCCGGCGGGGTGCTCGTCCCCCTCAACACCCGCTACACCGGCCACGAGGTGGTCGACGTGCTGTCCCGGGTCCGCGCGCAGATCGTCGTGGTGGCCGACGGGTTCCTGGACCGGTCGCAGGTCGCCGAGCTGTCGGCGGCCGCCGAGGAGGCCGGCGTTGCGCTGCCGACCGTCCTCCGGGTCGACGACGCGGTCCCCGACCCGGAGACGTCATACGATGCGGCGGCCCCGACAGCCAGCTCGCATGACGTCCCGGGCGGACCGGACGTGGACGCGCGCGCCGACGTGGTCTCCCCCGACGACGTCGCCGACATCCTCTTCACCTCCGGGACCACCGGGCGCAGCAAGGGCGCCCGCACCGCGCACCGGCAGACGGTCGCCGTGGCGCGCACCTGGGGCGAGCTCGGCGAGGTCGACGCCGAGGACCGCTACCTGGTGGTGAACCCGTTCTTCCACTCGTTCGGCTACAAGGCCGGCATCCTGGTGAGCCTGCTGACCGGTGCCACGGTCGTGCCGATGGCGGTGTTCGACACCTCGCGGATGATGCAGCTGATCGAGCAGCACCGGATCACCGTGCTGCCCGGCGCCCCGGCGATCTACCAGGCGCTCCTTGAGGCACCCGACCGCTCGTCGCACGACCTGTCCTCGCTGCGGTTCGCGGTGACCGGCGCCGCGGTCGTCCCGGTGGCGCTGGTCGAGCGGATGCAGACCGAGCTCAGCTTCGACCTGGTGCTCACCGCGTTCGGGATGACCGAGTGCGTCGTCGGCACCATGTGCCGCCGCGGCGACCCGCCGGGGCTGGTCGCCGGCACCTGCGGCCGCGTCGTCCCCGGCCTCGAGCTGCGGGTGGCCAGGCCGGGCACGAACGACCCGCTGCCGGCCGGCGGGGAGGGCGAGGTGTTGTTCCGTGGCGACACGGTGATGCTCGGCTACCTCGACGACCCTGAGGCCACCGCGGAGGCCGTCGACGCCGACGGCTGGCTGCACACCGGGGACATCGGCCGGCTCGACGACGCCGGCTACCTGAAGATCACCGACCGGCTCAAGGACGTCTTCTTCGTGGGCGGGTTCAACGTCTACCCGGCCGAGGTCGAGCAGGTGCTCGCCCGGCTCGACGGCGTCGTGGAGTCCGCCGTCGTCGGCGTCCCCGACGAGCGGCTCGGCGAGGTCGGCAAGGCCTACGTCGTACGAAGGTCTGGCTCGGGGATAGACAGCGACGCCGTCGTCACCTACCTCAAGGAGCGGGTCGCGAACTTCAAGGTGCCGCGCCAGGTGGAGTTCGTCGACGCCCTCCCCCGCAACCTGGCCGGCAAGATCCTCAAACGAGAGCTGCGCGCATGAACCTCGACCTGTCCGACGCCGAGCTGGCCTTCCAGGCGGAGGCCCGGGAGTGGTTGGCCGCCAACGTGCCGGCCGAGCCGCTCCCGTCCATGGACACCCGGGACGGGTGGGCGGCCCACCAGGAGTGGGAGGCCAAGCTGGCCGAGGCCCGCTGGGCGGTGGTGTCGTGGCCGGAGAAGTACCACGGCCGCGAAGCGTCCCTGGTCGAGTGGGTGATCTTCGAGGAGGAGTACTACCGCGCCGGCGCCCCCGGCCGGGTCAGCCAGAACGGGATCTTCCTGCTGGCGCCGATCCTCTTCGAGCACGGGACTCCCGACCAGCAGGATCGGTTCCTGCCGACGATGGCCACCGGTGAGCGGATCTGGGCGCAGTGCTGGTCGGAGCCGGAGGCCGGCAGCGACCTGGCCGGCATCCGGTCGGCGGCCCGGCGCGACGAGGCCCGCGGCGGGTGGCTGCTGAACGGTCAGAAGACCTGGAGCTCACGGGCGACGTACGCGCACTGGGGATTCGGCCTGTTCCGCTCGGACCCCGATGCCGAACGGCACCAGGGGCTCACGTACTTCCTCTTCCCGCTCGACGCCGCCGGGGTGACCGTCCGGCCGATCGCCCAGCTCGACGGCGAGCCCGGCTTCGCGGAGGTCTTCTTCGACGACGTCTTCGTCCCCGACTCCGACGTGCTCGGCGCCCCAGGGGACGGGTGGCGGGTCGCGATGAGCACCGCCGGCAACGAGCGCGGCCTGTCCCTGCGCTCCCCCGGCCGGTTCTGCGCGGCGGCCGACCGACTGGTGTCGTTGTGGGGCGACCGCGGCGCCGACGGGCCCGAGCTACGGGACCGCGTGGTCGACGCCTGGATCGCCGCGAACGCCTACCGCTTCTACACCTGGGGCACGGTCACCCGGCTCTCCGCAGGAGGAGAGATGGGCGCCGCGGGCTCGGTGAACAAGGTGTTCTGGTCCGAGCTCGACATCGCGCTGCACGAGACCGCGCTCGACCTGCTGGGGCCTGACGCCGAGCTCCGCGAGGGACCGTCAGCGCCGTGGGTGGACGGCTACCTGTTCTCGCTGTCCGGCCCGATCTACGCCGGCACCAACGAGATCCAGCGCAACATCATCGCCGAGCGGGTCCTCGGACTCCCCCGCGAGCCCAAGGGGGCCAACAGATGAGGTTCACGCTGACGGACGAGCAGCGCGGCTTCGCCGCCGCGCTCGCCGACCTGCTGCAGGGCGGGGACGTCGTCACCGCGGTGCGTGCCTGGGCCGAGGACGACACGACGGCCGGGCTGGCACTGTGGAAGCGCTTGGCCGACCAGGGCATCAGCGGCCTCGTCGTGCCGGAGGACGCCGGGGGTCTCGGCGGTTCGGCCGTCGACCTCGTCGTGGCCTTCGAGGCGCTCGGTGCCTACGCCGTACCGGGACCGTGGGTGGAGTCCGCGGCGTACCTGCCGGTGCTGTTGGCCGACGCCGCCCCCGACGTGGTCACCTCGCTGGCGGAGGGGGCCGTGGGCACGGCACGGGTGGTCGGGCACTCGCCGGTCGCGCTGGACGCGGATGTGGCCGAGCACGTGTACGTCGTCGACGACTCCGCCGTGCACACCGCGGCACCAGGGACCCAGCGCAGGTCGGTGGACCCCGCACGACGGCTCTTCGAAGTCACCCCGGACGCGCCGGTCGAGGTGGCTTCCCGCGCGAGGCGGGACGCGTTCGACCTCGCCGCGCTGGCCTCCGCGGCGCAGCTCCTGGGCCTCGGTGAACACCTGCTGGGGCAGACCGTGGAGTACCTCGGACAGCGCAAGCAGTTCGGCAGGCAGATCGGCTCCTACCAGGCCCTCAAGCACGAGGCCGCGGACGTCCGCATCGCCTTGGACTTCGTCCGCCCGCTCGTCCACGGGGCGGCGCTGTCGATCGTCACCCCGCGAGCCGCCCGTGACGTCTCCGCAGCGAAGGTGGCCGCCGCCGACGCGGCCTACCTCGCCGCCCGCACCGCGCTGCAGCTGCACGGCGCCATCGGCTACACCGAGGAGCACGACCTGTCCCTGTGGATCCTCAAGGTGCGGGCCCTGGTGTCGGCGTGGGGCACCCCCTCCTTCCACCGCGCCCGCGTGCTCGACGCGCTGGAGCGGGGTGAGCGCTGGTGAACGAGCTGCGCTGGACCGAGGAGCAGCGCGAGCTCGGGTCGATGCTGGAGTCCCTGCTCGCCAAGCGCAGCGACAGCGGCGCCGTACGCGCGGCGGCGGAGAGTTCTTGTGGTTACGACCAGAAGCTGTGGCAGCTGCTCTGCGAGCAGGTCGGGGTCGCTGCCCTCGGCCTCCCCGAGGAGTACGGCGGAGCAGGGTTCGGCTTCCTGGAGACGGCGGTGGTCCTCGAGCAGCTCGGCTACGCGCTGACCCCCTCCCCCTTGCTGGCAGGGACGCTCGCCACCCAGGCCCTGCTCCGGACCGGGGACGACGAGGCGTGCGCGCGCCTGCTGCCCGCCGTGGCCGCCGGATCCGTCGCGACGCTCGCCTGGTCGGGAGTCGGCGGGACGCCCGAGGCCCCGCCGATGGTGCGGTCCGACGGCGACTTGCTGACCGGGACGGTGGCGAGGGTGTTGCACGGCGACACGGCCGAGGTGCTCCTGGTGGCGGCGGCAACCGAGGACGGGACCGGGCTCTTCGAGGTGCCGGTCGACGCCGACATGCTGGACCGCACCCACACCCCCGCGATGGACCTGACCCTGCGGCTCGCGACGGTGCAGCTGCAGCAGGTCCGAGGGCGCCGGATCGGCGGCGACGTCACCGGCGCTCTCCGCGAGGTGCACGCGGTGGGGTGCGCGGCGGTCGCGGCCCTGCAGGTCGGCGTCGCCCAACGCGGCCTCGACATGACCGTCGGCTACAGCAAGGAGCGCGAGCAGTTCGGTCGCCCGATCGGGTCCTTCCAGGCGCTCAAGCACCGGATGGCCGACATGCTCGTCCTCGTGGAGACCGCCCGGAGCGCCGCCATGGACGCTGCCTTCGCAGTCGTCTCCTCGGGCGCCTCCTCGGACGCGTCCTCGGTCGCCTCCTCGGAGACGGACCTGGTCCGCCGTACGTCGGTGGCAAAGGCGTGGTGCTCCGATGCGCTGTCCCAGGTGGCCGCGGAGACGATCCAGCTGCACGGCGGGATCGCGATCACCTGGGAGCACGACGCCCACCTGGTGTTCAAGCGTGCCCACGCCCTGTCCCAGCTGTTCGGCGCCCCGCACCTCCACCGCCGCGCGGTCGCGTCCCCCCACCGCCGACCCGCCCGGACTCCGGCGGTCAGGTGCGGGCAGGATGCGCCGGCTCGGCGACGATGTCCTCCACGTGGACCTGCTGCGCCTTGCGGGCCGCCAGCACCGTGACCCCGAAGGCGACCAGCGCCCAGGCCACCAGGACCGCGATGGCCGCGGCGACGGACCCCGGGCCGTCGAGCACGGTGACTTCCAGCCCGTTGGCGGCAGCCGGCATCGGCAGCGCGCCGTTGAGCAGCTGCAACGGCCATGGAGCCGTGTCGAGCGGGATGACGCCGCCCAGAGTGACGACCTGGAGCCCGGTGAAGGCGATGATCCACAGCCATCCACGCCGCCGGCCCAGCACTGCGACGAATGCCTGGTTCACCGCGGCGAATCCGAGAGCCGCCAGCACCATGAGCGCCAGCGAGGACACCGGCGAGGCCAGGTCGGCGCCGAGCACCAGCATCGTGGCGAAGACCAGCAACGCCTGCACCGCGCCGATCGCCAGGGCCGGGCGCAACCCGGCGAACGCCAGCCGGGTCGCCGAGGTCGGCCGATCCAGCCGACGTGCGGACAGCGCGGGCCGGACCAGGTAGGTGGCGAACCCACCCAGCCACAGCACGAACGCGATCACCCCCGGGGCGACCTGGGTCCGGCCGTCGGGCGTCTGCCCCTCCTGGTCCGCATCGGAGACGACCGGCTCCGCGATGACGTCGGCGAGGTCCTTGCGCTCCTGGTCGTCGTAGGCGGGGATGGCGTCGGCGCCCTTGTCGAGGCCCTGTGCGAGCTGCTGCGACCCGGCGCCGAGCTCGTCGGTGCCGTCCGCCAGCCGCTGCGCTCCGGACGAGGCCTCGTCCGCACCGCCGGCCAGCCGCTCGGCGCCGCCCGCCAGTCGCGTCGTGCCGGCGGAGAGCCTGGCCGCACCGGCCGCGACCTCGTCGGCGCCGCCCGCCAGCCGCCCGGCGCCACCGGCCGACTGGTCGATCGCGCTCTCGAGCTCCGGCATGCCGTCGGCGAGCCGGCGGGCACCGTCGGCGAGGGCGTGCGCGCCGTGCCGGAACTTCTCGGCGCGGGACCCGTCCACGCCGACGGCCCGCTCGGTCGCGACGCAGAGTCGGGTGGCCCGGGCGGCGACCAGGGGGTCCTGGCAGGCCTGCTGCCAGCCCTCGAGCAGCTTGCTGTAGCCGTCGACGCCGTCGGCGATGTCCGCTGCACCGTCGGCGAGCTTGTCCGTCTGCGCCGGCAGGGAGTCGGTCCGTCGGGACAGGGTGCCCAAACCGTCCGCGAGCCGGTCGGTGCCGTCGGCGAGCTTCTTCGTGCCGCCGGCGAGCTGTTCGGCCCCGTCGGCCAGGCGGTCGGCGCCCGATGCGAGCCGGGAGGCTCCACCGGACAGGTCCTGCAGACCCGCGGCCAGCTCCGCGGTGCCGTCACCGAGGCGTGAGGTGCCGGCGGCGAGCTGCTCGGCCCCGTCGGCGGCCTTGCCGAGCTTGCCGGCGAGCGTGTCGGTCTCACCGAAGACGGTGTCGAGGTAGTTCGTGGTGACCCGTTGCCCGAGCCGCTCGGCCGACACCCGGGCGACCTGCTCGCTGATCCGGGTGACGAGCGTCGAGCTCGCGTCCAGGCTGGTGACGGTGATGGACGCCTGCTCGGGATCGGCGCCCTTCAACGACCGGGCCAGGGTCTTGGAGAAGCCCTTCGGCACGGTCAGGACTGCGTAGTAGTTCCCGCCCTCGAGTCCGCGTCGGGCATCCTCCTTGTCGGTGAGCTCCCAGCCGAGACCGGCATCCTGCCGATCCGTGGGCGAGGTGAGTCCGGCCGCCAGCAGCCGGCCGGCGTAGATCGTCTTCCCGTCCTTGGTGGTCACCGGCTTGTCGAGGTTGACCACGGCCGCCGGCACCTGCTCGACCTTCTCGGCGCGGTCACCCAGCGACCAGACGATCAGGGCGCCCAGGATCACCGGCACCAGCAGCACACCGAGCAGCACGCGGTGGTCGCGGACGACCGACACGGCTCCACGCATCGACAGACGGCTCACAACAACGCCTCCTTGCGGTCGTCGGACGGCTCAGGCTCCAGCGCGGCGCCCGTGCCGGGGCCGCCGGCGACCACCACGGCCGACCCCGCGTCGAGGTGGGCCCGGATGGCAGCCGCATCGACGGCGGTCACCTCGGCGAGGTCGAGCAGGAGCAGCGGCGACGTACGGCGTACGTCGACCGGCGGCACGTGCGCGGAGGGGGCGACCCGGGACCGCACCGCGGCGGACTCGGCCGGCACGAGCCGGTCCAGCACCACGACGGTCCCCCGGTCCGGGCGTAGCCGCCCCGACAACACGGCCAGCAGCGCCCGACGGCCGGTCGGCTCGGTCTCGAGCACCTCCAGCTCCCCGGGGCGTACGACGACGTCGACCCCGTCGAGAAACGGGGACCCGGTCACGGGGTCGTCGACGCCGAGACCCTCGACGCGGACGGTGACGGGACCGTGCTCGGCGACCCACTCCTCGTGCTCCAGGTGGTCCGCGAGCCCCTCGCCCTCGACGTCGATCGAGGGAAGGCGCCGCTCCAGCCAGCCCGGCAGCCGCCAGGCCCGTTCCCCCAGCAGGGCCAGCACCGCGGGCACGAGCGTCATCCGCACCAGGAAGGCGTCGACGAGCACCCCGACCGCGAGGCCGAAGGCCATCGGCTTCACCGAGGAGTCGCCGTGCGGGACGAAGGAGGCGAAGACCGCCACCATGATGAGCGCCGCCGCCGTGACCACCCGGGCGCTGGCACCGAAGCCCTCCCGGATGGCGGCGCGCGCGTCCCCGTGGTGCACCCAGTGCTCGCGCATCCGGGAGACCAGGAACACCTCGTAGTCCATGGCGAGGCCGAAGAGCACTCCCATGAGCATGATCGGCAGGAACGACAGCACCGGCCCGGGGCGCTCCACGTTGAGGGTGTCGGCAAACCAGCCGTCCTGGAAGACCAGCACCACCGCTCCGAACGACGCCGCCACCGACAGCAGGTAGCCGGCGGTCGCCTTCAGCGGCACCGCCACCGAGCGGAAGACGACCATGAGGAGCAGCAGGGACAGCCCGACCACCACGAGGCCGAACGGCAGGAGCGCCCCGCCGAGCCGGTCGGAGACGTCGATGGTGACCGCGGTCTGCCCGGTCACCTTCATGTCGGTGACGTCGTACTTCTCCTGGAGCTGGTCCGCTCGGCCGCGGATGGCGCGCACCAGGTCCGCAGTGCGCGGGTCGGTCTGGGCGTGCTCGGGGATCACCTGGACGATGCCCAGGTCGGCGGTCCGGTTCGGCGTGGTGAGCGCGACGGCGTCCACCCCGTCGATGCCCTCGATGTCGTGCCCGATCTTCTTCATCACCGCAACCGGGTGCCGCGTCCGGATGATGTCCGCGGTGACCAGCAGCGGGCTGTTGAAGCCGGGACCGTACTCGCGGGCGACCAGGTCGTAGGTGACCCGCTCCGGCGACCCGGCTTCGGCGGAGCCGTTGTCCGGCAGGCCCAGGCGCAGGTCGAGCGCGGGGAGCGCCAGGGCGAGCAGGCCGGCGACCACCACCACCACGGTCACCGCGGGCTTTCGGGTCACCGCGGCGACCCACAGCCGGCCCGGGGTGCGGCGGGTCCTCGGGCGCGCCCGACGTGCCTTGGGGCGCAGCCGCTCACCGGCGACCGTGAGCACGGCGGGCACCAGGGTCACCGCGATGGCGACCGCGACCGCCACCGCGGCAGCCGCCGCCAGGCCCATGACCGACAGGAAGGGGATGCGGGCGACCACCAGCCCGGACAGCGCGATCATCACGGTGACACCGGCGAAGATCACCGCGCTGCCGGCCGTCGCCACCGACCGGGCGACCGACTCCTCGACCGCCATGCCCTCGCGGAGCTGGTCGCGGTGCCGGGCCACCAGGAAGAGCGCATAGTCGATCCCGACCGCCAGGCCGATCATCATCGCCAGCGACGGGGTCGAGGTGTTGATGGAGACCACGGACGCCGCCAGGACCACGCCGGCCATCGTCACGCCGACCCCGAGGACGGCGGTCAGCAGCGGGATGCCCGCAGCCACCAAGGACCCCAGCGTCAGGACCAGCACGACGAGCGCCACCGCGAGACCGATCGCCTCGGTCGCCGACACCGAGACCCGGTGGTTGGTGAACATCTGCCCGCCCAGGTCGACGCGCATCGGGTCCGCCCCGTCCGGTCCGGGGGGTACGTCGCTCGCGGCCTCCTCGACCTCGTCCACCAGGGCCGGCTGCACCGCTTCGAGCGAGATGTCGAGCTGCACCTGGGCGAGCGCGTGGCGACCGTCCTCCGAGATCGCCAGCGCACGGTTCCGGGGGCCGAACGGGTCGGTGGTGAGCAGCACGTGGTCCAGCTGCTCGAGCGCGTCGAGCCGCTGGTGCACCTGGTCGCGGTAGACCGCGATCCGCTCGCCCGGAGGGGCGGTGAACACCACCTGCGCCGAGGTGCCGGCGACCTCCGGGAAGCGCGTCCCGAGGACGTCGAGCCCCTCCTGGGCCTCGGTGCCCGGGATGGTCAGGTCGTCCTGCAGCTGGCCGCCGAGGAGTCCGGCGGCCGCACCGACGCCGACGAGCACGGCGAGCCAGAGGGCGACGACCGTCCGCGCGTGCGCGGTGGTCCGTCGGCCGAGGCGGTAGAGGAACGATGACATGTCAATACGAGACTGTACTGGATACGGAAACGTATTGTAGTGTCGCCTCCCTCACGGTTTGAAGGAGGCCCCCGCGTGAGCACCACCCCGACTGCGCGCCGCAGCCGCGAGAACACCCGGGCCCGGCTGGTCGAGGCGGCCGCGGACGTGTTCGCCGAGAAGGCGCTCCGCCGCGTCACCGTCGACGACCTCGTCGGCGCGGCCGGGTTCACCCGGGGGGCGTTCTACTCCAACTTCGCCAGCATCGAGGAGCTGTTCTTCGAGGTCTACGCCGCCCAGGCCAACCTCATGCTGGCCGCCGTGCGGACCGCGATCGACGAGATCCCGCCCAGCGAGTTCTCGCTCGACTCCCTGCGGCCCGTGCTGGGGGCTCTGCGGCCGTTCGGACGTCGCTGGTACCTCATCCAGAACGAGTTCGCGCTGCTCGCCGTACGCGACGCCGCGGCGCGGGCGCGGTTCCTCGCTCACGGCGACCGCCTGCTGCAGGAGATCGTCGACCTCGTACGCCGGGCGCTGGCACTCCTCGACCGGGAGCCGGTGATCTCGTTCGAGCACCTGACCGACGTGCTGCTGGCGCTGTACCTGCACAGTGTCGGCAACGAGCTGCTCGGCACCGGCAACCTCGACCCCGACCAGCTGGTCGAGGACGTGCTGCCTCCGATGCTGCTCGGCCTGTCGCGCGCCACGGGCTGACGGTCGCGCCTCGACAATGGGCGCATGACGTTCACCCTCGGTCGGCTCCACCACGTCCAGCTCGCGATCCCGCCCAGCGGGGAGGACCGGTGCCGGGAGTTCTGGGTCGGCGTGCTCGGCATGGAGGAGCTCGAGAAGCCGCCGGTGCTCGCCGCCCGCGGCGGGTGCTGGTTCCGCAGCGGATGGCTCGAGGTGCACCTCGGCGTGGAGCAGGAGTTCGCGCCGGCGCGCAAGGCGCACCCGGGCATCCTCGTCGAGGACCTCCGGGCGCTGGCTGCGGCCCTGGAGGCGGGCGGCGGCGAGGTGACCTGGGACCCGGCGTTCCCCGGGCACGACCGGTTCTACGCTCACGACCCGTTCGGGAACCGGCTGGAGTTCATGGAACCGAGGGCCTGAACAGGGACCGTGGGCGCCAGCGGGCGCTCGGCCGCCCGCTGAGACCCACGACCCAGGCAGCTCCGGCGTGCTCGGCGATGTAGCGCTCGAGCCGGCGGTCCGGCACCAGCCACATCAGCGCCACAACGCTGTAGCAGGCGAGACCGAGCCGTGGGCTGACGAAGGTCAGCGCGATGCCCACGACGTACAGCGCCGGTGACGCCTTGCCCTTCAGGTCCTCGCCCAGGGCCTCCCGGAGCCGCGACGACTCGCCCTCGGCGTGGAACAGCGCGTAGGTCAGCACCGTGTAGGCGAGCGCGGCGCTGAGGAGGTTCACGCCGTACACCGCCATCGGGGTCTCGGCGAACTCCGACTCCTCCATCCACGCCGTGGTGAAGGGGGAACAGCGACAGGCAGAACAGCAGCGCCATGTTGGCCCACAGCGTCGCGCCGTTCACCCGTCGGACGAGCTGGAACATGTGGTGGTGGTTGGACCAGTAGATGCCGACGTAGATGAAGCTGAGGAGGTACGTCGCCAGCTGCGTCGACACCGGTTCGAGGTCCGCGAAGGACGACCCCTCGGGCACCCGCAGCTCGAGCACCATGATCGTGATGATGATGGCGAGCACGCCATCGCTGAACGCCTCGAGCCGGTTGCTCTCCATGGCGCACCGTAGGCGGCCCGGCGCAGGCGTGGGAAACCTCATAGGTCCTGACAATTCCTGGCTCGCCTCCGGCGCTGCTAGCGTCCGGTTCCATGCGTAGCGCCAAGGACTTCTTCCGACCGCTCGCCGTGGGGGCCCCCGAGCCCCTGCGCGAGATCCCCGCGCGTCCCAGCCGCGCCATCCACTTCTTCGACCCGTCGAACGAGAAGATGGCGGGGAAGATCCCCGGCATGGTCGGCAAGGTCGACGTGCTGCTCGGCAACCTCGAGGACGCGATCAAGGCCGACAACAAGGTCGCCGCCCGCGAGGGGCTGGTGAAGATCGCGCAGAGCACCGACTTCGGGCCCACGCAGCTGTGGACCCGGGTGAACGCGCTGGACTCGCCCTGGTTCCTCGACGACGTGACGACGCTGATCCCGGCGATCGGCGACAAGCTCGACGTGGTGATGATCCCGAAGGTCCAGGGCGCCGAGGACATCCACTTCGTCGACCGGATCCTTGCCCAGCTCGAGGCGAAGGCCGGCCTGACCCGCCCGATCCTCGTGCACGCGATCCTCGAGACCGCGCGCGGTGTCGCCAACGTCGAGGAGATCTGCGGCGCCAGCCCCCGCATGCAGGGTCTCTCCCTCGGCCCGGCCGACCTGGCGGCCGACCGCCGGATGAAGACCACCCGCGTCGGCGGCGGCCACCCCGGCTACCTGGTCCGCCAGGACCCCGTCGACGGGAACATCGAGGGCGACCGGGCGATCTTCCAGCAGGACCTGTGGCACTACACGATCTCGCGGATGGTCGACGCCTGCGTGATGCACGGCATCTACCCCTACTACGGGCCGTTCGGTGACATCGCCGACGTGGTCGCCTGCGAGGACCAGTTCCGCAACGCGTTCCTGCTCGGCTGCGTCGGGACCTGGTCGCTGCACCCGAAGCAGATCGAGATCGCCAACCGGGTGTTCTCGCCCTCGGTCGAGGACGTCAAGCACGCCAAGCGGGTGGTGGCCGCGATGGGCGACGGCACCGGCGCGGTCATGCTCGACGGCAAGATGGAGGACGACGCCTCCCTCAAGCAGTGCCTGGTCATGGTGAACCTGGCCGAGGAGCTGGCCAAGGTCGACGAGAACCTCGCCGAGCAGTACGCCGCGATCGAGGTGGACGCATGAGCGCCGAGGCCTTCCGGCCCCGGCGGTCGGTCCTCTACATGCCCTCCTCCAACGAGCGGGCGCTGGAGAAGGCCAAGACGCTGCCCGTCGACGGGCTGATCCTCGACCTCGAGGACGCCGTCGCCCCGGACGCCAAGCCGGGGGCCCGGGACAACGCCTGCGCGGCGGCCCGTTCCGGGGAGTACGGGCGACGCGAGGTCACGATCCGGGTCAACGGCATGGACACCGAGTGGCACGACGACGACCTGGCCGCGGCCTGCGCGGCCGGTCCCGACGCCATCGTGGTGCCGAAGGTGAACAGCGCGGACGCCGTAGGCGAGCTGGTGGCCGCCATGGAGCGCCACGGCGCTCCGGAGAAGACCAAGCTCTGGGCGATGGTCGAGACCCCGCAGGCGATGCTGCACTGCGAGGAGATCGCGGGTGCCTCCGACCGGCTCAGCGTGCTGGTGATGGGCACCAACGACCTCGCCAAGGAGCTGTACGCCGAGCACGTGCCCGGCCGGCAGCCGCTGCTGACCGGGCTGGGGCTGTGCCTGCTGGCCGCGCGGGCGACCGGCAAGGCGATCATCGACGGCGTCTACAACGACGTGAAGGACACCGACGGATTCCTTGCCGAGTGCCGGCAGGGCCGGGAGATGGGCTTCGACGGCAAGACCCTGATCCACCCCGGCCAGGTTGCCGGCGCCAACGAGGCGTTCGCGCCCAGCGAGCAGGCCGCCGAGGACGCCCGTGGCATCCTTCAGGCGTGGGAGGACGGCAAGGGCTCGGGCGTGGTGACCTACAACGGTCGGATGGTGGAGAACCTCCACGTCGAGTCGGCGCAGCGGATCCTGTCGATGCACGACGCGATCCAGGCCCTCGAGGCGGAGAACGCTCAGTAGCCCAGAGGGACCCGACCGTCCCCCTTGTGCCGTTGGTCGCCGTGGCGGTCACGCTGCTGCTGTGGGCCTCGGCCTTCGTGGCCATCCGGCACCTCGGTACGACGTTCTCCCCCGGTGCGCTCTCCCTGGGCCGGCTCGCCGTGGGGACCGTGGCGCTCGGCGCGGTGCTGGCCGCGACACTGTCCCGAAGACGGTGGCAGCGACCTTCGGGGCGTGACTGGTGGCGCCTGGTCGGCATCGGGGTGCTCTGGTTCGGGCTCTACAACGTCGCGCTCAACGCCGGCGAACGGCGCGTCGACGCGGGCACGGCGGCGATGCTGATCCAGCTCGCCCCGGTCCTCGTTGCGGTGCTGGCCGCGGTCTTCCTCCACGAGCGCGCCACCGCGGCGCTCGGCGTCGGCCTCGTCGTCGCCTTCGCCGGCGTGGTGCTGATCGCCACCTCGACGTCGGACAGCGCCTCGCGCGATGTCCTCGGAGTGGCGCTGTGCCTGGTCTCTGCAGCGGCGTACGCGATCAGCCTCGTGCTGCAGAAGCCGCTCATGTCCCGGCTCACCGCCATCCAGGTCACCTGGACGGCGTGCGCGGTCGGCACGCTCGCCTGCCTGCCGTTCGCCGGTCAGCTGCTCAGGGACCTGCGGTCCGCCGACGCCGCCGACATCGGCTGGGTCGTCTACCTCGGGCTGTTCCCCACGGCGGTGGCGTTCACGACGTACGCCTTCGCGCTCTCCCACATGACCGCCGGCAACCTCAGCGTGACCACCTACCTGGTGCCACCGATCACGGTGGTGCTGAGCTGGTTGATCCTCGCCGAGGCGCCGCCGGTGATGGCGTACGTCGGCGGGGCGCTGTGCCTCGCCGGGGTGGCGATCACCCGCCGGAGGCCGACATGACGCCCCTGCACCTCGTGCCCCTGACGCGGGAGCACGCGCTGGACGTCTGCACGTGGCGTTACGCGCCTCCCTATGACTGCTACGACATGACCGGTTCGGACCCGGATGCGCTCGCCGACCCGGGCTCGGGGTTCTTCGCGCTGCTGTCCGGTGACCGGCTCGTCGGGTGCCGGTCCTTCGGACCCGACGGCCGGGTCCCCGGCTGGGAGTACGACGACCGGGCACTCGACACCGGCGGCGCGCTGCGTCCTGAGCTGACCGGGCAGGGCCTGGGGCGCGAAGCCATCTCCGCCGGCCTGGCCTTCGGCCGCGCCCGGTTCGACCCGCCGGCGTTCCGGGTGACGGTCGCGTCGTTCAACGCCCGGGCCCTGCGCACCGTCGAGTCGTTGGGGTTCGTGCGGACGGCTCGCTTCGACGCCACGCGGGACGGGCGCTCGTTCGAGGTGCTGGTGCGCCAGGAGCGCTAGACCACTGGGGTTTCGCTGCCCATCCGCGGGTCCGCCGTGGGCGAACGAAGGGCGACCTCGGTGCGACCCCCGTCGCACCGCCGCCATTTCCGGGAGGGAAAACCATGTTCCACAGGACCGCCACACCCAGAGCCCGTCTCGCACGCCTCGCGGCCGTCGCCGTCGCCGGTGCGGCAACCGCAGTGGCGTCGACGCCGGCACCGGCCGCAGCCGAGGAGCTGCACGAGGGCAGCCTCGCCGAAGTGCTGGACGCCGACGGCAACGCGTTCGACCACCGCTGGAACGACTTCGACATCGTGCACCGCGCGGTGACGACCGTTCTCGACGCCAAGCCCGAGAGTGCGGTGGGCGTGCTCGCCGACGGCTCGACGGCGCTCACGGCGTTCATCCCGAACGACCGGGCGTTCCGACGCCTGGTGTTCCAGCTGACCGGTGACCGGCCGGGCGACGAGCAGACCACGTTCGACCAGGTCGCCGGCCTGGGCGTGGACACCATCGAGACGGTGCTGCTCTACCACGTCGTGCCGGGCGCGACGATCGCCTACGCCGACGCCAAGCAGGCCGACGGGGCGTCGTTGACCACGGCGGCCTCGGACCTGCCGATCGAGGTCGCGGTCCGTGGGAACCGTGTCTGGCTGGTCGATCTCGACACCGACGACCGGAACCCGCGCGTGCTGATGAAGCTCCGCGACATCAACGAGGGCAACAAGCAGATCGCGCACGGGATCAGCCGGGTGCTGCGGCCCAGCGACCTGCCCTGACCCGGGGAAGCATGCTGGCCGGGGCCCTCGGTGTCACCGAGGGCCCCGGCCCCGCCTCGTGCGCAGCCAGGACCGGAGACCGCGACGGGTCGCGCCCCGTGGCGGGTCCGCCGCCACGGGCGCCCCTGAGGACTCCGCCTCCGCGAGCCGGTCACGGAGACGCCCGCGGACGTCGTCGGGCGTCAATTGCGCGCGTTGGCGCTGGTCTCGCGCGATGATGACCCCGGTGGCCGCCACCCCGGCGAGCCCGGCGACCCCGAGTGCCTTCCACAGCTTCATGAGGAGGAGTCCCTTCCGTGGACCGTACGACTGACGCGGTGCTGAGCCTAGACGCGGCCGTCGACCTGACCCGGACCGGCGACGTCTGGCTCTTCCGCGGGTCGTCCCCCGCCGACCAGGCGATCCGCACGTTCACCAACGCGCCGGTCAACCACGTCGGGATGGCGGTGGTCCTCGACGACCTGCCGCCGTTGATGTGGCACGCCGAGCTGGGTCGCGGGCTCGTCGACGTCTGGGCGGGCAGGCACCACCGCGGCGTACAGCTGCACGACCTGCGGGCCGCCGTGGAGCGGTGGTGCTGGCAGTACGAGCAGCAGGCGTGGCTGCGCCAGCTGCAGACGCCGGTCACCCGCGAGATGGAGGACGCCGTGCTGCGCACGATCGCCCGGCTCGACGGCACGCCGTTCCCCTCCACCGTCGCGTTGGCGGGCCGCTGGTTCCGGGGCCGCGTACGACGGCCGGCCTCCGTCGAGACGACGTACTGCGCCGAAGTCGTGGCGGGCACCTACCAGGCGATGGGCTTGCTGGCCGGCGACCGGCCGACCAACTCCTACGACCCGGGGAACTTCTGGTCCGGCGACGACCTCGAGCTGACCGGCGGAGCGCGCCTGGGTGACGAGATCCGCGTCCAGGTGCCGCTGCCGCCGCGGCCGGCGGCGGGTGGCCAGGAGTGGTTCGGCGCCGAGTAGCCGCCTGTCAATTTCCCAAGGGATGCAGGCAGACTGGCACTCCCCATGGGTCACATCCCATGGGGAGTGCCAGTTCTCCATGGGGAGTACGGCGTTCAACGACGGTCACGCCAGTGAGCCGGTGCGCCGGCGGGTGACCGTCAGACGCCCGGCATCGCCGGTGCGGCTGCCGGGGTCGAGTGGCGTCGCCAGACCCGCCAGCCGTCGTCGCGCCGTCGCCGCACATCGGAGAGGACGAAGTCCCCGCTGCGTTCCTGCTCGAGAACGGTGGCCCGCATGCGGACGAGTGAGAGGACGGCCGGCTGCACCGTGTCCTCGTCGACCATCTCGTGCACGACCGCATGGTCCTGGACGACGTACTGAGGAAGGACCCCCAGCCAAACCGGGTCCCCGGCATCCTTGTCGAGGACCCTCTCGACGAGCGTGCCGTCGGAAGGCGTAACCGACCGCAGCGACGCCTCAACCCGACACGCGCGACGCCTCAACCCGACACGCGCGACGCCTCGACCCGGCACGCCGGGCGCCTCGACCCGGCGGGCCTGACGTCTCAACGGGAGGGGCGGGTCAGCGGGTGTGGCGGCCGTACTTGCCCTGGAAGAACAGCAGCGGGTCGTCGGCGTCACCGAAGCCGAGGTCCTGCACCTTGCCGATCACCACGTAGTGGTCACCGGCCTCGTGC
This sequence comes from uncultured Actinomycetota bacterium, assembly GCA_963747525.1. GTDB lineage: Bacteria > Actinomycetota > Actinomycetes > Propionibacteriales > Nocardioidaceae > Marmoricola_A. Next base: position 240,157 of record CAVVFH010000002.1, read on the forward strand.
ACCGCGTGCACGGTGCAGTCGACCCACCCGAGCACGCCGTCGAGGAGCGGTGCCCCGGTCTTGGACGGCGACCAGCCGACCCCGGCGAACTTGTCGGTGCCCTTGCTGGCCATCCGGGTCGACAGCTCGTCCTGACCGTCGGCGAGCAGGTTGACGCAGAAGTTGCCGGCCCGCTGCATCAGCGGCCAGGCACGGGACGTCCGGGCCGGGCAGAACAGCACGAGCGGCGGGGCCAGCGAGACCGAGCTGAACGACTGGCAGGTCATCCCCACCGGCTCGTCGCCGCTCATCGAGGTCACCACGGTCACGCCGGTGCAGAACCGGCCGAGCACGTCGCGGAAGTGTCGGGCGTCGGTGAGCGCCGCGGGGTCGTCGCTGGGCAGCGGCGTCTCCTCGCCCAGCCGGAACTCGAACTCCTGGCCGGCCAGGAACTGGTCGATCAGCTCGGCCGGCGGCCAGCTCGCCGCGGCGTTGGGGTCCATGCCCTCGGGCGGGTCGAGGTGCGACGGCGGGCCGAAGCTGTGCGGCGTCATCTCAGCCGCCGCCGAAGTTGTGACCCCAGTAGCTGACTGCTGTCGACTCCCGTGCGACCCACGTGCGGTCGTCGACCTGGAGCCCCTCGCAGCCGTACTCAACGTCGAACCCTCCCGGCGACTTCACGTAGAACGAGACCATCTGGTCGTTCATGTGCCTACCCAGGGTCGCGCTGAGCGGAACCTTGTGCTTGCGCACCCGCTCCAGGGCCCGTCCGACGTCGTCGAGCTTGTCGACCTCGACCATGATGTGCACGCACTTCGACGGGTTCGGCATCGGCAGGAACGCCAGGCTGTGGTGTCGGGGGTTGCAGCCCAGGAACCGCAGCCACACCGCGGAGCCGGGCTCCTTGCCGACGAACTCCCCCGGCATCCGCATCGAGTCGCGCAGCCGGAAGCCGAGCACGTCGGTGTAGAACCGCAGCGCCTCCTCGTCGTCGGTGACCGGCAGCACGATGTGCCCCAGCCCCTGCTCGCCGGTGACGAAGGTGTTCGCGTACGGCGTCACGACCGGCCGGGACTCGTAGCTGGCGCCGTGGTACAGCTCGAAGACGTTGTCGAACGGGTCGGTGAACCGCACCATGCCCTCGACGCGGCGGTCGGCGAGCTCCTCCGCCGTCGCGGACTCGACCTCCACCCCGTGGTGCTTGAGGTGGTCGACTGCCTCGGCGAGCGCCCGGTGGTCGGCGACCTCCCAGCCGGTGCAGCCCATCCGGTCGTGCTCGGAGGGGACGACGACGACGCGGGCGGACAGCTCGTCCATCCGGAAGTACAGGTGCTCGGGCGTGGGACCGCGGCCCTCGGCCAGACCCAGCACCTTGCCACCGAAGTGCCGCCACTGGTCGAGGTCGGTGCTGTCGATCCGGACGTACCCGAGTGACCGGAGGTCGATGGTCATCTAGCCCTCCTTGGGCGCTCGTTCGCGGTGGAGGGCGAGGAAGCCCTTGGTGACGGCGTGGAACTCGTCCGCCGCCTCTATCTGTGCCCAGTGCCCGCAGTTGGGGAACACGTGCAACGACGCCCGCGGGATCAGCTTCAGCCCGAGGAAGGCCCCGTCTATCGGGTTGACCCGGTCCTCACGGCCCCAGGTGAGCAGCGTGTGGTGGCGGATCTTGTACGCCTCGCGCCACAGCATGCCCTCCTCGATCACCTCGGGGTTCATGAAGCTGGCGCCCATCGACGCCATCGCCTCCCGGGACCCCGGTGCCGTCGCCGACGCGAGCCGCTCCTCCACGAGCGCGTCGGTGACCAGCTCCTGGTTGTGGACCATGGTGCTGATGAAGGCCCGCATGCGCTCGCGGGTCGGGTCGCCGCCGAACTCGAAGAGCCGCTTGATGCCCTCGGTCGGGTCGGGGCTGAAGATGTTCTGCTGCAGTCCCCCCGGCCCCATCAGCACCAGCCGGCCGACCCGCTTGGGGTACTTCAGCGCGAACCTGGTCGCCGTACCGCCGCCGAGGCTGTTGCCGAGCAGGTGCACCCGCTCGATGCCGAGCTCGTCGAGCAGCGCGGCGAGCTTGTCCGCGGCGAAGGTGAAGAAGTGCCCCTCCACGGCCGGCTTGTCCGAGCCACCGAATCCCGGCTGGTCGACCAGCAACACGCGGAAGTCCTCGGCGAACCGGTCGAGGCACGCCCCGAAGTTGCTCCAGGCAGAGGCGCCGGGGCCGCCGCCGTGCAGCATCACCAGCGGCAGTCCCCCGCCGAGCTCGGTCGCGGCGCCCGCCTCGTGGTAGTGCAGCGTGATGTCGCCGGCCTTGGCGGTCCGGCTGGTCTCGTCGTAGGTGAGAGTCACTCAGTACATCCCCGGGTCGATCTTGTGGCCGAACTCGAGCGAGCCGTACATCGCCAGCGCCCGCTCGGGGTCGTTGGCGGCGTGCACCCGGCCGGCGTGGGCGTCGCGCCAGGCGCGCTGCAGGTAGGTGCCCTCGGTCAGCGCCCGGCCGCCCGAGGACTCGAACATGGAGTCGATCGCCCGGATCGCCCGCTCGCTGGCGATGACCTGGTCGCGGCGGACCCGCAGCCGCAGGTCGAGCGGGATCCGCTCGCCACGCTCCACGCACGCCTGCAGCTCGCGCAGGTTGTGGATCTGCAGCACCCAGGCGCTGTCGATCTCGTTGGCGGCGCGCGCGATGCGCACCGAGGCGTAGGGGTCGTTGGCGGTCTTCTCGGCCAGGTACGCCGCACGGACGCGCTTCTGCTGCATCTCCACGTGCTCGGCGTAGGCGCCGTAGGCCATTCCGATGAGCGGGGTCGAGATGGTCATCGTGAAGACCGAGTGGAACGGCAGCTTGTAGAGGTTCGAGGTGTTGACCTCCTGGCCCGGCCCGAAGCACCGACCGGTGTCCGACATCGACAGCGTGAACGCCTCGGGGACGAAGACGTCCTCGACGACGATGTCGTTGGAGCCGGTGCCGCGCAGGCCGACGGTGTTCCAGACGTCCTCGATGGTGTAGTCCGACCGCGGGATCATGAAGGTCCGGAAGTCGACGACCTGCCCCTCGGCGTTGAACACCAGACCGCCGAGCAGCACCCACTGGCAGTGGTCACAGCCGGAGGAGAAGCTCCAGCGACCGCTGAGGGTGAACCCCCCGTCGGTGAGGGTCGCCTTGCCGGTCGGGGCGTACGACGACGACAGGCGCGTGTTCTCGTCCTCGCCCCACACCGCCTGCTGTGCCTCGTCGGCGAACAGCGCGACCTGCCACGGGTGGACGCCGACCACGGAGCTGACCCAGCCGGTCGACCCGCAGGCGCCGGCGATCTCCTTGATGCCGGTGTAGAAGTCGACCGGGTCGGCCTCGAGGCCGCCGTACCGCTTCGGCTGCAGCAGCCGGTAGAAACCGGTCTCCTCGAGCTCCTTGATCGACGCGTCCGGGACCACCCGCAACCGCTCGGCCTCCTCCGCCCGCGAGCGGATCGTGGGAAGCAGGTCGCGGACCCCGTCGAGGACTTGCTGGGACATGGGCTCTCCTGGAACGTCGATCGCGGGGCTCTCCCTCGTCCCCCGATACTAGAACACGTTCTCGTTTTTATCGAGAACATGTTCTCGCTCCCCCCGTGTCGAGCCGGCGCGTCCGGCCCCGGATACGCGACGAGGACCGGTCGATCGACCGGTCCTCGAGCGCGTCGGCGCCGCTCAGGAGCTGTAGGCCCCCGACGGGTCGGCGAGGAACGCGAGGTCGTCCGGCTGGTCGATGCGGTAGCTGCCGCCGGCAGTGCAGGTAGCCGTGAGGCCGAACGACGTGACCGCCACGATGACGTTCTGCGCCGCGATCTGGTCGCTGGAGATGTCGAGGGTCGGCCCCCCGGAGTCGCCGAAGCACGTCCCCTGGGAGAAGTTCACCGAGATGTCGCGCAAGCCGTAGGCGCCGTGGAAGCTGAGGAGCTTCTGCTCGACCTTGCGACGGGTGCCGCCACCGAAGGAGTAGTTCGGACCACTCCCCTCGAGGCCGTAGCCGACCGACTCGAACAGCCCCTCTTGCTTGGCGCTCTTCGAGTAGTACCGGTCGAGGTAGTTGGCCTCCGGCAGCGAGCCGTACTCGCTGAGCCGCACCGGCTCCTTGAGCTCCACCACGCCGAGGTCGTGGTACAGGAACGCCGAGTCGACGTAGTCGGGATGCGTGTAGGTCGAGCCCGCCTCGTACCAGGTCTTGCTCCTGTCGAGCAGCTTCGACCAGGTCTTGTAACGATCGGCGTTACGGTCCGGGGCGAACGTGGAGCTCGAGGGCAGGAAGGAGTAGTCGGGGTCCTCGGAGATCGAGAACCAGACGTCGGTGCCGCCCTGCAGGGGGTCGATGGTGGCCTTGCCGCCGTCGCCGACGGCGTAGGTGCAGTGGCCGGCGGTCACCACGGTGTCCGCGTCGATGAGGGTTCCCGTGCAGTTGAACCACGCGCCGGGGTCGTCGAAGCGGGGGTCCTGCTCCGTGGGTACGTAGAAGAGCAGCTGGCCGACGTACGGGTGCTCCCCCTGGTCGGCGGTGCCGTCGATGATGGCCGAGGCCGGAGCCAACGGGGCGAGAAGCAGGGCGCCGCCGATGGCAGCGACAAACCCGCTCAGAAGTCGTCTCATGGTGCATTCCCTCCCAGGAAGTGTGGAACTGCACGGTACGTCCGAGTTCCCGGGCGGGGCAATCGTCGACAGGCTGCGCCGGCTCGACGGGTCGCGGGCGGCAGGATGCGCCGGCTCGGCGGCCTAGGACTGTTTGTCGCGCAGGTGGAGGGCGATGTCGATGAGCTGGTCCTCCTGGCCGCCGATGAGCTTGCGGCGCCCCGCCTCGAGCAGGATCTGCGCACCCGAGACGCCGTAGCGGTCCGCCTGGCGGGCGGCGTGCTTGAGGAACGACGAGTAGACGCCGGCGTAGCCCATCATCAGCGTCATCCGGTTGAGCGTGCACTCCTCCGGCATGGTCGGCAGCACCACGTCCTCGGCGGCGTCGACGATCTTGAGGAAGTCCACGCCGGTCTTCCAGCCGAGCTTGTCGCACACGCCGACGAACGCCTCGAGCGGCGTGTTGCCGGCGCCGGCGCCGTAGCGGCGTACGGACCCGTCGATCTGCGTGGCTCCCGATCGCGCGGCGATGATCGTGTTCGCGACGCCCAGCCCGAGGTTCTCGTGACCGTGGAACCCGACCCGCGCCTGGGACCCGATCTCCGCATGGATGGCCGAGACCCGGTCGGCGACCTGCTCCATGATCAGGGCCCCGGCGCTGTCGACGACGTAGACGCACTGACAGCCGGAGTCGACCATGATCCGCGCCTGCTTCGCGAGCACCTCGGGCGGCTGGGTGTGCGCCATCATCAGGAAACCCACGGTCTCCAGGCCGTGCTCGTGGGCCAGGGTGAAGTGCTGCTCGGAGGTGTCGGCCTCGGTGCAGTGCGTGGCGATCCGGCAGATCGACCCGCCGTTGCCCTGGGCGGCGAGGATGTCGTCCTTGGTGCCGACGCCCGGCAGCATGAGGAAGGCGATCTTGGCCTGCTTGGCGGTGTCGGCCGCGATCTTGATGAGCTCCTGCTCCGGCGTGCGGGAGAAGCCGTAGTTGAACGACGAGCCGCCGAGGCCGTCGCCGTGGGTGACCTCGAGGACGGGTACGCCGGAGTCGTCGAGCGCCTCGACGATCGACCGCACCTCCTCGGCGGTGAACTGGTGCCGCTTGTGGTGCGACCCGTCACGCAGCGACGTGTCGGTGAGCCGCAGGTCGAGGGTGTCGTCGAACGTGGCGGTGAGCGAGGTGTCCGCGGGCATGTCAGGCCTCCAGCTTCTGCGCGATGCGGTCGCCGACGCGGGCGGCGGCGGCGGTCATGATGTCGAGGTTGCCGGCGTACGGCGGCAGGTAGTCGCCCGCGCCCTCGACCTCGACGAAGACGCTCACCAGCGTCCGTCCCTTCGTGTAGTCCGAAGGGGGCTCGATCTGCGGCTCCTGCAACAGGCGGTAGCCGGGGACGTACTCCTGCACCGACTGCACCATCCGGTGCACCGACTCGGCGATGTCGTCGCGGGACGTCTCGTATGCCTCCGGCGAGACGGCGCAGAAGATCGTGTCGCGCATGATCATCGGCGGGTCGGCCGGGTTGAGGATGATGATCGCCTTGCCCTCCTCGGCACCCCCGATGCTCGAGACGCCCGCGCTCGTCGTCCGCGTGAACTCGTCGATGTTCTGGCGCGTCCCCGGGCCGGCCGAGAGCGACGCGACCGAGGCGACGACCTCGGCGTAGGACACCGGCGTCACGCGGGAGACCGCCGCGACCATCGGGATCGTCGCCTGACCGCCGCAGGTGATCATGTTGACGTTGGGCACGTCGAGGTGCTCCTCGAGGTTGACCGGCGGGATCACCGCCGGCCCGATCGCTGCCGGGGTGAGGTCCACCGCGCGGATGCCGGCCTCGGCGTAGCGCGGTGCGTACTCGCGGTGCACGTAGGCCGACGTCGCCTCGAAGATCAGGTCGGGCAGCTCGTCCTGCTTGAGCAGCCAGTCGACGCCCTCGTGGGAGGACACCAGCCCCTGGTCCGCTGCGCGGCGCAACCCTTCGGACTCCGGGTCCACGCCGATCATCCAGCGTGGCTCGACGTGCTCGGAGCGCAGCAGCTTGTACATCAGGTCGGTGCCGATGTTGCCCGAGCCGACGATGGCGGCGGTGGCCTTGGTCATGGGGTTCTCCTCAGGTGAAGGACAGGTCGACGCGGCCGAGGCCGTCGAACTCGGCGGTGAAGCGGTCACCGGGGGCGACGTCCACCGCGCGGTGCACGGACCCCGGCAGGATGACGTGGCCGGCCTCGAGTCGCACGCCGAACGACGCGACCTTCCGCGCCAGCCAGGCCACGGCGACGGCGGGGTCGCCGAGCACGGCGTCGGAGCGCCCCTCGGCGACCTGCTCGCCGTTGCGGAGCAGGCGCGCCTCGATCTTCTTCAGGTCCAACGCGGTGGGCGGGACCCGCTCCGGCCCCAGGACGTAGCCCGCGGACGAGGCGTTGTCGGCGATCGTGTCGACCAGGCCGATCTTCCAGTCGAGGATGCGGCTGTCGATGAGCTCGATCGCCGGCGCGACCGCCTCCGTGGCGCGGATGACGTCGTCCTCGGTGCAGTCCTCACCGGGCAGCGTGTCGCCGAGGATGAAGCCGACCTCCACCTCGACGCGCGGGTAGCAGTAGCGGTCGGCGGGGACGGGACGGTCGGGGAACACCTCCATGTCCGAGAGCAGGTGGCCGTAGTCGGGCTCGTCGACGCCCATCATCTGCTGCATGGCCACCGACGACAGCCCCACCTTGTGCCCGTTCACCCGGGCGCCGGCGCCGAGCCGCTGGTGGATGTTGATGAGCTGGACCTCGTAGGAGTCGACGACGTCCATGCCCGGCAACTGCTCGGCCAGGGGAGGCACCGGCCTGCGGTCCCGCTCGGCGCTCGCGAGGATCTCGGCCGCGCGTCGGCGGTCCTGGTCCGACAACATGGTCGCTCCCGTCTCGAGGCGTCTCAGCCTGGCTGGCGAAAACTATAACCTGTTACAGTTTTCGGGTGGAAGATCAGGTGACCGTCGACGTCCTGGTGGTCGGCGCCGGCGGTGCCGGCATGACCGCCGCGCTGACCGCGGCCCAACGGGGCCTCGACACGCTGCTGGTCGAGAAGAGCGAGTACTTCGGCGGCAACACCGCCCGCTCCGGTGGGGGCGTCTGGATCCCCGGCAACTACGCCTTGAAGGCGGCCGGAGTGGAGGACACCCCGGAGGCAGCGAAGCTCTACCTCGACTCGATCGTCGGCGACGAGGTCCCCAAGACCCGGCGCGACACGTTCATCGACCGCGGTCCGGAGATGATGGACTTCGTCCGCCAGCACTCCCCTGCGCGCTTCGCCTGGGTGCCGCAGTACGCCGACTACCACCCCGAGGCCCCAGGGGGCCGGCCCGGTGGGCGGAGCGTCGAGCCGGTCCCGATCGACGCCCGGATCATCGGTGACGAGATCCAGCGCCTGCACCCGCCGTACTCCAAGGCGCCGGCCAACATGGTCGTCACCCAGGCGAACTTCCGCTGGCTGAGCCTCGGCTTCCGCACGCCGCGCGGACCGTGGACGATGCTGAAGGTCTTCCTGCGTCGGTTCCTCGCGATCGTGCTGGGCAAGAAGCTCTACGGCATGGGCAACGCGCTGATGATCGGCCTGCGCAAGGGCCTCCAGGACGCCGGCGTCCCGCTCTGGTACGGCGCCGAGCTCACCGACCTCGTCCTCGAGGAGGACCGGGTGGTCGGGGCGACGCTGACGTGCGACGGCCGGTCCGTCCAGGTCCGGGCACGCCGTGGCGTGGTGCTGTGCAGCGGCGGGTTCGAGTTCAACCTGGAGATGCGGCAGAAGCACCAGCCCTCGCCGATCACCACCGAGTGGTCCACCGGCGCGCCCTCCAACACCGGCGACGGCATCCTCGCCGGGATCGCCGCCGGCTCCGACACCGCGCTGCTCGACGACGCCTGGTGGGGGCCGACGATCCCGCTCCCCCGCGGACCGTGGTTCTGCCTCGCCGAGCGGAACCTGCCCGGGTCGATCATGGTCAACGGCGCCGGCCAGCGGTTCATGAACGAGGCCTTGCCGTACGTCGAGGCGGTGCACGAGATCTACGCCGGCGAGGCGACCGGCGTACCGCACGTCCCGGCGTGGATGGTGATCGACCAGCGCTACCGCAACCGCTACCTCTTCGCCGGACTCGGCCCGCGCCAGCCGTTCCCCGGGCACTGGCTGAAGAGCGGCGTGGTGGTGAAGAGCAGCACGCTGGAGGGCCTCGCGGAGAAGATCGGCGTCCCCGCGCCTGCGCTGCAGGAGACCGTGGAGCGCTTCAACGGCTTCGCCGTCTCCGGGGTCGACGAGGACTTCCACCGCGGCGAGAGCGCCTACGACAAGTACTACTCCGACCCGACGGTGAAGCCGAACCCCTCCCTCGCGGCGATCGACCAGGCGCCGTTCTACGCGGTGAAGATCGTGCCCGGCGACCTGGGCACGAAGGGCGGGCTCGTGACCGACGAGCGCGCCCGGGTGCTGCGGCCCGACGGCTCGGCCATCCCGGGCCTCTACGCCGCGGGCAACACCTCCGCCGCCGTCATGGGGCACACCTACGCCGGCCCGGGCGCGACCATCGGCCCGGCGATGACCTTCGGCTACCTGGCCGCCCTCGACCTCGCAAAGGACTGACATGCCCATCGACGCAGGCAAGGCGATCGGCGCCGCGCTCCCGGACCGGGGCTTCTCCTGGACCGAGTCCGACGTGCTGCTCTACCACCTCGGCATCGGCTTCGGCGCCCGCCCGGGAGACAACCTCGACCCGCGCACGCTGAGCTACACCAAGGACGGCGACGACCTGCAGGTGCTGCCGTCGTTCGGCATCGTGGCCCCGACGTTCCACGACACCGACCCGCCGTCGCTCGACCTGCCGGGGTGCGACATCGACCTCGCCCAGGTCGTGCACGGCAGCCAGGAGATCGTCCTCCACCGGCCGTTGCCGCGCTCGGGCAGCGGGACGGTCAGCACCCGGATCAGCGACGTGTGGGACAAGGGCAAGGCCGCAGTGATCGTCCAGGAGGGCACCGCGCTCGACGAGTCCGGCGAGCCACTGTTCACCACCCGATCCAGCATCTTCGTGCGCGGCGAGGGCGGTTGGGGCGGTGACCGCGGTCCGTCGTCGAAGGTCGAGCTGCCCGACCGGGAGCCGGACCTCGACACGGCGTACGACGTCACACCGCACCAGGCGCTCCTCTACCGCCTGTGTGGCGACCGCAACCCCCTGCACTCGGACCCCGCGTTCGCCGAGCGTGCCGGGTTCCCCGCCCCGATCCTGCACGGGCTGTGCTCCTACGGGATCGTGCTGCGCCAGGTGGTGCAGGGACTGCTCGAGTCCGACTCCGCCAGGGTGACGGGCTTCACGGCTCGGTTCGCCGGCGTGGTCTTCCCCGGGGAGACCATCCGCGCCCGCGCCTGGGAGGACGACCACCGGATCCTGGTCTCCGCCACCGTCGCGTCGAAGCACGAGGAGCGGGACGGCGCACCCGTGCTGGCCGACTGCGTCCTCACCCGTTCCTGAGGCGCCCCGGCTACGCCCTGCCCGTCTCCACGGCAGGCAGGGAGGCGTCGACGAAGACGTAGCGCCGGAAAAGCCAGAAGCGCGCCGCGGTGCTCAGGCCGAGCCCGACGACGTTGGCCGAGACGTTGTCCGACCAGACGTCGGTGAGGCCAAGCACGTAGCGGCTGACGGCCAGGCACAGCACGGGAATCGCCATGGTGACGGTGCCGAGCACGAAGAAACGCACGACGCCGGCGACCGGGTCGCTCACCTCGCGGTGGCTGAACGCCCACAGCCGCATGCCGAGATAGGCCACGACGCCACCGGCGACGTTGACGAGGACGTAGGCCTGGATCGGTTCGTGCCGCATCGGTGCACCGGGGATCAGGGCACCGTGCACGAGCACGTTGAACCCCACGAGGGACACGAAGGTGGCCAGGCCGCCGACGGCGAGGAACCGGACGACCTCCCCGAGGAGATGTCTCAGCTCGCTCCGGGACGCACGCACCGGGTCAACGGTACCCGGCGCCCCGCCACGGCCACGAACCCGTGGGCAGCGCGACGGATCAACGGCGCAGACGTGCCCCGGTCAGCGCGAGCAACCCCGCTCCCACCGTGCCGATGACCGCGAGGTGTGCGCCTATCGACTGGGCCGCGACGACCGATGCCAGCGTCCCCTGGGCGGCCACGGCCCACCGCCGGACCTGGCTGCTGGCCGCGCGACCGGTGCAGCACCACGTCGCGAAGTGCTCGCAGTTGTTCCGCACCAGGTGGTAGTCCGGGACGCCCAGGCGTGACTCGGCGTGGGCGACCGCCTGATCGGCGCTCAGCCGCCGCTCGTAGGTCCTGATCCTGACCGTGCAGCCCGCGGCGAAGACGTCGTACGGCGTCCGGGCGACCCGGCGCACGGTGCCGCGTGGACCGACGTAGTGGACGACGGTCCCGTCGCCGCAGTCAACGCCGTGGTGGCTGTAGCGACGCCCCCGGCGGGCGTAGATGTGGTCACCGCGCGCCATGCTCGCGTCACCCCCCGACTCTCGCTCGACACCAAGACCCCGCCGAGAGCCTAGCTGCGCAGGCCGCCCACACCGTGCCGCGGGGCACAGGGACTCGTCGTGGACGCGAACCACGAGGTGAAGGAGTGGCGCATGACGTCGACGACGCCGGCCTGACCTACCGGGGCGCCCGAGAGGCAAGGAGGCCAGCGGTCAGGATCGCCACGACTCGACGCGAAGCAGCACCCCCGTGTGCAGCACTGCTCTCCGCGCACAGCGTGACCTTGGCTTGACACCTTCCTTGGTGACCGCAGCGGCCTCCTTGCCTCTGCACCGCCCACCCTGCGGTGATCCCAGAATAGGACACATCGGACACAGGGAAACCCGTTTTCCCGGGGCCTTTACCTTGAGGCGCCGAGCACCAGGCCGCTGGTGGGGACGCCGGTGCCCGCCGTGACCAGCACGTGCGCCGCATCCGCGACCTGGTTCACGCTCGTGCCGCGCATCTGGCGCACCGCCTCGTTGATGCCGTTCATGCCGTGGATGTAGGCCTCGCCGAGCTGGCCGCCGTGGGTGTTCACCGGCAGCCGGCCGCCGACCTCGATGGCGCCGTCGGCGACGAAGCCCGGCGCCTCGCCGGGCCCGCAGAACCCGAGCTCCTCCAGCTGCATGAGCACGTACGGCGTGAAGTGGTCGTAGAGGATGGCGACGTCCATGTCGTCGGGGCCGCAGGCCCGACTGCGCCCACAGCTGGCGGCCGACGACACCCATCTCGGGGATGCCGATGTCGTCGCGGTAGTACGACGTCATCACGAACTGGTCGCGTCGCGCTCCCCTGGGCCGCCGCGAGGATCGGCACCGCGCCGGCAGCGAGGTCGCGGGCTCTTTCGGTCGGAGGTGACGACAAGCGCGACCGCGCCGTCGCTCTCCTGGCAGCAGTCCAGCAGCCGCAGCGGGTCGGCGATCATGCGCGAGGCCTGGTGGTCCTCGATCGTGATCGGCTTGCCGTGGAACCAGGCGGCCGGGTTGTTCGCCGCGTGCCGCCGGTCGGCGACCGCGACGGCGCCGAAGTCGCGGCTGGTGGCGCCGTACTCGTGCATGTAGCGCCGCGCCTGCACGGCCACCGTCGCCGCCGGGGTGCTCAGCCCCGACGGGTAGGTCCAGGCGTTGTCGAGGCCGTTGGTGTTCACCTGCTGCGCGGCCCAGCTCTGCACCTGGCCGAACCGCTGCCCGGAACGCTCGTTGAAGCCGCGGTAGCAGACCACGACCTCCGCCATCCCGGTGGCGACCGCCATCGCCGCCTGCTGCACCGTCGCGCACGCCGCCCCGCCGCCGTAGTTGATCCGGCTGAAGAAGCGCAGCTCGCCCATGCCGAGCTCGCGGGCCAGCGCGATCTCGGAGCTGTTGTCCATCGTGAACGTGACCAGCCCGTCGACGTCGGCCGGGGTCAGGCCCGCGTCCGCCAGCGCGGCCAGGGTCGCCTCGGCGGACAGCTGCAGCTCGGAGCGCCCGGACTCCTTGGAGAACTCCGTCGCGCCGATGCCCGCGATCGCGGCCGTGCCGCTGAACGGCGGGCTCATGCGACCACCTCGCCGACGTCTGGGCGCCGGACGGTCGCGGCGGGGAGCACGACGGTCACGCGGGCGGTCACGTGGGCCCCCAGCGAGACCTCCCCGACGACGTCGACGACGTGCCGCGTCTCGCCGTCGACCTCGACGACGTCCGCGACGGTGCCGCGGAACGACAGGGTGTCGCCGGGGTAGGCCGGTGCGCCGAGCCGCAGCTCGCACGCACGGGTCAGCGCCGCCGGTCCGGCCCACTCGCCGACGTAGCGCTGCACCAGGCCCGGTCGTGGTGAGGATGTTGAGGAAGATGTCCTTCGACCCCCGCTCGACGGCGAGGTCGCGGTCGTGGTGGACGTCCTGGAAGTCCCGGGTGGCCAGGGCGGTGCTGACCACGAGCGTCGTCGTGATCGGCAGCTCCCAGCCGGGCAGGGTCCTCGCCGGCGGTCGCCGTCATGCGTCGCCGCCTTCCTGCCGTCGACACGTGCCACACCGGCAGCGTGAGGTCGTCGTCGATCGCGGTCGAAGCCGACCCGCACCGGGGTGCCCGACCTCGACGGCGCCGGCGCCAGGCGACTCCGTCGGCGTCCCGGACCTCTCCGACCATGCGCACGCCCTCGTCGAGCTCGACGACGCGCGAGCAGCAGTGGCAGCTCTTGCCCGGGATCTGCGGCGCGTGGTGGGTGACGTGGGAGTAGACCCGTCCGCGGCCGGGCGACACGACGTAGCCGCGGTCGGCCGCGTGGCACGAGGGGCACATCGGTCCCGGCGGGTGCCGAAGGGTGCCGCAGGCGTTGCAGGTCTGGATCCTGAGCTCGCCGGCCGCGGTGCCCTCCCAGAAGAACTCGGTGTCCCGGTTGCGCACCGGGCGGACCGTGCGGGACCGGTCCGTGCGCGGGCCGGCGTGGTGCCGGCTTGTACTTCAGCACCCGGAACATCATCGTGGCGACCTGCTCGCCGCCCACCCGCCAGACGCTCCTGCGTCGTGACGAAGTAGCCCTCCCCCACGCCGGTCTTCTTCGGGCCGACCACCGACTCCAGCCGGGTGGTGACGCTGACCTGCTCGCCCGGCCGCAGGTAGCGGTCGTAGGTCTGGTCGCAGTTCGTGCCGAGCACCGAGGTGAACCCGGCCTCGTCCATCACCTTCATCATCAGGTGCAACGGATCGTCGGCCGGGCGGTGCGGATCGAGGCCGTACATGGTCCACACCTGCGCCATCGCCGGCGGGGCCACCGGCCCGCCGTGGATCTCCGCCGCCTCCGCGGTCTCCCGGTAGACGGGGTTCGGGTCCCCGATCGCCTCCAGCCAGGTGTGGATCTGCGGCTGGTTCACCGGGTCGCGGGCGAAGCGGGGGCTCGTCTCGCCGCGGCGCCTTCAGCTCCTCGGCCTGCGCCATGATCCAGTCGTGGGTGTCGTCGACCACTCGGGGTCTCAGGCCTCATCGGGGGACCTTCGGGAGGCCGCAGGCCGAACATGCAGATCAGCTCCCGCTGCACCTCGTTGACCCCACCGCCGAAGGTCAGCACCAGGTAGCGCTTGGCCTGGCTGTCCAGGTAGTGCAGCAGCTCGGCGGTGTCCGGGTCGGACGGGTCGCCGTACCGTCCGACGACCTCCTCGACGAGCCTGCCCACCCACTGCAGCCGCTCGGAGGCGAACACCTTGCTGGCCGAGGCGTCCGCGACCGCGGGAGCGCCGTGCGCCGCCGCCTCGCAGATCTGCCAGTTGAGCAGCTCGTTGACCCGGAAGGTCGCCGTCACCTGGGCGAGCAGGTCGTGGACGTCGGGCTGCTCCGCGACGGGCCGGCCATCGGGCGCGGTGCGGGACCGCGCCCACTCCAGGACCAGGTCCCGCAGCCCCTCGAACCGACCGGCCGGCGCCAGCATCACCCGCTCGTGGTTGAGCTGGGTGGTGATCAGCTTCCAGCCCTGGTTCTCCTCACCGACGAGCATGTCGACCGGGACGCGAACGTCGTTGTAGTACGTGGCGTTGACGTGGTGGGAGCCGTCGGCGGTGATGATCGGCGTCCAGGAGTAGCCCGGGTCCTTGGTGTCCACGATGAGCACCGAGATCCCCTTGTGCTTGGGGGCGTCCGGGTCCGTCCGCACCGCGAGCCACACGTAGTCCGCGGCGTGCCCGCCGGTGGTCCACATCTTCTGGCCGTTGACCAGGTAGTACGGATCCCCGTCGCCCTCACCAGCCGCGCGCTGCAGCGGATCGACGCGAGGTCCGTGCCGGCGTCCGGCCTCGCTGTAGCCGATCGCGAAGTGCACGTCACCGGACAGGATGTCGGAGAGGAACATGTCCTTCTGCTTCTCGGTGCCGAGCGCCATGAACGTGGGCCCGACGGTCTGCAGCGTCACCGCAGGCAGGTGCACGTCGGAACGGGCCGCCTCGTTGACGAAGATCTGCTGCTCGACCTCGCCGAGCCCTCGGCCGCCGTACTCGGTGGGCCAGCCGACGCCCATCCAGCCGTCGGCGCCCATCTGCTTGATGATCCGCTCGTAGGTGTCGCCGTGCCGCTCGGTGAGGAGCGTGCGGCGGTCCTCGGGGCTCGACGAGCTGCTCGAAGTAGTCCCGCACCTCCTGCTTGAACGCGCGCTGGTCCGCGGTCAGCTCCAGGTTCTTGCCGGCGCCGTCCTCGACGGGCACCGCGCGCAGGCACTGCTGCACGCCGCCGAGGGCCCGCGCGATGTCCTTGGACCAGGAGTAGAGCCGGTGCAGCGGGTAGGTGATGTCGACGCCCATCCCCCCGTGCAGGTGGTGGCACGTGTGCAGGGCGGCGGGACCCTCGACGGAGAACCAGTACGCCGCGACGGCCAGGTCGTCGTCGGCCGGGAGCTCCTCGGCCACCCGCCACGCAGCCGATGTGCCGCGAGGGTGATCGTGCGGGAGGCGATGTAGACGTCGGCCATCTGCATGGCGGCGGCCTGGAACTCCGCGATCGACCGGCCGAACTGCTGACGCTCCTTGATGTACTGCGCAGTGAGGTCGCGGGCACCGGCGACGAGCCCGTCCCCCAGCAGGCACAGGCCGGCCACGGCCACGTCGCTGCAGCACCGCGGCAGCAGCGCGCGCCTCCTCGGTCCCGGGCGGACCGCCGAGCACGTCGGCGTCGGCGACGCCAACCCGGTCGAACGTGAGCGGAGTGCTCGGTCTCGCCACGAGCCGATCGGCTCTCCTGCAGGGTCACGCCGGACGGCCTTCGGGTCGACCAGGGCCACGACCGACGTCCCCGGTGTCCGTCACGGCGGCGGGCACCAGCAGGGCCCGGGCCACGTCGGCGCTCAGCACGCCGATCTTGGTCCCGGTCAGGACCCAGCGGTCACCGTCGCTGCGCATCTCGGTCGTCGGCCGCCACGGTCCGGCGGCGAGCCCGGCTCCCGGCTCCTGCAGGGCCGCGGCCAGGCGGGTCTCCCCCGTGCTCACGCCGGGCAGCAGCCGTCGCTGCTGCGCCTCCGTGCCCGCTCGGGCCAGCGGCAGCACACCGCAGACCAGCGTCTCCCAGACCGGGACGTACGTCGCGCGCCGACCCACCTCGCGGAGCAGCACGCCGACCTCGGCGAGGCCGAGTCCCTCTCCGCCGTACTCCGCGGGGACGGCAGGGCGAGGAGTCCGGCCTCCGCCAGAGCTGCCCACGCCGCCTCGGGCGAGTCTCCGGCTCGGCCGAGGGCCTCCGCGGCGACGCCGCGCACCGCCTCCTGGGTGTCGGTCGGGGCGAACTGCACGGGGCCTCCTCAGGCGCGCGCCGCACCGCGGCGACGGTCGAAACTGGAACGCGTTCTACTCTAGTGCGAGGGGGTGGGCGCGCAAGCCTTCCGCAACGAGGCGAGCTCGTCGGGGAAGTGGTGGGCCAGGTCCCACAGCCGAGGAGCCAGGTCCGCGCAGGCGATGAGGCCCACGTGCAGGCGCCCGTTGCTGGAGATCACCGTGACGTTGAGCCCCGCGCCGTGGAACACCGGACCCAGCGGGTACATGCCCTCCACGAGGGCGCCGAGGAAGTAGATCGGCACCGGCGGCCCGGGCACGTTGGAGATGACGAGGTTGTGCACCACCGGGTGCTTCTCGGCGAGCCGGAGGCCGGAGTAGAGCCGCACCGCCATCCCGAACGTCTTCGGTGCCGCGAGCTCGGCCCACTCCTGCAGCGCCTCGGCGGGGATGGCCTTGTTGTGGTCCTTGGCCTTGCTGGTTGCCCTGAGAGACGAAGCGGAGGCGCTCGACCGGGTCCTCGAGGTCGGTGCCGAGGCGTGCGAACAGCGCGGACACCTGGTTGACGCCCGTCGCGCGGGAGGTGCCCCGCACGGAGACCGGCACGGTGGCGAGCAGCGAGGTGGCGGGCAGCTCGTCGCGCTCCTCGAGGTAGCGACGCAAGGCACCGCCGCACAGCGTGAGCACCACGTCGTTGACCGTCGCACCCTCGACCGCGTTCTTGATCGCCTTGACGTCCTCGAGCGGCAGGTCGGTGTAGGCGATGTTGCGGCGCCCGGAGATCGTGGCGTTGAACGAGGTACGGGGGGCGGTCAGGGGCGCCGCCATCGCGGTGCCCTTGCGGGCCCGGTCCATGGTGCCTGCCAGCGCACCGACCGTCGGGGCGAGGAGCTTCGCCACCCGGAGCGGGCGTGCGCCGTTGCGCACGACGGCGCGGGCGAGCAGCTCCAGCTCGCCCGGGTGCGGATTCCGCGCTTCGCCTGCTCGGCGGCCTCGTCGGTACGGGGGCGCCGGCAGCTCCGGCTCCAAGCGTGCACAGGTGCGCGAGCAGCCCCATGCCCGAAGTGCCGTCGACGGTGGCGTGGTGCATCTTGAGGAACACCGCGATGCGGCCGTCGGCGAGGCCCTCGATGACCCACATGTCCCACAGCGGGCGCGAACGGTCCAGCGGGATGCCGGCGAGGTGTCCCACCGCTTCGGTGAGCTCCTCGGGTCCGCCCGGTGTCGGCAGGGCGAGCCGGTGCACGTGCCGGTCGACGTCGAAGTGCTCGTCGTCGATCCACACCGGGTGGTCGAGGTCGAGCGGGACGTGCCGGAGCTTCTGGCGGAACTCCGGGATCTTGCTCGACCTGGCGGGCCATCCTCGCCTTCATCGCCCCGAAGGAGTAGCCCTCGGGATCGGAGTCCGGTTGCAGGACCAGCAGCCCGCAGACATGCAGCAGCTGCGCCGGCGTCTCGAAGTAGAGGAAAGACGCGTCAAGTCCGCTGAGGCGTTTCATGAACGCATGGTACTCCGAAACTGGAACACGTTCTATTTCACGCCCGGATACCCTTCGGCGCATGGCCTACCTCCGCCGACAGCTCGTCACCGGCGCCCTCGTCGCCAATGCCGTCCGCCCCGCCCCGGTCTATGCCACTGCGGTCCCGTCCATGTTCGCCGGCTGGCTGGTCTCCGAGATGGCGCCCCACTTCATGGCGGCCACCGCCGCGGACACCGTGCACGAGCTGCTGCGCCAGGACGGCAACCACCGCGCTGCCCTGCTCGGTGCCGCGAACCTCGCAGGTCTCGCCTACGTCTTCCGGGGAGGGGTGCTGTCCCAGCAGACGTTCGAGTCCGGCCTCGTCGAGGGTCTGGGCCGCGACTACCGCGAGGACCTCGAGTCCCGGCACTCCGACCTCGACTGGAAGACGCCGTTGCGGCAGCTGGTCTGGCCGTTCCGCGACGTGCACCGCGACATCGACGTGGTCAAGAACGTCAGCTACGCCCCCGAGCACGGGCGACGCGGGCTCCTGGACATCTACAAGCCCAAGGGCGAGGTCAACGACGCGCCGGTGCTGCTGCAGGTCCACGGCGGAGGCTGGACGATCGGCAACAAGGACCAGCAAGGGCTTCCGCTCATGCGGCACATGGCCTCCCGCGGCTGGGTCTGCATCGCCATCAACTACCGGCTCAGCCCCCGCGACGCGTGGCCGGCGCACATCGTCGACGTGAAGCGCGCCATCGCCTGGATCCGCGAGCACGGCAAGGAGTACGGCGCCGACCCGTCGTTCATCGCGATCACCGGTGGCTCCGCCGGCGGCCACCTCACCGCCCTGGCGGCGCTGACGCCGAACGACCCGGAGTACCAACCCGGCTTCGAGGAGGCCGACACCACGCTGCAGGCAGCGGTGCCCTTCTACGGCGTCTACGACCTCGCCGGGGCGACCGGCTCGAAGTCCGCGCGAGCGGATGCGCGACCTCTTCCTCGCGCCGCGGGTCTTCTTCGAGGACCCCAGCACGAACCCCGAGCCCTTCGAGAAGGCGTCCCCGGTCCTCCGGGTGCGCAAGGACGCGCCGCCGTTCTACGTGATCCACGGCGTCAACGACACGCTGGTGTCGATCGGGCAGGCGCGCACGTTCGTCGAGCGGCTGCGCGAGGCCTCCGACCACGCGGTCGCCTACAGCGAGCTCTCCGGGGCCCAGCACGCCTTCGACGTCTTCCCGTCGGTGCGCAGCCAGCACTCCGTGCGCGGCGTGGACCGCTTCCTGCGGTGGGCCTACGACAGCTGGCGCGGGCTCCCGGCCGCCAGCGACGCGGAGATGGAGTCGGAGGACCCGCGGAGCTGACCGGACCACTCACGCGGCGCAGCGGTTGGCCGTCCGGTTTGCGGGGTATGCCTGCTCCCAGGGAGAGGAGACAGCACATGCATGCCCCACGTGAGGTGGTGATCTGGACCCTGCGGTCCAGGGGGGACCACGACAAGGCCCTGATGGCCGAGTGCAAGCTGCCGCAGTGGGTCGACACCGACCAGGACGCCGCACTGCTGCGGAGCTGGACGTCGACGCCGCGGACATCGGCCCGCTGCTGCCGCCGACCTGACGGCGGAGGAAGCCTCGACGGGAGTACGGTCCCGGGACCTGGGTCCCGACTCCGACCGCCCGGCCGGGCCAGAGATCCGAGCCCCCTCGCCGTGGCAGAGTCGAACAACTTTCGTCTCGGCCCCAGGGGGTTCCTTTGAAGCATGCACCACGCGTCGTGTGCGCAGTCACCGTTGTCGGCGCGCTCGCGTCCACCGCATTCGCCGTCGGCCCCGCCGGCGCCACGACCACCGAATTCGACACCATCGCCTCGGGCCTCGCAGGACCGCTCCAGTTCGACGTGGAGGGGGGGCGCATCGTCGTCGGCCAGAACTTCACCGGCGTGCTGTCGGACGTCAACCCGGACGGCACCACAGACCCTCTGTACACGCAGCAGAAGGGTGAGGTGGCCGGCGTGGCCATCCACGGCGACAGCGTCGGGTTCCTCACCACCCGCTACACCCGCAAGCCGGCGTCCTTCCTCAAGATCGTGGACGCCGAGGGCTCGGTCAGCGCCGTGGCGAACCTCTACCACTACGAGGCCTCCGAGAACCCCGACGGTGACGTCCGCTACGGGTTCCTGCACCTGCGCAAGTCGTGCAAGAAGAAGCTTCCCAAGGACGCCCCGCTCCGCCCCTACAAGGGGATCGTCGAGTCCCATCCCTACGGCCTCGCGGACGCCGCCGACGGCACCTGGTACGTCGCTGACGCAGCCGGCAACGACATCCTCCACGTGGACGCGGAGGGTGCCGTGAGCCTGGTCGCTGTGCTGCCCCGGCAGAAGACCGTGGTGACCAAGGATGCGGCCGACGCGAACGGCCTTCCGGGCTGCGTCGTGGGCAAGAGGTTCGCGTTCGAGCCGGTGCCGACCGACGTGGAGGTCGACGGCGACGGGCAGCTCGTGGTGAGCCTGCTGCCGGGCGGGCCCGAGGACCCGTCACTGGGCGCTCGGGGCAAGGTGCTGCGGATCGATCCCGCCAGCGGCGACAAGACCCTCCTCGGCAAGGGCTTCGCCGGGACGACGAACGTGGCGGTCAACGGCGACACCGTCTACGTCAGCGAACTCTTCGGGGGGCAGGTCAGCGAGATCGCTTCGGACGGCACCGTGACGCCGTACTTCCGGGCCAAGCAGCCGGCTGCGGTGGAGTACGCCGATGGCAAGCTCTACGCGGCCATCAAGGTGTTCAACCAGAAGGTGGGTGGCTCGCTCGTCGAGGTGCTGTCCGACGGCTCGGCCGGCTGACGGATCGACCTTCAGCCGCGGGGCAGGCCCAGGATCCTCTCAGCCGCGACGTTGCGGAGGACCTGGGTCGTGCCCCCGGCGATGCTCAGGCACCTGGTGACCAGCGCCTCCTGCACGGCGGCGGGCCCGTCGCCGGCGCCCAGCAGCACCTGGTCGGCCAACAGCTCCAGCACGAGCTCGGCGGAGTCCTGCCGCTGCCGGACCCCGACCAGCTTGAGCACGCTGGACTCCGGGCCCGGCCCCTGCCCGCTGATCGACCGCAGGGTGCCGCGCAGGCCGAGCGCCTTCGCGGTGGCGGACGCCGCCACCGCTCCGCCGACGCGGGCCTTCAGGAGGGAGTCCTCCTGAAGGCCCGAGTCGCCCTGAGCGACGACGCGCAGGGCCCGCTCCACGCTGACCCCGAAGGACCGGTCGCTCATCGCGACCCGCTCGTTGGCCAGGGTGGTCCTTGCGAGCCGCCACCCGCCGTCCACGTCGCCGACCACGCAGTCGTCGGGGACGAAGACCCGCTCGAGGAACACCTCGTTGAACAGCTCGTCACCGGTCAGCTCCCGCAACGGGCGGATGTCGATCCCCTCGCTGCGCATGTCGACGAGGAAGTAGCTGATCCCCTTGTGCTGCGGGGCGTCCGGGTTCGTCCGGGCCAGGCAGATCCCCCAGTCGGCCTGCGCCGCCATCGAGGTCCACACCTTCTGCCCGGTCAGCAGCCAGCCGCCCTCGGTGCGCTCGGCGCGGGTGCGCAACGACGCCAGGTCGCTGCCGGCGCCGGGCTCGCTGAACAGCTGGCACCACACGATGTCGCCCCGCAGGGTCGGCCCCAGGAACCGCTCACGCTGGGTGGCGTTGCCGTGCTCGAGGACCGTGGGTGCCGCCCACGCGCCGATCCCGAGCTCCGGGCGGGTGAGGCCGGTCCGGGTCAGCTCCTCGTCGATGACGATCTGCTCGACGGGGTCAGCGGCGCGCCCGTACGGCTCCGGCCAGTGCGGCATCAGCAGGCCGCGCTCGGCGAGCGCCGTACGCCGTTCGCCCTCAGGCAGCTGCGCGACCTCCCGGACCACGGGACCGACCTCGCGGCGTACTGCCTCCGCGCCGGGACCGAGCTCGATGCCCGGCGCCCGCCGCACGCCGCTCGCGGCCAGACCCGCGAGCCGGACCCGCCAGCTGTCCGTGCCGCCGGCCAGCAGCCGGTTGATGAGCGCCCGGCGCAGGTAGAGGTGGGCGTCGTGCTCCCAGGTGAAGCCGATGCCGCCGAGGACCTGGACCGCGTCCTGCGCGGTGGTGACCGCGGCGTCGAGAGCCACGGACCCGGCGACCGCGGACGCGATGGCGAACTGCGCCGGGTCGTCCTCGACGGCGCTCGCGGCGTCCCAGGCCACCGCGGTGGCGGACTCGGTCGCCTCGAGCATCTGCGCGCACAGGTGCTTGACGGCCTGGAAGGAGCCGATGGTCCTGCCGAACTGCTCGCGCACCTTCGCGTAAGCCACGGCGGTGTCGAGGCACCAACGGGCGATACCGGCCGCCTCGGCCGCCGCGAGCGTGACCGCCACGTCCTGGACCCGTCGGGGGTCGAGGACGACGACCTCGCCGTCACTGACCCGGGCACCCTCCAGGACGACGGTACCGACCCGGGTGGACAGGTCGACGGGGTCGGAGACCTGCGGGGCCACGCGCCCGTCCAGCGGTAGGAACAGCCACTCCTCGCCGGGGGTGGGCAGCAGCACGTGCGTCGTCGTGCCGAGTCCGTGCACGAGGGGGCACCGGCCGGTCGCCGTCCCGTCGGCGACCCGGATCGTCGACTTTCCCCAGCCCACGGCGACGGTGGCCGACCCCGAGGCGACCGCCGGGAGGAGCGGATGGCTCGGCGCCGCCCCGCACAGGACGGTGCCCGCCACCGCCGTGGGCAGCAGCGGCCCGGGGACCATGGCGGCCGCGCAGGCCTCGAGGGCCACGGCGAGGTCCACCAGGGTGCCGCCCGCCCCTCCGGACTCCTCGGGGATCGCGATGCCCGGCACGCCCAGCTCGGCCAGCCCGGCCCACGCCTGCTCGAAGACCTTCGGCCCGAGCGTCTCGGACTCCTTGGTGATCGACGCCGTCCCCGTCGCCGAGGCCCAGTCGGACAGGGCACCTGCCAGGTCCCGCTGGTCGTCGGTCAGGCCGATCCCCATGGAGTCCTCCTCGTACAGAACTAGAACGTGTTCCAGATTGTCGCACACGGACCGCGGTGCTCCTCCGGGCCGAGACTCCCCCTAACCTGACGCCCATGACCGCCGATCACCGCCCCGGGCACACCGGACCGCCCATGCCTCCGGACCTCCTCGAAGCGGCGCTGACCGCCAAGGGCTTCATGCCCGAGGACGAGGGCCTCTTCCTCTTCCGACAGGCCGCGGCCCCGGGCGCGCGGGGACCGCTCCTCGAGGTGGGCACCTACTGCGGGAAGTCTGCGATCTATCTGGGCGCCGCCGCCCGGCTCTCCGGGGCCACGGTGTTCACCGTCGACCACCACCGCGGGTCGGAGGAGAACCAGGCGGGGTGGGAGCACCACGACCCGACGCTTGTCGACGACGAGTCCGGCCTCATGGACACCCTGCCGGTCTTCCGGCGCACCATCGCCCGAGCTGGTCTCGAGGACGAGGTCGTCGCCGTCGTCGGCAGGTCCGCCACGGTGGCCCGGCACTGGCGCACACCGCTGGCACTGCTGTTCATCGACGGCGGTCACGGCGAGGAGCCGGCGCACACCGACTACGAGGGTTGGGTGCCCTGGGTGGCGCCCGACGGCCTGCTGCTCATCCACGACGTCTTCCCGGATCCCGCCGACGGCGGACGACCGCCGTACGAGATCTACCTCCGCGCGCTCGACGACGGGTTCGAGGAGGTCAGCGCCTGCGGGTCGATGCGGGCGCTACGCCGGGCCGGCTGACCGGCCCCCACCAGCGCCGCTGGAGACGGTCGCCGAGACGCAGCCGCAGTGCATGGCCAGCGCCGGCGGGTCGGCGGGCAGGCCCTCCCCGCGGAAGATCCCCGACGCCGCGGTGGTGCGGGTCAGCACGTCCGCGGCGAGCACGACCGATGCGGCGGTGTAGGTGGTCTGCTCGTGCGGCCAGAACACCTCCTCGTCGAACACGTAGCCCGTCCAGTAGAGGCCGCCGAGGTGCCGGGTGTGCAGCATGTCGCCGAACAGCCGCAGCGCCCGCTCGTCGTCCCCCACGATGTCCAGCGCCATGACCAGCTCGCAGGTCTCGGCTCCGGTGACCCAGGGGCGGTGGTCGACGCACCGACACCCCAGGTCGTCGACGACGAACTCGCTCCACCGGCTCTCCAGGAGCTGCCGCCCTGCCTCGCCACGCACCGGACCGTTGAGCACCGGGTAGTACCAGTCCATCGAGAACTCCGACTTGTCCAGGAACAGGTCGCGGTGCACCTCGAGCGCGTGCCGCAGCCGCCCGGCCACCAGCTCCCACGCCGGCTGGGGCTCCCCGACCAGATCGGCGAGCGCCATCCCCGCGCGCAGCGCGTGGTAGATGCTCGCGCTGCCGGCGAGCAGACCGTCCTCGTTGACCTTCCCGTCGCCCTGCCGCGACCACGCGATGCCGCCGAACGGCAGCTGCATGCTCGCCACGAAGTCCAGGGCGCGCCGGACGACCGGCCAGAAGCGGCGTACGAACACGGCGTCGCGCCGCAGCAGCCAGTGGTGCCAGATGCCGACCGCGACGTAGGCCGACATGTTGGTGTCGCCGCTGGCGTCCTCGACGCGGTCCACGATGATCTTCATCGGCCAGGACCCGTCGGCACGCTGGCCGGCCCGGCACCACTCGTACGCCGCCTCGGCCGCCGCCACCTCACCGCCGACGAGGAGCGCCATCGCCCCCTCGACGTGGTTCCAGACGTCGATGTGCTCGCCCACGGCCCACGGGATGCCGCCGTCGTCCTGCTGGACGAGGGCTATCGCAGCCGCGGTCTCGGCGATGTCGGCGGCCCGGAGCAAGCCGGGCACCTCCGGGAGCGACCACGTCCGGCCGGTCGGCGACGCCATGGGCTCAGCGACCTCCCTCGGGCTTCTCGAAGTAGAGCACCAGGCTCTTGCCGATCAGCGGGTTCAGGACCTTCTCCGCGAGGCGTGTGGCCAGGGGGCGCTTCTCGATGTCCCACACCAGGACCTGGTGAAGCGCCTTCACCACGCGGGTTCGTGTCGTTGTCGACGCCGACCGCGCACTTGACCCACCAGTAGGGCGCGTGCAGCCCGTGGGCGTAGTCGCGGCTGGTGTGCCGGAGGCCGACGCTCTCCAGCTTCGTGATCAGCTCCCGGTCGGTGTAGATCCGGACGTGCCCGCCCTCGACCTCGTGGTACTCGTCCGACAGCGCCCAGCAGATCTTCTCCGGCAGCCAGCGCGGCACGGTCACCGCCATGGTGCCGCCCGGCCGAAGCACGCGCGCCAGCTCGCGGACCGCGCGGACGTCCTCGGGGATGTGCTCGAGCACCTCGGCGGCGACCACCCGGTCGAACTCACCGTCGGGGAAGGGCAGGTCGAGGGCGTCGCCCTGCTTCACGTCCGCCTCGGCCCCCGCGGGCACACTGCGCTCCTCGCGCATCGCAGCGAACCACTCGCTCACCGTGGCGAGCTCGTCGGCGTCCATGTCGAGCGCGATCACGTCGGCGCCGCGCCGGTACATCTCGAACGCGTGACGGCCGGCGCCGCAGCCCATGTCGAGGACGCGCTCCCCGGCCTGGAGGCCGAGCCTGTCGAAGTCAACGGTCAGCATGCTTGTTCCTTTCGATGGCGCGCTCGTAGGCCTCGGCGGTGGCCACCGCGACCGCGTGCCAGCTGAACTTCTCGAGCACCCGCCGACGGCCGGCGGCGCCCATCCGTGCGCGGCGCTCGGGGTCGTCGAGCAGGGCCCCGATCGCGTCGTACAGCTCCCCGACGTCGCCCGGCGTCACCAGGTCGGCGCACTCGCCGTCGGCGCCGACGACCTCGGGGATCGCGCCGGCGCGGCTGACCACCAGCGGCGTCTCGCAGGCCATCAGCTCGGCGGTCGGCAGGGAGAACCCCTCGTAGAGCGAGGGCACGCAGGCGACCTCGGCGGAGCCCATCACCTGCACCAGCGCGTCATCGGAGAAGCCGTAGACGAAGCTGACGCAGTCCTCGAGGTCGAGCCGCTCGATGAGCTTCTCGGTGCGACCGCCCGCTGTCGGCCTGGTGACGAGCACCAGCTCCACGTGCCGCTCGGTGCGGAGCTTCGCGACCGCCTCGAGCAGGGTGGCCACGCCCTTCATCGGGGTGTCGGCGCTGGCCATCGCGACGATGCGGCCGGGGACCCGCGGCGAGGTCGGCGGCTGGAACACGTCGTCGACGCCGAGCGGGATCACCTGGATGCGGTCCTGGTCGACGCCGAAGTCGCGCGCCATGTCGCGTCGCGAGCTCTCCGAGACCGTGAGGATCTGCGGCAGCTGCCGGGCGACCTTCCCCTGCATCCGCAGGAAGGAGTACCACCGTCGCAGGGACAGCTGCTTGCGCAGCGGCGCGTGGGCGAGATCCACCCGACGGTCGAAGGTGATCGGGTGGTGGATCGTGGTCACCAGCGGGAAACCCATCCGCTGCAGCTCGAGCATCCCGTAGGACACCGTCTGGTTGTCGTGCACCACGTCGAAGTCGTCGCGGCGTCCGGCGAGCAGCTTCACGATGCGCTTGCCGAAGGTGCGTGGTTCGGGGAACGCCGCGGTGCACATGCTCAGGAACTCGTCGACGTCGATGAGGTCGCGGAACTCGCGGGGTCGCGGGATGCGGAACGGGTCGGGCTCCCGGTAGAGGTCCAGGCTCGGCACCTTCGTCAGCCGCACCCCCTCGTCCAGCTCCGGGTAGGGCTGGCCGGAGAAGACCTCGACCTCGTGCCCGAGCGCCACAAGCTCGCGGCTGAGGTGCCGGACGTAGACTCCTTGACCGCCGCAGTGCGGCTTGCTGCGGTAGGACAGCAGGGCGATTCTCACTGCGCAACTCTCACTGCGAGGGCCTTTCGGGCTCGACCACTCCCGTCGGGCTCTCCCGACCGTCAGAGAAACTGGAACGTGTTCTATACTAGACGCGTCCGGGGGTAGCCTAACCGGCGGTCGGCAGCCGAGAGCAGTGAGGATCCGATGAGCACGCTGAACTCGTTGTCGTACGACGACCTCGGCTCCGCGGCCCAGCGGGAGCGACGCAAGCGGATCCTCGACGCCACCATCGCCCTGGCCTCCAAGGGGGGCTTCGACGCCGTGCAGATGCGCGCCGTCGCCGAGCGGGCCGACGTCGCCCTCGGCACGCTGTACCGCTACTTCCCCTCGAAGATCCATCTGCTGGTGTCCGCGCTGGCCCGCGAGTTCGAGCAGGCCAACGTCGGCCTCGAGCGGCGGGCGATCCCGGGCGAGACCCAGCACGAGCGGGTGATGTACGTGCTCGGCCGCGCCACCCGGTCGCTGCAGCGCGACCCGAACCTCACCGAGGCGCTGACCCGGGCCTTCATGTTCGCCGACGCGTCGGTGCGCCACCGAGATCCACGTGGTCGGGCTGCACGTCACCCGGCTGCTGATGCGCGCGATGGCCGACCCGGAGGAGCCGTTCGAGGACCACGAGCCGACCGAGGAGGAGATCGCGGTCGCCAAGGTGATCGGCGACGTCTGGCTGGCCAGCCTCGTGCAGTGGGTCACCGGCCGCGCGAGTGCCGCCGACGTCAGCAAGTCGATGGACGTCGCCGTCGGGATGCTCCTGCGTTAGGCCTGCAGGCGGCGCTTCTGCTCCTCGATGGCGAAGTCCGGCTCCGGCCAGCACAGGTCCATGGCGCGCAGCTTGTCGCGCAGCAGGCTGGCGACGGCAAGCGTGCGGTACCACTTCCGGTTGCTCGGCACGACGAACCACGGCGCCCACTCGGTGCTGCACCGCTCGAGCACGGTCTCGTAGGCCTCCTGGTACTCGTGCCAGTAGGCCCGCTCGTCGACGTCCTCCGGCTTGAACTTCCACACCTTGGTCGGCTCGTCGAGCCGGGCCAGCAGCCGCTCACGCTGCTCCTCCTCGGAGATGTGCAGCATGCACTTCACGATCGTCGTGCCGTCCTCGGTCAGCCGCCGCTCGAAGTCGTTGATCGCGTCGTACCTGCGCTCGATCTCGTCCTCGGGAGCGAGCTTGCGCACCTTGCCGATCAGGACGTCCTCGTAGTGGGAGCGGTCGAAGATGGCGATCTGCCCCGCCTCGGGCGTCTCCTTCTCGACCCGCCACAGGAAGTCGTGGCTGAGCTCCTGCTTGGTCGGTGCGCCGAAGGACTTGATGCGCACGCCCCCGGGGTTGAAGAGGCCCACCGCGTGCTTGACCACACCGCCCTTGCCGGAGGTGTCCATGCCCTGGAGCACCAGCAGCAGCCTGCGGTGCCCGCCGACGTACCCCTCCGCCGACAGCATGGTCTGCAGCTCGACGAGCTCGTCCTCGAGGTCGGCCAGTCGCAGCCTTGCCGTCCTTCTTGCCGCCGTCGAAGCCGGGACGTCCCTGCGGGTCGATCGTCGGCGAGGTCCACCGGACCGGGCCCGACCCGCAGGAGTCCGCCGATGTTGTCGATGCCGGTGCTGGCCATACGGCACCGTACCCCTAGCCCTGGCGCCGGCGACCCGCCCCGGTGCCGTCCGCCGGTTAGGGTCCTGGGGTGGACCTGCCCGTGCTGCCGCCCGTGCTCCCGATGCTCGCCAAGTCCGTGAAGGACGTCCCTGACCCGGCCAAGTTCGCCGACCCGGACAACCCGGGCCTGCTGTACGAGCCGAAGTGGGACGGGTTCCGCTGCCTGGTCTTCAAGGACGGCGACGACGTCGAGCTGACCAGCCGCAACACCAAGAGCCTGACCCGCTACTTCCCCGAGGTCGTGGAGGCCTTCCGCTCCGGGCATCTCCCCCGCCGCTGCGTCCTCGACGGCGAGCTCATCGTCGCCCTCGGCGACCGGCTCGACTTCGACCGGCTCCAGGACCGCATCCACCCCGCGGCCTCCCGCGTGCGGATGCTGGCCGAGACCACACCGGCCGACTTCGTCGCCTTCGACCTGCTGGCCCTCGAGCGACGAGGACCTGACCCGGCAGCCGTTCGCCGTACGGCGGGAGCGACTGGCCCAGGCGCTCTCCGGCGTCGTCCCCGCGGGTGCACCTGACCGCGGCCACGGCCGACCCGGACGTGGCGCGTGAGTGGTTCGACCGGTTCGAGGGCGCCGGGCTGGACGGCATCGTCGCCAAGCCTCTCAAGGGCTCGTACCAGCCCAACGCCCGCGCGATGTTCAAGGTCAAGCACGATCGCACCGCCGACGTGGTGGTGGCTGGTTATCGCCTGCACAAGAACTCCACCGAGGCGCGGCCCCTCCTCGGCTCGCTCCTTCTGGGCCTGTACGACGACGAGCGGAGCCTGCGCCACGTCGGGAGTGGCGGCGTCGTTCACCGCAGCGCGCCGCGCCGAGCTGCACGACGAGCTGCAGCCGCTGGCGTGCGAGGCCTCGAGCCACCCATGGGGCCAGTGGCAGGAGATCACCGCCAGCGGCGAGCGGATGCCTGGCGCGGGGAGCCGGTGGAGCGCCGGCAAGGACCTGTCGTTCGTGCCGCTGCGTCCGGAGCGGGTGGTGGAGGTGGGCTACGACCACATGGAGGGCGACCGGTTCCGGCACACCGCGCAGTTCAAGCGGTGGCGGCCCGATCGCGATCCGGGAGGCTGCACCTACGAACAGCTCGAGGAACCGGTCTCCTACGACCTCGGCGACGTCCTCGGGCACTAGGCTGAGAGCCATGACAGCCACGCCAGACGAGGCAGAGTACCTACGACGTGGTGCTCCTCGTCGAGCAGCCCCTGAGCCAGCAGGACGCTCTCCAGGTGCGCGGCCTCCACGAGCAGGCCCCCTCTCCCGTCCGCTACCACGTGCTGCTGCCCGTGGAGGACGCCGCCGCCCGGGTCGAGTCGGCCATGGGGGCGCTCGCCTCCGGCGACACCCTGGTGGCCGCACCGATGATGCTCGACCAGGACGAGGTGCAGGACATCCAGCGGGAGCTGCTCGACCAGGCGCGCGACGACCTGGCGGCGTCGCTGCGGTCGCTCGAGGACGCCGGCGCCACGGCGTCCGGCCAGACCGTCACCGAGGAGCCCGTCGGCGCGGTCATCGCCAAGGCCAAGGAGGTCGGCGCCGCCGAGGTCATCGTCCTCACCCGGCCGCACGTGGTCGCCGAGTTCTTCCACGTCGACTGGACCTCGCGCGCCCGCCGCAAGCTCGGCGTGCCGGTGCTGCACCTGCTCGAGCACGAGAACTTCGACGAGCAGGCCGGCGGGGGCGAGGGCGTCACCGGCATGTAGCCAGGCGGAGTCGCGGCGGGCTGTCAGGCGAGCGAGGCCACCAGGAGCGCCTTGATCGAGTGCATCCGGTTCTCGGCCTGCTCGAAGGACAGGTTCGCCGGGGACTCGAAGACCTCCTCGGTGACCTCGATGCCGTTGGCCAGCTCCGGGTACTGCTCGGCGACCTGGCGCCCCACCTTGGTCTCGGCGTTGTGGAAGGCCGGCAGGCAGTGCAGGAACATCGCCCGCGGGTTCCCGGTCGCCGCCATCAGGGCACTGTTGACCTGGAAGGGCAGGCACGTGTGGACGCGCTCGCCCCACGACTCGATCGGCTCCCCCATCGAGACCCACACGTCGGTGTAGACGTAGTCGACGCCGGCGACCGCTTCCTGCGGGTCGTCGGTGACCGTGATGCGGGCCCCGGACTCCGCGGCGAAGTCCTTGCACATGCGCACCAGGTCGTCGGCCGGCCACAGGTCGCGCGGCGCCCCGATGCGGACGTCCATGCCCAGCTTGGCCGCCACCAGCAGCAGCGAGTTCGCGACGTTGTTGCGTCCGTCGCCGACGAACGCGAAGGAGATCTCGTGGGCCGGCTTGGCCGAGTGCTCGGTCATCGTCATCACGTCGGCGAGCATCTGGGTGGGGTGGAACTCGTCGGTCAGCCCGTTGAACACCGGGACCCCGGCGTACTCCGCGAGCTCCTCGACGACGCTCCTGGGACGAACCGCGGTACTCGATCGCGTCGTACATCCGTCCCAGCACGCGGGCGGTGTCCTTCATCGACTCCTTGTGGCCGATCTGCGAGGACCCGGGGTCGATGTAGGTGACGTGCGCGCCCTGGTCGAAGGCGGCCACCTCGAACGCGCAGCGGGTGCGGGTCGAGGTCTTCTCGAAGATCAGCGCGATGTTCCTGCGCTGCAGCAGCTGCTGCTCCGTGCCGGCGTACTTCGCCCGCTTGAGGTCCCGGGCCAGGTCCAGGAGGTGGTGGATCTCCCGGTCGCTGTGGTGGACGAGGCTGAGCAGGTGGCGTCCACGCATGGAGAAAGGCATCGGGTGGTGTCCTTCCTCGTTTCGTCAGTAGTCGATGGGGTCGCGGAGGATCGGGCAGGTCATGCACCGGCCGCCGCCGCGGCCGCGACCGAGCTCGCTGGCATCAATGGTGATGACCTCGACCCCGGCCTTGCTGAGCAGGGTGTTCGTGAAGGTGTTCCGGTCGTATCCGACCACGACACCGGGCTCGAGCGCGACGACGTTGTTGCCGTCGTCCCACTGCTCCCGCTGCGAGCCGTAGCGGTCTCCGCCCGGTGCG
This sequence comes from uncultured Actinomycetota bacterium, assembly GCA_963747525.1. Classification (GTDB taxonomy): domain Bacteria; phylum Actinomycetota; class Actinomycetes; order Propionibacteriales; family Nocardioidaceae; genus Marmoricola_A. Next base: position 271,398 of record CAVVFH010000002.1, read on the forward strand.
CACCGCGCGGAGCTCCACGCCCAGGGCGTCGCCCGACGACGTCGAGGAAGCCGTGCTCCTCCCGGCGGATGTCGAGGCCGCTCCTCCCCTCGTCCGGCCGCAGGGTGTAGGTGGAGATGCCGTCGACCACCGGGGAGTACGCCGTGACGACGTCCCGGTCGCAGAAGGTGAACACGGTGTCGAGGTGCATGGCCGCGCGGCTCTTGGGCAACCCGGCCACGATGACCCGCTCCGCGGCACCGGCCTGGAACAACGCCCTGGCCACCTGGCCGATCGCCTGCTGCGAGGACCGCTCCCCCATGCCGATGACGACGACGCCGTTGCCGACGGGCATCACGTCGCCGCCCTCGAGCGTGGCGGAGCCGCGGTCGATCGGAGGCTGCTGCGGGTCGCCGAACCAGACCTCGAACGTCGCGTCCCGCGAACGCCGGGTGGAAGTGGTAGATCGCCGCGGTGAGCAGCGTCTCCTGGCGCCGCGCCGGCCAGAACATCGGGTTCAGCGTGACGCCCTGGAAGATCCACGACGAGTTGTCCCGGGTGAACTGGGTGTTCGGCAGCGGCGGCAGCACGAAGTGCTGGCTCGTCGTCGTCGCGGAACGCCCGCAGGAACGCACCGCCGGCGTCGGCGGGGATGTCGGCGTAGGACACCCCGCCGATGAGGTGCTCCGCCAGCTTGTCGGCGGGCAGGCTCTCCAGCCAGTCGCCGGACGTCGGGCACCAGGCCCGGACCGAGAGGTCGTCGGTGATCCGCCGGTCGAGGACCCACTGCCGCCCCTCCGGCTCGGCGACCACGTCGGCGAGCAGGTCGAGCATCTCCAGGACCTCGACGTCGCGGTCGCGCATCTTGGTGACGAAGTCGTAGTGGTCGCGCTTGGCCTGGCTCACCCAGAGGACGTCGTCGAACAGCAGCTCGTCGCAGGTGTCCGGGGTCAGCCGGAGGTGGGCGAGGCCCGGCGAGCAGACCATCACCCGCCGCAGCCGGCCGGCCTCGGACCACACGCCGACGCGGTGGTCCGGGGCGGCCGCCTGGCCGCCGCCGTGCCGACCAGGCTCGTGCTGCGGTGCTCATCAGACCTGAGACCCAGCCCTGGACGAGGCCGATGACAGCGACCACCGACGGCCGCGGCCACGACGGCGACCATGCACCATCTCGTTGCGGTTGAACCACTCACGCTTGGCCTGGCTGCGCGCCCAGCGCGAACAGCACGGTGCCGGCCAGGTAGAACAGCGCCGCGATGAACAGGTAGTCGAGGCCACCGGCGTACACCAGCCACACGGCGTAGGCGAGGGCGACCGCGCCGACGACCATGTCCTTGGTGCGACCGGCGCTCCGGCCGCCCGTCACCGCGTGACGTAGGTCTCGCCGGTCACGGTGAGCTTCACCTGGTAGAGCGCCGACCAGAGGTACGGCAGCAGGATCAGCGAGGTGGCCAGGTAGATCAGCTGGGTGTAGGTGCTCTCGTTGAACAGCGTCCAGACCAGCATCGCCTGCACGCAGAGGTTGGTCAGCCACAGCGCGTTCGACGGCGCGCCGTGCTGTTCTCCGCGGCGAGCTGGCGGGGCAGCACGTTCTCCAGCGCCGGCAGGCGGAGGATCTCGACGCACAGCAGCACCCACGCCAGCAGCGCGCCCGAGCAGCGAGACCGCGAGGCCGATCGAGATGAAGCTCGCGCCCCAGCCGCCGACCTCGTGCTCGAGCAGGCCGGCCATCGACGGGTCCGCGAGCCCGGCGATCCTGGCCTGGGCCATCAGGCCGTAGGACAGCAGGTTGACCGCCAGCAGGAGGGCGAGCACGCCGAGGAAGCCGATGATCGTCGCCCGGCCGACGTCGCTGCGCTTCCCGGCACGCTTGGAGTACACCGCTGCGCCTTCGATGCCGATGAAGACCCACACCGTCACGAGCATCATGTTCTTGACCTGGTCGAGGGTGGTGCCGAGACCCGCGCTTGTCGCCCCAGACGTCGGCGGTGAAGAGTCCGGCCTTGAAGCCGACGGCGGCGATCGCGACGAACGTCACGATCGGCACGACCTTGGCGATGGTCACCAGGGTGTTGACGAAGGCCGCGCTCTGCACGCCGCGCAACGTCAGCGCGTGGACCACCCACAGCACCAGCGAGGCGCCGAGGATCGCGACCAGCGTGTTGCCGCCCTCGAAGGCAGGGAAGAAGGTGCCGAGGGTCGCCATCAGCAGCACGAGGTAGCCGACGTTGCCGACCCAGGCGCTGATCCAGTACCCCCAGGCCGAGGTGAAGCCGACGTACTCGCCGAAGCCGGCGCGGGCGTACCCGTACACCCCACCGTCGACCTCGGGCTTGCGGTTGGCCAGCCCCTGGAACACGAAGGCCAGCGTCAGCATGCCGATGCCCGTGATGCCCCAGCCGATGAGCAGGGGCCCGGGCGCGGCGCTGCCGGCCATCTGGGAGGGAAGGGCGAAGATGCCGCTCCCGATCATGGAGCCCACGACGAGGGCGGTCAGCGCGGGTAGTGCCAGCCCGGACCTCGGGCTCTTGCTCTTGTCAGGCGTCGAGTGGCTGGTCGACGGGAGGGTTCTCTCCGCATGGATAGTCACCGGGTGCCTCCTTTCGAAGACGCGGGCGGGTCACGCCCTACTTCGGACGCTACTCACCCCTACCGGTGGTCACGAGGGCCCAAAGGTCCGCCCGGGATGCGATTCCCGTCATACCGTCTGCGCCCCTGAGTCGGCCGCGCAGACGGCACACCGCCCGTCAGCGCAGGCGGCGGAGCATCACCTTCCGGTAGGTCTCCGGCAGCAGCCGGTGCAGGTGGTGGGCGGCCCACGCGGTCCGGCCCGGACGCACGGCCGGCCGCCGCCGAAGTACGCCGTCGACGACGGCGGATGCCACGGCGTCGGCGGTGAGGACCGGCCCCGCCACCGTCCTGGTCCCGCTGGTGCCGGGGCCGGTCCCCGCAGCGGCGGCGTTCAGGTCGGCCGGTGAGGTGTCGAGGAACGTCGGGTACACCATCGTCAGCCCGATGCCGCGGGACTCCAGCTCGTGGCGCACCGACTCGAACAGACCCGAGAGCGCGTGCTTGCTCGCGGTGTAGGCGGGCCGTCCGGCCACCGGGGCGAAGCCGGCCACGCTCGACATCACCACCACTCGACCGTGGCTCCGCTCGAGGTGCGGCAGCGCGGCGCGGGCGAGTCGGAACGGCCCGCCCAGGTTGATGTCGACGGTGCGGACGAAGACGTCCTCGGTGGTGCCGGCCAGCGTCCCCAGCGCGGTGACACCCGCATTGAGGACCAGCAGGTCGATGCGCCCGACGGTCGCCACCACCCGCTCGACGAGGGCGTCCATGTCCGCGCCCGAGGTGACGTCTGCGGGCCACCACCCCGCGAGCGCGCCGTCGAGCGACGCCGGAGGCTCTGCGCCCAGGTCGCTGCCGCAGACCCGGTAGCCGGCGGCGCCCAGACGGAGCACGAGGGCCTGTCCGATCGCTCCGGCGGCGCCGGTGACCAGGGCGACCTCCGGGTGCGCCGTCGGGTCCGTCACGACGCTCCTCGACGGGAGCGCCCGGCCCGGTAGACGTCGTAGGCCTCGCGGCTCGTCTTGGTCGGGAGACCGGGGAAGTCCCGCTTGAGCCGGTCGTTGGCGAGGACGGGCCGGTAGCGCAGGAAGTCGACCTGCTCCGGGCCGTACTGGCCGACGCCCACCCGCCGCGCGACCCTCAGCGCCCGGACGAGCAGGCCCGCAGGCAGCCGCAGCACCCGTGCCCCTTCGATCTCGGCGATGTCGGAGACCGTCAGCACGCCGTCGCCGGCGAGGTTGTAGACGCCGGTCACCCGGTCCAGGACGCCACGGACGACGACCTCCACGACGTCGCCGTCCCAGACGAAGACGAAGGGGATCTCGCTCTCGCGGAGCCCCAGCATCACGCGCTTCTCGAAGAGGTCGGTGATCTGGTTGTGGGTGGTCTCCCCCAGCACCGTGCCGGGACGCAGCACCAGCTGCCCGAGCTCCGGGTGCAGGCGGCGGAAGCGGGCGAGCAGCCGCTCCACCTCGGCCTTGTGACGGGAGTAGGCGAACTCGTCGCTGCCGCGGACCGGGTCGTCCTCGGTGAGGGCGTGACCCCGGTTCGCCGGGTGGTAGCCGTAGGCCGCCCCGGACGAGGCCACGGTGACGTGCTCGACGCCGGCCGCGACGCACGCGTCGAGCACCCGTTCGGTGCCGCGGACCTCGACGTCGTGCAGCATGTCCGCGCTCATCGTCCGCGGCGGGTTCACCACCGCAGCCAGGTGCACCACGGCGCGGACCGACCTCTGCTGGAGCAGGGTCGGCACGGCGTCGCTGCGCAGGTCGGCGGTGACGTGCTCCACGCCCGGCACCTCCCGGCTGGGCGGTCGTACGTCCAGCGACAGCACGTCGAGTCCGGCGCCGGCCAGCCGCTCCACCACCAGGGACCCGAGGTACCCGGAGCCGCCCGTCACCAGGACCGGCGATGGGGGGCCGCCAGTCACGCGCGGCCCCCGACATCCGGTCCTCCTCGGCCGGCGCCGGGGGTCGCCGCGACCACAGGCCCGCCACCGTCATGCCGGAGATGATGTGCCAGATCCCCCACCACGCGGCGACGAGGGCCATCCCACCGAGCCCGTCGAAGAAGGCGAAGATCAGTGCCAGGGAGAGGGCGGAGTTCTGGATCCCGACCTCGATGGAGATCGCCCGGCGGTCGCGCTCAGGGAGCCGGAACGCCGCCGCCGCGGCGTACCCGGACGACAGGGCGACCGCGTTGTGCAGCAGAACCGCGACTGCCACGAACCCGATGTACTCGACGAAGTTCTGCAGGTTCGCCGCGAACGCCACCCCGACGAAGATCACGAAGAAGGCGAGGGACGCGATCCGCATCGGCCTGTGCAGCCGGTCGGCCAACGCCGGCCACTTCGCACGGACGGTCATCCCCAGGGCCACCGGCACGGCCAGGAGCAGGCCGATGGTGAGCACCAGCTCCACCGGGTCGAGCCGCACCGACCTCATCAGGGCATCGGTGTCCTCGTTGAGCGACCCCCAGAAGGCGAAGTTCAGCGGCGTGAGCACCACCGCGAGGATCGTGGAGACCCCCGTCATGCCGATCGACAGCATGGTGTTGCCCCGGGCGAGGTGGGTGATGAAGTTGGAGATGTTCCCGCCCAGGGGACGCGCCGACGAGGATCATCCCGAGCGCGATCGACGGGGCCGGGTCCAGGATCCGGGTGAGCCCGAACGTGAACGCCGGGAGCAGGAGGAACTGAGCGAGCAGGCCGATCGTCACGGCCTTGGGTGCACTGGCCAGACTGCGCAGCTCGCTGACCCGCACGTCGAGGGCGACGCCGAACATGATGAGCCCGAGGATGACGTTGAGCAGCACCACGGTGCCCGGGTCGAAGTTGAGGCGCAGGTCGTCGACCGACGAGCGCGAGGCGAGGAAAGCGGAGACGCCTACCGCCGACGTCGTCACGAGCCCGGCTCCTGGTGCATCTTCTTGAAGGTGCGCAACCCCGGCGCCCACAGGTGCTCCACGCGGTCCACGTCGACGTGCACCACGGCCGGGCCGCCGGTGGCGAGGCACCGCCGGAGCGCGGGACCCAGCTCCTGCGGGGTGCTGACCCGCTCTCCGTGGGCGCCCATGGACCGGGCCAGGTCGTCGTAGCGGATCTCGGTGAAGTCGGCGTAGATGATCTCGTCCTCGGTCAGGGACTGGTGCTGGAGCATCTTCTTCGCCACCGTCTTCAGCGGCTTCGCGGCGATCTGCTGCGACATCTTCACCATCCCCCAGGCCCGGTCCGCGAGCACGACGTACACGACCGGAAGCCGGTGCCGCACCGCGGTCTCGATCTCCTGCGGCTGCATGCCGAAGGCACCGTCGCCGATGAGGCAGCACACCGTCCGGTCCGGGGCCGCCACCTGAGCGCCGAGCGCCTGACCGAGACCGGCACCGAGGTGACCGAACTTGAACGTCGACAGGATCGAGCGTGGGATCCGGGCCTGGTGGTAGAAGTTCGCCCACACCGCGGTGTTGCCGCCGTCGAAGACCCACACCGTGTCCTCGGGCAGCACCTGCTGGGCGGTGGCCGCCACCCGGGCCGGGTGGAGCGGGCTCCGGTCGTCGGCGAGCGCCTTGTCGAGCTTGGTGCGCACGCCGGCGACCTTCGCGGCGTACGCCGCCAGCCGTTGGCCCCGTCCCTCGGCGTCTCCCCCGGTCGGCAGGTCGGCCAGCGCCTTGCTGAGGGCGCGCAACGTCTCCCGGGCGTCCCCCACCAACGCGATGTCGACCGGCTTGTTCATGCCGATGGTCTCCTCGTCGAGGTCGACCTGGATGTGCCGCTGCCGGTCCGGGGTGGCCCAGTTGGGGGCCTTGCCCCACCAGTCCGTCTCGCCCAGCCGCGAGCCGACGGTGAGGACCACGTCGGCGTCGTTGCGGACCTCGTCGACCAGGTCGACCGCCGTCATCGGGATCGACAGCGGCGAGGTCTCCGGGAGGGCGCCCCGGCCGGCCCAGCTGGTCGTCACGGGTGCCTGCAGCCGCTCGGCCAGCGCGGCGAGCTCCTCCTCGGCGCCGGAGTGGTAGACGCCGGACCCGGCGTGGATCAGCGGCGCGTCCGACTCGGCGAGCATCGCCGCAGCCTTGCGCACCAGGTCGGGGTCCGGTTGGGCCGCCGAGGTGCGCCGGTAGCGGTGCGGTGCCCGGACCAGTCGCCTCGTCGATCTCTCCGGCGCCGTTGAGCACGTCCTCGGCGATGTCGACGTGCACCACGCCCGGCCGGCCGCGGTAGCTGATCCGGAGCGCGCGCCGGATCATCTCCGGGATCCGGTCGCGGCTGGGGACGTGCACCGACCACTTGGTCATCGGCGCGGTCACCGCCACCTGGTCGAAGTACTGGTAGGCTCCGCCCCGGTCGGGGAAGCCGATCCCGGTCCGCCGGCTCGAGGTGATCAGCAGGACGCGGTTTCCCTCGCCGTTCTCGACCGCCACGCCGGGCAGGATGTTCGCCACGCCCGGACCGTTGCTGGCCATGCACACCCCGAGGCGGCCGGTGAGGCGGGCATAGGCGCCGGCCATGTGCGCTGCGGAGCTCTCGTGGCGCGGCGTGAACAGGCGGATGCCGGTGCCGGGGAAGCTGGAGTACAGCCCGTAGTAGGTGCCGTCGATGATCCCGAACACGGTGTCGACGCCCTCGGCCGCCAGCATCCTGGCGACGATCTCCCCACCCGCTCCCTTGTGCGCCATACCGGCTTCCCCTCCGTCGGCGCTCGCCTTGCGACGCTAGTGCGTCCGGTCGACCGACGGACGGGTCAAGAGTCCCCGTCCGCCCAGTTCGCCGGGTTCTTCTTGCTCGGCTGGACCCGCGGCGGCTCGCCCGGCATCTTCGGGTAGTCCGGCGGGTAGGGCATCTCCCCCAGCCCGCCCGCCTCGTCGTCGGCGTACATCTGCAGCAGCTGGTCCAGGCTGCCGGGATGGTCGTCGATGGCGGCCATCGCGTCGCCGTGCTCGCCGGAGCCGGTCGGGGACCGTGTGCAGGTTGAGCGTCCTGGGGTCGAGGCCTTCGAGCTCCTCCCACTCGACCGGCGTGGAAACCGGCGCGCCAGGGATCGGCCGCAGCGAGTAGGCGCTCGCGATCGTCCGGTCGCGGGAGTTCTGGTTGAAGTCGACGAAGACGTTCGCTGCCGCGCTCCTCCTTCCACCAGTTCACCGTCACCCCGTGCGTACGGCGCTCCAGCTCGCGCCCGAACGCGATCGCGGCGTGGCGCACGTCGACGAAGTCCCACCGCGGCTCCAGCCGGACGTAGATGTGCACCCCCCGGTTGCCGCTCGTCTTCGGGAACCCGACGAGTCCCGCGTCGGACAGCACGCCCCGGGCGACGAGCGCCACCCGGGCGGCGTCGGCGAAGTCCGTCCCGGGCTGCGGGTCGAGGTCGATGCGCAGCTCGTCGGGGTGGTCGACGTCGCTGCGGCGTACCGGCCAGGGGTGGAAGGTGATCGTGCCCATCTGCGCCGCCCAGGCGACCGTGGCGAGTCTCGGTCGGGCAGACCTCGGTGGCCTTGCGCCCGGACGGGAAGGTGATCTCCACACCGGCGACGAAGTCGGGCGCGCCCTTGGGGATCCGCTTGCTGTAGAAGGCGTCCGCGTCCCGGTCGGCACCGCGGGTGGCCAGCCGCATCCCCGGCGCGGACTCCGCTCGGCCACCGCTCCAGCGCCGTCGGCCGGTCGCGGAGGGCGCGCATGATGCCGTCCTCGACGGCGAGGTAGTACTCGACGACCTGCAGCTTGGTCACCGCCGGCGTGGTCGGCGGTCTCCTCGTAGATCACCCGGTCCGGGACTGCTCACCCGGACGGCTCCGGTCCCCGGCCTGGACCTCCACCGCTGCTGTCGGCATGGCGTCACTCTCGCACGGTTGGGCGCTGGGATCCGCTGGTTACGCTCAGGCCATGGGCTACACGGTGGAGAAGAGCGACGACGAGTGGCGCCGGCAGCTGTCGCCGGGCGAGTACCACGTCCTGCGGCAGGCGGGCACCGAGCGCCCTTCGTCGGTGAGTACACCGACACCGAGACCGAGGGCGTCTACCGCTGCCGCGCGTGCTCGGCCGAGCTGTTCCGCTCCGACACCAAGTTCGAGTCCCATTGCGGGTGGCCGTCGTTCTACGCCCCGCTGGCCGAGGACCGCGTCGAGTACGTCGAGGACCGGTCGATGGGCATGAAGCGCGTCGAGGTCCGGTGCGCCTGCTGCGGGTCGCACCTCGGGCACGTCTTCGAGGGCGAGGGCTACGGCACCCCGACCGACCAGCGCTACTGCATCAACAGCATCTCGCTGTCGCTGGAGCCGAAGGGCTGACCGTCATCCCGGGAAGCGCTGGAGCGCCGAGTACACGCTGACCACACCCGCTCCGTACTTCTCGTCGAGCCGCGCCTGCAACGCACCGTCGTCGTGCACGACGGTCAGCTCCACGCGGTCGCGGCCGGTGCCCACACCGAGCGCCCCGTCCAGTCGGCTGAGCTCGTCCTGGATCCGCCGCAGCTCGGCCTGCGTGTGCCGCGCCTCCGAGACGCAGAGAGCCCCTCCCCAGACCTCGCGGAGCCTCTCCTCGGCCGCGGCGACGTCATGGGTGACCGAGACGTTGACGACCAGCTGCTCCGGGTCGTTCATCGACGTCTCCATCTCCTCGGGATGGTCCGAGCCATAGGCCGGGTTGATCGACTGGTCGTACCAGAACCCGGCGAAGCCCGGCAGCCGGGACGCCGCCTGCTGCACCTCGGCCAGTGTCGCGTCCGTGGTCAGGGAGGGGTAAGGCGTCACGGTCGGCGTCGTAGGTGCCGATCACGACGTACTGCCCCCAGGTCGTGCCGCTCGCACGGTCGAAGCCGCCGACCTCGGCCCAGTCCCAGCCGACGAGGTCTGGCCCCCCGCACTGCGGCGGGTAGGAGTCCAGCACTCCGCCGAGGCACAGCTGGGGAGCATGGTCGCCGGACTCGAGGACGGTGGCCCCGGCGTACAGGGTCCCGTCAAGGGGCACCGCCGAGGACGGGCCGGTGCCGGACCGGCCCGACGTCTCCGAGCCGCAGGCCCCGAGAAGCAGCAGCACGGCGACCAGCGGCAGGTGGCGACTCACGGTGGTCGGACGCACCGAGCCGGCCGGCGGTTCCCCTCGGGTCAGGGCAGGTCGGTGAGCAGCTCGGTGACCGACCGCCGCCGGCCGGTGTAGAACGGGACCTCCTCGCGGACGTGCCGGCGCGTCTCCGACCCGCGCAGGTGCCGCATCAGGTCGACGATGCGGTAGAGCTCGTCGGCCTCGAACGCCAGCAGCCACTCGTAGTCGCCGAGCGCGAACGACGCCACCGTGTTGGCCCGGACGTCGGGGTAGTCCCGCGCCATCCGGCCGTGCTCGGCCAGCAGCGCCCGGCGCTCGTCGTCGGGCAGCAGGTACCACTCGTAGGACCGCACGAACGGGTAGACGCAGACGTAGCTGCGCGCCTCCTCGTCGGCCAGGAACGCCGGGATGTGGCTGCGGTTGAACTCCGCCGGCCGGTGCAGCGCCATCTGCGACCACACCGGCTCGAGGCGGCTGCCGAACGCCGTACGACGGAAGCGGTGGTAGTGCTGCTGCAGGTCGTCCGACGACTCGGCGTGCGTCCACAGCATCAGCTCGGCGTCGGCCCGAAGGCCCGGAGACGTCGTAGACACCGCGGACGGTGACCACGTCGCCCATCTCGTCGAAGAGCTTCTCGACCTCGCGCGCCTCGGCCTCGCGGTCGGCGTCACCGACGGCGTCGCGCAGGTGGAACACCGACCACATCGTGTAGCGGATGGAGTCGTTGAGGTCCTTGGCGAGCTTGCCGCGGTTGGCAGGGCGCGCGGGGGTCTGCGGGTCGTCGTCATGGGGTTCATTGTCCTCTCTCCCGGTCACAAGCCGGCCGGCGCCGGGCGGCCGGCCGCGGGCAGCTGGTCGGTCACCTGCGCCGCCGCGAGCTCCGCGGACGCGATGCAGGCGGGCAGCCCCAGCCCGTCGTACGCCGCACCGCAGACCGCCAGGCCGGGCAGCTGCGCCACGCCCTCCCGGACGCGGCGCACCCGGTCGAGGTGGCCCACGGCGTACTGCGGCAGGCCTCCGCCCCAGCGCTGGACATGCCAGTCCACCGGGCGTGCGCTCAGCCCGATCGCGCTGCGGAGGTCGGTGAGCGAGCGCTCGACCAGCTCCTCGTCGGGTACCTGCAGGGCCAGCTCCTCGCGGTGGCGTCCGATCGAGGTCCGCATCAGCACCGCGTCCGAGGAGGCCTCGCGCACCCAGTCCCACTTCTGGAAGGAGTAGGTCGCGGCCTTCACCTGGCGACCGTCGACCGGCGGGACCAGGAAGCCCGAGCCGGTGACCTCCGGGAAGGCCGCCGCGGGGAAGGCCATCGTGACGACCGCCATCGACGCGTACTCGATGCCGGGAGAGCTCCAGCGCGGCGTCCGGGGCCACGCCGGCCAGCAGCCGGGCGCTCGGCGACGCCGGTGTCGCGACGACGACCGCGTCGGCGTGCACCAGCGCCGGGTCCGATGCCGGGCCGACCACCACGTGCCAGCCGCCGTCGCCGGAGCGGGCCAGATCCCGCGCCGTCACGCCGGTGCGGACGTCGAGGTCCGCGGCCAGGGCCGCGGCCAGCTGCCCCATCCCCCCCACCAGCCCCGCGAACACGGGGGTCTCCGTGGTCGACGACCGGGCCACGGCCGAGGCGGCCGCCTTCATCATGGACCGCTCCCCGTCGAGCAGGGCGACGACCTGGGGGGCGGCCGCACGCGCGGAGATCTCGCGGGCATGGCCGGCGTACACGCCCCCGAGGAGCGGCTCGACGAGCCGGTCGAGCACCTCACGACCGAAGCGCTCCTCGATGAGCCAGCCGACGCTGACGTCCCGGTCGTCGATCCTGGTCGGCGGGAGGACCGCGTCCAGGGCGGCGCGGGCGAGCCCCTGCGCGGACAGGATGCCGGAGTCGGCGAGGTCCTTGGCGTCGACGGGCACCCCGAGCAGCGAGCGCGGCATCCGGCGCATGGCGCCGCCCGTCCAGATGTTCGCCGAGATGGTGGCCGGGTGGACCAGCCGGTCGGCGAGGCCGGCCGCCCGGGCGAGCCGCACCGCCTCGGGTCGCCGGTTCAGCATCGACTCGGCCCCGACGTCGACCGTGACGCCGCCGACCTCCGCGCGCCGAAGCTTGCCTCCTGGCTCGGGTGCCGCCTCGAGCACGACGACCTCGACGTCCGGGCGGCGACGCCGTACCTCCGTGGCCGCGGCGAGACCCGCGATGCCGCCGCCGACGACGACCACCCGCACGGGCTCCGGCGCGGGCGCGGGCCGGCGGGTCGGGCGGGCCGGGAACGGGGTGCTCACCGGGCCACTGTCGCAAACACCCGACCACGGTCCGGAACCGGCGGCACGTCGGCTGCGTCACATCGGCGTCATCGACCCGAGGGTCGGATGCCGAGCACAGGAGCGGGTGGTCACGATGCGTGGACGTGTGGGGCGGGCCGGCGGTCTGCGGCGTGGGGCGGCGATCGCGCTCCTGCTGACGTTGGGTCTCGCCGGGTGCGGGGGCGGTGGTGGGTCGGCCGACTCGGCGTCAGCCGGTGCCGGGTCCGGCAGCATGGACTTCGACCAGCCCGCGCGGTCGTCCGCCGACGGGTCGGCCGGCGGGTCGCAGGACAGGGTGGGCCTGCAGGACAACGGCGTCTCGACCGGCGACGTGGCGGGCGCGAAGCGTCCGGAGATCCAGACCCGCAGCGTCATCTCCACCGGGCAGGTCGAGCTCGAGGCCGACGACCTGGGCCAGGTGCGGTCGGAGATCGACCGGCTGCTGGGGAGGTACGGCGGCTTCGTGGCCAAGGAGGAGACGCACAACGACGACGGCGGGCGCACCGCGCACTCGACGCTGCAGCTGCGGGTGCCGTCCCAGCGCTTCGACGACGTGATGGGCGCGTTCGCGGAGTTCTCGACCGTGGTCGACGCCAGCCGCAAGGCCGAGGACGTGACCACCGAGGTGATCGACGTCGACTCCCGGATCCGCACCATGGAGATCAGCCTGGAGCGGCTGCGGAAGTTCCTGGGCCGCGCCCACCGGGCGGTCGACATGATCCGGCTCGAGTCGGAGATCGCCGAGCGCGAGGCCGACCTGGCGTCGCTGCGGTCGCAGCAGGACTACCTGGACGACCAGACGTCACTGGCCACGATCACGGTCCGGATGGCGCTCACGCCGGAGAAGGCGACCGAGGAGGACCCGCTCGAGGGCGCCGGGTTCGTCACCGGGCTCCGCAACGGGTGGAACGCCCTGGTGGACGTGGTGATCGTGGTGGCCACCGGCCTCGGCGCGCTGCTGCCGTTCCTCGGCGTGCTGGCCGTCGTGCTGGTGCCGCTGGTGCTGTGGCTGCGGACCGTGCGGCGTCGCAGCCCCGGGGCCGACCCGGCGCAGCCCGCCCCGTAGGACTCAGCGGGCGGTGTGTGCGGTGTGCTCGTGGACGAAGTCGGTGAGCCGGGCGAGCTGGTCGGGGTCGGTCGAGGGCAGCACCCCGTGGCCGAGGTTGAAGATGTGGCCCGGGGCCGCCCGGCCGGCGTCGAGGACCGCCGCGGCCCGGGACAGCATCACCTCGGTGGGCGCGAAGACCAGCGAGGGGTCGAGGTTGCCCTGCACGACCCTGCCCCCGACCCGGCGCACGCCGTCCTCCAGCGGCACGCGCCAGTCGACACCGACCACGTCGGCGCCCGCCTCGCCCATCAGCCCGAGCAGCTCTCCGGTGCCGACGCCGAAGTGGATCCGCGGCACCCCCAGCTCGCCGGCGCCGGCGAGCACGGTCGCGGAGTACGGCATCACCAGCGAGCGGTAGTCCTGCGGGGCCAGGGCGCCGGCCCAGGAGTCGAACAGCTGGACCGCGGAGGCCCCGGCCTCCACCTGCACCCGCAGGTAGGCGGCCGCGATGCCGGCGATCTTGCGCATCAGCGCGTCCCAGACCTCCGGCGCGCCGTACATCATCGCCTTCGTCCGCGCGTGCTCCTTGGACGGGCCGCCCTCCACGAGGTACGACGCCACGGTGAACGGCGCCCCGGCGAACCCGATCAGCGGGGTGCCGCCGAGCTCGCCGACGAGCTGCCGCACCGCGTCGGTGACGTACGGCACGTGCTCGGGGGTGAGGTCGGGGATCGCGGCCACGTCGGCGATCGTCTGCACCGGTGAGGCGACGACCGGTCCCACACCGGGCTTGATGTCCAGGTCGACGCCGACGGCCTTGAGCGGCAGCACGATGTCGGAGAAGAAGATCGCGGCGTCGACGCCGTACCTGCGCACCGGCTGCAGCGTGATCTCGGTGATCAGGTCGGGCCGCATGCAGGCGTCGAGCATCGCGACGCCCTCGCGGACCTTGCGGTACTCCGGCAGGGACCGGCCCGCCTGCCGCATGAACCACACCGGAGTGTGCGGGGCCGGCTCGCCGCGGGCCGCCTTGAGGAATGCGGAGTCGGCCAGGGCGTCGACGGGGGCGGTCACGTGACCATCCTCGCAGAGAGCCGGCTCCCGGACGCCGCGTGTCGGTGTCCCCCAGGGTGCTGCCACGCCTACTCTGTGGCCATGGCCACACGGCACCAGCCCCGCGTGGACGGTCCTGCTGTCCCGCCGGAGTTCCGGGAAGCGGTTGCGCAGATGCGCGCTGCTCGCCTGCGGCCCGAGGTGCTGTGCGAGGAGATGCCGGCACCGCAGCGGATCGCGCCGCACGCCTCGGCACTCTCCGCGGATGTCACCGTCGACGGTGAGGACGTCGGCACCGGACGCATCGTCCTGCTCCACGACCCCGCCGGCAACGACGCCTGGGGCGGCACCTTCCGCTGCGTCGCCTACGCGCGGGCGGAGCTGACGCCGGAGTTCGCCGCGGACCCCTTCCTCGCCGAGGTGGCCTGGACGTGGCTGCTGGAGTCGCTCGAGGCGCACGGCGCCGAGTTCTCCGCGCCGTCCGGCACCGTCACCAAGGTGACCTCGGAGAGCTTCGGCGGGATGGCCGACGACGGCGCCAGCGCCCAGCTCGAGATCCGCGCGTCCTGGACGCCCGCCGGCGACGTGGGGCCGCACGTGGAGGCGTGGGGCGAGCTGCTGTGCACGGCTGTGGGACTCGAGCCGGTGCCGGAAGGCGTCACCGCCTTGCCGAGCCGCCGCGGACAGCGCGGTCACCGCGGGGACGCATGACGAGAGCGGAGAGCACGTCGGCGGAGGCACCCGCCGCGGGCGCCCCTGCCAGCGACGCCCCTGCCACCGAGGAGGCAGCCGCCGGCCAGGCAGCCACCGACGGGACGCCGACGGCGGTGGAAGCCCCCGAGCCGGAGCCCGCCCCGCTCCTCGAGCTGCGCGACGGCCTGCCCGACCTGGTGGTGACCTCCGACCACCTCGCCGAGGTCGCCGCGGCGATCGCCTCGGGCAGCGGTCCCGTGGCGATCGACGCCGAGCGCGCCTCGGGCTACCGCTACTCCGCTCGCGCCTACCTCATCCAGCTGCGCCGCGCAGGTGCGGGCAGCGCGCTCGTGGACCCGATCGCCTTCGACGACCTGGAGCCGCTGGCGGAGGCGCTCGACGGAACCGAGTGGATCCTGCACGCCGCCTCGCAGGACCTGCCGTGCCTCGCCGACCTCGACCTCCGGCCCGCCCGGCTGTTCGACACCGAGCTCGCCGGCCGGCTGCTGGGCTACCCGCGGGTCGGGCTGGCCACCCTGGTCGAGGTGATCCTCGGCCGGCGGCTGCGCAAGGAGCACTCCGCGGTCGACTGGTCGACGCGTCCGCTGCCGCGTCCGTGGCTGGACTACGCCGCCCTGGACGTCGAGCCGCTGATCGAGCTCCGCGACGCGCTGCACACGCAGCTCGTCGAGGCCGGGAAGTGGGAGTGGGCCTCCCAGGAGTTCGAGCACCTCTTCACCGCCGGGCCCGCCGAGCCGCGGCCGGAGCCGTGGCGGCGCACGTCAGGTCTGCACCGGGTGCGCGGTCGCCGCGCCCTCGCGGCGGTACGCGCGTTGTGGACCGCGCGGGACGAGATCGCCGCGCAGCGCGACGTCACCCCCGGCCGGGTCATCCCCGACTCGGCGATCGTCGAGGCTGCCACCGCCCTCCCCCGCGACCGGGCCACCTTGCTCGGCCTCCGCGGGTTCCACGGACGCGGCGCCCAGCGCTACGCCTCGGTCTGGGTCGACGCCCTCCGGCAGGCGCGCGAGTTGCCCGACGACGAGCTCCCCGACGCCGCCGCCCGGTACGACGGCCCGCCTCCGCCGAGGGCGTGGAGCGAGAAGGACCCGGTCGCCGCCGCGCGCCTGGGGGACGCCCGAGCCGCCCTGCAGAAGCTCGCCAAGGAGCTCGAGCTCCCGGTCGAGAACCTGCTCACCCCCGACTACGTCCGCCGCGTGCTCTGGCAGCCGCCGGCCGCAGACGTCGAGGCCGTTTCGAGCGCGCTGCGCGAGCTCGGGGCCCGCCCGTGGCAGGTCGAGCTCGCCGCCGGCATCCTCGCCGACACGATCCGGGAGCACCCGGCCGCGGAGCAGTAGCCCCTCAGCCGGCCTCGAACATCGACTCCGAGCGCTCGTCGAGCCGCACCATCCGCTCCTCCAGCACCGCGTCGAGATCGAGCCGGGTCCGCACGAAGAGCCGATGCATGAGGCCCTCCACCATGGACGCCACCCGGGGCCATGCCGTGTCGTAGGGCATCGGCTCCGCCCGCCGCAACGAGGTCGCGAAGAACTGGCTGTTCCGCGGCTCCTGGCCCGGCTCGGTGAACACGTCCTCGTGGACCGTGTCGAGTCGGGCGGGCACCATCACGCCGGACCGCGCGGCGATCGCCGCCCCCTTCTCGCCCACCGCGAAGTTAACGAAGTCCGCGGCCGCGTCGAGCTGCTCGGTCGCGGCGTTGATGCAGTAGCCGTCCACGTCGGCCACCGACCGGGACCGCCCCATGGAGGGCAGCGGGGCCACGTCGAAGTGCAGGCCGTCGGCCGCGCGCAGCTCCGGGAGGTCGTCGCGGGTGCCGACGTACATGCCGAGGTCTCCGTCGGTGAACCAGTCCAGCGCGTCCCGCTCCTTCAGGTCGTCCTGGGTGAGCGAGACCGCCGGGTCGCGGGCCAGCGTGGCGAGCCGGCTGATCGACGCCAGCGCGTCGTCCGAGGCCAGGGTGAGGCTGGTGGGGCTGAAGACGTCGTCGACGACGCTGCCGTCTCCGGACCGGACGAACGCCGCAACGTTCTCGATGGTCGGAGAGATGTAGACGCCCTTGATCGGGCCGAGCTGGTCCAGCCCCGCCACCGTGCGGGCCGTCGTGGCGAAGTCGTCCCACGTCCACGTCGAGGTCTTCACCCCGTGCGGGACCACCACGTCCTGCGCCGCGAGCTGTCGGCGGGGCACCAGCCGCGTGTTGAGGTAGACGATCTGGGGCGACATCTCGGCAGGCATGCACTGCAGCCGGCTGTTCGCGCTCATGGAGGTGAGGGCGACGCGCTGGTGGTCGTCGCCGAACTGCATCCCCCTGGCTTCCAGCAGCCGGTCGACGGGCTCCAGGCCACCGGACTCCACGAGCGCGGGGAGGTAGCGCTGGTCGGCGAGGAACACGTCGGGTCCCGCGCCCAGCTCGAGCGCGTCGAGCGCCTGTGAGGCTGCCTCCGCACCGTCGTCGTAGGTGACCAGCCGCACGTCCACGCCGGGGTGCGTCTCGGAGAAGGCGTCTGCGATGCGCCGGTAGGTCCGCAGGCGGGTGTCGTCGCCGTACACCGCGACCTCGAGCTCCACCGGTCCGCTGCTCGGGATGACCGTCGTCGGGGTCACGGACGGCTTGGGGGCCACCGCGTCCGCGTCCGGGTCGGGCGAGCAACCGGCCACCGAACCGGCCACCGACACTGCCAGGACCGCCACCAAGGTGCCGAGGAGGGGGCGGGCCGGGGACACGGTCGTCCTCCTTCGGGTAGGTGGGCAGGGTCGAGGGACCTGACCGGGGGTGGGGGTTCCCACGGTATCGGCTCGGCGCCATACCGCACCCGCGGGCCTACGGACCCGTAGGCTGGGGCGATGGCCGAGGCTCCCCGCCACCACCGTCCCGTCCTCCCGGGCACCGCCGGGTTCGAGGGCCTGGTCGGCGACGTCGACCCGGCCGAGCGCAGCGAGGCGGCGGACCGGTGCGCGACGCTGCTGGTCCGCGGTCCTCGCGACAGCGCCGACACCGCGGTGATCGAGCGCGTGGTGCGGCTGGCCGAGACCGAGGGCCTCGACGAGATCGCCGCGCTGTGGTCCGGCGCCCCGGCCGACTCGCTCGCCGGCTGCCTGTGGCGCCTCTACCTGCTCCGCACCTGGGTGTACGCCGATCCCGCGGCCGCGGCCCGTGAGTTCGACCTCGGCCGCCGGCACTCCCCCGTCCACGAGGTCGTGGCCGGCGTCGCCGACCCGCCCGGACCGGCTGACGTGCAGACGCTCGTCGACACCGTGCTGCGCGGGATCCGGGTCGGCGACTTCGCCGACACCCTGTTCCGTGCCGCTGCCTTCGCGCGGGTCACCGCCGCGGGCCGCGTGCACCGCGACGACGACTCGTCCTACCGCACCGACGTGTCGGCCTCACGGCTGATGACGATGGCCGACCAGCTGGAGGCCGCCGCGCGCCTGGAAGTGGACGGCCGGCTCGCCTGAGCCTGCCGAAGTGCCCCAGGCTCACCGGCGACCCCGTATATTGGGCGGCGCGCCGGGCCGCGGCAGCCCCGGGTCCCAAAATTAGCCGCCAAGAGCGGCCACGCGCCGTGAGGCGCTCCCGGTCCGGCGCACCACTCTTCGCGCAGGCGGCGGCCGCGTCAGCCGCGGCGGGCAGTCCGGCGAAGCGGGCAGTCAGCCGAAGCGGAGCGTCGCCACCACCCCGGCGTGGTCCGAGGGCCACAGCCCGTCGTCGGTGCGGTCCGCCGGATCCGCGCCCACCCGGACGCAGGACTCGACCGTCGCGTCGCGCACCCAGACGTAGTCGATGCGGTCGGTCAGCCGGGACTCCGGGTTCGTCAGGTCGCCGGCCTGGCAGCACGTTGCCGCCTCCGGCCCGTCGGTGGGGTTGCCGGCCACCACCCAGGCGTCTGCCAGCTCGGCCGGCATGCCCACCCGCTCCGGGGTCGCGTTGAAGTCCCCCACCAGCACCAGCCGACGTTCCCCCGCCAGCGCCGCCACCAGCTCGGCCCGCTGGTCGTCACGGGGCTCGGCCGCATAGGCCTCGGTGTGGGTGTCGGCGAACGTGAACGCCTCGCCGCCGAGCGTGCAGCGCGCGGCGCACCACCCCCGGTCGATCGAGATCTCCATCGAGCCCATCAGCCGCACCGACAGCGCGCTGCCGAACATCCGGGCCTCGGTGCCCGTCACGGTCACGCCCGAAGCCCGCCGGCGCAGGATCGTGTTGTGACCCTCCAGACGCATCTCCACGGGACGACCGCCCCGCTCGACCGTCCCTGAGCCGTGGAAGGTCGGCTGGGTGATGACGACGTCGTACGGCTCACCGAGCGCCGCGAGCGCCGCGAGCAGCTCCGCGGTGAAGTCCCACAGCGGCGCCCCGTCGGCGTGCCAGGTGCACACCTCCTGCAGCCCCACGAGGTCGACCTCCTCACGGGCGAGGATGCTGGCGACCGCCGGTGCGCGGCGCGGGAACGCGGTCACCTCGAGCTGCTGCTGCACGACGGCGCGGTAGGCCTCGAGCCGCTCCCCGCCGGCGTCTCCCAGCAGCACACTGAGGTCCGCCCCGAGGTAGAGGTTGTACGTCGCGACGCGGACCCGGGACACGTCCACAGGCCGGCTCATCGGCTGGTTCATCGGCTGGCTCATCGCCTGGCTCATCGCCTGACTCATTGGCTGGGCACGACGACGGCACCGGTCCCGCCGAGGCAGGTGAACCCGGCGTTGAACTGGTAGCCCTTCTCGATGGCCCGGTTGACCGCGTCGAGGCACCGGGCGACGTTCACCCCCGGGTCCTGCACCGAAGCCGCCAGCTCGCGGTTCGCGGCCGCCTGGGCCGACGACGTCTCCTTGTTCTGCTGGGCCACCACGGTGGCGCCGACCGCCTTGATGAAGTCGTCCAGGGCGTTCTGGGTGTTGTCGCTGATGGAGACGTAGGTGACGCTGACGGTGAGGAAGTCGACCAGGTCGGTGCGGCTGCGCATGTCGGCGAGCAGCTTGGTGCTCATCTCGTCGTAGTCGGGGGCGAAGGAGACCGGCTGCTTGCCGGTGTCGGCGGCCTTGACCACCTTGAGCCCGGAGACCGGGTTGTAGTCGCCGAGGGTCTTCTGCAGCGCCGCCTTGAGCTCCGGGGAGACCAGGTTGCTGCCCACCTCCGCGATCGGGTCGGTGGCCCGGTAGTCGGTGTAGATCGTCGTCGCCTGCTCCGGCACCGCCTGGTAGCGGATCGTCAGCGACACACACGACCGCGACCCGTCGCCGATGCGGACCCAGAGGCAGTTGTCGCCGTCGTACTTCATCGTCTTCACCGTGCCGTCGATGTCGGTCACCTGCTCCCAGGGCCGCTTGAAGCTGAGCCCCGGCTCGAGCGGGCGGTCGACCTTGCCGAACGCGGTCACGATGCCGATCGTCTTCGCCTGCACCACGGTGGTGCAGGCGACCCCGAGGACGACGAAGGCGAGGAGGAACCCGAGCAGGCCGACGAGCTTCTGCCGGCCGGGAAGGAAGACCAGGAGCCCGATGCCGACGAGGACGAGCAGGACGGAGGAGATCAGCGCGAACATGGGAGAAACGTACGGTGCGCCGACTCCGTATCGTGCTGCCGGTGACGACCTACTCTCCCGAGCCCGACGGACTTCCCGACCCCGGGGAGGTCGTGTGGACCTGGGTGCCCTACGAGGAGGACCCGGCCCAGGGAAAGGACCGGCCGGTGGTGGTGCTCGCCCGCAGCGGCGACGGGCTCCTGCTCTGCCTGCAGCTGACCAGCCAGGACCACGACGTCGACGAGGAGCAGGAGGCCCGGTGGGGCCGGCACTGGATGGACATCGGCTCCGGCACGTGGGACGCCGAGGGCCGGCCCAGCGAGGTGCGGCTCGACCGGCTGCTGGAGCTCCCCGAGGCGGAGGTACGCCGCGAGGGGGCCGCCCTGAACCGGACGGTGTTCGACGCCGTCGTCGCCGCGGCCCGGGAGTACCACCCCGACTTGTGAGGCACGGCCCCCGGGCAGCTGCGTTCGGTGCCGCACCCGAGCTCCAAGACGCACCGCCTGACCGAATCACGCGCAGTGAGCGGACTCACGCAGCGTCGCACGCTGTCGGTGGCACATCAGTGCGTTGCGCGAAACACCTCGATCTGACAACGCGGTCCGGAGGCGCGCGCTGCAGTGGCATCGCGGCGAGGTCTTGCAGCGCGAGGTCGGCTCGCTTGGAGTCGATCGAACCGACGAGCAGTTGACCACGCAGGACCGAACCCACTTCGGGGTCTAGCAGCTCCGGGGCGACGAGGTCCTCGTCGCGCAGCCGCTCTCGAGCAGCGTCTCCATCCACGCCGTCGTCCGCCAGCGCGACCGCGAGCACGCTGGCGTCAACGACGAGCACGGTCGTTTCGAAGCGTCGCCACCGCGGTCTTGAGGACAGCCGTCCGTCCGGGAGAGGAACCCCGCCCAGCGATGGGGAACCTTCATCAACACGATGAGGGCATTCAGACGGCGGCGAGCGCCTTGCGGATCCGGGCGTCCGAGACCGGGGCCGGCGTGCCGAGCTGCTGGGCCCACAGGCTCACCCGGTACTCCTCCAGCAGCCACCGCACCCGGCGCAGCCCCAGCGGCTCGGGCTCATCGTCGGGCAGCGCGGCGACGCGGTTGAGGTAGGCCTCCTGCAGCGGTCCCACCTGGTCCATCAGCATCCGGTCACGGGCCAGGCCGCCGGCGAGCTTCTCCCGGCGCACCCGCACCGCGGAGAGGTAGCGCGGCAGGTGTCGCAGGTGCTCCCCCGCCTCGGCCACGAAACCGCGCTCGACCAGCCGGCCCACCTGCGCGCGCATGTCCGTCATGGCGGGCAGCAGGTTCAGGTCCACCGACCCCGACAGCACGCGGTCGGTCTCCCGCCACGCCTCCAGGACCCGTACGGCGTCCGCCAGCACGTCCTGCGCGGTCTGCTCGAGCTCGGGACCGATCCTGCCGCGGAGGTCGTCGAACGCGGCCTCGTCCCGCACCGGTCCACCCGGCCGGTCCATCAGCTGCTCGACGGCGGCGAGCACGCAGTCGTCGAGCAGCGCGGTGACGGTCGGGTAGGGCGAGCCTGCGAGGGCCAGCTTGCGCCGGTTGTCCCAGCCGTCGGTGAGCCGGCCGGCGGGTGAGGGCAGGGTCAGGGCGAGCAGCCGCCGCACACCGCGGCGGTGGGCCGCCTCCTGTTGCGACTCCGCGCCGAAGACGTGCAGGCCGACGCTGACGCCCTCGTCGACGAGCGCCGGGAAGCCCCTGACGACGTGCCCGGCCCGCACCTCCTCGAAGGACTGCTCGAGGGCGCCGAAGGTCCACGTGCGCTGCCCGGTCCGCGTGTGGTCGGCGGCGGCGTCGGTGAGCGCCTGCGCGAACCGGCCGGCGAGCGGCTCCTTGAGCCGGGCCAGGTCCTTGCCGGTCGCGACCGCGGCACCGTCCTCCGCCACCACCCGGTAGGTCGGCCGCAGGTGCGCGGGGACCTTCGACCAGTCCCACGCCTCGCGCGGCACGACCACCCCGGTGCGCGACCGCAGGTGCCGCTCGAGGGCGTCCAGCAGCGGCTCCCGGCCGGGGGGTACGGCGGCCAGGAACTCGCGGGCGTGGTTGGGGGCCGGCACGAAGCTCACCCGCAGGTGCTTGGGCAGCGACCGCAGCAGCGCCACCACCAGGTCCTCACGGAGACCCGGCACCTGCCACGACAGCGCCTCGTCGGGCACCTGGTTCAGGGTGGCCAACGGCACGTCGACGGTCAGCCCGTCGTCCTCGGCGCCCGGCGAGAAGTGGTAGGTCAGGGGCAGCTCGAGGCCCTCCTCCCGCCAGGTGTCGGGGTAGTCCTGCTGGCGGACGTCGCGGGCCGCCTCGTTGACGAGCATCTCCGGGTCGAAGGTGAGCAGGTCGGGCTTGCGCTGCCTGGCCCGCTTCCACCACGAGTCGAAGTGCGCGCCGGACACCACGTCCTCCCCGACCCGCGCGTCGTAGAACTCGAACAGCGTGTGCTCGTCCACCACGATGTCGCGGCGGCGGGCACGATGCTCGAGCTCCTCGGCCTCCTCGAGGAGGGCGCGGTTGTCGTGGAAGAACCGATGCCTGGTCTGCCACTCGCCGTAGACGAGCGCGTGTCGGATGAACAGCTCCCGCGCGACCGGCGGGTCGACCTTGCCGTAGGACACCAGCCGGTCGGCGACCAGCGGGAC
Organism: uncultured Actinomycetota bacterium; assembly: GCA_963747525.1. Taxonomy (GTDB): domain Bacteria; phylum Actinomycetota; class Actinomycetes; order Propionibacteriales; family Nocardioidaceae; genus Marmoricola_A. Next base: position 294,254 of record CAVVFH010000002.1, read on the forward strand.
GCCGTACAGCGTCACCCTCTCGTAGGCCATCACCGCAGCGCGCTTGCGCGACCAGTGCGGCTCGGAGTAGCTGCGCTTGACCAGGTGGGCGCCGAGCCGCTCGGCCCACTCCGGCTCGATGGCGGCGTTGACGCGGGCGTACAGCCGGGAGGTCTCGACCAGCTCGGCGGCCATCACCAGGGCGGGCTGCTTCCGGAAGAGGCCGGATCCCGGGAAGATCGCGAACCGGGTGTTGCGGGCGCCGAGGTAGTCACGTCTCTCGGGGTCGCGCAGCCCGACGTGCGACAGCAGCCCGGACAGCAGCGCCTGGTGGATGCCGTCCTCGTCGACCGCCTCGTCGTCGGTGCCCTTCTGCTTGCTGCTGAGGCCCAGCTGCTTGGCCGCCTGCCGCAGCTGCCCCTCGAGGTCCTGCCACTCGCGGATGCGGAGGTAGTTGAGGAACTCGCTGCGGCACATCCGCCGGAAGGCGCTGGAGCTGAGGTCGCGCTGCTGCCGGCGCACGTAGCGCCACAGGTTGAGCAGGGTGAGGAAGTCAGACCGCTCGTGCTTGAACCGGGCGTGCTGCTGGTCGGCCTGCGCCTGCTGGTCGACCGGGCGCTCCCGCGGGTCCTGGACCGACAGCGCGGCAGTGATCGCGAGCACCTCGCGGAGCACACCGAGCCGCTGCCCCTCGATGATCATCCGCCCGAGCCGCGGGTCGACCGGCAGCGTCGCCAGCTGGCGCCCCACCTTGGTGAGCCGACCGCCCTCGAGGGCGCCGAGCTCCTCGAGCAGCTGCACCCCGGCGGTCACCTGGCGCCGGTCCGGCGGGTCTACGAACGGGAACCGGGACACGTCCCCCAGCCCCAGCGCGGTCATCTGCAGGATCACCGAGGCCAGGTTGGTGCGCAGGATCTCGGGGTCGGTGAACTCAGCTCGTCCGGCGTGGTCCTCCTCGGAGTAGAGCCGGATCGCCACGCCCGCCTCCACCCGGCCGCACCGTCCGGAGCGCTGGCTGGCCGACGCCTGGCTCACCGGCTCGATGGGCAGCCGCTGCACCTTCGTGCGGAAGGAGTACCGGGAGATCCGGGCCACCCCGGTGTCGACGACGTACCGGATGCCCGGCACGGTCAGCGAGGTCTCGGCGACGTTGGTCGCCAGCACGATCCGTCGTCGCTGGTGCCGCTCGAACACGCGGTGCTGCTCGGCAGAGGACAACCGTGCATACAGGGGTACGACGTCCAGCCCGTCCCGACCGCCGACGACGCCGTGCCAGGAGACGCCGTCGAGCACGTCCGCGGTGTCGCGGATCTCCCGCTCGCCGGGAAGGAACACCAGGATGTCCCCGGGCCCCTCCGCGACCAGCTCCTGGCAGGCGGCGACGATCGCCTCGGTCTGGTCGCGGACGACCGGCTCGCCCTCCTCGTCCTCGTAGGACTGCTCGACGAGCGGCCGGTGGCGCACCTCCACCGGATAGGTCCGCCCGGAGACCTCGACGATCGGCGCGGGCTCCCCCCGTCGGTCGGGGAAGTGGGCGGCGAACCGCTCCGGGTCGATGGTCGCGGAGGTGATGACCACCTTGAGGTCGGGTCGTCGCGGCAGCAGCTGATTGAGGTAGCCCAGGAGGAAGTCGATGTTCAGGCTCCGCTCGTGCGCCTCGTCGATGATGATCGTGTCGTAGGCGCTGAGCATCCGGTCGTGCTGCAGCTCGGCGAGCAGGATCCCGTCGGTCATGAGCTTCACGAGCGTGTCCGGGCCGGCCTGGTCGGTGAAGCGCACCTGGTAGCCGACCACGCCGCCCATCGGCACGCCGAGCTCCTCGGCGATGCGCTCGGACACGCTGCGCGCCGCGATCCTGCGCGGCTGGGTGTGCCCGATCAGCCCGCGCACGCCACGGCCCAGCTCGAGACAGATCTTCGGGATCTGGGTGGTCTTGCCCGAGCCGGTCTCCCCGGCGACGATCACGACCTGGTGGTCGCGGATCGCGGCGGCGATGTCGTCGCGCCGGGCGCTGACCGGCAGCTCCTCTGGATAGCTGACGGCGGGGACCAGCGAGGCGCGCCGGGCCACCTCGGCCTCCGACAGCCGCCGTCGTCGCCTGCCCTGGGGCGCTCCGCGCCCTCGTCCGGCATCCCGGCTGCCACGTCTGCCGGACGGGCGACGGCGGGAACGCTGCGGGGCCTCGGACATGACCCGCCGAGTCTAGGTGAGCCGGTGTCAGCGGTCCCGTTCGCGCGACATCGGCGGCCAGATCTCCTCCGCCGGCCCCGCGGTGAACAGGGCCGCGGGCCGCCCACGACCTCCCACGCGTCGCTCGCCGGTCTCCTCCACGAACCCCGCGGCGCCGGTGACCTTGCGCTGGAAGTTGCCCGGGTCGAGCTGCCGGCCCCAGACGGCCTCGTAGACCTCGCGGAGCTCGCTGATGGTGAACTCCTCGTCGAGGAACGACGTGGCGAGCGTGGTGCGTTCGAGGGCGGCCCCGAGCCAGGAGACCGCGTCGGCGAGGATCTGGGCGTGGTCGAACGCCAGCCGCCGCGACCCGAGGAGGTCGTCGACCGGAAGCCACTCGGCGTGGGCGGCGTCGTCGCCGGCGGTGGGCGCAGCCGGGCCGGGCAGCACCACCACGAAGGGGACGGAGATCACCCGGTGCCGGGGGTCGCGCCGGGGCGCCGTGTAGGCACCGAGCTGGTGGAAGCGCAGCGAGCGCACGGACAGCCCGGTCTCCTCGCGCAGCTCGCGACGCGCCGCGCGCTCGACGTCCTCCCGGTCGTCGACGAAGCCACCGGGGAACGCCCAGCGCCCCTTGTACGGCGCACTGCCCCGCTTGACCATGAGGACCGCCAGCTCGGCGCCGGGGCGCGCGGACAGGGCAACCACGTCGGCGGTGAGGTAGACGAACGGGTACTCGGAGGTGTACGCCACGACCTCAGGCTATCGCGCAAGCACCCGCACTTATCTTGTCGTTATGACAATCGAGCCGATGGTCCCGAGCGAACGGGCCAGCATGTCCAAGAGTTCCGGCTTTGTGACGCCTCGGTCGTCGTCGAGCCACGAGAGGACGACCTCCTCGACCGATGCGCTCCAGCCCCGAACCATGAGCCGGACCGCCGGGCTGTCGACGACGCCGAGCTCGGCGAGCACCTCGCCGCCCGCCTGCACGAAGATCCGGTCGGTGAGGGCGGCCCTCGCCTCCTCGTAGATGCGGTGGAACTGCTCGTCGCCGGCCGCGGCCGCGCGTACGAACGACACGTAGGACTCGTGGTTCGCGCTGACGAACTCCACGAACGCCTCCAGGGAGCGCACCAGCTGCTCCAGCGGGGGCAGGTCCTCGACCGGCGCGGTGATCGCCACGACGCGGTCGGCCATCCGGCGGAGCACGGCGAGGTGGAAGTCCCGCTTCGAGGAGAAGTAGTGGTAGAGCAGTCCGCGGGAGATGCCGGCGACCTCGGCGAGGGTGTCGATCGACAGGTCCTCGAGCCGGCGCACCGACAGCTGGTCGACGCCGAGGTCGAGCAGCTGCTCGCGTCGGCGCTCCGGGGCCAGCCGGGTACGTGTGGTGCGCATAACACCACCTTACTGAACCAAGTTCAACATCGCTATTGACGCACGTTCAACAACTTTCCTACGGTGGTCCCCATGGACTCCGCACCCCTCCGCGACCATGTCCGCGTGCTCGTCGTCGGCGCCGGCTTCGCCGGGCTCGCCACGGCGATCAAGCTCGACGAGGCAGGCGAGCGCGACTTCCTCGTCGTCGAGCGCGGGCCCGACGTCGGCGGCACCTGGCGGGACAACACCTATCCCGGCGCTGCCTGCGACGTCCCCTCGCAGCTCTACAGCTACTCGTTCGCGCTCAACCCGGACTGGTCGCGCTCCTTCTCCCCCCAACCGGAGATCCAGGCCTACATCCGCAGGGTGGCCACGGACTCCGGCACCCTGGACCGGTTCTGCTTCGACACCATGCTGGAGCGGGCCACCTGGGACGAGGACGCCCACGTCTGGCGCGTGGTCACGTCCCGGGGCTCGCTCACCGCGGACGTCGTGGTCTCCGCGGCCGGGGCGCTGTCGGACCCGAAGAACCCCGACATCGCCGGGTTCGACTCCTTCGAGGGCGAGGTCTTCCACTCCGCCCGGTGGAACCACGACTACGACCTGGCCGGCAAGCGCGTGGCGATCATCGGCACCGGCGCCTCGTCGATCCAGATCGTGCCCGAGATCGCCCCGGTGGTGGGTCGCCTGGACGTCTACCAGCGCACCGCGCCGTGGGTCATCCCGCGCAACGACCGCGCCTACACCCGCCTGGAGAAGCTGGCCTTCCAGCACGTGCCCGGGCTGCAGTCGGTCTACCGGACGGCCATCTACTGGGGCCGCGAGATGTACGTGCCGGCCTTCACCCGCCACCCGAAGCTCGCACTGCCGGCGAAGAAGATGGCGCTTGGCAACATCGGCAAGGCCATCTCCGACCCCGAGCTGCGCCGGAAGGTCACGCCCGACTACCAGATCGGCTGCAAGCGGATCCTCATCTCGAACGACTGGTACCCGGCTCTGGCCCGCGACAACGTCGACCTGGTGACCGACGGGATCGCGCGGGTGACGCAGACGGGGATCGTGACCGCGGACGGCACGGAACGAGAGGTCGACGCGATCATCGTCGCCACCGGCTTCCACACCACCGACCTGCCCATCGCCGAGCAGATCACCGGCCGGGGCGGCGTCCGCCTCGCCGACCACTTCGCCGAGCACGGCATGCAGGCCTACAAGGGCACCACGGTCAACGGGTTCCCGAACCTGTTCTTCGTGGTCGGCCCGAACACCGGCCTCGGCCACTCGAGCATGGTGTTCATGATCGAGTCCCACGTCAGGTACATCGTCGACGCCGTCGCCCACCTCAAGACGCAGGGCTTGCGCAGCGCAGAGCCCCGCGCGGAGGTCCAGGCTGCCTTCGTCGACGACCTGCAGGAGCGGATGCGCCGCACCGTGTGGAGCGTCGGCGGGTGTGCCAGCTGGTACCTCGACGACCACGGCAGGAACGTCACGCTGTGGCCGCGGGCCACCTTCACCTTCCGCCGGCAGCTGCAGTCGTTCGACGCCGACAACTACGAGCTCGTCGCCCGCGACGACGTCCGGCTCCGGCGTGAGCCGCGCGCCACCGACATCGAGCCGGACGCCAACCCGGCCAACCAGGAAGCAACCAACCAGGAAGCAGGGATCACCGCATGAAGAGGCTGGACGGCAAGGTCGTCGTCATCACCGGAGCCGCATCGGGCATCGGCCGGGCGCTCGCCCAGGAGGTCGCCCGCCGTGGTGGCGTCCTGGCCATCTCGGACGTCGACGCGGTCGGCCTCCAGGAGACCGCCGCCCTGGTGACGGCGGCCACGGGGCAGGAGGCGCGCGTCGACAAGCTCGACGTGCGCGACCGTGCCGCGTGGAAGGAGTACGCCGCCTCGGTGGTCGCCGATCTCGGCACCGTGAACGTCGTGGTGAACAACGCCGGGGTCGCCCTGACCGGCGACGTCGAGAAGATGGACTACGAGCACCTCGAGTTCGTCATGGACGTCAACTTCTGGGGCGTGGTGCAGGGCACCATGGAGTTCCTCCCCCACCTCATCGCGTCCGGTGACGGGCACCTGGTCAACATCTCCAGCCTCTTCGGGCTGATGGCGGTGCCGGGCCAGTCGGCGTACAACGCCTCGAAGTTCGGCGTGCGGGGCTTCACCGAGGCGCTGCGGCAGGAGATGGTGCTCAACGACCACCCCGTCAGCGTCACCTCCGTCCACCCCGGCGGCATCAAGACCGCGATCGCCCGCAACGCCCGCGCCGTGGGCGTCGACCATGCCGAGCACGCCAACTTCTTCGACGACAAGCTGGCCAAGACGACCCCGGAGAAGGCGGCCGAGGTCATCGTCGAGGCGATGCTCGCCGGCAAGCCGCGGGTGCTGGTCGGGACCGACGCCAAGGTGCTCGACGCGCTGGTCCGGGTGACCGGCCCCGGCTACCAGAAGCTCGTCTCCCGGGTGGTCGGCCGCACCCTGGGCCGCAGCTCCCGCTGACCGTCAGCGGGCCCCGGTGAGGCCCTCGCCGCTGGAGCCGGACAGCCGCTGCGCCAGGTAGATCGGCACGATCGACACCACGACCAGCACGGCGGCCACCACGTTGACCACCGGCGCCTGGTTGGGCCGGAACAGGTTGTTGAAGATCCAGATCGGCAGCGTCTGCTCCTGGCTGCCGGCGGTGAAGGTGGTCACCACGATCTCGTCGAACGACAGCCCGAACGACAGCAGGCCACCGGCGAGCAGTGCCGACCGCAGCATCGGGAACGTCACCAACCGGAACGTCGTGAACGTCCCCGCACCGAGGTCCATGGAGGCCTCCTCCAGGTTCCCACCCAGCCGCCGCAGCCGGGCCTGCACGTTGTTGAACACCGTGACGATGCAGAACGTGGCATGCGCGACGACGATGGTGAAGAAGCCCAGCCCCACGTCGAAGATGGATCGGAACACGTTGTTCAGCGCCAGTCCCGTCACGATGCCGGGCAGCGCGATCGGCAGGATGATCAGCAACGACACCGTGTTGCGCCCGAAGAACCGCGTCCGGGACAGCGCGAGGGCAGCCAGCGTGCCCAGCAGCAGGGCCACCAGCGTTGCCAGCGCGGCCACCTGGAGACTCACCGCCAAGGCGTCTCGTGCGCCGGTGGACTGCGCCGCTTTGGACCACCACTCGAGCGTCAGGTCCTTGGGTGGCCACGCGAAGGTGCGGCTGGTGTTGAACGAGTTGAGGACCACGAGGAGCAGTGGCGCGTAGACCACGAGGAGAACGAGGGCGGTGAACCCGGCCAGGAAGGCTCGCAGGCTACGTGACAACGTCATGGCTGGTCCCCCTCACAGGTTCTCGAGCGCGCCGGTACGGCGTACCGCGGCCAGGTAGACGATCATCACCACGACCGGCACCGTGGCCACCGCGGCGCCGAACGGCAGGTTGTTGGCCGCGCCGACGCTGTCGTAGACGACGTTGCCGAGCATCTGGTTGGTGCCGCCGACGATCTTCACCGCGATGTAGTCGCCCATGGTGAGGGAGAAGGTGAAGATGGAGCCGGCGACGATCGCCGGGAAGACGATCGGGAGCGCCACCCGCCGCACGGTCATCCAGGTCGAGCCGCCCAGGTCTGCCGACGCCTCCAGCAGGGAGTTGGGGAGCCGCTCGAAGCCGGCGTAGATCGGCAGCACCATGTAGGGGAACCACAGGTAGGCCAGCGTGATGACGGTCGCGGGCAGCCCGTAGCCGGGAGAGCTGAGGCCGAGCGGCTGGAGGATCCAGTCGACGAGACCTCCGTGGGACAGCATCCCGCGCCAGGCGTACGCCTTGACGAGGTACGACGCCCACAGCGGCATCAGCACCGCGATCACCAGCAGCCGCTGCACCCTCGGGGAGGCCACCTTGGCCATGTAGAAGCCGATCGGCAGCGCCAGGAGCGCATCCACCACGGTCACCGATGCCGCCGTGGCCAGGGTGCGGAAGGTGATCGTCCGGTAGACGTCGATGGTGAACAGGTCACGGAAGTTCTGGAGCGTCCAGACCCGCTGGACCTCGCCGGTGAAGCTGTTCTGGCCCCAGAAGGCCGTCAGGAACAACGCCCCCAGGGCTCCGAGGTAGGCCACGCCCAGCCACAACATCGGTGGCGTGAGCAGCAGCCCGAGCCGGAGCCCCGGGTGGCGTTGCAGGGTGCCCTTCAACCGTCAGCCCTTGACCTCGGTCCAGGCCTGGGTCCACCGGCCGTAGTCGGTGCACGTGACGTCCGTGCGGCCGTCGAGGCACTGCTCGATCGGGGTGTTCCAGAACCAGATCTGGTCGGCGTAGTCGGCGTCACCCGCGTGGTAGGTCTCGCAGAAGTTCTTGTCCGCGGTGAAATCGCACGCCTTCGCGTTCGACGGCGCCTCCCCGAACCACTCCGCGACCTGCGCGTTGACCTCCGGGCTGGTGATCCAGTCCATCCACGCGTAGCCGCAGTTGGAGTTCTGGGAGTCCGCCGCGACCATCCAGGTGTCCGACCAGCCCGTCGCGCCCTCGTCGGGCAGGACCGCGTCGACCTTCACCTTGTCGGCGTCCAGCAGGTTCTTGATCACCTGCCACGTGGTGCCGACCGCGGTGTCGCCGGTGGTGAACGCCTGGATCTCCTTCAGGTAGTCCGACCAGTACTCGGAGACGTCCTGCTTCTGCTTCTTCAGGACCTCGATCGCCGCCTGCAGCTGGTCCTCGTCCAGGGCGTACGGGTTCTCGATCCCCAGGTCCGGCTGGGTGGTCATCAGGTAGAGCGCCGCGTCGGCGATGTAGATCGGCGAGTCATAGGCGGTCACCTTGCCCTGGGCCTCGGGCGCCGGCTCGAAGACGGCTGCCCAGGTGGACGGGCTGTCCTTGAGGATGTCGGTGCGCCACATGAGCAGGTTGGCGCCCCAGCCGTGCGGGACGCCGTACATCTGGCCGTCGACGGAGTTCCACTCCCGGTCCTTGAGGAAGTCTGTGATGTCGACGTAGTTCTCCAGCAGGTCGGTGTTCACCGGGGCCACGTCGCCCGCGGCGATCAGCCGGAGGGACGCGTCGCCGGAGGCGGAGACCACGTCGTAGTCGCCGGTCTTCATGAGGTTGACCGCCTCGTCGGAGGTGCCGAAGTACTTCACGTTGGCCTTGCAGCCGGTCTTCTTCTCGAACGGCGTCACCCAGTCCACCGACTTGTCCGTGCTGCCGTCCTCGGCGTACCCCGGCCAGGCAAGGATGTTGACCTCACCCTCCATCTCGCCCAGCGAGTCCTTCATGGCGACGTCGGGCGCGGTGAAGCCGCTGCCTTGGGCGCCCCCCGCGCCGGAGCCGCCTCCGTCGGAGCTGCCACCGCACCCCGAGACTCCCAGGGCCAGCGCGCACGCTCCCGCCAGCACCGTCCATCTCCGGTTGTTCATGCGTTCTCCTCACACAGATGAGCGTCCGGCGGCTGCCGGGTCGCTGTCCGCCTCGACCGCGGGGTCCGCGGAACCGAGGTCGACCAGATGGGCGCGCTGCCAGCTGAGCAGCACGCGTTCTCCCCGCCTCGCCAGGGCGTGGTCCAGGGAGTTCTCCAGGTTCTGCTGCATGACGCTGAGCCTGGGCTGCTCGGAGCCGCCCGGCTCGGCCACGCCCGCACCGAGGTCGAGCGCGACCACGGAGTGCGTGGACGACCCCAGGTAGACGACGTCGGCGACGGTTCCGGGAACGGTCACCAGGTCGTCGCCGGCCGGACCCTGCCCCTCCAGGTGCAGGTGGATCTTCTCCGGCCGGATGCCGAACGTCCCGGGCCGCCCCACCACCCGCTCCGCAACCGCCCCTTCGAGCAGGTTGGAGGTGCCCACGAAGCCCGCGACGAACCGGGTGGCCGGGTGCTCGTACAGCTCGGCGGGGGTCGCGACCTGCTCGATGCGTCCGTCGTGGAACACCGCGATGCGGTCGCTGAGGGTGAGCGCCTCCTCCTGGTCATGGGTCACGAAGACGAACGTGATCCCCACCTCGCGCTGGATCTCCTTGAGCTCGATCTGCATCTCGCGACGCAGCTTCAGGTCGAGAGCACCCAGCGGCTCATCGAGGAGCAGCACCTTCGGCCGGTTCACCAGCGCCCGGGCGAGCGCCACCCGCTGCCGCTGGCCGCCGGAGAGCTGCGTCGGTCGGCGGTCGCCGAAACCGCTCAGCCGCACCGCGTCGAGCGCCTCCTGCGCACGTCGGGCGCGCTCGGCCCGACCGGTGCGCTTGACCCGGAGCCCGTACTCGACGTTGGCCCGCACGTCCATGTGCGGGAACAACGCGTAGTCCTGGAAGACCGTGTTGACGTCGCGCACGAACGGCGGCTCCCGCGTCACGTCCTCTCCCCCGAGGAAGATCCGACCGGCCGAGGGCCGCTCGAAGCCGGCCACCATCCGGAGCACGGTCGTCTTGCCCGACCCGGAGGGGCCGAGCATCGAGAAGAACTCCCCGTCGAGGATCTCCAGGTCGACACCGTCGACGGCACGGAGCTCGCCGAACACCTTCGTGAGCCCGTCGAGGCGGATGGCGACCGTCATGGTCGGCAGTATGTCAGGTGAGCAGCGACGGAATCGATCACGGTCCGGCGTCGCTTGCACGGATTTCGTTGTCACGGGCGGCTTGTCTGCCGGGCGCCGAAGGTCCCATCTCCGCTCGAACACCCAGCAACCGGACCCTTCGGTCGTGGTCGAAGCGGCCCAGGAGGGCCACCGCGGCGTCCGCGATCGCCCCGGCGTCGGCGGTCGGGCGCGCCAGGGTGAGGCTGCGTTGCCGCGTCTCGAAGGGGGTGTACCGCACCTTGACGCCGACCCGGACCGCGGGGCGCTCTTCGCCGTGCAGGTCCTCGGCAACCTGCTCGGCCAGCCGCCGCGCCTCCTGGGCGACCTGGCCCCAGTCGCTGAGGTCGGTCTGGAACGTGGTCTCGCGCCCGTGCGCCCGCGGCACCCACGGGGTGGGGTCGACCGGGGACGAGTCGACGCCGCGGCCCAGCCGGCGGTACCAGGGGCCCATCGTCGGTCCGAGCCGGTCGGCGAGCATCGCGGTGTCGGCCGCGGCGAGCTCGGCCACGGTGCTGATCCCGAGCTCCTCGAGGCGACGTGCGGTCTTCCTCCCGATCCCCCACAACGCCGTGGTGGGCCGCTCCCCCATCGCCTCCAGCCAGCGGTCGCTGGAAAGCGTGGCCACGCCTCGCGGCTTGCCGAAGCCGGTGGCGGTCTTGGCCTGCAGCTTGTTGTCGCCGATGCCGATCGAGCAGTGCAACCGGGTCTGCTCCAGGACGGCGCGCTGCACCGCGCGGGCGAGCGCCTCGGGGTCCGTGGCATCCGTGCCGAGGAAGGCCTCGTCCCACCCGAGCACCTCCACGGAGACCGGGAAGCTGCGCAGCACTGCCATCACCTCCGCGCTCACCGCCTCGTACGCCGGCTTGTCGACCGGCAGGAACACGGCGTCCTCCGGGAGCCGCCGGGCGGCGGTGCGCAGCGGCATCCCCGACCCCACGCCGTGCTCCCGGGCGGCGTACGACGCGGTGGCCACGACCCCGCGCTCCGTCGGGTCCCCGCGACCGCCGACCACCACCGGGCGGCCGCGCAGCTCCGGTCGACGCAGGACCTCCACCGCCGCGATGAACTCGTCCAGGTCCACGTGCAGCACCCAGCGGGTCGCGGGCCGCTCGGACGGCGGCCCGGAAGCGCGTCCCGGGGCCATGCGCCTCATCCTGCCCGCCACACTAGGGTGCCGGTGTGAGCAACCCGTTGATCGTGGTGGTGGGAGCCGGACCGGGCGTGGGCGGGTCGGTGGCCCGGCGCTTCGGGCGCGAGGGGTACGACGTGGGGCTCATCGGGCTCGGTCCCGGACTCCAGCCGCTGGGCACGTCGCTGCAGGAGCAGGGCATCACCACCGGCTGGACGGAGGCCGACGTCACCGACGAGGCCGCCCTCGCCGCAGCCGTCGACCGGCTCGCCCAGCACACCGGCCGGATCGACGTGCTGCACTTCAACCCCAGCGCCTTCCGGCAGAAGGATCCGCTGACGCTCTCGGTCTCCGAGCTGCTGCAGGACGTCGCCCTGGGCGTGGGGGCGCTGCTCACGGCGCTGCAGGCGGCCCGGCCCCACCTGTCCCGGGGCGGCCGGGTGACCGCCACCGGCAGCATGGCCGCCGATGCTCCGTGGCACGAGGCGGCCTCGCTGGGGGTGCAGAAGGCAGGGCTGCGCAACCTGGTCCACAGCATCGACCGCACCCTGGCGCCCGACGGGATCCGCGCGGTGTCGGTGACGGTCGCCGGCTCGCTCGCTCCCGACGACCCGGACTCGCCGTTCCACCCCGACCAGGTCGCCGAGGCGGTCCACGCCGCCGCGTTCCAGGACGAGGCGGGGTGGCGGAGCGAGGTCCGGCACCCGGCCGTCACAGCTGGAGAAGCACGAACACGACCATGAGGGCGGCCAGCACCAGCGCCACCGCGTAGATCCACCAGGTCCGCACGTGGTGCGGCTCGGGTGCGCGGCCCTCGAGGTTCGCCACCGCGTCGTCGCCGTGCCGCTCCCGGAGCCGCTGCTTCCCCTCGTCGAGGTAGTCGTCGACCTCGCGCAGTCGGTAGCGGCGCCCGAACCTCGACACCGCGAACCGCTGGTCGGCCACCTCGTACGGCGCCATCGCCGGCGGGTCCCGGCGCAGGGCCTGCTGCAGCTCGGCGACGAACTCGTCGACCTCCGCGGCGTCGTACCCCTCCCCGAGGAGCCGCGCGGTCGGGAACCGGGGCCCGTCCGGCCCGGTCTCGGGATCGGGCAGCCCGGTGCCGGCATCGGTGCTCACGGCTCGATTGTGCTGCACCGGGGGTGACAACGCGGTCAGGTCGACCGGAAAGGCGGCAGCGCGTCGGTCGACTCCAGGGCACCCATCCCCGTCATCCGGAGCAGGTCGGCGATGATCGACCGAAGCTGTGCCAGGATCACCTCCCCGGTGAGGTCGCGCGTCCGCTGCACCTGGGAGGTGCGCTCGCCCAGCAGGACCAGCTCCGGCTGGACGGCCGACGGGACCCGGTCGGCGCGCAGCTCCGCGGAGATCCGGGACACCGCCGCGGAGAGGTCGCGGCAGAGATCGGCGTACTCCCCGGGGACCGGGTCGCCGCGGTAGGCCGCCACGGCGGCGCGCCGCACCACGACGCGGGTGTTCCGCAGCGCCAGGTCGAGCGGCTCGACCAGCTCGACCAGCTTGCGCAGGGGCTCGCGGTGCCGGGCACGGAACGGCGACGACCGCACCACCGACAGCCCCTCGGACGCGGCGACCTTCAGCTCGTCGATGAGCACCTCGGTGGTCCGTGCGTCGGCGAGCAGGTCGAGCGTCGGCTGGACTTCCTTGTCCTCGATGGCCTCCGCGGCGCCGGTCAGCAGGTAGGCGATCTTGTCGGTCACCACGGCCGCCTGCTCGCGGGGGCGCCGCAGCGGGGCCCCGGGGACCAGGGTGGCGGCGACCAGCGCCACCGCGCCGCCGACGAGGGCGTCGGTCCACCGGACGAGGGCCTGGCCCGGTGGCGGCACCAGCGCCGCCACCACGATCGACTGCACCGCGGCCTGGGTCACCAGCAGGCCGCCGGCGTCGACGAGCAGCCCCGCCGTCATGGCCAGCCCGACGATGAGGGTCATCTGCCACGCCCCGGAGCCCATCACCACCACGAGGAGGTCGGCGACGAGGACCCCGATCGCGACCCCGAGCGTGACCTCGGCGACCCGGCGCCACCGCTGACCGTAGGACGTCCCCAGGCTCACCACCGCAGCGATCGGCGCGAAGAAGGGGGTGTCGTGACCCAGCAGGTCCCCGGCGACGAACCATGCGACGCCCGCCGCCACTGCGGCCTGGGCGACGTGCCAGGCCTTCGACCGCACCCGGTGAAGGCGGGCGCGGGCCGACATCCGGCCCCGGCTCAGCACCAGGTCCCAGGTCGCCGGATGCGTCATGGGCCCATCGTCTCAAGACGCCGGTTGCTTGGCCGGGGAGGACTTGGGAAAGTCACGGGCAACGAGAGGGGCGCCGATGTTCGTGCCGATGGACCCGACCGCGCAAGGCTTCATGATCGCCGAGTCGCGCAAGACACCGATGCACGTGGGCGGCATGCATCTCTACTCGCCGCCGGAGGGGGCCGGCCCCGGGTGGGCGCGGGAGACCTACGAACGGTTCCTGGAGGCCGACAACGTCGCCCCGCTCTACCTCAAGCGGCCCCACCGCTCGCTCACCACGGCGGGCACCTGGTTCTGGACCGAGGACGACCAGTTCGACCTGGAGTACCACGTCCGGCACAGCGCTGTCCCCGCCCCCGGCCGGATCCGCGAGCTGCTCGAGCTCTGCGGACGACTGCACGGCAGCCGGCTGGCCACCGAGCGGCCGTTGTGGGAGATGCACTTCATCGAGGGGCTGGACGACGGCAGGGTCGCGGTCTACACCAAGCTGCACCACGCCCTCGTCGACGGCGTCTCCGCGATGCGCCTGCTCCAGGCGACCCTCAGCGACGACCCGGACGTGCGCGACATCCCGCCGCCGTGGGCGGCCCGCGAGGTGGCGGCGAAGGTCGAGCGGGAACAGGCCGCCCTGTCCGAGCGGCTCCTCCAGGTGCCCGTCGGGGCGTTCCGCTCCGCGCTCGCGATCAGCGCCGAGGCCGCCGGCATGCCCGGCGCACTGGTCAAGACGCTCAACCGCGGGCTGCGCAACGAGACCGCGCCGATCGCGCTCTACTCCCCCCGCACCATCCTCAACCAGAAGATCACCGGCGCCCGCCGGTTCGCGGCCCAGGACTGGCCCATCGAGCGCCTCCGCGCGGTCGGCAAGGCCACCGACACCACGATCAACGACGTGGTGCTGGCGATGTGCAGCGGCGCGATGCGGCACTACCTCCTCGAGCTCGACGCGCTGCCGGCGCACTCGCTCGTGGCGATGGTGCCGGTCAGCCTCAAGCTCGCAGAGGCCGGCATCGCCTCCTCCGAGGGCGGCAACGCGGTCGGCGAGGTGATGGTCAAGCTCGGCACCGACCGGGCCGATGCCGAGCAACGCCTGCTGTGCATCTCCGAGTCGATCAAGAGCGGCAAGGAGGCGCTGATGAGCATGTCGCAGCTGCAGATCATGGCGATGAGCGGCCTGGGCGTCAGCCCGCTGGTGCTGATGCCGATGCTGCGCATGCAGGGGCTGACGCGGCCGCCGTTCAACCTGGTGATCTCCAACGTCCCCGGGCCGCGCAAGAAGCTCTACATGAACGGTGCGCAGCTGGACGGCATGTACCCGTTGTCGGTGCCCTACCACGGGCAGGCGATGAACATCACCTGCACGTCGTACGACGACCAGATGAGCTTCGGCCTGGTCGGCTGCCGCCGCACCGCACCCAGCCTGCAGCGGCTGCTCACCCACCTCGACGACGAGCTCGTCGCCCTCGAGGAAGCCGCCGGCGTCGCCTGACCGCTCCCTCCCCGTTGAGGCGTCACGCGTGCTGTGTTGAGTGGGCGCTGCTGCTGCGTTGAGGCGTCACGCGTGCTGTGTTGAGTGGGCGCTGCTGCTGCGTTGAGGCGTCACTCGTGCGTGGGCGTAGGGTCCTCGCCGGTCCGGGGCTTCCGCGCATCCCGGCGCTGTTGCTCGGCGCGCTCACGGATCCGCCGGAGGAACTCCTCGTCCGACTCCGGCGTGACCCCCGGTGCTCTCCCGGGCCGGTCGTACTCCGGGAAGGTCGGGACCGCACGTTCGTACGGCGACGGACGGGGAGCCGCGCGCGGCGACCGACGGCCAACCAGGCGATCCCGCCCACGAGCGGGAACAGCAGCACAAGGATCAGCCAGCCGATCCTCGGGAGGTGCTCCACCTCGTCGTCACGGCTCATCAGCACCGTCACCACGCAGTACACCCACAGCGCGAAGACCAGCGGCCCCGCGACGATCATCAACCGAGCCATCCGTGCGCTCCTGTCCCCCGGTTCAAGTGACCGGATCCAGTCGCAGGAGCGACGTGTCGACCCCCCTTTCCGACTCTTCGATCCCGCACGCCTGACCTCTCATCCC
Source organism: uncultured Actinomycetota bacterium (assembly GCA_963747525.1). Lineage (GTDB taxonomy): Bacteria > Actinomycetota > Actinomycetes > Propionibacteriales > Nocardioidaceae > Marmoricola_A. The sequence goes on from CAVVFH010000002.1 coordinate 309,796, forward strand.
AGCGCGAGCGCTGTCTCAGCCCAGTGCGAGCGCTGTCTCATCCCAGCGCGAGCGCCCTCTCAACCCAGCGCGAGCGCCCTCTCAACCCAGCACGCGTGACGTCTCAACGGGGTGGGGCGGGGGTGGGTCAGTCGTCGAGGAGGGCGCGTACGTCGTCGGGGCCGATCGGGTGTCCCCATGCCACCGCCCCCGTCCAGCACCTGGGCGAACAGCGCCGCCTTGCGCGCCTTGAGCTCCATGACCTTCTCCTCGATGGTGGCCGAGGACACCAGCCGGTAGACGATCACCGGCCGCTGCTGGCCGATGCGGTGAGCCCGGTCGACGGCCTGCGCCTCGACGGCCGGGTTCCACCACGGGTCGAGCACGAAGACATAGTCCGCCTCGGTGAGCGTCAGGCCCACCCCGCCGGCCTTCAGGCTGATCAGGAAGACCGAGCCCTCGCCCGCCTTGAAGCCGCCGACCACGTCGGCGCGCTTTCGGGTGCGCCCGTCGAGGTACTTCGAGTAGATCCCCTCCGCGTCCAGCCGGTGCCGGACGCGGGTGAGGAACGACGTGAACTGGCTGAACACCAGGGCCCGGTGTCCCTCGGCCACCACCTCCAGCAGGTGATCGACGAGCACGTCGACCTTCGCCGAGCCCACTCCGTCGTACGACGCGTCGACCAGCGCCGCGTCGAGGCTGAGCTGTCGGAGCCGGGTCAGGGACCGGAAGATCGCCATCCGCTGGCGGTCGAAGTCGCCGAGCAGTCCGAGGACGTTCTGCCGCTCGCGCTGCAGGTGGGTGTCGTAGATCCGGCGGTGCTTCGGGGTGAGGCGCACCTCGAGGACCTGCTCCTGCTTCGGCGGCAGGTCCTGGGCCACCAGCTCCTTGGTCCGGCGCAGCAGGAACGGCCGGATCCGCCGCGGAACCGGTCGAGCAGCCTGCGCGGTCCCGCTCCTTCTCGACCGGGTTGGCGACCGTTCTCGGCGAAGCGCTGCGGGTAGGGGTACAACCCCGGCGCGACGATCGACAGCAGCGACCACAGCTCCATGAGCCGGTTCTCCATCGGCGTGCCGGTGAGCGCCAGCCGGAACGGTACGTCGAGCCGGCGCACCGCCTGGTAGGTCTTGCCCTGGTGGTTCTTCACCATCTGCGCCTCGTCGAGCACCAGGCCGCCCCACCCGAGGCCCGAGGTAGTCGGCCGCCTCGAGCCGGTAGAGCGTGTAGGAGGTGATGACCAGGTCCGCGCCCTCCCCCACGTCCTCGGAGCGACACGCCCCGCCGGGAGCGGGACTCGGTGACGGTCCGCACGGTCAGCCCCGGGGTGAAGTGCGCTGCCTCCGCGGCCCACGTGCCGACCACGCTGGTCGGCGCGACCACGAGGAACGGGCCGCTGCCGCTGCGACCGGGCGTGGGCGACCAGCGCCAGGGTCTGCAGCGTCTTGCCGAGCCCCATGTCGTCGGCGAGGATCCCGCCGAGCCGCGACTGCCAGAGGAACGCCAGCCACCGGAAGCCGTCGAGCTGGTAGTGCCGCAGCTCCGCCTCCACCCCGTGCGGCTCCACCTCCGGCAGCCCGTCGAGGTCGCGCAGCGCGCGCGCCGCGCGGACCCACTGCGACGCCTGGGCGTCGACCAGGCCGATCTCCGCCAGCTCCGCCCACAGCCCGAGGTCGTGGTGGCTCACCCGTACCCCGTCGGAGGGCTGCTCCTGCAGCTCACGGGCCTCCCGCACCAGCTCGGTGAGCCGGGCGAAGCCCGGGTGGTCGATGCGCAGGTGGGCGCCGTCGCGCAGGATGATCCGCTCGGCCCCCAGGGTCATCGCCTCGAGCAGCTGCGCCAGACCGATGAAGCGGTCGCCGATCGGTGACCACCACCTCGAGGTCGAGCCAGTCGGTGCGGGCGTCCGGGGCGTCGTCGCCGGCGGTCGCCCCACGCGGCTCGAACCGGATCACCGGCGCGTCGGTCAGCTCGTGGAAGTCCGGCCGGGCGCCGACCTCCTCGATCTCCACCTGCCCGGAAGCCTCGAGCGGCACCAGCGTGTCCTCGGCGAACGCGATGACCGTCGGTCCGTGGAAGGTCTGCTCCGGCAGCAGACCGTGCCGCCCGTCGCGGTCCCGCAGAGCCGGTGCCGCATCTCGTCGTCGAGCTCCAGCGCGTCGAGGAGCGCCTGCTCAGCGTCCGGTCGGCGGATCCCGCGCAGCCCGCGGGACTCGTCCAGCCCGTAGATGCGGTCGTCGGCGCCGACGCGGTAGCGCCAGGACCAGGCGAGGTGCACCTCGTCGACCGCCTTCCACGTGACCGTGAGCGCGAGCCGCGGCTCGGCCGGCTCCGGCAGCCGCACCGTCTCGTCGGAGGACACCACCGGCAGGTGGCGCTGCAGCCGCGGCAGGAAGTCGCCGACCAGGTCGTCGAGATCGTCCGCTCGGCACGGGCAGCGGCTGGCCGGCCGCGATCAGCCGGCGGGTCTGCACGCCGGCTGGCCGGGCCAGCGGCGCCAGCACCACCTCCCAGCCTCCCGGCCGGCCGTCGGCCTCGGTCCACAGCGCCACCCCGTGGCCGGTGTCGCCGAGCACCTCGAGCGGAGTCGCCGGCGAACCACTCGCCGTCGAGGTCGACGCCGATGCCGACGTGGGCCCGTGCTCGGTGTCGGCGCCGTTGACGTCGACCCGCAGGGACACCGGCTCGGGGCGACCAGGACCACCCCGCGCAGGTCGCCCGGCGGGCACCAGCGTCGAGCCCGACCGCCTCGCCCTGGCGCAGCAGCGGCCACAGCCCCGGGCCGAAGGTGCTGAGGGTGAGGTGGGCTCGGACGCCGAAGTACGCCTGCCGGTTGGCGGCCCGGTGCGCCGACAGCAGCTCCGCCAGCACCGCGGCCTGGGCCGGATCTGCGTCGGCTCGCCGGTCGAGGTAGGGAACGTCGCTCCAGTGGCGCCCTGTCGCACCCAGTTGTCCCGGGCCCCACGACGTAGCGGGCGCACCCGCAGCGCGCCGCGTGCCGCCGTCGCCGCGCCCGGCCACTGACGGCGGCCGGGGGTCAGCTCGACCTGCAGGCCGAGCGGCGTTCTTCGCGGTCGCCGCCGTGCTGCGCGGCGTCCTCCAGCTCGTCGAGGACCAGCGTCAGCCGCCGCTCCCAGTCCCGCGTCGCCGGCCTCGCGCGGCCCGCTGGTGACCCGCTGCCAGCATCAGCGCCGCAGCGTGCTTGCACATCCGCACCACCGGGCAGGTGCAGTGCGCGTCGATCCAGGTGCCGGACGGGTCCTCGGCCAGGGTCACGGTGGTGCGTAGGGCCAGCCGCCGCGAGCCCAGCACGGCTGCCCCGGACCAGCGTGATCCGCGGGTTGGCGTCGTTGACGTCCAGGTCTGAGCACCCGCCCGCGGACGAAGTAGTCCCGCCCGCGGTCGACCGTGATCGACGCCGAAGCTCCGGCCGAGCTCCTCGTCGTCGTACAGGTCGAAGATGCCCACGCCCGCGACACTAGCCGCGACCACCGACAGGATCGGATCAGGCGGTTAGCCTGCCGCTCATGACGAGCGTCTACGTCGCCTCCGCCGAGGGCTACACCGGCAAGTCGACCGTCGCCCTCGGCGTGCTCGAGCAGCTCTCCCGCGTGCGTCGAGCGGGTCGGCGTGTTCCGGCCCATCGTCCGCGGCGACCTGAGCACCTACCACGGCCGCGACTACGTCCTCGACCTCCTGACCTCGCCACGAGGCCTGCACCACGTCGTACGACGACGCGGCCGGTGTCACCTACGACGACATGCACACCGACCCGGCGCGCGGCGCTGGACCGGATCGTCGACCTCTACCACGCGGTCGCCGAGAAGTGCGACGCCGTGGTGATCGTCGGCAGCGACTACACCGACGTGGCGACCCCGACCGAGTTCTCCGTCAACGCCCGGATCGCGGCGAACCTCGGCGCGCCGGTGCTGCTGGTGGTCAACGGCGACGACCGCACCCCCGACGAGCTGCGCACCACCGTCGAGGTGCTGCACCAGGAGCTGAAGGCGCAGCACGCCAACCTGTTCGCGGTCGTCGCCAACCGGTGCCGGTCGGGGAACCTGCCGGCGACGCCGAGGCGGTGTCGCTGCCCGGGGTCCCGGGCTACGCGATCCCCGACGAGCCGATGCTCAACGCCCCCACCGTCGGGGAGCTGATGCAGGCCTGCGAAGGCACGCCTGCTGAGCGGGGACGAGGCGCTGCTCACCGCGGGAGGTCAGCGACCTGATGGTGGCGGCGATGACGCTGCCGAACGTCCTGGACCGGCTCCGCGAGGGCATGCTCGTGGTGACCCCCGGCGACCGCCCGGAGATCGTGCTCGGGGTGCTGTTCGCCCACGTCTCCCCCGACTTCCCGCAGATCTCCGCGATCGTCCTCAACGGCGGTCTCGGGCTGCCGGACCAGGTCACCCGCCTCATCGAGGGGCTGGAGGTCTCCACCCCGATCATCACCACCGAGCTCGGCACGCACGCGACGGTCAGCGCGATGACCAACCGGCGCGGCCGGCTCAGCATGGACTCCCCGCGCAAGGTCGGGACGGCGATGAAGCTCTTCGCCGAGCACGTCGACGGCGCAGGCCCTGCTGGACCGGCTGGAGGTGGCCCGGTCCGAGGTGGTGACCCCGCTGATGTTCGAGCACCGGCTCATCGACCGCGCGGTGGCGATCCGCAAGCACATCGTGCTCCCCGAGGGCGAGGACGAGCGCATCCTGCGGGCCGCCGACATCCTGCTGCGCCGCGGTGTCGCGGACCTGACCCTGCTCGGCGACCCGGTGGCGGTGACCCGCAAGGCCGCCGAGGTGGGCGCCGACATCACCCGGGCGCAGATCCTCAGCCCCTACGACGAGCAGCTGGTCGAGGAGTTCGCGCACGTCTACCACGAACGCCGCAAGCACCGCGGCGTCGAGCTCGACGAGGCGCGGCAGATCGTCACCGACGTCTCCTTCTTCGGCACCATGATGGTCGAGCTCGGGCAAGGCCGACGGCATGGTGTCCGGGGCCGCGCACACCACCGCGCACACGATCCGCCCGGCCCTGGAGATCGTGAAGACGGTGCCCGGCGTCTCGGTGGTGTCCTCGGTGTTCTTCATGTGCCTGGAGCACCAGGTGCTCGTCTACGGCGACTGCGCGGTGATGCCCGACCCGACCGCCGAGCAGCTCGCCGACATCGCCATCGCCTCGGCCGGCACCGCGGCGGCGTTCGGTGTCGACCCGAGGGTCGCGATGCTGTCCTACTCCACCGGCACCTCCGGCACGCGGCAGCGACGTGGAGAAGGTCGTGCAGGCCACCAGGCTGGTGAAGGAGCGCGCGCCGGACCTTCCGGTGGAGGGCCCCATCCAGTACGACGCCGCGATCGACTCGGCCGTCGCGAAGACGAAGCTGCCGGACTCCAAGGTCGCCGGCCAGGCCACGGTGTTCGTCTTCCCCGACCTGAACACCGGCAACAACACCTACAAGGCGGTGCAGCGGTCGGCCGGGGCGGTGGCGGTCGGGCCCGGTGCTGCAGGGGCTCCGCAAGCCGGTGAACGACCTGTCCCGCGGCGCCACGGTCCGCGACATCGTCAACACCGTCGCGATCACCGCGATCCAGGCCCAGCATCCGCTGACCGGCCCCGAGGAGGACCGGCGCGTGAGCCGGCACGTGCTCGTCATCAACGCCGGCTCGTCGTCGTTGAAGTACTCCCTCGTCGACGCCGACGGAGGGCACCGCCGCCGGCTCGGGCCTGGTCGAGCGCATCGGTGAGCCCAGCGGTCTGGTGCACCACCGGGGGCCGCACGGCAGCATCGGACGAGAAGCGCGAGGTGCGCACCCACGAGGACGCGCTGCGGATCGCCCTCGACGCGTTCGCCATCCACGGGCCGTCGCTGGACGACGTGAGCATCGACGCGATCGGGCACCGCGTGGTCCACGGCGGCGACCGGTTCTCCGCCCCGTCGCTCATCGACGACGACCTCGTGCCGCACCGTCGAGGAGCTGGTCCCGCTGGCCCCCCTGCACAACCCGGCCAACCTGGAGGGCATCGAGGTCGCCCGGCGGCTGTTCCCCGACGTCCCTCAGGTCGCGGTGTTCGACACCGCCTTCCACCAGACGCTGCCCGAGCACGCCTACACCTACGCCGTACCCCGCGCCTGGGCGGAGGAGCACCACGTCCGCCGCTACGGCTTCCACGGAACCTCGGTGGCCTTCGTGGCTGCGGAGGCGGCCCGCCTGCTGGGCAGGCCGCTCGAGGACTGCCGGCTGATCGTGCTGCACCTCGGCAACGGCGCGTCCGCGACCGCCGTCGACGGTGGCCGCTCGGTGGAGACGTCGATGGGTCTCACCCCGCTGGAGGGTCTGGTGATGGGGACCCGGTCGGGTGACGTCGACCCGGCGCTGCCGGCGTACCTGCACCGGCAGCTCGGCTGGTCGGTGGAGGACGTGGACCGCGCTCTCAACCGCGAGTCCGGCCTGAAGGGGCTGGTCGGGTCACAACGACTTCCGCGAGCTCGAACGGCTCCGGGCCGAGGGCGACCCTGCCGCCGCGCTGGCGTTCGACGTCTACTGCCACCGGCTGCGCAAGTACGTCGGCGCCTACTACGCGGTGCTCGGCTCGGTGGACGCGATCGTGTTCACCGGCGGGGTGGGCGAGCACAGCGCCGAGGTGCGCGCCGCGTCCCTCAGCGGGCTGGCCCGGCTGGGCATCGCGATCGACGACGACCGCAACGACGGCGACTCGACGATGCCGCGCAGGGTCTCCGCCGACGGTGCCCCGGTGGCGGTGCTGGTCGTCGCGACGAACGAGGAGTGGGAGATCGCCCGCCAGGCGCTCGAGGTTGCCTCCTCGCTCCGCCCGGGCCCCTCGTGACCCTCAGCTGATGGGGGAGTCTGCAGTCCACCGGGTGCACCAGGGACTCCCCTATCCGGACCGGACATGCTGCGGGCCGGAGCCCTCCTGCCTCCCAGCAGGCGGTGCCCCGGCCCCAGCCGGAACCAGCGGTCAGACGTGCGTCTTCGAGCGGTGCGAGGTGTTGCGACCGGTCAGCGTCGACGCGGCGATCACGAGCACGGCCGCGGTCAGCACGGCGACGATCCAGCGGACCCAGTCGACCCCCGGGCTCCCGTCTCCACCGAAGGCCACGTAGATGAGGTCGCCCAGCAGCACGCCACCGATACCGCACAGCAGGGTGAGCCAGATCGGGATGTTGTCCTTGTCGCCAGGGGCGACGAACTTGCCGAGCAGCCCGATGATCAGACCCGCGACGATCAACCAGAGGATGGTCATGGTCTCCACTCCACATCGTTTGTGCCGACGCCCTCCGCGTCGGTCGCACAATTAAGTCTCTCCTTGGCCGGACTCGCACAAACCCTGCAGCACGTCGGGTGGTCCTGCCGCGGCCTGATGACGGCGCAGGTCAGCCGGTGATCCGCTGCGCGAGCGCCGCCTGTACGGCGTACACGTCGGCGTCGGGGCCGAAGCCCTTCTCAATGGGCGCAGTGCGACCGGCGACCCAGATCCGCAGGTCGGCGTCCGGGGAGAACTGCCCGCTCGCCTCCACCGCGAAATGAGTGACGGAGCGGTACGGGATCGACAGGTAGTCGACCTGCCTGCCGGACATCCCCTCCTCGACCACGATGAGTCGGCGGCCGGTGAACACGAGCGTCGTCCGGCCGAGCCGGTGCACCTCTTGCACCTGCTCCCCCGGCGCCAGCAACCGCGACCAGACACCGTGCTCCCGGCGGCTCGCCGCGCCGGCGGCGCCCTCTTCACGTGAACCGCTGTCGCGGGAACCGCTGATCAGACCCACGGCGCACACTCCTCACACCTGCATCTCCAGCCTCAGTATCGGGGCACAGGCCTCCTCTGTCTCCGTAAGGCGTCGTCCACAGCGCGGATCAGGGGGCTGATCAGGAGGCGCCGACTCCGGTAACCTCCGCTGGCAGACGGACGATGCACCCGTCCGCGCACGACCTTCACGGGGGAAGTCGAGATGACCGAGCAGCGGCCCGCCGCCCTTGACCGCGGGAAGGGCACGCTCACCGGCCGCCCGGTCCGCCGCGCCGGCGCCACCGCCGCGCTCATGCTCGTCGCCCTGCTCGGCGCCTGTGCCGACAACCCGGAGCCCGAGCCGCTCGACGAGACCACATCGGCGGCCGACGCCACGCCGTCGCCGTCCGCTCGGCCGTCTCCCACCGGAGCACCCACCCTGCCGCCCGAAGCCCGGGGCACGTCCCGCAAAGCCGCCATCGCTTTCGTCGAGTACTGGGTTGACGTTCTCAACTTCGCCATGTCTTCGGGAACCACCGAGCGCTGAACAGTCTGGCGGGAGAAGACTGCAAGGTCTGCGAGATCGTCTCCCAACGCGTCGAAGAGGTCAGTGAGCGCGGCGGCAGGTTGCGTGGCAAGGGATGGCGGGTTGTCGAAGCGCGCTACTTGGCCCGGCAACCGCGTCATTCCCCAGTGGTGCAGGCCGTCATCGACATCGCTCCGCAGACCGTATGGGAAAGCAAGAACTCCGCGCCGCGACGCTTCGGTGGGGCCCGGGCCCTGTACACATTTCGGCTTGGCCGTGCAGGCAGGACATGGCTGGTCTCGGAAATGGAACGAGCCACATGAAGGCAGCGCTCTCAGCGCTCGCGCTCGGACTGTGCCTGAGTGCGCTTGCGCCGGTTGAACTGGTGTTTGCCGACGACTGCTTGGGCAGTGGAAACGTGGGTGGAGATTTCGTAGACCTCGGCGTCGTCTGTCAGCAACCGGGTGAAGAGGGGCCAGCGACTCCCTCCTCGCCTGCGAGCGTTAGTCCCTTCACCGCGTACCGCTGGGCGTCGATCTGCACGAGCGACCCGATGACGGCAATACGTCGGGTCGAGTGCGCCGCGAGCATGACCTGTGCCACCCCGAAACTCCGGCGGTGGCAGCTTTGGGGGCAGCTGGAAAACGGCTCGTGGCGCGTCATCCGCAGCCAGTGCTTCGGTGGCACTCCCCCGCCGTACAAGCCCCCGAAGGTCACCCCCGCCATGGTGCTCAGCGCCCTGCGCCGCGTGGGTCTGCCGGCGCCGGAGACCCACATCCAGCCCGACGGCAAGACGCTGGTCAACTTCGACACGATCTTCTGGACCGAGCCTCGGCCCGTCGACGTCGACCTGACCCTGCTCGGCCAGGCGGTCGAGGTGGAGGCACGGGCGGCGACCTACCGCTGGGTCTTCGGCGACGGGAACGGGACGACCACGACCGACCCGGGCGCGCCGTACCCGGCGAAGGACATCACGCACCGCTACGCGGACGCGGACAGCACCGTCCATCCGCACGTCGAGACGGTCTACGCAGCGCGGTTCCGGGTGAGTGGCGGCGCCTGGCAGGACATCGACGAGACCGTCACGGTGGCCGGCCCGGTCTCCGACCTGCGGGTCGTGGAGGGCACTCCGCTGCTCACCGGCGACCACGACTGACTGACCGCGACCTGCAGACTGCCCGCGGAGGAGGTTTGCCCTCTGCGCCCGTGGCGAGAATCCTCATGCACCCACCAGGGCGGTGGTGACCTGGCCTGCGGCTGGTTGCCACCGCTCGTCTCGTCTCCGGGAGTTCAGCGAGCCGCCTCCACTCCGGCGAACGCCACGCGGAGCAGTCCCTCCGCGACGCGCACGTGGTAGCTGGTCCGCCCTCTCTTCACCACCCTCCCCGTGCGGCCGTGGTGCTCCCCCGGAACCGTGATGCGCACCCGGGCGCCGATCGGCAGCACTCTCAGCGCCCGCCCCTCGCGGAGCGCGGCCAGCTCCGCGAGGTAGTTCGGGTGCATCGGCGCCGGCCGCCCGTGGAACGTCCAGGTGAACAGGTGGTCGGCTGAGAAGCGCGCCGAGCACTGCGCGCAGGACATGAGGCGCTCGGGTCGGCGGTGCCGGTCCTTGACGTGCCCGGCCGGGCACACGCCCACCCAGGCGCCGGCCACCCGCGGCGACTCCCCGTCGACGCACCGGCGACCGGAGCAGCCGATGCGCAACGCGGTCGCGCGCCACACCCGGTCGTGCCCGTGCGCCGGTCCCACCAGCGCGTGGGCGATCTCGTGCAGCACGGTGTCCCGCACCTCCGCCTCGTCGTGCAGCTGCGTCAACGGCCGGCTCAGGCCGATGACCCGGTCGGAGTAGCGGCAGACGCCGGCGCGCCGCTTGGCGCCGTCGAGCTGCACCCGCCAGCCGTCCAGGCCGTGCTCGCGCAGCATCGTGTCGGCCATCGAGAGCGCTTCACGGAGGTCCATGACCGGAAAGGTAGGGCGTCGCACCGACAATCCGGGGGCGACACCACGGCTCCGGTGAACGCCGAGCGACCAGAGACCGACCGTCCTGTGAACGATGACACACCGTTGCCCGGAGGGCATCACCCCGCATGTGCAGGGACGTTCACAAGGACATGAGCACCCCACACCTGTCTGTCGACCGTCGTACCGTGCTGGCCGCGAGCGCCGTCGGCGCGGCCGGCCTCGCCCTCCCTGACGCCGCCGGCGCCGCCGCGGCGATGCGGTACTTCAGGCACGGTGTCGCCTCCGGCGACCCGACCCCTCACAGCGTCATCCTCTGGACGCGCGTGACCCCGACGGGCCACGCCACGCCGGGCTCCGGCAAGGGCCCGCACGTCACCGTGCGCTGGCAGGTGGCGAAGGACGCCGCGTTCCGCCACGTGGTGGCGCACGGCACGTTCCGCACCGGACCGGACCGCGACCACACGGTGAAGCTCGACGCGACGGGGCTCCGGCCGGCGACCGGCTACCACTACCGGTTCCTGCTCAACGGCGTGGCCAGCCCGGTCGGGCGCACGCGGACCGCCCCCCGGCACGACGCCGACAACGGGCACCTGCGGTTCGGCGTGGTCTCCTGCGCGAACCTGCCCGCGGGGTACTTCTCGGCGTACCGGCACCTCGCCTCCCGCGACGATCTCGACGCGGTGCTGCACCTCGGCGACTACTTCTACGAGTACGGCGCCGGTGGGTACGGCAACCTGCGGGACCCCGAGCCGAAGCACGAGACGGTGAGCCTCGCCGACTACCGCCAGCGGCACGCCCAGTACAAGACCGACCCGGACCTGCAGGCGCTCCACCTCAAGGCGCCGTTCATCGTCACCTGGGACGACCACGAGGTCACCAACGACCGCTGGAGGAAGGGGGCGGAGAACCACCAGCCCGACGAGGGCGACTACCTCGAACGCAGGAACCGCGCCTACCGGGCGTACGACGAGTGGATGCCGGTGCGCCTCGGGCGCTCCACCGAGCTCCACGACGGGACCCGACTGTTCCGCCGACTCAGGTTCGGCAAGCTCGTCGAGCTGTCGATGCTCGACCTGCGCACCTACCGCTCGGAGCAGGTCGAGCTGGCGCAGACACCGGCACCGTCCCCCGACGGCAAGGTCAGCGACCCCGGCCGGACGATCACCGGCAACCGCCAGATGGAGTGGCTCAAGGAGTCCCTCCAGGACCAGCGGGCGCTGTGGAAGCTCGTCGGGAACCCGGTGATGATCGCGCCGGTCGTCTTCCCGCCACTGCCCAATGAGATCACCGGCCCGCTCAACGACATCACCGGGCTGCTCCCCGAGGACGGCGCGCCGTACAACGTCGACCAGTGGGACGGCTACACCGCCGACCGCCACGAGCTGTTCCAGCACATCCGGGACCGCGGCGTGCGCAACACCGTCTTCCTCACCGGCGACATCCACTCCGGCTGGGCCTGCGACCTTCCCCTGGACGCGGGGAAGTACCCGCTGACCGAGAACGTGGGCACCGAGTTCGTCTGCACCAGCGTCACCAGCGACAACCTCAACGAGATCACCGGCACCCCGCCGCGGACCACCAGCCTCGCGGTCGAGGCGGCGATCCAGGCCAACAACCGGCACGTGAAGTACCTGAACTTCGACGACCACGGGTTCTCGGTCCTCGACGTGAACCGCCGCCGGGTGCAGATGGACTACTTCGTGATCAGCGACCGCGAGGACCCCAAGGCCACCGTGACCCGCACCGCGAGCTGGGCCACGCGGGTGAACAGCCAGCAGGTGCACCCCGTGCAGAAGGGGATCGACGACTGATGTGCGGACCCGACCAGAGCAAGCCGTTCCCCGCGCCGAGCAGCGCCGGGCTCTCCCGCCGCCGGCTGCTGTCGGTGACCGGTGCGGCCGGGGCGTCGTACCTGTTCTCCTCCGTGCTCGGCGGAGCCGCGCACGCCGCGGCCGGGCCGAAGGGCAGGAAGCGCGTCTACGTCCTCGTCGTCGACGGCTGCCGTCCCGGTGAGATCCGGCGGCGGACGACGCCCAACCTGGAGGCCCTCCGGATCACCGGGCGCAACTTCCCCAACGCCCGCTCGCTGCCGGTCATGGAGACCATCCCGAACCACACGATGATGATGACCGGCGTACGCCCCGACCGCAGCGGCGTCCCGGCCAACGTGGTGTACGACGACGCGGCCGGCGAGGTCCGCACTCTCGACCGGAGGTCCGACCTGCGGTTCCCCACGGTCATCGAACGGCTCAACCGCAAGGGGTTCACCACGGGCACCGTGCTGTCCAAGGAGTACCTCTACGGCATCTTCGGCGACCGGGCGACGCACCGCTGGGAGCCGCAGCCGATCGTGCCGGTCAGCGGCCACGCACCCGACGTCTTCACGATCGAGGCCGCGATCGCGATGGTCGAGGAGTTCGACCCGAACCTGGTCTTCGTCAACCTCGGCGACGTTGACCGGATGGGACACAGCGACTTCACCGGCAACGACCTCAAGGCGGCACGGCGCGCGGCCCTGGTGGACACCGACACCCAGGTGGGCCGCTTCGTCGACCTGCTGAAGAGCAGCGGCCGCTGGGAGCACTCGGTGGTGATCGTGCTCGCCGACCACTCGATGGACTGGTCCCGACCCCACGCGATCGTCAACCTGCACTCAAGGTTCGAGGACGTGCCCGAGCTCGCCGGCAACGTGGCCATCGCCGGCAACGGCGGCGCGGACCTCCTCCACTGGACCGGGCCCGCGGAGCGACGCAACGACGCGGTCGCCACGATGCGGCGGCTGGCGAAGGACACCGAAGGCGTGCTGTCGGTGCACCGCCCGAGCAGGCTGCGCCTCGGGCCGGAGGCCGGCGACCTCGTCGTCTACTGCAAGGCGGGGTGGCGGTTCTCCGACCCGGAGTACCAGGACAACCCGATCCCGGGGAACCACGGGCACCCGGCGACCAAGCCCATCCCGTTCTTCGTCTCCGGCGGCTCCCCGCTGGTGCGCAAGCACTCCGCCTCCGCGGTCCGGGCGCGGACGGTCGACGTCGCGCCCACCGTCGGCGCGGTGTTCGGCCTCGGCGCTCCGCGCGGCGGGTACGACGGCCGCAGCCGGCTCTGAGCGCGCCCGGTCAGGCCCCGGACCCGGTGCCCGGCTCCGCCGGGCCTGCTCCGGTGTGGGCCTCGACGACCTGACCCGTCTCGGTGTGGGCCGCGTCGCGGATCTCGCCGACCAGCTCCTCGAGGACGTCCTCGAGCGTCACCAGGCCGGACACCGCCCCGTCCGGACCGACCACGCGGCCGATGTGGGCACCCTTGCGCTGCAGGATGGTCAGGGCCTCGTGCAGCCGGACCCCGGCCGGCACCGTGGCGAACGGCCGGAGCCACTTGTCCTGGATCGGCCGGTCCTCGGCGTCGGCGTCCTCCTCGAGCACGTCCTTGACGTGCAGGTAGCCCAGCAGCTCGCCGGACTCCGCCCGCACCGGGAAGCGGGAGAAGCCGGTCTCCGCGCACGCCTGCTCGACCTCACTGACCAGCGCCCCCCGGCGGACGGTGACCAGCTCGTCCGGGCTCAGCAGGACGCGCTCGACGGTGCGCTCGGTGAAGTCCAGCGCGCCGGCGAGCCGGTCGTACTCCTCGTCCTCGATCACTCCCTCGTGGCGCGACTCGTCGACCATCGCGGAGACCTCGTCGTGGGTGAACGCCGAGCTGACCTCGTCCTTGGGCTCCACGTTCAGCAGCCGCAGCACCCCGTTGGCGACGGCGTTGAGCAACGCCACGACCGGCCGCAGCACCAGGACGATCAGCAGCATCGGCGGGCCCAGCAGCAGGGCGGCCCGCTCGGTGCCTGCCAGCGTGACGTTCTTCGGCACCATCTCGCCCAGCACCACGTGCAGATAGACCACTACCGCCAGCGCGAGGACGAACGCGACGGGGTGCCGGACCCCCTCCGGCACGAGCAGCGCCTCCAGGGCAGGCTCGAGGAGCCCGGCGACGGCCGGCTCGGCGAGGGCGCCGAGCCCCAGCGAGCAGGCGGTGATGCCCAGCTGGGCACCGGCCATCACCAGCGACACGCGCTCCATGGCCCGCAGCGTCTGCCGGGCCGCGCGGGAGCCCGACGCGACCCGCACCTCGATCTGGGCCCGGCGCGCGGAGACCAGGGCGAACTCCGCACCCACGAAGAACGCGTTGGCCACCAGGAGGACCACCGCGACCAGCAGTGCCGACGTGGTGCTCATGCGGGGCCCTCCCCCTCCGCCGTGCCCGCCGGCCTGACCCGCACGAGGATCCGGTCGATCCGCAGCCCGGCCATCCGTTCGACGGTCAGCTCGGCGACCCTGGGCTCCTGGGGCTCACCGTCCTCCCCGAAGGTCAGGGGCAGGGACACGACCACCCGGTCGCCGGCCGCCGGCACCTGTCCGTGGACGAGCAGGAAGAGGCCGGCCAGCGTGTCGTAGTGCTCGTGCTCGGGCAGCCGCAGGCCGGTCCGGTCGGCGACCTCGTCCGGGCGGAGCAGTCCTGACAGGGACCAGGTGTCCTCGTCACGCCGACGCGCCCCCGACTCGAGCGGGTCGTGCTCGTCGGAGATCTCCCCCACGATCTCCTCGAGGACGTCCTCCAGCGTCACGACGCCTGCCGTGCCGCCGTACTCGTCGGCGACGACCGCGACCTGGAAGCCCTCGGACCGCAGGGTCGCCATCAACGGGTCGAGCCGGAGCGTCTCCGGGACGACCGCCACCTCGACCATCAGGTCGTCCACCCGGGTCGCCCCCCGCTCCCCCCGAGGTACGGCGACGGCATGCTTGACGTGCACCGCGCCCACGACGTCGTCGCCCTCGGACCCGACCACCGGGAAGCGCGAGTGACCGGTGCTCCTCGCGAGCTGGATGACCCCGGTGGCGGTGTCCTCGACGCGCAGGCTGTCCATCCGCACCCGCGGCGTCATGATCTCCCCGGCCGTGCGCCCCCCGAAGGCGACCGAGCGCTGCATGAGCCCGGCGGTGCGGGGGTCCAGCGTCCCCTCGGAGGCGGAGCGGGAGATGAGCGAGGCGAGCTCGGGGGTTGTCCGCGCCGACCGCAGCTCCTCCTGCGGCTCGATGCCCAGCCGGCGGACGACCAGGTTGGCCGACCCGTTGAGCACCCGGATCGGCCACCCCATGACGGTGGTGAAGGCGCGCTGGGCGCCCTGCGTGGCCCGCCCCACGGCCAGCGGCTCGGCGATCGCGAGGTTCTTCGGCACGAGCTCGCCGAACACCATGGTGACCACGGTGGCGATGAGCATCCCGACCGTCACCGCGACCCCCGGCACCGCCCCGTCCGGGACGCCCGCTGCGGCCAGCGGGTCCCGGATCAGGTCGGCGACGGCCGGCTCGGCGAGGAAGCCGATGGCGAGGTTGGTCAGCGTGATCCCGACCTGGGCACCCGAGAGCTGGGTGGACAGCCGGCGCAGGGCCGTCTGCAGGCCGACGGCCCGTCGGTCGCCCGCCTCCGCGGCGCGGTCCACCGCGGACCGGTCGACGGTGACGAAGGAGAACTCGGCCGCCACGAACACCCCGCACGCCAGCACGAGCAGCACGGAGCTGGTCAGCAGGATCGCCGCGGTCACGGGGCCGCCTTCCGCGCATGCCGGACGAGGTCGAGCCGGCTCATGACCGGGGTGGCGGTGATGCCGTGCACCAGCACCGAGAACGCGATCGTGAACCCCACGGTCGCCCACAGCTGGGCGATGTGGGGGAAGTCGGTCTGACGCGCGGCGTAGGCCAGGTAGTACAGCGACCCGACGCCGCGGACGCCGAACCACGCCGTCGCCAGCTCCTCCTTCGCGGTCAGGTCGCGGTCCCGGATCCGGTCCCCGCCCCACCCGACGCGGAGCGCGGCCAGCCCGCACACCGGCCGGATCACGAGCACCAGGAGAACGCCCACCACTGCACCCTGCCACGGCAGGTTGCCCAGCAGGGTGTCGGTCAGCGCTGAACCGAGGAGCAGGAGCACCCCGAGCGTGAGCAGCCGCTCGAGCCGCTCGATCGCCTGGTGCATGTGCACGTGGTAGTCGTGACCACGCTCCGCGCGCCGCAGCGTCATGGCGCAGGCGAAGACCGCAAGGAAACCGTAGCCCTGCGCCACCTCGGCCGCGCCGTAGGACAGGATCACCCCGGCCAGCGCCAGCAGCGGCTCGCCGGTCTCGGCCAGCCGGAGCGTGGGCTGCGGCGCCCGGAAGGCCAGCTTCGCCAGCAACCAGCCGACCGCGGTGCCCACCAGCACCCCGACCAGGACCTTCCCGGTGAGCTCCCACGCCCACCAGCGGAGCCCCCAGTCGCCGAACTCGCCCATGGTGAGCAGGAAGATCGCGGCGTACACGAACGGGAAGGCCAGGCCGTCGTTGAGCCCGGCCTCGGCGGTCAGGGCGAACCGGACCTCGTCCTCCTCGTCCACGTCCCCAGCGGCCTCGTCGAAGGGCGTCGGCCCGGCCACCTGCACGTCGGAGGCCAGGACCGGGTCGGTCGGGGCGAGCGCGGCGCCGAGCAGCAGCGCCGCGGCCGGGGCCAGCCCCATCAGGGACCACCCGAGCAGCGCGACACCGGCGATGGTCAGCGGCATGGCGATGCCCAGAAGGCGCCACGCCGCACCCCACGGCACCCACGTCCGGGGATGTCTCAGCTCCAGCGGCCGGTCGAGCGCGAGCCCGACGCCCATGAGCGCCACCACCACGGTGAGCTCGGTCAGGTGCTCGATGAAGGTCAGGTGGCTCAACGGTCCCTCGCCGGTCCCGGGCGGCAGCGGCATCAACCCGATGAGCATGCCGACGAGCAGCAGCACCATCGGCGCGGAGACGGCGTGCCGCTGCAGCACGGCGGGGAGCAGCACAGCAAGCAGCAGCGCCACCCCGACCACGAGGTAGACCAGGTCAGCGGTCATCGAGCGGCGCCGCCGGGGCCCGGCCGGTTGCGACGCCACAGCGCCACGTTGAGCGCGGTGGCGAAGCCGCACCACGCGGCGTACGGCGTCAGCGCCGCGGCCGCCGTCCGGTCGTGACGGGCGGCCTCCCGCACCAGCGCGACGTTGAGCGTGTCCAGCGCAGCGAGGACGGCCAGTCCCGCGGCCGGCGAGCGACGGTCGAAGAACGCCCAGTTCCAGCCCGCGTTGGCCACCAGGTCGGCGCTCACCAGAGCCAGCAGGCGCCGGCGACGGTCCGGCGCTGCGTCGACGAGGCGGCCGGTCCCCCACGCCACCGTGGCGTACAGCGGGGTCCACACCAGCGGGAAGGCCACCGGCGGCGGCTGCCAGGACGGCTTGTCCAGCTCCCGGTACCAGGCCGTGTCGGTCTTCGTGCCCAGTGTCCCGACCACCGCAGCGGCGGCGGTCATGGCGGAGGTCAGCAAGGTGGCACGCACCCGACAGTTCTACCCCGCCGTGCCAGGGCCTCACCCCGGCGGCCAGCGGTCGGCCCGGGGTCGCGGACGAGCGCCACGCAAGACGCGGGACTTTGGGCTCCCTCATCCCGACGTCCAGCACATAGGGTTGGGGCAGATCGAGGTCCGGGGAGGGATCAGGCATGCGAAGCACGAGGCATTTGCGTCTGTGCGCGGGTGCGCTGGTCCTCGCGTTGCCCGTGCTCGCGACGTCGACGAACGCCGTCGGCGGACCGCGTGTCGACGCCACCCTGTCCAGCACGCCCCTGCCGAGCACCGCCGTGGCCCGGCCGTTCACCGGCACGCCCGGCACCTGGGCGACGTCCGTGGCCGACGGTCGCGGCAGTCTCCGCGGGGTCACCAAGCACGTGCGGGCCACCAGCCGCCGGGACCTGCGCGTCGCCAGCCCCACCTCGCCCCGCCGCCTCCACGGCGTCTCGCCCGGCGACCTCGACATCCCCGCCACCGCCCTGGTGGCCTACCAGGTGGCGGCCGGCACCATGGCGCAGGCCGATCCCTCCTGCCGGCTCGACTGGGCACTGCTCGCGGCCATCGGCCGCGTGGAGACCGACCACGGCCGGTACGCCGGTGCGCACCTGCGGCCGAACGGGTTGTCCCGCCCGTTGATCCGGGGAGTGGCCCTCGACGGGCGCGGGCCGGTGCGCGCCGTACCTGACACCGACGGCGGCCGCCTCGACGGCGACAAGGTCTGGGACCGTGCGGTCGGCCCCATGCAGTTCCTGCCCTCGACCTGGTCCTACGCCGGGGTCGACGCCAACGGCGACGGCGTCCGCTCCGCCGACGACATCAACGACGCCGCCCTGGCCGCCGGGGTCTACCTCTGCGCCGCCCCCGGCCGGCTCGACCGACCCCGCGGTGTGCGCGCCGCCGTCCACCGCTACAACCCGTCCAAGGGGTACGTCGACCTGGTGGTCCGCATCACCCAGGCGTACCGCCACGGTGGGCTGGCGGACCTGGTCACCGGCACCACCGCCTGGACCCTCGACGCGACCCACGTGGGCCCCGCCTGGACCGGAGGCAGCGGCTCGACGTCGGCCTCCGGCCCGCTCGGGACCGGCCCTGCCACGGACGGTCAGGGCAGCCCTGGGAACACCGGCGGCACGAACGGCGGGAGCAAGTACGGCTACGGAGGCGGCTCGGAGCACCGCGACACCGGCGGCACCACCACCGACGCGCACCTGGAGGACCCGGTCCAGGCCCTGCCCGGAGGCGGTGCGGGCAGCGAGGAGCCGCTCCCCGGTGACGGCGGCTCGACGCCCAGCTCGACACCCAGCCCCACGCCCAGCCCCACGCCCAGCTCGACACCCAGCCCCACGCCCAGCCCCACGCCTGAGCCGGACCCCACGCATCCGACGACCGACCCCTCGACCAGCCCGTCGGCCGAGCCCTCGACCGACCCGTCGACGAACCCGTCGCCCGACCCCACCGACGATCCGTCTCCGACCCCGTCGGACGGTCCGCAGCCCACGCCTTCCCCGGCGCCCCAGCCGGATCCCCAGCTGGTGGAGGTGGCCGGTGTGCTGCTGTTCGTCCCCGGCACCGACGACCCGACCACGGGTGCTGAGGTCACCGGCGGCCAGTGGTACCTCGACGAGCTGCTGCTCGACGTGGGCGACGAGGAGTGGCTGACCGCCGAGGCGCTCGCCGACTTCGACGCCGACGGCGTGCTGGAGAGCAACGCCGACGAGCTCACCGGCCTCGTCGGCCAGGAGGTCGTGGTCGAGGTCGAGGAGGGCACCGACCCGGCCGTACTCCACTCGGTGGACACCCTCGCGTACCGCGAGGACTGAGCGCGGTCCGGTGAGATCGCCGGGAGCCGCTCAGCCGTCCAGCCGGCGCACCACCCGCGCGGGGTTCCCGACGGCGAGCACGCCGCCTGGCAGGTCCCGGCTCACCACCGCGCCGGCCCCGACCACGGTGTCGGCGCCGATGGACACCCCCGGCAGCACGGTGACCCCGCCGCCCAGCCACACGTTGTCGCCGATCGTGATGGGCTCACCCGCCTCCCACTTCTGCCGGCGCAGCTCGGGGTCGAGCGGGTGCGTGGGCGTCAGGAGCTGGACGTGCGGGCCGATCTGCACGTCGTCGCCGATGGTGATCGCGGCGACGTCGAGCGCGGTCACCCCGTAGTTGGCGAAGCACCGGGCGCCGACCCGGATCTGGCTCCCGTAGTCGACGTAGAACGGCGACCGGATCTCGGTGTCCGGTCCCACGGCGCCGAGCAGCTGCTCGAGGATCCGACGTCGCTCCGCGGCCTCCCGCGCCGAGGTGGCGTTGAGCGCCGCCATGAGCTCTTGGGCACGCAGCTGGATCCGGGTGATCTCCGGGTCGTCGGCACGGTAGAGCTCACCGGCCAGCATCCGCCGCAGCATCGACTGCTGGGATGGCTGGGCCTGCTCGGACGGCTGGGCCTGCTCGGACGGCTGGGCCTGCTCGGACGGCTGGGCGGGCCCCGTCGCGTCGCTCATGCCTCCAACGTACGCACCGGCGCGGAAAGCGGTGCCGGCTCAGTTCGTCAGTCGACCCAGCGGTCGGGGTGCCGGCGGTCGTGCTCGCTGCGGAGCTCGTCCCACAGCAGGTCGTCCGGGATGTTGCTGAGGGTGTCGCCGAACGAGTCGAGCAGGTCCTCGTGCCGGCGGGTGAGCTCGTAACGCTGCAGGACGTCACCGGCGCCGGGTGTCGTGCCGCTGCCCGCGGGGTGCGTCGTCGGCGGCCCCTCGCCGGCGGGCTCACCCTCGGACGGGACGTCCTTCTCCTCCGCCGCCGCCCACGCCTTCTCGGCGCGGACGCGCAGCGCGGCGGTCGCCTCGGCCTCCACGGTCGGCACGACCCCCTCGTCGCGAATGATCACGGTCATCTGCCGGGGTCCGAGGAAGATGACCTCCTTGTTGCCGCAGTGCGAGCAGAACGCCTCGATGTGGTTGCAGCGGGAGTCCCGCAGGAACAGGTGGGCCACCGAGTCGTGGCCCGCGGCGTCGTAGTCGCGGTGGCATCTGTCGCACGTGAACTGCATGTTCGTCACCTCCCAGGTGCAGCAAGTCTGCGCGCCGTACCCGCCGGAGCGACGGGACTTTGCGCCCTGTCGCTGGATCCTGGTCACCGAACCCCCCACTTGGCGGGTGTGAGCACCGCCCGGACGGGCCATGCCGGCACCGGCCTGAGGCCGCGTGACCAAGAACACCTGATTTTGGGACGAAAGGGACCTTTAGTCACCTCCATCCGTCCGCGCGGCGGCGTACCTTCGAAGTGGAGGTTGATCGATCCAAGTGGGGTCGGTCCCGGATCCGCCGAGGAAGTGATCTCGGGTGACCATCTGCGCTGCCTGCGACGTCGACCTGTGCTGGATGTGCCTGGGCGAGTGCCACTGCGACCACCGGCACGAGAGCTGGGCGGACGAATGGCGCGGCTGACGGCAGGCCGGGTCAGGCCAGCAGTTCGTCCGAGGGCGTCTCACCGGCGGCCACGGCCGCGAGCCGTGCCGCGGCCGCGGTGACGTAACCGTCGAACTGCGCGCTCGACTCGGCCTGGTCCTGCGGCATGTCGGTGTAGATCACCACGGTGACGTGGTTGTCGATCCGCACTGAGCTGAGGTGGATGCCGATCGGGAAGCGCTGCTTGCCCGAGGCCACCGTGCCGGTCGCCTCCAGGGTGACCTGCTCGTCGACGTCCTCGGCGGTCGTGTCGGTGTCGACGCTCACGTCGAGCGAGAACGACGTGCCGTCGTCGTCGGTGAACTCCACCGCGTCACAGCCCTCCAACGCGGAGGACACCTCCGCGATCCGGTCGCTGATCCGCTCGGTGTCGGGATAGGAGAACACGTCGTTCTCCAACGACGGGAGCCCGCTGTCGGAGGTCGAGGTGTACTCGATCTTCGCCTCGCTCTCGGCCCCGATGTCGTCCATGTCGTCGAGGGCACTGAGGCACCCCATGTCCGGCTGGGCGGTGTCGTCCTCGGCGGGCTCCGCGCTGGTGAAGCCCTCCCCCATCTGCGCCTCCGACAGCAGGGCCTGCTGGGCCTGGTCCTCGGTCAGCACCTCCAGGTCGGCCGAGGAGCCACCCGGTGCGCCCGATGAGGCGTCGGTGTCGTCACCGCACGCGGTGAGACCCGTCAGGGCCAGGGCGAGGACGCCGGGGGCGAGGACGCGGCCGGCGAGCCGGGTGGTGAGCACGGGCGCATGTTACGCGCGACGGCGGCCACCCGCCGGTGCGGCGCACCGGCGGGCAGCCGCCGACGTCGTCGGGCTCAGCCGACGACCGGGTCCTCGGAACCGTCGTCGACCGGGTCCTCCGAGCCGTCGTCGACGCCCTCCTCGGACGACTCCTCTTCGGACTCGTCGCCCTCGGTCTCGTCACCCTCCAGGTAGTCGAGCACCGCGCCGAGCGCCTCGTGCGCCGCCGCCAGCTCCGCCTGGACCGCGCGGAGCTCGTCACGGGACGAGGAGCCGTCGATGGCCAGCGCGCCCGTCACCGCGGCGTCCAGGCTGTCCTGGGCAGCGACCACCAGGTCGAGCAGCTCCTGCGGGGCGGCCGGGTCGGCGGCCAGCGCCGCCGCGGCGGCGTCGAGCTTCGCCCCGAACCGGTCGGCCTGGCGCAGCCAGTTGACGACCTGCTCGTAGTTCTGCGAACGGAGCTCGCGGAGCGAGTCGCGCACCTCGCCCAGGTCGACGCTGCCGTCACCGGCCTCGAGCGAGTCCTCGAGGTCGGCGAGCGCCTGCCGCTCCGCGTCGATGTTGGTCGACAGTGCCGCCTGCACCCCGTCACCGAGACGTGAGCTGCGGTGCTGCACCCGGGCGAGCCGGGCGTCTTCCTTCGCGATGGCGCGGAGCACCCGGCGCAGGGCCCTGTCGCCCTTGTCCTGCCTGCCGCCCTTGCCGTGGTCGCCGTGGGCGCCGTGGGTCTGCGTCGGCTTGCCATGTCCGGAGTTCGGTGCGGCGCCGGCGACCGGGCTGCCGGTGCCGAGCGCGACGGCCAGGGCCACGGCCCCGGCGGCGGTACGAGCTGTGCGGTTCATGTGGTGGTTCTCCCAGGGCTGCGGTATCGGTCCGCTGCGGACCGCTTGCGTGCCAGCAAGC
This sequence comes from uncultured Actinomycetota bacterium, assembly GCA_963747525.1. Taxonomy (GTDB): domain Bacteria; phylum Actinomycetota; class Actinomycetes; order Propionibacteriales; family Nocardioidaceae; genus Marmoricola_A. Next base: position 332,489 of record CAVVFH010000002.1, read on the forward strand.
CTAAGGACTTACGTCCCGTTTTGCCCTATTTCCTACCCATGGGGGGTAAAAACTGCCGCAGGGACACACCTGTCAGCGGCTGCGCCGCCGGGACCGCTTCGGCAGCTGGTTGGACCGGCCGTGCAGCACGGTGATGAGGGTGGCGAACGCCTGCTCGGCCTTCTCGGTGCGGGAGAACGTCGTGAGCGCTACCGCCGGCTTCATCCGCTGCCGAGCCACCGCCTTGGCGAAGGTGAACTCCTTCAGGCCGTCGGCGCCGTGGATCCGCCCGAACCCGGAGTCGCCGATCCCGCCGAACGGCAGGGCCGGGATGCCGACGAAGGCGATCACCGAGTTGACCGCGGTCATGCCCGACCTCAGTCGACGGGCCAGCTCCATGCCCCGCGCTTTGGAGAACACCGTGGATCCGAGGCCGTACGTCGTCTCGTTGGCGAGCCGGACCGCCTCGTCCATGTCCCTGACCTTGGTGACGGTGACCGTCGGTCCGAAGGTCTCCTCGGTGATCGCCGCGGCGTCCTGCGGTACGCCGGTCAGCACGGTCGGCTGGATGAACCGCTCGCCGACCGCCTCCGGGCCGCCGACGACCGCCGTGCCGCCCCGTGCGATCGCGTCGTCGATGTGCCGCCGCACGATGTCGACCTGCGACGGCAGGGTCATCGGCCCGAACTGCGCGTCGGGGTGGTGCCCCGATGCCAGCTCGCCGGCGCGCCGGGACAGCGACTCGAGGAACGCGTCGTGCACGCGCTCGTGGACGTAGACCCGCTCCACCCCGGCGCAGGTCTGGCCGGCGTTGGAGAAGGCGCCCCAGGCGGCCGCGTCGGCGGCCGCCTCCACGTCGGCGTCCTCGGCCACCAGCAGGGCGTCCTTGCCGCCGGCCTCGATGAGCACCGGGGTCAGGTTCTCCGCGCAGGCGGCCATCACCTTCCGGCCGGTGGCCGGCGAACCGGTGAAGGCCAGCTTGTCGATCGCCGACCGGCACAGGGCATTACCGGTCTCGCCGTACCCGACCACGACCTGCAACAGGTCGTGATCCGGCACGACCTCGCGCAGCGAGTCGGCCAGCCAGGCCCCGCAACCGGGGGTCAGCTCACTGGGCTTGAACACCACCGCGTTGCCGGCCGCCAGGGCGTAGGCGATCGAGCCCATCGGGGTGAACACCGGGTAGTTCCAGGGGCCGATCACGCCGATGACGCCGAGCGGCAGGTACTCCAGCGACGCCGCCTGGTTCGCCATCAGCAGTCCGCTGGAGACTCTGCGGCGGCCGAGGACCTTCTCGGCGTGCGACGCCGCCCAGCCCAGGTGGTCGATGGCGAGCCCGATCTCCAGCATGGCGTCCGGGTGCGGCTTGCCGGTCTCCTCGTGGACGACGCCGGCGAGCTGGGCCATCCGTCGCGCGAGGACGCCCTTCCACTGCTCGAGGATCGTGCGCCGGCCGTCGAACCCCTGCTCGGCCCACCAGCGGCTGGCCTCCCGGGCCCGGGCCACGGCGGCGTCGACCTCGGCCGCGTCGGCGACCGGGTGCAGCGCCACCACGTCGCCGGTGGCGGGATTGCGGACCTCGAGCTTGTCGGTCATCGAACCGTTCCTCCTGCTGAGTCGATCCCGCGCAGCAGGTCGGCGGCCTTCTCGCCGACCATGACCGACGGGGCGTTCGTGTTGCCTCTCGGGACCACGGGCATGACCGACGCGTCGGCTACCCGCAGGCCCTCCACCCCGGGCACCCGCAGCTCGGGGTCGACCACCGCCTGCTCGCCGGTGCCCATCGCACAGGTCCCGACCGGGTGGTAGAGCGTCTGCGTCTGCTGGCGCACGTGCTCGACGATCTCCTCCTCGCTGGGCCACGCCGCCGCGGGCAGGAACGCCGCCTCGACGTGGCGCGCCAACGGACCGCTGCGCACCGTCTCGAGCACCCGGTGGATGCCGGTGACCATCGCGTCCAGGTCGGCCTGGTCCTCGTAGTAGGCGGGGTCGATGTCGGGGTGCCAGTAGGGGTTCGAGGAGCGCAGCCGCAGCCGGCCCCTGCTCGCCACGCTGACCAGCGTGGGGGCCACGGTGACCTTGCGCGTGGTCGGCTCGTGCATGCCGTTGTCCCAGAAGCCCGTCGGCGCGACATGCACCTGCAGGTCGGGGGCGGCGAGGTCGTCGCGGGTCCGGAAGAAGCCACCTGCCTCGCCGATGTTCGACACCAGCGGGCCCTTGCCGGTGGCCTTGGCCCGCGCGAAGTTGACCAGGTTGTTGAACTCCGCGACGTCGGTGGTGTCCTTGGTGTGCCAGATCAGCGGCACCGCGGCGTGGTCGTGCAGGTTCTGGCCCACCCCAGGGAGGTTCAGCACCACGTCGATGCCGTGCTCGCGCAGGTGGTCGGCCGGCCCGATGCCCGACAGCATGAGCAGCTGAGGGGAGTTCACGGCCCCGCCGGAGAGCACGACCTCCGCTCCGGCGTACGCGAACTTCTCCTGGCCTCCCTGCTGGTAGGCGACCCCGACCGCGCGTCCGCCCTCCACGACGACGCGCTCGACGAACGCGTGGGTGCGCACGGTGAGGTTCGGGCGGTCCAACGCCGGCTCGAGGTAGGCCTTGGCCACCGACCAGCGCCGGCCCTTGCGGCACGTCACCTGGTAGAGCCCGGCGCCCTCCTGCTCGGCGCCGTTGAAGTCGTCGGTCGGCTTGAAGCCGTTCGCGACCGCGGAGTCCACCCATGCCTGGCTCAGCGGGTGGGTGTAGCGCCGGTCCTCGACGTGCAGCGGCCCGTCCTGCCCGTGGTACGGCGCGCCCAGACGGGTGTTGCCCTCGGCGCGGACGAAGTAGGGCAGCACGTCGTCGTACCCCCAGCCGGCGGCGCCGTGGGCGTCGCGCCAGCCGTCGTAGTCCGCGCGGTTGCCGCGGATGTAGATCATCGCGTTCATCGACGAGCAGCCGCCGAGGGCCTTCATCCGCGGCCAGTAGGCGCGACGCGAGCCGAGCTGCTTCTGCTCGGAGGTCTCGTAGTTCCAGTCCCACCGTGTCTTGAACAAGGACGAGAAGGCGGCCGGGATGGTGATCTCGTCGGCGGAGGCCTCCCCACCGGCCTCGAGCAGCAGCACCGACGTGCCGGGGTCCTCGGTGAGCCTCGCCGCGATCACCGCTCCCGCGCTGCCGGCGCCGACGATCACGTAGTCGTATGTGTCTCGCGTCACCCCGTGAACCTATGCCGGGGGCGGGGCCTCGACAAGCGGCCGCCCGGCACGTAACCAGGTCCGCCCGCACGTCGTTGGCGGCTCATGGCCTCCACCCGCTTCGCCGCAGGCCTGGCCGCCTCGGCTGCGGTGCTCCTCGTCCCCCTCGTCGGCCCCGCGACGGCCGCTCCACCGACCCGCCCGGAGTGCGCCACCCTGGCCGGCGGCTCCACCGGCGTCCTCGTGGTGGGCGGCGCCGCCCCGTCGAGCGACCAGCTCGAGGGCCGTCCCGGCGGTCTCGGGGACCCGGCACCGGCAGGGGTCCGGCTCCCGGACCGGGTCGTGTTCAAGGACCTGCGCCACACCTTCAGCAACGAGTACGCGTTCGTCCTCCGGAAAGGCAAGGTGTACGTCCGACCGGCGGTGGAGGGCCTGGCCGACCCCGGTCAGCCCTGGCGCCTGCTCGAGCTGCCGTCCTGCCTCGACGGGCACGTGTCGGCGATCTCGGCCGACCACCGCTTCCTGCTGGCTCTGGACGAGGACCGGCAGCTCTTCTCCCACGACATGCCGGGCGGCGACCTCTCGGCGGACCGCTGGACGTGGCGCTGGGGTCCTTACTTCTGGACCGGTTCCGGGATGACGATGTTCGAGGACGTGCGTCGCTGGGCGGTCTCGGAGTTCAACGCCTCGGAGACGTTCACCGACACCTCCGGTCGGGAGCACCACGCGATCGGCGTGGGCACGGTGTACCTGCTGCGCGGGGACCACCGCAGGATCACCTACCTCGACCCGTGGCTGCCGCAGGACGAGAGCCGGGAGATCTGCGGGCCGCACCGCGGAACCCTGCCCCTGGCCAACCTCGACGGCAGCGGCTCGACCCTGTTCGTCGTCGGGAAGAACGGCGCCCTCTACACGAGGATGTACGACTTCGACCTCTCGGGCGCCAACACGGTCTTCGGCGACTACTCGTGGGAACGCCGCCGGCCTGCCGACGACACCCGCTGGCAGCTGCCGGGGCCCGGCTGGGTCCACCACCCGCGGCCGCCGGGCACCCTGACCGACAGGGTGACCGTCCTCAAGACCGGCGCGGACGCCGCCGACCGGTTGCTTCGCGTGGAGGGCCGGGACCGGCGCCGCCGCACCGGCTACTGGGAGAAGCGGATCGGGGCGGCACATTGGCGGTTCGTCGCAACCGGTGGGCGATTGCACGGACAGTTGCTGCCGTCAGGGGGCGACGAGCACCGCTTCGCTCCCCACGACATGCGGTACGAAGGCATGGCCGGCGGGCGACCGGCCGTGGTCGGCGACTTCAACCCCGAGTGCTCCCCCGCCCGGCTGACCGTGCGGCTGCCCGGACACGCCCGCCTCACCCTGCGGCTGCACTCGACCGACGGTCTGCGGCAGGAACGGCGCGACCGCGGGAAGACCGGGCTGACCGACGTTCCCCGGGAGTACAACGGTGCCGTCGAGGTGCCCCGCCGTGTCTGGCGGCACCTGCATGCCCGCCCACCTGCCGTACGCGCATGGGTGGACGCCAACCTCGACGGCCGCTTCACCACCGCTCCCCTGGCGGTCACGAGCACCCGGTTGCGGTTCCTCGCGCAGTGCTGGGAGCTCACCTTGGACGGTGACCCGGCGCGCCCGGACCAGCCCGGACTGCCACCCGACGGCGGCATGGTCGTGGGCCGGCTCACCGAGCTGGCGAAGGACGGTCGCAGCCCGTCGACCTGCCTGCCCTAGGGTCGGGTCGCATGACCCCGATGTCCCGCCGACCATGACTCCCGACCGCGGCCCGGTCCACCCGAGCCCGCCGACCGGCGAGCAGCACCACCTGATTCGTGCGGGACCCGAGGGCGAGGTCACCGCGACCGTGGCCGAGCTCGCGGCGTCGCTGCGCACGTTGCGCGTCGCCGGCGCCGCCGTCGTGCAGGAGTACCCCGACCACCTGCCGCCACCGAGCGGGGCGGGCATCGTCCTGGTCCCCTGGGCCAACCGGGTCGGCGGCGCCCGCTGGGTCCTCGACGGCGCCGAGCAGCTCCTGGACGTGACCGAGCCCGACAAGGGCAACGCGACGCACGGGCTGCTGCGCAACACCGGGTACACCGTCGTGGACCGCTCGGAGAGCGCTCTCACGCTGGCCGCCACCGTCTTTCCGCAGCACGGCTACCCCTTCCACCTCGGCACCACCGTGCGGTACGAGCTCGCCGAGGACGGCGTGCGGGTCACCCACACCCTGCTGAATCTGGGCTCGGATCGAGCTCCGGTGGCGGTGGGCTGCCACCCGTACCTGCGGGTGGGCGACGTGCCCGTCGAGGACCTGCGCGTCACGGTCCGGGCCGACACCTACCTCGAGGTCGACGAGCGACAGGTGCCCGTCGCGGCACATCCGGTGACCGGCACCGACCGGGACCTGCGCGACGGAGCCCGGGTCGGTGAGGTCGACCTCGACACGACCTACACCGACCTGCACGCGGTGGACGGGATCCGTCGCCACCGGCTCGAGGCCCCCGACGGCACGGCCACCGAGCTGTGGGCGGACGCCGCGTTCGGGCACGTGCAGGTGTACACCAAGCGCGGCTTCCCCCGCCCCGACGGCCCGGGTCTCGCGGTGGCCCTCGAGCCGATGACGGCGGCGCCCGACGCGCTGAACAACGGCGCCGGGCTGGTGTGGCTCGGGCCCGGGGACACCTGGTCGGTCTCCTGGGGCCTGCGCCTGGTTCCCACCGGCTCCTGACCCTGACGTCAGGGGCTGCGGAGCAGACCCAGCGTGGCGATCACGAGCCACAGCGGCCCGGTGGCGCCCGCCATCTACTGCAGCGGGCCACACCCACGGGACGGTGTTGATCCACTGGCCGAAGAACGCTGCGGTCTTCGGCACCAGCAGCTCGGGATCTTGTACGCCGAACACGAACTCGGTCGTGAGCGCTGACCCCATCAGCAGGGCGACCGAGACGAGGCCGAGCCCCGTGGCAGCGATGCCGGGCAGCAGGCTGTCCGGCCCGGTCCACGTCGCGATCCGGCGACGCAGCCCGGCCGCGAAGACGACGAGCAGCAGCGCGCACACCATGGCGCCGGTGTGGAAGGCCAGGATCGTGGCGGTCTGGTCGGCGAGCTTCGCGGTGATGCCGTCGGCGTCGCCGGCGATGTCGTCTTGGTAGACGGCGTTGGTCATCCCGCTGAAGACGCTCGACACGATTCCGGCGACGGCTGCGCCGATGCCGGCGAGGACCCAGCCACGGCCCGGCTCTCGGGCCGCCGTGCTCGGCTGAGGGCGAGGATGGTGGGCTCTGCGGTGGCGGTCATGCTGTGCTCCTTCGTGCTGGTTGGAAGATCGGGTCGTGCAGCGGCCAGGCGGCCGCGACCCAGGTGGGGACGAACGCGTCGAGCGCGAGGTCGACGGGTCCGCCGACGAGCCAGTCGACGACCCACCACGACACCTGTGCGCCGACGGTGGCGTCGCCGGCGCCCGCGGGTTCGGCGGGCCCGGCGGGTTCGGAGGGATCGGCGGGTTCGGAGGGATCGGCCGGCTCGATCGTGAGCCGTCCGAGCAGCTCGGTCTCCCCGGCGTCGAACAGGCCGTAGCGGAACGCGACGCCGCGCGCGTAGTCGTCGGCGTACCGCGCCAGGTCGGCCCGGTGCGGCTCGGCGGTCAGGTCGTCGGGAGGCCAGCCCCCGCGACCGCCGTACCGTGCCCGCAGCCGCTCCTGCGACCCGGTCACGGCCCGGAGGTCCAGGTCGACGTCGGCCGCCCGGAGCGGGCGGAGGTGGTGCCCGGTCGGCAGGGCCACCCGCGCCGGTGGCTGCCAGCCCTCGGGCAACCAGGTCCTGGTGTGCATGCGTCCTCCTCGTCGGTCATGGCAAGCCTGGTGGGGACGCGGGTGGGGCCCGGCACACCCGCGCGGGCCCGAACGCTTGACCGGGTGACCGGCGCCCCTATGCTCAGCGCATGCGGGGGGACGCCGACGGGGTGGAGTCGTTCGCGGTGCTCCTGCGGCGGCTGCGGGAGTCCGCCGGGATGACGCAGCAGGAGCTGGCTGATCGGGCGGTTCCGACACCGAGCGGACCGCGCTGCTCGCCGCGGTTCCCCGCCGGGGCATCTCCGCCGGCGCTGCTGCCGGTGCGGCTGCCCAGCGCGGCGCCACAGGTCAGCCAGCTGGTGGCGCTGTGCCCCGGCCTCTCGGTGCTGGTCTCCAGCAGGTCGCCGCTGCGCGGCGCGTCGAGACGGAGTACGCCGTGCAGCCGCTGGACCTGCCGGCCCACGGGGTGACGACCCCCCCGCGAGCTGTCCGCGGCCCCGGCCGGCGCCCTCGTGCTCGACCGGGCCCACGCGGTGGCCCAGCGCCTGAGGCTCGACGCCGCCGCGGTGCAGGCGCTGGGCGAGCTGTGCCACCGGCTGTCGGGGATCCCGCTGGCCATCGAGCTCGCCACCGTGGAGGCGGTCGCGACCGCCGCCGGCGACGCCGCCGCCGACGAGGTGCTCGGGTTGCTGGAGGACCTCGTCGAGCAGTCGCTGGTGCTCACCCGGGCGGGGGCCGACGGCTCGGTGCGCCTCACGATGCTGGAGCCCGTCGCGCAGTACTCCCGCGGCCTGCTCATCGGCGACCGCGCCACCCGGATCCACCGCGCGCACGCCGAGACCTTCCTGGCATTGGCCGAGCGGGCAGCGGTCGGCTACGAGCGGGCCGACCAGGTCACCTGGCTGAGCCGCACCGAGGAGGAGGAGGAGGAGGCCAACCTCCTGGCGGCCGTCGAGCGCTCTCTGGACCTCGGCGACGCCGACGTCGCGGGGCGCATCACCTGGTCGATGTGGCTCTACTGGTGGCTCCGCGGCCGGTTCGCCGTGGGCCGCCGTCTCGCCGAGCACGGTCTGGACGCCGCCCTGTCCCCCGCCGTACGTCCGCGCGTGCACCTCACCGCTGCCACCATGTCGTACGCCGGTGGTGACCACCCGAGCGCCGCCGGGCACTGGGCTGCCGCCGACGCCCTGGCCGCCGAGCTCGACCACCCGCACCTGATCGCCCTGTCCCGCGCGGGGACCGGCCTGGCCGCCCTCGGGGACGGCGACCTGGCGCTGGCCGGCGAGCGGTTCCGCTCCTCACTCCCGTACGGCGAGCAGGCCGGCGACGAGGGCATCTGGATCCGGTCCCTCACCCACGTGTGGCTCGGCACCGCCCTGCTGCTGCAGGGAGACCCCGCCGCGGCCCTGGAGGAGATCGGGCGCGGGCTGCGCCTGGCCCGCGACCGCGGCGACCGACTCTCCACCTATGTCGCCCTCTACAACCTGTCGCAGGCTGCCCTGGCGGCCGGCGACGACGCCACGGCGCGCCGGCACGTCGACGAGGGGATCGCGCTCTCGGACCAGACAGGCGACCTGGCGAACCTCGCCTACTTCGTGGAGACGCTGGCCGTCATCGAGTCCCGGGCCGGCGACCACCCGCGCGTGGCGACCCTGCTGGGCGCCGCGACCGGCCTGCGCGAGTCGGTCGGGTCGGTGTACGGCTACTACCTCCCCGACGAGTCCCTCCGCGACTCGGCCGAGCAGTCTGCGCGCGCGGCGCTCGGCGAGGACGGCTACGACGACGCCGTGGACGCCGGCCGGGCACTGGGTCCGGACGACCTCGTGGCCGCGGTCCGTGCGGACCGCGGCCACTGAGTCACCCCACGACCGTCAGTTCTCGGAGAGCACCAGCGCACGCTCGACGTCCTGGTCGGCGGCGGTGCCCTGCCGCACCATGACCGCCGCAGCGGTGCCGACCGGCTCGCTGCTGACCTCAGCCTGCTCGACCGGCTCGCTCCCCTGCTCGGTGACCGTGTCCATGTTCGTGACCGGGTCCGTGCCCGGCTCCGTGGCCTGGTCGTCGCTCCGCTTGCGGAAGACCGGCGTCGGGTCCACCGGCGTCGGGGCCTGCGGCCGGCGCAGCTCGTGCTGGTGCAGGCCGAGCTTCAGCATGGTCAGCACCGAGCTGCTGGTGCCGTTGAGCTTGGCCATCGCCAGCTCGAGGTAGAGCCGGACCAGGTCGGCGTCGTCGTAGGCCACGCCCGAGACCCCGGGGCGCCCGACGACGGTCATCATGGTCCGGTCGTGGTCGAGGTGACGGATGTTCTGCAGCTCGGCGAACTTCCAGTCGCGGGTCTCCTGGCCGGCGAAGACCACGCGGGAGTCGGTGACGACCAGCTGTCCGTGGTCGACCTGCACCGGCACCTCGGAGCCGTCGCGGACCTGCATCTCCACCAGCGAGGCCGGCAGCGCACAGTAGGCGTTCTCCTGCTCGTGGAGCTCGACGTCGGCCTTCGAGAGGTCCGGCTGGGCCGCACCCTCGGCGACGGCCACCAGCTGGGTCAGGTCCGCGCGACGCTGCTCCCAGGCAGCATCCTCCTCGCGGAACTCGACCAGCTTGCGCTCGTACTCGGCGAGAGCCTGCTCGTGCTCGGCCCGCTGGGCGGCGCGTCCGTGCCGGCGGCGCTTGCGGTCGGCGGTCACGCCGCCGGTGTCGCTCATCTGGTCGGCCAGGACGCGGAGGCGCCGGGCCCGGCGGCGGAGGATGACGCCGAGGCCGACGAGCACCCACAGCGTGAGGGTGATGACGAGCGCCGGGACGACGTCGGGGTTGACCAGCGGCCGGGCGGCGATCGGGGTGGTGGCCCGCTCGACGCTGGCGTTGCCGGTCGCGTCGGTCGCGGTCACCTCAAGCTCGTAGGTGCCCTTGCCGAGCTCGCGCTCGAGCACCTGGGCGGTGCCGTCGGCGACGAACTGTCCCGAGAGGACGGCGAAACCGCTCTCGGTGAGGACGCGCCAGCTGACGCTGTCACCGGACTCGGCGGTGATGGTCGCCGAGAGCATCCCTCGCTCGGCAGCGGCGGCCGCCGTGCTGACGTCCAGGGCCGGGGCGGTGCGGTCGACCGCGAACGGCTCGAGCGCGATGCTGCCCTTGCGGTCCACGCCGTCGGCCACGGTCACCACGGGGGCCTGGTAGCTGCCCTCGGGGACGTCGAAGGTGACCTCAGCGCGCCCGTCGGTCAGGTCGAAGCGCTTGCCGCCGAGGCCCGGGATCCGCAGGTAGCCCCGTGTGGCCGGCGACGCCGCGACCTTGAAGACCTGCTTCTTGTCGCCGGCGCCGGAGACAGCCTTCGCAGCCACCCACAGAGCGGGGATGTCGACGGACACCGTGTCCCGCACCTCGCGGGTGTTCCCGACCTCGTCGCGGACCTCGACGGACACCTCGTGCCGGCCGTCGGTCAGCTCGAGGTCGCCCTTGATCCTGCGTCCCTCGACCGTCCCCTCCTGGGCGACCGTGCCGTCGACGCTCAAGGAGTACGCCGTACCGGGGTCGGTGACCAGGCTCCAGCGGCTGCGGGAGTCGTGGGCGGTGCCGGCCTTCACCATGAACCGCTCGGCGCTCGGCGGCGTCGCGTCCACGTCGAGGCTGACCGCGGCCGCCTCGCTCGCGTTGCCGGCGGCGTCGGTCGCGACCACCAGGAAGGTGTGCGGACCGCTGGTCGAGCGCCAGGTCAGCGTCTGCGCGGTGCCTGCGGCGGAGGTGCTGGCCACGACCTCGGCGCCCTCCCGGACGACGAGAGCCGAGCCCTGCTCCGCCTGGACACCGAGGCTGATCGCGCCACCTGCTGCCACGCTGGCCTCCCCCAAGGCAGGCCGGGCGGGCGGGGTGACGTCCTGGACGGGCTCGGACTGCTGCTTGCCTGCCTTGCGGGCGCCGTCGACGCCGGTCGACGTGCCGGTCGACGTGCCGGTCGACGTGCCGGTCGGCTGGGCGCCGGGGCCGGGCTGGTCCGCCTGAGCCGGCGCTCCTGCTCCCAGTGCCAGGAGCGTCAGCCCGGCAACCACGGCCGTGGCCGCCCCCGCCCGGTGCTGTCCTCGAGTGCCCATTGCCTGCTCCCTCCGGTCCTCCATCGCCTTCCCTGGCGACACCCCCGACGTTAGTTGTGGGGATATGCCCGGTTCTAGAGTGTTTGAGGCATTCAGGACCTCCAGGCGCGGAGTCAGGACCTTGGGGTGGCCGGGACCAAGGTCCCAGCCACGCGCTCACTCGAGCTCGGAGGCAGGTCGCACGCGCAGCGGCACCGACGCCGTGAGGCCGTCGGCGATGTCGCAGACCACCCGGTAGGTGCCCACGGCGAGACGCACCGACGGCCCGTCCGACCGGCCCAGCGACGGGACCAGCGACGGGACCGGCTCGCGCGGGCCCGCCACATGCGGCCGCGGGGACTCAGGGGCGGGCTCACGGGCGGCGGTGAAGACCGCGGATCCGGACGGGTCCTCGATCCGCACCACGGACGGCGCATCGACCGCGACGACGCTGATCGCGTGCCGGCCGGGGGCCACGGCGTCCACGTTGAGCATGCAGGCCGCCTGGTCCCCCTCGGCAACCACCTCGAGAGGCTGCCGCGCCCAGTCCACCGGCTCGGAGGGCGCGAGCAGGGAGGAGAACGCGCCGTAGAGCACGACGCCCAGGGCCCCGGCGACGACCCCGGTCACCACCACGCCCCCGAGCACGACCACGCGGGTGGTCCACAGGGACGACGGGCCGACCACGGCCATCTCCTCAATACTTTCGGGCAGATTGTCCTTCCATGCTTGCATTGTCCGGATGGTTGCGTCCACGCATTCGGCGTCGTGTCGCCGGGATCACCGCGGACCGGTCAGCGGCGAGACCTCGGGCGACGCGTCAGCAGGTAGGACACCACCACGACGCCGCCGACCAGGAGCGCACGCTCGAGGTCCACGGCCGGCTTCCAGGTGACCTCCCCGCCCCGGATGACGTAGGCGCCCACCGGCCGCGCGGCCACCCCGAAACCGCCGCCCTCGCCGTCCTGGCCCTTCTCGTCCCGGCCGGCCCCGCCGCCGAAACCCCCGGTGACCGCCGCGGCCGGGATCACCGTGAGCCCGTCATGCTCGTAGGGCTCCCCGTAGACCCGGCGCACCGTCAGGGCGTCCCTCGCCGTGCTCACGATCTCCTCCACGCGCATGGCTCCTCCTTCAGCTTGCTTCCCCCTTCAGGGGGTCGTCTCGTCCAGCACCGTGCGCATCAGGGCGGCAAACTCGTCGGGCTGCTCCCACAGTGGCCGGTGCCCGGACGTGTCGAACCGGGTCCACCGCTTGCTGGGGGCCTTCAGGAGGCGGAACCACACGAAGACCTTCGGAGCCGCCAGCATCGCCCACCGCGGACGAATGCGTTCACTCAGACCACGTCGCGGCGCTGCACCGAGACGAGGCCGGCAACCGCGGGCACCACCGCCCACAGCGCGACGCCGAGCAGGGCCATCGGGACCGTCGGGTCGGGCAACACCCCAGAGATCGACCACGCCAAGGTGCTGGGCACCCAGTCGGCCATGTCCGGCGTCAGCTGCACCAGGATCGGCGGCACGACGAACAGCAGCCCGACGACCGCTGTCACGGCGCCACCGGTGTTGCGGATCAGCGCTCCGAGCCCGGAGCCGAGTGCGGCACCGGCCGCACCGGTCAGGGCCGAGGCGGCCAGCACCCGGAGCACGCCACCGGCGGACACCAGGAACCCGTAGTCGGTGAACTGGAGCCCGACCGCCACCGCACCGAGGACGAGCAGCCCTCCGGCGATGCTCAGGACCATGCCGCCGAGCATCACCGCGGTGAGCTGCGCGGAGACGGTGATGCTCCGCCGCGGTGCCGACAGGAACGTCGGTACGACGGTGCCGTGCCCGTACTCGCGGGCGACCGCGACCGCGCCGAACAGGGCGGCCCCCATGAGGGCGTTGCCGGCGAAGGCGACCAGGGACTGCTGGTCGGCGGCGGTGGCGATGAAGCCCTTGCTGCCGTCCATGTCGGTGCCCCAGATGACGGCCGCTCCGGTGATGCCGGCGAGGACGACGAGCACGCCGAGGAACGCCAGCGGCATCTTCGTCGTGGTGAGCTTGCGGATCTCGCTGCGGACCAGTCGCAACCACGTCATGACCGGACGACCTCCTTCGTGGTCGGGCCCTCTCGGGGAACCGGGATCTCGGACCCGTGGCCGTCGGCGGCATCACCGGTCCACTGCAGGAACAGGTCCTCCAACGAACCGGAGCCCGGGGTGAGCTCGTGCAGCACTATCCCCGCGCCGCCGGCGAGCTCACCGACGGCCTCGATGCCGATCCCGCGCAGGTGCAGGGTGTCGGCGGTGGCCTGGTCGACCGTTGCTCCGGCGACCACCAGGCGGGCGGCCAGCTCCTCCACCCGCGGGCTGCGCACGGTCACCGTCGCCTGCTGCAGGTCTGCCAGCGCACCGGCGGTGACCAGGCGCCCCCGGTGGACGACGACGACGTCGTCGGCGAGGTGCTCGACCTCCGACAGCAGGTGGCTGGACACGAAGACGGTGTGCCCTTGCGCCGCACGGTCGCGCAGCAGCGCCCGCAGGTCGTGGATGCCCTGCGGGTCCAGGCCGTTGCCCGGCTCGTCGAGCACCAGGACGGGCGGGTCGCCCAGCAGTGCGCCGGCGAGGCTGAGGCGCTGCCGCATGCCCAGGGAGTAGGCACCTGCCCTGCGGTGGGCGGCGTCGGCCAGGCCGACCTGCTCCAGCACCTCGTCGACCCGCCGGAGCGGGAACCCGCCCGCGTCCGCAAGGACCCGCAGGTGGTTGCGCCCGCTCCGGCCCGGGTGGAACGCGTTGGGTTCGAGCACCACGCCCACGGTCCGCAGCGGGTCGGACAGCTCCCGGTAGCGCCGCTCTCCGAAGGTCGCAGACCCGGCGTTCGCGGACGCCAGGTCGAGCAGGATCTTCATCGTCGTCGACTTCCCCGCCCCGTTGGGACCGAGGAACCCCGTCACCCTGCCGGGCGTCACCGTGAAGGTCAGGTCCTTCACCACCTGGTGCGATCCGTACGCCTTGCTGACATGGTCGACGACCAGCGGAAGCATGTGCCCTCCTGAGGGGTCTCCGGGCTCGGTCTCCGGATGTGCGCGCACACCGCGCGCCTCCACCGTGCGCCCGCCCCGGGTGCTCGCTCCAGGGACGTACGTCCCCACAGAGGTGTGGGAAAGCCCACGGGTTCCGGCACGCTCCCCGGCGCGCGCTCCGGCCTAGCGTGGAGGGGGGCTGAGAGGCAGCCCGATGCGCGTCGAGGAGCCGCCGTGACCACGCTGGAGCAGAACGTCGGGCAGGGCACGAGCACCCGGGAGGTGGCGGCGCGGAGCCGGGGCCTCACCAAGGTGTACGGGGAGGGCGAGACGCGGGTGGCCGCGCTCGACGACGTGACGGTCTCGTTCCCCTCCGGCGCCTTCACCGCGATCATGGGCCCGTCCGGCTCGGGCAAGTCCACGCTCATGCACGTGATGGCCGGCCTCGACACCCCCACCTCCGGGCAGACCTGGATCGGCGACACGGAGCTGAGCGGTCTCGACGACAACCAGCTGACCAGGATCCGGCGGGACGACGTGGGATTCGTGTTCCAAGCCTTCAACCTGGTGCCGACCCTGACCGCACTGGAGAACCTCACGCTTCCCAGCGACATCGCCGGCCGCAAGGCGGACCGGGCCTGGCTCGACCGGGTCGTCGACACCCTGGGCCTGCGCGACCGGCTGCAGCACCGGCCCACCGAGCTCTCCGGCGGCCAGCAGCAGCGGGTCGCCTGCGGGCGCGCGCTCGCGAGCCGACCGCGCATCGTGTTCGCCGACGAGCCGACCGGCAACCTCGACTCCCGCAGCGGCGCGGACATCCTCGGCTTCCTGCGATCCTCCGTCGACGAGCTCGGCCAGACGATCGTGATGGTCACCCACGACCCCACCGCGGCGTCGCACGCCGACCGGGTGCTGTTCCTCGGCGACGGTCGCATCGTCGACCAGATGGAGGCGCCGACCGCGGCCCGGGTGCTCGAGCGGATGAAGGCCTTCGACGGACCTGCGGGGCGCTGACATGCGACGGCTCGCCCTGCGCAACCTGATGGCGCACAAGCTCCGGCTGCTGCTGAGCGCCGCCGCCGTGGTCCTCGGCGTCGCCTTCGTCTCCGGCACGATGATCTTCACCGACACGCTGCAGAGGACCTTCACCGACCTGTTCGAGAGCACCTCGGCCGACGTGAGCGTCACCCCGCACCAGGCGTTCGACACCGGCCTCGCGGGCACGTCGATCGGCGGCAGCCGGCCCTCGGTCCCTGCTGACGTCCTGCAGCAGGTCAGAGCCGTGGACGGCGTCGCGGCGGCGGAGGGCTACGTCGAGACCGAGGGCGTGTACGTGCTCGACGCAAGCGGCAAGGTGCTCGACACCGGTGGCGCCCCAGGCGTCGGTACCAGCTGGTCCGAGGAAGAGGCCCTGAGCAACACCACGCTCGTCGACGGCCGGGCCCCGGACGGCCGGCAGGAGGTGGCGCTGGACACCGGCACCGCCGACAAGGCCGGCCTCCAGGTCGGCGACCGGGTCGACATCCTCACCACTGGGCCGCGTCTCCGGGCGACGCTCGTGGGGGTCGTGCGCTACGGCGAGAACGGCGGACTCGCCGGGGCGTCCCTGACCCTGTTCGACATGGAGACCGCACAGCGCCTGCTGCTGGAGCCGGGGCGGTACAGCGGCGTCATGGTCGCCGCGGACGGCGTCTCGCACGACGAGCTCGCCGACCGGGTGGCGAGCGCTCTCGGCCCGCGTTACGAGGTCACGACCCAGGAGCAGCAGGCCGAGGACCTCACCGCCGCCCTCGAGGACAGTCTCAGCTTCGTCAACGCCTTCCTCCTGGTCTTCGCCGGGGTCGCGCTCTTCGTCGGCACCTTCATCATCCTCAACACGTTCTCGATGCTGGTCGCCCAGCGCACCCGCGAGCTGGCGCTGCTGCGCGCCCTCGGGGCCAGCCGCCGGCAAACCACCTGGTCGGTGCTGTCGGAGGCGTTCGTCCTCGGGCTGCTCGGCGCCGTCAGCGGCCTGTTCCTCGGCTACGGGCTGGCCGCCGGCCTCAAGGCGATCTTCGGCGGGATCGGCCTGACCCTCGACGGGCCCCTGGTGTTCGCCCTGTCCACCGTGGTCTGGTCGCTGGTCGTCGGCGTCCTCATCACCTTGGTCGCGGCGTACCTGCCCGCCCGCCGGGCGGCTCGGGTGCCGCCCGTCGCGGCGATGAACCCCGACGTCGCTCCGCGGCCCCGGTCCCTGCGGCTGCGGCTCCTCGCCGGCGCGCCGCTGACCCTGCTCGGCGCTGCGGCACTGGTCGGCGGACCGGCGGTCCTCGACGGCAGCGCCGCCGGGGCGGTGGCGGGAGCCGGCGCGGCCGCCACCGTCATCGGCGTGATCGCCCTCAGCCCCGTCCTCGCCCGTCCCTTCATCGCTGTGGTCGGACGGGCCCTGCCACGCCTCGCCGGTCGCACCGGCCACCTCGCGCGGGAGAACGCGCTGCGCGACCCCCGTCGTACGGCGGCCACCTCGTCGGCGCTGATGATCGGACTCACCCTCGTCACCGGCTTCAGCATCATCGGCGCCTCCGCGAAGGCCTCGGTCGACGCGATCATCGGCGACACCATGCAGGCGGACTACGTCGTCTCCACCGCGGTGGGTCAGCCGTTCTCGGCCTCCGTGGCCCGCCGGCTGGCCGACGTCGACGGCGTGGAGTCGGTGACCCGCACCAGGTTCGGCATGGCGCAGGTGGCCGGCCACGAGGCGGTCATCGTGGCCTACGACCGGTCCACCGTCGACCGCTCGCTCGACGTCGACTTCGTCAGCGGCGGCTTCGACGGGCTCCGCGCCAACGGGCTCCTCGTCGACGAGGCGGTGGCCCGCGACCACGGCTGGCAGGTCGGCGACGAGGTCTCCTTCGTCACGCCCACCGGGGGCCAGCGGGACCTGACGGTCGGTGGCACGTTCGAGCGCAACAACGTGCTGGGCACCTACCTGGTGTCGACGCGGACATTCCGCGCCGCGGGCGGCGCACCGATGGACCGGTACGTCTACGTGAACCTCTCCCCCGGCACCGACAGCGCCGCCGCCCTCGCCGGCATCGAGGCGGTGGTGGCCGACTACCCGGTGGTGGAGCTCAAGGACGCCGCCGCGTTCCAGGAGGAGCAGCGCGCCCAGGTCGACCAGATGCTCGTCCTGATCAACGCCCTGCTGGTCCTCTCGGTGCTCATCGCGGTGCTGGGGGTGGTGAACACCCTGGCGCTGTCGGTCATCGAGCGGACCCGGGAGCTGGGGCTGCTGCGCGCGATCGGGATGAACCGGCGCCAGGTCCGCCGGCTGGTCCGGCTCGAGTCGGTGGTCATCTCGGCGTACGGGACCTCACTGGGTCTGGTGCTCGGGGTCTTCTTCGGGGTGGCGCTGACCACCGCCCTCCGTGACCAGGGCATCAGCGACGTGGTGGTGCCGTGGTCCCAGCTGGCGATCTTCCTCGTCCTCGGGGCGGTGATCGGCGTGGTCGCCGCGGTGTTCCCGGCCCGGCGGGCGGCGCGGCTGAAGGTCCTCGAGGCCATCGCCACGCAGTGAGGGCGTGCACCGGCGGACGTCAGCGCGCGTGCCGACGCAGGGCCGCTGCCAGGTCGTCGGGATCGGCCACCGTCATCGTCGCGCCGGGGTGCCGCAGCCGGCCGGTGGGGTCGAGCACGGACACCGGCTCGTGGAACCGCACGCACACCGCGTCGTCGCCGTTCGTGGCGAACGTGATGCCGCCGTCGGACAGGCTGAGCCGCGGAGGGCCGGCGGTCTTGACGAACGTGAACCCCCCGGTCCGCTCGACCCCCGCCACGTTGGCCAGCGGCGTGCGCAGCCGCCACAGGCCGAACCGCACCACCAGCTCGGTCGCGTCCACGTCGACGTGGGCGGTGGCGGGAGTGACCCCCAGCGCGAGGGCGGGGAGACGGTAGGCCGCGGTGAAGCGGAAGGGGAAGCGCATGCCTGATTCCTCCCCTCGCGGCCCGCAGGGTAACCGGCACCCGCGCGGATCGTTGTCCAGCCCGAGGGACCGAGGAATCCGTACCAGGGAGGGACCATGCGCCGAATCGTCGCTGCACTCGCAACGGTCACCGCGGTGGCTGCCGCGGTGACCACCCCGACGACCACCGCCGCCGCCCGCAGCAGCGACGGGCCGCTGCACTACGTCGCGATGGGCGACTCCTACAGCGCCGCCTCGGGCGTGCTGCCCCCCGACCCCCAGGCCGACCCCCGGTGCCTGCGGTCGATCTCCAACTACGCGCACCTCATCGCCGACGGGACCGGTGCCGCCCTCACCGACGTCACCTGCGGCGCCGCGCAGACCAAGGACTACTTCGAGCCGCAGTACGGCGGCGTGCCGGCGCAGCTGCAGGCCCTGGACAAGAGCACCGACCTGGTCACGATGACCATCGGCGGCAACGACAACAACACCTTCATCGGTGCGATCGTCTCGTGCGGCGCGGCCGGGCTGACCACGGCCGGTCAGGGAAGCCCCTGCAAGGACCAGTACGGGGACTCCTTCGCCCACGACATCCGCACGAAGACCTTGCCGGCGCTGGTGAAGACGCTGCGCGCGGTGCACCGCCGGGCGCCCCACGCGGAGGTGGCCATCCTCGGCTACCCGTGGATCCTGCCGGAGAAGGTCGGCTGCTTCGAGAAGCTGCCGGTCGCCGAGGGCGACGTGCCCTACCTCCACGGCATCCAGGCACTGCTCAACCGCGTGGTGCACCGGGCCGCCCGCCGCACCGGGTCGACGTACGTGAACCTGAACCAGGTCTCCGACGGCCACGACGCCTGCCAGGACATCGGCGTGCGGTGGGTCGAGCCGGTCGTCACGACCACCAACCCCGTCGTCGTGCACCCCAACGCCCTGGGCGAGCAGCAGATGGCCACCCGAGCGATGCGGGTGCTCGACCTGCGCTGACCGCCTCACCCCGCCCACCCCGCCACCCCGCCACCCCGACGCCCCGAGGCCCCGACGCCCCGACGCCCCGACGCCGGAATGTGCGGGTGAGTGTGCGGGCGCTGTGCCTGTCGGGGTGGGCCTGCGTCGCGTTACCCAGCCCCTCCCCCGACCGCGATCACGCACCAGGCCCGCGCCACGTCCGAGCGGCCCGCGCCGCACGCAGGCGGTCCTCGCCGGTTTCGCGACATTCTCGCTCAGCGCTGTCGCCGTCACGGCCGGCGCCACCGCAGCGCACGCTGCCCAACCACCGCACAACGAGCAGGTCGCGCTCGTCGACGGGACCGACGCCCAGCTCGAGTTCAACGGCGCCGCCAGCAGCACCGGCCAGACTGCCTCCCACGACGGCCGGTACGTCGTCTTCTCGACCGACGCACCCCAGGTCGCCGAGGACACCAACGAGGTGGACGACGTCTACCTGCGCCACCTGGCCGCCGGCACCACCGTCCTGGTCAGTGAGGTGGACGGCACCCCCGGCAACGACTACAGCTACGAGCCGACCATCTCCGCCGACGGCCGCGCGGTGTCGTTCCAGACCTTCGGGGCCTTCGGCCGGCGTGACGACGACCGGCGGGAGGACGTCTACGTCCGCAACCTCGACAAGGGCTGGACCCGCCAGGGCTCGCTCCTGGCGGGCCGCGGCGGCGACGTCCGGTTCTCGGTGCTCAACGGCGACCTGTCCGGCGACGGGTCCGTGGTCACCTTCGGCGACAACAACAACCTCTGGGCCCGCAACGTGCGCACCGGGAAGACGATCCGGTTCTGGCACGAGCCCGACTCTCCCCCGTGCCAGCCGTTCCCGGGCGGGAGCGCAGGGCGGCCGGCGATCTCGGCCGACGGGCGCTTCGCGGCCTTCGCCTCCTGCGCGACCGACCTCCCGGGCGAGGACGGCGAGGCGACCGACGTCTACCGGATCAACCTCAGGACCGGCAACATCGTCCGGGTCCACCCCGAGGGCGACGGCAACAGCTTCCTGCCCAGCCTGTCGAGCAACGGCCGCTACATCGGCTTCGGCTCGGAGGCGGCGAACCTCGTCCCCGGTGACACGCACTCCCCCGACGCGTTCGTCGCCGATCTGAGAAGCGGCACGGTGACCCGGGCCTCCCAGGCGCCCGACGGCACCGGCGGCGACAAGCAGAGCGCGAGCAACGACGTCGCGATCAGCGGCGACGGACACACCCTGGTGTACCAGTCCTACGCCTCCAACCTGGTGCCCGGCGACGCGTTCGACCTCCGCGAGGTCTTCGTGTGGCGCGCCCAGGCACCCGACCCGATCGGCTGAGCACCCCGGTTGCGGACGACGAAGGCCCCGGCTCCTGGCCGAGGCCTTCGTCGCCGTCCGCCTCAGGCGCGGTGCTCCGGGTTCGGGTTGTCCGGCTGCGACAGGTCCCAGTTGAAGGTCACGTTGCCGTAGGCCGGGATCCCGCCGGTGTCCTTGAGGCGCCGCGCGGTGTGCAGCATGTTCCACGCCGCGAACACCGCGTTGCGGGTGGTCCAGTGGTTGTGCGCACCTCGGTCGTCGTCGAGGTACGACGGCCCGGGACCCGCCTCGCCGTTCCAGTAGGAGTCCGCCTGGGGCGGGATGGTGAAGCCGATGTGCGAGAGCGCGTAGAGCATCTGCGCGGCGCAGTGCTTGCCGCCGTCCTCGTTGCCGGTGACGAGCACGCCACCGACCTTGCCGTAGTAGGACCACTGGCCGGCCGCGTTGAGGTCCGACGACCAGCCGTAGAGCCGCTCGATCGCCAGCCGGGTCATCGAGGACTGGTCCCCCAGCCAGATCGGGGTGGCGAGAACGACGATGTCCGCCGGCTCGATGAAGGAGCGGTAGAGGTCTGGCCAGTCGTCCACGGGCCAGCCCTGCTCCCGCATGTCGGGGTAGACACCCGGCGGGATCGTGTGGTCGACGGTCCGGATGACGTCGGCCCGCGCCCCGACACCCTCGAAGATGTGGGTGGTGATCGAGACCAGACCCTCGGTGTGGCTGGGCTCAGGGCTGCGCTTCAGCGTCCCGTTCAGGACCACCGCGCGGAGGTCGCCGAAGTCGGTCGGGTTGTCGCGGATCTCTTCGTCGATGTAGCGCTGGACGCTCTCGGGCAGCATGGGGCTCCTTCGCCGATCTGGCTGTCGCGCTCATCCTCGACCCACCAGGGCGGCCAGGTCACGCCACCAGGACAGCCGGACTGGTCGGCCGTCGTAGTCGTGCCGCTGGTTCGCCCCGCTGGTCCCGGGCAGCACGAACACGTCAGCCCGGTCGACTGTCCACGCGGTGGGCCCCAGGGCGGGCCTGCGGTGTCCCAGCGCCCGCGCCGCCTTCCCCGCGACGTCCTTGCTGGTGAACGCCAGCCACTCCGGCTGCCAGGCCGCGACCTTGGCCACCAGGTCGTCGATGTCCACGCGAGGTGGGTCCCACCACCCCACCAGGTCGGTGAGGCCGAGACCGAAGTCGACGACGCGTGCGTCCTCCTCGGGCCGGAGCTGCCGGGACGTCAGGCCGCTCTGGTGCAGCATCGCCCAGAAGTTGTTGCCCCCGGACGCGTAGTAGTGCTCCCGCACCTTCGTGCTCTCGGCTCCCGCGAGACCGCAGAACACGACCACCGGCTCGGGCCCGACGATGTCCGGCAGGACCTCCACGGGGCCGCCTCAGAGGTGGTCGGGGACGGTGAGGGCGTCCGGGTCGCTGCGTGGTGGCACGTGGGCCAGCGCGGCGCGCACCAACGCGACCCGGGCGGCGGCCACGGCCTTGCGCCGCACCCGACCCCCGGCGCCCTCGTCCAGCCGCTCCTCGACGGCCTGGGCGATCTGCGCGTCCGTGAAGGACGGACGCGTCCCGACCTCCACCTCGACGTCGGGCAGCGCCACGAGCACCGGCAGGATCTGCCCGCCCAGCCCGTCCAGCACCGTGAAGCGCTGGTATCGGCTCATCGACTCCCACAGCTCGTCGATGTCGACGCGTCCCTTGCGGACGTCCTTGCTCTGCGCAGCGAGCACGGTCTTGGCGGCCCCGGTGAGCGCTGCGGTCAGCTCGTGCTCGGTGAAACGCATGGGACCAGCATGCCGGTCCGGGGCAACCGTGCGGTCACGCGGCGTCGCGCAGGATCCCGTCGTCGTCGCGCTTCCGGTCGGGCGCCGAGGACTCGTGCACCCACACGTGGCTCCGGCCGTTGCAGCGCGGGTTCGCACACGTCAGGTGGCCGCCTGGTGATGTCGACTGGCACATGAGCGCCTCCTCAGCAGGTCCGGTGCGGGCCTCGGCAGTCTCATCGACCCCGCGCAGCAGCGGCTGAGCGTTGCGACCGGCTGGGGAGAAAGGTCGGGACCATGGTCCTGGGGACGCCAGTACGTGCCGCCGGCGGTGGTTGCGGGTAGAAGCACGACGTACCGGTCCCTACAGACCCGGGTCGCCACCGACCCTGATGCTCCCGAGGTGAACATGGCTGCAGCACTGTCCCTGACCGTCGTGGTGGTGATCGGGCTGCTCCTCACCCGGGTGGCCACGGTCGCCTACACGCTGACCGGGATGTCGCTGGACCACGCCCGTTTCCAGGCGCGGTCCGCGCTCACCGGCACCGGCTTCACCACCGCCGAGGCGGAGGCGGTCGTCAACCACCCGGTGCGCCGCCGGATCACGATGCTGCTCATGCTCGTGGGCGGCGCCGGTGCTGTCTCGGTGCTCGGCACCCTGCTGCTCAGCTTCGCCGGGGTCGACACCACCGCGGGCGGTCTTCGCCGGGCGCTGATCATCATCGGGTCGTTGGTGGCGGTGTTCTGGGTGTCCCGGCTGGATCCGGTCGACCGGGCGCTGCGGCGTGCGATCGAGAAGTTCCTCATCCGCAACGCCGATCTCGAGGTGCACGAGTACGCGGCCCTGCTGCACCTCAGGGGCGAGTGGGGAGTTGCGCAGATCCCGGTGCGCCGCGGCGACTGGCTCTCGTCCCGACCCGTCGGCGAGCTGGGGCTGCCGGAGGAGGGTGCGGTGCTGCTCGGCGTCGAGCGTGAGGCCGGCACCTGGATCGGCACCCCGGCCGACGACCTGCTGGTGGCGCCGGGGGACGCGGTGGTGATGTACGGACGCCGGCCGGTGCTCGAGGACCTCGCGGTACGGCTGCACGGCGACGAGGGGCACGCAGCCAGCGAACGGTTCCGCACCATGCACGGGGCAAGCCCGGTGGAGGAGCCGCTGCGCCGCCGGCACCGCGCGTAACCCCAGGAGCTGCCTTGACCGACCTGTCGCGCCGCACCCTCCTCGCCGGCACCGGGGCGGGCGGGTGCTCAACCACGCGATCGACGGCGGGGTCGTGGAGGTCGGCGGGCAGTGGCTCGGCCCCACCCATGACATCCCCGCCTCCGACCCGACGGCGGGCGACGTCCGCGGCCAGCAGCACGTCGCCCGGCTCGCCCGGCAGCTCGGCCTGCAGCGGTTCCCCAGCTACGACACCGGTCAGTACGTCGACTACCGCACCGACCTCCCGGTGCAGCGGACGACCTACCAGGGGAGGATCCCCACCCACGCCGACGGTGTGGAACGGCTACATGGACGGCGCGCTCAGCTCCGGTCAGCGTGCCGCACGTGAGGTGCTCGACCTCCTCTGACGAGTCCGGGCACGCCGGGCCCGCCACGCGGACCAGGCGCCGGTGCACCACAACGCCCAGATCACGAGCACCGGTTGGAAGAACAGCCGCACCAGCCGCGCGCGATCGGTGTCCAGGCCGAATGCGTCGGTCCCCGTGACGTACTGGGAGACGTTCCCGGGGAACACCGCGACGAAGAACGCGGCCACAACCCACCCGACGAGCACGCGGTGCCGACCCAGGACGACGGCGACGCCCAGCACCAGCTCCACGACGCCGGAGGCGAGCACCACGACCTCCTTGTCGAGCGGCACCCAGTCGGGCACCTGGGCATAGAACGTCTCGGTGCCGGCGAAGTGGCCGACGCCGGCCACCAGCAGCACCAGCCCCAGGAGGATGCGCCCGGCCGACCGGAGTCGCGAGCTCGGCAGAGTGCCGGTCATCGGCCCGCCCCCCACCCGATCAGGACCTGACGGCGAGCGCCCGCCGACGTCGCCCCTCCCGGAGCGCGCGGCCGACCTCGCCCGCGACGAAGCGGGCCGCGCCCACGACCGCGGGCAGGTCGGGGTCGGGCTCCAGCCCGTCAGCGAGCCGGCCGATCTGGTGCTCGTACCACTCCGACTCCCCCACCAGCCCGAGCACGGTCGGCAGGGCGTACGAGGGCAGCGGCCGGCCGTCCTCGCCTGCCAGCAGCCTGCCCGGCAGCCCGGGGTCCAGCGCCAGCGGCCGTCCGAGCCCGATCACGTCGACCGCCCCGCTGGCGAGCAACGTCTCCATCGCCGTACGCGTGCGAATGCCGCCGGTGAGCATGATGGGCACCTCGTCCGCGGCCCGGCGGGCGCGGGTGGCGAACGCGGCGAAGTACGCCTCCTTGACGCTGCCCGCCTCCGCAGCGTGCGCAGGCCCGGCGAGACCGAGCAGCGCCGGGCTCTCGTAGGTGCCGCCGGAGATCTCCAGCAGGTCGACGCCCTCTCCGGCCAGCAGGCGGACGACCTCCTCCGCGTCGTCCTCGGTGAATCCGCCGTGCCGGAAGTCCGACGAGTTGAGCTTGACGCTGATCGTGAAGCCGCCTCCCGTCGCGTCCCGGCACGCCCGCACCGCCTCCAGCAGCGCCCGTGCGCGGCCGGCCACCTCGCCGCCCCACTCGTCGGTGCGCCGATTGGTCCGCGGTGACAAGAACTGGGCGAGCAGGTAGCCGTGGGCGGCATGGACCTGGACGCCGTCGAAGCCGGCCTGCTCGACGCGGGCCGCGGACTCCCCGAAACGCCGCACCACGTCCTCGATCTCGGCAGTGCTGAGCTCCCGGGGCCGCCCGAAGAACCCGAGCATCGACACCGCGTCGCCGGCGCTGGGCGCGACCGGGTGCCGCGTGAGGAACCGGGTGGTCTGCCGGCCGGGATGATTCAGCTGGGCCAGCACCGGCACGGCGCCGCAGGCGTCCTTCACCCGCCGGAGCCTGGCGACGTCGAGGTGCCGGTCGGCCACGATGTTGCGGGAGCGCTCGAGGTACCGCCGGTCGACCATGAGGTTGCCGGTGACCAGCAGCCCCGCTTCACCCTCAGCCCACCGCCGGTAAACCCGCTCGTGGCGCACCGTCGGCTGGTTGTCGCGGTCGGCGAGGTTCTCGGTCATCGGCGCCTTGCCGATGCGGTTCGGCAGGACGAGGCCGCTGGGCAGGGTCAGCTTGCTGTGGAGGTCGGACACGCAGCCGACTCTAGGGGGGTCGCGCGTCGGTCGGCTCACAGGTTCTCGAGCACGATCTTCGCTGCCTCCACCGACCGTGCCTGGTCGAAGCCCATGCCGTCGCCTGTCGCGACGACCTGGAAATACCAGTCCGCGCCGTCGACGACGACCAGCAGCCCGGTCTCGTCGGCCCAGTCGGCCTCGACGTCGAGCCCTTCCACGGGCTCACTGTCCACCATCGACAGGGTCGCCTCGCGGTCGCCGGCGTCGTACGCGCTGATCATGATCATCGGGAAGCCTGCCTCGCCGCTGTACGTGCACCCACCCCGGGCCGCGCCCGCGACGAGACCCTGCTCCGGCGGGCCACCGGCCGGGCTCCCGGTCACCGACGCGAAGTCGTCGGCGGTGAACACCTCGCAGAAGTCAGGTGCCTCACCCGCCGCGCTGCCGCTCGGCTCCTCGGTGGGTTCCTGGCTGGTCGCCGGCTGCGTCGGCTGCGTCGGCTGCGTCGGCTGCGAGCCGACGCTGCTCTCGCCGTCCCCACTGTCGCCACCACACCCGACCAGGACGGCGACGAGCAAGGCCGCCGTGCACATCCCGAGCGTTCTCCGTGGTGCCTGGAAGCGCGTCATCGCGACACCTCCTACGGCTTCATTCTCCGCTCACCCACCGTGTGCGCGGGGGTGCGTTGGGTCACAACGGGTCGGTGCCAGGAGTGTCCGCGCAGGGAGGTCAGAGGTCGCGGTGCACCTCGTCGCCGGTCGGCAGGTCGGTGCTCCGGCGCAGGTTGAGCAGCGCCAGCGCGAGGCCGCCCCACAGGATCAGCATGGCCACCACCATCATCACGACCGCTCCGCCGCTCATCGCGCGCTCCCTTCCTGACCGGCCGGCTCCTCGTGCATGGTCAGCGCCGACGGGTGCCGCCAGCGCAGCTGGGCGGCGACGAAGCCGAAGACCGCCACGGCGGCTGCGGCTCCCCAGCCGAAGACGAGCAGCATCCACGACGGGTACTTCTCGTAGGCGTTCTTGATGTTGTCGATCAGCTCGAGCACCAGCACGAAGGCGAGAGCCAGCGGCGTGACGACCGAGACGATCGCGATCCACCACTGACCCAGCGGGATGCTGCCGGTGCGGTTCATGTGCCGCACGAGCCCGGGCAGCGCCCGGACGCCCCAGGCCAGGACCACCATGCTCACCACGGCCACCAGGAGGATGCCGAAGCGGTTGATGAAGTGGTCGACGATGTCGAGGACGTAGACGCCGCTGGTGGTGGAGAAGAACACCAGGCTGAGCACCGCCGCCGGGACGGTCACCGCCAACGCCGCGTTGCGCCGGCTCATCTCGAACTTGTCGCGCACCGCCGACACCACCACCTCGATCACCGAGATCAGCGACGTGAGCCCCGCGAAGACCAGCGAGCCGAAGAAGAGCACGCCGATCAGCGCCCCCGCGGGGGCTTCGTTGATGATGGCGGGGAAGGCGATGAACGCGAGCCCCAGTCCGTCGGTCGCCACGTCCCCCACCGCAACGCCCTTCGCCTGGGCCATGAACCCCAGTGCGGCGAACACGCCGATACCGGCGAGCAGCTCGAAGCCGGAGTTCGCGAAGCCGACGACGAGCCCGGATCCCGTCATGTCGGTGCGCCGGTGGACGTAGGAGGCGTAGGTGATCATGATCCCGAAGCCCACGGACAGGGAGAAGAAGATCTGCCCGAAGGCTGCCGCCCACACCGACGCATCTGTGAGCGCCCCCCAGTCCGGGGTGAACAGCGCGTCCAGCCCCTCTCCCGCACCCGGCAGGAACAGCGCGCGTACGACGAGCGCGGCGAACGCGATCATCAGCACTGGGATGAACACCACCGACGTGGCCCCGATGCCCTTCTGCACGCCGAGCACCATGACGACCAGCACGGCGAGCCAGACGACTGCGAGCGGCACCAGCACGCCCACGACCACGGTGGCGTCCACGCCCGGGTCACCGGCCTGCAGGAAGTCGCCGAACAGGAAGGTCTCCGGGCTCTTGCCCCACGCCCTGTCGAACGAGAAGAACGTGTAGCGCAGCGCCCAGGCGATGACCGCCGCGTAGTAGACCGCGATCATGAAGCAGATGCCGACCTGCCACCAGCCGAGCCCTTCGGTCGCCGGGTGCGTCCGGGCGAACGAGAGCGGCGCCGACCCGCGGTTGCGGTGGCCGAGCGCGTAGTCCAGCAGCAGGAACGGGATGCCGGCGGTCAGCAGCGCCACGATGTAGGGGATGACGAACGACCCGCCGCCGTTCTCGTAGGCGACATAGGGGAACCGCCAGATGTTGCCGAGGCCGACGGCGGAGCCGATCGCCGCAAGCATGAACACCCTCCGCGAGGAGAAGGCACCTCGCCTCGCCTCGGCCTCGTCGTACGTCGTCGTGCTCATCCGACCTCCTGCTCTCGAAGGGTGTCTCAGCGCATCCGCGACTCTAGCGCCGCGCGCTCGACCAACGCTGCCGCCGGCCGGCTCCACCACGGTGTCTTCAACGCGGGACGGGGTACCGCTCTGGACGACCATCGAAGTACCCGAGCGAACTGGAGGGCACCATGGCAGTCACGAAGTTCCAGGACCTGCCGGTCGCCGACCGCGACCACGACTGGGACGGGGCGGCGGCGGAGAAGCGCGTCCGTGCCTGGGCGGACGCGGAGGACGGCCCGAACGAGAAGTACCGCAACGCCCACATCTGGTACGACGCCGACAAGAAGGACAACTTCACGGCCTACAAGCTGCTCATCACCGACGTGGTCGACGGCAAGCTCACCGTGGTCCCCCGCGGACTGATGACCGCCGGGAACGTCATGCAGGGCGGGCGCGGCGGCGTCGACCTGCCCCGTGAGGACGTCGACCCGGTGAAGAAGCACCTGGCGAAGTACTACGAGAAGATGGGCGACACCCCGCCGTGGGAGCAGTAGCCGCGACGGTTGCGGCTGCGAGGATGCCGGCATGACGGCGGCGCCCGACTCCCGGCAGATGCATGTCGATCCGCGGTTCCGCCGTGTCGCGGACCGGTTCTTCGAGACCTTCGACGAGCCGCGTCGTGGCGGCGGGGCTGCCGCGGCGTACCTCCACGGTGAGCTCGTCCTCGACGTCTGGGCCGGGTGGCGCGCGAAGGACCAGCGGTGGACGCACGACACCGTCACGTTGTGCTTCTCCACCGGCAAGGGCGTCGCCAGCACGGTCGTGCACCGGCTGGCGGACCGGGGACTCATCGACTACGACGAGCCGGTGGCGGCGTACTGGCCGGAGTTCGCCGCGGCCGGCAAGGAGCGCATCACCGTGCGGGAGCTGATGTCGCACCGCGCCGGACTGCACAACGTGCGCGAGGTGGCGCCGACGCGCGACGTGCTGCTGGACAACGGGAGGCTGGCCCGGGCTCTTGCGGCCGCGGCGCCGGATCCGCGCCGGCTGAAGGGACCGGGCTACCACGCGGTGACCTACGGCAACCTGGTCGCCGAGATCGCCTCGCGCGTCTCGGGCAAGGACTTCACCACGCTGCTGCGCGAAGAGGTCTCCGAGCCGCTCGGTGTCGACGAGTTCTGGTTCTACGTCCCCGACGACCACCGGGCCCGGATCGCGAGGGTCTTCCCGACCGTCAGGCCCGGCCCGGTCCCGTGGAGCACCACGGGCCGCGTGCTGTCCGCGCTGCCGGGGCTGCGCGCGATCGCCGAGGCGGGCATGGCCGAGGGCTTCGACGAGCTCGTCCGCAGCCCCGAGGCGCACGACGCGGTGATGCCGGGCTGGAACGGCGTGTTCAGCGCCGAGGCGCTGGCCAAGATGTACGCCGCGCTCGCCAACGACGGTGTCATCGACGACCGGCGCTACCTGTCGTCGGAGCGGGTCCGGCGGATCAGCGAGGTGCAGACCTGGCGGCGCGACTACGTGCTCGGCATCCGCCCGAACTGGCGGCTCGGCTACCACCCGGCGTGGTTGCGGGTGGAGGAGCAGCCCCGGCGGTCGATCGGCCACTACGGCTTCGGCGGATCCGGCGCCTGGGCCGACCCGGAGACGGGCTTGTCGTTCGCGTTCGTCAGCAACCGACTCGGCAACGCGCTGCAGCCCATCGCCGACGGGCGGATGTCACGGATCGGCGGAGCGGCACTGCGGGCGGCACGCCGGGCAGCCTGACCGGCGCGCCCTGCGTCGGAGCTGGAGCTGGCCTACCCGCTCACCCCGCCGAAGTCGACCTCGCCCTCGAGGGCCTCGCGGACCCGGTCCTCGGGACGGCTGACCTCGAGCAGCTCCAGGACGCCGGCCTCGAGCTCCGGACGCATCACCTCGAGCACCGCCTCCGGCGACATCCCGTCGGCCCAGACCGTGGCCAGCGCGCCCGCGGCGCCCTCGGTGAGGCGCGCGCCGGCGGCCGCCCACCGGTCCAGCACCACGTCGAGCTCCAGCACGGCGTCCCAGACGCGTCCCACCAGGGTCAGCACCGCCGGAGCCGGCCGCACCACGTCGACGACCTGCAGGTCGCCGTCCCGGTTCCGCACCGCCCACACCTGGTCCCCGGCCGCGAGCGCGGCGAGGAAGGCGTGGTGCTGCAGCTCGTAGCGGCCGCCCGCATGGTCTGCCTCGACCGGCACGGCCCACACCCACTCGCCGGTCGGCGTACCGCCGTCTGCCCGCAGGTGGATGCGCACGCGCACGGCAGCGCGTCCTTCCATCTTCTTCCCCCGTTGCCCTTCCGCCCTCGTATCCCCGTCGTCGTCCCGCAGGACGCGGCTGCTGCGCCGCCCCCGGGCGGCTAGTGCCACATCTCCGGATCGACGTCCTCGAGCGTCGGGTCGGGTGCCCGCCGCTGCCCCGGAAGCCGTCGGCCTTCCGCACGGCGCTGACCCCTGCGGGTCGCACTCGCGCGGCGCGCCGCGACCCTACGCCCGAGTCGGGCAGCGTCTCGCTCCACGACGAGTCGCAGCGCCCCTTGGAGCAGGAGGGTTGCGCGCCGCACCTGCGCCAGCTCACCCGCGCACGCCTCCGCGAGGTCGGCGTCGCCGCCCGACAGCGCATCGTCACGGGCGCCCCGCCAGGAGATCTCCTGCTCGGCGTTCCCGGCGAGCAGCTGCAGGACCACCTGCCGGTCGTACTCGCAGACCGCCGCCGCCAAGGCGGGATCCACCGACCCGGGCCGCTCCGCCTCCAGGTGCTGCAGCGTGACCATCGCCGGGTGCGGCGCTCCGGCGGCGCTCAGCCGGGCGGTGAGGTCCTCGCGCAGCTGCGCGGCGTCCCGGCTCAGCCGGTCCAGCAGCTGCGTCAGGTGGTCGGCGACGAAGGGCCAGCCGGCGAGGTCGGCCTCGACGAAGACGGCGTCCCCGCGCCGCAGGAACTTCAGGACCGGGACGTCCCGGTTCAGCACTCCCACCTCGAAGTCGGCGCGCGCCACGTCGTCGATGTCGGTGCACAGGCAGGCGAACACCCGCACGACGGGGCGCTCGGGGCTCACGCTGACGAACGCGGTGACGTCGGCGTCGACCACCGGGATGTCGCCGTCCTCGTCGTGCTCCGGCGGGTGCCCGAGGAACGACGTCAGCGCCTCGTCGACCAGGCGCTGCAGGTGCCCCGCGCCCTCGACCGGGTAGACCGCCGGCTCGGCGGGCATCCCCTCGGACGTCTCGACCTCATCCGTCACTGCGTCGTCGGCGAACGGGTGCCCGGTCACGAAGGCCGGATGGAGCACGCCGTACACCTCCCGCAGGGCGCTCACCGCAGCCGACGCCAGCCGGTCCACCCCTTCCCGACCGGCGTCGATCCGGGCGTGCGCGGCGTCGCCGCCGTCCGTCGGGCACGCGAAGCCGAGATCCTGCAGGGCCGCCTGCGCGGCTGGGTCAAGCCGGTGGACCGGCCGGAGGCGGGCGTTGACCACGGCCTCGCACCGGAGCCGCCCCGGGCCGACGGCCCGGAACCGGACGTACGGCGCCGCACCGCCGCGCCCGTCCCCGGACCCCTCGGCCATGAGCACCATCACGTCGTCGTCGAGGGCCGCGGAGCCGTCAGGCAGGTGATCGGCCAGGTGGTCGGCCAGGTGGTCGGCCAGGTGGTCGGCCAGGTGTCCCTGGAACGTCCTCCAGGCCTCCGCCGTGCTGCCTTCCCAGTCGAACCCCTCGAGCTCGCTCACCCGGCCCCCCTTCGTCGTCCCGACCGGCAGTGCTCACGCTAGAGGGCCGGTTCGACAGTTCCGGCAGGACCCGCCGGAGGCTCGGGCCAAGGTCGCGTGTCGCGGCCCTCGACCGCGAGGAGGCCGAGCTCCTCGAGCACCGCTTCCACCGCCGCGTCGACCGAGGACGCCACGGCCGGGGACATCCCGGCCCCCGGCTCGAAGCAGGACGACTCGACGCCCACGACCGACAGCCGCCGCGGGAGCCGACCCAGCGCCCGCGCCAGCTCCACGGCGGCTCCCAGCCCGAAGGCGTGGGTGCTGCCGCGCCCGGCGACCTCCCACCCTCGGCCGGGCAGGGGCGGCAGGGCAGCGCCGGTGTGCAGTCGGTGCAGCATGCCGGGGTCGTCACCGGCGTGGACCGCGTCGACGACGACGACCGGGTCGTGCTTCTCCCAGAGGTCGATCAGCAGGGTCGGGTCCGAGTGCTCGACCACGTCGACGTCGCGGATCCGCAGGTCGGCAACGGCTCGGGCGACCGCGGCTCCCACCCCGTCGTCGCCACGATCCTCACTGCCCAGCCCGACCACGAGGGCACGGACCGGAGCCGGCGCACGCCCGTCGTTCACGACCGGTCCACCGTGAGGTCGAGGAAGTGCGTCGCGCACGAGATGCACGGGTCGTAGTTCCGGATCGCCTGCTCGCACCGGTGCTGCAGCGCGTGGTCGTCGAGGTCGGTCCACCGCGCGGCCATCGCGCGCAGGTCCGCCTCGATGCTCGCCTGGTTCTGCGAGGTGGGCGGCACGATCTGGACGTCCTGGATGAGGCCGTCGGCGTCGAGGACGTACCGGTGGAAGAGCACCCCGCGCGGGGCCTCGCTGGCCCCGAAGCCCTCGCCCGCCCGAGCCGGCACGGCGACGTGCGGGGCACCTCCGCCGGTCCAGCCGTCGACGATCGCCAGCGCCTCGTGGCAGGCCTCCACGACCTCGACGGCCCGCACGACGATCGACCGGAACGGGTTGCGGCAGGTGGGCCCGAGCCCCGCGTCGCGAGCCGCTGCGGCGGCCACCCCGGACAGCCGGTCGGCGTTGAGCGTGTAGCGAGCCAGGGGTCCCACGGCGTACGGTCCGGGATCGGCACCGCCCGCGACGTCCGCACCGTCCGGGAACGGCCCCTCGGCGAGCAGCCGTGCGTGCAGGGCGTTGGAGTGGGGGACCTGCAGCTCCTCGATGAACGAGCCGAGCTGCTGCACCTCGAAGGTGTGGCCCGACGAGGTCACCACGCTGCCGGTCTCGATGGGGTACCCGGACTGCGGACGCAGTGCGAGGTACTCGTAGGGCTGCTCGAAGTCGGGGAAGTCGAATCCCGCGACCGCCACCACCGTGGCCAGCGCGTCCTCGAGCGCCTCCTCCAGCATCGGTCGGAGCGCGAGCAGCTCGGTCCGCGTCGGCAGCCGGTAGAAGCCGCCGATGCGGACGTTCACCGGGTGGACGGAGCGGCCCCCGACGACCTCCATCAGCCGGTTGCCCGCCTTCTTGAGCCGGAGTCCGCGCTCCACGAGGGGGCCGTGGTCCTTGGCCATCGAGATGGCGTCGTCGTAGCCGAGGAAGTCCGGCGCGTGCAGCAGGAAGATGTGCAGGGCGTGGCTCTCGATCCACTCCCCGCAGTACAGCAGTCGCCGCAGCAGCCGGATGTCGTCGGGCACCGTGACACCGCACGCGTCCTCGATGGCCCAGCAGCTGCTCGTCTGGTACGCCACCGGGCAGATCCCGCAGATCCGCGCCGTCACGTCGGGAGGCTCGGTGTAGGAGCGACCCCGCAGGAACGCCTCGAAGAACCGCGGTGGCTCGTAGATCCGGAGCTGGACGTCGGAGACCCGACCACCCTCGAAGGCGATGCGCATCGCGCCCTCCCCCTCGACGCGGGCCAGGGTCCCGACCTCGAGGACCTGGCCGCCGTCCCGCAGCTTGTGCGTCATGGCTCGTGCCTCTCGCTCTCCTCACGGAACGCTGCGGCCCCGGCGTTGAACGTCCTGAACACCCGCAGCACCTGCGGCTCGGTCATCCCGAGGAGCTCGAGCCTTCGCGCCGCGGAGACAGTGTTCGGGGAGTCCTGCGGACCGAAGCAGCCGTAGCAGCCACGTGAGTACGCCGGACACAGAGCGCCGCAGCCGGCCTGCGTCACGGGGCCGAGACACGGCGTGCCGTGCGCGACCATGACGCAGACATTGCCGCGCAGCTTGCACTCGGCGCACACGCTGTACGACGGGATGGCGGGCCGGCGACCGGCCAGCTCCGCCGACAGCAGCTCGAGGAGCTGCTTCTTGTCGATCGGACACCCCCGGAGCTCGAAGTCGACAGGCACGTGGTCGGAGATCGGCGTGGAGCGGTCGAGCGTCGAGAGATACTCCGGGTGCGCGTAGACCACGGAGCGGAACTCCGCGACGTCGGCGAAGTTTCGCAGCGCCTGGATGCCACCGGACGTCGCGCAGGCTCCGATGGTGATGAGCCGCCGGGAGACCGCGCGGACCTCCTTGATGCGCTCGAGGTCGCCGGGTGTCGTGACGGACCCCTCCACCAGGGAGACGTCGTAGGGACCCTCCACGACCGCCCGCGTGGCCTCGGGGAAGTACGCGATCCGGACCGACCCGGCCAGCGGGATGAGCTCGTCCTCGCAGTTGAGCAGGGTCAGCTGGCACCCGTCGCACGAGGCGAACTTCCACACCGCCAGCGTGGGCAGCTCCCGTTGAGCGCTCGTCACGGCTCCACCCCCCTCATCACAGCTCCGCCGTGGCGATGAGGGGCGCCAGCTGCTCGTAGGTGAGCACCGGCCCGTCGAGGCACACGAACAGCTCGCGGAGCTGGCAGTGACCGCACAGCCCGACGCCACACCGCATGTTCCGCTCCATCGACAGCCGCAGCCGGTGGGCCGGCACGCCGCGGAACACCAGCGCCCCGGCGGTGTGCCGCATCATCACCTCGGGGCCGCAGACCAGCGCGAGCGTCCCGGCCGGGTCGAACCGGGCGCGGTCGAGGAGGCGGGTGACCAGGCCGACGTTGCCGGTCCACGTGGCGTCGCCCCGGTCGACGGTGACGAGCACGTCGACGTCGTACTCCTCGGTCCAGCGGCGGAGGTCGTCCCCGAAGAGCATCTCGGCGGGCGTCCGGGCGCCGTACAACACGCTGACGCGGCGGTAGGAGCCGCGGTCCGCGCACACCTCGAGCATCGCCGGGCGCAGCGGGGCGAGGCCGATGCCACCGGCGACGACCACGAGATCGCCGCCCCGGGCGTCGGAGGCGCCCCACCCCGCACCGAACGGTCCCCGCACCCCGAGCCAGGTGCCCGGCTCGGCGGCACTGAGCGCCGCGGACACCGCGCCGACCGACCGGATCGTGTGTCGCAGCACCGACGCGTCGGCGGGGTCTCCGCTGATCGAGATGGGCACCTCCCCCACGGCGAACGCGTGCAGCATCGTGAACTGGCCGGGCGCGAAGCGGAACGGCGCATCGTCGAGCGGACACAGGTCCAGCGTGCGGGTGTCGTCGGTGTCCCGACGGTTCGCGATCACCCGGAAGGGCCGCGGCACCATGGGCCCCGGAGTCGGCGGGAGCGACGCCGTGGCAGGGGGGTGCGGCGCGGCGGTCATGGCCGGCCGTACAGGTCCAGCAGCCGCACCCGCGCCGAGTGCAGCCGGCCCGACATGACCTGCACCACGCGTTGCAGCAGGTCGAAGCCCAGGGCGGGGTCGGCCTGGCACTTGCCGCGCAGGCAGGCGCCGTCGAAGGCCACGACGCTGGTCTCCTCCAGCGCGCGGGCGTCGAACGTCCATCGGTACGGCGGCACCAGCCAGGACCAGCCGACCACCTCGCCCTGCTCTGCGGTGTCGAGCACCACCGCACCGGTCGGCGTGCGCATCTCCAGCGCCACCCGCCCGCTCCGCAGCACGAAGAACGTGTCCGCCGCGTCGCCCTCCCGGAAGAGCTGCTCCCCCGGCCGGTAGTGGGCGTTGGTCGCGCAGCCGGCGACCAGGGCGAACGCCGCGTCGTCCAGGCCGGCGAAGAACGGGTGGTCGGGAAGGTACTGCTCGATCGTCTGCACCTCAGGTCTCCTCCCGCAGCGCTGTGTCGCTCTCTGCGCGCAGCGCTGTGTCGCTCTCTGCGCGCAGCGCTGCCACGGTCTCGGTGATGTCGATGGCGGCCGGGCACCAGGTGATGCACCGACCGCAGCCCACGCACCCGGAGGTGCCGAACTGGTCGATCCACGACGCGAGCTTGTGGGTGGCCCACTGGCGGTAGCGCGACCGGGTCGAGGCCCGCACCACGCCGCCGTGGAGGTAGGAGAAGTCGGCCGAGAAGCAGGAGTCCCAGACCCGCTCGCGGGTGTCCTCGGCGCCGGTGAGGTCGGTGACGTCGGTGACCGTGCTGCAGAAGCAGGTCGGGCACACCAGCGTGCAGTTGGTGCAGGCGAGGCACCGGGTCGCCACCTCGTCCCAGACCGCGCTCTCGGGGGCGCGCTGGAGCAGCTCCTTCAGGCCGTCGGTGTCCATCGTGCGTCCCATCCGGGAGGTGGCCGTCTCCGTGACCCGGTCCGCCGCCTCGAGGTCCCGCGCGGCCGCCGGGGCCGCCGGCAGCGCCGCGAGCAGCTCGGTGCCGCGGTCGCTGGCTGCCTCGACGACGAACCGGTGCCCGTCCTCGTCCAGCACCTCCGTCAACCCCAGGTCGTACGCCGCTCCGGGCCCGGGGCCACGGTCCGCCTGTGGTCGGGGGCCGGTCCCCATGGACACGCAGAAGCAGGTACCGCCGGGGTGCGAGCACGTCACGGCGACGACGAAGGAGTCCGCGCGCCGGGCGGCGTACGCGACGTCCTGGAGGCCCCGCCCGAGCAGCACCCGGTCCTGGATCCCGACCGCGGCGAGGTCGCACGACCGCACACCCAGCAGCGCGTAGGGGCCATCGTCCGGCGTCACGGGCCGGACCTCGAACGACGCGGCGCTCTCCGCGCCGTCTCCGGGCTCCCCGTCCGTACGGCGCCCGCGCCACAGCACCTCACGGGCCGGGAAGAACAGCGGCTTGGCCGACTGGGCACCCGAGGCGAAACCGAAGACGAGGTCGGTCTCCCCACCCTCCCGACGCCGCAAGCGGTACCGGCCGGCGTCCTGCTCGTCACCCCAACCGACGGGCAGGTCGGCCACCCGAGCCACCGGCCCTGGGGTGATGGCACCGTCGCGGACGGTGGGGCCGATGACCGTGTAGCCGCGACCTGCCAGGGCATCGATGAGCTCCTGCAGTCCGGCCAGGTCCAGCACACGTGTGTCCGTCACGAGATCCGTCACCTCGTGTCCTGCTTACGCCCGTGACGCCCGCCGTCCCAGGGCACAACGTCCGCTGTCCGGGTCACACGGGCACACCGGCAGTCGGGGCAGGCGGGCAGTCGGGCAGTCGGGCAGTCGGGCAGTGGGGGCTCGTCAGGTGAGCCAGCGGGCCAGCAGGACGAGGGCTACGACGCCCAGTGCCACCGTGACGACCAGCGGCAGCACGGTGAGGGTCACGGCCGCCAGCAGGTACCCCACCGACGGCGGGTCCGGGTCGGGGTCCGCAGCGACCGCGGCCTCGAGGAGCCGGTAGTTGCGCCGGTTGGCCCGGTGCGCGACGTCCAGCAGGTCACCGGCGAAGGGCACGAGTCCGAGCAACGCGTCCAGCAGCAGGTTCCACGCCATCCGTGCCAGCACGGGGACCGGTACGCGGGCCCGTACCGCCTCGTACATGATCGCGCCGGACAGCCCCGATCCCAGCAGGTCCCCGAACCCGGGAACGAGCCCGATGAGCGCGTCCACACCGACGCCCTGCTTGGTTCCGGGAATGCGCACCAGGTCGTCCATGAGCACAGCCAGGCGCCGGCTGATCCGGAGCCGGTCGCGGGTCGTCGGGCTGGGGTCGGTCACCGTCACAGTCTCCCCCTGCCCCTGCCCCGACGGGCCCATCGCCTCTGGCGCGACATCGTCCGTCGACCTAGCGTGAAGTCATGAGGACGCGTGGCCTCTCTGCCCTTGTCCTGAGCGGATGTCTGGCTCTCACCGCCTGCAGTGGCGCGACGGACGCGGCTCCCGTGAGATCTGCGGCGCGGTCGGCCCGTGCCGCGTCGACCAGCTCCTCGACCAGCCCGTCGACCAGCCCAGCGCCCTGCACGTTGCCCGCAGCCCTCACCGGTGAGGAGGTCGAACGGCTGCCGCTGACGAAGAAGAGAGTCGCGCTGACCTTCGACGGCGGCAGCGGCGCCGAGGCAGCCGACTCGATCCTCGACACGCTGGACGCCCGGCACGTCCGCGCCACGTTCTTCCTCACCGGTGACTTCGTCCGGTCCTTCCCCGAGACGGCCCGGCGGATCGCCGACACCCATCTGGTCGGCAACCACACGAACACCCACCCCGACCTCACCACCCTCGGCGACGACGAGATCCGGGCGGAGGTACGGCGAGCCGAGCGCGTGATCCGCCGCAAGACCGGGGAGGACCCGCGGCGGTTCTTCCGGTTCCCGTTCGGGGCGCGCAACGACCACAGCATCAACGTGGTCAACGGTCTCTGCTACGTCCCGTTCCGCTGGACGGTGGACACCCTCGGTTGGAAGGGCACCAAGGGCGGCCAGTCCGTGGCCTCGGTCGTCCAGCGGGTCCTGGACGGGGCTGAGCCCGGCGAGGTGGTGCTCATGCACCTGGGCGCCAACCCCGACGACGACACCACGCTCGATGCCGACGCCCTGCCCCGCGTGATCCGGCAGCTCCGGAAGGCCGGCTACTCCTTCGTCCAGCTCTCCCGCGTCCTGTCACCGGAGCCGTGAGGCGCCGCACCGTCGAGCAGCAGGGCGACGGTGCGCTCCTCCCAACCCGGTCGCGGCTCGGCGTACTGCAGCACCTCCGCGAGATAGGCACCGAAGACCGCGCCCACGAGCGCGTCCGGATCGACTTCCGCGCCGAGGCGCTTCTGCGCGACACCCGCGGCGATCTCCTCACGCAGGACCCCGAGCGCCCGATGCAGCCGTCGCTGGAGCGCCTCGGTGAACTCCGGGTCACTGTCAGCCAGCACCGCGGCGGTGCCGCCCCGCCCCAGCCCCTCTTCGAGGAGCAGACGCGCCCGTTCGAGCGCCCAGCGGAGCTGACCTTCCAGCGAGCGGTCCGGCGGCTCGAAGGGCTCCTCGACCATCTCGTCGAGGATCGCTGCCAGCAGCTCTTCTCGGCTGGCGTGGCGCCGGTAGATCGTGGTCCGCGCGACGCCCGAGGTGTTCGCCACCGCGTCGATCGTCACCGCACCGGGTCCACCGCCGCGCAGCAGCTTGAACGCCGCCGCCCTGATCCGCTCGTCGACCTCCGGCTGCCGCGGCCGGCCGCGCTGGCCGGTCCGGTCCGTCGCTCCCGGCTCACCGAGGTCACCTTCGTCACAGCCCACCCGATCCAGCCCTTTCCGAGAACGCCAACCGATACACTGACCGTAGCGAAATGTCGGGGGACAGAGCGAACTTCGGGCCGCGCGTACCTGCTCCGCAACGCCGAGACACACGTCGTGAAAGGCGGTGAACGATGAGCAGCATCACCACACTGGGCCCCACCACCCTGGCCAGGACCACCACCCTGCCGGGGACGACCACCCTGCCGCGGACGACCACCCTGCCGCGGACGACCACGCCGGCCCGGACCACGCTGACCCGGACTGCCCGGGGCTGGACTGCCCTGCGCACTTCCAGCCCGACGCCGCCCGCGGACACCCCGCGGCGGACCCGCCGCCCGTGGCGCCGTCGCCGGTACGACGCGTCGGCCGAGATCGCTCCCCGGGTGATCGACCTGCAGATCCGCTCCGTGGCCATGTGGCCGCGGTCCTACCGCTGACAGGTAGTTCCACCTGCTGACGCCCTCACGCGGCACGGGCCATCTTGCGGGCTGACCGCCCCCGTTTCCCTCCTAGGGGAACGGGTAAGCGGTTCTTCGGACTTGTTACCGAACCGGACCCCCCAGCCGGACTGTCCCGTCCGGACCCGAGCAGACGGAGGCCTTGTGAGCGACCGTGTCGCAGTCCCTCAGACCGACGAGACAGCCCAGGAGCGGTTCGGGGGGATGGCGCCGCGGGTGTTCATCCCCGCCCTGGCCCTGCTCGTCACGGTCGTCATCCTGGCGATCGCGTTCCCCGACGGCACCGGCAGCGTGCTGTCGACGATCCAGACCGACATCGTCGGCGGCTTCGGCTGGTACTACACCCTCGCGGTCGCAGGCTTCCTCGTCTTCGCCCTGTGGATGGGCGTGAGCCGGTTCGGTGACATCAGGCTGGGCCAGGACGACGAGGAGCCGGAGTTCAGCCTCCCTGCCTGGTTCGCGATGCTCTTCGCGGCCGGGATGGGGATCGGACTGGTGTTCTGGGGAGCCGCCGAACCGCTGACGTTCTTCGAGAACCCCAAGCCGGGCGTCGACGGCAGCCAGGTCGAGCTGGCCCAGAAGGCCATGTCGCAGGTGTTCCTGCACTGGGGATTCCACGCCTGGGCCATCTACGTCGTGCTCGGCCTCGCACTCGCCTACGCCATCCACCGCAAGGGCCGCCCGGTCTCGATCAGGTGGGCGCTCGAGCCGCTCCTCGGCGACCGGGTGCGCGGACGGCTCGGTGACGCCATCGACGTCGTCGCCATCGTCGGCACCGTCGCCGGCGTCGCCACCTCGCTGGGGCTCGGCGTGAAGCAGGTGGGGGCCGGCCTGGTCCACCTCGGCGTCTTCGAGACCGCCGGCACCACGCTGCTCGTGGTCCTCATCGTGATCATCACCGCCGCCGCGACGATCTCGGTGGTCAGCGGCGTCGGCAAGGGCATCAAGTGGCTCTCCAACATCAACCTGGTCCTGGCCGGGCTGTTCCTGCTGGCGGTGCTGGTGCTGGGGCCCACGCTGTTCCTGCTGCGCGACTTCGTGCAGAACATCGGCGTCTACCTGCGCGACGTCGTCCCGCTGACCTTCAACACCACGGCGTTCGCCAGGGATGCCGGCCAGGAGTGGCAGGGCAGCTGGACCACCTTCTACTGGGGCTGGTGGATCTCCTGGGCGCCCTTCGTGGGTGTGTTCATCGCCCGGATCTCCCGCGGCCGGACCGTCCGCGAGTTCATCGCCGGTGTGCTGCTCGTGCCCACCCTGGTGACCTTCCTGTGGTTCACCGTGTTCGGCGGCTTCGCGATCTACCGGCAGATGTTCGGCGAGGGCGGGCTCGTCGGCGAGGACGGGTCGATCACCAGCCAGAACGTGCTGTTCGACCTGCTCGGCGACCTGCCGGGCGGCGCGGTGCTCGTCGTGGTCGCCATGGCGCTGGTCGCGGTCTTCTTCGTCACCTCTTCCGACTCCGGCTCCCTGGTCGTGGACATGCTGGCCTCCGGAGGAGACCCCGACCCGCCCACGTGGAGCCGGGTCCTCTGGGCAGTGCTCGAGGGGCTCACCGCCATCGCGCTGCTGGTGGCCGGCGGGCTGTCCGCGCTGCAGACCGGGGCCATCATCAGCGCGCTACCGCTGAGCCTCGTGCTCATCGCCGCCTGCGTGGCGACCTACAAGGCGCTCAACCGCGAGCACCAGGCACTCGTGCGCGCCCAACGCCGGCAGGCGCGCGAGCAGCTCGCGTCCGAGGTCGGCGAGCACGTCACCGACCGGGTGTCCGCCGACATGTCCAGGCACGTCAACACCCACGTCAAGCAACATGTCGAGCGGCACATGGAGCGGGCGCTCGACCGCAGCGGTCGCCGCTGACACAGCAGACCTGGGGGCCGCCCGGCACTCAGCCGGGCGGCACGTGCTGCGGGCCGAGCTGGACAGCGAGCTCCAGGGTGCGTTCGTCCAGCGTCACCGGTTCGAGCCGCGACCCGGCCGCGTAGGCCCGCAGCAGCCGCTTCTCCAGACCGGGCGTCGCGGCGGCCAGGGACAGCTCGTCGGCCAGGCCCAGCTCGTCGGCCAGGCCCAGCTCGTCGGCGACCGACCCGACGGAGGCATCGTCGAACGGCTGCCCCAGCGCGGCGTACACCTCCCGCAGGACGGGCCGGAGTCGCTCCGTGTCGCCGAGCACGATGAGTGAGCTGAACAGCCAGGCGCCCTTGACGACCCGCTGCGAGGTCCCGACCAGCTTCGTCACGCCGCGGGCGTTGATGCTCTGGGCTCCGGGGCAGTACTCACCGGGCACGGAGCCGAGCCGGGCGTCGACGCCGAGTCCCCGCAGCACACCGGCAAGGAGCTCGCCGTACTCCAGGAACCGGCGCTCCATCCCTGCGATCGCATCGGCGTCCGGCCGCACGTGGTCGATCACCAGCGCCTCTCGCGTGTAGGCGACCGCCCGCCCACCGGTGGCACGGACCAGCGGCTGGAACCCTGCGGTGCGGGCGGCATCCGCCGCGCCAGGGAAGTCCGCCGCGTGCGTGTCCCGACGGCCGAAGACCACGACGGGCTCCCGCGGTCGGTGGATCCGGAGCGTCTCGCCGATCTCTCCCGCGCCGGCTCGCCGCAGCAGCGCGTGCGCGACCGCCAGCTCCAGCGCGGGATCAGGCGTCTCGGGCGCGCCGCGGACGAGCAGCACGACGCTCCCACTCATAGCCGACGCAGGTCACGGCGGCCAGCGCTGCCAGGAGGTACGGCGCCGGCACGGCCGAACCGTGCGCCCGGCGACCCATCACCGCACCGGACGACTGGTGCGACAGCAGCGACCAACGTGACTGCGACGAGAGCACCGACCCGGTGCCCATGGACGACCCCACCGAGAACATCGACGCGAACGACCCCAGGCTGCCGAGGGAGAGGGCCGATCCGACGCTGCCCAGCGATCCCACGGAGCCGACGCTCCCGACGGACAGGACGGAGTCCCGGGAGCCCACGGAGAGCAGGGAGTCCACGGACCACAACGACCAGCGTGACGTCACCAGAGCATTATCGCCCCGGGCTGGGCTGTCGCCCCGACCTGGGACCCGCCGTCCGTGACGGCCCCAGTCCCGACGCTCAGAACGGGGCGTCCTCCCCGCGCATCGCCCGCACCACCGCCCGCATGTCCCGGTCGGTGTCGTCGCGCCACTGCTGGACGCGGCGCAGGTCCGCCTCCAGCTCGGGCGATCCCTCCCCGTGGTGCCAGCGCAGCGCGTCCTCGGCGTAGGCGATGAACGCCACCGGGCGGGCCGCGTGGATCGTGTCGAGGGCCTCGCGCGCGTCCCAGCCGAGCGCCAGCAGGATGGCGAAGCCCATCGAGGGCCCGCGGTTGATGCCCATGTGGCAGTGGGCGAGCACCACGCCCCCGGACTCGAACGCCTCGACGGCGAACCCCACGCCTTCGTCGAACCACGCGTCGGGCACCCGTTGCCCGGCGTCGTCGATGCCGAGGTGCAGGTAGTCGACGTCGGCGTTCTGCTCCCGCACCCACTCCTCGTCGCTCCACTCCACGCGAACGTCGATGACGTGCGTGATCCCCGCCTCGCCGAGCTCCGCCAGCTGACCGATGCCGACATCGTGCTGCTCGGTGTCGAGGTCGCCGCCGATGGCGAGGTACGGCGTCACGAAGTCCGCGTTCGCCCGGCGGAACGCCGCGAGCGGCTGGTCGGGGGTGGGGCGCCAGCTGCGCCAGTCGTCGGCGGTCACCCCGCCAATCTGCCAGGCGCGGGCAACCCGTGCCCTGCCACAACATCCAGCACCCGTTCTCCATGGAGACCGAGCTGCCCAGCGAGTGGTCGGAGTGGGACGCCACCGCCAACACGGTCATGTCCCGGGGCAAGGACCTCTAGACCGGCGGCTCCGCCCTGCGCCCGAAGGGCGCCAGGTTCCCGCCGAGCCCACCGTGACCTGGGACGCACTATGTGCCACCACCGCCCTTCCGTCGATAGGTTCGTGCCAAGGGACCGCGACGACGACGAGGCAGAGGAGCCGAGGGTGAAGACAGTCGAGGGCAAGGTCGTGCTGGTGACGGGCGCCGCCATGGGCATGGGGCGGATGTACGCCGAACGGGCGGTCGCCGAGAACGCCGCCGCCGTGGTGCTGTGGGACCTCGACGAGACGGCGTTGAAGGCGACCGCCGCGGAGCTCGAGGGCCAGGGGACGACGATCCACGCCGACCGGGTGGACGTCGGCGACC
Organism: uncultured Actinomycetota bacterium; assembly: GCA_963747525.1. Taxonomy (GTDB): domain Bacteria; phylum Actinomycetota; class Actinomycetes; order Propionibacteriales; family Nocardioidaceae; genus Marmoricola_A. The sequence continues at coordinate 375,951 of CAVVFH010000002.1, forward strand.
GGGAGGCGGTCGCGGAGGCGGCCCAGCGCGCCCGCGCCGCGGTGGGCGACCCCCGGATCGTCTTCAACAACGCCGGCATCGTCCGCGGTAACGCCTACTTCTGGGAGACCGCGGACGCCCACGAGGCCGAGCTGACCATGAAGGTCAACGCGCTCGGCCCGATGTTCGTCGCGCACGAGTTCCTCCCGGCGATGGTCGCCGCCCGGGGCGAGGACTGCCGGCTGGTGAACGTCGCCTCCGCGGCCGGCCTCACCCCCAACCCCAGGATGGCGGCCTACTGCGGCTCGAAGTGGGCGGCGGTCGGCTGGTCGGAGTCGGTGCGGCTGGAGCTGGAACAGGCCGGCCACCCGCACGTCAAGGTGACGACGGTCTGCCCCTACTACGTGAAGACCGGCATGTTCGAGGGTGCCACCTCCGCCCGCCTGCTGCCGCTGCTCGAGCCCGACGACGTCGTCGAGAAGGTCTGGCACGCGATGAAGCACGGCGACGCGATGGTCGTCATGCCGAAGACGGTGCTGCTCAGCGAGATGGCCAAGGGCATCCTGCCCACCGGCCTGCGCGACCGCGCCGCCGGCCTGCTCGGCGTGCACAAGTCCATGGAGAGCTTCACCGGGCGACCGGCCGCCAAGGAGTCCGAGACCCGCTGACCTGCTCCGGGTCGGTTGACCCGCACGCGTCCGGAGAGGTGACCGCATGGCAGTGCTGCTGGCGCTGCTGTCGAGTGCGGTCTGGGGCAGCTCGGACTTCCTCGGTGGCATCCTGACCCGCCGGCTGCCGGCGTACGCCGTCGTCGGCGCCTCGCAGGCCGCAGGTCTGGTGGCGGTCACGGTCGTCGCGGTGCTCACCGGGGGCTTCGCCGCACCGCTCGGGTGGGTGGTGCCTGCGGTGCTGGCCGGCATCTCCGGGACCGTCGGCCTGGTCTCCTTCTACGCGGCGCTGGCGGGCGGCACCATGGGCGTCGTCTCCCCCATCGCCGCCCTCGGCGCGGTCGTCCCGATCGTGGGAGGCCTCCTCGCCGGTGAGCAGCCGTCCGCCCTCGCGAGCGCCGGCATCGCGCTGGCCCTGCTGGGCGCGGTCGCGGCCAGCGGCCCGGAGCTGCAGGGCAGGGCCGGGGGGCGATCTGTGCTGCTTGCCGCGGTGGCGGGGCTCGGTTTCGGCCTCACCATGCTCTTCGTCGCGCGGGGCGCGGAGACCGACGTCGTGATGACCATGTGGGGCATGCGCCTGGCGAGCGTCACGGGCTTCACGGTCGCAGCCGCCCTCACCCGCGGCGTCGGAGGGCTGCGCACGGCCGACCTGGGGCCCCTCATCGTCCTGGGGATCGGCGACGTGTCGGCGAACCTGCTCTACGGCTTCGCCAGCCAGCTCGGCTACGTGAGCGTCACCGCGGTGCTCGCCTCGCTCTACCCCGTGGTCACGGTGCTGCTGGCCGGCGCCGTCCTGCACGAGCGGCTGCTCCGCATCCAGTACGTCGGTGTGGCCGCCGCCCTGGCCGGCGTCGCGCTGGTGTCCCTCGCCGGCACCGGCTGAGCCGGGTCAGCTGTCGAGGGCGGCGAGCTCGACCACCGTCTTCACGTCGTCCGGGCGGGGCTGCACCGCCTCACCGAACTGGTCGACGGTGACCGAACGCGTGATGAGCCGGCGCAGCCAGCCCTGGTCGGCCGCGGCGAGCGCCTCGGCGCCCTGCCGGTAGTGCCGCAGGTTGGCGTTCACCGACCCGACCACGGCGTCGTTCTCCAGCACCACCTCGCGGTTGATGGACCCGGCGTCGACGGTCAGGGATCGCCCCTTCGGCGAGACCCCGGTGAGGCAGACGATGCCGTAGCGGCCGGTGACCGTCAGCGCGTCGAAGACCAGCGACCCCACCCCGGTGCCCTCGATCACCACGTCCGGCTCGACGTGCTCGGCGATCTCCGCGACCGTGCCGGTGTGGTACGTGGCGCCCAGGTCGGCGACCAGCCCCGGCTTCGGCCCGTCGGTCACCCGGTCCAGCACGTGCACGTCGAGTCCTCGCTGGGTGCCCAGCAGCGCGGCCAGCAGGCCGATCGGGCCGGCACCGGTCACCAGCACGCTGCGGGGGTCGAACCAGGCCCGGCTCCCGATCTTCTCCACCTGCTCCCAGGCCTTGGCCACCACGCTCGCCGGCTCGGTGAGCACTCCACAGAGCCCGAGCGCCGGGTCGACGCGTACGGCGTACGCCGGGTCGACGGTCCACCGTTCAGAGCCGTACCCGTCGATCTCCTTGATGCCGCGCTCGGTGTAGCGGCCGTTGCGGCACATGTCGAACTCCCCCACGGCGCAGGCGCCGCAGGGCACCGGGTCGGGTCGGCGTACCACCCCGGCCACCAGGTCACCGGCGCTGAACCCGCTGCCGCCCGGTGCCTCGAGCACGCGCCCGAGGGACTCGTGCCCCAGCACCAGCCGGTCACTGCCCGGAGGCGCCCAGCCGTACTCCCCCGCCGCGATCTCCCGGTCGGTGCCGCACACCCCCATGGCAATCGCCTCGACCAGCAGGTCACCATCCGTCGGGACGGGTTCGGGTCGCTCCTCGACTGCCACCGATCCCGCTCGTCCCGGGACCACCGTGAGTGCTCGCACCAGCACCCCTCCTTCTTCTCCCCCCGCCACCTCCCCATCACCGGGCGCCGCGAAACGAGCGCCTACTCAGCGGCCTTGTCGGGGCATGGTCAGCTCCCACTCGACTCCCTGGCCGGGAGCGGTCGTCAGCCGGGCGGTGCCACCCAGCGCGGCGAGGCGGCCGCAGATCGACTGCTGCACCCCGAGCCGGCCCTCGGCCCGGGCTGCGGCCAACCGGCCCGGGTCGATGCCCGGTCCGTCATCGCGGACGCTCACCACCACACGATGACCGAGGTCCTCGATGAGGACCCAGGCATGGGCGTCGTGCCCGACGTGCCGCCGCACGTTGGTCAGGCACTCCGCCACGGCCGCCTTCACCTCGTCGACGACGCGCTGGGGGAGGACGACGGGCGTCTCGGGACCGGAGACGGTCACCGTCGCAGAGTGGAAGGCGAACAGCTCCGCCACCAGGTCCCCTTCTCCGGCGCCCCCGGCAGACTGCAGGAGGGCCCGCGCATCCCCCTGGATGAGGGCCCGCAGGGACGCCTCCTGCTCCCCCGCCACCTTCCCCAGCTCGGCGAACTCGCCACCGAGCTCCTGGCCGCGTCGCTGGACCAGTGCGAGGATCTGGAGGGTCCCGTCGTGGACGGCGCGGCCCAGACGGGCCCGCTCCTCGACGGCCGCTGCCCGCCGCTCGGCCAGGTCGCGAGCGACCGCGGTCCGCTGCAGCAGACGGGTCAGGTACCCGATGGTTCCACCGCCGATCCACAGCAGCATCACGTTCTGAAGCGTCGTGCTCCGCAGCTCGTAGCCCGCGCCCGGGTCGACCTTGACCGCCAGGTCGGCGCAGGTCAGCGCCGCGGCAGCCACCAGCCCGCCGCCCACCTGGAACCGCACCGCCCAAGCCCCCAGCACACCGAACACCCAGAAGGTCGGCAACGTGGCGTCGACCCGGTGTGCGCCCTGCAGGTACGGGCTCAGGAGCATCAGGGACACCGCGATCGCGAGGTCTGCCACCAGGAGGGCCGGAGTGCGCCGCGAGGGTCTCCGGTAGGCCAACCACGTGACGAGCGTCCACACCACGAGCAGCGCGAGGAGGGTGGCGGCGAGCCTCGGACGGCCCTCGCGGTACTCCTCCCAACGGCTGGTGGTGTCCCAGTAGAGCGCGTATCCCAGAAGGACCACGCGGACGACCCCGAGACCGCGGAACATGGTCGTCTCCACCGCCAGCGCCGCCGGCTCCGACCTGGTGCTGGGGGTGAGCCTCATGACGCCTTCAAGAAGCTCTCGAGAGTCTGCTCGTAGCCGGCCGGGTCAGCGTTCCACGACTCGACGTGCCCCGCTCCGCCGACGACCTCCAGGGTCACGGTCTCGGGATGGTCCGCGGCCAGCCTCCGGCTCAGGCTCACGGGCACCCTGAGGTCATCGGCGCCGTGGAAGACCAGGGCCGGCACCGTCAGCCACTCCGAGTCGTCGAGGTAGTCGACGGCGTCCCAGTCCACGTCGTCGCGCACCGCGCTGATCTGCTCCGCGGTCCACACCAGCGACCCAGGCACCGTGCCGATCACCGGCAGGCTGCGCTGCGAGGCGCCGTACTCGATCATGGTCCTCAGGTCCAGTGCGGGAGAGTCGAGCACCACTCTGCTCACCTCGGACGCCAGCTCGGAGTTCTCGAGAAAGGCCGCAGTGATGGCCCCACCCATGCTGAAGCCCACCAGGACGACCTCCTTCGCACCGTGGTCCACGGCGTACCGCACGGCCCCTTCGAGGTCGCGCCACTCGGTGCGCCCGTAGCGGTACTGACCGCTCGGGTCCTGCGGTGCACCCAGGTCGTTGCGGTAGGTGATGTCCAAGGACGGCATCCCCAGCTGCGTGGTCACCCGCATCGCCCGCAGCGGCTCCTCCCGGTCCGCGCCGAGTCCTCCGTGCACCAGCACGACCCACGTCCCGCCCCGGCCGGGCACGAACCATGCGGGGAACTTCTTGTCACCGCTGGTGTAGCTGACCTCGCGCAGCGGCTCGCCGACGCCGAGGGCGGGGTCGTCTCCCGGGTACGCGTCCCGGTTGAGTCGAGCCTGGTCACCGACCTCCGGCTGCCGACCTTCCAGCACCCTGAACCGCCGCGTCACACCGCCCCCGGTCGTCTCCGCGCTGCCGACGAGTCGGCCGTAGCCCCCGTCCCAGGCCAGCCCGTAGGTCATGTCGCTGTCCAGGGCAGGCTGCTCGGGAGCGTTCTCCCTGACCTCCAGGGTGACGCGGTCGCCGTCCACCGCGACGACGTTCAACGTCGGCTCCTGATCGTGCCGCACGTCGAGAGCCCCGGACTCGATCTGCCCGGAGAAGTACCAGCCTCCGCCCAGGTAGAAGACCATGACCAGCACGACGATGATCCCGGCCAACCAGGCCGCCGAACGCCTCATGTGCCCATCCAACACCTTGGCTGTCCTCGGTGACGTGAGGAAGCGTACTCACTTCTCGGCAGTGCATCCAGGAGCAGAGTCTGCTGGACAAGTCCGGGATGGCGACGCCGACCTTCGCGTTGAAGTTCGAAGTCGGTGGACAAGCAGTAGCCGCCCGCACCCTGCCGCCTGTGCCGGAGCGCATGAGACATCGCGCTCCGGCATGGGTCAGGTCCGCGGGCCCCCGCCGAACCGGGGCGGCGTGTAGGACCGGCAGGTCCCGCGGTCGTCGGCGGGGTAGCGCGACCGGATGTCGCAGACCCGCCGCATCTGGTCCTTCGCGTCCGGTCGCAGCACCCAGCCGCGGCGCACGGCCCGGTCGGTCGCCCGACGCATCTTCGCCTGGTAGACGGCGAACGACGGGTAGAGCTCCCGCACCTGCGCGTCGGTGAACGGCACCGTGATCCCGCCGAGGTTGCACGAGGTGCTCTCGTACGTCGCCACCGGCACCTCCACCGGCGGCAGCCGCACCCCGCCCAGGGTGTTGCCGAACTCGTCCTTCGCCAGCGACCCCTCGGCGTCGAACTCGTAGCGCGGCGCAGCCGGCGGCCGCTTCCCCGTGCGCACCCACCGGTCGAGCCAGTGCAGCGCCGACGACGTGGCGTAGTGCATCGGCATGGTGGCGCCGGCGAGCGTGCAGGTGCCGTACAACGGGTCTGGCAGCTGCCCGTAGTTCCCGGCCGCGTGCATGATGTCCCGGTAGCCGGCATGGTCCGTCGGCGGCTGGTCCGCCACCCGCCGGCCGTTGCCCTGCACAGACTGGGTCCCGATGAAGTAGTCGGAGTGTGCGGTCGCCGCCACCTCCCACAGCCGGTACAACGGGTCGTCGGTCGGGGCCGGCGGCTCCGCCTCGCGGTCGGAGAGCAGGTTGAACACCGGCACCGTCAGCGGCTCGGGGAAGGTCTTCTTCACCGTGCCGTTGCCGTGGATGAGGAACCCGTCGATGACCTGCGCGTCGTCCTGGTTGTGCACCACGTAGTCGTAGAGCTTGTCGGCGGACTGCGACTGCCCGGCGGCGATGACGCGGCGGACCTTCAGCCCGCGCATCGGGTCGAGACCGCCGGGGTGGGACCGGATCGCCTTGGCGATCTGGCTGAACATGTCCGCGGCGTAGTCGTCCCCCGGGTGGTCGATCGCGGCGTACCGCACCGGGTCCCAGACCTGCGGCGTCAGCGGCGAGCAGCACAGCCCCGCCTTCTGCGCACTGACGTGCACGAACGCCCAGCCCTCGCGCAGCAGCATCTCGCGGGCCTCGAGGGTGTCCACGGCGTTCTCGAACTGCGCGGTGACGTTGACCCAGTCCAGCATCACCGAGCCGTTGAAGCGCTTCTCGTGGCGCGGACGGAACACCACGATCCGCGTGGTGTACGGCGCGGTGCTGCCGTCGAGCGCCCGGGCGGTCCCGGAGACGAAGTACTCCCGCTGCCGGTAGCCGAACGACTTCAGCTCGTGCCAGGAGTCCCACAGCGGGTGCCCGTGGACGCCGGCAGGTGGCTTGCTGAGCTCGGGCGTCGGCACGTCGCCGGGAGCGGCGGGTGCGGCGGCGGGCGCGGCGGGTGCGGCGGCGGGCGCGGCGGGTGCGGCGGCGGGCGCGAGCGCCAGGACGGCCCCCACCAGACCGGCGATCAGCAACGACGTACGGCGACCTCTCATGCCTCGACCAACGACCCGCACGGCGACGTGTCACGCGGAAGGGCTCCGCGGTCGGCTGGCCACCCGCGTCCACAGTGCGAGGCTCAGCCGGTGGCGGCGAGCATCCCCTCGCAGGTGCGCACGAGGATCCGCGCCGCCGCGGCCATGTCCGGATCACTCAGCGGACTCTCCGACCGGCGCCGCCACTTGGCCATCGACTCCCGCGCACGTCCGGTGACCTCCGCCGCGTCCGCCTCCGCCGGGAGGCCGAGGCGGGCCGTGGCGCTGGACCCGCCGGCGCCCACCAACCGCTCGATCTCCGCGACGTCGTCGCTCCTGACCGCCAGGGTCCCGACGCGCAGCGCGTTGAGCAGCCGGAGCTCGGCGAACTCGTGCGCGCTCGCCGAGATCCGCTCGGCATCGGCGGCCAGTGATCCGGCGTCGACCGACGGGTGCCGGTGCAAGGCGGCCTCGACGGCGAGGAGCCCGGACCGCGCCTTGAGCACGTCGCGACGCTCGCCGAACTGGGCCAGCAGCACGCTTCGCAGCTGGTCGAGGCCGCTGCGCTCGACCAGCTCGGCGGCCAACCGCCCGGCGGTGTCCACGCCTCCGCGCTGGATCAGGTCGATGGACAACCGCACGCCGAACAGCCCCAGCCGCTCCAGGAGCGCCTCGCGTTCGAGCGAGGTCAGCCCGGAGGTGGTGGGGGCCTCGCGGAACCGGTCCACCGAGAGCAGCAGGGACCGCTGCTCCTCCGGCGGTACGGCGGCCAGCGACCGGAGCGCGTCGAACTCGATCTGGCGCAGCGTCGCACCCGAGCAGGCGAGCAGCCCCGCCACCGGCACCACGGTCTGCGCGAGGCGGCGCACCTTGGGGTCGTTGCGGTAGCGGGCCGCGATCCGGGCGGCCGACTCCATGGCGTCGAGCCGACCCACGCCGACCTCGTCAGCCCGCGACAGCACCGCGATCGCGTTGACCGGCGTGGCCTGGGAGACCTCCTCGTCGTGGAAGGCCTCCAGGAAGCCGACGTCGGAGGCGTGGAGGTGCCTCATCAGGTACAGGACCGCGTCCGCAGCCGTGACCCGGTCGTCCTCCGGGGTCAGGAAGGCGACGGCTCGTTGCGAGACGTCGTCCGACAGCGAGCCGATCCCCGGCGTGTCGATCAGCGTCATCCGCTCGAGCCTCGTGGTCGGCCAGTCCACCAGCAGGCGCGCGACCTCCTCGGCCTTCGTCGCTCCGAGCATCACGTCGATCGCGCCCTCGTCGTGGCGGAAGGGCACCTGGACGGGATCGCCCTCGTGCGGCTCCATGACAACCCGGTACGTGGTCCCGTGGCGGTACCACGTGACGATCTTGGTGCACTCGCCCTTCGTCGGTGGCGGCCAGCTCCTCACCGACCAGCGCGTTGAGCATCGTGGACTTGCCTGCCTTGACCTTGCCCGCGATCGCCACGCGCAGCGGCTCGTCCAGGCGAGCCAGCACCTCGCGCAGAGCGGGCTCCTCCGGGGTCCCCGCGAACGTGGCCACGGCGTCGTGCAGGAGCGTGCGCACGCTCTGCAGCAGGCTGGGCGGCCGGTGAGCGCTCGTCGTCACGTGCGCGGGCCGACCTGCTCGGCCTGGGCCCGGAGCGTAGCCAGCCGACCCAGCTCCGCCTTCACGTCCGCCGACTTCTTCGCGCGCCCCTCCTGGTCCACCCGGGCCGCGGCCTGCACCGCCACCAGCATCTCGTTGAGGCTCTGCGACTGCTCCTCCGCCTGCGTGGTGAAGTGGTCCCGGACGAGGCGGTGGATGCGGCGCAGCGAGTCCCGCGAGTCCTTGTTGGCGTGGAAGGAGACCTCGTCGAGGTACTTGCGCTGCGCGTTGCGGGCCTGGCCGCGCCGACCGGTGAGCTGACGGTCCTTCTCGTCGCGCACCTGCTTGCGACCCATGAGCAGGCCGATCCCCATGGGGATCGGCCCGAGCGCCAGGCCGGCCATCGCGCCGAGCGCTCCGAACATCAGCATGCCGTAGTAGCTGCCCTTGACACCGCTCATCACCTGGGAGGTCACGCCCGGCTTGGACACGTCGAGCTCGGCGGCCACCTCGGCGCGGTCGATGGCGACCGTCGCGTCCCTCGGGTCCAGGTCCAGGTCGAGCGCCCCCTCCGCCAGCTCGAAGTGCTCGGCGACCTGGTCGACGAGCTCGCGCGCCCGGGCCTGGAGGAACTGGTAGTTGGCCACCAGGTCCTGGGCGGTACGCCGGTACAGCCACGGCTCGAACTCCGCCCACGTGTCGGCGGGGTCGCCGGCGTCGATGGCGACGTCGCTCTCCTGGTTGATGTGACGGAACCGCAGCCGGAGGTCGTGGTCGACCTCGGTGTTGAGGTCGGTGACCCCGTCGTTGAGGGTCACCTGCCAGCGTGCGGCCCGGCTCTTCAGCTCGTCGGCCCTCGCCTTGGCGGCCTGCATCTCGGCCTGACGCGCGGCCACCTTCTCCGGGTTGTCCAGCGAGTCGGCGATGGCCCGGAAGTGCGCCTCCAGCTGGTCGATCACCAGGTGGAGGTCCCGGGCCACGGCCGCGACCGCCAACGCCTGGGCACGGCCGACGACGGCACCCCGCAGGTGCTCGGCGAGTGCCGGGATCCCGGACTCCTGGCCGAGTGCGCCGTCGCCGGTGTCGACCGCGAGCCGGTGGACGTCGGAGGACACCGTGAGCACCTCGACGTCGACGGCCCGGTCCGCGAGGTGGTCGACGTCGAGCCCGAGGATCTTGCGGTAGGCCGGGTAGAAGTCGGTCTTGGTGAGGACGCAGACCAGGTTGGGGCACATCGACCGCGCGAGGGTGAGGAACTCCATCTCGGTGGCGGTGAGCTCCTGCCCGGCGTCGGAGACGAACACCACCGCCTCGGCCATGGGGAGGGCGCCGACGGTGATGGCGCCGTGCGCCGATCCCAGGCCGCCGACGCCGGGGTGTCGACGAGCACCATGCCGTCACGGAGCAGCGGGCTGGGGAGCCCGACCTCGAGGGACTCCACCTCACGCTCACCGTGGGCAGGCCCGTCCCCGCCGACCGGCCCCTCCACCGCGTAGTCGGCGAGGTCGTCGACGCTGATGCTCACCCGCTCGGCCGGCGTGCGATCGCCGGCCACGGAGTCGACCCGCCTCAGCAGGGCGTGTGCCGTGGCCTCCTCCGACCAGCGCAGGGCGGTGGGTACCGCGGTGCTGATGTCGTCGTCGACGGGGCACACCTCGGCGCCGACCAGGGCGTTGACCAGCGTGCTCTTGCCCTGCTTGAACTCGCCCACCACGAGGACGTGCAGCTCCGGGCTGAGGAGTCGCTGCACCGACCGCTCGATGCGCGCGGCGAGGTCGGGCCGACCGTACGCTTTGGCCGCCGCCCGCGCCTGGCCGGCCACCGCAAGGGCGCGTTGGACGGTGGCGGGCACCCCGGGAGGGGCGGCCGGCGACGCGGTCACCGGCTCGGCGACGCCGTCGCTGCGCCCATGCTCAGCCCTCGTCCTCGTTGCCCGCGCCGGCGTCCGCCGTGACCGGCTCCGGCGCGTAGTCCGCCGGTGCCTCCTCGACCGGTGGCGGCACGGGGTCCAGGTCGGGCTCCTCGGCGATCACCGTGGTCGGGAGCTCGTCGGTCGGTAGCTGATCGGTCTGGGTCTCGGGGCCCGCCATCGAGGGGTCCTCCGAGGCCACCGGGAACGGGTCTCCGTCGACCGGCGTCCCTGCGTCCGGCTCGGGCGCGGCGCCCGTTCCGAACCCGCCGGCTCCCAGCTCGTCCCCTCCGAGGCCCGGTTGATCCCCCGGCAGATCACCCGGCGCCTCGGGCGAGACGCCGGTCGTCCCGGACTCCGTCGCGGGCGGTGCGAGCACGTCACCGGTCTCGACGCCTGCGTCCGGGGGCGGAGGGGCGGCGCCGGTGAGCAGCGACTCCGCGGGCACCTCCTGGATGGTCTCGACCATCGCTTCTGCCGGGGGCCGCGCCCCGGCCGGCATCGAGCCGCTCGGGGTGGCGGTCGGGTTGGTCAGGCTGGTGTCGGAGCGGGTGCCGGGCGGGTCGGCGGCCGGGGCCATGTCCGCCGTCTCGGTCGCGACCCCGAAGGTCGGTATCCCTCCGGTGGGGGTCGCCCACGTGTCGGTCGGAGCATCGGGGTCCCAGACCGGGACCTCCTCGGGGTAGTGGCACCCGAAGTCGTCGTCGAGCTCGATGGTGGTGCACGGCGTCCCGTCACCGAAGCAGCCGGTCGAGGTCCCGTTCTCGACATGGCTGTAGATGTTGGTCTGGTGGTAGACGTTCACCGTGTAGCAGATCTCGTTCACCACGGTGTCGCACGCGCAGTGGGTGCCGCTCTCGTAGTGCACCGAGCCCCCGTCCGGAGGAGCTCTGGTGCGAGTAGGAGCTCGAGGAATTCTGCGAGAACGTCCCGCAGTAGCGGGAGAGGTAGTGGCTGGACTCGCTGCCCCCGTTGCCCCCACCGCAGCGCTCCATGATCTCCGGCATGGCGCGCGAGATGTCCTGGGGCCCGCAGCCCGGCGGCAGGTTGGCCCCGCACCATCCCCCCGGATCCTCGCCGAAGGTTCGGATGGTCTCCTCGTCGCTGGTGAAGAAGCCGGTGCAGGCGGTCACGATCCACTCGAGGACGTCGACCTGTCCCTGCTGCGTCTCCGGTCTGTTCCGTCCGGTGGGGACGTCGTTCTCGTCCCCGTCGGCTCCCCACACGGGGGCGCCCTCGCCACCGCCCTCAGGTGGCGGCGCCATGTCGGTGGTCTCGGTGGCAACGACCGGGTCGGTGCCTCCCGGGCTTGTCTGAGTCATGAGCGTTCCTTCAAGGAGGCATCGAGAGATGGCGGCGGGGGCCGCTGCCTGCCAGCAGACCACGTGTTGCCGAGATGGATAAGATGCAAGCGGTGGGTGGGCTAGTTGGGTCCTCCACTGAGCAGAGGGAAGCCACATGGCGTATGCGCTCGGCGTAGACCTGGGAACCACTTACACCGCGGCGGCCACCTACAAGGACGGCCGCCTCAGCATCGCCAGCCTGGGCAACCAGTCCGCCGCCATCCCGTCGGTGCTGCTGCTCAAGGACGACGAGTCCATCCTGACCGGGGAGGCCGCCAGCCGTCGCGGCCTGACCGAGCCCGACCGCGTGGCGCGGGAGTTCAAGCGCCGGGTCGGCGACACCACCCCGATCTTCCTCGGCGGCTCTCCCCAGTCCGCGGAGGCGTTGATGGCGCGCCTGCTGCGGTGGGTGGCCGACGAGGTCACCGCCCGCGAAGGCGGCGCCCCGACACACCTCGCGGTCTGCCACCCCGCCAACTGGGGCCAGTACAAGCAGGACCTCCTGGCCCAGGCCGTCCGCATCGCCGACCTCGGCGTGGCGACGTTCCTCACCGAACCCGAGGCCGCAGCGATGTTCTACGCGAGCGAGCGGGAGGTGCAGCCCGGCCAGGTGGTGGCGGTCTACGACCTCGGCGGCGGCACGTTCGACGCCGCGATCCTGCGCAAGACCGCAGACAGCTTCGAGATCATCGGCCGGCCCGAGGGGATCGAGCGCCTCGGCGGCATCGACTTCGACGCCGCCGTCTTCGCCCACGTGGCGCGCAGCCTCAAGGGGCAGCTGGCCGATCTCGACGAGGACGACCCCGTCGCGATGTCGGCGGTGGCCCGGCTCCGCCAGGACTGCGTCTCGGCGAAGGAGGCGCTGTCGACCGACTCCGACGTGTCGATCTCGGTCCTGCTCCCCAACGTGCAGACCGAGGTCCGGCTGACCCGGTCCGAGTTCGAGGCGATGATCCGCCCCAGCCTCAACGACAGCATCGGCGCCATGCGGCGTGCCTTCGGCTCAGCGGGCCTGTCTCCCGAGGACGTGAGCACCGTCCTCCTCGTCGGAGGCTCGTCGCGCATCCCCCTGGTCGCGCAGCTGGTCGGCGCCGAGCTGGGTCGCCCGGTGGCCGTCGACACCCACCCCAAGCATGCGGTGGCTCTCGGTGCCGCGTACGCCGCTGCAGCGGCCGGCCCGCATCCCCTCGTCCCGGCGACACCCGCCCCGAGCCCGTCCCCCCAACCGTCGCCCGCACCTCCCCCCGCCGCCGCACCTCCACCGGCGCCCGTGCCTCCCCCTGCCGCCGTACCTGTCGCCGAAGCCGCACCCGCAGCCACGCCGCCACCAGACCCGCCACCAGGCCCGGCACCAGGCCCGGCACCAGGTCCGGCACCAGGTCCGGCAATGGGCGAGCCGGCTCCCGGCGTCCCGGCAGCGGCCGACCCCGCACCGACCGCCGCGAGCCGCCGTCGCAAGCTCGTGCCGGCACTCGCCGTGCTGGTCCTTGCCGCGGCCGGTGGCGCCGCCTACGTCACGCTGTCGGGAGGAGCCGACGACAAGCCGTCGGCAGCCGGTGCCTCGGCGTCCCCCTCGGCCGGCGCGCCCACCCAGGCCGACGTCACGACGGCCGCCGACGACTCCTACGACCACGCGCTCAGCACCCTCACGGTCACGCTCGCCGACACCACCGTGACCCTCGGCGGGCTGGTGTTCGACGACACGACCCGGGCCGCGGTCGTCTCCGCCGTCTCCGCGGTCCCCGGGGTCTCCGACGTCGCCGACGAGATGGTCCTCCAGGCGCAAGGTCAGCAGTGCACCGAGGCCATCCGGGCCAAGCCGGCATGGGCGTGCTTCCAGAGCGCCACCTGGGACGGGCAGAAGGTCACGGCGACCTACACGAGCAGTGCGTCCACGGGCGGCGCGGCGTTCGACTTCGCCGCCGACCACCTGCACGTGTTCAGCAGCAACCAGCCTCCCCGGACGGCAGGCACCGCCGGCCCGTTCTCCGACGGCGGCGGCAAGTGGAAGATCTGGGACCACCCCACCTCGTTCACGGGCACCCCGGAGGAGATCGGCAGCCCCGGAGGCCCGCCCCCTTCGCTGTGTGTGCGGGTGGCGAACGGCTCCCACCAGCTCGCTGAGCTGCCGAACGGCAACTGCTGGCCCATCACCGACGAGAGCGGCGGCTGACCGCCCGCTCGACCAGAGGGTCGGCCTCGGCCCGACGATCAGCCCTTGTTCGTCGACGGCCCCGGGTCGTCGTACGGCGCGGCGTCACGCTCCCGCACGGCCTGCCGGAACCCGACCTCAGCCGCGCGCTGCTGGAAGGCGTAGCCCTCCCGGGTGTGCCGGGCGATGCCGTCGAAGACCGTGCTGATCATCCGGCTGGTCTCCACGCCCTGCGCCTGCAGCGCGGAGCTCAGCGCCAGCTTGACCATGACCAGCTGGTTCAGCGGCATCGCGGCGATCCGCTGCACGAGCGCCTCGGTGCGCTCGTCGAGCTCCTCGCGCGCAGGCGCCTCGATCGCCAGGCCCCACTCGGCCGCCTCGCGACCGGAGAGGCAGTCCCCGGTGAGCAGCAGTCGCTTGGCCCGCTGGTCGCCGAGCCGGTGCGCCCACAGCCCGGCGCTCGGCACCCCCCAGACCCGGGTCGGGGGGTAGCCGATCTTGGCGTCCGCGGCGATGACGATCTGGTCGCAGTGCAGGGCGATGTCGGTGCCGCCGGCCACGCAGAACCCGTGGATCTTCGCGACGGTCGGCTTGTCGGCGTACATCAGGCTCGCGAAGCCCTTGGTGAACCGGCTCATCATCGCGTAGTCGACCATCGGGTCCCAGGTGCCCGCCGGGTCGTGGTTGGCCGCGAGCACGGCGGGGTCGAGCGCGGTGCCGGCAAACCGGTCGGCGCTCCCCATTCCCCCTTGGGCCATCCCGCCCCCGCCCATCCCGCCGTCGGTGAGGTTCTCCGCCGACGCCGCGAGGTCGTAGCCGCCGCAGAACCCCTTGCCGCGGCCGCTCAGCACGATCACGTGCACCCGCGGGTCGAGGTCCGCGCGCTCGACGGCGTCGGCCAGCTCGACCGGGGTGTCGGTGGTGATCGAGTTCCCCTGCTCCGGCCGGTTGAACGTCAGTCGCGCGACGCGCCCGTCGACCTCGTAGGTCAGCGTTCGGTAGTCGGGCACGTCCTCCGATCGCCGGGCGCCCGAGGGTCGGCGCACGTGGCGGTACGGCGAGTCGGGACCGTCGTACGCCGGCCGCCGCCACGCGGCCGCGCCGCCGGTGTCGGGGGCGTCCTGACCCGTGCTGGGATCACTCATGGCTCGGACGTTACCGGCGGGCCGCAGGCGGCGTCAGAAGCCGAGCCGCTCCGTGAGCAGCCGCACCACCGGCCAGGTCCCGTCGGTCCAGTTCGACACCACGGTGCAGGTCAGCTCCGCGGGCGCAGCATCTCGCTGACGAGCGCGGGGGCGACGATCCGCCCGGCGAGCAGCGACTCCCAGAAGGCGCTGAGGTCGGCGACCGTGGAGTAGGCGCCGCCGTCCCCGCTCCCCCGCACCGGCAGGTGCAGCACGTTGGTGCGCAGGCCGTCGCGGTGCAGGTAGCCACGAGCCGCACGGCCCGGGAGCTCGTCCGACCTCAGGAACGCGGTGTCCCCCATGCCGGCCGGCTCGCAGACGAGCGTGCGGACCAGCTCGCGGAACGCCACCCCGCTGGCCCGCTCAGCCAGGAGCGCCAGCACCACGTATCCACCGTTGTTGTAGGCGTACCGCTCTCCGGGCGGGAACACGGTGGCGTGTCCCTCCAGCACCGCGAGGTAGTCCTCGGTGCTGACGAGGCGGTGCACCGGGACCGGCATCACGTAGTCGGTGATGTCGGTGACCGCGTCCTCGTCGAAGTAGTCACCGATCCCCGACCGGTGAGCCAGCAGGTGCTCGACCGTGACGTCGTCCGCGACGAGCGGCAGGTCGTCGCGGAGCAGCGAGCGCGCGGCTGCCCCCAGCTCGAGGGTCCCCCGCTCCACGAGGCACATCACCGTGAGCGCGGTCAGCGTCTTGGCTCCGCTCGCGATCGCGAGCTGCGTCTCCGTCGTGTTCGGTACGCCGTGCGCCCGGTCGGCGTACCCGCAGGCCCTGAGGAGCTCGGTCTCCCCTGCCCGCTCGATGCTGACGACACCCGAGAAGCCATCCCGCGCCACGAGTTCGTCCAACGCGTCCTCGAGTGGCCCCATCGCACGCACGCCAACCAACGGGGCCGCTCAGCGCCACGCGTCCCGGGCGTCTCGTCAGCGCTCGATCCACGGACCTCCTGTCGGCGACGACCCGTCGTAACGGTGCGGGGCACGAGTCGTTGAGCCGCCAGCCGGAGGAGCCGGCGAGAGGAGCCGCGCATGTCCGACCTGACGAGACGCCAGGTGCTCTCCGCTGCTGCGGTCGGGGCGGTGGCGGCCACGGGCGCCCCGCTTCCCGCGGAGGCAGCCGGGTCGGCCTTCCGTCACGGTGTCGCCTCGGGAGACCCGCTGCCGAACGGCGTCGTGCTGTGGACCCGGGTCACGCCGGACGACGCCGCACAGCCCGGGTCGGGCAGGGGTCCGAAGGTACGCGTCCGTTGGCAGGTCGCGCTGGACGAGGACTTCCGCCGGCAGGTCGCCCGGGGCACGACCGTCACGGGCCCTGCGCGGGACCACACCGTCCACGTCGACGTACGCGGGCTCCGGCCGGCGACGACGTACTGGTACCGCTTCGAGGCACTCGGCCACACCTCCCGTGTGGGCCGCACCCGCACCGCACCCGCGCCCCACGCACTGGCCGGCGTCCGCTTCGGTGTCGTGTCGTGCGCCAACTACGGCTGGGGCTTCTTCGCCGGCTACCGCCACCTGGCCGCGCGGGACGACCTCGACGCGGTGCTCCACCTCGGCGACTACATCTACGAGTACGGCCCCGACGGCCCGCTGGTCCCGGGCGTCCAGCCGGCGACGGTGCGGGTGGCCGAGCCGCGCGCGGAGTGCCTCACCCTCGCCGACTACCGCGAGCGGCACGGCTGCTACAAGCTCGACCGCGACCTCCAGGCGTTCCACGCGGCGCACCCGGTCATCGCGGTGTGGGACGACCACGAGATCGCCAACGACACCTGGAAGGGCGGCGCGGAGAACCACAACGAGGGCGAGGGCCCGTGGCCCCGGCGGGCACGCGCCGGTCGCCGCGCCTGGCTGGAGTGGCTGCCGGTGCGGCACACCGACCCCGACGACTGGTTCCGGATCCGTCGCCGGCTCCGCTACGGCAGGCACGTCGACCTCTGGATGCTCGACGAGCGCCGGTTCCGTGACGAGCCGGTGCAGAGCGTTGCGTTCAGCTACGGGTCGGCCGACCCCGCGGTCAACGACCCGTCGCGCACGATGCTGGGCGACGAGCAGCACCACTGGCTGGTCCGCGGTCTCAAGGCCAGCACGGCGACCTGGAAGGTGCTCGGCAACCAGGTCCCGTTCTTCCCGCTCGCCCTGGGACCCGGCGTCCCGTCGGCGATCGAGGCGGTCCTGTCGCCGGTGACGGCCGGCGTCCCGACCCCGGCCCTGACGGCGTACGTCGACGACTGGAACGGGTACGCCGCCGAGCGCGACCGCATCATCCGCGGCATCGCCGAGGTCGACGACGTGGTGATCCTGACCGGTGACGTGCACGAGAGCTATGCCTGCGAGATCCCGGTCGACACCGGCGACTACCGGCTCGACGGGCGGACCGCGGCGGTGGAGTACATCTGCCCCGGCATCTCCTCCCCGTCCTTGCGGAGCTCGGCGAGCTCGGTGATGCCGGGGTCGGGCGACGTGCTCGCCACGGTCCTGGAGGGCAACCTGGCCGCCAACAACCCCTGGGTGAAGTACCACGAGGACCAGCACACCGGCTTCGGCGTCGTCGACTTCGACGATCGGCGGGTGCAGTACGACTTCTGGCACCTCTCCGACGGCCGGCGCCGCGACAGCAAAGCGGCCTGCGGGGCGTCCTGGCTCACGCGCAGGGGGACCGGCACGACGGTGCCGGCAGCGGGCCCGGTCTGAGCGACGCCGGTCTGAGCGACGCCAGTCTGAGCGACGCCAGTCTGAGCGACGCCAGTCTGAGCGACGCCGGGGCACAGGTGCGGAAAGTCCCTGTTTCCGCCGGGACGTTCGGGCGTAGCGTCGACACATGCCGGGAGGGCGCGCCATCTACGCCATGGCCGCTGTTGAGCGGATGATCGGCGAGAGCGCAGAGACCATCCGCGCGTGGGAGAGCCGTTACCGCCTCCCCCAGCCTCGCCGGAGCCCCGGCGGCCAGCAGCTCTACTCCCGCGACGACGTCGAGCGGCTGCGCTGGGTCGGCCGCGACCTCGCCGCCGGCCGGGACCCGGCGTCCCGCCCCGGGACGCGCCCGCCGCCGGAGCCCCCGACCGACGGACCGCAGATCCTCGTCCTGCTCGCGGAGCCCGACCCGCACGCCGCGGACCTCGAGGAGTACTTCCTGCGCACCGAGGGCTACTCGGTGGAGGTGTGCAGCAGCGCCCAGGACGCGGAGGCCGGTGCCGCAGTCATGCGCCCCGACATCGCCGTCGTCGAGCTGACCCTCTCCGGGTACGCCGGACTGGAGCTCTGCCGGCGCCTCCGCGAGGTGTCCCGGACGGCCGTCGTCGCCGTGTCCACCCTGGACCGGGAGGACGAGGCGCTCGCAGCGGGCGCCGAGGCGTTCCTGCTCAAGCCCGTGGACCCGCTGGCCCTGATCTCCACCATCAAGGACCTGCTCGGCGCCAGCGCCTACCTGCGGTCCGGGGAGCGAGACTGAGATGGAGCGTCTCCGGAGCGGCAGTGATCGGCTCGACAGAGTGCTGCAGGGGGGTCTGCCCACCAACGCCATCAACCTCGTCATCGGCCCGCCCGGCACCGGCAAGACGATCCTCGCCGTGGCGTACCTCTTCCACAACGCCACCGAGGACCGGCCCGCGCTCTACTACTCCACCGTCTCCGAGCCCCACGAGAAGCTCCTCCGCTACGGCCAGACACTGTCGTTCTTCGATCCCGCTGCGGTCGGCAGCCTCGTCCGCTACGAACCGCTCGGACCCGTGGTGCGCAAGGGCGGCCTCGACGCCGTGGTCGACCGGGTCGCCTCCGACATCAAGTGCCACCGCCCGGGCCTGATCGCGATCGACTCCTTCCGGGCACTGTCGGCGTACGGCGACGCCCACGAGTTCCGCTCGTTCCTGGCGGAGCTGGGAGACCTGCTGACGGCCTACCCCGCCTCGACGTTCTGGATCGGCGAGTACACCCCCGACGACATCGCAACGGCGCCGGAGTTCGCGGTGGCGGACTCGATCCTCTCCCTGTCCCGCGAGGACAGCGGGGTTCGGGAGCACCGCTACCTGCAGGTGCTCAAGCTCCGGGGGTCCGGGTTCCTGTCGGGCAAGCACGCCTGCCGCATCGACGAGGACGGCATCGGGGTCTACCCCCGGCTCGCCGACCCGGCAGACGTGACCACCTACTGGCACCCCTCAGGCCGCGCCTCCACCGGCGTCGCCTCCGTCGACGAGCTGCTCTCAGGTGGGCTGCTCGCGGGCTCCTCCACGCTGGTCGCGGGACCGGCCGGGTCCGGCAAGACGCTGATGGGGCTGCACTTCGTGTTCGCGGGGGCACGCGCCGGAGAACCGGCGCTCATCGCGTCGTTCCAGGAGAACCCCAGCCAGCTCGAGACGATCGTGGCGGGCTTCGGCTGGAGCCTCGCCGAGGACAACGTGGAGCACTTCTACCAGTCCGCGGTGGACCTCTACATCGACGAGTGGATGTGGGAGCTCTTCGAGCGGATGGCGCGGCTCGGGGCACGGCGCCTGCTCGTCGACAGCCTCGGCGACCTGCAGATCGTGGCCTCGGACCCCTCACGGTTCCGGGAGTTCGTCTACTCCTTCGTCCAGCGCTGCACCCGCGCCGGGATCGCCGTCATGTTCACGATGGAGCTGCCCGAGCTGTTCCGGGTGCGGTCGCTCAGCGACGAGGCTTTCTCGCACCTCGCGGACAACGTGATCCTGCTGCAGTACGTGCACGAGCACGCCGTGCTCAAGCGGGCGCTGACCGTCATCAAGTCGCGGGGCACCCGGCACGACCCGGGCGTGCACGAGTTCGACATCACCGGCGAAGGCGTGGTGCTCGCGGGATCGCTCGCACCCGTCGACGAGTGACTTCAAAGGGACGCGATGGGTGCGGCGGAGCGGAACGGCAGGCCACCACGGCGGCGGTTGTCGGTGCTGGTCGCTGACGACGACCCCGACCTCCGCTTCCTCGTGAAGTCGTGGCTGACCCTCCACGGGGCGTTCGAGGTGGTGGCCGACGTCCCCGACGGGCGCGCCGCCGTCGAGGCTGCCGAGCGCACCCGGCCCGCCGCCGCGGTCCTGGACCTCGCGATGCCGCGGATGGACGGCGCGGAGGCTGCCGCCGAGCTCCGGCGGATGTTCCCGGACCTGCGCATCGTCATCCAGTCCGCGTTCAGCGCGGAGCGGATGGCCCAGAGGGCCGTCGACGCGGGCGCCGACGTCTACCTGCAGAAGAGCCCCGATCCCCAGCACCTGTACTCGGCGCTCGAGGCCCTCTTCCCCGAGCTCGAGATCGGCGCCGGGCAACCCGCCGGGCAGCCCTCCGATTGGCTCACCGAGCAGCCCGCCCACCGGCTCACCGAGCAGCCCGCCGACCAGCTGGCCGAGGACCGGTTCGACCTGCTGCTGGCGACGATCACCCAGCCGGCGGCCGTGCTCCGGCCGCAGTCCGGGGAGCAGGAGGCGCCGCCCGGCTTCCGGGTGGAGCGCATCAACGAGCCCGGGCGCAGGCACACCGGCTGGGACGCCGGCACCCGGGTGGCCGTCCCGGACGCCACCGCGGCACGGCTCCGCCAGCACCTGGCCCGGGCCCTGCCCCCCAGCGACGTACACGTGCGCCCGACGCCGTCGGGCGAGGTCCTCCTCGTGTGGGCACCGGCGACCGGGGCGACGACCGAGGCCACCGAGCTTCTCGAGGCGGCGATCGCCTCCAACCCCGTCGGGGCCGCGCTGTTCGACCCCTTCGGTCGGCTGGTGATGGCCAACCCCGTGGCCGACCGGCTCCTCGCCGGCACACCGCTCCTGGGAGCAAGTCCTGGCACCCGCCAGATCTGCGCCGCCGACAGGCGGGTGCCCGTCCCGGAGGATGACCTGCCCCTGTCCCGGGCGTGCCGCGGTGAGCACGTGGAGGGCATGGAGCTCTTCATCACCGGTGCGGACGACCGCGGCACCTACGTCAAGGTCAGCGCCCACCCGGTGCCCGGCCCCCGGGGCGAGGCCGCGGGTGCGGTGGTCTCGGTCCTCGACGACACCGCGGCCAAACATGCCGAGCTGGAGCTCGCCGCCACCCACGAGGAGCTCGAGCGCTCCAACAAGGAGCTGGAGGACTTCGCCTACACCGCCTCCCACGACCTGTCGCAGCCGCTGCAGACGATCTACGGGTTCGCCCAGCTGCTCCAGGACCGGGGCCTGGAGGATGCGCACGCCGACGACCACATCAACAGGATCGTCACCGGCTGCGAGCGGATGCAGGCGCTGATCGGCGACCTCCTCACCTACAGCCGCGTCACCCTCGACGCCAGACCGTTGGACCCGGTCGACCTGCGGGCCGTCGTGGTGGACGTGCTCGAGCAGCTGGAGGCCGAGGTCGACAAGGCCGGTGCGCGGGTCACGGTCGGGCAGCTGCCGCGGGTCCGGGCCGACCGCACCCAGATGGGACAGCTCTTGCAGAACCTGCTGTCGAACGCGGTCAAGTACGTCGACGCCGGCGTCACCCCCCAGGTCGACGTCGGCAGCTCACGCCGGGACGGCGGGTGGCTGGTAACGGTGGCCGACAACGGCATCGGCATCGCGCCCGAGGACCGCGAACGCGCCTTCGGGATGTTCCACCGACTCGAGACGCCCCGGAAGTACGCCGGCACCGGGATCGGCCTCGCGATCTGCGCCAAGATCGTCGATCGGCACGGAGGCCGCATCTGGGTCGAGGAGAACCCAGGTGGCGGCAGTCGGTTCTGCTTCACCCTCCCCGACTTCCCCGGCTTCCCCGACCTGCCCGACCTGCCGGACCTGCCCGACCTACCGGACCTCGGCGTGCCCGGAACGTGACCTTTCGCCCCTTCGACCGTTTGGGACTCCAGGACCCCCACCGACCGAAGGGATGCCCCCGATGACCCTCCGCACTCCCGCGCGCATTGCCGGCTCGCTGCTCGGCGCAGCGGCTCTCGTGGCCGGCACCACGACCGCCGGCCAGGCGACCACGACCGACCCGCTCCGCTCCCAGCAGTGGGGCCTGGACCAGATCCACGCCGAGGCGGCCTGGCCCTCCAGTACCGGCGCGGGTGTGACGGTCGCAGTGGTGGACACCGGCGTGGACTTCTCCCACCCCGACCTCCAAGGCAACCTGGTCAGCGGCGCCACGTTCACCGGGTGCACCAAGCAGGACCCGGCGCCGTGCGGCAACGGTGACTTCCGCGGCCCGGACGGCGTCAACAACGGCGACGAGCACGGCACCCACGTCGCCGGGATCATCGCCGCGGTCGCGAACAACGGCACCGGGATCGCCGGCGTCGCGCCCGACGCCACGATCATGCCGGTCAAGGTCCTCGAGGACGGCACCGGCTCCTTCGAGCAGATCGCCGCCGGCATCCGGTGGGCCGTCGACAACGGCGCCGACGTGGTCAACCTGAGCCTCGGCGCCAACCCGGGCATCCAGGCCCTGACCATCACCGGCATCGACACCACCACCGTCGACGCGGTCGACTACGCGACCGCCCACGGTGTCGCCGTCATCGCCGCGGCCGGCAACACCGCCACGCCGATCTGCAACACCCCGGCGTGGGAGGACGGCGCGATCTGCGTGGGCGCCACCGACCGCAACGAGACCAAGCCGTGGTACTCCGAGCTGCCCAACAAGCCGGACCTCAAGGCGGTCGCCGCCCCCGGTGGTGCCGGCCTGGTGTTCTGCGAGGACGACATCGTCTCCACGGTCCCGGTCGGCACCGGCTCCGCAGCCTGCGGCCAGTCCGACTACGACTACTACGCCGGTACGTCGATGGCGACGCCGCACGTGTCCGGGGTGGCCGCGCTCCTGTTCGCCCAGGGCCGCACGCTCGACAACGTGGAGGACGCACTGCTCGACACGGCTCGTCAGCCGCTGACCTCGCTCACCGGGGTCTACTCCCCCGCCTTCGGCTGGGGCATCGTCGACGCGGCTGCCGCCGTGCAGTACGCGCGCTGACGAGCTCGTCCACGCACGACCGCGAGCAGCAGGTCGGCCGGCGCGTCAGGCAAGCGCCAGGTCGACCGCTGCCCGCGCGTGCAGCAGCGTCGTGGGGAACACCGGGACCGGGCTGTGCTCCTGCTGGATCAACAGCTCGATCTCGGTGCACCCCAGCACCACGCCCTCCGCTCCCGCGTCCACGAGGCGGGCGATGACGTCCTGGTAGGAGGTCCGCGCGCCCTCCGACACCACGCCCAGGCACAGCTCGTCGTAGATCACCCGGTGCACGGCGGCCCGGTCCTCCGCGGGTGGCACCAGGACCGTCAGGCCGTGGTCGGCGAGGCGGTCGCGGTAGAAGGACTGCTCCATCGTGAAGGCGGTGCCGAGCAGCCCCACGGTGCTGATGCCCGCGGTCGTCACGGCGTCCGCCGTGGTGTCGGCGAGGTGCAGAAGCGGCACGGAGACCGCCTCGCTGATCGCGTCGGCCACCTTGTGCATGGTGTTGGTGCACAGCACCACGAAGTCGGCGCCGCCGGCCTCGAGGACCCGGGCCGCGTCGGCGAGCAGTCGCGCCGCGTCGCCCCACCTGCCCTCGGCCTGCATCGCCTCGACCTCGGCGAAGTCCACCGACAGCAGCAGGCAGTCCGCCGAGTGCAGCCCGCCGAGCCGTTCCCGGACGAGCTCGTTGACCAGCCGGTAGTACTCCGCGCTGCTCTCCCAGCTCATCCCGCCGATCAGGCCGATCCGCTTCACCGGGCCTCCCCCCGGCCGGGGAGCCGCGCGGCCCTCACGTGTCGAGGCTGCCCGGGTCGGAAGGGACGTCGACAGCATGCTCGCTCAGCGCCGCCAGCGGCACGATCGGCAGCACCGCTTCGTGGGTCGCCGCGAGCACGACCGGCGCGGGGACGCCGTCGCGGTAGGCGCGGGCCCAGTTCACCGCGGTGACGCACCAGCGCTCACCCGGCGTGAGCCCCGGGAAGCCGTATGCCGGTATCGGCGTCACCAGGTCGTTGCCGATGCTGCGCTGGTGCTCGAGGAACTCGCGGGTCACCACCGCGCAGATGGTGTGGCTGCCCGCGTCCTGCGGTCCGGTCCGGCAGCACCCGTCCCGGAAGAACCCGGTCATCGGGTCGGTGCCGCAGGGCTCCAGCTCGCCGCCGAGGACGTTCCGCTCCACCACACCCCCAGCATGTCAGGCCGCCGCACCTGCGGGTCAGCCACGGCACCGCCTGACCGCTTTGCGAGGATGTGAGCCGGGCACCACCGGAGTGCCCGAAGACGAGGAGGCAGCCGTGGCGGGCGGCAGAGCACGGGTGGGCACACGGGTGGGGACGCTTCTCGCGGGACGGCGTACCTCCGGCGCACTCGCGTTCGCGGCGCTCACCACGGTCCTGGCGATCGCGAGCCCCGCGGCGGCCGAGGAGCCGTTCGACGTGCCGGACCAGCTCACCGACCACGCCGGCGTACTCCGCGGCGACGCGGCGCCCCTCCGCAAGGACCTGGACCGGCTCCGCCGCGACGAGGGTGTGCAGCTGTTCTTCGTCTACGTCGACAGCTTCGAGGGGACCAGCGGTGCCGCCTGGGCCAAGCAGACGTACAAGATCTCCGGCATGGGCGGCAACGACGTCCTGGTCGCCGTCGCGGTGCAGGACGGCCGCTACGGCACCTGGATGACCCGGGCCTCGGGCATCACCCGCAGCGAGGACAACCAGGTCCGGTCGCGCTCCATCGAGCCGGCGCTGGGCGACGACGACTGGGCCGGCGCGGTCGAGGCGGCCGCCGCTGGCTACGGACGGGCCGCCGGACGGGCCGCCGGACGGGAGCGCCCCCTGGCTGGGAACGACCCGCCGGCCCTGCCGCTGGACAGCAGCGGCGGCTCCGGTCTCCCGTGGGCTCTGCTCCTGCTCCCCGTCGGTGTCGTGGGGGTCCTCGCGCTGGTACGGCGTACCTCCGCAGGCCAGTCCCCGCAGGGCACCGCCCCGGTCGCCGCAGCGGCTCCCCCGGTGCCGACCGAGGAGCTCCGCAACCGCGCCGTGGCCGCGCTCGTCGACGGTGACGACGCGATCCGGTCCTCGGCGGAGGAGCTGACGGCCGCCGAGGCGCAGTTCGGCGTGCAGGCGACGCTGCGCTTCAAGACAGCGCTGGAGGACGCGCGGGCGAAGTCCGCCGAGGCCTTCCGGGTGCAGCGTGAGCTCGAGGACGCCGAGGCGCTGGGCCACCTCGCCGAGCCGCAGCTCCGCGACCATCTGGAGCGGATCATCGCGCTCATGACGGAGGCCGACGCGGCCCTGGACGCCCAGGAGGCGGAGTTCGCGCGGATGCGCGACCTGCAGGCGAAGGTGCCGGAGTTCCTGGCAGAGCTGCAGGGCCGCGTGGACGAGGTACGCCGGCGCGTGCCGGTGGCCGAGCAGGAGCTCGCCGGCCTGTCGGCGCAGTACCCGCCCGGGGCGCTCCGCACGGTCGCCGGCAACGTCGACCAGGCCACCGAGCTGCTCGCCTCGGCGTCGTCGTTCGTGGACTCGGGCCAGGACCACCTGCACCGCGACGACCGGGCCGCCGCGGTCGCTGCCGGCCGCGCCGCGGAGGAGGCCGTCGGCCAGGCGCACGCCCTGCTCACCTCGGTCGGGGAGGCGCGGAGCGAGCTGGCGCGGGCCACCGAGCGCATCGACGCAGCCCTCGCGTCGATCTCGTCGGACGTGGCCGACGCCGAACGGCTGAACGCCGACGACCAGCTGACCCGGACCGCACTGGCGGCCGCGCGGGCGGCCATCGACGGAGCCCTGGCGGCGAAGTCGGGTGGCGATCCGTTGGCCGCTCTGGAAGCGCTGTCGCGCGCCGAGCGGGACCTCGACACCGCCCTCGCCCGATACCGCGAGGACGAGGAGCGGACCAAGCGGACCCGAGCGCTGCTCGAGCGGCGACTCCAGGAGGTGGGCGCCCGGCTGGCGCAGATCGACCAGTTCGTCGCCAGCCGCCGCGGCGCCGTCGGCGCCGAGGCCCGCTCCCGCATCGCCAACGCGATGCAGCTGCACCGTTCGGCCGCGTCGATGGTCGACGGCGACCCCGACCAGGCCTCAGACCTGCTCGCCCGAGCGGCCGCAGAAGGCGAAGCGGCGCTGCAGCGAGCGCGTGACGACGTCGACCGGTGGGGCGGCTCCGGCGGCGGCACCGGCTCCGGGGGGCTCGACCCCGTCTCATTGATCCTCGGTGGCATCTTCGGCGGGATCATCGGTGGCGGCGTGAGCGGTCCTCGCGGCGGCGGCTGGGGCGGCTCCAGCGGGGGCTTCGGCTTCGGCGGCGGTCACGGCGGTGGCCACCACCACGGCGGCGGGTCCGGCGGCGGGTTCGGCGGCGGACACGGGGGTGGACACGGGGGTGGCCACCACGGGGGCGGCCACGGCGGCGGCGGTCGTTTCTGACCGCGCGTCACTCACGTCCGGCGGTGGATCCGATACCGGCCGCCCTCGACGGGTGAGACCTTCCGACCGACCAGGTGCGCCAGCGTGTGATGTCGCGGGCAGATCATGATCAGGTCATCGAGGTTGGTCGAGCCGCCGTCGACCCAGCGTTTCTTCCAGTGGTGGGCATCGGCCCAGGACGCCGGCCGGTCGCAGTGCTCGATGGCGCACTGCCCGTCCTGCTCGATCAGCTTGGCGAGGCGCTGGGCGGGGCTGGCGAACCTGCTGCGCCGCCCGAGGTCGAGCACCTGCCCCTTGCGGCCGAGCACCGCGGGGATGATCCCTGCTGCACAGGCCATCCTTCGCGCCTCGGCTCCCGAGACGTCGATCTCGGTGCCGCACACCGTCGCCCGTGCCAACCCGTCCTGCAGCGTCTCGAGCGGCATGGTGACCACCACCGTCGCGTTCAGGCCTCCCGAGGTGGGGACCTTGTCGACCGGGTAGGTCTCGATCAGACGTACCAGCGCGTCACCCATCACCTCACACGTCGGCCGACGCCGGTGGTCCCCAGCAGCCGCGGCGCTCCCTCCGGTTGCGCCGTCGCCAGCGTCGGCGCCGCCGTCACCGATCGACGCCGCGCACTCGGTGCGCGCGATCGGGTCCTTGAGCTGCGGATTGGCGAACCCGTGCAGCAACGTGCGCAGCATCTGCCCGTGCAGGCTCGACACGGTGAACCGACCGTGGGCCTTGCCCTTTCCGTCGTCGACCAGGGCGAACGACGTGGCCCGCGCCGCCGCCTCCTCCTCGGCCTCGAGCCGCTTGGCCATCTCCTGCTCGGCGGCCTCGGGGTCGACCACCTCCAACAGGTGCTTGCCGAGGTGCCGCAGCTGCCGCGCGTCGTAGGTGCGCCCGAGGCCCACGAGATGAGCCTCCGCACGGCTCCGGTCCTCCGCGAAGAGACGGTCGGGCAACGCGTCGACGGCAGCCACGATCACCACCGCCTGGTCGTGCTGCAGGTCTCCGGCGGCCAACGCCTCGGCGGTCGCCGGATACCGACCCGAGTCCAGGGAACCGGCCAGCGCCACCGCCTGCTTCGCCTGGCGCGGCGTCAACGGCACCTCGCCCCGCAGCCACGCCGCCGTCGATGTCGCGTGCGACAGCTGCGCCACGTCGATCCGTTCCGCGTGGGCGAGCAGGGTCGCCTGCGCCGCCGCGAGCTTCGCCTGCGCTCGCTGCAGCTCCACGATCGTCTCGGCCGTCTCGCGGTGGTCCATCGTCCACACGTCTGTCCCCGCGAGCTCGTCGAGACGGGCGTTGAGCCGCCCGCTCAGCACGTGCCAGGACATGTTCCGCAGTTCGAGCGGCGTCGGCGTACCGGGATCCGGTTCGCTTCCCACGATCTCTGCTGCCATGACGACACGCTCCCAGCCGCCACCGACACTCTTGCCTTGCCGGCAGCAGCGATGTGGAGAACGCGTACGCCGAGCGTCAGTCGGTGATGGTGTCCATGAAGTACACCGGCCCCTCGGCGTCGTACATGGGATCGCCACAGGTGCTCTCGATGTAGAACTCCTCGCCGACGGCGGAGCGGGCGATGGAGTACTCGTCGGCACCCGTTTTGGTCTGACCGGGCAGGACCTTCCCGTCCAGGTAGCTGGCGTAGTCGCCGGCCACCCCGATGATGGCTTCATCGTCGTTGCCGCTGGCGATCTGCAGCTGCCCAGGACAGGACGAGGGGTCGAACGGCTGCTCCGCCTCCTCGGGGACACTGACCGAGTACTCGAGCACGACGCGCAGGTCGTTGGGATGGGAGACGCCGCAGCTGCCGTCGCCGCAGTAGTCGTCGGTCTCGCCCCACGGCTCCTGGCGCGTGATGGAGAGCGTCATCGTCACGCCGTTCTGCCACGTGTACGACCCGCCGTCGAGCGGCATCGTCGGCGGGCCGCCGCCCTCGGCGGCGAAGTCCGACTCACTGCTCGAGGGCTCGTCGTCGGACTGGAACCAGCCCTACCCGACCTCGCTCGCGGCCCGCTGCACCGAGGCGTAGCCCACGACCCCGGCAAGGAGGTACGGCAGCAGGAGAGCTGCCGCCACGAAGGGCGCGGCGTGCCCGCGTCGCGTGCCGACGTACCCCACCAGCGCAAGCGCCACGAGCACGCCGCCGACCACCACGCTGGTCGTCGCCACGGGCGACGGCCCCCAGCGCATGATCATGTAGCCGAGCACGAGGGAGAGGAAGCTCAGTCCTCCTGCCAGCAGGCCAACTCCGTGGCCCGGATCACGATCCTTGGCCTCCCTGCGGACGCGGCTGCACCTGGTGCCCTCGACGAGCGCGAGTCCGAGGCCACGGGGTGACCTACGACGAGCGAATGGTGCGCTCCGCCGCCGACTTGGGCCTCATCTGTATCGCTCCGGCCCGAGGAGGGCGGCCCCTGTGGATAACGAGAGCGCGCAGTCGCGGAATCGGTGAAGACTGCCGCCCATGGACGACCAGATCCCACCCCTCACCTCTCCCGACGACCTCCCGCCCGTCCGCACCCAGGAGGACCTGCACCGTGTGTGGCGGATGCTCATGGGTCCCTTGGGCTTCGGCGGCCACTCACTGTGGATGCTCGTCCTCGACGAGGACGCCCGGCCCACGCCGGCACTCCTGCAGATCGAGGACCTGCCGCCGCTGCCGACCCTCGAGCAGCGCCGGGACATGGAGCGCTTCCTCGCCCAGCTGCTGCCCGACCGGCGGGGCACGGTGGTGTTCCTCCTGACCCGCCCCGGGCCCACACCCATCACCGCGGGGGAACGCCGGTGGGCGCAGGCCCTCATGGAGGTCGTGCGCCGCGCGAAGCTCCCGACGTGGCCGGTGCACCGTGCCAACGACCTCGAGCTGGTCGTCATCGCCCCCGACGACCTGGCCGCGACCGCCTGATTCGCCACGCTAGGGACGTGACGACGGGGGCAGTCCGCGCCTAGCCTTCGAGACATGACGGACACCTATCGCACCCTCGGCTCCGGTCCCCACACGGTTCTCTGCCTGCACGGCTGGTTCGGCTCCTCCACCGGCTGGGGCGAGGACTTCCTGACGTGCCTGGACACCAGGCGCTTCCGCTACGTCTTCATGAACTACCGCGGGTACGGCGAGCGCATCGACGTCACCGGCGACCACACCGTCGAGGAGATCGCCCGCGACGCGCTGGCGCTGGCCGACGACCTCGGCGCCGAGCAGTTCTCCGTGGTCGGCCACTCGATGGGCGGCTCGGCGGCGCAGCGGGTGCTGTCGCTGGCCCCTGACCGCGTCACCAAGCTGGTCGGGATCAGTCCGGTGCCCGCGTCCGGCGTACCGTTCGACGACGAGTCGTGGCAGCTCTTCTCCGGCGCCGCGCAGGAGGACGGGAACCGGTCCGCGATCGTCGACTTCACCACCGGCAACCGGCTGACCAAGACGTGGGTGCACGCGATCGTGCGGCACTCGGTGGAGCGGTCGACGCGGGAGGCGTTCGGCGCCTACCTCGAGTCGTGGGCCAAGGACGACTTCTCGGCCGAGGTCTCCGGCAACGAGGTGCCGGCGCTGGCGGTCGTCGGCGAGAACGACCCCGCCCTGGGCGCGGACACCGCCAACGCGACATGGATGCAGACCTACCCGAACGCGCGCCTCGAGGTCATGGCCAATGCGGGTCACTACGCGATGTTCGAGACGCCCGTCGCCCTGGCCACCGTCGTGGAGCAATTCCTCGCCGAATGACAAGAAGCAGATGACCAGTCTGGTTTCGACGTACGACGTTCTCGACGACTCCAGTCGTGAGGCGACACGCACGGCGCACGACCCGGGCACGTACGTCGGCGGCGTGCCGCTCGAGGCGCTGGCCACGCTCCGCGACCGGTACGGCGTGGTGCCCGTGGCCGAGCCGGAGCTGCCGGGGTGGCCGGCGGGCGGCGGCTACTGGCTGGTGCTGCGTCACGCCGACGTCGACGCGGTGATGAAGGACCCGGCGACGTTCTCGTCCGCCGAGGGAGGCACCCAGATCCGGGACCCGGCGACGCCGGAGGACCTGGCCTTCGTCCGCCGGATGATGCTCAACATGGACCCGCCGGAGCACACCCGGCTGCGACGCCTGCTGGCGCGGTCCTTCACGCCGCGAGCGGTGGACCGGCTGGAGGCGCAGATCGCGGGACACGTGCGTCGCATCGTCGACCGCATGCTCGCGCCGGGGGCCGAGGGGAGCTGCGACTTCGCCAAGGACGTCGCCGCGGACCTGCCGCTGCTCACGCTGGCGGACGTCCTGGGCGTGCCGGCCGAGGACCGGTGGCTGATGTTCGACTGGTCGAACCGGGTGATCGGGTGGCAGGACGAGGACTACGCGACCAGCCACGCCTTCGACCCTTCGCGCGGCAGCGCGTTGGCGCAGGAGGTGGCGTCGTTGCGTCCGGAGCCGGGGCCGGACGGCCGGATGCCCGACCCGCGGTCACGGGCCGGGATGCCCGACCTCTACGCCTACGCCCACCTCCTCGGCCGGCAGAAGCGCGAGCAGCCCGACGACGACGTGATGTCGATCCTGATGGCGCAGCGCGAGGGCGCCGGCGGGTCGGCCGGCGGGTCGGCCGGCGGGTCGGCCGGCGGGTCGGTCAGCGTGGAGGAGTTCGAGAACCTCTTCTGGCTCTTCGCCGTGGCCGGCAACGAGACGCTGCGCAACGGCATCCCCGGCGGCATGCAGGCGCTCCTCGCGCACGACGTCGCGCAGCGGAGGCTGCGCGACGACCCGTCCCTGATCCCCGCGGCCGTCGAGGAGATGCTGCGCTGGTGGACACCGGTGATGACCTTCCGACGTACGGCGACGCGTCGCACCGACATCGGCGGCGTCACGGTCGGGGCCGGGGACAAGGTCGTGGTGTCCTTCACCGCCGCCAACCGTGACCCGGCGGTGTTCGCGCGTCCCGACGACTTCGACCTCGGTCGCGGTGGCCGCGGCCACCTGGCCTTCGGTGCGGGGCCGCACTTCTGCCTCGGCGCCCACCTGGCGCGGGTGCAGATGCGCACCATGTTCACCGAGCTGCTCGGCCGGACAACCTGGATCGAGCCGGCCGGCGAGCCGGCGTGGCTGCGGTCGAACTTCCAGCGCGGGGTCAAGCGCCTGCCGATCGCCTGGCGGCGCTGAACGGGGCGCTCAGGCCACGTCGGCGACGGCGCCACGGACCACCGGGTAGCCCAGCGAGGCCCACGCCGACTGACCACCGGCGACCGAGCGGGCGTCGAACCCCTGACGGATGAGCTGGTCGGCGACCACCAGGCTCCGGTTGCCGTTCTGACAGATGACGTAGACCGGATCTGTGCGCGGCAGCTCGCCGATGCGGGGCCCCACCTCGCTCATCGGCATGAGCCGCACCCCCGGCACGTGGCCGGCGACGTACTCGTCCGGCTCCCGGACGTCGATGGTGACCGCGCCGTCGGCGCGGGCCGAGGCGAACGCCTTGGTGCTGACTTCCCGCATGAGGACTCCTTCGAGCTCGATGATTGATACCCCGCCGGGTATGCTAGCCAGTGGGTCAAGATGATCCGACGCGGTGCCACGGTGGCCGCGCGTCCGACGGCGAAGGGACACCAGGTGATCCGCTCAGTCCTCGATGCGTGGCCGACGCGACGCAGGGTCGCCGCCGCGGCGTTCGTCCCGCTGGTGGCGGCCTGGTTCGCGCTCGCCGGTCGTTCGACAGGCGGCAACCCTTCGGCCGGCTGGTATGCGCTGTCCCTCGCCGCCGCGACGCTCGGCGCCGCGGTGCTCGCCAGCTACGTCCCCGCCGAGGGACGGAAGCCGGACCTCGGGTGCTCGCCCTGCGCCACCATGTCCGCGCTCACCGTGGTGGGGGCGACGGTCGCGTTGCGCACCTACGGGGCGGACGTCGCCGGCCCGCTCGTCGCGATCGCCGTCCTGCTCTTCGGGCTGGCCCAGCGGATGAACCAACCCACCGCGTGCGTCACCCGATGATCGCGAGGAACCACTACTCCGTGCGCGAGATCTACACGATCTCGGTGCTCGCCGCCCGCACCGTGCTGGCCGCGCGGAGGGCGGGGATCAGCTGCGATCGCGAGTTCGCGGAGCGGATCATGCTCGCGGTGACGGAGGTCAACGGCTGCGAGCTGTGCTCCTACGCGCATGCGCGGTTCGCGCTCGAGGCCGGCGTTCCGGCCGAGGAGGTCCGCGAGCTGCTCGGCGGGGTGACGGACGCCGTACCCGCCTCCCAACTTCCGGCGGTGGCCTTCGGGCAGCACTACGCGCACACCCGCGGGCAGCCGGACCCGGAGGCCTGGCAGCAGATGGTCGAGACGTACGGCGAGCGCGAGGCGCTGTGCGTGCTCAGGGCAACCCGGATGATGATGTGGGGCAACGCAGCCGGCATCCCGCTGAGCTCGCTGCGGCAGCGGCTGCGCGGGCGCCCCTCCCCCGGCAGCACGCTGCGCTGGGAGCTGCTGACCACCGTCGGCGCGGTCGTCGTCACTCCATGGGGGGTGCTGCGCGGGGCAGCCGATCACCTCACAGGTCAGCCGCCGTCGGAAGCGCCGGACCCGTCGTCAGGCTGACCGATCGTGTCCTGCAGGGCATCCTCGGGATCGGGCGGCACGGTGCCGACGATCGCCTCCACCGGATCCAGCCGGCGACCGCAGTCCTCCTCGCGTGCGGGGTCACACGGCTGGAATCGGGTGACCCCGCCGAAGTTGCCAGACCAGACCGTCCCGCCGGGGCCGATGGTGGTGGCGGCGTAGAAGCTGTTGCTGGTCGGGAACGCGGTGGTCTCCACGGTCAGCTCGACGTCGCCGCTGGCCCAGTCGAGACCCTCGAGGGTCCAGACACCGTCGCGTGACCCGATCCCGTAGATCAGGTTGGTCGCCGCACTCATGGTCGGGATGCCGTTCGGGATGGCCACGTCGGGGTTCGCCCAGGCCACGTCGCACGTGTTCGTCCTCGGGTTCCAGTCGAACCGCTCAGCTCCCCTGGGCTCGTTCCCGGGCAGTCCTGAGAGGAGCTGGGAGTACGGCGCCAGCTGGGAAGGGAACTGTCCCAGCACGGGGTCGGCCTTCATCAGGTTGCTGACCACCACGGCGCTGCGGTCGCGGACCAGCACCGACTGCTCCGACAGCGAGCGTTCGGCGGACTCGTCACCGAACGTCACCGGGATCTCGCAGGCGATCCGGCGGTCGGCGCCCTTGTGGATCGGCTTCCATCCCTTCGGGATCCTGTCGCGCCACATCAGGACCAGGTGCATCAGCTCCTGGCCGTCGGTGATCACCACGAACCTGTCGTCGCGCCGCCCGGTGCCCATCAGGGTCGGCGTCGAGCCGGACCCGGCACCGAGCCGGCCGCCGCCGGAGCCCCCCGCACCCTCGTACGGCGAGCGCCACCGCTGCGACAGCCGCTTGCCGTTCCAGTCGAGGCGATACATCGCATGGCTGGTGACGACGTAGAGGCCGCCCTTCTCGTCGGCCGCGATCGAGTTGGAGACGGTCTCGACGTCGCCGTCGCCACCGGAGCAGCCCTTGCCGTTGATGGGGCCGTTGATGGAGAACGTACGAAGGTGCTTGTTGTTCATGCGCTCGGGTTGCCGGGGCACGACGCCGACCACGCCGTTCTCGGTGGCGAACGCGATGTAGCCGTCATAGGTCATGGTGATGCCGACGAGCTTGTCGTCGCCGCACAACGCACGCGCAGGGAGCTCGAAACGCCGCAGCAGCGCGATGGACGACTGCCGCTTTCCCGGCACCGCGTCGCCGTAGACCTCCAGGGAGGTGGCCTGGCCGACGTGGAGGTGGTTGTCGGCGTCGACGAGGTTGTAGGCCCCGGACACCGAGTTCGTCCCCGGCCCGGCGCCCTCCTCGACCTGGGGGATGTACTTGTCGATGACCGTGACGGTCTTCGGGTCGATCTTCAGGACCTCCCCGGTGAACCCCACCGTCGACGCCCAGATCACCCGGCCACCGTGGGGGTACCTCGGCGAGAACGACAGCACGATCGGCGCCGACGTGAAGCCGTCGTGGTCGACGTTGATGTGGGAGGCGGGACCGGTGGGGCCCGGGAAGGGCGAGGACGCCTGGGCATAGGAGTTCCGGTGGTTCCCCGGCCAGGGAGAGTCCGCCAGGTGCGGGTTGCACGCCGGGTCTGCACCGTCCGCGACCCGCGCGTGGCAGGTGGACCGATGAGCCGCGACCGACGCGAGCGCGCTCTCGCTCTGCGGCGTGGCCGCGGACTGCGTCGGGGCGGGCCCGACCACCGCTAGCGCCGTCACCAGGGCGAGGGGGCTCAACAGGATGGGGGCGCGCACGTCGAGACTCCTCCGTCGGTCGGGTACGTGGGGTCCAACGGCTCGGTCCGCCGATCGGTTACGGAGACCGCCGGCTGGTGTGACCCAACAGGTGTGACGCAACAGGGCGGCGCTGCGGTTCGTTGGACCCGCGTGAAGACGTTCACCCTCCCCTTCCTGCTGCTGGTCAGCCTGATCTTCCCCGTCACCACGGTGAGCGCGGTCGCGGCCGACCCGGCGGGCACCGCCGCCGCCATCCAGGTCCTGGACCGGTCGCGCTCCGGGCCACGCGTGGTCAGCTGGACGGTGTCGACCCCGTCCGCGGATTACCGGCCCCGTGGCGGGGACTTCGTCACCTTCTCCTGCGCAACCGACCAGTAGGGCACGGTCCGCGGACCGCCCTGGCTGTGCCGCTCGGTCTCACGTCCGGTGATGGATCCGGAACCTGCCGCCCTCGACCTGCTCCATGGTGCGCCCCGGTAAGTGAGCCAACGTGTGGTGCCGGGGACAGACCATCGCGAGATCGCCGAGATCGGTCCGTCCGCCGTCGACCCATCGCTTCTTCCAGTGATGGGCATCGGCCCACGACGCGGGCCGGTCGCAGTGCTCGATGGCGCACACGCCCGCCTGCTCGACCAGCTTGGCGAGGCGCTGGGCGGGACTGGCATACCTGCTGCAACGACGGTCTCGGCCACCTCCCGAGGGACATGTCTAGCCCACCACGGCATCCGGGGGAAGCCGCCCGGCGGTCGCTTTGAAAGCGAGCTCCGCGTCGAGACGCCTACTGCGACAGGTAGTCCAGCCACGCCGTCACGAACACGTCACCGAACGGCGTCAACGTGATGGTCTCTGCGTCCTCGGCGTAGAGCCCGGTGTCCGCCCACATGCCGGCCGCGTCCTCGATGATCGGCTCGTAGTGCCGCTCCTGCCAGCCGGAGTCGAGCTCGTCCCACTCCCGACGACTCTTCGGGCTCCAGTGCCAAAGCACCAGGAAGTCGAGCATCGATCGCTTCGAGACCGGCGCGCAACGTCCGACGTACGACGTCAGCATCGCGAAGACGAGGGCGGAGAAGCGGTAGGAGTTCGAGGGCGCAGACATGGCGACCGCCGCGCGTACCCCGATCTCCACCCAGCGCTCCGCGTCCGGTGCCCTCTCGCCCGAGAACGTCGCGGTCTTGCCCTCCAGCGTGACCAGTCCCGACCCGACCGCCCCGACCCACAGGCGGTGCAGCTCCTGGCAGTCGGCGGCGCTGCGCCACTTCTGCTGCATCGCCTTGTCGATCCAGGCCTCGAGCCCCACCGCGGCCACCCCGGGCCACCGCTCGTCGGGATACTTCCGCCGGAGCTGCCCGAGCTGCCAGTCCCCGAGCCCCAGCTGTTCGTAGGCCGCTCTGGCGAGAGCCGGTCGCAGCACCGACGTCGCGGTGATCTCCTTGCCCTCCCCGACCCACTCGGCGAGCGCCAGGAGCCGCTGCCCGTAGCCCGAGTCCGTGATGTACGGCGCCACGACGCCCGCGTCCGGCAGACGACCCCTGGGCAACCGATCGGAGAACGTCATCAGCAGTGCCACGATCGGGTCGTCGACGTCGTGCCGCTCCATCGCCGCCTCCTTGCCCGACACGTCGTCCCGGGCTGCGGCGTCCTCCTCGCGGGGTGAGAGCGCGCGCCGCCTCCTTGGCCAGGACCGCCGGGTCGGCGGACCCGGAGGCCATCCGGCCGGTGTTGCGCAGGAAGCGGACGTACGCCTCGAGCGTCTCTGCGACCACTTCGGGCTCCGGAGTCTCAGTGGTCCCCTTCGAGGGCCAGCGCTCGGTCAGCAGGTGCTCGATGCTGGCGACCGGCCAGTACGTCGGCGGCAGCTCGTCGTACGACGACCGGAGGTGAAGGAGCTCGTCGAGGAGCGCCAGGTCGGGTTGGCGGTTCTTCTGACCTGCCCAGGCGTCGAAGTGCCGGAGCAGCAGGTCGTGTTCGCCGTTCATCGGCCCGACCCTACGACGAGCACGCCCAGTCCCTTCCAACGAAGCCCGGCGGGAGGGCTCACGTCGTCCGGTCGCGTCCGCGGATGCCAGCTGCGGAAGAGGAACGCGGTCTCACCGCGCACGAACGCCGAGTACCGCGCCCGCATCAGCTCCTCGGCCGTCGTCGCGGGCTCGCCGGCGTGCAGCCGCCCGCAGCAGGCGTCGTACCTCCTGCCGGCCGAGCCGTTCGAGGATGCGCACGCAGCCATCGTCGTCAGGACCGGATGTGACGAGTCTCGCGCGTCGGCGAGGACCTCTGCACCTGACCCCGTTGAGCGACGCGCGCGCATGCTCGAGGGAGGCAACCTGGGGAAGGCGTGGGACTCGACGCCTCGAGGTGCGTCAGCGGATTCCTTCCCTGTTGAGGAGGCAGCTGCCGTGACCGTCCCGCACGTCGCCCCTTCGAGTCCCCCAACCGTCTCGCCGGCGCCCCGCCGTCACCGCCGCTGGTTCTTCATCTCCGCGGCGGCGGTCTTCCTCGTCAGCCTGGTGGCGGCAGCGGCCTGGTCGGTGGTCGGCCTGCTGGCCGCGTGGAACGCCCCTGACGACTTCGCGCGCACCGACCTGCCCGGCACGGTCGGCGTCACGGTCACCGGACCCGGCAGCGAAGGCGTGGCGGTGAGGTCGACGGACCTCACCATGGAGTACGACGCACATGCCGGTGACCTGGGCACCGCGATCGGCAGCTTCGAGGCCCCCGAGCAGGGCACCTACGTCGTCACCGGCACCGCCGGGGAGCCCGGCACGTCCCTGGCGGTCGGCGAGAGCCCTGGTGGTGCTCGGCGCCCTTCGATCCTGACCCGCCCATGAGCGCCCGAGAACGGACCACATCATGACTACCACGCACTCCTCCCCCCGTTCGCCGGGCACGGTTCGCCGGTCGTGGCTGGCGAGGCACCCGGTGGCCGGGTACGCCCTGCTGGCCTACACCCTGTCCTGGACGCTGTGGATGCCGGCGATCCTCGGTGGCGGCGGCCCGGTCGTCCTCACGCTGTACTTCCTGGGTGCCTTCGGCCCGGCAGCGGCCGCACTGGTCGTGCTGCGCGCCACCGGCGGCGACATCCGCGCGTGGGCACGACAGATCGTCCACTGGCGCGTGCCGCTGCGCTACTACGCCTATGCCCTTGGTCTGCCGGCAGCCCTGTTCGCCTTGGTCAACCTCGAGCTGGCGCTGCTCGGCAAGCCGGTCGACCTCGGGCTGCTGCCGGACCGGCTCGGTGAGTACGCCGCGACCTTCGCCCTGGTGGTCACGATCGGCGGAGGTTTCGAGGAGCCTGGATGGCGAGGGTTCGCGCTGCCCCGGCTGCAGCAGGACCACAGCCCGCTGCGGGCCACGTTGATCCTCGGCGTCATCTGGGCGGTCTGGCACGTGCCCTTGTACGGCTTGGGATTCGTCGGACCGCTGGCGTTCGTCTTCTTCTACACCTGGCTCTACAACAAGACCGGCAGCGTGCTGCTGTGCATCCTGCTGCACGCCAGCTTCACCCCCGCCCTGGACCACCTGGCCCTCGCCGAGGACGACCTGACCGTGGACCTGGCGATCCTGGGCACGTTGGTGGCCGCTGCCGTCGGCCTCGTCCTGCTGACGCGGGGTCGGCTCGGCTTCCCTGCCCCTTCCCAGGTGGCGACCACGCCGCAGCGGTGACCGACGTGCGCCAGGGTGCCGGCTCAGCGACCGGCAGGCGTGCAGATGCAGGAGCGGTTGCCCTCGTCGTGGGCCACCCACACGTCGAAGTGCCAGCGCTGCTCGAAGGACTGCTCGGGGAGGGCGTACGTCTGGTCGCCGTCCGGCTCCTGCCACCAGACGGTGGGCACCTGGCCGCTGGGGTCGACCGGCTCGCCGTTCTGCACGGTGCTGCCGAGCAGGGCGGCGTAGAACGGCGCCAGCCGCTCCCCTGCTGGGGTGTCGAGCCCGAGCTCCAGCTGGGTGAGCCCGCCGGCATCAGATGACACGCCCAGCTCCGCGGCGTACCCGCTGATCGTGCGCGCGAGGTCGAGGTCCCGGCTGGTGATGCCGCCGACGTCATGGCTCGAGAGCGTGACGATCACGTCGGTGTAGGTCAGCTGGACGTCGGGGTGGTGGTTGGCCGCTCCCTCCGGTGTGGGGGAACCGCTCCCTCACAACCTAGAGCCGGTTCAGGACGGAAGGCTGCCGGAACCTGCGGGACTCAACCTTCGGCGATCCGGAGCGTCTGCAGCTTCCGCCCCGCGACATAGGTCGCAGCGACCGTCACGAGGACCAGCAGGACCACCGCGGTCCCGAAGCCGACGGCGGAGTCCACGCCCAGCCGCTCCGCCGAGTCGCCCAGCACCTGCTGGACGACCGCGAGCGACCACTGCTGGACGCTCAGCGCCTGCGCCCCCGGGACGAGGCCCCCGACCAGCGACTCCCAGATCAGCGCGTAGATCAGCCCCACCACGACGGCGTTGCGCGTCACCACCGCCAGGAGGAGGAACAGGCTCGAGTACGCCGCAGCCGCCACCAGCGCGCCCGCCGTGAAGGCGACCGTCACCTCCCCGACCGCCCCGGTGAGCACGATAGACGAGATGAAGATCGGGACCACGGCGAAGGCCACGACGACCCCGAACGCGACCACGAGCTTCGTGACCACGATCGAGTGCCGGTTCAGCGGCTTGGCCAGCAGGTAGACGATCGACCCCTCGTCGATCTCGGGACCGATGGCGCCGGTGCCGGCGATGAGGGTCAGCAGCGGCATGAGGATCGCGATGCCGAATGCCGCCAGCAGGTTGCCCGGCAGCGGCCCGTCGAGGTCGCGGGCGGTGTCCGCGTCGAGGGAGCCGAGGATCCGGGCGAGCACGCAGAGGGCGAGCAGCGCGAGCGGCAGCAGCAGGAGTACGACGGTCCGCCGCCGGCCCAGCAGGCTGCGGCTGGTCAGCGTGGCGACGGTCGGGTTGAGGAGACTCATCGGTTCACCAGGTAGGAGAAGACGCTCTCGAGGGACTCGTCCGCGGGCCGGACCTCGAGCAGCCTGATCCCGCGTGCCGAGGCCAGGCGGGGCAGCGCGTGGACGAACGCCGAGAAGTCCGTCGCCTGCACGTGCAGACCCCCGTCGGCGCCGGTCACCAGCTCGACGCCCGCCGTGCTCGGATCGGCGATCACCGCCGAGGCGAGGGCCCGGTCGTCGCTGGAGCGGATCGTGTACTGGTGCGGCCGCTGCGTCATCAGCCGCCTGATCTCCCGGAAGTCCCCCGACGCCGCATGCCGCCCGGCGACCATGACCTCGATCCGCCCGGCGATCTGCTCGACCTCCTCGAGGATGTGCGAGCTGAACAGGATCGTCCGCCCCTCGCCGCCCAGCCGGTCCAGCAGGCTCATCAGGTGCAGCCGCTGCCGCGGGTCCATGCCGTTGAAGGGCTCGTCCAGCAGCAGCACCGCGGGGTCGTGGACGATTGCCGTGGCCATCTTGATCCGCTGCTTCATCCCCTTGGAGTAGGTGCGGATGTCCCGCTCCTGCGCATCGGCCATCTCGACCGTCGCGATCGCCCTGCGAGCCGCCCCGTCGGGGTCGGCCAGCTTGTGCAGCTTGGCGTTGGCCAGCACGAAGTCCCAGCCGCTCACCGCGTCGTACATCTCCTCGCGCTCGGGCACGAGCCCGACCTCGCGGTAGATCTCCGGGTCGCGGAACAGCGGCCGCCCGTCCAGCGTCACGGTCCCGACGGACGGCGCGAGGAACCCGGCCATCATGTGGATCAGCGTCGACTTGCCGGCGCCGTTCGGGCCGAGGAGCCCGGTGACGCCGGGCGTGAGGTGCATCGTGACGTCGTTGACCGCGACGACGTTGCCGAACCAGCGGGACACCTGCGCGAGCTCGACTGTGCTCATGGCGTTCTCCGACCGCGGCTCATGGCGTTCTCCGACCGCGGCTCATGACCAGCGCCGACCTGTAGCGGCGGACCAGACCTGCGTAGCAGGCGGCGACCACCGCGACCAGGACCACCACGAAGAGCACCGGCCCCAGCACACCGGGCGGTTCCTCGGCGATCGAGGTCTCCGCGCCGAGGACGCCGGACATGACGCCGTCGACGAGGGTGTACGGCGAGATCAGGCCGGTGTAGCCGGTGAAGGTGTCGTTGCCGAACTCCGCCGCCATGCCCATCACCGCGCCCTGCAGTCCCGACAGCACGAGCAGCACCCCGACCACCGCGGCGACACCGAGCCCGCGGCGTGGCGTCATGGCAGCGATGAAGAGCCCGATGCCGGCGAGCAGCAGCGCATCGAGGGCTGCCCCCGCGATCGCGCGGAGGTAGTCGGGCAGCTGGTCCGCCACGGGGAGCTCGGCCAGCAGGGCTCCGGCGAGCAGGAGGGTGATCGGCAGGGCCATGAGGACGAACAGCGCAGCCGTCATGCCGGCGTACTTGGCCTGGACGTACTGGCGGCGGCTCAGCGGGCGGGAGAAGTACAGCGCCGCCACCCGGAAGCGCAGGTCGCGCGACATCGCCACGGGCGACTGGGCGGCGACGAAGATCGTCACCGCCACCTGGAACCCGATGACGTACTCGGTGTAGCCGATCGGCAGTGAGCTGAAGTTGAAGTACCCGGTGATGATGCCGATCGCCAGCGCGGGCAGGGCCATCAGCGCCAGGAGACCCATCGGCACGATCTTCGACTTCGCCGACCGCCCGAAGCCGTAGGCGCCGCGCAGCGTGTCGACGAACAGCGACCGCCGGATGTATCCGGCCCCCAGCCTCGGGCCGTCGTAGTGGCGGTAGCCGATGTCGTGGATCGCGCCGGTGCCGGCGCCGGTGCCGGCGGTGGTGCCGGCGGTGGTGCCCGTGGTGGCCGCTGGTTCAGACATGGGCGTCCTCCGCGGTCGTCGGGCGCTGGGTGAAGATCTCGGTCATCCGGTGCCGCTCCCGCTCCAGACGGACCAGGCCGAGCCCGAGGTCGGCGACGGTGTCGCGCACCACGTCGTACGCCGACGCGTCCGCGACGTCGACGTGCAGGAGCCGACCGCTGACCTGTGCGGTGAGCCCGGCGTCGACGAGCCGGGCGTGGAGGGTGGCGGGGTCGCCGTCCACCTCGACGGTCACCAACGCGGTCTCTGCCGTGACCGATGCGGTGCTGGAGTGCCGCGTCAACCGGCCATCCTCGATCACCACGATCGCGTCGCAGACCCGCTCGAGCTCGCCGAGGAGGTGCGAGGTGACGAGGACCGAGATGCCGAACTCCGCGTCGATCCGCTGGATGAGCCCGAGCATGTCGTCGCGGCCCGCCGGGTCGAGCCCGTTGGTCGGTTCGTCCAGGAGCACGAGCGCGGGATCGTGCACCAGCGCCTGGGCCAGCTTGACCCGCTGGCGCATGCCGGTGGAGTAGCCACCCATCGCCCGGTAGCGCTCCTCGTACAGCCCGACGTGGCGCAGGGTGTCGGCGGTCCGCTCGCGGGCCGCGGTCATCGGGAGCCCGGACATGCGGGCCATGTGCACGACGAACTCGGTCGCGGACACGTCGGGCGGCAGGCAGTCGTGCTCGGGCATGTAGCCGACGCGTTCGCGGATCGCGGGGCCCTGGTGCGCCACGTCGAGGTCGAGCACGCGCGCTGTGCCGTCGCTCGCCGGGAGAAGGCCCAGCAGGATCTTCAGCAGGGTCGACTTGCCGGCGCCGTTGGCACCGACGAGGCCGGTGGTGCCGGGCGAGACCTCGAGGGTGAGCGAGTCGAGCGCGGTCACGGAGCCGAACCGCTTGGTGAGTCCGTCGGCGCGGATCAACGACATCGCGACCTCCTCCCACTCCGTCTCGGGCCCACCCTAGTTGTGCAGGTCGGCGGATCACGGCGCCCTCAGTGGAGCGAGCTGAGCAGCCCCTCACCCCCGACCTCGCGGATGTACTCCGGGTCCCCGCACACCACGAGCTGGTCGCGGGCGCGGCTGAGTCCGACGTAGAGCCGCTCCCGGGAGCGTTCCTCCCGGTGCTTCTCGTTGAGGGCCAGCACCACGACGCGCCGCTCGAGCCCCTTGAACCCGAGGACGTGGCCGTAGAAGACCTGCTCGTCGTCCCAGAACGACTCCCAGTAGGCGTCCTGCCCGCGCTCCTGGCGCTCGCGCTGCTCCGGGTGCCGGCTCCCGGTCGTGAGCAGGGCGATGTCCTGCGGCCGCCACTGGTCGAGCAGCTCGTCGACGGCGTCGTCGGCCCTCTCCAGGGCCTCGTCGGAGCTGCAGGGCATCAGCCGTACGGCGGGCCCGTCACCGCCCCGCAGCCGCATCCGGAACGGCGCCAGGTCGGTGAAGGTCCGGCCGATCTGCCTGGTGTTCCGCAGGTTGGTGTCGAGCATCAGCGGCAGGAGCGGCATCGGCGGGCCGCCGTACCGCGCGAACACGCGTTGGCTCTCGTCGGAGAA
Source organism: uncultured Actinomycetota bacterium (assembly GCA_963747525.1). Taxonomy (GTDB): domain Bacteria; phylum Actinomycetota; class Actinomycetes; order Propionibacteriales; family Nocardioidaceae; genus Marmoricola_A. The sequence goes on from CAVVFH010000002.1 coordinate 418,735, forward strand.
GACGTACACGCCCGAGTCCTCGGCGCGCAGCCCACTGAGCAGCGCCGGCCACCAGGTGTCGGAGAAGTCCTGCGCCTCGTCGACCACCACCGCGTCGTACCGGTGCCTGTCGGACAGCGCCTCCCCGAGCGCCCGCATGTCCGCCGGCAGGCGCACCTCCCAGCCCTCGGTGTCGTCGGTGGTCTCGGGCAGCACCGCGCCCCACTGCTCGCCGAGCTCGTGGAACGTTCCGACGAACGCCGAGCGGTGCCTGCGGTTCGGGATGGTCGCAACGCGACGCTTGAGGTATGCCGCCAGGCCCCGCGAGTAGCAGACGAGCGCTACCCGCTCCCCGCGGGCGGCCAGCCTGCGGGCCTGCTCGACGGCCAACCAGGTCTTGCCGCTCCCGGCGCCCCCGCGGACCTCGACGCGGTTGAGCATCCTGATCGCATCGAGGACCATCGCCTGCTGCTCCGTCAGCTGCTGCGCCCGCTCCTCCCGCTCCCCGGCTTCGGCCACGAGGTCGGCCTGTGGGGCGAAGCGTCCGACAAGGATGTCGCGGAGGTCGAGCAGGTCCTCCCGGGTCGGGGGCGGGTTGTGCGGCTGGTCCGCCAAGGCACGCAGCCCGCCCACCATGCTGGCGAGGTCGTCCCGACCGAAGATCGCCTCACGCGCACAGGTCGGGGTGGCGAAGTCGTCGGACACGGCGACGTGCGGCAGCACCAGCGCGTGGCCCCAGCGGATGCGCCGACGCTCCCAGCGGTAGTCGGTGTCGACGTAGTCGCGGAGCGCATACATCGCCTGCCGCACCTGTTCGACGGGATCGATCCGCTTGGGGTTGCCCGCCTTCCAGCGCTGGTACCAGTGCCCGTCGTCGAGCCAGACCGCGCCGCCCTTGACCTCCAGCGCGACGACGCCGTGGCCGGCGAGGCCGACGAGGATGTCGATCTCGCGGTCCACGCCCTTGCGGGTCACCCGGACGCCGGCGGCGAGCAGGTCGTCGGGGCCGAGCTGCTCGCGGAGCAGCTCGAAGGTCGTGCGTTCCGAAGGCGTGGCGAACGTCGGGTCGTCGTCGAGGAGGATGGGCACGAGGCGATCCTTCCTGCTGGAGGCCGTCAGCGCACGGGATCGGCGCGGTCGCCGGAAGCCCGGCGCACCCGCGGCCGTGGGCTCACGACTCGTTCGGCGCGGGGAGGGTGATCGACACGGACGTGCGGTCGCCCACGAGGCCGGGGACACTCGGCCCCAGCAGGAGTACGGCGCCCGGCGGCAGCGGCCGGACATTCCCGCTGCACTGCTTCGTGTGTGGCAGTCAGCGGTTCCCCATCTCGGGGTCGACCCCCTCGAGCGTGGGGCCCGGCACCCGCAGTCCCGACCGCGGCGGGAGCGGTCTCCTGCCGTGTCGCCGCGCCTGGTCGCGGTCGTGGCGGGACGCCGTCCGCTCGACGGTGACCCGCAGCGCTCCCCGCAGCAGCGCGATGGTGCGTTGCACTTGCTCCAGCTCGGCGGTGCAGGCCTCGGCGACGTCGGCGCCCTCGTCGTCCAGCGCCTCGTCCCGGGCCTGCCGCCACACGACCTCCTGCTCCTCGTTCCAGATCAGCAGCCCGAGCACCAGGTCGCGATCGTGCTCGCAGATCGAGGCGGCCAGCCGCGCATCGACCGACCCGGGCTCAGCCGCGTCGAGCTCGAGCAGGGTCAGCATCGCCGGATGCGCCCCGACGCCGGCCGCGTCGTCGCCGTCCGATTCCTCGGGCTCAGACGCCAGCCGCACCTCCAGGTCTCCCTGGATCTGGTCGACGCTGCGGCACAGCTGCGTCGCCAGGTCGCGCAGGTGCGGCGCGGCGAACGGCCACGCCAACAGGTCGGTGTGCACGACGATCGCGTCGCCGAGCAGCAGGAACTTGAAGAAGGGGCGATCCCGGTTCAGGATCGCGACTTCGGCCGCCGCCCGTTCGAGATCGTCGACGTCGCTGGCGACGCAGGCGAAGAGCCGGATCGTGGGCCGGTCGGTCAGGACCCGGATGAACACCGTGACGGCACCGCAGTCGATGGGGACGTCACCGTCGTCGTCGTGGACGGGTGGGTGTCCCAGCCATGGTGTGAGCGCCTCGTCGACCAGTCGCTGCAGCTGCTCGTAGCCGTCGACCGGATAGACGGCGAGCGTGTCGTCAGGGACCGAGGCCGCCGCTGTCTCGCTCGGCGGCTCTCCCTCGTCGAGCGGGTGGCCGGCCAGGAACGCCGGGTGCGCCACGCCGTACACGTCGCGCAGCGCCCGGACCGCGATCACCGCCAGCCGGTCCGCCTCGGTCGTGTCCACGTCGAGCCAGTAGTTCGGCTCACCGGTGCCTTCGTTTCCGGCCGACTCCGGCGGCTCGAAGCCGAGCTCGGCGAGTCGAGCCTGCGCGGCACCGTCCAGCTGGTGCAGCTGCGCGAGGGCGTGGTTGCCCACCGCCTCGCAGCGCAGCTGTCCGGTCCCCCGGCCGCAGAAGTGGACGTACGGCGCCGCGCCGTCCTGCTCGGCACCCGGCTCCCCCTCCAGCAGCAGGAGGTCGTCGTCCCCCATCTCCAGCAGGTGGTCGGCCAGCTGTGCCTGGAACGACCGCCACGCCGCCGCCGTGCTGCCCTCCCAGTCGAACTTCTCGTTGTCGCTCATCCCGGCCCCCTTCGTCGACCCCAACCGGTACTGCTCACGCTAGAGGAGACCTCCGACAGAACTGTGCAGTCACCCTGGTCGATATCGGCCGGGTCGTTGATAACATCAAACGACAGTAAGAGGCTCTTACTGTAGATTCACGTGATGGAGGTTGGCGATGGCGCGACGGATCCGTGAGCCCCTGCCGGCTACCCAGGATGCTCTCACCATCCTGGGCGCCCAGATCGCGGCCGCGCGTCGGGAGCTCGGCTGGACCGCGGCCGAGCTCGCCGAGCGGGTCGGTGTCAGCGCGCCCCTGATCAGCCGCATCGAGAACGGGCACCCGACGACCCAGATAGGGACGGTCTTCGACGCCGCGGTGCTGTGCGGCGTACCCCTCTTCAGCCCCGACCCGACGACCCTGTCCCGGCTCGCAGAAGCCGAGCGCACCAAGCTCGCCCTGCTCCCCCGCCGGGTCCGGGCCCGACGCGTGGAGCTGGACGATGACTTCTGAGCCGGATCGGGGCCCCGACTCGGCGTACGTCTGGATCTGGCTGCCCCACCAGGACAGCCCGGTCGTCGCCGGAAGGGTCGCCCAGACCGGGCAGAGGTACGACGGCCAGCCGGTCCTCGTGTTCACCTATGCACGCAGCTACCGCGAGCGGGATGACGCGATCGCACTCTTCACGCCCGAGCTCCCCCTTGCCGCGGGGACGTTCGATCCCACTCGACCTGGCGAGCCGGCCGGGCGAACCGACTGGCGGGGTTGGCCCGCCCCGGCGCAGCGGTCGCCGCTCGCACTGGCCGGCTGCCTGCGTGATGCGGCACCGGACGCCTGGGGCCGACGCGTCATCAACATGCGCCTGGCGGAGAACACCGCGGTGGACCTCAGCGAGCTCACCTACCTGCTCGCCTCCGGCAGCGACCGCGTCGGGGCGCTCGACTTCCAGCAGTCGGCCACCGAGTACCAACCGAGAGGGGAGCGCGCCTCACTCGAACAGCTCGTCGCAGCCGCCGACCTGATCGAGAAGGGAATGCCGATCCCTGAGGAGCTCGCGGCTGCGGCGGGGCACGGCACCTCCATCGGAGGCGCACGCCCCAAGGCCCTGCTCGAGGACGGACAGCGCCAGCTGATCGCCAAGTTCGCCTCCAGCACTGACACCCGGCCGGTGGTGAAGGCCGAAGCCGTCGGCATGCTGCTCGCGGCTCGTGTCGGCCTCGACGTCCCGCAGGTGGAGGTCGTCATCACCGACCAAGGGAAGGAGGTGCTCCTCGTCGACCGGTTCGACCGTCCCGCCGGCGGTGGCCGACGGCTCGTCGTCTCCGCGCTCACCGTGCTCGGCCTGCGCGAGCAGGAGTCCTACTACGCCGGGTACGCCGACCTCGCCCGGGCGATCCGCCACCCGGGCTGGGCCGACGCCGCCCAGCAGCTGCGGGAGCTGTTCACGCGCATGGTGCTCAACATCGCGATCTCCAACACCGACGACCACCTCCGCAACCACGCCGCGTTCTGGGACGGGCGCCGGCTGCGGCTCACCCCGGCCTACGACCTCTCACCGCAGCCCCGGTCGACGCAGGTCGCCTCCCACGCGATCAAGCTCACCAGGGCCGGTGAGCGCGCCAGCCAGTTCCGCGTCGCCCAGGCCGCGGCGCCCGACTTCCTGCTCACCACCGCCGAGGCGCAGGAGGTCATCGACCACGTCGTCGACACGATCACCGGGTCGTGGGACGAGGTGTGCGACCAGGCGCTGCTGACGCGTGCCGAGCGGGCGCAGCTGTGGAAGCGGGAGTTGCTCAACGACTACGCCTTCTACGACTACGCCTGATCGGCCTCGAGTCGTACGGCCGGTCCACGCAGACCATCTGCCGACGACTCACTCCGACTCGGGGCGGCTGAGCTCGTCGAGCAGCCCGGGCAAGACCGTTTCCTCGTGGACCCCCCGGCCGCGGTTCCTCATGGCCGCCCCGAGCTCCGGGTCCCAGCGCGGCTCGACGGGCATGCCGTCGAGCGCGGGCCCGTCGGGACGGACAGCGGCCAGGTAGTCGGCTGCGGACATCCGCCAGGGGACGGCTCCGCAGCGAGCGGTGACGCGGTTGGCGATCGCGACCCCGGGCCAGTCGAAGTCGCCGTGATATCGCAGTCCAGCGCCGGCCGCGGCCAGCCGGCCGAGCACTTCGTCCACGACGAGGTTCGGCTCCCCTGACGTGCACACCACTGCCCAGCCATCGACCATCCGCTCCGCCACAGCCTCCACCATGCGGGGGTTCTCGCACACGAGCACTCGCGCCCCCTTGGCCACCGACAGCCCATCGGCGCGGCGCAGGTCCCAGGCGGTGAGGTGCACCGGGTCCCCGGCCTCGGTGGCCACGGAGAGCCGTCGCGCCACGGGGTCCGAGGCCGACATCACTCTCAGCCCCCACACTAGGCAGGTTCTCGACAGCAGGTCAGGCGCGACCCCGCTGTCCGCCCACAGCCGCTCGCGTTCCCGCGCGCCCTCCGGCACCGATGTCCCGGCCGCCGCAGCCAGGCCACGCAGCACCACCTGGTGCAGCAGCCGGTCCCGGTCGAGCGCGTGCGCGTCACCGAGCAGCCGGGCGCTGAGCTCCACACGCGACTGCGCCGGCGGCGAGGAACCCGTCAACGTGTGCAGCACCCGCGCCGCGTCGCGAACCATGCGTTCAGCGTCAGCACGGTTGGTGAGGAGGCCCGTACGACGCAGCCCGGCCACCCATTCCGGCACCCACGGCGCCTCGATCAGCTCCGATGCGAGCCTCAACGGCCGTTCCCTGGCGGCGCTCCGGGCTTCCCGCAGCGCCGCCCTGTCGCGAGGCGGAACGCCGTACAGCTCGGTCAGCACGACGGTCAAGCCGCCGACCGTGGACCGCTCCCGCAACCGCTGGTCCAGCGCAGCGAGGTCGATGCGCACCGCCGCAGATGTCACCGTCCGACCGAGCAGCTCCCCCAACGCGTGCCGCTCCTCGCGGCTCGTTGCCGGGACCTGGACCCGACCCTGCGGCTCGAGACCCACCTTCTCGAACCGGATTAGGATCCGGTCCCACGCGGGACGCAGCACCGGGTCGCACACCCAGAACGGGAGGCCGCTCATCCGAGAGCATGGAGGGCGCGGCCGTCCCACCGGTACTCGTACTGAGCGATCCCCCGCTGGCTCGGATCCCGCAACGCCTCGTAGACCGCCAGGGACGGCACCGTGTCGTGGTCGCCCCAGAGCCGTTCACTGGTGACGACGAAGTCGAGGTCGAGCTGGACCAGCAACCCGAACAACAGCGGGTGGGTGCGCACGTCGATCTTCGGGAAGGCGTCGTCGAGCAGCACCAGCCTGGGCGCATGCGGCGCCGCCCCGGCCAACGAGGTGAAGTGCGCCGCGGCCGCGGCGAACAGCGGCAGGTAGCAGAGCACCTTCTGCTCTCCTTGCGACAAGGCCGAGCGGCGGTGGAGCCGCTCCCAGTGGCCCGGCCTCTCCGGCCGGGTGTAGCGGATCGTGAACTCCGACCAGGTCCGGTAGTCCAGCGCGGCGCTGAGGTGCTCGGCATAGGAGAGCTCGGGACGCTCCGCCCTCGACGCCTCGATGAGCCGGTGCAGCACGTCCCGCAGGGTGGCCCGCTCCTCGGGGACCAGCGCCCCGACGGGCTGGGCAAGCAGCTCGACCGCGGCGCGCGCCTCCGCTGGTACGTCGTCGCGCAGCTTCCACGACAGCCGCACGCGGATGCCCTGGGAGGTGCTGACCTTCCCGAGCTGGTCGTTCATCGCGGTCACCAGCTCCTCGGCGTCGCGACGGCGGCGCCGGATGGCATCCCCGAGCTCACCGAGGACGTGCCGTTCGAACTGCTGCTTCTCGCGATCGGTGAGCAGACCACGGTCCCGGTCGACCCCCGCCGTCACCCGCTGCGCCAAGACCACCACGGCCGCCTCCCCGGCATCGTCCCGGCCGGTGACCGCCACCAGGTCGCCGTACTCCGCGACGACCAGCTGGTGATCGGCCGCCGGGCCGCTGACGGCCTCAGTGTGGCCGCGCCACACCCGGGTGAGGGTCGCCGCAACGTCGTCCTGGCTCACCGCGGCCAGCGACTCGACCCCCGCGACGACGGGCTTGGCCACCGGCTCCTCCGCAGGATGCCCGGCCAGCCCCGCCACGACCGCGGCCTGCTCGTCATCCACACCCGCGGCCCGCAGCAGACCTGGCACGCCGGCGACGCCGCTCAGCTGGCCGAGGACGCCGGCTCTCCGGCCGAGCTGCTCGGCGAGTCGTTCCCGGGCGTTGCGCAACTCCGCCTCGGCCTCTCCCTCCGCTCTCAGCAGGCGGTCGTGATCCTCGTCCGCGGCCCGGGCCGCCTCCACGCCGTTCTGCCGCCACCCTTTCGCCTCGGTGATCTTGCGCTGCAGCTCCTCGACGCTGTCGCCGACGGAGGCCCGCAGGGCGTCGCGCTCGGCACGCGACTCCTCCGCCCGCCCGGACGCCTCCGCCAGGGCCCGCTCCTCCTCCCGCAGGGTCGCCGCCGAGTGCTCCGCCTCGCCGACCGCCTGCTCCCAGAGGACGAGGCGCTCAGTCAGCGGAACCTCGGCGCCAAGGGCATCGCGAAGGTCACCGTCCAGGGCGCGCAGCTCTTGCTCCACCGCGTCCAACCGGGATCGAGCCTCCGGCAGCTCCTGCTCCGCCGCGACGCGGGCGAGCCGCTCACGTGCCGCGGCCGTGACGGTGCGGGCGTCGTGGGCCGCGACCTGCGCGCGCTGGTTGTCCAGCTCTTCGCGCTCCTCGGCAGCCGCGCGCTCGTCCAGCCTGGCCCAGGCGCCCAGCAGGTTCCGGCCGGTCGGCACCGCGTCCACCCAGTCGCTGAGGGCGCCGAGGGCGTCCTGGAGGCGCTCCTCCTCCGCCACGGTCGAGTCCCGGAGGCTGCGCTGCTCCTCGATCGCGGCCTCGAGCGTCGCGAGCCGCCTGGCGCGTTCTTGGGCCCGGGCGGTTGCGCCGACGTACTGCGCCCGCTCCTTCTGCGCCCGCCCGTGAGCAGGTCCGAGGCGCCAGCTGCCGTCGCGCCGGACCCACGCGGGGGCACCAGGGTCCCGGCCGTCACCGATCGCGGCGAGCACCCGGCGTACGTCGTCGACACTGACGTCGAGGTCGGAGTCCACGGCGGGCACCAACAGATCGTCCATGCCACCCGACGCCGCGGCTTCTGCGGTGGCAGCGAGGACGACGTCGTGCTGGCCGGGATCGAGGAGGAGGCCGCCCGGCCGCACGAGCGCGTCGAGCAGACCCGCGGACTGCAGCGCCGCCTCCACACCCGCTCGAGAAGCCTCGTCGACCTCCTCGGCGAAGTCGACGAGCTGCCAGAGGGCCACGTCGTCGTGGCGCTCGGTGCGAGCCAGCGCGGGAGGGGGCGGCGCCGGGTCGCGCTGACCCTGGACCGCGGCCCGCTCGTCGGTGAGCCGGCGGATCTCTGCCTCCGCGGTCTCCCGCCGGGCGGTCGACGACGCCAGCTCCCGGTGGAGCCGGGTCAGCGCGGGGGAGGCTGCCTCGCGCGCCAGGCCGGGCAAACCGGCGACCGTCTCCTCGGTCAGTTCCTCGGGAACGAGGAGCCCCGGCGCCGCCGCCGCTCCGGACCAGGCGACCACCGCGGCCTGCAGCTCCCCTTCCTCGCGTGCCGCGGTCCGCTCGGCCTCCAGGCGCGCCTGGCGAGCCGCCTCCCAACGCGCCTCGGCGCGTTCGGCTTCCACCTCTGCCCGGTGCTGTGACTCCATTGCCTTCTCGACCTCGACGAGGCTGTCACGCACCAGCCCGACGCCTGCGAGCCGCCGGCCCACCTCGGCGCGGGCCCGCTGGACCGCCTCACGTCCCTTCGTCAACGCCTCTTGGACACGGTCGACGTGCGACACGCGCTCCACTGCCAGCGCGTCCAGCGACAACGGCACCCCTGCCCCCGACCCTGGGACCGCCTGCCGTTGGCGCCGGTCGAGCTCCCGCAGCCGTTCTGCGTGCTGCGACAGCGAGACCTGGAGCTGCTCCAGACGTCGTGTCGCCCCGTCGGCGTGCCGCTGCGCACTTTGCGCCTGCCGGTCGCGGCGGGTCCGTGCCTCGCCCGCGATCCGATCATCGCGCTCGGCCCGGTCGTGGAGCTCCGACAGCCGCCGCTGGTCGCGGAACTCGGGACTGTCCTCCAGTGCTCGCAGCCGGGCATCCGCGTCCCGGATGTCGGCCCGCGCGGTCTCCCTGCGCCGCTCAGCGGCCGCTGTGCGCTGCGAGAGGTCGTCCACGGCACTTGCGGTCCGCTTGACGTCCGTCCGCAGCCGGCGCTCGCTCCGCAATGCGTCCGCCAGGGTGCGCGCCCGATCGGCGACGACGGCCCGCGCGTAGCCCGCATACGCCACGGCCAGCGCCTCGAGCGACTCGGCGGCGGCAGCGCGACGCTCGATTTGCTCGCCGAACGCGCTGAGCTCGTCGAAGGTGTCGCCTGCCGAGCGCACCGCCTGCTCGTCGAGGCCGGGAAGCGCGAGGGACAGCTGCTGGGCCAGCTTCGCGGGCTCGATGTCCTCGCCGACCTGCGGTTGCCGCAGCCAGTAGAGCAGTCGCAGGACCTCGTCGTACTGCGCCGCGTCGAGGCCGAACAGCGCGCGTCCGACGTGCTCCTTGAATGCCGCAGCCTTCTCGAAGACCTGTCCGTCGGCGCCGAGCAGCTCCTCCAGCCGACCCTTCGACGCCGGCCCTGCCTCGTCCTCGAGGAACAGGTCACGGCCGACGCGCCGGGTGGTCGTGAAGTGCCACGCCGTGGCCGTGCGCGCCGACGCCGAGGCCCGGATCCCCACACCGCAGGTGAAGGTCTCGTCCGCGCCGTCGCCGAGGGGGCGCAGGAACTCGACCCAGAGGTACCCGACGCGCGCCTGCCCCTCGTAGCCGTCGGTCATCAGCCACAACAGGCTGGTGTGGTGCTTCGCCGAGGCAGTGATCCGGGCCTTGTCCCCGTCGAGGGCGAAGGGCAGCAGCATCTCCAGCGTCTTGGACTTCCCGGCACCGTTCGCCCCGCGCAGCAGCAGCCGGCCGTCGGCGAAGGTGAACTCCTGCTCGTCGTACTGCCACACGTTGAGCACGCCCGCACGGCTCAGACGGAACCGCTGCACGCTGGGCACCCGGTCGGGACGGCCCTGCTGATCCGGGGTCGCGTCGGTCAGGGTCATGCGTCGTCCTCCTCGAAGAGGGAGCGTTCACCGGAGGGGCCGGCCGTGGTGACGAACTCCGGGCGCGGGGCGAATCGCGCTGCCGCCGCGTGAACTGCCAGGTCACCGTGCGCGGCGCGGACCAGCCCGACGGCCGTCAGGAGCTCGAGCGCTTCGGCGTACACAGAGTCGGGGTTCTCGCGGTGGCTCTTGCGCAGGCCGCGGTGCCAGGTGGCGAAGACCCGGTCGGCTGCCCTGCGTGCTGTCGAGGCCGCGACCCGTGCCCAGGTCGTCCCCTCGAGCTGGTCTCCGCCGGCCGACCGCACTTCGTCGACGAGCTGGCCGAGAAGCAGGAGCGCGAAGTGCTTCACCGACCCGGGACCGGGGAAGGCCACATCGGTCAGCTCTCCACCGGGGTCGATCGCGACGGCTCCCTCGATTCGCAGCTCGAGCTCCAGACCGAGGTAGCGACGGAACCACTCACGCTCGCGTTCCCGGTTGCGACGCCACCAGCCGCGTTGCTCCTCGGTGAGGTCGTCGGTCGACAGCACCGGTTGCTCGGTGAGCCGGCGGCGTACGGCGACCCGGGCACCGCCGGCCGAGGAGGGGACCGAGGCGACGGCCAGCACCTCCTCGGGCGCCCGCGCGCTGCTGAGCGGGGCGGTGACGAGGACCGCGAGCCGGTCGCGGTGGACGTCCAGCAACGACTGGGTGCGACGTTCCACCCAGTGCTCCAGGTCGCCGTCCCGCTCGCTGAGCACCCCGAGGTCGACCAGCGCGACGAGTGCCGAGTGCAGGGCGCGGCGTTCGACGATGTTGTCGAGGTCGAGGTCGATGCCCGCGTCGACCGCTGCGGAACGCACCGCGGTGACCAGCTCGTCGACCATCACCTGGCGCCGCGACTGCGAGAGGGCCGCAAGCGTGAGCATCAGCAGGGCGTAACGGCGCGGTGTGAACAGCGCGTCGTTGCGTCGGCGCAGCCCGCGGCTGGCGTCGGGCCCGAGACCGGTCTTGTGGAGTCGTGCCAGGCCCGGCTCGACCACCAGCCGGTAGCCGAGCCCGTCGGCGAACAACCGGGTCAGCTCGTCCTGGTGGCGCCGGACAAGCGCGAGCGCGTCGGGGTGCGAGTCGGCGTGCAACAACGGGGTGCGCAGAAGGGACCTCGCGGCGTTGCGGAGGTCCGCCTCGGTGAGGGGGTCCTGCGCAGGTGCTCTGCGCTGTGGTGGCGTCGTCACGCCTCGGCCCGCCTCTCCTGACCGGCCGAACCCGTCTCAGCGGCAACCAGGCCCGTCTCCAGATCCGTGCTGAGTGCAACGGCGAGGCCGCGCATCACGAGGACCCCCGAAGGGCTCCGCAGCGTCACTGCGCCTCCCGGCTCTGCACGCAGCTCCAGCCGCAGCACGAGGTCGTCCAACCGCGCCTCGCTCCAGGCGGCCGCTGCACCCAGCGGACGGCCGTGCCGACCGAGCGCCTGAGTGTAGAGGTCCAGGAACGCGGCACGGGCCTCGTCACTGAGCCGGGCGTCGCGCAACGGCCCAGGGTGCCCCGCCAGCTCGCGGACCGCTCGGGAACGCCGCTGTTGCTGCTGCTCCCGCTCGGCCAGCCGTGCCTGCTTGGCCGCGGAGTAGTCCACGCGGGCACCGGCGCGCCCGCCGGCCTTCCGGTCGCCGTGGATCCGCAGCCCGACTGGAACCTCCGCCACCGGGGATCGCCACCAGCTCTGGGACGACGGCACCGGATCACCGTCGGGGTCCGCGGGAAAGGCCAGGTGCCTGGCCGGGTAGAGACCGAAGACCGCCGCCCACAGCTCATGGGCCCGGTCATCGCCGGCGTCGTTGAACCAGCCGGCGAGCCGCACCAGGTCGCCGTACCTGCTCTGCTGGCGGTCGGCGCCGGCTGCGATGCGGCGCAGGTTGGTGAGCAGGGAGCGCATCGCGTCGGTGGCGAGCCGCCTGACGTTGTCGGCGTCCGAGCGCCGACCCGGCGAGCCGACGAACCAGGCGTAGAGGCTCTCCCAGTCGTCGACCTCGAGGCCGGTCGCGCGCCGTGCCCGTTCGCCGTCCAGGCCGACCAGACGCTCGCCTTCGTTGGCACGGGTGCACAGCGCGGGGAGGTCGGGTTCGAGCTCGCGGAGCCGGTCGGCAACTTGCGGCATGTGACGCGAGACCTCGTCGACGAACCTCTGGAGGTAGTCGATCAGGGCGCTCTTGAACACGACGAACTCGTCGCGCCCGAGGTCGAACCGTGTGAGCACCTGGGTGAGGTAGGAGTAGAACTGGCGGGTCGAGGACACCAGGACCTCGAACTGCGCGAACAGAGTGGCGATCCTGGCCGCCACGTCGCGCGGGTCGGTGCCGTCCAGTCCCGCGGCGGCGAGCCGGGAGAGCTCCTCGATCCCCGCCAGGATGCCCGGCAGCATCTCGCTGGAGACCTCTCGGGCGCCGTCGGAGTGCTGCAGCAGCTCCTCCACCTGCCGGTGCACGAGCTCGCCGCGGGGGGTGAGCTGGTAGCGGGCGCGGTTGGAGAGGTACTCGCGCACGCTGCGAGCCTCGGTCTCCCGCGGGCTGCGGGCCAGGTTGCCGTGCTCCACGAGGTAGGAGAGCCGCAGGTCGACGGTGTCGCGGTCCAGTGCGACGCCCTGGTCCGCAAGCCGGTCGGCCACCTCGTCGGCGGACTGGTCGGCGAGGAAGCCGCTCATGCCCGTGGTGAAGAGCCGCATGATGGCGAGGTACGTCGCCGCCTCCTCGTTCACGGCATAGCGCAGCGCGCCCAGCGTTTGCCGCTCGCGAGGGTGCAGGGCTCCGTCAGCCATGCCAGAACCGTAACTTTCCGCGCCGACAACGCCCGGGAGTCCACGCAGCGGTGGGACGCGTCGAAGCTCGTGCTCGCCCAGGGATCGGTGGCCATAGGGTTGTCGCGATGGACACCGACGGGCCCGGGCTGTTCGACCTCCCTGGTGATGGGCCCCCACGTCCCTCCGAGCGCAGACCGAACGGGAGAGCGCACGAGACGTGGGTTCGCGTCGTCGCCGCCGAGGTGACGATCGTCGACCGGGACGCCGTCCGCGAGGCCGCGGCGGCGGTCGGAGGCAGCGTCAGCATCGAGTGCGACTTCGACACCCTCCGCTGGGTGCTCTGGCCCCACGTCGGCCTCGAGGAACTGCTCGACGCGGGCGCCTTCCGGATCCTCTCCATGGGCATCGAGACGGAGCCGGAGTCGCAGGATCGCGGCACGCTCACCTGGGCGGTGACTGTCAAGCTCACAGACGTCCAGGCACTCCGGAGGACCGCTGTCGGGGCACACCCCGGCGAGGCAGAGTCGATCGCCGACAGCCTCGCGGTCGCCTGGCAGTGCGCAGCCGACCCGTTCGCACCGCTTCGCCAGGTTCCAGGGATCTCATGGGAGCCGGGCCCGGTCGAGGTTCGTCATCTCCCACGACGCCAGCGGTAACGGGTCAGAGCGGGCGGCGGGGACTCCGCCGCCCGCCTTGGACATGCCTGGATACGAGAACGCGGGGTTCGGTCCATCGGGCCGGCTGCGGGGCCCGAGCACCCGGCCCAGTCAGGCGACCTCGCCAGTGCCGACCTCTCCGGTGCCGACGATCGGTTCGTTGAGCACCTGCTCCAGCCTCGGCAGCAGCGCGCGCATCGGCTGCGCGAGGCGAGTCACCTCGCCGGCGCGGAGGCGTGCCCGATGCGTGAGTGCAGACGTCAGCACGGCCGACCATCTCTGGAAGCCCGGGGGAACCTGCACGACCCCTCCGAGCGAGAGGTCCGGCATTCCCGCAGCGGAGACCAGCGCCCAGCCCAGCAATCGGTCCTCCAGGTCGCCGTACTCCTCGTCCTCCTCGCACGCCCGCAGGTGAGCTGCTCCGACCGCGGCGACCTGCCGACGGTCGAGCCGCTCGGTGAGCGAGTCAGAGACCCTCATGACCTCCTCGGCCGCGAACCACTCCTTCCCAGGCGCCACGCCTGCGCTCCGCCCCGCACCCATGAGAGGCCCTCTGCCGGCGACCACCAGGTCGACCGGAGCTACGTCGGCCACGGCCTCGACCAGCAACCCGGCGGTGACGACATCGGCCAGCAACGAACCGCAGTGCCGTCGCCAGCTTCGCCGCATGTCCCCTGCGGCGGACAACCACGCGTCGCCCACCACCAGTTCGATCGCACGACGCCACGCCCGGCGGTTCTCGAGGGCAACGAGCAGCTTGTGCGCCTCGTCGTGCAGTCGCTTGACCTGGGCAGACCTGCCCGCCGGACGCGCCACGCTCTGCGCCCAGGTTGCCGGGCAGCTCAGCGAACCGGTCGCCAGGAGGACGTGGCTTGCAGCGCCGATCAGGCTGGCCAGGAACTCCGGCGACGCATGCCAGAGCTCGGCCGCCCGCCCCAGGACCACTGCGCTTCGCGGACCGTACTTCTGCGCGGGGTCGAACGACGGCTCGTCCGGCAGCGGCCAACCAGGAGCTCCACCTACCGGCCCGATCGAGTAGCGGATCGCGTCGTACTCCTTGGCCGCCCACGCCGCAGCTTCCGGCGTCATGGGCTGCAACCGCCCCTCGGGCGCTCGGTGCAACGACCACCGAACCGGCAGCACCTCCGCGTGCGGCGGCGCACCGAACGCCTCGAGCTCCTCACGGTCGCCAGGGGGGTCCAGCTGGAATCGGACGCGGACCAGTCCCCCGTCGTACTCGCGGTCGAGCGTGCTGCCGACGGTGAGCTCGCCGCGCACGAGCTTCGCGCCGAGCTCGTTGAGGAGCCGGCAGAGATCCTTGCAGCTGAACTTCCAGTCAGGGCCCGGGTCATCGCCGAGCGAGGGCCGGGCATAGGCATGCAGCTCGGGGACGCCGAGCCCGGACAAGCCGATCGTGTAGGCGAAGTCGCCTCCGAGGCCGTCGGGGTCGAAGACGGCCTGCACCTTCCACGGGGGGTCGGTCTCGAGGTCGTGATGCGCGGGACGGATCGTCATCAAGTCTCCTTTCAGCGGCTGCAGCCATGGCAGCAGGCCGCACCGACACTCCGTCCCTTGGAGCGCAGTTCCGCGGGCGACCTGTGGAGAGGCGAGGCGAGCGGTCGCCGTTCTGCTGCATGCTTCGCGCAAGCCGCCTATCGGAAGGACTCGCCGTGCATCTGGACCTCGACTCGATCGACCACGATCTGCACGACACTCTCGAGAAGCTCGTGCGGGAGAACGGTCCGCTCGGCCTGGACTTCCTGGTCCGCCGCGCGCGCAAGCTGCACCGAGACGCCCGCATCGACGACGAGGCCGTCGAGCGCGCCCTGATGACGGCAACGTTGCTGGTGTGGTTGCCCGACGGGCGAGTGGATCACCTCTCCCGCGTGATCGACGGCATGGTGCTGACGCAGCGCGTCCGGGCACCGTTGGCCGGACGCTCCGACCTGTGGGCCACCGTCTCGTTGCAGCCGCTCCTCAACATCGCCGCGTTCGCCCCCATCCCCCTTGCCGGAATGCCGGGCGCGGTCCATCGCGCGGAGAACGGGCAGGAGGTCCTGCTGGGACCGGCGGGCTGGCTGCCCGACGTCCATCGGTACGGCGTCGTGGGGCTGCGCCTCGAAGGCGGCTCGCTCCACGTCGAGCCGGTCGACGAGGACACCTTTCCCGACCTGGAGGAGCAGCAGCGCGTCCGCGCGACCTTGGTGGACCACTACCGACTCGAGCGCTGGTACGACGGTTCCGACGACCTCGGGTCACGGCCCGGCGAGGTCGTCCGTGCCGTGACGCGCGCACGCCTCGAGGACCCGGCATTTCTCGACCGTCCGCATCCGCCGCTCGAGGAGCTGCTCTACCTGGAGCTCGACAAGGACCGGGACGTCCACTACTGGCGAGACTTCGCCGCACAGCAGAACGGCACCTGCTCCTTCTGGGTCAACGGCATGCCCGAAGGCCTCCGCATGGAGCTGTCGTCGCGGGCGTCACGCTACGGAATGTCCTTCGACCAGTACGTCATTGCCGTCCTCGGTCACCTCGCCTGGCGCACACCGTTCGCCGAGGACATGGAACCGTGGGAGGACTGGGACCCCGACCGCACGAAGACCGTCCTCCGCGCCCTCAGCGTCGAGTGACCAGCGGGTGACGAGTGCCGGCCGTCATCCACCAAGCATCACGTCTGTCTACGGATCCGGTATCTCCCGCCGTCCGCCGGTGACACCGTCCGCCCGGGCAGGTGCGCGATCGTGTGGTGTCGGGGGCAGATCAGGATCAGATCGTCGAGGTTCGTGGTGCCGCCGTCGACCCATCTCTTCTTCCAGTGATGCGCGTCGGCCCACGACGCCGGCCGGTCGCAGTGCTCGATCGCACACAGCCCGTCCTGCCCGACCAGCTTCGCGAGGCGCTGGGAGGCCGTGGCGTAGCGACTTCGCCGCCCGAGGTCGAGCACCCGCCCCTTGCCGTCGCACACCGCGGGGATGACCCGGCGGCACAGGCCATCCGCCGCGCCGCCGCCCCCGAGAGGTCCACCGACGTGCCGGCCACCGTGGCACGCGCCAGACCGTCCCGGAGCGTCTCGAGCGGCATGGTGACAACCACCGTGGCATTGAGCCCGGCCGACGTCGGGACCTTGTCGACCGGGTAGACCTCGATCATCCGCACCAGCGCGTCACCGAGCACCTCGCAGGTCAACCGGCGCCGCCCGCTCGACGACCCCTCCGCACCGTCCGGCCCTTCGACGGACTCCTCGGCGCGCGGGATCGCGTTCGGGATCTGCGGGTTCGCGAACGCCTGCAGCATCGTGCGCAGCATCTGACCGTGCAGGCTCGGAATCGTGAACCGACCGTGCGCCTTGCCCCTGCCGTCGTCGACGAGGGTGAACGACGTCGCCCGCGCAGCCGCCTCTTCCTCCGCCTCCAGCCGCTTGGCGATCTCCTGCTCGGCCAGCTCCGGGTCGACCACCTCCAGCAGGTGCCGCCCGAGGTGACGCAGCTGCCGCGCGTCGTACCTGCGCCCCAGCTCCACCATGTGCGCCTCGGCACGGAACCGGTCGTCAGCAAACATCCGCTCCGGCAAGGCATCGACCGCGGCCGCGACCGCCAGCGCCTGGTCGGCCTGCAGGTCACCAGACGACAACGCCTCCGCGGTAGCGGGACACCGCCCCGAGTCCAGAGCCGTCGCCAGCTGCACCGCCTGCTTGGCCTGCCGCGGCGTGAGCGCCACCTCGCCGCGCAGCCAAGCCGCCGTCGAGGTCGAGCTGTTCGACTTGGCCACGTCGATGCGCTCGGCATGCGCGAGCAGCGCCGCCTGCACGGCCACCAACCTCGCCTGCACCCGCTGCAGCTCCACGATCGTCTCGGCGGTCTCCCGATGGCCCATCGCCCAGACCTCGGTCCCCGCCAGCTCGTCCAGCCGGGCGTTCAGCCGACCGCTCAACACGTGCCACGGCCGGTCCCGCGACTCCAGCGGCGTCGGCGTGCCGGGGTCCGGCTCGCTTCCCACGATCTCTGCTGCCATGGGAACAGGCTCCCAGCCCCTGCCGACACTTTTCGAAACTATGTCTAGACAGGTCCACCACGGCCGCCCTGCGAAGGCCGGCAGTAGATCTTGCCGGCGCGGGTCAGGTCTCCCGCGCCCGCACGACGCCCTCCGGTCCGAGCGGCACCCGGTGGAGGTACGGCAGCTCGGAGTCCTCGTCCGGGTTCCGGCGCGATGACGAAGTCGTCGGGCATCACCCCAGTCCGCCCGCCCGACCAGCGTTGTCAGGAGCCCGGTCGCCGCAGCGTGTCGTCACCCGAAACCCGGACAAACCGCCACCCGTCTTGTCATGCTGGGGGTGTCTGGTCCGGGGTGTAGGCACCTTCTCGGTGGGGCAGCGTCTCGATCAGACGTCAGCAACCCCGGGCAGGCCTGCCCGATGGGCCGCTCGGGGCCGGGGTCCGACTCCGGGAGGACGCATGTTGCGTGACACCGAACAGGCCCCCGTCGGGAGCCCGCGGCCGGTGGCGGTTGAGCGCACCGAGACGGACACCACCCTCGCCGAGCTGGTGCGTCAGACCCTCACCGAGCTCGCCCGGCACTGCCCCGGCTACGCCAAGCTGTTCGCCGACCGGTCAGGTGCGCGACTCGCCTACCACCTGTCCGCCGGGCAGATCGAGCAGCTGAGCGCGGAGGGCCGCGCCGCGCTGGAGGAGGTGTACGTCGGGATGCAGGCGGCGCTCACCGTGGAGCCGGGGCTGGACACCAACGCCTTCCGCGCACGGCTCGCGCACGCCCACCCCGGCGGCTGACCCTGCTATCGAGGTCGGCGGGGGCCGCGTGCCGCCTGCTCGTTGGCGCGGTTGCCGGCGGCCGGTCTGCAGGTCTCGAGGTGCGTTGCCGACCAGCAGCGAGAAGGTCACGAGCTCGAGCAGGGCGTCGGGGTTGCCGCCGTCGAGGAACAGCACCCGCGCTGCCTCGCGCAGTGACGGCAGCTTGGCGCCCCACTGGAACTTGCGGTTCGGGTCGGAGGTGTTGAGCCCGAGTGCTTGAGCGAGCCCCGGGCCAGCGCCAGGCAGGCGACCTCGGTGTCGACGATGTCGGCGATGCCGGTGTCGGCGCGGTCGGCGCGCTTGAGAATCCAGGTCGAGGGTGCGCCGTCCTTGCATGCCCACCACCGGTCGGCGTCGCGGTGCAGGGTGGTCTTGGGGACCATCCCGGCCAGCGTGGAGGACTCGGTGGTCCGCTGGGGGAAGCAGCTTGGTGCTCATCTGCCTGCCGCAGCCGCTGAGCGACCTGGTCGGTGCTCAACGGTTCGTAGTGGTGTCCCGCGTGCGCACGTCGAGCGCTCCTCCGTCGGTCGGGTACGTGGCATAGAACGCCGCGGCCCGCCGATCGGTTACTCCCCTGGCGCGAATGATGTTCCCGGCGGCTCGCCGGTCTCACCCGTGCGGACCGCCAGGGTGGCAGCTACCTGCGGTACCACCCGGACTTGCTCGCCTCCGTGTCCAACACGTTGGACGGGCGTGCTGGAGCATGCCGCCGATGTGTCCACTGCTCTGGGTCGTCCGGTGAACGCCTCCGTTCGAACCCACTCCCGATCCTGTACTCCGCGATGATCCGCTCGGAGTCGATCTCCTCCTCCTGGATCGAGGGCGTCAGGGAGAACCCTGGGGCCATCGCCATCGCGCAGATCAGTCACGACGCGGCATCACACAACGCCTCTTCGGTCGTGCGCAACGTGGACGCGACGAAGGCGGCGATCGAATGCCTCGGTGCCGGAGACTGGACCCACGAAGATGTCCTGGACATCCATCACGACCTCCTCCCCTGGCACCGCCCTGGTTACCGGACCGGCCAGGTGTGGATCGGCGGTCGCAACAAGTTCAACGCTGACTACGCCGGACCACCGCACGAGCTGGTTCGGCCTCTCATGGACGACCTGCTGGGCTACGCCAACACGTCGGGCGACCTTCCGGTGGTCAAGGCCGCGATCATCCATGCGCAGTTCGAGACCATCCACCCGTTCGAGGACGGCAACGGGCGCGTGGGCAGGGCTCTGGTCCACGGCTTCCTGAAGCGCGCCGGCCTCGTGGACGGTGGGGTGATCCCGCTGTCCACAGTGCTCCCGCGACGGATGGAGCAGTTCCTCGACTACGTGGGGGCTGCCGTGTCAGCCGCGGAACGCTTCCGGGTGGCAGCCATCGACATCCACCACCGGTGGAAACAGTCGTTTCCGGTTATCGGTCGGACTCCTCCATCCACCGCGCCGTTGCTGGTACCGGTCTCGGCACGGTTCCGGACCCTCGGCGTCTCAGTCTCGGCTCATTCTGCCGGGATCGTGCGAGCGGCCACCGGCAAGTATCGCAAGTCTGCTCTGTTCCAGGCCGACGACATCTTGGACCTCCTGGAGCACGGCACGGAGCTCACCCCAGGAGGCTTGGCTGGGAGGTGAGCCGGTATGCGGCAAGATCACCTCATGAGTACCAAGAGGCGGGTCCCGCCGCAGGACGCGATGTTCCTGTGGACCGAGACGCCCGAGACGATGATGCACGTGGCCTCGCTGATGCCGTTCACCCCACCGGCCGATGCGGGACCGACGTACCTGCGCGACGTCCTCGACGAGGCGCGCGAGGAGCGCGTCTTGTCGCCGTGGAACCTGAAGCTGACTCATCCGTTCCTGCTGCGCCACCCGCTCCAGTCGTGGGTGGAGGACGAGAACTTCGACTTCGACTACCACGTACGCCGTTCCGCGCTGGCCAGCCCGGGCGACGAGCGCGAGCTGGGCATGCTGGTCTCGCGGCTGCACAGCCACCAGCTCGACTTCACCCGGCCGCCGTGGGAGCTGCACGTCATCGAGGGCCTCGAGGGTGGTCGGTTCGCTCTCTACACCAAGGTGCACCACGCTCTGGTGGACGGCTTCACCGCGGTGAAGATCCTCGGTCGCTCGCTCTCGGAGGACCCGGAGAGCAAGGGGAAGTTCTTCTTCAGCCTCGAACCGCCGAAGCGCTCGAAGCCGCCGAAGCAGTCCGCGTCGCTGATCCGCGCGGTGAGCGACACCGCCACCGGGATGGCCAAGGGCGCGCTCGGCGCGGCCGGGTCCGCGGCCGGCGTGGCCAAGGCCGTCGCCAAGCTCGAGCTCAGCCGCGGCGAGGAGCACAAGAACCTCAAGGGCGGGTGGAGCGCGCCCCCCTCGATCCTCAACCAGCGCACCAGCCGCACCCGCCGGTTCGCCACCCAGCAGTTCGACACCTCCCGGTTCAAGGCCGTCGCCAAGGCGTCGGGCGGCACCCTGAACGACGTGGTGATGGCCGTCTGCGGCGGCGGCCTTCGCGCCTACCTCGAGGAGCTCGGCGAGCTTCCGGAGAAGCCCCTGGTGGCTTTCATGCCGGTCAACATCCGCGAGGGCGGGGACGAGGGCGGCGGCAACAAGGTCGCCGTGCTGATGGCCTCGATGGGCACCGACGAGGACGACCCGGTGCGTAGGCTGGAGGCGGTGATGGACTCGACCAGCCAGGCGAAGAACCAGATGGCCGGGCTGGGTCAGCTGCCCGCGCTCGCCTACTCCGGCTACCTCCTCGCGCCCAGCCTCGCGCAGACGATGGCCGCGATCGCCGGGGTGAAGAACCCGCTGCCCACCAGCTTCAACCTCGTGCTCTCCAACGTGCCCGGGCCGAAGAAGACGCTGTACCTTCACGGCTCGCGCCTGGAGGCGGTCTACCCGGTGTCGATCCCGGCGCACGGCATGGCGTTGAACATCACCTTGGAGACCTACGCCGACACGATGAACTTCGGCTTCATCGGTGACCGGGAAGCGGTGCCGCATCTGCAACGGCTGGCCGTCCACACCGGTGAGGCGCTGAGCGACCTCGAGCGTGGTCTCGGCCTCTCGTCCGGCACCGCGAAGAAGCGGACCGCGAAGAAGGCGCCGAGCAGGGCGCCCTGACGGAAGGCGACGTATGGCGCTCGCAACAGTGCAGCGGTTGCCCTGGCACGGTCGGCAGCTCGCCGTTCGGCGCGCAGGCACCGGCCCGTCGATCGTCCTCATCCATGGCATGGCCGGCTCGCTCACCACGTGGGATCCGGTGTTCGCCGACCTGGCGCGCAGTTGCGATGTCATCGCCGTCGACTTGCCCGGTCACGGGGCGTCATCCGGGTCGCGAGACTACTCACTCGGGTCGATGGCTGCGTCCGTCCGCGACGTCCTCGACGTACTGGAGGTCGAGGCCGCCACCATCGTCGGGCAGTCTCTCGGTGGCGGCATCGCGATGCAGTTCATGTACCAGTTCCCCGAACGCTGCGAGCGTCTGGTCCTGGTGAGCAGCGGTGGGCTGGGGCGCGAAGTGACCCCCATGCTGCGTGCGCTCACGGTGCCCGGAGCCGGTCTGGCGCTCGCTGGTGTCGCCCGGCTACGACAGCAGCGGCGAGTAGCCGCCGCCGGAAGGCTGGTACGCCCGCTGGCCGGACGGCTCTGGAACGACCTGCCCTACATGCTCAGGCAGATGGCGACCCTCGACGATCCCGAGACACGCAGGTCCTTCCTGGCAACCATCCACGCGGTCATCGACATCGGCGGTCAAGGCATCAACGCCGTCGAGAAGCTCCATCTCGCGGCCGGGCTGCCCACGCTGATCGTCTGGGGCGAGCAGGACCGGATGATCCCGAGCGGACATGGCCACGTCGCCGCCGAGCTCATCCCCGGCTCCCGGTTGGAGATCGTCCCCGGCGCCGGTCACTACCCCCACGAGGACGACCCCGATCTCTTCGCCGGTCTTCTTGCCGACTTCGTGGCAACTCAGCCGACCGCGGACGACCGGCCATCCGCGTCCGAGGCGATGAAGTCGCGGAGAACGCGCGCGAAGCGGTCCGGATCGTCGAGGTGCGGGAAGTGGCCTGCGCCCTCGAACAGCTCGACGCGGCAGTCGGGGACCGCGCGCTGCGCAGTGATCGCATGCCAAGCCGGGATCATCCGGTCCTTGGAGCCCCAAACGATGAGGGTCGGAACGGGCGCCACGTCCTCCAGGTGGTCGTGGGCGCTGATGCTCTGGCCGCCGATGTCGATGACCGCCCGGGTGGTGGCCAGGAAGGCTCGTCGACTCTCGCGGTCTTGGAGGGAGCGGAACCCGTGCCAGATCGCGCCGATGTCTGAGCCGGGTCGCCAGCCGACCTTCGACGCGCCCCGACCCAGCGACTCGACGCGCGAGACCACGGGAGCGGAGGCGGCGATGCTGAGCACCTGTGCGGCGCCGGGCAGGGTCGCGGAGCGCAGGAGCAGGTTCACCTCACGTCCCAGGCCGCCACTGGCGACCAGCACGAGGCGATCGACACGCTCGGGGAAGAGGTAGTAGAACTGCATCGCGATGCCACCCCCGAGCGAGTGCCCGACGAGGGTGACCCGCTCGATCCCCAGGTGATCCAGGAGGTCGCGCATGGTCGCGGCGTGGGCGCTGAGCGAGTAGTCCCCCATGGGCTTCGCCGACTCCCCGTGCCCGAAAAGGTCGGGCACGAGCACCCGGTGGTCGTCGTCCATCTTGTCGACGAGGCGGGCCCACTGCCGTTGCGAGCCGAGGATCCCGTGGATGAACAGCACCACTGGCCCGGAGCCGCTGTCGACGTAGCTGAGCTCGTGGCCGTGGAGCGTGACCTTGTGCGGAGCCATGCGCGCCATGGTGGTCATCCTCGTTGGTCGTTGAACCGGGCGACCCCAAGGTAACGCTGCCCGCGTGCGAGCCCGACGGCGGTCCAAGGACTGAGTGCCCCCATGTTGGGCGCCGAGCAGACCATTGAGCATGGCGGTCGTGGGTCGGAGCCGTCGGCACCGCCAGGGCCCTCGGTGCGTGGGATCGCGTCCGGGATCTGCGGGTGGCGAACCCGTGCACCCCCGGTCGTCGCCGACTTCAACTGACGCGCATCCGGGACGTCCGGTAGAGTTAATCATCATAGTATGATGGTTGCGTCCATCTGAAGGAGGCGGCCGTGGCGCACTGGGAACGCGTGCAGGTCTCACCCGACTACGCCGGCGTCACCCGGGCCGAACGCCGCGGCGGCAGCTACCTGCGCTACCACCCCGATCTCCTGGCGGACACCACCAACGACCTGAGCCCATCCGTCATCGAGTACGCCGCCGACGTGTCCACAGCGCTCGCCAGGCTCGGAGGCCGACTGCGCGCCAACCCGCTGCCGATCCTCTACGCCACCTCGATCCGGTCGGAGTCGATCTCCTCCTCGTGGATCGAGGGCATCCGAGAGACACCGAGAGATGTCGCCGTGGCCCAGATCGCCGACGATGCCGCCAGCCACTCCGCGACGCAGATCGTGCGGAACGTCGCCGCGTTGCGAGATGCGATCGGCCTCCTGGGCGCCGGCGCGTGGGAGAGCGAACACATCGTGGCCATCCACCAGGACCTCCTCCCCTGGCACCGACCGGGATACCGAGACCAGCAGGTGTGGATCGGAGGCACGAACAAGTTCAACGCCGACTACGCGGCACCGCCCGCCGACACGGTCGACCCCTACATCGACGACCTCCTCGAGTACGCGAACACCTCCGGCGACCTCCCCGTCGTCCAGGCTGCCGTCATGCACGCCCAGTTCGAGACCATCCACCCGTTCGAGGACGGCAACGGCCGCGTTGGGCGTGCGCTCGTGCACGGCGTCCTCAAGCGATCCGGGCTCATCGACGGCGGGGTCATTCCACTGTCGACCTCGTTCCGCAACGACGAACGCGGCTACATCGATGCGTTGAACCGCTACCGCTACGACGGCGACAGCCGCCAGCCGGCTCTCGACGACTTCGTCGAGCGGTTCCTGACGTACGTCGAGACCGCGACCGCGACCGCTGAACGGTTCGTCGACGCCGCGGTCGCCATCAACCAGCGGTGGCGCGCCGCCGTCGCCGGCGTCCGCACCGACTCCTCACTTCACCGAGCCGTCGACCTGGTGGTCGAGAACCCGGTCGTCTCCGCCAGGTTCCTCACCGACACTCTCGGCGTCTCCGGCGTCTCAGCGCAGAAGATCGTCAAGAAGCTCGTCGAAGCAGGCATCGTGAAGCCGGCGAGTGGCAAGTACCGACGCTCCTCGCTCTATCAGGCCGACGAGATCTTGAACCTGCTGGCCTTCGGCGCCGAGGCCGGCCCACGCGCGTCCGCCCCACCCCCCGCAGATGTCGCGAGCACCGAGCATGAGCTGGTTCACCGCTGCGGCTATCCCACAGTGAGCGGGTCATGCCGCAACCGGGTGCCCTCACTCGGCCAGCGGTGCTGGCGGCACCGCGCCCGAGCCTCGCCGGCATAGACGAGCGAAACGTGGCCCCTGGCGGGCTGGCGCCGACGTCTACGAGTCCCCGACGGCGTCGCCCTCAGCCCCACCCCGACGTCGTGCTCGTTCGACGACCCGGTTTGCGACCTTGTCCGTGGCCTTGGCGGCCCGGTCGCGGGTTCCGACTCCGAGACGTCTGCCTGCGCTGACGGCGTCAACTCCCTTCGTCCGCGCGCGGTCACGGACGTCTGCCGCGGCAGCGGCCCACCGTCGTGTCTCAAGCGACTGGTGGGCAGCGCCGATGCCGAGCCGCTCGTGGAGATCGCTCACGGATGAGGTGACTCTCGTGCTCGCTCGTACGACGGCTGGGGACTGGATCGGGTTGAAGAGGACCCTGGAATTCGCTCTCGCGGCAGCCGTCTGGATCCGGGTGACGAGCCGCTCGGTGCTCCGGCCGATGGTGACGAGCCGGTCTTGGCGGGCGGCCTGGATACCGAGGCGGTGACCGGTGAGGTCCTCAGGTGCCGTTTCCAGGACGCGGTCGAGCTCGAGGATGGCGATGCCTTCCTGCAGCTGGAAGCAGCGAGCGAGCACCGCGAGCCAGTCTCGGGTCTTGTCCTCGGCCTCGTTGGCCGTCTTCACCAGGTCCGCGATCGTCGACTTCCGCTCGAGCTTCTCTGCGAGAGCGTCCAGCTGGAGCAACGCGTAGGCCTGAGTGTCCGCGATCGTGCCTGCCGCGTCCTGGACCTTGGACCAGGTGACCTCATTGACGCGGCCGACGTGCTCACGAATCGTCATGGCCTCGTCGATCTGGAGTCCGATGCCGATCATCTGCGCGAGGACGGTATCTCTCTGAGCGCGTAGGACGTCGTCGAGCTTCGCGTCGATGGCGGCGAGGTAGTCGGTGATCTCGTCCATGGCCTGCTGCATCGCGAGCTGGGCCATCAGGGCGGGAGCGCCGGCGAGCAGCTTGGGGTTCGCGGGCAATTGGCCCGGCCCCTTGTCGACCTGGATCCAGGACTTGCTCGCCCCGGGCTTGCCGAGCATGACGTGGTGGACTCCGGGGACCTTGGTCGGCATCAGACCGCCGTTCTCGGCGATCTTCTGCGCGGACTCCTCGGTCAGTCGGATCCAGCGGGCGGAGTCGACGGCCCGCGCGGACGCCGCCACGGCTTGGCGTCCTAGTTTCCCATCCACGACGGACAGCAGGCGCTACGCCAGCTGGGCAGGTGCGCGGCGTGACTCCGTCTGCCTGCGGCCGCGCGCATTCGAATCGGATAAAACGGACACAGCCGGTCGGCTCCGCTGCCACACTGACGCCCATGCGGCGCCGGCAGATGACCTTCGGGCAGCGGCGCGAGTACCGACGCATGATGCGGCTGGTCCAGGAGCTAGATCGAGCCGACGCCGGCTTGCCTCCGAAACGCGCCGCCGTACGTCGACTCGCATCAAGGCTGCTGCTGGCGGTCATCAGCACGATGCTTGTCGCCGTGTTCGGACTGGTCGTGGCGCACAAGGTCTGGGGCGTCAGTGTGACGAGCAATGGTTTGCGGCTACCGCATCCACTCGGCCGACCTCCGCACGTGGCGAAGGGGCTGGGTGCTTTCTCGTTCCTGCAGACCCAACCCGACGACCCATCCCGACCGGTGGCCTACGATCCATGCCGTCCCGTCGAGTACGAGGTGAACGACACCCTCGCGCCGCCGGGGACCGGAGTGCTGCTGCAGGATGCGGTGCAGCGGATCAGCCACGCCACGGGCCTTCAGTTCCAGTACGTCGGCCGGACCGATCGCCTGCCGGATACCAACGCCCACGACTTCCGAGCCCTACGACAGCCGGCGCTCATCGCGTGGACAACCCCGCAGGTCGTGCCTGAGCTGGACGGCCGAACCGCCGGCATCGGAGGCAGTACACCGCGACGGGACGACTTCTCCGGGGACCTCGAGTTCGTCACGGGCACCGTTGCCCTCGACGCGCCAGACCTGACGGTGGTGATGGGTGGACCGGACGGACCGGCGCAGGCCCGGGCCATCGTGCTGCACGAGCTGGGCCACCTCGTGGGCCTCGGTCACGTGAACGACGCCAATGAGCTGATGTACGGCGACAATGCGGGTCGCCTCGATCTAGGACCCGGCGATCGAGAGGGGCTGGCCCTCCTGGGCTCAGGCCCCTGCTATCACTGAATGCCAGTGCGGCTCCAAAGCCATCCAGGAATGAGGCCTTGATCCACGAGTCCTTTCAGCGGCTGAGCCCGATGAAGCCGCCCAGCTCGAGGACACCGTGCGGCGAGCGTGGGAGGTAGGAGGTCAGCTCCTTGGCCCGCACGAGAACCGCGAGCCACTGCGCCCGGGAGATCGCGACGTTGACCCGGTTGCGGCTCAGCAGGAACCCCATCCCGCGTGGCACGTCGGCGGAGGAGGACGCCGTCATGGAGACGATCACGACCGGCGCCTCTTGCCCCTGGAACTTGTCGACCGTCCCGACGCGGACACCGCCGTAGCCGGCCTCCTTGAGCCGTCGCCGGACCAGCTGCACCTGGGCGTTGTAAGGCGCCACAACCAGGATGTCGTCCTGACCCAGCAAGCGGTCCTGCGGCGCGCACTCGGGGTCGTGCCAGGGCGTTCCGAGCAGCCCCTGAACCTCGGACACGACGACGCCCGCCTCTTCCTCCGACGCGACCGAGTTGCCGAAGGCACCGGTCACCAGCACGGTCCGCAGCCCTGGCTGCACACCGGCGAGCGACCGCTCGGCCGCACATTCCGCAGCGTGCAGCTCCCCGGCGTACGACAACACGGAGACCTTCTCGCAGAGCGCGGGATGCATCCGGTAGGTCGTGTCCAGGAAGTAGCCGGCCTCCGACGGCAACGTCTCCCGGTCCCCCATCACCCAGCGGAGCGCGGAGCGGTCAACGGGTTCGTCGTGGGTGCCCTGGCTGACCTGCGGCAGCTGCTGCGGATCGCCGAGAAGCAGCAGCCGCCGGGCGGCGACAGAGACCGCCACGGTGTTAGCCAGCGAGAACTGCCCGGCCTCGTCGATCACCAGCAGGTCCAGGCTGTCGCGAAGGGCGTTCGACGTGAACGTCCACGCCGTACCGCCAAGGACGCACCCGCCGTCTGCGTGCTCGGCAAGGAACCCTGCCTGCGTCTGTCGACCCTTCTTGCCGTCGACCTCCAGCCACGTCGCACCGTCCGCCCGAGTGTCCTTCTTGCCGATCAGCGACGGGTTCAGCCCGGCCTTGCAGATCGCGGACAACATGTTCTCCACCGCAGCGTGGGACTGCGCCACGACACCGATCCGCCAGCCGTGCTCTTCGACCAGCCGCTTGACGACACGGGAGCCGGTCCACGTCTTGCCTGTCCCCGGCGGCCCCTGGACCGGCACGTAGGACCGGTCGACGTCAACGAGCGCAGTAACGAGGTCGTCGACGGCGTCGCCGGAGTGCGGAAGCACCGACAGGGTCGCCAGCCGTGGCGGAAGCCGACGGAGGACGTCGAGCGCCGGCTGCGCCGGGAGCATCCCGCGCGCGACGACATTCTCGGCGACCTCGCGGATCGCTGCCCGCAGCGCGTGGTCCATTGGCGGGGATGGGGGGGCGAGCGCGACGGGCACGGCGTCGTACGGCTGGCCGGCCTTTGTCAGCCGTTCCACGAGGACGACCTCGCTCTCGTCGTCCTCGGAGACGACGATGTCCCGGTCACCGGACCACCCGTACCCGCACTTCTCCGGCACCTTGACGCCCTCAGGACACGGCACCCGGTACACCACGGAAGCCCTGTCGCTTGGCGTACTGCCCGGGCCCCAGCGTCCGCACAGACGCAGCTTGCGGTGCAGGACCTGTTTGCCGTCCGGGACGTGCCAGTCCTCGACGAGGTCCCAGGACTCGACGCGGAACACGTCCCGATCCGGTCGCCACTCCTCGATGTCCGGCGTGCCGAGCCGGTTGAAGTGCTCCCACCAGAACGGCAGTGACTCGCGGCGGTGGTAGCCGATGGCGGAGGCGAGCATCGCGTAGGCCTGCTCGTCAGCGGTTCGCTGGGTGCGGTCTGCGTGGCCGGACCTGGCCCGAAGCGCGAGGACGGTGTCGTCGCCCTCTTCGCTGCGCTCGCCCTTCTCCTCGATGACCACGGGCTCGACCGAGGTGGGGACGCCGTGCTTCACGACGAGGCTCAGCAGCCAGTCCCGCAGGCCGAGTGTCGAGTCGCAGTCGTAGCGGTTGTACTCCTCCAGCGCGTCCAGCTTCGTCTGTGCTTCCTCCTGTTTGCCGGCGGCCCCGAGCGCCCGCGCTTCGTGGTACTCCGCGACCGAGACGTCCCCCGCTGCGACGTCCATCGCGCTTCGGTCGTCGGCCATGTACAGCGGCTCGAGCTTCTTGATGCTGTACGACGGCTGGGACACCCTGATCGCGCTGCGCACCACGCGATAGAGGTCGACGAAGACCGCAGAGCGCAGCAGGTCGTCGAGCTCCTCCTGGTGAGTGGCGTAGCGGCCGGCGAGCCGCTTCAGGGCAGTCGTCTCGTACGGTGCGTAGTGGTACACGTGCATGTCGGGGTGCCGCGCTCGCCGGTCGGCGAGGTAGTCCATGAACTCGACGAACGCCCGCCTCTCCTGCACACGGTCGTGCGCCCACCACGACCGATACTGCGGTGGCTGCCCGCCCACGGGTGCCTCGGTGACGCCCCAGAGGTACTCCAGACCCCAAACCGTGGGATCGGCCTCGCGGTAGAGCGGGTCGCCCTCGAAGTCGAAGAAGACATCTCCGGCAGACGGCGCCGGAACAGAACCGAGCGCCGTACCGTCGTCGACGAGCTCGTAGACCACGTGGAGGCCGTCGTCGGTCGACGTGTCCAGCTGCTGGACCTGCAGCCTGGCCTGGGCCGCGAGCTTCTCGAACGTCGCCTTGACCATGGCGTCCGGCGGGACGCTCATCGCCGCGAGGTCGTCGATCGTGGATGCGCCGGCGTCGCGGAGACACTTCCGCTGCGACATCCGCAACCCGGCGACCAGGAGCAGGTCGCGGTGTTCCTCGATCGCCTGCTTGCAGTCGGCGCAGGAGCCGCAGATGACGTGGCCGTCGTCGCCCCACACGACGGGCGGCGCGTCGACGTGCGCAGCCAGCAGCTGCCGCAACCGGTCCCGCCGCTCCCGGAAGACCGGCAGTACGTCGCTCAAGGGGAACTCCTCCGCCGTCCCGTCACCGAGGAGGAGGCGTGCCGCCGGCGCGACCGGGAGCCCTGCCCGGTCCAGCTGGTCGGCGTAGGCACCGAGCTGGAGCAGCGCGGCCGGCCTCGCCTGGCGCGCCAGCTTCGCGTCGCTGACGACCCAGCCGTCAGCGGAGCGGACGAGGAAGTCGGCGAACCCGGTGAATTCGCCGTCGAAGAACCCGGCCTGGTAGACGATGTCGGCGTCGGTCGCGAGGACCCCCAGCGTGTGCGCGTGCATGGCCGCCAGCTCGTCGTACGACGCCCGTGCTGGTGGTCGCTCCAGTTCGACGAGCACCGAGCCCTCCGACTCGAGACGCTGCCGGACCTCTTGCTCGTGTTGGTCACCGACCCTGGCGATCTGTTCTCGCAGCGGGTCGTCGTCCTTGGCTCGCGGCGCCCCGCGGCCGAGCCGCTCGTCGAGCTGACGGAGGACGGCGTACTCGCACGTCGCAGCCGTGGTGAGGTCCGTCGCGCTCCAGCAGACCTGCCCATCAACGACCCGCATGATGCCCCCTCTGTGTCTCGCTGCTGTTCACGCTAACGGGGACCACCGACATTCGAGCGACGCTCGCTATCGCCAGGAGCAAGCGCGATGTAGGTACGCCCGAGACATCCAGACCCGACCGAGTGGCGGGGCTGCCCTTGTCATACGTTGGATCGTCCCGGCACAGGCGCCACTCGGAAAGGTGCGATGAGCTGATGCCAGACAACGGTCGCAGACGGCAAGGTGAAATCCAGCGCGCCATCTTTCAAGTCCTCTCAGGAGAGCCGAATGGCCTTCCTGTTGCGGAGGTTTTGGCCCGGGCCGAGGCGGTTCTGCCGCCGACCCCGTTCGAGGACGAGGACTATCCCAATCAGCCTGGCGTACGCCGCTACCCGAAGAAGCAACGCTTCGCCACCATCGGCGCGGTGAAGGCCGGCTGGCTCATCAAGGACAAAGGCACCTGGTGCCTGACCGACGAGGGCCGGGCTGCTCTCAGTGAATACCCTGACCCGGAGGACTTCGAGCGCGAAGCTCGCATCCGCTACCAGGCGTGGGCGGCACAGAGGCCAAGCGACCAGTTCGACACGACCGAGGACGCCGAGGACGCCGAGGCTGCCCGCCTCGAGAAGAGCGAGCAGCAACGCCGTGCATGGTTGGTCCGCGGCGCGAATGTGAGCGGCGTGAACGTGCTGCCAAGGTGGCTTGCCGAAGGGTTCTGCTCGATCCAGTGGATCGAAGTTCCCGATATCCCGACGGGGACTCCCCGGGCAAAGATCAATGAGCTGGTGAAGCAGGCCTTCCCTGACGGGACTCCCGGAAGTCACGGCATCTCGGTGGGCAATCTGCACCGGTTCATCAACGACATCTCCTTGGGGGACGTGGTGGTTACCGTGGATGGCGCCAAGGTGTACGTCGGCGAGGTCACCGGCGATCCGACGTACACCGACGAAAAGCTCGTCACGCGGCAGCGAACCGTCGCCTGGGCGAACGCGGACTCGCCGTTCTTGCGGTCTCAGCTGTCGTCCAGTGCGGCCGACGGTCTGCGCGGTCAGCTGACGGTGAGCGAACTCACCCAGCATCTCGCCGAGTTCGCCACCTTGGGGGGGCTTGACGACACTCAGCTGCCGGCACCTGATGTGGCCCTGCCGCAGCCCACGTCCGAACTGGCCGATGCCTTACTGCTCCCCCTCGACTGGTTGACCGAGACCGTTGGCCTGCTCAACGACAAGCGACAGCTTGTGCTCTACGGCCCCCCGGGCACCGGGAAGACGTTCCTCGCCCAGGAGCTCTGTAAGAGCCTGGTTGAGCCGGCCGGCGGCGAATACGAGGTGGTGCAGTTCCATCCGTCGTACTCGTACGAGGACTTCTTCGAAGGGCTCCGCCCTCGCCTCGATAACGACGGCGGCGGCAGCATCGCCTTCGACCTTGTCCATGGTCCGCTGCGCAGGATGGCCAGACGAGCGGCCGACGACCCGGAGTCGCCCTTCGTTCTCATCATCGACGAGATCAACCGTGCGAACCTCGCCAAGGTCTTCGGTGAGCTGTACTTCCTACTTGAGTACCGCGGCACCTCGGTGACGCTGCAGTACTCCGAGGAGCCGTTCACTCTTCCGCGGAACCTCTTCATCATCGGCACGATGAACACCGCCGACCGTTCCATCGCGCTGGTCGACGCGGCAATGCGGCGGCGCTTCTACTTTCAGAAGCTCTTCCCGACCGAGCAGCCGATCAAGGGCGTCCTCGAAGCCTGGCTCGGGCGCAAGCGCCTTCCTGTCGAGCCTGCGGCCCTGCTGAAGTCACTCAACGAGGCGATCGGCGACCCGGACTTCGCTATCGGGCCGTCGTACCTCATGACCGAACGCGTCGCCGACGAAGCGGGGCTGCAGCGGATCTGGCGTACGGCGATCTTGCCACTGCTCGAAGAGCACTTCTTCGGCGAAGGACGGAACGTGGAGGCCGAGTTCGGACTGGCCGCTTTGCGGAAGAAGCAGGGGCCACCTCCCTCGTCCGCGATCGAAGACGGGGCGGTTGATCATGGGGCCGACGCCGGGGCATGAACGCCGTCGAGCTGAAGGCGTGGGGATCGACCCTCGCCACGGGATTGCCCGAGAAGGATGTCCGAGCGCTGGCCGCGTCGCGCGTCGTCGACGTATCGCCCGGATGGCATTCCGGGACGTGGGAGATCCGCGCCGGCCCGCAGGTCGGCGTGCTCCGTGCGGGCGGCACCCAGGTGCGCATCCGGCCGCGGATCACGATTGCGCGACTGATCTATCTCCTCGGGTACGTCCAGGACCCAAAGGCGTGGACCGACGATCCCGTCGGCCTCGACAACATGCCCGACCTCTGGCCCGCGATGGCTCAGGTATTCGTCCGGCAGGCCGAGAAGGCCACCGAGCAAGGTGTGCTCCAGGGGTATCGGATCGAGGACGCTGCGCAGCTCGTTATGCGTGGCCGTCTGCGTGAAGCTGACCAGCTCCGCATGCGTGCAGGACTCGCAATCCCGCTCGAGGTCAGGTATGACGAGTACGACGTCGACATCGCCGAGAACCAGCTCCTGCGTGCCGCAGCGGAGCGGCTCGTCAGGATTCCCGACGTCCCACCGCTCATCGTCCGGCGGCTGCGACACCTGATCGGACGGCTGGTTGAAGTTCGACGGCTCGTCCCGGGTCAACCCCTCCCGCACGTCCAGGCAGGCCGCCGGAACGAGCGATACCAGCCCGCGCTGGCGCTGGCGCGCATGGTGCTGACAGCACGCTCCATCGACATCACGGACGCCGGTGTTCGAGCCACCGGCTTCGTCGTCAACATGAACTCAGTGTTTGAGGACTTCGTAACCATCGCGCTGACGCGTGCGCTCGCGACGTACGGTGGCCGTTGTCAGGCGCAGGACCAGAGCCATGCCATGGACGAAGCGGGCAACATCAAGCTCCGGCCCGACCTCCTGCGGTATGACGGAAATGGCCT
This sequence comes from uncultured Actinomycetota bacterium, assembly GCA_963747525.1. Classification (GTDB taxonomy): domain Bacteria; phylum Actinomycetota; class Actinomycetes; order Propionibacteriales; family Nocardioidaceae; genus Marmoricola_A. Next base: position 451,839 of record CAVVFH010000002.1, read on the forward strand.
CCCACAGTCGGTGATCGACGCGAAGTACAAGGCCGAAGCGCCTTCGGGTTTTCCATACGCGGACTTGTATCAACTGCTTGCCTACTGCACTGCCACCAAGCTCGATGTCGGCCACTTGGTTTACGCCGAAGGCGGGGATGCCACCCAAGAAGTGCTGGTGCGCAACGCTCATGTGATGATCCGCCGACACGTGCTCGACTTGAGGCAGCCGGTCGCGCACCTACAAGCACAAGTGGCCCTCCTGGCACGGGACGTCGCCTATCCCGTTCAACAGCGCCGTTTGTAGCGAGTCCCGACGGGCAGAAAGCCGAGCCAAAGGCCGTCGCGCGCCCGCGTCATTGCCACGAACAACTCCCTGCGCTCGCGTTCGGCCCGCTCGCGATAGGAATCGGCTGACTCCTCGTCCCACCGCCGAGGAGATCCCTCGACGAGTCCGGGAAGCGGGACGAACTTGAACCTTAGCCTCGCCGTTTCACGCGGCTGGCCGGGAGCCGCGTTGCCGGCCAAGTTGAGGGTGTAAGCGCTCGTGCCGTGCGTGGTGGTTCTCCGATGGCCCGACTGTCGCGTCGGGTGGGCGGTTTCCTGTGGTCCTTGGTCGGCCGGGCGGTTGGCGTCGGCGTTAGCCGAACGCGGCGCGTAGTCGGTGGAAGCCTTGGGCGATCTCGGCGGCCCAGCGCCAGGTCTGGTCGATCCGGAGGTGGAGTCGTCGGCCGCTGTGGGTGAGCCGGGCTGCGACGTGCAGGATGCGGTAGCGGAATGTGGCGATCTCGCAGCGGGCGAGTTCGCCGACGTCGGCGAACGCGATCAGCTTGGTCCAGCAGACCAGGTCGACCGCGGTCAGGACGACCTCGAGCCAGGCGTTGTTCTCGTTCCAAGCCCGGCAGGGAAAGTTGCGCAACCCGGTGGTTTTGGCCTCGCGGATGCGGTCCTCGACGCGGGCGTGCTGACGGTGCCGGAGCTCCAGCCCGGCGGCTTGCCCGGGGACAACACCAGTGGGGGTGTTGGTCAAGATCGCGGTGACCCGCATCCCGTCGACGTCGGAGAAGGTCAACTGCGCGCCGGGGTGGGGCCGTTCCTTGCGCAGCACCAGACGCGACCCCGCTGGCCACGAACTGAGGTCGATCATGCCGGTGGCCTCGGCGACCCAGGCGCCGTCACGCAGCTCGTTCCCGTCGCCACGATCGGTCTGCAGCGCGGGGTGCCAACAGGTCTCGGGGATCACGTCGACGATCCGCTGGATCCGTGTGTCCACAGGGAATCCGAAGGAGAACTCGACTCCACGATCCACGCATGCCTGAGCGAAGGCGTGGGTCGCGCCTGCGGAGTCGCTGCGGGCCAGGACCCGTGGCCCAGTCCAGATGCCGGGTTCGGCACCCGGGGCAGGACGGGCGTGGTCGGGCAACGCATCCAACGCCATATCGAGCACGGTGATGTGGTCCGCGGCAGTGTTCGACCCCGCGTTGCCTTTCCGCAACAGCCCGGCCAGCGCTTCGCCGCCGGCCACGTCACGACGGTCCAGGAAACACAACAACGGGTGGAACCCGAACGTCTTCTTCCAAGTCGCGGCAGCGTTCTCCTTCTCGCTGTGCGCGATCGTGATGGTGGCGTCGAAGTCCAGGCACAGCCCCGCATCCAAGTCCGGGCCGGCGCCCGCGGCCCACGCCGCTGCCCGTGCCTGTGCTCGGGCGGCACGGATCGCGGGGAGGTTCTCCTCAGTGACCCGGTCCAGCACCCGCCAGGTGGTCGGCATCGACGCTACCGACCCAAAGAGATCCTGTCGGTCGGCGAGAACCGCGATGCCGCTGATCGCGTCCGCGCCGTCGGCAACCGCGACCGCCAGGTCGGCGAACACCTTGCCCGGCGCGTGCACCGGGACGCCCTTATAGGTGTCGATCAACGCGCCGGTCACACCGTCGACCAGACCGCTGTACTCGGCCATCTCCCGAAGCAGCCCGACTCCGGCGTGCGACACCACACCCACGCCGTCCGCGCTGACCACAACCCGACGCACCCGCTTGCTACGCTTCACTTCGAAAGTGCCTCTTCTCTTGGTGAGATCCGACTGTCGCAAGCCAGATTCTTCCAAGCAGGACAGGCACTTTCGCGTTCACAAGCTACGTGTCACCAAATCGCCGTGAAACGCCCGGGTTAACTGACCGCGGCGACCTGCTCAACGACACGCTGTGCCAGCAGCGGCGGGACTGAGTTGCCGAGCTGGGCCTGCACTCGGTTGCGCGTGCCGACCAGCTCGAACTCGTCCGGGAACGTAAACAGTCGCTTGAGTTCGGCCACTCGAAGCCGGCGGTTGTCCCAATGGAACGGGCCGACGTTCGGGCCCGGCTGCGCCTGGATCGTCGGTGCAGGCTCGGTCCGGGTCCAGCTTGAGCAGGAAGGACCAGTAGCGACTGCGCCACTTGAACTGGGGGTCAGGGTGGCCGCGCTCGGCGGTGTAGTGCAGGTAGTTGTCCCCTGGGGGAATGCCGGTAGAAGGTGTCCCCACGACCCGCGGACAACCTCGCTCGGCTCTGGGTCGGTGACCAGGCCCGCCAATGCCTCGCCGGCCGTGACGTGCGGGCGGTCGAGCGCTGCGCGGTGCGCCGCTCCCAGGTGACCGCCGTGCGTTGGCTCGGGGAGCTCTGGCACGCTTGACGCCCCTTGCGAGCGCCAACGATGAACAGCCGGGGCCGGCCTGCGGAACGCCGTAGTCGGCGGCGTTGAGAACGCGCCAGTTGTAGCGGTATCCGGCGGCGGTCGATCTCTTGATAGCAGCCGGTTGAATGCTGGCCGGCTGGCCTTGTTGTTGTAGGTCAGGGCGTAGACGTTCTCCAGCACGAAGAAGCGCGGCTTTGGCCTCGGCAAGTACACGCGTGTACGCCTGCAGCAGTGACGCATCGGGGTCGAGCCCCTGCCGCTTCCACTCCAGCCAGAAGCCGCTCTTGGAGAACGGGGTGCAGGGCGGTCCACCAATGAGCAGCTCGGGGCGCTCGCGCCCCCTCAGTCCAGCGGCCCGGAGAATGTCCCTCGTCGGGATGTCGAGGATGTCGGCCTGGATGACGGGCGCGTGCAGGTCGGGGAAGTTCTTCTCCATGGTGAGTGCGGCGTCGCGGTCGTACTCGACCGCTGCTCTGACATCAAAGCCCGCCTGCTCGGCGCCGAGGTCAAGGCCACCGGCTCCAGAGAAGAGCGAGATGGCGACCCCGTGGGTCTCTGTCATAGGGAGAAGGATGCCAGGCGGCTCCGACATCCTGCGGATGCGCGCCGAGCAGGTGAACCTAGACCTGTTGGGCGAGCAGTCTGTTGAGCTGCTGCTGGACCGATTTGCCGATCTTGAAAGGGTACTTGCGCCAGTACTTGTAGAACGCTTCGGGCGAATCGAACTCTCCCCGTCCGGCGCGGAGGTCATCGATGTCAACGACCGCGCCGATGTACTCCCGCGTCGTCGAGGAGCGCTGTTTGCTACCGATCTTCCAGGCGGGCTGAACGATGAGTTCGAGGTCATCGACGCGCGCAGTCGAGTCCTCGTTCAGCGTGTAGATGCCGAGAACATCGAGATGCGAAGAGTAGTCAGCAAACGGACGGAAAGTACCAGGCCAGTGCAGTGTCGGGTACATGAAGTAGGTATTGCCGGTGTAGAGCGTAATGCGGCTCTGGGTGTTCTTACTGACGCCCGCTTTGATCTTCTTTCTGCGCGCGATCTTGATGTCGACGGCGTGGTACTCACCGCCCAGCGCCTCACCGGTCAACTCCAGGTCGGGGTACCCGCGCTCAGTCCCACGCCGTGCCTCAACGCCCTCCAGCTGCGCGACCTCTTCGAGGAGGTAGTCGACAATGCCGACCTCCAAGATGTTCGCCAACGCTGCCGACTCCTTCGGCAGTGGCAGCAGATGGCCCGCGGCGGACAGCAGCGCGTCCAGTTCGTACTCGTTCTGAGCTACCAGTGGCCATTGACGGTCTACCCCCACCTGGAAGACGCCCCGGAGGTCGAACGAGTAGACGCTGCAGGTTGTCCGGAGCCAGGGCTCAAGGTCTAGTCGCGAAGCCACATACCGAGCATCTCAATACTGCGAGCTGCCATCTGGCATCTCGCCCACACAGCATGTCGACGTCCTCGGAAGTCACCGCCATGTCATGCCGCACGAGATCGGTGACGGCTCTTTGTGAGGGCATCGGTGTGCCAGGCTGTCGCTACATCGGGCATTCGCGCCGCACCGGGGAGTCGGGCAAGCAAGAGCAGCGGTGACCAGAACAAGTCCCGGTCACCGCTGCTTCTAAGTCACCTGCAAAGCCGCAGTCCGCTGCGAATCTGTCTCAGATTCCGGCAAGGCCTGTCTCGTCACGTGCAACTCGACATCAGCTGCAGCCGCTGGTGCTGCCGCAGCCTTCGCAGACGTAGCAGCTGCCGGCGGGGCGCATCTTGGTGCCGCAGGTGAAGCAGAGCGGGCTGTCGACCGCCGTACCGGTGATGGCTTCCATCAGCTCGGCGGAGGTGTGCGCGTCCTTCGGCACCTCGACGACCTCGGTCACCTTGTCCTCGACCGGAGCCGGCTCGGCGGCGTGGTGCTCGCGCAGGGCCTCGGCCTCGCTGACCTCGGCCTCCTCGGCCGGCTCGTAGGAACCCGTCTCGAGCTGGCGCTGACGCTCCTCGGCGGAGTAGATGCCGAGCATCGACCGCTCGTCGAAGGGCATGTAGTCCAGCGCCAGGCGACGGAAGATGTAGTCCATGATCGACTGCGCCATCCGCACGTCCGGGTCGTCGGTCAGGCCGGCCGGCTCGAACCGCAGGTTGGTGAACTTCGAGACGTAGGTCTCCAGCGGCACGCCGTACTGCAGGCCGATCGACACCGCGATCGAGAACGCGTCCATCACGCCGGCCAGGGTCGAGCCCTGCTTGCCGAGCTTGAGGAAGATCTCGCCGAGCTCGCCGTCGTCGTGCGCACCGGAGGTCATGTAGCCCTCGGCGCCACCCACGGTGAACGACGTGGTCTTCGAGCTGCGCGACTTCGGGAGCCGCTTGCGGAACGGCTTGTGCACCTCGACGATCCGCTCGGCAACCTCGAGCAGAAGCCGACGCCGACGAGTCCTGCGACTTCTGGTCGGCCAGCGGCTGGCCCACCTTCGCGTTGTCGCGGTAGATCGCGGTCGCCTTGAGGCCGAGCTTCCACGACTGCAGGTAGACGTCCTCGACGTCCTCCACCGTCGCCGTCTCCGGCAGGTTCACCGTCTTCGAGATCGCCCCGGACAGGAACGGCTGGGCCGCCGCCATCATCCGCACGTGACCCATCGGGCCGAGCGAGCGCTTGCCGACCGCGCAGTCGAACACCTCGTAGTGCTCCGGCTTCAGACCGGGAGCGTCGACGACGTGGCCGTGCTCGGCGATGTACTCGACGATCGCCTCGACCTGCTCCTCCTGGTAGCCCAGGAACCGCAGCGCCCGCGGCACCGTCTGGTTGACGATCTGCATCGACCCGCCGCCGACGAGCTTCTTGAACTTCACCAGCGAGAAGTCCGGCTCGATGCCGGTGGTGTCGCAGTCCATCATGAAGCCGATGGTCCCGGTCGGGGCGAGCACCGACGCCTGCGCGTTGCGGTAGCCGTTCTTCTCCCCCAGCTTCACGACCTGGTCCCACGCCTTCGTGGCCAGCATGTGCACGTCGCGGTCGCGGGAGTGCAGCGTGCGCACCGCGTCGTTGGCGGCCTGGTGCTTGCGCATCACGCGCTTGTGGGCCTCGGCGTTGCGGGCGTAGCCGTTGTACGGGCCCACCACCGCGGCGAGCTCCGCCGACCGCTTGTACGACGTGCCGGTCATCAGCGAGGTGATGGCCGCTGCCATCGCACGCCCGCCGTCGGAGTCGTAGCCGAGGCCCATCGCCATCAGCAGCGCACCGAGGTTGGCGTAGCCGATGCCGAGCTGGCGGTAGTCGACGGTGGTCTTGCCGATCGCCTCGGTCGGGAAGTCGGCGAAGCAGATCGAGATGTCCATCGCGGTGATGATCAGCTCGACGGCCTTGGCGAACAGCGGCGCGTCGAAGGTGTCGTCGTCGCGGAGGAACTTCATCAGGTTCAGCGACGCGAGGTTGCACGAGGAGTTGTCGAGCGACATGTACTCCGAGCACGGGTTCGACGCGGTGATCCGCCCGGTCTCCGGGTTGGTGTGCCAGTCGTTGATCGTGTCGTCGTACTGCAGGCCCGGGTCGGCGCACTCCCACGCGGCCTTGCTGATCTTGCGGAACAGCTCGCGGGCGTCGACCTCCTCGATCACCTCACCGGTCTTGCGGCCGCGGAGGCCGAACGACGTGCCCTCCTCGACCGCGCGCATGAACTCGTCGGAGACGCGGACCGAGTTGTTGGCGTTCTGGTACTGGACGCTGGTGATGTCCTTGCCGCCGAGGTCCATGTCGAAGCCGGCGTCGCGCAGCGCGCGGATCTTGTCCTCCTCGCGCGCCTTGGTCTCGACGAACTCCTCGATGTCGGGGTGGTCCACGTCGAGCACGACCATCTTGGCCGCGCGACGGGTCGCTCCCCCGGACTTGATCGTCCCCGCCGAGGCGTCGGCGCCGCGCATGAACGACACCGGCCCGGACGCCGTGCCGCCGCTGGAGAGCAGCTCCTTGGACGAACGGATGCGGGAGAGGTTGAGGCCGGCGCCGGAGCCGCCCTTGAAGATGAACCCCTCCTCCTTGTACCAGTTCAGGATCGAGTCCATCGAGTCGTCGACCGAGAGGATGAAGCAGGCCGAGACCTGCTGCGGCGACGGGGTGCCGACGTTGAACCAGACCGGGGAGTTGAACGAGAAGTACTGGTGCAGCAGCAGCCAGGTGATCTCGTGCTCGAACACCTCGGCGTCCTTGACGCTGGCGAAGTAGCCGAAGTCCTCACCGGCCTTGCGGTAGGTCTTCACCACCCGGTCGATCGAGCTGGCGCAGGCTGGTCTCGCGCTGCTCGGTGTTGACCGCGCCGCGGAAGTACTTCGTGGTGACGATCGTCGAGGCGTTCGCGGACCAGAACTCGGGGAACTCGACACCGCGCTGCTCGAAGACGGCCTCGCCGGTCTTCCAGTTGGTCTGCACGACGTCGCGGCGCTCCCACGTCACCTCGTCGTAGGGGTGGACGCCCTCGGTGCTGAACACGCGGTCCATCTTGAGACCTGCGTTCTTCCGGGGGCCCCGCTGCTTTGCGGGTCCGTTCACCGTCTCCGTCATGCGACTTCTCCCTAGCTTCTCGTTGTCTGCGTGGTGGGGGGTGGGGTGCGTGTTCCGTGCTGCTGACCTGCTGGGTCGGGGGAAGTTGGTTCGCCCGACGCGCCGCTTCCCCACGACGCGCCGGGCGGTCTGTGGGTCAGCCCGTGGGGACGGGCTGAGGCTTGTGCTTCGCGTCCTGCGGACGCCGCCGGGCCGGTCGAGGCGGAGCAGCGCGATCTCGGCCTCGAAGTCGTCGGCGGACTCGAAGGCCCGGTAGACGCTCGGCGAACCGCAGGTAGGCCACCTCGTCGAGCGCGCCGCAGCGGCGTGAGGATCGCCAGGCCGACCTCGTGGGCGGGCACCTCGGCCCAGCCCTCGGCGCGCAGCGCGTCCTCGACCTGCTGGCCGAGCCGGGCCAGGTCGTCCTCGGAGACCGGCCGGCCCTTGCAGGCCTTCCGCACGCCGGCGACCGCCTTCTCGCGGGTGAACGGCTCGGTGGCGCCGGACCGCTTCACCACCATCAGCTGCATCAGCCTCGACGGTGCTGAACCGCTTGTGGCAGCTCGAGCAGGTACGCCGACGGCGCACCGACCCGCCGTCCTCGGCGACCCTGCTGTCGAGGACCCTGGTGTCGGTGTTGCGGCAGAACGGGCAGTGCATGATCGACACCTCCTCGGAGTCTTCGGGCAGTCTTCGGGCATGGCTGTCAACGGTCCGCCGAAAGCCCGTCGATGTGGACGAACCTGTGGAGGACTTGGGGAGAACGGCCGGTTTGCTGTTGAGAAGCGACCACTATCTGTGGAGAACTACAGCCTTGTGATTACTAGATGTTGTGGCAAACGTACGCCCTGCCCCTAGGGGGTGCAACCCTCCGAGGACAGAACATTTCGGGTACCGCGGGTATGCCCGGAAACCCGCAGGTCAGCGCGAATTCGCGCGCCCGCAAATGGTCCTTTTGGATGGTGTGTCGCAACGTTCGGACGCGGGGGCGCTCGAGCAGGCAGAATGCCGGCATGACAACGATCGTGGGCCGGCACGGAGCCCCCTCGAAGCATCGCCGGACCGGGCTCCTGGGCCTCGGGCTCCTCGGGTTCGGCGTGGTCGCGTCCGCGGTGGCCTGGGTCGTGCTGGTGCGCGGGGCCATCGTCTTCGGAGCCGACGCCAAGAGTGGCGAGTCCGCAGCCTGGGCCTTCATGACCGTGGCGACGGTCGGTGCCGCCGCGTGCCTGTTGCTGGGCATGGCGCTGGTGACGCGGGCGGCGTCGATGGCCGGGATAGGGACCGGCTACGAGCCGAAGCGCGCCCGCCGGTCCTGATCCCCCGCGCACGTCCGGGGGACTCGTGCGCGTCGCTCCCTCGCTCTGGTCGGGGTTTGGCGGCAGGATGTGCGGGTGCGCATTCCCGGGGGTCTCACGCCTCGCCTCTACGCCGGACTCGCCGCCACGGACACCGTCCTCGCCGCGAGCCCCTCGCCCGTGGCCCGGAGGCTCCGCCTCATCACCAAGCCACTGCTGATGCCCGCCCTCGGCACGGCCTTCATGTGGTCCTTGAGCGGCCGCGACATCGACGACGGCGGCCTGCTGCGCGGTGCCACGGTCGCGGCCCAGGCCTGCTCGGGCCTCGGTGACATCGCCCTGCTGGGCAAGAGCGAGCCGGCGTTCCTCTCGGGTCTCGGCGCGTTCTTCGGGGCGCACGTCGCCTACACCACCGCGTTCGTCGACGCCGGCCGGCCGCTGTCGGACCCCGAGGGACGGGGCGGGGTCGTCGCCGCTGCGGCGACCTTCGCCACCACCGCCCCGCTGATGGGCTGGGCCGCCGGCCGGAAAAGCCCAGCACTGCGCGGCCCGGTCATCGCCTACGCCGGGATCCTCAGCTCGATGTTCGCCGCGAGCACCCGGCTCGACCCGGCCATCCCGGCCTCCTCGCGTCGCAAGGTCGTCCTGGGGACCGGGCTCTTCCTGGCCTCCGACACGATCCTGGGGATCCGCGAGTTCGTGCTGCCCAAGCAGACCGCGCTGACCGACGCCGCGGTGATGGCGACCTACACCGCCGGCCAGGCGCTCATCGCCTCCGGCGTCTCCGAGGCCGTCCGCAGCCGCGCGGGCCGACGCATCAAGGGCGCCTGAGGTCCGGGAACGGGGTGGGGCCGACTTCCCCAAGCCGACCCCACCCGGCGTTCCGTCCCAACCACCCACCTGGGTCGAGGAGGTGGGCGGTGGCTCTGTTGGCGCCGCGGGCACCCCGGCGGGGTGCCGT
>CAVVFH010000003.1:0-924353 GCA_963747525.1 uncultured Actinomycetota bacterium
CCGACCGGCATCGACTCATCCGCCGACGGGCACCGCGATCTCCTGGCCGACGGTGAGCTCCGGACCCGGCAGCGAGTTGAGCTGCTCGATCTGGTGCACCACCTCGCGGATGTCCCCGCCACCGGGCACGTCGGAAGCGATCTGCCACAGCGTGTCGCCTTCGCCGACGACCACGGTGCGCGTCGGCACCGGCGCTCCGGTCTCCCCCGTGGCGACCGACTGGCCGCTGAACATCACGAACGCGCCGAGGACGAGGCCGAGCAGCACGAGCGTGAGCACGACGCGCCCCCGACGGGTCAGCCGCACCGAGGACCTGTCATCGGGCCTGCCCCCTGTGGGCGCCGCCGGCCGGTGGACCGGGCGGGCAGCTGGGGCCGGGCTCCGGCGTACCTGGGCGGGGATGTGGACCGCCGGACGGGGGGCGTGCTGGGTGCTCGTGCTCATCGGAACCTCCTGGGGAAGCGGAGGGCCGTTGCCCTCCCGTCGCCTGTTCTTCGGTGAACCGAGGTCTACCGAGAGCCACCGACAGTCTCGGTCGGCGGCGCTCCGGTTCGAACCTCTGTTCGATCGAACACGTGTACGACCGTAGGGCAGGATGCGGACGTCGACAAGGGGCTGGCCGAACAAATGTTCGATCGCTCACCGAGCGGAGCGGCACCCGCTCGACCGCTGCCGCGCCGACACGCCGTTCGAACACATGTTTGAAGCCGGGCGGTCCTCGGGACTACCGTGAGGTCAGACCCACAGAGCGGTGCGACGAGAGAGGGCCACAGATGGCAGCCAAGCGCGGGGGCACCCCCACCGAGACCCCCGAGACCCCGGAGCCGACCGCCGGCGCCACGGTCCGCGAGCTCCCCGACGGCCCCGCCGACGCCAGCGGGCTGACCCCGCGGCAGCAGCGCGTCCTCACGGTGATCCGCGAGTCGCTGGTGGCACGTGGCTACCCGCCGAGCATGCGGGAGATCGGCGAGAAGGTCGGGCTGACCAGCTCCTCGTCGGTGGCCCACCAGCTGCGCACGCTGGAGGAGAAGGGCTACATCAAGCGCGACCCGAACCGTCCCCGCGCCCTGTCGGTGGCGTTGGCCGAGGACGTCGACGAGACCGGCGTGAACGACGCGCGTCCCGCACCGGCCTACGTCCCGGTCGTCGGCCGCATCGCCGCGGGCGGACCGATCCTGGCCGAGGAGCGCATCGAAGAGGTGTTCCCGCTCCCCAAGGAGCTCGTCGGCGACGGCACCCTGTTCCTGCTCGAGGTCGTGGGCGACTCGATGATCGACGCCGCGATCTGCAGTGGCGACTACGTCGTGGTGCGCCAGCAGCCGACCGCGGAGAACGGCGAGATCGTGGCCGCGCTCATCGACGGCGAGGCGACCGTGAAGACGCTGCAGCGCAAGGGCAGCGAGGTCTGGCTGCTCCCCCACAACGACGCCTACGAGCCCATCGACGGGCGTAACGCCACGATCCTCGGCAAGGTAACGACGGTTCTGCGCCGAGTGTGAGGGTCCGGTGCGTAGCCTGGGGCCAGTCAGCAGTCAGCCAGTCAACCGGGCACCGGCGCCGTCCATGACGCATCTCGGAGCCCTCCCCATCCGTTGAGGAACGTCGTGCGTCTTTCACCTGTCACCACGCTGGTCGGCGCGGTCGCGCTCGTGGCCACCGCCGTGCCTTCCGGCGCGGCCGTCGCCGAGCCGGGCCAGCAGCCCGCCCCCCGGCCCGACCACCCGGCGCATCCGGTGCTCGGCGACAGCACGTCCGCCGCGGATCAGGCGCTCTCGGCCGTCCGGGCCGCCTTCGCCAAGAAGGGCGAGGACCACGCCCGCGCCGGCGTCGGCGTCGGCGGCCGCGAGCTCACCACCGACCTGCTCCAGCTGCGCCTGGGCCTCGACGAGCTGTCCCCCGAGGACCAGCAGGTGGCGCGCGCGTACCTCGCCCGGCCGACCGACGGGACCGAGTACTACGGGGCCAACTACAGCCGCAAGGCTCACCCCACGCACGACTGCAGGCCGGCCCTGGCGACCCCCGACTCCAACGTCTGCGTGCACTGGGCCCGCAAGACCGCCGACGCCCCGCGGATGAACGACGCCGACGGGGACGGGATCCCCAACTTCGTCGAGAAGACCCGCGACACCATGAACCTCGTGTGGAGCCGCATCGTCGACTCCGGCGGCTACACCGCACCGCTGCCGGACACCAAGGGCCCCGACACCAAGCTCGACGTCTACCTCGTCGACATCGGCGACGCCGGGCTCTACGGCTACTGCGGGTCGGAGAACATCGGCAAGGGCCGCGCCGCCGCGGCGTACTGCGTGCTCGACGACGACTACGCCCGCCGCCAGTTCCCCCTGCACACGCCGCTGCAGAACCTCCAGGTCACCGCGGCGCACGAGTTCTTCCACGCGGTCCAGTTCGCCTACGACGTACGCGAGGACCCCTGGCTCATGGAGAGCACGTCGACCTGGATCGAGGACGAGATCTTCGACAAGGTCAACGACAACCGGGGGTACCTCAACGCCAGCGTCGCGCGCGTCCCGGAGCGGCCGCTCGACTCCACCTACCCGTACTACTACGGCGACTGGATCTGGTGGCGCTACCTCACCGAGCACTACCCCGCCGACCAGGGCACCGGCCTGCCGGTGCTGGTCCGCGACGTCTGGGAGGCCGCCAGGGACGCGCAGTACGTCGGCACCTACTCGATGGACGCCCTCGACCGGGTGCTCCTCGACCGCCACCGGGCCCTGGCGGAGGTGCTCGCGCAGTTCGGCGCCGACAACCGCATCCCCGGCCGGTCCTACGAGGAGGGCAAGGCGTACCGCCGTGCGCGGCTCGGCGAGCGCTACCGACTCACCGCCGACAAGCAGAAGGTCGGCACCCAGAGCACCCGCCTGGCACACATGAGCAACACCACGGTCGCCTTCAAGCCCGACGACTCCTACGACGCCGCGGGCTGGACGCTGACCCTCGACGTGGACCTCCCCGGCAGCAAGCACGAGCCGTACGCCCAGGCGAACGTCTTCCACACCGACGGCAGCGTCACCCGGGAGTTCGTCGTGCTCGCCGGCAACGGCGTCGGCACGCTGCAGGTGCCGTTCAGCAGCAGCACGGTGCGCCGGGTGGAGCTGACGCTCACCAACGGCGACCACTCCTACGACTGCCGTGAGGGCACGCGGTGGTCCTGCCGCGGGATCCCCGACAAGAAGCGGACGTTCGAGTACGCCGCGCACGCCACCCTGCCGTGACGCGCCTCGGCGCCCTCAGCCGGCCGCGAGCCGACGGAGGGCGCCGAGGGCGACGGCCCGGTCGGTGGTCCGCCACATCGGCGGCAGCGACGACTGGATGAACCGGGCGTACGACGTCCCGGCCAGCCGCGGATCGAGCACCGCGACGACCCCGCGGTCGGTGTTGGTGCGGATCAACCGGCCGGTGCCCTGCGCCATCAGCAGCGCCGCGTGGGTCGCGGCCACCGTCATGAACCCGTTGCGCCCGGCCCGGTCCGCGGCCCGCTGCCGCGCCGACATCAGCGGGTCGTCCGGGCGCGGGAACGGGATCCGGTCGATGATCACCAGCTGGCAGGTCTCCCCCGGCAGGTCCAGGCCCTGCCACAGGCTGAGCGTGCCGAACAGGCACGTGTGCGGGTCCTCGACGAACTGCTTCGTCAGCTCCGGCAGCTGGGCGTCGCCCTGGGCCAGCACCGTCAGGTGCGGCAGCCGCACCCGCACCGCCTCCGCGGCCGACTCGGCTGCCCGCCGGCTCGAGAAGAGCCCGAGCGTCCGGCCGTCGGCGGCGTCGATGAGGTCCGCGATCTCGTCCAGCTGGGCCGCCCCGAGGCCGTCGCGTCCCGGGCGGGGCAGGTGCGCGGCGACGTACAGGATGCCCTGCTTGCCGTAGTCGAACGGTGACCCGACGTCGATCCCCCGCCACGGCTGGCTCCCCTCCGGCTCCGGGGGATCAATCGGCCGGTCCTGGTCGCGGTCTGGGTCGGAATCGGTCCCGGACCGCTCGATTGACCGGTTCTCGACGCGCTCGGCCGGCTTCAGTCCGACCGTCGTCGCGATCGCGTCGAAGTCGCCGCCCAGCTTCAGCGTGGCGCTGGTCATCACCACGGTCTTCTCCGACAACAGCTTGTCCCGCAGCGGCCCCCAGACCTGCAGCGGCGCCACGCTGAGCTGGACACCTCCGCGGCTGGTCTCCCGGTCGGTCACCCACATCACGTCCAGGTCGGAGTCCGCGGCCATCCGGTCGGCGGTCGCGAACACCTCCTGCGCCCAGCCCTTCGCCTGCGTCGCGCTCGCGTCGTCGCCGCCCCCTGTGTCGGCAGGCTTGCCGAACGCCGAGATCAGCGTGCGGGCCGAGTCGCGCACGAACGCGAGCGCGTCGAGCACCCCCTGCGGCACCGGGTCGAGGCGTCCGGGGCCGGCGTCGACGAGCGCGTCGCGCAGCACGTCGGAGGCCTCGGCCAGGTCGTCGGCCTCGATGCCGCTGACGTGCCGGGCGGCGCGCTTGGCGGCGCGCTCCACCTGCACCGGGGTCAGCTCGTCGGTGGCGGCCTGGGTCACCCGGGCCGCCAGCTCGTGGGCCTCGTCGATCACCACCGCGTCGTACTCGGGGACCATCGGCACGCCCTCGATCGCGTCGATCGCGAGCAGCGAGTGGTTGGTGACGATCAGGTGCGACCGGGCGGCACGCTCCTTGGCGCGCTCGGCGAAGCACTCCTCGCCGAACGGGCACCGCGCGGCGCCCAGGCACTCCCGGTGCGAGACCGACACCTGCCGCCACACCCGGTCGTTGTGCCGGGGCGCGGAGTCCCGGTCGCCGGCGCCGCCGGACTCGGCCTCCTCCTCCGCCCAGGCCCGCAGCTCCAGGACCTCGGCGCCCATCGACCCCGCGGGCACCTCGACCAGCGCGCCCTGGTCGTCGGGCACGCCCTCGCGGATCCGGTGCAGGCAGGCGTAGTTCGAGCGGCCCTTGAGCACGGCGTACGTCGGGGTCTCGTGGAGCACGTGCTTGCCGGCCTCGACCAGCGCCGGGATGTCCCGCTCGACGAGCTGGTGCTGCAGGGCCAGCGTCGCCGTCGCCACCACGACCCGCTCCTCGTGCAGCAGCGCCGGGACCAGGTAGCCGAGCGACTTGCCGGTGCCGGTGCCGGCCTGGACGAGCAGGTGGACGCCGTCCTCGAACGCGGCCGCGACCGCCTCGGCCATCGCGATCTGGCCCTCGCGCTCCTGGCCGCCGAGCGCCTCGACGGCGGCGCCGAGGACCTCGCGCACCGGCAGCTTCGCGGGGCGGTCGTCGTCGGTCTTCGGGCTGGGCACCGGAGCACCCTAGCCGCCGGGACCGACGCTCAGAACTGCACGGTCGGGGGCGCTTCCTGGCCCTCGGGGGCCTCGTAGAACTCCCGCTTCTTCACGCCGGTCGCCCCGGCGAAGAACATCCACGGGATCGTGGAGACCGAGGTGTTGAGCTGGCTGACCGCGTCGTTGTAGTACTGCCGGGCGAACGCCAGCTGGTTCTCGGTCTCGGCGAGCTGCGACTGCAGCTGCAGGAAGTTGGCCGACGCCTTGAGCTCCGGGTAGGCCTCGGCGACCGCCATCACGTTCACCAGCGCCTGGTTCAGCTGCGCCTCCGCGGCCGCCTTCTCCGGCACCGTGCCGTCCTTCGCGGCGCGCTGGACGCGCGCACGCGCCTCGGTGACCGCCTCGAAGACGCCCTTCTCGTGCGCGGCGTAGCCCTTGACGGTGTTGACGAGGTTCGGGATCAGGTCGGCGCGCCGGGTCAGCTGCACGTCGATGCCGCCCAGGGCCTCGTCGGCCGCGACGTCCTGCTTGCGGAGCTTGTTGAAGCCGACGACGTACAGGCCGACGAGCAGCACGAGCACGACGACGATGATGATGAGCGCGGTCATGGGGACACCCTCTCAGCAGGAACCATCAGAAACGCGGTCATTCGACGAAGGCTCACCACGAGCCCCCGCCACCGCCACCGCCGCCACCGCCGCCGCTGAACCCGCCGCCACCGCTCGACGACGAGGACCGCTGCGACGCCTCGTAGGCGCCGATCGAGGAGCGCACCGAGGACTCGAACGACGCGAACGACGCCCCGCCGCCGATGTAGCCGCCGGTGGTCGCGCCGCCGTACCAGATCGGGACCGGGGCCGGCTCGCCGGTGCTGTACTCGTACTTCTTCGCCCACTCGTCGGCGCAGTCGAAAGCGACGGCGTAGGGGATGTAGGCGGTGTAGAGCTCCTTGCGGGCGCTGAAGTCGAAGCGGTCCTCCGCCGACGGCGTCGACAGCAGCCGGTAGAACCCCTCCGACTTCGACCAGACCTCCCGACCGGCCTGGGTGCGCCGCGTGCCGACACCCTTGCTGAGCAGCCCCGCACCGCCGATGGCGAACCCGGCGAACGGCAGCCCCAGCATCGTGGTGTCACCCGGGTGCCAGAAGAACAGCACGCCGGCGACGACGAACGCCACGATCACCAGCGTGCGGCCGAGCTGCTCGCTGGCCTGGCCGACCACCAGTCCGCTGTTGCGGGCCCACATGCTCACGTTGGCGTTCAGCGAGCTGTTCACCGACTGCAGGGCCTTGCCCGCGGCCACCGTGCCGTCGGCGCGGAACAGCCCGCCGGGGCGGCTGACGCCGAGCGCGTCGCCCACGCCCTGGGTGATCGGGTCGACCTGCTGCCAGGCGTCGTGCTCGGCGAGACCCTCGATGACCCAGTCACTGGAGCTGACCTGGGTCAGCTTCACCAGGCCGCGCTCCGCGGCGTGCAGCAACGTGGCCACCAGCGCCTTGGCCGGCGGCCGCTCGGCGGCGACGTAGTAGGTCTGCACGGGGCCGAGTCCCTCCGGCGGCGCGTACATCACCGGGTAGCCCGGCTCGTCCTCCAGCGACCGGCGCTGCCACACCTTGCCGACCACGAGGCCGAGGATGCCCAGCACCAGCAGGACCGCGGCGACCAGCACCGACCGCCCGAAGACCATGTCGAACTGGATCGGCCACGGCAGCGTCACCCGGTCGGGCGGCGGGATGTCCATCGCCGCACGCACCGTCACCGGCGTCCGCGCCGGGATCGCCTGCGTGGTGACGGTCAGCTCGTTGCCGTTGTCGCTGACCTTGCACGGGTACGACGAGCTGCTGTCGGACCAGCCGGCGGCGCACTGGACCTCCTCCCCCTGCACGGGGAGGTCCACGGTCAGCCGGGACTCCTCGATCGGCATGTCCCAGCCGCCGGGGATGACGTTCCAGTAGAACGCCGAGCGCTTGTCGCCCTCCGACCAGCTGCCGCTCGAGTCGCCTGCCGAGGCGGGCGACACCGCGCCGTCGATCGAGTAGGAGATCGTGTAGGTGTGCGGCCCGGGGTCGAGGTAGGTCTCGGCCCTGCCGATCTTGGCCACCTGGTAGCGGCGGCCGTGCTCCCAGGACAGCTCGGTGCGCTCCGGCTGACCGTCGCGGAGGACCTTGATGTCCTGCGGCCACAGCCGCACGTTGGCGTCGGAGGGGTCGACGACGTCCCAGTACCGGAAGATGCCGTGCCGCCCGGAGGGGAACTGCCCGGTGATCTTCTCCACGACGTCGACCGAGCCGTCCTTGCCGACCTGGAAGTCGGCCCGGTAGTCGGTGATCGTGACCACCTCCGGCGACGCCGCGGTGGACTGGGGCGCCAGGTAGACCAGCACCGGCCAGAACAGTCCGACGACGGTGAGCAGAAGAGCGAGGATCGTGAACACCCACGCGCCGCGCTGGCTCACTGCTGAACGCGCCATGCTCCGGACTCTAGGGGACGCGGCGCGGCGAGGAGAGGCGACTTAGGTCCCTGGCCGCGGCGAGTCGCCCGGAACCACCAGCCCGGACTCGTAGCCGAGGACGACGGCCCGCACCCTCGACTGCAGCCCCAGCTTCGCCAGGATGCGGTTGATGTGGGTCTTCACCGTCGCTTCGCTCACCGCCAGCGAGGCGGCGATCCCCTCGTTGGTGAGCCCCCGCACGATGAGCCGGAACACCTCCAGCTCGCGCTCGGTGAGGGGCCGGAGCCGGGTCGGCACCCCGTCGAACGGCGCGGGCCGCCGGACGTGCTCCTCGATGAGCCGCCGGGTGAGCTCCGGGGCCAGCAGGGACTCCCCTGCCGCGGTCGAGGTCGTACGTCGTCAGCACCAGGACCTTGGTGGGCACCCGGCCCTCGGTGAGCTGCCGGGTGGCCCGAATGGGCGATCACGTCGTGCATCTCGCGGGCGATCCGGTCGCGCTCGTCGCGCACCGCCTCCCGCCGTACGAGCTCCTGGTTGCGCTGCAGCAGCGCGCTCTGCTCGGCCAGCCGGCGGCTCAGCCGGCCGAAGACGTACGGCGGCAGGACCAGCGCGAGGATGAAGATCGCGTCCGACCAGCTGTGGTCGCGCGCGGCGACAGCCTGGCACCGTGCCCAATTCGAGGGCGCCGGACGGTTGCCTCAGGAGATTCTCAGGCGCAAACTGGCTGGACCGCCGCGGGCAGCCAGTCGCGCGGAACGGCTGATCCGGGGAGCTGGTCGCGCATGACCCACAGGCACGTACCCGACATCGTCCCGGTCCTGTCCAGGGGCAAGCACCGCGGCCCGCGCAAGGGCGCCTGCTTCATGGAGCTCGCGTCCTACCTCGCCGGCGAGAAGTGGTCGGACCATCCCAAGTGCACGCACCCGCTGCTCGCGGCGCTGGCCCGGGACGTCAACGACCACGTCACCGACGCCTCGCGCACGTGGCTGGCGCCGCTGGTGCCGGAGGTCATCGCGTTGACCGGCGACGACCTACGGGTGCACGCCTGGATCGCGCGCGACGTCGCGCTCACCGCGTTGCCGATCGTGTCCGCGGAGCGCCAGGGGGTCGCTGCGGTGGGCCTGCTGCGGTGCGAGTGGTACCTCGCCCGGCTCGAGGGCCGCGACGACCACGACCTCACCCCGACGACCCGCGCCGCGCTCGACACCGTCCCGCACGCCCGCGACTGGGCGCGCCGGTTCGGCCTGCTCGGGCACGGCAGCGAGGACCGGTTCCGCAAGCGCAGCGCCCCGGTCATCGTGCACAGCGGCGTGGCCGGCATCGCGGCCGCCGCCCAGCGCGACACCGACCGGATCCTCATCGACCTGCTGGGGCGCACCATCGCCAACTGCCGCACCTGGTTCCACCACGAGCTGCAGCCGATGCCCGAGGGCAGGTGGGACGAGATCTGCTCCCTCACCACCCGCTGACGGCCCCGTCGATCAGGCGCGCGAGACCGCGTACGGCGCCAGCTCGCCGGCCAGGTCGGCGTTCACCCGGCCCCGGACCCGGGTGCCGTCACCGGTGTGCTCCAGCTCGTCGACCTCACCGTTGACGTGGATCCGGTTGAGCAGGTCGCCACGGTCGTAGGGCAGCAGCGCGTCGAACTCCACCCCCGGCCGCGGCAGGTCGGCCTCGATCGCGGCGAGCACGGCGGCGACGCCCTCACCGGTGCGCGCCGAGGCGACCACCGAGTGCGGCTCGGCGGCCCGGATGCGCGCCACCACCAGCGGGTCGGCGGCGTCGGCCTTGTTGACCACCACCAGCTCGGGGACCCTGTCCGCGCCGATCTCGGCGAACACCTCGCGCACCGCGGCCAGCTGGCCCTCGGGGTCGGGGTGCGAGCCGTCCACGACGTGCACCACCAGGTCGGCGTCGGCCACCTCCTCCAGCGTGGAGCGGAACGCCTCCACCAGCTGGTGCGGCAGGTGCCGGACGAAGCCGACGGTGTCCGAGAGCGTGTAGACGCGGCCGTCCTGGGTCGTCGTACGCCTGGTGGTCGGGTCGAGGGTGGCGAACAGCGCGTCCTCCACGAGCACCCCGGCACCGGTGAGCCGGTTCAGCAGCGACGACTTGCCGGCGTTGGTGTAGCCGGCGATCGCGACCGCCGGCACCTGGTTGCGCCGCCGCTCCGACCGCTTGGTGTCGCGGGTGGTGCGCATGTGCTTCAGCTCGGCGCGCAGCTTGGCGATCTTGGTGTTGATCCGCCGCCGGTCGGTCTCGATCTTGGTCTCACCGGGGCCACGGCCACCGATGCCGGCGCCGCCGGCCACCCGGCCACCGGCCTGGCGGGACAGGTTGCCGCCCCAGCCGCGGAGCCGCTGCTTCATGTAGTTGAGCTGGGCCAGCTCGACCTGCGCCTGGCCCTCACGCGACTTCGCGTGCTGGGCGAAGATGTCGAGGATCAGCGCGGTCCGGTCGACGACCTTGACCTTCACCTTGTCCTCGAGGTTCCTCAGCTGGCTGGGTGCCAGCTCGCCGTCGCAGATCACGGTGTCCGCGCCGGTGTGGTCCACGATCTCGCGCAGCGCGTCGACCTTGCCGCGGCCGATGAACGTCGCCGGGTCCGGCTTCTGCCGGCGCTGGTAGATCGCCTCCAGCACCTCCGAGCCGGCGGTCTCCGCCAGCGCGGCCAGCTCGGCCAGCGAGTTCTCCGCATCGGCGGTCGTGCCCTCGGTCCACACCCCCACGAGCACGACGCGCTCGAGGCGGAGCTGGCGGTACTCGACCTCGGTGATGTCCTCGAGCTCGGTGCGCAGCCCGCCGACCCGCTTCAGCGCGTACCGCGCCTCCAGGTCCCAGTCGCCACCGGTCTCCTCGGGGTCGTCGTCGGCCCAGTCGCCGTCGTCGGCGTACCCGGACTCCCAGTCGTCGTCGGCGTCGCTGACGTCGCTGACGTCGTCGGACTCGACCAGGTCGTCGAGGTCCAGGTCGGGCTCGTAGGGGTCGTGCTTCTGCGTCGTCATATGCCTCCAGGGTCGCACCCTCAGGGTGTCATCGGTTTCAACGCCCGGCGAGCCATTTTCCTTCCGCGACCAGCACCGCGGGACCGGTCATCAGCACCCGGTCGTCGTCGGTCCAGCGGATCCGCAGGGTGCCGCCCGGCAGGTCCACGACGTAGGTCGACCCGGGGCCGGCGCCGTCGTCGAGGGCACTGGCGACCATCGCCGCGCACGCCCCGGTGCCGCACGACCGGGTCTCCCCCGACCCGCGCTCGTGGACGCGCATCGCCACGTGTCCCGGCCCGCGGCGCACCACGAACTCGATGTTGACGCCCTCGGGATAGACCCCGGCGTCGTAGGACGGCTCCTCCAGCAGCGGACCGGCGTCGGCGAGGTCGGTGACGAACGCGACCGCGTGCGGGTTGCCCATGTCCACGTGCGTGGCCGGCCAGGCGAGGCCGCCGACCCGGACCTCGGTGGCCCCGTGCAGGCGGGGCCGGCCCATGTCGACGGTGATCTGCCCCTGCTCGTCGAAGGTGAGCACCTTCACCCCCGCCCGGGTGGCCACCGGCAGCGGCCGCGACGTGTCGACGCCCTCCCGGTCCACCAGGTAGCGGCCCAGGACGCGCACCCCGTTGCCGCACATCTCCGACAGCGACCCGTCGGAGTTGCGGTAGTCCATGAACCACGCGGCCTCGCCCCGCGCCGCCACCGCCGACGGGTCGTCGGTGGCCTCGGTGCGGACGACCCGGATCACCCCGTCGGCGCCGATCCCGGCCCGGCGGTCGCACAGCGCCCGCACCAGGTCGGCGGTCGGCTCGCCCTGGCGGCCGTCGACGTCGGGGAGCAGCACGAAGTCGTTCTCCGTGCCGTGTCCCTTGACGAACGTGATCACCGGCCCAGGCTACGGCCCTGCGAACGGGCAGCTCTCCCCGCAACCGGCCCTCGGGCGGCCTCTGGGGGCACAGCTGCCCGTCCCAGGGGCCTCCGGCCTCAGGCGTCGGGCGCCGGCGCGACCAGCGCCATCCGGTCGAGGCCGCGCTCGAAGTCCTTGCCCATCAGCTTGTCCATGTCGAAGAACTTCTGGGTCACCCGGATCAGCGCCGGCCGGGAGCCGTTCATCCGCCAGGTGACCCGCGTCCGCTCGCCCTCCGGGACGAAGGTGAACGTCGTGGTGCTGTGGGACTTGAACGGCTTCTCGAAGCGCAGGTCGATCTTCACCAGCTCGTCGGGCTGGGCCTGGATGATCTCCATGCGCCCCGCGCCGGCCTTCCGGTTGCCCGACCAGGCGTAGACGGCGCCGACGCCGGAGTCCGCGCCGGAGTAGGCCCGGTGCAGGTCGGGGTCGAGGTCCTCCCACGGCGACCAGCGGGTCCACTGCGTGAGGTCCGCGACCAGCGGGTAGACCTGCCCGACCGGTGCCTCGATGGTGCGGCTGCGTTCGACGGTGTAGAGGGACGTCATGGGCTCTCTTTACCCAGTCCGCGCCCCGGACGCCAGTCCTGCGGGCGTGGCTGACCGGTTCTGTCGGTGCGGTGTGCGACCGTCGGGGCATGGACGATCTGCTGATGCGCTGGGGGGTCCGGGGGTTCTGTCCGGACTGCGGCGACGACCGCATCCTGCTGCCCGTCGACGGCGCGGCGTTCGAGTTCTGCTGCACCGACTGCGACGCGGCCGTGCTGCTGCTGGACTTCGTCTGCACCCCGGTCGACCGGGTGCACCGCCGCGCGTCCTGAGACTCACCCCGCCGATCACCCTTCGAGGCGTACGGCGCTGACCGCCGACCCGACCCGGTCGGGATCGTCCCAGGCCACCCAGTGGATCCGCGGGTCCTTGCGGAACCACGCGTCCTGGCGGCGGGCGAACCGGCGCGTCCCGGTGACCGTCGCCTCGAACGCCTCCTGCTCGGTGCAGTCCCCCGCCAGGTGGGCCAGCACCTGCTGGTAGCCCAGTGCCCGGCTCGCGGTCAGCCCTTGCCTGAGCCCCTGCTCCTCCAGCGCGCGGACCTCGTCGACGAACCCGGCGTCCCACATCCGGCTGACCCGCTCCTCGATCCGCCCGTCGAGGATCGGCCGCGGGCAGTCGA
The DNA here is from genome assembly GCA_963747525.1 of uncultured Actinomycetota bacterium. GTDB lineage: Bacteria > Actinomycetota > Actinomycetes > Propionibacteriales > Nocardioidaceae > Marmoricola_A. The sequence goes on from CAVVFH010000003.1 coordinate 12,810, forward strand.
CGCCCACCTGCACCGTCGCCGGGTCGGCGTACTCCTGGGCGGGCAGCGTCGCTGAGAACGGCCGCCCGGTGAGCTCGATGACCTCCAGCGCGCGGACGACCCGCCGCCCGTTCGTCGGCAGGATGCGCTCGGCCGCCTCCGGGTCGAGGCCCGCCAGCCGGCGGTGCAGCGGCCCCGAGCCCCCCGCGGCCAGCTCCTGCTCCAGCCGGGCCCGGACCTCCGGGTCGGTGCCGGGGAACTCGAACCGGTCCACGACCGCCCGGGTGTACAACGCCGACCCGCCGACCAGCACCGGCACCGCACCGCGGGCGCGGCAGTCGGCGATGGCCGCGCGTGCCCACCCCTGGAACTCGGCCACCGTCGCGGTCTCGGTGACCTCGAGGACGTCGAGGAGGTGGTGCGGGATGCCGCGCCGCTCGGCGACGGGAAGCTTCGCGGTGCCGATGGCCATCCCCCGGTAGAGCTGCATCGCGTCGGTGTTCACCACCTCACCCCCCAGCCGCTCGGCCAGCGCGAGCGAGAGGTCGGACTTGCCGACCGCGGTCGGCCCGACGACCGCGACGATCGGGAGGGTGGGCATGCCGGCGATCCTCCCAGGGGTAGGTTGCCGGACCATGACCCGGTTCCAGGTGATCCCGGCGGCGTACCTGCTGCTGACCCGCGGCGACGGCGACGCCCTCGAGGTGCTGCTGCAGCTGCGGGGACCGGGCACGGGCTACCTGCCCGGCCACTGGGCCTCGGGCGCCGCCGGCCACGTGGAGTACGCCGAGTCGGTCGCCGTGGCCGCCGCCCGGGAGGCCGTCGAGGAGCTCGGGATCACCGTGCACCCCGCCGACCTCGAACCGCTGTGCACCGTGCAGCGGACGCTGCCGGGCTGCGCTGACCCCGTCGAGCAGCGCGCGGACTTCTTCCTCACCACCCGCCGCTGGACCGGCGACCCGGGGCCGCGGGAGCCGGAGAAGTGCGTCGAGCTGCGCTGGTGCCGCCCGGCTGCGCTGCCGGAGCCGATGGTGCCGCACGAGCGGGTGGTCCTCGAGGCCCTCGCCGCGGGTCACGTGCCGCCGATCCTCAGCATCGGGTTCTGACGCCCAGCGCGGGGTTTGTCCGCCGGTGCCCCGGGCAAGCCTTCCAGGAGGGCCGGCGGACGTCCGGCCTGCGGAAGGAGCCGACATGAGCACCGATCCGAGCGACCCGCTGACCCCCGGCACGGAGCCCGAGGTCCAGCCCTCCAGCACTCCTGACGGCCCCCAGACCATCCCCGCGTCCGGCACGCCCGCCGGCGAGCCCGGTCCTGACGCGGACCAGCTCGACGAGCCCACCCGCGCCTCGAACCCGAACAGCGCCGGCCCCGAGGGGCTGGCCGGCGAGATGGGCATCAGCAGCGAGCGGACCGGCCCCGCCCGCGGGGGCCCGCCCGGCGGCGACATCGCCGGCACCGGCACCAAGGGCGGCTCGGTGGGCCGCACCGACGGCGGCTTCGACACCTCCCCCACCGAGTGGGACGCCGTCGACGTGTCCCAGCGCGACGTGAACCCGATGCCGGAAGGCAGCGAGGACCTCACCGGGGCGGTGGAGAAGGAGGACGACCGCAAGGGCATCGAGGGCGGTCCGGTCGAGGCGACCGGCGTCGACCGCACCGTCGGCGAGCCGTACCCCAACCCGATCCCCGACGAGAAGACCCGCCGGGACAACATCGGCCCGAACTCCCCCAACCGCGCCCGATGACCAGTGGAGATGAGCAGGTGAACGACGAGAAGCTCGGCGCACAGCCGGAGCCCAAGACCGACGACATCGACCGCGCACCCGGTGGCGCCGATGCCACCGTCCTGGCCAGCGACGTCGGGGCCAGCGTGGTGGCCGGCCGGGAGGACACCGACCTCCGCGACGACCACGTCGGCGACCCCGAGGCCGGCGGCCCGCTCGTGGCGGACCAGCCGCTGTCGGCGCAGACCGAGGACGAGAAGGTCCCCGACGAGATCCAGGAGGGCGAGGAGCCCGAGTCCGACGAGCAGGCCACGGACAACACCAAGGGCGAGGAGGCCCCCTCCGGCTGACCCTGGCCGCCAGCCTCAGCCGCAGCCGGTCGCCGGCGCCAGCGGCTCGGGCACCCCGACGCCCGGCAGGCCGAGCAGGACACCGTCGCCCGAAGGCCGCCCCTGTCGCGCCTCCCACGCGTCGCCCGACCTGGTCCGGCGTACCGACGTCACAGGTGCGTCGGAGACCAGGTGGTGCGGCGCGGCGTAGGTCACCTCCACGGTGACGAGGTCACCGGGGCGTACGTCGGGCACCGACGAGCCGTCGAAGTGCACCAGCCGGTTGTCCGGCGCCCGACCGGTCAACCGGTGGGTCGCGGCGTCCTTGCGCCCCTCCCCCTCGGCGACCATCAGCTCGACGGTGCGGCCGACCAGCCTCTTGTTCTCGTCCCAGGCGATGTCGTTGACCAGCGCGACCAGCCGCTCGTACCGCTCCTGGACGACCGCCTTGGGCACCTGGTCCTCGAGCACCGCGGCCGGCGTACCGGGCCGCTTGGAGTACTGGAACGTGAACGCCCCGGAGAACCGCGCCTCCCGCACCACGTCCATGGTGGCCCGGAAGTCCTCCTCGGTCTCGCCGGGGAAGCCCACGATGATGTCGGTGGTGATCGCCGCGTCCGGGATGGCATCGCGGACCCGCTCGATGATGCCGAGGAACTTCGACTGCCGGTAGGAGCGTCGCATCGCCCGCAGCACGCGGTCCGACCCGGACTGCAACGGCATGTGCAGCTGCGGCATCACGTTGGGCGTCTCGGCCATCGCCGCGATCACGTCGTCGGTGAACTCCGCGGGGTGCGGCGAGGTGAACCGGACCCGCTCCAGCCCGTCGATCTCCCCGCCGGCACGCAGCAGCTTGCCGAACGCCTGCCGGTCGCCGAACTCCACGCCGTACGCGTTCACGTTCTGCCCCAGCAGGGTCACCTCGCTGACGCCGTCGTCGACGAGCGCGCGGATCTCGGCCAGCACGTCACCCGGGCGGCGGTCCTTCTCCTTGCCGCGCAGCGACGGGACGATGCAGAACGTGCAGGTGTTGTTGCAGCCCACGGAGATCGACACCCAGGCCGCGTACGCCGACTCCCGCTTGGTCGGCAGCGTGGAGGGGAACACGTCGAGGGACTCGAGGATCTCGACCTGCGCCTCCTCCTGCACGCGGGCACGCTCCAGCAGCACCGGCAGCGAGCCGATGTTGTGGGTGCCGAAGACGACGTCGACCCACGGCGCCCTGCGGGTGATCTGGCTGCGGTCCTTCTGCGCCAGGCAGCCACCGACGGCGATCTGCATGCCGGGTCGCTTCGCCTTGACCGGGGCGAGGTGCCCGAGGTTGCCGTAGAGCCGGTTGTCGGCGTTCTCGCGGACCGCGCAGGTGTTGAACACGACCACGTCGGCCTGCTCGCCGTCCGGTACGGCGACGTACCCGGCGCCCTCGAGGAGGCCGGTGAGGCGCTCGGAGTCGTGGACGTTCATCTGGCACCCGTAGGTGCGGACCTCGTAGGTGCGCGCGGCGGTCTCAGGAGAAGCAGTCATGACCGCCCAAGCCTACGTGTCCCGGCACGCACGACGAGGCCCAGCCGTCGTCGACGACTGGGCCTCGCTGCGTTCGTGTCTCGGTCAGCCCTTGTCGGGGTCCGCCGCATCGTGCAGGGTGTCCTGCTCCGACTTGACCTCCTTGGTCAGCGACGGGTCGAGCAGCGGCTCGGTGCCGGGCTGCTGCAGGTCCGCCTCGGCGGTGTCGGGGTTGTAGCCCGCGTCGGCTCCGGTGGTGTGCACCGGTGTGTCGACGTCGACGCTCCCGGCGGGCGTGGCCTCGGCCATCTCGTCGGCGATCTCGTCCGCCTCCGCGCGCTGCAGCGCGGCTTCGCCGTGCTCCTCGTCGCGGGACGCAGCGCGCGGCTCGGTCGAGCGCCCGGCGCCGGTGGCCTGCTGGGCCTCGGCCGCGAGGGCCTCACCGACGACGTCGACCGGAGGCTCCGTCGGGGGTGCCGGCTCCTGGAGCACCACTTCGGGCTCACGCGGCTTTGCCGGCCGCTTGCGGGTGGTCTTCTTGGCAGGCTTCGGGGCCTTGTTCGCAGACTCCTTGGCCTTGCCCGAGGCAGCGCTGGCGGTCGACTTCGCGGAGTCCTTGGCCTTGGCGGTGCTCGCCTTCGCCGAGTCCTTGGCCTTCGCCGTGGTCGCCCGCGCCGTGTCCGCAGCCTTGGCGGCGGTGCCCATGGCCGCGCCCGCCGGGTCCTTGGCAGCCTCCTTCGCGGCCTCCCGGGCGAGGTCGGCAGTGCCCTTGGCGGTGCCGGTGGCCTTCGTCCTGGCCTCCCCGGCGCCACCTCGCACGCGCCCGGCCACCGCGCTGCCCAGGGCCGTGCCCGCGGAGACAGCCCCCCGGGCTCTCGACACGGCCTCGCCGGCCGTCTCGACCGGGTGCTTCACGGCGCCGATCGCCGCGCCTGCGAGTCCTCCGACGATGTCACGTGCAGACACCTGAGCTCCTTCCGTCTGAATGGTTATCTCGTGCCCGCGGCAGGACCGCCCAAACCAGCCGCCTCGAGGGGCGTGGGTCACGTCGAGCGGTCTGCTCGGGGTCACTTCGGCTGCATCCGGATCCCGCCGTCGACGCGGATCGTCTCGCCGTTGAGGTAGCTGTTGGTGACCGCCTCGACGACCATCGACGCCAGCTCCTCGGGCGCGCCCAGCCGCTTGGGGAACAGCACCCCCCGCTCCAGGCTGGCCTTGAACGCCTCGCTGGCCTCACCCTCGCCGTAGATGGGGGTGTCGATCAGCCCCGGCGCGACGGTGTTCACGCGGATGCCGATCGCCGACAGGTCCCGCGCGACGGGAAGCGTCATCCCGACGACCCCACCCTTGGAGGAGGAGTACGCCGCCTGCCCGATCTGCCCGTCGAACGCGGCGACCGACGCGAGGTTGACGATGGCGCCGCGCTCCCCCGACTCGTCCAGCGGCTCGGTGCGGCCGATCGCCGTCGCGGCGATCCGGATGCAGTCGAAGGTGCCGATCAGGTTGATCGCGATGACCTTCTTGTAGGCCTCCAGGTCGGCGGCGGAGTCGTAGCTGCCGTCCTTGCCGACCGTGCGCTGCGCCCAGCCGATGCCGGCGCTGTTCACCAGGACCCGCACGGAGCCCATCTCCTCGGCCTTGTCGACCGCGGCCACGATGTCGTCGGTGCTGGTCACGTCGACCTTCATGAAGGCGCCGCCGATCTCCTCGGCGACCGCCTGGCCCTTCTCCTCGTTGAGGTCGGCCACGACGACCTTCGCCCCACGGGCGGCGAGTCCGCGGGCGGCCGCAGCGCCGATGCCCGAGGCGCCGCCGGTGACGATTGCACTTGCTCCGGTGATGTCCATGCCGCGGAGGCTACTGCAACGATCCGGCAACCTGTGCGGCCCGTTCATGGGCAATGGGGAGCGAGAGAGATACCGTCGCAACGTGTCCCAGGCTCAAGGTCCCGCCCTCATCGAGCTCGACCACGTGGACAAGTGGTTCGGCGACCTGCACGTGCTGCAGGACATCAACCTGTCCGTGGCGCGCGGCGAGGTCGTCGTGGTGATCGGCCCTTCGGGGTCCGGGAAGTCGACGCTGTGCCGCGCCATCAACCGCCTCGAGACCATCGACAAGGGCGAGATCCGGCTCGACGGGCAGCCGCTGCCGCAGGAGGGCAAGGCGCTCGCCGGCCTGCGCGCCGAGGTCGGCATGGTGTTCCAGTCCTTCAACCTCTTTGCGCACAAGACGATCCTGGAGAACGTCACCCTCGGCCCGATCAAGGTCCGTGGCAAGAAGCGGGACGACGCAGAGAAGCGGGCCAAGGAGCTGCTGGACCGGGTCGGTGTCGGCGCCCAGGCCGGCAAGTACCCCGCCCAGCTCTCCGGCGGCCAGCAGCAACGGGTGGCGATCGCCCGGGCGCTCGCGATGGACCCCAAGCTGATGCTCTTCGACGAGCCGACCTCGGCCCTGGACCCGGAGATGATCAAGGAGGTCCTCGACGTCATGGTCAGCCTCGCGGAGGGTGGCATGACGATGATCGTGGTCACGCACGAGATGGGGTTCGCTCGTACGGCGGCCAACCGCGTCGTCTTCATGGCCGACGGCCAGGTCGTCGAGGAGAACGACCCCGAGACCTTCTTCACCGACCCGCGCAGCGATCGCGCGAAGGACTTCCTCAGCAAGATCCTCAAGCACTGACCCGCACCCCAAGTGGACCCGCCCTGGGACCGACGAAGGAGAAGCAGATGCGACTCAGAAGAACGATGGCCACGCTCGCCGGAGCAGTGCTGGCCGTGTCCATGGCCGCCTGCGGCGACGCCGGCAGCGACAGCTCCGGCGATGGTGGCGTCGACGTCGACGTCAACCAGGATGCCGCCTCCCAGTTCGACGACGGCACCCGCATGAAGGAGCTCGCCGACGCCGGGAAGATCACCATCGGCGTCAAGTACGACCAGCCCGGCATCGGGTTCAAGGGCGCCGCCGACGACATGCCGCAGGGCTTCGACCCGGAGATGGCCAAGATCATGGCCGCCTCGCTGGGCATCGCCCCGGAGGACATCACCTGGAAGGAGACGATCTCGGACAACCGGGAGCCGTTCCTCCAGTCGGGTGAGGTCGACCTGGTGCTGGCGTCGTACTCGATCACCGACGACCGCCGGAAGGTGGTCGGGCAGGCTGGTCCGTACTACATCACCGGCCAGCAGCTCCTGGTGAAGCAGGACTCCGACATCAGCACCCTCGACGACGTCAAGGGCCAGGAGGTCTGCTCGGTGACCGGGTCGACGTCGCTGGACAACATCGAGGCTGAGGGCGCGAAGCCGCGTGGCTTCGACACCTACTCCGAGTGCGTGGACCAGGTGCTCAGCGGCCGTGTCGACGCGATGACGACCGACGGCGCGATCCTGCTCGGCTACGCCGCGGAGAACCCCGACCAGCTGAAGGTGGTCGTCGACCCGTTCAGCGAGGAGCGGTACGGCGTCGGCTACTCGAAGGACCACCCCGAGATGTGCGAGTGGATCAACGACACCCTGCAGCAGTCGTTCGATGACGGCACGTGGGAGCAGGCGTTCCAGGCGACGCTCGGACAGGCCGGCGTGGACACCCCCGACCAGCCGGAGCTGGACCCCTGCCAGACGTGAGAGTGGCGGCGCCGTCGGGCTGACGACGCCGTCCACCCGAGAGACGAGGAGCTGCCGGTGCAGTCGGAGGTGAGACCGTGGACGACCTGACGTCGAACTTCGACCTGGTCCTCAAGGCCTTCTGGCTTACCGTGCAGCTCCTCGTGATCTCCGGCGTCGCGTCCCTGCTGTTCGGGACCCTGCTCGGCGCCATGCGCGTCGGCCCCGTCTCGGTCCTGCGCAAGGCCGCCCTGCTCTACGTGACCCTGATCCGCAACACCCCGCTGCTGATCATCTTCATCTTCGTGTTCATCGCCGCTCCGACCCTGGGCTGGTTCGTGAACACGCCGTTCCTGATCACCGGCGTCATCGCGCTGAGCATCTACACCTCGGCGTTCGTGTGCGAGGCGGTGCGGTCGGGCATCAACGCCGTCGACGTCGGGCAGGCCGAGGCGGCCAGGGCGGTCGGGATGACCTTCGGCCAGTCGATGCAGCAGGTGATCCTGCCGCAGGCGTTCCGCGCCGTCGTGCCGCCGTTGGCCAGCGTCCTCATCGCGTTGGCGAAGAACACCTCGGTGGCAGCGGCCTTCGGGCTCTTCGAGGCGACGGCGCGGATGCGGTACTTCAGCAACAACAACGCCGACAGCCGCCCGATGATCTTCCTGGTGTTCGCGGTCGGCTACATCATCATCGTGGAGATCATGTCGGCCGGGGCCTTCGGCCTCGAACGTCGCTGGAGGACGGCGCGATGAGCTCGGTTCTCTACGACCACCCCGGCCCGCGCACGGCGGCGCGCCACCGCCTGTACGCCGTTCTGGGCCTGCTCCTGCTGGCGATCCCGGTCGCGCTGGTGCTGTGGCGGATGTACGACACGGGCCAGTTCGCCTACGCGAAGTGGGAGCCGTTCTTCACTCCCAAGTACATCCGCGCCCTGCTGGTCGACGGACTGTGGCAGACACTGCAGATGGCGGTGCTGTCGATCCTCTTCGCGGTGGCGTTCGGGCTGGTCTTCGGAGTCGGGAAGCTGTCCGAGCACGCCTGGCTGCGCTGGCCCTCGTGGCTGGTGGTCGAGTTCTTCCGGGCCGTCCCGGTGCTGCTGCTCATGGTCTTCATCTTCTTGACCTACGGGGTCGGCGACGGCTTCGGCTCGTACTGGTCGGTGGTCTTCGCGCTGACCCTCTACAACGGCTCGGTCCTCGCCGAGGTGTTCCGCGCCGGCGTCAACGCCGTACCGTCGGGACAGGCCGAGGCCGCCTACGCCATCGGCATGCGCAAGAACCAGGTGATGCGGGTGGTGCTGCTCCCGCAGGCGATCAAGATCATGCTGCCGTCGATCATCAGCCAGATGGTGGTGGCGCTGAAGGACACCAGCCTCGGCTACTACATCATCGCGCCCGGCCTGACCCGCGTCGGCAAGGCGATCTACGGCCAGTTCCACAACCAGATCCAGACCGTCATCGTGCTCGCGGCGATGTACATCCTCGTCAACCTGCTGCTCACCTGGGTCGCGACGTGGGTCCAGCGACGCCTGGTCGGCGGACGGAAGCCTCTCGCCGTCGGTGAGGCGGGCGCCGTTGCCGCCCCCGGCGAACAAGGTTGAGAGGGCACCCCCGCAACGTTGAAACGTCACGCGCGCAGGGTTGAGACGTCACGCGCGCAGTGTCGAAGGGTCATGCGTCCGCGGCGGGCTCCGGCGCCCGCGGCGGCTTCGGCGTCACCCACAGACGGATGACTCCTTCGATCACGACAGTCCCGTCGCGTCGTACGCCGCGCACGCGGACCGGCAGGTCCGGGTCGTCGCTCTCCCACTGCTCCGGATCGGTCTCCGCGATGCACCGGATGTCGCTGTCGGCCTTGGCGGTGTAGCTGACCTCCATGCCCTTGGGGATCCACCGCTTGTCCTTGGGGATGCTCGCCTCCGCAAGCGCGCCCATCGCCGCCTCGAGGCCGTTGCACAGCGCGATGGCGTGCACGGTGCCGATGTGGTTCTGCACGCCGCGGCGCTTCCTGATCGACAGCTCGGCGTAGTTGGGCCGGATGTCGATGAACAACGGCTTGACGGAGGCGAAGTACGGCGCGCGCCGACTGAACGCCGCCGAGAACACCCGACGCCCCTGAGGCAGCGCGCTGGTACGGGTCCAGAGGTCGAGGACGTCAGGCATGCCGGCATGCTACCCGCGAGTAACCTCAGTCCGCGAGCAACCCGCCCGACGTCTCAACCCTGCCTCCATGACCCTTCGACCCGGCGTGCATGACGTCTCGACCCAGCCGGGGTGACCCCTCAACCCGGGGGTGGGGGAGGTCAGCGAGCGACCTCGGTGGCGCGGCTCTCCCGGATCACGGTGACCTTGATCTGCCCGGGGTAGGTCAGCTGCTCCTCGAACTCCTTGGCGATGTCGCGGGCCAGCACCTGCGCCGCCACGTCGTCCACCTCGTCGGGCAGCACCATCACCCGGACGTCCCGGCCGGCCTGCATGGCGTACACCTTCTCCACCCCGGGCTTCGCCTGGGCGATCTCCTCCAGCCGGTGCAGCCGCTCCAGGTAGGACTCCATCGACTCGCGCCGGGCTCCGGGGCGGGACCCGCTGATCGCATCGGCCGCCTGCGTGATGACCGCCTCGACCGTGCAGGGCTCGACCTCGTTGTGGTGCGCCTCGATGGCGTGGACGACGTCGTCGGCCTCGCCGTGCCGTCGGGCGAGGTCCGCCCCGACGCTGGCGTGCGAGCCCTCGACCTGGTGCGTCAATGCCTTGCCGATGTCGTGCAGGAAGGCGGCCCGGACGCACACGGACCGGTCGAGGCCCAGCTCGTCGGCGAGCAGGCCGGCGACGTGCCCGGACTCGATCAGGTGGGCGAGCACGTTCTGCCCGTACGACGTGCGGTACTTCAGCCGGCCCATCGTGAGCACCAGCTCCGGGTGCAGGTCGCTGATGCCCATCTCCAGGCACGCGTCCTCCCCGGCACGCCTGGCGCGCGTGTCCACCTCGGCCAGGGACCGGTGGTGCGCCTCCTCGATCCGCGTCGGGTGGACCCTTCCGTCGCCGATCAGCGTCTCCAGGGTGATCCGGGCAGCCTCGCGGCGCACCGGGTCGAAGCAGCTCAGCACCACCGCCTCGGGCGTGTCGTCGATGACGAGGTTGACGCCGGTGATCTGCTCGAACGCCCTGATGTTGCGCCCCTCCCGGCCGATGATCCGACCCTTGAGGTCGTCGCTGGGCAGGTGCACCACCGACACCGCGGCCTCGGTCGTCTGCTCCGACGCCATGCGCTGCACCACGGTCGCCAGGACTCTCCGCGCTCGGGCTTCCGCCTCCTCGCGCGCCGTCTGCTCGATCTGCCGGGCGACGGTCGCCGCCTGGAGGCGGGCCTCGTGCTCCGCCTCCGCGAGGATCTCCTGGCGGGCCTCCTCGGCGGTGAAGCCGGCGGTGCGCTCGAGCACGGCCCGGCGGTCGTCCTCGAACGACGCCAGCTCCTGGGACACCGCCTCGAGGCGCACCGTCTCCGCGTCCAGCCGCGCCTCGCGCTCCGCGAGCCGCTGCTCGCGCCGCTCGATGTCGAGCCGCTGGCTCTGCAGGTCACGGTGCAGAGCCTCCTCGCGACGGGCGGCAATGCCGCGCGAGAGCAGGACGACCACGATCGAGATGCCGAGCAGGACGGCCGCGACACCGAGGAGCAGCAGCGTCGGCCCGAGCCAGCCGGTCAGCTGGGCGACGTCCACGTTCATGGGGGGCTCCTCGGACTCGGACGCCTCACGGGCCTTCGGTCACCTCGCCGGGAAGGCCCTCGCTCGGCTCTTCGAGGCTAGGTCGTGCCCGCCTCCGGATCAAGGAGAGCCTCGGCCTCCGCGACCTCCTCGCGGACCACCTGGTAGGCGACGGCGGAGGAGTAGCCCTTGCGCGCGAGCATCCCCGTCAGCCGGCGTACGACGGTCACGCGGTCGTGCCGCTGCACCGACGGCAGCTTGCGGCGCACCAGCTGGCGGGCGGTCTCCATCTCGTCCTCCGGCGCGACCTCCTCGACCGCGTCGGCGATGACGTCCTGCGCGACGCCCTTGCGTCGCAGCTCGACCGCCAGCGCCCGCCGGGCGAGCCCCCGGCCCACCTGCCGGGACTGCACCCACTCCCGCGCGAACGCGGCGTCGTCGACGAGGCCCACCTCCTCGAACCGGTCGAGGAGCGGCTGGGCCACGTCGGCGGGCACGCCCTTGCGGGCAAGCTTGGTGGCGAGCTCGGACCGGCTGCGGGACCGGCCGGTCAGCTGGTCGAGCAGGATCTTGCGGGCCACCGCCTCGTGGTCGGCATCGGGCCCGAGGGCCTGGGTGTCGACCGGAGGCGGTGGCGCCGCCTGGGGCTCGGTGGTGTCGGGCACCGACTCAGAAGGTCACGTTGACCGGCTCCTCGGGAGCCTCGTCGGTCAGCTGCGGGGTGACACCGAGCTTCTCGAGGATCTTCTTCTCCAGCTCGTTGGCCAGGTCGGGGTTGTCGCGCAGGAAGTTGCGCGCGTTCTCCTTGCCCTGGCCGAGCTGGTCGCCCTCGTAGGTGTACCAGGCGCCCGCCTTGCGGACGAGCCCCGCCTCGACGCCGACGTCGACGAGGCCGCCCTCGCGGCTGATGCCCTGGCCGTACATGATGTCGAACTCGGCCTGCTTGAACGGCGGGGCGACCTTGTTCTTCACGACCTTGACCCGGGTCCGGTTGCCGACCATCTCCTGGCCGTCCTTGAGCGTCTCGATGCGCCGGACGTCGAGCCGGACCGAGGAGTAGAACTTCAACGCCCGACCGCCGGTCGTCGTCTCAGGACTACCGAACATGACACCGATCTTCTCGCGGAGCTGGTTGATGAAGATCGCGGTCGTCCCGGAGTTGTTCAGCGCGCCGGTCATCTTCCGCAGCGCCTGGCTCATCAGCCGGGCCTGGAGGCCGACGTGGCTGTCGCCCATCTCGCCCTCGATCTCGGCGCGCGGCACCAGCGCGGCCACCGAGTCGATGACGATCAGGTCGAGGGCCCCGGAGCGGATCAGCATGTCCGCGATCTCCAGCGCCTGCTCGCCCGAGTCGGGCTGGGAGACCAGCAGCGCGTCGGTGTCGACGCCGAGCGCCTGCGCGTAGTCGGGGTCGAGGGCGTGCTCGGCGTCGATGAACGCCACGATGCCGCCGGCCGCCTGGGCGCTGGCCACCGCGTGCAGGGCGACCGTCGTCTTGCCCGACGACTCCGGGCCGTAGATCTCCACGACCCGGCCCCGCGGCAGTCCCCCGAGCCCCAGCGCCACGTCCAGCGCGATCGAGCCGGTCGGGATCACCGAGAGCGGCACCCGGGTCTCCTCGCCCAGCCGCATGACCGAGCCCTTGCCGAACTGCTTCTCGATGTTGGCGAGCGCTACATCCAGCGCCTTGTCGCGATCTCCGGCTGCCATCGGTCCATCCCGTCTGTCGTCTGCTCACTACGGAGCTCTTGTGAAGCGTGCGTCGCCGACGTTAGGGACCCCCACCGACAGTTTCGGTTTCCCGGGCGCACCTGGGGAGAACCGAGAGGATCGGGACCCCTGGTCGGACCAGCGCGCACCACCCTAGCCCGAACACCTGTTCGACCCGGCACGACACGCGGGGGGACACGATCAGGCGGCAGCCGGCTCGCGGCGCGACGCCAGGACCGCGACGAGCACCCCGACGACGAGGATCCCGGCGAACACGTTGAGGAGCCCGAACCCGAGCACGTCGACCACCACCCCGGCCAGCAGGCCCGCGGCGGCCGCGGAGACGTTCATCAGCATGTCGGCGACGCCCTGGACGTCGGTCCGCGCCTCCAGGGGGGTGGAGTCGGTGAGCAGCGCGGAGGCGGACACGGTGCAGAACGACCACCCGAGACCCAGCAGGAACAGCCCCACGCCGATGCGCACCGAGGCGCCCGCGGGCGCGGTCCCCGCCAGCCACAACGATGCCCACAGCACCGCTGCCCCGGCCAGCAGCGTGGTCGTCCGCCCCAGCCGGTCCGCCAGCATCCCGATGAACGGCGAGAAGAAGAACATCCCGAGGACGTGGATGCTGATCACGAACCCGATGACCTCGAGCTCCGCGCCGCCGCCGTCCATGTGCAGCGGGGTCATGATCATCACCGCGACCATGACGGCGTGCGCCGACGCCATGGCGATGATGCCGCCGGCGATGCCCGGGTGCACCTGGGCGAGCTCGCGGACCCGGCGCCACGACGTGCCGTGCCGCAGTCCGGCGGGCTCCCCCGCCACCTCGCGTGCCACCAACAACGGGTCGGGTCGCAGCAGGACCGCGACGACGAGCGCGGCGCAGAGCACGACGACCACCGACACCAGGAACGGGCCGGTCAGCCGGGGCAGCGACAGGCGGTCCGCGAGACCGCCGGCAGGACCGACCAGGTTCGGCCCCAGCACCGCCCCGAAGGTGGTGGCCCACAGCACGAGCGACAGGGCACGGGCCCGCCGGTGCGGGGTGGCGAGGTCCGCGGCGGCGTACCTGGCCTGGTAGTTCGTGGCGCTGTTGGCGCCGAGGAGCGCCGCTCCGAGGAGGAGTACGGCGTAGGAGCCGACCGAGCCACCGAGCACGCAGATGGCCGCCCCCGTGGCACCGGTCAGGTAGCCGGCGACCAGCCCGACGCGCCGACCGCGTGCGCCCATGAGCCGGGACAGGACGAAGGACGCGACAGCGGCACCGAGGATCTGCAGCGTCTGCACGAGCCCGGCGAGCGACTCGCTGCCCGACACCTCCTTGGCGAGCACCGCCGCCACCGCGATGCCGACCGTGTTGCCGAGGCCGCCGAGGGCCTGCGAGCCGACGAGCACCCCGACGGTGCGCCGTTGGATGGCCTCGACGTCGTACGCCGTGCCGGTCGACGTCATCGGTGGGTGTCGGGCAGGGAGAGCGCGTCGGCGACGGCTCGCCAGATGAGCTTCGGCGGCTCGCCCGCGTCGAGGGCCTGGTCCACGGTGCGTCCGTCGAGGTCGGTGAGCACCTGCTGCCGCGCCCAGACCCGGGCGTAGGCAGGGCCGAGCACCAGCTCCATCCGCTGCCAGAACTCGGTGTGCCTCATCGCTCCCTCCCCGCGCCCGGACACGAGGGTAGTCCGCTACTTCAACAGCAGTCGGCCCAGGCGCCGCGACGCGACCGTGGTGCCGACCACCCCCATCACCAGCAGGTAGACCACCGAGATCGCCGACTCCACCGTCACCAGGCCGGTGCACAGCTCCCGGACCAGCACCACGCCCCGGTAGAGCGGTGTCACCTCGACCACCCCCCGCACCGGACCGTCGTAGGTCTCGATCGGGAAGAACGTCGCGGAGAACAGGAACATCGGCATGATCGCGAGCTGGACGAACTCGAAGTCCTGCCAGGAGCGCATGAACGTCGTCAGCGCCATGCCGGTGCCGGCGAACGCGAAGCCGATCAGGACCGCCGCCGGCAGGGCGAGCACGGCCCACCACGAGGCGATCAGCCCCATCGACAGCATCACCACGACGAAACCCGCCGAGTAGACGGCGCCGCGCATGACCGCCCACGACACCTCACCGCGGACCACGTCGATGGTGCCCATCGAGGTCGCCAGGATCGCCTCGTAGACCTTGGCGAACTTGAGCTTGAAGAACACCTGGAACGTCGAGTCGATCACCGCGCCGTTCATCGCCGCGGTCGCGAGCATCGCCGGGGCCACGAACTCGGTGTAGCCGACGTCGACGCCGTTGAACGCGAAGCCGGTGACCATGGCACCCACACCCACGCCGATCGAGAAGAGGTACAGGATCGGCTCGAACAGCCCGGTGAGGAAGAAGATCCAGCTGCGCCGGTAGAAGGTGTAGTTGCGGTGCAGCAGGGCCGTGGGACCGCCCTTGCGGGTCCCTTGCTCGTGGCGCCGGGCGGCACCGGCGAGCGCTGCGCCAGTCAGTGCCATTCAGACCGCCAGCCTGCGGGTCAGCCGGCGCACTCCCCAGAGGACGCCGAGGACACTGATGCCGGCGAGGTAGGCCACGTGGCCCAGGACCGACACGTCCCAGGTGCCGAGCGCCCCCATCCGGCAGATCTCGACGCCGTGCCACAGCGGGGTCGCCCGGGCCAGCCACTGCAGGGGCTCGGCGAGGTTCGAGATCGGGAAGAACGCCCCGGAGAAGAGGAACATCGGCATGATCCCCAGCCGGTAGATCAGCACGAACCCCTGCTCGTTCGTCGCCCCGGCGCTGAAGGCGTACACGGGGGCGGCGAACGCCGCACCGGTCAGCATCGCGCCCAGCAGCGCGAGGAGGGCCCCCGGCACCGAGCTGAACAGCCCGAAGACGGCGAGCACCCCGCCGAACACCACCGCGGTCGACGTCACCCGGAACATCGCGTAGCCGAGGTGTCCGAGCACGATGTCGACGATGCGGAGCGGCGAGGCGATCATCGCGTGGTAGGTCTTGTCCCACTTGATGGCGCCCATCACCGGCCACATCACCTCACCCGCCGCGACCTGCATCGCGGTTGCGGCGAGCAGGCCGGGTGCGACGAACTCCAGGTACGACGACGCGCCGGCCAGCTCCGGGCCGC
Organism: uncultured Actinomycetota bacterium; assembly: GCA_963747525.1. Taxonomy (GTDB): domain Bacteria; phylum Actinomycetota; class Actinomycetes; order Propionibacteriales; family Nocardioidaceae; genus Marmoricola_A. The sequence continues at coordinate 28,491 of CAVVFH010000003.1, forward strand.
CGTCGTCGATGTAGCCGCCGAGGAGGACCCCCATCGCGCCGACGTAGAGCCAGGGCTGGACGAAGGAGGTGATCGCCGAGCCCTTCCAGGTCCGGCGGTAGGCGGTGCGCCAGTAGTCCAGCTGCCGGCGCAGCATCTCGACGACTCCGGGGGCCGTCGTACCGCCGTGGGGACGAGCCTCGGTCATCAGTCCACCAGCGTCCTGCCCGTGAGCCGCAGGAAGACGTCCTCGAGGGTGGCCCGGCGGACCAGCACCGCCAGCGGGGCCAGACCTCGCTCCTGGACGCGCGCGACCGCCTCCTCCCCGTCGCCGGTGTAGAGCAGCAGGCGGTCGGGCAGCACCTCGACCCGCTCGGCCAGGTCCGCGACCGCCTCGGCGAGCCGGTCGTGCTCGCCGACGCCGAACCGCAGCTCGGCGACCTCCCGGGTCGCGTGCTGCCGGATCAGCTCCAGCGGCGACCCCTCGGCGACGATCTCGCCGCCGTCCATGACCACCAGCCGGTCGCACAGCTGCTCGGCCTCGTCCATGTAATGGGTGGTGAGCACCAGCGTGACGCCCTGCTGCTTGAGCCGGAAGAGCTTGTCCCACAGCACGTGCCGCGCCTGCGGGTCCAGGCCGGTGGTCGGCTCGTCGAGCAGCAGCAGGTCCGGGTCGTTGACGAGCGAGCGGGCGATGGTCAACCGCCGCTTCAGCCCCCCGGAGAGGTTGTCGACCTTCTCGTCACGCTTGTCGTTGAGCTGGAAGAACCCCAGCAGCTCGTCCGCCTTGGCCGCCACCGTCCGGCGCGGGATGCCGAAGTAGCGGCCGTAGATCAGCAGGTTCTCGCGGACGCTGAGCTCGGTGTCGAGGGTGTCCTCCTGCGGGCACACCCCGAGCCGGGAGCGGATCGCGGAGCCGTGCTCGCGCGGGTCGAGCCCGAGGACCTGCAGCTCTCCCCCACTGGGCGGCGACACCGCCGCGACCATCCGCATCGTGGAGGACTTGCCGGCGCCGTTGGGTCCGAGGAACCCGAACGACTCGCCGCGCCGCACCTCGACGTCGATGCCGCGCACGGCCTCGAAGTCGCCGAACGACTTGCGCAGCCCGCGGGCACTGACCATGGCCTCCAAGCTGCTGCGTTCCTCGGCGGCGCGAGACGCCTCAGGGGCGGGAGAAGGCACGCCTCGGAACATAGCCGCCGGAACCGACAGACTCACCTCCTTTCTGCTCGTCATTCCGTGCATCGCTGCTGGTTTCCAAGACTCCCAGCCGACAGAGATGCACGGAATGAGCGAACGGTTTGACGGCTCCGACAGGATGTGGCCGTGAGAGGCGACGGGGCAGCGGACGCCTGGAGCGGTTTCGGGGAGGCGACCCGGACGTGGTTCCAGGCGGCCTTCGCCGCACCCACGCCCGCCCAGCTGGGAGCCTGGTCGGCGATCTCGGCCGGCAGCAACGCACTCGTGGTGGCGCCCACCGGGTCCGGCAAGACCCTCAGCGCCTTCCTCTGGTCGCTGGACCGGTTGGCCAGCGCCCCCGCGCCCGAGAAGAAGCACCGGTGCCGGGTGCTCTACGTGTCGCCGCTGAAGGCGCTCGCCGTCGACGTCGAGCGCAACCTCCGCGCGCCGCTGACCGGCATCCGGCACACCGCGGCACGCCTCGGCCTGCCCGAGCCGGACATCAGCGTCGCCGTGCGCTCCGGCGACACCCCCGCCAACGAGCGCCGTGCGCTCGCCACCGCGCCACCCGACATCCTCATCACCACCCCCGAGTCGCTGTTCCTCATGCTCACCTCGCAGGCCCGCGAGGCGCTGCGCGGCGTCGAGACGGTCATCGTCGACGAGGTGCACGCCGTCGCCGGCACCAAGCGCGGCGCGCACCTCGCCCTGTCCCTGGAGCGGCTCGACGTGCTGCTGCCGCGCCCGGCGCAGCGCATCGGCCTGTCCGCGACGGTGCGGCCGGTCGAGGAGGTCGCCCGTTTCCTGGGCGGCGCCCACCCGGTCGAGGTGGTGGCCCCGGCCGCCGTCAAGGAGTGGGACCTGCAGGTGGTGGTGCCGGTCGAGGACATGGGCGAGCTCGGCTCGGCCGGCGGTGGGCAGGACGGTCTCGAGGGGTTCGAGGGCTCGGCCGCCGGCGCCGAGCGCCGCACGTCGATCTGGCCGTACGTCGAGGAGCGCGTGGTCGACCTCATCGAGAGGCACCGGTCGACCATCGTCTTCGCCAACTCCCGCCGCCTGGCCGAGCGGCTCACCGCCCGCTTCAACGAGATCGCCACCGACCGCGCCCACGACCGCATCGCCGACAAGTTCCTGGCCGCGGGGGGCCCGGCGCAGGCCCCCGGCCAGTCAGGGACCACCGAGGGCGCCGCGACGGTCATCGCCCGCGCCCACCACGGGTCGGTCTCGAAGGAGCAGCGCGCGATCATCGAGGACGACCTGAAGCGCGGGCGGCTCCCGTGCGTCGTGGCGACCTCCAGCCTCGAGCTGGGCATCGACATGGGCGCGGTCGACCTGGTGGTCCAGATCGAGTCGCCGCCGAGCGTGGCCAGCGCCCTGCAGCGCGTCGGGCGCGCCGGGCACCAGGTCGGCGAGGTGTCCCGAGGGGTGCTGCTGCCCAAGCACCGTGCCGACCTCGTGCACACCGCGGTGGCGGTGGAGCGGATGCGCGAGGGGGCGATCGAGGCGCTGGCCGTGCCGGCCAACCCGTTGGACGTGCTGGCGCAGCAGGTGGTGGCCGCCCTGTCGGTCGACGAGTGGGACGTCGACGAGCTGTTCGAGGTCGTGCGGCGCGCGGCGCCGTACTCCTCCCTGCCGCGCAGCGCCTACGACGCGACCCTGGACCTGCTGAGCGGGCGCTACCCGAGCGACGAGTTCGCGGAGCTGCGGCCGCGCATCGTGTGGGACCGGGTGACCGGCACGCTCAGTGCCCGGCCCGGCGCCCAGCGCCTGGCGGTGACCAGCGGCGGCACGATCCCCGACCGTGGACTCTTCGGCGTCTTCCTGGTCGGCGAGAAGGCGTCCCGGGTCGGTGAGCTCGACGAGGAGATGGTCTACGAGTCCCGGGTCGGCGACGTGTTCGCGCTCGGTGCGACCAGCTGGCGGATCGAGGACATCACCCACGACCGGGTCCTGGTCTCCCCCGCTCCCGGGCAGCCCGGCCGGCTGCCGTTCTGGAAGGGCGACCAGCTCGGTCGCCCCGCCGAGCTCGGGCGCGCCATCGGAGCCTTCACCCGCGAGGTCGGCGAGCTGGCCCCGGAGGCGGCGGTGGGCCGCTGTCGCGACGCGGGTCTGGACGAGTGGGCTGCGGAGAACCTCGTGGCGTTCCTCGGCGAGCAGCGGGAGGCGACCCGCGTGCTGCCGACCGACCGGACGCTGCTGGTGGAGCGGTTCCGCGACGAGCTCGGCGACTGGCGGCTGGTGCTGCACTCGCCGTTCGGGGCGCAGGTGCACGCGCCGTGGGCGCTCGCGGTCGGTCGCCGGCTGGCCGAGCGCTACGGCATCGATGCGCAGGCCCTGCCCTCCGACGACGGCATCGTGCTGCGGGTGCCGGAGACCGACCAGGACCCGCCGGGCGCGGACGTCCTGCTGTTCGAGCCCGACGAGATCGAGGACGTCGTCACCGAGGAGGTCGGCGGCTCCGCGCTGTTCGCCTCGAGGTTCCGCGAGTGCGCGGCCCGCGCGCTGCTGCTCCCCCGGCGGAACCCGGGCAAGCGGTCGCCGCTGTGGCAGCAGCGCCAGCGATCCGCCCAGCTGCTGTCGGTCGCCTCGAAGTACCCCTCCTTCCCCATCGTCCTCGAGGCGGTGCGCGAGTGCCTCCAGGACGTGTACGACGTCCCGGCGCTCGTCTCCCTGATGCGCGACCTGTCCTCGCGGCGGATCCGGGTGGCCGAGGTGGCCACCGAGCAGCCGTCGCCGTTCGCCCGGTCGCTGCTCTTCGGCTACGTCGCGGCGTTCATGTACGAGGGCGACAACCCGCTGGCCGAACGACGCGCCGCCGCGCTGTCGCTCGACCAGGGACTGCTGGCCGAGCTGCTGGGCCGGGCGGAGCTGCGGGAGCTGCTGGACCCGGCGGTGCTGGCCGAGCTGGAGGCGGAGCTGCAACGGCTGGCCCCGGACCGCCGCGCCCGGGACGCGGAGGGCGTGGCCGACCTGCTGCGGCTGCTGGGCCCGCTGAGCACCGAGGAGGTCGCCGCGCGCACCGTGGCGGAGGAGGCCTCGTCGGTCGAGCGGTGGCTGACGTCGCTGCAGGAGGCCCGACGGGTCGTGCAGGTGCGCGTGGCCGGCGACCAGCGGTGGGCCGCGGTCGAGGACGTCACCCGGCTGCGCGACGGCCTGGGGGTCCCGGTGCCTCCGGGGACACCGGACGCCTTCGCCGAGGCGGTGGCCGACCCGCTGGGCGACCTCGTCGGCCGGCATGCCCGGACGCACGGCCCGTTCACCGTGGCGGACGTCGCCGAGCGGCTCGGCCTCGGCGTGGCCGTGGTCCACCAGACGCTGGTGCGGCTGGCCGGGCAGGGGCGGGTGCTGGAGGGCGAGTTCCGCCCGGCGGGCGCGGGGACCGAGTGGTGCGACGCGGAGGTGCTGCGGCGCCTGCGTCGGCGGAGCCTGGCGGCGCTCCGCAAGGAGGTCGAGCCGGTCGAGCCGACGACGCTGGGCCGGTTCCTCCCGGCGTGGCAGCACCTCGCCGCCGGTGCGGGGACGGGCCGTGGACTGCGGGGAGTCGACGGCGTGCTCTCGGTCGTCGAGCAGCTGGCGGGCTGCGCGGTGCCGGCCAGTGCCCTGGAGCCCCTGGTGCTCGCCGGCCGGGTGCGCGACTACACGCCGGCCTTCCTCGACGAGCTGACGACGAGCGGCGAGGTCGTCTGGGCCGGGCACGGCGCGTTGCCGGGCACCGACGGCTGGGTCTCGCTGCACCTGGCGGACGCGGCGCACCTGACGTTGCCCGACCACGGCGTCCTCGACGCCACTCCCCTGCACTACGCGATCCTCGAGGCGCTCGACGCGGGCGGCGCCTACTTCTTCCGGCAGCTCTCCGACGCAGCCGGCTCCACCGACGACAAGGCGATGGAGCAGGCGCTGTGGGACCTGGTCTGGGCGGGCCGGCTCACCAACGACACCCTCGCCCCGTTGCGCGCCCTGGCCTCGGGTGGCCGCTCGGCCCACCGCACCGCGCGCCAGGCGCCCCGTGCCCGGGTCGGGTCCCGGCCGCGTCCGAACCTGCCGAGCCGCACCGGTCCACCGACGACCGCCGGCCGGTGGTCCCTGCTTCCCGACCTGGAGCCCGACACCACCCGGCGGGCGCACGCCGCGGCCGAGTCCCTGCTCGAGCGGCACGGGGTGGTGACCCGCGGGGCCGTCGCGGCGGAGCGGGTGCCGGGGGGCTTCGCGGGCGTCTACAAGGTGCTGTCGGCCTTCGAGGACTCGGGCCGGTGCCGGCGCGGCTACTTCGTGGCCGGGCTGGGTGCGGCGCAGTTCGGCGCTCCCGGGGCGGTGGACCGGCTGCGGTCCTTCTCCCGCGACCTCTCGCCCGACGACGCCGGCGACCGCGACGACGGCCGGTCGCTGACCGTGGCGCTGGCCGCGACCGACCCCGCCAACCCGTACGGCGCAGCCCTGCCCTGGCCCGACCGCCGGCCCGAGGGTGAGGCCTCCGGCCACCGGCCCGGCCGCAAGGCCGGGGCGCTGGTCGTGCTCGTCGACGGCGACCTCGCCGTGTATGTCGAGCGCGGCGGCCGCACGCTGCTCACCTTCACCGACGACGTGGACACGCTGACCCCCGCCGTGGACGAGCTGGCGTCCGCCGTACGCCGCGGTGCGCTGGGCCGGCTCACCGTCGAGCGTGCCGACGGCGAGAGCATCCTCGGCAGGCAGGACCCGGTCCGGCAGGCGCTGGAGGCGGCCGGCTTCGTGGTCACCCCGCGGGGGCTGAGGCTGCGTGGATAGCAGCGTGAGCCGTGCCTGAGGGAGACACCGTCTGGCGGACCGCCAAGCACCTGGACCAGGCGCTGACCGGCCGGGTGCTGACCCGCACCGACTTCCGGGTCCCGGCGTTCGCGACCCTCGACCTCTCCGGTCGCGAGGTGGCCGGCACCGTCGCGCGCGGCAAGCACCTGCTCACCCGCATCGGCGACGAGCACACCCTGCACACGCACCTGAAGATGGAGGGCAGCTGGCATCTCTACCGCCCCGGCACCGCCCGGCGGCGGCCGGTCCACGAGGCCCGCGTCGTGCTGGAGACCGAGGAGTGGCATGCGGTGGGGTTCGCCCTCGGTGTCACGGAAGTGATCGCGCGGGACCAGGAGACGGACGTGGTCGGCCACCTCGGCCCGGACCTGCTGGGCGACGACTGGGACGAGGAGGAGGCGCTGCGTCGCATCCGGCGCGACCCGGGGCGCACGATCGGTGAGGCGCTCCTCGACCAGGGCAACCTGGCCGGCATCGGCAACATGTACATGTCCGAGCTGTGCTTCCTCGCGGGCGTGCGGCCGGACGCCCCTGTGGGAGCGGTCCCCGACCTCGGCCGCATGGTGCGCCGGGCGAAGCAGATCCTCGAGGCCAACAAGGAACGCGTCCAGCAGACGACGACCGGCGACCTGCGCCGCGGGAGGCAGCTGTGGGTCTACGGCCGGGGGCGGCAGCCGTGTCACCGCTGCGGCACCCGCGTCGAGTCGTCGATGCTGGGGGCACCACCGCGCGACCGCATCACCTCCTGGTGCGCCACCTGTCAGAGCGTCACAGACGAGCGCGACACCGGCTCCGGCTGACACACGGGCTGCGTCCCGACTCCCAGGAGCACGATGAGCCAGCCGCCGGCGCCGGTCACACCGACCTCCAGCAAGGCAACCTTGTCGCTGGTGCTCTGTCGGATGTCCCTGTTCTTCTGCGGCTTCGCCCTCGGCATTCCCGCGATCTGGCTGGGCATATCGGCCCGGAGGGCTGCCCCTGACTCAGGCCGCGGAGGCGACGACGTCGCCGGTGGTGTCGCGGCCGCCGGACGCCGGCGCGAGCGCGTCGGAGCCGATCTCGACCTGCTCGAGGCGGACCGCCATCGCGGTCTCCTCCAGCGCCACCGCGTCGGCCACGTCGGAGAGGATCTCCGACAGCGGCACGTCGAGAGCGGTGCAGATGGCGGCCAGCAGCTCGCTGGAGGCTTCCTTCTGTCCCCGCTCGATCTCCGACATGTAGCCCAGGCTCACCCGGGCCTCGGCGCACAGCTGGCGCAGCGTGCGCCCCTGGTCCATGCGGCGCGAGCGGAGCACGTCACCGAGCAGCCGCCGGAACAGCACCATGGTCACGCTCCCCTCTGCGACCGCCGCCGGGACCGACGGCTCGGACTAGAAGGGCAACGCTACCCCGAAGCGAAAACTTCCCGTCACCGGATTACCGACATCCGGTGCCGGAGCAGCTCCAGCGCGGCCCCGGTCGCCGCGGCCCGGACCTCCACCCGGTCGCCGGGCACCCGCAGCGCCCTCACGGCGTCCCCGCCGGCGTCGGCGACCGCGACGAAGACCGTGCCGGCCGGCCTGCCCTCCTGCAGGTCCGGCCCGGCCACTCCGGTGGTGGCGAGGCCGACGTCCGCGCCCAGGACGGTGCGCACGCCGGCCGCCATCGCCCGGGCGCACGCCGCCGACACGACGCCGTCGCCCTGCACGACCTCGAGCGGCACCTGCAGCAGCTCGACCTTGAGCCGGGTGGCGTAGGTGATCACCCCGCCGACGTACACCCGGCTCGCCCCGGGGACGGACGTCAGCAGTGATCCGAGGCCGCCGCCGGTCAGGGACTCGGCGGTGGCCAGCGTGCGGCCGCGCTCCTCCAGGTCGCGCAGGACGGCGCCCGCCAGCTCGAGACTCATGCGCCGATGCTAGGTGCGCCGTCGGGTCTGCTGGTGTCGGCGGGCTAGCGTGCAACCATGCCGCTGCCCATCGAGGACTACGCCGTCGTCGGCGACAGCGAGACCGCGGCCCTCATCGGCCGCGACGGTTCGGTGGACTGGCTGTGCCTCCCCCGGTTCGACTCGCCGGCGCCGTTCGCCGCCCTGCTCGGCGACCGCGACAACGGCCGGTGGCTGATCGGCCCGGCCGAGGAGGCCGAGTGCAGCCGCCGCTACGTCGGGGACAGCGCGGTGCTGGAGTCGACGTACACCACCGCCACCGGCAGCTTCCGGGTCGTCGACGTGATGCCGATGGGCGACCGCAGAGCCGATCTCGTGCGCCGCGTGGAGGGCCTCACCGGCGTCGTGCGGGTGCGCCACGAGTGGGTGGTGCGGTTCGGCTACGGGAAGATCCGCCCGTGGGTCACCCGGCGCACCCACGAGGGCCAGGAGGTCATCAGCGCGGTCGCCGGACCGGACCGGTTGACGCTGCGCGGGTCGCGGCTGCCGACCGCCCACGACGGTCGGCACGTCGACGAGTTCGACCTCGCCGCCGGTGAGGCGATGGCGTTCGCGACCACCTGGCGGCCCTCGCACGAGCCGTTCCCCCAGTTCCTCGACCTCGACGAGCGCGTGGGCGACACCGTGCGGACCGTGCAGGGGTGGGCGGACCGCTGCGGCTACCAGGGCCCCTACCGCGACGCGGTGGTGCGGTCGGTGATCACGCTGCGCCTACTCACCCACAGCCAGATGGGGGGCATCGTCGCGGCGCCCACCACGAGCCTGCCGGAGACGTTCGGCGGCGAGCGCAACTGGGACTACCGCTACTGCTGGCTCCGCGACGCCTCGCTGACGCTCGAGGCGCTGCTGCGCTGCGGCTACCGGCGCGAGACCCGGCTGTGGCGGGACTGGCTGCTGCGCGCCGTCGCCGGCGACCCCGCCGACCTGCAGATCATGTACGCCGTGGACGGCGGCCGCGAGCTGCCGGAGCGGGAGCTGACCCACCTTTCCGGCTACGCAGGGTCGCGACCCGTCCGCGTCGGGAACGGTGCGGTGTGCCAGCGGCAGAACGACGTGCTCGGCGAGGTGATGGTCGCCCTGCACCTGGCGCGGGGCTGGGGCATCGAGGACAGCGAGGACAGCTGGGCCCTGCAGACCGCGCTCGTCGACGAGCTCGCCACCCACTGGGACCAGCCCGACAACGGCTTGTGGGAGATCCGCGGGCCCGAACGGCACTTCACCCACTCCCGGGTGATGGTCTGGGTCGCCTTCGACCGGGCGGTCCGCGCCTGTGAGGAGCACGGCTGCGTCGGACCCGTGGAGCGCTGGCGGGAGCTGCGCGACCGGGTCCGCGCCGAGGTGCTGGAGCACGGTGTCGACCACGAGCGCGGGACCTTCACCCAGCACTACGACACCACCGAGGTGGACGCGTCGCTCCTCGTACTCCCCCTGCTCGGCTTCATCGACGGCGACGACCCCCTGATGCTGGGGACCATCGCGGCGATCGAGTCCGACCTCATGCGCGACGGTCTGCTGCGGCGCTACCGGCCGGAGTCGGGCGTCGACGGCCTCGCCGGCGACGAGAACCCGTTCCTCGCCTGCTCGTTCTGGCTGGTCTCCGCCTACGCCGCGGCCGGGCGCATCGACGACGCGCACCGGCTGATGCGCCGGCTGCTGGGGCTGTGCAACGACGTGGGGCTGCTGGCCGAGGAGTACGACCCGTCGACCGGACGCCATGCCGGCAACTTTCCGCAGGCGTTCTCCCACCTGACGCTGGTCAACGCCGCGCTGGACATCGAGGACGCCACCCGCCGACAGTGACGCGGCGTCGGCCGTTCAGACGGCCTGGCTCCGCTCGTCGGCCTTGGCCTCCCGGCTGGCCTGCACCGACTCGACGACATAGGCCACGCCGGTCCACACGGTGAGCGCCACCGCGGCCGCCATCAGCAACACCGCGAGCCACCAGACGACCTGGCCCACGGGCTCCCAGAAGCCGGTCAGCATGAGCAGCGGCATGATCAGCAGTCCCAGGGCGAGGGTCTGCACCATCGTCTTGAGCTTGCCGCCCTGGCCGGCCGGCAGCACCACGCCCCGGCGGACCCACCAGAAGCGCATCAGGGTGATGCCCCACTCGCGCACCAGCACCACGATCGTGACCCACCACCAGAGCTCGTCGATGATCGACAGCCCCACGAACGCCATCCCGGTCAGCGCCTTGTCGGCGATCGGGTCGGCGATCTTGCCGAAGTTGGTGACCAGGTCGTGCTTGCGGGCCAGGTCCCCGTCGATCTTGTCGGTGATCATCGCCACCGCGAACAGGCCGTACGCCACCCAGCGCCAGCCCGTGGACTGGCCGCCGTCGACCAGCAGCGCCCAGGCGAAGAACGGCACCATCACGATGCGCAGGGTGGTCAGTGCGTTCGGGACGTTCCAGTTGCTGGCGCCCGTGCCGGTCATCGGGTCACCTCCGCCACCAGGTCCACGCCCTCGGAGTCCACGACGACCGCGGGCACCAGGTCACCGACGCTGATACCCACCGCTTCGAGCAGGGTCGTGACACCGTCGACCTCGGGACCCTGGTGCTCGGCGCGGCCCTCGGCGGTGTGGCCGTCGACCCGCTCCACGAGCACCGCGACCTGCTCCCCGATGCGGTCCTCGGCCCGCTGGGCGGTGAGCTCCTCGACCAGCGACGTGACGTGCTCGGTGCGGGCCCGGATCTCCTCGGCATCGACCTTGTCGCCGTACGACGCGGCCTCGGTGCCGTCCTCGTCGGAGTACCCGAAGACACCGACCACGTCGAGCCGTCCCGCGACGAGGAAGTCGCACAGCGTCTCCACGTCGGCCTCCGTCTCTCCGGGGAAACCGACGATCACGTTGGACCGGACCCCGGCCTCCGGCGCCTGCCGCCTGATGTCGTCGAGCAGGGACAGGAAGCTGTCCGGGTCGCCGAAGCGGCGCATCCGGCGGAGCACCCCCGCGGCGGCGTGCTGGAAGGACAGGTCGAAGTAGCGCGCCACTGCGTCGGTGCCGGTCATCGTGCGGATCAGGTCGGGCCGCGTCTCCGCCGGCTGCAGGTAGGAGACCCGCACCCGGTCCACGCCGTCGACCGCAGCCAGCTCCGGCAGGAGGGTCTCGAGCAGCCGCAGGTCACCGAGGTCCTTGCCGTAGGAGGTCGAGTTCTCGCTGACCAGGAACAGCTCCTTCACGCCCTGCTCTGCCAGCCAGCGGGCCTCCCCCAGCACGTCGGACGGCCGCCGCGAGACGAACGAGCCGCGGAAGCTGGGGATGGCGCAGAACGAGCAGCGCCGGTCACAGCCGCTCGCCAGCTTCAACGGGGCCATCGGACCGCCGTCGAGGCGACGTCGTACGGCGCGGGGGCCGGCGTCCGGCGCGAGGTCGGCCGGCAGGTCGGGTGCTGCGATGGTGTGCCCGGGGACGACGACGCCCGCCCGGTCCGCGTCCCGGTCCGCCGGGGAGATCGGCAGCAGCTTCCGCCGGTCCTGGGGGACGTGGGGGACGTGGTGATCCCCGGCGAGGATCCCGCGCAGCCGGTCGGCGATGTCCGGGTAGTCGTCGAAGCCCAGGACGGCGTCGGCCTCGGGCAGGGAGTCGGCCAGCTCGGCGCCGTACCGCTCGGCGAGGCAGCCCACCGCCACCACCGCCTGCGTGCCGCCGTCGTCCTTGAGGTCCGCGGCCTGCAGCAGGGTGTCGACGGAGTCCTTCTTCGCCGCCTCGACGAACCCGCAGGTGTTGACCACCACGGTCTGGGCGTCGGCTGGGTCGTCGACCAGCCTGAACCCGCCGGCCTCGAGCCGCCCCGCCAGCTCCTCGGAGTCGACCTCGTTGCGCGCGCAGCCGAGCGTGACCAGCGCCACCGTGGTGGTGGGGGCAGTCGCGGGTGGCTCGTCGCGCGCCGAGGGGTCGGCGGTCGCGGAGGTGGCGTGTGGGGCGGTAGTCATAGAGGTCTCGAGTATGACGGCTCGACCCGCCCGATGCCGCATCCGCGGCCCCCAGGAGCGGTGTGCTCTGCGGCACGCCGGGCCTGTCCTGGCGCGACCAGGGGCCGCCCGGGTGCCCGGGCGACCCCGCGGTGGTCAGGCCTTGCTGGTCCCTTCCGGACCCGTGTGCAGCACCACGTGCGCCGCCGTGTCGCGCTTGTCCGCCCGGGTGAAACCGGCAGCCTCGGCGTGCTCGTCCGACGCGAACCACACATCGGCGTTCGCCCGGCTGTAGAAGCGGGACTGCTTGACGTAGTACAGCTGGCTGCTCAGGTCCGCCTTGACCGGGTGAGCGGCGGGGGCGGAGCCGTCGAACGGCGCGTACGCCGAGCCCGGCCCGTACGGCCCCTGCTTCCAGGCATCGCTCTCGTCGTCGGGGTCGAGCCAGGTGGGCTGCACAGCGGGCTCCACGGTCGGCTGCTCCGTGGCCTCCACGGTGGCCTCCACGGTGGGCTGCTCCGTGGCCTCCACCGTGGCCTCCACCGTCGGCTCCAGCGCCGCCTCGACCTCGAGCCGCTCGACGTTCGCCTGCGCCTGCTCGATGCGCTCCGCCTCGGCCTGCTCGGCCTCGGCGCGCTCCTGCTCGGCCCGTTCGGCCGCCGCACGCTCGGCCTCGAGACGCTCCTGCTCGGCGCGCTCCGCCTTGAGCCGCTTGGCCTCCTCGCGCTTCGCCTGGGCACGAGCCCGGGCCGCTGCCGCGCGCTCGGCCTTGGCCTCAGCCGCGGCGGCCTCCTCCGCGGCCCGCTCCTGCTCGGCCCGCTCAGCCTCAGCCCGCTCCTGCTCGGCCCGCTTGGCCGCCTCCCGCTGCTTCTGCCGGCGCGCCCGCTGGGCCGCGGCTCGCTCCGCGCGTGCCTGTGCCCGGGCCTCGCGCTCGGCCTCCAGTCGCTCCTGCTCGAGCCGGTCAGCCACGGGCTGCTCGGTCTGCTCGGTCTGCTCGGTCTGCTCGGCCAGCTCCTTCTCGAGGAGCTCCTGCCGCTGCTGCTGGCGCTTGGCCATCTCAGCCTCGAGACGCGCGAGCTCCAGCTTGATCTTCTCCGCCGGGGACAACCCCTCCTCCGCGACGGCCTCGGCCCGCTCCTCCGCCGCAGCCGACTCAGCGACCTCGTCGACGACCGCCTCGCGGGTCGGCTCGGGGGTCGGCTCGGGCATCACCTCGGCCATCAGCGCGGGCAGCACCGCCGGCCCCGGCAGCGTCGCCGCGTCGGCCACCGGCTCCTCCGCGGAGTCCCGCTCGGGCGCCACCGGCGTCTCCACCACGACCGCCTCGACCGTCACCACCTCTTCGACCGCCGGCGTCTCCACCGGCTCGTCCGGCTCCACGACAGCGCTCTCCACAACGTCCCGCGTGTGAACACCGGCGTCGATGCCGGAGTCGACGGCCGAGTCGATCTCTGCGACGACCTCATCGGCCGCGACCTCGCTGACGCGTTCCGGCTGCGGACTCACCGGCCGCGACCACAGGTCGTCGTCCTCCCACGACCGCGACCCGGTGACCACGGGGACCTCCGGGAACGGCGAGGCGAGAAGGGCATCGACGGCCTCCGAGCCTGCCGCCGACGAATCGACATCCCGGGTCACGTCACCACTGTCGGCCTCCGGTTCCCCCGGCTCGGGTGTCGGGACCCAGCGCTCCTCCTCGACCTCGGTGGTCGTGAAGAAGCCGGTCAGCAGGGCCCCGGCGAGGAAGGACAGCGCCATCCACAACCACACCTGTTGCGTCAGCCAGATCATGACGTCGCTCCGCTCGTCTCGGGTCCCTCGTTGTCGGCGGCGGGGAACAGCATGCGCAACGACAGGGCCGTCACGCCCGCTCCCGCGAAGAAGGAAACGGTGATGAGCAGGAAGATCTCGAGCAGCAAGAACCACATGTCACTGACTCCTCACGACGATCGAGCCCCGCTCGTTGCGGGCTTGCCCGGCGGCGGTGCCGGAATCGTTCACCGGGAACTGGTCTCCGTAGCCACGCGGCGCCAGCCGCTCGGGCGCGATCCCGTAGGACTTCAGGAGCTTCGTCATGGCCTTGGCGCGCTCCAGGGTGAGCGTGGAACCGAAGCGGGTGCCGGGGTCGGTGTGACCGCCGACGTACACGACCGCGGTCGGGCAGGCCTCGAGGATCCCGGCCACGTCGCGCAGCATCTGCGCGCCCGCCGCCGGGAGCCGGGACGTCCGCCCCACGAAGGGGATGCGCTCCTTGTTCGTCACCTTGTCCAGCTTGGTCTGCAGGTGCGAGCAGTTCTCCGCCTCGGCGTACGACGCGTACACCAGCTTCGCGGTCACCGCCGAGACCCCGTCGACCTCGGTGATCAGGTTCTTCACCCGGTCCACGTCGACCCCGTCGGGGACGTCGGCGGTGATGATCCGCCCGTCGACGTGGACACCCACGCCGTTGGTGTTGGCGCCGTCGAGCGCGGCCAGGACGTCCTTCTTCAGGTTGTTCTCGATGCCGGGGCCCCGGGTGACGCCGAGCCCGATCGTGAGCAGCACCGGGACGAGCACCGCGAAGAACCAGAAGACCTTGCCGGCGGGACGCCGTACGGTCTGGGTTTCCACGACGACGGTGCCCGTCGGCGCCTCGTCGAGGTGCCTGTCGAGGGTGAGGGTCGGAGTGTCCATCAGAGCTCCCGGTCGAGCCGCAGCCGGGATGGGCCGCGGGAACATTCGAACGCGTCGAAGTTACCGCCGGGATGGGACGGATGTGACGAAACAGTGAAATGCCCTGTTTGTCCCGATCTACTGACCCCAGGTCACCCGCGGGGGTCTTGGAACACCTGAGTGGCCGGCTGGTCGGGGTCCCCGATGAAGCCCATGTCCTCGCCGTCCAACGCCACGGCGAGGGCTCCCCCGTTGTCGCCGGACACCGTGACCGGCGGGTCGACCTCGAGGCGCTTGACCTCACCGATCACGAGATCGCCTTCGAAGACCAGCTCGCCGTCGCCGTCCCGGACCTCGACGTGCGTGCCGGCATTGACCGCGGTCAGCGTCGTCGCCAGCGGGGGTGGGCCGGCGGGCTTGCGCGGCTCTCCGTAGCCGCTGCTGAGCCCCGCGGACCCGTTGAGCACCGGCGGCGGGTTCTCGAACGTCGCCTGCTCGCTGCCGGCAAAGAGCCGCACGGCGCTCCAGACCAGGATGAGGGCGAGCACGGCCCCGACCAGGAGGGTCCAGTTCGGGCCACCGACCGTGCTGCGCATGCTGCCCGTCATCCCGGTCGCCAGCTCGGCCTCGAACACTCGTCGGGCGTTGACCGGGGCGGTGGCGTACCGCTCCTCGAACTGCAGCAGCATCGGCTCGGCATCCTTGCCGAGCACTCTGGCCAGGGTGCGGATGTGGCCGCGGGCGTAGAAGTCCCCGCCGCAGGGAGTGAAGTCGTCGACCTCGATCGACTCGATCACGTGCGGGCGGATCCGGGTCCGGTCGGCCAGCTCGTCGACGCTCAGCCCCACCCGGGTCCGGGCCGCAGCCAGCTCGGGGCCGATGACCGGGTCGTACGCCGGCTCGGGCTCGAAGTCGCCGATGACCAGCGGTTGCACCGGGTCGGCCAACCGGGCGATCGCCTGGACCCGGCTCGAGCGCTGCTCGCCGGCCCGCGGGTCGACCACGCGGAACGGGCTGGTCCGCCGGCGCGACGCGTCCTCGTGGGCAGCCTCCTCTCCGGCATCCCCGGCGGCGCCGGTCTCGTCGCAGGCCCCGGCCTCCGCGTCCCGGGCCAGGTCCTCGGTGCCACCCTGAGCCGGGTCCCCAGCGCCCTCCTGCGACCGGCGAAGCCAGCGCGGCCGCCGCTCGCTCGCGGGCGGGGTGTCGTCGGTGATCACCCGGCGCTCGTCACCCTCGGGCAGGGGGACCGACTCCGCGCTCCGCGGCACCCCCGGGGTGCCGAGCAGCGTCACCACCTCGGCGCGGCCCTGGGAGAGCGCGGCGACCCGGTCGCCCAGGTCACCCGGACCGTCGCCCGAGACGCGGGTGGTCAGTCCGATCGGCACCGCCAGCGCAGCGCCGTACATCTTGTGGTTGAGCCGGGCGTGCCGCGCGGACCGCCCCTCCAGGCCCTCGATCGCCCGCTGCACGTTGTGCAGCGACACCACCATGCGTCCGTCGTGCAGCACCCCTCGCCGCGGCGTGACCGTGACCCGGTCGATGGCCTCCCACGGCAGGCCGCGCCACTGGGCGCCGAGCCGGATCCGGACACCCATCTCGTCGGCCACCAGCAGCGGCGTCCGCGAGTCGAGCAGGCCGCGCAGGAACACCACCGCGAGCGCGCCCATCAGCAGGCACAGCAGCCAGTCCAGCGGCGCACCCGAGCCCGCCCCCCGCCACAGGTAGGCGGTCGCGATGCCCGACGCCGCCGCGCCGATCACCACCGACACCGCGGCGTTCCGGCGCACCTCGATGGTCTCCGGGGCGGCCGTGACGTCGTTGTCGGCGCCGTGGTCCTGCTCGTCCCCCTCGGCGAGGTGCTTCTCGATCGGCTGCGCGCTCATTGCTCTCCCTGCAACGTGGCGATGACCCCGTCGAGGTCATCGGGCTTGATGAGGACGTCACGTGCCTTGGAACCCTCGCTCGGGCCCACCACGCCGCGGCTCTCGAGGATGTCCATGAGCCGGCCGGCCTTGGCGAAGCCGACCCGGAGCTTGCGCTGCAGCATCGAGGTCGAGCCGAACTGGGTGGACACGACCAGCTCGATCGCCTGGATGACCAGGTCCAGGTCGTCCCCGATGTCGTCGTCGAGGTCCCGCTTCGCGGCGGCGGGCGCGGTGACGTCCTCGCGGTACGACGGTGCCAGCTGGTCCTTGCAGTGCTTGACCACCTGGTGGATCTCGGCCTCGGTGACCCACGCCCCCTGGACGCGCACCGGCTTCGAGGCGCCCATCGGCAGGAACAGCCCGTCACCCTGGCCGACCAGCTTCTCCGCGCCCGGCTGGTCGAGGATGACCCGGCTGTCGGACAGGCTCGAGGTCGAGAAGGCCAGCCGCGACGGCACGTTGGCCTTGATGAGGCCGGTGACCACGTCGACGCTCGGCCGCTGGGTGGCCAGCACCAGGTGGATGCCGGCGGCCCGGGCGAGCTGGGTGATCCGCACCACGGCGTCCTCGACGTCGCGAGGCGCCACCATCATCAGGTCGGCCAGCTCGTCGACGACGACGAGCAGGTAGGGGTACGGCGCGAGGACCCGCTCGCTGCCCGGAGGCACCTGCACCTTGCCCGCGCGTACCGCCTTGTTGAAGTCGTCGACGTGACGGAAGCCGAACGCCGCCAGGTCGTCGTAGCGCATGTCCATCTCGCGCACGACCCAGGCGAGCGCCTCGGCGGCCTTCTTGGGGTTGGTGATGATCGGCGTGATCAGGTGCGGGATGCCCTCGTAGGCGTTCAGCTCGACCCGCTTGGGGTCGACCATGATCATCCGCACCTCGTCCGGCGTCGAGCGCATCAGGATCGAGGTGATCATCGAGTTCACGAAGCTCGACTTGCCGGACCCGGTGGCGCCCGCGACGAGCAGGTGCGGCATCTTCGCCATGTTGGCGACGACGAAGCCGCCCTCCACGTCCTTGCCGAGCCCCACGATCATCGGGTGGTGGTCGTTGCGGGCGTTCGCCGACCGCAGCACGTCACCGAGCGAGACGATCTCCTTGTCGGAGTTCGGGATCTCGATGCCGATCGCGCTCTTGCCGGGGATGGGGCTCAGGATCCGCACGTCGGCGCTCGCGACCGCGTAGGCGATGTTCTTGCCGAGCGCGGTGACCTTCTCGACCTTCACGGCCGGGCCGAGCTCGACCTCGTAGCGGGTCACCGTGGGCCCCCGGGTGTAGCCGGTGACCTGCGCGTCGATGTCGAACTGCTCGAGCACCTCGGTCAGCCGGCCCACCACGTCGTCGGAGGCCTTGCTGCGCGCCTTGTGCGGGCTGCCCGGCTTGAGCACCTCGTTGCCGGGCAGCGCGTAGGCGATGTCACCGGAGAGCGAGAGCTGCTCCACCCGGGCCGGCAGCGGCGTGTGCGGCGGCGGCTCGGCCTCGTGCTTCTCCTCCGGGGCTGCCGCGGTCGCCGCTGCTGCCGCTCCCTTGCGCTTCTTGTCGAGGGCCCGCTCCACCATGACCGGGGAGTCGTAGGCGGGGTCGCCCTCCGGGGTGAACTCGCCCTTCTCGGCCATCGAGCCGACCCGACGCCGCGTCGACCGCCCGCGCCGCAGCGACGGCGCCTCCGCGGTCTCGGGGGCCTCCTGCGCCTCCGCCGCGCCGTGCCGGCCGAGCAGCCGGTCGCGCAGGGCCGCCAGCCGGGTGGGGATCTGGTACACCGGCGTCGCAGTCACTACGAGGAGCCCGAAGACGGCGAGCAGGACGAGGATCGGCACGACGACGTACGGCGTCTGCAGCAGGTCCATCGCCAGGGACCCGACCACGAAGCCGATCGCACCGCCGGCGCCCTGCACCGCTGCGGTGTCGGTGCCCTCGGGGCTGCCATGGGCGATGTGCACGAGGCCGAGGACGCCGAAGAGCAGAGCCCCCCAGCCGATGAGCTGGCGACCCGCCGGCCCGGAGGCCTCGGGGTTGCGCATGGTCGCAGCGCCGACCACGACGAGGACCAGGGGGGCGAACCAGCCGAGCAGGCCGACCGACCCGTTCACCACGGTCCGGGTGGCCTCCCCCACGCCGCCCGGCAGCCGCCACCACACCGAGGCCGCCACCACCACCGCCAGCGCGATCAGCAGCAGGCCGAGACCATCGCGACGGTGCTCCGGCTCGAGCTCCCGGGCCGAGTGGGTCACCCGCCGTACGGCAGCCCCGACGCCGTGCGCGATGCCGAGCCACACCGCGCTCAGGGCGCGCCCGACCGCGGTGAAGAGTCGGAACACGGGTCCAGGCCCGGTACGCACCGAACGCGGCGCCGGACGCTTGGAGCTCGTCGACTTCGCCTTGCTGGAGCTGCTGCGGGCCTGGCTGCCGGACGACCGGGACCGAGAACTGCCGGAGCCGACCTTGCGAGTCGACGATCCGGAGGTTCGCGAACCCGGCGGGGAAGACGTTCGGGTCGCCATGCCGAGGAGGCTACGGGATCGCCTCATCAGTCACATGCATCCCACGCCGAGGCTCTGCCGCGATTAGCCTTGCCTCCATGGCGGGTCGGGAGCTGACGGTTCAACGCGTCGTGCGCGCGCCTCGCAAGCGTGTCTGGGCGGCGCTCACCGACCTCGACGCAGCGCCGGAGATCCTGCGCGCGGTGACCGGCGTCGAGGTGCTCGACGGCGGACGCTACGCACGCGGAACCCGGTGGCGCGAGACCCGCCGACTGTTCGGCAAGGAGGAGACCCAGACCCTCGAGGTCGCCGAGTGCCGCCCGTCGCGGGGCACCACGGTGGTCTCCCGGTCGGCGGGCGTCGACTACCGCAAGGTCTACACGCTCGAGACCGACGACGACGGCACCCTGCTCACGGTCTGCTTCGGCGCCAGCCACCCGGACCCCACCCTGCTGCGCCGGCTCACCGCCACCCTCTTCGGACACGTGGGCGCCGCGGTCACCACCCGGCTGCTCGCCCAGGACCTGGCCGACATCGCCGCGCGGGCCGAGCGGGACGACTGAGCCCGGTCCACGAGCTCGGTCCTCGACCCCGGTCCACGAGCCGGTCCACATGCTGGCGCGGCCGTCCCCGCCGGCGCCCGGTCGGTAGTCTCGGCGCGCCTCGCGCGGGCCTCCACCCTGGTCCGGCAGGTCGACCAGAGAGAGGGACGCCACCATGGTCGTCGTCATGACACCGGACGCCACCGACGAGGACATCGCCCATGTCGTCGAGAAGGTCGAGGGCGTCGGCGGGGAGGCGTTCGTCAGCAAGGGCGTGGTCCGCACGATCATCGGCCTGGTCGGCGACATCGACCGCTTCCACGGCCTGAACCTGCGCACGCTCCCGGGCGTCGACGACGTGCACCGGATCTCGGATCCCTTCAAGCTCGTCAGCCGCCAGCACCACCCGACCAGGAGCACGGTGTGGGTGGGGCGGGACGGCCACCGGGTCCCGATCGGCCCGGACTCGTTCACGTTCATCGCCGGGCCCTGCGCCGTCGAGTCCAAGCAGCAGACCGTCGAGGCCGTCGAGATGGCCAAGGCGGCCGGCGCCACGATCATGCGCGGTGGCGCCTTCAAGCCGCGGACGTCGCCGTACGCGTTCCAGGGACTGGGCGTGAAGGGACTGCAGATCCTCGCCGAGGTCCGGGAGCTGACCGGGCTGCCGGTGGTCACCGAGGTGGTCGACGCCCGGGACGTGCCCGTGGTCGCCGAGCACGCCGACATGCTCCAGATCGGCACCCGCAACATGGCCAACTTCGGCCTGCTGCAGGCGGTCGGCCAGTCCGGCAAGCCGGTGCTGCTCAAGCGCGGCATGACCGCGACCATCGAGGAGTGGCTGATGGCCGCGGAGTACATCGCCCAGCGCGGCAACCTCGACGTGGTGCTGTGCGAGCGCGGCATCCGCACCTTCGAGCCGGCGACCCGCAACACCCTCGACATCTCTGCGGTGCCGGTCGTGCAGGCCAAGAGCCACCTGCCGGTCATCGTGGACCCCTCGCACGCCGCCGGGCTCAAGGACCTGGTCGTGCCGCTGTCGAGGGCCGCGATCGCGGTCGGCGCCGACGGGGTGATCGTCGACGTGCACGCGAATCCCGAGCAGGCGCTGTGCGACGGGCCGCAGGCGCTGCTCGGCAACGACCTCCGGGCCCTCGCCCAGGCCGTGCGGCAGCTGCCCCCCGCCGTCGGCCGCGTCGACTCCGCCACCCTCGCCACCTGACCGCCGAGGCGTCACCCACGCCGGGTCGAGACGTCACCCGTGCAGTGTTGAGACGTCACCCGTGCAGTGTTGAGACGTCACCCGTGCTGGGTCGAAACGTCACCCGCGCTGGGTCGAGGAGTCGCTCGGGCAGGGAGGACGACGACCGGTCAGACGAGCCCGGAGAGCACCTTCGCGGCCCGGTCGGCATCCTCCCGGGAGACGTCGAGGTGGGTGACCATCCGCAACGACGACGCTCCGACCGCCGAGACGAGAACGCCCTCCTCACGTGCCGCCGCGACGACCTTCCCCGGGTCGGCCATCGGAACCACCACGATGTTGGTGTCGACCGTGGCTGGGTCGACACCGCATGCCTCGGCCAGCAGCCGTGCGTGCGCATGGTCGTCGGCGAGCCGCTCGAGGTGGTGGTCGAGGGCGTACAGCCCCGCCGCGGCCAGGATGCCGACCTGACGCATCCCGCCACCCAGGCGCTTGCGCCAGATCCGCGCCTCGGCCATCGCCTCTGAGGTACCCACGACCAGGGAGCCGACCGGCGCGCCGAGCCCCTTGCTCAGCGCCACCATCAGCACGTCGGCCACCGCGCCGTACTCCGTGAGCGGCGTGCCGGTGGCCACGTGGGCGTTCCAGAGCCGCGCCCCGTCGAGGTGTACGCCGATGCCCCGGCTGTCGGCGAAGGCGTGCAACGCCCGGAGGTCGTCGATCGGGGTCACCGCTCCCCCGCCGAAGTTGTGGGTGTTCTCCACCGACACTGCGCGCGTGGGCACGAAGAAGGGGCCCATGTCCGGTGCGAACATCGACTCGACGGCCGGCAGGTCGAGCGGACGGCCGACCCACGTCCGCATCGTTAGGCCGGTCACGGCTCCGTGCACTCCGAGCTCGGCCCGGGCGATGTGCGCCGATGCCTCGCAGAGGACCTCCTGCCCCACCCCGGCGAGGGAGCGTACGGCGAGCAGGTTGGCCATCGACCCGGTGGGGGCGAAGAGCGCCGCCTCCTTGCCGAGCAGGCCGGCGACCCGCTCCTCGAGCCGACGGACGGTCGGGTCCTCGCCGTACACGTCGTCTCCGACGTCGGCGGCGGCCATCGCGGCGCGCATCGCCTCGGTCGGCCGGGTCACGGTGTCGCTGCGCAGATCGATCACGGCGCTCAGCCTACGAGCCGGTGGCTACTGCAGCAGCGCCTCGATCATCTGGGCTCCGGACTCGCCGGTCGGAGCCCAGAGGTCGCGGGAGCGGGTGAACGCCATCTCGATCTCCATGGGCTCGTCCACCGGCTCGACCACGTCGAGCGCCTCGAGGACCAGGGACGTGTAGGAGGCTGTCGGGTCCTGGCGATCGAGCACGAAGTCGGCCCCCGCCGTCTCCATCGCGGCACCGTAGGCCAGCCCGCGCACGGCGAGCGTCACCGTCGCCTCGTCGCCGTCGACCTCTTCCTCGACCACCTCGGCATCGATCTGGCCCAACGCCTCCCGGTAGGCCGCCGAGACCTGTCCACTCTGGGCGGCGTCGAGCGGCTCCCCCACGACGTCCGTCGCGCTCTCGCCGAGCGAGTCGAAGTACGAGTCGTCCCAGCTCGAGTCGGGGTTGTACTCCTGCAGCCCTTCCGGGCCCCCACGGAACGCCTCGACGTACAGCATCGCGACGTCTCCGGGCGAAGTCGCCCCGGTGTCGGTGTCGGTGCCGCCGCAGGCGCTCAGCGTGAGCGCGAGGGCGAGAGCTGCGCCAGCGGAAACCAGCGTGGTGGGGAGCGACCTCATGGTGCTCATCTCCTCCGATGTCCCTACTTCGATGGTAGGTCCGGCGGAGGGTCGGGCCGGTGTGAGAGCGCGCACTCCGGCGCCGGGGTCAGTCCCGGTCGTGCGGTGCGACGTAGGCCTCGTTGAGCATCTCGGCGACGAGGAAGGCGAGCTCGAGCGACTGCACCCGGTTGAGGCGCGGGTCGCACACCGACTCGTAGCACTCGGACAGGTCCGCCTCGAGCAGCGACTCTCCCCCGCCGACGCACTCGGTGACGTTGTCGCCGGTGAGCTCGACATGCAGGCCACCCGGCCAGGTGCCCAGCGCCCGGTGGACGTCGAAGAACCCCTGGACCTCGTCCATCACGTCCTCGAAGCGGCGGGTCTTGTAGCCCGACGACGCCTCGAAGGTGTTGCCGTGCATGGGGTCGCAGACCCAGGCGACCTGGACACCCGCGGCGGTGACCTTCTCCACCAGCTCGGGGAGCACCTCGCGGACCCGGCCGGCGCCCATCCGGGTGATGAAGGTGAGCCGGCCCGGCTCGTTCTCCGGGTTGAGCTTGTGGGCCAGCGCGATCGCGTCGTCGGGGGTGGTGCTGGGGCCGAGCTTCACGCCGATCGGGTTCTGGATCCGGCTGAGCAGCTCCACGTGCGCGCCGTCGAGCTGGCGGGTCCGCTCCCCGATCCACAGGAAGTGCGCAGACACGTCGTAGGGCAGGTCGGTGCGGCTGTCGATGCGGGTGAGGGAGTGCTCGTACTCGAGGACCAGCGCCTCGTGGCTGGAGTGGAAGTCGACGCGGTGGAACTCGTCGGGATCGGCGCCGATCGCCTTCATGAAGGTCAGCGCCCGGTCGATCTCGCCGGCCAGCCGCTCGTAGCGCTTCCCGGCCGACGACGAGCGCACGAAGTCGGTGTTCCAGGTGTGCACCTGCCGCAGGTCGGCGTACCCACCGGTGACGAACGCACGGACCAGGTTCAGCGTCGCCGCCGACGAGTTGTAGACGTCGAGCAGCCGCTGCGGGTCGGGCGCGCGCGACTCGGGCGTGAAGTCGAAGCCGTTGACGGCGTCGCCGCGGTACGCCGGCAACGTCACCCCGTCACGGGTCTCGGTGTCCGACGAGCGCGGCTTCGCGTACTGACCCGCGAGCCGGCCCACCTTCACCACCGGCACCGACGCGGCGTAGGTCAGGACCACCGCCATCTGCAGCAGCACCCGGAGCTTGGCCCGGACGTTGTCCGCGGTCGCACCCTCGAGGGTCTCGGCGCAGTCGCCGCCCTGCAGCAGGAACGCCTCACCGCGGGTGACCGCCGCCAGCTTCTCCTTGAGCTCGTCGCACTCGCCGGCGAACACCAGCGGCGGCACCTTGCGGAGCCGCGCGACGGTGGCGTCCACCGCGTCGCGGTCGGGCCAGCTCGGTTGCTGCGCGGCGCCCATCTCGTGGAGGTCGAACAGGTCGGGGATCGTCACCGGGCAAGGGTACGCCGGGCTCAGGAGCCGACCGCGACGAGTAGGACCAAGGTCGGGACAGAACGGGCATTCCGGCCGTATCGTCGTGGGCATGGGTTTGCTGGACCGATTCCGACCGCCTGTCGTGGAGCATTGGAACCCGCCGTCGTACGGCGCGTGCATCTGCGCGGACCACGTCGACACCCTGCTCGACGAGCGCATCCCCAAGGCCGACGGCGCCGGTGAGGTGCCGGTCTCCGAGCTGGTGGTCGCCGGGGCGCTCACTGTGGTCCCGACCCCGAACCGCCTGTACGTCGAGGCTCCGACCGCACAGGAGCTGCGCGGACCCTTCCACTGGCGGGTGATGCACCGCGACGCGCTCGACCCGTTCTGGCGGGCCGACGCCCCGATCGGGCTCGACGACCTGCTCTTCCTGCAGCCCGGCATCGAGTCCGTGCTGTGGATGGGCGACCGCACCGTGCTCGCCATCGGAGGCCCGCGGCTCTGCACCCGCGGCGTGCAGGGCGCCGTCGTGCGCGCGCTGCTGAACCCCCGGCTGCGCGCGCAGGCCTGATCGACGGCCGGCCGGGTCAGCCGAAGAAGACCTCGGCCTCGGCGTACTCCTCGGGCGAGACGGTCTTGAGCTCGCCGGTGCCCTCGATGAGCGGCACCCGGACGATGTCCTTGCCCTGCAGGGCAACCATGGTGCCGAAGTCGCCGTCGGCGACGGCAGTGATCGCGTGGAGACCGAACCGGGTGGCCAGCCAGCGGTCGAACGCCGTGGGCGTGCCGCCCCGCTGCACGTGACCGAGGACCACGGCTCGCGCCTCCTTGCCGGTGCGGTCCTCGATCTCCGTGGCGAGCCGATCCCCGATGCCGCCGAGCCGGACGTGCCCGAAGGAGTCCACCTCACCGCTCTGCAGCGTCATGCCGCCGCCCTCGGCGGGGACGGCGCCCTCGGAGACGACGACGATCGGGGAGAACCCCAGGTCGAACCGGTGCAGGACGTGCTCGCAGACCTTGTCGATGTCGAAGGGCCGCTCGGGGATGAGGAGCACGTTGGCGCCCCCGGCGATGCCGGAGTGGAGCGCGATCCACCCGGCGTGCCGACCCATCACCTCGACCACGAGCACGCGCTCGTGCGACTCCGCGGTCGTGTGCAGCCGGTCGATGGCCTCCATGGCGATGTTGACCGCGGTGTCGAAGCCGAAGGTGAAGTCGGTGCCCGACAGGTCGTTGTCGATGGTCTTGGGCACCCCGACCACGTCGACGCCGATGCCCGCGAGCTTGGTGGCCACCCCGAGGGTGTCCTCGCCGCCGATGGCGATCAGGGCGTCGACCCCGTTGGTGGCGAGGTTCTCCTTGATCTTCTCCACGCCCCCGTCGATCTTGAACGGGTTCGTCCGTGAGGACTTCAAGATCGTCCCGCCCCGGGGCAGGATGCCGCGCACCTCGTCGACGCCCAGCGGGCAGGTGCGGTTCTCCAGCGGACCGCGCCAGCCGTCCCGGAACCCGACGAACTCGAACCCGTAGGTCCCGGTCCCCTTGCGCACCACGGCCCGGATGACGGCGTTGAGGCCGGGGCAGTCCCCGCCTCCGGTCAGCACTCCAACTCGCATGGTGCCCACGCTACTCATGTTCTTTGGAACGATCCACGGTCTGACGGTTTCCCATGGCACCACGAGAAACTGGCACTTCCCAAACGTTGCAACCGCTGGGAAGCGCCAGAAACCCAGGGGACCCTGTGAAACTGGCGGCCCCGCTACGCTCCCCGGCATGACCTTCTCGATCGTGGCCCGGTCCGAGGACGGGGAGTCGTGGGGCGTGGCCGTCGCCTCCAAGTTCCTCGGCGTCGGCTCCGCCGTACCCGCCGCCGTGGCCGGCATCGGCGCCATCGCGACCCAGGCCGAGGCGAACGTCGCCTACAAGGGCCAGGCGCTCGCGCACCTCGACGAGGGCGCCACCGCCCAGGTCGCCCTCGACAGACTGCTGGAGGAGGATGACGGCCGCGAGCACCGGCAGGTCGGGATCGTCGACGTCGACGGCAACGCCGCCACCCACACCGGGGGCGAGTGCTTCGACTGGGCCGGCGGGGAGACCGGGCCGGGCGTGGCCATCCAGGGAAACATCCTGGCCGGCGCCGAGGTCGTGACCGCGATGCGCGAGGCCTGGGACGCCGACAAGGACGAGCCGAACCTCGCCAGACGCCTCCTGGCCGCGCTCCGGGCCGGCGACCAGGCCGGCGGCGACAAGCGGGGCCGGCAGGCGGCGGCGCTCCTGGTGGTCCGGGACGGCGCCGGGTACGGCGGCAGGGACGACGTCGCGGCCGACCTGCGCGTCGACGACCACCCGGACCCGTGCACCGAGCTGGCGCGGCTCCTCGACCTGCACGACCTCTACCTCACCGCCTCCACCGCCGAGGAGAAGGTCCCGCTCGACGACGCCCTCCGCGGAGAGCTCGACGAGCGGGCCCGGAGCCGGGGGCATGCGGACTTCCACGCCTGGGTGGGCACCGAGAACTACGAGATGCGGGTCGGCGACGACTGGGTCGACGAGAAGGTCCTCGCGATCCTCAGGGCGGAGACGGAGCGGTGAGCGTCCTGGCCATCGACGCGGGCACCACCGGCGTCACCGCGCTCCTCGTCACCCCTGAGGGCACGGTCGCGGCGAGGGGGTACCAGGAGTTCGGCCAGCACTTCCCCCGGCCCGGCTGGGTGGAGCACGCCCCGGAGGAGATCTGGCAGGCCACCCTCGAAGCCGTCCGCGACGCCCTCGAGGGGTACGACGGTCCGCCACCGCAGGCCGTCGGCATCACCAACCAGCGCGAGACCGTCCTGCTCTGGGACAAGGAGACCCTGGGCTCGCCGCGGCGCGCGATCGTGTGGCAGGACCGGCGCACCGCCGAGATCTGCAACCGGATGCGGGAGGAGGGCCACGAGGAGCGGGTCGCGGAGCTGACCGGGCTGCGGCTGGACCCGTACTTCTCCGGCACCAAGCTGCGCTGGATCGCCGAGCACGAGCCGCACACGTGGGCCCTGGTCGAGGACGGCCGCTACGCGGTGGGCACGGTGGACTCCTACCTGATCACCCGGATGACCCGGGGCACCTGGCACGTCACCGACGTGTCGAACGCCTGCCGCACGCTGCTCTTCGACCTGGCGGAGGGCGACTGGAGCGACGAGCTGTGCGAGCTCTTCGGTGTCCCCCGACAGGCGCTCCCCGACATCGTGCCGTCGTGGGGCGAGATCGCCCGCACCGACCCGAAGGCCTTCCTGGGCCTGGAGCTGCCGATCTCGGGCATCCTCGGCGACCAGCAGGCGGCGCTGTTCGGGCAGACCTGCTTCGAGGTCGGCGAGACCAAGTGCACCTACGGCACCGGCTCGTTCGTGCTGACCAACACCGGACCCGACGTGGTGCGGTCCGACGCCGGGCTGCTCACCTCGGCGGCGTGGAAGTCGCCGGAGGGCTCGCTGACCTACTGCCTCGAGGGCGCCATCTTCGTCACCGGGGCGGCGGTGCAGTGGCTGCGCGACGGGCTGCAGATCGTCGGGTCCGCCGCGGAGACGGAGGCGATCGGGAGGACGGTCGACTCCACCGACGGCGTCGTGTTCGTGCCGGCGCTGACCGGCCTGGGCGCACCCGACTGGGACCCGCAGGCCCGCGGCCTGATCGTCGGCATCACCCGCGGCACCTCCCGCGCGCACCTGGTCCGGGCGACCCTGGAGGCGATCGCCTTCGAGGTCCGCGACGTCGTCGACACGTTGCCGCCGGAGTCGGCGCTGACCACGCTCACCGTGGACGGCGGTGCGGCGGCCAACGACCTGCTGTGCCAGCTGCAGGCCGACCAGCTCGGCGTAGCCGTGGAGCGTCCGCGGATCGTCGAGACCACCGGGCTCGGCGCCGCGTTCGCGGCCGGCCTGGGCGCGGGCGTGTGGGAGACGACCGCCGAGCTCAAGGAGACCTGGGCCCTGGACCGGCGCTTCGAGCCGCAGGGCGACCGGGCTGGCGCGGATGCCGCGCACGCCCGCTGGCGGGACGCCGTGGAGCGCGCCAAGGGGTGGGCGACGGACTGACGGCCCGGCCGGACCGCGGCGCCGGGGCGTTTGTGCGCGGCGTCGCGGGGAACCCGTGTGCATGACGCGGCGTTTGCGAGGGCGCAATCGTCAGGCGGAAGGGGGCGGACGTGGCGAACTTCGTGACCGAGATGGGGAAGTCCGGCAACGGGCTGCTGGTACGGATCTCCGTCATCGCCGCCGTCGGCGGGTTGCTCTT
The DNA here is from genome assembly GCA_963747525.1 of uncultured Actinomycetota bacterium. Classification (GTDB taxonomy): domain Bacteria; phylum Actinomycetota; class Actinomycetes; order Propionibacteriales; family Nocardioidaceae; genus Marmoricola_A. The sequence goes on from CAVVFH010000003.1 coordinate 56,554, forward strand.
CGGCTACGACACCGGGGTCATCTCGGGCGCCCTCCTCTACATCAAGAAGGACCTGGACGCCGGGTCGTTCGAGCAGCAGGCCATCGTCGCCGTGCTGCTGCTGGGTGCCATGGTCGGCGCGCTGGCGTCCGGGTACCTCGCCGACCACATCAGCCGGAAGTGGACCAAGGTCATCTCCGGCAGCGTCTACATCATCGGGGCGTTGGGATGCGCGTTCTCGGTCAACGCCGAGATGCTGATCGGCTTCCGGTTCCTCCTGGGGTTCTCGGTGGGCACGGCCTCCTTCGTCTCACCGCTCTACATCTCCGAGGTTTCACCCCCGCGGGTGCGGGGCGGCCTGGTGTCGTTCAACCAGCTCGCCATCGTCACCGGGATCGTGGTCGCGTACGCGGTGAACTACGCATTCAAGGACTTCACCGAGCAGTGGCGCTGGATGCTCGGGGTGGCGGCCGTCCCCGGCGCCGTCCTCGCCGTCGGGATGCTCACCGTGCCGCAGACACCGCGCTGGCTGATGCTCAACGGTCAGCGGGACAAGGCCCGCTCGGTGCTCGAGAGGCTTCGGGAAGGCGACGAGGACGCCGACATCGACGCCGAGATGGACGACATCGAGAAGGCCAACGAGAAGGAACGCGACGCGCGAGTCCGCGACCTGTGGAAGCCCCGCTTCCGACCGCTGTTCCTCGTCGGCATCGGGCTGGCGCTGGCCCAGCAGTTCGTCGGCGTCAACACCGTCATCTACTACGCGCCCACGATCCTCTCCGACACCGGCATGGGCAACAGCGCCGCGCTCGCCTCGACGATCGTCATCGGCGCCACCAACCTGGTCTTCACCATCCTCGCCGTGCTCCTCCTCGATCGGGTCGGACGCCGCAAGCTCCTGCTGACCGGCACGGCCGGGCTCCTGCTGGCCCTGTGCGTGCTGGGCACCTACTTCGCCGTGCCGACCATCCAGGACAACTACGGCTGGGTGGCGCTCGCCGGCCTAGTGCTGTTCATCGCGTCGTTCGCGATCGGGCTGGGGCCGGTGTTCTGGCTGATGATCTCCGAGATCTTCCCGGTCGGTCTGCGCAGTCCCGCGATGGCGACGTGCACCGTCGCGAACTGGGGCGCCAACTTCCTGGTCGCCCAGACCTTCTTGTCGCTGTCGCACGCCATCACCCGCCAGGGCGTGTTCTTCCTGTACGCCGCACTGGCCGTCGCGTCCCTGATCTTCTTCGCCCTGCGCGTCCCGGAGACGCAGGGCCGCAGCCTCGAGGAGATCCAGGAGGAGCTGGTCGACGACCCGACCGCGGCCGGCGCGTAGACGGCGTCCGCGGCTCAGTCCGGCTCGCCCAGCGCCGCCTCGGCGGCGTCGACCTCCGCACGGGCGTCGTGGAGCCGCGCCTCCCGCTCCTCGAGCTCCGCGTCGAGGTCGGTGAGCCGCTCGACCGCTGCGTCGGTCTGGTCCTCCACGTCGGCGACGCGGCGGCGCAGCTCCTCCAGCTCGCCCTCCAGCTGCAGCACCTTCGCCTCGCTCTTCGCCCGCTTCCGGGTGGCCTTGTCGAACGCCTTCTGCGCCGACCGCACCGCCTGCCCGGCCGCCTCCACCCGCGCTCGCGCCTCCTCGCGCGCGCGGCCGGCGTCGCGGACCACGCTGAGCCGAGCCGGCTCGCCGCGCCCCGACCCGCCCTCCGCCGGTACGGCGAGCACCTCGGTGAGCGAGGCCAGGCCGGTGGTGCTGAGCGGGTGGGTGAGCAGCCCGCTGCGGACCGCCTCGGCCGCGGCGGCGTCGGTCATGGCGGCGTGCAGCGTGTCCTGGACCTGGCGCACGGCCTGGCCGCCGATGCCCTCGCCCTCCTCGACCGTGAGGTCGCGGGCCTGTTCGGCGACCGCCGCGACGAGCTGCCGGCGCTGCCGGGTGAGCTCGCGCAGCGCGTCGCCCTGCAGCAGCGACTGCGCCTGTCGGAGCTGCTCGCCGAGGTCGACGACCTGGTCGACGAGGTCGCCGCGCCGCCGGACGAGGAGGTTCACCGCCCACGCTGCGGCGACCGGACGGCGAAGCGCCTTGATGGCGGCAGCGAGGTCGCGGTCGCCGGCGGAGCGTGCCCCCTTCTCCGCCTTGGTGCGCGCGGCGGTGAACTCGTCGGGGCGCAGGGAGTAGAGCCGGTCGGCGGCGCCCCGCAGGGCCTCGGTCATGGGGACGGCCGCCCCAGCTCCTCGTCGAGGCCCTGCTCGATGGCGTAGCGCACCAGCTGCGCGCGGTTGTGGAGCTGCAGCTTGCCGAGGGTGTTCTGCACGTGGTTCTGCACGGTGCGGTGGGACAGCACCAGTCGCTCGGCGATCTGCTTGTACGACAGCCCCTTGGCCACGAGGCGCAGCACCTCCGTCTCGCGCTCGGTGAGGCGTGGCGGTCGGGGGTCCGCCGCGGCCCCGGGGGTCTCGGCGAGGCGGCGGTACTCCCCCAGGACCAGGCCCGCCAGGCCCGGGGTGAAGACGGTGTCGCCGGCGGCGACGCGGCGCACCGCGTCGAGGAGTTCAGCGCGGGAGGCGGACTTGACGAGGTATCCGGTGGCGCCCGCCTTGACCGCGTCGAGCACGTCGGCCTGCTCCCCCGACGCGGACAGGATGAGGATCCGCACCGCCGGGTCCTCCCCCACCAGTGCAGTCGTCACCTCCACGCCGGTGGGCGGGGGGATCTGCAGGTCGAGCACCACGACCTGGGGCCGCGTCGCGCGCGCCCGGGTCAGCGCCTCCGTGCCGGTCCCCGCCGTCGCCACCACGGCGAGGCCAGCGGTCTCGAGGTCTCGGGCGACCGCTTCACGCCACATCGGGTGGTCGTCGACGACCATGACGCGCAGCGCAGGCGGGGTGGGCGGCTCGGCGGACACGCTGTGATCGTAGGGCCCCTGCCCGTCCGCGGAGCAGGGTCAGCACCGACGAGGAGCGGAGCCCGCGCCGCGGCAGGTCAGGAGGCCTGGCGGCCCGGGCCGCCGGTCTCGTCAGCGCCATCGGCCTGGTCCGCGCTGGACCCCAGCCCGGTCATCGAGCGGACGGAGGTCGACTTCCTGGCCGCCTCCTTCTCCAGCGCCTTGGCGCGGGCGGCGTACACGTCGACGTACTCCTGGCCGGAGAGCCGCATGATCTCGTACATGATCTCGTCGGTGGCCGAGCGCAGGATGAACCGGTCGTTCTCCAGCCCCTCGTAGCGGGAGAAGTCCAGCGGCTTGCCGTACCGCACGTGCGGACGGGTCCACCGGCCGAACTTCTTGCCCGGCGGGGCGACGATGTCGGTGCCCACCACGGCCACCGGGATCACCGGCACACCGGTCTCGATGGCGAGCCGCGCCACGCCGGTCTTCCCGCGGTAGAGCCGGCCGTCATGGGACCGCGTGCCCTCGGGGTAGATGCCGAAGATGTCCCCCGCGGCAAGGACACGCTTGGCCGAGACCAGGGCACCCGCCGCGGCGTCGCCGCTCGACCGGTCGATGGGCACCTGCCCGGCCCCCCGGAAGAACGTCTTCTGCAGCCAGCCCTTGAAGCCGGGGGTGGTGAAGTACTCCGCCTTCGCCACGAACGTCACCTTCCGGTTGAGCGTCAGCGGCATGAACAGCCAGTCGGCGTACGACAGGTGATTGCTGGCCAGGATCGTGGAGCCCTCCGCGGGGACGTTCTCCAGGCCCTCGGACGTGGGCCGGAACACCAGCCGGAGCAGCGGGCCGAGGGCGATGAAGCGAAGGAACCAGTAGAACACCCGACCACCGCCTCCAGAACGCCTACGGAACCGCCTCCGACCGTGTGGCACGCCGACGCGTGCCGGGTCACACCCTAGCCTGACCTTGGCCGGCGTGGGACGATCGCACCAGCGGTTTCGCTGCTTCCCCGCGACGGCCCTGGACCGCCCCGCAGTCTCCCTGGAGGACCCCGTGCCCATCGCCCCCGAGGACGAGCCGTTCGCCGCACCCGCGAGCCCGCAGGATCCCGGCGGACGCCGGGTCGGCGTGCTCCTGGTGCACGGCTTCACGAGCACCCCCGCTTCCATGCGGCCGTGGGCGGAGCACCTGGCCCGCGAGGGCTACGCCGTCTCCGTCCCGCTGCTGCCCGGTCACGCGACGACCTGGCAGGACTGCAACACCAAGACCTACCAGGACTGGTACGCCGAGGCCGAGCGTGCGCTGGAGAAGCTGCTCGGTGAGTGCGACCAGGTGTTCGTCGGCGGGCTGTCGATGGGCGGCTTCATCGCGCTGCACCTGGCGGTCGAGCGGGGCCGGGACATCGCCGGTCTCGTGCTGGTCAACCCGGCCGTCAACAGCACCCGCAAGGACGCCAAGCTCATCCCGGTCCTCAAGCACGTGGTCAAGTCCTGGCCGGCCATCGCCAACGACATCAAGAAGCCCGGCGTCACCGAGCGTGCCTACGCCAAGACCCCGGTGCAGGCGATCGCGTCGTTCACCGGGCAGTGGAAGGGGCTGCGGGCCCGGCTCGCCGAGGTGACGCAGCCGCTGCTCATGTTCCGCTCCCGGGAGGACCACCTGGTCGACCCGTCCTCGGGACGGATCATCATGTCGACGGTGTCGTCGCGCGACCTCGAGGAGCGGGTCCTCGAGGACAGCTACCACGTCGCCACGCTCGACAACGATGCCCAGACCATCTTCACCGGGTCGGTGGAGTTCATCCGCCGCCTGACCGACTCATGACCTCCGACCGCCCCTCCTCCGACGACCCGGACCGCGGCCTCGACGTCGACGCCCGGTTCGCAGAGATCATCTCCGGGTGGGAGCCGACCCCGCCGGACGACGACTCCGACGATGTCCCCGGCGGGCGGTCGGCATCCGGCCCGCCCGACACCGAACCCGCACCGGAACCGCAGCCGGACCCGGCACGCCTGCGGGGGCTTTTCCAGCCCAGCTGGAACGACCCGCTCGACAGCGACGCAAGCTGGGAGGACGAGGGCCACTTCGTGCCGCCCCCGCCGCCTCCGCTCCCGCAGGTCGAGCCGCGCCGGCGGTTGGCCTGGGCGGGGCTCGTCGGCACCCCGCTCGTGGCGCTGCTGCTGATCGGTGCCGGCATCCGCGTCACCGGCTTCCTGGCATTCCTGCTCGTCGCAGCGTTCATCGGAGGGTTCGGCTACCTGGTCGCCACCATGCGGTCGGGGCCCGACGACTGGTCCGGCGACGACGGGGCCCGCCTGTGACCCCGGCAGCCGCTACTCGACGAGCCGGACCGGGTCGCCCTCGATCTTCGCGTCCCACGTGGTCACGTCGTGCACCGAGCCGGTGCCGAAGGAGATCTGCACGCGGTACCAGCAGTTCGTGAAGACGTTCGGGTCGCAGGTGTAGTCCGGCGGGATCGGGATCCGGATCTCCTGCAGCTTGCCGTTGTTGGTCGCCGAGGTGATGCCCGTCGCCGTGCAGTTGTTCAGCGTCTGGCCGCCCCCGGCGGCGCCTCCGGTGGCCGTGCATCCGCCGGGGAAGGGGTCCGCGATCGCACTCGGCGAGATCTCGTACGGAAGCAGCACCTTCACGGTGGCGCTGCTCGCGGCGTCCGCGGCGTCGAAGAACGAGAACACGAGGTTCTGCCCGGCCGCGCCCGGAAGCACCCGGACCAGCGGGAAGATCGTCGACGCGGCCTCGGAGTTGGCGAAGATCGGCATCCGGTCCCAGCCCGAGACCGAGACGCTGCGCTCGAGCCCGGCGGGGGCGACCGCGCGGATCGCGAAGGAGTTCGCGCCGTAGCCGGTGGCTCCGGGGTCACCGTTCTTGGCGGACACCGCGCCGTACTCCCCGCTCGGGACCGTCCGCACCAGCTCTCCCGACCCGAAGGCGTAGCTCTTGTTCGTGCGCACCTGCAGGTAGTAGTCGCCCGCCCGGGTGGGGGTGAACGTGCACAGCGACGTCCAGTTGTGGAACACCTGCGCCAGCTGGGCGTTGTACGCCGGCCGGATGTCCCACAGGTTGTCCGCGGTCGGGTACGTCGTGAAGGAGCCGTACTGCTTGGCGCAGCCCGAGACCACTGCGGACTGGGTGGGGTCCATGGTGTCGGTCTGCTCCCGGACCAGGAACGTCGTGGTCATGCTCGGGTGAGGGGGTCTGCTGACCGACGCGTAGCCCGGGTAGTAGTCGCCGGTGCAGAACGGCACCGACGGCAGCTGCCCCCGGGGGATCGAGTCGACGTTGGCGTACCTGACCCGACCGTCGTTGACGTAGGGGTTCATGGTGTTGTTCAGGGAGCCGCGGTCCGGCAGCTCGTCGCCGCTGTAGCCGGAGTTGCTGTCGCAGGCCAGCCCGGTGAGCACGAACGCCGGGTCGTACAGCTGGAGCTGCACCTGGCGGCCGACCATCGCCGGCTGGACCTTGATGACCCAGAAGTAGCCGCGCTCGCCCTTCTTGTCCGAGCTCTCGGGGTACTCGCTGTTGCTGCCGCCCGAGCAGCCGTCCTCCCCGCCGATGCAGCTGCGGGTGCTGTAGCGGTCGCCCTGCACCTTCGGGGTGTCGGGGCCCTCGATCGTCGCCCACATCTCCGGGTTCTGCGGGCAGTTGGTGGGTCGGGCGGCACCGATGGCCGTGCCGGTCGGCGTCGGCGATGAGGCGCCGCCCCCGGCCGACGGCTCGGTCCCGAAGGTGTTGCAGGGGCTGCCCATCGGCGCCGGGCCGGTGAAGTCGGCCACCGACGTCCGCATGATCGCGGTGCTGTCCACTCCGATGATCTGACCGAACTGGTTGTCGATCGTCGCCGAGATCGACACGCGCAGCTGGGTGTTGCGCTCACCGGGGCTCACGGTCACGACCACGTCGGGGTCGGCGTCGTCGTACCCGTTGCGCCGGGCGACCTCCAGGGCCCGGACCCGGGCGCTCACCATGTCCTGGGGGACGAACGGCACGCCGGCCAGGGCTGCGGCGTCCGCGGCCTTCTGGAGACGCTCCCCCTCGAGGTACCAGCGCGAGGTGTCCACCGCCGTCGCGGAGAGCCCGATGAACAGCGCCGGGATCATGATCGAGATCACCACGGTGACGTAGCCGGCCTCGTCGCGCCGGCTCAGCAGCCGGGCCTCGAGCAGCCTGCGGAGGAACCGGGGCCGGAGACGGGGCAGGACGGTTGCGGTCATTGGTGCTCCCCTGGCGCACAGTTGAGGTTGGACAGCGGCTCGAACTTCATCACCACGTGGTCCGAGAGCGTCATGGACCGCCCGAAGATGCCGGTGAGGAAGGCGTGGTCGACGACCACCTGGACCCCGACGGAGTCCACGGGCGCGTTGAACGGCGGCCTGGGCCGGGCGCAGGCGTTGATCTGCCGGGAGTCCCACGAGCCCTGCACGTAGCGGAACCGCGCCTGGTGGTCGGACCACCGGTAGGCGACGCACTCCGTCGTGCATCCACTGAGCGGGGGCATCTCGGTCCAGGATCCCGGGTAGCCGGCGGCGTTGGCCTTGTAGACCATGATGTAGTCGATCGAGTCCCTGCTGAGGACGGTGCCGGCCGACGCGATCGCGTCGGCCGCGAGCTGCGCCAGCTCCGGAACGCCGTGCGGAGGGCACTTGACCAGGTCCCCCGGGTCCGCCGTGCAGGACCCGGCAGAGGCGCCGGTGGAGGCTGACCGGGCCCCCACGCGCGACGCGGACGTGACGCCCACGTAGTCGCGCATCAGGAACGCCATCTCCACGATGCCGAAGATCATCAGGAACACCACCCCGGTCACCAGCGCCGCCTCGACGGCCACCGCGCCGCGCTCGCCCCGGCGGCGGTCCGTTCGGCGTGCGACCCACCTCATGCGTGGCTCCCCTCGGCGCACTTGCCCGGAGGCAACGGCTCGAAGTTCATGACCGCGTGGTCCGACATCGTCATCGACGTGCCGATGAGCCCGCTGAGGAACGAGTGGTCGGCGACGACCTGGACCCCCACCGCGTCGACGTCGTTGGGGAAGCAGGCGTTCACCGTCGCGGATGCCCAGCTGCCACTGGCGTAGGTGAACCCACCGGCGGCCTCGTCCCACGTGAGCATGACGCAGCGACTCACGCCGGCACACGAGTCCGGCATGGTCGTGCCCGACCCCGGATAGCCGTCGTCGTTCGCCTCGTAGACCAGGACGTAGCGCAGCGCGCCGTCGGGGAGACCCGAGGCCGAGCGGGCCACCGCGTCGGCCGCGAGCTGGACGAACGCCGACGCGCTCGGCGCTTCCCGGGCCGGCGCAGCCGAGCCCACCCGCACGCCGCTGCGTGCCGCCGAGGTGACCGCGACGTAGTCGCGGATCAGCATGGGCAGCTCGATGATGCCGAGCAGCACCACGAGCAGCACCGGGGTGACCAGCGCGGTCTCGACCGCCACGGCTCCCCGGTCCGGCCGCCGACCGGCGCGCCGGCGCCGGTCGCCGCCGAGGAGCCTCCCCCAGCGGCGCGCCGCAACTGCCCGCGCGCCAGCCACCAGCGGACCTCCTACGACAGATGCGGCATTGATGCCGACTCCATCGTGATGGAGTGGTCGCCCAGGCGGCAGAAGAAACCATAAAATCAGGACAAGCAGGGACGTATGCCGCCGCTCGGGACCGCGGGACCTTCGTCCCGGCCGCCTGGACGCGCCTGGTCAGTGGGCCGGTTCAGGCGTGCGGATCTTCGTCGTCGAGGTCGATCTTCGTCACCTGGGGCTCCCGCCCGGACGGGCGAGCGGTCCGCGCCTCGAGGAACATCGCCGCCGCCTGCAGCAGGGAGCTGGCCGCGACAGCGAGGTGCGTCCGCACCTCCGGGCTGGTCTCCCGGACCTTGCCGATGAGCTGGCACACGGGGCAGTAGGTGCAGTCCTGCCCGCCGGTGGCGATGTGCTCGTTGACGGTGCGCCACTGCTCACCGAGGCCGCCCGCCGCGCCGAGGCCACCCTCTTTCGCCCAGTCCTGCAGCGCGTCGAAGAGCTTCGCCGCCTCCTCGCCCACGCTGCCCACGGGCTCGCCCCCGTCCGCGTCACCCGGCGAGCTCCCGTCGCCGGCGCCCTGGCGCTGCTCGTCGTCGCTCACCGCACACCTTCCTCCGTCGACGTGAAGCGCACCTCGAGCGCCCCGGCCTCCAGGCGGGCGCCCACCACGCGCTGCTGGCGCAAAGCCGTGGGAAGGACGAAGACCCGCCGGTAGGACCCTACGGTGACCAGCAGCTCCTCACCGTGCCTGCCCAGGTCGACGTCCCCCTTCTCGGCGAAGGGCAGCGCCAGGCGCAGCACGGCCCCGTCCGGGGTACGTCGCACAGTGACGGGCGGGTCCCCGGTCGGCGTCGTCAGCGGGTCGTCGCCGTCGTACGCCGCGGCGGCGAACGCCTCGAGCTCGGCCACGCCCACCGGTTCGGTGGTGCGGTACGCCGAGCGCCACACCGGGATCCCCGAGAACGACTGGTCGACGGCGGCGAGGACCTCGGCCTGCGCGGCGACCCAGCGCGACCGCCACTCGTCGGCGCCCCCCGACGGGAACACCCGGTTCGCCACCACCCCGTCGACCTGGTAGCCGAACAGCGACAGCGTCGTCAGCGACCGGCGGGCCTCGGCGAGCACCACGTGCTCCGGGGTCAGCACCAGACGGACGCTGGTCTGCTTGCCCGCGAGGATCTCTCGCACCTCCTCCAGGTCGCGGTGGAGTCGCTCGAAGGCCTCGAAGACCGCGTCGTGGGGCATCGGGACGCCGGCGGCACGCGTCAGCACCGGCTTCAGCGCCCGAACCACCCTGCGCTGGGTCGGGAACAGCCGCTCCATGTACCACCCCAGAGCCTCCGGCAGCGCCAGCAGCCGCAGCGTCTCGGCGGTCGGCGCGCAGTCGACGACGATCACGTCCCACTCCTTCGACAGGACGTGCCGGCGCAGCTCCAGCAGCGCGAGCAGCTCCTCGGCGCCCGGCAGCACGGTGAGCTCCTCGGCGGTGATCGGGTCGACGCCCGCCGCGTCGAGGACCGAGAGGAGGTAGCCCTGGATCTCCGCCCAGGACTCCTCGAACCGCCGTTGCGCGTCGACCTGCTGCACGTGCAGGGCGCCGGCCACCGCGGTCGGCTCCGACCCGATGGGGACGCCGAAGGCGTCGGCCAGCGAGTGCGCGGGGTCGGTGGACATGACCAGGGTCCTGAGCCCGCGGGCGGCCGCCAGGGCGGCCGTCCCCGCGGCGGCGGTGGTCTTGCCGACGCCGCCCTTGCCGGTGAAGAGGATGATCCGCATGGAGGTCGAACCGGTCGCGGTGCTCAGCGCGTCGACTCGACGCGCTTCTTCAGCCCCTTGAGGGCCGCGTCGATGATCACCTTCTCCGCCTTGCGGCGCAGCATGCCGATCATCGGGATGCTCAGCTCCACCTCCAAGCGGTAGGTCACCTCGGTGTCGCCCTCCCGCGGCACGAGGGTGTAGGTGCCGTTGAGCTTCCTCAGCATCTTGCCGTGGACGAGGTGCCAGTCGACGGACTCGTCCCCGTGCCAGTCGTAGGTCAACGTGTAGGTGTCCTTGATCGGCCCCTCGGCGATCTCGAAGAGCACGTCCTTGGCCCGTCCGTCCGGGAAGGTCTCCTGGACCTCGGCCCGGCGCATCCCCTGCGCCCACTCCGGGTACGCCGGGAAGTCGGCGATGACCGACATCACCGAGGCCGGTGGTGCCGAGACGAGGATCGTCGAGCTGGTCTGGTCGGCCATGGGAACCCGTTCTTCCTCCGAGGTCTGCGGACGGGTCGAGCCTACCCACGGCGCCGGGGCCGGTAGGTTCGGCACCGGGAGCCGGACGAACGGCAGGGATGTGAGGAGGCGCCGGTGCGGGAGTACACCACGCCGATGTCGGTGACGGTCCCGGTCACCGGCAGCCTGACCGACGACATCGTCGCCAACGGCGAGCAGTTCCCCGAGTCGGTCGCGCTCGCCCGGCGTACCGCCCCTGGAGCGCCGTGGACCGACGTCACCGCTGCCCAGTTCCTGCACGAGGTGCGGCTGACCGCCAAGGGGCTGATGGCCGCCGGGATCGAGGCGGGAGACCGGGTGGCCCTGCTCTCGAAGACCCGCTACGAGTGGACGCTCGTCGACTACGCCATCTGGTACGCCGGCGCCGTCACCGTCCCCGTCTACGAGACCTCCTCCCAGGAGCAGGTGACCTGGATCCTCTCCGACTCGGGCGCCCGGGCCGTGATGGTCGAGACCCCCCGGCATGCCGCGCTCGTCGAGGCGATCGGTGACGAGGTGCACCTCGAGCACGTGTGGACGATCGAGGAGCCGGTGGGGCCGGGCGGCATCACGACGCTGCAGGAGCTCGGGGACCCCATCGGCGACGAGGCGCTCGAGGAGCGCCGCGCGGCAGTCCAGCCGGAAGACGTCGCCACCCTCATCTACACCTCCGGGACCACCGGGCGCCCCAAGGGCTGCGTGCTGACCCACGGCAACTTCATGTTCGAGCTCGAGGCGGCGACCGCCGAGCTCCACGAGCTCTTCGAGACCGAGGACGCCTCGACGCTGCTGTTCCTGCCGCTCGCCCATGTGTTCGCCCGGGTCATCCAGCTCGGTGCGGTGAAGCAGCGGGTCCGCCTCGGGCACAGCTCCGACATCCGCCGGCTGGTGGAGGACCTCGCGGAGTTCCGCCCGACCTTCGTCCTCGCGGTGCCACGCGTGTTCGAGAAGATCTTCAACACCGCCAGCCAGCGGGCGGCCTCCGAGGGCCGTGGACGCATCTTCGACCGCGCGACCGACGTGGCGATCGCCTACAGCCAGGCCCTCGACGGCGGCCGGGTCGGCCCCCTGCTGCGGGCCCAACACGCCCTGTTCGAGCGGCTGGTGTACGGCCGGTTGCGGGGCGCCCTGGGCGGCAGCTGCCGCTATGCCGTCTCCGGGGGCGCGCCCCTCGGCGAGCGCCTCGGCCACTTCTACCGCGGGATCGGCATGCCGGTCCTCGAAGGCTACGGACTGACCGAGACGACCGCGGCGGTCACGGTGAACGTTCCCGACGGGCTCCGGGTCGGCTCGGTGGGACGCCCGCTGGGCGGCACCACGCTCCGCGTCGACGACGACGGCGAGCTGCTCGTCCGCGGGGGTCAGGTGCTGTGGGGCTACTGGCACGACGACGCGGCGACGCAGGACGTGCTCAGCGACGGGTGGTTGCGCACCGGCGACCTCGGGGAGATCGACGCGGAGGGCTACGTCCGGATCACCGGGCGCAAGAAGGAGATCATCGTCACCGCCGGGGGCAAGAACGTCGCCCCCAGCGTGCTGGAGGACCGCCTGCGGGCGCACCCCCTCATCAGCCAGTGCATGGTCGTGGGCGACGGCAAGCCGTACATCGCCGCTCTGGTGACCGTCGACGCCGACGCCTTCGCTCCGTGGGCGGAGCAGCACGGCAAGCGGGGCGGCGTGGCGTCGCTGACCCGGGACCCGGACTTCCTGGCGGAGATCCAGGCCGGCGTCGACGAGGCCAACAAGGCCGTGTCCAAGGCGGAGTCGATCCGCCGGTTCGCCGTTCTCCCCGGGGACTGGACCGAGGAGAGCGGCGAGCTCACCCCGAGCCTCAAGCTTCGGCGCAACATCGTGATGCGTGAGTACCGCAGCGAGATCCAGTCGCTCTACGACTGACCCGCTCGGGACCCGGACCGCTCTCTTCCCGGGGAAATTCGCCAATCCGCGGACGGATGTCCAAGTTGTGGTGAATCGTTTACCTTGGCCGTCGCCAGGGCGACGCCGTGATCCTCCGGCCCGGTGACCGACTTCGGGATCCGTGCCGGTACGACTAGGGAGAGCTCAGGATCTGGCATGGGACGCAGGACAGTACTTCTGATCGTGGCCGCGCTCGTCGCGGTGGTCGGTTCCGGCATGGTGTTCCTCTACGTCAAGGGGGCCGATGACCGGGCCAAGGAGCTGCAGGAGCCCGTCAAGGTGCTCAAGGCGGTCGCCCAGATAGAGCCGGGTGAGACGCTGGCCGACGCCTCCGCCGGCGGGAAGATCGAGCTGCTCGAGGTCCCGATGGAGCAGCGGCTCGAAGGCGCCATGACCTCGATCGGCGACAGCGGCGAGCTGGTCGCACTGACGCGGGTCTTCCCCAACGAGCAGATCACCGTCTCGAAGTTCGGTTCGCCCGGCGAGCAGGACACCCTGATCATGCCGCCCGGCAAGTTCGCCGTGTCGGTGAACCTCTCCGACACCGGCCGGGTGTCCGGCTTCGTGTCCCCCGGCTCCGAGGTTGCGCTCTTCCTCACCGGGCCGACCGGCGGCGAGGGCGAGGAGGGCACCCGGGTCCTCATCCCGAAGGTGCAGGTCATCGCGGTCGGCCAGACCACCATGACCACCGCCACGACCACCACCGCCGAGGGCCAGCAGACCACCGAGAGCCTGCCGCTGACCCTGTTCACGCTCGCGGTCGACCAGGAGGAGGCCGAGAAGGTCATGTACGCCGCCGCCCACGGCGAGCTCAGCTTCGGCCTGCTCAACGCGGACTCCAAGGTCAAGCCCTCGTCCGGTGTCACCCAGCAGAACCTCTTCAGGTGACCCCATGCCGATCATCGTCGAAACCAACCCCACCAACGCCGAGCTGTTCCTCTCCGTCTCCGGCGCAGGGACGACCGTCGTCCCGTCGCTGGAGGAGCTGAGGAGAGCTCTCTCCGAGTCGGCGGACGAGCACGCCGTCGTCCTGGGGCCCAGCATCGACCTGGAGGCCGCCGCCGCGCTCGCCGACAACCTGCGGGTGACCCGGCCGGCGGTCAGCGTCATCCTCATGCGTCGTCGCGTCGACACCTCCGTGCTCGCCGAGGCCCTCCGCTCCGGCATGCGCGAAGTCGTCGAGGAGCGCGACCTCACCGGGCTGGGCGAGGCCGTGAAGCGCGCCCACCAGGTCTATCGAGCCGTGACCGGACCCGGTAGCCGCCTGGACGACGCTCCCGTGGGCCGGCTGGTCACCGTCTTCTCCCCGAAGGGAGGCGTCGGCAAAACCACGATCGCAGCGAACCTCACCGTCGCCCTGGCCGCCAAGTCCGACGTGCGCGTGTGCCTCGTCGACCTCGACCTCGGCTTCGGTGACATCGCGATCACGCTGCAGCTCTTCCCGGCACGCACCATCGCCGACGCCGTGACGTTGGAGCGCGAGCTGGACTTCGCGATGCTGGAACCGCTGCTCACGCCGCACCGGCGCGGCTTCTCGACGCTGGTCGCGCCCGTGCAGCCGGACGCCAAGGACTCGATCCCCGCCTCGTTGGTGTCCCGGATCCTGTCGCTGCTCAAGCAGAACTTCGACTACGTGGTCGTCGACACCTCCCCCGCCTTCGACGAGCACGTGCTGCAGGCGTTCGACGAGACCGACGAGCTGCTTCTGGTCACCACCCTCGACGTCCCGACCCTGAAGAACGTGAAGATCGCCTGCGAGACCCTCGACCTGCTGAACTTCCCCAAGCCCCGTCGGCACCTGGTCCTCAACCGCGCCGACGACAAGGTCGGGCTCACCGCGGAGAAGGTGGAGACGACCCTGGACATGAAGATCGCCCAGGCGATCCCCACGTCGACCGAGGTGGCCAACGCCACCAACGCCGGCGAACCCATCTCCGCCTCGCACCCCAAGCACCCGGTGAGCCAGGCCATCAACCGGCTCGCAGAGGCGATGACGGGGGTCAGCAGTGGCACCGCCCCGGTGAGCGCGCCGGCCGAGCTGGTGGCGACCAAGGGGAAGCCCACGGGCTCGCCGAAGCGAGGCCTCCTCCGCCGTCAGGGAAGGTAGACATGAGCAGTCTTGCCGACCGCCTCGCCGCGGCGTCGCGTGACCGGGCCGCCAGCCTGGCCACCACCACTGCCCTCGAGCCGAAGAAGGGGCCGGGGGGCCGGGCCGCCCGCGCCGACACCGACGCCTTCCGCGAGCTCAAGACCAGCGTGCACAACCGGCTGCTGACCCAGCTCGGGCCGAAGCTGTACGACGCCAACCTGACCCAGAACGAGCTGGAGCGGATGGTGCGCGGAGCGCTCCAGGAGGCCATGCAGGACGAGGACGTCATCCTCAGCCCGGCGGACCGCACCCGGATCGCCCAGGAGATCGCCGACGACATCCTCGGCTACGGGCCCATCGAACCGTTCCTGCGGGACCCCGACCTCACCGAGGTCATGGTGAACGGTCACGACGACATCTGGATCGAGCGCAGCGGCCGGCTCCAGCGGGTGGAGGGCCGATTCAGCGATGAGCAGCACCTGCGCCGCACGATCGACAAGATCGTGTCGCGCATCGGACGCCGCGTCGACGAGTCCAGCCCGATGGTGGATGCCCGCCTTCCGGACGGGTCCCGCGTGAACGCGGTCATCCCTCCCCTGGCCATCGACGGCTCACTCCTGACGATCCGGAAGTTCTCCGCAGACCCCTACACCTCCGACGACCTGGTGGCGTTCGGGACCTACTCGGCCCGGACCGCTGAGTTCCTGTCCGCGTGCGTGCGGGGCAAGCTCAACATCATCGTCTCCGGCAGCACCGGCGCCGGGAAGACCACCACCCTCAACGTCCTGTCGTCGTTCATCCCCAGCGACGAGCGCATCGTCACCATCGAGGACGCCGCCGAGCTCCAGCTCCACCAGGACCACGTCCTGCGGCTGGAGTCCCGCCCGGCGAACATCGAGGGCAAGGGCGCCATCGAGATCCGTGACCTGGTCAAGAACTCGCTGCGTATGCGGCCCGACCGCATCGTCGTCGGTGAGGTCCGGGACTCCGCCGCACTCGACATGCTCCAGGCCATGAACACCGGCCACGACGGATCGATCTGCACCGTCCACTCGAACGGCCCTCGGGACACGCTGGCCCGCATCGAGACGATGGTCCTGATGGCCGGCATGGACCTCCCTATCCGCGCGATCCGTGAGCAGGTGGCCTCCGCCGTCGACCTGATCGTGCACCAGGCACGCTTGCGGGACGGCTCGCGGCGGATCACCCACGTCACCGAGGTGGAGCGGATGGAGGGTGACGTCATCACCCTCCAGGACGTCTTCCTCTTCGACCACTCGCACGGGTTCGACGAGAACGGTCGCAGCCTCGGCATGCTCCGCGCCACCGGGCTGCGGCCGAAGCTCCTCGACAAGCTCGCCCACAACAACGTGAAGGTCGACCCGATGATCTTCGCCCGGGACGGGGTCTGAGCATGGGCACACGGCGCAGCCTGGGCGGCGCGGCATCAGCGCTGGCTGCGGGCACACTGCTCGCCATGGCGGGGGCCGCACCGGCATCGGCGACCACCTCGAACATCGACCACGTCGAGCCGGACGGCAGCCGGCTGCAGATGGTGGTCTCCCTCTCCGACCTGCCCAAGGACGGCGACCCCGACCTCGGCGCCGTGACCGTCACGTTCGACGGCGAGCAGGTTCCGGCGGAGGCCCAGCTGGTCTCCGACGCCACGACCGAGGTCCGACGTACCGCCGTGCTCGCCATGGACGTGAGCAACAGCATGCACGGCAAGAAGTTCGAGGAGGCCAAAGCCGCGGCCGGCGCCTATCTCGACGCCGTGCCCGAGGACGTCTACGTCGGGCTGGTGACCTTCGCCGGCGACGTGACGGTCGTGAGCCGGCCCACCCAGGACACCGACGCCGTCCGCGCTGCCCTCGACGACCTGGAGCTCACCCGCGCCACCAGCCTGTACGACGGCGTGCGCGAGGCCGTCGAGCTGAGCGGGCATCAGGGAGCTCGCAGCATCCTCGTGCTCTCCGACGGCCGGGACACCTCGTCCACCCCCCTCGAGCGAGCGACGAGCGCGGTCGCCAACGCGGGGATCAAGGTCGACGTCGTCGCGCTTGCCCAGAACGACGACGAGAAGGCCCTCCTCGAGCGGATCGCCGCTGCGGGCGAAGGCCAGGTCCTCGACGCCGCCGACCCGTCCGCACTGAGCAAGGTGTTCACCGAGGAGGCCCAGTCCCTTGCCCAGCAGGTGCTGGTCAGCGTCGAGCCGCCCGCGGATCTGGCAGGGCACGAGGGAAGCCTCTCGGTGAGCCTGGAGGTGGACGGCGAGTCCACCTCGGACGTCGCCTTCGTGGCGCTGCCCGCGGGGCAACCACAGGCCGGCGGCGGCGAGGTCGCCACGGAGGTCGAGCCGGCCCGCTCCGGCATCCTGATCCCCAAGGGCTACATGTACGCCGGTCTGGTGGCGGCGTCGCTCGCCGTGGTCACGATGCTGGTGCTGGCCCTGGGCGGCAATCCGCAGAAGCGGAAGGAGAGCTCGCTCGACAGCCGGATCGAGGCCTACACCCGCAGCGGCGCCAAGAAGCTGGCGGCTGCGAACCGCGAAGCCGAGTCATCGTCGATGACGCAGCAGGCGGTCGCGGTCGCGGAAAGCGTGCTGGAGGGGCAGAAGGGCCTGGAGGTAGCGCTCGGCGGCCGCCTGGAGGCGGCGGGACTGGCACTGAAACCAGCCGAGTGGCTGCTCATCCACGCCGGCGTCGCTCTCGGCTTCGGGGTGCTGAGCCTGCTGCTGGGCGGCGGCAACCTGCTCTTCATGCTTCTCGGGCTGTTGCTGGGCCTGGCCGTTCCCTGGCTGTTCCTCAGCTTCAAGAGGAGACGGCGCGTCACCGCGTTCAGCAACCAACTGGCTGACACCCTGCAGCTCATGGCGGGGTCCTTGTCCGCGGGCCTCTCGCTCGCCCAGTCGGTCGACACCGTGGTGCGGGAGGGCACCGAGCCGATGTCCGGCGAGTTCCGCCGGGCGCTGGTGGAGACCCGTCTCGGCGTCGAGATCGAGGACGCCCTCACCGGGGTGGCCGAGCGGATGGCCAGCGTGGACTTCGAGTGGGTGGTGATGGCCATCCGGATCCAGCGCGAGGTCGGCGGCAACCTCTCGGAGCTGTTGAAGAAGGTCGCGGAGACGATCCGGGAGCGGGAGTACCTCCAGCGTCAGGTCAAGACACTGTCCGCCGAGGGCCGACTCTCGGTGTGGATCCTCGGAGGCCTACCCCCCGGGTTCATGCTCTACCTCTTCATGGCGAACCCGACATACCTGCGCCCGATGTACACATCTCCGCTCGGTTGGGCCATGCTGACCGTCATGGCGGTGCTGCTGACCGGCGGCATCTTCTGGATGAAGAAGGTCGTAAAGGTGGACGTGTGACATGAACACTCTTTTTCTGGCCGCCGGACTGCTCGGCGTCTTCGGCGGCATCTTCCTCGCCCTGACCGCCATCGGCGTGTTCACCAACGAGGCGTCCGGGGTCAGCAAGTCGCTGTCGGTTCTCCAGGCCTTCTCCTCCGCCCCGGCAGACATGCGCCAGGAGCTCGAGCCAAGCTTCGAGGAACGGGTGCTGGCGCCGCTGCTGAACCGGACGCTCAACATCGGTCGCAAGCTCACCCCCTCGGACCACAACGAGCGGATCCGGCACAAGCTGGAGGTGGCCGGCAACCCGGCAGGCTGGACGGTGGACCGGGTCACGTCGCTGAAGTTCGTGGGATTCATCGCCGCCCTGGTGCTGGGCCTGGTCGCCACCACCGTGATGGGCTTCGGCTTCCTGCCGACCCTGGGCGGTGTCATGCTCCTGTCCGTGGCCGGCTACATGGCGCCGAACATGTACCTCTACCAGCTCGGCTACGACCGCACCCAGAAGATCGAGCGGGCCCTGCCCGACGCGATCGACCTGCTGACCATCTCCGTGGAGTCCGGGCTCGGTTTCGACGCCGCGCTGGCGCAGGTCGCCCGGAACACCGACGGCCCGCTGGCCGAGGAGTTCTCCCGGGTGCTTCAGGAGATGCAGATCGGCATGGGCCGCGCAGCGGCACTGCGCGCGCTCGGCGACCGCACCCACGTCCCCGACGTGAAGGGCTTCGTCTCGTCGATGGTGCAGGCCGACGCGCTCGGCATCCCCGTGGCGCACGTGCTCCGCGTCCAGTCACGGGAGATTCGCACCAAGCGGCGCCAGCGCGCGGAGGAGCAGGCTCAGAAGGTGGCGATCAAGATCCTCATCCCACTGATCTTCTGCATCCTGCCGTGCCTGTTCATCGCGGTGCTCGGCCCCGCCGGCATCAGCATGTTCCAGGCGTTCTCGGGACGCATGTGACCTCTAGCGACCGACTGGGCCTGGCAGCCCGGACGTTCTTCCTCGCGACGGTCCTGGGACTGGGACTGGCGTTCGGCAGCGCTGGAGCGCTCCAGGCGACGCTCGTGGTCGCGGCGGTCGGCGCGGTCGCCGTCTCGGTGGCGCGGCTCTCCGTGCTCGAGATGCGGTGGATCCTCCTCGTCGAGGGCTTCTTCGCCGCGCTGGCCATCAGCGTCACGCTGCCGGGAGGCGCCATGGCGCTTCCCTACTTGATCGTCCCGGTGCTGCTGGCCGGAGTCGGGGGGTCAGTCCGGGACGTCGCTCTTGTCGCGGGCGTGGAGGTGCTCGGGATGGCGGTGGTCCTCGCGCTCGGCGGCGGCACCGAGAGCACGCGGGAAGGCTTGGAGATGGCAGCCCCCTGGGCGGTCGCCAGCCTGGGAGCCGGATTCGTGGCCGCGTGGTTCGTGCAGCTGCGCGGCAACGGGTCGCGGGTCGATGAGGCGTCGTACGAAGCGGCCCGACGGTTGCTGGGGCAGCTGCGCACCGTCGCTCGGCGGCTCTCGTCCGGCCTCGACCCCGTCTCGCTCGCCGACCAGGCACTGGCCGCCGTCAACGCCAGGCTCGACGACGCCCGGTCCGCGGTGTTCGTGCGGACCGAGGGAGGGGTCCTGGCCCCGCTCGGCTACCACGGGTACGACGCCAAGCAGACGATCTTGCCCAGTGGCTACCTGATCGAGCGGTGCTGGTCGGAGATGCGTCCCGCGCACGGCCCGCAGCCGCACGGACGGGCCGAGACCAGATGGCGCACGGTGCTGCCGCTGCGGTCGGGCACCAGGATGATCGGGGTGGTCATCGCCGATGCCCCCGAGGCGCCCGAGCAGGCGGAGCTCGACGCCCTCCTCCAGGACCTCGACGAGCAGGCCCTCCGCCTGGACACCGCGCTCGTCTTCGACGAGGTCCGTTCGCTGGCCACGCTGGAGGAGCGCCAGCGGGTGGCCCGTGAGATCCACGACGGAGTCGCTCAGGAAGTGGCGTCGCTCGGCTACGCGCTCGACGAGCTGGTGGCCACGTCCGTCACCGAGACCCAGCGCGAGAGGCTGCAGCAGGTCCGCTCGGAGGTCAGCCGCGTGGTCAGCGAGCTGCGACTGTCGATCTTCGACCTGCGCAGCGAGATCTCACCGGCGGCCGGTCTGGGCTCGGCACTGTCGGACTACGTCAGGACGGTGGGGTCCCGGTCCGGACTCACGGTTCACCTGACGCTCGACGAGGCGCCCACCCGGCTCCGCACGGAGATCGAGACGGAGCTGCTGCGCATCGCGCAGGAGGCCGTCACGAACGCCCGCAAGCACTCCAACGCCGACAACCTTTGGGTCGACTGCCGCATCCGCCCGCCGTTCGCGCGCATCACCATCCAGGACGACGGAACAGGACTGCACGGCACCGGACCGGACGGTCGGCGGTTCGACGACACGCGATCGGAGGTCCGGTTCCCCGGTCCGACGACGGCCCACCGCGCGGACTCCTACGGCCTGAACATCATGCGCGAGCGCGCCGCGCGCATCAACGCCACGCTCGACATCGGCGCAGCGGTCCTTGTACCGGGCCGCCGTGGCACTAGAGTCACTGTGACCGTCGGCGACGACGGGTCGACGACACGGCCGAGCGCAGGGGAGGACGGCTGATGCAGCAGCAGGTGCTCTCGGTGCTGCTCGTGGACGACCACGAGCTCATCCGCCAGGGGCTCGTCCGCGCCTTCGAGCGCACCAACGACTTCACCGTCGCCGGCGAGGCCGGCACGGTCTCCGAGGGCGTGGCGCTGGCCGGCGACCTGCGTCCCGACGTGGTCGTCACCGACGTACGCCTGCCCGACGGGACCGGCCTCGACCTGGTCCGCAAGCTCCGCTCCCAGGACTCCGAGCTGGGCATCGTGGTCCTCACGATGTACGCCGGCGACGAGCAGCTGTTCGGTGCCCTCGAGGCGGGCGCCTCGGCCTTCGTGTCCAAGGACTCCCCCGCCGACGACGTGGTGGCCGCAGCCCGCCACGCCAGCGTGTCGCCCCGGTCCTTCGCCGCAGCCGACCTGGCCGGAGCGATGCGCCGGCGACTCACGCCCACCGGGCCCCAGCTGTCGCCCCGGGAGTCGGAGGTGCTCGAGCTGCTGGCCGACGGGCACGGGGTCGCCGCGATCGCCCGGCAGCTGTTCGTCTCGGAGTCGACCGCGAAGACCCACATCTCCAAGATCTACGAGAAGCTGGGCGCCGCGAACCGCGCGCAGGCCATCTCGATCGCCATGCGGTCCGGACTGCTCGGCACCGACGCCCCGTAGTCACTTCGGGCTACCCGTACCGACGGGCCGGACAATTGCTCCCCGACGTTCGGTCGATCCGCTGCAGCACCTCTCCCTCGCTGCTCAAATAGGACATATCGGGTTAAGTCTCGACCCGGCCGACACATACATGGGAGAACATCATGCTTCAGCTGCTTCAGCGCCTGGTCGCTCGCAAGGACGAGCAGGGCGCGTCCGCCGTCGAGTACGGCCTGCTCGTCGCCGCCATCGCGGCGCTCATCGTCGTGATCGTCTTCGCCCTCGGCGGCGTGGTGAAGCAGGTCTTCTCCGACACCTGCACGAAGATCGGCGAGCAACGCCAGGCGGCGGCGCGTCCCACCAGCTGCGCCTGATCGCCGCGCTCGAGGGTCGCGGGACGACGCCGAAGGGCCGTCACGTCTCAGCACGTGGCGGCCCTTCGGCGTCCGCTGCCCGGCGCGGCGGCCACGGCATCGCTGACACCGCCGCTGCGGCCGGCCACGACGGGGAGACCGCAGGCGGCCGCCTCGAGGAACACGATCCCGAACGCCTCGACCTCCAGCCCGAACCGGCGGGTCGCGGCACGGCATCGCGAACACGTCGCCCGCGTCGAGGTGGGCGGGGACCTCCTCCCAGGGCACGGAGCCCGCGAACCGCACGTCCGCCGCCAGCCCGCGGCGTGCGGCCATCCGCTCGAGCCGCGCGCGCTGCGGACCGTCGCCCACCAGGAGCAGCACGGCCCCCGGGAACCGCGCCGGACCTCCGGCCAGATCCGGACCAGGGTGTCCTGGCCCTTGCGTCGCACCAGCCGGCCGACGCAGACCACGACGGGCACGTCCGTCGGCGATCCCGTGCCGCCGGCGTACCTCCGCTCCGCCGACACCCGGGCGGAAGCGGTCCCGGTCCACGGTCGGTGACAGCCGGGTCAGGCGCCGGGCCGCCCTCGGCCGAGAGCGCCGGCTCGATCCGCTCCCGGCAGTAGTCGCTCACGTAGGTGAGGACGTCGACCGAGTCACCGATCCGCCGCAGCAAGTCGCCGGGTGCCGGGCACCGTCGCCCACCACACCTCGTGGCCGTGCGTCACCGCGGTCAGGTGGGTGGCGCCGGCCTCCCGCAGCCGGGGGGCCAGCAACCCCAGCGGCGCAGCGGCGCCGAACACGACCCGGTCGCACCCGTAGCGGCGCAGCGTGGCGACCACGCGCTCCCCCACCGCGGGCGTCGGCAGCAACGTGGTCGAGGGGTCCCGCACCACCGGGAAGGCGAGATGGCGGTCCAGCTCCGCCGCCCCCGGCATGGCCGCGGTGTGCACCACCACCTCGCCGTCCGGCAGCGCCTCGCAGAGCTGGCGGACGAACGTCTCGATCCCGCCCCGGCGCGGCGGGAAGTCGTTGGTGACGAACAGCGTCCGGGTCACCGGCCGGCCCGCTCGACCGCGTCGGCGATCGCCAGCCGTTGGAGGACCGTCGGGTGCGAGGCGAACCACAGGTACCCCAGCCGGGGCGGCGTGGGGTCCGCCAGTGAGCGGACGGCGAGCTGCCGCTGCATCGACCGGAACGCCGCCGGGTCGCGCGTCGCCTCCAGGGCCGTGAGGTCGGCACGCGCCTCGATCGCCCTGCTGACGAGGTTCTGGGCCGGGCTGCTCAGCGCACCGCCCAGCGCCACGAGGGCCATCATGAGCGCCACCGCTCGCGGGTCGGCAGGCCCCCGCACCCCGGCCCGCCGTCGTACCGTCGGGCTGTCGAGGACGAGGGCAAGCGCCGCCACGCCCACGACGACGCCCAGGGCGCCCAGGCCGGTGCCGAGCGCGACGTCGTGGTTCCGCGCGTGCGCGAGCTCGTGTGCGACGACGGCCAACGCCTCGTCGTGGTCCACGTCCTCCACGAGGTTGTCGTAGAGCACGATCCGTCGCGTGCCACCGAGACCCGAGACGTAGGCGTTCAGGGTCGTGGTGCGGCGCGACGCGTCGCTGACCAGCACCTCGTCGACGGCGACACCCTCCTGGTCCGCGACCCGGAGCACCTGCTGCCGGAAGTCGCCGTCCGGGAGGGGGCGGAAGTCGTTGAACAGCGGCTCCACCAGCAGCGGGTAGACGAAGGAGACGCCGAACGTCAGCACCGCCAGCGCCGCGCCGGCCGGCACGAACCACCACCGCGGCCACCGCCGCGCCATCGCCACGAACAGCAGGAGCAGCATCGACAGCAGCGCCCACGACACGAGCGTCGACAGCCCCCAGTCGGTGAACCAGCCGCCCAGTCCCTGGTTGGTCAGCCCGTCCCTCAGGTTCCGCTGCCGCACGAGCAGGGCCAGCGGCAAGGTGAGCAGCCGGCCGAGCAGCAGCAGCAGGAGCGCGGCCCACGGCACCGCCAGCCACCAGCGGAGCCGTCCGGTGACCTTCCCTGCCAGGCGGCTGCCTGCCGGGGTGAGACCGAGCACCAGCGCCAGCGCCAGGCTGAGCAGGTACGTCGACCAGGTCAGGGCGCGCATCGCGAGCGCATGGCTCTCGGCACGGTGGAGCTCGGCCGCGCCGAACACCTGGTCGGCCCGTGGCGGGTGGAGGGCCATCCCCGGCGTCCAGTCCCACGGGACCAGCACTGCCGTCAGCGCCGCCAGCACAGCCCCTGACAGGGTCAGCAGGAGCCAGGCCCCTCGACGGTCGATCCGATCCACGATGCCTACCGGGCCAGCTGGGCCAGCTCGCGCTGCCAGCGCCGCACGAACGCACGCTCCGTCGTCCCGAGCACCGCCCGGAAGGCTCCCCCGGTGCCACCCTCGGCGTCGGCGCGGGCGTAGAAGTGGAGGAGTGCGTCCTGCCCGTAGGTGTCGGCGATCAGGCGGACGGCCACCCAGGCCGCTTCGTACCAGGCGCCGATGTCCCGGTTGGAGCCGTCGAACTCGGCCTGGCCCGGCAGCGCGTCCGGGGGTCCCTTCTTCGCCACCAGGGCCCGGATCTGTGCGGCCAGCACAGTATCGGGCAACGGAGTGTCCACGAGCGCCACGTAGTCGGCCATGCCCTCGGAGAGCCACAACGGCATGCTCGTCGTTGCAGCGTCGAGTGCGACGTGGGTGGCCTCGTGACTGAGCACGATCTGGCGCCCCGCCGGACCGAGCGGGTCGAAGACCCGGGGGTTGAGGAAGATCCGCACCGGTGCCTCCGGCAGGACCGACCCGTCGGTGGTGGTCGTCACCGCAGCGATGGCCCGCGACCCTGCCCGGGACATCCCGGCGGCGGCGCGGAACCCCCCGCCGGTGAGCGGCGCCTCCACCACCAGTGGCTCACGCCAGTCGGGGAGCGTCCTCCGGACGGTCGCCACCGCGACGCGGGCCTGCCGTTCGAGGGTCCGCGCCAGGTGGCGGTTCCCGGCGAGCACCAGCGTGCCCGGGGTGCGGCGCACGACGAGCGGCTCTGAGAACCAGAGCGGCACCCGGTACCCACGGAAGGTCCGGTTGGTCTCGAACACCGCCCGGCCACCGTCCCAGTCGGTGACGACAGGGACCTCCAGCGTGGACACGGTGCGGTCGACACCCCCCAGACGCCAGGTCAGCTGCACCTCGCTGACCCACGCCTCGGGGCCGAACCGAGCTCGTTCCTGGGCCGTGAGGTCGAGGTCGGACTCGTCGAGATAGCGCATCCTGAGCCGGGTGATCCGCAGATCCTGCACGTTCTCGGCCACGTCGGCCAGCTCCGAGGCCGCCGACGGCAGGTCAGGGGCGGCCAGCCCGGCGAGCCGGTCCTCGTCGCCGGCCACGAGTGCCCGCTGCAGCTGGAAGAGCAGCTCGGACGTGGCGCCGGCACGGTCAGGAGGGGCCTCGGCCAGCCCGGCGGCGAGGTCGGCGTGCTGCGGACCGTCCCGCAGGAGGAACACGGCGAGCCCCACGACGAGGCACGCCGCCACGCCCGACGCCAGCAGCCGCCGCCGACCTCGTGCCGTTCCGGCCGCGGCTCCTGCTGGGGTTCCTGCCGGGGCTCCGCTCCCCGAGCGGTCCTGCCCCGAGCTTTCCTGTTCAGCCAGGGCGGACGGCTCCGGAGACCGGCATCAGGTTGACCGGGTCCACGCGGACCCCCTGGGACGGGTTCGCCGCGTGCACGATCATCCCGTTCCCGATGTACATCGCCACGTGGCTCACAGGGCTGTAGTAGAACACCAGGTCGCCCGGGCGCAAGGCGCTCATCGAAACCGGCGTCCCGGATCCCATCTGGGCCGAGGACGAGTGCGGCAGCGCCACCCCCGCCTGCGCCCAGGCCACCATCGTCAGGCCGGAGCAGTCGTAGGCGTCGGGTCCGGCGGCGCCGTACACGTAGGCGTCTCCTACCTGCGCCATCGCGAACTGGACCGCAGCGGCCGCGCCGCCGGAGGCCGGCACCTCGGTGACCGGAGTCCGGGTGTCGCTCCGGCTCTCCCGATCGCTCCGCTGCTCCGCCTCGAGCCGGTCCAGCAGGGCCTCGGCCTCGGCTGTCCGGTCGTCGATGGTCTTCTTCTCCTCGGCGAGGACCGACCGGTTGTGCTCGATGCTGTCGACCTCGCGTTGGGCGACCTCCTCGCGCATCTCCAGCCGGTCAGCCTCCACGGCCAGCTGCGCCACCACGTCGGCCTGCTGCGAGCTGTACTCGCTGAGCGTGGTCAGCTGGGAGAGGAACCCGTCGGGGTCGTCGGAGAGCACCACCTGGGACGCGGTGGAGAGCGCCTGGCCCTGGTACTGGGCGACGACGTTCGCCGCGACCTGGCGACGGACCGCCTCGGTGCGTGCACGCTGTCGCCGCAGGTCCTGCTGGAGGGCGCCGAGGCGCTTCTCGGCGCCGGCGAGCCGGATCTTGGCGTCGTTGTACCGCTCCGAGGCCTGCTCGGCCTCGTGGTACAGGGTTTCGACGCGGTCCCGGACGTCGTCGATCGAGGGCTCAGCGGCGCTCGGGGCAGCGGTGAGGAAGGCACCGCCCAGAGCGGCGAGGCAGAGGGTGACGAGCGCGCTGGCAGCGCGCTTACGGCCGTCGGTCACGAGCGGTCGAGCTCCTTTGTCCTACGCCTACCAGGTGAGCTGACGGGTTCGGGCGGCAAAGTGACCCTACGCCTCCGACCTGCGCCCCCGAGGGCGGCGGACGTCGGCGATTCACCCCAAGAAGTGGTTCCCCGGCTCCACGACCACCCGAGCGGTGCGTGGACTCGACGCGGTGCCCGCACCGTCCTCGTGTGAACGGCTTCGACGAGCACCAGCAGCCCAGATTAGGCGGTCCTCCGGGCCACGCCAAACGCCACACCCCCGGTGTGGATGTGGACCGCACCACACCGTCCGCGCAGCCGTCCGGCTGCCCGGCTGCACGGGGCGGCCGCGCAGTCAGGCGGAGGCGGCATCCGGCCCCGTGGTCGGAGCCACCATCCGCAGGCGCGGGACGAGGCCGGACTCCGCCAGGGCCGCCAGGGCCCGCTGCTCTTCTTCGTCGAACCCCACCTCCGGCGGGGGGCCGAGCAGGACGGTCACCACACAGTCGTGACACGCCAGTCTCCGCACCAGACAGCTGTCACAGTCGATCACCACACTCATGGCTACCTCCGAGCCTCGGCAGATGGTTGTCGTACGGGTCACCCTCCAGGACGCCTCCGACAATCTGAGAACGGCCGCAAAGTTCGGCGACACCGCCCTGCCGGGTCCGGACACCACCCACCTGGGCGTTACCGTGGAAGGGTTCCCGAGCACTTGGCGCGAAAGGCCCCGCCCTTGTCCGACCCCTCGCCCGTCTCGACGCGGCGACGTCTCCTCCTGGTCGCCGGAGCCCTCGTGTTCACCGCCCTCTGGGCGTACGGCTGCAACTTCCTGCTGGACAAGGTGCAGGCCTCGTCGGAGGGCGCGCGACAGCTCGACCGCGTGCTCGGCCCGGGCAGCGCTGCGTTCTACATCTCCAGTGCCGTCATCTGGGTGGTGTTGATCGGGCTGGTCGCGCTGACCGGGCGCGTGCTGCTGAGCTCTGCGCTGCTGCTCGCGGTGACCGTCGCCCTGGCCTTCGCCAACTACGAGAAGCTGAGCCTGCGCCGCGAGCCGCTCTACCCCTCCGACGCGGTGTTCGCCCTGCAGCCGGACTTCCTGCGCGAGATGGTCGGTCTCCGGCCGCTGCTCCTGCTGGCGGCCGGCATCGCGGCCTTCGTCGCCGTGGTCGTGGTCGGCAGCCGGGTGCTCCGGCGGATCTTCCCTCCCATCAGCCGCACCACCGAGCCGCGGCTGTGGCGCGCCTGGATCGTGGCCCGGGTCGCCGCCGTGGCGGTGGTCAGCACGTTCGTCGTCTACGCCGTGCACTTCAACGCCGACGGCAACAAGCTGCGCGAGGCCTACCTGAAGGCCGGCGTCAACTGGGTCGAATGGTCACAGCGGGCCAACTACCTCCGCCACGGGTTCCTGGCAGGGGTGCTCTACAACACCGACACCCCGGCCATGAAGGAGCCCGAGGGCTACAGCGAGGAGGCGATGGCCGAGATCGCCGACCGGTGGTCACAGGTGGCCGAGTCGGCCAACGAGCGCCGCTCCCCCGACGTGCTCGACGACGTCAACGTGGTGGTGGTCCTCAGCGAGTCGTTCTCCGACCCGACCCTGCTGCGGGACGTCAAGGTGAAGCGCGACCCGATCCCCTACACCCGTCGGCTCATGGAGCGGACGCCCTCCGGCGAGATGCTCACCCAGTTCATCGGCGGCGGCACCGCCAACATGGAGTTCGAGACGCTGACCGGCTTCTCGCTCTCCCAGTTCGTCCCCCAGCTCAACACGCCGTACCAACAGCTCATCACCGACTACTCGTCCTTCCCGTCCGCCGTCGAGTACTTCGAGGCGCACGGGCACGTGCCGGTGGCCATCCACCCCTACCGACCGATCATGTACAAGCGGGACCGGGTCTACCCGATCCTCGGCTTCGACCGGTTCGTCTCCGAGGACTCCATGCAGGAGCTCAAGGGGATCGAGCGCAATTCGTTCGCCTCCGACGAGTCCTCCTTCCACGAGGTGGAGTACCAGATCGCCCAGGAGGACCAGCCGGTCTTCGTCAACCTGGTCACGATGCAGAACCACTACCCGATGGCCGGGAAGTACGACCACCCGATCACCGTCGGCCCGTCGGTCGGCGTGGTGCGTCCGCAGCTGAGCGCGTTCACCACCGGGCTGCACTACAGCGACCAGGCCATGAAGGACTTCCTCGCGTCCCTGAAGGACTCGCCCGAGAAGACCGCCGTCATCTTCTACGGCGACCACGCCCCGCCCTTCTGGCCGCGCGCCAAGGTGTTCAAGGAGAACGAGGAACAGCTCCGCAAGACGCCGTTCTTCCTGTGGACGAACTTCGAGAGGCTGCCGCACCGGGACCTCGGGCTGAACAGCCCCACGCAGTTCCTGCCGCTGCTGTTCGACGAGCTGAAGGCGCCGGTCACGCCGTTCTACGCGCTGCTGAAGGCGCTGCGCCAGGAGATCCCCGCGATGACGCTGGACGAGTACCACACCGCCGCCGGGGAGGTCGTCCGGAACACCGACAACCTCGACCCGGGGGCACGGTCGATGCTCGAGGACTACCGGATGGTGCAGTACGACCTCACGATCGGGAAGCGCTACTCCGAGCAGGCCATGCTGGACCTGCCGTCGGACTGAACGCCCGCACTCAGCCCCGCGTCCCCCGGAGCAGCGCGGAGAGGGCGGCGGACGCCACGACGCGGAAGCCGGCCGCCTCCACGTCGCGCGCCACCGCCTGGTCGCTCGAGGCGACGACCACGGCGCGGCCCGCGGGTTCGGTGGCCACGAGGTCGCGGATCACGTCGTCGGCGATCCGGCCATAGGGGCTGAAGAGGACCCGGACGCCGCGCGGCGGGCTCACCAGGGGCCGCTCCTTGGTCTCCGCGGCGTCGAAGACGACGGTGATCTCAGCCTTGGTGCGGGCCAGCAGCGCGGAGACACCGGTGAGCAACCGCTCGCGCTGGCGGTCCAGCGGAGCTTCCGGCCAGGCCTGCTTGGTGACGTTGTAGCCGTCCACGACCAGGTGTGCCCGGGGCAGCCGCAGGAGCTCCTCGACCAGCGCGGGGTCGTCGACCGGCAAGGACCTCCGCCCGGCTGACACCCTCGACCCCTCCTGGGCGACTTCCGCGTCGACGGAGTCGGCAGGCAGACGGTCCGTCGCGGGCAGGCTCAGCTCGCGCTGCAGGCCCTGCACGGCCTGCCCCAGGGTGTCCAGCAGCAGCCGGGCCCGCACCGTGCCACTGACCCGCTCGGCCCGGTCGGCACGACGGGCGCTCCCCAGCTCGTCCTGGAGCTCGCCGACCCGGCCACGCAGCCGACGCACCTCTGCTTCGACGGCGCCGAGCGCCTGCGCTGCCGTGGCCGCGTCCCGCTCCGCCGCCGCGCGCGCCTCTTCGGCGGCTCGCTCCGCGCCCCGGGCACGGGTGCGGGCCTCCCCCAGCCGGTTCCGGAGCTCGGTGTGGTCGCGCTTGAGGCGGTCCACCTGCTCCTTGTGGCCCGCCCGTTGGGCGTCGAGCTCCTCCTCGAGGGTCCGGACGCGCCGCCGGAGCCGGTCCAGCTCGCCCTCGGCACGTTGCGCGTCGACCCGCTCCCGCTCGGCCTGGAGCGCGGCGTCTGCGGAGCGCACCACCTCCGTCCACCCCGGTGAGCGCAGCAGGTACGCCGTCGCGGCGCTCTCCACCGGGTCCGCCGCGCTCGGTGACCGACCGTCGACCAGCGCCTTCCCCAGCTCGCCGGCGAGCTCCCGCACCTGGACGCCCAGGCGCTCGCGGAACTGGTCGTCGGACTCGAGTACGCCGGCGATCTGGCTGCCGGCCACCCTCGCGCGCCGAGCGGGGGCGAACGACGCCACCCGCTTGAGCGCGGTCGGCAGCTGCTCTGCCGGCATCCGGCCGAGCGCCTCGGCCGCCAGGGCGAGGACCCTGGCGCGCACCGCTTCCGGGAGTGGCGGCGGCGCCTGGCCTTCCTCGGTCATCGTTGCGGCGCGTCGGCCTCCGCGCGCGAGACCAGCTCGATGGCGTCGGACCGGCCGCACCAGCGGCAGGTGACCTGCTCCACCACCTCGGCGACGACGTGGGTGTCCTCCACCTCGTGCTCGCCGGCCAGGTCGAAGTGCCAGAACTCCGTCGTACGGCGGCTGCGCGCGACGTCGAAGCGGGTCAGGTTGCCGCATCCGCCGCAGCGCCAGCGGGTGTTCGCGTCGGGCAGGGTGGCAGCCACGTGACCTTCATCTCCGTTCGTCCTCGGCGCCCGTGGGGCACGGGCGCCGCTCCAGCCTATGCCGCGTGGCGGCCATGGTTTGTCGGTGCCCGCGCCTAGCGTCAGCCGCATGAGCCAGACGGTCGACGATGCACCGGCGGCACCCCGGCAGAGGTGGGACGCCCAGCGCACCTTCGACGAGCTCGGCAGGCCGCTGCGGGACGTCACCTTCTGCGTCGTCGACCTCGAGACCACCGGTGGCTCGGCGGCCGGCGGGGCGATGATCACCGAGGTGGGTGCGGTCAAGGTCCGTGGGGGCGAGGTGCTCGGCGAGTTCCAGACCCTGGTCAACCCGCACCGTGCGATCCCGCCCTTCATCGCGGTGCTGACCGGCATCAGCGACGCCATGGTCGCCGGCGCTCCTCCCATCGAGCAGGTGCTCCCCCAGTTCCTCGAGTTCGCATCCGGGTGCGTCCTGGTCGCCCACAACGCCCCCTTCGACGTGGGGTTCCTCAGGCACTTCGCAGCCGAGCAGGGTCGCCCGTGGCCGCGACTCGAGGTGCTCGACACCGCCGTCCTGGCCCGGCGGGTGACCACGCGCGACGAGACACCCAACTGCAAGCTCGGCTCCCTGGCCGTGCTCTTCGGCGCCACGACGACGCCCGACCACCGCGCGCTCTCCGACGCCCGGGCGACCGTGGACGTGCTGCACGGGCTGATCGCGCGGCTGGGCAACCTCGGTGTGCAGACGCTGGAGGAGCTGCAGACGTTCACCTCGCGGGTGACCACCGCGCAGCGACGCAAGCGCCACCTAGCCGAGCACCTGCCGCACACGCCGGGCGTCTATCTCTTCCGCGACGCAGCCGGCCGCGTCCTCTACGTCGGCACGTCGAAGGATCTCCGGGCCCGGGTCCGCTCGTACTTCACCGCCTCGGAGACGCGGTCGCGGATGGGCCAGATGGTGGGGTTGGCCACCGAGGTCCAGGGCATCGAGTGCGCCACCCCTCTCGAGGCCGGCGTCCGCGAGCTGCGGCTGATCGCCGAGCACAAGCCGAAGTTCAACCGACGCTCCCGCTTCCCCGAGCGCGTGCACTGGGTCAAGCTCACCTCGGAGCCGTGGCCCCGGTTGTCCCTGGTCCGACGAGTCCTGGACGACGGCGCCGACTATGTCGGCCCCTTCTCCTCGAAGCATTCTGCCGAGCGCGCCGTCGCGGCCCTGCACGAGGCGTTCCCGCTGCGCCAGTGCGGCGGGCGTCTGCCACGCAGCCCGCAACTGACCCCGTGCGCCCTGGCCGAGATGGGGCGGTGTCTCTCCCCGTGCGACCTGAGCGTGGGTCACGAGGACTACGCAGCTCTCGTCGACCGGGTCCGGCGCGGTCTGTCCCAGGATCCCGGGCAGGTGCTGCGCGCCGTCGGCGCGCGGATGGACGCGCTCGTCGTCGACGAGCGCTTCGAGGAGGCCGGCCGGTTCCGCGACCGGTTGGCTGCCTTCGTGCGAGGCACGGCGCGCACGCAACGTATCCGTGCCCTGACCCGCTGCCCCGAGGTGGTCGCTGCCCGCCGGGAGGACGGACGCTGGCACGTGCACGTGGTGCGCCACGGACGGCTCGCGGCGGCCGGTGTGATCCCGGCCGGGGCCGACGCGACGCTGTGGGTGCTCGACCTGCGGGCGTCGGCCGAGACCGTCCTGGCTGGGCCGGGCCCGCTGCCCGCCAGCACGGCGGAGGAGGTGGAGCTCATCCTGCGCTGGCTGGAGTCGGACGGAGTGCGCCTGGTGCACGTCGAGGGTGAGTGGACCTGCCCACCCCAGGGCGCCGGCCGGCAGCTGGCCCTCCACGACGCCGTCGAGGCATCGCGGCGCACCCTGGTGCAGTTCGACTCCTGACATCTCCGACGGGCTACGTTGGTCCCATGATCACTGCCATCGTGTTCATCAACGCCGATGTCGCCCGCATCCCCGAGGTCGCCGAGGCGGTCGCCGGGATCGAGGGAGTGAGCGAGGTCTACTCCGTCACCGGGCAGATCGATCTCATCGCGATGGTCCGCGTCCGTGACCACGAGGCCGTCGCCGACGTGGTGGCCGACCAGGTCAACAAGGTCCCGGGCGTCACCGCGACCGAGACCCACATCGCCTTCCGCACCTACTCCCGCCACGACCTCGAGGCGGCCTTCTCACTCGGGCTCGACTGACGACTCCGCCGGGCCGCCACCGGCCACGGACAGCCTCTTCACGACGGACGACAGTCCGGTCGTTTTGCCGCGAAACGGGCATTCGTCGCCTACCGTGGCTTGCGTGGGAGGCCGCCCAATCACCAGTGACACCTCGACGCGTGCGGAGGAGTCCCCGCTGCACCTCGACGCCGAGGCCGCCTGTGTCGTCGTGCCCATGTACAACGAGGCGCGTGTCATCGCCTCAGTCGTCGGCGATCTCCGCGTGCACTTCGACACGGTCGTGTGCATCGACGACGGCAGCAGCGATTGCAGTGCCGAGGTCGCCCGAGCGGCCGGCGCCGTGGTGCTGCGGCACGCGACCAACCTCGGCCAGGGCGCCGCGCTGCAGACCGGTCTCACCTTCGCCGTACGCCGCACGCCGGCCCGATCGATCGTGACCTTCGACGCGGACGGACAGCACCAGGCTCGGGACGCGGCCCGCATGGTGATGGAGGGGAAGCGCTCGGGGGCAGACGTCGTACTCGGTTCTCGGTTCCTCGCCGGCGGGGCGGCGGAGGTTCCCGCACTGCGGCGCCGCCTGCTGCGCGCAGCAGTTCTCTTCACGCGGCTGACTACCGGGCTGCGAGTCACGGACGCCCACAACGGCCTGCGAGTCTTCAGCAGGGCGGCGGCGAAGGAGCTGCAGCTGCAGTCCCGGGGCATGTGCCACGCCAGCGAGATCCTCCACCAGATCGCAGCCAAGCAGTGGCGGGTGTGCGAGGTCCCGGTGACGGTGGCCTACACGGACTACTCCCGCTCCAAGGGGCAGCCGAGCGTCAACGCGCTCAACATCCTGTTCGACCTCATGCTGCAACGGCTCTACCCGGCCCGATGATCATCAAGATCCTCCTCATCGTCGCCTCGCTGCTGCTCGCCGCCGTGGCAGCCCGGAGCGCGCCCACCCCGGGGCACCTGGCGCTGCGGAGGATGCTGATCGTCGGCGCGATGCTGACCTCCATGGTGTCGGTCCTCTTCCCGGAGGCGGTCACCGCTGCAGCCCGTCTGGTAGGCGTCGGCCGGGGCACAGACCTGGTCCTGTACGCGTTCATCGTGTTCGCAGTCCTCGGCTGGCTGAGCACCTACCGGCGGCTCGCTGACCTCGACAACCGGTTGGCCCAGGTGGTGCGGTCGCAGGCCTTGGCGGACGCTGGCGATGGCAGCCGGCTCCCGTCCGAGAGCACCATCGAGCGATGACCCGACCCGGACGCGTCGCCTCCCTCCTGGCCCTCGGCTTCGTGCTGGTGCAGGCCGCCTGGGTGCTGGCGGTGCCTCCTTTCCGCGGGATCGACGAGTTCGACCACGCCTACCGTGCCGCGGCTGTCGCGCACGGCCAGCTCCTTCCCTCCGACAAGCCGGTCAGGAACGGACGCGGGGACTACGTGCTGGTTCCTCGGCCGATCGTCGAGGCAGCACACCCGGTGTGCAGCAGCTACGACTACACCGGCCCAGACAACTGCAACGCCGTCGGCCCGGCGGACGACGAGCTGGTCGAGGTCGCCAGCGGGGCGGCCCGGTACAACCCGGCGTTCTACTGGATCATCGGGAAACCTTCGGAGCTGTTCGAGGGCACGGCCAACCTCTATTCTCTGAGGGCGTTGTCGGCGCTGCTGTGCGCCGCCCTGGTCTGGTGGGCGGCCTACGCGCTCTGCGTCGGTCACCGGACGACGTGGCCCCTCCTGGGCCTCTTCGTGGCGACCACGCCGGTCTTCGTCTTCAGCACGTCGTTGGGGGCGCCCAACGGTGTGGAGATGTGTGCCGGTCTTGCGCTGTGGGCCTCGGTCCTGGCCCTGCGGAACCGGCTGCTTCACTCCGGACAGGAGCAACTGCTGATGGTCGGGGCCGCGATCTCCGGGGCGGCGCTCTCGGTGCCCCGGCTGCTCGGGCCCGGCTGGCTCCTGCTGATCCTTGCGATCGCCCTCTCCTGCCTGGGCTCTTCCCGGTTGCGTGAGATCGCCACGGCCCATCGGCGCCTGTCCGTGGAGGTCGCCGCGGTGCTCGGTGCGGCCCTGGCGTTCGCACTGGCGTGGGACCGCTTCGCGGCACCGAACTCACTGGCTCGGGAGGAGGACCTGCACCTGGGGGATCCGGTCGCCGGCGCGCTCACCCACCTGGCGGAGTGGGTCTTCCAGTCCGTGGCTGCGTTCCCGACCCGCAACGAGCCGGCGCCCGCTGTCGTCTACGCCACCGCCTTCCTCGCCCTGGTCATCATGCTCGGTGCCGCCGGGCGCGGCATGGGACGGCGCTGGTGGACCGTCCTCGGCGGCATGGTCGCCACCTGGCTGGGTGTGCAGATCGCCATCACGGTGGCGACGTACCCCCAGCTGGGGAGCGTCTGGCAGGGCCGGTACGCACTCCCGTTCGCCGTCGGCATCCCGGTGCTCCTCGCGGCGCTGGCCGAGCGCAGCGGCCGGAGGCCACCTCACGTGTTCCTCACCACCACCCTCCTCTTGCTCGTGCTCGCCTCCCACGCCGTGTCGATCGTGGACGTCTACGTCGACGAGGCCGCGACGAGTCCGCTGGCAGGAAGTGCAGCCTGGCTCCACGCACCCGCGTGGGCACTGGTCGTCCTTGTCCTGGGCACCGCGGCGCTGTGGTCGGCAGCCGCGCACGAGGGAGCGCTCACCCGGACGCCGCCCCTGCAGGCGAGTGTGCCGGCCGAACCCGAGGGAGTCCGGTCGTGAGCGGCGCGATCGCCCGCGGCCGTCTCTTCGACGTGCTGATGCCTTACTACGGTGACGTCGACCACCTGAGGGCGGCGGTGCAGAGCGTCCTGGCCCAACCCGGCGACGACTGGCACCTGACGGTGCTCGACGACCGTTACCCGGACCCCGCTGTGGCGGCCTGGTTCGCGTCGCTCGCAGACCTCCGGGTGACCTACCTGCGCAACGAGGAGAACCTGGGCGCGAACCGGAACTACACCAAGGCAGTGTCCTTGGCCCGGGCGCCCTACCTGGTGGTCATGGGTGCCGATGACCTCATGCTTCCGACGTACCTGCAGCGTCAGCGCACCCTGGTCGAGGCACATCCGAGAGCCTCCGTGATCCAGCCCGGGGTCACGATCATCGACGGCGACGGTGCGGCAGTGAACCCCCTGACGGACCGGGTCAAGCGGTGGAGCCGGCCGCGCGGCACCACTCCAGTGGTGGTCCAGGGGGAAGGGCTGGCGGCGAGCCTCCTGCACGGGAACTGGACCTACTTCCCATCGTTGTGCTGGCGCACCGAGGTCGTTCAAGGGATCGGCTTCCGACCGGGCCTCGACGTGGTGCAGGACCTGGCCCTGTTACTGGACGTCAGCCTCGCCGGAGGCTCGCTCGTCCTCGACGCATCCCCGACGTTCGCCTACCGTCGCCACTCGGGAAGTGACTCCGCAGTCCGGGCCGTGAGCGGTCTCCGCTTCCAGGAGGAGTCGGCGTACTTCCAGCAGATCGCCGGCGAGTGCGCCGAGCGAGGCTGGCTACGGGCGCAGCGCGCGGCGCGCGCCCACGTGACCTCGCGCCTGCACGCTGTCTCCCTGCTCTCGACAGCGCTGAGGACGGGTAGCACCTGTGGCTGCCAGCGGCTGTTGCGCCACGCCTTCAGCTGGTAGCGGCATGTCTGCGACCGGCCACTCGGTAGCCTCAAGCGGTGACCTGGTTGGACGTCGTGGGGTGGGCCGGCTCGGCTCTGCTGGTGTTCTCCGTCATGCAGGCCCGGGTGCTGCGGTTCCGGGTGCTGAACCTCCTCGCCTGCGTGGTGCTCGTCGTCTTCAACGGACTGCTCGGCATCTGGCCGATGGTCGGGATGAACGTCGCGCTGGCGGTGATCAACGTCTGGTTCCTGGCGAAGCTCCTCGGCGAGCGCCACGACGAGACCGCGTTCGACGTGCTCGAGGTGTCCCCCACCGACGAGTACCTGCGCCACGTCCTGCGGGTCCACGGCGCCGACATCCTCGAGTTCCAGCCCGACTTCGTGTGGGACGGCGCCCTTCCCGGCCACCGCGCCTTCCTGGTCCTGCACGGTGACGAGACCGTCGGCGTGGTGCTGCTGTGCGACGAAGGGGACGGTACGGCGCAGGTGGTGCTCGACTACGTGACGCCCCGGTTCCGCGACTTCTCCCCCGGCGAGTTCGTGTGGCGCCGCAGCGGGCTCCTCAGGGAGTCGGGGTTCCGCCGGGTGCTCACCCCACCGGGGATGGTCGACCCGTACTACCCGAAGGTGGGCTTCCGCCCGGAGGGCGACGCCTTCGCCCTCGACCTCTGAGCTTCGACTGCGCCCGGGCGAGCGCGGGTCAGGGGGTCCCGGCAGTGGTCGCGTCGACCCAGCGGTCCAGCATCCGCCGCGCCGCCCCGTCGTCGATCGCCTTCTCCGCGGCCGCGAGGCCGCTCCGCAGCCGGTCCACCGGGGAACCGTCCTCCCCGGCGTGCACGGCCAGCGCCGCCCCCGCGTTGAGGACGACAGCGTCCCGCACCGGGCCACGCTCCCCGTCCACGATCCGACGGACGACCTCGGCGTTGTGGGCGGCGTCCCCACCCCGCAGGTCCTCCGCGCGCCCCCTCGGCAGGCCCACGTCCTCGGGTGCGACGGTGATCTCCGAGACGGCACCGTCCTCGACGACCCACACCCGTGAGGTGGTCGTCGTGGTGAGCTCGTCGAGGCCGTCGTCGCCCCGGAACACCCACGCCGCGACGCCGCGCCGCGCGGACACGCCGGCCATCAACGGCGCCATCCGGACGTCAGCGCAGCCGATGGCCTGCGCGGCCGGACGCGCCGGGTTGGCCAACGGCCCGAGCAGGTTGAAGGTGGTCCCCACCCCCAGCTCACGGCGCGGCACCGCGGCGTGCCGCAACGCCGGGTGGAACGCGGGAGCGAAGGCGAAGG
Source organism: uncultured Actinomycetota bacterium (assembly GCA_963747525.1). Taxonomy (GTDB): domain Bacteria; phylum Actinomycetota; class Actinomycetes; order Propionibacteriales; family Nocardioidaceae; genus Marmoricola_A. The sequence goes on from CAVVFH010000003.1 coordinate 94,020, forward strand.
TCAGGCCGATCTCCTCACCCACCTGCGCCACCCGCTCGGCGGAGAGGTCCAGGCGGACCCCCAGCGTCTCCAGCACGTCGGCCGCGCCCGACTTCGAGGACGCGGAGCGGTTGCCGTGCTTGACCACGCGGGCGCCGGCGGCGGCGGCCACCACGGCGGCCATCGTCGAGATGTTCACCGACATGGACCGGTCACCGCCGGTGCCCACCACGTCCAGCCAGCGGCCCGGCAAGGTGAGCGGTACGGCGTGCCGGTACATCGCCTCGACCAGGCCGGAGAGCTCGTCGATGGTCTCGCCCTTGGTGCGCAGGGCCACGGCGAACCCCGCGATCTGCGACGGCGTCGCCTCACCCGAGAGGATCTCGCTCATCGCCCACGCCGCCTGGGCGCCGGTCAGGTCGGTCCGTCCGATCAGCGCGGTGAGGACCTCGGGCCACGTGTGCGTGTCACCGACCCCGGTGCTGGCGTCGCTCATGGCCTCGATGATGCCGCACCGGCGAGAGGACCGGGACGTCTGTTCAGCCGGTGGCGGGCACCCGGTCGCGCAACAGCCCGACCACCACGTCGGCCAGCTGGATCGGGTCGAGGGGGTAGAGCACCGCCGCGTCGGCCCGCGACCACGTCGCCAGCCAGGCGTCCTGCTGGCGGCCGATGAGCACGAGGAGCGGCGGGCACCCGTAGATCTCGTCCTTCAGCTGCCGCGCGATGCCCATGCCGCCGGCCGGTACCGCCTCACCGTCGAGGATGGCCAGGTCCACCTCGCCGGAGTCCAGGTGGGCGATCACCATGGGCTCGGTCGCGACCTCGACGTACTCCACGGGGGGCAGGTCGGGGTGCGGGCGCGGTCCGAGCGCGAGACGCACCTGCTCGCGGGTGTGGCTGTCGTCGCTGTAGACGAGCACCTTGAGCGGACTGCGGGGTGTGTCGGCCTGGTTCACGTGCGCGATCCTACTCACCCCCCGTCCGCTCCAGCCGGTCGAGCCGCCGGTCCTCGCGCTCGGCCTCCCGCATCGAGGACCGGACCCACTGGGCGAAGAGGACCAGGAAGAACCCGATGCCCACCACGTCCCCGGCGCCCCACAGGATGCCGCCGGCCAGGTGCTGGTCCTCCGCCGGCGGTGGCAACCAGGCCATCGGGAGGGCGCTGTACCACTCGCCGCCGATGAGGTCGGTCTCGTTCATGATCGTCACGCCCAGGAACGCGTGGAACGGGAGCGTCATCACCATCATGAGCATGCGGAACGGGTAGGCGACCCGGTTCGGGACCGGGTCCACCCCGACCATCGGCCACAGGAACAGCGACCCCACCAGGACCAGGTGGAGGTGCATCATCTCGTGGACGTACGTCGACCGCAGGGACGCGTCGTACCAGGACGTGAAGTAGAGCACCCACGGGCTCAGCACGAACAGCAGGAAGGCGAGCGGGGGGAACGACAGCACCTTGGCCAGGCGCGAGTGCAGCAACGCCAGCAGCCACCCGCGGGGCCGGCGCGGCAGCACCCGCAGCGCGAGCGTCACCGGCGCCCCCAGGGCCAGCGCCAGCGGCACGAGCATCGACAGCACCATGTGCTGCACCATGTGCACGCTGAGCAGGGTGGTGTCGTAGGCGGCGAGGCCCGACGATGTGGCGACGTAGAAGGACCCCATGCCGACCCCGACGAAGCTCAGGGTGCGGCCCCACGGCCAGGAGTCGCCGCGCGACCGGAGCATCCAGACGCCGTACAGGTAGGCGCCGGCGACCCAGACGGTCAGCACGGTGAGGAAGGGATCGATGCCCCATTCCGTGACAATCCGGGACAGGTCGAACGGCGGTAGCTCGGAGACCGTCCCGCCGTCGAGTCGTCCCAGCACGCCTGCAGCCTAGGCGCTCAGCGCGTGCGGCCAACCGCTGCGAGCACACTGTGAACAAGATGACGCCCTGGCACAGGGGGTCGAGATGCCGAACGCAGCACTTGCAGACATAATGGCGCCCGTGGCGACATCAACTGCTGTGATTCCTGCGTCCCGTCTGCACGGACACCACGACCGGCCGAGCATGGTCAGCGTCGGCACCATCGTGTGGCTCTCCTCCGAGCTGATGTTCTTCGCAGCCCTGTTCGCTGCGTACTTCACGATCCGCGCGGTCTCTCCCGAGCTGTGGGCCCAGGAGACGCAGAAGCTCGACGTCCCCTTCTCGTCGGTCAACACCACGATCCTGGTGCTGTCCTCGCTCACCTGCCAGCTGGGGGTGTTCGCGGCCGAGCGCGGTCAGGTCGGCCGCTCGGGGAGCGTCTTCAACGTGCCGGGCTGGGGACTGCGCGAGTGGTTCATGCTCACCTACGTCATGGGCGCGATCTTCATCGGCGGCCAGGCCCTGGAGTACACCAACCTCGTCCACGAGGGCCTCACGCTGTCCTCCTCGGCCTACGGCTCCGGCTTCTACCTCACCACCGGCTTCCACGGTCTGCACGTCACCGGCGGCCTCATCGCCTTCCTGTTCGTCCTGGGGCGCACCTACCTGGCGCGCAAGTTCACGCACGAGCAGGCCGTCACCGCGATCGTCGTGTCGTACTACTGGCACTTCGTCGACGTGGTGTGGATCGGGCTGTTCGCCACGATCTACCTCTTGCAGTGACCCAGTCCCCCTCGCCCACGGCCGAACCCCCAGTAGACGGATAACGAGGACCCACACGTGCGACTCCTGACCGCTCGACTCTCCGCCAAACGGCGCAGCCGCTTCGCCGGCCCGGCCGTGATGCTCCTCGCGCTGCTGGTGATGGGCGGCTTCTACACAATGCTGTCCCCCGCGCAGGCGGAGAACAGCGCCGCCAGCGCCGACGACGTGGCCCAGGGCCGCAAGCTCTTCCTCGTCGGTTGCTCGACCTGCCACGGCTTGAACGGCGAGGGCATCGACACCAAGGGCGACGGCTGGTACGGCCCGTCCCTGATCGGCGTCGGCGCGGCCGCCGTCGACTTCCAGGTCGGCACCGGGCGAATGCCCCTGGCCGCCCCCGGCCAGCAGGCTCCGGTGAAGCAGCAGGCCTACACCGAGGAGGAGACCCGGCAGCTCGCCGCGTTCGTCGCGTCCCTCGGCCCCGGCCCGGCCATCCCGGACCAGGAGGCCTACGACCCCGAGGCGATCCCCGAGGACGAGCGCGAGGAGGCCATCGTCCGCGGCGGTGAGTTCTTCCGCACCAACTGCACGGCGTGCCACAACTTCGCAGCGTCGGGCGGCGCCCTCCCGGGCGGCAAGTACGCACCGTCTCTCGTGGGCGTCGAGCCGAAGCACATCTACGAGGCCCTGGTCACCGGTCCCCAGCAGATGCCGGTCTTCTCCGACCAGGTGCTCCAGCCGGAGGAGAAGCGCGACATCATCGCCTACCTCCAGTCCATCAACAACGGCCCGCGGTACGGCGGCACCGCACTGGGCTCCCTCGGGCCGGTCAGCGAGGGCGCCTTCGCCTGGACCATCGGCATCGGCGTGCTGGTCGGGTTCGCCGTCTGGATCGCCTCCCACACCGCTCGTTCCGCCAAGAAGGGAACCCACGAGTGACCGACGTCGTACACCCCTCCAGCTCCGCGGAGCAGCCGGAGCCGCAGCCGGTCGGCGACCCGATCCCCGACCCCGGGCTGCCCGACCACCAGCCGCGGCCCACCGACGTGGACCCCGTCGCCGAGCAGCGGGCCGAGCGACAGATCGCGACCCTCTTCGGGCTCTCCAGCGTGATGGCCGTGCTCTTCTGCGTCGCCTACTTCGTCTTCGACATCGGCGACGACCCCGATCTCTTCCTCGGGATGGGGGCGTCCCACATCACGCTCGGCGTGACCCTGGGGCTGGCCCTGCTGTTCATCGGTGTCGGCGCGATCCAGTGGTCGCGCAAGCTCATGAACGACACCGAGATCGTCGAGATGCGTCACCCCTTGCGGTCCCCCGACGAGGACCGCCAGGAGACGCTCGCCGCGCTGACCGCCGGCGCGGACGACTCGGGGCTGGCCCGCCGCCCGCTCATCCGGAACTCGCTGCTGGGCGCCATGGGGGCGCTGGCCCTGCCCGCGGTCGTCGCGCTCCGAGACCTCGGTCCGCTGCCGGGCGACAAGCTCTACCACACCGTCTGGCAGCAGGGCATGCGCATCGTCAACGACGTGGCCGGCACGCCCATCAAGCCCGAGTGGGTCCGGATCGGCCAGCTGGTCAATGCGGAGCCGGAGATCTTCTTCGACGCCGAGGCCTACGACTCCGAGCCCATCGAGGGCGCCGCCCTGCAGGCCGCCAAGGCGAAGGCCGCGATCATCGTGGTGCGGATGCAGCCCGACGAGATCACCCCGGCCAAGGGCCGCGAGAACTGGGGCGTGGAGGGCATCCTCGCCTTCTCGAAGATCTGCACCCACGTCGGGTGCCCGATCTCCCTGTGGGAGCAGCAGACGCACCACCTGCTGTGCCCCTGCCACCAGTCCACCTTCGACCTCGCCGACAACGGCAAGGTGATCTTCGGCCCGGCGGCGCGCGCGCTCCCGCAGCTGCCGATCGCCGTGGACGAGGAGGGCTACCTCATCGCCACCAGCGACTTCACCGAGCCGGTGGGTCCGAGCTTCTGGGAACGAGGCTGATCCATGAGCACCCATGCCAAGACCGCGGCCAAGCCGGCCAAGCCGAGCCGGATCGGCGCCCTGGCCAACTACGCGGACGAGCGGACCGGCATCGGCACCGCCACCAAGAAGCAGATCCGCAAGGTCTTCCCCGACCACTGGTCGTTCATGCTCGGGGAGATCGCGCTGTGGAGCTTCGTCGTCCTGCTGCTGACCGGGGTCTTCCTGTCCTTGTGGTTCAAGCCCAGCATGGGCGAGGTCGTGTACCACGGGTCCTACGACCAGCTGCGCGGGCTGGAGATGTCCGATGCGTACGCCTCCACGCTCAACATCTCGTTCGACGTGCGCGGCGGGCTGTTGATGCGGCAGATGCACCACTGGGCAGCGAATCTCTTCATCGCCGCGATGTTCGTGCACCTGATCCGGGTGTTCGTGACCGGCGCCTTCCGCAAGCCCCGCGAGCTGAACTGGATGATCGGCGGCGTACTCCTCCTCCTCGGCATCCTCGAGGGCTTCGCGGGCTACTCGCTGCCTGACGACCTGCTGTCCGGCACCGGTCTGCGGATCGCCGACGGACTTGTGAAGGCCACCCCGGTGGTGGGCAGCTACATGTCGTTCTTCATGTTCGGCGGGGAGTTCCCGGGTGACGTCATCATCCCGCGGCTCTACATCGCCCACGTGCTGCTGATCCCCGGCCTGCTGCTGGCCCTGATCGGGGCGCACATGATGCTGCTCGTCTACCAGAAGCACACCCAGTGGCCTGGTCCCGGCCGCACTGAGAAGAACGTCGTCGGCTTCCCCATGATGCCGATCTACGCCGCCAAGGCCGGTGGCTACTTCTTCATCGTGTTCGGCGTCACCGCGCTCATGGGCGGCCTGATGTCGATCAACCCCGTGTGGCGATTCGGCCCCTACAACCCGGCCGAGGTCACCGCCGGGTCCCAGCCCGACTGGTACATGGGTATCGCCGAGGGACTGCTGCGGATCATGCCCGGATGGGAGACCCACATCTGGGGCAAGACGATCAGCTGGAACATCATGCTGCCCGGCCAGATCCTGCCGTTCGTGCTCTTCGGCCTGACGATGGCGTACCCGTTCATCGAGGCGTGGATCACCGGTGACAAGCGCGAGCACCACCTGCTCCAGCGGCCGCGGAACGCCCCCAACCGGACCGCGTTCCTGGCGGCCATGATGACCGCGTACGGGCTGCTCTGGGCCGCCGGCGGCAACGACATCCTGGCGGTGCTGTTCCACCTGAACCTGAACTACATCACGTACTTCATGCGGGTGGCCGTCTTCGTCCTTCCCCCGTTCGCCTTCTGGATCACCCGGCGCTGGTGCATCTCGCTGCAGCGCGCCGACCAGGACCGGCTGCTCCACGGCTACGAGTCGGGCGTCATCATGCGCTCCCCCGAGGGCGGCTACTCCGAGCGGCACCTGCCGATCTCCGAGGTCGAGGCCTACACCCTCACCGCCCGGGAGAACGACACCGTGTACGTGCCGCCGGCCGACGCCGACCTCAACGGCGTGGCTGCCCGCCACGTGCGGCTCATGAAGCTGCGGGGCCGGCTGTCCAAGTACTGGTTCGGCGACACGATCCAGAAGCCGACGCGGACCGAGCTGGAGGAGGCTCAGCACCACGCAGAGCACGAGCTCGCGGCTCACGCCGCCGACGGCCACCAGACGCTGCCGGCCGGCGACTACCTCGGGCACCACGAGCTCGACGGGCACCCGGCCGACGGCCACCAGTTCGACGGCCGCCACTCGGTCGACGGCGAGGAGCTGCGCAAGCACTGACCCGGGCCACCGGCCACCAGCACCCAGCAGCGCGCGAAGCATCCAGCAGCGGGGTGGGAACCCCTCCCAGGGGGGGTTCCCACCCCGCTCCCTTTCCCGTCGAAACGTCCCTCATGCCGGGTCGAGACGTCACCGGGGTCGGGTCCAGGAGTCACCGGCGCGAGCGGTCCCGCAGCGCGTCGCGGACCTCGCCGAGCCAGGACTGCAGCGCCTCCCCCTTCAAGTCGTCCTTCCGGACCACCACGACGACCCAGCCGTGGTCCCGGAGCCACCGGCGCCGCTTGCGGTCGACCTCTCTCCGTTCCGGGGACGAGTGGTACTGCTCGCCGTCGTACTCGATGCAGATCTTCAGGTGGGGATAGGCGAGGTCCAAGCGGTACGTCGGCACACCCATGACGAGCACGTCGTACTGAGGCTGCGGCGGGGGCAGACCCGCGTCGTGCATCGCACCTCGGACGAACGACTCCCCCGTGGACTCGGCGCGCGCGTCGACGAGAGGAACCAGCTCACGCGCCTGCACCACACCACGCCGTCGACGGAACCGCGGCAGCTGGGCATGCAACGCAGCCGTCCCGACGCCCTGGACCCGGGCCAGACCGTCCATCGCCGCCAGGGCCTCGTAGCGCCGCCGGTTGCAGGCAAGGTCCAGGGACGTCCGCACCGGCACGGTCACGGTCACGCCGCCGACCCGGGTGAGGTCACCGGGCGCGAGGTCGCGAACACCGCTCCACACCCCGGGCCGACGAACGCGCGTGTGGCCGCGCAGCGCGAAGAACTCCACCTGCGGAGGGACGTCGAGCTCCCACGGTCGGCGAGCGTCCACGCCCCAGATCCAGGAGGCAGTGCCGTCGACGGCCACCGCATGGTCAGGCAGGACCAGGCCGCAGGCGGCCGCCCTGCTCTCGAGCGTGTCGGGGGCGTCGTACGGCACGTACACGTTCGACAGGACGCGCCGGACCTCGTGCCGGGCGACCATCTGCTGGAGCGACCAGCGGCTGATTCCCGCCGCCCGTGCCTGGGCGGAAGTGAAGGGACCCGCTTGGGGGTCGAGAGTGCTCGTCATGGCGGGCACCCTGTCTCGGGCCCCGTCGTCGCCGGCAGCCCTCAGCGCTCCCTGTGGAGAGGCTCGCAGATGCACAGGCTGGGGGGCATCCCGGCGCGAGCGACCGCTCGACCCAGCCAGCGCGACGCCTCAATCCGACCGCAGTGACGTCTCGACCCGGGGGCGGGGGACGTTTCAAGGGGGTCGGGAGAGGGGTCAGTGCAGGGCGGAGCCGGCGCGGTAGTCCTGCCACGGGACGTTCCAGTCGCCGTACCCGTTGGTGGCCTCCATCGGCCGGTCGGTCCCGGTGACCTCGACGACGTCACCCCGCTTGGTGAGCGAGAACAACCACCCGGCGTTGTCGGTGCTCATGCCCACGCAGCCGTGGCTCACGTTGGCGTATCCCTGCGAGCCCACCGACCACGGCGCCGCGTGCAGGAACTCGCCGGAGTAGGTCACGCGCTGGGCGTACTCCACGTTCGACAGGTTGTAGTACTCCGGATCGTTGGGGTCGATGCCGGTCGTCGCCGCGTCCATCCGCTTGGAGCGGAACTTCTCGATGATCACCTTGATGCCCGACCGGGTGGTGAACCCCGGCTTGCCGCCGGTGACCGGGATGGTCCGGAGCAGCTTCCCGTTGTCGAACACCCGCATCTGGTGTCCCGGGACGTCGATCTTCATGATGACCGCATCCCCGACGTGGAAGCTGCTGGTGCGGTCCATCTGGCCGTAGATGCCGTTGCCGGCGTTCACGCCGTTGATGTCGGCGTTCACGGTGACGTCCGTGCCCGGCTTCCAGTACGTCTTCGGCCGCCACCGCACCTCGTTGTCCGAGATCCAGTGCCACGTGCCTCGTTGGGCCGGCTTGGAGTTCACCGACAGGTGCTTCTCGATCGCGGCCCGGTCGGTCACCGGGACGTCGAACTGGACGATCACCGGCATGCCGACGCCGACGGTTTCGTCCTGCACCGGGGCGATGCTCGGGTAGGTCTGCTGGTCCAGCGTCAGCGGCACCGTCTTGAAGTCGCGCTTGATCTTCCGCTTCAGGCCGTCTGCATCGGTGCCCACGCCCAGGAGGTGGTACGCCGTTCCCGGCTCGAGCCGGTTACCGGCCGTCCAGGTCGCCCCGTTCTTGGAGATCTCACCGGGGACCCGGTCCTTGCCGGCAGTCAGCTTGACGCGCTTGAGGGAGCCGTTCTTCGCCGAGACCCGCACGAGCGTGTCCACGGACACCTCGCCCTTGTGCGGCAGGTTCACGCGGAGGCGGACGTCAGGCGTCGTGTCCTCCGGGGTCTGCGAAGCCGACGGCTCGTCGTCGCCGCCGAAGACCGCCCCGATCGGGCCCTCGTCGCCCGACGCAGAGCAGCCCGCCAGCGCTGCCGCGCCGAGCAGCAGCGTGCTCGTCGCCGCGGCCAGTCGCCGACGACCTCGCTTGTGTGCATGCGCCATGCGCACCGCCATCCGTGAATCCCCCTCGAGAAGCCTTTGCGTTCCGTCCAGGGTAACAACGGGTGTCGCACGAACCTGATTCCCGCGACGTGGTAACGGTCACGGCGTCCACGGGACCTTTGACCCGAAAAACGCCGAGCCCCCGCCGGGAAGCGGGGGCCGGACGCGGTCGGCAGGGGTCAGTGAGCGTGCTCACCGACGTAGTACTCGAAGACCCACCCGCTGAGGGTGACGGCTCCGACACCGGCACCGATGATGAACAGCCACCAGGTGCCCATCGCCACGGCGAAGACCATGATCGCCAGGGTCAGGGCGCACCACAGCGGCCACCACGAGTGCGGCGGGAAGAAGCCGAGCTCCCCGGCCCCGTCGGCGATCTCGCCGTCGAGCCGGTCCTCCGGGCGCGGCTCCATGCGGGAGGCGTGGAAGCCGAGGTAGAACGCGACGAGCACCGCCAGCAGCGTGGTCATGGTCAGCGCGGCGGTCCCGGTGGGGTCGCCCGCGATGAACCAGTACGCCGGGGTGACGAGCAGGAAGAAGGCCCCGCACGCCCCGAAGATCATCGCCTCGGCCTTCATCCGTGCACCTCCGAGCTGGGTCCGGCGCCGACCGCCGAGTTCTCCGGATCCGACTGGTCGAGCTCCATCGCGGCGACCTCCGGGTGGTGCAGGTCGAACGCCGGCGACTCCGACCGGATGCGCGGGATCGACAGGAAGTTGTGCCGCGGCGGCGGGCAGGACGTCGCCCACTCCAGCGAGCGGCCCCAGCCCCACGGGTCGTCGACCAGCACCTCCGGCCCGCGGGCTCCGCGGTAGACGTTCAAGAAGAACGGGATCATCGAGGAGGCCAGGATGAACGCGCCGATCGTCGAGACCTGGTTGAGCAACGTGAAGCCGTCACCGGGCAGGTAGTCGGCGTACCGGCGCGGCATGCCCTCCACGCCCAGCCAGTGCTGCACCAGGAACGTGGTGTGGAAGCCGATGAACAGCAGCCAGAAGTGCAGCTTGCCCAGCCGCTCGTCGAGCATCTTGCCGGTCATCTTCGGCCACCAGAAGTAGAAGCCGGCGAACATCGCGAAGACGACGGTGCCGAACACCACGTAGTGGAAGTGGGCGACCACGAAGTAGCTGTCGGAGACGTGGAAGTCGATCGGGGGGGCCGCCAGCATGACGCCGGTCAGACCACCGAACAGGAACGTGGTGAGGAAGCCCAGCGACCACAGCATGGGGGTGTCGAGGGAGACCGACCCTCCCCACATCGTCCCGATCCAGTTGAAGAACTTCACACCCGTGGGTACGGCGATCAGCAGGGTCATCCCGGAGAAGAAGGCCAGGTCGACCGCACCGGTGACGAACATGTGGTGGGCCCACACCGCCACCGACAGGAACGCGATGGCCAGCGTTGCGCCGACCAGGCCGACGTACCCGAAGACCGGCTTGCGGCTGAACACCGGCAGGATCTCGGTGATGATGCCGAAGAACGGCAGCGCGATGATGTAGACCTCGGGGTGCCCGAAGAACCAGAAGACGTGCTGCCACAGGATCGGCCCGCCGTGCGCGGCGTCGAAGATGTGCGCCCCGAAGGCCCGGTCCGCCTCGAGGGTGAGCAGCGCACCGGCGAGGATCGGGAACACGATGATCACGAGCATGCTGGTGACCAGCGTGTTCCAGGTGAAGATCGGCATCCGGAACATCGTCATGCCGGGCGCACGCATGCAGATGATCGTGGTGATGAAGTTGACCGCACCCAGGATCGACCCGAGGCCGGCGAGCCACAGGCCCATGATCCACAGGTCACCGCCCACGCCGGGGCTGCGGACGGCGTCCGACAGCGGGGTGTAGGCGAACCAGCCGAAGCCCGCGGCGCCGGACGGCGTCAGGAAGCCCGAGGCCGCGATGAGGCCGCCGAACAGGAAGAACCAGTAGCTCAGCATGTTGAGCCGCGGGAACGCCACGTCGGGCGAGCCGATCTGCAGCGGCATGATCACGTTGGCGAACCCGAAGAACAGCGGGGTCGCGAACAGCAGCAGCATGATCGTGCCGTGCATGGTGAAGAGCTGGTTGTACAGCTCGTCGTTGACGAACTGCTGCCCGGGAGCGGCGAGCTCCGAGCGGATGATCAGGGCCATGATGCCGCCCACGATGAACCAGGCGAACGACGTGCCGAGGTAGAGCTTGCCGATCACCTTGTGGTCGGTCGTGGTCAGGACCCGCACGACCTGCTGGCCGATGCTCTTCCTCGGCGCGCCGGCCCCGGACGCGGTGCGCGGCTCTGCGGTCTCGGTGCTCACTCCGGGCCCTCCGTCTCCGTGTTGGGGTTGAGGCCGTCCTGCGTGGTCGCCTCGGAACCACCGAGGGCCAGCCCGACGTTGCCCTCGTCCTGCAGCTCGGCGAGGTGCTGAGCGTATTCCTCGGCACTGACGACCTTGACGTTGAAGAGCATCCGCGAGTGGTAGGTGCCGCACAGCTCGGCGCACTTGCCGTCGTAGGTGCCCTCCCGCTCGGGAGTCATGGTGAAGGCGTTGTCGCGCCCCGGCACGACGTCCATCTTGTAGGAGAACGCCGGCACCCAGAACGAGTGGATGACGTCCGGCGAGGACAGCTCGAAGCGCACGGACTCACCCACCGGCAGGTACAGCGTCGGGAACTCGGCCGGCGTGCCGACGTCGTACACCGAGGTGGACCCGTCGAGCGCGTCGTCCTCGACGTAGTTGAAGGTCCACGACCACTGCTGCCCCACGACCTTGATGGTGTGGTCGGCGTCGACCTCCTCGGCCACGTCGGTCTGGGTCTGCACCACGAACTTGAAGAACACCAGCACCACGATCACCGGGGCGATCGTGTACAGGATCTCCATCGGCAGGTTGTAGCGCGTCTGGACCGGGATCTCGTCGTCGCTGCGCCGGCGGAACCGGATCACGGCGTAGAAGATCAGGCCCCAGACCATGACGCCGACGATCATCGCGGCGACCCACGTCCACTGCCAGAACGGGATGATGAAGTCGGACCGGTCGGACACGCCTTCCGGCATGGCCACCCGGCCCCACTCGTCCTGGTCCTGCTGGGAACACGCGCTCAGCGTCAGGAGCGCGGGAGCGGCCAAGGCCCAGACACCGGCCTTGCGCGCACGCTCGGGGAGCTGCAGACCCACGAAGAAGGCCTCTCTCTCAAACGACGGACACGCGGAACCTTACTACTGCGGGGACCCGCGTCACCCCCGAGGGCACGGCGGTTCCGGGGCACGTCATGAGTGTCACAGACACGAGCGGCCTAGAGTCGGGTCCCGTGGACAGCGTGCCCCCTCCGCGGCCGGGCCCGGGACCGACCCCTCGCCCGTCGGTCCGCTACCTCGACGCCGGGTCCTCGGAGCCGCTCTCCCCGGCCGCGCGGGACGTCCTGCTGCGGGCGCTCGAGACCGGGTACGCCGATCCGTTGCGCCTGCACGGGCCGGCCCGGGACAGCCGCCTGCTCCTCGACAACGCGCGGGCGGTCGTGGCCGACTGCCTCGGCGTCCGCGCCGACGAGGTCACCTTCACCGCGTCCGGCACCGCGGCCGTGCACGCCGGGGTGCTCGGGCTGCTCCGGGGCCGGGTGCGCCATGGCCGGCGACTCGTGCTGAGCGCGGTCGAGCACTCGGCGGTGTTCAGCGCGGGACGGTGGTGGCAGGAGCAGCACGACGGCAGCGTCGAGGTGCTCCCCGTCGACGGACACGGACTCGTGGCAGGGTCCGCCGTGGCCGAGGCGCTCCGGGAGCCGGCGGCGGTGCTGGCCGTGCAGCTGGCCAACCCGGAGGTCGGCACGGTGCAGCCGCTGGAGTCGCTCACGGGCGTCGCCGGGGACACGCCGCTGTTCGTGGACGCGTGCGCCGCGGCCGGCAGGCTCCCGCTCCCCCGCGGCTGGTCGGCCGCCGCCCTGTCCGCGCACAAGTGGGGCGGCCCCGCCGGCGTCGGGGTGCTGCTGGTCAGGAAGGGCAGCCGCTGGCGGGCCCCCTTCCCCACCGACGACCGCGTCGACCCGCGGGCCAGCGGGTTCGAGAACGTGCCCGCCGTCCTCGCGGCCGCTGCGGCCCTGCAGGCCCGGGTCGCCGAGCGGGCGGAGCTCAACGCACGCCACGAGGCGCTGGCCGAGCGCCTGCGGGAGGCGTTGCGAGGCATTCCCGACGTCGAGCTGCACGGTCATCCGACCAGCCGACTCCCCCACCTGGTGTCCTTCTCCTGTCTGTACGTCGACGGCGAGGCGCTGGTCACCGAGCTCGACCGGCGGGGGTTCGCGGTGGCCAGCGGCTCCGCCTGCACCGCCAGCGCACTGGAGCCGTCCCACGTGCTCGTCGCGATGGGGGCGCTGACGCACGGCAACGCCCGGGTCACGCTGGCACCGGGCACGGGCGCAGCCGACGTCGAGGCCTTGGCCGTCGCCCTGCCGGAGGTCGTCGCCGACATCCGTTCGAGGATCGGCTGATGACCGCCGAGGAGGACCCCGACCTCGAGCTCGACTGCCGGGGGGCGCGCTGTCCCCTCCCGGTCATCCGCCTGGCCCAGCGCATCGTCGACGTCCCGGTGTCGGGCGTGGTCGCGGTGGTGGCCGACGACCCCGCCGCCCGGCCGGACATCGCTGCGTGGTGCCGGATGCGCGGCCAGGAGCTGCTCGAGGAGCGGGTCAGCGAGGACGGCGTGCCGGTCTTCCTGGTCCGCCGCCTGCACGAGTGACATCTCGACCTTGCGCGGGGGACGTCTCGACCTTGCGCGGGGGGACGTCTCGGCGTCAGGGGCGCGGGGTGCGGACGTGCTCGGCGATCTCGGCGGCGGCCTGCTCGCCGTACGCCGACGCGAACCGCTCGACGAACGCCCGGTGGTGCAGCGTGTACTCCTGGGTCCCCACGCGCTCCACGACGTAGACGGCGAGCAGGCAACCGAGCTGCGCGGCCCGCTCGGTCGACACCCCCCAGCTGAGACCGGCGAGGAAGCCGGCGCGGAAGGCGTCGCCCACCCCCGTCGGCTCCACCTTCTCGGTCTCCGGGACGGCGGGCACCGTGATGGTGTCCTCGCCCTTGCGCTCCACGCGGACGCCGTCGGCGCCCAGCGTCACCACCCACGTCCCGACCCGTTCACGGATCTCGTCGGGCGACCAGCCGGTCTTCTGGGTGATCAACGCCGACTCGTACTCGTTGGCGAACAGGATGTCGGCACCGTCGATGAGCTCGCGGATCATGTCGCCGTCACCGAAGGCCAGCTGCTGGGAGGGGTCGGCCAGGAACGGGTAGCCGCGGTCGCGGCACTCCTGGGTGTGGCGGAGCATCCCCTCGGGGTCGTTGGGGCCGATGTGCACGTAGTCGACGCCGCCGACGCGGTCGACGATCGGCTTGAGCTCGATGTCCCGCGCCTCGGTCATCGCTCCGGCGTAGAAGGAGGCGATCTGCGCCATCGTGGAGTCGTTGGTGCAGACGAAGCGTGCGGTGTGCCGGCTCTCCGACACGTGGACGGCGCTGCAGTCGACGTTGTGCCGCTCCAGCCACGACCGGTAGTCGACGAAGTCCTCGCCGACCGCGCCGACGAGCACCGGCCGCAGTCCGAGGCTGCCGAGACCGAAGGCGATGTTGGCCGCGACGCCCCCCCGGCGGACCTCCAGGTCCTCCACCAGGAACGACAGCGCGAGCTTGTCGAGCTTGTCCACCACCAGCGAGTCCGCGAAGCGGCCGGGGAAGGACATCAGGTGGTCGGTGGCGATGGAACCCGTGATGAGCAGCGACACGTCTCTACTTCCGGTCGGGGTCGTGCGGGCCCCCGTCGGGGCTGCGGGACACGCGGAACACTACTCGTCGGTACCCGTTGGGCGACCCGTCGGTAACCCCTAGCGTCGACGGTATGACCAACCACAGGCTCCCCTACGACGACGCCGCCACGACCACCGAGATGGCCACCGACTGCGCCGAGGTGGACCGCATGATGCACCTGACCGGCCAGCGTCACGACGGCCTGGTGACCCACCCGGTGCACGCAGAGCCCTACGGGACCGTGCCGGTCAGCGACGACCTCGCCCGCGTGGCCGCCGACCTCGAGCTGCACTTCGACTGACCGTCTGCGCCGACCGGCTCCGGGCTCGCCGCCGGTCGGGCCCGGCCACGTCCGGGCTACCGTCGTGACCCATGGACGACCACCCCGGGCCCCCGGGCCGCCGCGGGGTCACCAGCGGCGCCCTGGCGATGGCGCTGGTCCTGGCAGCGGTCGCGGCGTGGTGGTTGTTCAGCGGCAACGGGCCGCAGGGGCCGCCGGGGAACGACTCGCGGTACGCCGTACCGGATGACGAGGTGATCCCCTCCGCGGTGGCGTCGTCCCGGCCGACCCCCGCGGTCCCCGGCGCGGTGGGCATCGACAGCTACGTCGTGCGCGACGCGCTCCGGGTGGCCCTGAACTACCGCATCGGTGCCGACTGCGACGAAGACCTCGATGCCACCCGCGTGCTGGAGACCGAAGCCGCCGTGAGCATCACGCTGACCGTCTCCCCGGGCACCAAACCGGCGCGCTGCGGGCCCCCGGTCGAGCGGCACACGACCCTGGTGCGGCTCGACAGCCCCCTCGAAGGGCGCGCGATCCTCGACGGGTCAACGGCGCCGCAGGTCCGGGTGGAGCCGTCCGCCACCACCTATGAGTGACCCCGGGACTGCCCGACACAGGGAAGAGCCCCCGCAGCGGACCGCGGGGGCTCTCGTCGTCTCAGGTGGCGGCCGGTGCCGCCGGCGACGTCAGTGGAACGAGTCGCCGCAGGCGCAGGAGCCACCGGCGTTCGGGTTGTCGATCGTGAAGCCCTGCTTCTCGATGGTGTCGACGAAGTCGATGGTGGCGCCGTTGAGGTAGGGGCTGCTCATCCGGTCCACGACCACGGAGACGCCTCCGAAGTCGCTGACGATGTCACCGTCGAGGTCGCGCTCGTCGAAGAACAGCTGGTAGCGCATCCCCGAGCAACCACCCGGCTGCACGGCGATGCGGAGCTTGAGGTCGTCGCGGCCTTCCTGGTCGAGGAGGCTCTTCACCTTCGCGGCGGCCTGCGCGGACAGGTTGATCCCGTCCGTGCGGATCTCGGTCTGGGTCTCGACCTGCTCGGTCATGCGCTCTGCTCCCTGGACTGGACTGTGTGACGTCGGGCTGACTGCAGGTTCAATGGTCGCACACCACCGGTTATTCCCCGGTGGACCAGGAACGGGCGACGCGCTCGGCCAGCGTGGCCAGGCTGCCCGCCGGATCGGCGAACGACGCCTCCGCGCCCACCAGGTCGCTCACCGAGTACGCCGACTCCACGCCCAGCGCCCGCATCTCCCGGGACCCCACGAGCACCCTGCCCGCCAGCGCGATGCACGGCCGGATCGCCTCCGCGGCCACCTGCGCGACGCCGTACGGCACCTTGCCGGAGCGCGAGGAGAAGTCGAAGGCGCCCTCCCCGGTGACGACCAGCTCTGCTGCGCGGGCGCGTCGGGGCAGCTGCACCGCCTCCGACACCAGCTCGATCCCGGGGACGCGCTCGGCACCCAGCAGCAGAAGTGCGAACCCGAGGCCCCCGGCGGCGCCTGCGCCCTTGGCGAGCGCCACTCTCCGGTCGGTGGCCGCGGCCAGCTTCTCCAGCGCCGAGTCGACCGCCTGAAGACGGTCCTGGGCGACCCCCTTCTGCGGGCCGTAGACGTTGGTCGCGCCGATCAGTCCCAGCAGCGGGTTGTCCACGTCGCTCGCGGCGACGATCTGCACCCCGGCGCAGCGCCTGACCGCCGGGGCCAGGTCCACCTCGCCGAGGTCGCGGAGGCCGTCCGGGCCCCGCTCCAGAGCGCTCCCGCGGGGGTCGGCACCGCACCCAGGGCGGCGAGCAGCCCCGCTCCCCCGTCGTTGGTCCCCGACCCGCCCAGTCCGACGACCACCCGGTCGGCACCGCTGTCGATCGCGGCCCGGACCAGCTGACCGACGCCGTACGTCGACGCTCGTTCCGGGTTCCGCTCGGCGGGCGGGGTCAGGTGCAGGCCGCAGGCCTGCGCGCTCTCGACGTACGCCGTTCCGCCACTGACCAGGACGGCAGCGGGCACCGGGTCGCCGTAGGGCCCGGAGACGGAGAGCCCGACCAGCTCCCCGCCGAGCGCCTCGTGCAGCACGTCGAGGAACCCGGGACCTCCGTCGGACATCGGCGCCAGGTCCACGTCGTCGCCCGGCGCTCGCCGGCGCCACCCCTCGGCGATCGCCCGGGCCGCCTCGACCGCGCTGAGCGTGCCGGCGAACTTGTCCGGCGCGACCAGGACCCTCATCCGCCGGACCCTCCTGCCCTCGACCTCTGGCTTCACCGTAGGTGAGACACTGGCGGGCATGACGACCACCCAGCCCGTGGACCTCCCGCTGCTGGTCCTCGGCCGCGGCAGCGACCCGAAGCTCCGAGCGCGGTGTGGACTGCCCCGGCGCCCTTCCCCCGGCCTCCGACCCCGCCCTCGTCGAGCGTGCGCAGGCCGCCAAGGCCGCCCTCGGCGAGCGGGTGTTCGTGCTCGGGCACCACTACCAGCGCGACGAGGTCATCCAGTTCGCCGACGTCACCGGCGACTCGTTCAAGCTCGCCCGCGAGGCGGCGGCCCGGCCGGAGGCGGAGTACATCGTCTTCTGCGGGGTCCACTTCATGGCGGAGTCCGCCGACATCCTCACCGCGGACCACCAGAAGGTCGTGCTCCCCGACCTGGCGGCCGGGTGCTCGATGGCCGACATGGCGCGGCTGGCCCAGGTCGAGGACGCGTGGGACGCGCTGACCGATGCGGGGCTCGCCGAGTCGGTGGTGCCGGTGACGTACATGAACTCCTCGGCCGACATCAAGGCGTTCTGCGGTCGCAACGGCGGAGCGGTGTGCACCTCCAGCAACGCCGAGGTCGCGCTGGAGTGGGCGTTCGCCCAGCACGGCGAGGACACCAAGGTGCTGTTCCTGCCCGACCAGCACCTCGGCCGGAACACCGCCGTGCTGCAGCTGGGTCTGTCCCTCGACGACTGCGTGGTGTGGGACCCGCTCGAGCCGCACGGCGGGCTCACCCGCGAGCAGCTCCAGGCAGCCCGGATGATCCTGTGGAAGGGCCACTGCTCGGTCCACGGCAGGTTCACCCCCGAGGGCGTCGACGCGGTCCGGGCCGCCGTTCCGGGTGTCCAGGTCCTGGTGCACCCGGAGTGCACCCACGAGGTGGTCACCACCGCGGATCTCATCGGGTCCACCGAGTTCATCATCAAGACGATCGAGGCGGCCCCCGCGGGCTCGTCCTGGGCGATCGGCACCGAGCTGAACCTGGTGCAGCGGCTGGCCGATGCGCATCCGGACAAGAACATCGTGTTCCTCGACAAGACCGTCTGCTACTGCGCGACGATGAACCGCATCGACCTGCCGCACTTCGTGTGGGCGATGGAGTCGCTGGTGGCCGGCCAGGAGGTCAACATCATCGAGGTCGACGCCGACACCCAGCACTGGGCCGGGGTCGCGCTGCAGCGCATGCTCGACCTGCCCGGCAAGAGCAGCCGCGACTGACGTCGTACGGCGGGATGGGCCCGGTCACAGGCCGGGGGCGCCCCACAGGGCCATCCACCGCGAGACGTCCTGCTCGATCGGCAGCTCGCGGCGCAGCAGGTCGCGGACCTGGATCTCCACGAGGTTGTCGCGCTGCTGCGGACCCGCCGGCGCGAACGGGTAGAACGTGCCCTGCTTGTAGAGGTAGACCAGCGCGAGCGACCGCCCCGACGGGTCGGTGAACGAGACCAGCGTGCAGAGGACCGCGTATCCGAACCCCTGGACCTCCAGCGACGTGGTCACCGCGTGCAGGTCGGTCACGAGCGCGCCCATGTCCTCCTGACGGGCCAGCAACCAGGTGAAGCCGTAGTCGTCGGTCAGCACCTCGACGTCGGGGTCGTCGTCGGCGTCGAGCAGGTCGACGACCTCCCCCAGCGTCTGGGCGAACGCCGGTCCCTCTGCCGCCCGGAAGCAGATCGCCCCGCGTCCGGTCATCCGGAAGCCGGCCGACGCCTCGAGCGTGATCGCCGCGGCGGGCAGCGCGAAGAGGCCGTCGAGCTTCGGCGCGACCGGCTTGCTGCGCCCGGTCAGGGTGTCCCAAAAGCCCATGTCGTCAGGCACCGGTGCCCGAGGTGAAGCCGCCGTCGAGCGGCCGGCCGAGCTCGGCGGCGACCTTGGCCAGCTGCTCCAGACGCTGCTCCAGCGACGGGTGCGTGGAGGTCAGGGTCCGCCACGACACGCCACTGACCGCCGGAGCGATGAAGAAGGCGTTCATCGGCTCGGCCTGCCGCAGGTCGCGCTGCGGGATCGTGGCGATCTCGCCGGTGATCTTCGTGAGCGCGGACGCCAGCGCGGAGGGCTTGCCGGTCAGGAAGGCGCCCGCCCGGTCGGCGGCCAGCTCCCGGTAGCGGGACAGCAGCTTGATGGCGAGGAAGCTCGCGATGTAGACGAAGATGCTCACGACCATGATGAGCAGCCACGCCGGCGCTCCGCCGCTGTCGTTCCGGCGGCCGAAGAAGCCAAGCGCACCGAACTGCGCCCCCCGCAGCGTCATGCCGGTGATGATCGCCGCGGACGACGCCAGCGACATCACCAGCACGTCGCGGTGGGCGACGTGGGACAGCTCGTGCGCCAGCACCCCCTCGAGCTCGTCCACCGTCAGTCGGTCGAGGATCCCGGTCGTCACGCAGACCGCGGAGTGCTCCGGGGAACGCCCGGTGGCGAACGCGTTGGGCAGGTCGGTGTAGGCGATCGCCACCCTCGGCTTCGGCATGTCGGCCATGGCGCAGAGCCGGTCGATCATCGCGTGCAGCTCGGGCGCCTCGTGCGGGGCCACCACCCGGGCGCGCATGGCCCGGAGCGCGATCGTGTCCGAGTTGTGCCACTGGTACCAGACCACGCCGAGCGCAATGGCCCCGATGAGCATGATGAGCACGGGGCTGTTCACGATCAGCATCAGGCCGACGACGATCGTGACGAACAGCAGCCCCAGCACGAACATGGTGAGGGTCATCCGGGCGGTGAGCCCGTGGTCCTTGACGAATCGGGTGCCCATGTCAGTCCGGCACGAGCCCTTCGTCGGTCATCAGGGCCCGCACCTCCTCCAGGGTCGCGTCCGACGGGGGCAGGATCACGTCGGACTCCTCCAGGGAGTCGTCCTCGAGGCGGTCCCCGTGCCGTCGTACGACGTCCAGCAGCGACACGAGCCCCGGGGCGAACGCGTCGTGGTCACCGGCGTCCACCGCCTGCTCCAGCGCGGTGTCGAGGGCGTTGAGCGCGTCGAGGTGCTCCGCGGCGAGATCCCACTGTCCCTCGCCGAGGATCCTGACGATCATGACTGCTCCCCGTCGCGCTCGACGGGCTCGGCCACCGACTGCGCCTCGGTGGCGGGCGTCGCGGGGCCGGTGGCGTCGATGGCCTTGCGGGGCTCGCCCGAGGTGACCGCCGACTGCGCCTTGAGGCGGGCCAGCTCGGCCTCCACGTCGGAGCCCGAGGACAGCGCCGCGAGTTCCCGGTCGATGTCGTCGCCGCCTGCGCCGAGGGAGAGCTGGTCGTCCAGGGCGCCGGAGGAGATCAGCTCGTCGATGGCGCCGGCCCTGGCCTGCATCTGCGCGGTCTTGTCCTCGGCCCGCTGCACCGCCAACCCGACGTCGCCCATCTCCTCGGAGATGCCGGAGAACGCCTCGTTGACCCGGGTCTGGGCCTGCGCGGCGTTGTAGGTGGCCTTGAGGGTCTCCTTCTTGGTGCGGAACGCCTCGATCTTGGAGGTCAGCCGCTGGGAGGCCAGGGTCAGCTTCTCCTCCTCGGCCTGCAGCTGCGCGTGCTGGGCCTGCAGGTCGGCCAGCTGGCCGGTGATGCCGCTCTTACGGGTCAGCGCCTCGCGGGCCAGGTCCTCGCGACCCTGGGCCAGCGCGGCCTGGGCCTGGTTGGTGAGCTTGTCCGACCCCTGCTGCAGCTGCTTCATCTGCAGCTCGAGCCGCTTGCGGCTGGTGGCCACGTCGGCCACGCCGCGGCGTACCTTCTGCTGCATCTCCAGCATCTTCTGGTAGCTGTAGTCGAGGGTCTCGTTGGGGTCCTCGGCGCGGTCGAGCGCCTTGTTCGCCTTCGCGCTGAAGATCAGGCGGATGCGCTGCATGAGGCTCATGAGGGCGCCCCTTTCGATGGTCGGCCGGGCCCGTCACCACAACCCTACGAGGCTGGTCCACCAAGTCGGTAGCAGCCGGTAACCTGGAGCCGTCGCCGACCGGATCCCCCGGCCGGCCGTGCCGTCCCCCACCGTCGAAGGCCTGCGTTGTTCCGTCGTACCAAGTCCGAGACCCCGACCATCGATCCTGCTGCCACGACCGCGGACGGTAGGCCGTCGGGCA
Source organism: uncultured Actinomycetota bacterium (assembly GCA_963747525.1). GTDB lineage: Bacteria > Actinomycetota > Actinomycetes > Propionibacteriales > Nocardioidaceae > Marmoricola_A. The sequence continues at coordinate 115,241 of CAVVFH010000003.1, forward strand.
AGGGCCGGCCCACCCCGACCCGCAAGGAGGCCGAGGCCGCGGCGCGGGCTCGTGCGAAGGCGGCGCTCGACCCGAAGGCCTCCAAGGCGACCCAGCGCAGCTACCAGGCGCAGCGCAGCCGGGAGATCCGGGCCGGCATCAAGGCCGGGGACGAGAAGTACCTGCCGACGCGTGACCAGGGTCCGGTCCGCCGGTTCATCCGCGACTACGTCGACCACCGGCTGTGCATGGCCGAGTTCGCGATCCCGCTGCTGTTCGCCAGCCTGTTGGCCTCGTCGGCGGGGTACGCCGTCGCGGGCACCGGGATCATGAACGCGACGCTGATCGTCGTGGTGCTCGACTCGATCCTGCTGCGCTGGCGGATGCGCAGGGAGCTGAAGCGACGCTTCCCCGACGAGACGCTCAAGGGGACGACGTTCTACGCCTACATGCGCTCGCTGCAGCTGCGCTTCCTGCGACTGCCCAAGCCGCAGGTCAAGCTGGGACAGCCGCTGCCCGAGCGCTACGTCTGACGGTTTCGCCCTTCGGGGCGGGGGTTAGGTTCGGGGCATGGAGACGCGCAACCTGGGCCGCAGCGGCCTCAAGATCTCGGAGATCGCCTACGGCAACTGGCTGACCCACGGTTCGCAGGTGGAGGAGGACGCGGCCCGGGCCTGCGTCCGAGCGGCGCTCGACGCCGGTATCACCACCTTCGACACCGCCGACGTGTACGCCAACACCCGCGCCGAGACCGTCCTGGGCAACGCCCTGGCCGGCGAGCGGCGCGAGGGGCTGGAGATCTTCACGAAGGTGTACTGGCCGACGGGGCCGGGTGCCCACAACGACCACGGGCTGTCGCGCAAGCACATCATGGAGTCGATCGACGGGTCGCTGCGCCGGCTGCAGACCGACTACGTCGACCTCTACCAGGCCCACCGCTTCGACCACGAGACCCCGCTCGAGGAGACGATGGAGGCCTTCGCCGACGTCGTGCGATCGGGGAAGGCGCTCTACATCGGAGTCTCGGAGTGGCGCGCCGATGAGATCCGGCGCGGCCACGAGCTCGCTCGCGAGCTGCGGATCCCCCTGGTCTCGAACCAGCCGCAGTACAACATGCTGTGGCGGGTCATCGAGACCGAGGTGGTGCCCACCTGCGAGGAGCTCGGCCTCGGCCAGATCGTCTGGTCGCCGATCGCCCAGGGCGTCCTCACCGGCAAGTACCAGCCCGGCGCGGAGCCGCCCGCCGGCTCGCGGGCCACCGATGCCCAGGGTGGCGCCGACATGATCAAGCGCTGGCTGGACGACGAGGTGCTGCGCCGGGTGCAGGAGCTGAAGCCGCTCGCCGACGAGGCCGGGCTGACGATGGCCCAGCTGGCGGTCGCGTGGACGCTGCAGAACCCGAACGTGTCCGCCGCCATCATCGGGGCGTCCCGACCGGAGCAGGTGGAGGACAACGTCCAGGCGGCGGGGGTCGTCCTCGAGGGGCAGCTGCTGAAGCGCATCGACGAGGTGCTGGGCGACAGCGTGCAGCGCGACCCCTCCCTGACCAAGTCACCCCCGCGCCGCGACTTCTGACCCGTCGAGACGTCACCCCGGCTGCGTTGAGACGTCACACGCGCTGGGTCGAGGGGTCGCGCGTACCGGCCCGAGGGGTCGCTCGTGCCGGGCTACCCTGACGCCATGACGCACTCGATGGAGCCTTCCGGGTATCTCTCCGAGCGGGCCAACAGTCAGGCGACGTGGCGCTGGCGGCTGTTGGACGCAGCGGGCGCCGACGTCAGCGAGCAGCACGACCCGTCCGGCAGGGAGCTCAGCTTCACCTCGCAGGGCGACGCCGAGACCTGGATCGGCGAGGCGTGGCGGCAGCTGTCCGAGGCCGGCGTCGACGCGGTCACGCTCCTCGACGGCGACCGCGAGGTCTACGGTCCGATGAGCCTGCAGGCCTGAGGTCCCGGCGAGCGCGACCTCTCAACCCTGCACGCGTGCCCTCTCAACGGACGTGGGTGGGGACGAACGGCGGGCGGGTGAGCACGAAGACCTCCCGGCGTCCTCGTACGTCGACAGCCACCTCGGCACCGTCGGTGACCTGCGCATCCAGCAGGGCCAGGCCGATGCCCTTCCGCAGGGTCGGCGAGAACGTCCCGGAGGCTCACCTCTCCGATCGGCACGTGCGCGCTCAGCAGCACCCGCATGCCGCGACGCGGGATCGCCCGCCCGTCGGCGACCATCCCGCGCAGGACGCGCCGAGGCCCGGCCTCCTTCTCCTCGACGAGCCGCTCCTTGCCCCAGAACCGCGGCTTCGACCAGCCCACCGCCCACCCGAGGCGCGCCTCGTTGGGGGTGACGTCGAGAGAGATGTCCTGGCCGTGCAGCGGGTAGCCCATCTCGGTGCGGAGCGTGTCGCGCGCGCCGAGGCCGCACGGCCCGATGCCCGTTTCGGCGCCCGCCTCCAAGATGGCGTCCCACAGCGCCGGCGCGGCGGCGCTGGGCACCACCAGCTCGTAGCCGCGTTCGCCGGTGTAGCCGGTGCGGCAGATCGTGAGCCGGGTGCCCTCGTGCACGGCGCTCTCGAACGACATGTAGCCGTGGCCGGCGGTCAGCCCCAGGCGACCGAGGACCTCGTCGGAGCGCGGACCCTGCACCGCGAGTACGGCGTAGTCGTCGTGCTGGTCGGTGACCGACACGCCCGCAGGCGCCTCGGCAGCCAACCGGCGGGCCACCTCCGCGGAGTTCGCCGCGTTGGGGACCAGGAACACGTAGTCGTCGGCGTGCAGGTAGGCGATGAGGTCGTCGACGATCCCACCGGTGTCGTCGCAGCACAGCGTGTACTGCGCCTGGCCCGGCACGATCCTGCCGAGGTCGTTGGTCAGGCAGCCGTCCACGAACTCCCGCGCGCCCTGGCCGCTGACGCTGATCTTCCCGAGGTGGCTGACGTCGAAGACGCCGACCCGCTCCCGGACGGCCGCGTGCTCGCGCAGCACCCCGCCGGCGTACTCGAGCGGCATCTCCCACCCGCCGAAGGGGGCGAGCTTCGCGCCGAGCGCGACGTGCCGGTCGTGGAGCGGCGAACGCCGCGATCCGCCCTGCTGGTCCGCTCCCGCCGTCGCCATGTCGGCGAACTTACCGCAGCGACGACGAACCACCCGGCGTCGCCGACTAGCATGCCCCGGTGACCAGCTACATCCTCCGCAAGGGCGCCGCCGAACGCACCGGGACCGACGTCGTCGTCGTCGGTGTCGTGTCCTCCGACAAGGGGCCCTCGCTGGCCCCGGGCGGCGAGGGCGTCGCGGAGGCGTACGGTCGCCGGCTCAAGCCGATGCTGTCCATGCTGGGGGTCACCGGCAAGCCGGGTCAGACCGCCACCGTGCCCACCAGCGGGACGCTGAAGGCGCCGGTGCTGGTCCTGGTCGGGATGGGGAGAGACGTCACCCACGACGCCGTACGCCGAGCGGCCGGCGCGGCGGCCCGCTGCCTCAACAACGCCGCCTCGGTGGCGCTGGCCCTGCCCGCGACCGACGCGGAGCTGGTCCGGGCGGTCACCGAGGGCTACGCACTCGGCGCGTACTCCTTCGACACCTACCGCTCCGCGGCCCCGGCCGACCGCCCCGGTGAGGTGGTCGTGCTGAGCGACCAGAGCCGCCAGGTGGCCGTCAGTGCCGCCTTCGAGCAGGCGCAGGTGGTCGCGGCCGCGGTGGCGCGGACCCGGGACTGGGTGAACACGCCTCCCGGCGACCTCACCCCGCCGCTGTTCGCGGACGCCATCGTCGCGGCGGAGAAGGGTCGTCCGCGCGGCGCGGCCAAGGTGACCGTCACCGTGCTGGACGAGGAGGAGCTCGCCGCCTCGGAGTGCGGCGGCATCCTCGGGGTGGGACGCGGCTCCGACAGCCCGCCGCGGCTGGTGCGGCTCTCCTACGAACCGGACGGCGCCACCCGGCACCTGGCCCTCGTGGGCAAGGGCATCACCTACGACTCCGGCGGTCTCTCGATCAAGCCCGGGGCCTCGATGACCACGATGAAGATGGACATGGCGGGGGCGGCGTCCGTGGTCAGCGCCACCCTCGCGATCGCCGACCTCGGACTGCCGGTGCGGGTCACCGCGTTCGCCCCGCTCGCGGAGAACATGATCAACGGCTCCGCCACGCGGCCCGGGGACGTCCTCACCATGTACCGCGGCAAGACCGTGGAGGTGCTCAACACCGACGCGGAGGGCCGCCTGGTGCTGGCCGACGCGCTCGGTCACGCACTGGAGCAGGAGCCGGACCTGGTGGTCGACGTGGCGACGCTCACCGGGGCCTGCGTGATGGCGCTCGGAGACCGCGTCGCCGGCCTGTTCGGCAACGACGACGACCTGGTGCGCGAGGTCGCGGCCGCCGCCGACCGGGCCGGCGAAGCGGTGTGGCACATGCCGATCCCCGACGAGATGGGCGAGAAGGTGCGCGGCAACTCCAAGATCGCGGACCTGGCGCAGCACAACACCGAGCGGTGGGGCGGCGCCTGCTACGCCGCGGCGTTCCTCCGCGAGTTCGTCGACGACCTGCCCTGGGCGCACCTCGACATCGCGGGGCCGGGGTACAACGACAAGAGCGCCTACGGTCACGTCACCGCCGGCGGCACCGGCGCGTCCGTCGCGACGCTGGTCGAACTGGCCCGGCACCTCGCCGAGAACGGTCAGGCCCCGGAGTAGCCCGGCCGCTCCTTCTTGCGGCGGTTGAACTCCCGCATCCGGTCCGGGTAGCCCATCACAGCGGCGTCGTACGACGGGATCCCGTGGCTGTTGGCGAACTCATGGGCCCACTCGATCGACGGCACCCGGCGACGGGTCCACTCGCCGTCATGGGCCACCAGCAGCATGGTGACGTCGCTGACCGCGGTGCGCGGCTCGATGAATCCCTCGACACCGCGCCGGCTCTGCACGAACTCGGTGAGGTGGCTCTGGTCCGCAGGGTCGGCTGTCCGGACGGTCGTGAAACCGCCGTTGGTGCGCCGCTGCTTTTCCCCGCGACGGCGTCCGCGAAACCGGTCGAGCATTCCCATGACCACCAGTGTGACCTACGGACGAAAGGTGCAAGGATGGGCGGGACTTCCGCCCGGGCCCCGGCCGGGCACACCTGGCCTGAAGGAGCGATCACACCGCATGGCGACCCCAGTCACCCTCCCTGCGCTCGGCGAGTCCGTCACCGAAGGCACCGTCACCCGCTGGCTGAAGTCGGTCGGCGACGAGGTCGCCGTCGACGAACCGCTGCTCGAGGTCTCCACCGACAAGGTCGACACCGAGATCCCCTCCCCCGTCGCCGGCACCCTGCTGGAGATCAAGGTCGACGAGGACGAGACCGTCGAGGTCGGCGCCGAGCTCGCCGTCATCGGTGACCAGGGCGAGAGCTCCGGGGACTCCGGCGACTCCTCGGCGGACTCCGACGACTCGGCGGACTCCGACGACTCGGAGGACTCGGGCGACTCGGGTGACTCATCGGACGACGACGCCGGGGAGCCGCCGCTCGAGCAGGAGGCCGAGGACCGCGGCGAGGAGAAGGAGCAGGCCGCCGAGGACGCCCAGCCGGAGAGCTCCGGCGATGACGGCGGGTCGGGCGGCGACAGCACCCCGGTGACCCTGCCTGCGTTGGGCGAGTCCGTCACCGAAGGCACCGTCACCCGCTGGCTGAAGTCGGTCGGCGACGACGTCGCCGTCGACGAACCGCTGCTCGAGGTCTCCACCGACAAGGTCGACACCGAGATCCCCTCCCCCGTCGCCGGCACCCTGCTGGAGATCAAGGTCGACGAGGACGAGACCGTCGAGGTCGGCGCCGAGCTTGCCCTCATCGGTTCCGGCAGCCCCGGCGGCGGCGCGAGCGAGTCCAAGTCCGAGCCGGAGCCCGAGGCCAAGTCGGAACCCGAGCCCGAGCCGGAACCCGAGCCGGAGCCGGAGCCGGAGGCCAAGACCAAGTCGCAGCCCAAGTCCGAGCCCAAGCCCGAGCCGAAGCCCGAGCCGAAGCAGGAGTCCCAGCCCGCCCAGGAGTCCGGCGACAGCGACGGGCAGGCCTACGTCACGCCGCTGGTGCGCAAGCTCGCCGCCGAGCACGACGTCGACCTGTCGACGGTCGAGGGCACCGGCGTCGGCGGACGCATCCGGAAGCAGGACGTCCTCGACGCGGCCAAGTCGAAGGAGGCGCCCGCGGCGTCGCAGGCGTCCCCGGACGCCGCGGAACCGGAGAAGAAGTCGGCGGGCGGTGCCCCGGCCTCGGCCCCGAGCCCGCTGCGCGGCCGCTCGGAGCCGCTGACCCGGCTGCGCAAGGTGATCGCGAAGCGGATGGTGGAGTCGCTGCAGATCTCGGCTCAGCTGACCACGGTGATCGAGGTGGACGTCACGGCGATCTCGCGGCTGCGCGACTCGGTGAAGGGCGACTTCCAGACGCGGGAGGGCGTGAAGCTGTCGTTCATGCCGTTCTTCGTCAAGGCCTCCATCGACGCGTTGAAGGCGCACCCCTCCCTGAACGCCGGCATCGACACCGAGAAGGGCGAGGTCACCTACTACGACCACGAGAACGTCGCGATCGCCGTGGACACCGAGAAGGGTCTGTTGACCCCGGTGATCAAGAACGCCGGCGACCTCAACGTGGCCGGCCTGGCCCGCAAGATCGCCGACGTGGCCGAGCGCACCCGGGCGGGCAAGATCGGCCCGGACGAGCTCGCGGGGGGCACCTTCACGGTGACGAACACCGGCAGCCGCGGCGCGTTGTTCGACACCCCGATCATCAACCAGCCGCAGGTGGCGATCCTCGGCACCGGCGCGGTCGTCAAGCGTCCGGTGGTGATCGACGACGCCAACCTCGGTGAGACGATCGCGGTGCGGCAGATGTGCTATCTCGCGCTGACCTACGACCACCGACTGGTCGACGGCGCCGACGCGGCACGGTTCCTGGCCGACGTGAAGCAGCGATTGGAGTCCGGACAGTTCGAGGTGTAGTGCGCCCGGCTTAAGGTTGAGGCGTGCAGATCGTCATCGCCGGCGCCTCCGGCTTCCTCGGGCAGTCCTGGTCCCAAGCGCTCGCGGGCCAGGGCCACAAGGTCGTGCGACTGGTTCGCGGCGAGCCGACCTCCAGCGAGGAGGTGCGCTGGGACCCGCAGCAGGGGACACTCGAGCAGTCGGTGGTCGACGCTGCCGACGTGGTGGCCAACCTCGCCGGGGCGCCCCTCGTGCACTTCCCGTGGAACGAGTCCTACCGGCAGGAGTTCGTGGCGTCGCGGGTCGACACCACCCGCACCCTGGCCGAGGCGATCGCCCGCTCCGACCGCAAGCCGGTCCTGCTCGCGCAAAGCGGCATCGCCGGGTACGGCGACCGCGGCGGCGAGGTGATCACCGAGGACACCCCGACCGACGCCGACACGTTCATGGCCGACGTGGTCCGTCGCTGGGAGGCCGCGACCGCGCCGGCACGGGACGCGGGCGCCCGGGTGGTGATCATGCGCACCAGCGTCGTCCTCGACCGACGCGGCGGTGCGCTCAAGACGATGCTGCTGCCGTTCCGGCTGGGACTCGGCGGCAACATCGGGAACGGCCGGCAGTACTTCGCGACGATCTCGTTGCACGACTGGGTCGGCGCCGCCACCTACCTCGCGCTCAACGACCACCTGTCGGGGCCGTTCAACCTCACCGGACCGGACCCGTCGACGAACGCCCAGTTCACCGAGGAGCTCGGGCGGCTGCTCGGCCGGCCTACGGTGCTGCGGGTGCCTGCCTCCCCGCTGCGGCTGCGCCCCGTCGTCGGTCCGATGGGCGGTGAGGTGCTCGCCTCGCAGCGTGTGGAACCGCACCGGCTGCTGGAGGCCGGGTACGCCTTCGCCCACAACGACGTGACCGACCGGCTCTGCGCCGCGTTGCGCTGACGCGTCAGCCCCGCCGCACCGACCGCACCCGCCACCCGCCGCTGCCGGCCACGAACGTGACGGTGCGCGTCTCCGGCCGGCTCCCGGGCAGCTCACGAGGCGACCGGTCGGAGATCGCCGTACCTCCGGCGACGCGGTCGACGACCTCGATGCGCAGCAGGTGCTCGGTCATGGCGAGGACGTGCGCCTCCAGCACCTGCACCTTCAGGTCCGCCACCCTCACTCCTCGGTCGGCGTACGCGCGGAGCAGCCGGACGTCGCGGGCGCCCGCGAGCGAGGCCGGAGCGTAGAGCCGGCGTAGCCGCGCAGGGTCCCCGGCGGCGTAGGCCGCGACCCGCTGCCGGTCCCAGCGGTGCAGGACCGCTAGGGCGCGCACCACCCGTCGTCCGTGCTGCGAGCCGGACACCTGGCCGGACGCCTGGCCGGACGCCTGGCCGGACGTCCCCGGCGTCTCCTCGGCCGACCGGACCGCCGCGCTCCCGGCCGCGACGAGACCGCCGGCCGGAGCCTCTCCTGTGCAGGCAGCCAGGCCGAACAGCACCGTGAGCAGGCAGAGCTGGCGGGACGGGCGGGGCACCATGGCGCCATGGTGGCCGACCCCGGCGCCGCCCCGCTCGGTTCTCCACAGAGGGTTACGCTCGGCCCTGTGACCGACCTGCGCTTCGAGACCCCGGGCTTCGGCACCGACGCCGTGGAGTACCTCGCCGCCTGGGACCTGCAACGCGCGGTCCACCAGAAGGTGGTCGACGGTGGACCGGACACCGTCCTGCTCCTCGAGCACCCACCGGTGTTCACCGCCGGGAAGCGCACCGAGCCGCACGAGCGCCCCCGCCCCGTCGGAGACGGGGGCGACGGCACACCGGTCGTGGACGTGGACCGCGGCGGCAAGATCACCTTCCACGGCCCCGGCCAGCTGGTCGGCTACCCGATCGTGCGGCTGCCCGACCAGGTGAAGGTCGTGGACTACGTGCGACGGCTCGAGGAGGCGCTCATCCGGGCCTGCGCGGACTTCGGCCTGGACACCGCCCGGGTCCCCGGACGCACCGGGGTCTGGCTGCGCGCCGACGCCGCACGGCCGGAGCGCAAGATCGCCGCCATCGGCATCCGCGTCTCCCGCGGCGTCACCATGCACGGCTTCGCCCTCAACTGCGACGTCGACCTGGGGTGGTACGACACCTTCGTGCCGTGCGGGATCTCCGATGCCGGGGTCACCTCGCTCAGCGCCGAGCTGGGCCGGGACGTGCCGGTGGAAGAGGCCGTCCCGGTGATGAGGAAGCACCTCGAGGACCTGCTGGCCTGGGCGCCGTACACCCCCACGCCGGACTACGGCCTCCGACCCGAGCCCGGCCGGGAGTCCCACGCGCTGCGTGTCCCGGTGTTCAATCCGCTGAGCTGAGCCGTCGCTGCGGCAGGGTGGGACCGAGCCGACCACCGGGAGCGCAGTGACCGACCTCGTCATCGAGACCACCGGTCTCCGCAAGGAGTACCGCCGGGGTCGCGGCCGTCCCGTCGTGGCGGTCGACGACCTCGACCTCGCCGTCCCGCGCGGCGGGGTGCACGGCTTCCTCGGCCCGAACGGGTCCGGCAAGACGACCACCATCCGGATGCTGCTCGGGCTGTCCTCACCGACCTCCGGCACCGTGCGGGTGCTCGGCGAGCCGGTGCCCGGACGGCTACCGCGGGTCATCGACCGGGTCGGCGCGGTCGTCGAGCAGCCGCGCTTCTCCCCCGGTCTCAGCGGTCGGCGCAACCTGTCGCTCCTCGCCGGCAGCCGGGGGCTGCCACGAGCGCGCGTCGACGAAGCCCTCGAGCGCGTCGGCCTGGCCGGTCGGGACCGGGACCGCTACCGGACGTACTCGCTCGGCATGCGTCAGCGGCTGGCGATCGCCGCGGCCCTGGTGAAGTCCCCCGACCTGCTCGTCCTCGACGAGCCCACCAACGGGCTCGACCCGGCCGGCATCCGCGACATCCGCGAGCTGGTCCGCGACCTCGGTCGCGCCGGCGTCACGGTGCTGCTGAGCTCGCACATCCTCGCCGAGGTGCAGCAGGCCTGCGACTCGGTCACGATCATCAGCGCCGGCCGGATGCTGGCGTCGGGCCAGGTGGAGGAGCTCGTCGGCCGCGAGCCGGCCGGCGGCGTCCGCGTCGGGGTGCCGGATCCGGACGCCGCCGCCCGGGTCCTCCGCGGCGCCGGTCTGCGGGTGGTGCCGGACGGCGCGCACCTGTACGTCGACGGCGTCGCCGACCCCGCGGAGGTGACCCGCCTCCTGGCAGCCGAGCAGATCTACGTCCACGAGCTGGTCGCCGAGCGGCCGGACCTGGAGACGGTGTTCCTGCGGCTGACGGAGGGAGACCGATGAGGCTCCTGGCCGTCGAGCTCGGCCGCTTCGCCGCGAGGCGGGCGGTCGCGGTGGTGCTGCTGCTGACCGTCGCGCTGGCCGGGCTGCTCGTCGCCTCCGCCGCCTACGCGACGCGGCCGCCCGACGGCACCGAGCGCGCCGCGGCCGAGCAGATGCTGAACCGCCAGCAGCAGCTCAACGAGTCGGAGTACCAGACCTGCCTGGACGACCCTCAGGCCTATTACGGCGACCTGACCGGTGGCGGGACCGGTGACCTGACCGGTGACCTGACCGGTGACCTGACCGGTGACACAGCGGGCGCCGCCGACTGCGAGGAGCTGCGCCCGACGCTGGAGTGGTTCCTGCCCCGCCCCGAGCTGTCGCCGGCCGACGAGGTGCAGGGCCGTGGCCGCCTGGTCCTCATCCTGCTGGTCGGGGCGGGCATCGTCGTGGGCGCGACGTTCGTGGGTGCGGACTGGGCCAGCGGGTCGCTGAGCACCCAGCTGCTGTTCGAGCCCCGCCGGTCACGGCTCTGGCTGGCCAAGGCGACAGCCGTCGTCCTGGGGATGACCGCCTTCTCGGCCGCTGTGCTCGCCGCGTTCTGGGGCGCGCTGGCGGCGGTGGCGGCGACCCGGGGCCTGCCGGTGCCGCAGGAGACGTGGACGCTGGTCGCCCAGACCGCCGGCCGGGGGTTGGCGCTGACCGCGGCGACGACGCTGGGCGGCTTCGCGCTGACGGTGGCGCTGCGGCACACGGTCGCGACCCTGGGCCTGCTCTTCGGGTACGCCGTCGTCGGCGAGGGGCTCGGGGCGTCCCTGCCGTTCGCGAAGATGAGCCAGTGGTCGATCGGCGAGAACGTCCTCGCCTGGTTGCACGACGGCGTGGAGGTCTACGACCGGTCGCTGTGCGAGGGCGCCGCCGGGGCCTGCTCGTCGTCGTACGTGCTGCCGCTGTGGCACGCGGCCGCCTACCTCGGCGCGCTGCTCGTGCTCGCGGTGGTCGTCTCCCTGGTCACGTTCCGCCGGCGTGACGTCGCCTGAGCCGTCGGCCCGACGGGCGGTGACCCCGCGCGACGTACGATGACCCGGTGACTGCTCAGCCTGACGGACGCAAGCTCCTCCGCCTGGAGGTGCGCAACGCCGAGACCCCGATCGAGCGCAAGCCGGAGTGGATCCGGACCCGCGCCAAGATGGGGCCGGAGTACACCCAGCTCCAGTCGCTGGTGAAGTCCGAGGGGCTGCACACGGTGTGCCAGGAGGCCGGCTGCCCCAACATCTACGAGTGCTGGGAGGACCGGGAGGCGACGTTCCTCATCGGCGGCGACCAGTGCACCCGGCGCTGCGATTTCTGCCAGATCGACACCGGCAAGCCGCAGGCCCTCGACCGCGACGAGCCGCGCCGGGTCGCCGAGAGCGTCCGGCAGATGGGGCTGCGCTACGCCACCATCACCGGCGTCGCCCGCGACGACCTGTCCGACGGCGGCGCGTGGCTGTACGCCGAGACGGTGCGGGTGATCCACGAGCTCAACCCGGACACCGGGGTGGAGAACCTGATCCCCGATTTCAACGGGCAGCCCGACCTGCTGACCGAGGTCTTCGAGTCACGGCCGGAGGTGCTGGCCCACAACGTGGAGACGGTGCCCCGCATCTTCAAGCGGATCCGCCCCGGCTTCCGGTACGACCGCTCCCTCGACGTGCTCACCCGGGCCCGGGCCTTCGGCCTGGTCACCAAGTCAAACCTGATCCTCGGCATGGGCGAGACGCGCGAGGAGGTCAGCCAGGCGCTGCAGGACCTGCACGACGCCGGCTGCGAGCTGGTGACCATCACGCAGTACCTCCGCCCGTCGGTGCGCCACCACCCCGTCGAGCGGTGGGTGCGGCCCGAGGAGTTCGTGGAGCTGGCCGAGGAGGCCGAGGAGATCGGCTTCGCCGGGGTGATGTCCGGTCCGCTGGTGCGTTCGTCGTACCGCGCGGGGCGGCTGTACCGCCAGGCGATGGACCGCCGTCGTTCCGAGGACCGGGCCGGCGCCCCCGTCTGAGAGAATCGATCGGCTCCGGTCCACGGAGCCCGCGCGGCGCCGCGCGGAACGTCCAGCACCACAGACCGTCGAGGGCAGGAAGTCAGAGGGCCATGGCCAAGTCCGGCAAGCAGGGTCGCATCCGCCAGCTGATGCAGGCCTACCGACTCACCAAGCAGGGCGACCCCAAGATCGGCCTCATCCTGCTCGGCACGTTCGTGTTCTTCTCGATCGTGGGCTACGCGCTGTTCTGGCTGATCCCGCCGCAATGGTTCGTCTTCGACCTGCTCTCCGGGCTGCTGATCGGCGTGCTCGCGGCGCTCATCGTGTTCGGCCGGCGGGCCACCAAGTCGCAGGTCGCCCAGATCGAGGGCCAGCCCGGTGCCGCGGTGGCCGTGCTGAGCATGCTCAAGCGCGGATGGAAGACCGACCAGATGGTCGCGTTCAACCGACAGCAGGACGTGGTGCACCGGGTGGTCGGCCCGCCGGGGATCGTGCTCGTCGGCGAGGGCAACCCCAACCGGCTGAAGTCCCTGATGGCCTCGGAGCGGGTCAAGCACCAGCGGGTCGCGTCCGAGGCCCCGATCCACGAGGTCGTCGTCGGGTACGGCGAGGGCGAGGTGCCGCTGGGGAAGCTGACCCGCCACGTGACCAAGATGAAGCGGCAGATCCAGCCGGCGGAGATGACCGCCCTGCTGGCGCGGCTGCGGGCCCTCGACGCCTCGCGCCCCAACATGCCCCTGCCCAAGGGCCCCGTCCCCACCAGCATGAAGGGGATGCGCGGCAACCTCCGCGGCCGCTGACGCCAGCCAGCCAGCCAGCCAGCCAGGCAGCCAGCCAGCCAGGAGCGGTTCGTTCAGGGGCTCGTCAGAGGCCCGGCGGCGGGTCGACCACGTCGGCGGGCGCCGGCGCCTCGATGTCGACGTCCTGCCCCCAGCGGGTCATGTCGACGGTGAGCGTGGTCCCGGCCAGCTCGTAGGTCAACCGGCGCATGTGGTCGTCGCCGTCGAGCCACACGTCGTACACCAGCTCGTCCGGCATCCCCGGCACGGTTGCCTGCCCGGCGGCGTCGAGCGCCGCCGCCGCGTCGACGTGCAGCCGGTAGCGGGTGGCCGGGACCGTGCCGAGGCGGTCCGGGCCGATCTCGTCGACGGACTCCAGTCCGGCCTCGAACGCCGCGAGCGAGTCGGTGGGTGCGAGGCCGTCACCGAGCCCGGCGAGCGCCGGGTTGCTGGGGTCGACCTCGAAGAAGGTGCCGGGCTTGGTGACCCCGGGCATCGACATGTACGCCGTGCCGTCGACGACGACCATCTGGATCGTGCCCGTCGCCATCCGGGCCATCCGCATCCGCATCCGCATCTCGCTGCCGTCGGGCCCGTAGCGGGTGTCGCCCTCGGCCGTCATGGAGGCGGGACCGCGCATCCGCACCGCGACGTGCGCCGAGCCCCGCTTGCCCATGCCCGCCTCGAGACGCTCCAGGAAGGCGGCAGCCTCGCCGCTCGCGCCGCCGTGCGCCGCGTCGCCGTCCCGCTGGCCGTCCGCACTGCTGTCGCCGGTCGACGGGGTGGCCGGGCTCGGGCTCGAGGGAGTCGCCGACGGCGTCGTCGCGGCGGCCTCCTCCGAGTCGCCGCCGCAGCCCCCGGTCGCGAGCAGCAGCGCGGTTGCCGCCGCCGCGGTGAGCGTGGTCCTCAGGGTGCGCATGGCGTCAGGCTAACGACCGGCCCCCAGCCGCGCCGGCCGACCGCCGCGCCCAAACGCCGGATCCGGGACCTTGGTCCCGTGCTGGCCGGGTCCACCAAACCCCCGGCGGCCCGGCCCCGAACCCGGGACATGACCTCTTCCCAGCAGGCCCTCGCCCCCGACCGCCCGCGCGTGGCCGTCGTCGGCGCCGGGATCTCGGGGCTCAGCGCGGCCTTCGCCCTCCAGGGCTCCCACCACGTCACGCTCTTCGAGTCCGAGGACCGGCTGGGCGGTCATGCCCATACCCACGAGGTCCCCGGGGCGGACGGCAGCCCGGTCGGGGTCGACTCCGGGTTCATCGTCCTGAACGACCGGACGTACCCGGAGCTGCGCCGACTGTTCGCCGCCCTGGGCGTGGAGACCCGACCGACCGAGATGAGCATGGGCATCACCTGTGCCGGCTGCGGCCTCGGCTACGTCGGGGGGCGCGGCGCGGCGGGCATCTTCGGCCAGCGCCGCCGACTGGCCGACCCCCGCTTCTGGCGGCTGCTGCTGCAGGTGCGGAGGTTCCAGCGTGCCGCGCTGACCCTCCTCGACGACCCCTCCCAGGACCTCACCTACGGCGAGTTCCTCGCCCGCGAGGGCTTCGACGACTCCTTCATCGCCCACTACGCGCTGCCGGTCGTCTCCTGCGTCTGGTCCATGGGTCACCGGGAGGCCTTCGACTACCCGGCGGCGTACCTCTTCGCCTTCCTGCGCCACCACGGCTTCCTCATCCTCGGCGACGCGCCCACCTGGCACACGGTGGTCGGCGGCTCCAGGACGTACGTCGACGCGCTGACCCGGCGCCTGGACGTGGTCCGGGCCGGCACCCGGGTCGTGGCGGTGAGCCGCAAGCCGGACGGCGTGCTGCTGGAGACCCGGGCGGCCGGCGGCCACAGCGACCACGTGGAGGCGGCCAGCTTCGACAAGGTGGTGGTGGCCACCCACGCCGACACCGCGCTCGCGCTCCTCACCGACGCCACCGACGACGAGCAGCGGCTGCTGGGTGCCTTCGGCTACTCCAGCAACCACACCTTCCTGCACCGCGACGAGTCGTACCTCCCGGCCCGGCGCGGCCTGCGCGCCAGCTGGAACTACCGGCTCGAGTCGTGCACGGCCGTGGAGGACCGCACGCGCGTCTCCTACTGGATGAACCGCCTCCAGGGACATCCGGAGGAGAATCCCCTCGTGGTCACCCTCAACCCGGGCACTGCCACGCCGCCGCGCGACGTGGTCGCCGAGATGGTCTACGAGCACCCGACGTACACCCGCGCCTCCGTCGCCGCCCAGACGGAGCTGGCCACGCTCAACACCGACCGGCTGGCGTTCGCCGGCGCCTACCACGGGTGGGGCTTCCACGAGGACGGTTGCCGTTCCGGGCTGGCCGCCGCCGCAGCCCTCGGGGCGCCGTGGTGAGCCCGGCTGCCGACCAGGCGTACGCCGTCGACGCGACCGTGTCGCACCGGCGGCGCCACCCCGTCGACTACGCGTTCGAGCACCGGACGACGGCGTGGCTGGTCGACGCCGCCGACCCGGAGGCTTCGCTCCCCCGGTGGCTGCGCCCGCTCCTGGGCATCCGGAGCCGGGACCACCTCCAGCCCGGCGACGCGCCGCTGCCGGAGAAGATCCGGGCGACCCTGGACGAGCACGCGCTCTCCTGGTCCGCGGCCCGGGTGCAGGTGCTGACCAACGCCCGGACCGCGGGTCACGTCTTCAACCCGCTCACCACCTACTTCTGCTTCGACGCGGCCGGCCGGCTCGAGGGGCTGGTGGCCGAGGTCCACAACACCTACGGCGAGCGGCACACCTACCCGCTCCCCGCGACGGAGCCGCCGCCGACGCCGACGACCGGGCACGGGGAACGAACGCAACCATCGGCAATCCGGGCAGTCGCCGACAAGGCGTTCTACGTGTCGCCTTTCTTCGCCGTCGAGGGCCGCTACGACATCCGCGCCCGGCTCACGACGTCCGACGTCTCGGTCGCGATCACCCTCACCCAGCACGACGTCGCCGTCTTCACCGGCGCCGTCCACGGCGCGCTGCGCCCCGCCACCCGGAGCAACGTGCTCCGGGCCTGGCTCCGTGACCCCTTCGCATCCCAGCGCGTCAGCGCGTTGATCCGTTGGCACGGGATCCGGCTGTGGCTCCGCCGCCTGCCGGTCGTCCCCCGCCGTACCGCCCCCACCCGAGGAGGAACCGCATGACCTCGACGCTGGACCCCACGTTCGACGTGAGCGACACCCTGGAGAGCGGCCGGACCGCGCCGGCCAGGCCGATGCCCGCGCCACCGGCGTACGGGGTGCGCGCCCGGGCCGCGAAGTGGGCGCTCTCCCGGATCGCGCGGAAGGTGCCGGTGGCCGTGCTGATGCCCGGTGGCGGCCACCTGGGACGGCCCCACGAGGACGCGCCGGCGATCCAGGTCCGCACACCGGAGGCCTTCTTCGCGCGCATCGGCGAGACCCCGATGATCGGCCTGGGCGAGGCCTACATGGCCGGCGAGTGGGACGCCGCCCCCGGCACCGACCTCGCCGACGCGCTGACCCCCTTCGCCGAGCGGCTCACCGACCTCGTGCCCCCGGCGTTCTACCGGCTCCGGCACGCGGTCCTCCCCCGACTGCACGACGGCGAGCACAACAGCGTGGAGAACTCCCGCCAGCACGTCCACCGGCACTACGACCTGTCGAACGACATGTTCGCGCTGTTCCTGGACCCCTCGCTGTCCTACTCCTCGGCGGTCTTCGACCGGCTCGACCCCGCGCCGACGCAGGCCGACCACGAGGGCGCCCAGCTCGCCAAGGTGGACGCCGTGCTCGACGCCGCGGCGGTCGGTCGCGGCACGCGCCTGCTGGAGATCGGCACCGGCTGGGGCACGCTCGCGATCCGGGCCGCCCAGCGCGGGGCCGTGGTGACCACGCTGACCCTGTCGGCGCAGCAGGCGGAGCTGGCCCGTGAGCGGATCGCGCTGGCGGGCGTCGCCGACCGGGTGGACGTGGTGCTGCGCGACTACCGCGAGGAGCACGGGATGTACGACGCCGTGGTGAGCGTCGAGATGATCGAGGCCGTCGGGGAGAAGTTCTGGCCGACGTACTTCGCGAAGATCGACGACGTCCTGGCTCCCGGCGGCCGCGTCGCGATCCAGGCGATCCTGCTCGAGCACCACCGGATGCTGGCCACCCGCAACACCTACGGCTGGATCCAGAAGTACATCTTCCCGGGCGGCCTGCTGCCGTCGGTGGAGGCGATCGAGCAGGTGTTGGAGGAGCACACCACCCTGCGGCTGTCCGCGTCGCGCCGCATCGGCGCCCACTACGCCCACACGCTGCGGCTGTGGCGCGAGCGCTTCCTCGACAGCTGGTCCGAGGTCCGCGACCTCGGCTTCGACGACACGTTCCGCCGGATGTGGGAGTTCTACCTCGCCTACTGCGAGGCCGGGTTCCGCAGCGGATACCTCGACGACGCGATCCTCACCATCCAGCGGTAGCGGTCCCGCCGGCGGCCCGGCGGCTCAGCGCTGGAGCGTGATGGTGTCGACCGCGAGGTCGTGCAGCCCGCGGTTGTCCCGGTTGAACACCACCGGCGGGATCACCAGGCAGATCAGCACCGTGCGCACCAGCGCGTGCAGGATCGTCAGCGGTCGCCGGTCCAGACGTACGACGACGATCCGCAGCGCCAGCTGGCCGAACGACGCGCCGGCCACCCCGGTGAAGAGCGTGACCTCCGCGAGGAACACCAGCAGCGGCAGCAACCGGTCGGTGTCCGGCCCGGCGGAGACGGCTCTGGAGATCACCGCCGCGACCAGCGAGGACGCGATCCAGTCGACGAAGAGCGCTGCCACCCGACGCCCCCAGCCCGCGACCGAGCCGGGGCCCGACTCGGGTAGTCCGAGTCGCTCGCCGGCGTACTGCTGCTCGCCGAGCGGCGCTTCGGAGCTCATGGCGCCCAACGTAGCGGCAGCGTCGCAGGCACCGGCGGCCGTAACACGGCCGAAACATTCGGGATACGGTGGAGCAACAGCCCGCCCGTACCTTCGGCGGCACCGGTGCAGCGTCGCATCACATCTCAGCCTGGGCCCGATATCTGACCGCGGCCCGCGGTCAAGGAGGACGAATGTTCGCAAACAGCGACGAGCTTCTGAAGTACATCAAGGACGAGAAGATCGAGATGGTCGACGTCCGCTTCTGCGACCTGCCTGGCATCATGCAGCACTTCACGGTGCCGGTGTCGTCCTTCGACCAGTCGGTCTTCGACGACGGCCTGAACTTCGACGGCTCCTCGATCCGCGGCTTCCAGGCGATCCACGAGTCGGACATGTCGCTGTTCCCGGACCCGACCACCGCGTACCTCGACCCGTTCCGGGCCAGCAAGACGCTGGTGGTGAACTTCTTCATCCACGACCCGCTCACCGGCGAGGCCTACAGCCGCGACCCGCGCAACATCGCGCGCAAGGCTCAGGCCTACATGAAGTCCACGGGCATCGGCGACACCGCCTACTTCGCGCCCGAGGCCGAGTTCTACGTCTTCGACTCGGTCCGCTTCCAGACCAGCCAGAACGAAGGCTTTTACCACATCGACTCCGAGGCCGGCGCCTGGAACACCGGCGCCACCGAGAACAACCGGGGCTACAAGGTCAAGTACAAGGGCGGCTACTTCCCGGTCGCGCCCTACGACCACTTCGGCGACTTCCGCGACGAGATCGTCGTCGAGCTGGAGAAGGCCGGACTCATCGTCGAGCGTGCCCACCACGAGGTCGGCACCGCCGGCCAGGCCGAGATCAACTGGCGCTTCGACGAGCTGCTGAAGTCGGCCGACGACGTCATGAAGTTCAAGTACATGGTCAAGAACGTCGCCTGGCGCAACGGCAAGACCGCGACCTTCATGCCCAAGCCGATCTTCGGCGACAACGGGTCCGGCATGCACTGCCACCAGTCGATCTGGAACGAGGGCGAGCCGCTCTTCTACGACGAGGCCGGGTACGCCGGTCTCTCGGACATGGCGCGCTACTACATCGGCGGTCTGCTCAAGCACGCCCCCTCGCTGCTGGCCTTCACGAACCCGACCGTGAACTCCTACCACCGCCTGGTGCCGGGCTTCGAGGCGCCGGTGAACCTGGTCTACAGCCAGCGCAACCGCTCGGCGTCGGTCCGCATCCCGATCACGGGTTCGAACCCGAAGGCAAAGCGCATCGAGTTCCGCTGCCCCGACCCGTCGGCGAACCCCTACCTCGCGTTCTCCGCGATGCTGCTCGCCGGGATCGACGGCATCAAGAACAAGATCGAGCCGCCGCAGCCCATCGACAAGGACCTCTACGAGCTGCCCCCGGACGAGCACGCCGAGGTCGCCACGGTTCCCGCGACGCTTGATGCCGTCCTCGACTCGCTCGAGGCCGACCACGACTACCTGCTCGAGGGTGGCGTCTTCACCCCCGACCTGATCGAGACGTGGATCGACTACAAGCGGACCAACGAGATCCAGCCGATCGCGCTGCGTCCGCACCCGCACGAGTTCGAGCTCTACTACGACATCTGATCCTTCAGTCGTCGCCAACCGGCCCCTGGCCTGCGGAAACGCAGTTTCAGGGGCCGGCCCGTTTCTCCCCAGTCCGCAAATAGTCCGCAAGACACTCCGTTGCGGACCCATGCCGACCGTGGGGAACCCGCAGCCGCACACTCGCGTCGTTTGTACAACAGGCGTACATCGGTGGCATGACCGTGACACCCGCATCCACTCGCCGCAAGGAAGCCCGCCTTGCCATGCGCCTGACCCCGGATCAGGACGCCCTGATTCGTGACGCCGCCGCCGTCACCGGGCAGTCGCTGACCGAGTTCGTCACGACCGCCGCTGTCACCCGCGCGGAGGACACCCTCGCCGACCGACGCGTGTTCCGCCTCGATGACGCCGCCTGGACCGAGTTCGCCGCGATCCTCGACCGCCCCGCCAAGCGCATCCCCGAGCTGGCGGAGCTGCTCAACGAGCCCGCCCCCTGGGACAAGTGAATCCACAGCAGCCGCGCCCCATCAAGGCAAGCGACAACAAGACCGACTTCGACTCCGGCGAAGATTCGCTCGACCGCTACCTCGCCGACCGCGCGCTCACCAACCACCTCGCCGACCGCGGGCGGTGCTACGTCTGCGTCGACGGCGACACGGATAAGGTCCTGGGCTACTACACGCTGTCAGCCGTGGCGGTCGAGCATGCCGACCTCCCCGGCAAGGTCCGCCGCAACGCGCCCAACCCCGTGCCTGCCGTGCTGATGGGACGCCTCGCTATCGACGCCAAGGCCCAGGGCTCGGGCCTCGGCAGGTTCCTCGTCCGCGACGCGATCCTCTCCACGCTGGCTGCCGCGGACCGGATCGGCGTGCGCATCCTGCTCGTCCACGCGCTGCATGAGCAGGCCGCCACGTTCTATGAGCAGCTTGGCTTCAGACGCTCCCCTACAGACCAGCTCCACCTGTACCTGCTGCTGGCCGACGTGAGGAAGTCACTCGGCAGCTGAGCCGCTCTCCTTCTTCGCCGCACGCGCCTGCATCACCGAGTCGATCGCACTGCGGGTGGACTCGTCGGAGTCGGGCCGAAGATGCGCGTAGGTGTCCAGGGTCGTCTTCGCCGAGGCGTGCCGCAGGCGCGCCTGGACGACCTTCACGTCCGACCCACTGGCGAGACGATCTGGATGCCGTTGCCCAGCGGGATCGCCTCGGCGAGGAGCAGCGACATCTCGGCTGGCCACCCACGGTGCGGTTCGGCTGGACGAGCTCGTGCGGTTCGCCGATCCGGGCGAGGCCGAGGCGTCGCTGGCGCTGCGCGAGGGCGACCAGTCCGCGCTGGGCTTCTACCTCGACAACGATCGGGTTCACGTCGGCGACGCCGACAGCTCTGTCGATGAGGTCTTCGAGGCCTGGCAGCGCGAGCGCGCCGGCGGTCGGGACTGCCTCATGCTCGCGCCGACGCGTGGACTCGTCCGGAAGCTGAACCTGCGAGCCCAGCCTGCCGCGGGCCCGCCGGAGCATCCGCGCCGCTCTCGGATGGCTGCGCGGCCCACGTCGACGACGTGGTGATCAGCCGCCGCAACGGTCGACGGCTCGGCGTGAGCGGCACGGACTGGGTCAAGAACGGCGACCGCTGGCAAGTCGAGGCTGTGCGCGCGGACGGCGGCCTGGCCGTGCGACATCTCGCCTCGCGGCTCCATGCGACGCTGCCCGCCGACTACGTCGCCGCCCACCTCGAGCTCGGCTACGCCTCCACGGTGCACGCCGCCCAGGGCATCACCACGGACGTCGTCCACGGCATCGTCACGGGCGCGGAGGACCGGCAGCTGCTCTACACGATGCTCACCCGCGGTCGCGTCGAGAACCACGCCCACCTCGTCCTCGGCTCGGATGAGACACGCGCCCTGCCCAGCCCGACCGAAGAACGTGCGCTGACCGCGACCGAGGTGCTCCAAGGGATCCTCGCCCGCGACGGTGCCGCCGTCTCCGCCACCACGGCGCAAGCTACGGGCGCTTCGCCGGAGGCCCAGCTGCACGACGCGGTCACGCGGTACGCCGATGCGGTCGCCGTGGCTGCATCCAGGCTCGGCGCTGACCACGAGGACGCCGGACCAGGGCTCTCCCCTGGCTCCCGGGCACCCCGAGGTTGTCGTCGACCATCCGAGCTGGGGTCCCTACCTTTCCGCGCGCTCGCGCCGAGTCAGCGCATTGGCCGGCGAGGTCGCGCGCCGAGGGGTGCTGTCGAGCTGGACGACGCTGAGGCGGCGTACCACCGCAACCTCAGCAACCGGATCAACGCCCGGTACGGCGAAGCCCTCGACGTCTGGCAGGAGCGGATCGTCGCGTAGGTCGCGAATCGCGATGAGCAGACCGGTCAGTTGGCGAAGTACCTCGACAGCATCCAGCGCAAGGGCGTCGATGCCCAGCGGATGCTCGAGCTTGCCGTCGCCCCGCAAGCCGCTGCCTGTCGACCACCCCACCGCCGCGCTCTCCTACCGGGTGAAGGATCTCGTCGCACGGCGAACCCGGAGTGCGGGCCTTGTCGACGACTTCCACCGCACGACGCCCTCCGCCGGACCAGCGCTGGGGCCCTGATGGCTCATCTGTCACTTGGAATGTATCTATTTCAGAGATACACTCCAAGCATGAAGTCGAAGGATGCCCTCCGCGTGCTCGCTGAGGTCACCCCCCACCAGTGGGGCATGGTGACGTCGGCTCAAGCCAGGATGCACGGCATCACACGCCTCGACCTCTCCCGACTCACCGGCGACGGCCAGCTGGAACGCCTCGCTCACGGGATCTACAAGGACGCCGGTGCTCCCGCCGGCCCGCACGACGACCTGAAGGCAGCCTGGCTCAGCACCGATCCGAAGACGATGGGCGAGGCGCGCATCAAGGACCTCGCCAACGGTGTCGTTGTGGCGGGAGAGTCCGCCGCCGACCTGCACGGCATCGGTGGCTTCCGCGCCCTGCGGCACGAGTTCGTCTCCCCCACTCGGCGACAGAGCCAGCGCGGTGCCATCCGATACCGACAGCGCACCCTTGACCCCCGCGACGTCACGCTCGTCGATGGCCTGCCGGTCATGACGATGGAGCGCACCATCGCCGATCTCATCGAAGAGGTGGGCGACCTCAGCCTCGTCGCCGACGCACTCCGCGACGCCTCCCGCAAGCGGGACGTCGACCTCGAGCGGCTCCGGTCACTCCTCGCTCCCCTGGCCCTGCGCAGCCGGTTCACGAAGGACGACGGAGACGCACTGGTGAACCGCCTGATGGAGATCGCAGGCATCGACATCGACTCGCTGACGCGGCTCATCGCGCGTTCGCCGACGTACAGCTCCCTCGCCCAGGTGGCCAGACTCGTCAGCAACATTGATGTCGCCCTCGACAACACGCGCGGAGCCGCCGTGCCTGGCCGCCGATACGATGAAGTCATGGCCGAGACGGCAACGCCGACCCGCAAGCCCCTCAGCGGCCCAACCGGCCGCCGCGTGGCGGCCCACCGTGGCGAGCTGCTCGAGGTGCTGCGCCGTCACGGCGTCACGAACCCCGAGATCTTCGGCAGCGCCGCACGGGGCGACGATCGCGAAGACAGCGATGTCGACCTGCTTGTCGACTTCGCACCCGGGACCGACATCATCGACATCATCGGCATCAAGCGCGAACTAGAAGACGTCCTCGGTGTGCCCGTCGACCTGGTGCCGCGCAACGGTCTCAAGGAGCGCGTACGCTCCCGCGCCTCGAAGGACTTGCTGCCACTGTGAATCGCTCCGACGCCGACCGGCTCGATGACATCGCCTCAGCCATCACGTCGATCCGCTCCCACCTCCAGCATGGCCCTATCTCAGTTGAGATCGTCATCGACGCGGTCGCCATGCGACTCCTGGAGATCGGCGAAGCGGTCAAGGCAGTCAGTCCCGAGCTGACCGCGACGGAGCCCGAGATCCCGTGGAGCGACATCGCGGGCATGCGCGACTTCCTCGCTCACCACTACTTCGCGACGAACCCCGAGATCATCCAGCTCACCATCGACAAGCGCCTGGCCCCTCTCGCCGAGGCGGTAGAGCGGATGCAGGCACGACTGCCGCGTCACGAAGCCGACGCGTAGTCCCGGACCCCCAGAAGTGCCGGATGGGCCGCAACACCGGCTGCTTGTCGTCCCACCCGACCCGGCGCACTTCGAGGTCGTGGTGCCGACCGAGCCTGCGGGCAGCGGCGGCGGTGACCCCGCGGTCCACCAGGACGAGCTCCAGCCGGCCGGTGACGCTCTGCCTGCTCAGGTGCTCGAGCATCAGCTCACTGGCCCCGTTCTCGTGCGTGGAGGCCGGCACGACCAGCGCCCCCACAGGGAGCCCGGTCACGTCGACCGCCACCACCCGCTTGGCGCCCTTGGTCCGACCATAGGGACCGCCACGGTCGTGGAAAGTGAACCCACCGTTGGAGGCCCCGCGCCCCAGGTGCGTGTCGATGACCACCATCGACGGCATCGTCTCCGGACGACCATCCGCGGCACGTGCCGCCTGATGCAGCACCGTCAACGCCCGCGCCCAGGTGCCATTGCGCGACCAGCGGCGGAACTGCGACCACGCCCGCGTCCACGGCCCGAACGACTCCGGCAGGAACCGCCACTGACAGCCGGTGTGGGAGATGTAGAGCATCGCGTCCACCACGCGCCGCAGGTCCGGTCCCGCGCTCATCTGTCAGGTCACTTGAGTACGACATGCCAGGCACTGTGCCGACCAAACCGCTGACGGCAGTCAGCCCGGTCGCATCCAGCAGCGTCCGCAGCCTCACCGAGATCCGTCACCGCGAGTCTTCCCGAGAGCAGACACGACGGGTCATCCACACGGCAGCCCAGGACACCAAGCCCGGCAAGGCCGCGAAGGCGTCTTGCCCGGTGCCCCGAGGCATGTGCCTCGCCGACCACCAGGCGACGGATCCTCAGGCGACCCGCTCAGGCTCCTCGGGGTGGGGATGAGATCAACTCCCCGTCGGCGTGCGTTGTACGGCCGGCCCGGTGCTCGGAGGCGGGCAGGTCGAAGGTGACGACCGTGCCGCCACCGTCGTGGGGAGCGGCAGCGATGCGGCCCCCGTGCCGCTCGACGGCTCGGGCGCAGGTGGCCAGGCCGAGCCCCGAGCCCGCCACCCCTCCGTGGTTGGAAGCGCGCCTGAACGGCTCGAAGACCAGGGCCTCCTCGCCCGGCGGGATGCCGACTCCGCGGTCGGCGACGGCGACCAGCACGCGATCCCCGATCGACCGCAGCGTGACGGTGATCTGTGGCTGTTCTCCCGGGATGGCGTACTTGACTGCGTTGCCCATGAGGTTGCGCAGCAGCTGTCGGACCAGGCGCGGGTCGGCCCGGGCGTGAACTGGCGCCGCTGGCAGGTCGATCCCGGCCTCGGGGTGTGCCTCGCGTACCTCGGCGGCCACCTGTCCGGCCAGCGCCGTCAGGTCGAGCGGGGTCGGGTGCAGCTGGGTCCGGTCGCTGGCCGAGAGGTCCAGCAGGTCACCGATCAGCCGGTCCATCCGCTGACCCGCGGCCTCGCTGCGATCGAGGAGCCGCCTCACCGAGGCGACGTCCAGCCCGTCCTCGGCCATCTCCTCGAGCTCGTCCTGCGCGCTCTGCGCGAACCCCAGGAGTCCCGTGAGCGGGGTCTTCAGGTCGTGGGCGACGGCGCCCGCAAAGGAGCGCAGGTCCTCAACGCTGCGGTGCTGGTCGGTCACGTCACGCACGACGAGCACCACCAGCCGCTCAGCTTCGGCCCCCTCACGGTCGGCCAGCAGCGAGGCACTCACCTCCACCACCGTCGGTGGCCCGTCGATGCGCTCGCGCAGGAAGCGGGCCCCGGTCACGGGCTCACCGGCGAAGGCCCGGCTCCACGGCATCATCGCAAGGGCCATGGGCCGTCCGTCCAGACCGCGGAGCTCCACGGGCTCGACCGGGCTCTCCGCCGTGTCGCCGGCAAGGTCGGTGTTGGACCACACCAGGTGGTGGTCCTCGTCGTAGACCAGGACCTCCTCGGTCATGGCGCCCGCGACCGCCTGCAGCAGCCGGGCGCGTCGCGAGGAGTCCTGGTGGGACCGGGCCAGCTCACCAGTCAGACGGGCCCGTTCGCGGCCGGCCTGACTCAGCGCCAGCGTGGTCAGGGCGGCGAGGCCCGTGAAGACCTGGAACACGAAGGTCCGGGTCATCGGGCCCTCGATCGTCGCGAACGGGGGCGCGTGGTGCACCAGAGCGGCCGTGGCCAGGGCCACCAACAGGCAGACCACCAGCGCGGCCCACAGCGGAGACATCCGAGAGCCCACCCAGACCAGCAGCGCCATCACGGCGAACGGCACCGCCACGGCCAGAGAAGAATCCACGAGCAAGAGCGCGGTCGCACCCACCCCCAGTCCCAGCACTGTGAGGTCGGTCCACGTCGGCCGGTTCCCGGGGAACTCGCCCGACCCCCTTGCCCGGATCAGCTCCAGCACCGGCACACCGACGACGAGGGTGCTCACCGTGTTCCGCAGCACCCAGGCTGCGGCCACCTCGGGTGTCGACACGCCGTAGAGCAACGTCGTTCCCCACCAGACCAGTGGCACCACCGCGACGGCGCCGGCAAGCGCGCACGCCGTCAGCGCCACCAGCCCGCGGGTGTCCTCGGGCCAGTCCGGTCGCCGGGTGCGGCGGCGCAGCCACAGGAACCAGCCGCCGACCGCCACCGCCTGACCGGCGTGCGCCGCCGCGAACAGTGCCACCGCCAGGTGGTCATCCGAGAGCAGGAGCCCGTGCAACGTCATCGGGGCGGCAACCCCGACAGCGACCCAGGGCAACCGACGCAGGCCACCCGACACCGCCCACCCCAAGGCAACCCCGCCGGCCGGCCACAACTGCGCGACCGGCATGTCGGAGACATAGGTGAGACGGCTCAGAAGCACAGCCACGAGATACGCGGCCGTCCAACGAGCCATCCACGGCACCATCGCGCCTCGCCCGCCGCCTCCCGAACCTGGCTGCGTCCCCACACCGCTCCCAAACACGTCGTCGTCCACCGAAGCATGCCCCACCCCGCGCAGTCGCCGCAGCCAGACGTGCGAAGCGGCGGACCAGGAGCAGAGCGGCATCGTCGTGGATGGCTCCGGT
Source organism: uncultured Actinomycetota bacterium (assembly GCA_963747525.1). Lineage (GTDB taxonomy): Bacteria > Actinomycetota > Actinomycetes > Propionibacteriales > Nocardioidaceae > Marmoricola_A. The sequence continues at coordinate 141,789 of CAVVFH010000003.1, forward strand.
CGGGACGAAACCGACGGGCAGATCATCGGCGTAAACTGTTCGCGTTCGTCGTCGGGTCCCGCCTGGAGGTCACCCCCAGTCAGGCGGTCACCGTGATCGGTTCGCTTCCGGGAAGGGTCTCCACGAACCGCCACCCGACGAGCTGGGACGGTGTCCGGCTCCCCCCGACGTCCGGCGGGTGGTCGAGGAGGTGTCGCGCGAGCCCCAGGCTGGCGTCGACCGTCAGCGCATACGGGTTCGCCACCCTGATCCGGCCGACCCGGGTCTCACCGGCTGCGTTCTCGACCTCGCCCCACACGTCGGTGTGCTGGGATGCCCGGGCCTCGGCGTCCGGCCCCTTCGCCCTGCCGGCGATCTTCTTGAGCAGCCACGTGACGGGGGGCAGCCCCACGACCGGGCGGATCGCGTTCAGCCGTTTGAGCTGCGTGATCTGGCCCGGAGGCAGCGCCATGTACACGGTGATGTCGCCGATCCCCGTTGACCGGTACGCCGTCGCCACGTCGCCCCACGCGGCGTTTGCGGCCGGCTTCGGCCCGTCACCGAAGTCGATCATGCGGATCTCGGAGGCGAACCTGACCGTCTCGATCTCTCCGCCGGACCGCCGCTTCGCTCCTCCTGCCAGCCCCTCCACCGTGGTCTTGGAGGTGCCGGGTGACAGTGCAGCAGGCGCCCGGAACGCCAGCGACAGCCGGGTGGCGTCCGGGAGCTCCTCGGCCAGGCGCGCTGCCAGGCAGTCGGTCGGCACGACGTCGAAGCCCGCACCGGGACAGATCACCACCCCAGCGGCCGCCGCCGCCTGATCCAGGACGAACGCGCTCTCGAACACGTCGATCTCACCGGTGATGTCGAGGTAGTGGGTGCGGTTGGACAGGCAGGCGGAGATCATGGGCGCCGCCGTGGCGGAGAACGGACCTGCACAGTGCAGCACGACATCGATGTCGTCGAGGTGCTCGGCCGCCGCCACGAGGGCGAACGGGCGTGCGTCCACACCCAGCTCCGCGGCGAGCCGGTGCACGCGCGCCGCGTCCCTGCCGGCCAGCACGGGTGACCACCCCTGGGCGACCGCCGCACGGGCGATGAGATCCCCGGTGTATCCGTAGGCCCCGTAGATCAGAAGGCGGCGGTTGCTCACTGGGTCCACTCCTCGGCTCATCCGACACCGTACGCAGGGCCGCTCGCCCGCGGAACTCCTCCAGCGCTCGGGACGCGGCCGGTCACGGACGCGGCGGGTGACCGTCGCCCTTCCCGGTCCGTGCGTCGCCGGGTCCCTGGAGAAGGCTCTGTGGCTCGATGACACCCTGCGCGGCCGGGTGGTCCAGCTGCAGGGTGCTGTGGTCGATGCCGTAGCGGTCCCTGATCAGGGCCGCGATCTTCTCGCGCCGCTCGTGGCAGTCCCACTCGTCGCCGACCAGGATGTGGGCCGACATCGCGGGGAAACCGGAGGTGACCTCCCACACGTGCAGGTCGTGCACCTCGACCACGCCCTCGACGCCGTGCAGGTCGGCGTCGAACTGTTCGACGTCCACGTCGGCCGGCGCCGCTTCCAGGAAGACCCGCCAGGAGTCCCGCAGGAGCCCCCAGCCGCCCTTCACCATGAGGACGGCGACCACCACCGCGGCGACGGCGTCGGCGCGGGCCCAGCCGGTGAGCACGATGACCAGGCCGGCGGCGGCGGTGGCGATGAAGGCGAAGAGGTCGTTGAGGATGTGCTGGAAGGCGCCCTCGACGTTCAACGACGTGCGGTCGGCCCGGCTGATCAGCCAGGTCGCCGCGACGTTGACCACGATCCCGACCAGGGCGGTCCCGAGCACGAACCCGCCCTCCACCTGTGGCGGCTCGATGAAGCGGCGGACGGCCTCGTAGACGAACCAGGCGGCCAGCAGCCACAAGGTGATGCCGTTGGCCTGCGCGGAGAGGATCTCCACCCTTCTCAAGCCGTAGGTCAGGCTGCCCTTCGGCGGGCGCGAGGCCAACCGGGCCGCCGTCAGGGCCAGGGCGATCGCGGCGGCGTCGGTGAGCATGTGCCCCGCGTCCGAGATCAGCGCCAGCGACCCCGAGAGGACGCCGATGACGACCTCGGCCACCATGAAGACGAGGATCAGCGCCAGGGCCGCGACGAGGTAGCGCGCGTCGGATCCGGACTCGTCGGACGACGTGGCATCGGGCACGTGACCTGCGTGCCCGCCGTGCGTCGTGCGTTGCCGCCGCCCATGGTCCCCCGTCACGTGTATGCCTCCCTGTCGTGTGCGTCCGCGTCGTCTGGCTCGGCGCCGCATGCGGTCGTGGCGCAGCACCCGTCACCCTGCCACGCCTCCACGCCTTCGCGTACGGCGACCGCGGCGATGACCAGACCCGCCACCGGATCGGCCCACCACCACCCGAGGGCGGTGTTGGCCACCAGCCCGACGAGCAGCACCCCGGACAGGTAGGTGCACAGCAGCGTCTGGGTGCCGTCGGCGACCACCGCGCGTGACTCCAGGGCCCGGCCGGTGCGTCGCTGCGCCCACGACAGCAGCGGCATCACCAGCAGAGAGGCGATGGCCAGCCCGATGCCCACCGGCGAGGTCTCCGGTCGGTTTCCGGCGTACAGGGCGCGCACCGACTCCACGGCGACGTACCCGGCGAGCAGGAGGAACGAGACCGCCAGCAGCCGGAGCGCGCGCTGCTCGCGCGACTCGGGCACCGGGTGGCGGAACTGCCACAGGATGATGAGCCCGCTGGAGACCTCGACCACCGAGTCGAGCCCGAAGCCGACCAGCGCGACCGACCCGGCCACGAGACCTGCCGTGACCGCCACGACCGCCTCGACCACGTTGTAGGTGACCGACGCCGCGGCCAGCAGCCGCGCGCGCCGACCGAGGCGGCGCCGGTGCTCCTCCACGTCCGGGGTCGGCGCGGTGACGGGTACAGGCCCGCCCACGCGCCGGTTCGCCATCCGGCGATGCTAACGGCTACCCCGTGCTCGATACCACGTAGCGCACGAGCTCGGGGTCGGCCTTGATCTGCCGGTTCGTGTACTTGATGGTGTCCCAGCCCTTGTGGGAGAACAGCTCCGTCTGGTCCCCGAACCACGGCGAGGTCGGGTCCGTCGACTGCGAGTAGCTGAGGATCTGCCGGCCGCGCGGCCCCTTCCGCCCGAGCTTCACCGCCATCACGTACGACGTCCCGTGCTCGATGTTGGGGTACCCGACCCCGGCGACCCGCGGCGCGGTGATGACGTTGAACGCGCCGACCTGGTCCCGGTCGCCGTGGATGGGGATCGCCGTCCCGGAGCGCGACTCGGTCTGAATGGACCCGAGCGGCGCGTCGAGCGGGATGCCGTCCAGCCGCCGGACGGCGTCGGCCAGCGCCCTGAGCACCGTCGGGTCGTCGGAAGCCAGCATGCGCGGCGTCGTCACCGGGTGGTCCACGTCGAAGGAGTCGGCGAACTCGAGCCCGCCGGCGAGCGCGAACTCGCGGAAGACATGTGCCCCCGCGCTGTCCAGGTCCGCCTTGAGGTCCCAGCCTTCCAGGGCGTCACAGGCACCGGTGAGGTCCACCGGCTGGCCGTCGCTCGCGTTCGCGGTGGGGTTGAGCCGGCAGGCCGCGACCAGGTCGTCGCGCACCAGCTCGCCGCCGTAGATGCGGTTGCCGAACATCACCTTCCACAGCCGCCCCGGCTTGAAGGCGGTGCCGGGCAGCCCGTCGGTGCCCGCCAGCCGCTGCTGCACCATCCGCAGCCCCAAGCGGGTCCGGAGGGTGCGCTGGGTCCTCTCGTCCCCGATGATGCGGGCGAAGCCGGTGAGCGGCTGCTTCGGGTTCGCCAGCCAGTAGCTGTTGTTGGAGTTGGTGACGTAGTCGTCGCGGAACCTGACCGGCAGGTGGCGGGGTCCGAAGATCCCCGGCACCGCGGCGTCGCGGTCGGTGCCGAGGTCGCAGTCGGTCGTCGACCCGTCGAGGACCGCCACGCCGGTCGCGACGTAGATGAAGCCGGCCGTGCCGTCGAAGCACCCGTCCGTGAGCGCGGTGGTGACGCGCGGGATGACGGAGTGGTCGGCGTACATCGCCTCTCCGCGGGAGTCCGCGGCGATGACGTTGACCCACGGCAGGTGCTGGTAGTGGTCCAGCGCGGCCTTCAGGTCCCGCACGCTCCGGGCCTGTCCCATGGCGACCCAGCCGTCGACGGCACGGGCGTTGGTGTCGTTGATGTCGGTCAGCGCGTACGCCGTGGTGGCGCTCCAGGGGAACTGGCTGCTGACCACGACCGGGCCGAACTGCGTGCCGTAGAAGGTCTTGGTGACCTCGCCGACGGAGATGCTGCGCTGGGTCATCGCCACCGGCTCACCGTCCACGACGTAGGACGTCGGGTCGCCCGGCACCAGCTCGAGCTTGCGAAGCACGAACCGCCGTGCCGTGGAGACCGTGTGGCTCCAGCCAAGAGTGCGGTTGTGGCCGATCTGGACCATGGGGCTGCCGATCAGGGTGGCGCCCTCCACGTTGTAGACGCCGGGGATCGTCTGCTGCAGCCGGTAGAACCGCTCGGGACCGTCCCAGGGGAAGTGCGGGTTGCCGAGCACCATCCCCCCGCGGCCGACCGTCGCCTGGCTGCCGAGCCCGTAGGCGTTGCTGCCGATCCCGGCGGAAGAACCGTCCGGCGCGCTCAGGATGGCGTCGGCGTCGTCCGCACCGGCCCGCAGGAACCGCGGCACCGTGACCTCCGGAGGCGCAGCGGCGACGATGCCGCCCAGGAACGCGCGCGACCCGGCCCGGATGAGGCTGGCGTGCAGCATCCGCCAGTAGTCGAGTTCGGTGATCTCGTGCACCCACGGGGCGCCCTGGCACGCGGGGTCGGTGACCTCCTGGGTCGCGACGAATTGGTTGTAGCCGGCGACGAAGCCCCGGACCAGGTCGCGGGCCTCCGGGCCCGGCGAGTGCACGCCGTCCGGCTCCTCCTCGAGGAGGCTCTCGACGACGCCGCTGGCGTTCACGTCGCGGAAGAACAGGTCGCTCTGCACGTTGTTGTCCGTGGCACCGAAATGCTCCGCACGGTCACCGTCAGCGGTCACGATCGCCTCGGCGATGACGCAGACGTTGTCCTCGGCCTGCACGTAGCCGGTCCCGAAGCCGAGGTCCGCGAAGCCGGCCGCCTTGATGTGCGGCACCCCGTAGGAGGTGCGGCGGACGGTGGCGGTGTAGCCCGCCGCCGGAGCCTGGACCACCTCCGACGACTCCACCGTCGCGGAGGCCGCCGGGACGGCCAACAGTGCCGTCACCACCGACCCGACCGCTGCCCCTGCCACTGTGACCACTTGCGCACGAATGCTGCTGCGTTTCACCGATGCCCTCCCAAACTCGGTCGGGTGCGCCGACGCGCCCGTCGCTCGGCGCACAGCAAAGGACCTGCGAGGCGATTTCCCTTCGCCGGCATTGTCCGGATCAGGTGGATGGGGGTCGCCAGTCGAGCTTCTCAACTTCCTGGCCTCTCAGCCTTTCGGCTCCCTCGCCTGTCTCGCAGGCCGATTCCTACGCTGCTCCTGCTCAGTGACGAGGCCCAGAGCCCTTGGTCCCCTGGACACGAGATCACTGTCCCGGGGCCGTGGCCCCCCGCGGTCCACCCGAGGTCACCCTGCTTTCCTCACGGCACGCGTAGGTGTCGCACGCCCTGCCGGACGTGCCCGAGGAGCTCGCGGCGCGAAAGCGTGCGAGGGCCGCAGTCGCACCAGGCGGGCAGGGCGTCATCGGCTCCCGCCTCGCCCGCGAGCAGGTCAACGTACTCGCTACCGCCCCGCGATCCGCTCCTGCCGGTGTCGATGAAGTCCTTAGATCCGTGGCTGTGCGGCCCGGTGCGGGACTGGTAGACCGGCCCCACATCCGTCGCGTACACCACCGCCAGGTGGTGCGCGTGCCGGCACTGGACCGCCAGCTGGAGGTGCTCGGACGGCTGCGGCTGCAGGTGCGCCAGGGCGCGGATGGCGCGGTCACGCCGGTCCTGCGACAAGGTCTTCGGACTGGACACGGTCCACTCCTCTCCCGGGGGTTACACCACCTTCAGCGTGGCCACGGCGAAGCCGCCGTGCCAGGGGCGAAGGCCCCGCTCGGGGTGTTGTGAACCCCACTCGATCCACGCCGCGACCGTTGGCGTCGTGGCCGCCGCAGGGCATGGTTGAGGCACCCGACTCACGAGAGGACTCCTCAATGAGGCAGCTGGCCGTCGGCCCTCGTCGCTTCCCGATCAGCTCGGCGTGGCTGGTCCCCGCCCTGCTGTCATCGGTCCTCGTGGTGGTCGTGTCGGCTGCCGCCGCAGCGGCGATCGAGACGCACACGGTGAGCGGCTTCGGGCGCGGGCTGTGGTGGGCGACGAGCCTGATCACCACAGTCGGATTCATCGGCGAGCCGCCCGAGACGACCGCAGGCGCCGTGCTCTCCGGGCTCTTGATGGTGCTCGGGTTCCTGCTCATGGCCATGGTGAGCGCGTCGCTGGCTGCTCTCTTCGTCCGCCAGGAGGAGCTGCCCTTCCAGGCGGAGGAGTCGTCGGTCGACCGCCAGGTGCTCGAGACCCTCGCGCGGCTGGAGCGGCGGCTCGAGGCCATCGAGTCGAGGATGCCGCAGTAGTGTTCTCCGACGTTCCTGGTGACTCGCCGCTGACCGCCGTACCGCCCGACTACGACGGCGACGGCACGGGGCCGGTCGTCCTCCTGGTGGTCCTCAACACCACGGTGCTCCGGCTCCCGACGACCGGGACGCGGGTGACCGCCCAGCTGCGTCCCGGCGGCGGGAACGCGACCGAGGCGGGGTTCCGGCAACCGTTCGCCTCGCCGCGCAACGTGCGCAGCTCCAAGCGGATGGTGCGGCAGACGCCGGTATGGGGCCACGGCTACCAGTACGACGACCCGCGGCTGGGACCCGCTGGCCAAGCCCGCCGTGCTCGAGCAGTGGCCGCAGGCGCTGCCGCAGCTCCGGGCGGAGACCACGGTCCTGGCGGGCGTCTCCCACTTCGTGGAGGAGCACTGCCCCACGGAGATCGTGCGAACGGTCGTCGACGTCCTCGGTCGCCGCTGACCTCGACCGGACGACTCACCGGCCGACGCCGGTTCCGCGCCTCGCTCCGGCCGTGCGTACAGTTGCGCCGCGCGCCTCACCAGGCCGCCGTCCGGAGAGCGCCGAGTCCCACCCGCTCCGGGCGCCCCTGAACGACTGGGTGGGAGTGGGATACCCAAGCAGCACGGCTCCGTCTCGGATCGATCTGGAGCCTTGGGGTGAGCTCATCTCGATGAGCGGGCACCGTCAGCCCGAACCCGACAGGTCACATTTCACAGGCGTGGACGAAGGGACATCCATGTCTGCTGCCCGACGCGCCTCCGTGCGCACCGTCGCCGTCCTGCTCGGCGTGCTCCTGTTCACCGGGCTCCTCGGAGGGGTGCCGACCCAGCACCACGGTGACCAAGCGGAGGCCGCCCAGGCCACCAAGACCACCAAGAAGCAGCGGATCCGCGCCATGCGGGTCGCGCTGGCGCAGCGCGGCGACCCCTACCGGTACGGCGCCACCGGCCCGAACGCCTTCGACTGCTCGGGGCTGACGATGTACTCCTACAAGCGAGTCGGGCGCACCATCCCGCGCACCACCGACCAGCAGAAGGCCGGGCTCCGCGGGATCCGCAAGACTGACAAGAGGCGCGGCGACCTCATCGTGTTCGTCAACGGCGGCAACGCCTACCACGTGGGCATCTACGTCGGGCACAACAAGATCGTGCACGCCAGCCGCTCCGGCACGCCGGTCAAGGTGGACCGGATCTGGACGTCGTCGTACGTCGTGCGCCGCCCCTGATCCGAGACCCGGACCTGGCGGCCCTGGCCGGCTCGGTTAGCGTCGGGCACATGGACGACTCTGAGCAGGAGATCCCACCGGGCGACGACATCTTCGTGATGGAGCTGGGCATCTCGCCGAGCTACATGATCGACGACGACGACCGTCCCGGCGAGCCGACCATCATCCTCGAAGTCAGCGAGCACGCGGGCAGCCAGCCAGGCGACCCGCCGATCCGCGTGCACCTGGCAGCCTCCGCGATACCCGAGCTCGCGCAGGCGATGACCGAGGTGGCCCGGCAGTCGGAGCTCGAGGTCCAGGACGCCCGGCGCTCCGCCGGGTCATGACGGCTCGTCGGGCACCTTGTCGATGACCTGCGTCTCGTCTTCGGGAGCGGCAGCATCGGGTGACCGGGACGGGGGCAGCCCCGCCCCGGTCGCCCGGCGCGGCACCGCCCGGGACACCCGCCGCGGCGTCGTCCGGGCCAGCCGGACCTGACGGCGGAGACGCTGGTCGAGGTCGAGCTCGCGCAGCAGCCTCTTGACGGTGGACAGCACCGCCGCGTCGAGCTCCAGGCGCGGCCCGGCCGACCCGCTGGTCAGCGCGTCCTCCAACCGGGCGCGCGCCTCGTGCAAGCCCTGCAGGGCGTCGCGCACGACGTCGACGTCGACGTTGCCCCATCGCGCGGCGGGCCCCGCCTCGTCGGCCACCAGCTGTCCGAAGGCGTCGACGGCAGCGGCCATCTCTCGCCAGGTCTGCGCCAGCCCGTGCAGGGTGTCGACGCTCTCCGCCGTCGACCACGCCGGGTCCTCGGCGCTGTCGAGCAGCGCGCGGTACATCCCGCGGATCGCGACCGCGGAGTGCTCCAGCGCCTCAAGCCCCTGGCGCAGCCCGGGTCCGGCGTTCGGCGTACCGACCGCCCGAACGTTCAACCGGCGCCCCTGCTCGGCGTGCAGCAACGCCGCACCCGCCCGGGGGATGTCGTGGGTGATCCGGCGCACGTGGTCGAGCCACACCCGTGCGGCTCCGGGGACGTCCGGCTCGTCGTCGCCGGCAACGAGCCCCTCGAGGTCGGCGGCGGCGCGCCCGAGCAGCTCGCTGACCGAGTCGGCCACCCCGTCGATGGCGCGACCCGCGTCGGCGCTGGCCACCTTGGGCGGGAAGAGCAGGTTCACCGCCACCCCGACCGCGGCACCCACGAGCGTCTCCCCGATGCGCTGCCAGGCCGCGGACTCGGCGGCGAAGGAGCCCACACCCAGCACGAGCATCGCACTGATCGCCACCTCCATGAGGTTCGATCGCAGCCGCAGCACCTGTCCGAGCGTGATGGCCACGAAGAGCAGTGCCCCGAGGCTCCACCAGGTCAGTGGCACCAGCGCGGCGAACCCCACGGCCAGCAAGACGCCGGCCACCACCGCCACCACCCGGTCGAGGCCACTGGCGAGCAGGGAGATCGGTGTCACCTGCACGACCAGCATCGCCGTCAGCGGGGCGAGCAACGGGGGCGCGCCGTCGAACGGCAGGTCGGCGACGACGTAGCTGGCGACCGCTGCGACCGTGACCCGGAGCGACCACAGCGCGGCACCTCTGCCGTCGTCGCGGAGCCAGGCCCGTTGGCGGGTCCACATCTTCTGCCAGGATCTGCGCACGCCTCATCTTCTCCGAACGGGTCCGTCGCGGGACGGGATCTCGGCGGCGCTCAGCGGCCGGCGCTGCTCACCGAGGTGGCAGCGGCCATCGGCTTCGGGATGACGGGTGGGGGTGGTGACCTCTCTAGGCGCCGGAGCCGGAGTGCCGCGGGTTGGCCGCCACCGCCGTCACCGCGAGCGCGAGCAGGAACGCCACGCTCGTCGCGCTGCCGCCCAACCAGGGGTCGGTGAAACCGATCTGCACCCGCAGCACCAACGCCGCGACCACCGCCAGGGCAGCCGCAGCCAGCGCGGCGTCCCGCCGACCGAGCGACCCGACCAGCAGCCCGATGCCGACGAGCGCCACCACCACGCCGCCGAGCAGGTTGTAGGTGCCCAGGCTCACCGACAGGTCGGTCGACCGCAGGCCACTGTCGTCCCCGGGCGCGTCGGCGGAGGCCACCACGCTGAAGAGCCCGACCAGGACCGCGACCCCGCCCCAGGCGCGGTGCAGCGGCGCGGCCGTGGCGACACCCCCGCGCACCGCGTCCACGCTGAAGGTGCGGCCGGCCGAGCCGACCAGTAGGGCGACGTGCACGGCGATCATCAGCCAGTACGACCAGGGCCACTCCCCCGGCGCGAAGGCCACGGACAGGGCGATCGTCCCCGACTGCACGATGCCGAGCAGCGCGGCAGCCCGCACATAGGTGCCGGTGAGCAGCAGCACCGCCAGGGTCGTCTCCACGACCAGGGTGAGCCAGCCGAACACGGCGATGTTCGGCAGCACGAGGTGCTCGACGACCCAGCTGTACGGCGGGAGCACCGGGTATTCGACCGCGTAGGAGGTGTACTTGTACAGGCCGGCGCCGGAGTCCCTGCCGAAGTCGGGCGGCACCTTCCAGGCCACGTTGTAGAGCCACATCAGGCCGGCCACCACCCGTACGACGGCGAGCCCCACCGCCTGGTGCCGGGGGACCCGGTCCGTGTCGGGAGCCAGCACCCACCGGGTCAGTCCCTTGACCTGTTCACGCACAGCGGAAGACCTCCCTTCCCGTCGCTGCCGCCGCGTCCTGGACCGCGACGGCGTCACGCATGACCCCGATGACCTCGCTCACCGGGAGCGGGGCGTCGGAGATGCGCAGGTGGGGGTTGGTGACCGCGACCGGGTGCCACCACGCACCGTCGACGGTCAGCGTCGGCTCGGGCTCGAGGTTGTCGATCGAGACATGCACCCCCTGGTCTGCGGAGCCCTCAGCGGCCACCGGCCGGATCACCCGGTCCCCCTCGGCGATCCCGAGGGTGTCGAGCCGCCGGTGCAGGTCCTGCACACCCACCGGGTCCTCGTCGTACAACGTGGCAGCGATGCGCACCCGGAAGCCCATCGAGGCCGCCAGCTCGATGCCCGCGAGCGCCTTCGCCCAGGTCCCCTCACCGCGCTGTCTGTCGTGCAGGGCCGGGGTGGCGCTGTCCAGGCTCACCTGCAGGGCGACCGACCGGTCCAGACCCTCCAGGATCTCGCGGCGCCGTCCGCGCCCGAGGATCATCGCGTTGGTGAGCACCGTGCGCTCCAGCCCCTCGGCCGCCTCGACCAGACCGCCGAGGTCGGGGTGCATGAACGGCTCGCCACCGGTGAGGAACACCTCGCGGCCGCCGAGCGCCCGGAACTCCGCGAACGCGGCACGGGCGGTGTCGGCGGGGAACCGCCGGGCCTCGGCCCTCGGCGACGACTGGGCACAGCAGTAGTCACAGGCCAGGTTGCAGTCGAAGTTCGTATACACCCACAGCCGCTCCCCGACGGGGGTCCTGTCACCGGTGCTGAAGACGGTGCGCGTCTGCGCGCCGTCCTTCTCGACCACGAACCACCACGGACCGCGATCGGACTCTGCGTGCTGCGCCACGACACTGTGGCTGACGAGGTCTGCCCAGACGGGCAGGTCGACCACCACGCTCGGCTCGGCACTGCGGATGCCCAGGCGCCCGCCGGCGCTCAGCCGACGCATGTTGCGCGTGATGAGCAGCAGGAGGCCGCTGCCGCAGTCGAGGTCACCGCCGTCGATGAGCCGCTCGACCGGTCCGGCTGGGGTCGGCACATGGTCGGTGTCCGGCTCCGGCAGGACGATCGTCAGCACCGAGTCCGCGGAAGCGATGTGATGCGAAGCCATGTGATCCACATTACGCATTCGCCGCCACACCCGGCTTCGGATCGGGTGCCGGATGTCTCCGAGAGTGGGCGCCGGCGGTGGGTGGCCTGCGGTGGGCTGCCGTGGGTGGCGCTGCGGTGAGTCGCCGGGCGTAGGTTGCCCAGATGAGCACCTCTCAGCGACGCCCCGAGGACGGCGCGGCCAGGCGTGACTACTGGGAGAGCGTCCACGACGGCAAGGACGTCGACGGCGTCTCGTGGTGGCAGTCGGTGCCCAGCCTGTCCCTCGGGCTCGTCGACGCCTGCGGGGTCGAGCCGACCGATCCGGTGATCGACGTCGGCGCCGGTTGGTCGACGTTGGCCGACCACCTGCTCGAGCGCGGCTTCACCGACGTGACCGCGATCGATCTGTCGCGCACTGCGCTGGACACGGTGCGCGCTCGGGTCGGTGACCTGGGCGAGCACCTGACCCTGGAGGTGGCCGACGTGCTCGACCTCGACACGGGCCGGCGGTACGCGCTGTGGCACGACCGCGCGGTCTTCCACTTCCTCACCGAGGAGGACGAGCGGGACGACTACCGCGCGTCCCTCGAGCGCGGCCTTCGCCCGGGCGGCTGGTTCGTGATCGCCACCTTCGGGCCCGACGGACCCACAACCTGCAGCGGGCTGCCGATCGTGCGGTACACGCACGAGGAGCTCGCAGCCGAGTTCCCCGGCTTCACGCTGCACGACACCGCGGGCGAGGAGCACGTCACGCCCTGGGGCACCAACCAGCAGTTCACCGCGGTGCTGCTGCAGGCGCCGGGCCGAGCCGGCTGATCACCGGTCGCGCGTCGCGGCGTACCGGCACCAGGTCTCCGCGAACCGGGTCCCGGGGGCGAGAGACGCGACCCACTCCGCGTCAGTGACCGTGTCGACGTCGCGCAGCGTGGGTGCGGCCGCCACGCGCAGGCCCGCGGCCTCCAGCGCCCGGCGGGTCTCCCGGCCGGTGGCCGGGGTAGACATCGGGACGCCGGCGACCGGGGCCACGCTCCTGGGGTCGCGGGCCGCGAGCACCCACCAGCCGCCGTCGTGCGCCGGGCCCAGCACCGCGTCGTGGGAGCCGAGCTGGTCGCCGACCGAGACCAGCAGGTCAGAAGCCACCTGCGGGGTGTCCATCCCGACCTGCACCACGGCGCCGGGCGCCCGGTCCGCGACGTCGAGGTGCGCGTTGACCAGCCGCTCGCCGAGCCCGTCCCCCCGCTGCGGGAACACCGTCCACCCCGCCAGCAGGCCGCGCAGGACGTCCGCGTCGGTGGCATGGTCGAGATCACCCTCGAGCGCGAGGAAGCACCACTCGGGGCCGTGCGTCGCGGCGCAGGCGACCAGGGTGTCAGCGAGGGACGCCGCGGCCAGCGACGCCGCCGTCGTCATGCCCACCGAGGCGCCGAGGCGGGTCTTGACCCGGCCGGGCACCGGCGCCTTGGCGACCACCAGCAGCTGGGGTGGGCTCACGACAACGTCCGCCAGAAGTCGCGGGCGGTCCGGGCGGTGCCCCGCACCGAGCCGGAGACCTTCGACCGGGTGCCGGTCGCCCGGGGGTGGTAGCTCACGTCGTGCTCGACCAGCCGCCACCCGGCCACGGTGGCCTTCTGCAGCAGCTCGAGCGGGTAGCCGAACCGCCGGTCCTGGAGCCCCAGGTCCAGCAGGTCGCGCCGCCGGCAGACCCGCATCGGGGCGATGTCGTGGACGGTGACCCCGAGCCGCCGGCGCAGCCACCACAGCACCAGCGAGTTGCCGGCCCGGGCGTGCCACGGCCACACCCCCCGTTGCACCGGCTGTCGACGGCCGACGGACATGTCGGCGGTGCCGCTGCGCACGTCGGCCAGCATCGGGACCAGCTCGGCGGGGTCGAAGGAGCCGTCGCCGTCCATCACCGCGACGTAGTCGCGGGTCGCGGCCAGGATCCCGGCGTGCACCGCGGCGCCGTACCCCGGCACCGGCTCGTGGACGACCGTCGCCCCCAGCTCCTCCGCGACGCGCGCGGTCGCGTCGGTCGAGCCGTTGTCGACCACGATCACCGCGAAGTCCTCGGGGACCAGGGCCAGCAACGCGGGCAGCGCGAGAGCTTCGTCCCGGCACGGCAGCACCAGGTCGCACGTCGGGGGCACAGGCCACACCGTAGGGCACCAGGCGGGGCGGCCGTCCGCGCAACCGGCCCCCTAGGCTCGCGAGCATGTCGACGGTCGTGGCGGACAGGAGGCCGGGGAGAAGCTCCGCTGCTGGCCCCGTGGCTCGGCCTGGCCGTCACCGGCGTACTGGTCCTGCTCGCGGTCCTCCTCCCCCGCCTCCTCGGCTGGGAGGTGCACAGCCACTCGGCGCCGAGCGCGCGCAACGTCCCCCCGCTGCACTCGAAGTGGGAGCCCAAGGTGGGCATCGGCACGGTGCCGGCCCTGGTCGTCGCGCTCGCGGCACTGCGCTACGCGGTGTCCTGGTCGGCGCGGCTGACCTGGCCCCGGCTGCTGCTCTCGGCGTATGCCGTGGGTGCGGCCTGGCTGTTGTCCCTGGCGTACGTCGACGGCGCGGACGGCATCTCCCGAGCGCTCGGGAACTCCTACGAGTACCTGGAGACCGCCCGCGGGATCAGCGACGTCCCGGCGATGCTCGCCGAGTTCGTCGACCGGATCCCCTACGCGGCCGCACCGGACAACTGGGTGACCCACGTGGCCGGCCACCCGCCGGGCGCCCTGCTGTTCTTCGTGCTGCTCGACCGGCTGGGGCTGGCCGGGGACCACGTCGCCGGGCTCGTGGTCACGCTGATCGGGGCGACCGTGCCGGTGGCGGTGCTGGTCACCCTGCGCTCGCTCGGCGCGGAGGGTGTCGCCCGCCGCGCGGCACCCTTCCTGGTGCTGGGGCCCGCGGCGGTGTGGACGGCGGTCTCGGCGGACGCGGTGTTCAGCGCGGTCGCCGCCTGGGGTCTGGCGGCGCTCGCCGTGGCGGCGACCCGCGAGCGGACCGCCTCCGTGGTCGGCTGGTCCGTCGTGGCCGGCGTCGTGCTCGGCACCTGTCTGCTGCTGTCCTACGGGCTCGCGCTGCTGGGCCTGCTCGCGGTGGCCGTCCTGGCGGCGGCGCGCCGCTGGCTGCCGCTGCCGGCCGCGGCGGCGTCGGCTGCGGCCCCGATCCTCGCCCTGGCCGGCTTCGGGTTCTACCTCTGGGAGGCCTTCCCCGTTCTCCGGGAACGGTACGGCGACGGCATCGCCGCCGACCGGCCCGCGGCGTACTGGCTGTGGGGGAACCTCGCCGCCCTGTCGCTCAGTGCCGGCCCACTGCTGGGGGCGGCGCTGGCGCAGCTCGCGGCCCTGGGTCGCCGCACCGACCGCACGGTGCTCCTCCTGGTCGGCGCCGCGGTGGGCACCATCGTCCTCGCCGACCTGTCCGGGATGAGCAAGGGCGAGGTGGAGCGGATCTGGCTGCCGTTCGTGCCGTGGCTGCTGGTCGCCACCGCGGTCCTGCCGGAGCGCTGGCGACGGTGGGGCCTCGGCCTGCAGCTGGTCACCGCGCTGCTCGTGCAGCACCTGCTCTACACCAGCTGGTGAACCGGTCGTGGGCGCTGCTGGAACCGTTGCTGTGCCGTCCGGGGAAGCCCGGTTGCAAGCACGAGGACCTGCGCATGGTGGTCGACGGGATCTTGTACGTCACGCGGAGCGGGTGCCCCTGGCGGTACCTGCCGGCCGAGTACGGGCGGTGGACGCGGTTCCATGACCGCGGCGGCCCGTACGGCGCCACGCTCGGCGCAAAACGAGTGGTGGCCGTGGACGTCACCGGTCTGCCGGTGGGCGCGCACCACGGAACGGTCGGCTGCGGCGATGTCGCGGCGGTTCGGCCTCGAGGTCAGGCGGGTGTTCCATCCCGACAAGGCCGACCACTTCCGGCCGCTGCCGTATGCGTGGCGGGTGGAGGTCGCCCACGGTCGCATCGGCCGGGCACGCCGGTTGGCGACGTCGTTCCGGTTCACCCTCGACGTCAACCGTGAGCAGCACCAGCAGCTTCTGGCGCACGCGGGTGCGCTCCGGTTGCTGAACTCCACCACCAGCGCCGCAACCCACACGACCCCGGCCGCCACCAGCACCGGGCCGCCGGGTCGCCGCGGTCCGCAAGGCGCTGCTGCACTCCATCAGCAGCGAGCTCGCCAAGGGGGCAGCGGTGGTCGTGATCGAGGACCTGAACGCCGCCGGCATGCTCGCCAACCGCAAGCTCGCGCGCCACATCTCCGACGCCGCCTTCGGGGAACTGCGCCGGCAGCTGGTGTACAAGGCCGCCTGGTACGGCACCGAGCTCGTCGTCGCCGACCGGTGGTTCCCGTCGTCGAAGACCTGCTCTGGTTGCGGGACCGTGAAGGCCGACCTCGCACTCGGTGACCGGGTCTTCGAGTGCGGCGACTGCGGGCTGGTCCTCGACCTCGACCTCAACGTAAGCCCCGCCCGGGCGCTCGGACGGCAACCAAGAACCACCCCTTTTCGGGGCAGGTCAAGGGAAGCCGGTGTGACTCGCGAAAGGGACACACTCAGTCAGTCCCGCAGGGGCGCCGTGGCGAACTCGGGCAGCCCGACCTCGGGACCGGTCCCCGCGACGAAGCCGAGCTCCAGCCGGGCCCGCTCCGGGGACGCCACGACGTGCCGCACGTCGCCGGGGCGGTACTCCCCCGTGACCTGCGGTGCGAGGTCGCTGCCGGCCCCGGCGGCGACGAGGTCCGCGACCTGCCGGATCGACACCGGCTGCCCCGAGCACACGTTGTAGGCGCGGAAGCCGCTGTCCTCCGCGGCGACGACCGCGTCGACGGCGGCGAAATTGGCCCGGGCCACGTCGCGCACGTGCACGAAGTCCCGCATCTGTCGGCCGTCCTCGAAGACCTGCGGCGGCTCGCCCCGCTCGATCGAGGACCGGAACATGGCCGCAACCCCGGAGTAGGGGGTGTCGCGGGGCATGCCCGGGCCGTAGACGTTGTGGTAGCGCAGCGCCACGGCGGACCCACCGGCCTGGCGCGCCCAGGCGGCCGCGTAGTGCTCCTGGGCGAGCTTGCTGGCGGCATAGGCGCTGCGCGGCTCCAGACGGGCGTCCTCGTCGACCAGCGCCCAGTCCAGGGCCCGGCCGCACTCGTCGCAGTGGAGGTCGAACCGGCCCGCCTCGAGGTCCTCCAGCGTCCGCGGTGAGGGGGCCCGGTCCCCGTGGTCGATGCACGTGTACCGGCCCTCGCCGTACACCACCATCGAGGAGGCGAGCACCAGCCGGCCGACGCCGGCGGTGTGCATGGCCGCGAGCAGCGCGGCGGTGCCGAGGTCGTTGTGCGCGGCGTACGCCGGCAGGTCGGCGACCTTGACCCCGGCCCCGACGAGCGCGGCCTGGTGGCAGACCACGTCGATGCCGCGCAGCAGCCCGATCCACTCCTCGGCGTCACGTACGTCGAGGTGGTGCGTGCCCTGGGGCGCGGCCGTGGCGGCGTGCGCCTGCGGCAGCATCACGTCGACGGGCACGACCTCGTCGCCGCGCTCCTCCAGCGCCTGCGCAACGGCGCTGCCGATGAAGCCGGCCGAGCCGGTCAGCAGCACTCTCATGCGGGCACCTCGTAGGTCAGCTCGATCCCGTCGGCCCACGTCGCGCAGGTGCAGCCGTCGCTCTCCGGCAGGTCCGCGATGACCCGTCCCAGCAGGCCGCGGAGCCGCTCGAGGTTCTCGGCGAACAGCGCGAACACCTCCTCCTGGCTCACCCCCGACCCGGCCTCCACGCCGGCGTCGAGGTCGGTGACCAGCGCGATGGAGACGTAGCACTGCTGCATCTCCCTGGCGAGCGCCGCCTCAGGATGGCCGGTCATGTTGATCAGCGACCAGCCCTGTGCGGCGTAGTGCTGCGACTCCGCCCTGGTCGAGAACCGCGGACCCTCGACGACCACCATCGTCCCCCCGCTGCGCACCGCCGGGTCGGCGTCGCCGACGGCGCCCGACAGCCGCGGACAGTAGGGATCGGCGAAGGGCAGGTGCACCGCCCCGGACTCCACGAAGCTCTGGGTCCGGGCGTAGGTGCGGTCGACCAGCTGGTCGGGCACGACGACGTCACCGGGCGCCACGTCGTGGGTCAGCCCGCCGACCGCGCACGGCGCCAGCACCTGGCGAACCCCGAGGGACCGGAGTGCCCACATGTTCGCCCGGTAGGGGATGCGGTGCGGCGGGAAGTGGTGACCGGGGCCGTGCCGGGGTAGGAAGGCCACACGACGTCCGCCCACGGTGCCCACCGAGAGCGGCGCGGAGGGATCGCCGTACGGGGTCTCGACCGCGTACTCCTCGGCGTCGTCGAGGAAGGAGTAGAAGCCGGTCCCGCCGATGACGGCGATCTCTGCTCTGGGGCTCTGCATGGAGCCACTGTGCCGCCCGCATCCCAGGTGGACCAGACCGGGGCGGGTGGCGGCCCATCCGACCGGCTGCCGGCGGCGAACGCCGGTCGGAGCGACGAACAGGGAGGGGTGCGAGGTGACGGACGAGGTGGTGGAGCCGGCGACCCTGTCGCAGGCGGAGGCGCTCGACGGGGCCTTCGCGGGGGCGGCGTGCGACCTGGTGTGGCCGGACGGGCAGGCGAAGCGGTTCCCCACGCACCGCTGGACCGGAGCGGCGACCCCGGAGGAGCTGGACCTCTTCGTGGACCCGTGCGACGGTCCCACCGTCGACGTCGGTTGCGGACCCGGTCGGCTGACCGCTGCCCTGGGCGCGAAGGGACTGCGGGCGCTGGGGCTCGACATCTCCGCCGAGGCGGTGCGGCTCACCCGTGCCCGCGGTGGTGCCGCCCTCCAGCAGGACGTCCTGCGAGAACTGCCGCACGCTGCGGGATGGCGGCACGTCCTGCTGGCCGACGGCAACGTCGGGCTCGGCGGCGACCCGGTGCACCTTCTCCGACGGCTGCGGCAGCTGCTCGACGCCGGGGGGACGATGCTCGTGGAGGTGGCTCGCCCGGGCGTGCGGTCGGCGCAGGAGCACGTGCGGTTGCGCGTCGAGGGTCAGCTGACGCCACCGTTCGGCTGGGCGACCGTCGGTGTCGACGGCATCGAGCGGGTCGCCCACCAGGCGGGGATGGCGGTGCACCGGGTGCGTTCCCTGGCCGGTCGCCACGTGGCCACCCTCGGCGGGCGCTGAGTCCGCCGTGCGCGCACCCCCTGACATCCGGTGGCGGAGCCCGATCCGGGGTCCGTGGCTGACCTCGGTCCTCGGTCTCACGCTTCTGCTCACGCTGCCGGTGGTGATCGGCACCGGCCTGCTGTCCTACATCGCCTACGCACCGCAGCTCGGCCAGGCCCGCCCGGGGGACGTCGGGCTGCTGCACCTGCCGTACTTCGCCTGGCCGACCGAGCCGAGCTGGTTGTACCGCCTCACCCAGGGCGTGCACGTGGTCCTGGGTCTGGTGCTCGTCCCGGTGGTGCTGGTGAAGCTGTGGTCGGTCATCCCGCGGTTCTTCGCCTGGCCGCCGGTGCGCTCGCCGGCGCAGGCCCTGGAGCGGTTGACTCTCCTGATGCTCGTGGGCGGCGTGCTGTTCGAGATCGTCACCGGGGTGCTGAACATCCAGTACGACTACGTCTTCGGGTTCAGCTTCTACACCGCCCACTACTACGGGGCCTGGGTCTTCGTCGCCGGCTTCGTGGCGCACCTCGCGCTCAAGGTGCCGACCATGGTGCGCTCGCTGCGCTCGCGCTCCCTCCGCGCGGAGCTCCGCACCCCGCTCGACCGGACGCGCCCCGAGCCGCCCGACGACTACGGGCTGGTGCCGGACGACCCCGCTCCCCCCACCGTGAGCCGTCGCGGCGCGCTCGCGCTGGTGGGCGGCGGCTCCGCCCTCATGTTCCTGCTCAGCGCGGGACAGACCATCGGCGGCCCCACGCGGCACCTGGCCCTGCTGCTGCCCCGTGGCCGCGACCTCGGCGACGGTCCGAACGACTTCCAGGTCAACCGCACCTCCGAGGCGGCCGGGATCGATCCCGCCGCGACAGGCGACTCCTGGCGGCTCACGTTGGCCGGAGGCCCGCAGGACGTCGAGCTCGACCGCGCGGCGTTGCTGGCGATGGAGCAGCACACCGCGGTGCTGCCCATCGCCTGCGTCGAGGGCTGGTCGACGACGCAGACGTGGAGTGGCGTCCGGCTCCGCGACCTCGCAGCGCGCGCCGGGGTTGAGGGGCCTCTGACCGCCTCGGTGCAGTCACTGGAGGAGTCCGGCAGCTTCGACCACGCCGCCCTGCTGAGCAACCAGGTGCTCGACCCTGACTCGTTGCTGGCCCTGCGCGTGAACGGTGCGGACCTGTCCCTCGACCACGGCTACCCGGCACGCGTGATCGTCCCGGCCCTGCCCGGAGTGCACAACACCAAGTGGGTGCGCTCGATCACCTTCGAGGCGGTCTGACATGCCCCCGCTCGCCGTACACCTCGAACGCCGGTACGGCGCCGGGCCGCGCCACCTGTTGCTGATGGTGGCGGCGCTGGCGCTCGGCGGCTACGCGGTCCTCGAGCTGGGCCTCGGCGCGCTGTGGAACGGCGGGACCTGGTGGCAGTCGATCGCGGTGTGGTTCGTGGCTGCCGCCGCGGTGCACGACCTGGTGCTGTTCCCGGCCGCCGCACTCGTGGATCGGGTGCTCTCGTCCCGGCTGGGCCGCGAGCGGTCACCGACCCGCACCAGCGTGCTCAACCACGTGCGGGTGCCGACGCTCGCCGCCGTGCTCACGTTCCTCGTGTTCCTGCCCGGCATCGTCCAGCAGGGGTCGGGTGCGCACCTGCGCGCCACCGGTTTCACGCAGGACCCCTACTTCGAGCGGTGGCTGCTCCTGGTCGTCGGGTTCTTCGCGCTCAGCGCCGTGGTGTACGGCGTCCGGGTCCTGCGTCGCCGCTGACCGGCACCACCACCACGCCCACCCGCAAGCGCCACGCGGCCGGAGCCGCAGCAGCCGCCCTGCTCGCACCACTGCGATCAAGCTCGACAAGGGCTTCACCGACGCTCTCAAGTCGCTCAAGCTGACGCCGGGCGTCGACGGAAAGGCCAAGCTCACCGACGGCTCGCTCGTCTTCCCGATCACCGGCAGCAACGTGAGCGTCTTCAAGCCCGGAGAGGTCTCTCCCTACGTCATCGGTCAGATCCAGCACATCGGCTCCGGCCCGACGCTGACCGCGGGCGGCACGGAGGTCAAGCTGACCAACTTGAACGTCGACCCGGGCGTCTCGCGGGTCTACGGCGACGTCACGGTCAACGGCAAGCGAGCCGCCTCGAGCGCCTACCTCTTCAAGTTGGACGGGCGCACCCTGAAGCCTTTGGAGACCAAGGGCAGCACCGCCATCCTCGAGGGCACGAAGGTCGAGATCTCGGAGGTCGCCGCGCCGCTGCTCAACAAGACCTTCAACACCGACGCCGTGAAGCCCGGCCTCCTGGTCGGTATCGCCAAGATCACCGTCAACACCAAGTGAGCCACGCCCCTCGGGGCGATGCACAGCCGCTGAACGAGGGCCTGACCGCACCGGTCGGGCCCTCGTCGCGCATCTCCGGGTGTGGCAGGTCACCCCGCGCCGAGAACCGATGTGGTCACCGTTCCTGCGCACACCGGGTAGGCTGGGCTCCTCGGCCCCATCCGTTCTGCCTCGGGTCGAGAGCTGCACGTCATCCACCGAGCGCCGCGGAGGACACTCCGCGCCGGGCAGGACGACCCCCCTTACCTCTGGAGTTGAGTTCCGGCGGCATCAGGCCGCCCTCACGCTATGCCCAATCCTTCTGCATCCGTTTCCACGCCCACCTTCTCCGACTTCCCCCTCCCGACGCGCCTCGTCGAGACCCTCGCCGGCAGCGGCATCCGGGAGCCGTTCCCGATCCAGACCGCCACGTTGCCCGACGCCCTTGCCGGGCGCGACGTGCTCGGCCGGGGTCGCACCGGCTCGGGCAAGACGCTGGCCTTCACGCTGCCGGTCCTCACCCGGCTGGCCTCGTCCTCGACCGCGCGCAAGCCGGGCCGCCCCCGGGCGCTGGTGCTGGCACCCACCCGTGAGCTGGCCAGCCAGATCGAGGCCACGATGGCCCCGCTGGCCTCGGCGCTGGGGCTGCGCACCCAGACCGTCTTCGGCGGCGTCCGCCCCGGCCCGCAGCAGCAGGCTCTGCGCCGCGGCGTCGACATCGTCATCGCCTGCCCCGGTCGGCTCGAGGACCTCATGCGAGGCGGCCACGTCCACCTCGACGGCATCGAGATCACCGTCCTCGACGAGGCCGACCACATGGCCGACCTCGGGTTCCTGCCCACCGTCAAGCGCCTGCTGGACCGCACCCCGAAGCAGGGTCAGCGCATGCTGTTCTCGGCCACCCTCGACGGCGCCATCGACGTCCTGGTCAAGCGCTACCTCACCAGCCCGGTCGTGCACAGCGTCGACTCCGCCAGCTCGCCGGTGTCGTCGATGACGCACCACGTGCTCCACGTGGACCGCGATGCACGGCTGCGGGTCATCACCGACCTGAGCGCCGCGCCGGGGCGCACCGTGGTGTTCACCCGGACCAAGCACGGCGCCAAGGCGCTGGCCCGGCAGCTCAACGCCCGCGGCGTCTCCGCAGTCGAGCTGCACGGCAACCTCTCCCAGGGGGCCCGCACCCGCAACCTCGGGCGGTTCTCCGACGGCACGGCGACCACGCTCGTGGCCACCGACATCGCCGCCCGCGGCATCCACGTCGACGACGTGGCGCTCGTGGTCCACGCGGACCCGCCGGTGGAGCACAAGGCGTACCTGCACCGGTCCGGCCGCACCGCGCGCGCCGGCGCGGCGGGCACGGTCGTCACGATGATGCTCGACAGCCAGACCGGCGACGTCCGTGACCTCACCCGCAAGGCGGGCATCCAGGCGACGGTCACCCGGGTCTCCGAGGGGCACCCCCTCCTGACCGAGATCGCTCCGGGCGAGCGCACCTTCGTGGCTGTCGCCGCCGGCGACAGTCAGCCGGGCGGTGCCCGGTCGGGCGGCGGCCGATCGCGTGGTGCTCGCTCCGGCGGAGGTCAGTCCCGCGGTGGTCGGCCCGGGGCTGCCCAGAGCGGCCGGTCGCAGGGGCAGGGGCGTGGCCGCTCCCGGGGCGGTCGCGGCGGCTCCTCCGGCGGTTCCTCCCACAGCGCGGCCTCGTTCTCCCAGGGCGTGCGCGGGCGCTGACGCGTTCCCCGATGGGTCGCCGGGCTAGGTTGTCCCGGTGGCCGCACCCACCAGCACCGATGTCATCCGCGACCTGACCGACGACGAGGCACGTCGGGCCCTGCCCCTGAAGTGGGGCTCGGTCGGCACCGACGAGCTGCCCGCGTGGGTAGCGGAGATGGACTACCTCACCGCACCGGTGGTGCTCGAGGCTGTCCAGGAGGCCGTGGCTGCCGGGATGACCGGCTACCCCCGGTTCGAGCACGGGGGCCAGCTCGGCGAGGCGTACGCCGGGTTCGCCGACCGGCACTTCGGCCAGCGCGTGGACCCGGACCAGGTGCTGCCGGTCTCCGACGTCACCGCCGGCATCCGGCTGGCGCTGGACGTCCTCAGTGACCCAGCCCCGGTCGTGCTGCCCACACCGGCGTACCCGCCGCAGCTCGAGGTCGCCGGTGTGACCGGCCGTCCCCTGGCTCCGGTGCCGCTCGACCCCGACGCCGACGAGGCCGCCCTGGACCTGGCCGGCATCGACCGGGCGCTGGCCGCCGGGGCCCGCACCGTCCTCCTCACCCAGCCGCACAATCCGCTGGGGCGGGTGTACCGTCGCGCGGAGCTGGAGGGGCTGCGCGACGTGGTGACCGGCCACGGGGCTCGGGTGATCAGCGACGAGATCCACGCGCCGCTGGTGCTGCCCGGTGCGCAGCACGTGCCGTACCTCAGCATTCCCGGCACCGCGCAGCACGCAGTTGCCGTCGTCGCGGCATCCAAGGCGTTCAACACCGCCGGCCTGCGGTGCGCCCAGATCGTCACCGCCGACGAGGCCACCCGGGACCGCGTGGTCGGTGTGCCGATGGTGCGCAACGACTCCTGGTCACCGTTGGGCGTGGTCGCCGCCGTCGCCGCCTACTCCGACGGGGATGCCTGGCTGGCCGCCCTCGTCGCCCGGCTCGACGAGCTGCGGGCCCTCCTCCCCCGGCTGCTGGCCGAGCACCTCCCGGAGGCCCGGATGCGGCCGTGGGAGGCGACGTACCTGGCCTGGCTGGACCTCCGCGCCTACGGGCACGAGGACCCCGCGCGCGTGGTGCGGGAACGGGGACGCGTCGTCCTCGCCCCGGGCCACGACTACCAGCCCGGGCTCGGCGGGCACGTGCGCCTCAACGCCGCCACGTCACCGGAGCGGTTGACCCGGATCGTGCGCCGGATGGGTGCCGCCCTCGCTCGATGACCGCGGGCGGTGGTCGACGAGCCAGATCAGCAGTCGGGGTCGGTGACCTCGCGGCCGCACATGGTCATCTCGACAGCGGTTCGCCCGGTGTATGCGACGCCGAAGAAGAATGCGATCGCCGTGTGGGAGGCCCAGCGCCGCGGCGAGCAGCCCTGGACCTCACTCCCAGAAGACCCGCTCGACGACGCCGCGGGCGCGCCGGGTGCACCGCAGGTAGTCGTTGACCAGCTCGTCGGACTCCGCGGGCTGGTAGCCGAGCACGCTCGCCACCGCGCCGAGCTCACGGGTGTCGCGCGGGAGCTGGTCGGAGCCCTTGCCGCGCACGAGCGTGATCGCGTTGCGCAGCTGGCTCACCGTCCGCCACGCGTCCACCAGCGTCACGGCGTCCTCGTCGTCGACCAACCCGGCCTCTGCGGCAGCGCGCAGCGCGCCCACGGTGCGCGTGGTCCGCAGCTCGGGTACGGCGCCCGCATGCCGCATCTGCAGCAGCTGGGCCGTCCACTCGATGTCCGCGAGACCACCACGGCCGAGCTTGAGGTGCGTGGCGGGGTCGGCCCCCCGCGGGAGCCGCTCGTTGTCGACGCGTGCCTTGATCCGGCGTACCTCCCGCACGTCGGCGGCATTGAGCCCGGCGGCGGGGAAGCGCAACGGGTCGATGAGCTCCACGAACCGTGCACACAGCTCTCGGTCGCCGACGACCGCCTCGGCGCGGAGCAGGGCCTGTGCCTCCCAGACCGCCGACCACTTCGCGTAGTAGGCCGCGTAGGACTCCAGGGTGCGCACCAGCGGGCCCTGTTTCCCCTCCGGGCGCAGGTCGGCATCCACGTCCAGCGCCGGGTCGCTGCCCGGCTGGACGAGCAGCCTCCTCAGCTCGTTGGCGACCGCCTGCGCCGCGCGGGACGCGTCTTGCGGGTCGGCGTCCGGCTGGGGGGCGTGGACGAACATGACGTCGGCGTCGGACCCGTAGCTGGTCTCGTGCCCGCCCAGCCGGCCCATCGACACGATCGCGAGCCGCGTCGGCAGCCGCTCGCCGCGTTCGGACTCCACCGCGCGCACCGCGACGGCCAGCGCAGACTCCAGGGTCGCGCAGGTCAGGTCGGTGAGCGCGGTGCCCACGTGCTCGACGTCGATGAGCCCCGACAGGTCGGCGGCGGCGATGCGCAACAGCTCACGACGGCGTACGGCGCGCACCTGGTGGATCGCCGCGTCCCGGTCGTCCTGACGGCCCCCGGCGGCGAGCATCTCGCTCTCCAGGGCCGACCGGTCCCCCGGCGCGAGCTGGTCGCTGGAGAGCAGCTTGACCCCCTCGGGCTCGCGCTCGAGCAGGTCGGTGGCGTAGCGGCTCGACGCCAGCAACCGTGCCATCCGCTCCGCGACCTCGCCCTCGTCGCGGAGGAGACGCAGGTACCAGTGGGTGCTGCCGAGCGCGTCGGAGATCTTGCGGAAGCCGAAGAGTCCGGCGTCGGGGTCCGGCGCGTCGGCGAACCACTCGAGCATCACCGGCAGCAGCGTGCGCTGGATCGCCGCGGTCCGCGACACACCGCTGGTCAGGGCCTCCAGGTGGCGCAGCGCCGCGTCCGGGTCGAGGTAGCCGAGCGCAGCCAACCGGGTGCGGGCCGCCTCCGGGCTGAGCCGGATGGCGTCACCGGGGATCCGAGCCACCGCCTCCAGCAGCGGCCGGTAGAAGAGCTTCTCGTGCAGCCGACGGACCTCGCGCCGCTGCTCGCGCAGCGCGCGTTCCAGCTCGGCGACCGGGTCCCTGAGGAACCCCAGGGAGCGCCCCAGCCGGCGCAGCGACGGTTCGTCCTCCGGGAGCAGGTGGGTGCGGCGCAGCTGATGGAGCTGCAGGCGGTGCTCGACGGTGCGCAGGAACGCGTAGGCGTCGTGCAGCGCGGAGCCCTCCTCCCGACCCACGTAACCCCTCTTGGTCAGTGCGGCGAGCGCCGACAGCGTCGTCGGCTGACGGATGTGCTCGTCGGTCTGACCGTGCACCATCTGGAGCAGCTGCACCGCGAACTCGACGTCGCGCAGCCCGCCGGAGCCGAGCTTGAGCTGGCGGTCGGTCTCCTTCGCCGGGATGTGCTCCAGCACGCGACGGCGCATCGCCTGGACGTCGGCGACGAACCCCTCACGCTTCGCGGCCTGCCACACCAGCGGGTTGATCGCGTCGGCGTACGCGTGACCGAGGTCGTGGTCCCCGGCCACCGGACGCGCCTTGAGCAGCGCCTGGAACTCCCAGGTCTTCGCCCACCGCTCGTAGTAGCCCAGGTGGCTGGCGAGGGTCCGCACCAGCGGCCCGGCCTTGCCCTCGGGGCGCAACGCCGCGTCGACCGGCCAGATGGTGCCCTCCGGGGTGTGGTCGGAGCAGACCCGCATGAGGTGCGAGGCGAGCTGGGTGGCGGTCCGCACCGCCTCCTGCTCGTCCCCACCGTCTGCCGGCTCGGCGACGAAGACCACGTCGACGTCACTGACGTAGTTGAGCTCGTGGCCGCCGCACTTGCCCATGGCGATGATGGACAGCCGGCAGGACGTGGCCGCCTCGCCGACCCGCTGCCGGGCCACCGCCAAGGCCGCGTCCAAGGTGCCGGCCGCCAGGTCCGACAGCTCCGCGGCCACGTCGTCGACACCCACCCCGTGGGCCAGGTCCCGTGCGGCGAGGCGCAGCAGGACGCGTCGGTACTCCACCCGCAGCGCGTCGACCGCGGTCTCGTCGGGCACCGTGGCCGTCGGTGCCGCGTCCCCCGGGTCGGCCCCCACCGCGCGCAGCAGACCCTCCCGTACGACGAAGGCCGGCGGGCGGCTACTGCCCAGCCGGGGGTCCTGCAACTCGCGCCAGTGCTCCGGATGCCGCAGCAGATGGTCCCCCAGGGCGGCACTCGCCCCCAGCACCGCGAGCAGGCGCATCGCGGTCCCCTCGTCGTCGGCGAGCTCGGCGAGCATCGTCGGCTCGGCGTCCGGTTCTTCGGCGGCCACCCGGTCGCCCAGGTCGGCCAGCCGGGTCAGCGCCTGGTCCGGGTCCCCGGTCGCAGCGAGCAGCGGCAGCAGCTCGGGACCGTGGTCTCCGAGGCGCTCGAAGTCGCGGACGCTGCGGTCCGGCTCGTCGAAACCCCTCCGCAGCAGGATCGCCTTCGGGGACTCCCGGGGGCGGTTCGTCATGAGCGGCCGACCAGGGCCAGGAACGAACGAGCCAGGCGGGCGCACCCGTCGGCGAGCTCCTGCTCGTGGTTCCGCACGTCCTCGAGGTACCGGTCGAGGGCCAGTCCCTCGGCGGCGTACCGCGCACCGTCCTCACGCACCCAGCGCCCGACGATCTCCGGTCCGGCCTCGGGGTGGAACTGCACTCCCCAGACGTGGCGGCCGAGACGGGCCGCCTGCACCGCGCCGTCCGGGCTGGTCGCGACCACCTGCGCGCCGGGCGGCAACGTGGCGACCACGTCCTCGTTCCAGTGCACTGCGTGCTCCGTCCCGAGCACGCCGGCGAAGAGTGGGTCTGCCTCCGCGTCCTCGGCCCAGCACAGCGGAAGCACC
Organism: uncultured Actinomycetota bacterium; assembly: GCA_963747525.1. Taxonomy (GTDB): domain Bacteria; phylum Actinomycetota; class Actinomycetes; order Propionibacteriales; family Nocardioidaceae; genus Marmoricola_A. Next base: position 169,246 of record CAVVFH010000003.1, read on the forward strand.
GCAAGCGTGGGGCCGGCCGGGTTGCGCACCACCTCACCGCCGAGGGCCCGGGCGGCGAGCTGGTGACCGAGGCAGAGGCCGAGGACGGGAACACCGGCCGCCTCGGCAGCGCGGACCAGCGCGCGGACATCCGGAAGCCACGGCGCGACGGCGTCGTCCGACGCGCCCATGGCCCCACCGAGGACGACGACACCGTCGACCCCCTGCAGGTCGTCCGGGCCGGGCAGCGCGTCACCGGCGTACGCCCGTCGCACGTCGAGGGCGCACCCGGCGGTCGAGAGCTGCTCACCGAGCCAACCCGCCGGGGCGGCCGGCTCGTGCTCGACGATGAGCACCGTCACCTCGGTCACCCGCCGCTCGCCCCCCGCTCAGATGACCGGCAGCATCTGGTCGCGCTCGTAGGCCGAGACCTGACCGCGGTAGGACTCCCACTCGCTCCGCTTGTTGCGCAGGAAGAAGTCGTAGACCCGCTCCCCCAGCGTCTCGGCGAGCAGCTCGCTCTCCTCCATCACCGCGATCGCCTCGTACAGCGTCTTCGGCAACGGCTGGATGCCCAGCGACTTGCGCTCGCGGTCGGTGAGCGACCAGACGTCGTCCTCGGCCTCGCCGGGGAGCTCGTAGCCCTCCTCGATGCCCTTCATCCCGGCCGCGAGGATCACCGCGAAGGCGAGATAGGGGTTGCAGGCCGCGTCGATGGTGCGCAGCTCCACGCGGGTGGACTGGCCCTTGTTCGGCTTGTACATCGGGACCCGGACCATCGCGGAGCGGTTGTTGTGGCCCCAGCAGATGTACGACGGCGCCTCGCCCCCGCCGATCAGCCGCTTGTAGGAGTTCACCCACTGGTTGGTGACCGCGGTGATCTCCCCGGCGTGCTGCAGGAGCCCGGCGATGAACTGCCGGCCGCTCCTGGAGAGCTGGTACTGCGCGCCCGCCTCGAAGAACGCGTTGCGGTCGCCCTCGAACAGCGAGACGTGGGTGTGCATCCCCGAGCCCGGGTGGGTCGTGTACGGCTTCGGCATGAAGCTGGCGTACATCCCCTGGCCCAGCGCCACCTCCCGCACCACCGTGCGGAACGTCATGATGTTGTCGGCGGTGCTCAGCGCGTCGGCGTAGCGCAGGTCGATCTCCTGCTGTCCCGGACCGCCCTCGTGGTGGCTGAACTCCACCGAGATGCCCATCTGCTCGAGCATCGTGATCGCCTCGCGGCGGAAGTCCGACCCCTTGCTGGTCGCGGTGTGGTCGAAGAAGCCGCTGCGGTCGACCGGGACGGGATCGGCGCCCGGCTCGGGGACGTTCTTGAACAGGTAGAACTCGATCTCCGGGTGCGTGTAGAACGTGTAGCCCTTCGACGCGGCCCTCGACAGGGTCCGCTTGAGCACGAACCGCGGGTCGGCGTACGACGGCGAGCCGTCCGGCATGACGATGTCGCAGAACATCCGGGCCGTCGCCGGTCCGTCGCCGCGCCACGGCAGGATCTGGAAGGTCGCAGGGTCGGGCTTGGCCAGCATGTCCGCCTCGTAGACCCGCGCGAACCCCTCGATCGCCGAGCCGTCGAAGCCGATGCCCTCGGCGAACGCGCCCTCCAGCTCGGCAGGCGCGACGGCGACGGACTTCAGGAAGCCGAGGACGTCGGTGAACCACAGCCGGACGAACCGGACGTCACGCTCCTCGAGCGCTCGGAGCACGAAGTCTTCCTGTTTGCCCATGCGCCCATCATGTCGCACGCCGCTCGCGGTTTCGCAGGGCACCACGTGAAACTGGTGCTTCCCGTCGACTGCATCATGCGGGAACCACCAGGTTCCCATGGGACCCTGCGAAACCGGCAGGCTCAGCCGGTGGGAATGTTGCGCTCGATGTCGTCGAGCCAGGCCCGGGCGTTGCCGTCGGACGGCGCCCGCCAGTCACCGCGCGGCGAGAGCGATCCGCCGGCGGAGACCTTGGGCCCGTTGGGCAGCGCACTCCGCTTGAACTGCGCGAACCCGAAGAACCGCTTGACGAAGACCTCGAGCCACTGGCGGATCTCCGCCAGGTCGTGCTCGGTACGTCGCTCGTCGGGGAAGCCGGGCGGCCAGTCGCCCTTGTCCTTGTCCGCCCAGGCGTGGGTGGCCAGGAACGCGATCTTGCTCGGCCGGAAGCCGTAGCGCAGCGTGTAGAAGAGGTTGAAGTCCTGCAGCGAGTAGGGACCGATGGACGCCTCGGTGTCCTGCTCGAGCTCGTCGCCCTCCGACGGCACCAGCTCCGGGGTGATCTTCTGGTCGACGATGGCCTGGAGCACCTCGTTGACCGAGTCCTCGAAAAGTCCCTCGGAGATCACCCACCGGATCAGGTGCTGGATCAGGGTCTTCGGCACGCCCGTGTTGACCGCGTAGTGCGACATCTGGTCGCCGACGCCGTACGTCGCCCAGCCGAGCGCCAGCTCCGACAGGTCTCCCGTGCCGAGGACGATGCCGCGGCGCTGGTTGGCCAGCCGGAACAGGTAGTCGGTCCGCAGGCCGGCCTGCACGTTCTCGAACGTGACGTCGTAGACCTTCTCCCCGCGGGCGAACGGGTGGTCCATGTCGGTCAGCATCTGCCGGGCCGCCGGCTCGATGTCGATCTCCTCGAAGGTGACGCCGAGGTTCTCCGCGAGGCGGGTCGCGTTGGACTTGGTGGTGTCGCCGGTCGCGAACCCCGGCAGCGTGAAGCCGAGGATGTCGCTGCGCGGCCGGCCCAGCCGGTCCATGGCGCGAGCGGCCACGATGAGTGCGTGCGTCGAGTCGAGACCGCCGGAGACGCCGATGACGACCTTGGGCTGGCCGATGGCCCGCAGCCGCTGCTCCAGGCCAGAGACCTGGATGTTGTAGGCCTCGTAGCAGTCCAGCGCGAGACGCTCGGGGTCGTCGGGCACGAAGGGGAACCGGTCGACCTTGCGGCGCAACCCGATGTCCTCGACCGGCGGGTCGAGCCGGAAGTCGACGGCACGGAACGACGAGACCCGACCCTCGAGCGTGCGACGGTTGTCGTCGAACGTGCCCATCCGCTGACGTTCCTGGCGGATCTGGTCGAGATCGACGTCGGCCACCGAGCGCCGGGACCCCTGGGGGAACCGTTCGCTCTCGGCGAGGCAGACCCCGACCTCGTAGATCATCGTCTGGCCGTCCCAGGACAGGTCCGTGGTGGACTCGCCCTCGCCGCCGGCGGCATAGGCGTACGCCGCCAGGCACCGCTGGGATGCCGACCGCACCAGCAGCCGCCGGTCCTCCGCACGCGCCACCGTGATCGGGCTGCCGGAGATGTTGGCGAGCACCGTGGCCCCGGCCAGCGCCGCCTCGGCGCTCGGCGGCACCGGGACCCACATGTCCTCGCAGACCTCCACGTGCAGCACCAGGCCCGGCACGTCGGAGGCGCGGAAGAGCAGGTCGGGTCCGAAGGGAACCTCACGGTCGCCGAGCCGGATCGTCGCGCCGCGGCAGTCGTCGCCGGGGGCGTACCAGCGCCGCTCGTAGAACTCCCGGTAGGTCGGGAGGTACGACTTCGGGGAGACGCCGAGGACCTCGCCGTCGTGGATGACCACGGCGCAGTTGTGCACGCGGTTCCCTTGCGCGAGCGGGGCACCGACGACGAGGACCGGGCGCACCTCCCGGCTGGCCTCGACCACGCTCTCCAGCGCCGTGAGGACCTGGTCGAGCAGCGGGTCCTGCAGCACCAGGTCCTCGATGGCGTAGCCGCTGAGGCACAGCTCTGGGAAGATCGCGACCGCGGCGCCGTCGTCGTGGCAGGCACGAGCCTCGGCGACCACGGCCGCGGCATTGCTCTCCGGGTCCGCGACGGACACCGGCACGGTGCATGCGGCGACGCGGGCGAACCCCTGGGCGTAGGCGGAGGTGAAATCCACGGGTGGATCCTCTCACCGCTCCCCGGCCCGGAAACCTCGTCACCCCCGCCTGAGCCGTGCTAGCCCACCGGGCGAAGGTCCCTTGTCGTCCGGGACTTCCGGTGCCAGCGTGCAGGGATGCCGGTTGCAACCCGGCGGCCGGTTCACCGGTTGGAGGTGGCCCGATGGCCAACCTGAATGTGTGCAACGTCGAGACAGAGGGCGAGCGTCGTGACTTCGCCGCCCACGGCCACGCGGTGGTCGCGCACGTGGGCGCCGCAGCGATGACGCTGGGCACCTTCGAGCCCGGCTGGCGGTGGTCCACCGACCTCGCGCCCCTCGCCGGGACCCCCACGTGCCAGGTTCGGCACCACGGATACGTGATCTCGGGAGCGATGACCGTCCACATGGACGACGGTGACCAGGTGACCATGCGGGCCGGCCAGCTCGTGGAGATCGAGCCCGGGCACGACGCCTGGGTCGAGGGTGACGAGCCCTGCGTGTTCCTCGACATGTCGCCGCACGCCCTGCAGTACGCCATGCCGCGACCGGCGGGCATCGCCGCCGCGGAGAACGAGCACATGCACCTGGTGCGTCGCGGCTACGCGGCATTCAACTCGGGCGACGTGGAGACCCTCATGGGCCTCTTCGCCGCCGACGTCGTGCAGCACGTCCCCGGCGACGGTCCGCTGGCCGGCACCTACAAGGGCCACGAGGCGGTGCTGGGGTACTACGGCAGGCTCGCGGAGCTGACCGACGGGACGTTCCGCGCGAACCTCGTCGACCTGCACGGTGACGGGCTGGGACACGTGACCGCGGTGCACCAGACGGTCTCGACGCGCAACGGCGTGACCCGGGTGGCCCGGGGGTCGATCCTCTTCAGCCTCGTCGGCGACAAGGTGCACGACCTGCTGCAGCTGCACGGCGACCTGCCGGGCGACGACGCGTTCCTTGCCTGATAGCGGGCGGGTGGTCGGACCGGCACCTGCTTCCGGCCCGGCCACTCGCACCGGCCCGTGGATACATTGACCCTCATGACCGAGCAAGCAGCGCCGTACGGCGGTGTTCCCGCCGCTCCCTCCGCCCCGTCCAGCCGCAAGCGCGTGCGCATCCACCACCTGCGCGAGATGAAGGAGCGCGGCGAGAAGTGGGCGATGCTCACCTCCTACGACATGTACACCGCCGCCACCTTCGACGAGGCGGGCATCCCGGTCCTGCTGGTCGGTGACTCGGCCTCGAACAACGTCTACGCCAACGAGACCTCGCTGCCGGTGACCGTCGACGAGCTGATCCCGCTCGTGCGGGCCGTGACCCGGTCGGTGAAGCACGCCCTGGTCGTCGCCGACCTGCCGTTCGGCTCCTACCAGGCGGCCCCCGAGCAGGCCTTCCACACCGCCGTGCGCTTCATGAAGGAGGCGAACGCCCACTGCGTGAAGCTCGAGGGCGGTGCGGAGATGGCGCCGCAGGTCGAGCTGCTCACCAAGGGCGGGATCCCCGTGATGGCGCACATCGGGTTCACCCCGCAGTCGGAGCACAACCTGGGCGGCTACCGGGTGCAGGGCCGCGGCGAGGCCGCCGACCGGCTCCTCGCCGCCGCGAAGGCCATGGAGGCCGCCGGCGCGTTCGCCCTGGTGATGGAGATGGTGCCCGGCGACGTGGCCGGCGACATCACCCGGCAGCTCGCCATCCCGACGATCGGCATCGGCGCCGGCAACCAGTGCGACGCCCAGGTGCTGGTCTGGCAGGACATGCTCGGGCTGCGCACCGGTCGGCTGCCCCGGTTCGTCAAGCAGTACGCCGACCTGCACGGCGTCATGCTGCAGGCCGCCGAGGCCTTCGCCGACGACGTCGCCCAGGGGACCTTCCCGGGGCCCGAGCACACCTTCTGACCGACCCGACTGCTCAGGCGTTCCAGTCCAGGAAGAACGCACCGGCGGTGACCGACCCGAACCAGACCAGCACCATCACCACCGGCAGCGCCGCCACCCGCCAGGGGTGATGCAGGAACCACCGGACGCCGAGGACGAAGAGCACGACCCAGGCGACCGCCAGGAGGGCGACGGCCCACCACGGCGCGACCAACCCGGAGGCCAGCACCAGGAAGAGCACGCTGGCCATCCCCATCATCCCGATGAAGGACCCGAGCAGGTGGCGGGCGTCAGCAGGCCGGTCCGGCCGGCGCTCGGAAGGCGAGGCGGTCATGGCTGGGGCTCAGTCCTCGGCAGGCGGGTCGTCGTTCCAGGCGGGGTCGTTGTCCCACGACTCGTTGCGCTCCTGGACCTTCTCCAGCGCGTGGCTGGCCTCCTCCGCGGAGCCGTAGGGACCGAGACGGTCCGCGTTGCGGCAGCCCTCCTCGCCCTCGACCGCGTGGTGCTTGAGACAGAACCAGTACTCGTCGGCCATCTGCACTCTCCCTTCCGGCGTGTGCCGCCAACCTAGCCGCCCTGGGCGTCTCCCCCGCTGACCTACCCGGCAGACTCGGGCGCATGCAGACCGACACCCGCACGAGCAGCGACCCGTGGTGGAAGGCAGCCGTCGTCTACCAGGTCTACCCGCGCAGCTTCGCCGACTCCGACGGCGACGGGATCGGCGACGTGCGCGGGATCATCGACCACCTCGACCACCTGGCCGACCTCGGTGTCGACGTGCTGTGGCTGTCGCCGGTGTACCGGTCGCCCCAGGACGACAACGGCTACGACATCAGCGACTACCACGACATCGACCCGACGTTCGGCACGCTGGCCGACGTCGACGAGCTGATCGAGCGGGTGCACCACCACGGCATGCGGATGGTCATGGACCTGGTCGTCAACCACACCTCCGACGAGCACCCGTGGTTCGAGGAGTCCCGGCGCGACCGGACCAACCCCAAGGCCGACTGGTACATCTGGCGCGACGCCCGCCCCGGCGCCGTACCGGGGACCGCGGCGGCGGCACCGAACAACTGGGGCTCGTTCTTCTCCGGACCGGCGTGGGAGTGGTGCCCCGAGCGCGAGCAGTACTACCTGCATCTGTTCTCCCGGAAGCAGCCCGACCTCAACTGGGAGAACCCCGAGGTGCGTACGGCGGTGCACGAGATGATGAGCTGGTGGCTGGACCGCGGGGTCGACGGCTTCCGGATGGACGTCATCAACATGATCTCGAAGGACCCCGGCCTGCCGGACGGGGAGCTGCTGCCCAGCGGCTACGGCAACGGGATGCCGCACTTCTCCTACGGTCCGCGGGTCCACGAGTACCTCGCCGAGGTCAAGCGTGAGGTGTTCGACCCGCACCCCGGCACGTTCCTCACCGTCGGGGAGATGCCGGGCGTCACGCCGGAGCAGGCGGTGCGCTTCACCGACCGGGACACCGGCGAGCTCGACATGGTCTTCCAGTTCGAGCACGTCGACCTCGACCACGGCGCCTCGAAGTGGGACCACCACCGGCTGGACCTGCGGGACCTGAAGAGGTCGCTGGGCCACTGGCAGACCGCCCTCGGCGAGCGGGGCTGGAACAGCCTCTACTGGAACAACCACGACCAGCCCCGCGTGGTCTCCCGGTACGGCGACGAGGACTGCTGGCGGGAGTCGGCGACCGCGCTCGCCACGGTGCTGCACCTGCACCGCGGCACGCCGTACGTGTACCAGGGCGAGGAGATCGGGATGACGAACATGCCGTTCGCCTCGATCGAGGACTTCCGCGACATCGAGTCGGTCAACCACTTCCACGAGGCGGTCGCCCAGGGGGCGGACGCCGCCGACGTGCTCGCCGCCCTGCGGGTGACCAGCCGGGACAACGCCCGCACGCCGGTGCAGTGGACCGGGGGGCCGGACGCCGGCTTCACCTCCGGCACCCCGTGGATCGCCGTGAACCCGAACCACACCTGGCTCAACGTCGAGGCGCAACGCAACGACCCCGGATCGGTGCTGCACCACTACCGCGCGCTGATCGGCCTGCGGCACCGCGAGCCCGTCGTCGTCGACGGTGACTTCACGATGCTGCTGCCGGAGCACCCGTCGGTCTACGCGTTCGAGCGCCGGCTGGGTGACTCCTGCCTGGCGGTCTACGCGAACCTGTCCGGCGAGCCCGTCGACGACGTGGTGCCCGACGGGCACTCCGGGTGGGAGGTGCTGCTGGTGAACCTTCCGCCGGCCGCCGGCGCCGCGCTGCGGCCGTGGGAGGCCCGGGTCTACCGCGTCAGGTGACCTGCGAGCCGGTGTCCACGGGCTTGCCGAGGATGCCGGCGACGCGCTGACCGAGCGACCGTCCCGCCTGGTCCGGGAACGCCTCCGCGTCCTCCCCGGCGGCCTCGGTGCGCAACCACTCGGTGAGCTCGCGCGACGTCATGTTCACCACGGTGTGGAACTCGGTCCACAGCTCGTCGTCCACCTTCGCCTCAGCCATGAGCGCTCCTCTCGTGTCTTCCGCCGTCCCCCGACCCTTTCCCCGGTGCTTCCCGGCCCATGCCCTCGGCCCCGGGGGCGCCCGCAGGGTGCATCACCGGTGTCGAATCGGGTAGGGCTGCGGTGACACCCCCGTGACACCACGACACGAGCGCCGTGACACCGAGCGAAGGAGCGGACATGACTCAGCCTGATGGGCAGCCCGAAGGCATCAGCGAGGCGATCGGCACCGACCCTGCCGTCGACGTCAGCGGCGAGACCAGCGGAGAGGCCGGCGGCCGCGAGCTGTACCACGGCTACAGCGTCGACGACGAGGACCAGCCGCAGGGCGAGGGCGACAGCCTGGTCGACGACCGTGGCCTGGCCGAGCCGCTCGACGAGGGCTTCTCCCCGCCGGAGAAGTGGTCGCCGGCGCAGAAGTACGGCAACACCCCGCTCGAGGAGGCGATGGGCGAGAGCTTCGAGCAGCGGGTCGAGCAGGAGGTCCCCGAGCCGGACCCCTACGAGCAGGCTGAGAAGGCCTCGCCGCAGAACATCGCGACCGGCGCCCTCGAGGACGAGGTCACCGAGGTCGGAGACGAGCGCGCCGGCCGCCTGGTCGAGCCCGACGAAGGAGTGCACACCGACACCGAGCCCAAGGCCGTCGCCGACGACGTGGGCATCGACGGAGCCGCCGCCGGGGCCGAGGAGGCCGCGGTGCACGTGATCGACGAGGACCAGGTCCAGCAGTGACTGGCCACGACGAGGATCGCGTGGAGCGGCGCGCCGACGAGCTCCTCCCCGAAGAGGTGGCCGCCGGCAGCGACGCCCCTCGGGAGCAGGCCGAGGCGATCCTCGCCGAGTCCGACGAGCGCACCGACGACCCGGAGCGCACCCAACGCGAGTCCAGCCAGACCCTCGACGACCGGCAGATGGGCGGCTGACCGGCCCCGGCTTGACTTCCGTTCCTCGGTCTCCGCACCCTCGGGGGTACGGCGCTCACCGGCGCCGCTCCTGGGGGTGACATGGCACGCGGGCTGACGGCACTGGTCGTCGCGATCACGATCCTGGCGACCGCGGGATGCGGCGGGTCCGTGCTGGACGCCCACCAGGTCCAGCAGAGCGCGAGCCCGGCGACCTCGTCACCCTCCGCCGCGGCGCCGGCCCGCGTCCCGGACCGGTCCCCCAAGCGGCACGCCCGCAAGCCGGCCGCGAAGCCCTCCTCGAAGCCCTCCCCCAGCCCGACCATCGAGGTCCCCGACCTGCGGGTCCCGCCCAGCTCAGACCGCCTGGTCACCGGCGCCGACGTCAGCTGGCCCCAGTGCCCGAAGGGCATGGGCATCCCGCAGAAGCAGACGCTGGGGCTTCCCATGCCGCTCCCGTCGGCGGAGTTCGTGGTGCTCGGGCTGACCAACGGCCCCGGCTTCACGCCGAACCCCTGCCTGGCCGACCAGGTCAGCTGGGTGAAGGCACGACACCTCATGGCGTCGGCGTACGCCGTGAACAGCTATCCGGACGACCGGACCCTGGCCCGCTACGGCTCCGAGGGACCCTACGACGGAACGACGAGGCTCGGGGCGCTGAAGAACGTGGGCTACCAGCAGGCGCGGTTCAACCTGGCGACGATGCAGGCCACGGGGCTGCTCACCCCGATCGTGTGGCTGGACGTGGAGCCGGTGCCCGTCTTCGAGTGGACCTCCGACCGGGTCGCCAACGCGGCCGTGGTGGAGGGCGCGGCACGCGGATACACCGACGCGGGGCTCCAGATCGGCACCTACTCCACACCGGTGCTGTGGCAGACGGTCGTCGGCGACTTCCGGCTCGGGGTCCCGGAGTGGCGCGCGGCGGGTCAGACCTCGCAGCAGGAGGCGCTCCGGCGGTGCCAGGACGACTGGTCGTTCCAGGGCGGCCGCGGCGTCATGGGCCAGTGGGTCGACGGCAACCGCGACCGCAACATCACCTGCCCGGGGGCGGCCAAGCAGATGTTCCGCTGGTTCACCCAGTACTGAAAGCCCTGCCTCGAAGGTCTCAGGCCTCCTCGGCCTCGAAGATGGACTGACGCTGTCGGGCGGCGTTCATCGCCTCGAGGAACCTGGTGTCGTAGTCGGGGTCGTCGCGGTGCAGCTCCGCGACGACGTGCTCGTCGAGCAGGTTCACGCCGGTGGAGGACACCTTCTGGACGACGACACGGGTGACTCCCTTCGCGTCGTAGTGGGCGGTGCGCCACTGTCCTGAGGTCACAGGACCCGGCTTCACGTCCTTGCGCGTCATCAGCAGCGACAGCGCCCCGAACACGATCAGTGCCAGGACTCCGATGACCACCAGCGACTCGAGCCACATCATGACCCCATTCTCCCCCAGAGCCCCAGGCCCGGCGAAGGTCCCGGATCGGAGCCCGCAGGTCCCCCTTCCCTCGCCCGGCTGTTCCTCCGCGCGGCCGCCGGGCCTACCGTGTCGCCGACGGCAGTCGTCGGAGATCGGGCTCCCGCGGTGGGTGCGAGGACGGCTCGATGGAGATCCAGCTCGACCAGACGCGACCGCCCATCGGCTACGGCCCGACGGCGGTCCTCTTCGGTTGCGTGACCGTGGTGGCGCTGATGCTGACCTGGACCTACCTGGTCATGCGCAGCGTGATGGATGTCGGCGGTGCGTGCGCGGAGGGTGGGGCCTACGAGATCGCCCGGCCGTGCCCGGGCGGGGTGTGGATGATCGCGGTGGCGGTCCCGGTGCTGATCATCACCTCGATCATCGGCTCGGCCCTGGCGCTGGGCCTCTCCGCACCCAGCGTGATGACGCCGATGTGGGGCCTGCTCTTCGGCAGCCTGGGCTGGAACTTCCTCGACTACGGCGCCTTCTCCGACGAGCTGGTCTGGGGCTGGATCGTCTGCGGTGTCGTCTTCGAGCTGATGGCACTGCCGGCCTTCCTCATCCTGCTGCCCAGCCACGAAGGCGCCTGGAACTGGGTGCCGCGGACGCCGTCGCCCACTGCCCCCTTCCGAGGAGTGTGGTGGTGGCCGACGTACGTCGGCTTCGGGATGATCGGGCTGGGGCTCGGCACCATGAGCTTCCACGCCTGGAACTGAGCCCGATCTGCTCCCGGTCGCCGCCTACACCAGCTCGGGAATGTGGAGGTGGGCGAGGGCCAGCTCGTACTCGTGCACGTCGAGGACCTGCATCCCCAGCTCGTCCGTGGATGCCCGGCGCAGCTCCTCGCCGGTGGACCGGCTGGCATCCAGCGCGGCACGGTTGTCGAAGGCCACGGCCACGACGGACAGCCCGGTGGAGCGGTCGATGAGCAGGCTGGCGCTGCAGAACCCTGCCAGCTGCTGCGCACCCAGGCGCCGTCCGCCGCGCGGTGGTGGCGGTGCATCACCGCGATCTCCCACTCCTGCAGCGACGACATGCCCTGCAGCAGCTCGGTGGCGCGCTCAGCATCTCCTTGACGCTGTCGGTCGTGACTTGCATCGCCTCCTCGCTCTCCCAGGAGCTGGTGACGATGCACTCACCCGAGGCCCGGTCGACGAGCATGGACAGGCCCAAGCACCCCTGCATGTCAGTGACAGCAGGCAACACCTCGTCCCTGACTCTGGCCATCCGGCGTCACCGGCGACGACGCGGCGGTGAGTGCCGCTCCCATGAGCGCTCATCCGGGTTATGCACGTCCGACTCTGCCGATGTGCGGGCGGCGCAGCCCAAGGGCATGTCACATTAGTGATCTTGCCGCTTCCCGACGGCGGTGTGCCCCTGCTTCGCCTATCGTGCTCGGTGGAAGGTGGCCCATGGGATCCGTGACTGTGCGTGCAGGGCGTACCCGGGGCGGCGCGTTCATCGCGGGCACCGCACGGGCTCATCCGGTGGCCGCGTTCTTCGTGCTGGCCTACCTCTTCAGCTGGGCGTACTGGCTGGTCGTTCTCGGGATGATGGAACGCGACACGCTCGCCTGGTTCGTTCCTGGCGCCTTCGGACCTCCACTCGCCGCGCTGCTCGTGTCCGGGCTGGTCGACGGTCGGGACGGAACTCGTGCATTCCTGCGGCGCTGTGTCCAATGGAGGGTCGGGGTGCGGTGGTACCTCGTCGCGCTGGTCGGCCTCCCGGCGCTGGGATTCCTCGTGGGGTTGCTCACCGGGGACTGGAGCGAGCGGTTCGCCGGATCCGGTGCATCGGTCGTCGTGACCTACCTCGCGACGTTGTCCTTCCTGATGGTCTTGGGGGGCGGGCAGGAAGAGCCCGGATGGCGTGGATTTGCGCTACCCCGGATGCAGGTGCGCATGGGACCCCTCGCGGCGTCGGTGGTGCTGGGTGTGCTCTGGGGACTGTGGCACCTACCGGTGTTCATCCTTGTCCCGGCGTACAACTCCGCCGGGCCGGACGTGGCAAGCATCGCCGTAAGCGTGTTGGTCTTCACGGCGGTCGGCGCAGTCGGGCAGTCCCTGCTGCTGACATGGCTGTTCAACCACACCGGCGGCAGCGTGCTCCTTGCTGCTCTTGCCCACGCGTCGCTCGACGCCGCCTCAGGGTTGGTCGCCGGTCGAACCGCGTCGATGGCCGTCCTTGCGTCGTTCGGGGTCGTGGGCCTGGTTCTCGTGCTGGCGACACGGGGGACGCTGTCCTATCAGCCGGTGGACAGTCCGTCGGCAACCCGAATCATCCGCTCTTGAGGAGCGCACGCGTCAGTCTCAGTTGTCACGGCCGCCGGTGCAGCACAGCTCGCGCTCACAGCCGCGCAGGGAAGACCTCGGCGGTCATCGGCTCACCTCGGGGTAGGGCCTGCTCGGGGTGGTCGGCGAGTCGCGCACTCATCTAGCCGCGTTCCGCTCGGTCGTGCCGAGTTGCGGACGTTCGACCGGCCACGTTGTACGACGGCCAAGCCGGGTCCTTCGGCTCGTCGGTCGGTCGGATCCGTGGAGCAACTATCCAGCGGGGCCAGTCTTGACCCAGACAGCTGCTCGTCCGGTCCCTTCGGGCCGTATGGACCCCTCCTGCTTGAGCTGGTCCAAAGCGAGCCTGATGGTGGGGTCACTGACGCCGGGCAAGGCAACTCGGATGTCGGCGATCCTAAAGATCTTCGCCGCATGCTGGGTCACGTACTCGCGGACCCTGTCCTGCTTCGTGCCGGCCGAGCGTTGCGACGCAGCGCCTTGCTCGAACCGCGCGTAGGCGCGATAGAGAACGTCGACGAAGTAGGACAACCATGGCCACGGATCGTTCGCGCGTTCGTGCCATCCGTGGGTGGATGCAAGCAGTGCCGCGTAGTAGTCGTCGGCGGTCTCAGCGATGAGCTGCTCGAGAGAAACGTACTTGCCGACTGTGTAGCCGGCGTCGTCTAGCAGCGAGTTGGTGAGCGCGCGGACGACACGGCCGTTGCCGTCGTCGAAGGGATGGATCGTGAGGAGGTCCAGCACGAACAGCCCCACCAGGAGCACAGGGTGGTGGGTGCCGGCGGATAGGGCGTCGCGGTATCGGTCGATGAGCTCAGCGGTGTAGTACTCGGTTCGAGAGGCCGGCACGGGGACGAACCGGACCTCGACCGTGCCGTCCGGAGACCGGTCGACGACCAGGTTGTCGCTTTCCTTGAAGCGTCCGCCGGGCGTCTTGGTATTCGCGAAGAGCTCGCGGTGCAGGTGGAGCAGCAGACCGAGATTGAGCGGGCGCCAGTCATTGCGGAACAGGTAGTCCAGCGCGGCCCGGTAGCCGGCGAGCTCCTGCTCGCTACGGGTGCGTAGTACGGCTGCCTTTCCGCTGATAATCGCTGACGCGCGCGCCTGGTCGGGCACCACAACGCCCTCTAGTGCGGATGACGCGGTGATGCTGGCGATCCGCGCCCGGTTCGCAAGTTCGGTCAGCAGAGCCGGCAGCTGATTGCGGAACAGCTCCTCACGGCCACGACCGATGTCTACCCGGGCAAGCTTGGTCACCACGGCACCCGGCACGCTGCCCAGACAGCGGTCGAGGTCGGCGAACGACTCCACGGAACCTCCCAACTCATCCTCTAAACATGCTAACTGGCTGCCTGATTATGCAGTTTAGGGGGTCGTGTTAGGTAGTTGTCGCACCGGCAGTGACGCACGCTATGCCGCAGATAGCGTGCGCTGCGGCAACCGGATCTGCCGCGTCGGTCGCGGGGCGCCCGACCATCCGCTGGCAGGGTGACCGTTCAGCTGCCGAAGCGCTGCTGCGCAGCTTGGCGCGTGGTATCGAGAGCAGCGCCGATGACAGTCCACGAATCGCCGGCGTCACGCGCAGCCTGAACCGCATCTCGCAGTTCCTGCTCGGCCGCAGACAGCTGCTGCCGCGCGCTGATGATACGCCGGAAGTGCCCCGCGTCCCGAGCTGGATGCGTGGCCACGTTCAACTGCTCAAGCCCCGTGTCTTCATGCTCCGTCTTGGACTTCGTCATGTCGTCACCTCATCTCAGATAGTCGTAGAACGACGGCCGCAAGCGGTCGGCGTGGATGATCTTGGTGGGCTCTCCGACCGGAACAGCGACCAGTTCCAGCATCCGCCCGTGGCGATCAGGGCCAATCACTAACAGCCGTTCCTCACCGTCGTACTCGTACTCGACGAGGCGGATCGCGTTCACCCATGCGTGGCGCACGTCGGCGTCGTCGATGCCGTGCTTCCGAGCCGAGGCCTGAACCTCCATCTGTCAAGAATGCCTTGACGACCAGCCGTTGTCAAGGACACCTTGACGTGGAGGCCACCATGCGCAGATAGCGTGCGCTCACGAGCAGCAGCGGCTCTCAGGGCGTGTTCATCGGCCCGTTGTGGCGAGCCGCTGTCATAGCGGTGTAGCCCCCCGTGGCAAGCCAGGCCCGTGCGCGTCCGCGACGTCTTTCGGCTGAGTAGGCATTCCAGCTGTCATGAAGACCAGGCCACCGCGCCAGCTGGTCCCTGAATCGGCGGAAGGCACCCCGGCCATCCAAGGCTCGGGCGAGTTGGGCTGCGATCTCGTTGTCCTGGATCCCGGCAACGAAGCGCTCCATATCGTGGTATCCGGCGCGTGAGCCTTCGTTGAAGACCCACAACCAGCGGTCGTCGTCGTCCTCCTCTTCGTCCTCCGCGCCGGTCTCAATCTCGTATTCGAAAACAGCCTGGGGCAACACCTCGCCGGCGCGTAGGTCGATCCGCCCACCGCCGGAGGCCGGGTCCCCCTCGAGCACATCGGCGAGCTCGTCGAGGTCTACCGGCAAGGGCCTCAACATGGGCGCCGGCCCGGCACCGAGACGGGCGATCAGTGCGGTGGTCAGCTCCTCATCCCCGTCCCAGTCCCGCTCGCGCAACTCGGTCACGCAGTCGAGGGCCAAGTCGCGCACACCTGCAACTCCCTGCGCCAGTGCTGCGAGGAGGCCATCACCTATCAACTGGATCGCGTGACCCGGCCATGGACCCGACTGCAGGAGGGACACCAAGTCCTCACCATTCGCAGTGAAGACAGCCGCGCGCAGCTCGCGTCCCCGTTCGCGGTCGTGCATAACTACATTCTCCGCTCGGCTGGGGGTCGTGTGCCATGCGGCCGCAGTCGCCACTGCCGGGCGTTGCGTGGACCACCACCGCAAGTTACCTTGGATGCGTGGGTGATCCGATCATCGCCGCATCCGCACTGCAGCACGGACTCGACGAAGTGGAGATCCTCCACGCCTACCGAAACCCCGTCCGGGTCTGGGACCTAGGCGATGGATTCACCATGATCGTCGGCCCCAACAAGGCGGCGATCTTCCTCGAAGTCGGTTACGTCGAGGGCGAGCATGTACACGTCATCGTGCACGCCATGCACGCCCGAGAGAAGTTCCTCAGGTGATGACCATGCCCCGCACAGTCGAAGAGATCCTCGCTCACGCAGACGAGTTGGCCCAGCGGTTCGAGAACTACGAGCCCAGCCCCGACGATGAGCTCGATCCCGCCGTCGTCGCCGTTCTCCGCGCCGCAGTGGCAGAACGCTCCGCGGCCGAAAAGCACCTGCTCGAGGCTGTCCAGGCAGCTCGGGCCGCCGGCCTTTCTTGGTCGGCTATCGGAACCTTCGTCGGTACAACCGGCGAGGCAGCCAGGCAGCGATACTCCGGGAAGGTCGCTTGACCCGATCCGCGGCGACACCCGCAGCGCGGGCTACGCCCCAGTGAGCGTGCATCTTCGAGCGCACGCTATCTGCGGCAGATCCGGTAGCCGCAGCGCACGCTATCTGCGGCAAGAGCGGATGGCCTTGGCCCCTTGGCAACGTTACATGTAACATGGGTGGCATGGCGGTTCGAGAGCGGGTAAGCGCCTACCGGGCACGGATGCGTGCCCAAGGACTCCGGCCCATCCAGATCTGGGTGCCCGACGTGCGTTCGCTCGAGTTCGCCTCCGAGGCTCACCGCCAGTCCGAGCTCGTCGCGGCCGCTGACCGTGCGAGTGATGACATGGACTTCGTTGAGGCTGTCACTGACGACTGGGACGTATGAGGCGCGGGGACATCGTCACCGTTGCCGGCGGCGTCTATGCAAGCAAGCCGCGGCCGGCGCTGATCGTCCAAGACGACCGCTTCGATGCCACGGACTCCTTGACGGTCTGCCCCCTTACGACCACGGAAGTCGACGCACCTCTACTTCGGGTGCCGGTCACGGCGGATAAGGACAACGGACTCGACCACGACAGCTTCCTGATGATCGACAAGCTCACCACCGTTCGCAGGAGCAACGCTCACACAGTCCTCGGAAGTCTCGAGGCGACGACGATGATCGAGTTCGAGAGACGACTCCTCGTCTTCCTTGGCTTCGGCGCCTGAGCGCACGCTATCTGCGGCTATGTGCGGATGGCCGCAGGCGCAGTTCCCGGTTCATGTCCGCGGCACGTCCGGACCTTCCCGACGTGCGCCCGTTACCGTGAGCCGTGGTCAGTGCATGCCTTCATCGACTGCATCACTGCCAGCGACTCCGGCTAGCAGTCGGGGTCAGTTACCTGGCTGCCGCATAGGATCATCCCCACAGGGATGTGCGCTTCATAAGCGGTTCCCCCAGCGTGGTAACGAACGGTGACACCTGCGACCTTCGCGCCGGCAGGTCCGCCGGTGAGAGAGAGCAGCAGTTCCACAGTCCGTTCCCCGGGAGCGCTCGTCGTCTCCGCGCATGTGGGCACGTCGACGGTGGCGTGGTTGCCGTCAATGAGGGTTCCCGCCAATAAGGACGTGTGGTGGCGAGGACCGCCGAGCTCGACACGGGGAGGGGCGCCGTACGCAGCCAGGACCGGCTCGCCGACTACCCCTTGATGGTTCGACTCTCGGATTCGGAAGATGCGGATCTTCGCTTCGAAGGCGTGGACCCCTATTCCGTCGACGGGGACTACCTCGTCGATGACGATGCCCGGTTGCGGAGCGCACAACAGAAGTGCTCCAGCGGTCACCGAAGCATCTCCTGGCGCCTCCGCGTTGGGGAAGACAAGCTCGGCGTCCGCGGTGGAGAACTCGAGAGGTCCAGCGCCTGCGCCGGAGGCATTCCCCTCTCGGCCGAACAGCACGGCGACGGCCAGCGCCAGGGTCGTCACGAGGACGCCGAGGGCGAGGAGCAGTGCGCGCCGGTGTGCGGCGCTGGCCGTCGTCGTCATGGGTCAGGCCTTCTCCTGGATCTTGCCGGCCTGCCCGGGAGTGTCGTTGTTACCGCAGACATGCTTCGCGCCGTGCGAGATGTGATATCGCAGCTCACCACTGGTGCTGTATCCGTGCCGAGAGTACATCTCGATGCCGATCCAATCCTTCGCCTTCACCCCGTAGCTCAGCTCGTAGTCGTTGGCGTTCGACTGCGTCCGACGCCAGGTGACGTTGTTCGACACCTGCGCGCACCGAGTCCAGTTCGGCCTGGAGGACAGGAGGTAGTAGTACGCGGCCCCGGGCTGCTTGATCGGGAAGACCCAGTCCGTGTAGTACCCGGCGGCGTTGTAGCAGGAGTACCAACCGTACGCGACCACTGTGCGGTAGCTCCGCTTGCGGCTGTCCGACAAGAAGTCTGCGCCCCACCCACCGGTGGTGGTTTCCGTTCCGCTGCGCCACGCGCTGCCACCCCAGATCGCACTGCCGGAGGTGGTCTTCATCGTGGCGCTGTAGGTGAGCGAAGATGCGTCACCGTCGCGGGGGTAGCCGGTGGCGATGGTGGTCTGCGCGCGGTACCGGTTGCCCTCGTGTTCGGTGCAGTTCCACGGCGCCGAGGTTGCCATGGACACCGCAGGCAGCTTTGAGCGAGGGATCAGCGTGCTGGTGTCCCCGGTCTGGTCCTCGTCGTCGGCGACGGAGGTCGGCTCGGCGATCAGTTGCAGCGGTATGCCGGTCAGCTCCCCGAGATCGAGCGCGGTTGCGGAAGTGGTGTCGGTGGCTTCCAGGTCGTCGGTTCCGGCTGCGCTTGTGCCGAGTTGCGGGGCGCTGGCCCGGGTGGAGTCCGCAGGCGCTGGGGCTACGTCCGGTGCGCCTGGCACTGCGACCCACCCGGCTGGAACGACGGCTCCGGCGCGAAGCCAACCGGTGACATCGGACCCGAGTTCAGCGATGCGCAACGCGGACACGGTGAGGTAGGCCGCGGAGCCGGCGTCGTCATGGCCCTCGATCAGGAAGTCCACCTGTCCATCGGGGGCGACGAAGTCACTCGGTACGTCGCCGGGTTCAAGGTGACTGACCAGGTGTCGCCGGTGACGTGCACCTGGTCAGTGGGCACCTGGTAGATCTCGAACGAGCTTCCTTCGGGAAGGTCCCGCCAGTTCCCTTCCTTGATGCCGACCAGCAGCGAGTCTGCGGTTAGCTGACCACCCTCGATCGTGCCCGACAACGCGACGTCGTCGAGGAGGCTGGAAGGGGAGATGCCCGATGGGGTGGCCACCTCGAGCGGACCGGCGGCCTGAGCTGACGCTCCGACCGCGACGAGGCATAGCGCCAAGAAGGCGCTGCCGATGATGGACGTACGCACGCGTTCTCCAGAGGTGTGGTGTTGAGGTTGACGGCTCTCAAACCCCCGATGGAAAGATCCGTTACGCAAGTCACACTCCGGCCTAGCCCCAATACCGTTCAGTTAAGGTCACAACGGTGTAGTTTGGTGGTATGCCGCGTGCTGGATGGAAGAAGCCGGAGACCGAGCGTCGCTTGTCGGACCTTGTGTCGGTGGGGGTGCTGACTCGGGTGTTCCCGCCGGAGCTGGTCGATGAGGTGATCGCTGAGGTCGGCCGAACCGAGCAGCGGCACCGGTCGTTGCCGGCTCGGGTGATGGCGTACTTCTCGATCGGGATGGCCCTGTATTCCGAGGGCTCCTATGAGGACGTGCTCGCGCAGCTGACCGATGGGCTCTCGTGGGCCTCGGGGTGGACCGAGACGTATAGCCCGCCGAGCAAGTCCGCGATCTTCCAGGCGCGGGCGCGACTGGGGCCTGAGCCGCTGGCGGCTTTGTTCGGGCGGGTCGCCAAGCCGATCGGAACGGATGCGACGCCGGGGGTGTGGCTGGCTGGTCGACGGTTGGTCGCGATCGACGGGATGTGTCTCGATGTCGCCGACACGACGGTGAACCACGAGCACTTCGGGCGCCCGGGGGTCAACAAAGGCGAGCAGGCCGCGTTCCCCCAGGCCCGAGTCGTGGGGTTGGCCGAGTGCGGCACGCATGCGGTCTTCGCCGCCCAGGTCGGCACGTACTCCCAGTCCGAGACCACGTTGGCAGAACGGCTTCTGGCTCGGCTGGAGCCGGGAATGCTGCTGCTGGCCGACCGGGGATTCTTCTCCTATGCCCTGTGGCGCAAAGCGATCGCGACCGGAGCCGACCTGTTGTGGCGGATCCGGACCGACAAGAGCGCGCCCAAACCCACTCACGTCGAGGACCTTCCCGACGGCTCCTGGTTGGCCCACCTGCGTGGCACCATGCCCGCTGCCGAACGCCGTCAGGAGCCGATGCTGGTCCGGGTCATCGACTACACCATCGCCGACGGCCGCGAGAACCCCACGAGCTACCGGCTCTTCACGACCCTGCTCGACCCAGAGGAGGTCTCCGCGGTCGACCTCGCCGCCGCCTACACCCAACGGTGGGAGATCGAGCTGGCCTTCGACGAGCTCAAGACCCACCAACGCGGACCCCGCACCGTGCTGCGCTCGAAATCCCCGGAGCTGGTACTCCAGGAGATCTGGGGCCACCTGTGCTGTCACTACGCAATCCGCTCCCTCATGGCCGAAGCAGCCACCCATTCCGGGCACGACCCGGACCGGGTCAGCTTCGTGGCCGCGCTGCGGATCACCAGACAGACCCTCGCCCAGCCGGGGGCTTTTCCCCCCTGATCAGCACGGACGCGACGGGCCCCGGCTGGATGGACTTCCTGCGCCGCCTGCTCGGTCGGCTCAACCCCACCCGGCGACGACGCTCAGCGCCTCGCGTCATCAAACGCAAGTACGTCAAGTGGCACGTCAAACGCGCTAGCCACGCGACCTGGCCCCAGCCACTACACCCCCCGAACTACGCCACTCAGACACCTAACTGAACGGTATTGGGCCTAGCCCGGACGTTTCACGACTGATGGGGTGAGGTTCGGCCTGGGAACGCGAAAGTGCCCGTCTTGCTTGGGAAACTCTGACTTGCGAAGGTAAGAGCGGCCAAGTAGATCGGGCACTTGTCAGGTGAAGCGTAGCAAGCGGGTTCGTCGAGTCGTGGTATCCGCGGACGGTGCAGGTGTGGTGTCGCATGCGGGGGTCGGGCTCCTGCGGGAGATGGCCGAGGAGACCGGTCTGGTCGAGGCGGTCACTGAGGCCCTGATCGGGACCTACAAAGGTGTCCCGGTCCACGCCCCTGGCCGGGTGTTTACCGATCTGGCGGTGGCGGTTGCTGACGGTGCGGATGCGATCAGCGGGATCGCGGTCCTGGCGGATCGGACCGGGTTGTTCGGGCCGGTGGCGTCAATGCCGACTACCTGGCGTGTCCTGGACCGCGTCACCGGGGACGTCCTGCCTGCGGTCCGCGCCGCGCGGGCGGCTGCACGCACCCGGGCGTGGGCGGCCGGGGCTGGCCCGGACCTGACCCAGGAGCTGCGGCTCGACTTCGACGCCACCATCACCATCGCGCACAGCGAGAAGGAGAACGCCGCCGCGACCTGGAAACGGACCTTCGGGTTCCACCCGCTGCTGTGCTTCCTGGACCGTTCCGACGTTGCCGGTGGCGAGGCGCTGGCCGGGGTGTTGCGCGCCGGGAACGCCGGGTCGAACACCGCCGCAGACCACATCACCGTGCTCGACATGGCGTTGGCCGCGCTGCCCGCACACGTCCGGCCACTGTTCGACGCCGAGACCGGGACCTGGGCCGGGCCGCGGGTGCTGGCCCGCAGTGATTCGGCCGGCGCGACCCATGCGTTCGCCGCCGCGTGCGTCGACCGCGGGGTCGGGTTCTCCTTCGGATTCCCTGTGGACACACGGATCCAGCGGATCGTCGACGTCATCCCCCAGTCGTGCTGGCATCCCGCGATCCAGACCGACCGCGGCGATGGCAACGCCCTGCGTGAGGGTGCGTGGGTGGCCGAGGCCACCGGCATGATCGCCCTGTCCGGATGGCCCGAGGGATCTCGGCTGATCCTGCGCAAGGAACGACCCCACCCCGGCGCGCAGCTGACGTTCACCGACGTCGACGGCCATCGGATCACCGCGATCCTGACCAACACACCCCGCGGCGTGGTGTCCGGGCAGGCCGCAGGGCTGGAGTTGCGGCACCGCCAGCATGCCCGGGTCGAGGACCGCATCCGTGAGGCCAAGGCCACCGGCCTCCGGAACTTCCCGTCCTGCAAAGCGTTCAACGAGAACCGGGCCTGGCTCGAGGTCGTCCTCACCGCGGTCGACCTGGTCTGCTGGACCAAACTGATCGCGTTCGCCGACGTCGCCGAACTCGCCCGCTGCGAAATCGCGGCGTTCCGCTACCGCGTGCTCCACGTCGCCGGACGGATCACCCACAGTGCCCGCCGCGTCCATCTGAGGATCGACAAGACCTGGCGCTGGGCCACCCACATCGCCGAAGGCTTTCACCGATTACGAGCCGCGTTCGCCTGACCACCCGCAGATCGCTTGCCCGACCCGCACCACCCGGAGAACCGCACGCCGGCCGCGCCAGCCGGACTATCGGCGACCCCGGGACCGCGACTTGAGCCCGCCAACGATCCCTCGACCTCAGATCACCCTCGCTCGGACCCGGCGTGAAACGGGCGGGCTAACCCGGGCGTTTCACGGCGATTTGGTGACACGTAGCTTGTGAACGCGAAAGTGCCTGTCCTGCTTGGAAGAATCTGGCTTGCGACAGTCGGATCTCACCAAGAGAAGAGGCACTTTCGAAGTGAAGCGTAGCAAGCGGGTGCGTCGGGTTGTGGTCAGCGCGGACGGCGTGGGTGTGGTGTCGCACGCCGGAGTCGGGCTGCTTCGGGAGATGGCCGAGTACAGCGGTCTGGTCGACGGTGTGACCGGCGCGTTGATCGACACCTATAAGGGCGTCCCGGTGCACGCGCCGGGCAAGGTGTTCGCCGACCTGGCGGTCGCGGTTGCCGACGGCGCGGACGCGATCAGCGGCATCGCGGTTCTCGCCGACCGACAGGATCTCTTTGGGTCGGTAGCGTCGATGCCGACCACCTGGCGGGTGCTGGACCGGGTCACTGAGGAGAACCTCCCCGCGATCCGTGCCGCCCGAGCACAGGCACGGGCAGCGGCGTGGGCCGCGGGCGCCGGCCCGGACTTGGATGCGGGGCTGTGCCTGGACTTCGACGCCACCATCACGATCGCGCACAGCGAGAAGGAGAACGCTGCCGCGACTTGGAAGAAGACGTTCGGGTTCCACCCGTTGTTGTGTTTCCTGGACCGTCGTGACGTGGCCGGCGGCGAAGCGCTGGCCGGGCTGTTGCGGAAAGGCAACGCGGGGTCGAACACTGCCGCGGACCACATCACCGTGCTCGATATGGCGTTGGATGCGTTGCCCGACCACGCCCGTCCTGCCCCGGGTGCCGAACCCGGCATCTGGACTGGGCCACGGGTCCTGGCCCGCAGCGACTCCGCAGGCGCGACCCACGCCTTCGCTCAGGCATGCGTGGATCGTGGAGTCGAGTTCTCCTTCGGATTCCCTGTGGACACACGGATCCAGCGGATCGTCGACGTGATCCCCGAGACCTGTTGGCACCCCGCGCTGCAGACCGATCGTGGCGACGGGAACGAGCTGCGTGACGGCGCCTGGGTCGCCGAGGCCACCGGCATGATCGACCTCAGTTCGTGGCCAGCGGGGTCGCGTCTGGTGCTGCGCAAGGAACGGCCCCACCCCGGCGCGCAGTTGACCTTCTCCGACGTCGACGGGATGCGGGTCACCGCGATCTTGACCAACACCCCCACTGGTGTTGTCCCCGGGCAAGCCGCCGGGCTGGAGCTCCGGCACCGTCAGCACGCCCGCGTCGAGGACCGCATCCGCGAGGCCAAAACCACCGGGTTGCGCAACTTTCCCTGCCGGGCTTGGAACGAGAACAACGCCTGGCTCGAGGTCGTCCTGACCGCGGTCGACCTGGTCTGCTGGACCAAGCTGATCGCGTTCGCCGACGTCGGCGAACTCGCCCGCTGCGAGATCGCCACATTCCGCTACCGCATCCTGCACGTCGCAGCCCGGCTCACCCACAGCGGCCGACGACTCCACCTCCGGATCGACCAGACCTGGCGCTGGGCCGCCGAGATCGCCCAAGGCTTCCACCGACTACGCGCCGCGTTCGGCTAACGCCGACGCCAACCGCCCGGCCGACCAAGGACCACAGGAAACCGCCCACCCGACGCGACAGTCGGGCCATCGGAGAACCACCACGCACGGCACGAGCGCTTACACCCTCAACTTGGCCGGCAACGCGGCTCCCGGCCAGCCGCGTGAAACGGCGAGGCTAACACCTGCTGGCCCCATCCACCTTGAAAAATTCCGCCCTGGGGGCACCGCTCCAGGCGCAGCTCGGGGAATCGCTGCCACAGTAATGCCACAGTAACCGGGCGCCGATCACATAACCGCAGGTCAGAGGCCTAAATGCGGATGAGCTGACCTGTAGGCCGGGTTCTGTCCTCGCCGACCTCGCGGTCCTGGCGATGGGCGACCATCCATCTGGGACCACCGTCGCCGGTGATCTCGTGCGATCCACCCGCGAACTCGGGCGGGCCGCCCTCGAACGCTCGCGCAGACGCCGTACCCGGAAGTCGTGCGTCCTCTTGATCTTGCTCCAGGTGGGGTTTACCGAGCCATGCCGGTCACCCGGCACGCTGGTGGTCTCTTACACCACCGTTTCACCCTTACCGGCGCCCGGAGGCGTCGGCGGTCTGTTTTCTGTGGCACTGTCCCGCGGGTCACCCCGGGTGGGTGTTACCCACCACCTTGCCCTGTGGAGCCCGGACCTTCCTCGACACCAGGTCACCCCGGTGCCGCGGCCGCCCGGTCAGCTCATCCGCGCAACGAAGTCTAGTTCACCCACCGGCCGGAACAGCGCGCCTCGGATCGGTGTTGCACCGCAGGACGGACCGCGTCGCCGCCGTACGTCCACACGACGGAAGGAACGCAACGTGGCACCGGCCCGCAGGAGCGGCTGCACGACGTCGGGCGCCGTCGCGCCTGGTTCATCTGGGGCGTCGCGCTGTGGGTGTACGTCCTCGCCGTGCTGAACCGCAGCTCCCTGGGCGTCGCCGGCCTGATGGCCGCGGACCGGTTCCACATCCACGCCACCCAGCTGTCGACGTTCACGGCGCTGCAGCTCCTCGTGTAGGCCGGGATGCAGGTGCCGGTCGGGGTCTTCCTCGACCGGTTCGGATCCCGAGCAATGCTTCTGGGCGGATCCGTCGCGATGGCCGCGGGGCAGCTGGCCTTCGCCTTCGCCCAGAGCTACCCGACGGCACTGCTGGCGCGCGCCGTCGTCGGCGCCGGCGACGCGATGATCTTCATCAGCGTCATGCGGCTGGTCGCGGTGTGGTTCCTCGTCAAGCAGGCGCCGCTCGTCACCCAGCTGACCGGCCAGCTGGGCCAGCTCGGCAGCGTACTGGCGGCGGCGCCGCTGTCCGTCGCCCTGCATCAGCTGGGGTGGACGCGGACCTTCGCGGCGATCTCGGTCGTCGGCCTGGTCGTGCTGGTCGCCGTGGCCCTCGCCGTGAAGGACTCGCCGTACCGGAGCGAGAGGGTGGTGCAGGTGAAGCTGGCCGCGCTCGCCCGCTCCCTGCAGCTGGTCTGGGGCAACCCCGGCACCCGGCTGGGTCTCTGGTCGCACTTCATCTCCCAGTTCCCCGTCACGGTGTTCTCGCTGCTGTGGGGCTACCCGTTCCTCGTCTCGGGTGAGGGGCTCTCCCCCACGACGGCCGGCGTGCTGCTGATGCTGACGACCGCCAGTGCGCTGACCGCCGGCCTCGTGCTGGGCCGGCCGCGCACCGCTGTGGCTGCTGGTAGTGCTCGTCTGCGTGACCGCGGTCGGCGGCCCGACGTCGATGGTCGGCTTCGACCTCGCCCGCAGCTTCCACCCGGTGGAGGCGCTGGGCCGGGCCAACGGGGTCGTCAACATCGGCGGGTTCGTCGCCTCGCTGCTCACGATGGCGCTGGTCGGCGTGGTGCTGGACCTCAGGCAGCCGGCAGGCGGAGGCGACTACGACCTCGCCGACTTCCGGGTCGCGCTCAGCGTGCAGTACCTCTTCTGGGGGCTCGGAGCATTCCAGGTGCACCGTTACCGCCGGCGAGCCATCGCCCACCTCGACCGCGTGCACCCGGGCGCCGTTGACGCGCTGAGGGCGCGGCGAGCACTTCGTCCACCCCGGCATCGGCGAGCGGGAGGGCGTCTGACACCGGGCTACAGCTCGAACAGCACCGAGCGCGTCGCGGGGTCTGCCTCGGCCAGGCGAACGGTGGCCTCGGTGCCGAGCGGGAGGGGTACGCCGTCGGCCGACCGGACCGGCGCCTCGACCGCCGGGTCGGCGACCATGACCTCACCCACGGTCGGGTTCTTGTCGTGGACCTGCACCACCATGGCGGGGAACGACTCGCCGACGTGTCCCCGCAGCACCGACGCCTCGACCAGGTCGAGCATCGCGCGTTCGTACTGGTTGGCCCGACGGGTCGACGCCCGCATCGTCTGCGGAAGTCCGTCCAGGCGCGCGAGCACCCACTCCGGGACAGGGTTTCCCGCGCACAGCGCCACGCAGACCTCGCCGGCGTAGCGGTCCACGAGGCGGCGGAGTGGCGCCGTCACGTGCGCGTACGTAGACGCCAACGCCGCGTGCACCGGCTGCTCGGGCAGGCTGCCGTCGAAGGCCACGTAGCCCGACCCGCGCAGCAGCATCGTGCTCTGGTTGAGCATCGCGGCGTGGTCGGCCCGGGTCGGGTCCAGGCCGCGGATGAAGTCGGGGTAGGTGAGGTCCGCGGGCCACGCGACGCGCAGCGCCTGCGCGACCCGCCGCAGCCGCTGCACGTCGCGGGGATCGGCGGGCGCGAGCGTGCGCAGCACCCCGACCTGTGCCTCGACCATGAGCTGCGCGGCGCCCATCCCGGTCAGCAGGGAGATCTGCGCGTTCCAGCGCTCCACCGGCAGCGAGTGCCGGAACGCCAGCGCCCACCGGCCCTTCTCGCAGCTCACCTCCTGGTCGGGCAGCGGCAGGCTCACCCCGCCGCGGCGCTGCTCCCGCGCCAGCCGCAGCTCCCCCACCTCGCGCAGCAGCGCCAGCGCGGCGTCCGCGCGGTCGGCGTCCAGTTCAGCCTGCACCTCGTCGTACGACAGCTTGGCGCGGCTGCGCACCCGCGCCCGCTCGACGCGCACCTCCGTGCCCTCGCCGGTCTCGTCGACGTCGAGGGTCCACAGCAGCGCCGGACGCTCGCCGTCGGGGAGCAGTGAGCACGCGTCCTCCGAGATCGCCGGCGGGTGCAGGGGGACCTTCTCCCCGACCCCGTACAGCGTCTCGCCCCGCCGGTGCGCCTCCTCGTCGATCGCCCCGCCCGGCGTGAGGAAGGCGGCGACGTCGGCGATGGCGTAGTGCACCCGGTAACCGCTCCCCCGACGTTCGACGTGCAGCGCCTGGTCGAGGTCGCGCGAGGAGGCCGGGTCGATGGTGACCAGCGGGATGTCGGTGCGGTCGGTGTCGGGCAGGCGCGGCGCTCGCGCCGCCTGCTCCGCCTCCGCGCGTACGGCGTCGGGGAACCGCACGCTGACCCCGAGCTCCTCGTGGATGGCGGCGACGCCACGGCGCAGGCTGCTCTCGTCGGCCCCCTCGATCTCGCGGGCGACCCGGACGACACGTCTCGGCATGGCCCCACCCTAGGGTTGGCCCGGTGCTGATCCTGCTGCCGCCCTCGGAGGGCAAGGCGGCCCCGCGTCGCGGCAAGCCGCTGGACCTGTCCTCGCTCAGCTTCCCCTCTCTGCACGAGGCCCGCGCCGAGGTCCTCGACGCGGTGGTCGTCCTCTGCTCCGACCGGACGGCGGACGCGCCGGCCGTCCTGGGGCTCGGCCCGACCCAGGGCGACGAGGTGGACCGCAATGCTCACCTCTCGACCGCGCCGACTGCCCGCGCCGACCACGTCTACACCGGCGTGCTCTACGAGGCCCTCGACCTGCCGGGCCTCGACGCGGCCGCCCGGCGCCGGGCGAGCAGCCGGGTGGCCATCATCTCGGGCCTCTTCGGTCTGCTGAGGCCGGCCGACCGGATTCCGGCGTACCGGCTCTCGGGGTCGGTCACCTTGCCGGGCGTGGGGCCCGTGGCGCGGCACTGGGCCCGGAACCTCTCCCCCGCCTTCCGCGAGGCAGCCGGCGACGGGCTCGTCGTGGACCTGCGCTCGGGCACCTATGCGCCCTTCTGGAAGCCGGCGGCGTCGGAGGCGGCGCGTGTCGTCACCGTGCGGGTGCTCCAGGAGGTCGACGGGCGGCGGAAGGCGGTCTCCCACTTCAACAAGGCGACCAAGGGCCGCCTGGTGCGCGACCTGTTGCTCGACGGGTCCTCGCCGCGGTCGGCGCAACGGTTCGCCGAGCTGCTCGCGGACCTCGGCTGGAAGGTCGAGGACGGCGAGCGGCCCGACGTCCTCGATGTCGTCGTCAGCGACCTCTGACCAAGCTCACTGCTCGAGGACGTCGACCCAGAACTGCGACTGCTGACCGTGGACGTGGCAGTAGAGCCAGCCGGAGAAGGGCTGTTGCAGCTCGTAGTCGGCTGAGCTCCCCGGGACGATGTCGTCGGCCGGGTGCGGGAAGGGCGCGCCGTCGGTGTGCGGCCGGTGGGCGACGGCGTCGTCGTTGACGATGCGGAGCGTGTCGCCGACGTCGCCGAGGACCTTCGTGTCCGCGGAGTTCCAGTCGCTGCTCGCCGTACCCGCCGGGATCCGGAAGACGACCAGGGCCGCCTCTGCCACGGTGAGCTGCTGCGGCGGGCTGTTGCCCTCCCTGACCCTGCCCACCTTGGGCATCCGCGCCCGGTAGGTCCACTCGCCGGCCTCCTGCGGCCTGAACGCGTAGCGGTAGCTGCCGTCGCCCTTCACCTTCCGCTTCGCGACCGTGGCCCACCCGGTGGCCGTGGCGCGCTGGACCAGGATCTTCTTCGTCGTGCGCACCGGCTTCACGGTGCCGGTGAGCACGGTGCGCTCGTTGCGGAGCACGCTCGTCGGGGTGAGGCTCGCGGTCACCGCGAAGGTCTTCGCCCCGGCCGCTGCGTCGACCAGGTCCGACCTGTGGGACCCGGCGAGGGTCAGCCACAGTCCGCCCGCGAGCAGGGCGAGAGCTGTGAGGCGGTATGTCGTTGGGTGACCGGTCACGACGGGGGTCCCTCCGGAGGCCCGGTTGAGGCCGGGTTCTCTGCAGCGTGCTCCGCTCACCGGGGACCGTGCAAGACGTCGAGGTGCCATGCGCCTCGCAGGTCTGGACGGTCGCCGGACCTGCGAGGTGCATGACAGCGCGTCGGTGAGTGGCCGGCGCAGGGTCAGCGGACGCCGAGCCCGTCGCCGAAGAGGTCGCCCATGGGTTGCCCGTTGAGCAGACGTACGACGGGCCGCCCGTCGGGATACCAGGCGAGCACGGTCACCGAGGCCGGTGAGATCTCCGTGCGGAACAGCGACGTCAGCGGCATGTCGAGGACCTGGTGGGCCAGCAGCTTGATCGGCGTCAGGTGCGACACGGCGACCACGACCCGCCCCTGGTAGGCAGCGAGCAGCCGGTCGCGGGTCTGCTCCATCCGCTCGGCCATGGCCACGAGGGAGTCACCGTCGCCGCCGGCCGGATGCGCAGGGTCGCCAAGCCAGGTGGTGAACGCATCTGGGTCCCGCTCGACGACCTCGGTGTAGGAGAGCCCCTCCCACGAGCCGAAGCCGGCCTCGACGAGCCCGTCGTCGGTGGTCACCGGGAGGTCCAGCCGCGCGCCGACGATCTCGGCGCTCTCGCGGGTACGGCGCATCGGCGAGGCCAGCAGCACCGGGGACTGCGCCGCCAGCGGCGCCAGCCAGTCGGCGGTGGACCGGACCTGCGCGCGCCCCTCGTCGTTCAGCGCCGGGTCGGAGCCGGTGCGCCCGCTGAACAGCCGCGCCCGGGTGTGGTCGGTGTCCCCGTGGCGCACCAGCACCAGGGTCGTGGGCGCGTCCTGCAGCCACGGCGGCGTCGGGGCCGCCGGGCCCGACTGCTGGGCCTCCGACAGGACGTCCTCCGAGCCGGCGCCGAGAGCGGACGCCGGACCGCCCAGGACGACACCCATGGGGCCGTCCAGCGCCTCGTTGGCCAGCCGGTCGGCCTCCTTGTTCTGCTCACGGGGCACCCACACGTAGCGTGTCCCGGCCGGCGCCACCTGCTTCGCCTCGTCGGCCAGCGGCCGCATGGACGGGTGCTTGATCTTCCAGTTCCCCGACATCTGCTCCACGACCAGCTTGGAGTCCAGCCGCACCTCGAGGCTCCGCCCCGTCGGCGTACTCGCGGTAGAGCTCGAGCCCGGCGATCAGGCCGCGGTACTCGGCCACGTTGTTGCTGGCCACGCCGATGCGCTCGGCCCGCTCGGCGATCACCGCGCCGGTCCCGGCGTCACGCAGCACGGCGCCGTACGCCGCGTCCCCAGGGTTGCCGCGCGACCCACCGTCGGCCTCCACGATCACCGGACGGGAGCCGTGCGTCATCAGATCCCGGACTCGCCGGTCCGCACCAGGATGCGGCCGCACTCCTCGCACCGGACGACTTCATCGACGGGCTGCTTGGCGATCTGGGCCAGGTCACCGCTGTTGAGCTCGAGGCTGCAGCCCTCGCAGCGTCTGGCCCGCAGCAGCGCCGCGCCGACGCCGCCCTTCTGCTCGCGCAACCGCTCGTAGAGCGCCAGCAGGTCCGGAGGCATCCCCGCCACGGCGGCCCCCCGGTCCCGGGCGACCGCGGTGGCCTCGTCCTTCAACCCGGCCAGGCGCTCGTCGCGTGCCGCGGTCAGCGCGGCTGCCCGGTCGTCGGTCTCGGCCAGCCTCGCCCGCAGCTCGACCAGCTCCCGCTGCGCGGTCTCCAGCCGCTCCATGACGTCCAGCTCGGTGTCCTCCAGCTCGGTGATCCGCCGGTCGAGCGAGACGAGCTCGTGCTGCAGCCGCTCGAGGTCCTTGGGATTGCCGACCGTGCCGCTGTCGAGCCGTTGCTGGTCCCGCACCCGCCTCGCCTTGACCTGCTCCACGTCGGCGTCGGCCTTGCGCTGCTCGCGGGTCAGGTCGTCGACCTGCACCTGCAGGTCGCGGGCCCGGCCGTCCACCTCGGACCGTGCGGCGGCGAGGTCACGCAGCTGGGCCGCCTCGGGCGGGTTGGCGGTCTGGTGCCGGAGAGTGTCGAGGCGGGTGTCGAGCGCCTGCACGTCGAGCAGCTTGAGCTGGGCGAAGGGGTCGGCTTTCAGGGGTTGCTCCTCGGGGAGACGGCGGTCAGACGCGGAAGGTCCACGGGTCGGTCACGAGCGTGCTGACCCGGGTCTCCACCGTATCCCCCACCTCGGCTGCCGCCTCGGCCACCTTCCAAGCGACGACCGGCAGCCACGACCACTCCGCCGCCCAGTGTGCGATGTCCACCAAGGCGGGTCCGCCCCCCTCGAGGAACTCGCCCGCCCGGTGGTGCTTGAGATCGGAGGTGACGAAGACGTCGGCGCCGCTGCGCCGGGCGTCCTCGAGCAGGGACTCGCCGGACCCGGCGCCCACCGCGACGGTGCGGACCGCGCGATCCGGGTCCCCTGCCACGCGTACGCCGTGGGCCGTCGGTGGGAACGCCTTCGCGACCCGGTCCGCGAACTCCTGAAGGGTGAGCGGCTCGGCAAGGGTCCCGACCCGACCGTGGCCCCGGGTGGCTGCCGGCGACGCCCCGGTCACCGGGCCGCCGGGCACGTCGGCCAGCTCGATCAGGTCGAAGGCCGGCTCCTCGTAGGGATGCACGGCGCGGAGCGCCTCGACGACCTGTCGTCGCAGCGGCCGGGGGCACACCGACTCGACCCGGACCTCCTCGACGACTTCGAGGTCGCCCACCCGGCCCACGGCGGGGTCGGCGCCCTCGAGGGGGCGGAACCGGCCCTCCCCGACGGTGGTGAACGTGCACGAGTCGTAGGCGCCGATCGCGCCCGCGCCCGCCTCGGCGATCGCCTGGCGCACAGTCCCGGCGTCGCTCACCGGCACGAAGACGACGAGCTTGTCCAGGCCTCCCCCGTCGGTCGGCGCGAGCACGCGGGCGTCCTCCATGCCGAGGGCGCGGGCGATGGCGTCGTTCACGCCGTCGGCCGGCACGTCGGCGTTCGTGTGGGCGGTGAACAGCGCGATGCCGTGCCGCAGCAGACGGTGCACGACCGCGCCCTTCGGCGTCGTCGCCGCGACCGAGCTGCACCGGCGTCAGCAGCAGCGGGTGGTGCACCAGCACGAGGTCCGCGCCGAAGTCCACCGCCTCCTCGACGACGGCCGCGGTCGGATCGACCGCGAGCAGGACCCGGCGTACCTCCTGCTCCGGGTCACCGCAGACGAGCCCGACCTTGTCCCAGGGCTCCGCCCAGCGCGGGTCGTACCACCGGTCGAGGTGTGCGATCAGGTCGGCGAGCCGCATGGACGGGAGCGTAGACGGTGAGGAGCTGTGACCCCACCACCGGCGGAGCCGTCACCTGCTCAGGTAGATGCCGCCGGGCATGTCGACGTTCGTGGCGGCGTCGTACTTGAGGTTGACCTGGGACCCGCCGCTGTAGAGGAAGGTGTTCACGACGACCAGGGAGTCCCACGTCGTGGCGGTGCTGCCGCCCGACAGCTCCAGGCGTCCCGATGGCAGATAGATCGTCCCGCTGCCCATCAGGCCTCCACCGCCGCCCCACAACGCCGTGCCGGCGTGGTACTTGTCGAACACGATGGCGAGTCCCTTGGTGGGGCCGCTGCTGGGTGCCTTGAGCGGCATGGTCGATCCGCCGGAGAGCTCGAGGTTCTTGATCCCTTTCCGCTCGCCCGGAACGCACGACCGCGGCGCGGCGGAGGTCCCGCAGGTGAAGAAGAGCGTCACCCCGGAGGTCGCGTCCACGCGGTTGCCGCCGGTGACCTTGAAGGTCCCGCTGACCACGTACAAACCCGGTGAGAGCACCGTGCACGAGTTGGCGATCGTGACGTCCTGGAACCTCCCCGGACTCAGGGTGCCGCACGGCGGCTTGTCCACGATCCCGCGGTCGGCCAGGCTGCCCCAGCCCGGGGGCAGCCTGCCGCCGGACCAGAGGAACGCCAGCGGGTCGGGCCACGCCGGACCGGTGTCCTGGACCGGGGCCGGGGTGGTGTAGCTGCCGCCGCTGAGGGTGGGGGTCTTGCGGTACTCGATCTGGCCGCCCACCGAGGTCCACACGCTGCCGCCGCTGAGCAGGATCCCGCCGTTCACGTGGATGCCCGAGTCGACGACCTGGATCCCGCTGCCCCCGGTCGACTGCGCGGCCTCATGGTCATGGTCGGTGCGGTCGGACTCGCTGAGCACGCACAGGCCGCACGGCGGGAGGCCGCTGCCGGTGTCGACGGCACCCTCCGCGGTCACCGCGATCTGCACCGTGGTGAAGCCCATCAGGCTGGCGAGCGGAGTCGCCACGGACGTCGTCGGCAGGTGGACCCGTACCCGGCTGGGCGCGGTCGCGCTGTCGACGGAGATGCACGGGCCCTTGATGGGTGTGTATTCCGCCGGACGGCCGCTGTCTGTGCAGCCTGCCCACGCGGAGGTCGCGATTCCGAAGTTGTCCCGCGCGTAGTTCTGCACGGCAGCACCCGCGGCCGCCTTGCCACTGGCGACGTCGGACGAGTTGTAGATCGCGTTCGCGCCCGCAAGGGCGGCGGCGTCCGCCGCGTTCTGCGCCTGCCGACGGACGTCCCTCGCGTTGCCGAGGTCGACGACCAGGGCCGCGAAGGCGAAGAGCAACGAGCACAGGATGGCGAAGACGATCGCTATCGCCCCGCGTTCCCCGCGTCCGCCGACCCGCCGCACCCCGGTCACGTGCACCAGCCCCAGTCACCACCGGGTGGGGTACCCGTGATGGTCGATCCGGGCGGCACCGCGACGTCATCGACCTCGATCGACATCGCCGTCCTGGACTTGATCAGCCCGTCGCTGGGCATCGGGACGAAGCCGGTGACGCCCTCATAGGCGACCATCGCGCAGACGGTCAGCGGTTCCTGGCGCTGCCACCCGGTGCTGGGCACCACGATCTTGACGTACGTCGGCCCGCCGACCGACCCGATCTGGTCCTCGACGATGCACGCCAGCTTCGCCATGTCGGAGGAGACCGACGGGCAGCTCGAGCTGCTGTAGTTCTGGACCACGCCCATCCGGGCGGCCTCGCGCACGCCCTGCCGGACGTTGAGCGAGTCGTTGAACCACAGTCCGTAGTCGACCATCCCGAAGACCAGGGCGCACAGCACCGGCAGGATGAGGGCGAACTCGATCCCCGCCGCTCCGTCCTCGGAGCGCCGGGTCCTGCCCGCACCATGCGTCGCCAATGCCTCACCGCCCACTTCTCGAGCAGAACCAGCGTAGGGCCGAAACCCACCCGAGAGGGGGCGAACGCGACAAAGTGGGCGCAGCAGGGATCGAACCTGCGACCACCTCCTTGTAAGGGAGGTGCTCTACCGCTGAGCTATACGCCCCGGAAAGCGGTGTGAGCCTACGCGAGTCGCCCATCGAGGGAAAAATAAGGCGGCCGCTGGCGTCTCGGGTCACCAGCGGCCGTGATGTCCATTCAACACGCTCGCGCACCGCCTGTCACCGCGTTGCCGGCCAAGACGAGGAAAATTACCTGCTTCTCAGCAGTTCCAGGGCCTCGAGGTGCTCGTCCACGCTGCGCGGGTCCGACATCGAGTTGTGCGCGTCCCAGCGGACCGTACCCGACCGGTCGACCAGGAAGCTTGACCTCCGCGAGCAACCGAAGTCGGTGTCGAAGACGCCGTACGCCGTCGACACCTCACCGTGCGGCCAGAAGTCCGACAGCATCGGGAACCCGATGCCCTCGCCGTCGGAGAACGCCCGCAGGGTGAACATCGGGTCGCACGACACGGTGACGAGCTCGACCTCCTCATGGTCGAACCGCTCCCACGCCTTGCGGAGTGCGTCCAACTCGCTGCTGCAGACGGGGCTGAACGCCGAGGGGAAGAACACCACGAGGACGGCGAGGGCACCCTGGTGGTCCGAGAGCCGCACGCGGCGGCCGTGCTGGTCGCGCAGCTCGAAGTCAGGAGCCTTGTCGCCGACGTCGGGACGCGTCACGCACCGGCCCCGGCGCCGCCGTCCTGCTTCTCGCCCTCGCCGTCGGCGCCGTGCTTCTCCAGCTCGCGCTTGAGCAGCTTGCCGGTGGCGTTGCGCGGCAGCTCGTCCATGAAGACGATCTCCCGGGGCACCTTGTAGCGCGCGAGGTTGGACTTCACGTGGGCCTTGAGGTCGTCCTCCTTGACGTCCTGGCCGTCCTCCAGCACCACGAAGGCCCTCAGGCGCTTGCCGTAGTCCTCGTCGTCGACCCCGATGGCGGCAGCCTCGTGCACCGCGTCGTGGCGGGTGAGGCAGTCCTCGACCTCCTTGGGGAAGACGTTCTCGCCGCCGGAGACGATCATCTCGTCGTCGCGGCCCTCGACGATCAGGTGTCCGTTCTCGTCGAAGCGGCCCACGTCGCCGCTGCTCATCAGCCCGTCGATCATGTCCTTGTTGCCACCGCCGGTGTAGCCCTCGAAGAGCATCCCGTTGCCGACGAAGATCCGGCCGGTGGTCCCCTGCGGCACCTCGTTGCCGTCCTCGTCGAAGATCTTGACCACCGCACCGTGCGGGGGCTTGCCGGCGGTCCCCGGGGCGTCGCGGAGGTCGCGGGGCGTCGCCACGGTGGCGTAGGCGACCTCGGTGGAGCCGTAGATGTTGTAGAGGTTCTCCCCGAACTGGTCCATCCACTCGGTGCTGAGGTTGCCCGGCAGCGCGGATCCCGACGCGGCCACCACCTTGACCGAGGACAGGTCGTAGGAGTCGAGCGTCTCCTGGGGCAGCCGCATGATGCGCTGCAGCATCACCGGGATGACGACGAGTGAGTCGCAGCGGTTCTCCTGGACCGCCTCCAAGCAGCCCTCGGGGTCGAACTTGCGGCGCAGCACGATCTTCGACTCCAACAGCATCGCCAGCGCCATGTGCGCGAAGCCCCAGGTGTGGAACAGCGGTGCGGCGATGTGGCAGGTCCACCCCTGCCGCAGCGGCATCCGCGACATCAGTGCGACGGCGTCGTCCACACCCGCCTTGTTGCGCGGGGCGCCCTTCGGCGTACCGGTGGTCCCGGAGGTCAGGATGATGATCCGGCCCTGGGACTCGGGCAGGGGGATCTTCGCGGACGAGGAACCCTTCTCGATCAGCTTCTCGACGGTGGTGTCGCCGTGCGGGTCGCCATCGGTCCACGCGACGATCCGCGTCACGTCGGAGGCCTTGTCCAGCATCTCGCTGAACTCCTCGTCGTGGATCACGACGGTCGGTCCCTCGCGCTCGAGCACCTCGACGAGCTGCGGACCGGCGAAGGCGGTGTTGAGGTAGAGCAGGTCCGCCCCGAGCTTGGCCGCGGCGATCGTGGCGTCGACGAAGAAGCGGTGGTTGCGGGCCATGACGGCGACGCCGTCGCCCTCCTTGACGCCCAGGTCGCGCAGCGAGTCAGCGAGCGCCGTGCCGCGGTCGTCGATCTCCTTGTAGGTCAGCTCGCCGAGCTCGTCGACCAGCCCCACCCGGTTCGGGGACCGTACGGCGAGGGCCGCGAAGCCGCCGGCAGGGCCGACGCCCCAGTCCAGGAGCGTCTTGCCCAGCTTGGCCAGCGTCACGGGTGAGTAGGGCCGGATGATGCCGCTGCCGGCGAGGACCTTCGCCTTCGTGGCCTGGTCCGCCACGGCTGTCGCGGCTCTCTTGGCGATGTGCACTGGGTGCTCCTGTCGGGGAGGGGCTGGTCAGTCGTCTGGACAACGGCGGAAGGCCACCAGGGGTTACCCCGGTGGCGGTACGGCGCTTCCGCGCACCGCTGAGCGGTCGGTCAACGGCCCGACTTCGGGGCGACGAGCCGGGTCGCCGTCCAGTCCTTGCTGACCTCCGGCGTGGTGGTGACGGTGAGGCCCGCGACGGGTGCGGCCTCGGTGACGTCGGCGGCGTCCACAGCGTTCGGCCGGCCGACCTTCGGACTGAGCAGCCAGACCACGCCCCCGTCCACCAGGTCGGTCAGGGAGTCCATGAGCGCGTCGACGAGGTCACCGTCCTCGTCGCGCCACCACAGCAGCACCGCGTCCACGACGTTGCCGTAGTCCCCGTCGACCATGTCACCGTCGATGGTGTCCTCGATCTGCCTGCGCAGCTCGTCGTCGACGTCCTCGTCCCAGCCGAGCTCCTGGACGACGGACCCAGGGGCGAACCCCATCCGCGCACCGGCGTTCCTGGTGTCCGCGCCACGGGGGGTCGCGCTCAAGTCGGGGTCCTCCACTTCGTCCCGGCGACCGACGAGCGGACGCCGCAGCCGGGGTCACCACGCGGGGTCGCGACTCGGCCGCACTGTCAATGTTCCGTGTAGTCCACCGGAAGTGCGCCCCGGGTGCAAGCCGTACGGCGATGAAGGCCCCGTGCCGACGCGTCGCCGACTACTCGTGAGTACTTCTCCCGGCTGCAAGGATGGAGGCATGGCTGACCCCAAAGCTGACCCCAAAGCTGACACCCAGGCTGACACCCAGGCCGACACCCAGGCCAGCACCGAGGCCGACACCCAGGCCACCTCCGGCACCCGCACGACACCCCAGTCCCCCGCCGTGATCTTCGGCGGGCTGCCCTCGCAGCTTCCGGACATCGACCCCGAGGAGACCCGCGAGTGGCTGGACTCCCTCGACGAGCTCATCGAGGACCGCGGCCGCGGGCGGGCGCGCTACATGATGCTCAAGCTGCTCGAGCGCTCCCGGGAGAAGCAGGTCGGCGTGCCGGGCCTGCGGAGCACCGACTACATCAACTCCATCCCGCCGGAGCGCGAGCCGTGGTTCCCCGGCGACGAGGAGGTCGAGCGCCGGATCCGCGCGTTCATCCGGTGGAACGCCGCGATCATGGTCTCCGACGCCAACCGCAAGGGCCTCGAGGTCGGCGGCCACATCGCGACCTACCAGTCGTCGGCATCGCTCTACGAGGTCGGCTTCAACCACTTCTTCCGCGGCAAGGACGACCCGGGCGGCGGTGACCAGGTCTTCATCCAGGGGCACGCCTCCCCCGGCATCTACGCGCGCGCGTTCCTCGAAGGCCGGCTCACCGAGGAGCAGCTGATGCGCTTCCGCCAGGAGGTGCAGCACGGTGCCGGCCAGGGGCTTCCGTCGTACCCCCACCCCCGGCTGATGCGGGACTTCTGGGAGTTCCCCACGGTGTCGATGGGCATCGGCCCGCTCAACGCGATCTACCAGGCGCGGTTCAACCGCTACCTGCACAACCGCGGCATCAAGGACACCAGCAGCCAGCACGTCTGGGCCTTCCTCGGCGATGGGGAGATGGGTGAGCCGGAGTCGCTCGGCGCGATCGGTCTCGCCGCCCGCGAGGAGCTCGACAACCTCACCTTCGTCATCAACTGCAACCTGCAGCAGCTCGACGGCCCGGTGCGCGGCAACGGCAAGGTCATCCAGGAGCTGGAGTCGTTCTTCCGCGGCGCCGGGTGGAACGTCATCAAGGTGGTCTGGGGCCGCGAGTGGGACCCGCTGCTGGCCTCCGACGTGGACGGCGTGCTGGTCAACCGGATGAACACCACCCCGGACGGCCAGTTCCAGACCTACTCGGTCGAGAGCGGCGACTACATCCGCGAGCACTTCTTCGGTGGCGACCCCCGGCTGCGCCGGATGGTCGAGCACATGAGCGACGAGCAGATCCGCAAGCTCCCGCGCGGCGGTCACGACTACCGCAAGGTCTACGCCGCGTTCGAGTCGGCCTCCCACCACGTCGGCCAGCCCACGGTGATCCTGGCCAAGACCATCAAGGGCTGGACGGTGGAGGCGCTCGAGGGTCGCAACGCCACCCACCAGATGAAGAAGCTGACCCTCGACAACGCCAAGCGGTTCCGCGACCGGCTGTACCTGCCGATCAGCGACCGCGACATCGAGGAGTCCTACGAGAAGACCGGCACGTTCCCGCTGTTCCACCCCGGGGCCGACGCACCGGAGACCGAGTACATGCTCGAGCGCCGCAAGCAGCTCGGTGGGTCGCTGCCGCGCCGCGAGGTCCGGGCGAAGCCGTTGAAGCTCCCCGGCGACAAGGTGTACGCCGAGCTGAAGGAGGGCTCGGGCAAGCAACCGGTCGCCACCACCATGGCCCTGGTGCGCCTGCTCAAGGACCTGGTCAAGGACCCGGCGGTCGGGCCGCGCATCGTGCCGATCGCGCCCGACGAGTTCCGCACCTTCGGCATGGACTCGATGTTCTCCACGCAGAAGCTCTACAGCCCGCACGGGCAGAACTACGAGTCGGTGGACCGCAAGCTGCTGCTGGCCTACAAGGAGTCGCCGCAGGGCCAGCTGCTGCACGAGGGGATCTCCGAGGCCGGCGCCATGGGCTCGACGATCGCGGCGGGATCGGCGTACTCCACCCACGGCGAGTACATGATCCCGTTCTACTTCTTCTACTCGATGTTCGGCTTCCAGCGCACCGGTGACTGGATCTGGGCGATGGCCGACCAGCTGGCCAAGGGCTTCCTGATCGGCGCCACGGCGGGGCGCACCACGCTCACCGGGGAGGGGCTGCAGCACGCCGACGGTCACTCTCCCCTGCTGGCGGCCACCAACCCCGCCGTCGTGCACTACGACCCGGCCACCGCCTACGAGGTCGGCCACATCGTCCGGGACGGGCTGCGCCGGATGTACGGCTCGACCGACGAGCACCCGCACGGCGAGGACCTGATCTACTACCTCACCGTCTACAACGAGCCGATGCCGCAGCCCAAGGAGCCCGACGACCTCGACGTCGAGGGACTGCTCCGCGGCGTCTACCGAGTGCGCACCGCGGCCGACTCCTCTGAGTCCTTGCCCGACAACGCCCCGAAGGTGCAGCTGCTGGCCTCCGGCGTCGGCTTCCCCTGGATCACCAAGGCAGCCAAGCTGCTCGCCGACGACTGGGGGGTCGCCGCGGAGACGTGGTCGGTCACGTCGTGGAACGAGCTCGCCCGGGACGCCGGCGCGGCCGAGGAGTGGAACTTGCTGCACCCCTCGGAGGAGCCGCGGACGCCGTACGTCACCTCGAAGCTCGCGGACGCCGACGGACCCTTCGTGGCGGTCAGCGACTTCATGCGCGCGGTGCCGGACCAGATCGCCAAGTGGGTGCCCGGCGACTACCACGCGCTGGGCACCGACGGCTTCGGCTTCGCCGACACCCGGGCCGCCGCCCGGCGCTTCTTCCACGTCGACGCCGAGTCGGTCACCGTGCAGGCGCTCGCGGCGCTGGCCCGCCGGGGCGAGATCAAGCGGGAGGTCGTGCAGGAGGCGTTCGACAAGTACCGCGTCGACGACCCGACCGCGGTCCGGGGCGTCAAGCAAGAGGGCGGCGACGCATGACCCGCATGACCACCCCCGCCGACCGCGTCCGCTTGTAACGCGGGGTTATGGACGCCTTGCAAGGGGTGTACGGCGTGCAAAGCGTCCATGCGCCGTGCGAAGCCGACCGGAAAGGCCGCCCGTGAAGGGCCGGACACAGGTCGCCCGGCAGATGCAGCGGGCGGTCGGCGACCTGACCAAGGCCTGCCTGGGCCGCCTGGAGCGGGAGATGCCGTGGGTGGCCGAGCTACCCGCCGAGCACCGCGCCTGGATCGGGATGGTCCTGCAGGCCGGGTTCAACAGCTTCATCGCGTGGTACCGCAACCCCGAGCAGCCCGCGCCCCCGCTCACCGTCGAGGTCTTCGGCAACGCCCCCCGCTCGTTCGCCGGCGTGATCTCCCTGCAGCAGACCGTCGCGATGATCCGGGTGAGCATCGAGGTGGCCGAGTCCGACCTCACCCGGGCCGTGTCGCCCGAGCACCAGGCCGACGTGCGGATGAGCATCCTGCGGTACGGCCGGGAGCTGGCGTTCGCCACCGCCGACGTCTACGCGCACGCGGCCGAGACGCGCGGGGCCTGGGACGCCCGGCTCGAGGCGCTCGTGGTCGACTCGGTCATCCGCGGGGACGCCGACGAGACGATGCGCGGCCGGGCCAGCGCCCTGGGCTGGGTGGAGGTCGGTCACGTGGCGGTGCTGGTGGGCCGCGCCCCTGAACCGGCCGGGGACGGTAACCGCGGCGCGGTCGTCGACGAGGTCCGCACCTCCGCGAAGGAGGCGGGGCTCGACGCCCTGGGCGCCGTGCACGGGGACCAGCTCGTCGTGGTGGTCGGTGGCGTGTCGGATCCCGACAAGGCCGGCGCGGCGCTGCTGCGGCACTTCGGCGACGGACCGGTGGTCGTGGGCCCGGTGGTGCCGGACCTGCTGCAGGCCCACGTGTCGGCCGCCGAGGCGGTTGCCGGGCTCCGCGCCGCCGGCGGATGGCCGACCACGCCGCCGCTGGTGACCAGCGAGGACCTGCTCGCCGAGCGTGCGCTGACTGGTGACGCGCTGGCACGCCGCAGCCTGGTGACGGACGTCTACGGTCCGTTGCAGGGCGCGGGTCCCGACGTGGTCGACACGTTGACGGCCTTCCTCGACCAGGGCGGCTCCATCGAGGGCACCGCACGGGTGCTCTTCGTGCACCCGAACACGGTGCGCTACCGGTTGCGCCGCGTCCTCGACGTCACCGGCCTGGCCCCCAACGACGCCCGTCAGGCCTTCGCCCTGCGGATCGCCGTGGTCCTCGGACGCCTCGGCCCGGCAGAGGCACCCGGGAGCGTCGGCTTGTAGGGTTCCTACAAAGGCTCGCCCGGATTCTTCGTGAGCGTCGGAGGCGTGCTGGACGGTCGGATCGCGGGAGAGTGGATCCATGCTCGTCATCGTCGCCCCCGGACAGGGTGCCCAGTCCCCCGGCTTCCTCGAGCCGTGGCTGGCCGACCCGACCTACGCCGACCGGATGCGCTGGCTCTCCGCTGCCGCCGACCTCGACCTGGTGCACTACGGCACCAAGGCCGACGCCGACACGATCCGCGACACCGCGGTCGCCCAGCCGCTGCTGGTCGCCACGGCGCTGGTGACCGCCCTGGAGCTGTTCCCGCACCCGGCCGACGCGTTCACCAAGATCGGGGCGGTCGCCGGGCACAGCGTCGGCGAGCTCGCTGCCGCTGCCGGCGCCCGCGCCATCACCGCCGAGCAGGCCATGGTGCTGGTCCGTGAACGAGGCCGGGCGATGGCGAGCGCAGCGGCCCGCACCCCCACCAGCATGACTGCGGTGCTCGGCGGCGACCGCGCCGAGGTGCACGCCGCTCTCGAGCGCCACGGCCTCGTCGCGGCCAACGAGAACGGACCGGGCCAGATCGTGGCCGCGGGCACCGTCGAGCAGCTGGCCGCGTTGGCCGCCGACCCGCCCGCCCGTGCCCGGCTCACCCCGCTGTCGGTCGCCGGTGCGTTCCACACCCACCACATGGCCCCGGCCGTCGGCACGATGGCGGCACTGACCGGGTCGGTCTCCACCCACGACCCGCGGACACGCGTGATCTCCAACCG
Source organism: uncultured Actinomycetota bacterium (assembly GCA_963747525.1). Classification (GTDB taxonomy): domain Bacteria; phylum Actinomycetota; class Actinomycetes; order Propionibacteriales; family Nocardioidaceae; genus Marmoricola_A. Next base: position 211,492 of record CAVVFH010000003.1, read on the forward strand.
CGACGGCCACGTCGTCCACGACGGCCGCGAGGTCCTCGACCGGATCGTGGCGCAGGTGGCCAGCCCGGTCCGGTGGGACCTGTGCATGGAGACCATGCTCGACCTCGGCGTGACCGGCCTGCTGGAGCTGCCGCCGGCCGGCACCCTGACCGGCATCGCCCGCCGCGCCATGAAGGGTGTCGAGACGTTCGCGCTCAAGACCCCCGACCAGCTGGACGAGGCCCGGGCGTTCGTGGACCGCCACGGCACGCCGTCGCCCCTGGACGAGTCCCCCACGTGGCGGATGCTGGTGTCCCCGTCGAAGGGCACCTTCCGCCGCGACGTCGAGCTGCCGTCGGACGGCGTCGTACCCGTCGACGCGACCATCGGCGCCGTCGCGGGGCTCCGCGACGAGGTGCTCGTCCGGGCGCCGCACGGCGGCACCGTCATCGAGTGGCTGGTCCACGACGGTGACCCCGTCTCCCCCGGCCAGCCGCTCGTCCGTCTGCACCCCGCGGGGGTGAGTGCATGACCAGCCTCGCCCCCGAGAGCGCCGTCGACGGCACCGCGCCGCCGGCACACGCCGCGATCCTCGGCCTGGGCAGCTACCGGCCCCGCCGGGTCGTGCCCAACGCCGAGATCGTCGCGGCGATCGACTCCTCCGACGAGTGGATCCAGCAGCGCTCCGGCATCCGGCAGCGCCGCTTCGCCTCCCCCGACGAGACCGTGCAGATGATGGCGGTCGCCGCCGCGCGTACGGCGATGGGCCGGGCCGGCGTCGAGCCCGCCCAGGTCGACGTGGTGATCGTCGCGACCGTCTCGCACCTGCTGCAGACCCCGGCCGTCGCCACCGCCGTCGCCCACGAGCTCGGGACCGACCGGCCGGCCGCGTTCGACATCAGCGCCGCGTGCGCGGGGTTCTGCCACGGCGTGGCGCTGGCCTCCGACCTCGTGCGCGGCGGCACCGCCGAGCACGTGCTCGTGATCGGGGTCGAGCGGCTCTCCGACATCACCGACCGGACCGACCGGGGCACGGCGTTCATCTTCGCCGACGGGGCGGGCGCCGTGGTGGTGGGGCCGTCCACCGAGCCGGCGATCGGCCCGGTGGTCTGGGGCTCCGACGGCGAGCAGTTCGACCTGATCCGGCAGCGCGAGGACTGGCGCGACGTGCTGGCCTCCGACGACCCGGCGATGCCGCACCTGGTCATGCAGGGCAACGCGGTGTTCCGGTGGGCGGCCTACGAGATGGCCAAGATCGCCCAGGCCACCCTGGACCGCACCGGCCTCTCCCTCGACGACCTCGACGTCTTCGTGCCGCACCAGGCCAACATGCGCATCATCGACGCGATGGTCCGGTCCCTGCGGCTGCCCGAGCGGGTCGTAGTCGCCCGCGACGTGGCCGAGCAGGGCAACACCTCCGCCGCCTCGGTCCCCCTCGCACTGGACCGGCTCGTCGAGGACGGCCAGGCCCGCAGCGGCGACACCGCTCTGCTCATCGCGTTCGGCGCCGGGCTGGCCTACGCCGCCCAGGTCGTCACCATCCCCTGATCCCCCGGCGTGCGCAGCGTCGCGCCGCCGGACAGCCAACCGCAGCACCCCAACCGAGGAGAACCACATGCCCACCAAGACCGACATCCAGGCCGAGCTCGCCGCCATCGTCGAGGAGATCGCCGGCGTGCCCGCCGACGACGTCCAGCTCGACAAGGAGTTCGTCGCCGACCTCGACGTCGACTCGCTGTCGATGGTCGAGATCGTCGTCGCGGCCGAGGAGAAGTTCGGCGTGCGCATCCCCGACGACGAGGTGAAGAACCTCAAGACCGTCGGCGACGCCGTCGACTACATCGACACCGCGCAGGCATGAGCCGGGCGACGACAGGCACCCGCGTCGTCGTCACCGGGCTGGGCGCCACCTCGCCCGTCGGAGGTGACGCCACCAGCACCTGGGCGGCGCTGCTCTCCGGCCAGTCCGGTGTCGACACGCTGAAGCACGCGTGGGCCGACGACCTGGCCACCCAGATCGCCGGCGAGGCGGCGATCGACCCCGGCGACGTGCTCGACCGGGTGAAAGCCCGTCGCCTCGACCGCTCCGGCCAGCTCGCCATGGTGGCCGCCCTCGAAGGCTGGGCCGACGCCGGCCTGGCCGACGAGGGCGCCGACCCCGAGCGGGTGGCGGTCGCGATCGCCTCGGGCATCGGCGGCTTCCAGACGCTGCTCACCAACTACGACGCGCTGCAGGAGAAGGGTCCCCGGCGCGTCTCGCCGCTGGCGATCCCGATGCTCATGCCCAACGGCCCGGCCGCCGGCATCGGCCTCGCGATCGGCGCGAAGGCCGGCGTCCACACCCCGGTGTCGGCCTGCGCCTCGGGCAACGAGTCCATCGCGCTGGGTGTCGACCTGATCCGGCTCGGCCGGGCCGACGTGGTCGTGGCCGGCGGCACGGAAGCGGCGATCCACCCCCTGCCGCTGGCGGCCTTCGGCCAGATGCAGGCGCTGTCGAAGCGCAACGTCGAGCCACAGCGGGCTTCCCGACCCTGGGACAAGGGCCGTGACGGCTTCGTGATGGGCGAGGGCGCCGCGGTGCTCGTGCTGGAGTCGGAGGAGCATGCCCGCGCCCGCGGCGCCCGGGTGTACGCCGAGGTGGCCGGCGCCGGGATCACCTCCGACTCCCACGACATCGCCCAGCCCGACCCCTCGGGCCTCGGCGCCACCCGGGCGATGCAGATCGCGCTGCGCGAGTCCGGGCTCGCACCCGCGGACATCGTCCACGTCAACGCGCACGCCACCTCCACCCCCCAGGGAGACCTGGCGGAGGCGCAGGCGATCCGGCAGGCGCTCGGCCCGGCAGCCGACTCCGTGGTCGTCACCTCGACCAAGTCGATGACCGGCCACCTGCTGGGCGCCGCCGGCGCCCTGGAGTCCCTCGCCACCGTGCTGGCGCTCCACCACCGCGTGGTGCCGCCGACGATCAACCTCGACGACCCCGAGGACCTCGGGCTCGACGTGGCAACGTCGCGACGGGACCTCCCGGCGGGGCCGCTGGCCGCGCTGAACAACTCGTTCGGCTTCGGCGGTCACAACGTGGCCGTCGCGTTCCACACCGTCTGACCCGCTCAGGAGACCCATGACCACCGCCCCCGCCGCTCCTCGCACGACCGCCAAGCCGCCGCGCGAGGAGGACCCGCGCCACCCGCTGCACCGGCTGGGCGCCCTCCTCGACGACGGGTCGATGCGGACCATCACCCCCGTCGACGACAGCGGAATGCTCGCGGCCACCGGCACCGTCTCGGGGGCGCCGGTGGTCGCGTTCTGCTCCGACCCGACCGTGATGGGCGGCGCGATGGGCGAGGTCGGGTGCCGGGTTGTCGTGCAGGCCTACGAGCGCGCGCTGGCCGACGGCGTACCGATCCTCGGGCTGTGGCACTCCGGAGGCGCTCGCCTGGCCGAGGGCGTCCGGTCGCTGCACGCGGTCGGTCGCATCTTCCACATCATGACCAAGGCGTCCGGTCGGGTTCCCCAGATCTCCGTCGTGCTCGGTCCTGCGGCCGGAGGAGCGGCGTACGGCCCGGCCCTGACCGACGTCGTGGTCCTCGGCCCCGGGGGGCGCATCTTCGTCACCGGGCCCGACGTGGTGCGGTCGGTGACCGGCGAGGACGTCGACATGCTGCGGCTCGGCGGCCCCGAACCGCACGGCCGGCGCTCCGGCGTCGTCCACGTGCTCGCCGAGTCCGAGGCGCAGGCGCTGGGACGTGCCCGCGAGCTCGCCGCGCTCCTGGGCGCTCAGGGCGACCTCGCCATCGACCGCGTCAGCGGCGTCGACCTGGCCGCGCTGCTGCCCGAGTCGCCGAAGCGGGCCTACGACGTGCACCCGCTGATCGCCGGGGTGCTCGACGACGGCACCTGCGTGGAGCTGCACGAGCGCTGGGCGCCGAACCTGGTGACGGCTCTGGGGCGGCTCGGCGGCCGGACGGTCGGCGTGGTCGCGAACAACCCGCTCCGCCTCGGGGGCTGTCTCGACTCCGCCTCGGCGGAGAAGGCGGCGCGCTTCGTGCGGATGTGCGACGCGTTCGGGGTGCCCCTGGTGGTGCTCGTCGACGTGCCCGGCTACCTCCCCGGCGTCGGGCAGGAGTGGGACGGCGTCGTACGCCGCGGTGCGAAGCTGCTGCACGCCTTCGCCGAGTGCACGGTGCCGCGGGTGACGCTGGTGACCCGAAAGACGTACGGCGGCGCCTACATCGCGATGAACGCCCGGTCGCTGGGCGCGACCAAGGTGTTCGCCTGGCCCGGCGCCGAGGTCGCGGTGATGGGCGCGGTCGCCGCGGTCCGCATCCTGCACCGACGCAAGCTGCTCGAGGTGCACCCCGACGTGCGGAGCGCGGTCGAGGCGGAGCTGGCCGCGGAGCACGAGCGGCTCGCCGGGGGCGTGCAGGCCGCCGTCGACCTCGGCGTGGTCGACGAGATCGTGTCACCGCAGGACACCCGGCAGGCCATCGGCGTCGCCCTCGCCGAAGCGCTGGCCGAGGCCCGGGCGACCGGCCGCGACGCCCGGGGCGACCACGGCAACATCCCCCTCTGACCGTCGAGACGTCACCCGCGCCGGGTCGAAGCGTCACTCATGCCAGGCCGAGACGTCCCCCGCGCCGGGTCGAGAGGTCACTCGCGCCCGGCGGCCCGCGTTCCTGACCTCTCGACCCCGCATTCCTGGCCTCTCAACCTCGCGTCCCTGACGCCTCGACCCGACTTGAGTGACGCCTCAACGGGGGGTGGGATGGGGGGCGTGCAGTCGGTTGAGCAGGCAGGCTCCGTGGCGCAGCGTCGGGCGCGGCTGGTGCGTCGGCACCTGCTCGACGGCTCGGGCACGACGGCACTCGACGCCGCCCGCGCCGTCGTCGCGCTGCACGCCTCCGACCCTGCCACGGTCTACCTCTCTGTCCTCGCCCGCGCCCGGGGGCTGTCGCTCGCCGACGTCGCGAAGGCGATGTACGACGACCGCAGCCTGGTCCGCCTCATGGCGATGCGTAGGACGCTCTTCGTGGTGCCGGCCGAGCATGCCCCGGTGGTGCACCACGCCGCCTCGGTCGACGTCGCCGCGAGCATCCGCAAACGGCTGGTCCGCCAGTTGCAGACGCTGCCCACCGACCCGCCGCTCCCCGAGGAACCGCAGGCCCTGGACGCGTGGCTGCGCGAGGTCGAGGCCGGGGTGACCCGGGCCGCCGAGGAGCTCGGCAACGCCTCCGGGGCCCAGCTCAGCCGGGCCGAGCCACGGCTGCGGACCGCCATCCTGCCGAGCACCGCCAAGGCGTACGACGTGCGGCGCACCGTCACCACCCAGGTCCTGACGCTCATGGGCGCCGACGGCCATCTCGTCCGCGGCCGGCCGATGGGGTCGTGGACGTCTCGGCAGCACACCTGGGAACCGGCATCGACCGTGTGGCCCGACGGCATCCCGGCCCTGGACCGGGACGAGGCGCGCGCCCGGCTGGTCGAGGACTACCTCAGGGCGTTCGGTCCGGTCACCGAGGCCGACGTCGCCTGGTGGACCGGCTGGCCCCTCGGGGTCACCCGCAAGGCCCTCGCCCGCCTCGACACCGCGCAGCTCGACGTGTGCCTCGTCATGGCCGACGACACCGACCCCGTCGCCGTACCGGAGCCGACCGCTGCCCTGCTGCCCGCGCTCGACCCGACCCCGATGGGCTGGAAGGAGCGTGACTGGTTCCTGCCCGCCGACCGCACCCCGCTCTACGACCGGATGGGCAACATCGGCCCGACCGTGTGGTGGCACGGCGAGGTGGTCGGTGCCTGGGCGACGCGGGCGGACGGCACCGTCGTCACGCGGCTGCTCGCGGACCGGGGCGCCGAGGCGGGGCGGGCCGTCCACGAGGCGGCTGAGCAGCTGCAGGCCCGGCTCGAGGGGGCCACGGTCACGCCGGCGTTCCCCACCCCGCTTGCCCGGGAGCTCGCCGGCGTGCCCGCAAGCGGCTGACTACTTGGGCTACTTGGGCGGCAGTCCGCGGGCGAAGTCGAGGCCGCGGGCCACCCACCCGTGCAGCGCCTCCTCGGTCGGTACGGCGTCCGGGGCCACGTGCAGCCATCCGTCCATCGCCCGCCCGCGCATCACGAAGCGCTCGACGGAGGGCTGCTGCACCAGCTCATCGGTGTCGCGCGGATCGACTCTCAGCAGGAGGCCACCCTGGCTGCTCGCCGCGACGGCCATGTTGCCGTGCAACAGGAAGGCCAGTCCCCCGAACATCTGCCTCTCGCTCAGTCCGTGCTCGCCGGCGACGACCTCGCGGATCCGGGCAGCCAGCACGTCGTCGTACGCCATGGGGATCAGTGTGCCGCGGACGGCTGCTGGGCAGAGAAGTAGGAGCCTCCCCGGCCGTGGGTGCCGGAAAGGCTCCTACGATCGCGCCCCGCGGGCGGGCCCGCTAGGAGACCTCAGACGACCTGGTGCAGCCAGCGGACCGGGGCCCCGTCCCCGGCGTGACGAAACGTCTCCAGCTCGTCGTCCCAGGGCTTGCCGAGCAGCTTGTCGATCTCGAGCTCGAGGCTGACCTCGCCCAGCGCCGCCTTGACCACGACGGCCTTGAGCCGGTCCTCGGGGATCATGATGTCGCCGTGGATCCCGGTGACCGCGTGGAAGACCCCCAGGTCGGGGGTGCAGGAGTAGCGCGACCCCTCGGTGGAGGCGGTGGGTTCCTCGGTGATCTCGAAGCGCAGGTGCTTCCATCCGCGCAGGGCCGAGGCGATCGCCGCTGCGGTGCCGGCGTCACCCAGCCATGAGTACTCGGCGCGGTAGGTGCCCGCCTGGGCAGGCTGCGGCGTCCACTCCAGGCTGACGGCATTGCCCAGCACGCCCCCGAGCGCCCACTCAATGTGCGGGCACAGCGCGGACGGCGCCGAGTGGACGTAGATGACGCCCCTGGTCGCTTGACGTGAAGTCATCCGTGGCCTCCTGTAGATCCGGCGTCGAGGTACGCCTTCCCCAGCGATCTCGGTGTGGATCCGTCAGTCGGTCACGGCAGCGGTATGGAGTTGTTACCCGGCTATTGTGCGGCACAACCGCCTCTTGCGCCACATCCTCACCAGGAAACAGTCGGAATTGTCCGAATGGCGGAGGCGGATCGTCGTACTCCCCACGGGGAACTGGCACTGCCCATGGGAAGTAACCCGTGGGGAGTGCCAGTTTGCCGGCATCCCTTGGGAAACCGTCAGCGGCCGCGGGGCTTGAGGCGGGTGCTGGGCAGCGGCGGGGCGAGCAGCCGAGGGCCCGGGAAGTCGGCGACGTGACCGTACCGGGGAGGCACGAAGTCGATGCCGGTGCCGTTCCAGGCGTCCCGCTGCTCGACGATCTCGTCGTGGCTGCGGCCGATGAGGTTCCACCACATGACCAGCTCCTCCTCGAACGGCGCTCCCCCGAGCAGCAGGACCGTGGCGTCGCCGGCCGCGGCCAGCTCGAGAGCGGCGCGCCCGGCGCCGAGCCAGGCCAGCCGGTGCCGGTCGACCACGACACCGTCGACGGAGACGTCCCCGTCCACGGCGAGCACGGCGTGCTCGAAGCCGGGCTCGAGCGGCAGCGAGATGCGCCCACCTGCAGAGAGCCGGATCTCGGCGCCGACGAGCGGGCTGAACGTCGGCGCGGCTGACGTGTGCCCGGCCAGCGAGCCGGCCATCACGGTCACCGAGACCCCGTCCGACGAGAAGGTGGGCAACGAGGCGAGGTGCTCGAACGCAGGCGGCGTGGTGTCCCGGACCGAGTCGGGCAGCGCCACCCACAGCTGGACCCCGTGCAGCAGCCGCGGCGCGTCCGGCCGGGGACACCTCGGCGTGGCAGATGCCGTGGCCGGCGGTCATCACGTTGAGCTGTCCGGGCCGGATCAGCTGGTCCGAGCCGAGGCTGTCGGTGTGCCGACCCAGGCCCTCGAACAACCAGGTCACCGTCTGCAGACCGGTGTGCGGGTGCGGCGGCACCCACATCCCCCCGGTCTGCTTGATGTCGTCGGGCCCGTAGTGGTCCAGGAAGCACCACGCTCCGACCATCCGGTGGTTCTTGTGCGGCAGCGTACGGCGGACGTGGGTGGTGCGCCCCAGGAGGACGTCACGGGGTTCGAGCTGCTCCAACGACGGCATACGACCAGTGTGCTCCGCCGTCGTCGGACCTCAGCCCTCCTGGAGCAGACCGCCGAGGATCTCTTCGGCCAGGCCGAGGCCGCCGAGGTGGCTCTCCCCCTCCATCGTGAACAGCTTCGCCTGCGGCAGCCGGGCCACGCAGTGCTCCCCGTGGGCCAGCGGCACGATGTGGTCGGCGTCGCCGTGCCACCACCGCACCGGTGTCTGCACGTCGGCCAGCCGGAAGCCCCAGTCACGGCTGAACAGCAGCAGGTCCGACAGCGGGGCGCTGATCTGGCGGCGGCTGCCGTTGAGCAGGTCGTCGATGAACATCGCCCGGAACTCCGGGCGGCCCAGCAGCCGACGGTCGCCCTCGGGCTGCAGCACGCGGTAGAGGTCCAGCGCCGGACCGGCGAACGGCCGGGCCAGCCGGACGGCGCCGGTGAGCGCCATCCCGAGCGGCACGCGCCCGACCCCGATCAGCGGGGCGAACGCGGCGCCGAGCGCCACGAGTCCCCCGCCCACCGCGTCCGGCCCGACCGTGGGGGCGACCCCGCCGATCACCTCGACGCCGCGGACCCGGTCCGGCATCGCGACCGCGGCGGCGAGCGTGTAGGGACCGCCGCCGGAGAGCCCGATGACGTGGAAGTCGTCGATGCCGAGCGTGTCGGCGACCATCTCCAGGTCGGTCGCGAAGTCCAGGACGTTGGCGTACACGTGCGGCGTCGAGGAGCCGATGCCCGGCCGGTCGATGCCGATGATGCGCAGGTCGTGCTGCTCGGCGATCACCCTGGCCTCCATGGGGATCTGCCGGCGGGCACCCGGGGTGCCGTGCAGCCAGAAGATCGCGCGCCCGTGCGGCGTACCGAAGGAGGCGAAGCCGAGCCGGCGGTCGTCGCGCACGGTGATCCGCCCCTCGAGCTGCGGGCGGGCGACCTCGATCCTCTGCTTCATGCGCACAGCGTGGCAGACCCCGATCGCCGTTAGGCTCACCCCCCATGGGTCGGATCCGGGTCGGCATCTCGGGGTGGACGTACGCCGGCTGGCGCGGCGACTTCTACCCGCCGGGCCTGCCGCAGAAGCGCGAGCTCGCCTACGCCGCAGAGCGGATGACGTCGATCGAGATCAACGGCTCGTTCTACTCCCTGCAGCGGCCGACCTCCTACGCCACCTGGCGCGAGCAGACGCCCGACGACTTCGTGTTCGCGGTCAAGGGCGGCCGGTTCATCACGCACATGAAGAAGCTGCGCGGCGCCGAGACGGCGCTGGCGAACTTCTTCGCCTCCGGGGTCCTCGCGCTCGGCGAGAAGCTCGGTCCGCTGCTGTGGCAGCTCCCCGAGAACCTGCCGTACGACGCGGAGCGGCTGGCCGACTTCTTCGCGCTGCTCCCCCGCACCACCACGCAGGCCGCCGAGCTGGCAACCCACCACGACGACAAGGTCAAGGAGGGCCGCGCGCTCACCACGACCGATGCGGAGCGGCCGCTGCGCCACTGCCTGGAGTTCCGGTCGGAGACCTACTGCACCGACGAGGCCTTCGACCTGCTCCGCGCCCACGACATCAGCTGCGTGGTGGCCGACACGGCCGGGCGCTGGCCGAAGGCCGACGTGGTCACCAGCGACTTCATGTACGTGCGGCTGCACGGGGACACCGAGCTCTACGCCAGCGGCTACGGCCCCGAGGCCCTGGACCTGTGGGCCGAGAAGTGCCGGGGGTGGGCGCCGACCCAGGACGTGTACGTCTACTTCGACAACGACGCGAAGGGCTATGCGCCCCACGACGCGGTGTCGCTGATCTCCCGCCTCTCCTGACCGACGGCCGGGACGCGGCCGTCGGGCGGGGTGGCCACTCGGGCGGTGAACGGCAGGCTCGCGTAGCGGCGCACGTAGTGCCCCTCGGCGAAGGTGCCGGCCGCGGCGTCCACGGAGAAGTGCGGCACCGTGGCGAGCAGCTCCTCCAGGACCACCCGGCCGGCGAGGCGGGCCGCAGACGCCCCGAGGCAGTGATGGGCACCGTGGCCGAAGGTGAGGATCCGTCGGGGCCTCCGGGTCACGTCCAGCTCCTCGGCGTCGGCGCCGAACTCGCGCGGGTCGCGGTTGGCTGCGGCGTAGAGCAGCAGCACCCGGGAGCCGGCAGGCACGGTGAGCCCGCGCAGGACGACGTCCGTGGTGGTCGTGCGTGCCAGACCCTGCACCGGGCTGGCGAGCCGCAGGAGCTCCTCCACGGCCTCCGGGACGAGCCCCGGGTCCTCGGCGAGCAGCCGGCGTTGGTCGGGGTGGTCGGTGAGCAGCTCGAGCGCCACCCCGAGCAGCCCGGTCGTCGTGTCGTTGCCGCCGGCCACCATCGTGAAGGCGAACCCGAGCATCTGCAGGACCTCGACGTCGTCGCCGGCGCGGACCAGCTGGGAGATGGTGTCCTCCCCCGGATCACGGCGCCGCCGCTCGACGAGCTCGGAGAAGTAGCCCAACATCTCGGCGGCCGCGGCGGCGCTGTGCGCCGGGTTCCCGCGGCTGGTGGCGGCCACGATGGCGTCGGTCCACCCGTCGAAGCGGGGTCGGTCCTCGTCCGGGACCCCGAGGTAGTGCGCGACCAGGAGGCTCGGCAACGGCTTGAGCAGGTCGTGGACGATGTCGGTGCTGCCGCCGTCGGCGACCCTCTCCGCCACCCGGTGCAGCCGCGCCCGCACGAAGTCGCGCACCTGCGGCTCGAGCTCGCTGACCTGGCGCGGGGTGAACCCCCTGCTCACCATCCGCCGGAAGACCGTGTGGTCGGGCGGGTCCTGCATGACCATCGGCCGGAAGTCCTTGACGAGGTCGGTCTCCTGCTCCCCGTCGGTCATCGTCAGGCCGCGCGCGCTGGAGAACGTCGCGGTGTCGCGGGCCGCCTCGAGCACGTCGGTGAACCGGCTGAGCACCCAGAAGTCGCCGCGCGCCACGCGGTGCACCGGGTCGGTCTCGCGGAGCTCGGCGTACGACGACCACGGGTCTCGCCAGGACTCGCCGGAGCGGGACAGGAACTCGGCCATGCGCCACGTTCTCACGCCGCGCACCGGGTGGGGAACGCCCGGCGGGGGCCGGCCCGGACCCGCGTCCGGGTGGCCGTTATCGGAACGTTGTGAAACGGACGCAACGAGTTCCGCCGCTCGAGCGTCCCACCGAGCAGAGTGTCCTCACACTCGGGAAAGAACCCGCCCAACGGGAGTCCAAGTACTCAGGTGTTCGCCACCGGCCAGCGGGATGATCAGCGCAGCGCACAGCTATCGGGGCTGGCGCGACACCTAGGAGCAGCAATGAAGAGATCGACACAGCCCTGGTCGGCCAGGCGACGCACCAAGGGTGCTGCAGCCGTCCTCGCGGCCGCCACTGCGGCGACCGTGGCGGGCATGGGCGCCGCCGCCCCGGCGCAGTCGGCGACAGGGTCCGAGTGCCCCGATGCGTTCCCGACCGAGGAGCTGGCCGCAGACCAGCCGGTGACCGGTCTGACCGTCACGAAGGGCACCGTGCCCGGTGAGTTCTCGGGCAGGGTCCTGGGAGTGATGAAGGACGGCATCATGCCGGGCCTCGACATGGTCCTGGTGCGGCTCGGCTCCGACACCACCGGGGTGAACAAGCGCATCTTCGACGTGGGCATCTGGCAGGGCATGTCGGGCTCGCCCGTCTACGCCGCGGACGGCCGGCTCATCGGCGCGGTGTCGTACGGGCTCTCCTACGGTCCCTCGACGGTGGCCGGGGTGACTCCCGCCGCCGAGATGCAGAGGCTCCTCGCCGACGGCTCGGTGCCGGCTCCCCGCCCCGTCAAGCAGGTCGATCTCCCCCAGCGCATCGAGAACCGCGTCGTGGCCAGCGGCGCCGCGACCTCCGACCAGGTCGACGACGGGCTCTCCCAGCTCGAGCTCCCGTTCGGGATGGCCGGGCTGGACCAGCGACGCTTCAAGCAGGTGAGCAAGCGGCTCGACATCCCTGGCGTCCGGATGGTGCGGATGGGCACCGCGGGGGCCGGCTCCCTCGACGCCGGGTCGATCGTGGCCGGTGGCAACATCGCCGCAGCGGTCTCCTACGGCGACGTCTCCTTCGCCGGGGTCGGCACCGCGACGATGGTCTGCGGCGAGGACGTGGTGGCCTTCGGGCACCCGATGATGTGGGCCGGTCCGACCGGGTTGAGCATGCACCCGGCGGACGCCGTCTATGTCCAGGAGGACCCGGCGTGGGCCGGCTTCAAGGTGGCCAACATCGGGGGCCCGGTGGGCACCATCGACCAGGACCGGATGGCCGGCATCGCCGGCTTCGTCGGCGACCTGCCCGACTCGGGGATGGTCACCTCGCACGTCGTCAGCGACACCGACGAGCGCAGCGGGGAGACCACCGTCAACCTGCCGAACTGGATGCCCGACGTCGCGCTGTCGCACCTGCTCAGCAACGAGGACCGGGTCTTCGACGGTGTGGGCAAGGGCAGCGGCACGATGTCGTACGTCGTCGAGGGGCTCCGCGAGGACGGCACGCCGTTCTCGGTCAGCCGCTCCGACGTGTACGCCGACGAGGGCGACCTGACCTGGTCGACCGCCTGGGATCTCTACATGACCCTGGGCCGGCTCGAGTGGAACGGCCGCGAGGACGTGACGATCAGCACCGTCGACACCGACTCGGAACTGACCCGCGAGTACCGGCACGCCGTCATCGACGACGTGAGCATCCGCCAGGGTGGTGAGTGGCGGTCGCTGAGCGACACGCGCCGGCTGGCACTCCACGCCGGCCGGACGGCCGTCTTCAAGGTGGACCTCGTGACCACCGGGGCGGGCCCGTCCACGTTGAGGATCGACCTGCCGGTCCGGGCCAAGCACGCCGGTCGGCGTGGCTGGCTCGAGGTGACCGGCGGCAACTCCTCGTGGGGAGGGTTCGGCGGCCGCAACCTGACCATCGACAAGCTCATCGAGCGGATCGAAGCCGCCCCGCACAACGATGACGTCATCGCCAGCATGCGGCTGTCGCGGATGCGGAAGTCACAGCACAACGTGCGCGTCGAGCAGCGGATCCCGACCGGGGTCGCGGTCGACGGCGGCGTCGGTCTGCGGCTGCGCATCCTCGGCGGCATCCGGGGCGTCGGCTGAGCCGACCCGAACGCGACGGCGGCCCGTCCCCCACCTGGGAGTGGGGGAGCGGGCCGCCCGACGTTCGGTCGACCCCTCTGGGATGAGGCCGACCCAGTCGCGTCCGAGTCTGGGTTCGGTGGGAGATCCTTGGGAGGAGGGCCTCACGCACTTCTCAGGGCGACCATCTGGGTGATATGACCGTATTCGACGGATGTCGACGCGGCTACCCGTTCAGCACTGCACACTTGTGCACTGCTCGGATTCGCAAACGCACACCCAGTCAGAGCGAGTTCAACCCGATGAAGCCGCCGCAGACGCCGGCCGCGGAGATCGCGCCGATCGCCACCCCGATGACGAACCCGGCGCCCCACTGGCGGGTCCGCCGGGGGATGAGCAGCAGGGCCGAGAGCAACGGCACCCCGAAGATCGCGCTCCAGAAGGCCACGGTCGACCAGAACCCCGACGCCTCCTGGAACTGGCTGTACGTCACTAGGAAGGTGACGATCCAGAGGACCCACGTCCCGCCGAACCCCAGCACGGCACCGCCCAGCACCGGCAGCACCTGCACCGGACGGGCCCGGTCCCCTGCGTACTCGTCCATGGCCTCCCCTAACGCACCATCTCGAACCAGACACCCACCGCGCCGGCGACCGCGAGGGTCGCGAGGTAGGCCAGCACCAGCCGGGTGTCGCGGAGCAGGCACCGGGACCGGGTGAGACCGGCACTCCGGGCCCGCGCGTAGCCGACGAAGCCCAGCCCCGCGAAGAACAGCACCGCGACAGGTCCGAGCACCCATCCGAGCAGCGCCACGGTGGCGAAGACGCACAGGCGCAACGGGTCGTAGGCGCCTTCGGTCCCGGGGCCCTCGGGCGCCTGCGGGTCCGACGGACGGACGATCCGCGGGTCGGTGGGCGAGCTCATGACGGCAGCTCCTCCAGCAGGTTCGGCCGCCCGGCAGTGGCGGCTCCGGTAGCGGCTCCGGTAGCGGCTCCCGTGACGGCCCCTGTGACGGTCGAGAGCCGGGTCCGGGCCAACGGCGCCCAGGCCTGCACCGCGCAGAACGGGGCGCACTGGTGGGCGTCGGTGAGCTCGTTGACGGTGGCGACGTGGACACAGCACTGTGTCAGCCGCTCCTCGATCATCGTGTTCATGTCCATGAACGGCTTCACGGTCACCCGGAGAACCCGCTCCCCCAGCATCGCCCGGAGGCGCCGCCGCTGTCCCGGCAACGACGAGGCGGCCAGTCGGGTCAGCGTCCCGATCCCCAGGTCGCAGTTCTCGCAGATGTCCTTCCACAGGTTCCCGACCGACGGGTGCGACAGCGAGGACTGCTCGCTGAGGAGGCCCAGCAGCGAGTCCTTGACGATCTCCCGGAGCGAGGCCGGCAGCGCGTCGTCGGCGATCCGGTTCGCCACCGTCTCCGGCTCCAGGTCCAGCCACTGCTTCAACCGGTCGTGGCCCACCAGCGACGTGAGCGAGCGCCAGGTCCCGGAGTCGTCCCGCAGCAGGTAGCCGACCGAGCAGCAGTGCGGGTGCGAGCACGGCAGCGCGGTCAGGTCCCGCCAGGTCACCGCCCCGGCGGTCTGCTCCTCGAGCCGGGCCAGCACCCCGGTGTGCGTGAGCCGGTGCATCGGGTCCACCCCGGCCGAGCGCCCGGAGCCGAAGACCGGCTGGATGGTGACCCCACCGACGTACGGCGTGCCCAGGGCACGCTTGAGCACCGCGCCGATCTCGTCGTCGTTCACCCCGAGCGCGGCGGTCATCGTGAGGGTGGTGAACACGCCGGCCGCGGACAGCCGCTCCAGCGCCCGCTCCTTGAACCGGCGGATGTCGGCGCCGCGGTGGTGGGTCGAGGCCTCGGCGCTCTCGCCGTCGTACTGCAGGTAGATCTCGACCCGCTCGCGGTGGCGCTCCAGGAGCGCCAGCAGCGCGTCGTCCTGGGCGATCCGCAACCCGTTGGTGTTGAGCAGGATCCGCACGACCGGCCGGGCGGTGACAGCGTCGAGCAGCTCTGCGAGGCGCGGGTACAACGTCGGCTCGCCGCCGGACAGCATGAGCACGTCGATGCGGCCGTTCTCCCTGGCCAGCCGCGCGTCGACGGACGCCAGCACCTGGTCCAGGGGCGCCACCGCACCGAGCGCGGGTGCCGACTCGGCGAAGCAGGTGGGGCACCGCAGGTTGCAGTGATCGGTGATGTCGGCCAGGAGGATGCAGGTGTGCTGGGTCTGCATCTCCGGCAGCCCGTCCTCGTACGCGGCCGGCACCGGCTTGAAGTTCCCCGCGAGGTCGGGCTGGTGCACCTTCGTCGGCGCCGTCCACTGCTCGAGGTAGGTCAGGATCTCCGCCGACTCGTCGTACAGCGTGCGCACGAGCCCATGGTCCGGGCAGCCTCGCTCGAGCCAGACCTGCTCCCCGCGGACCGCGAGCCACCCGGACAGTCGGCGCACCTGGTCCAGCGGGCGGTCGGGGTCCTCCTCGTGGCACAGCGGGCAGAACGCGTTGACGTAGCGGTGCACCCGGTAGTCCCGCAGCGGCATTCCGGTCACCGACTCAGCCTCCTGAGGTGGCGGTCAGGGTGAGCACGATCGCGACGCACGCGCCGGCGGTCACCACGAGCATCCCGAAGAACCCCAGCAGGATGCCGAGTCCCCACCGCCGGGTCTGGTCGGAGAACAGCAGCCCGGCGCCGGCGGCCGGGACCAGCAGGAACCACACCAGTGGCGCCAGGGCCAGCAGGTCGGGGCCGTTGCCGAGCACGACGGGGAGCACCAGCCCCGCGAAGGGTGTCACCGCACCGATGAGCGCCCCGAGCAGGAGCGGCGCCTTGGGCTTGCGCGGAGGCGGTGGCGGAGGCACCGGCCATCCCGGCTGGTGGGGCGGCTGGGTCACGTGACCTCCACGTGGCCCGGGCGATAGACGCCCTTGCGGGCCTGCGAGGCGATGCGCAGGAGGATCAGCGGGACGGTCGAGCAGGAGGAACAGCTGCGGTCGGGTCAGACCCTCCCACGCCACCTCGTTGCCCCGGACGAACTCGACGAGGAAGCGGAACACGCCGTACGCCGCCAGGTAGAAGGTGAGCGTCTCCCCCGGCGCGGTCAGCCGGTGCCGCAGCCACAGCCACAGGACGGCGAACGCCGTCGCGTGGAAGGCGATCTCATAGACGAAGGACGGGTGCAGCGGCACCCCGACCGGTGCCCTGAGCCGCTCGGCCGCTTCCCGATCGAGCGTGATGCCGTACGACGACCCGGTCGGTGTCCCGGGGATCTCGGTGAGCAGGCACCCGATGCGCCCGACGGCCATGCCCAGGGCCACCGCCGGCGCGAAGAGGTCACCGGTCCGGAGGCGGTAGCCGACGATGCGCTTGGCCACGTGCACGCCGAGCCAGGCCCCGACCAGCCCGCCGAGGATGCTGCGGTTCCCGTAGGCCCACTGCTCGACCAGCGACGCGTTCTGCCGCAGGTCGACGTGCTGCAGCCAGGTGCCCAGGCGCATGAAGACCGCGCCGCCCACGAGCGCCCCGAGGACCACGTAGAGGACCCGCTCGTCGGTCTGCCCCCGCCGGCGCGCCTCGAGGACGAAGACGCCGGACGCGACCAGGACACCCAGGGCCACGAAGAAGCCGTGCGTGGGCACCGGCACCCCGAGGAACGGAGCCAGCGTCGGATACATGGCGGACAGCATGGCACCCGGAGGCGCCGTCGAGATCGGTACTCGTACTCAGTCCGCCGAGGTGTCGCGCCACCCACCGTCCTACCGGTGGTCTAGCACCGCAGCCCGCAGCCGTAGCGGCCGCACCTCGGGGGGTGCACAGTTCGTGAGACCAGGACAAGAAGGGGGGCACGGTATGCCCGAGTTCATGGATGTGCACACCGGGATGGCAGGGATCACCCCCGAAGGCCTCACGGAAGCACACAACGCCGACCTGGCCATCCAGGAGGACGAGCAGGTCACCTTCAAGCACGCGTGGGCCGACCCCGAGAGCGGCATGGTGTTCTGCCTCTCCGAGGCCCCTACCGCCGAGGCGGTCCAGAAGATCCACCAGCGGGCGGGACACCCGGCCGACAGCGTCTACGAGGTGCCGGTCCAGGCCTGACGGCCGCCACGTGCGTAGCCCGCCGCCCCGGCCCGAAGGCCGGAACGGCGGGCTCGGCTCAGCTCAGGCTCCCGCCCCGCTTCCGTAGACACCGGCCCCCGAGCCGGCGCCGGCCGCGTTCCCGCCGCTTCCCGCGCCGGCGGTGTTCGACCCACCTTGGCCCTCGCAGCCGGAGTGCGCCGGGTTGCCCTTGCCCACGCCGTTGTTGTTGTCGCACTCGTAGCCGCTGTTGCCGTCGCTCTCGGGGCCCGCCGACTGCCCGGGCGGGTTCTTGTCGTCGGCGTTGCCCACCTCACCGGCCGCCGGCCTTCCGGTGGCGTTGCCGTTGCCGTTGCCGTTGCCGGACGGCTGGCCCTGGTCCTTGGTGGAGCAGTAGCTGCCACAGGCCTGGTTCGCGCCCTTGTCCGGCTTGGCCGCCTGGGCCGGAATGATCATGCCGAAGGCGGCCAGGGCGCCGGCGCCGATGAGCGCGGCCTTCACGCGGCGCGATGTGGTGTGCATGGCGAGTTCCTCCCGGGCCTGCCCGACGAAGCCCCAGATCCGGGGCCGGGCTGCTGATGACGTACCGCCAGGTTAGTCCGCTATGTCCGGTTGGCGGGAGGAGGGAAAGGTCCTCTCCCGGCGCGACCATCGGCCCCGCCGGGACGTTGGTCCGGGGGCGGAACGCCCCGTCAGGCGAGCACGAAGTAGCGCAGCGCCACGTAGACCCAGGCCAGCATGACCGTCACGGTGGCGACCACCGCGCCGTACTTGGTGAACTGCCAGAAGCTGATCGGGTGGCCGTTGCGGGCAGCGATGCCCAGCACCACGACGTTGGCGCTGGCTCCCACGGCGGTGGCGTTACCGCCCAGGTCGGCACCCAGGGCGAGGGCCCACCACAGCGAGTCCGCACCGGGGGCTCCGCCGCCCTCGCGGACCACGTCGTTGACCAGCGGCGCCATGGTGGCGACATAGGGGATGTTGTCGATGATCCCGGAGAAGACGCCGGAGGCGAACAGCAGCACCGTGGACCCGAGCAGATAGTGGTCGCCGATCGCGGAGGTCGCCCACGTCGCCAGGTCGGCCACGGCGCCCACCTCGACGAGCGCGCCGACCATCACGAACAGACCCATGAAGAACACCAGCGTGGTCCACTCGACGTCCTCGAGGTAGTCCCCCGGGTCCAGCCGGGAGATCGCCACCAGCGTCCCGGCGCCGAGCAGGGCGACGATGGACGGCTCGAGCTCGAGGAACTGGTGGAGGACGAACCCGGCGAGCACCGCCGCGAGCACCACGCCCGACCGCACCAGGAGGGGTATGTCGGTGATGGCCTCCCGCTCGTCCAGCGCCATGAGCGCGCGCACCCGCTCGGGACGGAAGACCAGCGCGGAGCGGAACAGCAGGAAGCACATCCCGATGAGCACCACCACCAGCACGACGGCGATGGGTCCCATGTTGAGAAGGAAGTCGTTGAAGCCCAGCCCCGAGCGGGAGGCGATGATGATGTTCGGTGGGTCACCGATCAGCGTTGCCGCTCCCCCGATGTTCGAGGCCATCACCTCGGCGATGAGGAAGGGCACGGGGGGTGCGTCGATCTGCTCGCAGACCAGCAGCGTCACCGGGGCCACCAGCAGCACCGTCGTGACGTTGTCGAGCAGGGCGGAGGCGACCGCGGTGAGGACGACCAGGAGCACCATGATCCGGAACGGGCGCCCGCCGGCGCGTTTGGCGGACCAGATGGCGGCATACTCGAAGACACCGGTGCGCCGCAGCACGCCCACGATCACCATCATCCCGAGCAGCAGGAAGATGACGTTCCAGTCGACGCCGGTCTCCTCGCTGTAGAAGGCCACCTCGGCGTCCACGACCCCGAGCAGCACCATGGCGGCGGCTCCCCCCAGGGCAGCGGCCACCCGGTGGATCCGCTCGGTGGCGATGAGGACGTAGGCAGCGGCGAAGACGACGATCACGAGGGTCGTGGTCACGAGGCGGCGTCCTCGCTCCCTGCCGCCCGGTCGGCGAAGATGCGTTCGAGCAGCCGGCTCGCCGTGACGACCCCGGCGACCTTGCCGTCCTCGTCGAGGACGGCGACGAGCGGGCTGTGCATCCGCGCCATCACGGCCGCGATCTCGATGGTGGTGGCATCCCCGTCGACGACCGGGAGCTCGGTCCGGTCGTGCCGTCGCGGCAGGATGTCCTGCACGGTCTTCGTCGCCATCCGGTCGACCAGCTGGGTGGCCGCGTCCTCGCCGTACACGAGGGCCAGCTTGGGGTCCTCCTGGACGTACTCCGGGATCATGAACCGGACCACCTGCGACCCGTCCAGCACGGTGTGCGGGGTGCCGTCCTCCTCGCACACGATCAACCCGGCGAGCCGGCCCTCACCGATCATCCGGGCGGCGGTGGCGGCATCCGTGGTCAGGCGCACGACGGGGAAGGGTTCGGCCAGGTCCACCGCTCTCATGCGTGCTCCTCTCGGGGCGCGAGGTGGCTCGGTGGAGACCGGCCGGCTCCCTGGCGCCGTTTGGCACGCAACGATGGCACATGGAGAAGTCGCAGCGCCCGGTGGGCGCTGCGACTCTCGACCCCCCTGGAAGTTCCCGCGGCGACCGACGCCTCTACCGCCCACCGAACGGTGAACGCGCCCCCCGCCCCTGGCTGCCTTGCGCCTGGTGCCTCACCCCCGAGAACGCTTCGGAACCTCCGGCCCGATTGCCCGAGTCCTTCAATGACATGCCGCGAGCCCGGTGGACGTCAACGATTTGTACCGAATCCGACTCATCCGTATGGACCAGTCCGCGCTCGTCCGTATGGGCACCGCTTGGTCCGCCGAACGGCGGGTGCCCCGCCACCTGCGGCTGCTCAGCCGTCCCGCACCCGCACGAGGCCGGCCAGGGTCGCGATGAAGGCCGCGCCGTCGGGCCCCAGCGTCACGGCGGCGTAGTGGTTGTTGCTCAGCACGCCGGTGCCGGTGCGCACCGACCATGCCGTCGCGCCGGTGCGCACGTCGACCGCGGTGAGGTACCACGCATTGACCAGCCACCGGCTGGGCCGTGTGGTGTAGACGTACAGCAGTCCGTTGGCCATCGAGACCTTCGGCACCGACGTGGGCGCCACCTCGTCCGACGTCCACGCGAGCGAGCAACCGCTCTCCGAGACGTCCACGCGCGCGATTCCCGGCGCCGTCGTCCGGCCCGCACGTCGTGGTCAGCGGGTCGGAGTAGCCGTAGTTGTTCTCCACGACCACGGCGTCACCGACCGACACCAGCGAGTTCTCGGTCGCGCTGCGGCCGCCGTCGAACACCGGCACCCGGCACACCTCCGCACCGTCGGAGGTCCGGAGCACGACGACGTTCATCCGCGGTTCGGCGTTGTCGGTGATCGCGACCAGCCCGCCGGGCAGCACGGTCGGGGTGGTGCCGCTGCCCTGCGACAGCTGTCCGGGCTTCCGCTCGCCGCCCCGGTCGTACGCCGTTCGCCAGGCGACCCGGACCCGCCCGGACTGCCCGGCGCTGAGCCGGTACATGGCCCGGTCGGTGACGACGTACACGCCTCGATGGTCCACGGAGAACGAGTTGGCGAGCTCACCACCGAGCTCGACGCTGTCGGTGTCCCCGGTGTCGGGATCGAGCAACCCGAGGCGCCCCTGCTCGGTGCCGAACCAGATGTCCCCCTGCCAGTCCGGCATGAGCGCGACCAGGCAGTCGTCCGCAGGCACCTCGGCGGCCACGTCGTACGCGTGCTCCTGGGTCAGCTGCGGCTGTCCGTCGTCGCCGGAGGTCGCGACGACGAGCACCCGCCGATCGGTGGTCGCCACCACCGCCCGGTCCTGGTCGTCGAGGTAGAAGTAGGCGCCGGCACAGAGGTCCTCCCACGGCCGCTTGTCGCGGCCACCGGGCCGGTCGGGGAGGCTCGAAGGAGTCGATCTTCTCCAGGCTGCCGGGGTCGATGAGGTGCATGGTCGGCCCCTGCACGTCACCACACAGCGCCACCAGGTCGCCGGCTGCGGTGAACGCCAGCGTCGCGCACTCCTCGATGCCGTACCACGCGGTGTCGACCTCGGGCGACTCGCCGAGCGGACCGGCCCGGGTGTAGCTGTCGCTGGCCCAGGCGTCGTCGTGCATCGAGCTCGACCCGTTGGCCGCCAGGAACGGGTGCTCCGGCACCTGCATCTCGAGTGGCTGCGCCTGCGCCGGAGCACCGACGTAGGACGGCGTGACGAGCAGACCGGGACCCGGCGGGATGGGCAGCGCGCCGTCGGGCAGCACCACCACCACACCGGCCACCACCAGCAGGACGGCCAGCACTCCCCCGGTGAACCGCCACGTGGGCCGGAGCCGGCGGCGCACCGCCGGCATGCCCAGCGACGCCACGAGCAGCACGAGCACCGCCAGGACCATCAGCGGCCCCGCGGCCAGCCACGCCACCAGCAGTAGGAACAGGAGAGCGGTCCTCACCCGAGCCAGTGTGGCGCAGTGTGAGGGTCAGCGGGTCCTTCCGCCCGGGTCAGGCCTCACCCTCGAAGCGCACCGGGCCGCTCACGTCGATGCCATCGAAGACGGACGTGGTGTTCGCCTCCTCGATCACGGAGCGGACGTGCTCCTTGTCGAGGTCTCCGCGGGCAGAGGGCGAGATCACCACGCGCTGCTGGCCCTGCGCGGTGTCGGCGCCGGCGTCGTACCCGGCCCGGCGCAACGCCGCGATGAGCGGAGCGCTGTCCTGGCCGTTGGCCGTGCGGTAGCGGAGCGTGTGCGGCTGGGACACGTCGGTCCTCCTTCGATGGCGGGGATCGGGACAGTCGGACCTGGTGTACCCGCCGTGCCCGGAGCCCATGCGAGGAGCCGCGGCGGGATTAGCCCCGACCGAGCCGGGAAGGAGTTTTCGAGAGCGAAACCGCACCCACACCCACGAACTCCGGGAGGTCCCCATGCCAGAAGAGTCCTCGATCGCCGGCAAGAAGGTCGCCTTCCTCGTCGCCGCAGAAGGCATCGAGCAGGTCGAGCTGACCGAGCCCTGGAACGCCGTCCAGGAGGCCGGCGCAGAGCCGGTGCTCCTGTCGCCGAAGGGCGGCAGCGTCCAGGCGTTCAACCACCTGGACAAGGCCGACACCTTCGACGTGGACCAGACGGTGTCCGACGCGGACCCGGAGGCCTTCGCAGCGCTCGTGCTGCCCGGCGGGGTCGCCAACCCCGACGCCCTGCGGATGGACGAGGACGCCGTGGAGTTCGTCAAGGCGTTCTTCGAGGCCGACAAGCCCGTGGCGGCGATCTGTCACGCGGGCTGGATGCTCGCCGAGGCCGGGGTGGCGAAGGGCCGCCGGCTGACCTCGTGGCCGAGCCTGCAGACCGACCTGCGCAACGCCGGAGCCGAGTGGGTGGACGAGGAGGTCGTCGTCGACGGCAACCTGGTCACCAGCCGCAAGCCCGACGACCTGCCGGCCTTCACCGCCGAGCTCACGGACATGCTCGCGAAGTAGCGAGATGCCCCTTGCCCGCCGGGCCTCACGGGCACAAGATGTCTGAACCGGGCATCTGGCCCGGCGGGAGGGGACCCATGCGCCACCTGTTGATCGTCGCCGGCACGGCAACCGCCCTGGGTCTCGGCACCCTCACCGTGCAGAGCTCGGAGGCGGCGACGCCGTCACCGCAGTCCGTGACGGTGCCCACCAAGGCGGGTCAGAAGCGGACGATCACCTGGGACGGCGAGATCGCCCCGGGCACCAACCCGACCAGCAACTGCGACGGCGGCACGTCGCCCGCCGACATCGAGGAGATCACCGTCGCGGTGCCCGAGGGCGCCTACGACAAGACCCAGGCGGTGTTCGAGTTCTCCATCACGTGGGAGCCGGTGGCGGCGGAGGAGGCCAGCGACGAGATCCTCACCGTGGTCCGCCAGGACGACGGCACCGCGGACCCGGAAGCCGAGTCGGACAACGAGGTGGGTTCCAGCGACGGGTCCCAGACCACCGAGCGCGTGACCGCCAGCGACCTGCCTGCGGCGACGTACGAGGTGCAGGCGTGCGGCTTCGCCAACACCGCGCCGCAGCCCTACACCGGCAAGCTCGTGATCCGCACCCGGGGCGGGGGCGGAGGCGAGCAGAGGCTGCCGTCGGCGCCGGCGCGCGGCCTGGCATTCACGGCCGGCGTGGCCTCCGACCCGCAGCGCGACGAGGCGGAGCCGCTGATCGAGAGCGCTCCGGACGGCCGCACGTACACCTGCGGTCCCACCGGCGTCAGCGCCGCCGCCGACTACGCCCAGGTCTCCACCGACGGCGGGCGGCAGTTCCACCTGCTCGGCAAGCCGCCCCGCGGAGAGCAGTCCGGCGGCGGTGGCGGTGACTGCGCGGTCGCGATCGCCCCGGCCAAGAACCCCGCGGGTCACTACCAGTACGCCTACACCGGCCTCGGCCCGCTGACCGGCTTCGCCACGACCACGTCCCCGGACAACGGCCGGACGCTCACCACCGCCGGCCCCGCCGGCAACGGACTCCAGGACACCGGTGTCCTGGCCGACCGGCAGTGGCTCACCTTCCTCGACGCCGACAGCGTGCTGCTGAGCTACAACCAGCAGGACCCGCGCAACATCGTCGTGCAACGGTCCGACGACGGCGGATTGACCTACGGCCCGACCACCGCCGTGGGCGGCGCCAGCCCCGACTTCCCCGGACCGATGCGGACCCTGCCCGGCTCCATGAACCCCGAGAACCCCGGCACCCGCGTGGTGTTCTTCGGCTGGAGCAAGGGTTCGCACGTCAACCTGTCGCTGTCCTACGACGGTGGCGCCAGCTTCGTGGACTGTGTCGCTGCCGTCGACAAGCGCCAGCCCAGCTCGGGCTTCGTGTCCGCCGACGCGGACCGCCGCGGCAACATCTACCTGTCGTACGCCGACGGGGTGGACTTCCACTCCTACCTGGTGACCCTTCGCCACGGCCGCCTGGGCGACTGCGACCAGCCCGTCGGCGAAAGCAGCCTGACCTCGGTCGCCCCGAAGAACGACCCCCAGGACGTCGGGTTCAGCAAGCCGTTGCAGGTCGACCGGAAAGCCGTCCGGAGCACCGTCTTCCCGTGGGTGGCGGCCGACGGCAAGCCGGGCCGCGTCGCCGTGGCGTTCTACGGCGCCCGCAGCGACGGGGACCCCAATCAGGGGTCGTTCAAGGGCACCTGGGACGTCTACGTGAACCAGTCGCTGAACGCGCTGTCCCGCAAACGCACGTTCAGCCAGGTCAAGGCCACCACCCACCCGATGCACTACGACTCCATCTGCCTCAACGGCCTCGGGTGCAGCCTCAGCACCCCGGAGGGTGACCGCACCCTGGCCGACTTCTTCGCCATCGAGACCAACCAGAAGACGCACCTGCTCCAGGTGGTCTTCAACAACGACGCGAAGAAGCCCTCCGAGGACGCCGGCCACGTCGCCACGCCGATGGTCTTCACGCAGACCCGCGGGCCCAGCATGGCCGGCGGCAAGGTGCGCGAGCCGCACCCGCGCGTGGTCCGGCAGCGCTCCCGTGACCACAAGGGCGATGCGATCGCGGGCTACTCCGACCTGGGCGGCACCGGCGCCCACGTCAAGGTCAAGGGCGGCGACCTGAGAGAGCTGCGCATCAAGCGGCTGAGGAAGCAGCCCGGCTTCGTGGTCCGGATGAAGGTGCGGAGCCTGACCGAGGCGGACCTGGCGACGGCGCTGGCCGAGACCGACGCGCAGTCGTTGCTCTACGCCCTCCGGTTCGTCAACGGCTTCCAGCCGGCGGCGGTGGTGGCGCGGTACACCCCGTCTGCCTCACCGCAGTGGAGCTTCCAGTACGACGACTACCCCACGATGACCCAGAACTGCGAGGCACCTCCCAGCACCGGCGAGAAGTGCCTCTCCTTCGGTGTCGGAGGGCAGCCGCTGAAGGGCCACGTCAACCCGTCGAAGGGCATCATCCGCGTCCGCGTGCCGGTGATGGACGCCGGCGGGCACACCCGGCTGTTCGCGCTGAAGCCGGGCACGCAGCAGCGCAAGCGGGTCCGGGCGTCGTCGGGGAGCCGCTTCTACGACGCCACCCTCTTCTCGCTGGCCGACCCGAGCCCGTCGGGCTCGGCGCCGGGGACGCCGCAGGGCTACCTCTACCCGGTCGACAACAACCCGGCCATCGACTTCCGGCTGCCCTGACCGAACGCCCGGTCGCACGGGGCCGGGCGGGGTCGGGCGGCGTCAGGCCCGCTCGGCCACGAAGACCGGGATCTCCCGGTCGGTGCGCTCCTGGTAGTCGGCGTAGTCGGGGAACGCCGCGACCGCACGCTCCCACCAGACGGCGCGTTCCTCGCCGGTCAGCTCGCGCACCTGGTAGCTGTGCTTGTCGGGTCCGTCCTGGATGTCGACCTCCGCGTGCGCCTTGAGGTTGTGGTACCAGACCGGGTGCTCGGGCGCGCCTCCCTTGGAGGCGACCAGCGCGTAGCTGCCGTCGTGCTCGACGCGCATCAGCGGCGTCTTGCGGACCTTGCCGGACCGGGCCCCGAGCGACGTGACGATGACAACCGGCAGCCCGGTGTCGCGCAGCGTGGTGCCCTCGGTGCCCCCCGAGCTCTCGTAGAGCTCGACCTGGTCACGGACCCACTGTGCGCTGCTGGGGAGGTACTCACCTGTGAGAGCCATGTCCCCATCATCGACGGTCGGGCAAGGAGCGGCACGTTGCCCCTGTCGAAGCGGCGCGTGCCTCCCTCGACCCAGGCAGCCGGGTCGGCCGGTGCACCGGTTCCGGGTGTCCAGTGGTAGACCCAGAAGCCCTTGCCCTGGGTCCAGTCCTCCAGTCCGTGTACGGGGAGACCGCCGGGTAGCGGGAGTGCTGCCCCTTGGTCAGCCGGATGTGCTTGCGGCTCCGCACGTCGACGACCCAGATGTCGTAGGTGAAGTCGGCGTAGCCGTTGCCGGCGACGACGGCCGCCACGTTGGTGCCGGCGTCGGTGCCGGCGTCGGTGCCGGCGTCGGTGCCGGCGTCGAAGGAGTAGTCGAGCCCGCCTCCCTCGGTGATCCCCGGGTGCACACCTGGGGTGCCGCCGAAGGAGAACAGGACCTTGGTCACGGTGCGGGGTCGCGGTGCTGCGTGACCCAGCGCACCCTCTCGTCGTTTCAGGTGGTGCTCGGGAAACCCCCGAAGCCTTCTTCGCCGAGAGAGATCCTCCATGTCACGTGTCACCACGAGCCGAGCCCGGGCCACCGCCCTGGTCGCGGCCGGGCTCACCCTCGCCGGCCTCACGGTCCCCGGCCCCGCCGCCGCTGCCACCGCTCCGGCCACCGACGCCGTCACCAGCGCCACCGCTGCCTCGGTGGCCACTGACGCGAAGGCGCCCGACCCGGCCACCGACGTCGTGCAGCTCCTCAAGCAGCCCGACGGGTCCACCTTCCGCGCGCGGATGACGGACCTGAAGGTCGGAGGCCTCTTCGAGACTCTGGACGGGTACGGCGTCGAGCGCGATGCGTCCGGCACCTGGCGCTACATCACCGGCTGGGACGGCGACGACGTCCAGCTGGGCGCGATGGTCGGTCCCGACGGCGCACCGGACGGCCTCGCCCAGCACCTCGGGCGGCGTCCCACGCAGCTCAGCGACGACGAGGTCCGGCTGCGCGCCGCGATCGCCCGCAACCTGCAGGCCACCGCCGCGAAGCTCGCTACGGAGGCCGAGCCGGCCGACGGCGCCGACGGTCCCCGCGTGTTCAAGGTCCCGGCCCTGATGCTGAAGACCTGGTACGACCAGGACGGCGGCGAGAGCGCTCCCACCTTCCACGAGGGCACGAACACCGCCGAGTACTTCCAGGAGATGCTCGACGGGTTCGGCGGGAACCCCTACGGCAGCGTCACCCAGTACTACTACGAGGCCTCTTTCGGCCAGTTCCTGGTGCAGGTCGACGTCTACGCCGGGCCCGACGGCACCGGCTACACCTCGGCGCACTCCCAGAACGACCCCTGCTACTACGGGACGCCCGAGTCCGGCGAGGTCTCGATCACCGACCCGGTCGGCCGCCAGCTCGGTCTCGGCGGGCTCGGCGGCTTCGGGATGGCCCAGGAGGCGCTCCCGCAGACCGTCGACGTGCCATGGGCCGACTACGACAACGACAGCGACGGCGTCGTCGACTTCACGATGATCATCCACTCCGGTGGGGGGCACGAGGTCACCGGCGACCCGTGCAACACGCACTCGCACCAGATCTCGGTGTCGAGCCTGGCGAACATCGCCACCGGACTGGTCGGCATCAACTCCGAGACGCTGAAAGTCGGCCTGCCGACGCCCACGCCGGGCGAGTCGGTGAACCGGATCCTGACCATCCCCGAGTTCGAGTCGGCCGACAGCCCGCTGACGATCGGCGTCGCCGCCCACGAGATGGCCCACGCGCTCGGCGAGCCGGACTACTACGACACGTCCTACAGCTCCACGGGCACCGGCGACTTCGACATCATGGCCGGCGGCTCATACCTGGGGAACCCGTCGGGCTCCAACCCCGCCATGCAGAACCCCGCCACCCGCGTGTTCCAGCGCTACGTCACCCCGACGGTCGTCCACGGGGACCTGCGCGGCTACACCCTTCAGCCGCGCACCGCGCTGCCGGCCAAGGGTTACGCGTACGGCGAGCCCGACCCGAACCTGCTGCTGGTGCCGACCTACGAGATGAGCGTCGGTGAGACCGACGCGCTCGGCCACGAGTGGACCGAGGAGGACGTCTACGGGCTCGCGAAGGACCCCGAGACCGACAAGTACGTCGTCGAGGGGTACTACGTCGAGAACGTCAGCCGCAACGCCCGCTCGGTGAAGCTGGACGACCGCAACCCGATGGGCTCGATGTTCGACCGACAGATGCACGGCTCCGGTCTCGCGGTGTGGCACTTCGACTACTGGCGCCAGTCCACTACGTACTTCGGCGGCGCCAACAACGCGCAGAGCGACTCGAACCGATACCAGATGGACCTGGAGGAGTTCGACCAGAACGACAACACCCAGGAGCTGCAGCTCAACTACGGCCGCGGCAACGCCCAGGACCTGCTCACCCCCGCCGCCACCGGCATCACCTCCGGCACCCGGATGCTGCCCCCTGGCCCGGCCAACAGTGACGGCGACCCGCAGGAACCGGTCGAGCTCAGCGGGACCACCACGCCGCTGACTCCGGGCACCGCCACCTTCGACGTCGACCCCGACGCAGCCAACGAGTCGATGACCGTGACCGTCGGCAGCGACCTGTCCGGCGACTGCAAGCTGCAGCTCATCGACCCCGACGGCAACGCCGGCACCGAGGTGGACGCCGGCGGCCCCGGTGACTCCGAGTCGGTCAGCGTCAAGGACCCCGCCGACGGCACCTGGACCGCCAAGGTCGCCGACTTCGCCGCGTGCGGCAACTGGTCCGGCCGGGTCCTCTTCGCCGGTGGGAGCGAGGCCCAGTTCAGCACCTACGGCTCGGCCGACACCTGGTCGAACTGGTCGCAGCAGCCGACCGGCTGGGCGTTCACCAACGTCCGCGGCCGCGGCAACGGCCTCGACACCAGCCAGGAGGCCGGCGGCACGCAGGCCATCACCCTCGACGTGCTCGACCTGTCGGACGGCGCGGACGTCTCCCCCGGCTTCGTCACCGGCCGGCTCAACGACAACGGCGGCGCCGCTCCGCTCAACGCGGGCCAGCGCAACCGGATGCAGGTGCCGGTGTTCTCCAACGGGGGCACCGCGCCCGGGGACGTCGACGTCGTCGTCCACGAGGGCAGTGCGACCGGCCCGGTCGTCGCGCGCCGTACCGTCACGCTGGGCGCCTTCGAGCGCCAGTACGTCGGATTCCGCTACCGGCCGCACAACGAAGGCCCGGTGACCCTGGTGACCGTCGTCGACCCTCGCGACCAGGTGTCCGAAGGCAGCGAGAAGAACCAGGTGCAGCGCACCACCCTGTGGGCCGGCCCCACCGACCCCGAGGTGCTCGTCGTCGACGACGACCAGACGCTGTCGCACGAGAATGCGATCGTCGGCGCTCTCAGCGCCCTCGGCACTCCCTACGCGATCGTCTCGGCGCACCCCACGGCCGCGATGATGGCGAAGTACGACGCCGTGATCTGGTCCTCCGGGGTCGACCGCTACGAGGGACAGATCGACGCCGCCGACCGGCAGGCCATCACGTCGTACCTCGACGGAGGCGGGCGTCTGCTGCTCACCGGCAACCGGGTCCTCGACTCGATCACCACCGTCGGGAGCCCGCAGACGCCGGCCGACGTGCCCGCCTTCGGCGCGCACTACTTCGGCGCCCGCACGCCGGAGGGCAACACCAGCTACATCGTGTCGCAGTTCGTGTCGTCGGTGATGTCCGGTGCGGGCCTCCTCGACGGCACCGACGTGGAGTCGCACCCCTCGCCCGCCCGCCAGTTCGTGGGCATCGCCGGGCTCAGCGACGCGGGCCCGGGCTACGACGGTGAGACGGTGGCGCCGTTCGGCACCGCCACGGCCATCTTCGCTCCGGACGAGAACCT
This sequence comes from uncultured Actinomycetota bacterium, assembly GCA_963747525.1. Taxonomy (GTDB): domain Bacteria; phylum Actinomycetota; class Actinomycetes; order Propionibacteriales; family Nocardioidaceae; genus Marmoricola_A. The sequence goes on from CAVVFH010000003.1 coordinate 241,213, forward strand.
GCTCGGCGCCGTCACGAAGGAGGACGACGCACCGGCGATCGGGATCTCGGTCGACGGCGACGAGGAGCACGGCGGGTTCAAGTCGGCCGTGCTCGGCTGGAACCTCGGCGACGACAACGACGCGGGACAGACGGTCGCGGCGCTGCGGAAGATCCTCGGCCACTTCGGTGTGCCGGTCTCGACCAAGCCGCTGCGGCCGTCGCACCGGGTGATCTACACCAGTGCCGTGCGCGACGCGGTGTCGGGGCACGCGGTCCCGGTCACCGCCGTCGTCCTGGGCGGCAAGCACAAGGCCGCGCCGACGCTGCACTACCGCAGGCACGGCCAGGGGAAGTTCGCCTCGGTCGCCATGGACCCCGGCGCCGAGCGGGGCACCTGGGTGGCGGTGATCCCGGCCCGGGCAGTGACCCCGGACGGCGTGGACTACTACCTCCAGGCAGGGCGGACGAGGTCGTCGTACGGCGCGAGGCGGCTGTTCCACAGCATCGCCGTCGCGATGCCCGTGCTGGCCGCCGCGCCGCCGCCGAAGGGCTGACCCGCAGACGTCGGCACGACGCCCGCCCCCCTCCGCTGGGGCGGGCGTCACGGTGCGGTGCCAGGATCGACGTCGTGAGCAACCCGACGAGCCTCCTCGTGGTCGACGGCGCCAACGTCGTCGGCTCCCGCCCCGACGGCTGGTGGAAGGACCGCGCCGGCGCGGCCCGACGCCTGCACGAGCAGCTCATGCTCGCCGCTCCCGAGTACGACGAGGTCGTGCTCGTGCTCGAGGGAGCGGCGAAGGGCGGCGTCCGGGCCGGTCGCGACGGGCACGTCCGGACCGTGCACGCGCCGGGCCACGGCGACGACACGATCGTGGACGAGGCACGGGCGGCCACCGAGCGCGGGCTCCGGGTCGCGGTCGTCTCCGCGGACCGCGCGCTGCAGGCCCGTGTCGCGCAGGCGGGAGCGGTCGCGCTCAGCCCCGGATGGCTCCTCGACCAGCTCTGACGCCGGGCCAGGCGGGCTGCAACGGCGCCGAGGTGCGAGATGCCGACGAACGGGAAGAAGACACGTGGGGCCGCGCCCGCACGGGTCGGTCACCCGACCGGCTGACCGACCATCGGAGGACTTGTGGAAGACAGACGAACAGGCTGCCGGCGTGGCTGGACCGGGCGGAGGGGCAGCGGGCGTGCGCAGTGAGCGACTCGACTTCCCCGGCCACTCGGGTGAGGCCCTGTCCGGCCGGCTGGACCTCCCGGACGGCGAACCGACCGCCTACGCGCTGTTCGCGCACTGCTTCACGTGCAGCAAGGACGTCGTCGCGGCCTCCCGGATCGCCCGCGCCCTGACCGGCTACGGCGTCGCGGTGCTCCGCTTCGACTTCACCGGGCTGGGTGGCTCCGACGGCGACTTCGCCAACACGAACTTCACGTCCAACGTGGCCGACCTGGTCCGCGCCGCCGAGCACCTGCGCGAGCACCACGCGGCGCCCCAGCTCCTCGTCGGTCACTCGCTCGGAGGCGCCGCGGTGATCGCGGCGGCGGAGCACGTGGCGGAGGTCCGGGCCGTGGCGACGATCGGGGCGCCGGCCGACACCGATCACGTCCTGCACCTCCTGGCCGGAGGACGTGAGGAGATCGACCGGAAGGGTGAGGCGGAGGTCTCCCTCGGCCCGCGCCGCTTCCGCATCCGGCAACAGCTCCTCGACGACCTGGTCAGCCAGCCGCAGAACGAGCGCCTCCGCACGCTGGGGGCGGCCCTGCTGGTGCTGCACTCGCCCCAGGACGAGGTCGTGGACATCGACAACGCCAAGCAGATCTACGAGGCGGCCCGGCACCCCAAGTCGTTCATGTCCCTGGACGAGGCCGACCACCTGCTCACCAAGCCGCGCGACGCGGAGTTCGCCGCAGGCATCCTGGCGACCTGGGCCGGCAGGTACCTGGGGGACCCCGACTCCTCGCGCCCCGCGAACACCCAGACCGACGAGGCGCCGGCCGCCGTCGTGGTCGCGGAGAACGGCATCGGCGCCTTCGGGCACGACGTGACCGTGGGACGGCACCGGTTCCCGGCCGACGAGCCCGAGCCCGTCGGCGAGGACAGTGGACCGGCGCCGTACGACCTGGTGCTGGCCGGGCTCGGCGCCTGCACGTCGATGACGTTGCGGATGTACGCCGACCGGAAGGAGTGGCCGCTCGAGCACGTCAGTGTGGAGCTGGAGCACGCGCGCATCCACGCCGACGACTGTGCGGACTGCGAGACCCAGGAGGGACACCTGGACCGGATCGGACGCACCATCCACCTGGTCGGGGACCTCGACGCGGACCAGCGGGAGCGGCTGCACCAGATCGCCGACCGGTGCCCGGTGCACCGGACGCTGCACGGCGAGGTCCTGGTGGAGACGACCATGGCGCCCGCCGTGGAGGACGACCGGCGCTGACCTCGTCGTACGCCCTGGGGGCTCCGCTCAGGCTGCCTCGGGGAAGCGCAACCCGACCAGCCACAACGAGTCCTCGACCCGTTTGCGTTCCAGGTCCCGCTCCGGACCGGGCGGCAGGACGCCGAGCAGGTGCTCGATCTCCAGGCAGCGACAGGCTTCCTCGAGGACGTGGTCGTAGGCGAACAGCAGCGCTTCCAGCTTCGCGTACGACGTGCCCCGGACCGGGTAGCGGTAGCGGACGCCGAGCCGGCGCAGGTCCTCGGCCACCAGCTCGATGGGGCGACCGGTCGGGAGTTGCTGCCGCCGGCGTCTCCGCATCCGGGCGGCCAGGGGAAGCGCCGGGTAGTCGTGCACGCCGGGCAGCAGGAACACCGCCTTCGTCACCGCGAGGATGACGAGGTAGAGCACCACGATCTCGGCCCAGGTCCGGCCCATGGATCAACGTTACGCCGTGCGCCAGGCGGGTTCGAACCGTCGTCCGCCCCGTCGTCAACACCGAGAACGAGTTCACCACGCTGCTCAGCCTCGTGCTCGTCTCGTTCAGGGCACTAGGAGACCCGGCAACGCGGCGGACCAGGATCGCCCGCGAACTGCACGACATCGTGTCCCACTCGATCAGTGTGGTGACGATCCAGGTGGTGGCCGCGCCGGTCCTGGCCGGGATCTTCCTCACCGTCGGGGCCGTCGCCGACCCCGCCGCGGGACTGGCCGGCGACAAGATGATCGAGATCTACGCCGACAACCCCGGCCCGCTGCGGTTCAAGTCGCTCGGCTATCACTGGGCCTACGCGTTCTGGATCGTGCGCGCCGTCGCCAAGAGCCAGGGCATGGAGGGCCACCAGGCGGTCTACGACGCGATGGACGGCATGTGGGGCATCCCGGTGTTCATCGCACCGGGGATCATCGCCCTGGTCCTCGCGCTGCCGCTGACGATGATCACGCTGTGGCGAGCCGGCCTGGCGCGTTGGTGGGGGCTGGCCGCCGCGGTCGCGGCGTTCGCCTCGTTCATGGTCTCCAACGCCACGTGGCCGGGCACCGTCCTCGCCACCGGGCTCCTCACCGTGGTCTCGGTCGCCTTCGCCAAGGCCACCGACCCCGGGCGTCGTACCGCCTGATCAGCAGTGCTCCGCAGGGTGGGCCACCGGCAGGTGGTCCACCCTGCGGCACGTTGTGCCTCGGGCGCCCGTCAGGGCCGGTTGCGGCCGTACGTGTCGTGCGCCTCGACCCACTCCTCGGCGACCACCGCGGATCCGAGCGACAGCTCGCCGGCGAGGACCGTGGCGGCGATGATCTCGGTCAGCTTGCCGACCCCGCCCTTGCCGTAGCAGCCGAGCATCTCCAGGCACTCGCGCTGGGTGGCCAGCCCGGTGCCGCCGCCGTAGGTCGCGACGATGAGCGACGGCAGCGTGATGGAGGCGTAGTAGTCGCCGTCGGGCAGCAGCTCGGAGTAGCCGTACAGCGCCGAGCTCTCCGCCACGTTGGCGACGTCCTGCCCCGTGGCGATGAACATCGCGGTGATGCCGTTGGCGGAGTGGAGCCCGTTGTTGTTGGTCACCGACATGATCGAGCCGAGCTGGCCCTTCATCCGGGCGTTGTAGAGCTTGTCGGTGGTCACCTTCATGTGCTTCTCGACCACGGCTGCGGGCAGGGTGATCTCCGCGACGACCCGCTTGCCGCGGGTGTGCAGCATGTTCACGATCGAGGTCTTCTTGTCGGTCGCGAACTGGCCCTCCAGCAGGAAGTGCACCTCGCCTGGGTAGTTCTGCTTGATCCACGCGCACGCCGCGAACGTCGCCTTGCCGGTCAGGTTCTGCCCGGCGGCGTCGCCGGTGGTGTAGTTGAACCGCGTGTAGAGCATCTTCGAGACCGGGAACTCCTGGATCTCGACGAGCTTCCCGCTCCTGGTGGTCTCCTCGGCGGCGGCCGCGATCTCGTCGAAGTGCTCTCCGAGCCAGTCCCGGAAGGCCCGCATCTCGCGGGCGTTGTCGAAGCTGAACACCGGCGCCCGCTGCATCCGGTCGTCGAGGATCGTGGTCGTGACTCCTCCGGCCTCGTGGCACAGCTTCATGCCCCGGTTGTACGACGCCACGAGGGTGCCCTCCGTCGTGGCCAGCGGGACGAGGAAGTCGCCCTGGGCGTGCTCCCCGTTGACCCGCAGCGGCCCGGCGAGGCCCATCGGCACCTGCGCGACGCCGAAGAAGCTCTCCACGTTACCGACCAGCGTCGAGGGGTCGAGGGAGTACGACGAGGTGTGCTGGAGCGCCGAGGCCGTCTCCTGACGGACAAGCTCCTGACGGGCCTTGATCGGCTCCGGGGCGTTGTCGTCGTCGCGGTCGCGCGGGATCTTGAGGTGCGTCATGGGCAGAGAATGGCATGCCGCCGCCCTTCGGGCAGCCGGGGCGCCGTGTCCGCAGCACCAGGTGGGGTAACACTTGCGACATGACGCCCCCCAAGGCGCCGTTGACCGAGCGCTTCCCCGGCGCCGAGGCGCACCGGCCCACCGGCATCCCCCGACGAGGCTGGTGGCAGGTGGCCAAACGCGTCTGGGACGAGACCCGGATCGACCAGGTCCCGCTGCTGGCGGCAGGCGTGGCGTTCTGGGGGTTCATCTCGCTCTTCCCGGCGATGATCGCGGCCATCTCGGTGTACGGAATCATCGCGGACCCGAGCACGGTCACCCGTCAGGCGGAGGTCGTCACCGACGCCCTGCCCGCCGACGCGGCGTCGCTGGTCGTCGAGCAGATGAAATCGCTGAGCACCCAGCCCCACGACGCGTTGAGCCTGAGCCTGTACACCTCGCTGGCCCTGGCGCTGTGGACCGCCTCCGCGGCCGTCAGCAACACGATCTCAGCGATCAACATCGCCTACGACGAGGAGGAGACGCGCAGCTTCGTGCGCCGCAAGGGCCTCGCACTCCTGCTCAGCCTCGGCGCCGTGGCGTTCGTCGTGGTCGCAGTCGGGCTCATCGCGGTCACGCCGGTGCTGCTGGACTCCTTCGTGCCCGACGGCACGACGCGCCTCCTGTTGCAGGTGGGCCGGTGGGTCGGCCTCGTCCTGGCCGTCATGAGCGCCCTGGCGTTGCTCTACAAGATCGCGCCCTGCCGGGCCGCCCCGCGGCTGGCGTGGGTCTCGGTGGGGTCGATCACCGCGACCGCCGTCTGGCTGCTGGCGTCGTTCGGGTTCTCGGTCTACGTGGACAACTTCGGTCGCTACAGCAAGACCTACGGCGCTGTCGCCGGTGTCGCGATCCTCATGCTGTGGCTGTGGATCACCGCCCTCATCGTGCTGGTCGGCGCCGAGATCAACGCAGAGGCGGAGCAGCAGACCATCCGCGACACCACGGTCGGTGAGCCGCGGCCGATGGGCCAGCGCAACGCCGTGAAGGCCGACAGCTGGCCAGACAGCGAGCACAGGGAACGCAAGCGCAGCTAGGACCGACGAGTGGGCGAGGACTACCAGACCTCGCGCACCCGCTCGAGCCCGTCGAGGAGCAGGTCGAGCCCGATGGCGAACTCCTCGGCGTAGGCGTAGCCAGGTCGCAGCGCGTGCTCGAGGATCATCTCGGTCAGGTGCGGGAACTGCTCGCGCGGCAGGTACTCCAAGATGCCCGCCGCGACCGCGTCGAGGTCCCCGCCGGTCGACTTCGAACGGCATGCTCAGCTCCTGCAGTGGCGAAGCCGTAGATGTAGCTGTCCAGCAGCCGAGAACGCGTGCGCCGCGCCGGCGACGGTGAACCCGCCGGAGCGCAGGCTGCCGATCACCGCGTCGTGGTGCCGCAGTGTCTCCATGCCCGGACTGGTCCGTGAGTCGATCAGCCCCACGGCCCAGGGGTGGCGGTTGAGGACCTCGCGGGCGGAGAACGCCCGGTCCGCTCATGGCCTCGCGCCAGTCGCCGTCCGCTGCCGGCAGCTGGAACTCGCGAAGACCAGGTCGACCATCCCGTCGAGGATCGCCTCCTTGTTCGCGACGTGGTGGTACAGCGACATCGCCTCGACCCCGAGCTGCTCGGCCAGCCTTGCGCATCGTGACCGCCGCCAGGCCGTCGCGTCGGCGAACGCGACCGCCGCCCGCAGCACCGCCTCCCGGGTCAACGGTGCTTCGTCGCCGTGCCCTGTCGGCACTCCCGCCACCGCACCTCCTGGTCTGGGACCGGCCGCCGGTCCTCTGGTCCGACTCTGGCCGACCTTACGCGTAAGGTTACCTTACAGCGTAAGGCAGCAAGTCGAGGAGGAACCATGGAATCGACCACGAGACGGCGGCACAGCGGCAGCAGGAAGGTCTGCGTCGTCGGCGCGTCCGGCAAGCTCGGCCGGCACGTGGTCGAGCAGGCGCTGGGCCGCGGGTACGACGTCGTCGGCGGTGTGCCGGGAGCAGAGCGTCGGCAAGCTCGCCGACCTCGACGGGCGATCACGGTCGTGCCCGGCGACACCGACGACCCGGCGGCGATCGCCCGCGCGGTCGCCGGCTGCGACGCGGTGCTGACCGTGCTGGTGCCGTGGGGGATGCACCACTACGCCTCGGGGACCGCGCAGGCGGTGCTCGACGCACGCCCCGCCGGCGCCCGGCTGGTGTTCTCCTGCGGCTGGCACATCACCCGCGACGGCCAGGACGTCTACTCCCGGAGGCTGCGGATGTTCGTGGCCGTCTTCGGCGCGTCTGGCCGACTGGCCCGCAAGTCGTCGACATCGAGGACCAGGTGGAGGCGTGCCGCCGCGATCTTCGCCAGCGACACCCGCTGGACGGTCGTTCGCGGCAGCGACCTCGAGGAGGGCGAGAGCCAGGGGCTGCCCGTCTGGAGCACGCACGTCGGCGACCCCGTGCTGGCCAGCAACCGCACCCGGCGCGTGGACTTCGCCCTGTTCATGCTCAGGCGCTGGACGACGACGGCGTGGTCCAGCAAGCCCCGCCATCGTGGGCCGCGCTCACCGCGTCCGCGCTCGCGCACACCCCGCCGACGAGGAGGTCGCAGCATGAGTGCCCTCCCCGACTCCGGCGCTTCCGGCTAGCGGCGGCTGCCCCGGGCTGGACCCCAAGCGGCTCGCGCGGCTCACCGGGGTGCTCTACCTCGCTCCTGGTCGGGCTGGGCATGCTCGGGCCGCTGACCCTCGAGTCGCTGCTGGTCCCCGGTGATGCGGCCGCGACCGCAGCGAACATCGCCGGGACGGCCTCACCCGTTCGGCCCAGTCTGGTCGCCTGGGTGGTCATCGTCGCCGTCGACGTAGCTGTCGCGGTGCATGCTGTACCGCTGCTGGCGCAGGTCGGTCGCGGGCTGGCGCTTGCGACCGCCGCGTTCCGGCTCGTCTACTCGCATCCGCTGGCGGCACTGCTCGCGCAGCCGTTCGTCGCCGCACCAGCTGCTGCGCACCACCGGGGCCCCGCGGACGCAGGCACGCGGAGCAGCAGGCACTGGCGGCGCTGGAGACGTTCAGTGCCGGGTTCCTCGTCGCGCTGGTCTTCTTCGGCGTGCACCTGGTGCTGCTCGGGATGCTGCTGCACCGGTCCGGGCTACGTTCCGCGGTTCTTCGCGGTGGTGCTGGTCGCCGGCGGGGGTGGGCTACGTCGTCGACAGCCTCGGCGAGCCTCACCGTCAGGAGTACGGCGGGCGGTGGCCGCCGTGCTGCTCACCCCCACCGTCGTCGGCGAGGTCGGGCTGACCCTCTGGTTCCTGGTCAGGGGCGTGCGCACCCCATGACCGCCCGGCACCGGCGCATACCACCGAGGGCTCGACGTCCTCCGGTACACCGGCCCGCTCTACCGGCACCAAGTGGTGCGGTGACCTTGTTCTCTGGATGCCGTCCCTGGCCGGCGGGAGAATGGGGGTCGGAAACCAGGGAGGGAGGCCGGGCCATGAAGCCCGCCACCCGGATCGTCACGAGGATCATCGCGGTGCTCGCAGCAACGCTGTTGACGGCCGTCGTCGCCCAGCCGTCCGCGTACGCGGACTGGGACCTGAAGGACCGGTTCAGCCGAGAGGTCGTGCACCCCGGCGACCAGGACACCGGCGCCTACCACATCGACCACGTCTACGAGCTGCAGTACCGCCTCCTCTGGCTCGGCTACTTCAAGGCCACGCCGACCGGCTACTACGGCGACATCACGAAGGCCTCCGTGGTCGCTTTCCAGGAGGACCTCGGCGTCAAGGCCAACGGCGTGGTCAGGTACCGCACGTGGCGCCCGCTGATCCGCAAGACCGTGCGTGGCCGAGATGACGTCCCTGGCTCCTGCAAGAAGGCCGGCTGGCACGCCTGCTACGACCGCTCGCAGCACCAGGTGAACCTCTACCACAAGGGCGTGCTGCTGAACTCCTGGCTCGTCCGTGGCGGCGGTTCCGACACCCAGACCCGCAAGGGCAGGTTCGTCGTCTACTGGCGCGACATCGACCACGTCAGCTCCCTGTACGACACCCCGATGCCCTACTCGCAGTTCTTCAGCGGCGGTCAGGCACTGCACGGGTCGGCACTGATGATCAATCCCTTCGAGGGCCACAGCCACGGCTGCGTCAACTTCTGGATCGAGGACGCGCGCCAGCTGTGGAACCTCACCTCCACGGTCAAGCTGCATGTGCGCGTGTACGGCGCCTGGAGCTGAGGTTCACCGCGGCTGCTCCTTCGTGAGGTGCAGCAGCCAGTCCTGCCCGGTGTCGATCAACGCGTAGCGCGCCACGCCATGCCTGCCGTGGAGGTCGAAGAGAAGGCGGCGTTCGTTGCTGCCGGCGTCCTCCCACCAGCCGATGTCCGCGATCGACTTGTGCTCGTCCTCGAACGTGAGGTGATCCAGGTCGTGGTCCGGCACCGCCACGGCCAGCCGGTCCTCGCGTGGCGAGGTGGGCAGCCCCTTGGGCACCGCCCAGGAGCGCAGCACGCCGTCCTGCTCGAGGCGGAGGTCGAAGTGCGGCCGCGGCTTCCGGTGGTCGTGCAGCACGAACGCCGGACGTGTCATGCGGTCAGTGTGCCCCGGAGACGGGCCACGGGAACGCCGGCGGGCTGGCAGCCTCGAGCGAGGCGGTCACGACGCCGAGCCCCGGAACACGCCGGTGGCTGCGCGTTCCCGCAAGGTGCACTGGTTCTCGGGCCGGTTGCACCAGCCTGCTGCCACAAGCCGACATCGTCGACGTCGCGGCGAAGGCCACGCCGGTGGCCACGTCGACCGGTGCGTGGTTGTCCCACGCGACCCGCACCCCGGTCGGGGCCGCGCGCCGGCTGGTGAAGGCGGCCAAGCGGTTGGAGGCGGTCTACGCCCCGATGCTCGAGGCAGGGTTGGCCGGTGAGGTGGACCCCGCACAGGTCGAGGTCATCGTCGCGGCCCTCGACGACCTCCCAACGGATCGCCATGGCCGTGAGGGACAAGACCTGCACCGCCCAGGGCTGCACGGTCCCAGCCACCTGGTGCCACGCCCACCACGTGATCCCCTGGAGCCGCGGCGGCAAGATCCGCATCACCCGACGCCACCGCCAATAGGGCGTGGAACGACCCCGCCCCTACGTGGGTGGCTGGGGCAAGACCAACCGCGCGACGCGGTCGGCCATCTTCGCGGCACCGAGACCGAGCGCGGCGGACGTGACGACCACTTCTGTCTGGATGCGGTCGGGCTGGGTCGTCGGCAGCCAGGCCGGCAGGCCGACGCCGTCCTGCTCGATGGCCTCGAGGGTCCGCTCGTTGACGACGTCGGCGTCGCCGGTGGCGAAGAGCAGGAACTGGTTGGTCTGCGGCGTGCCCGGCTGAACGCTGATGTCGCCCGGCAGCGCGGCGGCGAAGGCCTGCGCCCACGCGACGCAGTCAGGGATGAGCGGCAACCGGTCCCGCAGGCCGGCGAGCGCCGAGACCGCCTCGGGGTTTGCCCGGTAGAGGGTGCCACCGAGCCGGCGCCGCCAGACGCGGGCCTCGGCGACGAAGTCCTGCGAGCCGAGCAGCGCCGCGCCGGCGATGCCGCCGAGCCCCTTGTAGAACGACACGTACATCGAGTCGGCCTGGTGCGAGATCTCGGCAAGCGATTGACCGAACCACGGCTGCGCCTCCCAGATCCGCGCGCCGTCGACGTGCAGCGGAACGCCCCGTGCGCGGCACGCTGCGGACAGCTCCGTCAGCTCCTGCCACGTCGGTAGCAGGCAGCCGGCGTCGCGCAGCGGCAGCTCGACGAGCACGGCGCCGAGCCGTCCGGGAACCGCTTCGAGATGCGCGGCCGTCGGGGCTTCGAAGCCGCGGGTGAGGAACGAGATGACGAGGTCGTGCAGGATGCGCGGACCGTCCTCCTCGTGCACGAGGAGGTGGCTGAGGTCAGGCATCGCCACATGCCGGCTGTCGGCGCCGTCGCAGTGGACCCGCAACGCGCTCTGCTGTGCCATCACGCCGCTGGGGAAGAACGCCGCGTCCTCGACGTCGAAGCGTTCCTTCAGCTCGTCCTCCAGCCGTTGGACCGCCCCGCCGGCTCCGTACAGGTCCCACTCGTCGATGCCGAGCTCCGCGCACGCCTGCGCGAGACCGCGGAGCACGTCCGCGGGCGGTTCGGCCGGCTGCCCTGAGACAGCGGTGGGGCACTGCCGCGCGGCTGTTCGCAGGCGCTTGAGGGCTTCTTCGGAGGCCACGCTGGCACCCTACAAGCGCGCCGCTCTGTGACCGTGCGGCCGGCAGCGCTGCCGTAACTGGCCCGACCGCGCTGCGTTGACCAAGCCGTGAACCACTCACGAGCCCGCCGCCGCTGCGCGGCCGTACTGGCCGGTCTCCTGCTCGGCGGCATGGGTGCGCTCGTAGTCCCCGCGTCCGGCGCCGCGGCCGACCCTGCTCTCCGGGCCGCGCCCCAGACGTCCACCCCGCGAGTCGCAGAGCCGGCTCGCACGGGCGAGGTGGTCGACGGGAAGGCCAGGTTCCAGGTCGTCACCCCGACCCTGATCCGCCTCGAGTACGCCGAGGACGGCCGGTTCGAGGACCGCCCGACGCTCACGCTGGGCGCCCGCCCGGAGACCGCCACGCACTACTCGAGCACGGTCGAGCACGGTTGGAGGGTGATCCGCACGTCCCGCGTCGAGCTGCGCTGGCGCCGCGGCGGTGGCTTCGGCGCGGATGACCTGGTGCTCCGCTTCCGTGACGGTCGCCGCACCCGTGAGGTCGCTCCGCAAGCCGACGTCGAGCATGACTACCTGGGCGGCTGGACCCGCGCCCTCGACCTCTCCGACGGCCCCGAGCCGCTCAACAACGGCATCCTCACGCGCGAGGGCTGGTACGTCCTCGACGACAGCGCCACGGCACTGCTGGTCGACGACGGCGCCGACTTTCGCGTGCGCCCGGAGCGGAAGGGCGACTACCGCGACTGGTACGCCTTCGCCTACGGCCACGACTACCGGCGGGCCCTCTCCGACCTGCGCACCTTGACGGGCAGCGCGCCGCTGCTGCCCCGCAACGCGTTCGGCGTGTGGTTCTCGAAGTACTTCCCCTACACCGAGGAGGAGTTCCGCGACCTCGTCGCCCGCTTCCACGAGGAGGACGTACCGCTGGACACCTTGTCGCTGGACACCGACTTCAAGCGGATCAATGACCCGGCGGGGTCCGCGATCGGCTCCACGGTGGTCGGCCAGCCCGGCCGCGCGTACTCGTGGAACGGCTGGGACTGGAACCGCGACCTCTTCAGCGACCCCGACGCGTTCGTCGACTGGGCCCACGAGCAGGGCATCGCCCTGGTGGCCAACATCCACCCGTCGATCAGCGGTAGCGACCCGCAGTTCGCGGAGACCAACGAGCAGGCGGGCGGGCTGTCCAGCAGCAACGAGTGCCGGGCCATGCAGGCCGACACCCAGGGCGAGTGCTACGTCTTCGACTGGACCGACCAGCGACAGCGGACGGCGTACTTCGACCTCCACGGCCTGCTCGCGAGCACCGGTATCGACGCCTTCTGGCTCGACTGGTGCTGCGAGGGCGAGGGCGCCGCCGACGCGCCGGGCCTGAGCCCCGACACCTGGATCAACTCCCGGTACGCCGCCTACAGCCGCGGCCGCGGCTCCCGCTGGCCCGCGGTCTCGCGGATCGGCGCCTCGTACAAGCCCGACGGCTCGTACGGCGACCGGGGCGTCGGCGCCGGCGGCACCGGCGCGCTGGCCGAGCACCGCAGCGCCATCCACTTCACCGGTGACACGTGCGCGACCTGGGAGATGCTGGCCTTCGAGGCCCAGCTCACCGCGGCGGAGTCGGCGATCGGCATGCCCTACGTCAGCCACGACATCGGCAGCTTCAACGGCGAACCGCAGGCGGGCCAGTGCAACGCGGTCGCGGCAGCGCTGGCGGGCGCGCCCGTGTCCGACGACCTCTACGTCCGGTGGCTGCAGCTCGGCGCGTTCCAACCGGTCGACCGGCTGCACTCCAACCACGGCGAGCGCCTGCCGTGGGAGTACGACGGCGAGACCCGCGACGCGGCCACCGAGGCCCTGCGGCTGCGGGGGGCCCTGGTCCCCTACACCTACACAGCAGCGCGCCGCTCCGTGGACACTGGCCTGCCGATCGCCGGACCGCTCTACCTGCGATGGCCGCGACAGAAGGCGGCGTACGAGCATCCCAGCCAATTCACCTTCGGCCGTGAGCTGGTCGTCGCGCCGGTCACCAGCCCGGGCGCGTCCGTCGAGACCGAGGTCTGGGTGCCGCCGGGCGCCTGGGTGGAGCGCACCACCGGCGAGCGGTTCCGCGGTCCGACGATGGTCACGATGACGGTGCCGCTGGACCGGATTCCCGTGCTGGTGCGGGCCGGCGCCGTGCTGCCGACGCACATTCCCGGTGCCGGTGCCGGGACCACCCCGCACAGGCGGATGGTCCTCACGGCCTACCCCGGCCGCACCGGCAGTGGCGCGCTGTACGACGACGCGGGCACCGGGTTCGGCTACCAGCACGGACGGTTCACGCGGACGAAGTTCACCCAGCGCCGCCGCGGGGACCACGTCGTGGTGACCGTCGGACCCGCGCGTGGTGACTTCCGCGGGGCGCCGCGACGGCGCACGTGGGATCTCCTGGTGCGCGACGTCGACCGTCCGCGCTCGGTCGTCGTCGACGCGAGACGTGTCACCCAGTGGACCTACGACTCCGAGAGCCGCACCGCGCGGGTGGTCTTGGCCAAGGTGCCGAACGAGCGGGGAGTGACCGTCCGGCTCCGGTGACGATCGGCCCTCCCGCATGTTTCGAGGCCCCCCACCCCTGGGGAGACGAGGGGGTGGAGGGAGGGTGTCGTGATGTGGTGGCTCACCGTCGTCGGGATATTGCTCATCCTCGTCGCGCTGGTCGACATGTTGTGGACCGTGCTTGCCTCCTCCCTCGGCGCCGGCCCGTTCTCGCGCTTCAGCGCCGACACCGTGTGGCGGACCGTGACGGCTGGGTCGCCCAGTGCCCGTCGGCGGGCGGTAGCGGGGTACGCCGTCGTGATCACCCTGCCCTTCGCGTGGTTCGTCCTCTTCGTGGCCGGCTTCGCGGCGGTCCTCGGGGCAGCGGGCGACTTCAAGGTCGACCTCGAGGGCGCGCCCGGGCCTTTCGAGGCGATCCTCTTCGCGTACGGCGTGGTGGTCGCGCTCGGCACCGGCTACACGAGCGCCGGGGAGCTCGTGCACTACTCCGGCGCGCTGATCGGCATCATCTGGTCGAGCCTGTCGCTGACCTACGTCATGCAGATCGTCTCCGCCGACACCCGGGAGCGGGCGATGGCGTCCTCGATCATGGCGATGGGTGAGTCGCCGTACACGATCCTCGACGAAGCCCTGCGGCAGCCCGGTCTCGGCAGCTTCCCGTTGCAGGTCGTGTCGTTGAGCTCGACGATGTCCGTGGTCGGGCAGGACCACCTGGCGTACCCGATCCTCAAGTACATCCTCGCCGCGAAGGAGGAGAACTCGTCGGTGATCGCGGTTTGCAGGTTCGACGAGACCATGACGCTGCTGCAGGGCGCCGTCCGCGACACCGACCCGCTGCTGCTGCGCGCCGGCCAATCCGCAGTGAGCGACTACATCGACACCCTCGCCCTGCGTGAGAGCAGCCAGGAGCCACCGGGGCTCGAAGTGTCCGCACTGCGGTCAGCCGGTGACCGCCGGGCCGACCAGGCGGACCTCGACGCCCTGCTTGACCGGCTGAGGTCTCGCCGGCGTCAACTGACGAGCCTGCTCCAGCGTGGAGGCGCCAACTGGGCCGACGTCTACTCCGACCCCTCGTAGCAGGGCAGACGGAGCACGTGCCGCCCGGCGTCGAGCTGGTAGCCACGGTTGTGGCCGGGCAGGCCGCTGAGCACCAACCGCGTCCGGCCGTCGGTGTGCACGACGACCCGTCCGCACCGCAGGCCGGCTCGGTCCATGGCGACCGCCACGCGGCGCACGTTGCTCAGCCGGAGCACGAGGCGCTGCTTCTGCGGCAGGCTCTTCCCGATCGTCCAGTCGAGCGTCGAGACGAGCGCGGCGAGCGGCGAGGCGACCGGGTCCGGTCCGGTGCGCACGACGTCGTGGCGGTGCGCTCGCAGGCCGAAGGACCGGGCCCGCACCCGCGCCAGGGTCCCCGGCTCGTCGTCGCGCGCCCGCAGCCGCGAGGTCCACCACGCGGACGTCGCACCGATGCCCAGGTCCTTGCGCGTCAGGTGCGGCCGCCAGGTGTAGTCGATGCGGTGCGGGTTCCGCTTCGCGGCCGGTGTGCCCAGCCCGTCGACGACGGTGTCGAACCGGTCCTGCGTCGCGAAGACGAGGTGGTCCTCTCCGGGGTAGCGCACGAACCGGTAGCGCAGGCCGTCCGCGTCGAAGCGGCCGACCTGGGCCTCGACCGAGGTGAACGGCACGAGCTCGTCGTTGGTGCCCTGCCCGATCCGGTACGGCGTCCACCGGGCGTTGCCGACGAGCTGCGCGGTGCCGCCGTCGGAGGTGCACCGTCCCCCGAAGGCGGGCCCGGTGATCTGGTCGCCGTCGAGCGAGACCCCGCACTGCGGTGGCCCGGCGAGGCTGATCGCGCCCGCGTAGAGGTCGGGGTGGGCGAGCCCCAGCTTGTACGCCGCGTAGCCGCCCATGGAGTAGCCGGTGAGCTGGGTGCGGGTGGTCGACAGCGAGTACGCCGCGCCGAGGGAGCGCCACACGGCCCAGAAGTCCTCCTCGGCCTCGTCGAAGTACCAGCCGTCGGGACCGCGCCCGAGCGTCGAGGCGCAGATCGAGCCGCGGTCCTCGCACAGCTGCTGCATGAGCATGGGGTCGTAGCCGGCGTACTGGTTGTGGTTGACCCCCAGCGAGTGCAGGATCCACGTCAGTGGCGTGTCGCGACCGCGCTGGTAGCTGGAGGGCACGTAGACGCCGTACGGCTGGACCGGGCTGAGGTAGTTCGGTGCGCCGTCGCCGGTGCCTCCGCCGCTCTGGGCGGCGACTCCCGCACCGAGGTCGAGGCGCGAGACGTACCACCGGTTGCTGTAGCCGCGCACCAGGGGCTCGGGCGTCCTCGCTCGGCGCCGGAGCTTCGACCAGTTCACGACCTCAGAAAACTTCGAGACGTCGCCGCCGTACAAGGTGTCGGCCTGGTTGTCCTCCATCCAGAAGTTCCCGGTGATGAAGCGCGCCAGACCGTCGGCGCCCAGCCGGTCGAACGGCGGCGTGCCCGCGGCCTGCTCCTGCGCGGCCGCCTCGAGCGCGGCGGTCGTCGAGTCGGTGAGGACCGGGGGCTCCTGCTTTGCGGTGCGGAAGGCGAGGTTGTAGACCCGCGGCAGGCCCTCGGCGGGCAGACCGTTGCCCAGCGTGGGGACCTCCATCGTGCGGCCGTCGGCGGAGGCGAGACCGGCCGCCAGCCGCACCCGCCACCGCCCGGTGGCAGGCAGCAGGCTGCGCGGCACCCGGACCACGAACGACCGAGCGTCCTGGTCGACGGTGAGCCGCCCTCCCTTGTCGGCGACGTCCACGACCGAGCCGTCGGTGAGGTCGTGCAGCCACGCACCGCGGCTCGACACCACCAACGCCTTGTCGATGCCGGGCGACTGGATCCCTGCGTCGGCCGGCCAGTCGGCCACGCCCGTGCTTGCGTCCCGGTCGGTGTCGAAGGTCCACACCGCGATCGGGACGTCCGCATCAGCGAGGGTGTTCCAGTCCACGCGCCAGTACGTCGCCTTGTGTCTCGTGCCCGCAGCCGCCACGAAGACGTCCGCGCCGTTGTTCTTGGCGGGACCGTCGGGGTACTCGTAGGCACCCTGCTCCGGCGCCAGGTAGGCGGTGTTCTCCAGCGTGAACGCGCTCGGGACCGCGGCACCGTGGTCGTCGTAGACGAAGTCCGACCAGTACGACGCGCCGTCGAACAACCGCCCGGTGCCCGAGGTACGGGACAACCGCTGGTCGAAGGGCCAACCCTGGGGGACCGCGAGCCTCGGCTCCGCCCGATGGGCAGCCGCGGGAGCACCGCCCGGGACGTCGTCGGTCGCCGAGGCCGGGGCCAGCGGCGTCAGGAACGTCGCCGCCACGCTGACGGCGGTCAGGACGGTGGAGCGGACGAGCAGTCGATTCACACGGTCTCCTGGTGCTTGCGTTGGTTTCGTCGGCCTCGAGCGACAACAAGAGGCACAACGAGCAGGCCGACCTTTGGGAACGCGTCGGCCAGACGCGCCTGCACCCCACGCCAGCCGGGGAGCGTCGCCACCAGCCGTGGCTTGTCCAGCACCTTGCCGACGGCAGCGACGACCTCCTCGGGCTGCAACAGCTTCCCGGAGAACGACAGCGCCGAGGACGGATCGTCGAGCTTGTCGTGGAGCATCGGGGTCCAGATGCCGTCGGGGCAGACGCAGGAGATCGCGATGTCCTTGACGCCGGCGAGCCGCAGGTCCGCCATCGTGCTCAGGCTGAACCCGAGGACGGCGTGCTTCGACGCTGCGTAGACCGCCTCGCCCGCCACGGCGGTCAGCCCGGCCAGGGAGGCGATGTTGATGACGTGTCCCCCACCCGTCCCGCGCATGGCGTCGAGGGCCACGACGGTGCCGTTGATCGTGCCGAGGGAGTTCACCTCGAGCATCAGCCGGTGGGCGTCGGCGTCCTGCTCCCATGCGGGGCCGGTGAGCAGGATGCCTGCGTTGTTGACCCACACGTCGAGACCTCCGGCGTGCGCGACGACGGTCTCGCGCGCTGCCTCCACCTGGGCGCGGTCGCGTACGTCGACGGCGAGCGCGAGGGCGCCTCGGCCGATCTGCTCGGCGGCCGCGTGCGCGGCTTCCTCGTCGACGTCGGTGACCAGCACCTGGTGGCCTCGGTCGGCGAGCATCTCGGCGATCTGCCGGCCCAGGCCGCGACCGGCACCGGTGACCACGGCACCCCGCGGGGACGAGGTCATCGCAGACCGGCCCTGATCTCGCCGTACTCGATGCCGCCGTGGACGTAGGTCGGCACCACGGGCCAGAACCGCTTCCACGGAGCGAGCTCGGTGGACGGCAGGATCTGCAACCAGCGGGGATCCGCCTTGCACGCGTCGGCGAGGGTCTTCTCCTTGACCATGGAGTCGTACTGGTCGAGGGAGTCCTCGAGGGTGTTGGCGTTCGGGCAGATCTCCCGGCCGAACGTCTCGTGGTACTTCCGCACGCCGGGGATCTTCGACAGCTCGGGTTGCCAGTTGTCCAAGGAGATCCCGTTCTCCGAGGACACCCAGACGCCGTCGGGGGTGTTGAGCACCAGGGAGTGGTTGCCGTCGGTGTGGCCCGGCGTCCAGAGCAGCGCGATGCCGGGGCCGAGCTCGATGTCGCCGTCGAACGTCGCGAGCTTGTCGGGGTCGATGCCGCCGAGGCCCCCGGCGACGTACCACGCCCACTGCATGGGGTGCAGGGACTGCAGCGTCGCCAGCTCGCGGCTGTGCACCAGCAGCTTCGCGTCGCCGAACAGCGGCGTGCGTGGCGCCGAATCGCCCTCGATGACCTCGCTCGACCCCAGGATCATCCGCGGGTCCTGGACGTGCAGGTGGTCGAAGGTGCAGAAGTCGATGTCGTCGGCGGTGAGCCCGAGCTGGGCGAGGACGTCGCCGGGCTCGTTGTAGTACCTCAGGATCACCTTCTCGACCAGCTGCGCGCCGGGCACCTTCGACATCAGCTGCTGCAGGTTGCGGTAGAACGGCGCCTCGGCGGAGCCCTCGGGCACGGTGGGCTCGAACACCAGCGTGCGGGGACGGCCGTCGAAGTCGTCGTACTGCACCACGAGCATCCGGTTGATCATCGAGATCAGCGGCAGCGTCGGCACCGCGACCGCGTCGTGGAAGGCGTACTTCACCGGGTACGGCGCGGCGGCGATGTCGACCGACTTGACCGCCCGGACCTGTCCCTGGGCCTTGAACCGCTTCTTGTACTCGGTGGCCGCGGCCCGCACCGCCGCCAACCGTTCGCCCCGTGGCCAGACGTCATGGACGCCGTCGAACTCCGGGATCCGCCGCGCGCCGATCGTCGAGAGCTCGGTCGTGGTTCGCACTGCCTGCTGCACCATGGGGGATCACCTCTCCAACGTGGTTCCGACGGACCCAGCCTGCCGTCCTCGGCCGGCCGAGACTTGTTTCAGCGCGACAAGTTTGCGGCCCGACACCAGCACCGGCGCCGTCCCTCCTTCTGCATATCTATTCGAACACCGTTCGAGACCTGTCGGTGGCTGCCGGTAGCGTCCTGGTATGGCGGTCACGGAGGGTGCGGACCCGGGTGGGCGAGGCGGCCACGACGCCGACCCCCGGAACACGCCGGTGTCTGCGCGTTCCCGCAAGGTGCACTGGTTCTCGGGCCGGTTGCACGAGGTCCTCGACGACGTCACCGCAGGCGGCGTTCGCGCCTCCGACATGTCTGCGGCCGAGACCGCCGAGACGCTCACCGAGCTCAGCCGAGCCGAGTCGCGCATCGCCGCCCTCAAGGCCAGCCTGCTGCCACAAGCGGACATCGTCGACGTCGCGGCGAAGGCCACTCCGGTGGCCACGTCCACCGGTGCGTGGTTGGCGCACGCGACCCGCACGACGGTGGGCGCGGCGCACCGGCTGGTGAAGGCGGCCAAGCGGTTGGAGGCGGACTACCAGCCGACGCTCGAGGCAGGGTTGGCCGGCGAGGTGGATCCGGCACAGGTCGAGGTCATCGTGTCCGCCCTTGACGGCCTGCCGAGCTGGGTGGACCAGGAGCAGAGGCTGCTCGCCGAGCAGCATCTCCTCGGCCTCGCCACGCAGCACGACGCGAAGGCGTTGAAGCTCCTCGCGCGACACCTGCTCAACGTGATCGATCCCGACGCCGCCGACGCCGAGCTCGCGCGGCAGCTGGAGAAGGAGGAGGCCGACGCCGCACGCAAGACGGTCTTCTCGATGTACGACGACGGCAAGGGCATCTGCCACGGCAAGTTCAAGATCCCCGCCCTCGAGGGCGCGATGCTCGCCACCGCCCTCAACGCCCTGACCTCCCCCACCCGCCCCGACGCCATCGCCCGCGAGGTCCCCGACCCCGACGACCCCGACGACCCCGAGGGACCGATGGTCCAACGCGCAGCCCCGGAGATCCTCGGCCAAGGCTTCGTCGAGCTGATCCACCGCTACCCCGCCAAGAAGCTTCCGAAGGTCGGCGGCGGGCTCGCGACCGTGCTGGTGATGATCCCGCTCGAGACCCTCGAGGGCCGCCTCGGCGTCGCCACGCTGTCGACCGGCGGCCAGCTCACCGCCGGCGCGACCCGCCGGCTGGCCTGCCACCACGGACTCATCTCGCAGGTGCTGGGGTCGAAGTCCGAGCCCTTGGACCAGTCCCGCCGTGTGCGGCTGCACACCGAGCCCCAGCGGATCGCCATGGCGGTCCGGGACAAGACCTGCACCGCAGAGGGCTGCACGGTTCCGGCGTCTTGGTGCCACGCCCATCACGTGATCCCGTGGAGCCGCGGCGGCAAGACCTCGGTCAAGGACGGCCGGATGGTCTGCCCACGCCACCACACCCTGCTCCACCACGACAACTACACCGCCGACTACCTCTCCACCGGCAAGATCCGCATCACCCGACGCCACCGGCAATAGTCCGGTGGGCCAAGAAGCACGTGCGTGACGGCGGTGGGCGAG
This sequence comes from uncultured Actinomycetota bacterium, assembly GCA_963747525.1. GTDB lineage: Bacteria > Actinomycetota > Actinomycetes > Propionibacteriales > Nocardioidaceae > Marmoricola_A. The sequence goes on from CAVVFH010000003.1 coordinate 261,632, forward strand.
ACACTGCTCTGGTGGTGATCTCTCAGGTGACGGCCGCGCCGACAGCGGACTGGCGACTCGCGGTGGTCCTTGTCGTGCTCCTGGCCGGCGCGGTGGTCACCTCGCGGGTGGCCGGCCTGGGGGTCGAGCGGCAGCAGCTCGTCGCCGCCGTCCGGGCCGTCGTCCAGCTGGCGCTGGTCGCCCTCGTGATCGCCGCCGTACTCTCCTCCCTGGTGTGGTCGGTGGCGTTCGCCGCGCTGATGTTCGCGGTCGCCGCCTTCACCGCCCAGCGCCGCATGCGGGTCCCCTCCGACCAGCTGCGGTGGGTGGCCGCTCCGATGCTCGCCGGTGCGGGTCCGGTCATCGCGATCACGTTCGCCTCCGGCGTCGTACCGCTCAACGGCGTCGGGCTGATCCCAATGGCCGGCATCATCATCGGGAACACGATGACGGCCGCGACACTCGCCGGGCGCCGGGCGTTCGACGAGCTCGCGCACCAGGTCGGGACCTATGAGGCCGGCCTGGCTGTGGGTCTGCAGTCCCCCGATGCGGCCCTGCTGGTGATCGGCCCCACCGCCTCCGAGTCATTGGTCCCGGGGCTCGACCAGACCCGCACCGTCGGACTCGTCACGTTGCCGGGCGCCTTCGTCGGGGTGCTCCTCGGTGGCGGGACCCCCGTGGAGGCGGGGGCGGCACAGGTCCTGGTCCTCATCGGGCTGCTGGCCGCTCAGGCGATCACGACGGCCTCCGTCACCCGGGCGGTCGCGCACGGCCGTCTGGTGAGGAAGGACCTGACCGGCCGGTTCCCCCGGTGAGTGCCATCGACAGGAGAATGGCGGCCCTCATCCCTCGCGGGAGCCGCGACGACCTCGTGTCAGTAGGGCGGGTGGGGCTCGAACCCACGACCCAAGGATTATGAGTCCTCTGCTCTGACCGGCTGAGCTACCGCCCCTCGAGCAGCGGCCGGTGCCGCCGTACTCGCGGGCAAACATACCGCCGAAGCTTCCCGCGCCGGGTCGCGCCCGCACGCGCGCCTCGTCTCGGCCTTGCACGCGCGACCTCTCAATCTCGCGCGCGCGACCTCTCAACGTCCCACGGCTGACCCCTCAACCGGGGGGATGCAACCTTCGGGGAGGGGGCCGCGTCTTCGTGGTGCCGGCAAACAGCCGGGAACCACGAACGGGCCGATGCCCCCCTCACCAGGAGAACGCCATGCCGCGCCTCACCGCTCTCGTCACCACCGCAGCCACCGCGGCCATCGCCGTTGCCGGCCTGGCGTCCCCCGCCTTCGCGGAGGCCGTGGTCTACGAGAACCAGACCGTCCAGTCGAACCCGCCGAAGAAGCCGGGCCACGAGTACGCGTCCTTCGACGTCCCCACCGGCTACGACAAGCACCGTCTCAACTGGCACACGGTGGGGTTCTTCGAGCAGGTCGACCAGGGCCGCGCGATCATCATGGACCTGCACCCGAAGTCCGACACCGTCAAGGAGCTCCGCGCCGAGCGGGACGCCTTCGCGGACGAGGCCGGGGACAGCTACGAGGAGTTCGCGTTCAAGGTCAACGACAAGGACGACAAGGTCCGGGCGCAGTGGGTCTTCACCTACAGCGCGGAGGGCACCGGGGACGTCGACCCCTACATCAGCGTGATGCTCATGTCCGGCAACCGGCTCCAGGTCACCGGGAAGCTCTCCGAGAAGAAGTTCGTCCGCGACATCCGCCAGCACGTCGTGAAGTCGGTCGTGTTACCCAGCTGACCGTGCTCCCCGGCCGTGGCCGGCATCTCCCCCCGCCGCGCTGGGCCCTCCCACGGGCCATGCGCAGCTGCATCCCTCGCCTCTGTACCGGTTCAAGTCACTGTGACTGAAACGCTGGCTGGTCCGCCACGACCACGTGCTCCGGCCGCACGGGCGCCCGGGTCAACGCCTTGCCCGTCGCCGCTCGGATCGCTGCGACGATCGCCGGCGTGGAGGAGATCGCCGGGGCCTCGGCCATCCCGCGCAGGCCGTAGGGCGCCTGAGGATCCGGCATCTCCACGTAGTCCGCCTGCATCGGCGGCACGTCGAGCATGGTCGGGATCAGATAGTCGGTGAACGACGGGTTCTGCACTCGTCCGCCCGCCACCTGGATCTCCTCCATCACCGCCAGCCCGAGCCCCTGAGCACTGCCGCCGAAGACCTGCCCGCGCAGGGCCCGACGATTCTCCACCTGCCCGGGGTCAAGGGCGCAGTCCAGCGCGACGACCTTGACCAAGCCGAGGTCGGTATCCACGTCGACCACAGCGCGGTGCGCCGAGAACATCACCTGTGCGTGCACCGCCGTCCCCCGACCGGTCTCGAGGTCCATGGGAGTGGTCGGACGGTGCCGCCACTCGACGGTGCGCTGGACTGACTCTCCCTCGGCCAGCGGGGACCGCCGCGTCGCCAGCTCGGCGGCGATCTCCCGACACGCGGCCTGGACGGCCCCGCCGGCCACGTCGGTCTGGCGCGACGCCGAGGTGGACCCGCCGCTCCCGACGCTGGTCTCCGCGGCCTCGACGTGCACCGTCTGGATCCCGAGCTCGGTGCGCGCCACCTGCGCCAGCACCGCGGTCAGCCCCTGCCCCGCGTCGACCGCAGCAGTGTGCACGATCACCCGGGGCTCGCCGCCGAGCACCGAGACGCTGACCCTCGCCGTCGCGAAGTCCTCAAAGCCGGAGGAGAAGCAGACGTTGTTGATGCAGGCGGCGTACCCCACGCCGCGCCGGACACCCTCGCCGTGGGTGCTGTTGGCGACCCCACCGGGCAGGTCGCGGAGGTCGTCGCTGCGCGGGGGCGGCAGCGGCAGGCTCCTGACCTTGCGGAGCAGCTCCGCCGGGGCCACCGGCGCGTCCACCGCCCGGCCGATGGGCATGACATCGCCCTCGCTCAGTGCGTTGCGGATCCGCAGTTCGACCGGGTCCAGACCGAGCGCCGCAGCCAGCCGGTCCATCTGCGCCTCGTAGGCGAAGGCCACCTGCCCCGCCCCGAATCCGCGCGTGGCCCCGCACGGCGGGTTGTTGGTGTAGGCGCCGTACACGTCGAACGCGACGTTGGGCACGAGGTACGGGCCGACGCCGAGGGCGCCTGCGTTGCCGACGACCGCCGGTGTGCTCGAGGCGTAGGCGCCGCCGTCGACCACGACTTCCGCGCGGACGTACACCAGCCGCCCGTCCTCGTCTGCCCCGTGCTCGTACCGCATCACCGCCGGGTGCCGGTGCACATGGCCGAAGAACGACTCCTCACGGGAGTACACCATCTTCACCGGGCGCCGGGTGCGCAGCGCCAGCATGGCCGCATGGATCTGCATCGACAGGTCCTCGTGGCCGCCGAACGAGCCGCCCACCCCCGTCAGCGTGAGGCGTACCTCCTCCTCGTGCAGACCGAGCGCGGGGGCGATCTGGCGGCGGTCGGCGTGCAGCCACTGGGTGGCGGCGTAGATGTCGACGCTCCCGTCCTCGGCGGGTACGGCGATCCCGGACTCCGTTCCCAGGAACGCCTCGTCCTGCATCCCGGTCTCGTACTCCCCCGTCACCACCACCGCCGCCTGCATGTCTGGCTCGCCGTGCCGGATCCTCAGGTGGCGCACGAGGTTGCCGTGCTCGTGCAACGGTGGGCCGGCTCCGCGCGCCGCGGCCCACGGGTCGGTCACCGGGTCCAGCACCTCGTATCCCACCGCGACGAGCCTCAGCGCGCGTCGCGCGGTCTCGGGATCGTCGGCGGCCACTATCGCCACGGGCTCACCCTGGTAGCGGACCACACCGTCGGCGAGCACCGGCTGGTCGAGGACTTCCACCCCGTAGACGTTGACCCCCGGCACGTGCTCGTGGGTGAGCACGGCGAAGACGCCGGGCACGGCCAGCGCACGCCCGGTCTCGATGGAGGTGATGCGGGCGTGCGGATGTGGGCTGCGCAGCGTCGCGCCCCAGAGCATGTCGTCCATCCACAGGTCGGAGGAGAACGCGAACTTCCCGCGCGTCTTGGCTGCCGCGTCCGGCCGGGTGGCGTCGTCGCCATCGCCGCCGTGGACGCGGGTCTCGGCGCCGACGTCGGTCATCGGGCAGCCCTCGCGACCACGAGGCGCACTGCTTCGACGATCTGCTGATAGCCGGTGCAGCGGCACAGGTGGCCGGCCAGCGCCTCCCGAATGTCGGCGTCGGAGGGATCGGGATCGCGCTCGAGCAGGTCCGTGACGGCGACGACGAGACCCGGGGTGCAGAAGCCGCAGTGGACCGCGCCGGCGTCCACGAACGCCTCCTGGACCGGATGCAGCTCGTCCTCGATCGCCAGCCCCTCGACGGTGACGACCGAGCGCCCCTCGCTCTGCCCTGCGGCCACCAGGCACGCGCACACGAGCACCCCGTCGAGGAGGACCGAGCAGGAGCCGCACTCCCCCTGCTCGCACGCGCCCTTTGCCCCGGGCAGCCAGAGGTCGTCGCGCAGCACCTGCAGGAGGCTCGCGCCGGGCCACACGTCGTCGGCCACGCGCGGCTCCCCGTTGACCGTGCAGCTCACCCTCATCCGGGGTCTCCCCCTCGCTCCGCGACCAGCTGCTTCCAGGCCCACCCGAGCGTCCGCTCGGCCATCACCGCCAGCGTGTGCCGGCGGTAGTCCGCGGTACTCCTGATGTCGTCGATCGGCGCGGCGGCGCCCGCCACCAGATCACCGAACCGGCGCAGCACGAGCGGCGAGACCGGGCCCCGCGACTCCCAATCGAGCTCGGACGAGGCGAACTCCTCAGCGTCCGGAGCGGCCAGCGGCCGGGGTCCGGCGGAGCCGATGCCGGTGCCGACCCACGGACGCAAGGGGTGCAGCGCGACAGCGAACGACGTCACCGCGATGACCATGGCGTTGCGGGTCCCGATCTTCGAGAACTGCTGAGGGCCAGTCGCGACGGGCACGTGGACGGCGCGGAGCAGCTCGTCGGGCTCCAGCACGCTCCGCTTCGGGCCGAGGAAGAACTCGTCGATCGGCACGAGCCTGCGTCCGTGGACGGACTCGATGTCGACGGACGCGCGCGAAGCCAGCAGCGGCGGGTGCGCGTCACCGGCCGGAGACGCGGATCCGAGGTTGCCGAGGACCGTGGCCCGGTTGCGGATCTGGGGCGAACCCACCGTCCGCGCGGCCAACGCCAGCCCAGGGACAAAGTCGGACAGGTCGGCCAGGACCTCGGCCCAGGTGACGTCGGGTCCCAACGTCAGCACGCCGGCGTCGACGCACCAGCCCGAGATCTGCGACTCCGTGATGTGGGTGAGGTCGAGGAGGCCCGCCGGGCGCAGCCGGCCGAAGTTGAGCTCGACCATGACGTCGGTGCCCCCAGCGATCGGGAGCAGCTCGGGCCGCTCCGCTTTCGCGGCCAGCGCCTCAGCCCACGACGCTGGCCGCACGTGATCGAGGATCATCCCCTCAAGCGCGACCGCCACGGTCCCCCCTCGCCCATCCGTGGTGCCACTATCACCCATCACGCTCCAGATGGGCACGGACCTCCGTCCCTTGCTCCCGACGGGCTCCCCGGGGAGGGGAGGGGAGGGCTCAGCCGCCGCTGTCGTACGGACGCGTGAGCCCCCGGCCTGGCACCACCCGCCCGGCGCAGCCCGATCCTGCGGACCCCCCGCTCAGCTGCGCACGAAGTCGGCGACCACCCGGCCCAGGCGGTCGCCGGCGTCCTCCTGCAGGAAATGGCCGGCCCCCTCGATGACGGGGTGGTCGAGGCCTCGCGTGCCCGGCACCAGCTTCTTGACGATCGGTGCCATCGCGCCGGTGATCGGGTCGCCGTCACTGAACGCGACGAGGAAAGGCTTCTCCCACGCCGTCAGCCGCTCCCAAGCAGCCCGGTTGGCCTCGGCCGCGGGGTCGTCCGGACGCGTCGGCACCAGCGTCGGCATCACCCGCGGCCCGGCCTTGTGGGTCTCGTCGGGGAAGGGGGCGTCGTACGCCGCGCGGGCCTCGTCCGACAGACCCCGGGTGCACCCGGCCTCCACGAACCGCCCGATGTCGAGGACCGGCGCGCCCTCCACCGCCTTGCGGAACTCCCACCAGATCTCGGGCATGTCGAAGTCGCCGGTGGGCAGGCCGGTGTTGGCGGCCACCACCCGGGCGAAGCGGTCCTGGTTCTCCGCGACCAGCCGGAGCCCGATGAGCCCGCCCCAGTCCTGGCCGACCAGGGTGACCTCACGCAGGTCCAGGTGGTCGAACACCAGCGACCGCACCCACTCGACGTGGCGGGCGAATGAGTGGTCCTCCGGGCGGGTGGGCTTGTCCGAGCGACCGAAGCCGACCAGGTCCACCGCGACGGACCGGACGCCGGCCTCGGACAGCTCCGCCATCACCTTGCGGTACAGGTAGGACCAGGTCGGCTCGCCGTGCAGCAGCAGCGCCACCGGCCCGTCCGCCGGTCCGGCCTCCACCCAGGCCATCCGCAGCGTGCCGCCCTCGCCGTCGGGCACGTCGGCGTACTGCGGCTTGTGGTCGAAGTCCTCGATCCGGGCGAAGCGGTCATCTGGGGTGCGCAACGTGTCCATCGGCCCATCGTGCCAGCCGGGTCCGTGGCCATAGCATCGCGGCATGGCTGACTTCCCGTACGCCGACCGGTTCCCCGTCAACCGCACGCTGCCGAAGACCGGCCGTTCCCAGGAGGACGTGCTCGCCGAGCTGCGCACGATGGCGACCGAGGAGGACGCGTTCTGGGAGACCGGCAAGTGCTCGGGGACGATGTACTCCGGCGACCACCAGCACTACCGCTTCCTCAACGAGGCGTTCGGCCTGTTCGCCCATGTCAACGTGCTCCAGCGCGACATGTGCCCGAGCGCGACCAAGCTCGAGGGCGAGATCATCGCGATGGCTCTCGACCTGATGCACGCCGACGCCGTCGACGACGGCACGCCCGCCGGGATGGTGACCAGCGGCGGCAGCGGGAGCATCCTGCACGCGCTGCTCGCCTACCGCGAGCACGCCGTGAAGCACCGGGGCATCGACCGGCCGAGCTTCGTCAAGCCCGAGACCGGCCACCCGGCCTTCGACAAGGGCTGCCACCTGCTCGGCATCGAGTGCCGCACGGTGCCGGTGGACCCGGTGACCACGCTGGTCGACCCGGCCGAGGTGGCCGCGCAGATCGACGGCTCGACGATCGCGATGATGGGGTCGGCCTGCAACTACGGCTACGGCACCATCGACCCGATCGCGGAGCTCGGGCAGGTCGCCCTCGAGCACGGGGTCGGCCTGCACGTCGACGGGTGCCTCGGCGGCTTCATCCTCCCCTTCGGCGAGGAGCTCGGCTACGGCGTACCGCCCTTCGACTTCCGGGTGCCCGGCGTCACCAGCATCTCCGCCGACACCCACAAGTACGGCTACTCCCTCAAGGGCACCTCGACGCTGCTGTTCCGCGACAAGGCCTACCGGAACGCGCAGTACTTCCAGCTCGCCGGCTGGAGCGGCGGCAAGTACATGTCCCCGGGCATCGAGGGCTCCCGGTCGGGCGGGCTGCTCGCCGCGACGTGGGCCGCGATGGTGCGCTACGGGCGCGAGGGCTACCTCGCCTACGCCGACCAGATCTTCTCCACCGCGGAGCAGATGAAGGAGGCGGTGCGCTCCCACCCGGAGCTGCGGATCATGGGCAGCCCGACGTTCTGCTTCAGCTTCACCTCGGACGCGTTCGACATCTACCACGTCAACGACTTCATGCGGGAGCGCGGCTGGCGGTTCAACGGCCAGCAGTACCCCAATGCGATCCACATGGCCGTCACCCGCCCGCAGACCCAGGCGGGGATCGCGGAGCAGTTCGCCGCCGACCTGGCCGATGCCGTCCCCTACGCGGTGGGGAAGCACGCCGCGGGCGAGGAAGCCTTCACCGGCGCGATGTACGGCGGGGTGGCGGGCGGCCTCACCGCCGACGTCGAGGAGTTCATCGGCGCGGTGATGACCGACATGCTCGACACCCAGCAGAGCGTGCCCCCGGCGGGCGAGGCGTGAGCCGGCTGCGCGACCAGGGCTACGTGCTGGCCGTCGACCTCGGCACCGGCGGCCCCAAGGTCGGCCTGGTGTCCACGCTCGGCCAGATCGCGTGGTGGGAGCACCACACCGTCACCACGACGTACGGCGGCACTGCTGCACCGGGGCTGGCGACCCAGGACGCCGAGGAGTGGTGGCGCCTGATCGTGGACGCGGCCCGACGCGGGCTGGCGGAGATCGACCCGGAGCGGGTGGTGGCGGTCGGCGTCACCGGCCAGTGGGCCAGCACCGTCCCCGTCGACGCGGACGGCCTCCCGACCGGGCCGTGCGTGATGTGGACCGACACCCAGGGGGCGCCGCACTCCCGACGCGTGGTCGGCGGCCCGGTGCAGGGCTACGACCCGCGCAGGCTCGCCACCTGGGTACGCCGTTCCGGCGGGGTGCCGTCCACGGCGGGCGCCGACCCGGTCGGCCACATGCTGCACCTCGAGCGCGACCGCCCGGACATCGCTGCCCGGACCCGGTGGTACCTCGAACCCGTCGACTACCTCTCGGCACGGTTCACCGGTGTCCCGGCGGCCTCGCACATGTCGATGACCGCGGCCTGGCTCACCGACAACCGCCGACTCGACGTCCTCGACTACGACGCCACGCTGGTCCGGCTCGCCGGCCTGGACCCGCGCAAGCTGCCGCCGCTGGTCCCGTCGGGGTCGGTGATCGCCCGCGTGCGGGCCGACGTCGCAGCCGAGCTCGGGATCCCTTCGAGCGCCCAGGTGGTGACCGGGATGCCGGACCTCCACGGCATCACGGTGGGGTCCGGGCTCGTCCTCGAAGGCGAGACGCATGCGTCGATCGGCACCTCGGCGTGGATCAGCTGCCCACTGCCTCGCAAGAAGACCGACGTGTTCCGGCAGACCGCCACGGTCCCCGGTCTCGGCAGCTTCTCCGACTCGCCGTACCTCATGGGCAACAGCCAGGACAGCGCCGGGCGCTGCCTCCAGTGGTTCCGCGACTCGCTGGCCCCGCTCGACGGCGGCGCCCCGCCGTCGTACGAGCAGATAACCGCGCTGGCCGCGACCTCGCCGCCGGGCTCACGCGGCGTGGTCTTCACCCCGTGGCTGACCGGGGAGCGCAGCCCGGTCGACGACCGCGCCGCCCGTGCGGGCTTCCACAACCTGTCGGTGGCGACGGACCGGGCCGACCTGGCCCGCGCCGTGCTGGAGGGCGTGGCACTCAACCTGCGCTGGCTTCTCGAAGCAGCAGAGCACTTCGCCGACCGCCGCATGAACCCGATCCGCATCGTCGGCGGCGGTGCCCAGTCGGCGCTGTGGTGCCAGATCGTCGCCGACGTGTGCGACCGCGTGCTCGAGCGCGCGACCGACCCGCTGCTGTGCGGGCTGCGCGGCATGGGGCTGGCCGCCGGTCTCGCGCTCGGGACGGTGGAGCCGGCGGAGCTCCGCTCGCTGGTGCCCACCGACCGCGTGTTCCACCCCGACCCGGCGAACCGGGACACCTACGACCGGCTGTTCCCCGAGTTCGTCGGCCTCTACAAGTCCCAACGGCGGATGTTCTCCCGGCTCAACGGCTGAGCCGGCTACGTCTCGCCACCGACGTCGACCGAGAAGGCCTCGAAGACCAGGTCCGCGCCCCGCTGCCGGTGCCGGGAGAACAGGCCGAGCAGCCGCATCCCGCCGACGCGGATCGACTCGATGTCGGTGACCGGGTAGGGCCCCTCGAGCAGCAGCATCAGGTCGTCGAGACCTTCCCGCAACCGGTCGTGGTCGGCGGTCAACGCGTCGACCTCGTGCGCCAGCCGCGGCTCGGCTTCGCGCAGGTCGTCGTGGAGACCGCCGTCCGCCTCGGTGACGTCGACGTGCAGCCGCAGGTCGGCGGACAGCTCGACGAGCGCCACATGCACCCGGACCGCCCAGCGGTCGTGCGAGCCCGTCGCGGGGGACGCCAGCGCCTGCTCGAGCGCGCTCATCGACTCCCGCAGCTCGGCGCGGCGCCGTCGGATGTCGTCGAGCAGGGCCTGGTCCAGGCCTGCGGCGGTATGGCTCATCGACGCCTCCTGCGTGGGGCTCGCCCGCACCGGCTCGCACGTCCACCTGGCCACATGTTGGATCACGCCGCCCTCCGGCGACAAGAGGCCTCCGGCCCGGCGGTGTCTGCAAGGTCACGTGAGACCGGGTCAGGAGGGGCCGAAGGACTCTCGCTCGCGGTCAGGCGGAGGCAGAGGATCGAGGTGCCGGCACCTTCGACCGGAAAGGCACAGCGTCATGGCTTCGACCCGCACCCCCCTCCGTACGCCGTTCCGCCACCACCTCCTCGACAGGCCGGCGGTGCGAACCGGCAGCCGCGCCCCTCTGATCCTCTCGGGCGCCCTCGCCATCGCGGCGCTGGCCGCCGCGACCCCGGCCCTCTTCTTCCCGGACCTGCTCGCCGGCGAGGACGTCATCAAGGGCAACCTGCGCGGCACCGCCCTCGTCATGCTGGCGCTCGGCGTGCCGCTGCTGCTGGTGGCGATGCTGCGCACCGTCCACAACTCGGCTCGGTGGCTGGTGGTGTGGCTGGGAGCGGCGGCCTACCTGACCTACCAGGGCGTGATGTTCCTCTTCGCCACCCCGTTCAACAGTCTGTTCCTCGCCTACGTGGCGCTGCTGGGCCTCGGCATCTGGACGCTGGTGGTGCTGCTGCACGACATCCAGCTGCGCGGCTTCGAGGCGCGGACCGACCTGCACATGCCGTACCGCTTCATCGGCAGCGTCCTCATCGTCCTGGCCACGCTGAACGCGGCGGCCTGGCTCGTCCGGATCCTGCCGACCATCGGCTCCGACGACCCGGCCTCGGTGCTGGACGGGTCTGGGCTGCTGACCAGCCCCGGCTGGGTGCAGGACCTCGCGTTCTGGATCCCGGCCTCGATCTTCGCCGGGATCCTTGCCTGGCGTCGCCGTCCGCGGGGCCTGGTGCTGACCGGCGCGCTCCTGGCGTTCTTCACCGTCGAGGCGATCAGCGTGGCCGTCGACCAGTGGTGGGGCGTGCGGGCCGACGACACCCAGCCCGACTGGGCGTCCATGGCGGCCGTGCCGCTGTTCCTGGTGCTGGCGCTGGTGACCTCGGTGCCGCTGGTGCTGCACCTGGGCCACCTCGACCGGCACTGACGCGTAGCGTCTTGTGCGTGGTCGCCCGGGGCCGGGGCCTGACGTCGCGGAAGGGGGCCCGATGACCGAGATCCGCTCGGTGCTCGTCGCCGACGGGCTGGTGCACCGCTACGGCGACCTGGTCGCCGTGGCCGGGGTGTCGTTCCGCATCGAGCCGGGCGAGACCTACGGCCTCCTCGGGCCCAACGGCGCCGGCAAGACCACGACGATCTCGATGGTGGCCGGCCTGATCCCGGCGCACTCCGGCACCGCGACGGTGCTCGGCGAGCCGATGTCCCCCACGTCGGTCCGTGCCAAGCGGCACGTCGGCCTGGTGCCGCAGGACCTGGCCATCTACCCCGAGCTCTCGGCCCGGGAGAACCTCCGGTTCTTCGGCCGGCTGCAGCGGCTGCGCGGCAAGGAGCTCGACGACCGCGTCGCCGAGGTGCTGGAGCTGATCGGTCTGGCGGACCGGGCCGGGGACCTCAGCAAGGAGTACTCCGGTGGCATGAAGCGCCGGCTCAACATCGGCATCGGGCTGCTGCACCGGCCCGCCCTGCTCATCCTCGACGAGCCCACCGTGGGGGTCGATCCCCAGTCCCGCAACGCGATCCTGGAGTCGGTGGAGGCGCTGTCCGGGGAAGGGATGGCGGTCCTCTACACGACCCACTACATGGAGGAGGCCGAGCGCCTCTGCCACCGGATCGCGATCGTCGACACCGGGCGGATCCAGGCCGAGGGCACCCGTGAGGAGCTGATCCGGCTCACCGGCGGCGTCGACCGGATCCGGCTCAGCGGGGGCGGGAGCACCGCAGCGGCCGCCGACGCGCTGGGGGACCTGCCCGCCGTCGCGGAGGTGGCGGCCGAGCCGCGGCTGCTGACGCTCACCGTCCGCGACGCCCCGCGGGCGTTGTCCGAGGTGGTCACCACCGCCACCGGTGCGGGCATGACCCTCGAGGGCGTGGAGGTCGCCCGGCCGGACCTGGAGTCGGTCTTCCTGCAGCTGACCGGCAAGGCACTGAGGGACTAGCCGGTGCGCGCGCTGCTCGTGATGACCGCCGCCGACCTGCGGCTGCGGATCCGCAACCGGACCGTGGTCATCTTCGGCCTGCTGGTGCCGCTCGGGCTCATCGGCGTGTTCCACCTGGTGGTCGGGAGCAGCATCGACCCGCGGCTGGATCCGGTCACCGTGGCGGCGAGCGTGCCGGCCGGGGACCGGTTCGCCGCCGTGGTCGTCGGAGCGGTCACCGGGCTCGACGCCCTCGACGTGAGGGTCGAGCAGATGTCGCCGACCGAGGCCCGGGACGCCGCGGCCGACGGGGAGGCCGACCTGGCCGTCCTGGTGCCTGACGGGTTCGCCGACGACGTACGCGAGGGGCGGGCGACCACCCTCCGCATCGTCGACGGCGCCAACACCGTCGAGACCGGCATCGTGGCGTTCGTGGTGGAGGCGGCCGTCGAGCAGCTGCGCGGGGCTGCGGTGGCCGCGCGGGCCGGGGCCCTGGCCGGCGTACCTCCCGACCGGCTGGGGGCCGTCGCGCGACGGGCAGCGACCGCCGGACCGGCGGTGACCTTCACCGAGGGCACCGCGGCGGACGAGCAGCTGCCCCCGGCCGGCACCCTCGTGGCCGGCCAGGCGGGGCTGTTCCTGGTGTTCACCGTGGGCTTCGGGGTCCTGGCGCTGCTCGCCGAGCGGGAGGCCGGCACTCTCGCCCGGTTGCGGTCGATGCCGGTGCGCCCGGGGCTGATCGTGGCCGCGAAGGTGCTGTCCGCCTTCATCCTGGGGCTCGGCGCGACCACCGTGCTGCTCGTGACCGGCGCGTTGCTCTTCGACGTCGACTTCGGGTCCCCGGTGGCGGTGGGCGTGCTCGTGCTCTGCGCGGTCGCCGCCGCCACGTCCCTGACCTTCCTCGTCGCCCGGGTGGCCCGCACCGCGGAGCAGGCCAGCCTCGCCCAGGCGATCCTCGCGATGCTGCTGGGCGTCGCCGGCGGCGCGTTCTTCCCGTTGACGGCGCGCGGCCTCCGCGGGCAGCTGCTCGACCTGACCCCGGTGGCCGCGTTCCAGCGCGGCCTCGGGATCACCTCCGGCGGTGGTGGGGTGACCGACATCGGCACACCCGTTCTCATCCTGCTGGGGTTCGGTGTCGTGATGGTGCTGGTGTCGCGCCTCGTCCCGGACCGGGGAGCCACGCCGTGAGCCCCGTCCTGACCATCGCCGGCGTCGAGCTGCGCCGGTTCTGGCGCGACCGGTCGAACATCTTCTTCGTGTTCGTCTTCCCGCTGCTGCTGGTGATCCTCATCGGCAGCCAGTTCGGCGGTGACGCCTCCTCCGGCCGGGTCGCGATCGCCGGCCCGGACAGCGGGCTGCGGTCGCGGTTGGCGACCGAGCTCCGCGCTGACGACGTCGATGTCTGGTACGACGATGCAGGGACCGTGCGGGACCAGCTGGCCCGCAACCGTGCCGACGTGGGGCTGTTCCTCACCGAGCAGGACGACCGTGCCTTCGCCGCCGGTGACGACGTGGACCTCGAGGTGGTCGTCTCCTCGCAGGCCACCGCGCAGGGCGCGCTGCAGGTCGTCCGGTCCGCCGTGCAGCAGGTGACGTCCGAGCGGCGCCAGCTGGCCGCCCTCGGTGCGGCCGGCGTCCCCGACGACGAGGCGCGCTCCGCTCTGTCCCGCGCCGCGACCGCCGGTGCGGCCCCGTCGGTGTCGGTCACCGACGTCGACGAGGTCTCCCAGGAGTTCGGCGACCTCGGCCGGTTCGACGTGGGGGCGGCCACCCAGACGCTGCTGTTCGTGTTCCTCTCCACGCTCACGGGCGCGTCCGCGCTGATCCAGTCGCGACGCGGAGGCGTGCTCGCCCGGACGGTGGCGCAGCCGGTGTCCGCGGGTCAGGCCGTCGCCGGGCAGGCGCTCGGCCGGTTCGCCCTCGCGATGGTGCAGGGGCTGTACCTGGTCCTGGGCACCGCGCTGCTGTTCGGCGTCGACTGGGGCAGCTGGCCGGCGACGCTGCTGGTGCTCGCCGCCTTCGCCGCCGTGGCGTCGGCGCTGGCGATGATCGTCGGCTCGACGATGGACAACGAGGGGGCCGCGACGGGCATCGGCATCGGACTTGGCCTCGTGCTGGCCGCCCTCGGCGGCTGCATGACGCCGCTCGAGTTCTTCCCCGACACGCTGCAGCGGGTCGCCCACGTGACCCCGCACGCCTGGGCCTACGAGGCGTTCGCGGAGATCCAGCGGCACGGCGGCGGGGTGCTCGACGTGCTGCCCCAGCTCGGGGTGCTCGTCGGCATGGCCGCCGTACTCCTCGCTCTCGGGGCGGTCGTCCTGCGCCGCTCCCTCGACCGCGCCCTGTGACGGGTCAGCGGCGACCGCGGCGGGCCCGCAGGTAGTCGGCGACGACGTACTCCCCCAGCCGGCCGATGTCGGGGGTGAGCACCCGGCCACCGGAGCGGCGGGCGATCGCGTCGACGAACCGCGCCAGCCCGGGGTCCTCGCCGAGCATGAACACGTTGAGCGTGGCGCCCCAGCGGACGACCTCGTCGACCTGCGCGACGGTGGCCCGGATGGTCTCGCGGGTGGGCGGCCAGTCGAAGTACGGCGTGCCGTCCGCGAGCAGGTGCGCCGTCGGCTCGCCGTCGGTGACCACCATGATCACCGGCTCCGCGTCCGGGTGCCGGCGCAGGTGCCGACCGGCCAGCAAGAGCGCGTGCTGCAGGTTGGTGCCCTGCACCCACTCGGGCTCCACCTCGGCCAGCTGGACGGGGGTGAGCCGGCGCGCCACCCGGTTGAAGCCGATCACCTCCAGCGCGTCCTGGCGGAACCGGGTCTGCACCAGGTGCGACAGCGCCAGCGCGGTCTGCTTCATCGGGCCCCACCGGCCCTCGTGGACCATCGAGTAGGACAGGTCGACGCACAGCGCGACCGCCGCGGTCGTCCGACGCTCGGTCTCGACGACCTCGAAGTCCTCGACCAGCAGCGCAGGAGCCCCGGCGCTCCGCACCCCGCCTCGTCGTACGGCGTTCGACACGGTCCGCACCGCGTCCAGCGGCAGGTCGTCGCCGAACTCCCAGGGCCGGGTCAGCCCGGTCCGCTCGTCGGCGGCGCCGGTGCGCCGGTCGTCGTGGTCCCCGGCCCCGGAGGCCGCGATCTGGTCGAAGACGCGCTTCAAGGCGGTCTCGCCCAGCCGCCGGATCGCTCGGGGCGTCATCCGCAACCCGTCGTCGGACCGACTGACGAACCCCTGCCGCTCCAGCTCCCGCTCGAGCTCGCGCAACGCCCGCAGGTCCGCCGCGGCGTCCCCGCCGAGCTGCCGTTCGAGCGCGTCGACGTCGACGTCGTCCAGCGGGGAGCCGGAGCTGCTGTCGGCGAGCTGCTGCTCGAGCGCCTCGAGGTCGGCGAGGTCGGCGACGGCCTCCACCGCGGCGCTGTAGCTCAGGGGCTCGCCGCCCTGCATCTGCGCCGGGCCGCGGTCGAGGCCCGGCCGCAGCGCCCGGAGGTTGTCGGCCAGCTGCGCCATCTGCGAGGCCAGGTCTGCGTCGGCGAGCGACTGGCTCATCAGCTGGGCGAGCTGCTCGCGCTGCTCGGGGCGCAACGAGGCCATCAGCCGGTCGGCGGCCGCCTGACGGCGGGCGAGCGCGTCGATGAGCTCGTCGACGTCCTCGGGGTTCTCGGGGAAGAAGTCCCCGTGCTTGTCCATGAACTCGCGGAACCGGTCGGCGGTGTCCTCGCCCCGGGCGTGCGCGGCGAGGAGCTCGTTGAGGTCGGCGAGCATGTCCTTGACCGCTGCCATCGCCTCGGGATCGCCCTCTTCGAGGAAGCGCTTCATGCCCGCGAACTGCCCGTCGAGCACCTCGCGCTGCAGCATGTCCTTGATCGCCTCGAACGTCGCCCGGGCCTCGGGCGAGCGCCACTGGTAGGAGTCCAGTGCCCGGATCGCCCCGGCCGCGTCGTCGGGCACGGTGGCCAGCTCCATCTCCGCGAGCCGGGCGTCGTCGCCGTCCATCCCGGCCAGCGTCTCCTGCTCCGCGGCCAGCGCCTGGTCGAGCGCGGCCCGCACCTGGTCGAGGGTGCCGCCGAGGTCCCCTCGGCGCTCCGCCGCGCGACGCATCCGCCGGGCCCTGGCCCGCAGGTCATCGAGCCCGCGGCGACCGTCGACACCGCGGCGAAGCAGGTCGGTGAGCGCGTCGCGCAGGCTGCCCCCGGCGAGTACGTCCTCGCCCAGCTCGTCGAGCACCTTCCGGACGTCGTACGGCGGCGCCAGGGGGTCCGGCCCGCCGTGCCAGGGGCCGTAGCGGAACCGGTGGTCGGTCATGTCCCGTAGACCGTGCGCCCGTCGAGCCGTTGCTTGTCGATCCGCCGGGTCAGGTGCATGCCCTCGAGGACGAGCTCGACGGCGGCGGCGACGTGGCCGACGCTCGCGTCGTCGCCGTGGCCCAGCCGGTCGAGGACCTTCGACAGCCCCGGCACGGTGTCCAGCTGCCCAAGCAGCTCCTGGGCCGGCACCAGCTCGCCGGTCTCCACGGTCGCGCCCTCGGTGAAGAGCTCGGCGAAGCCGGACAGGTCGAGGCCGCCCAGCCGCTCCCGGAACGTCTCCGCGACCGCCACCCGCATCAGGTGGTGCACGACCTCGGCCTCGCGGCCCTCCTCGCCCATCTCGAACTCGAGCTTGCCGAGCAGCGTGGGCAGCACCGTCGGCACGTCGCAGACCCTGGCGACCGCGGGCTCCTCGCCGGTCCGGGCCGCGCGCCGCAGCGCCGACGCCGCGACGCCCTCGGCGGCCGCGATCGCGAACCGGGCGCTGACGCCGGCCCGCTGGTCCACCGACGCGGAGGTCCGCAGCGACCGGGCGAGCCGGGCGAGCACCTCCAGCAGGTGCGGGGGTACGTCGGCCACCAGCTCGGCCTCCTGGGCGATCACCGCCACCTCCTCGGCCACCTCGACCGGGTAGTGGGTGCGGATCTCGGCACCGAACCGGTCCTTGAGCGGGGTGATGATCCGCCCCCGGTTGGTGTAGTCCTCGGGGTTCGCGCTGGCCACCAGCAGCAGGTCCAGCGGCAGCCGCAGGCTGTAGCCGCGCACCTGGATGTCGCGCTCCTCCAGCACGTTGAACATCGCCACCTGGATCCGCTCGGCGAGGTCGGGGAGCTCGTTGATGCCGAAGATGCCGCGGTTGGTGCGCGGGATCAGCCCGTAGTGCACGGTCTCCGGGTCACCGAGGGTGCGCCCCTCGGCCACCTTGACCGGGTCCACGTCGCCGACCAGGTCACCGACGCTGGTGTCCGGGGTGGCCAGCTTCTCGACGTACCGGTCGTCGCGGTGCACCCACGCGACCGGCAGCTCGTCACCGACCTCGGCGGCCAGCCGGCGACAGCGGGTGCAGACCGGCGCCGCCGGGTCGTCGTGGATCTCGCAGCCGGCGACCACCGGCATCCACTCGTCGAGCAGGGTGCTCAGCGTGCGCATCAGCCGGGTCTTGCCCTGGCCACGCTCGCCGAGCAGCACCAGGTCGTGGCCGGCCAGCAGCGCGCTCTCCAGCTGCGGCAGCACGGTGTCGTCGAAGCCGACGATGCCGGGGAAGGGGCTGCCCCCGGACCGCAGCACACCGAGCAGGTTGTCGCGGATCTCTTCCTTGACCGTGCGGGAGCGGTACCCCTGCTCCCGGAGGGCCCCCAGCGTGCCGGCGCGTTCCATGCACGCCAGCCTAGGTCGCCCCCTTGTAACGCGGGGTTATGGACGCTTCACAAGGCGCAGGCCCCTTGTTGAGCGTCCATAACCCCGCGTTACATGCCGGTGACCGGGCCGGTGGGCGGGCCGGTGGGGGTGGGTGGGCGGCTCAGGCGGCGGGCGGTCCTCCGACGAACGGCAGTACGACGTCGCACGGCACCGGCTCGGCGTGCGCGGGGTCGAGGGTGTTGAGCACGATCACCGACGCCCGGCGGTCCGAGACGATCTGGAAGTGCTCGCTGTAGTCGGTGTCGCAGCCGTCCTGCAGGACGTGGTTGGTCATGCCCTTCTGGATGCCGCTCGTGTAGGGCACCACCAGCTCGTCGTACTCGGTGACGATGTTGGTGTACTCCACGCCCGGCACCACCACGCCACCCCGGCGCATCTTCTTCATGAACGCGGAGTCGGGGGCGAACTCGGTGCAGGACTCGCACAGCGGCATGAACGTCTTGGGGTCGTAGCCGGTCTGTGCGGCGGCGCCGGCGAGGAACGCGGCCTGCGTGCCGTGCCACAGCGGGGCGATGGAGATGTACTGGTGCACTCGCTTGGCCCCGCCGAGGAACTTCACGTAGTAGTTCGGCATCAGCGTGCCCTCGGAGTGACCGACGAGGTCCACCTCGGAGGCACCCGTGGTCCTCAGGACCTTGCCGACGAACCGCTTCAGCTCCTTGGCGCTGTCCTCTATCGCGGACAGGCCCCCGAACGTGTCGCCGTCGTAGCCGGGGACGTCCCGCTGTCCGTAGGTGAGCGCGAAGACGCAGTAGCCGTGGTTGGCCAGCAGCGGTGCGTAGGTCGGCCAGTTCGTGCTCTTGTTGCCGAGCAGGCCGTGCACCAGCACCACCGGCCGCGGGTGCGCGGCCGTCGGCTTGCAGCTCCAGTCGTTGGCGCCGGGCTGGTTCTCCTGGGTGCCGCCGACGACGGCGTAGGGCAGGAAGTTGTACGGCACCGGGTAGCTCGTCCGGGTGCTGGCGCCCGCAGGGGCGACGACGAAGAGCATGACGGTGACGACAGCGCTGAGCAGCGCGGACAAGAGCTTCACGGGACCTCCCAGTCTGTGGTGCCCTGGTCAACGAGGACGCCGCGCGGAGGTGACGTGGCATGCTCTGTCTCATGACCGAGCAGCCCCTGCCGCCCCTGAAGCGCCTCCCCGAGGACTGGACCCGGGCGCTCGCGATCGTGGCGCACCCCGACGACATGGAGTTCGGCGCGGCCGCCGCCGTGGCCCGGTGGACCGGGCAGGGCAAGGACGTCGTCTACGCGATGATCACCAGTGGCGAGGCCGGCATCGACGGGATCGCCCCCGACGAGTGCAAGGTGGTCCGCGAGCGCGAGCAGATCGAGTCGGCGCGGATCGTGGGGGTCTCGGAGGTGGAATTCCTCGGCTTCCCGGACGGCACCCTGGAGTACGGACTCCCGCTGCGAGCCGCGGTGGCGCACGTGGTGCGTCGGCACCGCCCTGAGATCGTCATCACCGGCAACTTCCGATCGACGTTCGGCCCGGGAGCGCTCAACCAGGCCGACCACATGGCCGCCGGCCGAGCGGTCCTCGACGGGGTCCGCGACGCCGCCAACCGGTGGATCTTCCCCGAGCAGCTCGTGGACGGGCTGGAGAGGTGGGACGGCGTACGTGCGGTGTGGGCGGCCGGCTCCCCGAGAGCCCGGCACGGCGTCGACACCACCGCGACCTTCGACGTCGGCGTGGAGTCGCTCAGGGCGCACCGCGCCTACATCGACGGGCTCGGCTGGGAGCACTTCGACGAACGGGAGATGCTCGAGGGCTTCGGCCGGATGGCCGGCACCCGACTGGGTGTCCCGTTCGCCGCGCCGTTCGAGATGTACTCGCTCAGCTGGGGAGGCGTTGACGAGGACTGATCGGACGTCGACTCTTCGGGGGCCGGTCGGCCCGACGGCATGAGTCCGGCGAACCGGGGAACCATCAACGCACACCGGCGCACCCGAGCGCACGGAGATTCGGAGCCTCCGATGTCTGCCAGCATCCCTGCACAGCCTGTGAGCCGCGACGTCGCCGACGAGCCGCACCGCATCCTCGCCGAGCTGGAAGCCAACATCACGTCAGCTCCGCGGGACGCCGCCCCGGCGCCCGAGGGGCCGACCATCTAGGCACGCGGTCGTGGGTGTCAGCGGGCGCTATAGCGCCCGCTGAGACCCACGACCCCCATATGGTGCAGTGACGGAGCGAGGGGCGCCGGAAGACCGGCGCCCCTCGACTGAGCTCCCCCGGTTGGACTCGAACCAACAACCCTCCGGTTAACAGCCGAATGCTCTGCCAGTTGAGCTACAGGGGATCGGCGGACCGAAATCCGCGGCGCGCACAGGCTAGCAAGTGATCCGAACCGTCGCACACCGAACCCCTGACCAGCGGTGCCGGCGAGGTCTAGCATCCCGTCATGGACATCGACACCTCGACCTCGAGGCGAGCCCTGCTGTCCGGCGCCCTCGGTGTCGGTGGCCTTGCCGCGCTCGCCCCCCACGCTGCCGCGGCGGCGCCCGTCCCCAGCGACCCGAACAGCGCGTTCTTCCTCGACGTGGACGGGATCCCGGGCGACGCCACCACCGCGAAGTACGAGGGCCAGATCGAGCTGCTCACCTGGGCGTTCGGCGTCAAGAGCTCGGTCGACCCGCTGGCGACCACGCGGGGCGCTGCTCCAGGCAAGTCGAAGCCCGCCGACTTCGTGCTCGTGGCCCGGGCCGGCAAGGCGAGCCCGAAGCTGTTCGGCCTCGTGTGCACCGGCAGGCGGGTGCGGAACGCGGTGCTGTCGGTGGTCCGCTACGGCGAGATGCCCTTCGAGTACCTCAGCGTCCGGCTCGACGACCTGCGGGTCACATCGTACGACGTCGCGCCCAACGAGAGCGACGGTTATCCGCTGGACGTGGTGCACCTCGAGTACGCCAAGGTCACCTACAGCTACACCGAGCAGAAGGACGGCTCGGTCGGCGGCACCACGACCTACGGCTACGACTTCGGAGCGAACAAGCCGATCTAGCACCCGCCGGCGCGCTCAGAGCCCGAGCGACTCCTGGGCGTCGCGCAGGGCCTCCTCCGCGGCCGCCAGCACTGACGGGTCGCCGGGATCCACACCGTCGTCGAGCTCGTAGGCCCAGGTGACGGCGCCCGTGCCACCCGGCGCCCGCCGGCCGATGACGGTCAGGCCGCGCTTGCGCCCGAGCTCGACCCGGCGCTGCAGGAGCACGCTGGCGGTGATCCGCTCGCGGACCAGGGAGAGCAGCGTCCCCGGCTCCGGCAGCACGAAGGAGTACGGCGTCACCGGGCTGCCGTAGTCCTCGACCCGCTCGACCCGCAGCGTCGCGGTGTCACTGTCCCAGTCGGCGCGGAGCACCTGCTCCCACGGCAGAGCGAGTACCGGCGTGCCGTCGGGCCGGACGACGTGGAAGGCGTCCCGCGTGCCGACCAGCCAGCTGCCGTCGTCGGCCTCGGCGACGGCGAGCGGTCGGCCGGTGACGGCGGAGCGGACCGGCCGGGGGAGGTCCGGGCCAGGGCGGAGACGCATCAGTCGACGACCCCGATGGCGCGTTCGCGCAGGGTCCGGCGGTGGCTCTCCAACGCGACGAGCTCGCCGAACATCCGGTTGTAGTCGGCGGCCTCCTCGACCGGGTTGGTGCGCTGCAGCTTGGACTTGAGGTCGGCGATGCGCCGCATCGCGGTGACCTCCTGCAGCCGGTAGACGTGGGCGGCGGCGTAGGCCTGATCGGGCTCCTTCGCAGCCAGCACCGGCTCCACGGCGAGAGCGTTGAGGGCGCGGACCGCCGGGTGGGTGGGGTCGTCGTCGAACTGCCCGAGCAGCGAGTCCCGGAGCTTGCCCACCCAGACGTCGGCCTCGGGCGCTGCGGCCGGGCCACCGAGCGCCGCCGCGGTGTCCCAGATCACCTGGTAGAGCGGGTGGGTGAAGTCGTTGTCGCCGAGGTCGGCCGCCACCGGCGCCACCACCTGAGGGCACTGCACGACGAGCTTGAGCGTCTCCCGCTCGAGCGCGAAGCGCGGGTCGCGGAGCCCGGGCATCGGCGGACCGGCCGGCCGTTGGGGCTGGGCCGGCGCCGCGTGCGGCCGGGAGTCGGTCGCCGGCGACGTACGGCGGTTCGCCGCCCGGCGTACCGCCGCGCGGGCCTCCTCGACGTCGACGCCGACCATCCCGGCGAGCTCGCGGGCGAAGGCGTCCACCTTCGACTTGTCCCGGATCGCGACGACGAGCTTGGCCGCTTCGCGCACGGCGTCGATGCGGCCGTCGGCCCGCTCGAGGTCATAGCGGCGTACGACGTTGGAGAGCACGAACCGGTAGAGCGGCACCCGCCGCGCGACGAGCTCGCGGACCGCGGCGTCACCGTCGGCCAGCCGGAGGTCGCACGGGTCCTTGCCGGACGGCTCCACGGCGACGTACGTCTGTCCGGCGAAGTTCTGGTCGCCCTCGAAGGCGCGCAGGGCCGCCTTCTGCCCCGCCTCGTCACCGTCGAAGGTGAAGATGACCTCGCCGCGGAAGTCGTCGTGGTCGGTGAGCAGCCGCCGGATCACCTTGCCGTGCTCGTCGCCGAACGCGGTGCCGCAGGTCGCGACGGCGGTGGGCACGCCGGCGAGGTGGCAGGCCATCACGTCGGTGTAGCCCTCGACGACGACGGCCTGCGAGGACCGGGCGATCTCCCGGCGGGCGAGGTCGATGCCGTAGAGCACCTGGCTCTTCTTGTAGATCGACGTCTCGGGGGTGTTGAGGTACTTCGCCTCGATCCGGTCGTCGTCGAACAGCCGCCGCGCCCCGAAGCCGATCGTGTCGCCGTTGGTCTCCCGGATCGGCCATAGCAGCCGGCCGCGGAACCGGTCGTAG
The DNA here is from genome assembly GCA_963747525.1 of uncultured Actinomycetota bacterium. Taxonomy (GTDB): domain Bacteria; phylum Actinomycetota; class Actinomycetes; order Propionibacteriales; family Nocardioidaceae; genus Marmoricola_A. Next base: position 284,292 of record CAVVFH010000003.1, read on the forward strand.
TGCCCGGTCCGCCCCTCGGCCACCAGGCCGGCGGCGACCAGCTCGGCGTCGGTGAACTGCTTCTGCCGCAGGTGCTTGTAGAGCGCGTCGCCGTCGCGCGGGGCGAACCCCAGGCCGAACGTGGCGGCCGCGTCCTTGTCGAAGCCCCGCTCGGCGAGGAACTGGCGGGCGACCATCGCCTCCGGGCCCTCGAGGTGGCCGGCGTAGAACTGCTGCGCGAGCTTGTGCGCCTCGACGAGCCGGTGCCGGGGGTTGCGGTCGCGCTGCTGCGGCCGGTCGTCGCCCTCGGTGTAGCGCAGCTGGATCCCGGCCTTGTCGGCGAGGTACTCCACGGCCTGGGTGAACGGCAGGCCGTCGTGCTCCATGAGGAACGAGATGACGTCGCCGCCCGCCTGGCAGCCGAAGCAGTGGTAGCCCTTGCCGGGCCGGACGTGGAACGACGGGCTCTTCTCGTCGTGGAACGGGCACAGCCCCTTGAACGCCCCGCCGCCGGCGGGCTTGAGGGTGACGTACTGCCGGACGATCTCCACGATGTCCGCGCGCTCGCGCACCAGCGCGATGTCATCCTCGCGGATCAGCCCTGCCACCCGCGCAGTCTATGTCGGGCGACCGGCACCACCACGGCACGGTCAACAGGGCTCAGCCCGGGTGTGGGCACAGCGCCGCGTGCCAGGTCATCGCCGACGCGTCGGTGAGGCTCGCGACCTGGTCGACCACCACGCGCAGCCGGTCCGCGTCGTCGTCCGCACCCGCGAAGTCGGCGCGGAACGGCGCGTCGAGCACCTGCGGGCCGCGGTCGCTGATGGCCCCGACCAGGTCGACGAGGACCTCGCGCTGCCGGTCCAGGGCGGCGAGCCGGTCCTCCGCGCGCATCACGAGGTGGGCAGCGACGCCCTTGAGGACGGAGATCTCCAGCGCGGTGTCCTCCGGCACCACCAGGTCGGCCGCGTAGCGGGCCAGGGGCGCGTGCCCGAACGCGTCGTGGGTCGCCGCCGTGGCGCTGCGGCAGAAGTCCCCGATGAGGCGCGAGGTCAGGTTCTTCAGCGCGGCGAGCGCCGCCCGGCTCCCGTCGTACGCCGGCGTGGGCCAGCCGACCCGCTCGACCATCCGGTCCAGGGCGGCATCCAGGGCAGCCGGCTCGGCTGCGGGGAGGTACCACTCCCGAACGGTCGACCACACCTCGGTCCGCAACCCCGGGTCGGCGAGGGTGGCCAGGTCGATGCGGCCGGCCACGACGCCGTCCTCGATGTCGTGCACGGAGTAGGCGATGTCGTCGGCCAGGTCCATCACCTGCGCCTCGAGACACCGGCGCCCCGGCTCGGCGCCCTGCCGGAGCCACGTGAAGACGGCCACGTCGTCGTCGTAGACCCCGAACTTGGCCACCGCCCTCGGGGTCCCGTCGGCGTTGGCGCCGAAGGCGGGCGCGGCGTCGGCGCGGGTCCACGGGTACTTGGTGGACGCGTCGAGGGTCGCCCGGGTGAGGTTGAGACCGACGCTGTTCCCCCGCTCGTCGACCGACTTGGCCTCGAGCCGGGTGAGGATCCGCAGCGTCTGCGCGTTGCCTTCGAAGCCGCCCGCCTCGCCGCACATCTCGTCCAGGGCACGCTCGCCGTTGTGCCCGAACGGCGGGTGACCCAGGTCGTGGGCCAGCGCCGCGGTCTCGACGACGTCGGGGTCGCAGCCGAGCTGGCGCGCCAGGTCCCGGGCGACCTGGGCGACCTCGAGGGTGTGCGTGAGCCGGTTGCGGACGAAGTCGTCGCTCTGCGGGCCGACCACCTGGGTCTTCGCGGCCAGCCGGCGCAGGGCGGCGCTGTGCACCACCCGTGCCCGGTCCCGTTCGAACGGTGTCCGGGCGGACTGCTTGCCGGGCTCGCACACCCAGCGTGCGCGCGCCGCCTCGTCGTACCGCTCCGTCGACCCCATCGCGCCGACCCTAGCGGCGACCACCGACAGCCGGAGCAGCCCACGACACCAGGACGCCCCCTCCCGGTGGCCGGAAGGGGGCGTCGCTGCGTTTGCTGGCGACGTTCGATGATCCAACTGGCTGAATAGCTGACGCCCCACCGCAGGGCGACAACCATTCGCCGCGCCCGCCTCGTTGTACGGCCAGGAGGTCGTTGATGGGTGAGGCTGGGGTCATGGAGGTGTCGCCGACGTTCGAGGAGTACGTCGCGACGCGTGGCCGCGCCTTGTGGAAGAGCGCTTGGCTGCTGACTGGTGATGCGCAGCGAGCTGAGGACCTGGTGCAGACCGCCCTGGTGAAGTGTTGGCGCCGGTGGGACAAGATCGCGGCGGATGGTTCGGTCGACGGGTACGTCCGCCGGGCCCTGGTCACGACCTTCACGGACTGGCGCCGCCGCCGTTGGACGGGCGAGGTGCCGACGGCTGAGCTGCCTGAGGGTTGGAGCGCCGACGCGGATCTCGCTGTGCGGCGGGATGTGTTGGCCGCGCTGGCCTTGCTGCCGCGGGGGCAGCGAGCAGTGATTGTCCTGCGGTTCTACGACGACCTCACCGAAGCCCAGACTGCCGAAGCGCTCGGCGTCAGCGTGGGCACTGTCAAGAGCCAGACTGCTCGCGCGCTCAAGACGCTGCGGGTGTCGGAGTTCCTGGAGGAGTCATGAGTGAGCAGAACCTGCGAGATCTCTTGAAGCGTGCGGTTCCCGCGGCGCCGGACCTGGATGCGGCAACCATCGAGCGTCGCGCGGCGCGTGAGCGGCGAAACCGCGTGTCTGTTGTTGCAGCGGGCGCCGCGGTCTTCGCCATCGTTGCCGGCAGCTTCGCCGTTGCCACGCTGGGCCCGAACAACGATGGCCAATCGCCACCGAGCGGCCAGACGCCGTCGGTGATTCCTTGGGCGTCAACCCCGCCGGGACCTGACCCGGTGCCGCCCGGAAGCGTCGCACCGCCTCTTGCCGGTGAGCCGATCGAGTTGCAGTTGATCGTCGACGAGCCGGCGCGAGTCGGCGAGCCGCTGAGGTTCATCGTGCGCATCGCCAATCTGGGTTCCGTTCCCGTCTCCCTGGATCCCTGCCCGTACTACCGGGTGCAGTACCTGACAACCGTCGAGACCGGCTACCTGAACTGCGACCAGTCCCCGGAAGCGATCCCAGCGGATGGGCACCTCGACTTTGCGATGCAGATCGGGTCCCCGGCAGTGAAGCTGGGCACCGGCGGCACCTACGACCTGCTATGGCAGCTGGGCGGTGAGGGGGCTGAAGGCGAGACGGTGACGACGCCGGTCGAGCTCGCCCAGACTGCGAGCCAGTCCGCGACGCCGACCTGCGACTTCCCAAGGACGATCTCACCCGTCGGCGCCGGCTTCATCGTCGAGTTGAACATCTTCTCCGGGAATCCCAACCCGGCCTGGCGGCTCAACGAGGCTCAAGGAATCGAACTGCAGAGGTTGTTGCTACAACGACTCGCCGAGGCATCGATCGGGACGGCCCGGACGAGATGGGGGGTTTCGGGGTCACCGCCGACCGGGACGCCTCAATCAGCTTCCTGCGAGGCCTTGATGTTCCGGATCGCTTCTGGGTCCAGGGCGACAACGAGATCGCAAGATTCCTGACCGGGACCCTGCCCTGTGCGACGCCCGTGCCGGTGACAGTGACGTCCCACTGTGGGGTGGTCAGCGTCACCGTCGACGGTCAGTTGTGGCTGGCCGATCCGCCGCTGGGAGATCACAACCCGCCGCCAGGTTGGGATGAGAACGAGACCTCGGGCAGCTGGATCCTGCTCGGCCCCAACCGGGCCGAGTTCCGCGGTGATCAGGGCCAACGCGCCTCATTCCGGCGGGCCGACCCGGGGACCCCAGACCCCAACGCCGGGTGCGAGTAGCAGGTCAGGTGATCGCCGACGCTCATCGCGGGCGCGGGCGAGGCAATAACGCGTAGGTCGTCCAGCTGCTTCCGGCGTACTCGGCCCACTTCGTGGCGGCGCCGATGCTGACGCCGATGAGGCTGGCGAACACGGCGGGCGGGACGGTGGCCGCGAGGTGGAGCATGGCCGCGTTGCGGCTGACTCTGGTGGTGATGCCGAGCCTGTTGAGCCTGCCCATTAACGAGGTCGGGTTCTGGTGGTGGCCGGCCCACTTGCCGGGGAACAGCCAGCGTTCGTCGGCCAGGGTGCTGGCCGCGCCGAACGGCTTGGCAATCGGCAGCGAGGTCACGAGCGCGTCCAGGGGCGGCGGCAGTAGGAGTGGCTCCGGGCCGAGCCTGAGGTAGGTGCCGTCGTCGCCATTGGTGACGTCGTCGGTGGTGAGGGAGACGATCTTGCTGAGGGGTTGTGCGTAGAGCAGGACGAGGCAGGCCGCTGCGCGGTCTTCGGGGTTGGCGGCGTCCTGGTCATGGAGCATTCGGCGCACGAGTGCCCAGTGTTCGTCCTGGTCGGCGTGGCCGCGGGGTCCTGCCGCTGGGACGGCGTCGGGCAGGGCGAGGCCGGGCAGGTGGCCGTTGTCGAGGAGCCAGCGTGGGAATCGGATCCGGGTCGAGCGTCGTGTCGAGAGCCAGGATTCGAGGTCGGCTTGGGTGCAGTCGTCGACGGTCCGGCCGCGCCCAGCGAGATGGTCGAGGAAGCGTTGGGCGCTTCGGATCTCTTGCCGGCAGCGGTCGGCGACGGCTGGGCTGAGCTGGCCGTGGCGATCGGGCTTGGCACGGGCGATGACGTGCCAGCGGGCGTAGCGTCCCAGGGTCTGCTGGTGTCGAGGGTCGGCGACTTCGTCGATGACGGCGGCCGCGAAGCGTCCGAGACGGGTGGCGTGCTCGTCGCGGTCGGGAAGGACGCCGGTGGCGACGAGGAGGGCACGTAGGTAGCCGACGGAGAACCGGTCGCCTTCGGCGTCGAGCAACTCGTGGCTGAGCACGTCGTGCTGACGAGCAAGGCGTGCGAGCAGGCTGAGGCTTTCGATGCGGTCCCAGTTGCTCAGGATGGAACGGGGTCGCTGGGTCACGACGAGGACGTCCCGGACGTCCTTGATCCCGAGCGGGATGGAGCCATCGGGTCCGGCGAGGAGACGGTCGATCCGATCGGTGGCCTGGCAGCCGAAGCACCAGGCGCTGCCGTTCTTGGTGGCTCGACGGCCGAGCGCGTGCTGCCCGCAGGCGGTGCAGCTGACCATCGGCGCTTGGTAACAGGTCGGGCAGATGTCGGGGCTGGTCGCGGTGGCCTTGAGCGCGACGCGTCGGGTCCGGCCGCAGATGCCGCACTCGCGTTTGGGATGCCGGTAGCAGCGGAAGCAGAGGTTCTTGCCGACACCGCTGCGTCCCTCAGCCCGGGCGTTGAGCGGGCCGACCGCGCCGCACTCGTCGCAGACGTCGGTACTTGTGCGGCTCTTCGCGTAGCAGGCGGAGCAGACCGCATCGCCGTCAGGAGTGCGGACGTTGACGCGACGGTCCTGCCTGCACATCGAGCATGGTTCGGTCGGTGCCCGCTTGGCCTGGCATCCACGGCAGTAGTCGAGCCCATCGATCGACGAGCGTCACAGACGGCGGAGCCTGCCACATCCCGCGCAGGGATCGGGATGCCTGGCTTGGTTGCAGCAGCGAGCACAGACCGGCTCGCCATCGCTGTTGCGGGCCTTGATGTGCTGCCCGTCCCGGCCGCAGGTCCCGCAGGTCGCGACGCGGAGCCGGCTGTAGCAGGTCGTGCAGATCCGCTCGCCGTCGCCGTGGGTGTGGAACAGCGTTCGCGGACGGCCGCAGAGCGCGCAGCCTGGTGAGATCAACCCGTTGATGCCAGCTGCGGTGGCGGCGTAGATGAACTCGGCGACGACCTTGGGCATCCGTGAGCCACCCGCGGTCAACGCCCCGGGGTGTGCGGCGAGGTGGCGGGCGAGCGCAGCGCGGGCGCTGGGTGCGGGAGCGACCTGAGTGATCAGGTCCCCGACATGCCCCTGAGCCACCGTCGGGTCGAGTGCAACGAGCAGTCCGGTCACGATGGCCACCTGGTCGGCACGTTTGGCGGCAAGTTGCTGGGCTGCTCGGCGCTTCTCATGGCAGTGGCAGATCAGCACTCCGGGCGCGCGGCCGCTGCGTGCCCGGCCGCAGTCCGCGCAGGGCTGTGCGGCAGGTGACGGCAAAGCGGCCCGCTCAGGCGTCGTTGTTGGCGCCGGTGATGGTGGCTCGTCGTGGCCGGTTCTTGCTCACTGGACCGGCGCCAGTGGCCGCCGCGGCCGCGCCGGCGGCCTTCCGCCCGCGCTTGGAGGTGGCAACGACGTAGGGCTCGATGAGGTCGTTGGGAGTGCAGCCGAAGATGTCGCACAGCGCGGCGAGCAGTCGCATGTTGAGGCGCTCGGGTTCGCCGGTGACGATCCGGTAGACCTGCGTGGAGGTCATCACCACGCCCCGGTCGGCGAGCAGGGGTACGAGGTCGGTCGTGTTGTGCAGGCCGTTGTCGCTCATCACCTTTCGCAGGTGCCAGCGGTAGGCGACGGTCTTCGTGATCGGCAGGGTCATGGCTGCTCAGTTCCTTTCAGCGGGAGCGACGCTCAGTGGGCTGAACGCGTCGTCCAAGGCTTGGCGCAGCACGCGGTTGCGGTAGTCGCCCGACACCCCGAAGTAGAGCGCGGTTGTCGATCCCCAGCGGTGGCCGACCTGCTGCTGGACGAACAGCGGGTCGAAGCCGTCCTCGATCAGATGGGTCACGTACGAGTGCCGCAGGCAGTGCGGATGTAGCACCGGATCCAAGGCAAGCTGGTCGCGCCAATCGGCGAACCGGTCGTCGACGTGAGCCAGCCGGATTCGGCTCTGTCGTTCAGTGGGCCACAACACCGCCCCCTCCGCCATCCCGAAGCGCGGGAGCACTTCTTCGACGTACTCCTCCAGAACTGGCCGGGTCCAGTCGAACACCGTCAACACGGCTCGTCGGCGAGGCTGGGAACCGCGGCTGGCCTTGCCCCATCGGACGTTGCACACGCCGTAGCGACCGAACTCCACTGCTTTGGGGTTGCGGGTGAAGTCATGGAGATCGAGCATCGCCGCTTCACGACGGCGCAGGCCGTAGGCATAGATGACCTTGAACAGGGTCGCGTCGCGGTACAGGGTCAGCCAGCCCTTCCGCTTCGAGGTGCGGGCGAAGTCGACGTGATCGTCGGCGTGGTCGAACAACGCCTGGACCTCGTCCCGGGTCAGCGGGCGGACCGCTGGACGTGCCTCGTGGTCGGCGACGTGGATGGCGGTGTTCCACTCGTGACAGACCTGGACCGGATGGGTGCCGAACAGCTCCATGCACTGATCGGCCCAGCCGTAGCGGGCATCGGTCAGGTAGGAGCAGAACAGCGCCACCGCGTTCTGGTAGGCCCGGATCGTCGACGGAGTCAGCGGCCGGGGTCCCGACAACAACTCGGTGGTCCACTCCTCGACATCGCTCGCGGCCCACTCCCACGGCGAGGCGGCGCAGAAGCCTGCGAACCGCCGGATCTGAGCTTCCCTCGTTTCGATCGTCTTCGACGACAGCAGCCGGGACGACTGCTGGCCGGCCCAGCCGGCAAGCATGTCATCGAAGAGCTGCTCGCCCGGGCGCAACACCGACACGTTGCCCGGCCGCAGCGCGACCACCGAGCCATGCCCACCATCGTCCCGAGATGCCATGCTTGGTGACCTTACATTAAATGTAAGGATCCTGCATCAGATGTAACCCTGTGGGCGAAGCCGCAGGTCAAGCCCCGATCGGGCACAAGACCGTCGCACGGGAAGTCACGCCGGAGGAGCCGGTTCACGCGTACATCTAACGCATGAATCATGCGTTAGATGTAACTTCCGACAGAATCAGAAGACCGCGACGTGCACGTGGTCGTAGTGGTTGGCGGTGCTCGACCCGCGGTCGGACATGTACCGCCAGCCCTCTCCGGCCCGCTCGGGAGTCCAGATGTGCTGGGCGAAGATGATGTCCCGGATGTGCAGGGCGCCTGCGTTCGCGCGCAGCCAGTCGGCGATCTGCTGGCCCACCGAGCCGGAGATCATGATGTCGATGGCGCGCCCGTCGGCGTGCTCGCCGTGCGCGTCGTAGCCGCCGTACGTCGTCGGCTGCGGGAACGCCGCGCACACCGCGCGGTAGACCGCCACCGCCGACGGCGTGATGCCGGACTCGATCGAGGAGCCGTCCGGGCACGGCGCGCTGGAGAGGCCGCTGGTGGTCGGCGCGGTCGAGGGCGAGGAGCTCGAGGACGGCTCGGGCGTCTCCTCCGGCTCCGGCTCCGGCTTGGGCTTGTGCTTCGCCAGGTAGTCGGCGTTGACCCAGCGGGCGGCCCGCTGCTTGCCGTCGCCCACGAGCACCTCGGCCCAGTGCCCGACGGTCTGGCCGGTGACGGAGAGGCGGGTGCCCCACTCGATGAGCCCGACCCGCTTGCCGCCCTCGCGAGGAGCGGTCCAAACGTTGAGCGGTGCGGTGGCGAACTTGTGGCCGGTGGGCTTGGGCTGCAGGGCGATCCGCCGGGCGGTCCGCGAGGTGCGGCCGTCGCGGGTCGCAGCGAGGCGGTCGAGGTCAGCGGTGGACAGGCCGGCGCCGATGCTGCCGGCGAGCTGGGTGGACCGGTCCTGGACGGAGTCGTCGGACGGCGCAGCGGTCACCCCGATGGCAACCACGGTGGCGGTTGCGACGGAGGAGAGCACGGCCAGTCGAGAGAACTTGCCGAACCGCGCGGCGAGGCGGGCGGTAACCCGGTGTCGCGCTGTGGTCATGAGGAGAGCCCCATTTCGAGTCGACGTCAGGGACAACGGTCGGCGAGTCAAGCACAGTCCCAGGCCCAAGGTCACTTTTCGACCCGCCTGTGTGCCCGGACTCACAGGCGGTCAAACCCTCCCTTCGGGTGTGACCCGGACCGCACCACGAATTCCGTTGCCAGCAAGGGAATTCCGACGGTTCCGGTCCTCAAGGTGCTGACCTCGACCGATACCCGACCGCCGGGATCGCCTCAGCCGCCGGACCCGGACTCGAGGTCTTCGGCACCCACGGATCCGGCACCCATCGGGTCGTCCAGCCAGCCTTCGGGCAGCGCCACCCGCCGCGGGCTGCCCTGGCGGCCGCGGGGCGTCCCGAGCTCGGCCACCGGGAACGGCTCGGCAGGGTCGAGGTGGGCCAGCAGGCCGTGCAGCCGATCGAGGGTGTCGACCAGCGCGAGTGCCCGGCGGAGCTCCCCGCCGACCGGGAAGCCCTTGAGGTACCAGGACACGTGCTTGCGGAACTCCTTGCACCCCCGCTCCTCGCCCATGTGCTGCACCAGCAGCTCCGCGTGCCGGCGCATCATGGCCGCCACCTCACCGAGCGTGGGCAGGTGCGCCGCCGGGCGGCCGGCGAAGGCGGCGGCGAGGTCGCGGAACAGCCAGGGCCTGCCCAGGCAGCCGCGTCCCACGACCACCCCGGCGGCGCCGGTCCGCTCCACCATCCGCAGCGCGTCGGCCGCCTCCCAGATGTCGCCGTTGCCGAGGACCGGGACGTCGACGTGCGCGACGAGCTCGCCGATCGCGTCCCAGTCGGCCTGCCCCGAGTAGGACTGCGCCACCGTGCGGCCGTGCAGCGCGATGGCCGCGCAGCCGGTCTCCTGCGCGATCCGGCCGGCGTCGAGGTAGGTCAGGTGGTCCTCGTCGATGCCCTTGCGGGTCTTCATGGTCACCGGTACGCCGTACGGCTCGGCGGCGTCCACCGCGGACTCCAAGATGTCGGCGAGCAGCCCCCGCTTCCACGGCAGCGCTCCCCCGCCGCCCTTGCGGGTCACCTTGGGGACCGGGCAGCCGAAGTTCAGGTCGATGTGGTGGACGCCGTACTCCGCGCAGAGGATCTCCGCCGCCTTGCCGACGTAGACCGGGTCGGTGCCGTAGAGCTGCACCGACCGGACGTCCTCGGTCTCGTCGAAGACCAGCATGGCCAGCGTGGTCTCGTCGCGCTCCACGATGCCGCGGGAGGTGATCATCTCGCAGACGTAGAGCCCCGCGCCCTGCTCCCGGCAGAGCCGCCGGTACGCCGCGTTGGTGATCCCGGCCATCGGGGCCAGCACGACCGGGGTCTCCACGTGCAGTGACCCCAGCGTCAGCCCGGCGGCCGAGGTCGCTGCGGCGCTCACTGCTTCTTGCCCTTGCCCTTCTTCGAGTCCTTGCCCTTGTGCTTCGGGAGCATCTTGACCTTCCCGTGCCACTCGATGGGCACGAAGTCCTCGGTCGGGCGGTAGCTCACCCCGGCCAGCTTGCCCTTGTCAGGTGAGAGGAACACCAGGCAGGTCTTGAACTGGTCGTGCGGCCGGAACTTCTTCGGCAAGGGCTGCGTGGGGCACTTGGCGAACGACGACTTGAACTCGACCGCCTGGAGCAGCGTGTTGTTCCCGCTGATCCCCCACAGCGGCACGGGCACGTCGCCGACGGTGGCCTTGCCGGCGTTCTTCACCGCCACCCGGACGTAGTAGTAGTTGCCGCGCCGCTTGTAGGGGTCGTCGAGCTCGAAACCCTTGAAGTCGTCGAGCGACCCCTGCGCGGCCGAGTCCACGCGCAGCTTGAGGACCGTGCTCTGCACCTTGTTGTCGTAGTCGACGACGGCGGTGTCCCCGAAGGCCAGCTGCGCGCCCGGAGCGGTGACCTCCTTGCCCTTCGGCAGCTCAGCGGTGCCCGACGCGCTGGGCTCGGCCGCCGCGGACTGCATGGCGGCGTCGTCGGCCTGCTGGTCGGGCTCGTCGCCGCCGCCGCAGGCGGTGAGTGCGAGCGAGGCGGAGGCGAGCAGGGCGGCCGCCTGGAGGGTCCGGCGGCCCGGACGGTTGCGGGGGCTCATGGGGGCGGTTCTCCTTGTCCCGGGTCAGCAGCCGAGCAGGCGCTCGGCGAGCCAGCCGCGCACCTGGTCGATGCCGACCCGCTCCTGGCTCATCGAGTCGCGCTCGCGGAGGGTCACCGCATTGTCCTCCAGCGAGTCGAAGTCCACGGTGAGGCAGTACGGCGTGCCGATCTCGTCCTGACGACGGTACCGGCGACCGATGGCACCGGCGTCGTCGAACTCGACGTTCCAGCTCCTGCGCAGCTCCGCGGCCAGGTCCTTGGCCTTCGGGCTGAGGTCGGCGTTGCGCGACAGCGGGAGCACCGCCACCTTGACCGGCGACAGCCGCGGGTCCAGCCGCATCACGGTCCGCTTGTCGACGCCGCCCTTGGTGTTGGGCGCCTCGTCCTCGGCGTAGGCGTCGACCAGGAACGTCATCAGGCTGCGGGACAGGCCCGCTGCCGGCTCGATGACGTACGGCGTGTAGCGCTCGTTCTGCGCCTGGTCGTAGTAGGAGAGGTCCTGCCCGGAGTGCTTGCTGTGCGTGGACAGGTCGAAGTCGGTCCGGTTTGCGATGCCCTCGAGCTCGCCCCACTCCGACCCGGCGAAGTTGAAGCGGTACTCGATGTCGACGGTGCGCTTGGAGTAGTGCGACAGCTTCTCGTGCGGGTGCTCGTAGTGGCGCAGGTTGTCCCGCTTGATGCCGAGGTCGACGTACCAGTCGGTGCGCTCGTCGATCCAGTACTGGTGCCACTTCTCGTCGCTGCCGGGCACGACGAAGAACTCCATCTCCATCTGCTCGAACTCGCGCGTGCGGAAGATGAAGTTGCCCGGGGTGATCTCGTTGCGGAAGCTCTTGCCGATCTGCGCGATGCCGAACGGCGGCTTCTTGCGGGCGCTGGTCACCACGTTGGCGAAGTTCAGGAAGATGCCCTGCGCGGTCTCCGGCCGGAGGTAGTGCAGGCCGGACTCGTCCTCGACCACGCCGAGGTAGGTCTTGAGCAGCCCGGAGAACTGCCGCGGCTCGGTCCACGCGCCGCGCGTGCCGCAGTTCGGGCAGGCGATCGACGCCATGTCCACGTCATCGGGGGAACCCAGGCTGTCGTCCTTCTTCGCAGCCTTCTCGAACACCGCCTCCTGGAGGTGGTCGGCCCGGAACCGCTTGTGGCACGACTGGCACTCGGTGAGCGGGTCGGTGAAGGTGTCCACGTGACCGCTGGCCACCCAGGCCTGCGTCGGCAGGATGACGCTGGAGTCGAGGCCGACCACGTCCTCGCGGCTCTGGACCATGGACCGCCACCACTGGCGCTTGATGTTCTCCTTGAGCTCGACACCGAGCGGGCCGTAGTCCCAGGCGGAACGGGTGCCGCCGTAGATCTCGCCGCAGGGGAAGACGAAACCCCGGCGCTTGGCGAGGCTCACGACGCTGTCGATGGTGGCACCTGGCTTGGTGGACTGGGCGGACACGCGGCTGCTCCTGGGGAACGGGGATGCTGGTCGGCTGCTGGGTCGGCCGGAACGCGGCCAGATCGACGGAGTCGAAGGACCAACCTTAACGCCCGGGCTCAGCCGTTCTCTCGCGGTTGCGCCTTGTTGAGCGGCTCCCCCGGCGTGACGAGCTCGTAGGCCGTCGGCTCGTCGACGGCCTCGCCGAGGACCGGCCAGGCGGTGACCTTCACGTCGTACGCCGACAGGGCCCGCCGGTAGGCACCCGGACCGGCCCACCGGGTCTGGAGCACCCACAGGCCCGGGTCGTCGACGTTGCGGCCGAGCTGACCGTCGAGGAAGCCGGGCTGGGCGGCCAGCGCCGCCAGCGCGCCCTCCAGCCGGGACCGGAACCCCTCGGCATCGCTCGGGACGCGGAAACGGGTGACGACGAGCACGCGGGCAGCGTAGCCCCCGTGGTCAGTCCGGCGACCGCCATGCGAAGGACTCCTCGCCGCCCACCGTGACGGTGACCCAGGGTCCGGGGACCGTGCCGAGGCTCACGGTCAGGGTGTGGCCGGCCCCGGCGCACCGGTAGCGGAGCTCGGTGTTGGTCTTGTCCAGCACCTCGACCGAGGACCTCACCAGCCACGGGTGTCGCCGGCGCAGCGAGATGAGCGCGCGGTAGATCTCGTGGAGCCACGCGCCGAGCGGCGCGAGCCCGGCGGGGTCGTCCGGGAGCGGAGGACGCACCGGGTCGTCGGCCGCGAAGCCCTCGCCGCGCCGCCCCCGGAACCCCTGCTCGTCGCCGTAGTAGACCGACGGCATCCCCGGCACCGTGAACAGCACCACCGCGGCCAGCACGGCTCCGTGGTCCCCTACGGTGCTCGCGATCCGGTCGACGTCGTGGTTGCCGACAAAGGTCTGGGTGACCAGCTGACTGCTGAACTCCTGGTGCCGCTCCAGCGCCCAGGCCAGCTCCCAGAAGTTGCGGTCGACGATCGAGCTCCAGATCGCCTTCCACAGGGCGTACTGGGTGACGGAGTCCAAGGTGCCGGCCTGCGCGATCGCCGCGTAGTCGCCGTGGATCACCTCACCGAGGAAGAGCGCGTCCGGGAACTCCCGCCGCACGCGCCCCAGGACGTCGCGCCAGAACTCCGGAGGGACCGCGTAGGCCACGTCGAGACGCCAACCGGCGACCCCGCGCCGCAGCCAGTGCAGCATCACCTCGGCGACCAGCGCCCTCACGGCCTCCTGCTCGTGATCCAGCTCGACGAGCTCGCGGTGTCCCTCCCAGCCGACGAGCTCGCCCTGCCGGCCGCGCTTCGCAAGCGATGCCTGGTCCGTCCCCGCGCCCGTCAGCCGCGGGTGGCCCCTGGCCAGGTGGTTGAACACCCCGTCGAGGAGCACGCTCAACCCTCGGGCCCGGGCCTGCTCGACGAGGTGGTCGAAGTCGGCCTCGTCACCGAGCCGCGGATCGATGCGGAAGTGGTCGAGGGTGTCGTAGCCGTGCGAGACGGAGGCGAAGACCGGACCCAGCAGGAGGCCGGAGCACCCGAGCTCGACGACGTAGTCCAGCCAGGGCTCCAGCCGTCGCAGCCGGTGCTCGACCGGCCACGCGCCGGCCACCTGCCCGTCAGCGGGTCGGACGGGCGCGCCGGTCGCCCCCAACGGGTACACGTGCCACCAGATGCCGTGGTCCAGGAGCGTCACGGGGCCACTGTGCCCGGCGCGCCCCGGGCACGGGCCGCCGGGGCGCCGGCCGAGCCATTTTTGACAATCGTTGTCAACTACTTGAGAATGATTGTCATCATGAGACTCCGCGCCGCACTCCTCCTGCTCCTCCTGCTCCCCGCCCTGACCGCCTGCGGCAACAGCAGCGACTCCGACGGCTCCGCCGGGACGACGGTGGTCACCTCGATCTACCCCCTGCAGTTCGTCGCCGAGCAGGTCGCCGGCGACCACGCCGACGTCGTCAACCTCACCTCCCCCGGCACGGAGCCGCACGACCTCGAGCTGTCGGTGTCCCGGACCGCCGAGGTGCTCGACGCCGACGTGCTGGTCTACCTGCGCGGCTTCCAGCCGGCCGTCGACGACGCCGTCGACCAGGCGGCCGACGAAGGCGGGGACCGGGTCGTGGTGGACGCCGCGGATCCGGCCCGCCTCATTCCGGTCTCCGAGGACGCCCATGCGCACGCCGAGGACGAGTCGTTCCAGGCCGCGGAGAAGTCCGACGGCGACAAGGACCCGCACTTCTGGCTGGACCCGACGCGGCTGGCGGCGGTCGCCAGCCAGGTCGCCGACGCGCTGGCCGAGGCGGACCCCGAGCGCGCCGACGACTACGCCCAGAACGCTGCGGCTCTCGAGCGCCGCCTCCTGGCACTCGACGACGAGATCACCGAGGGGCTCAGCGACTGCACCCGGGACAGCGTGGTCGTGAGTCACAACGCCTTCCAGTACTGGGCGATCCACTACGGGCTGCACATGTACGCCATCGCCGGGCTGTCGCCCGAGGCCGAGCCGTCGCCGGCGCACATCGCGCAGCTGCAGCAGCTCATCCGGTCCGAGGGCATCACGACGGTGTTCTCCGAGACCCTGGCCAGCCCCAAGATGGCCGAGACGCTGTCGTCCGACCTCGGGCTCACGACGGCGGTCCTCGACCCGATCGAGGGCCTCAGCGACAGCACGGCCGACCAGGACTACTTCTCGCTGATGCGCCAGGACCTCGCGGCCCTGCAGAAGGCGAACGGGTGCCGATGAGCGGCGACACCGTCCTGCGCGTGACCGACGGCGGCGTCGTCCTGGGCGGCCGGCCGATCCTGCGCGGCATCGACCTGACGGTCCGCAGCGGCGAGGTGGTGGCGTTGCTCGGCGCCAACGGCTCCGGCAAGTCGACCCTGGTGCGCACCGTCCTCGGGCTGGCGCCGCTGCGGCGCGGGTCGGTGGAGCTGTTCGGCACCTCCCTGGACCGGTTCCGCGACTGGCGCCGCATCGGCTTCGTGCCCCAGCGGAGCACCGCGACCGCAGGCGTCCCCGCGTCGGTGCGGGAGGTGGTCGCCTCCGGACGGCTCGCCCACCGGCGTCCCCTGCAGCCGATGCGGCGCGCCGACAAGGAAGCAGTGCGTACGGCGATCCGGGCGGTGGGCCTGGAGGGCCGCGACCGCGACGGCTGCTCGACGCTGTCGGGGGGCCAGCAGCAGCGCGTGCTGATCGCCCGCGCCCTCGCGGGCGAGCCCGACCTGCTCGTCCTGGACGAGCCGACCGCCGGAGTGGACCTGGCTCACCAGGATGCATTCGCAGCCATCCTGCGACGGCTCGCCGCCGCGGGCACGACGATCCTCCTGGTCGCCCACGAGATGGGCCCGCTGGAGCCGCTCATCGGCCGGACCGTCGTGATGCGCGACGGGCGGATCGCCTACGACGGGCCGCCGCTCGAGTCCTTCCGCGACGTGCCGCACGCCCACGCCCACCATCCGGAGCGGCCGCCCGCCGACTACTCCCCCGACGTGAGCACCCCGCTGGACCGGGCTGCCGACCGGGTCGACGGCGAGGTGGGCCGGCCGTGAACCTCCTCGCCTACGACTTCATGCAGCGGGCGCTGCTCGCCGCGTTCGTCACCGGCCTCGCCGCCCCGGCGGTGGGCACCTACCTCGTGCAGCGACGACAGGCCCTCATGGGCGACGGCATCGGCCACGTCGCCGTCACCGGCGTCGCCGTGGGACTGCTCACCGGCGCCTCCCCCACCCTGACCGCCGTGGTCGTCGCCATCCTCGCCGCGGTGGTCATCGAGGTCGTCCGCGACCGTGGCGGCACCAGCGGCGACGTGGCGCTGGCGCTGCTCTTCTACGGCGGCATCGCCGGGGGCGTGATGATCACCGGGCTGGCCGGGCAGAGCGCGGCCACCTTGAACCGCTACCTCTTCGGGTCGATCACCACCGTCGACGACCGGGACATCTGGATCACCACCGTGCTCGCGGTCGTCGTCATCGGCGTTGCCCTGGGGCTGGCCCCTCGCTTGTTCGCGGTGGCGCACGACCCCGACTTCGCCCAGGTGGCCGGCCTCCGCGTCCGGGGCTACAACCTGCTGGTGTCCGTGCTGGCCGCGGTGACCGTGACCGTCGCCATGCGCACCGTGGGACTGCTCCTGGTGAGCGCGCTCATGGTCGTGCCGGTCGCCACCGCCCAGCAGCTCACCCGGACCTTCCGCGAGACGCTGGTGGCGGCCATGGGCCTGGGCACCTTGGCCTCGGTCGGCGGGATCCTCGCTTCGGCGAACCTCGACGCCGCCCCGGGCGCCACGATCGTGCTCCTCGCACTCGCCGGGTTCGCCGCTGCCTGGCCGGCCGGCATGTGGCTGCGCCGCCGGACCCGACGTCGACAGCCCTTCGGGGAGGTGGCCGACGAGTTCGCGCTGGACACCGACCACACCGTCGTACCGGAGGAGCACGGGCACCGGCACGGTCCGCACTGCGGGCACCAGGCGGTGCCGCACGGCGACCACGTCGACTACCTGCACGGCGGCCATCGCCACGCTGCGCACGGAGGTCACTATGACGAGCACTGACTCCTCGACCGGGGCCGGCGGCACCGGGCCGTCGGCGCCCCTGCGGCCGACCCGGCAGCGGCGGGCGGTGGCGGCATGCCTGGCGGAGTTCGACGACTTCCGTTCCGCGCAGGAGATCCACGAGCTGCTCCGCGGCCGCGGCGAGCACGTCGGCCTGTCCACCGTCTACCGGACGCTGCAGGCGCTGGCCGAGGCCGACGAGGTGGACGTGCTCCGCGCCGAGGACGGCGAGAGCCGGTACCGCCGGTGCTCCGGGACGCACCACCACCACCTCGTGTGCCGCAGCTGCGGCAGGACGGTGGAGGTGGAGGGTCCGACGGTCGAGCGGTGGGCCACGGCGGTGGCCGACGAGCACGGGTACGCCGACGTCAGCCACACCCTGGAGATCTTCGGCCTCTGCCCCCGCTGCCGCTGAACGGCTCGGCCGCACCGCACAGGGGGGCCCGGGGGGTTGGCAAACCCCGCCTCGAGGCACACCATCGAGGGACCGCCCCGTTCCGGGTGCGACAGGAGGCAGACATGACCGGTCAGGACCGCAAGCGGCACGACGACGCCGAGAGCGTCGACCCCGTCGAGGTCGGCGAGGAGCAGTCGACGAGCAGTGCGTCGAGGACGTCGGCGAACGTCGACACCGAGAGGATCCGCTACAACCCCACCCGCGAGGACGGCAGCGTCTGATCAGCCGCCTGCGGGGACGCGCTGCTGCTGCATCGACTCCGTCTCCGCCACGGCCTGCTCGACGGTCATCCGGCCGCCCCTGTCCTTGAGCTCCGCCCACCGGGAGCCGAGGGCCGACTGTGCCCTGCCCAGCGGCTCGGCGAGCTCCGCCTCCTGCGGAGGGTCGAGCGGGACGCCGATCCGCTCGCGCATCGCCGACGCGGCGCCGATGAGGAGCGCGGTCTCCTCGAACCGGCCGAGGTCGGCCATCACGCTGGCGTAGTCCTCCGCCACGACACAGACGGCCTCCGGCATCCGGGTGGCGACCACCTGCGGGAACAGCGCCGCCATCTCCTGCTGCGCCTCCTGGGGCCGGCCGAGCTCACGGAGGCTGCAGGCGGCGTTGTGGCGGGCGAACACCCACATGTTCTCGTCCCCCGCCTGCCGGAACAGCTCCGCGGTCTCCCGCTCGTACCTCAATGCCACCTCCGGCCCCTCCGACGCCCCGATCAGCACGCTGTAGTTGTGCAGCAGGTGCCCCCTCAGCTCCGCGTCCTCGAAACGCTCCAGCCCCTCCTGGTAGAGGCGTCGCGCGCGGTCGGAGTCGCCCAGGGTGTGCGCGGCCATCGCCTGGCCGATCAGCACCGCCGACCTCAGCTGCTCCAGCTGCGCGGCCGAGCACCGCTCGCTCGGCTCCGTCGCGGCCAGCACCTCGGCGGCGTGGTCCAGGATCGGGACCGCTTCCTCCCGCTCGCCCACCGTGCCCATGATCGAGGCCAGCTGCGTCTCCACCGCGGCCACCGACACGTCGTCGCGCAGGGTGGTCGTGGCAAGGACCCGCTCGCACCAACGCCGCCCCTCGGCCAGGTAGCCGCGCGGACGGCAGAGCCGCCCGACGAGCGCGTTCGTCAGGTCGAGCACCCGGATGCTCGGGCCGTCCCGCCCATCGAGGTGGTCCAGCAGCCAGTCCAGACAGGCGCGGTAGTTCTCGTGCTCCACCTCCAACCGCCGCTGGTACCGCGCCCGGGCCTCGAAGTCCCCTTCCCGGTCGGGGTCGTCGATGAGCTCCTCGAAGTGGCGTACGACGGCCTCGTGCACCGCCGGCGACTCGCCGCTCTCCTCGAGCTGTTCGGCGGCGAAGGCACGGACCGTGTTGAGCATCTCGACGCGCGGTTCGTCGTCCTCCCCGTCGCCCACCATGACGAGGGACGCGTCCAGCAGCCGCTCGACCACCTCGAAGGCGTCGTGCGGGCCGCCCGTCACCGACCACACCGCCTCGACCGAGTCCAGGGCCGCGCCGCCGGCGAAGGCACTGAGAGAGCGGAAGAGCCGCTTCTCGACCTCACCGAGCAGCTCGTGGCTCCAGGTGATCGCCTGGCGCAACGTCTGCTGGCGCCCGGACCGCCCGACCTCGGCGGTGCGCAGGTCGAGGGCTGAGTCGAGCCGGTTCAGCAGCGCCCTGGGGGCGAGCAGTTTCGAGCGGGCAGCCGCGATCTCGAGCGCGAGCGGCAGCCCGTCCAGCCGGGCGCACAGCGCCGCGATGTCGGCTCGGTTGGCCTCGGTGAGCGTGAAGCTTGGGCGCACCTGCCGGGCCTGGCGCAGGAACAGCTGCACCGCCGGTGACGCCTCGACCGCCGACAGGGTGCCGGACGCCGGGAGCGGCAGCGGCGAGACGGGGAACTCGTGCTCTCCGGGGACGTGCAGCGGCAACCGGGAGGTGGCCAGCACCTGCAGCCCGGGCGCGGCCCCGAGCAGCTCCTTGACCACCTCACCGGCCCCGTCCACCTGCTCGAGGTTGTCCAGGACCAGGAGGAACGTGCGGTGCGCCAGGAGCTCGAAGAGACCCGCCTTGGTGCGCGCCTCGGGCGGCACGTTGAGGGTCGTCGCGATCGTCGTCCACATCAGGTCCGCGGTGCGCACGGTCTCGAGCGGCACGAAGTACACGCCCTGCGGGAACCGGTGCGCGACGCGACCGGCGACATCGACCGCCAGCCGGGTCTTGCCGGAGCCGCCCGCACCGGTGAGCGTCATGAGACGCGCCTCCGGCGCGTCGACCAGGGCCTCGAGCCGCGTGCGCTCGGCGTCGCGACCGAGCAGCGGGGTCGTCGCCATCGGGAGGTTCGTCACCGAGCCCAGCGACGGCACCGGCGCGAAGTCCTGCGGTAGGCCGTCCGCGGTGACCTGGAAGAGGTGCTCGAGCTGCGGGAGGTCCTTGAGCTGGTGCAGCCCGAGGTCTCGGAAGCCGAACCCTTCGGCGCTGGCGGCGAGGGACGCGGTGGTGTCCGAGACCAGGATCTGTCCGCCCTGCGCCGCGCCCGCCACCCGCGCCGCGCGGTGCACGTCCATCCCGACGTAGGAGTCGTGGTGCGGCATCGGGGACCCGGTGTGCAGCCCCATACGGACCTGGACCCGCTGCCCGGCGGGCCACTCGGTGTCCACGAGCCCGCGCTGGCCGGCGACCGCGGCGCGGACGGCCTCCGGGGCGTTGTCGAAGACCACGAAGAAGCTGTCGCCCTCGGTGCCGAGCTCGGTGCCACCGTGCCGTGCCCATGCCTCACGCAGGAGGCTCCGCTGGGCGTCCAGGGCGACGACGTACTCCGCGCCCAGCCGGGAGAGCAGCCGGGTGGACCCCTCCATGTCGGAGAACAGCAGCGTGACCGTCCCGGACGGCAGTGAACCCACGGTCCCAGTGAACCGCCAAGCGGGGGCGGGGGGAAGGCCGCGCCGGCCGGGGCCACCGCCGGAACCGGTCAGATCGGGAAGCCCCCGCCGCCGATCTGGTTGGGGTCGCTGTCGAGGAAGTGCCGGCTCCGGATGTCGAGCCCGGCCTCGCGCGCGGTCCGGGGCGCGTAGCCGTTCACGTAGGGCTGGTGCAGCCCGCCGGCCGCCCAGTACGGCACCTCCTGGCCGTTGATCCGCACCATGGTGACGTCCGGCCGCGCACCATCGGCCTGACGGGCCGCGTCCTGAGCACATGCGGGCACCTTGCGGGTGCCCCGGCCAGCGGCGGTCCACAGCACCTCGGTCGTGGCCGGGCCGTGGCGGGGGTCGAAGAAGCAGGGGACGCGGTAGGCGGGCAGCGGGGCCCCCTCCGACCGGGCCAGCACGCAGGCAGCGGCGTACCTCCCGACAGCGAGCGCGTCCACGACCTCGCTGACGTCGTCCAGGGTCCGCAGCCGGTCCGCGAGCCGCAGCGCAGACTCGTAGGAGTCGAGCGCCGCCTGGTAGTCGGTCCGGGCCTCCTCGCCCAGGTCGGCGACGCGCGCGTCGAGCCGCGCCAGCTCCTCACCGAACTGGACCGCGTCCGCCTCCGCGAGGTGCCTGATGTCTGCGAGCTCGCTCTCGGCGATCTCCTTGTCGACCCGGGTGGCGAAGCGCCGGGCGCGGAGCCGGACGCCTGCGGCGACGACGAGGCCGCCACCGCCGAGCGCGAGCAGGAACAGCTCCATGCGAGACCCCCTCCGAGCAGGGCCTCAGCCTAGCCTCACCCGGCCGGGTCGGCTCCGCCGTACCTCCGGTCCCGCCGGGCGTAGGTGTCGACGGCCTGCCACAGGTGCCGACGGTCGACATCGGGCCACAGCACGTCGCTGAACACCAGCTCCGAGTACGCCGCCTGCCACAGCATGAAGTTCGACAGCCGCTGCTCCCCCGACGTGCGCCACACGAGGTCGGCGTCGGCCAGCTCGGGAACGTAGAGGTAGCGCGCGAAGGTCCGCTCGTCGACCCGGTCGGGATTGACCCGACCCGCCGCCACGTCCTGGGCGAGCGCACGGGCCGCGTCCGCGATCTCCGCGCGCCCCCCGTAGTTCACGCACATGGTGAGGGTCAGCACGGTGTTGTGCCGGGTGAGCTCCTCCGCGACCTGCAGCTCCTTGACCACCGACCGCCACAGCCTGGGTCTCCTCCCCGCCCAGCGGACGCGGACCCCGAGCTCGTGCATCTCGTCGCGGCGGCGCCGGATGACGTCGCGGTTGAAGCCCATGAGGAAGCGGACCTCGTCGGCGGAGCGGGACCAGTTCTCGGTGGAGAAGGCGTACGCCGACACCGCCTGGACACCGATCTCGATGGCCCCCTCGACCACGTCGAACAGGGAGTGCTCCCCCTGCTCGTGGCCGGCCGTACGCGGCAGCCCGCGCTCCTGCGCCCACCGCCCGTTGCCGTCCATGATCACCGCGACGTGCCGCGGGACCAGCTCGGCCGGCACCGCCGGGGGCCGCGCCCCCGACGGGTGGGGTCGCGGCGCACGCACCTCGTGCCGGCTGCCGCGGGCCGCGGCCTCCCGGCGCCGGGTGCGGCGGCTCCGCCCGCTGTCCATCTCCGTCTCCGTCCTGTCGGCACCGACACCCTAGACTTGGCCGACGACCCGCAGGATCCGAGCACCGCACCACGAGGGACGAGGGGCGCGCTTTGCACACCACCCGCATCGAGCAGCAGCTGACGATCCTGCTGCGCCGCGTCCAGCGCATCCACTTCACGACCTCCTCCGGCGAGGTCGAGCTGGACCGCTCCGCCTACGGCATCCTCTGCCGTCTCGTCGACGAGGGACCGCAGCGGCTCGGCCTGCTCGCGCAGGCCTTCGGGCTCGACCCGTCCACGATCACCCGGCAGGTGCAGGCCCTGGAGCACGAGCAGCTGGTGGAACGACGGCCCGACCCCACCGACCGTCGGGCGTCGCTGCTGGACTGCACCGAGCAGGGGCGCGAGCTGCTGGTCGCCACCCGGGCCCGGCGCCGGGAGTGGCTCCGCGCGGCGCTCAGCGACTGGGACGAGCGCGACCACGAGGACTTCGGCCGGCTGCTGGAGAAGTTCAACCTGTCGATCGACAAGGTCGTCCACGAGTGCGGCCCCGAGCAGCCCGGGCAGGTCAGCGCTGCAGGTGCGTGAGCGACTTCAGCCCCCGCTCGAGGTGCCAGGCGAGGTACGCCGCGACCAGGGTGCTGGCCTCCCTGAGGTGACGGTCGTCGGTGGCCAGCACCACGTCCCACTCCCCTGAGAGCAGCGCACCGAGCACGGCGACCGTCTCCGTGGCCGGTCGCGCCGATCCCGGGAGCCGGCAGTCGCCGCAGAGCATGCCGCCGGCCGACGGGTTGAACGCCACGTGCGGACCCTCGACCCCGCACCGCGCGCACCCCTCGAAGGACGGCGCGTAGCCGGCGACCGCCAGCGACCGGAGCAGGAACGCGTCGAGGACCTGGGCCGCGGGACGACCGGTGTCGCAGATCGCCCGGAGGGCGCCGACGAGGAGGAGGTACTGCTGCAGCGCGGGCTGCTTCTCCTCGGTCACCAGCCGCTCGGCGGTCTCGAGCATGACCGTGCCGGCGGTGTAGGCCGCGTAGTCGGTCCCCATCGCCCCCGCGTAGGGGCGGAGCGTCTCGGCCTGGGTGACCACGTCGAGCGAGCGGCCCTCGGCCAGCTGCAGGTCCACGTGGCTGAACGGCTCCAGTCGCGAGCCGAACCGGGACGACGTCCGGCGTACCCCCTTGGCGACCGCTCGGACCCGCCCGTGCGACCGGGTCAGCAACGTGACGATCCGGTCGGCCTCACCCAGCTTCTGGGTGCGCAGGACGATCGCCTCGTCGCGGTAGTACGGCACTCCCCCATTCTGCACGCTGCCCGGTCTCCCATGGCCCCATGGGAAACTGGTGGTTCCCGCATGATGCAGTCGACGGGAAGCACCAGTTCCGTGTGGGGGAGCTCCTGGTCGTCGTACGGCGTCAGGTCGCCGGCCTGGAACGGGAGACCGAGGAGGTGCCCTGTTCCCAGGCGTCGGTGATGAAGGTGACCGCCTCCTCGTTGAGCCGCCCGGGCCAGAAGCGCCACTCCAGGATGCTCGAGGCACCGATGTGGCGGGCGTTCGGCATCTCCTCGGCCACCATGAGCGCGTCGGCGGCCAGGTGGATCGGGTCCCGCGGGTGTCCGACCACCAGGGCGGGGGCCTCGATGGTGCGCCGCACCCGGCTCGGCGGAGCCACCCGGCCGAAGAAGATGCCGTGGATGACCGCCGCCATCGCCGCCGGGCGCTGGTTCATCGTGTCCAGCAGCACGCCTCCCCAGAAGCCGGTCAGCCGGCGCGGCACGAGCCGGCTGGTGCCCGCGACCAGCCGCACCCCCGGCGGGAAGAAGCGGGAGAGGAACAGCAGCGGGGCGAATGCGAGGATGCCCGCCTCGACGGCGTTGTCCAGCACCGGCATCTCCAGCAGCAGACCCTGCACCCGGTCGGGGGCCAGCGCACCCACCTCCAGGCTGACGTTGGCGCCGAGCGAGGTCCCACCGACAACCGCGGTCGGCGCGCCCAGGTGGTCCAGCAGTGCCACGACCTGCTCGGCCCAGGCCTGCATGGAGTACTCCTTGGGATCGGTGGGGCGGTCCGACCGACCGTGGCCGAGCAGGTCCAGCGTGACCACGTGGAAGCCTGCGGCGGCAAGCACCCGCGCCAACGGGTCGTGCATCCGCCGCGGCATCAGCTGGCCGTGCAGCAGCACCACCCAGCGATCGCCGTTGCCGAACTCGGTGTACTCCAGCCGGTCGTGGTCGACGAAGAACTGCCCGACCTGCTCGGAGACCAGAGGTGCGCTCATGGATCCATGCTTGCAGACGGTCACGGACCGAGGTGGCCGGCGCGCTCCCGGGACGGTAGAACCAGGCAGATGACGCACGCGTCCGACCCCTCAGCCCGGGCCTCGCTGCTGGCCGTCCTCGAGCGCTACTACGACGAGGTGCCGCGCGCTTCGGCGCGGACCGAGGACTTCGGCCCGTTCACGGCGGCGGACCTCGACCGGGTCCGCGAGCGCCAGCGCGCGCTCGGCCTGCCGGAGTCGTTCGAGTGGGTGCACGAGACCACACCGGCTCTCACCGAGGCGGTACGCCGCACCGACCTGCACCTGTCGGAGCACCCGCTCATGGTCCTCGACCGGCCCGAGCACCGGTCGCCCGGGATCGCCCTCGCGGAGGGCACGACCACCGAGGTGCTGGAGGTGGAGGACCCGCGGGTCGGGTCCGTCCTCGCCACGATCAGCGCGGCCTTCCAGGGGACGGACGAGGTGGGGCCGCCGAAGGCGGTCGACCCCCTGCGGAGCCGGCTCGCGGACCGCTCGTACCGTCTCGTCGGCGCCTTCGGTCCTGGTGGACCCGTCGGGGGCGGCTCGCACTCCCCCCGCGGCGTGGTGACCGAGCTGACCGGCATCGCTGTCCTTCCCCGGTCACGGCAGCGCGGCGTGGGGATGGCGATCACCGACGTCCTGGTGCAGGACGCCCACCACGGCGGGGCCGGCACCGTCTTCCTCTCCGCAGGGAGCCCTCGGGTCGCCGACATCTACGCGCACGTCGGGTTCGTCCGGGTCGGCACGGCCTGCGTGGCCGAGGCCGCCGACGGAGTCCGCGGCGGTGTGCGGCCCGGAGCGAGGAAGTAGGACGCGGAAGGTGCTGCCGTGGCCGACCACGGACTCGACGTGGATCTTGCCGTCGTGGGACTCCACGATCGACTTGGTGATGGCCAGCCCCAGCCCCACGCCCTGGATGGCCCGCATCTCGGCGTCCTGGGTGCGGAAGAACCGGGTGAAGAGCCGGGAGAGCTCCCGCTTGTCGATGCCGATGCCGGTGTCCCGGACGACCAGCTCCACTTCCCGGTCGTCGCTCCCGGTCAGCCGGATCTGCACGGTGCCGCCGGCGGCGGTGTACTTCACCGCGTTGCTCAGCAGGTTGTCCACCACCTGCCTGATCCGGACCGGGTCTGCAACCACGGAGAGCGACTGGGGAAGGTCGTGGAGCAGGGCGATCCCGTCGAGGGCCGCCTGCGGAGCCAGGTCCGCCACCGCCTGCCAGACCAGCGCCGCCAGGTCGACGGGGCCCACGTCGAGGGACAGCCGCCCCTCCCGGGCCTGCGCGGCGAACAGCAGGTCGCTGACCAGCCGGAGCAGCCGCTCGGAGTTCCGCTTGACCACGCTCAGCTGCTGACGGGCGGTCGGCGTCACCGAGTCCTCCTCGTCGAGGACCAGGTCGAGGAAGCCCATGATCGCGGTGAGCGGCGTGCGCAGCTCGTGCGACACCGACGCCACGAAGTCGTCCTTGGTCTTCAGCGCCCACATCAGCTCGGTGATGTCGTTGTAGACCAGGACGGCCCCGTCGAACGCACCACCGGCGTCGCGCACCGAGCGGGCGGAGACCGACAGCGCCTTCTGGAGCTCGGCGTCGGCACCGACCCAGATGACGTAGTCCGCGAACTCCTCGCCGGCCATCGCCCGGACCGTGGGCACCTCCTCCGACGCCAGCGGGGTCAGGCGGTCGGCGGCGTAGGAGAACCCCGGCTCGCCGGCGGTGCCGTGGTGGCCGTCGGGGTAGGTCAGGTCCAGGAACTCGTGGTGCCGCGGGTTGACCACCTTGTAGTCGCCCTGCCTGTCGAGCGCCACCAGGCCGACGTCCACGGTGGTCACGATGGCCTCGTTGAGCGTGCGGCTGGCCAGCGCCTCGGCCAGCGCCCGCTCGAGCCGGTGTCCCTGCTCCTCGAGCTCGTGGTTCTGCCGCTCCCAGAGCTGGGCGGTGCCGGCCACCGTGATCGCGCACATCCCGACGATCACCGGCACCATGATCGCCCGCGACCACCAGGCGACCTCCGAGCCGAAGTAGAGCAGCGTCGGAACCGACACGAGCGCGATCGTCGCGACGAGGGCGGTTCCGGCACCGCGCATCCGGTGGTCCGCCGCCAGCCACATCGCGGGCAGCACCGCCAGCACGCCGAGGCCGTTGCCGTCCGGCACCAGCCGCATCAGGCCGATCGCCACCAGGTCGGCCAGGGGCAGCAGGAGCAGCAGGGCGGGAGGCGGTCTCCTGCCGAACGACGCGGTCGCCGCGACCACGGTCGCCAGGATCACCAGCGCGAGCCCGGCGAGGTAGGGCGGCCCCGTGGTGTCCGGCGAACCCGAGACCAGGTGCACCAGCAGGTCGAGCGTGATCGGGAGCAGCAACACGCACTGGCGCACCAGCGGCTTGCGCAGGTCCTTCAGCGCCTGCCCGCAAGCGCCCGGCCCTGCCGACACCCCAGCCACTGTCACCGCCTCGCCCGTCCTGAAATCAGGACAATAGTCCCAAACTGGGACATCTGGCGTCGGTGTTTGCGGAAGATCAGGCGCGGTTGACCGCCGACACCACGGCCTTCAGCGAGGCGGTGACGATGTTCGGGTCGAGGCCGACGCCCCACAGCACCTGGTCCCCCACCGCGCACTCGACGTAGGCAGCCGCGATCGCGTCCCCACCGGAGGAGAGCGCGTGCTCGTGGTAGTCGAGGACCCGGACGTCGAACCCGAGCTCGTCGCTGAGCGCCTCGACGAACGCCGCGATCGGCCCGTTGCCGGAGCCGTGCAGCGTGCGCGGCTCCCCGTCGACGTACACCTTGACGGTGAGGAGGTCCTGCTCCCCCGCCGCCGACGAGGTGTGCACCGAGTTCAGCTGGAGTGGCAGCGTGCGGTCGAGGTAGGTGTCCTTGAAGTAGGCCCACATGCTGTCGGCCGTCACCTCGCCGCCCTCGGCGTCGGTGTGCTCCTGGACGACGCGGGAGAACTCGATCTGCAACCGTCGGGGCAGCTCGAGCTTGTGGTCGGCCTTCATGATGTAGGCCACCCCGCCCTTGCCGGACTGGCTGTTGACGCGGATGACCGCTTCGTAGCTGCGGCCCACGTCGTGCGGGTCGATGGGGAGGTACGGCGCCTCCCACTCGATCTCCGAGACCGGGATGCCGCGCTGCTCGGCCTGCCGCTCGAGGTCCTCCAGGCCCTTCTTGATGGCGTCCTGGTGCGAGCCCGAGAAGGCGGTGTAGACCAGGTCCCCTGCGTACGGGTGGCGCGGGTGCACGGGCAGCTGGGTGCAGTACTCGACGGTCCGGCGGATCTCGTCGATGTCGGAGAAGTCGATCTGCGGGTCGATCCCCTGGCTGAACAGGTTCATCCCCAGCGTCACCAGGTCGACGTTGCCGGTGCGCTCACCGTGACCGAACAGGCAGCCCTCGACCCGGTCCGCGCCGGCCATCAGGGCCAGCTCGGTCGCCGCCGTCGCCGTACCCCGGTCGTTGTGGGGGTGCAGCGAGATCGCGGAGAACTCGCGGCGGGTGAGGTGCTTCGAGAACCACTCGATCTGGTCGGCGTACACGTTGGGGGTCGCGACCTCCACGGTCGCCGGCAGGTTGAGGATGATCTCGCGACCCGGGCCCGGCTGCCAGACGTCCGAGACGGCCTCGCAGACGTCGACGGCGAACTCCAGCTCGGTGCTGGTGAAGATCTCCGGGGAGTACTGGTAGCCGAAGGTGTCCATCGCCGCAGTCCCCAAGATGTTCTCGGCGTGCTTCATGACCATCTCGGTGCCGCGCACCGCGATGTTGCGGCACTCGGCCTTGTCGACGTTGAAGACGACGCGGCGGAACAGCGGCGCCGTGGCGTTGTACAGGTGCACCGTGGCGTTGGGGGCGCCGACCAGGGACTGCACGGTGCGCTCGATGAGGTCCTCGCGGGCCTGGGTGAGCACCGAGATGCGGACGTCGTCCGGGATCCGGCCACCCTCGACGAGCTGGCGGACGAAGTCGAAGTCGGTCTGGCTCGCGGACGGGAAGCCGACCTCGATCTCCTTGTAGCCCATGGCCACGAGCAGGTCGAACATCTTCAGCTTGCGGGCGGGGGTCATCGGGTCGATGAGCGCCTGGTTGCCGTCCCGCAGGTCGGTGGACAGCCACCGCGGCGCCTGGGTGATCTGCCCGGACGGCCAGGTCCGGTCGGGCAGCTCGATCGGCGGGAAGGCGCGGTAGCGGTGGGACGGCATGCCGCTGGGCTTCTGCTGGTTGACGAAGGGGGCGTCCTGCGTGTCGGACATGGGGATTTCCTCGCTGGATCTCGGGTGGTCCCGGGCGGTCAGTGCCTCGCAGACACGGGCGAACTCCGCAGCGAGGGGGTCCGGGTCAGCGAACCTCGCTGCGGCAGCGAAGGAGGAGGCTGCGGCGCATGATGCGTCGATCATAGCGGCTACCCGAGCGGGCCATGGCCCGAAGCCGGATCCGGGGGCATCCTGGACGGCAGCTTCGTACGCCGCGGGGGGACGGCGCTCGCCCCGGAGGGACGGGTGGCCAACGGTGGCTTCGAGTCCGCGGACGCCCAGTGGACGCTGAACGGGGCGGTGATCTGCACGGAGCTGACGTGCGGTCGGGCGCCGGCTGGAGGGGAGCGCTACTTCGCGTCGAGCCAGGTCCCGGAGCAGAGCCCGGCAGGGGTCACCGAGTACCAGCTCGGCTCGGTCGAGCAGCGGGTCTACGTGCCGGAGCTGCCGGCCACGTTGAGCTTCGACGTGAGACGCACGGGCGGTGCGCCCGGGACCGAGAGCTTCGTAAGGGCGTTCTACCGCAGCGAGTTCCTGTTCGAACCCGAGCTCCTCGAAGGCACCTGGCAGCGGGTCTCCGTGCCGCTGCCCGAGGGGTCCGAGGACGCCGCTGCCGCCGGGCTGCTGCAGACCACGATCACCAAGGCACCGCCGAAGCGGACGACGAAGCACCGGGCGACCTTCGCGTTCTCGTCGTCCGAGCCGGGCTCCACCTTCAGGTGCCGCCTCGATGATCAACGGTGGCAGGCGTGCGCGTCCCCGGCCACGGAGCGGGTCAGCCTCGGGACCCACGCTTTACGGGTGCGTGCGAAGGACCCCAGCGGGAACGTCGATCCCACTGCCGCGACGCACACGTGGCGCGTCCGCCGGCGCTGATCGAGGAGGAGACGTCAGTACCCTGCTCGCATGTCCGCGTTGCTCGTCGTGCACCACTCTCCTACGCGCTCGATGCAGGCCATGACCGAGGCGCTGCTGTCGGGCGCTCACCACGAGGACATCGAGGGGGTCGACGTCATTCTTCGCGCCGCCCTGGAGGCGACCGCGGACGACGTGCTCGCCGCAGACGGGTACCTGCTCGCGACACCCGCGAACTTCGGCTACATGAGCGGCGCGCTCAAGCACTTCTTCGACTCGACGTTCCTGGCGGTCGGCGGCGCGCTGTCCGACGACGGGTCCGCCGGCGACTCCAGCGGGAGTACGGCGGGGCGCCCCTACGGCTTGCTGGTCCATGGTCGTTACGACACCGCCGGAGCCGTCCGGTCGGTGCAGTCGATCGTCGGGGCGCTGAAGTGGCGGCAGTCGGCCGAGGTGGTCGCCGTGCTCGGCGACGTGAGCGACGGGCACGTGGAGGACGCGTTCACGCTCGGAGCGACGCTGGCGGCCCTCCTGGCCTGACCTGCCCGCCGATGGACCAGGCCTGACCTACTCTCGACACGAGGACGTCCACGGGTCGGGGCGGACCAGACGATCGCGGGGGGGACCATGCACCGGGGCACGGACCGAAGGCGGAGGACCGTCGCCGGCTGCCTGAGCGCAGCAGTCCTGACCGCTCTCGCCGCCGCCGGCTGCGGCCCGGCGGGTCCGTCGCTGGCCAGCCCCGGGTCCAGCTCTCCGACCCCTGGCCCGCCGGCAACGAGCGCTCCGACGCCGATGGATTCGACCGCCAAGGCTCCGGACGCCGGAGCCACGACCTCCGTCCCCGGTGTCGACGAGCCCACGCCGGCCGAGGGGACCGCCGACGACCGGCCCAACATCGTGCTGGTCATGACCGACGACCAGAACCGCAACGAGCTGCGCTGGATGCCGAAGACCCGGCGGCTGCTGGGCCGGCACGGCGTGACGTTCACGCGCGCCCTGTCGCCGCACCCGTTGTGCTGCCCCGCGCGTGCCATGACGGTCACCGGGCAGTACGGCCAGAACAACGGCGTGCAGGACAACTTCGGTCGCTTCGGGGGCTTCCACGCCCTGGTCGGGAAGCGGAACACCCTGGGGGCCTGGCTGCAGGCCGCCGGCTACCAGACGGCGCTGGTCGGGAAGTACCTCAACGGGTACGAGGGCCGCCACACTCCCCCGCAGCGCGGGTGGACCAAGTGGAACCCGTCGGTCTCCTACATCTACAACTACTACGGCACCGTGTTCCTCGACGACGCGGGCCGGCACGTGAAGTTCCCCGGCAACGTGACCCGCTACATCACCCGGCGCACCGACGAGCTGGTCCGCTCGTTCTCGCAGTCCGACGAGCCGTTCTTCATCTGGGCCTCGCACGTGCCGCCGCACGGCGCCTACGCGGGCACCACCGACAGCGGCCTCATCCAGTGGGCGCCACCGATGTCGACGCCGACCCACCGCGACGACCTCCTCGACGTGGCGTTGCCGTCGCTGAGCAAACCCAGCTTCAACGCCGACGGCGAGGGGTTCGACCCCTACCCGCGCTACTCGATGACCGCCGACCAGGTGAGCCGGGCCCAGTCGGTCTTCACCGGCCGGGTCCAGTCGCTGCTCGACGTGGACGACGCGGTGCAGAGCCTGGTGCGCACCCTGCGCCGGACCGGTGAGCTGCGCAACACCTACATCATCTTCGTGTCCGACAACGGCATGCTCCTCGGCGAGCACCGCATGGTGACCAAGAACGTGCTCTACCGGGAGGCGCTGGAGGTCCCCCTGGTCGTGCGCGTCCCGGGCGCTCAGGGCGGGACGGTGTCGCGCCTGCCCGCCACCATCGCCGACCTCGCCCCGACCATCCTCGAGCTCACCGGCGCGACACCCGGCCGCCGCCAGGACGGCAGGTCCTTCGCCGCCGTGCTGCAGGGCGGGCAGGTCTCGTGGCGCAACACCCAGCTCATCCAGACCGGCGGCACCCGCACCGAGGGGCCGCAGCCGGGGTGGGACTTCCGCGGTGTCCGGACCCGCCGCTACACGTACTTCCGCCACGCCGAGGACGGCGAGGAGTACCTCTTCGACCGGCGCGTCGACCCGTTCGAGATGGTCAACGCCGTCACGCTGCCGGACTACCAGCCGGTGCTCGAGGGGCTGCGCAGGAGGCATGACCGGTTGGTGGACTGCCGCGGCGCCTCCTGCGACCGCGACTTCCCCCGGCTGCCCAGACCCGGCACCTAGTCGGCCGCGCCGCCCGTCGGCCCGGTCGACTAGGGTGTGCGACACACCCCCGACCCCCAGGATCCGGCACGTGCTGCTCCGCCTTCCCGCCGCCGCCACGGCGCTGGTGGCCCTCGTCGCCTGCGCCGCGTGCACGAACGTCCGGGGCGACCCCGAGGCCACGCAACGCCAGGGCCAGCCGCAGGGCACGCAGGACCTCGAGACGAAGGTGGTCGACGCACCCGAGCCCGGTGTCTGCCGGGTCCTGGAGCCGGCAGACATCGCCGCGTCCAGCAACGACACCGCCACCGTGCCGTGCACCGAGCCGCACAACGCCGAGGTCTACGCCGTGGGTCCCTTCAAGGGTCGGCTCGCGAAGGCCGGCTACGACGACCCGGCCCTCGGCGCCTACGTCTACGGCGTCTGCCGCCGGGGATTCATGAAGTTCACCGGGGCCGACGAGAGCCTCGCGCTGCGGTCGGTCATCTCGTGGGCGTGGTGGCGGCCCACCGAGGAGGAGTGGGAGGCCGGCGCCCGGTGGTTCCGCTGCGACGTGGTGGGCGGCACCGACCGGTCGGCCGAGCTCGTGGAGCTCCCCCGCACCGCCAAGGGGGTCCTCCTCGGCATCCCCGGTGACCGGTGGATGGCCTGCGTCCAGGGCGCCAACGTGAGCGCCGTACCCCCGGTGCCGTGCACCCAGCCGCACGACTGGCGGGCGGTGACCACGATCGTGGTCGGCAAGGACAAGCAGCGGTATCCCGGGGACCGACTGGTCGAGGTACTGAGCCGGGACTACTGCTCGGACTCGGTGGGCGCGTGGATGAACTACCCCGTCGACTACGAGTACGCCTATACGTGGTTCCACAAGGCGGAGTGGAAGACCGGCAACCGCCGGTCGGTCTGCTGGGCGGGGACCGACCAGTGATCCGCGCCCTCACCGCCCCTCTCGCTGCCCCACTCGCTGCCGGCTGTGCCGCGCTGCTGCTCGCCGGCTGCGCAGGACAGGACGAGCCACGCGCGTCGGAGAGCAGCAGCGTCTCGCCGTCGGCGAGCACCAGCATCTCGCCGTCGGCGACTGCGAGCAGCGCGAGTGCGACGCCGAGCGGAGCCACCGGTGAGCCCGCCGTCGACAAGCCGGAGCGGCCCAAGAAGGGGTCCTGCTACCGCCTGACGCTGGAGGAGGCGGCGCGGCCGACCAACAGCGACAGGCCGGTGCTCTGCACGAAGCACCACACGGCACGGACCATCTATGTCGGGCGGCTCGCCACCGTCGTCGACGGGCACTCGCTCGGCGTCGACTCCGACCAGGTGCAGGCGCAGCTGCGCGGGACGTGCCCCCGCAAGCTCAGGTCGTTCCTGGGCGGCGGGGGCGAGACGCGCGCGCTGAGCCGGTTCCAGGTCGTGTGGTTCAGCCCCACGGTCCAGGAGTACGACGCGGGCGCCGACTGGTTCCGCTGCGACGTCGTGGCCGTCGCCGGGCCGGACGAGCTGCTGAGACTGCCCTCCGACCAGCGCCTGCGGGGGGTCCTCGACCGCCCAGGGGCTCTGGCCACCTACGGCACCTGCGGCACGGCCCAGCCCGGGGCGAAGGACTTCCAGCGCGTCGCGTGCGCGTTGCGCCACTCCTGGGTGGCGATCAGCACCATCCCGATCTCCGGCGGCAATCGCTACCCCGGCGTCGCCGCGGTGCGCCGGGCCGGCGAGGAGACCTGCTCCGACCAGGTGCGCAGCCGTGCCGGCTTGCCGCTCAAGTACAGCTACGGCTGGGAGTGGCCCACGGTGCAGCAGTGGGCCGGCGGGCAGCACTTCGGGTTCTGCTGGGCGCCCGCCGGCTGAGCCTCACGGGGTCGGCGCGAGGCTGAGCACCGTCGTCGAGGTGGGCGGGAAGGTGTACACCAGGCCCGCCGGGTCGACCGGCACCTGGTCCACCTCGAGCACCACCTCCGGCGGCGCGTCCCGCTTGTTGCTGGAGGTGTACCGCACCGCCCGCACCGCCCGCACGTCCGCGACGTCGGTGACGAGACCCGGGACCTCGACCGTGGCCGTGACCGCGTCGGTGGGCAGCCGGTTGACCACCATCATGTGGACGATCCCGTCCGGGGACCGGGTGGCGGTGACGGCCAGCGCCGCGTACGACCGCTGCATGCCTTCGGGGTGGCGCGCCGGGTTGCCGTCCACCGTGACGGTGAGCAGATCGCCGCCGTCGCGGAACATCGGGCCGATCGCCTCCCGGGTCACCGCTTCGGCACTGTAGGTGACGTCGGGGCGAGGGCCCAGGACCGCCCGGACACCGCCGAGGAAGACGCTGCTCATCCCCCAGCCGATGCCCAGCCCGAGCCAGTCACCCCACATCGTCGCCATGTAGGCCGCCTGCGTCGCCGACGTGGCCCAGCCCGGGTAGGCGTCGTGGTCGCCGGCGATCGCGGCAGCCTCGGTGAACCACAGCGGCGTCTCCGGCGGCAGCGCGTTGCGGAGCTTGATCACGCCCCTCCGACGCTGGGCCGCCGCCAGCATCATCCGGTCGTGGCCCTCGAGGGCGTCGGCCCAATGAGTCTCGCTGCTCTTGACGAGCGTGGTGATCGGATGCGTGGTGAGGCAGTCCACCGGACGCCCGGCCGCCGCCTGGATGAAGGAGATCCGACCGAAGCTGGCGCAGACGTCGATCGAGGGGTCGACGGCCTTCATCGCCTCGGCGAAGCCGAAGTACCCCTCGTGCACGCTCGTGTAAGAGACGTGGAACCTGCGCCCCTCGGGCGGGACCCGGCCGTGCGTGCCGTCACCGAAGACGATCTCGCCCGACTCCGCGCGCACCTCGAAGACCCGGGCCCGGGGACGCGTGGCCGTGATGTCCGGCACCTCCCGCCACGGCGTCGGCCGACCGTCCGGTGCGACCTCCACCGTGGCCGGGTCGACCGGCGGGTAGAGCACCTCGAAGACCTGGCCCGGGGTTCCCTCGGACGGCACGCCGTCGAGGGGGTGGCTGCAGTCCTTGCCGAGCGGCTCGTCGGCGATCCAGGGGCTGGCCCCGTCGGCGTACTCCTGCGCCGCGGTGCCCGCGTCCGCCGACAGCCAGTGCCGGGAGTCGAGGTGGTGCTGCTCGTTGCCGATCTCCCACCGGGTCACGCCGTACGGCTCGGCGTGACCGTTGGCGGCCCGCACGTCCGCCCAGTCGACCCCACCGTTGGGGTTGCCGGGGTCATCGGCGGGCGCGTTCATGTACTCCACCCAGTCCGCGGCGTCCTCCGGGGTCTCGCGGACGAACGACACCATGATCAGAGGGGCGGCGCCCAGCTGCTCGACCGCCGTCATGAACTCGTCCGGCCCGAACGCCAGCCCGCGGGTGATGGCGCGGAAACCGGTGGCCGCCGACCCGCGGCCGTCGACCTGGCAGCCGCGGTGGTCGCCGATGGCGCGCTTCCAGTCGTAGGTGTTGGCGATCGTGCCGCCGGGGAACCGCAGCGACTGCAGCCCGAGCCGGTGGGCGCCCCGGACGAAGGCCCGGTACGGCGCCCCGGTCCGCGGGTTCCACAGTCCCGAGCCGAACTTGTCGTAGCGGTGGTTGGCGCCCAGCAGCTGGGTGGCGGCCGGACCGCGGGGCTGCGCCGGGTCCACGACGATCGTCGTCTCGGGGTCAGCGGGCTCGTCGGCCCGCGGCCGGGCCTGGGCCGGAGCGGCGCCGGGCAGGACCAGTGACAGGGCCAGTGACAGGGTCAGGGCCCCACCGACCACCGGGCCGGGGAACGAGACAGCGGCCTTCATGGCGTCCTCCCGAGACGTCGACGTGGGCACAGTCTGCGGGAGGCAGCCCCGCGGACACAGGGCCACACGCCTCTCGACAAATGCGCGGTCAGAACCCCAGGCGCCGGAGCTGGCGCGGGTCGCGCTGCCAGTCCTTGGCGACCTTGACCCGCAGGTCGAGGTAGACCGGCGTGCCGAGCATCGCCTCGATGTTGCGTCGGGCCGTCGCGCCGACCTCGCGCAGCCTCGCCCCCTGGTGGCCGATGACGATGCCCTTCTGCGACGAGCGCTCGACGAACAGGTTCGCGTGCACGTCCAGCAGCGGCTTGTCCTCGGGCCGGTCGGGACGCAGGCCCATCTCCTCCACCAGCACGGCGATCGAGTGCGGCAGCTCGTCGCGCACCCCTTCCAGGGCCGCCTCGCGGATCAGGTCGGCGACGATCGCCTCCTCGGGGGTGTCGGTGAGCTCCCCCTCCGGGTAGAGCGCCGGCCCCTCCGGAAGACGCGCCACCAGCAGCTCGGTGAGCAGCTTCACCTGGTCCCCGCTGACCGCGGACACCGGGACGATCTCCGCCCAGTCGTTGCCGGTCTCCGTCCCGAGGGCGGCGATGTCCATCAGGTGCCGGGCGATCCGCTCCGGCTGCACCAGATCGGTCTTCGTGGCGACCGCCACCTTGACCGTGCGGCGCGCCTTCGCCAGCTCGGTGACCAGGAAACGGTCGCCGGGGCCGATCCTCTGGTCGCAGGGGAAGCACACCGCGACCACGTCCACCTCGCCCCAGGTGGCGGTCACCAGGTCGTTGAGCCGCTCCCCCAGCAGGGTCCGGGGTCGGTGCAGGCCCGGGGTGTCCACGACGATCAGCTGCGCGTCCGGGCGGTGGACGATGCCGCGCACCACGGTCCGCGTCGTCTGCGGCCGGGACGACGTGATGGCCACCTTGGTCCCGACCAGGGCGTTGGTGAGCGTGGACTTGCCGGCGTTGGGGCGACCGACGAAGCATGCGAACCCGCTGCGGAAGCCGGTGGTCTCAGTCGTCACCCGTTCATCGTCCCATCCCCGCCCCGGCGCCCCTGGGGGCCGAGCCCCTCAGCTGAGCCAGTCGGGGCGCAACGGGAAGTCCGCGCGGCCGTCGGCGTCCAGCTTCACCGCGAGGACCTGGTGCAGCTGGATGTCGTTGAGCTCGAAGCCGAGGCTGCAGCCGGAGAGGTACATGCCCCAGGCCTTGGCGGTGCCGAGCCCGACCTCCGCCACGCACTCGTCCCAGTGGGCCGCCAGGTTGCGCGCCCAGGCGCGGCAGGTCATCGCGTAGTGCTCGCGGAGGTTCTCCTCGTGGCGCACCTCGAGACCGACGTCCTGGATCTCGGTGACGATCCGACCCGAGCCGGTCAGCTCGCCGTCGGGGAAGATGTACCGGTCGATGAAGGCTCCGGGGCCGGCCGGCGTGACGTTGTCGGGCCGGGTGATGCAGTGGTTCAGCAGCCGTCCACCGGGGACCAGCTTGTCACGCAGGAACCGGAAGTACGCCGGGTAGTTCTTCACGCCGATGTGCTCGGTCAGCCCGATGGAGCTCACCGCGTCGAAGCCACCCTCGGGCACGTCTCGGTAGTCGAGGTGGCGGATCTCCGCCAGGCCGTCGAGACCGGCACGCTTGACCGCCTCCTGGCCCCACGTCGCCTGCTCGCGCGACAGCGTCACGCCGAGTACCTGGACGCCGTACTCCCGGGCGGCGTGCAGCACCATGCCGCCCCACCCGCAACCGACGTCGAGCAGCCGCATGCCCGGCTTCAGACCCAGCTTCCGTGCGACCAGGTCGTACTTGAAGGCCTGCGCCTCCTCCAGCGACGCCTCCGCAGTCGGGTAGCACGCACAGGTGTAGGTCATGGACGGGCCGAGGACCATCTCGTAGAACCGGTTCGAGACGTCGTAGTGGTGGTGGATCGCCTCGGCGTCCCGGGTCTTGCTGTGCCGGGCGCCCTCGACGATGCGCCGCCACTTCGGCAGCGCCTCCTCCGGCGGCGGCGGCGGGGGCACCAGGTGCCGCAGGCCCAGGCCGCGGACCAGGCGGAGTGCCTCTGCCGGAGGCGGCACGACCGGGGTGTTGCCGTGCACGAACAGCCCCATGGCGTCGTACGGGTCTCCCGGGTGTACGCCCTCCAGCTCGAGGTCCCCGGCGACGTAGGCGCGGACCAGGCCCAGGTCGCCCGGGGCGGTGAGCAGGTACGAGAGTCCGCGTTGGGTCCTCAGCCGCAGCTTGACCTGGGCGTCCTCGGGGCCGGCCGAGCTGCCGTCGTAGGCACTGAAGTGGAACTGCAGACCGCGCGGGAACAGCCGTTCCACCGCCGAGGCGATCGTGGTCTGGGTGGTCGTGGATCGCTGGAGAGTTGTCATCGTCGCCTCACTGCCTTCTCGTAGAGCCCGGTCAGCCGACCGTCGGGGTCGAGTTCCTTTCTCACCCGGTTGAGGTTCGCCGTGTCGTACAGCGTGTCGAACGTCGCCTCGTCGTAGTAGGCGTCGGAGTAGAGGGACTTGTGCCCGCCGAGCTCGGTGACCTTGTGCTCGATCGCCCGGTTGAGGTCGCCGTCCGCGCGTCCCGGTGCGATGGGTGCGGTGCCCCAGAAGCCCGCGTTGACATAGGTCGTCCCCGTCTCGAGGGGGTACGACGGCCAGGTGCGCGCGCTGCCGGGTCCGTCGGTCTCCCGCAACCGCAGCGGGCACAGCCACACCGGCCGCATGCCGACCTCACGGTCGAACCAGTCCAGGAACGCCGGCAACCGCTCCACGGACACCTCGACGTCCTGGATCACCCGCTCCCGGGGGACGCCCTTACGGCGGTCCAGCCGCGCGGAGTAGCCCACCTTCTGGTCCAGCCCCACCAGCCGGTGGTAGACGTCGCTGCGCCGCCAGCGGCGGGGCCACCACCGGCGCACCCGGGGGTCGTGCAGCCCGAAGGCCCCGGAGCACCAGAACCAGTCGGTGTCCCAGCGCCACAGGTAGTCGTACATCGTGAGCCGGTCGGTCTCCCGCTGCTGGATCGACCGGAAGTAGATGTCCTGCCCGGTGTAGTCGCTGGTGGGGCCGGCCTCGCTCGACCACGTGGCCAGCGTCAGGTAGGCCTCCCGGGGCTCGAACGCCACACCGTCGAGACCGTCGACGCGGGTGCCGTCCAACTCCCGGGTCGCGGTGATGCGCTCCACCGCCTGCGTGAGCTCCTCGAGGTCGTCGAACCGGACGTGCCGCAGCTCGACGTACCCCGGCACCGGCTCGAGCTCGATGCGGATCCGGGTCGCGTAGCCCAAAGAGCCGTAGGAGTTCGGGAACGCGTCGAAGAGGTCCTCCCCGGGCCCGACGGTCACCACGTCGCCGCCGCCGGTGAAGACGTCCATCTCCAACACCGACTCGTGCGGCAGCCCGCTGCGGAACGAGGTCGACTCGATGCCCAGGCCGGTGACGGCGCCGCCCAGGGTGATCGTCCGCAGCTGCGGCACCACCAGCGGGATCAGGCCGTGCGGCAGGGTCGCGTCGACCAGGTCCTCGTAGGTGCACATGCCCTGCACGTCGGCCGTGCGGGCCTCCGGGTCGATCTCCACGACGCCGCGCAGGCCGGAGACGTCCAGAGCCGGCGCCCGCGTCGCCGACCGGGCCCGGAACAGGTTCGACGTGCTCTTCGCCAGCCGGACCGGTGCGTCCGGCGGAATGGCGGCGTACGACGCCCGGAGCCTGCGCACTCCCTCGCGATGCCGTTCCCATCCCAGCGTCTGAGCCACCAGGACAACTTAACGGGCCGCCGACGCGACCGGGAACGACCCTCTGGACAGCCGCGACACGGGCACCCCGACGCTTCACGTTCGCGTAACAATGCCTCGGGCGTGTTGCATGTCACTTGCAGATCTGCAAAGTATTCAGTCTACGAGCACCCTCGATCGATAGGAGACACCATGCGGGTGAACAAGCCCTGGCGCGCCACGGCCGCCGCGGCGGCACTCGTCCTCGGACTCGGCGCCTGCGGCGGCGGCGGCGACGACGACAACAACGCCTCCGGCGGCAACCCGTCGGCGGAGCCGACCGGCCAACCCGGAGGCACCTACTCCGCCGACCTCACAGAGCCGAGCTATCTCGCTCCGGCATCGAACTGCTACGAGTCCGAGTGCAGCGCGGTTCTCGACCTGATCGACGACCCGCTGGTGAGCACGGACTTCGAGTCGGGCGAGCTCGTCTACGACGGACTGGCCGAGGAGATCACCTCCAACGACGACCAGACCGTGTGGACCATCAAGCTCAAGGGGGGTCGCCAGTTCCACAACGGCGAGCCGGTGGACGCCGAGTCCTTCGCCCGGGCCTGGAACTACTCGCAGAACCCGAAGAACGCGCAGGCCACCGCAGGGTTCATGTCCCGCATCGAGGGCTCCGGCGAGGGCCCCGAGGCCAGCGGCATCAAGGTCGTCGACGACCAGACCCTCGAGGTGACGCTGAAGAGCCCGTTCTCCCAGTTCGGGCAGATGCTCAGCTACGCCCCGGCGTTCGCACCGATCGCCAAGGCGTGCCTGGACGACATCAAGTCCTGCAACCAGAAGCCGATCGGCACCGGCGCCTACCAGATGAACCAGCCGTGGCAGCACGACCAGGGCATCACCATCGAGAAGTGGGCCGACTACCAGGGCGAGCAGCCGGCGATGGCCGACACCATCGAGTTCCAGATGTTCACCACGCCCACCGCGGCGTTCCGTGACTTCCAGAACGGCGGCCTCGACGTGCTGAGCCTGTCCCCCGACGTCTACCTGGAGGCCAAGGGTCAGCTGGGAGACAAGATCATCGAGGAGCCCACGGCGTCGCTGACCTACCTCGGCTTCCCGACCAACCAGAAGCCCTACGACAACAAGCAGCTTCGCCAGGCGATCTCGATGTCCATCGACCGGGAGCTCATCGTCAAGCAGGTCCTCAACGGCCTGGCCTACCCGTCCACCGACATCGT
The DNA here is from genome assembly GCA_963747525.1 of uncultured Actinomycetota bacterium. Lineage (GTDB taxonomy): Bacteria > Actinomycetota > Actinomycetes > Propionibacteriales > Nocardioidaceae > Marmoricola_A. Next base: position 324,321 of record CAVVFH010000003.1, read on the forward strand.
GACGCCACCGATCCCCGGCTCCCGCGATGACGCCTGCCAGTACTGCGAGTACGACCCCGAGAAGGCCAAGGAGCTCCTCAAGGAGTCCGGGGTCAACCCCGACGGCATGACGCTGCAGTACTACTTCAACGCCGACGCCGGCCACGACAAGTGGGTCGAGGCGGCCGCCCGTCAGGTCCAGGAGAACCTCGGCTTCGACTACAAGCTGAACTCCACCGAGTGGGCGCAGTACCTCGAGCTCCTCGATGGCGGCGACTTCCAGGGGCCGTTCCGCCTCGGGTGGTCGCTGGACTACCCGTCGCCGGAGAACTACGTCAAGCCGATCGTCGGCACCGGCGGTGACTCGAACTACTCCGGCTACTCCAACCCGAAGCTCGACGACCTGGTCACCCAGGGCGACGCCGCGCCGACCCTGGAAGAAGCGATCACCTCCTACCAGCAGGCCGACGACCTGGCACTCGAGGACATGCCGATCATCCCGATGTGGAGCGGTGGCACCGCCATCGCCTACTCCGACCAGGTCGGCGACGTCCGGTTCGACGTGGGCGAGGGTGAGATCGCGTTCGGCGAGATCACCGTCCAGCAGTGAGTCAGTAGCCCGCTGCACTTCTCGTCCCCAGCGGGGGCCGGGCACACTTGTGCCCGGCCCCCGCGCACGGGTCTCGCGGTCGCAACCGGAAGGCGGTCCCCATGGGTCGGTACGTCGCTCGCCGACTGCTGCAGTTCATCCCCGTGATGCTCGGCACCCTCTTCCTGCTCCACATCCTCAGCACCATGACGATCCAGGTCGTCGGCGACCCGGTGCGCGCGCTGTTCGGACCCAATGCCCCGCCGCAAGAGGTCATCCAACAGCTGCAGGCGCAGTACAACCTGGACGATCCGTGCCTCAAGCAGACCGGCAACCCCTGCTTCGGGCTGTTCTTCGACCGGCTCGGGCAGTACGCCACCGGCGACTTCGGCACCAACTTCCGGGGCCGGCCGGTGATGGAGATGTTCCTCGAGCGCTTCCCCGTGACCGCCCGGCTGACCTTCATCGCGCTCGCCTTCGAGATCATCGTCGGGATCACCGCCGGTGTGCTCGCCGGTCTGCGCAAGGACAAGTTCGTCGACAACCTGGTGCGGTTCACCACGGTCGTGCTCATCGCCTTCCCCGTGTTCGTCTTCGGCTCGCTGGCCCTGCTGTTCGTCGGGCTCAAGTTCGGGCTCACGCTGCGCCAGAGCGACTGGGCTCCGGTCTGGCTGGGACAGATGTTCAACGTCGGGTACGACCGCGACTATCCGTGGCTCAGCCTCGTCCTCCCCGGCCTCGTGCTCGGCGCGTTCTCGCTGGCGGCGATCGCCCGACTCACCCGCACCAGCCTGATCGAGAACCTCCGCTCCGACTACGTGCGCACCGCGAAGGCCAAGGGACTCACCACCAGGAGAACCGTGGGGATCCACACGCTCCGCAACTCCTTGATCCCGGTGGTCACCTTCATCGGCATCGACATCGGGTTCCTGCTCGGCGGTTCCCTGGTGACCGAGGGGATCTTCAACATCCCGGGGGTCGGGCAGCTGGTGTTCCTGGCGATCCAGGCCAACGACTCACCGGTGATCATCGGCGTGGTCACGATCATCACCGTGGTCTTCTTGATCTCCAACCTCGTCGTGGACATCCTGTACGCCGCACTCGACCCGAGGATCCGCTATGACTGAGACGATGTCGGAGGAGTCCGCCGGACCGCTCGGCGGCGAGCCCTCGGGCTCCAACCGCTCCTTGTGGGGCGACGTCCGCTACGAGCTGGTGCGCAAGCCCCTGTTCTGGATCTCCTCCGCCCTCGTGCTGGTCATCCTGTCGATGGCGTTCTTCCCGCAGCTGTGGGCGTCACGAGTCGCCGAACGCCCGCGGCGCCTGCAGCCTCATGAACGCACGCGTCACCCCGACGTGGGGCCACCCGTTCGGATACACCGCCGACGGGTGCGACATGTGGGCCTCCCTGGTGTGGGGCACCGGCAAGTCGGTGATCCTGGCGATCCTCGTCACCACGGGCACGACGATTCTCGGCATCCTGCTCGGCACCGCGGCAGGCTACTTCGGCGGGACCACCGACACGCTCATCAGCCGGATCACCGACATCTTCTTCGGGCTGCCGTTCATCCTGGGCGCGCTGGTTTTCCTGGCGATCTTCCCCGACCGCAACGTCTGGACCTTGACGCTGGTCTTCGTGGTCTTCGGCTGGACCCAGCTGACCCGAGTCATGCGGGGCAGCGTGATCGCCACCAAGCAGCAGGACTACGTCGACGCCGCCCGAGCGCTCGGCGCCAACGACCTGTTCGTGATCCGCAAGCACATCATCGCCAACAGCATCGCGCCGGTGATCGTGCTCGCCACCATCGCGCTGGGCACCTACATCAGCGCAGAGGCGACGCTGACGTTCCTGGGCGTGGGCTACCAGCGCCCGGCCGCGTCATGGGGGCTTCTCGTGTCCGACGGCCAGACGCTGGCGCTCGCCGGCTTCTGGCACCTGCTCGTCTACCCGTGCGCGTTCATCGTCATTACCGTGCTGGCGTTCATCCTGCTCGGGGACGTGCTGCGCGATGCACTCGACCCACGCACCCGATGAGAAGGCCGAGACGATGACCGACATCCTGGCCGGTGGCCGCGAGCGCCGCTCCCACTCGCCGTTGGATTCCTTGGAGTTCGACGACGACGCTCCACTGCTCGAGGTCCGGGACCTCAACGTGGAGTTCCACACGCGCGACGGGGTCGCGCATGCGGTGAACGGAGTGAGCTTCTCGCTCGCCGCGGGCGAGACGCTGGGCATCCTCGGAGAGTCGGGGTGCGGCAAGTCGGTGACAGCCCAAGCGATCATGGGCATCCTCGACGTGCCGCCGGCCAAGATCACCGGCGGCGAGGTCCGCTTCCGCGGCGTCGACCTGCTGGCACTGGACGAGAAGGTGCGCCGCCACTTCCGGGCGAACAAGATCGCGATGATCTTCCAGGACGCCCTGTCCGCCCTCAACCCGGTCTTCACCGTCGGCTGGCAGCTCGGGGAGCTGGCGCGCAAGCACGCGGGCGCCTCGCGCTCGGGGGCCAAGCAGCGCGCCATCGAGCTGCTCGACATGGTCGGCATTCCGGCGGCCAAGAACCGCGTGAACGACTTCCCGCACCAGTTCTCCGGTGGCATGCGGCAGCGGGTGATGATCGCGATGGCCCTGGCCCTCGAGCCGGACATCATCATCGCCGACGAGCCGACCACGGCTCTCGACGTCACGGTCCAGGCGCAGGTGATGGGACTCCTGGCGAACCTGCAGAAAGAGATGCAGCTGGGGCTCATCCTCATCACCCACGACATGGGTGTGGTCGCCGACGTGGCGGACAAGATCTGTGTCATGTACGCCGGCGGGGCGGTCGAGCAGGCGGGTGTCTACGACATCTACGAGAAACCCGCGCACCCGTACACCCAGGCCCTCCTGGAGTCGATCCCCCGCGTCGACCAGAAGGGACAGGAGCTGACCGTGATCAGCGGGCTTCCGCCGTCGCTGACGGACCGGCCCGACGGCTGCTCCTTCCATCCCCGCTGCCGCTACGCCAGGGACCGTTGCCGGGAGGACGAGCCGCCGTTGTACGAGCTCCCGGGCGGGCGCAGGAGCGCCTGCCACTACTGGGAGGAGGTGCTCGGCTCGTGAGCACCGGCGTCAGCTCGAGCTCGGCCGACCCACAGGGCACCCGCGACCACTCTGACGTCGTCCTCGAGGTCACCGACGTCAAGAAGCACTTCCCCGTGACGACCGGCATCGTCTTCCAGCGCACCGTCGGCCACGTGAAGGCGGTCGACGGTGTGTCCCTGCAGCTCCGGCGGGGCGAGACCCTCGGCATCGTGGGCGAGTCGGGCTGCGGCAAGTCCACCCTCGGCCGCCTGCTCATGGGGCTCGAGCGCCCCACCGAGGGCTCCATCAAGGTGCAGGGACGCGACATCGCGCAGATGAAGGGACGCGAGCTCCGCAGGATGCGACGCAACATCCAGCTCGTGCTGCAGGACCCCTACTCGTCCCTCGACCCGAGGATGACCGTGGGCGACATCATCGGGGAGCCCTACGACATCCACAAGGACGCGCTCGACGGACGCGACCGGCGCAAGACCGTGCAGGAGCTGCTGGACGTGGTGGGGCTCGACCCCGCGCACATCAACCGCTACCCGCACCAGTTCTCCGGCGGCCAGCGTCAGCGCATCGGCATCGCCCGGGCGCTCGCCCTGAAGCCGGAGATCCTCATCTGCGACGAGCCGGTGTCCGCGCTCGACGTGTCGGTCCAGGCGCAGGTCGTCAACCTCTTCGAGAAGCTCCAGGACGAGTTCGGGCTCTCCTACGTCTTCATCGCCCACGACCTGTCGGTGGTCCGGCACATCTCCGACCGGGTGCTGGTGATGTACCTCGGCAAGGGGGCGGAGTACGGCACCGAGGACGAGATCTACGAGCACCCGACGCACCCCTACACCCAAGCCCTCCTCTCGGCGGTCCCCGTCCCGGATCCCCGGCTCCGCGGCCAGCGGGACCACATCGTCCTCGAGGGTGACGTGCCCAGCCCGGTGGACCCGCCGTCCGGCTGCCGGTTCCGGACCCGCTGCTGGAAGGCCGAGGACGTCTGCGCCGAGGAGGAGCCCCTGCTGGTCACCCGGGAGGGGTCGGCGCACCCCTCGGCCTGTCACTTCGCCGCAGAACGCGACGTGATCCACGCCGTCGACCCCGCTCTGCGGGAGGAGGGTGCGACCGTCACCGAGCGGGATCAGGAGGGGACCTCCGACAAGTGAGGACCCCACCCCGAGGATCGGCCCGGCCGGTGGCTGCCGTCCTTGCGGCGGCTGTCCTCGGCGTCGCGCTGGTCACCGGATGCTCCACGGATGCCCCTGCGCCGTCGGCGGCGACCTCGCCCGCCGCCAGCTCTCCGGCCGGCAATGGCCGTGCCGACGCACCGCCGTACCCGTCCCTGCCGACGTGGCAACCGGTCGGCGTCCTCGAGACCCCCCGTGACGACTTCGTCACCGCGGTCGTCGACGGGCGGATCTGGGTTCTCGGCGGGATGACCGGCGACCGCGGGAACCGGCTCACCTCCATCGAGGTCTACGACCCGGCCACCCGCGCGTGGACCACCTCCGACGTCGAGATGCCGGTCGGGTTGGCCTCCTTCGAGGGGGTGGCTCGCGGCAGCCGCATCTTCGTGTTCGGCGGACTCGACGCCAGCAGCCGCGCCACGGACTTCTCCGCCGTCCTCGACACCGCCACAGGGAAGTGGCGGCGGCTGCCGCCGCTTCCGCATCCGCGCTACGCACACACCGTGACGTGGCACGACGGTCGCATCTATGTCATCGGCGGCGATGCGGCGTCCGCGGTCACGGCGGTCGATGTGTTCGACCCGCGCACGGAGCGGTGGACCCAGGGAACGCCGATGCCGGAAGCCCGAGGCTCGCACGACACGGTCTCCACCCCGGGGGGCCTCCTGGTCCTGGGCGGCTACCTCGACGGCGCCCCGACCGACCTCGTCCAGCTCTACCGACCCCGGACCGGTCGGTGGTCGATCGCTCCTCCGCTTCCGGAGCCCGTCTCGCGGGCGGGGGCGGCGTTCCTCGACGGCCGGGTGTGGGTCACCTACCACCGGTTCGCCGCCACGCTCGACCTCGGCGCCGGGCAGTGGGAGCCGGCCAACTACCCGCCCCTGTCCCGCCACGGCCTCGGGCTCGTCGCGCTCGGGGACACGCTCTACGCCGTCGGGGGCTGCCAGGAGTCGCCGCTGCGAGACGTGCGCACCGTCGACGCCCTGGAGCTGTCACCTCCCGGCGGATAGACCCTCCCCCTCTGACGAGGCCCGTCCGCCGAGTCGGCGCATCCTGACCGCACAACCCCGCCGAGTCGGCGCATCCTGACCGCACAACCCCGCCGAGTCGGCGCATCCTGCCCGCATCGCGGGGGCGATCGCACTTCGCTCCGCCCGTACGGCGACCAGGACGACGGTGTATCTGGGGCGAACTGCGCCAAGTGCAAGTCCAGCCCGTCGCGAAGATGCGCCGGGTCGGCCGTGAATCCGGGACAGGATGCGCCGGGTCGGCAGGGTCAGGTGGTGACGGTGTCCTGGACCCGGCCGCGGGCGTCGGCGCGGAGCACCGGCACACCGGCGCCGGCGAAGTCGCGGACCACGGCGAGGTCCTCGTCGGCCACCGTGTCGCCCTCGGTGACGACCGCGACCGCCTCCAGGCCCGCCGCGGCGCTGGAGGACGCCATCGCCACCGCCAGCGCCACCGCCGACAGCCGCAACGACGGGAGCGCTACGGAGGCCGCGGCGTAGGTCCGGCCGTCGAGGTCCCGCACGCAGGCACCCTCGGCCGCTCCCGTGCGGGCCCGCGTCGAGCGGGACAGGGTGAGGAGCTTCTTGTCCTCCGCGTCGAGCGGAGCGGTCGGCGTCGGCTCAGGCATGCGAGTCAGAGTAGGGCTCGGCGTTGTCGGTGGCCTCCTCGGAGGGGGCCGGCTCGAGCGGCGTGATCAGCACGGCGCCGATCCGGTTGCGGCGGCCGGACGGCCCTTCGGCCTCGAACCGCAGCCCGTCCGCCTCCACCACCGACCCGGCGATGGGCACCCGGCCCAGGTGCTTGCCCATCAGCCCGCCGACCGTGTCGACGTCGTCGTCCTCGATCGCGATCCCACAGATCTCCTCCAGGTCGTCGACGAGGAACCGTGAGCTGACCCGGAACGACCCGTTGGCCAGCCGCTCCACCTCGACCTCGGCCTGGTCGTACTCGTCGGTGATCTCCCCGACGATCTCCTCCAGGACGTCCTCGATGGTGACCAGCCCGGCGGTGCCGCCGTACTCGTCGACGACGATCGCCACGTGCTTGCGCTCGGCCTGCATCTCCCGCAGGAGCTGGTCGACGGGCTTGGAGTCGGGCACGTACATCACCGGCCGCACCACGGACTCGATGCGCTCGGTGGACTCCGCCTCGTGCTTGTCGAAGACGCGCTTGGTGACGTCCTTGAGGTAGGCGATGCCGATGACGTCGTCGAGGTTCTCCCCGATCACCGGGATCCGGCTGAATCCGCTGCGCAGCGCCAGCGACATCGCCTGGCGCAGCGTCTTGTGCCGCTCGATGAAGACCACGTCGGTGCGCGGGACCATCACCTCGCGCACGATGGTGTCGCCCAGCTCGAAGACCGAGTGGATCATCGCCCGCTCGCCGGACTCGATGACCTGGCTGGCCTCGGCGAGGTCGACGAGCTCACGCAGCTCGGCCTCGGAGGAGAACGGGCCTTCGCTGAAGCCCCGCCCGGGGGTGAGGATGTTGCCGAGCACGATGAGCAGCTGCGGCAGTGGCCCGAGCACCCGGGTCATCACGACCACGAACCCGGCGCTCATCAGCGCGACCCGCTGGCTGTGGATGCGGCCGATCGTCCGTGGCCCGACGCCGATGACGACGAACTGGATCACCAGCATCACCGCGACGGTGAGGAGCACGGCGAGCCGCGCGTCGGCGATCAGCTGCAGGACGACCTCGGCCACGAGGACGATCGCGGTGATCTCGCACAGCATCCGCAGGAACAGCGCGGTGTTGAGGAACCGCGGCGGGTCGCCGGCGATCGTCAGCAGCCGGCGGGCCCCGCCGCGCCCTTCGTCGGCCAGCTCCTCGGCGCGGACCTTCGACACCGACGCGAGCGCGGCGTCCACGCTGGAGAACACCCCGGCGGCCACCACCAGCACGGCGGCGGCGACGAGGAGCCACGTATCAGCAGGGCTCATGGGCCGTCAGCCCCGGGATCGGCCGCCGCATCGACCGTCGAGCGCCGCTCCTGCCACTCTGCGAGCAGCTTGCCCTGGAGCCCGAACATCTCCGCCTTCTCCTCGGGCTCGGCATGGTCGTAGCCCAGCAGGTGCAGGATGCCGTGCACCGTGAGGAGGTCCAGCTCGTCGTCGGTCGTGTAGCCGGCCTGACCCTTGTCCCGGGCCTCCTCGGCCTGACGGTGAGCGACCGACGGACAGACCATGAGGTCGCCGAGGATTCCTTCCTCCGGCTCCTCGTTGACCAGCCCGGGCCGCAGCTCGTCCATGGGAAAGGCGAGCACGTCGGTCGGGCCGGTCTTCTCCATCCACTGCTCGTTGAGCTCGGCGATGGTCTGCTCGTCGACGAGCTTGATGCACAGCTCGGCCTGCGGATGCACCCTCAGGCGGTCCAGCACGAACCTGCTGAGCTTCGCCAGCCGCTTCGCGTCGGCCTCCGCGCCGGACTCCTCGAGGACCTCGATGCTCATGCGGTGCTCATGCCCGGTCCCCGCGGCGGCCGTGACCGACGCCCGCGGGCCGGTCCGTGTCCTGGGCCTCGAACGCGTCGTAGGCCGCGACGATCCGCCCCACCAGCCGGTGGCGTACGACGTCGTGACTGGTGAGCCGGTTGAACGAGACGTCCTCGACGCCGGTGAGGATGTTCTCGACGACCCGCAGCCCGCTCCGGGTGCCGCCCGGCAGGTCCACCTGCGAGGTGTCGCCGGTGACGACCATCTGCGAGCCGAACCCGAGCCGGGTGAGGAACATCTTCATCTGCTCGGCGGTGGTGTTCTGCGCCTCGTCGAGGATGATGAACGCGTCGTTGAGGGAGCGGCCCCGCAGGAAGGCCAGCGGCGCGACCTCGATGGTGCCGGCGGCCAGCAGCTTGGGGATCGTCTCCGGGTCGACCATGTCGTGCAGCGCGTCGTACAACGGGCGCAGGTAGGGGTCGATCTTCTCGCTGAGCGTGCCGGGCAGGTAGCCCAGCCGCTCCCCCGCCTCCACCGCGGGACGGCTGAGGATGATCCGGTTGACGTTCTTGGACTGGAGCGCCTGCACGGCCTTGGCCATCGCCAGGTAGGTCTTGCCGGTGCCGGCCGGTCCGATGCCGAACACGATGGTGTGCTTGTCGATGGCGTCGACGTAGCGCTTCTGGTTCAGCGTCTTGGGCCGGATCGTGCGGCCGCGGTTGGACAGGATGTTGAGGCTCAGCACGTCGGCCGGGCGCTCCTGGGACTCCGCCCGCAGCATCCCGATGGCGCGCTCGACGATCTCGGGGCTGAGTCCCTGACCGGTGCGCAGGATGGCGACGAGCTCGTCGATGAGGCGCTCGGCGAGGGCCAGCTCGTGGGACTCCCCGCGCAGGGTGACCCGGTTGCCCCGGACGTGCACGTCGGCGTCGAAGCCGGACTCGATGAGGGCCAGGTGCTCGTCGTTGGGCCCGAGCAGAGCCACCATGTTGACGCTGTTCGGAACGTCGACGATGTGCTGCGGTTGGTCGCGACGGTTCGTGGTCTCGGTCATGTAGGGCCCCGGCGGGCCGGCCTCCCTGGATGAGTGCGGGTCAGATCCCCTCGTCGAGGACGTCCACCATGGTACGGGAGGGCCCGCCGGACGTCCCTTCCTTCGCCGTACGCCGGCGGCTCAGCCGGGCGGCCACTCCAGCCGCCGGCCGCCGAGGACGTGCCCGTGCACGTGGAACACCGTCTGTCCGGCACGCCCACCGGTGTTGAACACCAGGCGGTACCCCTCCCCCAGCCCCTCCTGCTCCGCGACGGCCGCGGCAGCCGCCGCAAGGTCCGCGACGAGGGCCGGGGCGCTCGCCGCCAGCTCCGCCAGGGTGGGGTGGTGGTCCTTGGGGATCACCAGGACGTGGGTGGGGGCCTGGGGGTTGATGTCCCGGAAGGCCAGCGTCGTCTCGGTCTCGTGCACGACGTCCGGCTCGACCTCGCGGGTGACGAAGGAGCAGAACAGGCAGTCGGTCATGCGCCGACCCTAGCGGGGCGAGGTGCCTCCGAAAGAGCCATGCGCCCCGGCCGCCCCCGCAACCGGGGCGCATGACGACGTGGGCACCCGACCTCCTCAACGAGCGAAGGTGGCGTCGGTCACGCTCGAATCCGCCGCACCGGCGTGTAAACCACGGGCGCCGGGTGGGCGTGGAACTAGCGTGACACCAGTGATGACCGCTGCGGGGCGTCCCGCCCAGCCCGCCGACGGGCCCCCCGACCGGCCGGGCCGGGCCGTGTGGGAGGCGGACGCCGCGGTCGAGCAGCTCTACGCCACCGAGTACCGCAGGCTGGTGCGGCTCTCGGTGCTGCTGGTGCGCGACGAGGCCACCGCCGAGGAGGTCGTGCAGGACGCGTTCGTGGCGATGCACGGCCGGTGGCACAAGCTCGAGGACCCGCACCGGGCGCTGGCCTACCTCCGGCAGACGGTGGTGAACCGCTCCCGGTCGGTGCTGCGGCACCGGGGGGTCCAGGCGCGGCACGTGGAGCAACCACCGCCCGACGCGCCCCCCGCCGACGCGACGACGCTGGCCCGGGAGCGGAGGCGGACGGTCCTGGCCGCCCTCCAGCAGCTCTCCGAGCGGCAACGCGAGGTCCTCGCGCTGCGCTACTACCTCGACCTCGACGAGGCCTCGATCGCCGAGCACCTCGGCATCAGCCGTGGCGCGGTCAAGAGCCACGCCTCCCGCGGAGCGGCCGCCCTGCGGGTCCTGCTGGGAGACCACCGTGACTGACCGCCCCGAGCACCGCGGCGACCGCGGCGACCGCGAGAACTCCGACGACGCCGAGCTGCGCGCCCTCCTCGAGGACGCGGTCTCCGACGTCGAGCCGACCCACGCCCTGCACGACATCCAGAACCGGACGAAGGTGACCACGATGAGCAGCAAGCGCCCCTGGATCTACGCCGCGATCGGAGCGGTGGCGGCCACCGCCGCCACCGTGGTGGGGGTGACCGTGCTCTCCGGGGACGACACCACCACCACCGCGGGGCCCGCAGCGTCGCCGAGCGCCTCGGCGACCGACGGCGGTACGCCGTCCGAGGAGCCGTCCCCGGACGCGTCGCCGACGGACGGAGCCGGCGCGGACGAGTCCCCTTCCCCGGGGTCGACCACCACGGTCGCCGTGCCGGTCTACTTCGTCGCCGACCAGCCGGCCGGTCCGCGCCTCTTCCGGGAGTTCCACCGGCTGCCGAAGGATGACGTGGCCGCCGGCCAGGTGGCCGACGCCCTCCGCGCCGCGATGGAAGGTGCCGCGCTGGACCCCGACTACCGGTCCGACTGGCCGGCCGACGCAACCGTCACCGGCGTCACCGTCGACGGCACCGCCGCCGACGACGTGGTCTGGATCGACCTGCACGGCGACGTGCACGACCGTCCCGGCGGCCTGACCGAGGACGAGGCGGCGATGGCGCTCGAGCAGCTCATCTACACCACGCAGGCGGTCCTCCAGCAGCGTCAGCCCGTGCAGTTCCTCATCGACGGCGAACGCACCGACACGGTGCTCGGGCAGCCCACCTCCGAACCGCTCGCCGAGGGCGCCCCGATGGCGGTCCAGGGCACCGTCTGGGTCATCTCGCCCCAGGACGGCGACACGGTCCCGTCGACGTTCACCGTCTCGGGGCGCGGCGCCTTCTTCGAGGCCAACGTCTCCTGGCAGCTGCTGCGCAACGGTCAGGTGGTCCAGGACGGCTACACGACCGCCAAGGAGGGCATGACCCTGTCGCCGTACTCCTTCGAGGTGACCGCGGACCCCGGCGACTACGTGGTGCGCGTCTACGACGCCGACATGTCCGGCGGCGAGGGCAACGGCGAGGCCGAGGACACCAAGCGCATCACCGTCAAGTGACCTGACCGCCGGGGGGTCAGCGCCAGCGGCTGCGGGACAGCAGCGCGGCGGCGGCGGCCACGCCGGCGGTCGAGGAGCGCAGGACCGAGGAACCGAGGCGCAACGGCTCGGCTCCGACCGCGGCGAAGGCCGCGAGCTCGTCGTCGGTGATGCCGCCCTCGGGGCCGACGACGATGACGATCTCCCCGCGGCCGGGGACGGGCACGTCGGCCAGCGGCCCGGAGGCGGCCTCGTGGAGCACCACCGGCACCGACGCCTTCGCGAGCAGCGCGACGACGTCGTCGGTGCCGGCCAGCTCCGCGACCGTCGGGAACCACGCGCGCCGGGCCTGCTTCGCGGCCTCACGGGCCGCGGCACGCCACTTCGCCAGCGACTTCCCCGCGCGCTCGCCCTTCCACCGTGCGATCGACCGGCCGGCTGCCCACGGGACGATCACGTCGGCACCGACCTCGGTGAGCATCTCGACGGCGAGCTCGCCCCGGTCGCCCTTCGGGATGGCCTGTACGACGACCATGCGCGGCATCTCGACCGGGTGGGTGTGGAGCTCCTGCACCTCGGCGGTCAGCGTCCCCTTGCCTCCCTTGCCCCCCTCGCCCACCGTGGTGACCCGGCACCGCGCCACGGTGCCGGCGCCGTCGCCGAGCGTGATGTGCTCGCCCACGGCGATGCGTCGCACGACGGCGGCGTGGTGACCCTCGTCGCCGTCGAGCGTGACCTGGTCACCGACGGAGGCGCCCGCCACCGTGGGCAGGACGAACATCGCCGGCGTCATCGCGGCCTCACCGGGGGCCGAAGGCGTCGCGGAGCCGGTTGAACACCGACTTCGGGTGGGAGGTGACCTCACCGGTCGGGGCCTCCTCGCCGCGTGCCTCGGCCAGCTGGCGCAGCAGCTCGCGCTGCCGGTCGTCGAGCCGGGTCGGCGTCTCCACCATGACCCGCACGACCACGTCGCCGCGGGAGCCGCCGCGCAGCGCCGGGACGCCGTACCCCTGGAGGACGACCTCGGCGCCGGACTGCATGCCGGGCCGGACCTCCAGCGGCACCTGGTCGGGCGGCGGCCCGGGGAACCCCGCCTCGGCAGCGGCCTCGGGGGTGAGGTCGGCCTCCAGCGTCGGCAGCGTCACCGTGACCCCGAGGGCTGCGGCGGTCATCGGCAGCGTGACCGTGCAGTGCAGGTTGCGGCCCCTGCGCACGAACACGGTGTGCTCGCTGACGCGGAGCTCGACGTAGAGGTCGCCGGCCGGACCGCCGCCCGGGCCGACCTCCCCCTGCTCGGCCAGCTGCACCCGGGTGCCGTCGTCCACGCCCGGCGGGATCTTGACCGACAGCGTCCGCCGCGACCGGACTCGGCCGTCACCGGAGCACTCGCGGCACGGCTCGGGGATGAGCTGCCCGAACCCGCGACAGGCCGCGCACGGCCGCATCGTCCGGATCTCGCCGAGGAACGACCTCTGGACGTGGAAGGTCTCGCCGCGGCCCTGGCAGGTCTGGCAGGTGACCGGCTGGGTGCCGGGGGCGGCACCGGAACCGTGACAGGTGGTGCAGAGCACGGCAGTGTCGACCTTGAGCTCGCGCGTCGTGCCGAAGGCCGCCTCGGCCAGGCTGATCTCGAGGTGGATGAGCGCGTCCTGCCCGCGGCGGACCCGGGGCCGGGGACCGCGGCCCTGCGCCGCGCCGCCGCCGGCTCCACCGAAGAACGCGTCCATGATGTCGGTGAAGGAGAAGCCGGCACCCGCCCCGAAGCCACCGGAGAAGTCGTCGCCGCCGCCCATGTCGTAGTGCCGGCGTTTCTCGGGGTCGGAGAGGATCTCGTAGGCGCGGGTGACGTCCTTGAACCGCTCCTGGGTCTCCGGGTCGGGGTTGACGTCGGGGTGGAGCTGGCGGGCGAGCTTGCGGTACGCCTTCTTGATCGTGTCGGCGTCCGCGTCGCGGGCGACGCCGAGGATCTCGTAGGGGTCGTGGCTCAACAGGTCATCCTTCGTCGAGGATCTTGGACAGGTACTGGGCCACCGCGCGCACGCTGGCCATGGCGCCGGGGTAGTCCATGCGGGTGGGGCCCACCACGCCGAGGTTGGCCACCGACTCGGAGCCCGGACCGTACCCGGTGGCGACGACGGAGGTCGAGGCGAGCCCCTCGTAGGGAACCTCGGAGCCGATCCGCACGGTCAGGTGGGCCGGCGAGCCGGCCTCGCCGAGCAGCTTGAGCAGCAGCACGTGCTCCTCGAGGGCCTCCAGGAGCGGGCGGATGGTCACCTCGAAGCCGTCGCCGAACCGGGCGAGGTTCGCAGTGCCGCCCACCATGACGCGCTCGTCGGAGCGGTGGTCCGACATCGCCTCGACGAGTGCGGCGACCAGCATCGAGGCCACCGGCCGGTCCTCCGGCTCGACCGTCGCAGGCACCTCGGCCAGCCGCTCCGCGGCGTCCGCGATGCGCTCCCCCATGACGGCGCGGTTGACCACGACCCGGAAGGCGGACACGCGCTCGTCGCTGACCGCGTCGGGGAGCTCGACCACGCGCTGCTCCACGCGGCCGGTGGACAGGATCACCACGACGAGCACGCGGGTGGAGCTCAGCGTGACCAGCTCGACGTGCCGCACGGTGGAGCGGGACAGCGTCGGGTACTGCACGATCGCGACCTGGCGGGTGAGCTGGGCGAGCAGCCGCACCGAGCGCTGCACCACGTCGTCGAGGTCCACCGCGCCCTCGAGCAGCGTGGTGATCGCCCGCCGCTCCGCCGGGCTCAACGGCTTGACCTGGCTGAGCCGGTCGACGAACAGCCGGTAGCCCTTGTCGGTGGGGACGCGCCCGGCGCTGGTGTGCGGCTGGGCGATGAATCCCTCCTCCTCGAGCGCGGCCATGTCGTTGCGCACGGTGGCCGGGGAGACGCCCAGCTGGTGCCGCTCGACCAGCGCCCTGGAGCCGACCGGCTCCTGGGTGGCGACGTAGTCCTCGACGATGGCCCGGAGAACCGCCAGCTTGCGATCTTCGATCACGACGCTCTCCTTCCCGGCCCGCCCTGGCACTCGACATCAGCGAGTGCCAAGCCTACCCGCCCGCCCGGTTCGTACACACGTTCGATGCGCGCCGGTCGCTACCGTGGCGGGATGCGTAGCGTCGCCCCCGCCCAGGGGTTCACCGAGGTCGCCGACCGCGTCTGGGTCGCCCGGCACTCCTGGCTCGACGTCAACGTCACCGTGGTCGGAGGGGAACGTGGCCTGCTCGTGGTCGACACCCTCGGCTCCGACCGGGCGGCCCGGGCGATGGTCGACCGCCTCCGCGGGCTCGGACCGGCCGACGGCCGCGTCGTCGCGGTGGTCAACACCCACGAGCACTTCGACCACACCTTCGGCAACCACGCGCTGCACGAGCTGTGGCCCGACGCCGCGCGCTGGGCCCACGAGGAGGCCGCCGCCCGCACCGTCGCGGCCGGGGAGCGCGTCAAGAAGCAGTACGCCGACGGCGACGACCCGCACCGCGACGAGGTGCTGGAGACCCCGGTCCTCCCCGCCGACCGGACCTTCTCGTCGGTCCGCAGCATCGACCTCGGGGACCGGGTCGCGGAGCTGGTCCACCCCGGTCGCGGGCACACCGGCGGAGACCTGGTGGTCCGGGTCCCCGACGTTGACGTCCTGGTGGCCGGCGACCTGGTGGAGCAGTCGGCTCCTCCGGCGTACGGCCCCGACTCGTTCCCGCTCGACTGGCCGGCGACCCTGGACCTCGTGCTGGGGCTCGTCGGCGAGGGCACCGTGGTGGTGCCCGGGCACGGCGACCTGGTGGACCGGGACTTCGTGGAGGACCAGCGCAGCGGGATCGGCGTGGTGGCGGAGACGATCCACGACCTGGCGTCCCGCTCGGTCCCGCTCGACGACGCGCTGCGGCACCCCGACTGGCCGTTCCCGGCCGAGGTCCTCACCGACGCGGTGCGCCGGGGTTACGACCAGGTGCCGCGGACCGCGCGCCGGCTCCCGCTCCTGTGACGCAGGTCCCGCTCCCGGGACCAGCGACGCCAGGTGCGGCTCCACCAGACCCACCCCACGACCAGGAGCACCGGCCACGGCAGGTGGGTCAGCACGAGCGAGCCCGATGGCGACGAGCAGCAGCGGCGCCAGCACCGGCGGCGGGCCGCGGCGTGGGACAGGCCGGGACTCGGGGGCCGTGACCTGCGGCAGGTCACCGAAGAGCGGCCAGAGATCAGCGGCCGTGCGGGCCGCGAAGGCGCGGGAGGACCGCTCGTCGTACTCCTCCAGCGTGATCCGTCCGGCGGCGTAGTGCTCCCCCAGCGCCGCCGCGGCCGCCTCCCGCTCGGCGTCGCCGATGCGCAGCGGCTGGGTGGGCCGGTCCAGGAGGCTCACTCCGCGTCCCCCTCCGCCAGGAGGCCGTAGAGCCTCCGCCGGGTGTCCCCGAGGATCTCCGCGGCCTCGGCGCGCTGCTGGCGGGTGCCGGTGGTCACGATCTGCCACACGGCGCCCATCACCTGCCCGATGGCGGGCTTGAGGTCACCGGGCTCCTCCTCGGTGGGCTGCTCGAATACCCGCCATGTGGCGGCCAGCTCCTCCGGGTGCTCGTCCACGTAGCGCCGCCCCTCGACGGTGAGCTGCAGCAGCCGGCGCCGTTCGCTGGCCACCCCCTCGACGAGGCCTTCGTCCTCGAGCTGCTGCACGGTCGGGTACACCGACCCCGGGCTCGGCTTCCAAGCGCCCGCCGTCCGCTCGGCGATCTCCTGGATGATCTGGTAGCCGTTCATCGGCTCACCCGCCAGCACGTCGAGCACGGCGGCGCGCACGTCGCCGCGCCGCGCCTTGGGCCCGCGGTTGCCGTACGACGCCTCACCACCGCTCTGCGCGAGCCCGATCAGCCCCTGCACCCAGGGCGGCGGGCCGCCTCCCCAGCCGCCCCGCCGGGAGCCCTGCCCCCAGGGTTGGTCCCACGGTCCTCGACCCATGGCGTCCTCCTTCGACGCGACGACAGCGATAGGTCGACGATATATCGCGATGTGTCGCTGGACCAGGGCTCCGGCGCGGCGCCCCGGCCGGCCGGCGGGGGCCGCCTAGCGTGAGGTCCCATGTCCACCAGGTATGGCGACCGCTACGGCGCCGACGTCCTCAACACCGACTGGCGCGCCCCCAAGCGCGGGCGGGCGGTGGAGGTCTCCGCCGACAAGGGCCTCGTCGTCGAGGAGGTCACCACCGACTGGTGCGGCGAGATCGTCGGCGTGGAGCGTGACCTCGACACCGTGACCCTCGAGGACCGCCACGGGCGCCGCCGGACCTTCCCGCTCGGCCCCGGCTTCCTGCTCGAGGGCGTGCCGGTGATCCTCTGTCCCCCTGACCGTCAGGGACCGGCCGTCCCCACCCGCACGGCGTCGGGTTCGGTCGCCGTGCCGGGCACCAAGGCCCGCGTGGCCCGGGCCAGCCGGATCTTCGTCGAGGGCCGGCACGACGCCGAGCTGGTGGAGAAGGTCTGGGGCGACGACCTGCGCATCGAGGGCGTGGTGGTCGAGTACCTCGACGGCATCGACGACCTCGGCGACCAGCTCGCCGACTTCCGGCCCGGCCCCGAGCGCCGCGTCGGGGTGCTGGTGGACCACCTGGTTCCGGGCTCGAAGGAGAGCCGCATCGCCTCGGCCGTGGCGAAGAGCCCGGCCGGGCGGCACGTGCTCATCGTGGGGCACCCGTTCGTCGACATCTGGCAGGCGGTCAAGCCCGACCGCATGGGGCTGCAGGCCTGGCCCACGGTGCCGCGCACGGTGGAGTGGAAGCACGGCATCTGCCAGAGCCTCGGCTGGCCGCACCGTGACCAGGCAGACATCGCTCGGGCGTGGAAACGCATATTGTCGAAGGTGAGCAGCTACAGCGACCTCGAGCCGGCGCTGCTCGGTCGGGTCGAAGAGCTGATCGACTTCGTCACCTCACAGGAGGGGCCATGACCTTTCCCGGGCCCGGTGCCCAACCGTCGTACACGCACAAGATGTCTCCCTCGGAGGAGCGCACGTGGGCGTGGGTCGCCCACGCAGGCTGTTTCGTCGGGGCGGCCGTCGCGATGGCGTTCGTCGTGCCGCTGGTCATCATGCTGACCAAGGGCAATGACTCCGCCTTCGTCCGCCGCCACGCCGTGGAGTCGCTGAACTTCCAGATCACGGTGCTGATCTACGCCGCGGTCTCCGCCGTGCTCGTCGTGCTCCTCGTCGGCCTGTTCCTGCTGCTGGCGCTCGGCGTCTTCTACGTGGTGGTGGTGGTCCTCGCGACCATGAAGGCCGCCGCCGGCGAGGACTACCGCTACCCGTTGACGATCCGGCTGGTCAGCTGAGTCACGACCGGAGGATGCGCCCCTCCGCGTCCTTCGAGTCGCTGGTCAGGATGATGATGCCGTCGATGAGCGGCCACAGCGCGCCGATGCCGCAGGTGAAGATCGTCACCAGCAGCTGGGCGACGCCCAGGCCGACGTTGCCCATGTACATCCGGCCGACCCCGGCCACGAAGATGTTGAGCAGTCCCGCGACCAGCTTCTGCTTGTCGGAGTAGGGGATCCCCGTGCCGGGGTGGATGCCGTACGGCGCTCCGGGTTGGGCGCCGGGCTGGCCCTGCGGGTAGCCGGCCTGCGGGTAGCCCTGGTCGTAGCCCTGCTGGTACTGGGGCTGCTGGTACTGGGGCTGCTGGTACTGGGGCTGCTGGTACTGGGGCTGACCGTAGCCAGGAGGGGGCGGAGGCGGTGGTGCCTGCCCACCTGGCCCGGCGCCGCCACCGGTGATCGGGTCGCCCTGGGGTGCGGGAGGCTCGGACGGCGTCAGGGAGCTGTCGTCGAGCGGGTCGGGACGGTTGGGGTCCGGAGTCTCTGTCATGACCCAACCCTAGGACGATCAGGGCACCAGGTCGCGTACCACGGCGTCGGCGAGGAGCCGACCGCGTCGGGTCAGGACCACCCGGTCCTCCGCGGTGCCCACAAGTCCCGAGGCGCGCAGATCGGGCAGGCGGCCCTGGCCGCCCTCGTCGAGCACCGAGACCGGCAGCCCCTCGGCGAGCCGGGTCTCCAGCAGGATCCGCTCCGTGCGGGCGGTGGGCTCGTCGAGGACCTCGCGGGCCTCAGCCGGGCTCACGCCGTCGGCGATCCGGGCCGCGTAGGCCCGCGGGTGGCGGACGTTCCAGAACCGGACTCCCCCGACGTGGGAGTGCGCGCCCGGCCCGACGCCCCACCAGTCACCGCCGCGCCAGTAGAGCAGGTTGTGCCGGCACCGGGCCGCGTCGTCGCGCGCCCAGTTGGACAGCTCGTACCAGCCGAACCCGGCCGCGGACAGGGTCTCGTCGGCCAGGACGTACTTGTCGGCCAGGTCGTCGTCGTCGGGCGCGGGCACGTCCCCGTGGCTCACCCGGCGAGCGAGGGCGGTGCCGTCCTCGACGATGAGCGCGTACGCCGAGACGTGGTCCGGCCCGCACGCCAGGGCTGCGTCCAGCGACCGGCGCCAGTCCTCCAGCGACTCCCCCGGCGTGCCGTAGATGAGGTCCAGGCTCACCTGCTCGAAGCCGGCCTCGCGCGCCCACCGGACCGCGCGCGCGACGCCGTCCGGGTCGTGGGTGCGGTCGAGGACCTGCAGGACGTGGCGCTGCGAGGACTGCATGCCGAACGAGATCCGGTTGAAGCCCCCGGCGCGCAGCTCCCCGAGGGATGCCGGCGTGACGCTGTCCGGATTGGCCTCGGTGGTGACCTCGACGTCCCTGGCGAGGCCGAACCGTTCCTCCGCGGTCCGGAGGACCCGGACCAGGTGGTCCGCCGGGAGCAGGGTCGGGGTGCCCCCGCCGAAGAAGACCGTCTCCAGCGGCCGGTCCACCCCGTCCAGCACGCCGCGGGCGAAGGCGAGCTCGGCCACCGCCGCGTCGGCGTAGGTCTCCTGGCTCGCACCGGCCGGGCCGCCCGGTGACCCGAGCTCGGCCGCGGTGTAGGTGTTGAAGTCGCAGTAGCCGCAGCGCTTCGCGCAGAACGGCACGTGGACGTACAGACCGAGACCCCGCTCCCCCGCTGCGGCCAGCGCTGCGGCAGGCAGCGCGCCGTCGGGAGGAGCGGGGTCCCCGTCAGGAGGGGAGGCCCCCATCAGGCGCCTCTCACGAGGCGTACATCTGCTCGATGTCGCTCTTGAAGTTGTCCTCGACCACCTTGCGCTTGACCTTCATCGAGGGGGTGAGCTCGTTCTCCTCGATGCTCAGGTCGCGGTCGAGGAGCTTCCACTTCTTGATGGTCTCCCAGCGGTTGAGCTTGGCGTTCATCTGGTCGATGTAGCCGCCGACCATCTCCTGCACCTCGGGCAGCTCCACGATCTGGGGGTAGCTCAGCCCGCTCTTGCCGTGGTGCTCGGCCCACTCCTGCATCTGGTCGGGGTCGAGCGTCACCAGGGCGACGCAGTAGTTGCGGTCGTTGCCGTGCACCAGGAACTGGCTGGCGTAGGGGCAGATCGCCTTGAAGTGCGACTCGATCGCCGAGGGCGCGATGTACTTGCCCCCGGAGGTCTTGAACAGGTCCTTCTTGCGATCGGTGATCTTGAGGTGCTGGCCGTCGAACTCGCCGATGTCGCCGGTCTGCAGCCACCCGTCGATCAGCGTCTCGGCGGTGGCCTCGGGCATGTTGTGGTAGCCCTCCATGACACCGGGACCCTTGATGAGGACCTCGCCGTCCTCGGCGATCTTCACCTCCGAGCCGGGGAACGGGATGCCCACGGCGCCGTACTTGTAGTCGTCGGGGTGGTTCACGACCGAACCCGCCGACGACTCGGTCATGCCGTAGCCCTCGAGGATGAGGATCCCCGCGACGCCGAACCACTCCGCCACCTCACGGTTGAGGGCGGCGGCACCGGAGATGAAGAACCGCACCCGGCCGCCGAACCGCTCCCGGACCTTGCTGAAGACCAGACGGTCGAACAGGCCGTGCTGCAGCTTGAGGAGCAGGGGCACCGGCTTGCCCTCGGCCTCGAGCTTCTTGACCTTGAACCCGACGGCGAAGGCGGCGTCGAAGATCTTCTTCTTGAGGCCACCCTCCTGCTCCTGCATGGCCATGATCCGGCCGTGGGCCTTCTCGAAGATGCGTGGTGCGGCACCCATGAAGGTCGGCTTGACCACGGCGAGGTTCGGGATGATCTGGTCGACCCGGCCGTCCACGGCCGTGGCGAAGCCGCACGCGAGCTGCGTCGAGAGCAGCACCTTGCCGAACGAGTGGGCCATCGGCAGCCACAGGAACTGCAGGTCGTCCTCGGAGAGGATGCCCATCGCCTCGATCGCCGCGCCCTCGTAGGTCCACGAGGAGTGCCGCAACCGCACGCCCTTGGGGCGGCCGGTCGTGCCCGAGGTGTAGATCAGCGTCGCGAGGGAGTCCCCGGTGGTCTCGGCGATGCGCTTCTCGATCACGGCGGGGTCGTGGTTCAGCAGCTCCTCGCCGAGCTTCTCGAGCTCGCTGAAGCTGATGATCCAGTCGCCGTCCGGCGTACCGTCGAAGGTGACGACCTTCTCCAGCAGCGGCATCTCCGACCGCTTCTCCTTGAGCTTGGCGATCTGCCCGTCGTCCTCCGCGAAGACCACCCGGCACTCGGAGTCGGCGAGGATGTAGGCGACGTCCTCGGTGTTCGTGGACGGGTAGACGGTGGTGGTGGCGATGCCGGCGCACATGTTCGCCAGGTCGGCCAGAATCCACTCGTAGCGGGTGCCGGACGCGATGCCGACCCGCTGGCCACCCTCGACACCGAGGGCGACGAGCCCGGCGCCGAGGCGGCTCACCCGGTCGCCGACCTCACGCCACGTGACCGACTCCCACTGGTCACCGACCGGGTAGCGGTACGCCTCGCGGTCGCCGGACTTCTTGACCCGCCCCATGAACTGCTCACCGACCGTCATCGGCCGGTTCTCGATCACGCTGGGATCCTTCAGAGTTGCCACTCGGGAAACACCCTCTCGACGTCATGGCCCGGGGCAGACGCCCCCACGTGCGGACACACCCAGGCTCGCTTGAGGACAAACCTAGTTCAATGTCCAGTGGCCAGGTAGGGCACTCCGTCACGGCCGTCAGTCCTGGACGGCCTTCGCGATCGTGACGCTCCTGGTGATCCGGTCGCGGTCCGGTCGGGACTCCGCCAGCTCCCACACGGCGTTGAGCACCACCCGTAGGACCGCCCAGTCCCGCGCGCGGTCCTCGTCGAGCCCGGCGGTGTCGACGAGCGCGTGGAACCTCCGGCGTACGGCGTCGCGGATGCTGCCGGACGCCACCACCTCGTCCCAGCGGTTCCACAGCATCGGCGCCGGCTCGAAGTGCGGGTCCCCGCTCAGCGGCTTGGGGTCGATGGCCAGCCAGGGCTCGCGATCCGCCGCCAGCACGTTGTCGTAGTGCAGGTCTCCGTGGACCAGCGTCCCGTCGGTGCCGTCGTCGTCGCCGAGGTCGCGGACGACGGCCAGCGACTGCTCGACGAGCCGGCGGGGCACCGGGGCCCTGCGGGGCAGCCGCCGCAGCTGGGCCTCCCAGCGCCGCAGCTCCCCGGAGAGCCGCCGTGGCTGGGGTGGAGCGGGAATGTGCAGCCGCCCGTAGAGCCCGGCCACGACCTCGCAGGCCTCGAGGTCCCAGAGCTCGGCCAGGGTCTCCTCGTGCAGCCTCTCCAGCAGGAGCGCCCACCGGCGTGGGTCGGCTCGCAGCAGCGAGACCGCCCCGGCGCCGTGCCAGTGCTGGAGGGCGAGCGGCTCGTGCTCCGACTCGCGGTCGGGAAACCCGACCTTGAGCACGGCCGGCCGGTCGGACGCGGTCCGCACCGGCACCACCAGCGAGCAGAACCCCGACCTCGGGCAGCCGCCGACCGACAGCTGCCACTCCTCCACCAGGTCCCGTGTCAGCGCCGGCAGCCGGTCGACCCAGGCTGCCCACTCGTCCCCTCGGTGGGCCATCGCCAGCACCGAGCCGGGCAGGTCCACCAAGGTCATGGCCCCATCCTGCCCAGCGACCCCAGGAGCGTCGGTGCCCCGCCCAGCCCCCAGCGCCCGACGACCGGTGCTGGTGACCGGGTCGTTCGGCAACGTCGGCAGCACTGCCGTCCTCGTCGCGGAGCTCCTACCGCGGTGTCCCCGCCGGGCCCGCCGACCCATGGGGCGGGATCGCTCGCGCCTGGGGTGCCGACGCACTGGTGGGTGACCCCGCCCGACCGTCGGAAGGCAGCGTCTCCTGAACCACCTCGGCGAGGGCGGCTGTGCCGTCGCCGTACGACGCCCGCCGCCCGGCTCGGCGCAGTGTCGCCAGGATCGCGGGGCCGAGGAGGACCAGAGCCACGGAGTTGGTGATCGCCCGGCCGGTGTCCCAACCCCCCGTGGAGGTCAGCAGCGTGTAGACGAGGAACCGGTGCAGGTTCTCCAGCACCGGGGCACCCGGGACGAACCCCAGCGAGCCGGTGTGGCCAGGCACCTCCACGCCGAGCACGAAGGGCCAGGAGGACAGGTTCATCAGGAGTCCGAAGCCGTAGGCGCAGAGGATCCCGTAACCCACCAGCAGCGCGATCTCGCTGCGACCGCGGACCCGGCGGGGCAGCAGGCCGGCGCCCAGGCCGATCCAGGCCGAGCACAGCATCTGGTAGGGCAGCCAGGGGCCGACACCGGAGGTCAGCAGCGCGGAGGCGAACAGCGACGTGCAGCCCAGGACGAAGCCGAACCCGGCCCCGAAGACGCGCCCGGCCAGGATCAGCAGGAAGAACACCAGCTCGACGCCGGCCAGCCCCGCACCGAGGCTGCGCAGCGCGGCGTTGACCGCGGTGAGCACGCCCAGCATCGCCAGCGTCTTGGCATCGATCCCGCCCTCGCTGAGCTCGGCGAGCACCACGAGGACGAGCACCGGCAGCAGCGCCAGGAAGACGAAGGGCGGGGCCACCTGGTCGGCGGCAGGGTCCGGCACCAGCAGCAGCGGCCAGACGAACATCACCAGCCCGGCGACGCTCGCCAGGGCGAGGACGAGGGCGGACCGAAGTCCGACAGGGACGCCTGCGGCCGGCGCTTGCGTCGTCAGGTTCATACGAGCGCCAACCGCACCTGTTCGACGGTCAGCCAACCGCCACCGAGGATCTTGGACATCTGCGGCGCGAACGCCGGCGACTCGGCGAGCACCCGGCCGGCCGGACCCGCGGAGACCACCTCTCCCCCGGCCATGACGACGACCTCGTCGGCCACCTCGGCCACGAACTCGACGTCGTGCGTCGCGACCAGCACGCCGCAGCCGGCGGAGGCCAGGTCGCCGACCACGTCGGCCAGCTGCCGCTTGGCCTGGTAGTCCAGTCCCCGGGTCGGTTCGTCCAGCGCCACCACGGTCGGCCGGGCGGTGAGCACGACGGCGAGGACCAGCGACAGGCGCTGCCCCTCCGAGAGGTCGCGAGGGTGGGACCCGGGGTCGATGCCCGGTGCCAGCCGGTCGAGCAGCGCCCGGCAGGTGCCGACGGGTGCCGCCGCCTGCGTGTCCGCAGCCGCGCACTCCTCGGCGACGGACTCGAGGTAGAGCAGGTCGGTCGCGTTCTGCGGCACCAGGCCGACCAGCTCACGGGCCCGGTCGGCGCCGAGCCGGGCCGGGTCGGCCCCGGCGACGTCGACCTCACCACCGTCGCGTCGCCCGGAGCCCTGGAGCGCCCACAGCAGCGAGGACTTCCCCGACCCGTTGCGCCCCATCAGGGCGACGACGCGTCCGGCACCGACCGACACCGACACCTCCCGCACGGCGACGGTGGCCCCGTAGCGGACCACCAGGTCACGGGCCTGCAGCAGCGCCGGACCGGGCTCGGGCTCCGGGCGCACCGGCGGGGACCCGAGGGTCTCCAGCAACGAGGGGATCCGGCGGCGCGCCTCCCGGACCGACAGCGGCAACGGCTGCCAGCCGGCCAGCCGGCCGAGCTGCACCACCGGCGGCGCCACCGGCGACGACTCGAGCATCTGTGCCGTGGGTCCGACCCGGACCCGCCCGTCCTCGACGACGAGCAGGCGGTCCGCGAACGGCACGACCCGCTCCATCCGGTGCTCGGCGAGGAGCACGGTCAGCCCGAGGTCCTCCACCAGCCGGGCCAGGGTGCCGAGCACGTCCTCGGCGCCGGTGGGGTCCAGGGCCGAGGTGGGCTCGTCGAGGACGAGAACGCCCGGGTGCATGGTGAGCACCGCACCGATCGCGACCCGCTGCTGCTGACCACCCGACAGCGTGCGCAGCGCCCGGTGTCTCAGCTCGGCGATCCCGAGCAGGTCCAGCGTCTCCTCCACCCGGCGGCGCATGGTCTGCGGACCGACCCCGAGCTGCTCCATGCCGTAGGCCAGCTCCTCCTCGACGACGTCGGTGACGAACGTGGTCAGCGGGTCCTGACCGACGAACCCGACCAGCTCCGCCAGCTCGCGCGGGTGGTGTGCCCGGATGCTCCGGCCGTCGACCAGCACGTCACCGGAGAGGTGGCCGCCGCTGAAGTGCGGGACCAGCCCGTTGACCGTGCGCAGGAGCGTGGTCTTGCCCGACCCGGTGCGTCCGGCCACCAGGACCAGCTCGGCCTCGTCGACGCCGAGGTCCACCCCCTGCAGGGTCGGCCGGTCGGCGCCGCCGTAGCGGAACGTCAGGTCGCGCCACTGGATCCTCATCGCGCGACCACCTCCACGGGGGTCCCGGACCGCCCCGGCTCCGCTGCTGCTGCTGCTGCTGCACGAGCCTGGAGGGCCGGCGGCGGGGTCGCGAAGGCCGGGACCACCCCCAGCAGCACCGCGATCAGGGCGAGCGCCGACAGCGCGGGGGGCGAGGACGGGTCCGGCACCGCCACGTCGGGGCGGGTGTGCGCCACCGCCGACATCAGCGCCGCGACCACGACGCCGGTCGCGGCGGTCAGCAGCTCCGGCGTCCGCCACCGGTCGGGCCGGTACCTCGTGCGCTGCACCCGCCGGCCCGCCACGCCGAAGCCCACCGCGGACAAGGCCAGGCCCAGCCCGATCATCGGCCAGACGAGGACTCGCGGCGCGGTCGCGTCGAGGAACGCGTAGGTGCCCACGACCAGCCCCAACAGGCCAGCCACCAGCAGGCTGCCCGTGGCCCACCGCTGGCGGGGCGTGACGTCACCGGCGCGGCCGTAGCCGCGGGCGTCCATGCTCGCCGCCAGGGACAGCGACCGCTCGAGCGCGTCCTCCAGCACCGGTACGACGACCCGGCGCAACGCCCGGACGCCCCGGCCGGGGTCGCCGCGCAGCTGACGTGCCCGTCGCACCCGCTGCACGCTCTCGGCAAGCTGGGGGAACAGCGACAGGGCGATGACCACGGCCGTGCCCACCTCGTAGAGAGCCGGGGGCAGCGAGGCCAACAGCCGCTTGGGGTTGGCCAACGAGTTCGCCGCCCCGACGCAGATGATCACCGCGGCCAGCCGCAGACCGTCGTACAAGCCGGCGAGGAGGGCCTCCGACGTCACTGGTCCCAGCAGCGTGATGCCCGCCGCCCAGTCGGGCAGCGGCACCTCGGGCAGCCGGAGCAGCGTGGTGCTGCCGAAGCCACCGCCGAACACGACCCGGAACACCACCCGCAGCACCACCACGAGCAGCCCGAGATACAGGTAGAGCCGGAAGGACAGCGCCCACGGTGCGTCGCCGCGCCGCGCCAGCACCACCACGCACGCCGTGAGGACCACCAGCGACAGCAGCCACGGGTTGGTCGTGCGCGAGGCCGCAGCGGCCAGCCCCAGCGCCCAGATCCACCAGGCGCCGGGGTGCAGGTCGCGCGGAAGTGCTCCGCTGTGGCTGGTCGTCAGGCCCTCCTCCGCCAGGCGACGACACCGGCCGCCGCCGCCAGCGCGAGCACCGCCAGCCCGGCGACCGCCGTGAGGCCGGTGGACGAGCCGTCGCCGGTCACCGGCTCCGTCGAGGCGGGCTCGAGTGCGGCGACGGTCGGCGACGGACTGGCGGTCACACCGCCCGCCACGGCCCGGTCGTCGCGCCGGTCGCGCTTCGCCTTGCCGTGCTTCCCGCTCTTTCCGTCCTTGCCGGAGTTGCCGGAGTTGCCGGACTTGCCGGCGCCACCCTTGCCGGCACCGGGCGTCTGCTTCCTGCCCGACCGGCCGGTCGCCTTGTCGCCCGCGCCACCCGCGCCCGCAGGCACGGAGGCGGACGGCTCCTGCGTCGGCGTCGGCTCCGCCGCTTCCGAGGGGCCCGACGGCTGGGCGGTCGGGGTCTTCGTCGGATGCGGCGACGGACTCCGCGTCGGCTGGGACGACGGCTGGGAGGACGGCTGGGGTGACGGAGTGGTCGCAGCCGCCGTCGGCGGCGCTCCGGGGTCCTCGCGGTCTCCGCCGTCCTGGAAGCGCCAGCCGATCGAGCCGCCCTCGGGCACGTCCAGGCTGCCCGCCCCCTGGCTCGAGTACCGCCAGGTCGCCGGGTCGCCGTCGGACCAGAACAGGCCCCAGTACGCGTCCGCGGGCGGCGTCTGCCCGCAGCTCTCCTGGGACTCGTCGGGCTTGCCCTGGATGCGACACACGAAGCCCGGCTGGTTGTTGACGTAGGTGAGGTCGAAGCCGGTGCGCGCCATCACCTCGCTGGCCGCGCGTCCCGCACCGTCGGGGTCACAGGCGAGCACGACGCCGCCGCCCAGCGGCCCGTAGTCGACCACCACGGTCACGCCGGTGCCCTTGGCGCAGCGGCCCGAGGCGGCCTCCGAGGGGGCCGCGAGCCCGACCACCAACAGCACCCCTGCCAGGAGCACGGCCAGGACCGCGGTCAGCGCCGCCACCAGCGCGCTGACCGCGGCCGTCCGGCGCCGCGCGGGGAGAGTCCTCATCGAAGCGCGTCGAGACCCACCGCGGCCTGCGCAGTGGCGCGACGCCACTGGTCCCGGTCGGCGTCACCGATGCCGTCCTGGACGGCCTGGCGGTAGGCGCGACGGTCGTAGGCGACCGCCCCGGCCTCGCCGCCCAGCGCGCCGTCCGACGCCGTCTTCCGCGTCACGCGCAGGCGCTCGATCCAGCGGGCCGCCTTGGCTGCCTTGCGCGGGGCGGGTCCCGCCAGCACGGCTGCGGCCAGGCCCGTGGTGTTGGTGTTGCGCTCACCGTTGCCGGTGAAAGAGCCGTTGCGGTGCTGGTGGCGCTTCAGC
This sequence comes from uncultured Actinomycetota bacterium, assembly GCA_963747525.1. Taxonomy (GTDB): domain Bacteria; phylum Actinomycetota; class Actinomycetes; order Propionibacteriales; family Nocardioidaceae; genus Marmoricola_A. Next base: position 352,042 of record CAVVFH010000003.1, read on the forward strand.
CAGCGGACACCGTCCTTGATGTCGTCACGCAGCTTGTGCACCCCGTTGGCCCGCGCCACGCGCAGCGCCATCAGCCCGAACGCGGTCGCGTCGACGCTGGGCTGGCCGGTGCCGACCTTCCGGCCACGCCGGCAGCCGTAGTCACCGTCGTCCGCGGTGCCCATGGACTCGCGGAAGAACCCGGCCGGGCACTGCTGCCGGAGCAGGTACGCCGTCGCCGACCCGGCGAGGTCGTCGTCGGCCAGGGCGAGCGCACGCACGGCGTACGACTGACCGATGGTGTTGGAGTAGTCGACCCCGCCGGCGTCGTCGTCCTTGGCGCGACCGGTCTCCGGGCCGCTGGTGACGACCAGCGACTCCAGGGTGCTGAGCAGGGACCCGTCGCCGTAGGTGGACGGGTCGACACCCGCGGTCTCGACCGCGGCCAGCAGCTTGGCGACGGGACCGGCGTAGGTGGTGGCCCCGTAGGTGGTGTACTCGCCGATCCTGGACTCGAGGGCGTCGAGGATGTCGCCCTGCTTGGGCGCACGCACGTCGAGCGCGTTCAAGGCGAACCAGACGTCGAGGGTGAGCCCGTAGTCGTCGAAGTCGTACTGGTCGTTGTGGACCACGCCGTCGGTGAGCTGACGGCTCAGCCAGCCGGCCGACGAGGCTGCCGGTCGAGTGGCGGCGTCGGCCGGGACGGCGGCGACCGATCCGGCGACCAGGACGGTGGAGACGAGGCCGAGCAGGGCTCGGCGCAAAGAGACGCGCATGGAGTTCCTTCCCGCTGCAATGCAGGAGGGCCTCGTGTGCCCCCGCTGCGATCCGCGACAGCGTGGTGTCAGGTCGCCTCGCAGCGGGTGTTCCGGCTCGTCGCCCCGGATCGTGCTCGGAGCGGCCTACGGTTGCGGGTCAGCGCCGGACTTGGACCGGCTTCCCCCGGGTACGAGGTGAGTGTTGTCGTGCCACCGGGTGGCGGCGGCTCAATCTAGCACCGGAAGTGTCGGTGGCCTCATGTTGGGTTGGGTCATGGAGGCAGCCACCGACACCGACACCCGCGGCGGGGTGCTGGCCGCGGCACGTGCGTCACGGCGCGCGGAGCTGGTCGCGACCGCGGAGCAGCTGCGGTGGGCCGCGGAGTGGGCGGCGATGCACTCGGTGGACTCGCTCGACGAGGCCGCCGCGGCCGAGGTCTTCGGGGAGACCGTGGTCCCGGTCGCGGGGCCGGGGGCTCCGCTGGTCGGCGAGTTCTGCGTCGCCGAGCTCGCCGCTGCCTTGGGGATGCCGGCCGACCACGGCCGGTGGCTGCTCGGCGAGGCCCTGGAGCTCAAGCACCGGCTGCCCAGGCTGTGGGGTCGGGTCATGCGCCTGGACCTCCCGGCGTGGCGAGCCCGACGCATCGCCCGCACGACCATGGACCTGACGCCGGAGGCGGCGGACTTCGTGGACCGGCAGATCGCGACCGTCGCACACCGGGTCGGTCCGGGGGTGGTGGACCGGTTGGTCGACGAGGCAGTGGCTCGGTGGATGCCGGAGACCGCAGCGCAGCGGTCCGCATCCGCGGCTGATGGGCGTCGCTTCGTCGTCGACCATCGGCAGGTCTCCTTCGCCGGCACCAGCCAGGTCTACGGCGAGCTCGACCTCGCCGACGCGCTCGATCTCGACGCAGCGGTCGCCGCTCGTGCCGCGCACCTCAAAGGCCGCCCGCGGCAGCCGCCAAACCATCCTCTACCTGCACCTCGTCCATGACGCCCTCACCGGCGGATCGGCCGTCGGCCGGGTCGAGAACACCGGAGATCTGGTCACCGCCGACCAGATCCGCGACTGGTGCGGCCGGCCCTTCAGCCACCTCGTCGTCAAGCCGGTGCTCGATCTCGACGGTCACGTCCACGTCGCCTCCTACGAGGTCCCCGACCGGCTCGCCGAGCAGATCGAGCGCGGTCGGCGGCTGCGTGTTTCCCTGGTGTGCCCGACCCGCACGACGTTGCGACTGCGACCACGTCGTCCCGCACGGCGAAGGCGGCCAGACCTGCGACTGCAACCTCGCGCCGCTGTGCCGGCGCCACCACCGCGTCAAGACCCACGCCCCCGGGTGGAACTACACCGTCCTCGACCCGGGCACGTACCTGTGGGCCAGCCCCCACGGCTACCGCTTCCTCCGCGACCACACCGGCACTCAGGACGTCACCCACGGTCCGCCACCACGCCCGGACTGACGCCGCCCTGGCATCTCGCGGTGCCAGCATGGGGCGCATGATCGAGGGAGTCGTCAACCAGGTCGGTCAGGTGCGCAGCCTCTACAGGTATCCCGTGAAGTCGTTGGTGGGCGAGGGGCTCGACCACGCCACCGTGGACCCTCGGGGGTTGCGCGGCGACCGGCTGTGGTCGGTCCGTGACCTCGACGGCAAGCTCGGAAGCGGGAAGTCGACCCGCCGGTTCCGCAGGATGCCAGGACTGCTGCACCTCGCCGCGACGTACGACGGTGACGTGCCGGTCATCCGCTTCCGCGACGGGACGACGGTGCGCGGTCCTGGGCCCGAGGCCGATGCTGCCCTCTCGAGGCAGGTGGGCCGCAGCGTGAAGCTGGCCCGGGAGGGAGACGTCTCGCACTTCGACGACGGACCTGTCCACGTGGTCACCACCGCCACGCTCGACGAGCTGGAACGACGGCACGGGCGCCCCGTCGACGTCCGCCGGCTGCGGCCGAACCTCGTCGTGGACACCGGCGACCTGTCCGGCTTCACCGAGGACGGCTGGGTAGGTGCACAGCTGGCGCTCGGCCCCGATGTCGTGCTCGCGATCACGGCGCCGATGCCGCGGTGCGTCATGGTCGACCTGCCGCAGCGTGGCCTTCGCGCCGACCGGGGTCTTCTGAAGACGGCGACAACCGCCAACGCAGCTCGGGTCGGCGTGGTCGCGGACGTCCTCCGGCCGGGTGAGGTCCACGTCGGCGACGACGTCCACCTCGGCTGGTGACTCCTACTTCTTCTCCCGAACTCCCGAGTCGCCGGTGGAGAGGGCTGCGATGAAGGCCTCCTGGGGCACTTCGACCCGGCCGACCATCTTCATCCGCTTCTTGCCCTCCTTCTGCTTCTCGAGCAGCTTGCGCTTCCGGCTGATGTCACCGCCGTAGCACTTGGCGAGCACGTCCTTGCGGATGGCGCGGATGGTCTCCCGGGCGATGACCCGCGACCCGATCGCCGCCTGGATGGGCACCTCGAACTGCTGCCTGGGGATGAGCTCCTTGAGCTTGCCGACCAGGGCCACGCCGTAGCTGTAGGCGGCGTCCTTGTGCACGATCGCGCTGAACGCGTCCACCGTGTCCCCCTGGAGCAGCACGTCGACCTTGACGAGGTCGGCCGCCTGGTCACCGGTGGGTTCGTAGTCGAGGGAGGCGTAGCCCTTCGTGCGGGACTTCAGGTTGTCGAAGAAGTCGAAGACGATCTCCGCCAGAGGCAAGGTGTAGCGCAGCTCGACACGGGCCTCGGAGAGGTAGTCCATCCCCTGCAGCGACCCACGCTTGGTCTGGCAGAGCTCCATGATGGTGCCGATGTAGTCGCTGGGGCTGAGGATGGTGGCGCGGACGACGGGCTCGCGGACCTCGGCGACCTTGCCGGAGGGGAACTCGCTCGGGTTGGTGACGGTGATGTGCGTGCCGTCGTCCAACGTCACCTCGTAGACCGCGTTGGGGGTCGTCGAGATCAGGTCGAGGTTGAACTCCCGCTCCAGGCGTTCCCGGACGATCTCCATGTGCAGCAGGCCGAGGAAGCCGCACCGGAAGCCGAAGCCCAGTGCCCCGGAGGTCTCGGGCTCGTAGACCAGCGCGGCGTCGTTGAGCTGGAGCTTGTCCAGCGCCTCGCGCAGCGTCGGGTAGTCGTCGCCGTCGATGGGGTAGAGACCGGCGAACACCATCGGGTTCGGGTGCTTGTAGCCGCCCAGCGGCTCGGTGGCGCCGTGGTTCTGCGACGTCACCGTGTCACCGACCCGCGACTGGCGGACCTCCTTCACACCGGTGATGAGGTAGCCCACCTCTCCGACGCCGATCTCTGCGCACTTGAGGGGCTCCGGTGAGATGACGCCGACCTCGAGCATCTCGTGCACGGCGCCGGTCGACATCATCTTGATGCGGTCGCGGTGGGTGAGCTTGCCGTCGATGACCCTGACGTAGGTGACCACGCCCCGGTAGGTGTCGTAGACGGAGTCGAAGATGAGCGCCCGCGGTGGGGCGTCGGCCAGCCCGACCGGCGGCGGGGTCTGCCGGACGATCTCGTCCAGCAGCTCCGCAACCCCCTCGCCGGTCTTGGCCGAGACCTTCAGCACCTCGGACGGGTCGCAGCCGATGATGCCGGCGAGCTCGGCGGCGTACTTCTCCGGCTCGGCACCGGGCAGGTCGATCTTGTTGAGCACCGGGATGATCTGCAGGTCGGCGCCGAGGGCGAGGTACAGGTTCGCCAGCGTCTGCGCCTCGATCCCCTGGGCGGCGTCGACGAGGAGGACCGCCGCCTCGCACGCCTCGAGCGACCGGGACACCTCGTAGGTGAAGTCGACGTGGCCGGGGGTGTCGATCATGTTGAGGACGAAGGTGCGGTCAACGTCCGCCCCGGCGCGCACCGTCCACGGCATCCGCACGGCCTGCGACTTGATCGTGATGCCGCGCTCGCGCTCGATGTCCATCCGGTCGAGGTACTGCGCGCGCATCGACCGCGCGTCGACGACCTCGGTCAGCTGCAGCATCCGGTCGGCCAGCGTGGACTTGCCGTGGTCGATGTGCGCGATGATGCAGAAGTTCCTGATGATCGCGGGATCGGTGCTGCCTGGCTGCGGGGCGGCTGGGCGCTTGGGCTGCGACACGTGTCTCTTCCGGGACGACTGCACTGGGGACGCGCCATTGTCCCATGTCCCCGACGGGGGTCCCGACCTCCTGTTCAATGACCCGCATGACCGCGCCGCCGTCCCTGGAGACCGCCGAGCAGGTGCCGCACGGACGCACGGCCCGGCGTCTGGAGTGGCAGCACCTGCATCCCGACGTCCGGGCGCTGGTGGAACGCCGGCTGGGCTCCCCGGTGCTGGAGGCGGTCTCCAAGGGCTCGGGGTTCACCCCCGGTTTCGCCTCCTGCCTCACCGCCGAGGACGGCAGCCGCCTCTTCGTCAAGGCGGCGAGCAAGCAGGCGCAACGACCCATCGCCGCGGCGTACGCCGAGGAGGCCCGCAAGCTGCGGCTGCTGCCCGGCGACCTCCCGGCGCCGAAGCTGTTGTGGTGGGACGAGGACGACCGCTGGGTGGTGCTGGGTCTCGAGCACGTCGAGGGCCGGGCACCCGCCAGGCCGTGGGAGTACGACGACCTCGCGCGCTGCCTGGCGGCCCTGGAAGCCGTCTCCGCAGCGGCGCGCACCCTGCCGGACGACCTGGTGCTGGTGCCGCTGCACGAGGACCTGCCGAAGCTGCTCACCGGCTGGGACGAGGTCGCCCAGATCTGGCCCGAGTGGCCGCACCTCGACGAGGCCCGCCAGCTCGCCCGCTCCTACGCCGACCTGCCGGACGCCGAGCACCTCGTGCACGCGGACGCGCGGGACGACAACTTCATCCTCGCGACTGATGGCCGGACCCTCGTCTGCGACTGGAATTGGCCGGCGCTCGGCCCGGCGTGGCAGGACGTGGTCGACCTGCTGGTGACTGCTCATGGCGACGGTCTCGACGCCGACGCGCTCCTGGCCACGCATCCGTCGGCCGCCGGCGCGGGCCCCGATCACGTCGACGCCTGGCTCGCGGCGCTCTGCGGCTACATGGTCGAGGCCGACTTCCGGCCCGTCCCGCCGTCCTCGCCCTTCCTCGGAGTGCACCGGCGCTGGTGGGCCGCCGCCACGTGGTCGTGGCTGGCGCACCGTCGCGGCTGGTGACGACGATTTGGGCGCCCTCCCGAGCCGCTGGTAGTCTCAGGTCTCGCGTGTCCGTCCTTCGGCGTGCCCGCACCCCGAACCCACCGTCCTGAAAGACACTGAGGCCTGCCCCGTGGCGAACATCAAGTCCCAGATCAAGCGCAACCGGCAGAACGAGGCTGCGCACGAGCGCAACAAGTCCGTGAAGTCGGCGCTGAAGACGGCTGTCCGCTCCTTCCGCGAAGCCGCCGACGCCGGTGACACCGCGAAGGCCCACGAGGCCGCGAAGGTCGCCGCCCGCAAGCTCGACAAGGCCGCGTCCGCCGGGGTCATCCACAAGAACCAGGCGGCGAACCGCAAGGCGGCGATCGCCCGGCGCGCGTCCTCGCTCTGACCCGCCGCTGACGCTGCTCAGGCGCCTCCCCCACCGGGGCAGGCGCCTTCGGCGTCTTTGGCCCGAGAGTTGGCCCGAGGGTTGGCCCGAGGTGCACCCCGGGGCGGCCGGCGCCGGGGCTCAGCGCTCGAGGCGGGCCCCGGTGACGACGAGCACCATCCGCTCCAGGCAGTAGGCCGCGTCGGCGCCGGCGCCCTTGATGTCCGCATCCGCGCGAGCCACCGCCCGGACAGCGGTTGCCAGCCCGTCCTCGTCCCAGCCGCGCGCCTGGTCGCGGAGCGCCCGCAGCTTCCACGGGGGCACCCCGACCTCGCGCGCCAGGTCGGCGTCACGCAGCCCGCGGGCCGCCCCCTTGAATCGCGCCAGGCCGCGCACCGCCGACGCGAAGGACCCCGTGATCATCGGACCGCTCACGCCGGTGTCCAGCGCCCAGCGCAGCTCCTCCATCGCCGTGGCGGTGCGGCCGTACAGGGCATGGTCGGCGATCTCGTAGCCCTTGACGTCGGCCCGGCCCGAGAAGTACTTCGCCACCAGATCCCGGGTCAACGTCTGCCCCGGGAAGTCGTGGCTCAGCTGATCGACAGCGGCGGCCAGCGCCCGCAGGTGCGGTCCCACCGCCTCAACCAGCGCGTCGGCGGCGTCGGGCTCGAGACGTGCGTCGTGCCGGCGCGCCTCGGTCTGCACCCACTGGGACACCTGACCGGCCTTCACCGCCTCCGACCGGTGCTCGGTCACCGAGGCCACCTTGCGCAGCCGGTTCAGCAGGCCGCTGCCCTTCTGGCCCCCGGAGTGCACCAGCACCAGCGCGACGTCCGGCTCCGGCACCTCGGCGTAGGCGAGCAGGGCGTCGTGGACCTCGTCGGGCACGTCCTCCAGCCGCCGCACGACGATGCACCGGGTGCTCGCGAACAGCGACGGCGCAGCCAGCTCGCCGAACGCGGACAACGAGAGCTGCTCCCCGGCGGTGTCGCTGACCTCCGCCTCGGCGTCGGCGCGGCGCACCGCCGCCCGAGCGCCCTGCACGACGCGCTCGTTGAGCAGCTCCTCGGGTCCGGTCACCAAGGTGAGGGCACCGAGTGGCGACGGGGTCTCGGCTCGGTTCGGCATGGTGCGCACAGCGTGCCACAGCGCGCCGACAGGGAGCAGCGACAGGTGTCCGTCTCCGGCCACCCGGGAAGGCTGTCGGTGAGGGGTCACCTGCACGAACCCCTCCGACTCCGTCTGAGTCCCGCACCCGAGTCCCCCATCGAAGGAGCCGCATGTCCACGTCCTCCACCCCCACCCCGCCGCCCACGCTCGCCGTCATCGTCGCCAGCACCCGCCCGGGCCGCGTCGGCATCAAGGTCGGCGAGTGGTTCCACGCGCTGGCCCTGAAGGACGGGCGCTTCGACGTCGACTTCATCGACCTCGCGGAGGTCGACCTGCCGTTCCTCGACGAGCCGAAGCACCCGCGGATGCAGGACTACGTCCACCAGCACACCAAGGAGTGGAGCGCCCGCATCGACGCCGCCGACGCGGTCGTGTTCGTGACCCCGGAGTACAACTTCGGGATGCCGGCCACGCTCAAGAACGCCCTCGACTTCCTCCACAAGGAATGGGCGCACAAGGCCGCCGGCATCGTGTCGTACGGCGGCGTGTCGGCCGGCCTCCGGAGCGCCGAGATGACCCGCCGGGTGCTGGGGGCGCTGAGCATGTTCCCGGTCAACGCGGCGGTCTCCATCCCGTTCGTCGCCCAGCTGCTCGACGACGACGGCGAGCTGCACGCCAACGAGGTGATGGAGGACGGCGCCACCGCGATGCTCGACGAGATGCTCCGGGTCGACACCGCGCTGCGCCACCTGCGCTGACCGGGTCCCTCACGGTCGCCGGGACACCACGCTCAGGCCGTGGTCGTCGACGACGACGGCGAGGTCTCCGTCCTCGTCGGTGCGCCGGACCGTGGCACCGGCGTGGAGCAGCAGGTCGAGGGTGCCGGGGTCCGGGTGGCCGTAGTCGTTGTCCTCCCCGACCGAGACCAGCGCCACCCGCGCTCCGAGACCGGTCAGCAGCCGGGGGTCCTGGTAGCGGCTGCCGTGGTGCGGCACCTTCAGCACGTCGACCGCCCCGAGGTCGAGCCGGAGCAGGGCGGCCTGCGAGGGCGGCTCGACGTCCCCACTGAGCAGCAGGCGGATCCCGGCTGTCTCGACGAGCAGCACCAGGGAGGCGTCGTTGGGGCTGTCCGAGAGGATCCGCTGCGGGGCCAGCACCTGCCACCGGAGGTCGCCGACCCGGGCGTCCTCCCCCAGCGCCGGCACCCGGACCGGGACCCCCGCCGCCGACGCCCAGGTCTGGACCTGGTCCGCGCCGTACTCGGGCTGGCGGAGCGGACTCACCTCCACCTCACCGACCGCGCGACCGCCCAGGACTCCCGGCAGGCCGTCGACGTGGTCGGCGTGGAAGTGCGTGAGCACCACGGCCGGCACGCGCGTGACCCCCAGCCGGCCCAGACACCGGTCGACCAGCGTCGGGTCCGGGCCGGTGTCGACGACGACCGCCTCGGCCGGACCGGCCGCGAGCACCAGCGCGTCGCCCTGCCCGACGTCACACATCACCATCACCCATCCCGGCGGCGGCCAGCCGAGCACCGGGACCGGGCGGACCACCACGACGACCAGCAGGACCGCGACCGCCGTGGTGGCGCCCGGCCGGCGCAGCAGCCGCGGCGCCAGCACGGTGCCGAGCAGCGTCCCTGCGCTGAGCAGTGCCAGCGCGGACGCACTCGTCGGCCAGTCGACGGCCGCGGCGGGCAGGTCGGCAGCGCGCCCGGCCACGACCACGATCAGCTGGGCGCACCAGGTGGCCACCCGCCCGAGCGCCGCGCCCACCGGCGCGACGACCAACCCGACCAGTCCGCCGAGGAGACCTAGCACGGTCGCCGGACCGACGGCCGGGGCGGCGAGGAGGTTCGCTGCGACCGCGACGAGGCTCACCTGCCCGGACAGCGCGGCCACGACCGGCGTGCAGGCCAGCTGCGCTGCCAGGGGTACGGCGACCGCCTCCGCCACCGGCCTCGGCAGCCACCGCCCCAGCGCGTCCCGGAACGCCGGCGCCACGAAGAGGATCCCCGCGGTGGCGAGGACCGACAGCGTGAAGCCCACGGAGACCGCCAGCCACGGGTCGGCGACGAGCAGGAGCAGCACGGCCACGCCGAGGGCACGGACCCCGGTGGCTCGACCACCGGCACCGAGGCCGAGGAGGGCGACGGTGCCCATCGCGGCCGCCCGCACCACCGACGGCTCCGGACGGGCCAGCAGCACGAAGCCCACGACGCCGAGCAGCCCCACGAGTGGCAGGCCGCGGCCGCGGACCCGCAGCCACCGGGCGACCAGCAGGAGGAAGGCCAGGACGAGCGTGAGGTTGGTGCCGGACACCGCGGTGAGGTGCGTCAGCCCCGCGGTGCGGAAGTCGTCGACCAGGTCCTCCGACAGCGCGGCGTCGTCGCCGGTGACGAGGGCCGGCACCAGCGCCGAAGCCTGCTCGGGGCCACCGGCGGCGGCTTCTCGGACCGCGGCCCGCACGACGTCCGCGCCGGTCAGGGCCGAGGGTGGCCCGCGCAGCACCACCGGGTCCCCCTGCCCCGAGACCACGGCGGCGTCCCGCGCCGACCAGGGCGGGCCCAGCCGGCCGAGGAACCGCACGGTGGACCCGAGCCGTACGTCGCGCCACCCCGGGCCGCCGACGACCAGGACCGGCACGCGGGACTCAGCCGAGCGGCCGCGGGCGGTCGCGCTCCGTAGCTCGGCGCCCACCAGCACCTGGTCCCCGAACCGTCCGTCGCGGACCACCGGGTCCGAGGTGGTGACGAGCACGACCTCGGCGGCCGCCCGCTCCTGTGCCCACACCGAGACCGGCGACACCTGCGCCACGTGCACCCGGACCGCCGCCGACCCGCAGAGGGTCGCGGCCGTCAGCAGGCAGGCGGCGAGCATCCGACGCCGGGGCCCCGCCAGCCCGCAGAGCAGGAGAAGCGCCACCAGGACGGCGACCAACCAGGCTCCGGTGACCTCCAGGCCGGTCAGTGCCCCGGCCCAGGCCGACGCCCCCAGCAGCGACGTCCGCAGGTCACGGTCGCCGGTGCCCCGCGCGCCGCCGCCGGCGACCGTCACAGGGTCACGTGCGGGGCGATCTGCGCCAGGGTCGCCTCCCCGATGCCCGAGACCTCCAGCAGCTCGTCGACGGAGGAGAAGCCTCCGTGCTCGGCCCGCCACTCGAGGATGGCGGCCGCGGTCACCGGGCCGACCCCGGGCAGCGTCTCGAGCTCGGCCTGGTCGGCGGTGTTGAGGTTGACCAGAGCGCCTGCCGGGTCGCCCGCCGAGCCGGTCGCGGTCGATGTCGCAGGAGCCCCGGCGACCCCGATCAGCACCTGCTCGCCGTCGGTCAGCGGGCGTGCGAGGTTCACCGTGGCGCGGTCCACGCCGGGCCGCATCCCGCCGGCGGCTCGCACCGCGTCCACCACGCGCGACCCGGCCGGCAGGACGGCGATGCCAGGACGCCGCACCTTGCCGACCACGTCGACGACGATGTCCTGGCCCGCGCCGGCCACGGGCGCGGCACCGGCGCCGGCCGTCGTGGTTCCTCCCGCCGGAAGGGGCACCCCCTCGCCGCTGCTCGGCGCGGACACGGCCGAGGAGACCGGCCGGGGTGGGACGACGTCACCGTCGGCGCTCGCCGCGGAGCCCCCGGCCCGCACCAGCCACCAGGCTCCGACGACCAGCCCGACGGCGACCACGAGCGCGACCAACCCGAACTGTGCGGCCCCGAGGTGGACCCGCCCTTGAAGGGTCGGGGGCAGCCGGTCCGCGACCCAGCCGGTCATCCGACGCGACGCCGTCAGCGGCCGCCGCGCGTGCCGCCCGCCCGTCCCGTCGGACGCGACCGGCGCGACCGGCGCCACCGGCGCCGCCACCGCGGCAGGCGCGACCACCGCCTCCGGCGCAGCTCCGGCCGCCGGGTCGCGGCTCTCCACCAGCTCCGCGATCAGCGCGTCCAGCCGGCGGCGCGCCAGCCCCTCGCTTCGGTCGTCGGTCCCGTCGGCGGCACTGGCACGGCTGCGCATGCCCGCACGCTAGGAACGGGCTTTCGTCGAGCCTGTGCACCTGCCGCCGCCTGTGGAGAACTCACGGATCGTCCCCCCTGGGCACGACGGCGCGCCGCGCACCCCGTCACCTCGGGGCGACGGTCACCCCCACCAGCCCCGGTCCGACGTGGGCGCCCAGCACCGACGGCACCTCGGCCACCTCGACCGGCCGCCCGGACAGGGCGTCAGCCAGCCGCTCGGCCAGCGCCGAGGCCAACGTCTCCGCCTGCTCGGGCGACGCCAGGTGGCACACCGCCACGTCCACCTGCCGCTCCCCCGCAGCCTCGACCGCGAGGTCGGCCAGCCGGGCCAGGGCGCGGCTCGAGGTGCGGACCTTCGCCAGGGGGGCCACGCGCCCGTCGGACAGGTGGAGGATCGGCTTCACGGCCAGCGCCGAGCCGAGCAGCGCGGCGGCCGCTCCGACGCGCCCGCCCCGGCGCAGGTACTCGAGGGTGTCGACGTAGAACAGCGAGGCCGTGTCCACGGCGCGCTGACGCGCAGCCTCCGCGGCGGCGCGCCCGTCCCCGCCGTCGGCGACGACCTGCGCTGCGGTGAGCGTGGCGAAGCCGGTCCCCGCGCCGATCTGCCGGGAGTCGACGGCATGCACGGGTACCGGCGACCGGCGGGAGGCGAGCAGCGCCGACTCGTAGGTCCCGCTCACGTCGGCGCTCACGTGCACCGAGACGATCTCCTCCGCGCCCTCCGCAGCCGCCCGCTCGTAGGTCTCCAGCATGAGCGTCGGGCTGGGCCGCGAGGTGCTCACGGGGAGGTACTCCCGCAGCGCTGCGGCCACGTTGGCCGGGCTGGCCTCGGGGTCGACGCCGTCGTCGTAGGACTTCGCGCCGATGACGACCTGCAGGGGCACCACGACGATGCGGTGGCCGTCCGCCACCTGCGCCGACAGCGAGGCGGTGGAGTCGGTGACGACGGCGACCTTCGGCATGGTCCGAGGATAGGCCCGCGGTCAGGTCGCGGCCGCCCGCGGTCAGGTGGCGACGACGTTCACCAGGTTCGGCTCACGGACGATGACCTTGCGGACCGTCTTGCCCTCCAGGGTGCGTACGACGGCCGGGTCGGCCAGCGCCATCGCCTCCAGGTCGGTGGCGCTGATCGACGGCGACACCTCCAACCGCGCCCGGACCTTGCCCTGCACCTGGACGACCGCGGTCACGCTGTCCTCCACCAGCAGCGCCTCGTCCACCGTGGGCCAGCCCGCCTTGGCGACCGTCGGCTCATGACCCAGCCGCTCCCACATCTCCTCCGCCGTGTACGGCGCCACCAGGCTCAGCATGATGGCGACCGCCTCGACCGCCTCCCGCACCGCCGGGTCCGCGGGACCGCAGCCGGTGTCGATCGCCTTGCGGGTGACGTTCACCAGCTCCATGATCCGCGCGACCATGACGTTGAACCGGTGGCTCTCCACCAGCTGCGCCGCCTCGTGCACGGTCTTGTGGGTGGCCTTGCGCAGCGCCACGTCGCCGCTGTCGAACGCGGACCCCGGGGCCGACGTCACGTCACCGGACAGCCGCCACGCCCGCTGCAGGAACTTCAGCGAGCCGCCGGGCGACAGGTCGGCCCAGTCGATGTCGTCCTCGGGCGGCCCGGCGAACACCAGCGTCAGCCGCACCGCGTCGACGCCGTACTCGTCGATGACCTCGCCCAGGTTCACGCCGTTGCCCAGCGACTTGCTCATCGCCTTGCCCTGGTTGATCACCTGGCCCTGGTTCAGCAGCGCGGTGAAGGGCTCCACGAAGTCCAGCATCCCCATGTCGTGCAGGACCTTGGTGAAGAACCGGCTGTACAGCAGGTGCAGGATCGCGTGCTCGACGCCGCCGACGTACTGCTCCGCCGGCATCCACCGGCGCACCGCCTCGGGGTCGAACGGGCCGTCCTCGTAGTGCGGGGAGCAGTAGCGCAGGAAGTACCACGACGAGTCCACGAAGGTGTCCATCGTGTCGCTGTCCCGCTTCGCCGGGCCGCCGCACTGCGGACAGTCGGTCTCGACCCAGTCGGTGGCCGCCGCCAGCGGCGAGACGCCCTTCGGCTTCAGGTCGGCGCCGCGCAGGTCGGGCAGCTCCACCGGCAGCTGGTCGTCGGGAACCGGAACCTCACCGCACGTGTCGCAGTGCACGATCGGGATCGGCGCGCCCCAGAACCGCTGCCGTGACAGCAGCCAGTCCCGCAACCGGAAATTGACCGCGCCGCGGCCCTGGCCCGAGCCCTCCAGCTGCGCGACGATCCGGGCGATGCCGGTCGCCTTGTCGGACAGGCCGTCCAGCGGCCCGGAGCTCACGTAGGTCCCGTCGCCGGCGGTCGCGACGCCGCTCGCGGCGGGGTCCTCATCGCCCGTGTCGACGACCATCCGCACCGGCAGGTCGAACTTCCGCGCGAAGTCCAGGTCGCGCTGGTCGTGCGCGGGAACGGCCATCACCGCGCCGGTGCCGTAGTCGGCCAGCACGTAGTCGGCGGCCCAGACCGGCATCTGCTCGCCGTTGACCGGGTTGGCCGCGTAGCGCCCCAGGAAGACGCCGGTCTTCTCCCGCTCGGTGGACAGCCGGTCGATGTCGGTCTCCTTGCGGACCTCGGTCAGGTAGGCCTCGAACGCCTCCCGCTGCTCGGGCGCGCAGATCTCCTCGGCCAGCTTGGCGTCCGCGGCGACCACGAAGAACGTCGCGCCGTACAGCGTGTCCGGGCGGGTGGTGAAGACGGTGACCCTGCGTCCGGCCAGCATGCCGCCGCCGGTGTCCTCGTGCGGCTCGATCTCGAAGTCGACGTGGGCGCCCTCGCTACGACCGATCCAGTTGCGCTGCATGGCCAGCACACGGTCCGGCCAGGTGCCCTCCAGCGGCACCATGTCGTCCAGCAACCGCTGGGCGTAGTCGGTGACCTTGAAGTACCACTGCGACAGCTCGCGCTTGGTGACCTCGGCGCCGCAGCGCTCGCACGCACCCTGGACGACCTGCTCGTTGGCCAGCACCGTCTGGTCGTTGGGGCACCAGTTGACCGGGCTGAACTTCCGGTAGGCCAGCCCCTGCTCGCGGAACCGCAGGAACAGCCACTGGGTCCACCGGTAGTACTCCGGGTCGCTGGTGTGCAGCCGGCGCGACCAGTCGAAGCTGATCCCGTAGCGGCGGAACGACTCCGCCTGCGTCTCGATGTTGGCATAGGTGTACGTCGCCGGGTGCTCGTCCCGCTTGATGGCGGCGTTCTCGGCGGGCAGGCCGAAGGAGTCCCAGCCGATGGGGTTCATGACGTCGTAGCCCTGCTGCCACCAGTAGCGGGCGATGACGTCGTGAAGCGCCATCACCTCGGCGTGGCCCATGTGCAGGTCGCCGCTGGGGTAGGGGAACATCGTCAGCGCATACCGACGCGTGCTGTCGTTCGCGTCCGCGTCGTCGGCCGCCGTGAACGGGTCCAGCTTGTCCCAGACGGCGCGCCACTTCTCCTGGGTCGCGACGACGTCGTACCCGCTGCGATCGGAGGGCCGCTCCTGCTCGCTGGTCTGCTGCTCGCTCATCGGTGTCTCGCGTTCTCGTCGTCGGTCACGTGCGCTGTCGTGTCGTGGTGTGGGGGCACAAAAAAACCCTCCGGGCAGGAGGGTTGCCGCTCAGCGGCGATCGGAGGTGGTGATCGCTCAGAGCGGCTGACCAAGAAGCAGGCTCATGTGCATGGAGCCAGGGTAGCCCACCGATAGGGTCGGGCACCATGAAGGTTCTCGTCACCGGCGGCGCCGGGTACATCGGATCGACCACCGCGAAGGCGCTCGAGGAGGCCGGCCACACCCCGGTGATCCTCGACTCCCTGCTGAGCGGCCCCCGGGTCTTCGTCAAGGACCGCATCTTCTACGAGGGCGACATCGCCGACCGCGACCTCGTCAGCCGGGTGTTCGACGAGCACCCGGACATCGACTGCACCATCCACATGGCCGCGCGCATCGTCGTGCCGGAGTCGATGGAGCAGCCCTACGAGTACTACCGCGACAACGTCGCCAAGTCGCTCGAGCTGTTCGACCAGCTGGTCCAGCTGGGCAAGCCGCGCGTGCTGTTCTCCTCCAGCGCCTCGCTCTACGCGATGGTCGAGGACTTCGAGGTCACCGAGGAGTCGCCCCTGGCGCCGGCATCGCCGTACGCCCGGACCAAGCGGATGATGGAGCAGGTCCTCACCGACATGGCGGCCGCCACCGACCTGCGCGCGATCATCCTGCGCTACTTCAACCCGATCGGCTCCGACCCCGACCTCGAGTCGGGCATCTACGTCCGCGAGCCGTCCCACGTCCTCGGTCAGCTGGT
Source organism: uncultured Actinomycetota bacterium (assembly GCA_963747525.1). Lineage (GTDB taxonomy): Bacteria > Actinomycetota > Actinomycetes > Propionibacteriales > Nocardioidaceae > Marmoricola_A. The sequence continues at coordinate 367,699 of CAVVFH010000003.1, forward strand.
GATGGCCGCCCAGGGGCTCAAGGACGCCTTCACGATCACCGGCACCGACCACCCCACTCGCGACGGCACCGGCATCCGCGACTACATCCACGTCTGGGACCTCGCGCAGGCGCACGTCGTCGCTGTCGAGAAGTTCGACCAGACGCTGGCGAAGGTCGATGCCCCGAGCACGATCATCAACGTGGGCACCGGCGACGGCGTGACCGTGCGCGAGCTGGTGAAGGCGTTCGAGGCCGTGTTCGGGCAGGAGGTCCCCCTGCGGGAGGCTCCTCCCCGCCCCGGTGACGCGGTCGGCGCCTTCGCGAACGTGGACAAGGCACGCGAGGTGCTGGGGTGGACCTCGTCGTTGACGATCCAGGACGCCATCGCCTCCGCGCTCGCGTGGGGCAAGAAGCGCAAGTCCATCCTCGGCTACGACTGATCTCAAGGAGCGACCATGACCGTGCTCGACCTCTTCCGCCTCGACGGCCGCGTCGCCGTCGTCACCGGCGCCTCCTCCGGTCTCGGCGTCGCCTTCGCGAAGGCCCTCGCCGAGGCCGGGGCCGACGTGGCGCTCGGCGCCCGCCGGGTCGACCGGCTGGAGGAGACCAAGGCCCTGGTCGAGGCCGCGGGGCGGCGGGCGATCACGGTGGCCACCGACGTCGCGAAGCCGGAGGACTGCCAGGCCCTGGTGGACGCCGCGGTGGACCAGCTGGGCCGCGTCGACATCCTGGTCAACAACGCCGGAATGGGTACGGCGGTGCCCGCCACGCGCGAGACGCCTGAGCAGTTCAGCCAGGTCATCGACGTGAACCTCAACGGCTGCTACTGGATGGCGCAGGCGTGCGGCCGGGTGATGCAGCCGGGCAGCAGCATCATCAACATCTCGTCGGTCCTCGGCCTCACCACCGCCGGCCTCCCGCAGGCCGCGTACGCCGCCTCGAAGGCCGGCCTCATCGGGCTCACCCGTGACCTGGCCCAGCAGTGGACCGGCCGCAAGGGCATCCGTGTCAACGCCGTGGCACCGGGCTTCTTCACCAGCGAGATGACCGACCAGTACCCCGACGGGTACCTGGAGTCCCAGCAGGTGCGGATCCCGGTGGGCCGCAAGGGGGACCCGGCAGAGCTGAGCGCGGCCGTGCTGTTCCTGGCCTCCGACGCCGGTGGCTACGTGACGGGGCAGACCATCGCGGTCGACGGGGGCATGACGATCACCTGACGGTCACGCCAGGGCCAGGAAGAGCTTCTCCATCTTCTGCACGTCGAGCGTGGCCGGGTTGGCGTCGTCGACCACGCACTGGCGCATGCCGCTGGCCACGATCGCGAAACCGGCCCGGTCGAGGGCGCGGCTCACGGCCGCCAGCTGGGTCACGATGTCCTCGCAGTCCCGACCCTCCTCCAGCATCCGGAGCACGCCGGCGAGCTGGCCCTGCGCGCGCTTGAGCCGGTTGACCACCGGCGTCATGTCGTCGGATGGAAGCTGCATCAGCGTCTCGTCTCCCTCGAACGAAGCAGCCCCGACCTGATACCGGGGCCGGTATCCAGAGTACCTGCTCATGCCAAGGTTCGCCGCCTTGTGCCGTGCGGAATGATATGGCGGTGCTCGACACCGCCGGCCCCCACCAGGACACCCGCCTCCAGCGGGCGCTGGTGCTGGTCGGGGTCCTCGTCCTCGGCTTCAACCTGCGCCCGGCGGCCGTCAGCATCGGCCCGGTCCTCCCGGAGGTCACCGGGGCGCTCGGCATGGGCCACGTCGCGGCGGGCGTGCTGACCTCGCTGCCGGTCGTCGCGTTCGGCGTCTTCGGGGCCATGGCCCCTTCCGCGGCGCGGGTGGTGGGCGTGCACCGGGTGACGCTGGGGGCGTTGCTGGCCGTCGTGGCCGGCCTGCTCGGCCGGTCGCTCACCGGCCACGCCGTCGTCTTCCTGCTCCTGTCGGTGGTCGCACTGGCCGGGATGGCGGCCGCGAACGTGCTCCTGCCGTCCCTGGTCAAGCTGCACTTCCCGGAGCGGGTGGGCCTGGTCACCTCGCTGTACACCACGGCCATGGCGGTGGGGCTGACCGCCTCCTCGGCGTTGACGGTCCCGGCTGCGGAGGGTCTCGGCTCCTGGCGGTGGGGGCTCGGCGTGTGGGCGGCGACCGCTGCCGTCGCCGCCGTCCCCTGGCTGTTCCTGCTCCGGCACGACGCCACGCCGCAGAAGGGCGCCCACCGCTTCTCCCTCGGACAGGTGGCCCGCACCCGCCTCGGCTGGGCGATGGCGCTGGTCTTCGGACTGCAGTCGGCGCAGGCCTACACGATGTTCGGCTGGTTCGCCCAGGTCTACCGCGACGCCGGGTTCTCCGCGACAACCGCCGGGCTGCTGCTGGGGGTCATCACCGGGATGAGCATCCCCATCTCCCTGTGGGCGCCCGCCGCGGCGGCCCGCGCCGCCGACCAGCGCCGGGTGATGCTCGGCCTGATCGCCTGCTACCCCGTCGGCTACCTCGGCCTCTGGCTGTTCCCCGCGCAAGGCGCCTGGCTGTGGGCGGTGCTCCTCGGCGCGGCCGCCGGTGTCTTCCCGGTGGTGCTCACCCTCATCGGGCTGCGCAGCCGCACCCCGGCGGGCACAGCAGCACTGTCCGGCTTCACCCAGGGCGTCGGGTACGCCGTGTCGGTGACCGGCCCCCTCGGCACCGGCCTGCTCTACGCCGCCACCGGCAGCTGGGCGTGGCCGCTGCTCATGCTCACCGCCATGGCGGCCGCCACCGGCGCGCTGGCCACCGTCGTCGGGAGGCCCGGCCACGTGGAGGACGAGCTGCGGCGGTAGGTCAGCCACGCACCAGCAGCACGCTGCAGGGCGCGTGCCTGATGCACTGCTCCGCCACCGATCCCAGCAGCAGGTACTTGAAGCCTCCCAGGCCGCGGGTGCCGACCACGAGCAGGTCGGCCGTCTCCGCGGCCTCCACGAGCGCCTTCGCCGCACCCGCGTGGACCGCGTGCACCTCCAGGTCGGCCGGTGGGCTGTCGAGCAGCTCGGTCACCCGCCGCCGTTCCTCCTCGACCGTGGCCGCCTCGAACTCCAGCATGCTCGGCACGATGCCCGGCGGGACGTCGGCGGGGCGCACGGCGCTCGTGATCGACCACGCCCGGACCACGTGCAGGGGCACACCTCGCAGCGTGGCCTCCTCCGCGGCCGCCCGCACGGCGGCGGCGGCGCACACCGACCCGTCATCCCCGACGAGCACTCCGCCGTCGGGTCGGACCTCGGTGACCTCCTGGGGCGGCGTCGTGCTCATGGCTCCATCATGCTGCAGAGCCAGGCCGTCGGGTCAGGCGCGGGTCCCGTCAGCGGTCGAGGTGACGCGCCCAGGCGAGACAGTAGAGGCCGAAGCAGGCGAACGCCACGGCGACCGCCACCACGAGCGCCGGTCCGAACGGCTGACGCAGCAGCTCCTGCAGCGCCACGTCCAGCCCGCCCGACTCCTTGGCCTGGTGCTGCACGGCGGCGGTGAGGAACAGCCCACCCACTGCGGCGAGCGCCGCCCCCTTGCCGAGGTAGCCGACCTTGCCGAGGAGCAGGATCGGGCGGCTCCGCTGCCCTGAGGTCGCCTGGCTGTCCAGGCGCTTGGTGGACTTCTCCGCCCAGCCCTTGTAGGCGAGGTACGCCCCGGTGGCCACGATGCCCGCCCCGACCAGGCCGACGAGGAGCTGCCCCGCCGGTGCGGACATCAGCCGGGCCGTGAGGCCATCACTGCTCGACCCTCCTCCCCCACCGGTGTCGAGGACCTTCCGGGTGGCGCTGACCGCCAGGGCGGCGTAGACGACCGCCTTCGCCAGCGAAGCGCCCCGCTTGAACGCGCGCTTGCCGCCCTCGCTGTCGTCGTGCCCGACCGCGGCCTCGGCCAGCTGGGACAAGGCCCCCTGCTGGGTCGCCTTCCCGGACCGGTCGCCGAAGGCCAGGCTCACCGCGGTGAAGGCGATGATCAGGTGCACCACGCCGTACACGCCCCCGTGCACACCCCCGAACCCGACACCGACTCGTCACCCACCGAGGTGGGGTGGAGAATCGGCTCCATGAGCAACCAGGCGAACCTGCGCGGCCTCCGGTCGGGACTCACCTTGGACTACCCGCAGTCGTTGGGCGTCCACGACGACTATGCAGACGCCCAGCGCGCCGTGGACTACCTCTCCGACCACGGGTTCCCGGTGGAGAACTGCCTGATCGTCGGCACCGACCTGAAGCAGATGGAGCGGGTCACCGGACGTCTCACCACCGGACGGGTCGCGGTCGGCGGGCTGCTCTCCGGGGCGTGGCTGGGACTGTTCGTGGGGCTGATCTTCTCGCTCTTCGGCGACCAGAACGCCCTGGCCACGATCCTCTCCACGGCGGTCTTCGGCGCGCTGTTCGGCCTCATCTGGGCCCTTGTCGGCTATGCGGCCACGCGGGGACGTCGCGACTTCAGCTCGGTGAGCACGATCGTGGCGACACGCTACGAGGTGCTCGTCGAGCACAAGCACGCCGCGCGCGGTCGCGAGCTGCTGGCCGAGATGCCCGGAGCCGGCGGGTCAGCCTTCGGACACTGACGCCAGCCGCGCGGAAGAAGGCGGTTCCCCGGCTCAGCGGTGCGCGGGCAGGTCGGCCGCGGCCAGGGCCCGGGCATGGGCGATCGCATCGGGGGTCCGCTGGAAGAAGCGCCCCTGCGTGGTGAGCCGCGCGAGGGCGCCGTTCACCGCCAGGGCGCCGTGGAACCGGGGATGCAAGCCGGAGAGCAGGACGGCGACGTGGCGCGACTCGAGGTCCCGCACCGTCTCGGTGAGCACCGCGGCGGCCGTGGTGTCCAGCGCCGTGAGGTGGGACATGCGAAGGACCACCACGCGGACGTCGCTCAGCTCGGTGAGCGACAGCAGGGCGTTGTGGGCTCCCGCGAAGAAGAGCGGCCCCTCCAGCCGGTAGGCCACGATGCGGTCGTCGAGAAGCGCCTGTTCCTCCCGGACGTGGTCCTCGAGCCCCCCGCTCGCCGGGGCCGCCCAGCGGTCGAGCTCCATGGGTTCGACGGTCGCGGTCCGAGCGACCTGACGGAGCGCCGCGGCGCCGGCGACGACCAACCCGAGCACCACCGCGGTGGCGAGGTCGAGCACCACGGTCGCGAGGAAGGTGACGGCGAGCACCAGCGCGTCGCTGCGTGTCGACCGCAGGAGCGCCCGCAGGCTGGACACCTCCACCATCCGGATGGCGGTCGCGATCAGCACACCGGCGAGCGCTGCGAGCGGGATCCGCCCGACGACGGGGGCCAGCAGCACCACGATGCCGAGCAGGAAGGCCGCGTGCGTGATCGCCGCGAGACGCGAGTGGGCACCGCTGCGGACGTTGACCGCGGTCCGGGCGATCGCGGCGGTCGCAGGCACCCCGCCGAAGAGTGGCGCGGCGAGATTCGCCAGCCCCTGGCCGAACAGCTCACGGTCGGGGTCATGGCGCTCGGACACGCTCATCGCGTCGGCCACCGTCGCCGACAGGAGACTCTCGAGGGCGGCGAGTGCGGCCACCGCGAACGCCGGGACGACCAGGGCCCGGAGGTCGACGGAGGCCACGTCGGGCAGCCTGACGCCCGGGAGTCCGCGAGGGAGCTCACCGATGACGGCGACCGGCAACCCCGCGAGCTCGGCCACGAGGGTCGCCGACGCCACCGCGACCAGGGCTCCGGGCAGCGCCGGACGGAACCGCAGCACGAGCAGGATCACCAGGGCGCAGCCCGCAGCGAGCAGCACCGCTGCCCACCGCGGGTCGTCGAGCCAGGTGACCGCGGCATCGGCCGCCTTGGCCAGCACGCTCTCGCCCTCGGCCGGGACACCCAGCGCGGAGGGCAGCTGCTGCAGTCCGATGATCACCGCGATGCCCAGCGTGAACCCCTCGACGACCGGCAGCGGAACGAGCTTGACGTAGCGACCCACCCCGGCCAGCGCCATCGCCACGAGCAGGGCTCCGGCCATCAGGCCCACGACGAGGACGCCCTGCGCGCCGTGCTGCGCGACGATCGGCACCAGGACGACCGTCATGGCTCCCGTGGGCCCGGACACCTGGACGTTGCTGCCACCGAAGACGGCGGCGAGGACCCCGGCGACCACTGCTGTCACCAGGCCGGCCTCGGCCCCCAGCCCGCTGGCGATGCCGAACGCCAACGCCAGCGGCAGGGCGACGACCCCGACGGTGACACCGGCGACCAGGTCGCGCCGAGGTGCGCGGCGCATGGCCTCGAGGTCCGCGCGGCGTGGAGAGACCGCGCGCACCCGTCGGACGAGCCGTCGGACCGGGGCGCTCTCCGTCTGCGCGCTCACCGGTCCGACGACCGGGAGATCTCGTCGACGAGCCCGCCCTGGTCGGCGGCCTTCGCCTGCAGGATCTGCCGGGCGGCGACGAGCAGGTCGCGCACCTCCGGGAGCGCCAGGGTGTAGATGACCTCACCCCCGTGCCGCCGCTGGGTCACGAGTCCGGCCAACCGGAGCACGGCCAGCTGCTGGGAGAGGCTGGAGGCCTCGACGTCGATCGCTGCACGGAGCTCGTGCACCGGCTTGTCGCCCTCCGCAAGCAGCTCCAGCACCCGGATCCGAGCAGGGTGCCCCAGCGTGCGGAAGAGGTCGGCCTTGGCCTGGTACAGCGGGATCGGCATGCGCGGCCTCTCGCAGTGAAGACTTGAAGATATTTGCAAGTCTTCACTGTACCTGACCCGGGCGGTGACCCGCTCAGGCCGAGTGCACCGCGACTGCGCCGGCTCGACGCGGGTCTCCGGCCGCCAGCAGGCCCAGCGCAGGTGTCCAGAGCGCCGCGTTGACGCCCCCGAAGTACATCGAGTGGGCGGGCATCGCCCGCGTCGGCAGCCCCGTGTCCGCGGGGACGACGAGGTCCTCCTCGTGGTCCAGCAGCACCCCAGGATCCTCGTCGTGACGCACGCGCACGTGCAGCCGGGGATGGGCGATCGCGGTGTGCAGGTCGACGCCTGCGGCGAACAGCGCCAGCACCTGGGCCAACGCCGTCGGGATCCGGTCCGAGCCGGGCGAGCCGATCGCGATGCCGCTGCCGTCGTCGGCGCGCCTGCCGACCGTCGGGGCCATGTTCGAGCTCAGCCGGGTGCCCGGCCGCAGGCTGTGCGGGCCCCGCGTCAGCAGCTCCTGCTCGCCGAGGCAGTTGTTGAGGGCGAGGCCGAGTCCCGGCACGGTGACACCGGAGCCGTAGCCGGACGACACGGTCACCGCGCACGCGCCGCCGTGGCTGTCCACCGCGGACACCGTCGCGGTGCTCGGCGAGGTGAGCGCCAGCCTGCCGTCGCCGCGGATCCGCGCCAGGAGCTCCTCGGCCCGCGCCACGCGGTCGTCCTCGGTGTCCGGATCGGCAAGGCCTGCACCCAGCACGAGGGCCTGTGCCCGCGCCAGCACCACCAGCTCCTGGGCGGACCACGTCGCACCCCGCGGCAGCCCGTCGAGCAGCGCGAGCAGGGCGCCGACCGCCACACCGCCCGCCGCGGGCGGAGGGTTCGTCGCCAGCTGCCAGTCCCCGGTGGTCACGACCAGCGGGGACCGCACCACGGCCTCGTACGCGGCCAGGTCGTCACGGGTGAGGATGCCGCCACCCTCGGCCAGGTGTGCCGTGAGCAGCTCCCCCAGGTCCCCGAGGTACAGAGCGTCCGCCCCGTCCTCGGCGAGGCGGGCGACGGTCTCCGCGAGGTGGGGTACGACGACCTGCTCACCCACCGGCACGACGGAGCCGTCGCCGGTGTGGATCGCGGACCGGCTCTCCGGGTGCCATCCGAAGATGTGGTCGTGGACGTAGGACAGGTAGTAGTGCGAGGCACTCCCGTGCGGGAACCCGGCGGCCGCCTCGACCGCCGGCTCCAGCAGCCGCCGCCACGGCAGCGATCCGTGCAGCCGCCAGGCGGTCTCGAGCGCCTTCAGGGCACCGGGCGTGGCGACCGAGCCGGGTCCGATGGTCATCCGGGTGCCGCCGGCGTACGCCGTACTGACGTCCCACACTCCGTGGCCGAACCGGTCGTCGCGGAGACCGCGACCGGGCATCTCCACGCCGCCGTCGACGGTGACCGGGGCGCCGTCCTCCGGCTGGATCGAGACGAACCCGCCCGCGGTCAGCGAGACCAGTCCCGGCTCGGTCACCATCGTCGTCATCGCCGCCGCCACCGCGGCGTCCACGGCGTTGCCACCGTCGCGGGCCACCCCGACACCGGCCTGCGCGGCCAGGTCGTTGGGCGCGGCGACCGCGACGCCGCGGCCGGGCCCCGCGGGGCTGTCCGGGTCGGTGGTGGAACCGGTCACCGGTAGCGGAAGCCGTCCATGAACCGGCGGAACAGCCCACCCCTGCGCGGCAACGGTGCCGCCGGCGGCGGGGTCGCGGACCGCTGCCGGGCCACCGGCTTGTCGTAGTCGGTGCGCACGATCGCGTCGATGACCTGCTCCTCGGTGAAGTCCTCGGAGCCCTCGATGGCCGGGACGTATCCCACCAGCATCCCGTTGCGCATCACCTGCGCCTCGAGCGCGGCGGTCCCGTCGGAGTCCCAGGTCGCCTCGCGGCCGTCCGCCAGGTGCACGTTGACCCCGAACTGGTAGACGCCCACTCTGGCCAGGTCAGCGTTGGTGCCGCGGTCGCGCAGGGCGTCGACGACGCGGCGGGCCTTGTTCTCGTCCATCGCCGTCGAGCGTACCCGCGGGTTCCGCGCAGACAGCCGGGTCGTGGGGGTGCGGGTGCCGCTGAAGGCCACATCGGTGGAGCTGAGGGGACTCGAACCCCTGACCCCCTCCATGCCATGGAGGTGCGCTACCAGCTGCGCCACAGCCCCGCCGCTTCGGCGGTCCGCCTGCGCGGGCGCCGGAGCAACTCGGGAATCCTAGCCAATGGCCCGGACGGATGCGAACTCACCCACCCCGTAGTCCTTCAACCGGCGGGCGCCCCCGTCGGCGGGCACCAGCACGGTGGCCCAGCGGCAGTTCTCCAGCACCGCGAGGGCTCGGACGACGGTCTCGTCCCAGCCGAGCAGTCCGCCGAGCCCGAGCTTGAGTGCAGCACCGTGCGTGACCACGACGGCGGTCTCGCCGGGAGCCACCGACGCGGCCACCTCCTCCAGGGCCGGCACGATCCGGGCCAGGACGTCCGCGTCGGACTCGGCGCCGGGCACCGCCGCGAGCCGCTCCCCCAGGCCGACGCCGTCCGCGATCCACGGGAAGCGCTCCACCGACTCCACCCAGGTGAGCCCCTGGCGGTCCCCGACGTCGAACTCCCGCAGCCGCGGGTCGAACGTCGTCCGGAGTCCGGTCTGCTCCGCGACGTACGCCGCCGTCTGCGCCGCCCTGGTGAGGTCCGAGGACCACAGCCGCGCCGGCCGCAGGGCCGCCACCAGTGGGGCGACCGCCTTCGCCTGCGCGTGGCCCACCTCGTCGAGCGGGACGTCACCGTGGCCCTGAGCCCGGCCCACGAGGTTCCAGGTGGTCCGTCCGTGCCGGAGGACGAGGACCCTGCGGGCGAGCGGCTCAGCCACCGTCCCCGGCGGTCCCCGCCGCGTCCCGGCCGCTGGAGGAGACCGTCTCGGGCAGCGGCACCATCGGACAGTCCCGCCACAGCCGCTCGAGGGCGTAGAACCGGCGCTCGTCCTCGTGCTGCACGTGGACGACGATGTCGGCGTAGTCGAGGAGCACCCACCGGCCGTCGCGCTCGCCCTCGCGGCGCACCGGCTTGGCCCCGTGCTCGCGCAGCCGGTCCTCGACCTCGTCGACGATGGCCCGGACCTGGCGGTCGTTGGACGCCGAGCACAGCAGGAAGGCGTCGGTGATCACCAGCTGCTCGCTGACGTCGAAGGCGATGATGTTCTCGGCGAGCTTGTCCGAGGCCGCTTCGGCGGCCACCCGGACGAGCTCGAGGGCACGGTCGGTCGCGGTCACAGGGCTCCCTGGTCGCTGGGCTGGTCGGTGGGCTGGTCGGTGGGCTGGTCGGTGGATCGGTGGGCGAGGGGCTCGGCGTCCGCGTAGAGGTGGTGCTTGGAGATGTACTGCACGACGCCGTCGGGGACGAGGTACCACACCGGCTCCCCCCGCTGCACGCGCAGCCGGCAGTCGCTGGAGGAGATCGCGAGCGCAGGGATCTCCACGACGGTGACCCGGTCGCCGGGCATGCCGTCGAGGACGTCGCTGTCCATCAGGTAGCCCGGCCGGGTGCAGCCGACGAAGTGAGCCAGCTCGAACATGTCGCGCGCCGAGCGCCACCCGAGGATGTCCGCGAGGGCGTCGGCGCCGGTGATGAAGTACAGGTCGGCGTCGGGGTGCTGGGCGGCCAGGTCGGTGAGCGTGTCGATCGTGTACGTCGGGCCGGGCCGGTCGATGTCGACCCGCGACACCGTGAACCGCGGGTTGGACGCGGTCGCGATGACCGTCATCAGGTAGCGGTGCTCGGCGGGCACCACGCGGCGGTCGCTCTTCTGGTACGGCTGCCCGGTGGGCACGAAGATCACCTCGTCGAGCCCGAACCAGGCCTGCACCTCGCTCGCGGCGACCAGGTGGCCGTGGTGGACGGGGTCGAACGTGCCCCCCATCACGCCCAGCCGGCGACGTGGCGCGGCAGCCCCGGCCGGGGGCGCGACCGCCGTCACGTCGTCAGGCACCGAGCCTCAGGAGTGCTCGCGCCCGCCGCCGATGGCGGCCACGGCCAGCAGCAGGAGCAGCAGGACGCCGAGCGCGAGCGCGCCGATGAGCCAGGCGTTCACGCCCTCGCTCTCCGCAGCGGGGTCGGTCACCAGAAAGATCAGCGCGTTCGCCATGGGCGTCACCCTATCGCGCCGGGAGCGCCGGCCCGTGGCGGCACCGGCAGCCCGATCCGACCCAGCCGCACCAGCGACGCCGACTTCATCACCAGCAGCGCTGAGGCGATGACCACACCGAGCCACACCCACCCGGTGACGAGCAGCAGCACCGCGAAGAGCGACGAGTTCACCGCCTTGCCGGGCTTGGACCAGTTCCACAGCCACAGCGGTCGGTCGACGACGAAGAAGTAGTTGGGGCTGCGCACCGGCCAGGCGAGGAACGCCAGCGACAGGAAGCAGTCCACGACCATGAACTCCGCCAGGTAGACCAGGACCGCAGGCGCGAACTCCGGCTCCAGCCACATCAGGCCGATGTAGAAGGCGGCCGCGCAGAAGCGGTCGGAGAGGATGTCCAGGGCCGCCCCGATCCGCGTCTCGCAGCCGAGGATGCGGGCCACGAACCCGTCGAGGGAGTCACCGGCCCAGTAGACGGCGAGGGCGACGACCAGCAGGGTGAGGCTCTGCTCGTGGGCCGCGAAGCCCGCCAGCACGACGGCTGCCACGGTCCGGACCCCGGTGACGAGCGTGGCCGGGGTCGCGAGCCGCTCCCCCTCGACGTCGGTCCAGACGTCGAGGGTGGCCGGGTCAGCGAGTGTGTCCATGCCCGGTCACGACGTACTTCGTGGAGGTCATCTCTGGCAGGCCCATCGGTCCCCGGGCGTGCAGCTTCTGGGTCGAGATCCCGATCTCGGCGCCGAAGCCGAACTCGGCGCCGTCGGTGAAGCGGGTGCTGGCGTTGACCATGACCGCGGCGGAGTCCACGGCCGCGGTGAACCGGCGCGCCGCCTCCTGCGAGTCCGTCACGATCGCCTCGGTGTGCCCGGAGGAGTGGGCGCGGATGTGCGCCACGGCCGCTTCCAGGGAGGGTACGACGGCCGCGGAGATGTCGAGGGAGAGGTACTCGGCGTCGTGGTCGGCATCGGTCGCCACGACGACATCCGGCTCCTGCTGGAAGCGCTCGTCGCCGTGCACCGTCACCCCGGCCTCCTGGAGCGCCTCGACCACCCGCGGGAGGAACGAGTCGGCGACGGTCTCGTGCACCAGCAGCGACTCGGCGGCGTTGCACACCGACGGGCGGTGCGTCTTGGCGTTGAGCACGATGGCGAGCGCCATGTCGAGGTCGGCCGCCGCGTCGACGTACACGTGGCAGTTGCCGGTGCCGGTCTCGATGACCGGCACCGTCGACTCCTCGACGACGGAGCGGATCAGCCCGGCGCCTCCCCTGGGGATGAGGACGTCGACGAGTCCGCGCGCGCGCATCAGCACCTTGGCTGCCTCGTGCCCCTCGCCGGGCACCAGCTGCACGACGTCCTCAGGCAGACCGGCAGCGCCGGCGCCCCCCCGGAGGGTGGCGACGATCGCCTCGTTGGACCTCAGCGCGGACGAGGACCCCCGGAGCAGCACGGCGTTGCCGGACTTCAGGCAGATGCCGGCGGCGTCGGCGGTGACGTTCGGCCGGGCCTCGTAGATGATGCCGACGACGCCGAACGGGACGCGCACCTGGCGCAGCTCCAGACCGTTCGCCAGCGTGGACCCCCGCACCACCTCGCCGACGGGGTCGGGCAGACGCGCCACGTCGCGGAGCCCGTCGGCCATGCCGGCCACCCGCGCCTCGTCCAGCCGGAGCCGGTCGATGATCGCCTCCGGCGTGCCGCCCGCGCGGGCGGCGTCGACGTCCTCCTGGTTGGCGGCCAGCACCTGTGGCGTGGCCGCGACGAGCGCGTCCGCCATCGACTCCAGCGCAGCGTCCTTGGTGGCCCGGGTGGCGACCGCGAGCTCGTGGGCGGCCGTGCGGGCGCGGACGGCGGCGGCGACCACCGAGCTCTCGACGTCGGGGTTCACGGACATGGGGCCAGCCTAGTGGGGGGCCGCCGGCGCTCAGCGGGGGTCAAAACGGTTGCGGTACGACCTGGAGATCCATCCATGCGTCGTACTGCTCGCGACTGACCCTCACCTCCCGCTCCACGACCTCGAGACCGACGACCTCCCAGGCCGGCAGGTTCGCCGACTCCCGGTACTCGTTCCACAGGCGCAGGCCCAGGGACGCCGCGTCGAGGAGGGTCTCCCCCTCGTCCCAGTAGGTGATCTCCGCCCGGTCGGAGCTGAACCGCAGGGAGCTCATGAAGGGTCGCTGCTCGTTGAGCCGCTGGAGCGCCCCCCGCACGAGGAGCGGCTCCATGGGTGCGCCGGCCACCGTGACGGTGACGTGCCACAGGCGAACCTCGTCGTCGGTCACTGCGTCCCTCATCTGTCCGGTCGGGTCCTCAGTCTTATGCGTGCCGGGCCTGGCCGTCCCGCGATTCCGCAACACCGCGGAAAACGTGTCGCGACCGCGCCGCTCACGCCCCGATCAGCACCAGGTCGTCGCGGTGGATGACCTCGCGCTCGTAGGAGCTGCCCAGCTCCCGGGCGAGGTCCCGGGTGGAGCGGCCGATGAGCGCAGGAAGCTCGGAGGAGTCGTAGTTGACCAGTCCCCGGGCGACCGGCACGCCCTCCGCGGTCACCAGGTCGACCGGGTCCCCGGCGCTGAACGAGCCCGCGACCCGGGTGATCCCCGCGGGCAGCAGCGACGCCCGCCGCTCCCCGACCGCGCGGACCGCGCCGTCGTCGAGGAACAGCCGGCCCTTGCCCTCCGTGGCGTGCGCCAGCCAGAGCAGGCGCGTCGGCCTCCGCCGGCCCGTGGGGTGGAACAGGGTCCCCACCTCCGCCCCGCCGAGCGCGTCCGCCGCCTGCCCTGCGCCGGTGAGCACGACGTGGATGCCCGCCCCCGTGGCGATGCGGGCGGCCTCGACCTTGGTCTGCATCCCCCCGGTCCCCACTCCGGCGGCTCCGGCGCTGCCGATGCGTACGCCGGTCAGGTCGGCCTCACCGTGGACCTCGCCGAGCATCCGGGAACCGGGATCCGTGGGCCGGCCGGTGTAGAGGCCGTCGACGTCGCTGAGCAGCAGCAGCAGGTCGGCGTGGACCAGGTGCGCCACCAGGGCGGCCAGCCGGTCGTTGTCGCCGAACCGGATCTCGGTCGTCGCGACCGTGTCGTTCTCGTTCACGATCGGGAGCACGCCCATCTCCAGCAGCCGGGCGAAGGTCCGGTAGGCGTTCTGGTGGTGGCTGCGCCGGGTCACGTCGTCGAGCGTCAGCAGCACCTGTCCGGTGGTGATCCCGTGCCGGTCCAGCTCCTCGGTGTAGCGGTGCACGAGCAGCCCCTGGCCGACCGACGCCGCCGCCTGCTGGGTGGCCAGGTCGCGGGGCCGTCTCCTGAGGCCGAGCGGCGCCAGACCGGCGGCGATCGCGCCGCTGGAGACCAGCACCACCTCGGCGCCCCGCGCCCGGGCGGCGGCCAGCGTGTCGACGAGCTGCCGCACCTGCTCGGGGTCGATGCCCCCCTCCGCGGTGGTCAGCGACGACGACCCGACCTTCACCACCACCCGCCGCGCGGAGAGCACGACGTCGCGACGGCTCACCGGCGGCCCTCGTCGTCCTCGTCCTCGTCCCAGACGGCCCGCTGGTCCCACCCGGCACCCGAGTCGCCGCCCGAGCCGCCGCCTGGCTCTGGCTGCTCACCCAGGCCCGCGGTGCGGCGGGCGACGTCCGCACGGGCCTCGCCCTCGGCTCGTTGCGGGTACGCCTCGTCGATGGCCCGCCGTCGGCGGACGGAGGGGCGCTGCTCCTCGAACCGTTCGTCCTCCCCGCGGCGGCTGCCCAGCACGCTGGCCCCGGCGTCGACCATCGGCTTGAAGTCGAACACGACGGAGTTCTCGTCCGGCCCGATGACGACCGCGTCGCCCTCGGCAGCGCCGAGCGCCAGGAGCCGGTCCTCGACGCCGAGCCGGTTGAGCCGGTCGGCGAGGAAGCCCACCGCCTCGTCGTTGGAGAAGTCGGTCTGCCGCACCCAGCGCTCGGGCTTGTCGCCGCGCACCCGCCACGACGCCTCCCCCGTCGCAGGGTCCGTCACCGCGGTAACGGTGAAGTCCGGCGCTCCGGACGCGGCCGGCGGCCTGATCACGATGCGTTGCGGCTCGACCGCGGGACGGTGGGTCCGGGCGGCACGCACCACCTCGGCCATCGCGAATCCCAGCTCGCGCAGCCCCTCGTGGGTGGCCGCGGACACCGGCACCACGGTCAGCCCGCGACCCCGCAGCTCGTCGATGACCATGTCGGCCATCTCCCGGCCGTCGGGCACGTCGACCTTGTTCAGGGCGATCAGGCGGGGACGGTCCTCGAGGCCGCCGTACCTCGAGAGCTCGCTCTCGATCACCTCGAGGTCGGACACCGGGTCGCGCTCGGTCTCCACCGCGACCATGTCGAGGACGTGCACCAGCGCCGCGCACCGCTCGATGTGGCGCAGGAAGTCGTGGCCCAGCCCCCGCCCTTCGCTCGCGCCCTCGATGAGGCCGGGCACGTCGGCCACGGTGAACGTCGTGTCGCCCGCGGTGACCACCCCGAGGTTCGGCACCAGCGTGGTGAACGGGTAGTCGGCGATCTTCGGCCGCGCGCGGCTCATCGCGGCGATGAGGCTGGACTTGCCGGCGCTGGGGAACCCGACGAGGCCGATGTCGGCCACGACCTTGAGCTCGAGCGCGATGGTCCGCTCGTCGCCCGGCTCGCCGAGCAGGGCGAAACCGGGGGCCTTGCGTCGGGCGCTGGCCAGCGCGGCGTTGCCGAGACCGCCCCGCCCGCCGGAGGCGACGACGATCTCGGTGCCGGCGCCGACCAGGTCGGCAATGACCTCACCGTCCTCGGTGGTGACCACCGTGCCGTCGGGCACCGGCAGCACCAGGTCGGCACCGTGCGCGCCGTTGCGGTGACCGCCCGCTCCGTGCCCGCCGTGCCCGGCCTTGCGGGAGGGGCTGTGGTGGTAGTCCACGAGCGTCGTCACGTCCGGGTCGACCCGCAGGACCACGCTGCCGCCGGGGCCACCGTTGCCGCCGTCGGGACCGCCGAGCGGCTTGAACTTCTCGCGGTGCACGCTGGCGACGCCGTTGCCACCACGGCCGGCGGCGACACGCAGGACGACGCGGTCGACGAAGGTCGGGACGGCCATGCGCAGCTCCTCTCAGGCGGGCCGGACGGTGGACCGGGAAAGCGGACCGGGAAACCGAAGGCGCCCTGCCGGCCGGCAGGGCGCCTTGGGACGGTCAGGACCGCCTGCGTCGGGGACCGGCCGAGGTCACTCGGCGGTCGGGACGATGTTCACCACGCGGCGACCGCGCTTGGTGCCGAACTCGACGTTGCCGGCCACGAGCGCGAACAGCGTGTCGTCACCGCCCCGGCCCACGCCGGCACCGGGGTGGAAGTGCGTGCCGCGCTGGCGGACGATGATCTCGCCGGCGTTGACCAGCTGGCCGCCGTACCGCTTCACGCCCAGCCGCTGGGAGTTGGAGTCGCGGCCGTTCTTCGTGGAGGCGGCGCCCTTCTTGTGTGCCATGTCTCAGTCCTCGCTCAGGGGCTCAGGGGGATGCTGGTGTTCCGTGCCGACCTGCGTCAGCTGGCGGAGATGTCGGTGACCTTGACCCGGGTGTAGTGCTGGCGGTGCCCCTGGCGCTTCCGGTAACCGGTCTTGTTCTTGTACTTCAGGATCGTGATCTTCGGACCCTTGGTGGCCTCGACGACCTCCGCGGTCACCGATGCCTCGGCCAGCTTGCCGGCGTCCGTGGTGACACTCTCCCCGTCGACGAGCAGCAGCACCGGCAGCGAGAGGGACTCGCCCACGCCGGTGGCGACCTTGTCGATCTCGATGACGTCACCCACGGCAACCTTCTGCTGGGTCCCGCCACTGCGCACGATCGCGTACACCGCGACTCACTCTCCTCGTCGATCTCAGCAAAACTCTCGGGCGTCGGGCACGGCTCACCACCACGAAGGCGGAGGGAGCGCAGACCAGCACGCGACAGAAGGCACGCAGCGCGCGCCAAGGGTCAAGTGTACGGAGGCGCGGTGACCCGGTCAAAAGGGCCCCGCTCCACGGTCAGCGCTTGCGGGCGCCCTTCTTCTTCACCGGCACGTGCGGCTGGGAGGACGCCTCGACGGCTGCTCCGTCCGCGTCCGCGAGGTCGGCCCCGCCGTCGGGGCTGGCCTGGTCCGGCCCGGCCGCGGCGGACGCCGGCGTCCCGTCGGTGGATTCCGCGCCGCCGGGCGGCGGTCCGGCGGGGCGCCGGGCGCCGATGCGGCGTGTCGAGGTGACGATCCGCGGTGCCGCGGGCGGGGCGCTGGACGCCGTCTCGGGCCCAGCATCCGGCCCAGCATCCGACCCAGCATCCGACTCGGCCACCGGCGGGGACTCAGGCTGGGTCTCTGCCTGGGTCTCCTGCCGAGCCTTGCTCTCAGGCTGGGTCTCAGGCTGGGTCTCAGGCTGGGTCTCAGGGGCGGGCTCGACCGGTGACTCGGCGAGCGCGTCCGCAGGCTTGTCCTCCTCCGCCGCACCTTCGGCGGACGGATCGTGCCGCACCATCGCGGCGAACTCCGCGGGCGTCGGCCTGCGCACCTCGGGCGCTGCTGCCTTGCCACCCGAGGACTCCTGCCCTTGGTCCTCGCCGGACTTGCCGCGACCGCGGCTGCGCCTGCTGCGACGCGGCTCGTCGTCGTCCTTCTTCCGCTTCGGCTCGACGGGCTCCTGGTGCACCACCAGGCCCCGCCCCGAGCACTCCTCGCAGGGCTCGCTGAAAGCCTCGAGCAGACCGGTGCCGATGCGCTTGCGGGTCATCTGCACCAGCCCCAGGGAGGTGACCTCGGCGACCTGGTGGCGGGTGCGGTCCCGCCCCAGGCACTCGATGAGGCGGCGCAGCACCAGGTCGCGGTTGCTCTCCAGCACCATGTCGATGAAGTCGATGACGATGATGCCGCCGATGTCCCGCAGCCGCAGCTGCCGGACGATCTCCTCGGCCGCCTCCAGGTTGTTCTTGGTGACGGTCTCCTCAAGGTTGCCGCCGGAACCGGTGAACTTGCCGGTGTTGACGTCGACGACGGTCATCGCCTCGGTGCGGTCGATCACCAGCGAGCCGCCCGACGGCAACCACACCTTGCGGTCGAGCGCCTTGTTGATCTGCTCGTCGATGCGGTACTCCGCGAACGCGTCCCGCTCGGTGTCATCGTGCTTCTCGAGGCGCTCGGCGAGGTCGGGCGCGACGTGCTCGACGTACCCCTCGACCATCTCCCAGGCCTCCTGGCCCGAGACCACCAGCTTCGCGATGTCCTCGGTGAAGAGGTCGCGGACCACCTTCAAGGTCAGGTCCGGCTCGCCGTACAGCAACTGCGGGGCGTTGCCGTCCTCGACCTTCGCGGAGATGTCCTCCCACATGGCCTTGAGCCGCTCGACGTCCCGGGTCAGCTCGGTCTCGCTGGCCCCCTCGGCCGCCGTACGGACGATCACGCCGGCCGAGTCCGGGACGATCTCCTTGAGCAGCGTCTTGAGGCGGTTGCGCTCGTTCTCCGGCAGCTTGCGGGAGATGCCGCTGGTGGTGCCGTCCGGGACATAGACCAGGAACCGGCCCGGCAGGCTGATCTGGCTGGTCAGCCGGGCGCCCTTGTGGCCGATCGGGTCCTTGGTGACCTGCACCAGGACCGGCTGGCCCGACTTCAGCACCTGCTCGATCTTGCGCTGGCTGGCATCCTTGGCGCCGAACGAGTCCCAGTTGACCTCCCCGGCGTACAGCACGGCGTTGCGACCCTTGCCGATGTCGATGAACGCCGCCTCCATCGAGGGCAGCACGTTCTGCACGCGCCCCAGGTAGACGTTGCCGATCAGCGAGGTCTGCGACTCGCGGGCCACGTAGTGCTCGACGAGCACCTTGTCCTCCAGCACCGCGATCTGGGTCAGATCGTTGCGCTGGCGGATGACCATCTTGCGGTCCACCGACTCGCGGCGCGCCAGGAACTCGGCCTCGCTGATGATCGGCGCCCGGCGCCGCCCGGCCTCCCGGCCCTCACGTCGCCGCTGCTTCTTCGCCTCCAGCCGCGTGGAGCCGGAGAAGCTGGTGATCTCGTCCTCGGCGGACCGGGGCTTGCGCACCTTGGTGACGGTGTTCTCCGAGTCGTCCGACCCGTCGTCGGCCTCGCCGGCCCGGCGGCGGCGCCGGCGGCGCCGGCTGCTCGAGCCACCCTCGGACTCACTGTCGCCGGACTTGTTCTGCTTCTCGCCCTTTTGTCCCGAGCCGCCCTGGTTCTTCGACTCATCGTCGGCCCCGCCGGCCTCGTCGGCCTCGTCGGTGTCGTCGGCCTGACCGGACTCGGTGCGGTCGGCGTCGCCGTTCTCGCCCGAGGGCTTGCGCCGGCGGCGTCCACCACGGCGGCGGCGCCGACGCGCGGTCCCGTCACCCTGCTCCTGGCCGTCGTCCTGGCGGGCGTCCTCGTCGCCTTCGGCGGTCTCGTCGGCCGGGCTCTCGCCCGCGGCCGCCTTCGCGGAGCCCTCCTCGGCGACCTTGTCGGACGTGCCGAGTGCCTCGTCGGGCGCCGCCCCCGGGGCGGCGTCACGGTCCGCGCCGTCCGCCGCGGACCGGTCGGCGGAACCCGCGCCGGTCTTCTTGGCGGCGGTCTTCCGGGTGGAGGTCTTCTTCGCCGGCTTCGCCGCGGAGGGGTCGGGCGGCTGGAACAGCAGCGTGGTGGCGCCGGCGGCCTCCCCCTGCTCGGATGCCTCCGCGTCGGGGGCCTCCGGCGTGTCGGCGGCGCGCTTCGCGGTGGTCTTCTTGGCGGTGGTCTTCTTGGCGGTGGCCTTCTTGGCCGTCTTCTTCGCGGGCGCTGCCGGCTGGTCGGGCTGCTGGTCGGGCTGCTGGGCCGCCGGGCCGCCGGCGGCCGGTTCCGCGGGGGCCTTCTTGGCCGCGGTCTTCCGGGGTGCGCGCTTGCGCGGGGCCGGCGCGGCGGGTTCCGCCCCCTCGGCCGGGTCGGCGGTCGCCGTACCCTCGCCGTCGGGTGCCGGCGCGGTCGCCTTCTTCGCCGTGGTCTTTCGCGGGGCCCGCTTCCGCGGAGCGGGCGGCGTCTCGGGCGTGTCGGGGGCGGGTGCTGCTTCGGGGGTGCCGGTCGGGTCGGTGTTCGACTCGTTCCCGGCCTCGGACGGGGTCTGCTCGTCGAGCATGGAACTCCTATGACCCTCGCCGTGCGCCGTGTCCGGTCCACACGAGGGTTCGTGTCAGTCGTGTCGCCGGCTCACCGACCACACGCAAGCTTCAAGGCGCCGCACTTCGCGGAGCTGGCGGCGACGTCCACCGTCTTCGCGTCAGCGGGCGTCCATCTCCACCTGACCGCGGTCAGCGGGTTCGCGATCCGGAGCTGTCACCATCCGGTTCACACCGCGTCGCGGTCGGGTGTCAACGGGTCACCCACCGTGCCGGTCTGCTCGTCCAACGGACCCTGGGCGACCCGCTCGAACAAAGCAGCGGAACCCACGTCGAGCCCGGAAGCCTCACGGATGCCGGCGAGGACGTCGTCGGGTCTCACGGACGGCGTACCGTGCCGCAGGACCACTTGGAGTATCGCACACTCGGCCTCCGCAGACGGGATCTCCGCGACCGACAGCGACACCACGGCGGCGCGGCAGTCGAAGCTGCGCAGGCCCCGCTTGGTCATCCGCTCGACGAGGACCTCCTCCCGCTCGAGGAAGGCGCCGACGGCGTCGGGGACGACATCCGGCGACACGCCGGGGAGGCGGATCCGCCAGTGGCTGGCCTCCAGCCGGTCGGAGATCGACCCGCCGGCGGACGGCACCACCTCCAGCACGTCGAGCCCGTCCGGCAGCGCCGCGTCGAGCGCCTGCTGGACCTCCGCGGGGTCGACCTCGTGGGCCAGCCCGATCTCGAGGAACTCCGCCTCGCTGGCGGACCCGGTGGGCGCGGCGCCGGCATAGGAGATACGGGGGTGCGGGTTGAAGCCGGACGAGTACGCCATCGGGATGCGCGCACGGACCAGCGCCCGCTCGAACGCCCGGGAGAAGTCGCGGTGGCTGGTGAACCGCAGTCGGCCCCGCTTGGCGTACCTGATGCGGAGCCGCTGCACCGGCGGGGCCTGCTGGTCGGGTTGCTCACGCACGACCGACCACCCTAGCCCTCCCGCCGAGGCGTCCCTCGCGCGAGGTCGAGGCGCCAGGAATACCGGGTTGAAGCGTCACCCGTGCGGGCTCGAGGCGTCACGGATGTCGGGGTGAGACGTCGTTCGTGCGGGAGCACGCGATCCGTACCGTGGAGCCATGGGATACACGGTCGAGACGTCGGGCCGGCTGCTGCTGCCCCAGCACCTCGAGGCGCAGGCGTTGACGGTGCTCGAGGTCGAGCTCGCGGCGCAGCCTGGGCCGTTCGACGACACGACGCACGTCGACGACCTGGCCGAGCTGGCCGGCTTCGCCGGCGCCGGCGTACGGCGTGAGGGCGAATGGCTCGTCCTCACGACCGACGAGGAGGGCGACCCGAAGTGGTCCGAGCAGGCCACCGGGTTCTACGCCGGGCTGGCGCGCTGGGTCCGGCAGGGAGAGGTGCACCTCGTCGGCGAGGACGACGCCCGCTGGTCCTACCGGTACGGGCCCGACGGCGTGATCCAGGTCGGCCAGAACGGCTGGGACGGTTCGATCGAGCCCTTCGGCGCGCCGGTCGAACAGGCCCCTGCGCCGACGCCGGAGACCCCGCGCGGTCGCGCGGTGCTGATGACGTTGGTCTTCGTCGGCGGGCTGGTGCTGATCATCGGCGTGGCGATGCTGGCCGCGGGCCTCTGACGCCGTACCGGCGCGCGTGACCTCTCGACACAGCACGCGTGACGCCTCGACGAGGGGGGTCAGACGACGGAGAGCGGGAGCAGCTTCTGGCCGGTGGGGCCGATCTGGATCTCGGTGTCCATCTCCGGGCAGACCCCGCAGTCGTAGCACGGGTTCCACCGGCAGTCCTCGACCTCGGAGCCGCCGGAGGGGTCGATGGAGTCCTGCCAGTCCTCCCACAGCCAGTCGCGGTCGAGGCCGGCGTCGAGGTGGTCCCAGGGCAGCACCTCGGCGTACTCGCGCTCGCGCACCGTGTACCAGTCCAGGTCCACCGGGCCGTCCGCCAAGACAGCCGTGCAGGCTGCCACCCACCGGTCGTAGGAGAAGTGCTCGCTCCACCCGTCGAAGCGGCCGCCGTCGCGCCACACCGCCTCGATGACCGCGCCGACCCGGCGGTCGCCGCGGGACAGCAGCCCCTCGATGATGCCGGGGCGCCCGTCGTGGTAGCGGAACCCGATGGCCCGGCCGAACTTCTTGTCCGCGCGCACGTCGTCGCGCAGCTTCTTCAGCCGCTCGTCGGTGGTCTCCCAGTCCAGCTGCGCCGCCCACTGGAACGGCGTGTGCGGCTTCGGCACGAAGCCGCCGATCGACACCGTGCACCGGATGTCGTTGCGCCCGGACACCTCACGGCCCTTGGCGATCACCTTCTTCGCGAGGTCGGCGATCTCAAGCACGTCCTCGTCGGTCTCGGTGGGCAGCCCGCACATGAAGTACAGCTTCACCTGCCGCCAGCCGTGGGAGTACGCCGTCGAGACGGTGCGGATCAGGTCCTCCTCGGTGACCATCTTGTTGATCACCCGGCGCATCCGCTCCGAACCGCCCTCGGGGGCGAAGGTCAGCCCGGACCGCCGGCCGTTGCGGGAGAACTCGTTGGCCAGCGTGATGTTGAAGGCGTCCACGCGGGTCGACGGCAGTGAGAGCGAGACGTTGGAGCCGTCGTACCGGTCCGCGAGCCCCTTCGCGACGTCACCGATCTCGCTGTGGTCCGCGCTGGACAGCGACAACAGTCCGACCTCCTCGAAGCCGGACTTGCGGATGCCGTTCTCCACCATGTCGCCGATCGTGGAGATCGAGCGCTCGCGCACCGGCCGGGTGATCATCCCGGCCTGGCAGAACCGGCAGCCGCGCGTGCAGCCGCGGAAGATCTCGACGGAGAACCGCTCGTGGACGGTCTCGGCGAGCGGCACGAGCGGCTTGCGCGGGTAGGGCCAGGAGTCGAGGTCCATCAGGGTGTGCTTGTGCACCCGCCACGGGACGCCGGAGGTGTTGGGGACCACCCGCTTGATGCGGCCGTCGGGGAGGTACTCGACGTCGTAGAACTTCGGGACGTAGACGCCGCCGGACACCGCGAGCCGGTAGAGCAGCTCGTCGCGGGGGCTGCGCCCCTCGGCGCCGGGACACCCCTCCTGCTTCCACTCCCGGACCACCTCGGTGATCGCGAGCACGACCTCCTCACCGTCCCCGAGCACCGCGGCGTCGACGAAGTCGGCGATCGGCTCGGGGTTGAAGGCGGAGTGCCCGCCGGCCAGGACGATCGGGTCCTCGGCGCCGCGGTCGGTCGCGTGCAGCGGGATGCCCGCCAGGTCGAGCGCGGTCAGCATGTTCGTGTAGCCGAGCTCGGTCGCGAACGACAGGCCGAGCACGTCGAAGGCGCGCACCGGCCGGTGCCGGTCGACGGTGAACTGCGGGATGCCGTGCTCCCGCATCACCTTCTCCAGGTCCGGCCACACCGAGTACGTCCGCTCGGCCAGCACGCCGTCCTGCTCGTTGAGCACCTCGTAGAGGATCTGCACGCCCTGGTTGGGCAGCCCCACCTCGTAGGCGTCGGGATACATCAGCGCCCAGCGGACGTCGGTCGTCTCCCACTCCTTCTGCGTGGAGTTCAGCTCCCCGCCGACGTACTGGATGGGCTTCTGCACCCCGGAGAGCAGCGGCTCGAGACGCGGCCACACGGAGGCGTGGGCAGACTGTGACGTCGGCTCGGACGAGACGGACGAAGGCACGGAGGAACCTCACGATCGACGGTGGGGACCCACCAAGGGTACGTCGGTCCGGGTGACGCGCCCCGCGCCGCGGTCAGCCCTTGACGTAGGACAGCTTCTCGGCGACCTTCCCGTCGCGGAACCGCAGGACGTCGGCACCGCGCACGTGCCCCGGCCCGCCGTCGCCGTCCTCCCAGTCGAACCGCCACCGCAGCACACCGCGGTCGCCGGCCGCGAAGGCCTCCTCGGTGGTGAACCGCGCCCCCCGGGTCTGGCCGAACAGCTCGACCCACACCCGGCGCACCGCTACGGCGCCCTCGTGACGCTGCCCGTCAGGAGCGGGCCCGGTGGCCTCGAACACGACGTCGTCGGTCATCAGCGCCATGATCGCGTCGACCTCACCGCTGCCGAAGGCCGCGGCGAAGGCGTCCAGCGCCTGCTGGGTCGCGCTCACCACGCCGGGTCCCTGCCGAACGCCGCCAGCAGCTGCGCCTGCGGGTCCGCGGGCGCCTCCGGCCGCGGCCCGACCGCCCCGGCGGCGCGGTAGAGCTCCTCCCGGTCGGCGAACCAACCGGCCACCGCGTCCACCACCTCCGGGTCCAACGTGCGGTCCTGCCCGGTGGCCGCCGCCAGGTCCCAGCCGTGGACCAGGTGGTCCGCGGTCAGCTGCCACACGTACTCCTCGATCGGCACGTCACCGAACGACAGGTGCACCACAGCCCCGGTGGGCAGCCTCGCGTCGACGGCATCCGCGGCCCCTTTGGCCGCCTGCCGTCCGGTCGACACCGGGTCGTCGCCCAGGACGTCGCCGTCGAACCGGTCACCGACCTCGGCGATGGTCCGACCCTCCGCGATCGGCAGGGTCCACAGCTCTTCGCCGACGACGTGGTTGACCAGGGTGCGCACGTCCCAGTCGGCGCACGGCGTACGGCCTCCCCAGTGGTCGGGGCCGACCCTGTCGACCCGCGCCTGCCAGTCCCCCAGCGCCCGGCGGTGTAGCTCGCCCAGCTCCATCTCGCACCTCCTCGCTCCGCCGCCCAGCCTCGTCCGGTCCGGCGCGGGAGTCGAGGTCGCGACCCCGGCGGTCCAGTCCGATCAGAAGCGCGAGCGGTCCAGGCGCGAGTGCGCCACCCCGAGCCCCATCGAGCGCTGGGTGCGCAGGTGGATCGTCTGCAGCAGCCCGACCGCCATCAGCGTCGCGAACATCGCCGAACCGCCGTACGACACCAACGGCAGCGGTACGCCGGTCACCGGCATGATCCCCAGGCACATCCCGATGTTCTGGAACGACTGGAACCCCAGCCAGCAGGCGATGCCCGCCGCCGCGAGCCGGCCGAAAAGGTCGTCGGCCTGCGAGGCGATGGTCAGCGCCCGCCACAGCACGACGCCGAGCAGCAGGATGACGGCCCCGGCACCCAGCAGCCCGAGCTCCTCCCCCGCCACGGTGAAGATGAAGTCGGTCTGCTGCTCGGGCACGAACCCCGACCGGGTCTGCGAGCCGTGGAAGAGCCCCTGCCCGAAGACGCCACCGTTGCCGATCGCGATGCGCGCCTGCTCGGTGTTGTAGCCGGCACCACGCGGGTCGAGCGCGGGGTTCGTGAACGACATGAACCGGTCGACCTGGTAGGACGCGAGGAACCCGAGCTTCACCGCCACCGCGGCCACGCCGGCGCCGAGGACCGTCAGGCCGAGCAGCCAGCGGCGGGGTGCGCCGGAGGCGGCGATCACACCGAAGACCGTGGCCAGCAGCACGAGCATGGTGCCGAGGTCGGGCTGCAGCAGGATCAGCGCGGCGGGCAGTGAGGCGACCGCCAGCATCGAGAGCACGTCGAGGTCGCTGACCTGGCGTCGCTTCCACGAGCCCTCGGTGCGCTCGGCCACCACGAGCGCCATGCCGACGACGACCGCCAGCTTGGCGAACTCCGCCGGCTGGATCGAAAGCCCGCCGAGCATGATCCACGACCGTGAGCCGTTGATGGTCGAGCCCATCACCAACACCAGCAGCAGGCCGATCAGCGAGGCGACGTACACCGGGAACGCGAGGATCCGCAGCCACCGGTGGTCGATGGCGGCGACCAGCACCGACAGCACGGCGCCGATGGCGATGTTGACCAGGTGCCGGCGCAGGAAGAGCTCGGGATCGCTCCCGGTGAGGCTCTCGCGCTCACTGGTGGCCGACCAGACCAGGAGCGTCCCGAGGGCCAGCAGCGCCGCCGAGGCGAGCAGCAGCATCCAGTCCAGCCGGGGCACCCGGGCCAGGCTCGCCTGCACGGACGTGGGGCGCTGCGGACGGCTCCGTGCTGGGCTGGCGAGGCTCACGACGGCCCCTTCCGCGGCTCGGTCGACGGCGGCAGGATCGAGCCGTCGTCGGCGAAGACCGGCAGCTTGGCGGGCGGGAGGGTGCCTGGGATGGCGGAGGTGCTCGACACGACCTTCTCCCCGTTGATGCCGTAGAGCGCCTCGTAGATCTTGCGCACCGCGGGACCGGAGGTGCCGGAGCCGGTGCCGGCCTGCGAGACCATCATCACCACGACGTAGTCCGGCGTGTACGTCGCGACCCACGAGGTGCTCTGCTTGCCGTACACCTCCGCGGAGCCGGTCTTGCCGCGCACCGGAACCTGGGCCAGCGGGAAACCGCCGAACCGCCAGGCGAGCGTGCCGCTCACCGGGGTGCCCTTGAGGGCGTTGTCGATGTAGCTCAACGTCGCCGACGACACCGGCAGCTGCTTCTCGACGTTCGGCTCGAAGGTCTTGATCACCTTCCCCGCGGGGTCGACGATCGCCTTGGCCACCTGGGGGTGGAACAGCGTGCCGCCGTTGGAGATCGCCGCGTAGGCGCGCGCCAGCTGCAGCGGACTGACCATGGTGTCGCCCTGCCCGATCGAGAAGTTCACTGCGTCACCGGCGCGGTAGGCGTAGCCCTCGATGCAGAACTCGCGCGCGAACACGTGCAGGAAGTCGTAGCCCGACTCCTTGCCGACCTTGCAGTAGTAGTCCTTGTTGGCGTTGTAGTAGTCCAGCTTCCAGTGGCGGTCGGCGATCCGGCCGGAGGCCTCGCCTGGGAGGTCCACCCCGGTCGCCTCGCCGAAGCCGAACGTCTTGGCCATCTCCACCAGTGGGTCCTTGGCATCGACGTCGGCCTCGTCGCTGCCGTACTTCTGCCAGAAGCTGAGGCCGACGCGGTAGAAGAAGGTGTCGCAGGAGATCTGCAGCGCCGTGGCGAAGTCGATGTAGCCGAACGAGGCCGACTCGTAGTTGTGGAACACCCGGTTGCCGACCTGGACACCCGAGGAGCAGTCCAGCCGCGTGTCGGTGGTGAAGCCGTTCTCCAGCGCGCCGGCGGTCATGATCGGCTTCCACGTCGAGCCGGGCGCCAGCTGGCCCTGGGTGGCGCGGGACAGCAGCGGGGTGCCGGCGTCCTCGGAGTAGAGCCGCTCGAGCTCGTCGGGCTTGATGCCGCCGACCCAGACGTTGGGGTCGTACGTCGGTTGGCTGGCCATCGCGATGACCTGACCGGTCTTCGCGTCGAGGACGACGGCGGCGCCCTGGTCGGCCACGTAGTTCTTGTGGGTCACCGGGTCGTACGTCGCCCGCGCGGTCTTGATGGTCTGCGCCAGCTGCTGCTCCACGACGGCCTGGACCCGGGCGTCGATCGAGGTGACCAGGGTGTCCCCCACCCGCCCCTGGATCTCCCCGGAGTCGCCGAGGACCCGGCCCATCGAGTCGACCATCACCTGCTTGTAGCCGGGGAACCCGCGCAGGTACTCGTCGTACTCCTTCTCCAGGCCGGCGCGTCCGACGACCGACGCGCCGTGCACGGACTCGTCGTCGTCGGCCTTGGCCCGGTCGAGCTCGTCCTCCGTGATCGGGCTGAGGTAGCCGAGGATGTGCGCGGCGTTGATGCCGTACGGCGACGGATAGGACCGCACCGCCTGCGCCTGCACGATGACCGCGGGGAAGTCCTCGTTCTGCTCCATGATCATCAGCGCGGTCTGCTGCGGGATGTCCTTGGCCACCGGCACCGGCTGGTAGGGAGAGCCGTTCCAGCAGAGCCCGGACTGGGACTTCGGCTCTCCGCAGATCCGGGTGCGCGCCCTGATCGTCTTGTAGGGCACGTCGACCGACTCGCCGATCCGCTCGAGGAGCCGCTTCTGGGTGCGCGACCCCAGCTTCTGCAGCAGGTTGCGGTCGACCGTGACCACCCACGACGTGCGGTTGGCGACCAGCGGCCGCCCCATGTCGTCGACGATGAGACCGCGGGCCGGCTGGACCACGATGTCGCGCACCGACTGGTCGGCGGCCTTGGCCTGGTAGTCGTCGCCGCTGAAGACCTGGAGGTACCACAACCGCCCGAAGAGGGTGAGGAACAGCGTCAGCACGAGCACCTGGATCACGCCGAGGCGCAACCTGCCCTTGGTGAAGGCCGGGACGCGCTTCTTGCCGGCGTCGCGCAACCGGTCCACTGGGAGCATCGCCATGGTGTTCAGCGGCCCCTCAGTAGGCGACCTCGTGCGGCCGCATGCGGCGGAACATCCGCATCGCGGGCGGCAGCACGAACGGCGCGAGCAGCAGGTCGTAGAGGACGGAGAGCGGGATGACCCGGAGCGCCTCGGCCACCGGGATCGACGGGTCGCGCAGCAGCATCCCCGACAGCGCGAACACCGACGTGCCCACGAACGAGCTGGCCGCGACCGTGCCGAGGGCGACGAGCGTGGAGCGGCCGGCGTCCTGGCGGACCCGCCCGGCGACGTAGCCGACGACGACCAGCGCCAGTGCCCACCGGCCGGCCACGTGGTCGGCCGGCGGAACGAGGTCGACGGCCAGGCCGCCGACGAAGCCGAGCAGAGCGGCGAGCTCGGGGCCGCGGGTGAGCGCGGCGGCCACGACGAGGAGCAGGACCAGGTTCGGCACCACGCCGGCCCAGGAGAAGAAGCTGAAGAAGCTCACCTGCAGCACCACGGCGAGCAGCAGCACCGTGGTGAACAGGAGCCCGCGGACCAGAGGCATGTCAGTGTCCTTCCGCGCCGGCAGCAGCGGGTACCTCGCCGGCCTTGATCACCGGCCGGTCGCCCACGGTGTCGCCCTTGACGACCACACCGACGACGTCGAGGGAGGAGAAGTCCACGAACGGCTTGATCACCGCGTGCTTGGACTGCTCCCGGGGGCTGGAGAAGACCGACTCGACGGTGCCGATCGGCACCCCTTCGACGTACGGCGCGCCGTTGCGGCTGCCCCACGTGGTGACCACGTCGCGCTTGCCGGGGGTCTCGGAGCTGTCGACGAGGCCGAGGTCGAGGCGGGCGTCGCCGTCCATGGTGCCGCGGCCCTGGAGGAACCCGACCTCGGAGTTCGACCCGAGCCTCGCGCCCACCACGGACTCCTGGTCGCAGATCAGCAGCACGGTGGCCGAGCCGCGGCTGGCGTGGGTGACGCGGCCGACGAGGCCCTGGTTGTTGAGCACCGTCATGTCGGGGTGGATGCCGGAGCTGGTGCCGGCGTCGATGGTGACGGTGAAGGAGAACGACTGGGCCGGTCCGACCGCCACGACGCGCGCCGGGACCAGTGCGAGGCCGCTGCCGCGCGACGCCTGCAGCAGCCCGTCGAGCTCGGCGGCCCGGTAGCGGACCTGGGAGGTGGTCGCGAGCTGCCCCCTGAGGTTGGCGTTCTCGGCCTGCAGCTTGGCGATGTCGGCGCGCAGCGACTGGTTCGCCTCGAAGAACCCCGGGATCTCGTGGATCGGCCGGGCGACCACGGCGGCGGTCTCCTGCACCGGGCCGAGCAGGTCGCCGAGCGCGGTCCGGGCCGGCTCGAACGGCGAGGAGTCGTCGCGCTGGTAGTCGACGGTGATCGCGGTGAGGCACGCCAGGGTCAGCACGGCGAACAGCGACTTGCTGGGGCGCCGCCGGCGTCCCGAGCTGCTGGAGAAGAGCGGTTGCACGGCAGCTCCTACCGCCGCCGGGGCTCGGAGACGAGCACCTGCTGGAGGGCCTCGAACTCCTCGACGCACTTGCCGGCCCCCAAGGCCACCGAGTGCAGCGGGTCCTCGGCCACGTGCACCGGCATCCCGGTCTCGTGGCGGAGCCGTTCGTCGAGGCCCCGCAGCAGCGCGGTCCCGCCGGTGAGCACCAGCCCGCGGTCCATGATGTCGCCGGCCAGCTCGGGCGGGGTCTGGTCGAGGGTCGCGCGGACCGCGTCGATGATGTCGTGCAACGGCTCCTCGATGGCGTGCCGGATGTCGGTGCTGGAGATGACCACGGTGCGCGGCAGGCCACTGACCATGTCGCGGCCGCGGATCTCGGCCTCCGGCTCCTTGGTCAGCGGGAACGCGGTGCCGAGGGTCATCTTGATCTCCTCGGCGGTGCGCTCGCCGAGCATCAGCGAGTGCTCCTTCTTCATCCACGCGATGATCGCCTGGTCGATGTCGTCGCCCGCCGTACGCACCGACAGGCTGGTGACGATGCCGCCGAGCGAGATGACCGCGACCTCGGTGGTGCCGCCGCCGACGTCGACGACCATGTTCCCGGTGGCCTCGTGCACCGGGAGCCCGGCGCCGATCGCGGCCGCCATCGGCTCCTCGATGATGTAGACCCGGCGGGCGCCGGCCTGGTAGCCGGCCTCCTTCACCGCGCGCTGCTCGACCGCGGTGATGCCGCTGGGGACGCAGATCACCAGGCGGGGCTTGGCGAAGTAGCGCCTGCGGTGCACCTGCTGGATGAAGAACCGGAGCATCTGCTCGGTGGAGTCGAAGTCCGCAATGACCCCGTCCTGCAGCGGGCGGATCGCGGTGATGTTGTCCGGCGTACGACCCAGCATCCGCTTGGCCTCGTGGCCGACGGCCAGGATCTCGCCGGTGCTGGAGTTGAGGGCGACCACGCTGGGCTCGTCGAGCTGGACGCCCTTGCCCCGCACGTACACCAAGGTGTTGGCGGTCCCGAGGTCCACGGCCATGTCCCGGCCGATGAAGCTGTTCGGCATGTGCGTCCGTCACTTCCGTCACACGAATGTCTCGGGAAGCGTAAGCAGCGGGAGCCCCCGGGCTCGGCAGGACACGCGCGGTGCCTTGGGCGTCTCAGAACCAACTGAATCGCTTGCGGGGTGACTTTCAGTCATCAGGTGCCTGAAAGTCACCCCGCAAGCCCACTCGCCAAGAACGCCGCTGGCCCCCGGACCGAAGTCCGAGGGCCAGCGAGCGGGTCAACCGATCAGGTCACTGCAGAGCCACGCCGTTGACGAACAGCGTCGTCGTGCCGGGGGTGTTCACGTTGTTGTTGTCGTAGACGAACCCGCTGGGACTCGCCGGGCAGCTCCCGGTCGCAGGGCCGTCGGTGCTCGGGGAAGAGCTCGTGTAGCCGAGCAGGTTGTAACCGGTGATCTGATTCTTGAGGCGCGCGGTCGAGCTGACAACGCCAGTCACGGTGGTGACGTTGTTGCGCTGCTGAACGGTCTCCTGCTCCTTGCCCTGAGGCGTGACCCACTCGCGGGTGCACGACCAGGCGTTTGTATCGGTGGCGCTAGTGGTGAAGCTGACCGCGGTGCTCTGGACCTGGGCGTTGTTGAGGCTGAGCACGCCCTGAACTTCGCCCTTGCCGACGAAGCCGGTGCCGTCGCCGTTGAGCGTGTAGGCCGAGGCGGGGCCGGCGATGAGCGCGACGGACGAGGCGGCCGCGGCTAGAGCGAATGCGTACTTCTTCATGAGATTGAACCCCCAGTGAGTGCTTCTGGCCCCCAACCCGTTGGTTGGGGCGTCGGCCCCGGGCGTTTCCTGCGCCCCACCCCGACAGAGAGAACTCAACTGCGGACACCCCGCGTTCAGGAATGTAAACAGCGGCCATTTCGTGCCCCTGCGAACCGCACGGCCCGAAGCGTCCGGACCTAGGGCTTGAAATGCCTTGAACCACCCCGAATCGGACGGGAGTCAGCCCAGCGAGGGGAACCAGATCGCGATCTCGCGGGCGGCCGACTCGGGAGAGTCCGAGCCGTGCACGAGGTTCTCGCGGTTGGACAGGGAGAAGTCACCGCGGATCGTCCCCGGGGCGGCCTTGCGACCGTCCGTCGCGCCGTTGATCCCGCGCACCACGTCGACCGCCGAGTCACCCTCGAGCACCAGCGCCACGAGCGGCCCGGACGTCACGAAGTCCCGCAGCGGCGGGTAGAAGTCCTTCTCGACGTGCTCGGCGTAGTGCCGGTCGGCGAGGTCGGAGGAGATCGTCCGCATCTCCAGCGCGACGATCGTCAGGCCACGCCGCAGGTAGCGGTCGAGGATCGAGCCCACGAGTCCTCGCTCCACGGCGTCGGGCTTGAGCAGGACGAGGGTGCGCTGGTCGGTCGACGAAGACATGGGCAGCACCCTATCCAGCCGCTACTGGGCGCCCGCCGGCGACAGCCGCCGGCCCAGGAAGTCCAGCGTCCGGTCCCACGCCAGCCGGGACGCGGCCGCGTCGTGCAGCACGAAGTCGTCGTTGTCGAAGGCGTGGTTCGCGCCCTCGTAGGTGTGGAACTCCACCTCCGCAGAGCCGGCCGTCACGGCGGCGCGGATCTCTTCCACCGTGGGGGCGGGGAGGTAGTCGTCGGACAGCCCGAAGTGGTGCAGGCTCGGCGCGGTGACCTGCGGCGCCAGCCCGAGCAGCTGGGGCAACGCGGAGCCGTAGTAGGAGACCAGGCAGTCCGGCGACGGAGAGGCGACCGCCGCGACATTGAACGCGAGACCGCCTCCGAAGCAGAACCCGAGCACGCCCGTCCGGTCCGTGCGTCCGCGGAGGTCAGCCAGCGCCGCCACGCCGTCGCCCACGGTCTGCTCCCAGTCGAGCTGGTTGACCCGCCCCATCGCGGCCTCCAGTACGTCGGGCGCCGACTCGTCCAGCGGCGGCAGCGACGGGTCGAGCCGCCAGTAGAGCTCGGGCGCCACCACGACGTACCCAGCAGCGGCCAGGGCTGCCCCGCGCCGCCTGATGTAGCGGCTCACACCGAAGATCTCCTGGAGCAGCAGCACACCGGGGCCACTCCCGCTCGGCGGAGTCCACCGCCAGGCCGGCATGTCGCCGTCGGCGGTCGGGATGGTGGTCTGCACGCCCTCGTCGGTCACGACACCGAACCCTAGGGCGTCGACGGCCCGGCGTCTCCCACCTGCTCGCGCTCGATCCGCTCGCGGTCGATCTTGTCACCGAGAAAATATGCTCCTGCGTACAGCGCCAGGAAGACGAGGCCCAGCGCGAACATCGCGGTGACCACGAAGCCCAGCGCGATCGACAGCACCTGCACCCCCCACCCCAGCGCCGGTCCGGACGGCCGCCGCATCAGCCCCGCCGCGAGCACGCAGAGGAACCCCAGCCCCAGCCCGATGCCCACGCCGGCTCCCGGGCTGACGCTCTCGCTCACCGCCGGCAGGGCGACGCCGACCAGGAAAAGCACCACCGCCTGCAGGCCCATCATCCCGGCGCACATCGACCGTTGGACGGACCTCACGAGCGACCTCCCGGACGCCGCAGCAGGCGCCTGACCTCGCCGACCGTCACCACGGAACCGGTCACCAGCACCCCGCCGGAGCCGATCGACTCCCCCGACCTCCCGCCGGTCTCGGCCAGCGTCACCGCCTGCTCGATCGCGTCATCGAGCCGCCGCGCGACCCGCACCCGGTGCTCACCGAACAGGTCCCGGGCCACCTCGGCCAGCTCCTCGGCCGGTATGGACCGCGGCGTGGAGTTCTGCGTGCAGACGATCTCCGACAGCACCGGCTCCAGCTCGCCGAGGAAGCCCTCCACGTCCTTGTCTGCCATCATCCCGACGACACCGACGAGCGGGTCGAAGATGAACGAGTCGCGGATCGCCTCGACCACGGCCGCCGCCCCGTGCGGGTTGTGCGCGGCGTCGAGCAGGACCGTCGGACCACGCCGGACCACCTCGAGCCGGCCCGGAGACGTCATCTGTTCGAACGCCTCGCGCACCATCTCGTCCGACATCGGCTCGTCCGCGGTCAGTGCCTCGACGGCCGCCAGCGCCAGCACGGCGTTCTGCGCCTGGTGCGCGCCGTACAGCGGAAGGAAGACCTCGTCGTACGACCCACGGAGCCCGCGCAGCGACACCACCTGGCCGCCGACCGCCGCGGCCCGGTGCACCACGCCGAAGTCGACGCCCTCGCGCAGCAGCGTGGCGCCGACCTCGGTGGCGCGCTCGGCGAGCACCGCCAGCACCTCAGGCTCCTGCTCGGCGACCACCACCTGCGCACCGGGCTTGATGATCCCGGCCTTCTCGACGGCGATCTCGGCCGGCCGGGTGCCCAGCCAGCGGGCGTGGTCCACCGCCACCGGCGTCACCACGGCGACCGACCCGTCGGCCACGTTGGTGGCGTCCCAGGAGCCGCCCATGCCGACCTCGACCACGGCGACCTCGACCGGCGCGTCGGAGAACGCCGCGAACGCCATCCCCACCACGGTCTCGAAGAACGACAGCGGGTGGTCGCTGTCGTCGTCGACCATGGCGAGGAACGGCGCGACCTCCAGGTAGGTCTCGACGAACGCCTCCTCGGTCAGCGGCTCCCCGTCGATGCTGATCCGCTCGGTCATCGACTCCACGTGGGGGCTGGTGAACCGGCCGGTGCGCAGGCCCCGCGCGCGCAGCAGCGCGTCGACCATCCGGGAGGTGCTGGTCTTGCCGTTGGTCCCGGTCAGGTGCACGACCCGGAAGGTGTGCTGGGGGTCCCCCATCAGCTCGGTGAGCGCCTGGATCCGGTCGAGGCTCGGCTCGAGCTTCGACTCCGGCCAGCGGTTCAGGAGCGCCGCCTCGACCTCGGCGTACGACGGTCGGGCGGGGGTGTCAGTCATGGCGGGCCGAGTCTACGGCCCCGCCGAGGCGGCCCCCAGAACGGGCAGCTGTCCCGGAACCCCGGGGCTGAGCCGCCGTTCCAGGCAGAGCTGCCCGTCCGCGGGGCCGTCGAGCACGGATGACCAGGTCGGCCGTGACCGGAACTCGTTTTCGGGCTGCCGGAGCCCGCCCATAAGATCTGGCCCATGACCGACACCCAGAGCCAGCCCCGGACCGCGCCGACGCCCAGCACCGGCGCCGGCGTACCGGACAAGCCGGCGCTGGAGGGGCTCGAGACCAAGTGGTCGCAGGCCTGGCGTGAGCAGCGCACCTACGCCTTCGACCGGTCGAAGAGCCGCGAGGAGATCTACTCG
Organism: uncultured Actinomycetota bacterium; assembly: GCA_963747525.1. Classification (GTDB taxonomy): domain Bacteria; phylum Actinomycetota; class Actinomycetes; order Propionibacteriales; family Nocardioidaceae; genus Marmoricola_A. The sequence continues at coordinate 402,388 of CAVVFH010000003.1, forward strand.
ATCGACACTCCCCCGCCGACCGTCTCCGGGTCGCTGCACGTGGGGCACGTGTTCTCCTACACCCACACCGACCTCGTCGCGCGTTTCCAGCGGATGCGCGGCAAGGAGGTCTTCTACCCGATGGGGTGGGACGACAACGGCCTGCCCACCGAGCGCCGGGTGCAGAACTACTTCGGCGTGCGGTGCGACCCGTCGCTGCCGCACGACCCGGACTTCACCCCGCCGGAGAAGCCCGACGCCAAGCGCCAGGTCCCGGTGGACCGGCCGAACTTCATCGCCCTCTGCGAGCGCCTGGTGCACGAGGACGAGGAGGTCTTCGAGTCGCTGTGGCGCACCCTCGGGCTGTCGGTGGACTGGGAGCAGACCTACACCACGATCGGGCGGGAGTCGCAGACGATCTCCCAGCGCGCGTTCCTGCGCAACTTCGCCCGCGGCGAGGCCTACCTGCAGGAGGCGCCGACCCTGTGGGACGTCACCTTCCAGACCGCCGTCGCGCAGGCCGAGCTCGAGGCCCGGGAGTACGCCGGCGCCTACCACCGGGTGGCCTTCCACAAGCCGGACGGCACCCCGGTGCACATCGAGACGACCCGGCCGGAGCTGATCCCGGCGGTGGTGGCGCTGATCGCGCACCCCGACGACGAGCGCTACCAGTCCCTGTTCGGTACGACGGTCACGAGCCCGGTCTTCGGCGTCGAGATCCCGGTGCTGGCCCACCGGGCCGCCGAGCCGGACAAGGGCGCCGGCATCGCGATGTGCTGCACGTTCGGTGACCTGACCGACGTGCAGTGGTGGCGGGAGCTCGACCTGCCCGTTCGCACGGTCATCGGCCGGGACGGCCGGGTGCACCGCGAGACCCCGCACTGGCTCCAGCAGGCAGAGCCCGCCTACGCGGAGCTGGCCGGCAAGACCGCGTTCAGCGCCCGTGAGGCGATGGTGTCGTTGCTGCGCGAGTCGGGCGACCTGGAGGGCGAGCCGACGCCGACGCAGCGGATGGCGAACTTCTACGAGAAGGGCGACAAGCCGCTGGAGATCGTCTCCACCCGGCAGTGGTACATCACCAACGGCGGACGCGACGCCGGTCTCCGCGACGAGCTGGTCGCCCGCGGGGCAGAGATCCAGTGGAGCCCTCCGCACATGAGGCACCGCTACGACAACTGGGTCGGCGGCCTCAACGGCGACTGGCTGATCTCCCGGCAGCGGTTCTTCGGGATCCCCTTCCCTGCGTGGTACCCCCTCGACGACGAGGGTGAGCCGGACTACGACCACCCGCTGCTCCCCACGGAGGCCGAGCTCCCGGTCGACCCGTCGACCGACGCCCCGCGCGGCTACGAGGAGTCCCAGCGCGGCAAGGCCGGCGGGTTCATCGGCGACCCGGACGTGATGGACACCTGGGCCACGTCGTCGCTGACCCCGCACATCGCGGGCCGGTGGGAGAGCGACGACGACCTGTTCCAGCGGGTCTTTCCGATGGACCTGTGCACCCACGCGCACGACATCATCCGCACCTGGCTGTTCTCCCGGGTGGTGCGCTCCCACTTCGAGAACGGCGTGGTGCCGTGGTCGCACGCGCTGATCTCGGGCTTCGTGGTCGACCCGGACCGCAAGAAGATGAGCAAGTCCAAGGGCAACGTGATCGTGCCGTCGGACATCCTCGAGAAGTACGGCGCCGACGCGGTGCGCTGGCGGGCCGCGATGGCCCGGCCGGGACTCGACTCGCCGTTCGACGAGACCCAGATGAAGGTCGGTCGTCGGCTGGCCATGAAGGTCCTCAACGCGTCACGGTTCGCGCTCTCCGGGGTCGGTGCGTCGTCGTACGACGCCGAGGCAATCACGGAAGCGGTCGACCGGGCGATGCTCGCCGGGCTGGCGACGGCGGTCGCCCGCGCCACCGAGGCCTTCGAGAACTACGACTACACCACCGCCCTCGAGGTGACCGAGCGGTTCTTCTGGACGTTCTGCGACGACTACGTCGAGCTGGTCAAGGAGCGGGCCTACGGCGCGCGCGGCGACGCGGCCGCGGCCAGCGCCAAGTCGGCCCTCGCGCTGGCGCTGCACGTCCAGCTGCGGCTGCTCGCGCCCTTCCTGCCCTACGTGACCGAGGAGGTCTGGTCGTGGTGGCAGGAGGGCTCGGTGCACCGGCAGCCGTGGCCGACCGCCGACGAGCTGGCCGCCGCCGCCGACGCGGACCCCGGGGTGCTGGACGCCGTCTCCGCGGCGCTGGCCGGGCTGCGCGGGGCGAAGTCGACCGCCAAGGTCTCCATGCGCACCGAGCTCGCGTCCGCGACGGTGCGCGGACCCCGGGACCAGCTGGCACTCGCCGAGCAGGCGGCCGGCGACCTGGTCGCGGCCGGCAAGGTCGTCGGCGAGCTCTCCTTCACGCCGTCCGACGCGGCCGAGCTGACGGTCGACGCGGAGGTTGCCACTCAGGAGTGACGACGCCCAGGTCTGACGGCGCTCAGCCGTTCTCCTCCAGGGAGAACGGCGCGTCCGCCGGCGGCTCCAGCTCGGTGTCCTCGAAGAGGCCGGTCTCCGGGTTGAAGGTGCGGTCGCTGTTGTCCACCTCGACGTTGTCCGGCCGGTTCTCCGGGTCGAGCCGCTCCTGACGCTCCTGCTCCAGATCTTCGTCCGGGATGTCGTCGAGGTGGTTGTCCTTCTGCTCCAGCCGCTCGTTGGTGTCGACCGCGATGGACTTCTTGCTGTCGCCGGGGTCGGTCTGGACGCCTTGGACGTCCTGGTGCGAACCGTCCTGGCGCGAACCGTCCTGCTGGCTGTCCTCCGCCTGCGTCCGGTCCTGCTCCGGCTGCTCCGTCTCCTGCGTCTCGCCCATCGTGGTCCTTCCCCGAGCTCGGCTCCCGGCCGGGTGTGCCCGGCCGGCTCTGTCACGAAACCCTTCCCCACGGCGGGTGTCAACATAACGTTGGAGCCGTGAGCTACCCGGACCCGCGCCACGACGGGACGAGCTACCCGAAGACCCGCTACTTCGGGGACACCGGAGAGGTCAGTGCCTGGGTCCGTCGGGCGGACCAGCCGCCCGAGCTGGACACGGGCTCGGGGGTTCGCCCACTACCTGGCGACCGGGGAGGCGACGCGCGGGCAGTTCGGGCTCTTCCGCTGGGACAGGAGACCGGTCCGGGTGACTACTGCTTCGTCCCCGAGGGCGGCGTGCACGGGTTCCGCAACGAGTCGGACTCGCCCGCGTCGTTGCTCATCCTGTTCTCACCCGGGGCCCCGCGGGAGCAGTACTTCGAAGGGCTCGTCGAGATGTTCCAGCCGGGGCGCGAGGTCTCCGACGACGAGTTCCGCGACTTCTGCGAGCGGCACGACAACATCTACCTCTAGCTGGCGTCCGCACAGGTGTCCACGGCGCCGGCGGGCGGGATCTCGGCGTCGGCCAGCAGATCGGCGGCCCGCGAGCGGCCGAGGTTCCACTCGACCCACCCGTCCGCTGCGGTGTCCCTGCCCAGCAGGGCGCAGCGCTGCACCTCGGCGGGGCGGTGCAGGAGCACGGGTACGGCGTCGTCCGACAGCCCCCGCAGGTAGTACCAGTCCACCCGACCCGTGTCGGCGTACCGGTCGAGGTTCTGGCGCGCGATCCAGGCGTCCGGGTTGATCACCGCGAGACCGAGCAGCGCCACGACCCCGCTGAGCACCGCGAACCGGGGCAGCCAGGACGCGCGCAGCGCGACGCCTCCGGCGACGACGGCCAGGACGAGCACGCCGAGCCAGCCCTCGAACACGTCGACGAGCAGACGGAGCCGGGTCAGCCCGTAGGCATCCTGGTACAGGTCCATGCGGTGCAGCGCCGAGGCGACGACCACCAGGGTCTGCAGGCACAGCAGCCCCAGCGCCCCCCGCAGCCACGCCCGGTCCGCCGGCGTCGCCCGCGGTGCCTTGCGGGCCGCGGCCCAGATCACCAGCAGGGTCAGCGCGGTGGCGACCGTGAGCTGGCCGAACCCCTGGTGGACGTACTCCGCGTAGGTCAGGCCGGTGGTGCGCTGGAGGTAGTCGTGGCCACCGAACACGACGGTCGCCTGCGCCACGAGCAGCGCCGCGAAGACGGCGTTGACCACGAGCACCGGAGCGAGCCACTCGAACCGGTGGCTGACCGGGTCCGGCGACCCGCCGGTGCGATCGACCGGCGGTGGGTTGAGCGCGAGGTAGGCCGCTGCCAGCGTGGTGCCGGCCGCCGCGACCGCGACGAAGCTGCGCGCCACCAGGGTGTCGACCGTCAGGTCGGGAAGGACCGCGTCGGCCCACTCCCCGAGCAACGCGTCGGCGGAGGCGAACAGCGCGCCGAAGACCAGCAGACCCAGGAGGGACCAGACGGCGGTCCGCAGCAGCGCGGCACTGCGACCGCGCCCGGTGAGCGCGCCGACGCTGCATCCCAGCCAGGGCATCCCGCGCAGCCCGGCGAGCGGCCACGCGAGGCCGGCCAGGGCGAAGCCGGACACGGTCCGGGCGCGACACAGGGCGCCGACGCACAGCGCCGCGCCGGCGAGCAGGCACAGCACCACGATCCAGTCGGCGTCACGCAGGGCGGCCGTCGAGGCGAGCGCAAGGCACAGCCCCGCGGAAGCCACGACGAACGGGTCCCGGCGGTGCCTGCTGGCCAGCAGGACCACACCGCCCACGGCGACCAGGACCGCGAACGTGCCCAGACCCAGGTCGTGGAAGGGCAGCACGATCCCCGCGAGCAGTCCGGCCGCGAGCGATGCGATCAGGACGCGGGGACGGGCGGGGACACCGCGTTCCGGCCAGAAGCCCGAGAACAGGTCGTCGACGACCGGCCGGGGACGCGACAGCTCGGCCGGGGGCTGGACGACGGGCGTGGTGGGCACGGGTTCCTCCTCGAGGGGTGCGGGGCGGTGGGGCGGTTGCAGCGGTAGCTCGACGCGGACCCGGGCACCGGCGCGGTCGGGACCGGGATCCACGAGACCGATGCGGCCACCGTGCAGGTCGGTCACCCACCGGGCGATGGCCAGCCCGAGGCCGGTGCCGCCGCCGGCGTCGGAGGCGCGCAGCGTCCCGAACGGCTCGAAGACCCGCTCGCGGTCCTCGGGCGGCACGCCCGGCCCGTCGTCGAGCACCTCCAGGCACAGCAAGCCGTCCTGGCGGGCGGCCGAGACCCGCACGGTGCCGCCGGTCGGGCTGTGCCGCGAGGCGTTGTCGAGCAGGTTGGCGACGAGCTGCTGCAGCCGGCTGCGGTCCGCCTGTACGACGAGGTCGGCGGGCACGACCTGGACGGCGTACTCCACGGGCCGGTCGAGCAGCTCCGCCTCGGCGACGGCGTCGGCCAGCAGGGGGCCGAGCGCGACCGGCGCCGTGGCCAGCGGGGCCTTGCCCGCGTCGACCCTGGCCAGGTCGAGCAGGTCCTCGACGAGCCGAGCCGTCCGGGTGGCCTGGTCGAGGGCAGCCTGAAGGGAGGCGTGGTCGCGGGGCGTGACTCCGTCGACGACGTTCTCCAGGACCGCGCACAGTCCCGCCAGCGGTGTCCGGAGCTCGTGGCTGACGTTCGCCACGAGCTCGCGACGCTGCCGGTCGACCGCCGCCAGGTCCTGGGCCATCGTGTTGAACGCGCGAGCCAGCTCCCCCACCTCGTCCGCGGACGCGGCGCCGACCCGGACGCCGTAGTCGCCGGTGGCCATCCGACGGGCCGCGAACGTCATCTCGCGCAACGGGGAGGTCATCCCGACCGCGAGCAGCTGCGTCACGGCCAGGGCCAGCAGGACGGTGACCGGGATGCTCAGCCAGGCGGGGACACCGCCTGAGCGGCCCACCGTGGCCACGACGGAGGCCACGAGAACGCTGGCCGCGACGAGGAGGCCGAGCTTGACCTTGATCGAGGTCACCCGGGCGAGCGGCTCCACGGTCATGCCGGCGTCCCCGGCTCGAGGGCGTAGCCCACCCCGTGCACCGTCCGGATCCGCGCCGGCCCGACCTTGGCGCGCAGGCCCTTGACGTGGCTGTCGACGGTGCGGGTCCCGGACGCCTCCGCCCACCCCCACACCTGGGCGAGCAGCCGCTCGCGGGTCACGACCACGCCGGGCTCCGCGGCGAGGCAGAGCAGCAGGTCGAACTCGGTCGGCGTCAGCCGGACCTCCTCGGGACCGCACCAGACCCGCCTGGCGGCGCCGTCGACACGGAGGTCCCCGACCTGCACCGGACGGCGGGTGACCAGCTCGGCTGCCCGGTCGACCCGGCGCAGCAGGGCACCGATCCGGGCCACGAGCTCGCGCATCCGGAACGGCTTGGTGAGGTAGTCGTCCGCGCCGACGGCGAGCCCGACGAGCACGTCCGCCTCTTCGTCCCGGGCCGTCAGCATCAGGACCGGGACGGGGCGGTCCCCCTGGATCCTCCGGCACACCTCGTGCCCGTCGAACCCGGGCAGCATCACGTCGAGCAGCACCAGGTCCGGCTCGCTGACCTCGCAGGCCGCGACGGCTCCCGGTCCGTCCCACGCGCGCACCACGTCGTACCCCTCGGCGGTGAGCCGGTCGGCGAGCGCGTCGTTGATGACGCGGTCGTCCTCGACCACGAGGATGCGGCGGCGCTGGCTGGTCCGGCGCTGGGTGCTCATGCCTGGAAGGCTACGAGCGTGAGCGGGCGGGAGGTGGGTCCGTGGTGTGAAGGTTCTGTGCGGATCGGCGGTCAGGCGCCGGCCCATGCGGTGAGGTCGACGACGAGGTCGGCCCGGTGCCGAGCCTCCTCCACGAGTACGGCGTTCGGGTCGTCGACCGACGCCATCCACCGCTCCGCCTGCCGCGGGGTCTTCCCGAACGCGACGTGCCGGGCGAGCAGCCGCTCCCGGCGCCGGTCCTCGTCGGTGTGCACGAACCACACCGCGTCCAGGCAGTCCCGCGCAGCGCACCACCCCGGCTCGTCCAGCAGCAGGTAGTTCCCCTCGGTGACCACCAGGACGATCTCCGGCCGCACCGCGACGGCACCGGCGAGCGGCTGCTCGAGACCGCGCTCGAAGCCCGGCGCGTAGACGACGTGCTCGGGCCGGTTGCGGAGCCGGCGGAGCAGCGCGGCGTAGCCCCAGGCGTCGAAGCTCTCCGGCGCCCCTTTGCGGTCCAGGAGCGCCTGGCGGCCCAGCTCCACGTCCGCCAGGTGGAAGCCGTCCAGCGGGACTGCGGCCGCCCCGGCACCAGCGAGGTCGACGAGGGCCGCCGCCAGCGTGGACTTCCCGGCGCCCGGGGCGCCGGCGACCCCGAGCAGCACCCGCCCGGACGTGGGCAGCCCCTCGAGCAGACCGGCCAGCTCGTGCCCGTCGGGCGAGACCCGGACGACGCTCAGGTCGCCAGCCATGCCTCGAAGGCGTCGAACGCGTAGGGGCGGCCCAGGAAGTCCTCGACGAGCTCGGCCGCGTCGGCCGAACCGCCGCGCGCCAGCACCCGGTCGCGGTAGCGCTGCGCGACCTCGGGCGCGAAGAGGTCCTGCTGGTCGAAGGCGGAGAACAGGTCCTTCGCGATCACCAGCGACCACATGTAGGTGTAGTACCCCGACGCGTACCCGTTCAGGTGGCCGAACGAGGCGTGGAAGTGCGTGCCCGGCACGTGGCCGAAGACGTCGTACTCCGCCTGCAGCTCGCGCACCACCCCGGTCAGGTCGGCGGGCACGTCGCGGTGGAACCGGTAGGAGACCGCGGCGTAGAACATCTGCGTGCGCGCCTGGAAGCCCTTGCCGAACTCGTCTGCGGTCCGCATCCGCCGCACCAGGCCGGCGGGCATCGGGTCGCCCTCCTCGTCGGTGGCGAAGGTGGCGAGCACGGCATGGTCCCACGCCCACTCCTCCAGCATCTGCGACGGCGCCTCGACGAAGTCCCACTCCGTCGCCACCCCGGAGAACCGCGCCCAGCGCTGCCGTCCGCCGAGCACGTGGTGCAGCAGGTGCCCGAACTCGTGGAACAGCGTCACCACGTCGTCGTGCTCCATCAGCCCGGTCGGGAAGTTGCACACCAGCACGCCCTCGGGCAGCTGCTGCCCGGCGACACCGGCGACACCGGCGACCAGGTCGAACTGCGCGGCGTGGGAGTACTTGCCCGCCCGCGGGTGCAGGTCGAGATAGATCCGGCCGAGCCGCCGCGGGTCCCCGTCGCCGTCCGGGTCGCCCAGCACGTCGTACGCCGCCACGTCCTCGTGCCAGGGCTGCGCGTCGGGCACCTCGGCGTACTCCAGGCCGAACAGCCGGCCGGTGACCTCGAGCAGGCCGCGGCGGACCTTCGCGAAGTCGAAGTAGCGCCGGACCTCCTGGGCGTCGACGTCGAACCGCTCGCGGCGGACCACCTCGGAGTAGAAGGCCTTGTCCACGCCGTCCACCGCGGTCGCGTCGGGGTGGTCCTGCTGCAGCCGATCGAGGAGCACCGCGACGTCGCGCTCTGCCGGAGCCGCGGCCAGAGCGGTGATCCGGTCGACGAAGTCGCCGATGGCCGGGCCGGTGCCGATCATCTTGACCTCGGCGTCGTAGGACGGCCAGTCGGGGTAGCCGAGGACCGTCGCGGTCTCCCGCCGGATCTCGAGCAGCTCGTGGAGGACCTCGTCGTTGTCGGGCCAGGCGCGGTTCAGGAAGGCCGAGAGCATCTCGCGCCGCAGCTCCCGGTCCTCGGCGAAGGTCATGACCGGGACGTAGTCGGGGTACTCGGTGGTGAGCTCGACCAGGCCGTCCTCACCGGCGCCGTGGGCTGATCGGAAGTCGTCGGGCAGCCCGGCGAGGCGTGCCGGCTCGACGCGGACCCGCCGGACACCGTCACGGATGTTCTTGGAGAACCGCTGACCGACCTCGGTCTGCCGCTCGGAGAGGCGGCGCAGCCGTTCGCGGGTCTCGTCGTCCCGGTCGACGCCGGACCGTCGGAAGTCCAGGAGCGACTTCTCGAGCATCCGCCGCGCCTCGCGGTCCAGCGCCGCCGGGTCGACGCCGGCCAGCACGTCGTACATCCCCCGGTCGAGGCTGAGGTCGGTGAGCAGCCGGTGCGCCTCCTGCTCCGCCTCCTCGGCCTGGGTGCGCACTGCCTCGTCGGGGTGGACGTTGGCGAAGAGCGAGGCCGCGGAGAACACGTTGCCCAGCTCCACGTGGACGGCGTTCCACGCCTCGAGGACCTCGGTCGCGGGGACACCGGAGAGCTGCCGGAACCGGTCGGCGAGCTCGCGGGCCCGGCTCAGGCCCCCCTCGCACCGGCGTGCCAGCCAGTCGGCGTAGCCGTCAGCAGGGGGCAGCTCGAGGGGGGTGGGGCTCACCGGGCGCTCAGGCGGTCTTCTTCTTCTTCGTCTCCGGCGTCCGCGGGATCAGGGTGGGGTTCACGTTGTCGCGGACCACCTCGTCGTTGACCACGACCTTGGCGATGTCCTCCCGCGAGGGCACGTCGTACATCACGTGGAGGAGCACCTCCTCGATGATCGCGCGCAGACCCCGGGCGCCGGTGCCGCGCACCATGGCGAGGTCGGCCACCGCCTCCACGGCGTCGCCGGTGAACTCCAGCTCGACACCGTCGAGCTCGAAGAGGCGCTGGTACTGCTTGACCAGCGCGTTGCGCGGCTCGGTGAGGATCTGCACCAGGGCCTCGCGGTTGAGCTTGTCCACCGTCGCGATCACCGGGAGCCGCCCGATGAACTCGGGGATCAGGCCGAACTTCAGCAGGTCCTCGGGCATGACCTCGGAGAAGATCTTGTCGAGGTCGCGCTCCTCCTTGGTCGGCAGCGTGGCGCCGAAGCCCAGCGTCTTCTTGCCGATGCGCTGCTCGACGATGTGCTCCAGGCCCGCGAACGCCCCACCCACGATGAACAGGATGTTCGTGGTGTCGATCTGGATGAACTCCTGGTGCGGGTGCTTGCGGCCTCCCTGGGGCGGCACGGAGGCGGTGGTCCCCTCGAGGATCTTGAGCAGCGCCTGCTGCACACCCTCACCGGAGACGTCGCGGGTGATCGACGGGTTCTCGGCCTTGCGGGCGACCTTGTCGATCTCGTCGATGTAGATGATCCCGGTCTCGGCCTTCTTCACGTCGTAGTCGGCGGCCTGGATCAGCTTCAGCAGGATGTTCTCGACGTCCTCACCGACGTACCCGGCCTCGGTCAGCGCGGTGGCGTCCGCGATGGCGAACGGCACGTTGAGCATCCGGGCCAGTGTCTGGGCGAGGTAGGTCTTGCCGCAGCCGGTGGGCCCGATGAGCAGGATGTTGGACTTCGCCAGCTCCACGGCGTCGTCGGCACGGTGCCGGTGGGTGGTCACCCCCAGCCCCGCCTGGACCCGCTTGTAGTGGTTGTACACGGCGACGGCCAGGGACTTCTTGGCGTTCTCCTGGCCGACGACGTAGGAGTTGAGGAAGTCGAAGATCTCCTTCGGCTTGGGGAGCTCCTCGAGCCCCACCTCCGAGCCCTCGGAGAGCTCCTCCTCGATGATCTCGTTGCAGAGGTCGATGCACTCGTCGCAGATGTAGACACCTGGACCTGCGATCAGCTTCTTGACCTGCTTCTGGCTCTTCCCGCAGAAGGAGCACTTCAGCAGATCGCCACCGTCACCGATGCGTGCCACAGGCACGCCTCCTCACGACTCACGCCGGGGCTCCGGACTGCGCCCGGATCTCCCTCGACTGTGCTTTCAACCACTACCGATGAGAAAATACCTCCCCGAACCCCGGATTGGGATGGGGACACGGTCATCCTTCACCTTCACGTCCCGGACAGCGGGGCGCTGCTCAACCGACCGGCACCGATCCCTTGCGTGATGCAAGGACCGAGTCGATCAGTCCGTACTCCACCGCCTGCTCGGCGGTGAGGATCTTGTCGCGCTCGATGTCCGCGCTGACCTCCTCCTGCGGCTTGCCGGAGTGCTCGGCGATCATCCGCTCGAGCAGCTCGCGCATCCGCAGGATCTCGTTGGCCTGGATCTCGATGTCCGACGACTGCCCGTAGGTGCCCTCGGTGTAGGGCTGGTGGATGAGGATCCGGCTGTTCGGCAGCGCCAGGCGCTTGCCGGGCGCGCCGGCGGCCAGCAGGATCGCCGCCGCGGACGCCGCCTGCCCCAGGCAGACGGTCTGGATGTCGGGCTTCACGAACCGCATGGTGTCGTAGATCGCGGTCAGCGCCGTGAACGAGCCACCGGGCGAGTTGATGTAGATCTGGATGTCGCGGTCGGGGTCCATGGACTCCAGGCAGAGCAGCTGCGCCATCACCGCGTTCGCGATGTCGTCGCTGATCGGGGTGCCGAGGAAGACGATCCGGTCCTCGAAGAGCTTGGCGTAGGGGTCGATCCGGCGGAAGCCGTACGACGTACGCTCCTCCCACTGCGGGATGTAGTAGTTCACAGTCTTCTTCCTCAGTCCTTGTGGGCGGGGCGGCCCTCGTCGGCGACCTGGCCGGCGTTCGCCACGACCTTGTCGATGAATCCGTACTCCAGGGCCTGCTCGGCGGTGAACCAGCGGTCCCGGTCGGCGTCCTGCTCGACCCGGTCGAGGGGCTGGCCGGTGTGCTGGCTGATCAGCTCGAAGAGGACCTTCTTGATGTGCAGCGACTGCTGCGCCTGGATCTTGATGTCCGAGGCGGAGCCGCCCATGCCGCCGGACGGCTGGTGCATCATGATCCGCGCGTGCGGCAGGGCGTAGCGCTTGCCCTTCGCGCCGGCGCAGAGGAGGAACTGCCCCATCGAGGCCGCCAGCCCCATGCCGACGGTGGCGACGTCGTTGGAGATGTAGTTCATCGTGTCGTAGATCGCCATGCCGGCGTCCACGGAGCCACCGGGCGAGTTGATGTAGAGGAAGATGTCGGCCTGCGGGTCCTCGGCGTTGAGCAGCAGCATCTGCGCGCAGATCGCGTTCGCGTTCTGGTCGCGGACCTCGGAGCCGAGGAACACGATGCGCTCCTTGAGGAGCCGCTGGTAGATGTGCTCGTCGAGCCCGTACGACGTGCCGCCGCCGTTCATCTGGATGTCAGTCACGGCTCCGACCCTAGCCGGAGGGGCGGACACTTCCACGGGCAACACCGCGTTGTTCGCGGACAGCGGACGTGCCAGGGCGGGGCGGAGGTCAGCCGGGGTCCACCGCGCCCTCCACGGCGGCCTTGAACCGCTCCAGTGTGGTCTGCATGCCCGCCTCGAGCTCGTCGGCGTGCTCCTCCGCCCCGCCGAGCAGGGCGCTGGCGAAGAGCTTGGAGCCGACGGTCAGCCGGCCCGGCACCGGCCGCGTGAGCGTGAGCCGGGTCCCGGCCCCCTCGGCCCGCAGCTCGTAGACCCACCGGGCGCCGCTGGACCGGGTGTCCCAGCCGACCGCGCGGCCGGGCTCCAGCACGCTGACGACGCTGCGGGTGGGCCACACCACCGCCCCCCGGCGGTTCACGCCGAGGTACCACTGCCCCAGGCGCAGCCCTCCACGCCTCAGCGGCACCATCCGCACCAGCTCAGGGCTCCACTCCGGCATCCGGTGGAAGTCGGTGAGCACCTGCCACACCCGCTCGGGGGTGGCCGCGACGGTGACCTCGGCCCGCAGGTCGCGGCCGGCTCCGGTCGTCGTCACGCGAGCCACTCCCTCATGGCGCGGAAGACGTCCGGGTGGTTGAGCAGCGAGAAGTGGTCGGCGTTCGGGACGTGGAGCACGTCGGCGTCCGGGAACAGCCGCAGGGCCCTGCGGGTCGCGTGGGCCGAGCTCTGCCGGACCAGCAGGTCGCCGAGCAGCCGCCCGAGCGGGCTGCGGGCCGGCCCGAGCGCGGCCGACACCAGGCGGTAGCGGGCGTGCGGCATCGGCGGCAGCTCGGGCAGTCCCCTTTCGAGGTCCCGGATGCCGGGCGACCGGTGCTCGAGGATGCGCGCGAACGCCGCGATCTCCGGCGCCAGCGCCAGCAGCCGGGACCCGTGGCGTACGCCGACCGCCAGGTCGGCGCCCAGGTGCGGGGTGCCCAGGGTGATGACGTCGCTGACCCGCTCGGTCCAGGGCTCCTCGTGCGCGGTGGCCACCGCGCAGCCGGCCCGGACGATCAGCCCGCCCATGGAGTGGCCGACCATCCCGATGCGGCGGAGGGGAACCGGCCAGGCGTCGACCAGCCGCTGCATCAGCGCCGTGAGGGCGATGCCGTTCTCCGCGACCGGGAGGCCGGTGTTGACCCGCAGGTGGACCGGCGTCCAGCCGGCCGACGCCTCCAGGCGGCTGCCGTAGCTGCCGCCCATCTCGTAGCGGCGGACGTTCCAGTGGTCCTCGTGCTCGCCCAGCCCGTGCACGAAGACGACCACGCGCTCGGAGGCCCGGGGGAACGCCTCTGCCAGGCCGGCGGCGTCGAGGCGGACCGGCTTGCCGCCGACCCGGACGGTCATCGAGAGCGCCAGGTGCGGGTGCTCGTCGCGGAGCCGGTCACCGATGAGCCCGTTGACGGCCGAGTGCAGCACCCGACCCTGGGGGGAGTCGTTCAGGCGCGGCCCCACCCCGGTCGCCCCGACCTTCGCGAGGCCGGTGGCGGCCACGGTGAAGCTGAGGCTGATCGAGGTGTAGATGCTCCCGGCGACCGCGTCGTGGACCGCCTGCGGGATGCGGGCCGCCTGATGGGTGGCGCGGTTCGCCAGGCCGAACACCCGGTCCGCGACGGCCCGATGCGTGTCGCGGGCGGTCCCGACGACCAGCTCCTCGGCGTACAGCGCGGCCAGCGCGACCGCGTCGACGACGCCGGGCTCGGGGTGCTGCGGCTCGCCCGGGTCCTGACGTGAGAGAACGGCGACGTTCGTCATCGGGCCATCCTCGGCGTCCGACACGAGCCCGACAACGCGGCGCGCGGGACCTTCAGCGGCGAAATCCGCGCATCTGCGCCGTCCTGTCCGCGAAACCGGCCGAAACCGACGAGAGCCGCGCAGATGCGCGGCTCTCGTGACGGTGCCGGGTCAGGACTGCCCGGCGGTGTCCTCGGCGGCTTCGTCGGCAGCCTCCTCGACGACGGCCTCGACCGCCTCGACGGCCTCTGCCTCGCCAGGGGTCTCGGCCTCGGCCTCCGGCTCACCGATGGTGCCGTCGGGGCGGAGGTTCTTCAGCTCGACGTGGTTGCCCGACCCGTCGGTGACCTTCGCCTGCTCGACGATGAGCGCCAGCGCCTTGCCCCGGACGACCTCGGAGACGAGCTCGGGGATGTGGTTGTGCTCCACCATGTGCTGGACGTACTCCTGCGGGTTCTGCCCCGACTGCTGCGCGCGCTGCAGCATGTGCTGGGTCAGCTCCTGCTGCTCGATCCCGATCTCCTCGCGCTTGGCGACCTCGTCGAGGACGAACTGCGCGGCGACGGCGTCGCGGACCCGCTTCTCCAGCTCGCCCTCGAACTCGTCGATGGTCTGCTCCTCGGAGTCGAGGTACTGCTCCATCGACATGCCCGCGAAGGCCAGCTGCTGCTCGATGCTCTCCCGGCGGGCCTGCAGCTCCTCGGCCACGACGGCGTCGGGCACCGGCACCTCGGTCAGGTCGAGCACCTTCTCCAGCACCGCGTCGCGGGCCGCCGAGGCCTGCTCCAGCCGCTTGCCGTTGACGATGCGGGTGCGCAGGTCGTCCATCAGCTCGTCGATCGTGTCGAACTCGGAGGCCATCTGGGCGAAGTCGTCGTCGACGTCGGGGAGCTGCTGCTCCTTGACCGCCAGGACCTTCACCTCGATGTCGACCTCCTCGCCCTCCTGCTCGCCGCCTGCCAGCGCGGAGGTGAACGTCTTGGTCTCCTCGGCGGACATGCCGACCAGCGCCTCGTCGAGGCCGTCGATCATCCCGCCGCGGCCGATCTGGTAGCTGACGCCGGACGCCTCGCCACCTTCGACGATCTCCCCGTCCTTGCGGGCGGTCAGGTCGAGGGTGACGAAGTCGCCGTCGGCGCCGGCGCGCTCGACGTCGACGAGCGTGCCGAAGCGCTCCCGCAGGTTCGTCACCTGCTCGTCGAGGTCCTCCTCGCCGACCGAGATGTCCTCGACGGCGACCTCGAGCCCCTCGAGGGACGGCAGGGTGATCTCCGGCCGGACGTCGACCTCCGCGGTGAACTCGAGCGTGTCGTTGTCGTCGAGGCGGGTGATGTCGATCTCGGGCTGCGCCAGGGGCTGCAGCTCGTTCTCCTGCAGTGCCTGCACGTAGAGCCTGGGCAGAGCGTCGTTGATGGCCTCGTCGAGGACCGCTCCCCTGCCGATCTGACGGTCGATCAGCTGGGCGGGCACCTTCCCCTTGCGGAAGCCCGGCACGGAGATCTGCTGGGCGATCTTCTTGTACGCCGCGTCGAGGCTCGGCTTGAGCTCCTCGAAGGGCACCTCGACGGTGAGCTTGGCCCGGGTGGGACCCAGGGTCTCGACGGCGCTCTTCACAGGGGTGTCTCCTCAGTCGTGTCGGTTTCGTGCCGGCCGTGCTCGTCATCGCATGCCGGGAGGCACGGGATCCAGGTGGGGCCGGCGCAGCTGCTCGTGACCCTGCAGGGAGGGCAGTCGGGGCGACAGGACTCGAACCTGCGGTCTCCTGCTCCCAAAGCAGGCGCGCTAGCCACTACGCTACGCCCCGGTGTGGAACCTCCGGGAGTCTAGTCAGCGGTCGCACGCCTGTCGAAACCGCGCCCACGCCGCAGGACGCGGGACGGGCTGTGGCACCATGGTCCCGCGCCGCGGGGAGACCGTGCGGACGCGCGCGGATGTAGCTCAATGGTAGAGCCCCAGTCTTCCAAACTGGCTACGCGGGTTCGATTCCCGTCATCCGCTCCGAGCGACCCAGCCGGCTCCGGTACGGCGTCGGGCGACCGTCACTGACGCTGCAGGATGATCAGTGCGCAGTCGTCGTCGGTGGCGCCCAGCCGGCGCACGAGCTCCGCGGCAGCTCCCTCGAACCGGTGCTGGACGAAGCGCTCGCCCTCCCCGGCCAGCTTGTCGATGCCCCGCCAGATGTCCCGGGACGGGCGCTCGACCAGCCCGTCGGTGTAGAGCATCAACGCGTCGCCGGAGCCGAGCCGCCCGGACGTCGCCGGGAACTCCGGCATCGAGGTGACGCCCAGGAGCGGTCCGGATGCCTCGTCGTGCACCTGCCAGGTCCCGGACGCGGCCCGGAACTGCAGGGCGGGCGGGTGGCCGGCGACGCGGATCTCGTAGGCACCGCTGTCCAGGTCGAGGGCCAGCTCGATCGCGGTGGCGAAGCCCTCGTCCCAGGCCTGCCGGTTGAGGAACTCGTTGGCGGCCGGCAGGAACTTCGCCGACCGCACGGCGCCGAGGAGCCCTCCGAAGGCACCGGAGAGCAGGAGGGACCGGGTGCCGGCGTCCACGCCCTTGCCGGAGACGTCGACGAGGACCAGCCGCAGCTCGCCGGCCTCACGGTGCGCCACCATGAAGTCGCCGGCGAACGACGTACCCCCCGCCGAGCGGGTGGCGACGTCCAGGCGCCAACCGGCAGGCAGCTCCGGGATCTCGCCGTTGCGGTTGATCCGCTCCTTGAGGTCGAGCAGCATCGACTCGCCGGTGAGCCCGCGGACGCCCAGGCGCCCCCGCCGGTACTGGAGCGTCATCACCAGCCCGGCCATCAGCAGCACGATCAGCGCAGTCACCCAGCGTCGCGCCGGGATCCCGTCGGGGAACTCCAGCGCCGTCTCGACGGCGAGCACGGCGATGAGGAAGCCCACGAAGGGCGCGGTGCGTCGGGGAGCCAGCAGCATCTCGCTGAGCAGCAGCGGGACCATGAAGATCGCCGCGGAGAAGATCGACGGCTCCTGCAGCGTCAGGGCGCCTGCCAGCAGCGTGAGGGCCACCAGGAAGATCAGCGCGCTCCGGTCGTCGCCGCGTGCCCACCGCCGGAGCGCGTCGCGCCGCCGGACGAGAGCGACCGTGGGACCCGACGCGCGGACCCGCCGAGAGGAAGGCACGACCTGACCCTAGTCGGGCGGAGACGCGGTGCGCGCCCGACTGCGGAACTTCGGCTGGCAGCGCGGGCACCAGAAGAGGTTCCGCCCCGAAAGCACCTCGCTGCGGATCGTGGTGCCGCAGACGTGGCAGGGGCGGTCGTGGCGTCGGTAGACGTACACCTCCCCGCCGTGGTCGTCGCGACGCGGCTCCCGGCCCATCGCTTCCGGGGTGTGCTCGGGCCGCACCGTGTCGATCCGGTTGACCCGCACTCCTTCGCGCATGAGCACCACGAGGTCGTCCCACATCGCCTGGAACTGGCTGCGCCGCAGGGTCCTGCCGGGTCGTAGCGGGTGCATGCGGTGTCGGAAGAGGACCTCGGCGCGGTAGACGTTCCCCACGCCGGCGACCACGGCCTGGTCCATGAGGAGGTCTCCGATCGGCCGCCGGCTGGTCGAGATCCGGGCCCACGCGCGGGTCGGGTCGGCGTCCGCCCGCAGCGGGTCCGGGCCCAGCCGGGCGATCACCGCGTCCCGCTCCTGGGGCGTCACCAGCGCGCACCGGGTGGCGCCCCGGAGGTCGGCGTACGCCGCGGGGCGACCGTCCCCCTCCGCCGTCAGCCGCAGCCGCACCGCACCCACGGGAGCCGGCGCCGGGCCGGCGCCCAGCCCGAAGCCGCCGATGAGCCCGAGGTGGATGTGGACCACGCGCTCGCCGACGAAGTCCAGGAACAGGTGCTTGCCGGCCGACTCGGCCTCGGCCAGCTCGGTGCCGTCGAGCAGCACCGCCTCGGCGGCGAACCGCCCCTGCGGGCTGCTGGCCCCGACGGCGCGCCCGGCGAACGCCGCGGAGAGGTCGTCGGCGAGCCGGCGGAGGGTGTGCCCCTCAGGCATCCCGGTCCGACGCCGGGGCCGCACCTTCACCCGGGCCGCGGCCGAGGGCGGACTCGGGCAGGGGCGGGAGGTCGCCGGTGCGCTCGTAGGCGGTCAGCATGCCGATCCGACGCACGTGCCGCTCCTCGCCCGAGAACGGGGTCGAGAGGAACACCTCGGTGAAGCGCGTCATGTCGTCGAGGGAGTGCATGCGTCCGCCGACGGACATGACGTTCGCGTCGTTGTGCTCGCGGGCGAGCACCGCGGTCTCCTCGCTCCACACGAGGGCCGAGCGCACGCCGCGGACCTTGTTGGCCGCGATCTGCTCACCGTTGCCGGACCCGCCGACGACCACACCGAGGCTGTCGAGGCCATCCTCACGGTCCGCGGCGACCGCCTCCGCGGCCCTGAGGCAGAAGACCGGGTAGTCGTCGAGCGCGTCGTAGACGAAGGGGCCGTGGTCCACGGCCTCGTGGCCCTGGTCGACCAGCCAGCCGAGGAGGTGGTCCTTGAGCTCGAGGCCGGCATGGTCGGAGCCGATGTGCACGCGCATGGGCGCAGGCTATCCACCGGCCGGCAGGCGGCCGCGGTGAGGCTCAGGCCTGGGCCATCCGGGCCAGCTCCTCCTCGACGACGGACACGTCGAGCTTGGTGAAGACCGGCGCGGGCTTGGCGATCGGCGTACCGACCTCGACGGGGCGGCGCTGCCACGTCGGCGCCGAGGAGTACTCGCCGGTGATGACCGGGTAGCCGGGGCCGCCGTCCAGGTCCTCGACCTCCTCGATGCGCGGCATCGGCTGGAAGTCGCCGGTGCCGCCGAGCACGCGGTGCACCTCGTTCGACGAGTGCGGCAGGAACGGCGACAGCATGGTGTTGCAGTCGCTGACCGCCTGCGCCGTCACGTGCAGGATGGTGCCCAGCCGCTCGCGCTGGTCGTCGCCCTTGAGCTTCCACGGCTCGGAGTCGGAGACGTACTTGTTGACCTCGGCCACCACCCGCATCGCCTCGCCGATGGCCTGCTTCTGCCGATGCCGGCCGATCAGGTCGCCGACGGTGTCGAAGCCGGCGGCCACCGTGTCGAGCAGCGCTCGGTCGACGTCGGTCAGCTCGCCCGCTGCCGGGATCTCGCCGAAGTTCTTGGCGATGAGGTTCGCGGTGCGGTTCACCAGGTTGCCCCACCCCGCCACCAGCTCGTCGTTGGTACGGCGGACGAACTCCGCCCAGGTGAAGTCGGAGTCCTGGTTCTCGGGGCCGGCGGCCGCCACGAAGTAGCGGAACGCGTCGACCTGGTAGCGCGCGAGCATGTCGTGGACGTAGATCACGACGCGCTTCGAGGAGGAGAACTTCCTGCCCTCCATGGTCAGGAACTCGCTCGAGACCACCTCGGTCGGCAGGTTCAGCACGCCCAGGTCCCGCGGCGTACCGCCCTTGGCGCCCCTGCCCGCGTAGGCCAGCAGCTCGGCGGGCCAGATCTGGGAGTGGAAGGTGATGTTGTCCTTGCCCATGAAGTAGTAGGAGAGCGCCTGATCGCTCCCCGACCCCGTCGAAGGGTTCCACCACTCGCGCCAGCGGTCGGGGTCGCCGAGCCGGCGGGCCCACTCCACGGAGGCCGAGAGGTAGCCGATCACGGCGTCGAACCACACGTACAGCCGCTTCGTCGGGTCGTCCCGCCAGCCGTCCAGCGGGACGGGGATGCCCCAGTCGATGTCGCGGGTCATCGCCCGCGGCCGGATCTCCTCGAGGATGTTCTGGCTGAACTTGATGACGTTGGGACGCCAGGTCCCGCTGGCCTCACGCTCGTCCAGCCACGCCCGGAGGGCGTCGGCCAGGGCCGGCAGGTCCAGGAAGAAGTGCTGGGTCTCGACGAACTCCGGCGTCTCGCCGTTGATCTTCGACCGCGGGTCGATGAGGTCGTGCGCCTCCAGCTGGTTGCCGCAGGTGTCGCACTGGTCACCGCGGGCGCCGTCGGCCCCGCAGATCGGGCAGGTGCCCTCGATGTAGCGGTCCGGGAGGGTGCGTCCGGTGGACGGCGAGATCGCGCCGTACGTCGTGCGCTCCACGAAGTAGCCGTTCTCGTAGACCCCGAGGAACATCTCCTGCACGACGGCGTAGTGGTTGCGCGTGGTCGTCCGGCTGTAGAGGTCGTAGGAGACGCCCAGGTTGCACAGGTCCTCGGCGATCATCCGGTGGTTGCGGTCGGCCAGCTCCTGGGCGGAGACGCCCTCCTCGTCGGCCGCGATGAGGATCGGGGTGCCGTGCTCGTCGGTCCCGGACACCATGAGCACGTCGTGACCGGCCATCCGCATGTACCGGCTGAAGACGTCCGAGGGCACCCCGAAGCCGGCGACGTGGCCGATGTGACGGGGGCCGTTGGCGTAGGGCCAGGCGACGGCGGAGAGAACCTTGGTCATGGCCGAGATCCTAGGCCGGGCGGCGGGACCCCCCGGCCCGGCGCCCGCGCAGCGCACCGACGGTGTGGTCCAGGCGACACCTGCGCGCGGCATGGAACGCGCCGACGCGGGAAGGAACAACCGATGGGACGATCAGGGGCAGTGACAGGGACAAGGTCGGGGGCGACGGAGAGGGCAGGCGTGATCGCGGGCAGATACACCCTGGTGAGCGAGGTCGGCCGCGGGGGCATGGGCATCGTGTGGCGGGGGGTCGACGAGGTCCTCGAGCGCGACGTCGCCGTGAAGCGCGTCGGCATGTCACCCGGCGGGGTCTCCCCCGACCTGCGACGAGCCGAGCGCGAGGCGCGCCTCGCCGCCAGCCTCAACCACCCGAACGTCGTCGCGGTCTTCGACCTCGTCACCGAGGGCGACGAGCAGTGGCTGGTCATGGAGTACGTCGAGAACCGCACGCTCGCCCAGGTGGTGCGCGACGAAGGCCCGCTGTCCCCCGACGAGGCGGCCCGGGTGCTCCACCAGGCAGCCTCGGCGCTGGCGGCCGCCCACGAGGCCGGCATCGTGCACCGTGACGTCAAGCCGTCCAACATCCTCGTCACCCCCGACGGTCGGGTGAAGCTCAGCGACTTCGGCATCGCCCGCGCCCACGCGGACGCCACCTTGACCCAGACCGGGCTGATGAGCGGGTCCCCGGCCTACCTCTCGCCCGAGGTGGCGAGCGGTGGCAGCGCGACCCAGGCCAGCGACGTCTGGGCCATCGGCGCCACGCTCTTCCACGCGTTGACCGGGCGACCTCCGTTCGAGGTGGGCGGGAACGTGATGGGCGCGCTCTACCAGATCGTGCATGCGGACCCGCCGCGCCCGGAGAACGCCGGGTGGCTGCGACCACTGCTCGAGTCGACGATGACCAAGGACCCCGACGACCGGTGGTCGATGGCCGAGGTGCGCGACTTCCTGGCACGCAGCCGGCCGGAGCACGCCCCGCCCGCCCCGGCAGCCGCAGGTGGTGACGACGGCACCAACGACCACACCGCCGTACTCCCGGCGGCCACTGCGGCGGCTGGGTCCACCGCGTCCACCGCGTCCACCGCGTCCACCGCGAAGGCCGACGCGGATCCGACCGACGCCGAACCGGTCCCCCCGACGCGCACCGCTACGGACGACCGCGGTCCGCGGCGCTGGGTCCTTCCCCTGGTCCTCGTCGCAGCGGCGGTGCTGCTGGTCGCGCTGGGACTGTGGGCGCTTCGGCCCGGGGACGGGGAGCGTCCGGACACCGCGGCGGGCGAGGCGGGGCAGAGCGCATCACAGAGTCCCACCCAGGAGGAGTCCCCGTCGCCGAGCGAGAGCGCCTCGCCGACGAACGACGCGACGAGCGACGGCATGGAGTCGTTCATCCGGGACTACCTCTCCACGGTCACCTCCGACCCGAAGACGGCGTGGGGCTGGCTCACCAAGGACTTCCAGAAGGCCAGCGGTGGCTACGGCAGCTACAAGGGCTTCTGGTCGACGATCCAGTCCGCCGAGCTGCAGGACATCTCCTCCGACGCCGACGCGATGCGGGTGAACTACACCGTGACCTACACCAAGACCGACGGGACCACGAACACCGACAACGTCTCGCTGGGGCTGGTCAAGGACGGCGACCAGTACTACATCGCCAGCGAGAGCTGACCTGCGGCTCGGGCGGTTCCCCGGCCGGCGACGTCACTCCTCCGGGTCCGTGCGCTCCTCCGCCCGGAACCGATGGGCGACTCCCAGCACCGGGTTGGACATGAGCTCCAGCGCGTCGACGATCGCTGCGTGGCTTGCCGCGGCACCCTCGACAACCTCCGCCATCTGACGCTGCAGCACGGCGAAGGCCGCCATGCTCTCGGCCAGCTGGCGCTGGCTGCTGACGAAGAACTCCAGCGGCCGTGCGGTGGAGCTCGCCAGGTCGGCGATCGCCGCCGCCATGGCCGTCATCTCGCGCAGCAGCTCGTCCGGACGGGTCACCCCGGTCTTCCCCATCTCGGCCAGCTTGCCGACCGTCTCGGTGAGCAGTCCGACCGCAGCTCGCTGCGACTTCGTGATCATGTCCCAGGGGATCTCAGGCACAGCTCTCTCCTCCGACCGTCGACAGGCGGTGCCCAGCATGCCACGGTTGGCCCCCCAGGGACGGGGGTGTATGCATGACCCCATGCCTGGAACGAACCTGACCCGCGAGGAGGCGCAGACCCGCGCCCGACTCCTCGATGTCGAGTCCTACACCATCGACCTCGACCTCACCACCGGCGAGACCACCTTCGGCTCCACGACCGTCATTCGGTTCTCCTGCCGCGAGCCCGGCGCCGAGACCTTCGTCGACCTCGTCGGTGCCACCGTCCACGAGATCACCCTGAACGGCCGGGGCCTCGACCCCGCCGACGTCTACGCCGACAGCCGCATCCGGCTCGCCGACCTCGCCGAGGACAACGAGCTGCGGGTCGTCGCCGACTGCACCTACAGCCGCAGCGGCGAGGGGCTGCACCGGTTCGTCGACCCCGCCGACCAACGGGTCTACCTCTACACCCAGTTCGAGGTGCCCGACGCCCGGCGCGTCTACACGACGTTCGAGCAGCCGGACCTGAAGTCGGTGTTCACCTTCACCGTGAAGGCCCCCGAGGGCTGGACCGTCATCTCCAACGCCGACACCCCCGAGCCGGTGGCCGCGGACGACGGTACGGCGACGTGGTCCTTCCCGACGACCGAGCGGATGTCGACGTACATCACGGCGCTGGTCGCCGGTGAGTACCACACCGTCTACGACACCTACGCGGGCCGGCACGGCGACATCCGGCTCGGCCACCTGTGCCGGCAGTCCATGGTGAAGTACCTCGACGTCGACGAGCTGCTGGAGATCACCAAGCAGGGCTTCGCATTCTTCGAGGACGCCTTCGACCACCCGTACCCGTTCGCGGAGCGCGGCGGCAGCCGGAAGTACGACCAGGCCTACGTGCCGGAGTACAACATGGGCGCGATGGAGAACGCCGCGTGCGTCACCTTCCGCGACGAGTACCTCCCGCGCTCCCGCCAGACGCACGCCTTCTACGAGCAGCGCGCCAACACCGTCCTGCACGAGATGGCGCACATGTGGTTCGGCGACCTCGTCACCATGCGGTGGTGGGACGACCTGTGGCTCAACGAGTCGTTCGCCGAGTGGGCCTCGCACCACGCGATGACGAAGGCGACGAAGTACGACGACGCCTGGACCGGCTTCACCAACGCCCGGAAGAACTGGGCCTACCGCCAGGACCAGCTGCCCTCCACCCACCCGATCGCCGCGGACAACCACGACCTCGAGGCCGTCGAGGTGAACTTCGACGGCATCACCTATGCCAAGGGCGCGTCGACGCTCAAGCAGCTGGTGGCCTGGGTCGGCGAGGACGAGTTCCTGCGCGGGCTGCGCTCGTACTTCAAGAAGCATGCCTTCGCCAACAGCGAGTTCTCCGACCTGTTGTCGGCGCTCGAGGCCAGCTCCGGCCGGGATCTCGCCTCCTGGGCCGAGGAGTGGCTGCAGACCTGCGGCGTCAACACACTCGCCCCCGACTTCGACGTGGCAGAGGACGGGACGTTCGCGTCGTTCCGGGTTCGCCAGAGCGCCCACCCCGACTTCCCGACCCTGCGCCGGCACCGGATCGCGGTGGGCCTGTACGACAGCGTCGAGGGGCGGCTGGTCCGGCGTACCTCCGTCGAGACCGACATCTCCGGCGAGTCCTCCGACGTCCAGGCACTGGTCGGCGAGCGGCAGCCCGACCTGGTGCTGCTGAACGACGGCGACCTCACCTACGCCAAGATCCGACTCGACGAGCGATCGCTCGCGACGCTGGTCTCCTCGATCGACACGCTCGACGACTCGCTGGCGCGCGCTCTGTGCTGGGGCGCCGCGTGGGACATGACGCGGGATGCCGAGATGAGCACCACCGACTTCGCGGAGCTGGTGCTGCGCGGTGTGGGCACCGAGTCCGACCTCACCGCGGTGGGCGCCCTGCTGCGCTACGCGCGGACCGCGGTCGAGACCTACTCCGCTCCGACGAACCGGCCGGTGCTCCGGAAGCGTTGGGAGGCCGGCCTCGCCGCGCTGGTCGACGGCGCCGCACCGGGCAGCGACCACCAGCTGGCGTTCGTGCGCTCCTTCGCGAGTGCGGCGGTCACCGAGGCGGGCCTGGACCGGGTGCAGGGCATCTACGACGGCACCGGGCAGCTGCCCGGCCTCACCGTGGACACCGATCTGCGGTGGGTGCTCCTGACCGCCCTCGCGCACACCGGGCGGGCCGACGCGGCCGCCATCGACGCGGAGCTGGCGCGGGACAACACGATCGCCGGACAGGAGCGAGCCGCGGCCGCGCGCACGGTGCGCCCCACACCGGAGGCCAAGGAGGAGGCGTGGCAGACCGCGGTGGTCCGCGACGACGTCCCCAACGAGACGCAGCGGCAGGTCGCGGTGTACTTCCCGGTCGCCGACCAGGACGAGCTGCTCGAGCCGTACGTCCAGCGCTACTTCGACGCGGCCGAGACCGTGTGGGAGGCCAAGGGCGTGCAGCGGGCGAGCGTGGTGCTGCAGTACATGTTCCCGCGCACCCTGGCCACCCAGCAGACGCTCGACCGGGTCAACGACTGGCTGGCCACGGCCACCGCGAACCCGGCCGCCGTGCGCTACGTGCGCGAGGGGGCCGCGGACCTCGAACGGGCACTGGCCGCGCAGGCGCGCGACGCGGCCGGGAGCTAGCTGTACTGGGCGTACTCGGCCGGGCCGGTCACTCGGCGTGCAGGGTGCGCGGCTTCCTCGCGTGCTGGGCGAGCATGCCGATGCCGCGGACGATGCCGACGCACAGGTCGTCGTGCACGAAGTGCGTCTCCATCTCCGCGATGGCGAGCGCCACCTCGTGGTCCTCGAGCTCCCGCCGGGCCTCGGCGCCGGTGACGATCTCGAGGGCCCGGCGGGCCGGGTCCACCATCAGCAGCACCGACCGGTCGGGGGCGACGAGAGCCGAGTGCAGCCTCTCGGCGAAGGCGCGGGCGT
The DNA here is from genome assembly GCA_963747525.1 of uncultured Actinomycetota bacterium. GTDB lineage: Bacteria > Actinomycetota > Actinomycetes > Propionibacteriales > Nocardioidaceae > Marmoricola_A. Next base: position 427,503 of record CAVVFH010000003.1, read on the forward strand.
CGTCCTCCGAAGGGCCGACGTAGACCGAGAACTCGTAGCGGCAGACCGTCTCCGCCTCGCGAATGGCCCGGTCGATGCGCTGGCGCTGGGCCGGGGAGAACCCGTCACCACCGTGCACCTGCGCCACCCTTCTCCGACTCCTGCTCGCCGCTCACGGCGGGGGCGGCCTCGACGCCGCGGCGCGGCCCGCCGAACCACTCCGGTCGCTCGCGGAACGCCAGGGCCGGCTCGGACGACTGCCGGCGCATCATCGTCGGCAGGTAGGTCAGCAGCGTGAGCACGAGGATGACCAGGATCGGCACGCCCACGACGAACAGCAGGATGCCGAGGACGGACCCGTTGTCGGGGTCCTCCCAGGTGTCGGGCGCAGAGGCGAGCGCCGGCGCCGCGAGCGACCCGAGCGCGAGCCCGAGCGTGACGGCGGAGGTGCGCAGCACCCGCCGCGGGAGGGGCGAGTTCGTGTCGATCGTCATAGTGCGAAAGCGTACCGTCAGCGCCGGGACCGACGTCCCGGTCTCGTAGCCTGCGGGGATGACTTCTCTCACCACGCCCCCGGCACCGCCGGACTGTGATCCCGAGGACTGGCTCTGCGAGAAGGTCATCGACGTCACCGGCAACGACTGGCTCGGCGCCGCCGCGGACTGGCTGATCGCCAAGCCCACGTTGGTCCTGTTCATCCTGGGCCTCGCCCTCCTGGCCCGTTGGCTGCTCTTCAAGGCCATCTCCCGCGTGGTCAACCGCGCCTCCCAGGGGGTGCTGCCACCACACAGCCGGGCGGTCGACGAGCCCTCCCCGGTGAGCGCCACGGCCCGCATCGCCGCCGCCCGGCGCAAGCAGCGCGCCGAGACGCTGGGCGGGGTCCTCCGCAGCATCACCACCGTGACCGTCTTCACCATCGCGGGCATCACCATCCTCGGCGAGCTCGGCGTGAACATCGGCCCGCTGGTCGCCGGCGCCGGGATCGTCGGTGTGGCGCTCGGCTTCGGCGCCCAGACGCTGGTCCGCGACTTCCTGTCGGGCCTCTTCATGCTGTTCGAGGACCAGTACGGCATCGGGGACGTGGTCGACCTCGGCGACGCGTCCGGCACCGTCGAAGCGGTGTCGCTGCGGGTCACCCGGCTGCGCGACATCAACGGCACGGTCTGGTACGTCCGCAACGGGGAGATCCTCCGCGTCGGCAATATGAGCCAGAACTGGGCCCGCACCGTGCTCGACGTCTCCGTCGGGTACGGCGAGGACCTGGCCCGCGTCCGCGAGACGCTCGTCGCCGTCTGCCACGAGCTGTGGGAGGACGAGGCCTTCCGCAACCGGGTGATCGAGGAGCCCGAGGTGTGGGGCGTGGAACGGATGGAGGCGGACGGTGTGGCCGTCCGGGTCGCGGTCAAGACGGCGCCGCTCGAGCAGTGGGCGGTCGCCCGCGAGCTGCGGGCCCGCATCAAGGAGCGGTTCGGGCGCGAGGGGATCGAGATCCCGTTCCCCCAGCGGGTGGTGTGGCACCGCGAGGAGCCGGCGACCTGACCCTCCTCACGCCCGACGACCGGCGTCAGGCCAGGGAGGCGTCCAGGGTGATCGTGGTGCCGGCCAGGGCCTGCGAGACGGGGCAGCCCTTCTTGGCGCCCTCGGCGGCGACTGCGAAGTCGTCGGCGCTGATCCCGTCGACGTCCCCGACGACGGTCAGGTGGATGCCGGTGATGCCCTCCCCTGGCTGGAACGTCACGTCGGCCTGCACGTCCAGCGACTTCGGAGGCGTGTCGGACTTGGCCAGCGCCGAGGACAGGGCCATGGAGAAGCACGCCGAGTGCGCGGCGCCGATGAGCTCCTCGGGGCTGGTCTTGCCGTTGGGCTCCTCCGCACGCGCGGGCCAGGAGACGTCGTAGGTGCCGAGGCCGCTCGACTCGAGGCTGACCTGGCCGGAGCCCTCGAGCAGGGAGCCCTCCCAGTGGGTCTTGGCGTGACGGGTGGTCGCCATGGACATCTCCTCCGATGAGTTCGTGAGTGGGGGTAGGAACCCAGCCAACCTACCCATCCGGTGTCGGTCCACCCGGGGCGGCTTGCCTTCGCCCGGCTGAGACACTGGGAGGGTGAGTGAGGAGCCCCAGGAGCAGGAGCAGACGTTCTTCGACGAGATCGGCGGGCTGCCGGTCGTCGAGCGCATCGTGGCGCGGTTCTACGAGGGCGTGGCCACCGACCCTCTCCTGCGACCGATGTATCCCGACACCGACCTGGCGGACGGCTCCGCGGCCCGCCGGCTGGCGCTGTTCCTGGCTCAGTACTGGGGCGGCCCGACGACGTACTCCCAGGAGCGCGGGCACCCACGGCTGCGGATGCGGCACGCGCCGTTCGCGGTGACCCCGACCGCCCGCGAGGCCTGGCTGCGGCACTTCCGCGAGGGCCTCGACTCGGCGGGCCTCACCCCGGAGCAGGACGCCAAGTTCTGGGCCTACGTCACCTACGCCGCCGAGTTCATGCTGAACGCCGAGGACTGATCCTGGTCAGGTGAGGCCGAAGGTCCCGTGGCCACAGGCGGTGCTGCTGTCCTGGTGTGAGGACCAGTCGCCCTGCGTCCCTCGACGGTCGAGCGATCAGCGTTCGACCACACACCTGGAGTACGCATGAACTCCACACTCGGCGCGACGCTCGCAGCAGCCACCCTGTCCTTGGGTGCGGTCGTGGCGCCAGCAGGGCCGGCGTCCGCGGACACCGTGACGATCACCGACCCCGGCACCGACGACGTCTGGTTGCACAGCTACGACCCTGACACCGGAGACGACGTCTGGACACCCGCCGGGTCGGTCGTCAACACCGACGTCCTCACTGCGAAGGTCTCCCACACCGACGAGCGGCAGTCGATGCGGATCACCTACGCCGAGCTGGACAAGAAGGCCGATCGTCCGACCTATCGGGCGCGCCTCAAGCTCCCGGACGGGCGCATCATCTGGTGGTGGGCCTGGTGGTTCGGAGGGAAGATGCGCTTCGGCCTCGTCGTCGACAGGGGCGACGCGGTGAAGTGCGCCGACTTCGAGACCACCGCGCACTGGAAGACCGATGTCATCACGTCGTCCTTCTCGCGGTCGTGCCTGAAAGATCCCAAGTGGGTCAAGTTCCAAGGGCTGGCCGACACGAAGCACATGCAGTACTCCGACCTGCAGAACTCCGACGGACACGACGACGCCGTCGGTTGGTCCCACAGGATCAAGGCGGGCTGACGCCGGCCGGCAGCTCCGTGCCGGTCTGGCCGCTCTGTCGCGCCGGTCTCAGACAGGCGGGGGTGCGGCGCCGAGCAGCCGTCGGCGCTGCGCCTCGGTGAGCGGCCTCGACCGCTGGCTGGCGCCGTCGAAGGCGACCATCACCGCGCGGGCCGCCGAGAGCACCCGGCCGCCGTCCCGGATCTCCCCGTCGATCACGAACGACGACCGGCCGACCCGCGAGACCCAGGTCGCCACCTGGTAGTGCTGCTCGCGGAAAAACATCGGGGTCCGGTAGTCGACGTCGATCTGGGCCACGACGACGCCCAGGCCGCCACCGGCGCTCTCGTCCGGCACGGAGCTCATCGCGGTGATCATCGCGATCCGGGCTTCCTGGTAGTACTCGAAGTACTTGACGTTGTTCACGTGCCGGTAGGCGTCGACGTCGGAGAACCTCACCGCGCAGTCGTAGGTGTGGCTCTGCCCCGCCACCTCGCCGAGCGCCACCGTGGAGGTCAGCGGCTCGGCACCCGGCTCGACGAACTGGTCGAGCACCTCCTTCTCCTGCGGGCTCAGCCGCCGGGGCCGCTCCTCCTCGAAGACGTACGGCGTCAGGACAGACCGGGCCCGCAGGTACACCCGACGGCCCTCGGGGGTCTCGTCGAACACCTCGTAGGCGAGCGTGAACGTGGCCGCGCGTACCTCCGTCACCCAGACCTCCACGTCGACCGGCTGCATCCGGAAGACCAGCGGCTCGACGTACCGCACCTCGTGCCGCACCACGACCACGCCCGCGGCGAGCGCCTCGCCGCCGGAGGCCGGCGGGTGCACGCGCAGCATGTCGACCCGCGCCTCCTGCAGGTAGTCGACGTAGGTGACGTTGTTGACGTGGCCGAGCTGGTCCATGTCCGCCCAGCGCAGGGGGCAGCGGTAGCGGTGACGGGTCACCCCTGCATGGTTCCAGCCCCGCGGACTAGGCTGACCGCTACCCCAGACTGAACGGAGATACATCCATGCCAGAGGCAGTGATCGTTTCCACCGCACGCTCCCCCATCGGACGCGCGAACAAGGGCTCGCTCAAGGAGATGCGCCCCGACGAGCTGACCGCCCAGATGGTGCAGGCGGCGCTGGACAAGGTCCCTGCGCTGGACCCGCACGACATCGACGACCTGATGCTCGGCTGCGGCCTGCCCGGCGGCGAGTCCGGCAACAACATGGGCCGCGTCGTGTCCGTCCTCCTGGGCCTCGACAACGTGCCCGGTGCCACGATCACGCGCTACTGCTCCTCCTCGGTGCAGACCAGCCGGATGGCGTTCCACGCCATCAAGGCCGGCGAGGGTGACATCTACATCAGCGCCGGCGTCGAGACCGTCTCCCGCTTCGCCAAGGGCACCTCCGACCATCTCCCCGACACCCGCAACCCGAAGTTCGAGGACGCGGAGGCACGCACCGCGAAGTATGCCGAGGGCGGTCAGGACTGGCACGACCCGCGCGAGGACGGCCAGCTGCCCGACGTCTACATCGCGATGGGCCAGACAGCGGAGAACGTCGCCCGGATGAAGGGTCTCTCCCGTCAGGAGCTCGACGAGTTCGGCGTGCGGAGCCAGAACCTCGCCGAGAAGGCGATCGCCGACGGCTTCTGGGCCAAGGAGATCACCCCGGTCACACTGCCGGACGGCACCGTCGTCTCGGCCGATGACGGCCCGCGAGCCGGGGTGACCTACGAGCAGGTCTCCCAGCTGAAGCCGGTCTTCCGCCCCGACGGCGTGGTCAACGCCGGCAACTGCTGCCCGCTCAACGACGGCGCCGCGGCGGTGGTGATCATGTCCGACACCAAGGCCGCCCAGCTCGGTCTCCAGCCGCTGGCCCGGATCGTGTCCACCGGGCTGACCGGCCTGTCCCCCGAGATCATGGGCATGGGCCCCGTGGAGGCTTCGAAGCACGCGCTGGAGCGCGCCGGCATGAGCATCGACGACATCGACCTGGTCGAGATCAACGAGGCGTTCGCCGCCCAGGTGGTGCCGTCCTACCGGGAGCTCGGCATCGACATCGACCGGCTCAACATCAACGGCGGCTCCATCGCCGTGGGTCACCCCTTCGGCATGACGGGGGCCCGGCTGCAGGCCACCATGCTCAACTCCCTGCAGCACCACGACAAGCAGACCGGCCTGATCACCATGTGCGTCGGCGGCGGCCAGGGCATGGCGATGATCGTCGAGCGCCTCAGCTGAGGGACCGGGTTCAATTCCCATGGTCCCCTGGGAAACTGGTGGTTCCCGCACGTTGCAATCGGCGGGAACCACCAGTTTCGTGCGGGGTGTCCAGGCCGGGCCGTACGCCGTCGCGGAGCTGGTCAGGCAACCGCGCGCATCATCGACCTGATCAGCCGAACGGTGCCCACGGGGTCGTACAACATCGACCACGTGATGCGGACGAAGCTCCACCCGGTGATCCGCCGGAGAGCATCTTCACGCTGTTTCTCGCGGAACACCGCGTCGCCGGGGTCCTCGCCTTCGCGTAAGTACTTGCCGTACTTCACCTTGCCGTCGAACTCGCCGAGAAGACCATGCTCCGGCCAGGCGAAGTCAGTGACCCCGACGAGCTTTCCTGCATCGTGGATCTCGTACTGCAGCTGTGGCGCCGGAAGGCCTGCTCTCCACATCATGAAGTGGGAGCGGGATTCGCCGACCGACTCCTTCCGGTGGTCGGCCAGGCGACTCACGATCTGCAGGTGCTTCGCGTCGGGCCACGACTTCATCCGGTCCGTCTGCGCTGTCAGCTCAGCCTCGGTGAACAGCCCGGCGCTGAGGCCGGAGTCGACGACGGACAGGCCGTGCTCGATGTCCAGAAGCAGCGCAGACTCCGCTGCCGCGCGTGCCGGCCTCACCGCTGTGAGGCCGGCACGGGTCACCAGATCCGCAACAGTGCACAGACCTTCGTGGTGCACCGTGTCGTCTCGAAGGCGGCCGGGGTTGCCGTCGAGTCGCGTGAGGTGAGCCTGCGCCAGCGGCACGTCCCACACGCTCATGCCGTGGAGGAGGGCGGCACTGTGATGGCTGACCGCGACCCGACCCTCGCTGATCCGGGCAACGGTTCGCACCAGTGTGAGGTGGCGCTCGGCTGCATCGGCAGCGGCCCAGAGGTCGGCGAAGGTGTACGCGCCGTGCCGCACGCGCACCAGCAGACCCGATCTGAGCCCGCGGCGCAACGAGGCGTCATCGAGCCCGACCGCCAGGGCTTCGGACCGGAGGAATGCCCCGTGCTCTATGCAGATGGGAAGGAGGAGATCGAAGAGCGCGTTCATCCCGCGAGGGTTGCGGCCTCAAGCTCTTCTCGGTGGCGCCGGTTCCGGCCCTGTGGAGATCGGCGATGCTCAGCCGGCTGTGCACGAGTCGGCCCGGGGCCGCCGTACTTCCCTCACGAACCTGGTGGTTCCCGTCGACTGCAACATGCGGGGAGTGCCAGTTTCGCAGGGGACCATGGGAACCAGCGGGCCCCCGGGGTCAGGGGCGGGTGAGCTTGCGGTGGGTGACCCGGTGGGGGCGCGCCGCCTCGGCGCCGAGGCGCTCGATCTTGTTGGCCTCGTAGGCGGCGAAGTTGCCCTCGAACCAGAACCACTTGCCCTCGTCCTCGTCGTCGCCTTCCCAGGCGAGGATGTGGGTGGCGGTGCGGTCCAGGAACCACCGGTCGTGGGAGGTGATCACGGCGCAGCCGGGGAACTCGAGCAGCGCGTCCTCCAGCGACTGGAGCGTCTCGACGTCGAGGTCGTTGGTGGGCTCGTCGAGGAGCAGCAGGTTGCCGCCCATCTTCAGGGTCAGCGCGAGGTTCAGACGGTTCCGCTCACCGCCGGAGAGCACGCCGGCCTTCTTCTGCTGGTCCGGGCCCTTGAAGCCGAACGAGGCGATGTAGGCGCGGCTGGGCATCTCGAAGTTCGCGACCTTGATGAAGTCCAGCCCGTCGGAGACGACCTCCCAGACGTTCTTGTTCGGCTCGATGCCGCCGCGGCTCTGGTCGACGTAGGAGACGCTCACCGTCTGGCCGACCTTCAGGTCGCCGTCGTCGGGCTTCTCCTCGCCGACGATCATCCGGAACAGCGTCGTCTTGCCGACGCCGTTCGGCCCGATCACGCCGACGATGCCCGCCCGGGGCAGCTTGAACGACAGGTCGTGCATGAGCACCCGGTCGTCGAAGCCCTTCGCCAGGTCCTCCGCCTCGAGCACGACGTCCCCAAGGCGTGGCCCGGCGGGGATGTTGATCTCGGCGGTGTCGATCTTGCGGTTGCGGTCGGCCTCGGCAGCCAGCTCCTCGTAGCGAGCGAGCCGGGACTTGCTCTTGGCCTGCCGCGCCTTCGGGTTCGACCGCACCCACTCGAGCTCGCGCTCGAGCATCTTGGCGCGCTTGGCGTCCTTGGCGCCCTCGACCTTGAGGCGGTCCTTCTTCGTCTCGAGGTAGGTCGAGTAGTTGCCCTCGTAGGGGTGCGCCTTGCCACGGTCCAGCTCGAGGATCCAGCTGGCGACGTTGTCGAGGAAGTACCGGTCGTGGGTCACGGCGAGCACGGCGCCGGGGTAGGACGCCAGGTGCCCTTCGAGCCACTGCACCGACTCGGCGTCCAGGTGGTTGGTGGGCTCGTCGAGCAGCAGCAGGTCGGGCTGCTGGAGGAGCAGCTTGCACAGCGCCACGCGGCGCCGCTCGCCTCCGGAGAGGTTGTCGACGAGCACCTCCGGCGGGGGGCATCGCAGCGCGTCCATCGCCTGGTCGAGCCGGCTGTCGAGGTCCCACGCGTTGGCGTGGTCGAGGTCGGTCTGCAGGTCGCCCATCTCGGTCAGCAGCTTGTCGTAGTCGGCGTCCGGGTTGGCCATCTCCTCGGAGATGGCGTTGAACCGGTCCAGCTTGGCCTTGATGTCGCCGACCGCCTCCTCGACGTTCTCCTGGACGGTCTTGCCCTCGCTGAGCGGCGGCTCCTGCTGGAGCATGCCGACGGTGGCCTCGGGGTCGATGATCGCGTCGCCGTTGTTGGCCTGGTCCAGCCCCGCCATGATCTTGAGCAGCGAGGACTTGCCGGTGCCGTTGGGGCCGACGACACCGATCTTGGCGCCGTGGAGGAACGACAGCGTGACGTTGTCGAGGACGACCTTGTCACCGTGGGCCTTGCGGACGTTGCGGAGCGTGAAGACGTATTCAGCCATGATCCACCCAGCCTACGGTGCGGACGTGAGGTCGCCGTAATCGGAGGCCGGCCGCGCAGTCGGGCGGTCGGACCCGTCCGGACGGGGTCCGACCGACTGATGGGTGACGTGGTGGACCTCAGGCGGCGAACGTCCGAGCCTCGTCGCCCGCGGCGTCATCGGTGACGGCCCGGGCGAGGTCCTCGCCCGCGTCGTCCGGGGTCTCGTCGACCGGCTCCGTGACGTCGGTGGGGCTCTGCTCGGACCGCTGCCGCTTGATGAAGTGGCTCATGCCCCGGTTGAGGTCGTGCCCCACCAGGCTCGCCTCGACGTGCAGGTCCGTGGCGGTGCCACCGTCCTCGGTCTTCCAGGTCTCGCTGCGGAGCCTGCCGTGCACGATCACCGGGTCGCCCTTGCGGACCGAGTCGCGCAGGTTGTCCGCCAGGGTCCGCCAGGCGGTCACGGTGTACCAGGTCGTCTCGCCGTCGCCCCACTCGCCGTCCCGCTTCAGCCGGGGCGTGACACCCACCCGCACCGTGGCGACGCTGACGTCGCGGGCCTCCCGGTGCCGCACGTTGCTGCCGGCCCAGCCGTGGAAGGTGACGAAGGTTTCGTTCATGGCGCTCTCCTCGAGGTCGTTCGACTGACGGGAGCAACCCTGCGTACGCGCGACCACGATGCCCACCCCGCGGACCGGCGGCCGGGGAGTACCGCTGGGATCGCCCGCCTGTGGACGGGGGCGCCACCCGCTCAGCGCAGGCAGACGTCGAGCTGCCGCCGGACCTCGGCGTACGCCGCCAGCTCCGCGTCGATGGGTGCCAGCACCAGGTCGTCGGTGACCGACCCGATGGCTGCTCGCAGCCGCCGCTCCGCGGACCGGGCGCGTCCCCGAGCGACCAGCCCGTTGACGAACCGCCCCACCACGGCAAGGGCGAGCCCGCCGCCGACACCGACGAGCAGCAGCAGGGTCGGCAGGGGCAGGCCGTACTCGGAGGGCGGGTCCGGCACGGGCATCTGCAGGTAACCGAGGACCGCGAGCCCGCCCAGCCACAGCAGCCCGGTCAGCAGGGCGAGCGCGAAGAGCACCTGGAGCAGCCGGGCCGCACGCCACCACAGCGGCTTCCTCGACACTCCCAGGTCGGTGCCGACGACAGCCCGGTCCAGTGCGTCGTCAAGAGCCTCCAGGCGCGAGACGGAGGCGCGGCGTACGGCGTCCGACCACGCCGGCGTCAGCTGGTCACCGACCGCACCCGCGACCGCCCGCACCGCGCCGTCGACCCGGGCCCGCTGCACCCGCGTCGGCTCGGGCATCGAGGCCCGGCCGAGCGCCGTCAGCTCCTTCCCCGAGTCCCCCACGTCGAGGTGCAACCGCCGCAGCGGGTCCGGCCGCAACCGGCTCAGCCAGGAGGTCACCAGCCACCCGGTGTGCTGCGCGCCGCGCCGCGCGACGGACCGTTGCACGGCTCGGGAGACGGTCGGCACGCCCGCGGCATCGGCGAACGCGTCGACCAGCTCCGCCCGGTCCGCGCGCCGCACCTGCTGCGGGTCGGTGCGGCCGTTCTGCTCCTGCAGGTCCCGCGCGACCGCCGTCACGTCGGCGGAGAGTCGCGCGGCGGCTGCGCGCTTCTCCTTCACGCGGCGCGCGACCAGGGCCCGCAGCTCGGGCATGCCGTCCCCGACGGTGGCGGAGGCGGCGAGCACCGGTACGCCGTCCAGCCCGTCCTCGGCCAGGCGCCGCTCCAGGTCCTCGACCATCCGGCCGCGCTCGACGGGCGCCACCTCGTCGATGTGGTTGAGCACGACGATCATCACGTCACGGTGCGTGGCGAGCGGCCGCAGATAACGCTCGTGCAGGGCGGCGTCGGCGTACTTCTGCGGGTCCAGCACCCACACGAGCAGGTCCACCAGCTGCACGAGCCGGTCGACCTCCAGGTGGTGGGCCACCTCCGTGGAGTCGTGGTCGGGAAGGTCCAGCAGCACCAGCCCGTCGAGGTCGGAGTCCCCCGTGGCCCGGTGGCGGCGCGGGACCACCAGCCAGTCGAGCAGCTCGGAGGCGTCGGCTCCTCCGAACACGACGCCCGTGGTCGTCGCCGTCGTGGGCCGCCGGACCCCGACGGCGGAGAGGTCGGTGCCGGTGAGCGCGTTGAACGTCGAGGACTTGCCGGACCCGGTCGCGCCGGCGAGCGCGACGACGGTGTGGTCGCCGGAGATCGCCAGCCGCCCCGCGCCACGGCGTACGACGGACTCCGCCCGGTCCACCAGGTCGTCGTCCAGACGGCCCCTGGCGGCGTGCGCCGCAGCGTCGAGCGCGGTGAGCCGGTCCCCCACCGACGGGCCGCCCCGTCCGGCGACGCGTCTGGCGGCCTCCACCATCGAGCTCATCGCGGCGCCCCCGGGTCGTCGAGGTCCTGCACCCGGCGGACCACGCCGCGGAGCACCTCCGTGTCCGCGCCGTCGAGCTCCAGAGCGGCGAGAACGGCGAGGTACCGACCGGCCTCGTCGGCGTACAACGCCTCCACCCGTTCGCCCAGGTCGCGGCTGGCGTGCTCGGCGAGCCGCCGCACCGCCTGGTCGCCGAACACCGCCTCCAGCAGCTTCTGGCCGAGGACCGCGCTGCCGCCGGCGATGCCGGCCTCGGCACCGGTGACGCCGGCGGTGTGGGCGAACACGACGACCATGAGAGCCACCGACAGGCCGTTGACGCCGAAGGCGAGGAAGCGCGCGGTGGTCCGCCGGTCGCCGCCCTCGGTGCGCACCATCTCGAGGACACCGCGCTGCCAGTCGCGCACCGTCCGCTCGGCGGCGCCGCGCAGGTCACGCGATGCCCGGCCCAGGTCATGGCCTCCGGCGTCGAGGAGTCGCTTGCCCGCCTCGACCGACGACCAGGACCGCCAGGCCCGCTCCGCAGCGGCCTCCGCGTGCTCGACCAGCAGCGCCTCCAACCCGCTCTCGACCGCGACTGTGACGCGCTCCGCCTGCTGCGGTTTGCCGCGGAACCAGCCACCGATCCGGTCGCGCAGCCGTCCCACCCGCGACTCGAGCGAACGCAGCAGCTCACCGGTGCCCACGAACTCCTGCCATCTCGCCAGCACCTCGCCGCGCAGCAGGGTGCCGTCCGCGGAGGCCTCGGCGACCTCGCGACCGGCCTGGGCGTAGGCGTGGCGCGCGTCGACCGCCAACCGGTCCGCCATGTCCACCTGGGCCGCGTGCCCGGTCGCCACCTCCGCCCCGCGGCGGGCCACCGACCGGATGGCGCCGTCGAGCGTCTGCCGCACCACCGCGGCGCGCCCGGTCGCGTCGTCGGCGAGGCTGTCGAGCCACTCGCGGATGCCGGCCACCTGGTCGGCCGGCAGGAGCCCGTCGGCGTCCAGGGCACGTTCCTCGACCGGGAACAGCGGTGAGCCCTCCAGGCCACGGTGGCTGAGCATCTCGCGCAGGTGTGCGGCCACCTCGTCACGCGCGCCCCCGGGGATCCGGTCCAGCACGACCGCCACGGCGGCGCTGCGTTCCGCGGCCGCCTTGAGGAAGTCCCACGGGACCTGGTCGGCGTACCGGGCGGCCGAGGTCACGAACAGCCAGAGGTCCGCGGCGGCCAGCAGCTGGGCGGCGAGCGCGCGGTTGCGGACCTCGACCGAGTCGATGTCCGGGGCGTCCAGGATCGCCAGGCCGGCGGGGACCGCGTCGACCGACACGAGGTGCAGGGACCGCGGGTCACCGGTGGCGGCCGAGGTGCGGGCCAGCTCCGGGAGGATCCTGGTGTCCTCGAACCACGCGGCGTCGGCGGGGTTGAAGGCGAGCACCGGGGAGCGCGTGGTGGGGCGCAGGACGCCCGGCTCGGTGACGGTGCGACCCACCAGGGAGTTCACCAGCGTCGACTTGCCGGCCCCCGTGGAGCCGCCGACCACGGCCAGCAGGGGCGCGTCGATCGCCCGGAGTCGCGGCAGCACGTAGTCGTCGAGCTGACCGAGCACCTCGGCCCGCGCCGCCCGCTGCTCCCGGGCCCCCGGCACCTCGAGCGGGAGGTCGACCTGGCCGAGCGCGGCCCGAAGGTCCTCCAGGGCCGCGACCAGCCCCTGGGTGGTCATGCCCAGTCCCGGCGGTGCCGCGGCATCGAGGGGGCGGCGTGCATCGGCAGCATCAGGTGGGCGCGGAGCGCAGCGAGCCGCTGCGCCATCAGTGCCCCGCGGTCGCGGAAGTCGGCGGCTGCGGTGCCCCGCATGACCCGGTGGTGCAGGGCGGCGAACTCGATGGCCTGTTGCTGGTAGTCCCGCATGAGCTGTCCCGCAGCCGGTCCCCCGCGCAGCGCGGCGTTGGCCCGGGCCGAGCGCCGGGCCGGCAGCCGGACGAGCCACGCCACCTCGTCGGGGTGGAGGTACCCGAGCCGAGCGAGGTCGGTCATCGCCCGCGACAAGATGGTGCCCTCTCGGACGCGGAACCAGATCGCCAGGCCCACGAGCACCAGGAACCCCGGCACCATCGCGAAGAGGTAGGTGAACAGGAAGTACTCGCCTCCGGCGAGGTACGCCGACGCGTTCCAGGCGGCGTGGAACAGCACCGCGACGCCGTACCCGACGACGGGCGCGACGACGCGCAGACCGAGGCTGCGGGTCGAGACCATGACGCCCACGCCGATGCCGATCGCGGAGGTGAACAACGGGTGTGCGAACGGGCTGAACACGCCCCGGAGCACGAAGAGGGTGGTCGCAGATCCGATCCCGCCCGAGCCGAAGTCCGGTCCCCCCGTGTAGGCACCGGCGAAGTACAAGATGTTCTCGGTGAAGGCGAACCCGACACCGACGAGCCCGGCGTACACGAGACCGTCGAGCACGCCGTCGATCACGTGGCGTCGCGACCACAGCAGCAGCAGGACGAAGATGCCCTTGCCGGCCTCCTCGGTGACCGGCGCGATGATGACGGCCGACCACGCCTCGCTGGAGGCGTTGAGGAGCGCGTCCGCGGTCTGCAGCAGCAGCGCCGCCCCGGTGGCGACCAGCGCGCCCCACCCGAAGGCCAGCGCCAGCAGGCGTACCGGTTCCGGCTCGTAGCGGTCGAGCCACAGGTAGCACGCGACGAGCGGACCGACCGGCACGATGGCGAGGACGAGGCCGATCACGATGGCCTCCGGCCGGCCCACCGCCAGCAGGACGATGGCCAGCACGGCGGCTCCCACCAGCAGCGCGACGGCGACGACGACGGTGAAGAGGACGCCACGCACGCCGTGCTTGCGCGTGACTGAAGGGGGAATGACTGGCGGGGCGACCCCGAAGGCGGGTCCAGGCCCGTCGCCGGCGGTCCAGGTCATGGCCTCAGGTTATCCATCGGCCCCGCGTCCAACCCGCCGTACAGTGGCCCGATGACCGAGGAGAACATCACGCCGGAGGAGAGCGCGGGAGAGGTCCGCGCCGCCAAGCACGACCAGAAGGTGCCGCCGGCGTACGCCGCGTTCATGCGCACGGGATGGGGCGATCGCGAGCTCGACCTGCCGCCGCATCCCGTCGCCCCGTGGGCCGCCGAGCGCCGCGGCCGGCTGGCCGACCTGCTGCCCGGGGAGCGGCTCGTCGTGCCCGCAGGCACCTTCAAGGTCCGGGCCAACGACACCGACTACCGGTTCCGCCCCGACACCGCGCACACCCATCTGTCAGGCAACCAGACCAGCGACGCCGTGCTGGTGCTGGAGGACGGCGAGGCCGTGCTGTACGCCCGTCCGCGCTCCTCGCGCGACACCGACGAGTTCTTCCGGGACCGGGCGTACGGCGAGCTGTGGGCCGGTCGCCGGCCGTCCCTGAACGAGATGTCCTCGTCGCTCGGGCTCGCGTGCCGCCACATCGACACGTTGCCGGACACACTCGCCGGGTCAGGCAAGACCCGGGTCCTCCGCGGGGTGGACGCCCGCGTGGACGCGATGGTCGCGCCGGACCAGGGCCGCGACGAGGAGCTCGCCACCGTGCTGTCCGAGCTGCGGCTGGTCAAGGACGACTGGGAGATCGGGCAGCTCCAGGAGGCCTGCGACATCACCACGCTGGGCTTCGAGGACTCGGTCCGCGAGTGGGACCGCGTGCTCGAGTTCGGTGAGCGGTGGGTGGAGGGCACCTTCTTCCGCCGGGCACGGGCCATGGGCAACGACATCGGCTACGACTCCATCGTCGGCGGCGGTCGGCACGCCACCACGCTGCACTGGATCGAGAACAGCGGGCCGATCCGGCCGGGTGAGCTGGTCCTGCTGGACATGGGCGTGGAGGCAACGACGCTCTACACCGCGGACGTGACGCGCACCATCCCCGTCAGCGGCAGCTACTCCCCGCTGCAGCGCGAGCTCTACACGCTGGTGCTCACCGCTCAGCAGGCCGGCATCGACTCGGTGCGTCCCGGCGTGGACTACCTGGCCCCCCACCACGCGGCGATGGCCGTGCTGGCGCACGGACTGGAGGACATGGGCCTGCTGCCGGTGTCGGCCGAGGAGGCGCTGTCTCCCGACAGCAAGGTCTATGCGCGCTGGACGCTCCACGCCACCAGCCACATGCTCGGCATGGATGTGCATGACTGTGCGCGGGCGCGCGAGGAGTCCTACACCAAGGGCACCCTCGCCGAGGGCATGGTCCTCACCGTCGAGCCGGGCCTGTACTTCCAGGAGGACGACCTGCTGGTCCCCGAGGAGATGCGCGGCATCGGCATCCGCATCGAGGACGACATCCTCGTCACCGGCGACGGCCACCGGAACCTGTCCGCGGCGCTTCCCCGGGAGCCCGACGCGGTCGAGGAGTGGATGGCCTCGCTGCGCGGCTGAGCTCAGCAGCCGGCGAGGGTGAGGCCCTCGCCGGAGCCGGTCCGCGCGCCGGCCTCCGTCACCAACCGGTGACGGAGCTCGTCGCGGAAATCGTGCCGTGGCTTGATGCAGCGTTCGCCGTCGAGACCGAGCACCTGGAGTCGACCGACGACCGCGCGCTCCTGCCGGGACAACGTGGGAGCGAAGATCATCGGGAGCCTCGTGCCTTTCCGGGTTCGGTGGTGCGGTGCGAATCGGGCCGAAAGGGATGTACCCCGGGGCGCACCCCCGCCAAACGGGTCGGGCCCTGTGACCCGCATCGCGCCTCAGCGCAGTCGTACGGCGACGAGGGCGACGTCGTCGTCGGGCCGCTCGGGCAGCATCTCGCGCAGCACGTGCTCGCAGAACCGGTCCAGCTCCAGGCCCAGCGGGGTCAGCCGCTCGAGCGCGTCGCGGAGCCGGCGCAGCCCTTCGTCCAGCGACTGTCCTCGCCGCTCGACGAGACCGTCGGTGTAGAGCAGCACGGTCGCCCCGCGGTCGAGGGTGACGACCGACTCCACTCGCCGGGCGTCGGGCTCGAGGCCCAGCAGGAGGTCGGACTCCACCGCGCTCAGCTCCACCACGCTGCCGTCCGGGTTGATGACCATCGGAGGAGGGTGGCCGGCGTTGGACCAGCGGAAGCGGGTCACCTCCCGCGCCTCCTCGTCCTCGTTCCGCTCCAACCGGGCCACCACGGCCGTCGCCGTGGTGTCTGCCTGCAGCGTGTCCATGGCCCGGTCCACTCCGTGCAGCACGTCGGCCGGGCCGTCGCCGGTGTGCACCGCGATCGCACGGAGCAGGCTGCGGACCTGCCCCATGGCCGCAGCCGCGGCCGTGTCGTGGCCGACGACGTCGCCGATCGCGATGACGGTGGAGCCGTCCGGGAGCAGGAACGAGTCGTACCAGTCACCGCCGACCTGAGCGACCTGGGCCGCCGGCTCGTAGCGCACCGAGACCTCGACGTGGTCGGGCTGGGGCGGCGCGGTGAGCAGCGCCCGCTGCAGTCCCTCCGCGAGAGCCCGCTGCTGCTCGAAGAGCCGGGCGTTGTCGAGGGCCAGACCGGCCCGGGTGGCGACCTCGCCGAGCAGCTCGGCCTCCGCCGGTGTGAACGGGTCGCGCTCGCGGCCGCGACAGACGGTGAGCAGCCCCACGGTGCGCCCGCGACCGCGCAGCGGCAGCACCGCCACCGCCGCCGGGTTGAGCTGCATGCAGATGTCGCGGGCCTCCCCCGGGTACAGCACGCCGGTGAGCACCTCGGTGGCCTCGTAGAGCTCGATGCCCGGTTCGCCGTACCGCAGGGCTCTCCCCATCAACGAGTCGTCGGTCAGGGCAGCGACCCGGGTCTCGGCGTAGCGCTCCACAAGGGGGCGCAGCGCGGGATCGGCGTGCCAGCTGCCCACGTCGTGGAGCCGGCGACGCCAGTCGGGATGGATGTCCTCGTCGACGAGCGTCACCACGCACCAGTCAGCGAGCTCGGGCACCACCAACGACGCGAGGCGACCTACACCCTTGGTGCTGTCCAGGGTCGCCGTCAGCTCGGTGCTGAGCCGGGCGAGCAGGGCACTGCTCCGCGCGACGCGCTCGAGCTCCTCCTGCGCCCGGCGCCGCGCGGTGATGTCGACGAAGTAGACCGACAGTCCCTCGGGGCTCGGCCACGCCCGCACCTCGTACCAGCCGTTGAGCGGCGCGGGATAGTAGGCGTCGAACGACACCGGGACCCCGCTGTCGACGGCGCCGCGGAAGTGCGTCTCGAAGTCGCTCTCGACCGCGGCCGGGAACAGCTCCCACAACGAGCGCCCGACCATCTCCTCACGGCTCTGCCCCAGCAGTCGCTCCGCCTCGGCGTTGACGTAGCGGAAGCGCCACTCTCCGTCCACGCTGTAGAAGGCGGTGGGCATGGCCTCGAGGATCCGCGCCACACGCGCCTCGCCCTCCTGCACCGCGGTCGAGTCGTACGCCGCTCCCACCAGCCGTCTGGCGACGCCGTCATCGCAGAGCACCTGCCCACGCGCGGCGATCCAGCGCAGTCGCCCCTCGGGGAGCACGATGCGGTACTCCGCCTCGTACCGTCCGCAGGACTCGATCGCGCCCTGCACCGCCTGCATCACCCGGGGGAGGTCGTCTTGGTGTACGGCGGCGTTGAAGCCCTCGATGGTCCCGCTGAACGTCTCGCGCTGCAGGCCGAAGAGCTCGAGCAACCGGTCGTCCCACCGCAGCTGGTCCGAAGGGATGTCCCAGTCGAACGCGCCGACACCGGCGGCGTCGATCGCCAGCTGCCAGACCAGCCGGCTCTGGTCGTAGTCCGCGCTCAACGCCGCCAGCTCGAGCTCGGCCACCACGGGGGCGGCGAGCTGTTCCAACAGCTGGGCGTCGGCGTCCGACCAGGTCCGCGGCTCGGGGTCGAAGACGCACAGGGCGCCGATGGCGTGGCCGTCCTCGGCCATGAGCGGTACGCCGAGGTAGGACCCCACCGCGTCCGAATGGACCGGGGGCAGGTTGAGCACGCGCTCGTCGGTGGAAGCGTCGGCGACCACGAGCGGTGCGCCTGCGGCGACCGTCACCGTGCACAGGGAGTCCTCGAGCGGCCCCTCGGTGCCCACGCCGGCGCTTGCCTGGCCGAAGCCTGCGGCCACCCGCTGCACGTCGGTGAGGATCGACACCTGCGCCGACCGCGCCCCGAGCAGCCGGGCGGCGAGCTCGACCAACCGGCTCAGAGCCGGGTTGCCCTGCTCGCCGGGCGCCAGGCGGCGGGCCGCAGCAGCGCGTCCGGCGGCGCCGCGCCCCTGGGGCGACGGCGCAGCCGGCTCGTCATCCCGGGGAACTGACACGCCGTGCAGCATCCCACCCCTCTCAGGCGCTCCGCCACTGCCCGTCGGGGCTACTCTGCGTGGTCCTCGTCCTCGTCCCACCACGAACCGTTGCCGGCAACATGGACGTTGTAGCCGGGCTTTCCCCAGTTCTCGCTCTCCCAGTCGATCATCCCACTGCTCCTCCCGTTCCCTTCCAGCGTCCGTCGCCTCAGTCGACCCCGCCAGGGCCGAACTGCCATTTCTCGCGACGTTTGTCCCGGACTTCCGACAAGACCGGTATCGACAGATCCCGCCCGGTGGTGGCTAACGTCCTGTGCCATGGAGCCCGCCTGGAGTGACGCCTGGAGTGACGACCTGTCCCCGGCCCTGTTCGAGCGCCTCGACGCCTACCTGGGCCAGGCACAGCAGCTGCGTCGACGGCTGCACGCCGACCCGCGTCTCAGCGGGGACGAGCACGTCACCACCACGACGATGCTGGCGGCGCTCGGCGCCGACACCGAGCCGCTGACCGTCGGTGGAGCGCTGGTGAGGATCGGGCCCGCCCACGGCCCGGTCGTGGGCCTGCGGGCCGAGATGGACGCGTTGCCGGTCGAGGAGCGCACCGAGGTGCCGTGGCGGTCCACGAACGGCGCGATGCACGCATGCGGACATGACGTGCACCTGGCGGCGGCTTTCGCGGTGGCCCGGGCACTGCAGGACGTCGGTGGGCCGCTGCCCCTCCTCCTGACGCTCCAGCCGCGTGAGGAGACCTACCCGTCCGGCGGCCAGGACATCACCGAGTCCCCCGAGCTCGCCGAGCACGACGTCCGCGCGTTCCTCGGCGCACACGTGCAGCCGCGTCTGCCGGCGGGCCAGTTCGCGGCGACGCCCGGGCCGGTCAACGCTGCGTCGGACGCCTTCTCCGTCGACGTGCTCGGCCGGCCGGGGCACGCGGCGTACCCGCACCTCACCGCAGACCCGGTGGTGGCTGCGGCGGACCTGGTCGGGACCCTCCAGCACCTGATCTCCCGGCAGGTGGACCCCACGAACCCGACGGTGCTCAGCGTCGGCTCGATCAGCGGGGGGAACTCTCCCAACGTCGTGCCCGCCGTCGTCCGGATGACCGGGACGCTGCGCACCTTCGACGAGGACGACCGCACCCGGCTGCACGCCGCGCTGCACTCGACGTCGGAGGCGGTGTGCGAGGTGCACCGCTGCGACGTCGAGGTGCAGGTGACTCGGGGGGCACCGGTGCTGCGCAATGACGTCGACCTCACGACCGCGGCGGCGTCCCGGATCGAGTCGGCCGGACTGAAGCCGGCGCCGCCGATGCGCTCCTGCGGGGCCGACGACTTCTCCTTCTACTGCGACCGGTTCCCGTCGTTGATGGTCTTCGTCGGTGTCGGACCCGGCGGGCCGGGACAGCCCGGCCTGCACCACCCGCAGTTCCTCCCGCCCGACGACGCCGTCGGGGACGTCGCGCGGACCTTGCTGGCCGCCTACCTCGGCGCGTGCGCGGTCGTCGGCTGACGGCCCGGGCGGCAGTCTCGACGGGGCCCCGGCAGGTGTGACACGCGACACGGCGGGGTACCTGTCCGCCGACCGTCCGCGGCGCATGCTCGGGAAGGACTGCCCATGGTTGCGTGGACCGATGTCCGCGAGTTCCGTGACCACTGGACGTGGCGGCCGGACTGGACGGCCGACCGGCCAAGGCTGTTGTGGTACCTCACCTTCGAGGACGCGCCGCAGCTCCGCAGCGCGGTCGAACCCGCCGCGGGGCCCTTGAAGGAGGCCGGCACCGACATCGTCGCCCCGGACTGGCTGCACCTCACGGTCGCCGACGTGGGGTTCGCCGACGAGCTCCCCGCACCGAGCTCGGGGCAGCGAGCGACACGCTCCGGCGGCAGCTGACGCACGAGGCTCCGATCGACCTGCAGCTGGGACCGGTGACGGCCCTGCCCGGCGCGGTCGTGCTCGCCGCCGAGCCGCGCGAGGACCTGCGGCGGGTCCGGCACCGGATCCGGCAGGCGATGGCTGGAGCGGGCATCACCCCACCCGAGGACATCGAGGGCGAGTTCCTGCCGCACGTCAGTCTGGGCTACGTCAACGGCAGCACCGACCCGGCGCGGCTGAGCCGGCTCCTGCTCGACCTGCAGCCCTTGGACGTGTGCGTCCGGTGCGACCGGGTGACCCAGGTGCTCGTCACCCGGACCCAGGGGCAGTACCGGTGGGAGGTCACCGACGAGGTGCGGCTCGTCAGCGGAAGTCGCTGAAGCGCTCCACCTCGTCGCGGGCCCCGGACACGATGAGCAGGTCCCCGGTCTCCACCACCGTGTCGGGGGTGGCGTGGCTGAACCCCTCGCCGGTGCGCTTCACCCCGACCACGGTGACGCCGTACTTGGACCTGGGGCGGGACTCGGCCAGGGACAGGCCGTGCAGCCGGTGCGGCGCCTCGGTCTTCACGATGGCGTAGCCGTCGTCGAACTCGATGTAGTCCATCATCCGGCCGCTCACCAGGTGGGCGACCCGCTTGCCCATGTCGTGCTCGGGCCGGACCACGTGGTGCACCCCGATCTGATCCAGGATGCGGGCGTGCGCCGAGCTGATCGCCTTCGCCCAGATCTGCGGCACCTTGAGGCTGAGGAGCACCGACGCCGACAGGATGCTGGACTCCAGGTGACTGCCGATGCCGACCACCGCGCGTTCGAACTCCTGCACCGAGAGCTGACGCATCGCCTCCTCGTCGGTGGTGTCGGCCTCGACGACGTGCGTGAGCCGGCCGGCGAGCGACTGGACCACGCGGGGGTCGTGGTCCACTCCGAGCACCTCGATGCCGGCGTCGGCCAGCTCGAGCGCCAGCGACGTACCGAACCTGCCGAGGCCGACGACCACGACGGCGGCCTGCCTTCCGTTGCTAGCCAATGAGGGGCCGTCCTTCCGGGAGGGTGTAGCGCCGCTGCCGTTCGCGCAGCGCGAGGGCGGAGACGAGGGTGATCGGTCCGAGGCGGCCGACGAACATCAGTGCCGCGAGCAGGAGCTGACCCGCGGTGGGCAGGTCAGGGGTGATGCCGGTGGACAGCCCCACGGTGCCGAAGGCGGAGACCACCTCGAACAGCACCCGGTCGGTGGGCAGCGACGTCTCCTCGAGGAGCACCAGCGTCACCACGGCGACCAGGCCGATGCCGAGCAGCGCCACGGTCAGGGCCTGCCGCTGCACCCGCTCGCCGATGCGGCGGTCACCGGCGTGCACGTCGCGCTCACCGCGAACCTCGGCGTAGATCACGAAGAACATCAGGATGAAGGTGGTGACCTTGATGCCGCCGGCGGTGCCGGCCGAGCCGCCGCCGATGAACATCAGCATGTCGGTGCCCAGCAGGGTCCCCTCCCCCATCTGGGAGTAGTCGAGGGTGTTGAACCCGGCGGTCCGGGGCATGACGGCCTGGAAGAACCCGGCGAGCAGGCGGCCCGGCGTGTGGAGACCGCCGAGCGTGGCGGGGTTGTGCCACTCGGCGACCGTCACGAAGACGAACGACACCACCAGGATCCAGAAGGTGGCGCCGACGGTCAGCTTGGTGTGCAGGCTCCACCGGCGCGGGCGTCGGAACTCCCGGCGCATCTCGAGCAGCACCGGGAAACCGAGACCTCCGAGGATCACCGCCACGGAGACCGGCAGGCAGACCCAGGGGTCGGTGACGTAGCGGGTCAGGCTGTCGCTGTAGAGCGCGAAGCCGGCGTTGTTGAACGCGGAGACGGCGTGGAAGACGCCGTGGTAGAGCGCCCGCCCAGGAGACATGTCGTAGCCGGAGGCGAAGCGGACGGTGAGGACGACGGCGGTGACGGCCTCCATGAGGACGCTCACCCGGAGCACGCCGGCCAGCACCCGCCGTACGTCGCCCAGGCCGAGGCTCTTGGTCTCCGCCGCTGCGGTCAGTCGCGACCGGAGACCCAGGCGGCGGGAGACCAGCAGACCGAGCAGGGACGCCATGGTCATGATCCCGAAGCCACCGACCTGGATGAGCAGCAGGATCACCGCCTGACCGAAGCCGCTCCAGTACGTCGCCGTGTCGACCGTCGCCAGGCCTGTGACGCACACGGCGCTGGTGGCCGTGAAGAGCGCATCCGCGAGCCCCGCGGAGCCAGGGCCGCTGCGGGAGACGGGCAGCATCAGCGCCACGGTGCCCACCCCGACGGCCGCGGCGAACGCGACCACGATCACCTGCGCGGGATGACGCATGCGCAGCGCGCGACCGGCATCCGGAGCAGCGGGACCCCGACGGAGGATGGGCACCGGCCGATGCTAGCGCCGGCCCCGCGGCCGGGGGCGTTGCCACCGCCCCGGATAATCGACCGTCGTGGACATCCCCGTGCTCGTGCTCTGCTTCGGCGTACTGCTGATCGTCGGCGTGCTGATCTCGGAGCTCGCGCACCGCACGGTGATCTCCACCGCCGTGCTGTTCCTCCTCGGCGGCTTCCTCCTCGGGCCCGGCGTGCTCGACGTGCTGCACATCGACGCCGGTGACCAGGGGGTGTCGGTGCTGGCCGAGCTCGCGCTGTTCACGGTGCTCTACAGCGATGGCATGAAGGTCGGGCTCGGTGACCTGCGCAGGGCGTGGCATCTCCCTGGGCGCGCGTTGTTGCTGGGCCTGCCGCTGACCCTGCTGGTGACCGCGGGACTCGCCCACTGGGTGGTCGGGCTGACCTGGCTGCAGTCGTTCCTGCTCGGCGCGGTGCTGGCACCGACGGACCCGGTGTTCGCCTCGGCGATCGTGGGGCGCAACGAGGTCCCCTACCGGTTGCGGCACCTGCTCAACGTCGAGTCCGGTGTCAACGACGGGCTCGCGCTGCCGATCGTGCTGGTGCTGCTGTCCGCCGCCGGAGGCATGGAGGCCGGGGGCTGGAAGCTGGCCGAGGAGCTCGCCCTGGGCATCGTCATCGGAATCGCCGTGCCCGCCTTCGTGCTGTGGCTGGAGAGGCTGCCGTTCCTCGCCGCCACCCGCAACCTGCAGCCGCTGCTGCCGGCGGCCATCGGGATCGCCGTGCTCGGGCTGTGTGAGGTGACGCACGCCAACCTGTTCCTGGCAGCGTTCGCCGCCGGCATCACCGTCGCCACCATGAGCGAGGAGTTCCGGCACCAGTTCGAGCAGCTCGGCGAGCTCGTGGCCGAGCAGCTGAAGCTGGTCGCGATCCTGGTGTTCGGGGCCCTGATGACGCCGTCGTTCCTCTTCCAGGAGACGCCGTGGACGGGGTGGCTGTTCGCCGTGCTCGCCCTGGTGGTGGCCCGCCCCGTGGCGCTGGGGGTGTCCTTCTTGGGATCACGGATGGACCGCGAGGAGCAGCTGGCGGCCATGTGGTTCGGGCCGAAGGGGTTCGCGTCGGTGGTCTACGGCCTGCTGGTGCTGGGGTCCGGCATCGCGGACGCGGACAAGCTCTTCCACCTGGTGGGGATCACCATCGCTCTCTCGATCGTGGCGCACTCCTCGACCGACGTGGTCATCGCCGGGCGGTTCGGCAGGCGGCAGGAGGCGCAACAGCCGACCTTGTGACCGCGGTCCGCTGCGACCTTCCGGCTGCCGCCGTCAGCTGGAGTCGAACCGCCACGCCCCCCGCTGGGCGCCCAGCGCGGAGGCCGGCAGGGTGATTCGCACCAGGTCGCCTGTCACCGTGGGCCGGGCCAGGGTCTGCTGGTGACCGTCGCGGCTGAGGTAGGCCGACCAGCCGCCGTCGCGCCTCCGCGGTGACGTACATCTTCTTGCCGCCCTTGGGCTGCAGGTGGAAGCCGATGGCGAAGTTCGTGTTGCCGTCCGGCATCCGCGCCGGCGGGGCCGCCACCGTGGTGGCCTCGAGCAGCACGTCCGACCGGCGCTGATCGTGGTGTCCCCGTCGCGGCTCGTGCCGTTGCCGCCCTTGCTGTCGTTGCGGGTCGGAGCCGCCACGGACGTGGTGCCGTTGACGCCGGCACTGCGCAGAGCGCCACCTCCGGTCCGGCTGCGCTCGCTGCTGCGCTGCGTCGGGTGACCCGGCCGCGCGGTGCCGCTCTTCTTCTGTTGGGCGTGCGCGTTCGTGCCCGTTGTCGATCACGAAGAGGTGAAGGCACCATCATCGTCGTTCCACGTGCCGGAGATGCGAGCTGTGTTGCCTTGGACGTCCATGCAGGTGGCCGTGCCATGGTCGACCTCCTGTCCCTGGCCAGTTCCTCCCGTGCGATCGACGTACTGGACTTGGCCGGTGGCGTCCGTCCCCGCGCCGCGGGCGGTGAAGGCGATGGGTGTCGCCGGCGCCGGTTGACCGCCGCCGGTGGCGGAGTCGAACGGAGCGGCGTCTGCGTCCCGATTGCACCCCTTGGGGTGAGGCGCGGGCCGACCGCTCAGCGGCCGCGTCCGGCGTCCTCGACGTCAGCTTTCAGCTCCGGCCGGGACCGGTGCTGGGAGCGGACCCAGACCAGCACCAGGGCAGCCGCGAGGACGAGCGCCGGCACCACCCAGGCCGGTACGGCTGCCGCCCACTCGGAGACCGCCTCCTGGGCACGCACCTCGAGGTCCGTGGTGTCGCCGAGCCCGAGGAATCCCGTGACCCCCGCCGTGCCGTCGAAGCGCAGGAACAGCACGCCGATCCCCACGAACAGCAGCCCCGCGACCAGCGAGGTGCTGTGCACGCGCAGCGGCCCCGCACTCACCACCCGGCCGCGCAGCCACGACCTCCGACCCAGCTCCCACCTGTCCCACACGGCGGCCAGGACGAAGAGCGGCGCGGCCATGCCGAGGGCGTAGACCGCGAGCAGCAGCCCCCCTTGCCAGGGCGTCTCCTGGGTGGCCGCGACGGTGAGGATCGCCCCCAGGACAGGCCCGGAGCAGAACCCGGCGAGACCGTAGACCGCGCCCAGCGCCAGCGTGGACAGCCATCCCGAGCCCTGCCCCGCCAGCCCGCGAAGCCGCTCGACGAGAGGCAGCCGGAACCCACCGCCGAGCGCCTGGAGCGCCCCCAGGCCGATCAACGTCCACCCGGCCACCGAGATCAACACCGAGCGGTGCCCGTAGAAGAGCGAGGAGGCAGCGCCGGCGCCGACGCCGAGCGGCACCAGCGTGAGCAGCAGTCCCAGGTAGAAGACGGCGGTCCTGGCGACCAGGGCGCGGGTGTGGGTGAAGGCGTAGGCGAAGAACGACGGGAGAAGCAGGGCGCTGCACGGCGACAGCAGCGCGAGCAGACCCGCCGCCAGCGCCGCGAGTACGCCGACCTCGGTCACTGCGCCTCCTGGGCCGCCCGTTCGATCTCCTTGCGGAAGACGTCGACCGGTTGCGCGCCCATGATCGGCCGGCCGTTCACAAAGAAGGCAGGGGTGCCCGTGACACCGGCCTGCTGCCCCTGCTCGAAGTCGCGCCAGATCGCGGCGGAGGCCTCCGCGGACTGCATCACGCCGTGGAACTTCGACAGGCTCAGCCCGACTTCCCCGGCGATCCCGTCGAGGAAGGCGGCGTCGAGCCTGCCGCTGTTGGGCGGCGGCTGGTCGGCGTACAGGGCGTCGTGGAACTGCCAGAACTTCCCCTGCGCGGCAGCGGCCCGCGCGGCCTTTGCGGCGGCGAGCGACGCCTGCCCCAGGTAGGGGAAGTCCCGCCACTCGATCCGCAGGGTGCCGTCATCGACGTACTCGTCGACGAGCAGCGGCTCGGTGTCCCGGGCGAACTTGCCGCAGAACGGGCACTGGAAGTCGGAGTAGGCGACCAGCACCACTGGCGCGTCCTGGTCGCCCATGGCCATCGGGTCGTCGGCGATGCGACGACCCCACTGCTGCCCGTCGTCACCGCCGGTCCCCGACTTCCCGGGATCGGTGCCGGAGTCGGGGCTCGCGCCGGCACCAGCGTCGGAACCGGAGCCACCGAGGAGAGCGACGGCCAGGACGACGGCGGCCACCACGGCGACCACGGCCGGCACCAGGATGCTCTTGCCCCTGCCGGCCGGGCGGGTTGGTGCGTCAGTCATGCAGGACCTCCGAGGGGTCGGCTGCGGGGACGACCGGGCAGGCCAGCTCTCCTCGCAGTCGTTGGCGCAACGCCCAGGCGAGCAGGCCGACAGCCGCCACCTGGAGGAAGGGTTGCAGGGGCTGGAACCAGGTCAACGCGCCGGCGCTGCCGAGCGCGAGGAGCACGAGCTTGTTGCAGACCGGACACCCCACCGCGAAGTAGGTGAGCAGGCCACCGGCCCATCCCCCACGCGTCGAGCCGCGGTCGGTGGGCGTGCCCTCGGGGCCGGCGACGTAGGACGCGATGAGGAGTCCGGCGAGCACGGACGAGACCGCCAACGAGGGCCAAGCCCACCACGTCGGCGGGATCATCCTGCTGAACACCGGGGTGTCGACGAGATCGGTGGGGACGGCCACGAGCAGAGCGGCGCCGAGCGAGGCGAGCAGCGCGACCACCCACCGGCGCGCCGGCCAGGCGCGCAACGCAGCGAGGGTCATGCCGGCACCGCTGACGGACGGGTTGCGAACGCCACTCAGCGGATCTCGACCCCCGCGCCGGCCAGGGCACCGATGCCGCCACCGTTCACGACGCCGTCGAATCCCATGTCCACCATCTGCTCGACCGCCTGCGTGGAGCGGTTGCCGCTCTGGCAGTAGACGACGTAGGCCGCGTTCTTGTCGAGCGCGTCGAGCCTGCTCTCGAAGTCCTGGGAGGACAGGTCGATGTTGACCGCGTCCGCGACGTGCCCGGTGGCGAACTCCGCCGGCGTCCGGACGTCGATGACCATCGCGCCGTCGGCGATCTGCGCCGCGACGTCGTCCGGCGCGGCGATGCCGGTGTCGACCTTGGTCGCTGTCCCACCGCAGGAGGCCAGGGCGAGCGCAAGGGCGGTCACGAGCAGGACGAAGAGTGAGCGACGGGCGACGTTCATACCCGCCAGGGTATGTGATGACGACGCGCCTTCCAAAGCCGGAGACCGGCGCCGGTCAGGTGCGAGCCTCCCACCGGAAGGTCCGTACGGCGACCGCGGCCGCGCCGACGAGCCAGGCAGCGAGCACCGCGACACTGCTCCAGCTCGTGGCGAGGTCAGGTTCGAGAAGGGTGGTGATCCAGCGGGCCGCGGCGGGGACCGCCGACCACTCCGGTGGCAGCTCGAAGAACAGCGCGATCGCCACAGTGGGGAAGGTCGCGAAGGTCACCCCCACGGCGGCAGCGGTCGGGGTCACGAACTGCATCACGCGCACACCCGAGCCGTCGTCGACGACATCGTTCCCGGCGAGGAACCCCCGCACCATCAATGAGCTGAGCTAGAAGACGAACGCGAAGATGAAGACCACCCGCGATTGCCACAGGCTTCGCGACAGACCGCACGTCCCCGACCTCACCGAGCTGCACCGGCGGAGCTCGCAGCCACCGATCCGGAGGAATGTAAAGTCCGATCCCTCGCCCTCGTAGCTCAGCTGGACAGAGCGACGGACTTCTAATCCGTTGGTCGCAGGTTCGAATCCTGCCGGGGGCACTGCCGGGGGCACTCGTCGGCGGGTCGTGGGAGTCAGCGGGCGCCGTGGCGCCCGCTCAGCCCCACGACCCGTGCTCAGCTCGCCCGCCGCTGGCCCCGCGGCGGCAACGAGGCGGGGTCCGTGCCCACCTCGACGAAGACGACATAGGTGTGGGTGCCCTCCCGCAGCCCGATGGGGAGGCACACGAGGCCAGCAGCACCAGCACGGGCACCCATGCCGGGACAGCTCGGTGCTGCGTCACCGGCGCTCTCTGCGCACGTCGCCGATCATCAGCACGGCGCCGACCAGGTACAGCCCGGCGATGACCGGCTCGACCGGGTCGAAGGCGGTGGCCCCAGGGACGTCGGCGGCCACCTGCATCGGCAGCGCCACCAGGTAGCCGACCTGGTGCAGCAGCCCCGACACCAGCAGCACGGCGGCCAGGACGTAGCCCCATGCGTGTCGTCGCCAGAGCAGCACCGCCGCGACGGCGTACGCCGGCACGAGCAGGGCCAGGTCCAGCACGATGCCCAGGTGGACCATCCGCGGCGTCTCCACCAGCGAGCTCCCGGCCGGGATGTCGCCGGTCACCGCGTTCTGCACCGACACCACGACCCACATGGCGCCGAGCGCGAGCGCCAGCGCGCCGAGCAGCACGGCGACCAGCCGCGCCGGCGTCCGGGGCCGGTAGGCCTCGCGGGTCCGTTCGACGTCCATCGTGGCGAGCCCCAGCCCCAGGGCGACCGCCGAGCTGGTGAACACCGCCACGTGCACCAGGAACGCGTCGTTGAACTCCGTCGCGAAGAGGTAGATCGCGTAGGCGTACACGTTGTAGGCCAGCACCGCGAGCCAGACGAGCAGCCCCTTCCGGGAGCCCCGGAGCGCGGCGACCATCGAGACGGCGAGCAGGGGTGCGGCCGCCGCCAGCGTCACCGCGTCGTAGCCGCGCAGCATCGCCGCCGTGGAGCTCGGTGTCCCGTACAGGTCGTCGACGAGCAGCCCCGCCACCGATGCGGCCACCATCCCGACGAGGGCGACCCCCGAGAGCGCCACGACCGGCCGGAGACGGCCCACCAGCGGCGGTGCGGCTCGGCGCGCCCGCGGCGCGCAGCCGCTAGCGGAAGAAACAGATGCGATCACGTGTGTCATGACCATCGGTCACGCTCCAGGACCCGACGTTGCTGGCTCCAGCGTGACTCTGCGAGACCGCGGGAGGAGAGAGCCAGTGGTCCCGTCAGGCACGCTCGGACGTGTAGGAGTCGATCTCCTCGAGCAGGACCCGCTGCTCCGCCTCCGCCATGAACGACGCGCGTACGGCGTTCCTCGCCAGCTCGGCGACCCCCGCCTCATCCAGGCCCAGCAGGTCGGCGGCGATCTCGTACTCCTGGTTCAGCGTCGTGCCGAACATCGGCGGGTCGTCGCTGTTGACGGTGACGACCGCCCCGGCGGCGTACATCTCCTTGATGGGGTGCTCCGCCAGCTCCGACACGGCGCGGGTGGCGATGTTCGAGGTCGGGCACACCTCGAGCGGGATGCGCTCGGACACCAGGTGCTCCAGCAGGGCCGGGTCCTGGGTGGACGACGTCCCGTGGCCGATCCGCTCGGCGCCGAGCAGCCGGAGCGCGTCCCACACCGTCTCCGGTCCCGTGGTCTCACCGGCGTGCGGCACGGAGTGCAGCCCGCGGGCGCGTGCCTCGTCGAAGTAGGGCTGGAACTGCGGCCGTGGGACGCCGACCTCCGGACCGCCCAGGCCGAACCCGACGAGCGACGACGGCGCCTGGTCGAGGTAGGACACCGTCGCCGCGGCGGCCTCCACGCCGAACTCCCCCGGCACGTCCCAGATCCACTGCAGCCGGACGCCGTGGTCCCGCTCGGCGGCGTTCCGGGCTTCCTCGACCGCCTCGACGAACGCCTCGATCGGGACGCCCGCTCGCACGTTCGTGTAGGGGGTGCAGGTCAGCTCGGCGTACCTGATGTTCTGCCCGGCCATGTCGGCGGCGACCTCGTAGGTCAGCATCCGCACGTCCTCGGCGTCGCGGACCAGGTCGACGACGGCGAGGTAGACCTCGATGAAGTGGCCGAAGTCCCGGAAGCGGTAGAACTGCCGCAGCTCCTCGGGGTCCGACGGCACGGTACCCGGATGCCGCTCCGCGAGCGCGGAGACGATGCGCGGCGACGCGGAGCCGATGTGGTGGACGTGGAGCTCGGCCTTGGGCAGCCCGGCGACGAACGCGGAGAGAGTCACGGGAGCCAACATAGGCCGTGGTCCGGTTTGAGTAAGGTGTCCGGGTGAACGACCGACTGGTGTGGATCGACTGCGAGATGACCGGGCTCGACCTCGAACGGGACGCCCTCATCGAGGTCGCCGCGCTCGTCACCGACTTCGAGCTCAACGTCCTCGGCGAGGGCATCGACGTGATCGTCAAGCCTCCGGCGGAGGCGCTGGAACAGATGGATCCCTTCGTGCGGGACATGCACACGGCGTCGGGGCTGCTCGTGGAGCTCGACAGCGGCGTCACCGTCGACGAGGCCGAGCAGCGCGTGCTCGACTACATCAAGGAGCACTGCCCGGACGGCAGCCGCCCGCCACTGGCCGGCAACACCATCGGCACCGACCGGATGTTCCTGGCGCGCGACATGGCCGAGCTCGAGACCTTCCTGCACTACCGAGTGGTCGACGTCTCCTCCATCAAGGAGCTCGCCCGGCGGTGGTACCCACGCACCTACTTCAACGCGCCCCCCAAGCGCGGCAACCACCGGGCGCTGGCCGACATCCAGGAGAGCATCGAGGAGCTGCGCTACTACCGCGCCGCGGTGTTCGTGCCGGCACCGGGGCCCGCATCGGCCGACGCGAAGGAGCTGGCCCGGCAGCACGGCGGTTCCCTCACCGGGCTCACCGACGGGTCGAGCGAGGAACCGGACGACGGGTCGGGGGCGGAGCGAACCACCCCCTGACAGCAGGTACACTTTTCCGCTGCTCCCCGGGCGGCAACGTGCCGGGGAGTCATGGTGGGTGTAGCTCAGCTGGTAGAGCGCCGCGTTGTGGTCGCGGATGCCGCGGGTTCAAGTCCCGTCACTCACCCCATGCCACGAGACCCCCGACCGCGCGAGCGCGGTCGGGGGTCTCGCCGGATTCCTTGTGCCGCGCGTCACATCGGTCCTCCGGCCATGCCCGCGACGCTCAACTACAGTGAGACCCGATGAGCACACAGGCGAGGGCCAAGTCCCAGGAGATGCGCCGCGCCCGGGAAGCCGAGGCGCTGCGGCGGAAGAAGCGACAGCGGCTGTTCACGGCGATCGGCACCGTGGTGATCGTGGGCCTGCTGGCCGCGATCGGGTTCCTCGTCGTCCGGGCCGCGACCAGCGACGACGGTGGAGGGGGCGGCAACAGCGGCGCGGTCGTGACACCGGACAACACCACCGACGACGGCGGCGTGCTCATCGGGTCGGCCGACGCGCCGGTCACCGTGACGATCTTCTACGACTACATGTGCCCCGCGTGCGGCGCCTTCGAGCAGGCCAACGGCGACGAGCTCGACAAGCTCGTGGCCGACCAGACGATCCAGGTCGACCTCCGGCCGATCGCCTTCCTCGACAAGGCGTCCCAGGGGACCGAGTACTCCACCCGCGCGGCGAACGACTTCGCCACCGTGGTCGACCAGGCCCCGGACAAGGCCTGGGACTTCCACGCCGCCCTCTACGCCAACCAGCCGCAGGAGAACTCCACCGGCCTCAGCGACGACAAGCTCGCCGAGATCGCCCGCGACGCTGGAGTGCCCGACGCCGCGGTGGAGCAGTTCGGTGACGGGACCTACGACGGCTGGGTGGCCGAGGTGACCCAGAAGGCGTTCGACTCCGGCGTCACCGGCACCCCGACGATCCGGATCAACGGGGAGCCGTTCGAGGGCAACCCTTACCAGGCCGGGCCCCTGACCGCGGCCATCAAGGCCGCCGCCGACGAGAAATGAGCCGCCAGGCCGAGGCCTACGAGGAGGAGGACGACCTCCTCGAGGAGAGTACGGCGGACATCGGCTGGCTGGGGCGCGTCCGGCAGAGCAGCACCACGGTGTGGGCGGTCATGCTCGTCTCGTCCCTCGCCAGCCTGGCGGCCTCTCTCGTGCTGTCGACCGAGGCCCTCACGCTCGCGAAGGATCCGACGGCCGACCTGGGCTGCAACATCAACGCGGTGCTCAGCTGCGGCACGGTCGCGAACTCCTGGCAGGCCTCGCTGCTCGGTTTCCCCAACGCGTTCCTCGGTCTCATCGCCGAGCCGGTGGTGATCACGATCGCCGTGGCGAGCCTCGGTGGCGTGCGCTTCCCCCGGTGGTTCATGCTCGCCGCCCAGGGCGTGTACACGATCGGGCTGCTCTTCGCCTACTGGCTCTTCTACGAGGCGATGTTCGACATCGGCGCGCTGTGCCCGTGGTGCACGCTGGTGACGGTGGCGACCACGCTGGTGTTCTTCGAGATGTCCCACGTCAACATCCGCGACAACAACCTCTACCTCCCGCGTCGGCTGCACGAGAGCCTCGCCTGGGCGGTGCGCGCCAACCTCGACCTGCTGCTCGTGGTGGTCTGGCTGCTGTTCCTCGCGCTCCTGGTCGTCCTGCACTACGGCGACGCGCTCTTCGCCTGACATCACCGGCGCCCGGCGACGGGACACGGGGCTTTGGCCACCTCCCCGCCGGTCGCCCGGGGTCGATCATGGAGACATGAGGCGGGTCCGGGCGGTGGCGATCGCCGGTCTCGCCTGCGTCGCGTCGGTGGTGGCGGCGCCGGCGGTTCCGGCCACCCCGGCAACCGCCGCGGCCGCCGCCGTCCAGCCGTGCTCCACCGGCCTGGTGGCGCTGACCTTCGACGACGGGCCGTCCACGACGGTGACCCCCCAGCTCCTCGACGTGCTGAGCGGCAGCAAGGTGGCGGCGACCTTCTTCATGGTCGGCCAGCGGGTGGCGGCGGCGCCCGGCCTGGCGCGGTCGGCGTACGACCGGGGGTTCGTCGTCGGCAACCACACCTGGGCCCACGAGTCGCTGCCGTCCCTGTCCAGCGACGGGATCCGGGCCACGGTGCGACGCACCGATGCCGCACTGCGCTCCGCAGGCGTGCGACCATCGCCGCTCGTGCGGCCGCCGTACGGCGCCGTCGACTCACGGGTGGTCGCGGTGCTCGAAGGAATGGGGCTGACCCCGGTGCTGTGGGACGTCGACACGCGCAACTGGGAGTCCGGCGACGCCGGCGACATCGCCGGCCGGGTGCTGTCCGCGCTGCGTCCGCACGGCCACAACGTCGTCCTCCTGCACGACGGCGTGACGCGCTCGTCGATCACCCTGGCCGCGGTGCCCACCATCATCCGGGGGGCGCGGGCCCGGGGATACTGCTTCGCCGCGCTCGGCCCGTCGGGCGACCCGGTCCCGCCGGTGCCGAAGCTGCGGGTGTCGGACGCGCGCGCCAAGGAGGCCGACCCGGGCACTCGCGTGCGGTTGGTGTTCACCCTGACCCTCGACCGGCCCACGTCGCGGCCGGTGTCGGTCGGTGTCCGCACCGTCGCCGGCAGCGCCGACAGCGGCAGCGACTTCCGGCCGGTGAGCACGCGGGTCGAGTTCCCCGTCGGGACGACGGCACGGCAGGTCGTCGTCCGGGTGCGCGGCGACCGCATCGACGAGACGCGGGAGCGGCTGCGCCTGGTCCTCGACGAGCCCCGGGACCTGACGATCACGGACCACCGCGGGGTCGGGACGATCCGCGACGACGACCCGTGGCCTCGGGTGCGGCTCTCCGACGCCACGGTCACGGAGCCGGTGGAGGGTTCCGTTCAGGTGCAGGTGCCGGTCCGGATGGACCGCCTGAAGAGCCACAAGGTCGTCCTCGTCATCGGCACGCTGCCGGGCGAGGCGGACGAGAACGACTACGTCCCGCTTGAACGGAAGGTCAGGATCCCGGCCGGGACCCGACGCACGCAGGTCTCCGTGGCCGTGCTCGCCGACGCCGTCGAGGAGCCGGCGGAGACGTTCCGTGTGCGCGTGCTGTCGGTAGACGGTGCGCGCCGCGCCGACGGTACGGCGACCGTCACGATCCTTCCCCCGGAGCCACCGGCCACGGAGTGAGCTGCGGGGCAGCTCAGCGACAGGCCCCGATCGTGCGGGTCGCCGCGGGGAGCGGTCGCACGAGCCGCCGCTGGGTGTCCAGGGCCACCCGGTCCACGCGCCCGTCGGGGGTGCGGGTCAGCACGGCCACGGGCTTCTCGTCGGCCGGCCACAGCACGGCCGGGACGCAGCCGGGGAAGCGGCGGGAGTAGTCGGCCTTCCAGACCGGGCCGGGCGACGCGCCGCTCGGGCTCCCGGACGGGCTCTCCACGAACGGCGACTCAGGCGCGGCGGTCCGTCCGCCGTCCACCCCGCCGAGCCCGGCCAGGGACGGCGCAGTCAGGACCGCCACCACGGCGAGGGACCGGAACGTGTGCGTCAGCACCGCAGAGACGCGCGGCGTGCGCGGCGCGAAAGGTCGCGGAGAGGAGGTCCCGGTGCGTCTCATGCTGCTCCCTACCCGTGGGGGACGTCGTTCCAACGACGCCCTCCGGACCGGGTTATGCGGGTCGCGGTCAGGCCGGCAGCTGCCCCATCCGGCCCTGCTGGAAGTCCTCGAACGCCTGGAGCACCTCGGCCCTGCTGTTCATCACGAAGGGGCCGCCCCAGGCGACCGGCTCGCGGATCGGCCGCCCACCCAGGACGACCACCTCCATCGCGGGATGGCGCGACTCCTGCCGCTCGTCGGCACCGACGTGGACGAAGTCGCCCCGCCCGAGCACGGCGAGCTGACCGCTGCGCAGCGGCTGCCGGTCCGGCCCGACGGTGCCGTCCCCGGAGAGCACGTAGACCAGCGCGTTGAACTCGACGTCCCAGGGCAGGTCCATCGCAGCACCCGGCGCCACGGTGGCGTGCACCATGGCCATCGGCGTGTACGTCGCGCCGGGACCGACCTGGCCGCCGACCGCACCGGCGATGACCCGCACCAGCGCGCCGGCGTCCGCGGTGGTGGTGAGGCCCAGCTGGGAGGAACGGAGGTCCTGGTAGCGCGGTGGGGTCCACTTCTGCGCCCTCGGCAGGTTCACCCACAGCTGCAGCCCGTGGAAGAGACCGCCCTGCGCGACCAGCCACTCCGGAGGGGCCTCGATGTGGAGGAGGCCGGAGCCTGCAGTCATCCACTGCGTGTCCCCGTTGGTGATCGTGCCGCCGCCGCCCTGGCTGTCGTGGTGGTCCATGACGCCGTCGATCATGTAGGTCACCGTCTCGAAGCCCCGGTGCGGGTGCCACGGAGTGCCCTTCGGCTCGCCGGCGGCGTACTCCACCTCTCCCATCTGGTCGAGGTGCACGAACGGGTCGAGCAGCCGCAGGTCCACGCCGGCGAAGGCCCGGTGCACGGGGAAGCCCTCACCCTCGAAGCCGCGCGGTGCCGTCGTCACCGACACCACCGGTCGGACGACGTCGCCGAGGCCGGGGCCGCGGAGGCGGGAGAGGACGGTCAGGTCGTCGACGGTCACGGCAGGCATGGGCACCCCTCACTCGGTGTTCTTGAAACGTCAACCGTTTCGGGCTCCTGCCCATTCCCCGAGGAGCAACCGCCGGTCCCGGAACGCTTCGACTAGTACGTTGGCGCACGATGAACGGACCGAGCAAGCAGCACTACGACGTCGTGGTGGTGGGGGGCGGGCACAACGGGCTGGTCGCCGCCGCCTACCTGGCGCGCGCCGGGCTGTCGGTCCTGGTCCTGGAGCGGCTCGAGGGCACCGGCGGGGCGGCCGTCTCCGAGGAGGTCTTCCCCGGCCTGCCGGCGAGGCTGTCGCCGTACTCCTACCTGGTCAGTCTCTTCCCCGACCGGATCGCCGAGGACCTCATGCTCGACGTGCAGCTGCGCTCCCGCCGCACCGCGTCGTACACCCCCGTGCTCGGCGGCGGCTTCCACGATGGGCTCCTCGTCGAGCGCACCCCCGGCGAGGCCACAGCCGACTCGTTCCGCGCGCTCACCGGCGACGACCGCGAGTACGCCGCCTGGGGCTCGTTCCACCACCGGCTCGAGGACTTCGCGAGGACCGTCGCACCGACGCTCCTGGAGCCGCTCCGACCCCGCAAGGAGATGCAGCACCTCGTCGACCTCGACACCTGGCGCCTCCTGGTGGAGGAACCCATCGGCACCGGCGTGGAGCGGCACTTCTCCCACGACGTGGTCCGCGGGGTCGTGGCGACCGACGCGCTCATCGGCACCTTCGCCGACCTGCACAGCGCCGAGCTGGAGCAGAACCGGTGCTTCCTCTACCACGTCGTCGGCAACGGCTCGGGCGAGTGGAAGGTGCCGGTCGGCGGCATGGGGACGCTCAGCCACGGCCTGGAACGAGCGGTGTGGCGGTACGGCGGTGAGGTGGTCACCCGCGCCTTCGTCACCCGGGTGGAGACCGACGGCCGCTCGGCCCAGGTGTCCTACCGCTCCCGCGAGGACACGCACACCGTCGACTGCTCCTGGGTGCTGGGCAACGTCGCGCCGTGGGTGCTGCGGCTGCTGCTCGGCGAGGACCCCGGCCCCCGGCCCGAAGGCTCGCAGCTGAAGATCAACATGGTGCTCGACCGGCTCCCCCGGCTGCGCTCCGGCGTGTCGTCGTCGGCGGCGTTCGCCGGCACCGTGCACTTCGGCGAGGGCTACGAGCAGCTGCACCGGTCCTACCGCGAGGCTGCCCGGGGCGAGCTGCCGCAGTCACCGCCGGGCGAGCTGTACTGCCACAGCCTCACCGACCCCTCGGTGATGGGCCCCCTCGCCATGGACGGCAAGCACGCGTTCACCTGGTTCGGCCTGCACACACCGGCGCGGCTCTTCACCGACGACCTCGAGAAGCACCGCGACGAGGCCGTCATCCGGATCCTCGACAGCATCAACGTCCACCTCGAGGAGCCGCTCGAGAACCTGCTGGCCCTCGACAAGTTCGGCGTCCCGTGCCTGCAGGCCAAGGCGCCACAGGACATCGAGACCGAGCTCGCCATGCCCGGCGGGCACATCTTCCACGGCCCCCTCGCGTGGCCGTGGGCGCCCGACACGGCCGTGTTCGACACCCCGGCCCGGCGCTGGGGCGTGCAGACGCCGGTGCCGAACGTGCTGCTGTGCGGCTCCGGCGCCGTGCGCGGCGGTGCCGTCTCCGGCATCGGCGGCCACAACGCCGCGATGGCCGTGCTCGAGGCGACCGGCAAGCTGGCCCAGAGCGACTGACCGCCCGACTGACCGAGCGCCTGACCGGCCGGGTCAGCTCTCCAGCACCTCGTGGGGATCGACCTGGACGATCGGCGGACCGGACGGCTGCTCGGACCCGCCGGACGGCTCCACGGTCAGCGCCACCTCTGTCGTGGCGTCCGGCATGCCCATCGCCGCGCCCGACCCGGGGTCGCTCAGGATCGCCGCGCTCACCATCTCCTCACCGTGCACCGCCCAGATCTGGTAGACGTGCTCGCCGTCGAGAGCCGGCAGCTGCCGGGTGTCGACCGCCATCTCGTCCCGGCTGGCCGAGACCGCGACCGTGAGCCTGCCGCCGTTGGCGGTCTCCACCGTTGCGGTGTGTGCGTCCTGGGCCCCGAAGACCATCTCGACCTCCTGGGCCAAGGTCGGGTCCTCGCCCTGCGGACCGTGGTCCAGCACCGCCCGGACGCCGACGATCCCGGCCCCGGCGACGATGACGGCGGCGGCTGCCGCAGCCAGCACGAGCGCCCACGGCCGCCCGCCGCCTCCCCGGCTCCGGAGGCGTCCGGGGGCGGGCGGCTCCTGGGGGGTCCGGTCGGCCGCAGCGAGCACCCGCGCCTTGAGCTCGGGCGGCGGGGCCTTGGCCTCGGCCGCCCCCATCCGGGCGACGGCTGTCTGCAGCTCGCGGACCTCGTCCCGGCAGGCCTGGCAGCCGTCGAGGTGACGGCGGAACTCGGCAGCCTCGTCGGGGGCCAGCGCGTTCAAGGCGTAGGCGCCCGACAGGGTGTGGACGTCGGTGCTCATCGGGGTGCCTCCAGGCAGTCGCGAAGGCGGATCAGGCCGTCGCGCATCCGGGTCTTGATCGTGGGGAGCGGCTTGTCCAGCAGGGCCGCCACCTCCGAGTAGGTGTAGCCGTTGAAGTACGCGAGGCGCACCGACTCCATCTGCAGCTCGGTGAGCGTCTGCAGGCAGTCGCGCACCTGCGAGTGCTCCTCGTCGCGGATGACCGTCTCGACCGGCTCGGGGGTGTGCTGGACCTCGTCGACCACTGCTCGGCCGTCGTACTTCTTCTGTGACTCGTTGCGGCGGACGGCGTCGACCGCCCGCCGGTGGGCGATGGTCAAGATCCAGGTCTTCGCCGACCCGCGGGCGTCGTCGAAGCTCGGCGCCTTGCGCCAGACCTCGAGGAAGACCTCCTGGGTCACGTCCTCCGCGCGGTTCGGGTCGCGGACCACCCGGCGGGCCACGCCGAAGACCGAGGAGCCCAGCTCGTCGTACAGGCTCGCGAACGCGGTGGAGTCGCCGCGGGCCACTTTGCCCACCAGGACGTCCACGTCGCCGGGCTCGCGCGAGTGCACGAGCCGCAAGTCGGGGTCTGAACCCATTCCGGAGCCTCCTTGAGCGGGCCGGGGCCACATCGTCCGGCCTTGTGACGACTCTAGTTCGCACGGCCGGTGGTGGCGGATGGGCGGCGCCCTCGATTTCAGGGGGCCGAGCTCCGCTGGTAACGTAAGCCTCGCTTCAGGCGCCATTAGCTCAATTGGCAGAGCAGCTGACTCTTAATCAGCGGGTTGTAGGTTCAAGTCCTACATGGCGTACCACCGCGGCCCCCTGGGTGAGCCCCTCCCGTACGCACCACATGCCCTGGGAGGGAACCATGGCTGGACTCATGAGCGTCATCTCGAGGTTTGCCGGCGGCGCGTCGCGGCGCGGCAGCACCGGAGGTCTCGGCGGCACGTCGGCCACCGGTGGACGGAGCTCCGGGTCGGGCATTGCGAGCCTGCTGACCCGCTTCCTGCGCCGCCGCTAGGTGTACGGCTAGGCGGCGGTGCCCGCCCCGGCGGGCCGAGGGCCGCCGGAAGGCGGCGCGGGGGCAGGGAGGAGAATGGGGCGGTGAGTACGCTGACGCCCCCACCGTCCGACCTACCCCCCGGCTGGACTGCGCGAGTGCCCCTCGCGCAGGACGTCCAGCCCCTCGCCGAGCTGGCGGCGGCCCACCAGCGAGCGGCCCGGGGGTTCGACTCCATCGACGTGGAGGCGGTCGCGGCCGCCGTCACAGGCACGGGATCGTGGACGCGTCGGCAGCTGCTCGTCGCGGCGCCCGGTGGCGAGGTCGTCGCCTGGATCGTCGTCCACGACCGAGCGGCCGGACGCACGATGATCGACCTGACGATCAGGCCCGGGTGCGAGCAGGCCGACGCGCTCGCCGGCCAGCTCCTGACGTGGGCCTGCGACGCGGCTGCCGAGATCGCCCGGCTCCGTCAGCTGGACGAGACCCAGCTGGACGTCATGATGTACGCCGGCGACGAGCCGCTGAAACGCTGGCTGGCCAACCAGGGCTACGAGCACACCCGGACCTGGCTGCAGATGACCCGCCCCGTCGAGGACGCCGAGAGCCTGCCCGGCCTGAGGCCCGGCGTCCACGTGCGCCGCGTGCGCAAGCACGGCGACGGCATGCCGCTGGCCGGCGACATCCAGGTCGTGCACCACATGCTCGAGGAGTCGTTCGCCGACCACTTCAACTCCTACCGGGAGAGCTTCCCGGAGTTCCTCCAGCGGCTGCGCGAGGACCCCGGCCACCGGTGGGACCACTGGTGGATCGCGGAGATCGACGACGAGGAGGAGGGCCGCCTGCCGGGTGGCGCGCTGGTCAGCTCGGTGCTCTCCGCCGACGACCACGGCCTGGAGGGCAGCTACGTCGACTACATCGGCGTGCACCGCCGGGCGCGTGGCCGGGGCGTGGCCAAGGCCCTGCTGCACACCGTCCTCCGTGACGCGCACCGCCGGGGCCGCAACCGCGTGGACCTCGAGGTCGATGCGGACTCCCCCACCGGAGCCGACGGCCTGTACACCTCGATGGGGTGGACCACGAAGTACCGCACGGAGTCCTGGCACGGGTGGTGCAGCGCCTGACCGGCCCCCACACGGTTCCGTGACAAGCGTTTTTCCCGCCAAATGGGGTACTGCAGCGGGTGCACGTAGCAC
Source organism: uncultured Actinomycetota bacterium (assembly GCA_963747525.1). Lineage (GTDB taxonomy): Bacteria > Actinomycetota > Actinomycetes > Propionibacteriales > Nocardioidaceae > Marmoricola_A. Next base: position 467,096 of record CAVVFH010000003.1, read on the forward strand.
GGACACGTCTCGGAGGTGGGCTCCCCATGCAGGCACGACGTCTCACGACGACGCTGGCCCTTCTGGCCGGCGGAGCGCTGATCAGCGGGTGCGCCCAGGGCACCGCGGCACAGGACTCGACCAGCGACACGTCGTACGACCCGGACGCCCACCTCAGCGGCAAGCTCACGGTGATGGGCTTCGGCGCCAGCGACGAGATCGCCACCACCCGGCTCGAGGAGGCCAAGTCGGCTCTGGGCAGCGACGTCAAGGTCAAGCTCATCGAGGGCGACCTCGACATCCAGCAGTTCCTGTCCGCGGTGGCCACAGGTGAGCCGCCGGAGGTCATCTACGCCGACCGGGGGCAGATCGGCAGCTTCGCCTCGCGCGGCGCGATCATCCCGCTCGACGACTGCATCGACGGCGAGGAGATCGACACCGACGCCTACCTCGACACCGCACTGGACCAGGTGACCTTCGACGACCACGTCTACGGCATCCCCGAGTTCAACGTCGTCCAGATCATCCAGGCCAACCAGCAGCTGCTGAACAAGGCGGGACTCACGATCGAGGACGTCAACGGGTCCGACTGGGACGCCGTGACGGCGGCCAACAAGAAGCTCAGCCAGTCCAACGGCGGCAAGCTCTCCGTGATCGGCTTCGACAGCAAGCTCCCGGAGTTCCTGCCGCTGTGGGCCAAGGCCAACGGCACCGACCTGATCTCCGAGGACGGCCGCACCGCCCGGCTCGACGACCCCGCCGTCGTCGACGCGCTGACGTGGGCCGTCGGGATCTACGACGACCAGGGCGGGTTCAGCAAGGTCAAGGCGTTCCGGGACTCCGCCGACTTCTTCGGCGAGGGCAACCAGTTCGCCAGCGGCACACTCGGCGCGATGCCGTTCGAGCAGTGGTACGTCAACATCCTCAACGACGTCTCCCCCGACGCCCCGATGGCCTTCGACACCGTCCGCGACACCTCCGGCGACCCGATCGCCTTCTCGTCCGGATCCGCGTGGGCGATCCCCAAGGGCAGCGCCGACCCGGAGGCCGCCTGCCGCTTCGCCAAGGCCATGACGGCCACCGACAGCTGGATCAAGGCCGCCCAGGCGCGGATCAAGCTCCGGGCGAAGGACGGTGGACTCTTCACTGGCCTGCTGACCGGGAACGCGGAGGCGGACCAGCAGATCCACGACCTGATCGAGCCCAGCGGCGACGAGAAGTGGGACAGCGCCGTCGAGGCGATCTACGAGGCCAACGACCACACGTTCTCGATGCCGGCCAACCCCGCCGGCGAGGAGTTCGAGGCGGCCTGGCAGGACGCGGTCAACCGGGTGCTCAACGGCCAGCAGGACCCGCAGTCCGCCTTGGAGCAGGCCCAGAAGAACGCCCAGCAGGCCCTCGACGACGCATGGGCTGAGTGGGACAACCAGTGACCACCGCGGCCTACCGCGACGCCCCGGCGGCGAAGCCGACGGGGAAGCCGCGCGCGGCCGCGGCGCGGGGGCATGCACTGGAAGGACACCCGCGCCGCGCTGCTCTTCATCAGCCCGTGGATCGTCGGGTTCCTGGTGTTCACCGCCTACCCGGTGCTGTACACCGGCTACCTGGCGATGACCGACTACGACGTCATCAACGACCCGAACTTCGTCGGGATGGACAACTTCCGGCACCTGCTCGACGACCCGAAGGTCGCCCTGGCGCTGAAGAACACCTTCGTCTTCGCGGTGATGTCCGTGCCGGCCCACATGCTGGTCGCGCTCGCACTGGCGCTGCTGCTGAACTGGGCCGGCCGCGCCACCGGCTTCTTCCGGACCGCGTTCTTCCTGCCCAAGATGACCCCGCCGGTCGCCGTCGGCGTGCTCCTGCTGCTGCTGTTCAACGGGCAGAGCGGACTGATCAACCGGATGCTCGGCCTCGTCGGCATCGACGGCCCGTCGTGGACGACGGACCCGACCTGGGTGAAGCCGGGCCTGGTGATGATGAGCCTGTGGACGGTCGGCGGGTCGGTGATCATCCTGCTGGCCGCGCTCCGCAACGTGCCCCAGGAGCTCTACGACGCCGCGAAGGTCGACGGCGCGAGCTGGTGGCGGCAGACCTGGCACATCTCGGTCCCGATGATCAGCGGCGCGTTGTTCTTCATCTTCATCGTCGACACGATTGCCGCCTTCCAGTCGTTCACCGAGGCCTACACCGCGTTCTTCGGCTCCGGCAACACGACGTACAGCAACGACGCGGCGCTGTTCTACGCCATCTACCTCTTCCAGCAGGCCTTCGAGTACCTCCACATGGGCTACGCGTCGGCCATGGCCTGGATCCTCTTCGCGATCATCATGGTGGTGACCTTCGTGCAGATGCGTCTCACCAAGCGCTTCGTGTTCTACGAGGGTGAGAACCAGTGACCGCCGTCGAGACCCCGGCACCCCGGCTGTCGGGCACCACCGCCGCTGCGGGGGTCGAGGCGGTCGACGCCGAGGCCACGGAGTCGCCGGCTCCCGAGGGTCGCCAGGTCAGCAACGGTGTGCTGCGGTGGCTGCTGTACTCGCTGCTCGCGGCCGTCACGCTGGCCTTCATCTACCCGTTCGTCTGGCTGGTGAGCGCGTCCTTCAAGCCGCGCGGCGAGGTCTTCGACAACCGGCTGATCCCGAAGACCTTCACGTTCGACAACTACGTGTCGGTCTGGCACGAGGCCCCGATGGCGCTGTGGCTGTTCAACACGCTGCTGGTCACGGTGCTGGCCACCATCGCGGTGACGATCTCCAGCGCCATGGTGGCGTGGGGCTTCAGCCACTACCGCTTCCGCGGCCGGAACCTGATGTTCGGGGTGGTGCTGGCCACGATGATGCTGCCCGGCGCGGTGACGATGATCCCGGTGTTCCTCATCTGGGACGCGCTCGGGCAGGTCGGCCACCTCACGCCGCTGTGGGCGCAGAACCTGTTCGGCAGCGCGTTCTACATCTTCCTGCTGCGGCAGTTCTTCCTCGGCCTCCCCCGGGACGTGTTCGACGCCGCGAAGATCGACGGCGCCAACCACTGGCAGGTCTTCACCAAGATCGCCCTGCCGCTCACCAAGCCGGCGCTCATCGTCACCGCCCTGTTCGAGTTCCAGGCCGCGTGGACCGACCTCATGCGGCCGCTGATCTACCTGCGCGACTCCGACCAGTTCACGGTGCCGCGGGGTCTGAAGTCGCTGCTCGACCAGTTCGGGTTCGGCGGCCAGTGGCACTGGGAGATCGTGGTCACCGCCAGCGTCATCACGACCGTGCCGATGATCGTGCTGTTCTTCCTGGGGCAGCGGCACTTCGTGCAGGGCATCTCGACCGGCGCCACCAAGGGCTGACGCACACCTCTCCCTCGAAACCTGCCCCGTCACCCGGTTGGAATTCCGCCGACGGGGGACCGAACAGGGGGTCCCCGCCGGGTGCGACGACGGGGACCTACAGGAGGCTGCTTTGAAACGTGTCGGACTGGTGCTCGGCGCCGGAGGTGTCGTGGGCCAGGCGTACCACTCCGGCGTCCTCGCCGCCCTCGAGCACGACCTGGGCTGGGACCCGCGGACCGCGGAGGTGATCGTCGGCACGTCTGCCGGCTCCATCACCGGCACGCTGCTCCGCAGCGGCGTACCGGCGAGTGAGCTGGCGGCCTGGTCGGTCCGGGCCCCGCTCGCCGCCGAGGGCGCACTTCTCGAGCGTCTCTTCGGCACCGAGCACCCGGAGTTCGACCCCTTCGACGCAGCTCAGCTGCTGCGCCGGGCACCGTCCATGCCGGGAGCGCCCATGGTCCATCGCGCGGTGACCCGGCCCTGGCACTTCCGCCCGATGGCGGCAGCCATGGCGCTTCTCGCACCGGGCACCGTCAATATCCGCGACCAGCTCACGGCCCTACGGGAGGTCGAGGGACGGGCGTGGCCCCAGGACCCGCTGTGGATCTGCTCGGTCCGCCGCCGCGACGGTCGGCGCACCGTCTTCGGGCGACCTGGGACGCCCGAGGTGCCGCTGCACCTGGCGGTGGCCTCCTCCTGCGCCGTGCCCGGCTACTTCGCGCCGGTGGAGATCGGCGGCCAGACGTACGTCGACGGCGGAGCGCACTCCCCGACCAACGCCGCGATCCTGCGCGACTGCGACCTGGACCTGGTCATCGTCGTGTCGCCGATGTCGGGGCCGAGCGGCGGTGTGGTCAAGAACCTCTACGAGGCCTCCCGGTGGCATGCCGGCCGGCTCGTGCGCCGCGAGGCCCGGGCCCTGCGGGCCGGGGGCACCCCCGTGGTCGTGTTCCGGCCCGGCGCGACGGAGCAGGAGGCGATGGGCGACGACTTCATGAGCAGCGACACGGTCACCGACATCGTGCAGCAGTCGTTCCTGGCCGCCGGCGCGCACGCCGCCAGTCCCGGCATGCGCGAGCTGCTGGCCGACCTCAGGCGCTGATCCGCGCCGCCAGGGCACGTAGCCAGGACTGCCAGTCGACGCCGGCGTCGGTGCTGCCCATCCGGACGATCACCGCGTCCTGGGCGGGGAAGACACCGATCAGCTGGCCGTACTTGCCGTGCGCGTAGAACGACGGGGGCCCCTCGGGCTCGGGCGGACCGACCCACCACAGGTACTGGTAGAAGTCGGCCGGGTCGGTCTCGCGCGAAGCCGCGGTCGCCCGTCGCACCCAGTCCCGGGACACGATCTGCTGCCCGTTCCACCGCCCGCCGTGCAGCATCATCAGCCCGAACCGGGCGTAGTCCCGGGGTCGGGCGTTGACGCCGCTCTCCATCTTCTCGAACCCGCTCGCCTCGGAGTCCAGCGACCAGGTCGCGTCCGCCTCGGCACCCAGGGGCTGCCACAGGTTCTCGGCCATGAAGTCGCTGACGGTCATGTCCGTGACGCGCTCGAGGACCATCCCGAGCAGCAGCGGGTGGAAGTTGTCGTAGCGCCACGTCCGGCCCGGCGGCTCGTCGACCGTGGTTCGGGACAGCGCCAGCTCTCTCAGGTCGGTGCCGTAGTAGGTCAGGGCGTCGTCGCTCCACGGCAGGCCCTGCTCGGTGTAGTGGAGCCCCGACGACATCGTGAGCAGGTCCTCGACGGTGATGTCGGCGAACCGCTCGTCACGCTCGGCGAGCTCCGGGAGGTACGCCGTCACGGGGTCCGTGACCTCGAGCAGCCCCTGGTCGGCGGCGAGGCCCACCAACGTCGAGACGAACGACTTGGCCGCGGAGAACGACGTCTGCAGGTCCTGCTCGCCCGCACCGTGGAAGTAGCGCTCGTAGACCAGCTGGTCGTGCTGGACGACCAGGAAGGCGAACGTGCCGGTGTCGGCGAGGAAGCCGTCGACCGACCGCCCGACGCCCGCCACGTCGACGGGCGCCTCGAGCCGGACCGGCTCAGGCCCGGTGGGCAGCGGGCTCACCTGGGCACCGGCCTCGATGGTGCGGGCCGGGAACCGGTCCTGGTCGCCGACGTCGGACACGCCCCACGCCACCGCGCGAGCCCAGGCGTAGCGCCCGGTCAGCAGGTGCGCCGAGCCGTAGAACGCCGCGAGGACCACGGCGACCACCACCAGCGCGACGAGCCAGCGCCTCCGGTGCCGCCTCATCTGCTCCCCCTTCAGGCGGTCTCGAGGTGCTCCTTGAGGCCCTTCAGCGCGTTGGCCACCAGCCCCTTGATGACGCGGTTCCTGATGAAGCCCGGCAGCGGGAGGTTGTGGTGGATCGTGAGGTCGTAGGTTACCGACGTCCGGCCAGGATCGATCGACCGGAGCACGTAGCTGCCCTCCTGCCCCGTCTGCATCCGGCCCTTGACCATCGACCAGGTGAGGGCTGTGTCGGCGTGCTCGTAGGCCAGCGTGTACTCGTCGGTCCCCACCGCCGCAGACGCCTTGAACCGGGCCGTGGCGGGCAGGCCGTCGTCGCGCTTCTCCAGGACCTCTGCCTCGAGGATCTCCGGGACCCAGGTCACCTGGCTCTCGATGTCACGCACGGCTGCGAGCACCGCGTCGAGCGGCGCTGCGACCTCCACCGTCTGTTTCGACGAGTCAGTGGGCATGGGGCACTCCTTCCCTCCGCTCCCACCTTGCGTCGACGCACCACGGCAGGCCAGTGCCGATGGTCCGTCAGGTGGCCATCCGCCCGCGCACCCGGCGCTTGTCCAGGCCCGCGACGACGGCCACCGTCGCGGCCACCAGCACGATCCGGACCCAGGTGTCGACATCGAGCGCTGCCGAGTCGAACAGGCGGTTCATCGGCGGCGCATAGGTGAACGCGGCCTGTAGGAGGAGCTGGACGGCCACGCCGACCAGCAGCACCCGGTTGCTCAGCAGCCCGATGCGCCACACGGCCACGTCGAGGGACCGGCAGCTGAACAGGTAGAAGAGCTGGGCCATCACGAACACGTTGACGGCCGCCGTGCGACTCACCTCGAGCGACGCACCCCGGGACAGCTCGATCTCGAAGACCCACCAGGCGCCGGCGGTCAGCAGCGCCGACACCAGGAGTGTGCGGAAGATCACCGGCCGGCTGAGCAAGGAGCGCCGCGGGTCCCGTGGAGGGCGCTCCATGATCCCGGGCTCCCCCGGCTCCCAGGCGAGCGTGAGCCCCAGCGCCACCGCGGTGGTCATGTTGATCCAGAGGATCTGCGTCGGGAGGATCGGAAGCGTGGCGCCCAGCAGAATGGCCACGATGATCACCAGTGCCTCACCGGTGTTCGTCGGCAGGGTCCACACGATGAACTTGGTCAAGTTGTCGAAGACCCCACGTCCCTCCTCCACCGCCGCCTCGATCGTGGCGAAGTCGTCGTCGGTGAGCACCATGTCACCAGCCTCCTTGGCGACCTCCGTGCCGCCGCGGCCCATGGCGATGCCGATGTCGGCCTGCTTCAGCGCCGGCGCATCGTTGACGCCATCACCGGTCATCGCGACGACGTGACCCCGCGACTGCAACGCCTCCACCAGGCGGAGCTTCTCTGCCGGAGAGACCCGCGCGAACACGGTGGCTCCTTCGACCGCGTCCGGGAAGTCGTCCTCACCCAGCTGCGCCAGGTCGCTGCCCGTGAGCACCGCCCGCGGGTCGTCACCGTCGAGCAGGCCGACCTGCCGCCCGATCGACTCGGCCGTCGCCGCGTGGTCACCGGTGATCATCTTCACCTGAAGACCCGCGGTGCGGCAGCTCCGGACCGCGGCGGCGGCCGTCCGCCGCGGCGGGTCGAGCATCGCCTGCAGCCCGGTCAGCACCAGGCCGCCACGGTCCCGCAGTGCGCGCAGATCGGCCTCACCGTCCTCCTGCCCGATCGCGGTGGCCAGCACCCGCATCCCTTGGGCTGCGAGCAGACCGACCTCGCGTTCGACCGTCCGCTCGGAAAGCGGTCGGATGGTCCCGTCGTCGTCCATCTGCCGGTCGCACAGCTCGAGCACCCGCTCCACGCCGCCCTTGACCAGGATGACCGGCTCACCCGACTCGGGGCCCTCGTGGCGCGTGGCCATGTACTGGCGCTCGGAGCTGAACGGCAGCGTGTCGAGACGAGGGAGACCGTGCTGCGTCACCCCGTGCGCCGCCGCAGCCACCAGCATGGCGGTCTCGGTCGGGTCCCCCACCCCGGCGCCCTCGTCGAGCCGGGAGTCGTTGCAGTTGGCGCCCACGACAAGGGTCCACCGCTGCGCGTCGGACAGCGGCGCCTCGTCCGCGCCAGGAAAGGCCCGCTCGCCCCGGAACGTCCAAAGCACCTGCACCGTCATCCGGTTCTCGGTGAGCGTCCCGGTCTTGTCGGTGCAGATCACGGTGGCCCCGCCGAGCGTCTCGGCTGCAGGGAGCCGGCGGATGACCGCCCGACGGCGCGCCATCCTGGCGACCCCGATCGCCAGCGTCACCGTGACGGCTGCCGGCAGGCCCTCTGGGATCGCCCCCACCGCCAAGGCCACCGCGGCCGTGAACATCTCCGCGGCCGGCTCGCCGCGCACCACACCGATCGCGAACGTGAAGGCCGCGAGGACCAGGATGGCCGCGGTGAGAAACATGCTGACTCGCGCCAGCTTCCGCGTCAGCGGGGTGGCCAGTCCGCCCGCGGCCCCGACGAGCCGGTGGATCTCGCCCAGCTCGGTGTCGCCGCCGGTCGCCACCACCACCCCGGTCCCGGTGCCCGCGGTGACGAACGTGCCGGAGAACAGCATGTTGTGCCGGTCCGCGACCGGCGTACCGACCGGCACCGCGGACTCGTCCTTGGCCACCGGCACGGACTCGCCGGTCAGCGCGGACTCGTCCACGTGCAGCTCCGCATGCACGACGACGCGCATGTCCGCGGGAAGCTTGTCGCCGGACTCCACCAGGACGACGTCGCCGGGCACGAGCTCTCGCGACCTGAGCAGCCGCTGCGTGCTGCCGCGCAGCACCCGCGCCTCCGTCAGCACCATGGCCCGCAGCGCGTCGAGCGCTGCCTCGGCCCTGCTTTCCTGCACGTAGCCGACGAGCGAATTGACCATGACCACGCCAAGGATCACGGCGGAGTCGACGTACTGTCCCAGGAGGAACGTCACGACGCCGGAGACGAGCAGCACGTACACGAGCGGGTTGTGCATCTGCCGCAGCAGTCGCACCACCGGCCCGACGCGCTCGACGTGGGGCAGCTCGTTGGGCCCGTAGTCACGCAGCCGCCGCGCCGCCTCCTGATCGGAGAGCCCGGCCTCCAGGTCGGTACCGAGCAGCACGAGCAGCTCGTGGACCGGTAGCTCGTGCGGGGCCTCGCGGATCGTCTGCTGGTCGGCCACGTCTTTCCCTCCCAGGGATCGCCTCGGGCCCGGGCTGTGGGCTCAGATGACCCCCATGGCCAGCATGGCATCGGCCACCCGCAAGAACCCTGTGACGTTGGCCCCAAGAACGTAGTCGCCGGGCGCGTCGTACTCCTCGGCGGTGGCGGCGCAGCCGGTGTGGATGTCCCGCATGATCTCCGCCAGCCGGGCCTCGGTGTGCTCGGCGGTCCAGGAGTCCCGGGAGGCGTTCTGCTGCATCTCCAACGCGCTGGTGGCGACCCCTCCGGCGTTCGCGGCCTTCCCCGGCCCGAACGGCACGCCGGCCTCCTTGAACACCGCGATGGCCTCGGGAGTCGTCGGCATGTTCGCGCCCTCGGCGACCAGCCGCACGCCGTTGCCCACCAGGGTCCGGGCGTCCTGTTCGGAGAGCTCGTTCTCCGTGGCGCACGGCAGGGCGACGTCGCACGGCACGTCCCAGATCGAGCCGGTACCCGCCTGGACGAGCCCCCGCTCCTCGGCGTAGTCGGCGACGCGTCCTCGGCGTACCTCCTTGATGTCGCGGAGGAGCTCGACGTCGATGCCCTTCTCATCCACGACGTAGCCGCCCGAGTCGGAGCAGGCGACGACGGTCCCGCCGAGCGCCTGGACCTTCGCGGTCGCGTAGATCGCGACGTTGCCCGACCCGGAGACCACCACCCGCTTGCCGTCGAAGGAGTCGCCGCCGGAGCCGAGCATCTCCTCGGCGAAGAACACGGTCCCGTAGCCGGTGGCCTCCTTGCGCACGCGCGACCCGCCCCAGGCCAGCCCCTTGCCGGTGAGCACGCCCGACTCGTAGCCGTTCGCCATCCGCTTGTACTGGCCGAAGAGGTAGCCCAGCTCTCGCTCCCCCACTCCGATGTCGCCCGCCGGCACGTCGGTGTGCTCGCCGATGTGCCGGTGCAGCTCGGCCATCATCGACTGGCAGAAGCGCATCACCTCGCCCTCCGAGCGGCCCTTGGGGTCGAAGTCGGAGCCGCCCTTCGCGCCGCCGATCGGCATGCCGGTGAGCGAGTTCTTGAAGACCTGCTCGAAACCCAGGAACTTCACCGTGCCCAGGTAGACGCTCGGGTGGAACCGCAGGCCACCTTTGTAGGGACCGAGCGCGGAGCTGAACTGCACCCGGAAGCCGCGGTTGATCCGCACCGTGCCCTCGTCGTCGACCCACGGGATCCGGAAGATGATCTGCCGCTCCGGCTCGCACAGGCGCGGCAGGATCGAGGCCTCGAGGTACTCCGGGTGCTTGTCGACCACCGGCCCCAGACTGTCGAACACCTCGCCGACGGCCTGGTGGAACTCGTCCTCACCCGGGTTGCGCTGCAGCACGTCGTCGTAGATGTCCTGCAGCGTGGGGTGGAGCTCGCGGCGCGAGTCTCGGCGCGGATCCGTCACGGGCGACCTCCGGGTCACTAGATTCCAGGCATGATCAAGTACCTCGGCTCCAAGCGGACCCTGGTGCCGGTGCTCGGTGAAATCGCGACCGCGGTCGGGGCACGCACGGCCGTGGACCTCTTCACTGGCACTACCCGCGTGGCACAAGAGCTCAAACGTCGCGGGCTGCTCGTGACCGCCGTCGACGTCGCCACCTACAGCGGGGTGCTGAGCGACTGCTACGTCGCGACGGACGCACGGGAGGTCGACACCGGCGCGCTCGTGGAGGCGGTCGAGGCGTTGAACGCGCTCCCGGGGCGGCGGGGCTACTTCACCCGGACCTTCTGCGAGGAAGCGCGGTTCCTGCAGCCCAAGAACGGCATGCGGGTCGACGCGATCCGCGAGGCCATCGAGGAGCAGTACGCCGGGACGCCGCTGCACCCCGTGCTGCTGGCCGCCCTGCTCGTCGCCGCAGACCGGGTGGACTCCACGACCGGCGTGCAGATGGCCTACCTCAAGCAATGGGCGCCCCGGGCCCACCGCGACCTCCGCCTCGACGTGCCCGCCCTCCTGCCCGGTCCGGGCCACACCGTGGTCGCCGACGTGTTCGACGCGGTGTCGCAGCTGGAGCCGGTCGACCTGGCCTACCTCGACCCGCCCTACAACCAGCACCGCTACTTCACGAACTACCACGTCTGGGAGACCCTGGTCCGCTGGGACGCCCCGGAGCACTACGGCATCGCCTGCAAGCGGGTCGACGCCCGCGACGAGGCCACCAAGAGCGTCTTCAACCGCCGGGCCACCATGCCGGCGGCGCTGGCCGCCCTGCTGGCCCAGGTCCGCGCCGAGGTGGTGGTGGTCTCCTACAACGACGAGTCGTGGATCACCCCCGAGCAGATGGTGCGCTCCCTCCGCGACGCCGGCCACGCCGACGTACGGATGCTGGCCTTCGACAGCAAGAGGTACGTCGGCGCGCAGATCGGCATCCACGGGCCGACCGGGAAGAAGGTCGGCACCGTCTCGCACCTGCGCAACACCGAGTACGTCTTCGTCGCCGGACCCACCGAGCGCGTCGAGGCCGCGGTACCCGCCGACGACGCCGCAGCGGTCTGAGGAAGGATGGAGCGCATGAACACTTCGCTCTTCCGACGTGCCCTCATCGCCCTCACCGCCACAGCCGCGCTCACGCTCACCGGGTGTGGTGGCGACGACACCGCCGGCAGCAGCACCGGCCCGGACAGCACCTCGTCCTCGGCCTCCGGGCGGACCAAGGAGACCTCGCCCCCGGCATCGACCGACGAGGTCACGATCGACGTGGCCATCAAGGGCGACGACGTCGCCCCGGTCGCCCAGGAGGCCGACATGGAGGTCGGCCAGACGCTGATCATCAACGTCACCTCCGACCGGTCCGGCGAGCTGCACGTGCACTCCTCGCCGGAGCAGCAGATGAACTTCCCGGCGGGTTCGTCGCGACTCGCCATCACCTTCGACAAGCCCGGACAGATCGACATCGAGGAGCACGAGAGCGACACGCTGGTCGCCCGGGTCCTCGTCCAGTGAGCGAGCTGACCTACCGCCCGCTCGGCAGCAGCGGCCTGGTCGTCTCCGTCGTCGGAATCGGCTGCAACGCGTTCGGCAGCCGCGTCGACGCCGACGGGGTGCAGGCGATCGTCGACGCCGCCTTCGACGAGGGGATCAACTTCTTCGACACCGCCGACACCTACGGGCTGGGCGCCAGCGAGGAGCTGCTCGGCGCCGCGCTGCGCGGCCGCCGCGAGGACGTCGTGGTCGCCACCAAGTTCGGCATGGACATGGACGGCCGCAACGGTCCTGACCGGGGCGCGCGGGCCTCGCGCCGCTACGTCCGCCGCGCGGTGGAGGCGTCGCTGCGCCGTCTGGGCACCGACCACATCGACCTCTACCAGCTGCACCAGCCCGACCTCGTCACCCCCGTCGAGGAGACCCTGGCGGCGCTCGACGAGCTCGTCACCGAGGGCAAGGTCCGCTACGTGGGCTGCTCGAACTTCGCTCCGTGGGAGGTGACCGAGGCGCACTGGACCGCCCGGTCGCAGGGGTTCCAGGGGTTCGTCACCGCCCAGAACGAGTACTCGCTCTACAACCGCGTCGCGGAGGAGGAGCTGGTCCCCGCGTGCCGGCGGGCGGGCATCAGCGTGCTGCCGTACTTCCCGCTCGCCTACGGGCTGCTCACCGGCAAGTACTCCGGCGGTGACGCACCGGAGGGCAGCCGGCTCAGCGCGGACTCGCAGCGTCGGCGCCTGGAGGGCGCGGACTTCTCCCGCATCGACGCGCTGCAGGAGTTCGCCGACGCCCGTGACCTCGACCTGCTCACGGTGGCGATCTCCGGGCTCGCGGCCCAGCCGGCCGTCGGCAGCGTCATCGCCGGCGTGAGCCGGCCGGAGCAGGTGCGCACCAACGCCGCGGCGGGCGGCTGGGAGCCGACCGAGGCGGACCTGGCCGCGCTGCGCGAGATCAACCGCGCCCCGCTCCCCGGCATGACGCACCGCACCTACACCCGCTGACCGGCACGAGCGGGCACCTAGCGGTCTCCGCTGTCGGCGGACCCGGGCGTCGAAGGAGTGGCGCCGAACACCATCACCTGAGTCGGTCTGCCGTCGTCCAGACCGACCTCGCCGGTTGCGGCGAACCCGGCGGCGTTCCAGGCGCGAACGGCCCGGGTGTTGTCCACTGCGGGGTCGACTGTCCACGGGCTCCATCCTCGGGACGACAGCGCCAGCGCAAGAGCCCGAGCCGCACGGGGACCGATGCTCCGCCCCTGTGCGTGGGCGGCGAGGAACATGTCGAGCCCGCACCGGTCGGCCCCCTGCCACGCCTGGATGTAGCCGACGGCGCATCCCGACTCGCTGATGACGTAGGAGATCACCTCAGGCGCGCGCCGGCGTCACTGTCGCACCCCAGCCGGACGGTCACTTCGGCGTCAGCAACAACCCGAGTGGGGAACGGCCGATGCGTCGCCATCGCAGCGCACGCCATCTGTGGCCCCGGACCGGGGGTCAGAGGTACAGCCCGGTCTCGCTGTCGTCGAGCCGCTCCGCGGCCACGGCGTGCACGTCCCGCTCGCGCAACAGGACGTAGCCCTCGCCGTTGACCTCGACCTCCGCCTTGTCGTCGGGGTCGAACAGCACCCGGTCGCCGACCTCCACGACCCGGGCATGGGGGCCGACGGCCGCCACCTTGGCCCAGCCGAGCCGACGGTTCCCCAACGCCGCGGTCGCCGGGATCACGATGCCGCCGGTCGATCGGCGCTCCCCCGCCTCCTTGTCGAGCTGGACGAGCACGCGGTCGTGCAGCATCCGGATCGGGGTCTTGTCGGCCATCGCGGCGGCTGCCCGTCCGCTCAGCGGGTGACGCGGCGAATGACGACGACCACCGCGAAGAACCCGCCGACGCCCGCGGCGACCTTGAGGATGTTCTCCGTGCGCGGGTTGCCGTGCGGGTCCACGAAGAACCCCTTCACGGTGGCCACCTCGCGGCGCACGATGGTCTTCGGGCTCGAGCGGTAGACCAGCTGGTCGATGGTCGCAGCGAGCCTCTCCCGCGTCTCCTCCATCTCGTGCTCGATGGAGTCGGTGCTCTGGGTTTCCGGTGTCTGAGCCACGACCGAAGGTTACCGGTCGCCGACCGTGGGGACTGTCCGGGGATCGAAACCGTAGGGCAGCTCCAGGCGGTGCGACCGCATCAACGCCTCGTCGACCAGGAGCTCCCGGGTCGGCCCGTCGGCCACCACCACGCCGTCGGACAGGATCACCGCGCGGGGGCAGAGCTCCAGCGCGTAGGGGAGGTCGTGGGTCACCATCAGCACGGTCACGTCCAGGCTGCGCAGGATGTCGGCGAGCTCCCGGCGCGATGCCGGGTCGAGGTTCGAGGACGGCTCGTCGAGCACGAGGACCTCCGGCTCCATGGCCAGCACGGTGGCCACCGCGACCCGTCGGCGCTGCCCGAACGACAGGTGGTGCGGTGGCCGGTCGACGTGGTCGGCCATCCCGACCCGCTCCAGGGCCTCGAGCACCGTGCGGTCCAGCTCCGCGCCGCGCAGCCCCAGGTTGCGCGGGCCGAACGCCACGTCGTCGCGGACGGTCGGCATGAACAGCTGGTCGTCGGGGTCCTGGAACACCAGGCCCACGCGACGGCGTACCTCCTTCAGGTCCGGTTTCCCGACCCGCAGACCGGAGACCGTCACCGACCCGGCGCTCGGGGCGAGGATGCCGTTCAGGTGCAGCACCAGCGTCGTCTTGCCGGCACCGTTGGGTCCGAGCAGCGCGACCCGCTCCCCCGCGTCGACGTGCAGGTCGACGCCGTACAACGCCTGGTGACCGTCGGGGTAGACGTGCGCCAGGCCGCGGACGTCGAGCACCCGGGTCACGCGCGCTCCCCCGGCGCGTGCCCCCGCGACAGCATCGCCAGGTGGACGCGCTCGCCGCGCTCGTAGGACCGGATGAACAGCGCGCCCGCAGATTGCGCGATGACGGGCCAGTGGCGCGGGTCCCGGGCGCTGAACCCGCGGGAGGCCAGCGCGACCCGCATCCGCTGCATCTCCTCGCCGACAACGTCGAGGTAACGCACCATGAACGCGAGGATCTGCACCAGCTGCGCGGGCATCCGCAGCCGCTCCAGCCCCCGGATCACCTCCTGCGGCTCGGTGGTCGCGGCGAGGAGGAGGCTCGCGAGCACGCCGAGGGTGCCCTTCATCGCGAGCCCGCCCGCAGCCACCAGCCCCGGCTCGCTCAGCGCGAGGCCCGCCACCTGCACGCGCGGGCCCTCCGCGACGAAGGGCAGCAGTAGCGCGAAGACCAGGAACGGAACCTCGACGACCGTCCGCTTCAACAGGTACGACGGCGGCACGGTGGACCGGATCACCACCACAGCGAGGACGACCAGGTAGCCGGCGAACACCGGGTACAGCTGGTTCGGCGTGGCGACGACCACGAGCACGAACCCCAGCAGCGCCAGCAGCTTGTGCTCCGGCCGGGCCCGGTGCACCGGCGAGTGCCCGTGGTAGTGCAGGCGGTGGCCGTGCCCTGCGCCCACGTCAGCTGCCCGCGTCCGGGGCGCGCCGCCTGCGCAGCAGGTACGTCGTGCCGCTGACCAGCACCAGCACGGCGACCGCCCCGACCACGCCGGCGAGCCGCCGGTCGTTGGTGTCGTCGGCCCCGTAGCCGGCCAGCGGGGAGTCCGCGGTGGCCGACCGGCGCTCCTCGTCGGCGAAGCCGTGGTCGCCCGCCACGCGCTGGAGACCGTCGGGGCTGGTGGAGGCGTAGACGCTGAGACCGCCGGCGAGCAGGAGCACCACGAGCAGCCCGACGACCACGAGCGTTCTGGTCGACACGTGCCTCACGCCGCGGCCCCCTCGACCGGCGTGCGGATCTCGACGCTCCGCTCGGCGAGGACGCGACGGGCACCGTGCACCAGGTCCGGACGCACCGCGACGATGCTGGCCACCACGAGGCCGGTGATGACCGCCTCGCCGATCCCGATGAGCAGGTGCCACCCGAGCATCGCGGTGGCGAGCCGGTCCAGCGGCAGGGGCGCGGTGCCACCGACGGCGTACAGGCCGACGAAGGCGAGCGCCGCGACCGGCACCGAGACGTACGCGGCGACCGCGGCCAGGGGCGCGACCAGGCCGACCCGCCGGGGAAGCACGAGCTGGAGGCCGCGGAAGACCAGCCAGCCGGTGAGCACGCCGACGACTCCCATGAGGAGGACGTTGGTGCCGAGCGCCGTCACGCCGCCGTCGGCGAAGAGCAGGCTCTGCACGAGGAGGACGACGCTCAGGCAGAGCACGCCCGTCCATGGACCGACAAGGACGGCGGCGAGCGCGCCGCCCAGCAGGTGGCCGCTGGTGCCGGCGCCGACCGGGAAGTTGAGCATCTGGGCGGCGAAGACGAATGTGGCGACCAGCCCGGCCATCGGGGTCGCCCGGTCGTCCAGCTCCCGCCGGGCGCCGCGCAGCGCGAGGCCGACGGCGGTGACGGCGACGGCGCCGGTGGCGATCGACGTCGGGGCGTCGAGGAAGCCGTCGGGGACGTGCACCAGTGCCTCCGCTAGGTTGACGGTCGCGTGCTCGAGGACGCATCCACCCTACGTTGTTGCACATGGTTTGCAATAAGCGGAACCACGCAACAAGCCGCTGACCACTCCGACCGAGGAACGGTGAGATCTGTGAGCGACCGACTGCAGGCCGGCGACGAGGCCCCCGACTTCACCCTGCCGACCGACACCGGGGAGCAGGTCACCCTGTCGGCACTCCGCGGCCGCAAGGTCATCGTGTACTTCTACCCGGCCGCGATGACCCCCGGCTGCACCAAGCAGGCGTGCGACTTCTCCGACTCGTTGGAGTCGCTGGGGGCCCACGGCTACGAGGTGCTGGGCATCTCCCCGGACAAGCCGGAGAAGCTGGCGAAGTTCCGCGAGCGAGACCACCTCGGCATCACGCTCCTGTCGGACCAGGACAAGGCCGTGATGAACGCCTACCGCGCCTTCGGCGAGAAGAAGATGTACGGCAAGACCGTGCAGGGCGTGATCCGGTCCACGTTCGTGGTGGACGAGGACGGCACGATCCGGCTCGCGCAGTACAACGTCAGGGCGACCGGCCACGTGGCCAAGCTGAAGAAGGACCTCGGCCTAGACTGACCGCCGCGCGCCCGTAGCCCAATGGCAGAGGCCCACGGTTTAGGTCCGTGCAAGTGTGAGTTCGAATCTCACCGGGCGCACACACGGGGGTCGTGGGAGTGAGCGGGCGCTCCAGCGCCCGCTGGGACCCACGACCGCGCGCGGGTCAGGGGTAGCAGGCGGCGAGCACACTCACGAGGGCAGCAGGACGCGGGCCACGACCGGCGCGATCGCGCGCAGCGCCTTGCCGCGGTGGGAGATCGCGTCCTTCTCGTCGGCCGGCAGCTCGGCGGTCGTGACGTCGTAGCCGTCGGCACAGAACAGCACGTCGTAGCCGAACCCCCCGGTGCCGCGCATCTCGCGGATGACCCGACCGGGCATCACGCCGTCGACGGCCGAGGACTCGACGTCGTCGCCGGCCGGCCAGGCGAAGACGATCGTGCAGTGGAACTGCGCCGTGCGCCGCTCGTCGGGCACGTCGCCGAGCTGGGCCAGCAGCAGGTCGTTGTTGGCGCGGTCCTTGGTCGCACGCTCGCCCTCGACGAGCCCGGCCCAGCGTGCCGAGAGCACCCCCGGCATGCCGTTGAGCGCGTCGACGCAGATGCCGCTGTCGTCGGCCAGCGAGGGCAGGCCGGTGGCGGCGACGGCGGCGAGCGCCTTGAGCCGGGCGTTGCCCTCGAAGCTCGGCTCGGTCTCCGCCGGTTCGTCGTACGGCGTCACGTCGTCGAGCCCGAGGACCTCAACGTCCGGCACGTGCTCGGCGAGGATCCGCTGCATCTCCGCCAGCTTGCCGTGGTTGCGGGAGGCGAGGAAAACCTGGCTCATGACGCGCTCATGACGCCAGGGCGGCCTGCTGGATCACGGTGAGGTCGGCGCAGCCCTTGGTCGCCAGGGTCAGCAGGCCGTCCAGCAGCGACCGGTCGAAGGGCTCGCCCTCGGCGGTGCCCTGCACCTCGATGAACCGCCCGTCCCCGGTCATCACCACGTTCATGTCGGTCTCCGCGCGGACGTCCTCCTCGTAGGGCAGGTCGAGCCGCGGCACACCGTCGATGATCCCGACCGACACAGCCGCGACCGACCCGGCCAACGGCTCGCCCTTCAGGGCTCCCTGGGCGCGCAGGTGCGCGCAGGCGTCGACGAGGGCGACGTACGCGCCGGTGATCGCCGCGGTGCGGGTGCCGCCGTCGGCCTGGAGCACGTCGCAGTCGAGGACGATGGTGTTCTCGCCCAGCGCCTTGTAGTCGATCACCGCGCGCAGCGAACGGCCGATCAGCCGGGAGATCTCGTGGGTGCGCCCGCCGATGCGGCCCTTCACGGACTCGCGGTCCGAACGGGTGTTGGTGGAGGCGGGCAGCATGGCGTACTCCGCGGTCACCCACCCGAGACCAGAGCCCCTCCGCCAGCGCGGGACGCCCTCCGAGGCCGAGGCGGCGCAGAGCACCCGGGTGCCGCCGAACTCCACCAGGACCGAGCCGGCGGCGTGGTCCAGCCAGCCCCGGGTCAGCGTGATCGGTCGGAGCTCGTCGTCGGCACGTCCATCTGCTCGGGTCATGGGCCAGACCCTATCGGCGTCCATCGACCGCCCGACGGGCCGCCGAGCTCAGCTCACCGGTCACCGCCTCCAGCGGACCGCGGTGCCGCCCCCACCGGAACGCCGCGCCGATGGCGAGCACCACCGCCGCCTGCCCGAGGAACGTCGCCGCGTCGTGGCCGTCCCACAGCCCCTCGGTGTGCAGCACCACGTGCAGCGAGTAGAGCGTGAGCGTCATCGCCCCCGCCCCGAACGCCACCGCCCACACCCGTGGCGCCCACCGGCCCAGGAGCAGGCAGCCGGCCAGCACGACGGCGGCACTCCCGGCCGTCATCAGCAGGTCGAACGTCGTGCCCGTGTGCGGGGCCCGGACCGCCAGCCACCACGGGCTCCCGGTCGGCGTGACGCCGTACAGGCCGTGGGTCAGCGTGGTGTGCAGGTCGCCCTGCCACCCGGCGCCGTCGAAGGTGCGCACCAGCGCGGCGCGGACCCCGGGCCGCGCGACGAGCGCATCCGAGACCAGCCAGGCGAGCGCCGCAGCGGCGGTGCCGAGCACCGCGAGCAGCCCCGCGGCGCGGGCCGACCGGAGATCGAGGCGGCCGAGGAGCAGCCCCAGCAGGAAGTACGCCGTCCACGTCAGCGCCGGGTAGTACCCGGTCACCAGCAGGTCCCGCACGAGGGCGCCCGGGTCGGCGAAGGAGTCGAACGACGGAACGACGTACGTCGTCACCGGCAACCGGGCCCGCACCCCCTGGCCGATCGGCGGCGCCAGCACCACCCACCCGGCGGTGACGCCCACCAGGGCGCGGGTCGACAGCGCCATGAACGGCACCGTCACCACGAAGAGCACCGCGTAGTAGACCAGGATCACCGCGATCCCCGACTCCAGCTCCCCGAGGACGAGTCCCACCAGCCCGATCAGGGCCGCGCGGACCGTCGTACCGGCGAGCATGGCCCACCAGGCGCGCCCCCGCAGCCGACCGGGGCGCCCGGCCACCAGCGACAGGCTGAGCCCGGCGAGCACCGCGAACAGGGCGGACGCCCGCCCGCCGGCGACCTGCTGCGCGACGGGCACGTGCCCGTCGACCACGCCGGGGAGGATGTGGGTCGCCATCATGCCGAGCAGTGCCAGGCACCGTGCCACGTCGACGCCGACGATGCGGGACACCGTCGCACCGGCGCCGCCCCTCACTTCACCTCGGCGCGCAGCACCCGCCCGACCCCCACCGCCATGGGCAGGGCGATCCACAGCAGCGTCGTGGTGGCGAGGTGGGCCCACTCCACGGCGGTCAGGGACCCCCCGGCGAGCAGCGGGAGGTGCGCGGCGCCGGGCTCGACCCATGGCCGGGCGCCACTGAGGGCGGCGACCATGGAGGTGACGATGGAGAAGGCGATCGGCAGCACGAAGTAGGAGACGATCGCGGCGGCCGAGTTGAGGAACAGCAGCCCGAACGCCAGGCCCTGCAGCACTCCCAGCGTCTGGAGCAGGGTCAGGTGGCCGAGGTCCACGGCGTCGAAGGAGCCCCCGGGGTCGGAGGCGCCCGAGACCAGCGCAGCCAGGGCGCTGAACAGCAGCGCCACGAGGATCGCCGCGAGCCCGAAGATGATCGCGGCGGTCCCCTTGGCGGACAGGATGCGGCCGCGTTGGGGGACCAACGTGAACGTGGTCAGCGTCGCCCGCTGCCCCCACTCCCCCGTCACGAGGAGGATCCCGAGGACCGGCAGCAGGAAGCCCTGTGGCGTGGCGGTGACCGCGAAGTAGTTCGCGAACGTGTGGTCCTCGGGTCCGCCCGCGAACACCAGCAGCAGCACCACCAGGAAGGTGACGACGCCGATCACGGTCAGCAGCCAGAACCCCGACCGGGTGTCCCGCATCTTGCGCAGCTCCACGCGGACGAGTCGGCCGAAGGGGACCGGGCGGGTGGTGGAGACGTCCATCGTCGCCGGGTCGGCGCTCACGCGACCACGTCCTCTCGCGCGCTGTCGGCGGTCAGCTGGAGGAACAGTGCCTCGAGCCCGGCGCCCTCCGGCCGGAGCTCGGTCAGCACCAGCCCGTGCCGGGCGGCGACGACGCCGACCTGCTCGGTGGTGGCTGCCACCCGCCACCCGGTGCCGTCGACCGGCTCCGCGGCGTATCCGGCCGTCGACAGCGCCCGCCACAGCGCGTCGCGGTCGGTGCCGCGCACCAGCGTCCCGTCCGTGACCAGGAGGTCCTCACGGGTACCCTGCGCGACGATGCGGCCGCGCCCGATCAGCACCAGGTCCTCGGCGATCATCTCGACCTCGTGCAGCAGGTGCGAGGAGAGCAGCACGGTGCCGCCGGCGGCCGCGAAGTCCCGGAGCAGCCCGCGCATCCAGTGGATGCCGGCCGGGTCCAGGCCGTTGGCCGGCTCGTCGAGCACCAGCACGGAAGGGTCTCCGAGGAGCGCGTGCGCGATACCGAGCCGTTGCCGCATGCCCAGCGAGTAGTGCCGGACCCGGCGCCTCGACTCCGCCCGGGTCAGGCCGACCCGCTCCAGCATCTCGTCCACGCGCGACTCGGGCAGCCCCATCGTCAGTGCGCCGAGGGCGATGATCTCCCGGCCGGTGCGGCCCGCGTGCTGCGCCGACGCGTCCAGGAGCACGCCGACGTGGCGGCCCGGATTCGGGATGTCGGTGTACCGGTGCCCGCCGATGGTCGCGTGTCCGCTGGTCGCCGGGGTGAGACCGACCATGATCCGCATCGTCGTGGTCTTCCCCGCGCCGTTCGGCCCGAGGAACCCGGTCACCCGGCCCTGCGCCGCGGTGAAGGACACGTCGTCGAGCGCGGTGACGGCGCCGTACCGCTTGCCGACGTGGTGGACCTCGATCATGGGCTCACCCTGCCGCACGGACCGTCAGCCGAAGCGCGGGACGCGCCACTCGGCCGGTGTCGGCCAGGGGTTGGGGCGGCAGCCGTCGAGCCCCTTCGACTGCTGCTGCATGACCGGGGCGAGGGCGCCCGGCTTCGGGCAGGTGCGGTGTCCCCAGCCGAGCCAGTGGCCGGTCTCGTGGTCCACCACCATGTGCCGGTAGTCGCGCAGCGACTGGTGCTGCTGGTGCCACATCGGCGTCGCCTTGAGCCAGCGCATCTGGTTGATGACCACGTAGTCGCCCACCCGGCAGCTCCACTCGGCGCTGCACGCCGACGAGAAGCTCGGCACCCGCGACGCCTCGCTGAGCACCAGCACGAACGACCCGCCCTTGGCGACCCGCCGGAACGCGATCCCCGTGCCCCGCCAGCCGCGCGGGTCGTCGTACGTCTGCTGCGCCTGCTTCTTGAACAGGCCCAGGTCGGCGACGATCGTGCCGCGGGTCTCGACCCGGTAGGTGACGGTGTGCCGCACCGGCACCCGGTGCATGATCCGGTGCGTGCGGTGGGTGCGCACGACCGCCTTGCGGTAGCCCTCCTTGCGGGCGACGAGCCGCACCCGCAGATGCCGGTCGAAGTCGGCCAGGCCGAGGTGGTGCCGGTGCCCGTGGGCTCCGGGGACCGGCTTGCCGCCACGGAGCCACTGGATCCGCACACGGTCGGGGCGGCGCGACCAGTGGCCGTCGCGGAGCACCAAGGTGTGGTCGTAGCGTCGGGCACCGTCGAGGGTCGGGCGCTCGTCGCTGGTGAAGGTGCCGCGCACCACCCGCGTCGCCACGGAGACCGCCTGGCCCGTGACCGGGTCCCCGGTCTCCGGATCCGTCGTCCTCGCCGTCACCTGCACCTTCAGCCGGTGGCCGATGTCGTCGAGCTGCGGGCGGTAGCGGCGCCGGGTCGCGTCGTCGACCGGCTCGCCGTCCAGCAGCCACTGGTAGCGGTAGGTCACCTCGGACGGGTCCCAGCGGCCCGGGTCGGCGCTGACCACCTCGCCGTACGCCGGCTCCCCCACCACCGTCGGGGGCGCGGTGTTGACCACCTCGACGCCCTCGGGCGTCGTCGTGGCGTGCGCGACGGGCACGGCACCCAGGGGCAGCGTGAGACCGAGGGCCGCGACCACCCATGACAGACGGAACCTCGGTCGACCGGTCACAGCTCGTAGACCTCCCCCTCGGCGGCCAGCCGTACGTCGCCGTCGAAGCTGCCCTTCGCCTCCTCGACCGCGACGTGCTTCTCGTGCCACGGGGGGATGTGGGTCAGCACCAGGACGCCGACGCCGGCCTCCTTGGCGACGGCGCCCGCCTCGGAGCCGGTCATGTGGATGTTCGGCGGGTTGTCGCACTCGTCGCGGAACGCGGCCTCGGCCAGCAGCAGGTCCGCCCCCTCGGCGAGCTCCACCAGACCGTCGCACTTCGCCGTGTCACCGCTGTACACGAACGCCCGTCCCTCGCACTCCACCCGGAAAGCGTAGGCCTCGATGGGGTGGTCCATGCGAGAGGCGGTGACCGTGAAGGGTCCCAGGACCACCGGCTGCTTCTTGCGGAGCCGCCGGAACTTGAACTCCTCGCCCATCCCGGGGTCGAGGGGCAGACCGTAGGCCTTCGCCACCCGCGACTTCGTCCCCCGGGGGCCCCAGACGGGGATCCGTGGCTGGGGGCCGGTGGGGTGGTACTTCCGCAGCACGTAGTAGCCGGAGATGTCGAAGAAGTGGTCGGCGTGCAGGTGGGTGATGAACACCCCGTCGACGGCCAACGGGTCGGTGTGCCGCTGGAGGGCGCCCAGCGCGCCGGACCCGAGGTCCAGCAGGATGCGCCAGGTGCGCCCCGACTCGTCGGGGTCGGGCGCCTCGACGAGGTAGCAGCTGGCGCTGGAGTCCGGCCCGGGGTAGGACCCGGAGCAGCCGATGACAGTCAGCTTCATGCGCGCGCCCACGCGAACTGTCGGGCGGACTGCAGCTCCGGGCCGAGGAACCGGCGGCCGATCCGCTGGAACTCCTCCGGGTCGCCGGTGGTGAGGAACTGGTGCACCGGCGGGCCGGCGTCGGGGTCGCGCTCGAGGCCGCGCCGCACCAGGGTTCGGTAGACGTCCTTCGCCGTCTCCTCGGCGCTGCTGACCAGCGTGACCTGCTCCCCCATCACGTAGGAGATGACCCCGGTGAGCAGCGGGTAGTGGGTGCAGCCCAGGATCAGCGTGTCGATGCCCTCCGCGGTGAGCGGGTCCAGGTAGCGGTGGGCGACCTCGAGCAGCTGCGGCCCGCTGGTGATGCCGGCCTCGACGTACTCCACGAACTGGGGGCACGCGCGCGTGGTGAGGTCGACGTGCGGAGCGGCGGCGAACGCGTCGTCGTAGGCCATCGACTCGGCGGTGGCCCGGGTGCAGATGACCCCGATCCGGCCGCTGCGGGTCGCCGCCACGGCGCGCCGGGTGGCGGGGTAGATCACCTCGACGACCGGCACCGGGTAGCGCTCGCGCGCGTCCCTGAGCACGGCGGCGCTCGCCGAGTTGCAGGCGATGACGAGCAGCTTCACGCCCTGGTCGACGAGGTGGTCGAGGCACTCGAGGGCGTACTCGCGGACCTCGCTGATCGGCTTCGGCCCGTAGGGCTGACGCGCGGTGTCGCCGAGGTACATCACCGACTCGTGCGGGAGCTGGTCGATGACGGCCCGGGCCACGGTGAGTCCACCGAAGCCTGAGTCGAAGATCCCGAGAGGTGCGTCCGCGTCCGCCATAACCGCCCCAGGCTAATGCCCACCCCTCTCCTCATCCGTTAGGTGTGACACAAGCGAGTTGCGTCCTCCCTCACGCCGAGCCGGCGCATCCTGACGCCGCGGGCCCGCCGAGCCGGCGCATCCTCGCGCCGGTGATGCCGCGCGTTACCAGTCCGTACGGCGGTCCGTCAGCACCGTCTCCCGCGCACGTGAAAGCGTGACGCGCATGCTGTACGAAGCGATGCACGCCGTCGTGCCGCCGGTCGCGCGCGCGGTCTGGCGACCGGTCGTCGAGGGGGTCGAACGCGTGCCGGCGACGGGGCCGGTGATCCTTGCCAGCAACCACCTGTCGTTCGTCGACAGCGTCGTCATCCCCGTCGTGGCCCCACGCAAGGTGGTCTTCCTCGCCAAGGAGGAGTACTTCACCGGGAGCGGCCTGCGCGGGCAGCTCTCGAGAGCGTGGTTCTCGGGTCTCGGGATGGTCCCGGTCAGCCGGGAGGACACCCGGTCGGCCCTCGGAGCACTCGAGACCGCGCTCCAGGTACTCAACCGCGGCGAGGCGCTCGGCCTCTACCCCGAAGGCACCAGATCGCGCGACGGCCGCCTCTACCGCGGGCGCACGGGAGTGGCCCAGCTCGCGCTGGTGTCGGGCGCGCCGGTGGTCCCCGTCGGGCTCCGGGGCTCCGAACGCGTGCAGCCGGTGGGCAGCCGACTGCCGCGGCTGGCGAAGGTGGTGGTCCGGTTCGGCGAGCCGATCAGCGTCACCGGTGAGTACGACGGTGTCCCACCGGGCCGGGCCAGGCGAGCGCTCACGGACCGGGTCATGGACGAGATCGGCAGGCTGTCAGGGCAGGATCGGGCCGGCGTCTACAACGAGCGGCCCGCTGACGGCTGAGAAGATGCGCCGGCTCGGCGGGATTCCGGCGCCAGGATGCGCCGGCTCGGCGGTCAGGCCCAGAGCTGACCCTCGAGGCGGTCCTCGGCCTCGTCGATGGTGCCCTCGTAGGCGCCGGTGGAGAGGTACTTCCAGCCGCCGTCGCAGACCACGAACGCGATGTCGGCGGACTCGCCCGCCTTGACCGCCTTGGCGGCCTGGCCGAGCGCGGCGTGCAGGATCGCCCCGGTCGAGATGCCGGCGAAGATCCCCTCCAGCTCCAACAGCTCCCGCACCCGGCGTACGGCGTCCCGCGGCCCGACCGAGAACCGGGAGTCGATCAGCGAGGCGTCGTAGAGCTCCGGGACGAAGCCCTCGTCGAGGTTCCGCAGGCCGTAGACCAGCTCGCCGTACCGGGGCTCGGCGGCGACGATCCGCACCGACGGCTTGTGCTCACGGAAGTAGCGGCTGACGCCCATGAGGGTGCCGGTCGTGCCGAGGCCGGCGACGAAGTGCGTCACCGACGGCAGGTCGGCGTGGATCTCCGGCGCCGTGCCCTCGTAGTGCGCGAGCGCGTTGGCCGGGTTGCCGTACTGGTAGAGCATCACCCAGTCGGGGTGCTCCTCGGCCAGCCGCTTCGCGACCCGCACCGCCTCGTTGGATCCGCCGGCAGCGGGCGAGGAGACGATCTCCGCGCCCCACATGCCGAGCAGCTGCTTGCGCTCCGACGAGGTGTTCTCCGGCATCACGCAGACGATGCGGTAGCCCTTGAGCTTCGCCGCCATCGCCAAGGAGATGCCGGTGTTGCCGCTGGTCGGCTCCAAGATGGTGCACCCGGGCCGGAGCTGCCCGTCCTTCTCGGCCTGCTCGATCATCCGCAGCGCCGGCCGGTCCTTGATGGAGCCGGTCGGGTTGCGGTCCTCGAGCTTGGCCCAGACCCTGACGTCCGGGGACGGCGACAACCGTGGCAACCCCACGAGGGGCGTGCCACCGACGGAGTCGAGCAGGCTGTCGAAGCGCATGGGAGGGTCAGGCGCCGCCAGCGACCGCCGGGAGGACGACGACCTGGTCGCCGTCGCTGAGTGACGTCCCCAGACCTCCGGTGAAGCGGACGTCCTCGTCGTTGACGTACACGTTGACGAACCTGCGCAGCTCCTCGCCGTCCACCAGCCGGTCCTTGATGCCCGGGTGGTTGGCCTCCAGGTCGTCGATGAGCTCGGCAAGGTTCCCGCCGGAGCCGGTGACCGACTTCTCCCCGTCGGTGTACGTGCGCAGGATCGTGGGGACTCGGACCTCGATGGCCATGGGGAAGGTGCTCCTCGCTGGTGGGTCGGTGTTGGGTTACGCGGGCAGGGTGTCGACGACCGAGACCTTCTCCTCGGTCACCTCGCCGTCGACGATCCTGTAGGACCTGAACTCCACAGGGCCGTCACTATTCCCGTCCTCGCCCGAGAAGGTCTGAGCGGTGGACACGAGCACGTAGTGGGCCCCGGGCTCGCTGGCCAGGCCGATGTCGGTGCGGCTGGGGTAGGCCTCGGTCGCGGTGTGGGAGTGGTAGACGATCACCGGCTCCTCGTCGTTGGCCCACATCTCCTTGTAGAGCTCGAGCAGCTCGGTGGAGTCGAACTCGTAGAACGTCGGCGAGCCGGCGGCGTTGACCATCGGCACGAAACGCTCGGGCCTGCCGGTCCCCTCGGGGCCGGCGACGATGCCGCACGCCTCGTCGGGATGGTCCCGTTTGGCGTGGGCGACGATGGCGTCGTACGTCGCTCGGTCGATGACAAGCACCGCCCCAGGGTAGTTCGGGGCCGGTGGGGTGCCCGCGCGGGGCGGTGGTTTCGAGACGCTCGCTGCTCAGCCGCCGAGGGCGCGGACCAGCGTCTCCTGCAGGAACCCGAGCCAGTCGTAGATGTCGTGGACGTGGCTGCGCGGGTCGTCGTCGGGCAGCGCCTCCCAGTAGTCCTCGTCGTCGTCCTCGACCCCGAGCCGGGTCGCCAGCGCCAGCCGCATGTCGGTCAGCGTCTTGAGCCACGCCATCGCCTGCCCGGCGTCCAGCTCCACGTCGATGACCATGCCGCCGGCCGAGACCTCGCCGGGTAGCCCCGCCTCCTCCAACGCGTCGATGACCAGGGCGGCGCTGTCGGCCTTGCCGGTCCGCAGCTCGGTCTCGGTGTAGCGGCGGAACTCGCCGGCCGCCTCCTCGTCCTCGCGGTAGGCGGGCGGGAACAGCCGGGCCAGCACCGGGTCGTCGGGCACCGTCGTCGGGCCCGAGAAGTCCAGCAGGGCCTCGAGCGGGTCCTCCTCCGCCACCGGCACCGCCGCCTCGTTGCGCAGCAGCTCGATGAGCTGCGAAGCCAGCGAGCGCAGCAGGTCCGCCTCGAAGTCGGAGAAGGTCGCGACCGCGCCGCCCTGGCGCCGCGGCTGGAAGCCGTCAGCCATCGGCCTTCTCCAGCGTGGCCCACAGGCCGTACTCGTGCATCGCCTGCACGTCCCGCTCCATCTCCTCCCGGCTGCCCGACGACACGATGGACCGGCCGTCGTGGTGCACCTCCAGCATCTTCTTCTCGGCCTTCGCGCGGGTGAACCGGAAGTACTGCTGGAAGACGAAGGTGACATAGGACATCAGGTTGACCGGGTCGTTCCAGACCACCGTCTGCCACGGCCGGTCGACGGCAGTGAGGTCGTCGAGCTCCGATTCCTCGAACTCGACAGGCATGGGAGCGCTCACGGATCAACCCTAGACGCCACGACACGTGACGGCGGGGTCACCTGGAGCTGGCAGGTGTTCATGGGGTGACGCGGGCCGACCCTAGGCTGGCCCCGTGGCTCCCGACAGCATCGCCCTGGAGAGCAGCACTGCGCTGCACACCGACCACTACGAGCTGACGATGCTCCAGGCGGCCCTGGCCGCCGGCACCGCCGACCGGCGCTCGGTCTTCGAGCTGTTCGGTCGGCGGCTGCCGGAGGGTCGCAGGTACGGCGTGGTGGCCGGTGTCGGGAGGGCGCTGGTCGCGATCGAGCAGTTCCGGTTCGACGGCGAGACGCTGGCGTTCCTCTCCGACAACCACATCGTGGACGACCGGACGCTCGACTACCTGGCGGCCTACCGGTTCGGCGGCGACGTGTGGGGCTACCCGGAGGGCGAGGTCTACTTCCCCTACTCCCCGCTCATGGTGGTCGAGGCCACCTTCGCCGAGGCCGTGCTGCTGGAGACGGTGCTGCTGTCGATCCTCAACCACGACTCGGCCATCGCCTCGGCGGCCTCCCGGATGACCTGGGTGTCGTGCGAGCGGCCGTGCATCGAGATGGGCACCCGCAGGACCCACGAGGAGGCCGCGGTCGCAGCCGCCCGGGCGGCGTACGTGGCGGGCTTCGACGCCACCTCGAACCTCGCCGCGGGCCGGCGCCACGGCATCCCCACGACCGGCACGAGCGCGCACTCCTTCACGCTGCTGCACGACACCGAGCGAGACGCCTTCACCGCCCAGGTGCGGTCGCTCGGCCAGGGCACCACGCTGCTGGTCGACACCTTCGACATCGCCGAGGCGGTCCGGCTGGGCGTGGAGATCGCCGGACCTGAGCTCGGCGCGGTGCGCATCGACAGCGGTGACCTCGGCCTGCTCGCCCAGGACGTGCGCGACCAGCTCGACTCGCTCGGCGCGACGGGCACCCGCATCGTGGTCACCTCGGACCTCGACGAGCACGCGATCGCGGCGCTGGCCGCGGCTCCGGTCGACGGCTACGGCGTCGGCACGTCCCTGGTCACCGGCAGCGGGCACCCGACGTGTGGGTTCGTCTACAAGCTGGTCTCGAGGTGCACCTCCGACGGCGTCATGGTCGACGTGGCGAAGAAGAGCAAGGACAAGATCTCGGTGGGCGGCCGGAAGTACGCTTTGCGCCGTCGCGACGCCAAGGGGGTCGCCGAGGCCGAGGTCGTCGGCGTGGGGTCCGCGCCCGACGGCGACGACACCGACCGACCGCTCCTGGTGCCGCTGGTCCGGGACGGCGAGGTCGTGGGGCGTGAACCGCTGGGTGAGGCACGCTCACGCCACCGGGCGGTGCGCGAGGAGCTGCCGCTGCCGGCCCGCCAGATGTCCCGCGGCGAACCGGTCATCCCGACCCTGCACGTGTGACGTCCGACCCACCGGGCGACGACGGGACCGGGACTAGTCTCGGAGCATGAAGCGTGCCTTGATCGTGGTCGACGTGCAGAACGACTTCTGCGAAGGCGGCAGCCTGGCCGTGTCGGGTGGCGCCGAGGTGGCGCACCGGATCAGCGAGCTGCTGCACCACTGGAGCGCGCAGGACCCGAAGGCTCCCGACTACGCGGTGAGCGTGGCCACCCAGGACCACCACGTCGATCCCGGCGACCACTTCAGCCGCGAGCCGGACTTCGTGCACTCCTGGCCCCGGCACTGCGTCGCGGGGACCGACGGCGCCGCGTTCCATCCCAACCTCGACCCGCAGCCGTTCGACGCCGTCTTCCTCAAGGGCGAGCGCGCCGCGGCGTACTCCGGTTTCGAGGGCCGCGACCACGCCGCCGTGCCGCTCGCCGAGTGGCTGCGCCGGCACGGCATCACCGACGTCGACGTGTGCGGGATCGCCACCGACCACTGCGTCCGGGCGACGGCGCTGGATGCGGTGAAGGAGGGCTTCCGGGTGCGGCTGCTGCAGGACCTGGTCGCCGGCGTGGCGCCGGAGACCACCCGCTCCGCGCTCAGCGAGATGTCCGCCGCCGGTGTCGCCCTCGCGTGATCACCGGCCGGTGAACGTCGGGCGCCGCTTCTCCACGAACGCCCGCGTGCCCTCGGCCGCGTCGGCGGTGGTGAACAGCGCCAGCTGACCGCGCTTCTCCCGCTCGAGAGCGTCGTCGAGCCCGGGCAGGGTGGCGGCGTTGACGGCCTTCTTCGTCGCCGCGAGAGCCAGCGGTGGCCCGCCCGCCAGCCGGCGGGCGACCTTGTCGACGGTCGTGTCGAACTCGGAGTCGGCCGCCACGTGGCTGACGAGTCCGGCTTCGAACGCCTCGCGGGCCGGCAGCGGCTCGGCGAGCAGCGCCATCCGCATGGCTCGTGCCCGACCCACCGCCGCCGCGACCGTCAGTGACGAGCCGCCGTCCGGCATCAACCCGATGCGGGAGAACGCGAGCAGGAACGACGCCGACTCCGTGGCGACCGCCAGGTCGGCGGCGAAGCAGATCGACGCGCCGACGCCGGCGGCGACGCCGTTGACGGCGGCGACGACCGGCTTGCCGAGGCCGACGATCGACCGCGTGATGAGGTTCGCGCCGTCCATCGTCTCCTCGCCGAAGTTCTCGACGGGGTTCTCGCCGTTGAGGTCGGCCCCGGCGCTGAACGAGCCGCCGGAGCCGGTGATGACCACGACCCGGATGGCGTCGTCCGACTCGGCGGCGTGGAGCTGCTCCACGAGCCCGCGGGCCATCTCCTCGCTCAGCGCGTTGAAGGCCTCCGGTCGCCGGAAGGTGATCCGGCAGACGCCGTCGGCGACCGTGATGTCGAGCTGCTTGGCCATCCCCGGAGACTAGTGGCCATGACGTCCCCCCTCCTGGAGCCCGCGCGGATCGGCCCGGTGACGCTGGCGAACCGCGTCGTCATGGCGCCGCTGACCCGGATGCGTGCCACCTCCCCCGGTGACATGCCCAACGACCTGATGCGCGAGTACTACGCCCAGCGGGCCGGCGCCGGGCTCGTGGTCAGCGAGGGCACCCAGGTCTCGCCGCAGGGGAAGGGGTACATGGACACCCCCGGCATCCACTCCGCCGAGCAGGTGGCCGGTTGGCGCCGGATCACCGACGCGGTCCACGCCGAGGGCGGTGTCCTGGCCGCCCAGCTGTGGCACGTCGGCCGGGTCTCCCACGAGTCGTTCCACGACGGCGCCCTGCCGGTGTCGGCCTCCGCGCTGCCGTTCCGGAACCGCACCACGATCAAGGGCGAGGACGGCCGACCGCTGCGCGCCCCGTGCCCCACGCCGCGCGCGCTGGCCACCGCGGAGGTCGCGGGGGTGGTCGGCGACTACCGCCGGGCCACTGCGAACGCCCGTGAGGCCGGCTTCGACCTCGTGGAGGTCCACGCCGCCCACGGCTACCTGCTGCACCAGTTCATGTCCGCGGAGAGCAACCACCGCGACGACGAGTACGGCGGCACCCTGGGGAACCGGGCCCGCCTGGCCCTCGAGGTCGTCGACGCCGCCTCCGACGAGTGGGGCGCCGACCGGGTAGGGATCCGGATCTCGCCCCTGGGGGTGTTCAACGGGCTCGACGACCACGCCGGCGCCGAGATGGCGGTCCACCTCGCCCGCGAGCTCGCCGACCGCGGGATCGCCTACCTCCACCTGTCGGAGCCCGACTGGGCCGGCGGGACGCCGTACACCGAGGGCTTCCGGGCCCGGCTGCGCGACGCCTTCCCGGGACCGATCGTCGGGGCCGGCGCCTACGACGTCGAGAAGGCCGAGCGCCTGCTGGAGGCGGGCCTGGTCGACGCGGTCGCCTTCGGTCGGGCGTTCATCGCCAACCCCGACCTGCCGGAGCGGATCCGGCGCGGCGCCCCGCTGAACCACCCGGACCAGGCGACCTTCTACGGCGGCGGGCCGGAGGGGTACGTCGACTACCCGGCGCTCGCAGGTTGACGAACGGTCACCCGTCCAGCCCCCGCTCCGCCATCACCTTTGGGATCACCTCGCCCATCCGGGCGACCACGAGGTTCAGCGCCGAGAGCGGGCGGATCATCACCCGGAAGTCGACGACCAGTCCCGCCGCGTCGATGCGGAGGAGGTCGGCGCCCTCGACGGCCTTGCCGTCGACGGCGGCCTCGAAGACCAGCACGTGCCCGGTGCCCCCGTCGGCCCCGTGGTCCTCGGTGAACGACCGCGTGTAGCGGAAGTCCTCGAAGACCCGGAGGACCGAAGCGAGGATCACCATCGTCGCGGTCCTGCCCTCGTAGGGCTTGAAGACCGCCGGGCTGCGGAAGACCACGTCCTCGGCCAGCAGGGACTCGACCGTGTCGAGGTCGCCGGCGAGCACCGCGTCGCGGAACCTGCCGCCCGTGTCCGTCATGAGCCCCACCTCTCGGCCAGTGTGGCCACCACCTTCAGGTCGCGTGTCGTCGCCGTACCGACGTGCCGCTCGACCAGCGCGTTGGACAGCCGGGCGTCTGCGTTCGGGTGGTCGATCCACCAGTAGACCGCACGGCCGAGCACCTTGGCGCCCTCACCCGGCGCGTCCCAGTCGTCGAGCCGCGAGGCCACCTCGGCCGGCGGGTCCTGCTTGAGGAACGTCAGGTACCGGCGCTGAGCCGGCACCTCCAGAGCCACGGCCTCGGCGTACGCCGCGGAGAGCTCACGGGGGGACAGCACGATCGTCGGGACCGGGAAGCCGGCCCCGGCCGCCAGCACCCGCTCGACCTCGCGCTCGACCACGGTGCGCGACCGCTTCGGCGTGCCGACCCGCACGTTCCCGGTGGCGAGATAGGTCTCGACGTCGGTGAAACCGGCACCCGCGAGCGTCTCCTGGACCTGCGCCATGGGGAGCCGGCGGGTCTTGCCCAGGTTGATCGCTCGGAGGAACGCCACGTGGGTCGGCATGACGGCACCCTCCCAGCCGGCCGGTCGGACCGCAAACCATCCCGGCGAGAGCATCACCTCCTCCTTCGTCACTCGTTGGACATCGTGGAGGAGGGAGGTTGCAGATGACCAGGACAGCACCGGAGAGCAGCGTCGGCGGCGCCGTCGCCGACGCCGTGCGCGGGCTGAGCTCGCGACTGGTGCTCCTCGTCGTGGCCGCCTTCGCGGTCTCCACGGTGGTCTTCCTGATCTCGCCCGGCGGCAGCGCCGCCTCGGGGCGCCACGCACCCCACCTCGCCCGGCTCAGCGCCTCCACGACCGGCACGACCCTGCCGCGCGCCCCCCGCGACCGGCACCCCGACCAGGCCACCGACGGCGAGGTCGTCCACCCCCGTCGCACCCTGCCGGTGTACGCCGCCCCCGGCCGGCGCCCGTTCGCCAAGATCGCGCCGACCCAGATGGGCGACACCTGGCTCCCGGTGGTCGACCGACGTGGCGGCTGGTCCCGGGTGCTGCTGCCGTCGCGGCCCAACGGCTCGACCGGCTGGATCAGGACCGCGCGGGTCGACCGGCGCACCACGCCGTACCTGGTCCGGGTGCACCTCGGCTCGCGCCGCCTGGACCTCTTCCACGACGACGACCTGATCGGCTCGTGGACCGTCGCCGTGGGCGCGTCCGGCACCCCGACACCCACGGGTCGCACCTTCGTCCTCGGATCGATCACCGACGAGCAGCAGTCCTACTCCCCTTTGATCCTGCCGCTGGGTGCGCACAGCGACACCCTCGACACGTACGGCGGCGGTCCGGGGACCGTCGCGCTCCACGGCTGGCCGGACGCGGGCGTCTTCGGCCAGGCGGTCAGCCACGGGTGCGTGCGCGTGCCCGCGGACGCCCTGCAACAGCTCAGCCAGATGCCGCTCGGCACCCTCGTGCTGGTGGACTCGCAATGAACGTGGATGACCACGGGAGGATGACCATGAGAAGACTGACCAGAGCCGGTCTCGCCGGAGTGGCCGGCACGGCGGCCGTGGCGGTGGCCGCGGTCGTGGTGGCCGCGCCGGGCGCCAGCAGTGCGACGCCCACCAAGTCCTACGCCTACGGCCTGTCGGTCAACGGTGAGGGCAAGCAGCCCTACGTCGAGTCCACCGACGGCTCGGACCAGAGCCAGGGCGGCGAGATCCCGGAGAACCCGGTCCTCTACGGCGGCGTGGTCTCCCTGTCCGCCGGCGACGACACCGCCTCGGTGAGGGTCGCCGACCTGACCGTCGGCACCGCCCTGCAGGAGCTGCCGCCGGAGCTCACCGGTCAGCTGGACGAGCTCAAGGCGGCGTGCGCGCAGATCGTGGACCCGGCCACCGACCCGATCCCGGACGTCCTCGGCCAGCTGCCCATCGGCGGCGTCGACCAGCCCACCAACGACGAGATCGTGGCGTTCTGCAACGACCTCGTGGACGGCACCATCCCGGACCTCGCGGAGATCGACGCCCTCGACGTGAAGTGCTCCGGCGACAGCGGAGCGGTGACGATCGCCGGGCTGAAGGTGCTGGGCGCCCAGGTGCCGCTCGCCGGTTCCATCCCGCAGAACACCACCGTGCTGCCCGCGGAGTCGCCGGTGCAGATCACCCTCAACCGGCAGACCCCGCACAAGGACGGCTCCTACACCGTCGACGGCATCGTGGCGACGGTCGGCCCGAACAGCGAGGGCGAGGTCGTCATCGGGTCCACCACCTGCGGCATCCCGATCGCCCAGAAGTCCAACCCTGGCCCCAAGCCGGCGCCGAAGCCGAGCCCGGTGCCCACGACGGCCCCGGTGACCGGCTGACCTCGCGTCAGGAGCCTGCGGGGCCCCCCGCCCACGTCCACGCGTAAGCGGGGTCCTCGCAGGCCAGGCCGCCCTCCCCCAGCTCGAGGGGGCGGAAGGTGTCCACCATGACGGCGAGCTCGTCGAAGTACTCGACCCCGAGCGACGCCTCGATCGCCGACGGCTGCGGCCCGTGGGCATGCCCGCCCGGGTGCAACGAGATCGAGCCGATGTCGATCCCGCTGCCCTTGCGGGCCTCGTAGTCGCCGCCGACGTAGAACATCACCTCGTCGGAGTCCACGTTCGAGTGGTAGTAGGGCACCGGCACCGCGAGCTCGTGGTAGTCGACCTTACGGGGCACGAAGTTGCACACCACGAAGTTCCAGCCCTCGAACACCTGGTGCACCGGTGGCGGCTGGTGCACCTTGCCGGTGATCGGCATGTAGTCCTCGACGTTGAACGTGTACGGGTAGAGGCACCCGTCCCAGCCGACGACGTCGAACGGGTGCGTGGCGTAGGTCATCCGGGTGCCGACGATCCCGCCCGGCGCGTTGCCGCGGTGCTTGACGAGGACCTCGACGTGCTCGCCGGTCTCCAGGAACGGCTCGGTCGGGCCGTGCAGGTCCCGCTCGCAGTACGGCGCGTGCTCGAGCAGCTGCCCGAACCTCGACAGGTACCGCTTCGGCGGGTGGATGTGGCTGTTCGCCTCGATCGGGTAGAGCCGGCTCGCTCCGGACGGCACCCACCGGTGCGTGGTCGCGCGCGGGACGACCACGTAGTCCCCGCTCCGGTAGGGGATCGACCCGAAGACCGTCTCCACGGTGCCGGCGCCGGACTGCACGTAGACGCACTCGTCGCCCACGGCGTTGCGGTAGTACGGCGAGACCGAGTCGGTGACGACGTACGAGAGTCGGACGTCTGCGTTGCCCAGGACCAGCCGCCGACCGGTGACCGGGTCCGCGGGCTCCCGGAAGAGGTCGTGCAGCTTGAGGTGCCGTGGCTTGAGCGGGTGGTTGGCGACGGTCGCCTGGTCGGGCAGCTCCCAGACCTCGCTGGCGACGACCGCCGACGGCACGCCCCGGTGGTAGAGCAGCGCGGAGTCGGAGGAGAAGCCCTCCTCCCCCATCAGCTCCTCGTAGTAGAGCGCGCCGCCGCTGTCGCGGAACTGGGTGTGCCGCTTCGGCGGCACCTCTCCCACCTGTCGGTAGTACGCCACGGGCGCCCCTCCTCGAGTCTCCCTGGGACTCCACCTTCGATTAGGGTCGCGAGGGTGTCAACGCGAGCCACGCAGCCCGCCGAGCTGCCCCCGGAGTACGTCGCCCTGGTCGACGACGCGGCGATCTTCCCGCCCGGCAACGCGCCGCTGGCCGAGGCCGTGCGGGACTTCCGGGAACACCAGTCGGAGCCGTACGCCGACCTGGTCGGCCCGTTCGTGGTCAGCGACGTGCGGCTGCCCGAGCTGGTCGAGGTCCTGGGGGGCGCCGACGAGGCGCTGCCGGTCACGGTCGTGGTGTCCGGCGGCGCGGGCGCCCTCGAGCCCGCGGCGCGCTGGGCGACGGGGTCCGCGGCCCTCGAGCCGCGCGGGTTCGAGATCGCGCTGCGCGACCTCGACGACCTGGCCGGCGCTGCCCGCCGGGTGGTCGCCGCGGCGGACCTCGGTCTCGACGTCCCGGTGTACGTCGAGCCGCCGCTGCTCGAGGACCCGACCCACGCCTGGCTCTCGGCCCTCGACGAGGTGGCCGCGGCCGACCTGCGGCTGAAGTTCCGGACCGGCGGGGTGACGGCCGACGCCTTCCCGTCCTCGGCCGCCGTCGCCGCGGCGATCGATGCGGCGCTCGACCGGGAGCTGCCGTTCAAGTGCACCGCCGGACTGCACCACGCGGTCCGCCACCGCGCTCAGGACACCGGCTTCGAGCAACAGGGGTTCCTCAACGTGCTCCTCGCCACGCGGGCGGCCCTCGACGGCGACGACGTGACGGGCACCCTGGAGGAACGGTCCGGCGACACCGTCGTACGTCGTCTGCAGGAAGTGGGCAGCGACGCGCTCACGCGGGCCCGGCGGTGGTTCACGTCGTTCGGCTGCTGCGGCGTCACGGAGCCGCTCGAGGACCTGGTCGACCTCGGGCTGGTCGACCTCTGACACCGCCCGACACGCAATCGTGCCCTTCGCCCCGGGCCTTCGCGGGTCGCCAAGCACTACAGTGCCGGGCATGACGAAGAGACTGACGCGTACCCTCGCCGGCGGCGCCGCACTCGTCCTCGGCCTCTCGATGGCCGCCTGTGGCTCCGACGACGGCGACTCCGGCAGCAGCGGCAGCAGCGGCTCCGCGAGCACGGTCCAGACGCTGCAGGACGGCAAGCTGACCGTCTGCTCCGACATCCCCTACCCGCCGTTCGAGTTCCAGAAGGGCGGCGAGTACACCGGCTTCGACATGGACCTCATGCAGCAGATCTCCGACGGGCTCGGGCTCGACATGGTGGTCCAGGACTCCGCGTTCGAGGGCCTCCAGAGCGGGCTGTCGCTGAACTCCAACCAGTGCGACATCGTCGCCAGCGCGATGACCATCACCGACGCGCGTGAGGAGAACCTCGACTTCACCGACCCCTACTACGACTCCAAGCAGTCGCTGCTGGTGCCGACCGGCTCCGACATCCAGACCATCGACGACCTCTCCGGCAAGAAGGTGGGCGTCCAGCAGGGCACCACCGGCAAGACCTACGCCGAGGAGAACGCCCCCTCCGACGCCCAGATCATCAGCTTCCCCAGCGACGGTGAGATGTACCCGGCCATCAAGGCAGGTCAGGTCGACGCGCTGCTGCAGGACCTGCCGGTCAACATCGAGCACACCAAGGACGGCGGCTTCGAGATCGTCGAGGAGTACTCCACCGACGAGCAGTACGGCTTCGCGGTGAAGCAGGGCAACACCCAGCTCCTCGACGCGGTCAACGAGCAGCTCAACGAGCTGCGCGACAACGGCAAGTACGACGAGATCTACAACACCTACTTCTCGTCCGAGTAGCCGTCCCGCGACCCACGCCGGCGACCACGAGAGGGGCCCGATGAAGCGCACGACCCGTACCAAGCTCAACCGGGCCGCGCTCTACGCCCTTCTCGTGGTCGGCCTGCTGGCCCTCGGCTTCCTCGCCGACTGGCCGGCGATCGCGGACAACTTCTTCGACCTCGGCGTCGCGCGGGACCTGTGGCCCGGGGTCGTGACCACCGGCGTGAAGAACACCGCCATCTACACGGTCATCGCCTTCGCCGGCGGTCTCGTGTTCGCCCTCGTGCTGGCGCTCATGAAGCTCTCCCCGGTGGCCCCCTACCGGTGGCTGGCCACGGGCTACATCGAGCTGTTCCGCGGCCTGCCGGCGCTGATCGTGATCCTCGCCTTCGGGTTCGCGGTGCCGATCGCCTTCAACTGGAGGCCGCCCGGTGGCACCGTGGGGGCCGGCGTGATCGCGCTCATCGTCGTCTCGGCGGCGTACATGGCGGAGACCCTGCGCGCCGGCATCCAGGCCGTCCCCAAGGGCCAGAACGAGGCGGCACGGTCCCTCGGCATGACCGGCGGTCGCACGATGCTGTCGGTCGTGCTCCCCCAGGCCTTCCGCATCGTGATCCCGCCGCTCACCAACGAGTTCGTGCTCCTGATCAAGGACACGTCGCTGCTGTTCGTGATCGGCCTCGCGCTCAGCCAGCGGGAGCTCACCACGTTCTCCCGCGACGGTCTGGTGGAGTTCACCAACTCGACGCCACTGACCGTGGCCGCCCTGCTCTACCTGGTCATCACGTTGCCGCTCACCCGGTTGGTGGCGCGGCTCGAGCGCAAGCAGCAGAGGGCACGGTGACCGGCATGGGCAACGGATCCGGCGCGAACGGGCGCGCGATCGAGGTGCGCGACCTGCACAAGTACTTCGGCGAGAACGAGGTGCTCAAGGGCATCGACTTCTACGTCAACTCCGGTCAGGTGGTCTGCGTCATCGGTCCGTCCGGCTCAGGCAAGTCCACGCTGCTGCGCTGCGTGAACCGGCTTGAGGAGCCCACGTCGGGCACGGTCCTGGTGGAGGGGGTCGACATCACCGACCCGGAGACCGACCTCGACAAGATCCGCTCCCGGATCGGCATGGTGTTCCAGTCCTTCAACCTCTTCCCGCACCTGACGGTGATGCGCAACCTGACCATCGCCCAGCAGCGGGTGCTCAAGCGGGGCAAGGACGAGGCCGTGCAGGTGGCCCGGCGCAACCTGGAGAAGGTCGGGCTCGAAGGCAAGGAGGACGCCTACCCCGCACACCTCTCCGGTGGTCAGCAGCAGCGCGTCGCCATCGCCCGTGCTCTGTCGATGGACCCGGACATGATGCTCTTCGACGAGCCGACCTCGGCGCTGGACCCCGAGCTGGTCGGCGACGTGCTCGCGGTGATGCGCAACCTCGCCACCGAGGGCATGACGATGATGGTCGTCACCCACGAGATGGGCTTCGCCCGCGAGGTCGGCGACCGGCTGGTCTTCATGGACGACGGCATCATCGTCGAAGAAGGCGACCCGACGAAGGTGCTCGCCGACCCCCAGCACGAGCGGACCCAGTCGTTCCTCTCCAAGGTCCTCTGAGCCCTGCCGGTTTCCCATGGTCCCCTGGGAAACTGGTGCTTCCCTCACGAAGCAGCTCACGGGAACGTCCAGTTCTCTTTGGGGAGCTCGGGGCCCCTAGGCTCGCCCCGTGAGCCAGCTCCAGCCCGGGTGGTACGCCGACCCTGCCGCCCCGCCCAGCGGCCAGCCCTGGCTGCGCTGGTGGGACGGGTCCCGCTGGACACACCACGTCGCACCGGCGAACCCGACTGACTCGAGGACGGGCACCGGCCCGACCACGCCCGACGGTGTACCTCTGGCAGGTTGGTGGTGGCGCGTCCTTGCCTACGTCGTCGACGGGGTCGTCGTGGCGATCCCGAACGCGATCCTGACGCTTCCCGCGCAGCTCGCCATGCAACGCGAGATGCAGGACCTGACCAGGCAGCTCGAAGCCCGCTCGGCCAACGGCGAGGTCCCCGACGTCGGGGCGTTCTTCCAGGACTTCCTGGCGCTCTTCCGCGAGCACGCGCTCTGGCTGTTCCTGCCCGGCGCGGTCCTGTTCACGGCCTACTTCGCGGTGATGTGGCGCTGGCGCGGCGCGACCGTCGGTCAGCTGCTCACCGGGTTGCAGGTGCGACCGGCCGCGGCGCCGGGACGGCCCACGTGGGCGAGCACCTTCCGTCGAGTTGCGGTCCTCTACCTGGCACCGACCGCGGTGATGCTGGCCGGCCTGCTGAGCGGTTCCTGGGCGCTGGCGGGCGCCGGGTACGCCGTCGCCCTGCTGCTGCAGTTGCTCAACGTCCTCTGGCCCTTGTGGGACCGGCAGCGGCAGGCGCTCCACGACAAGGCCGCCGGCACGGTGGTCGTCCGGCCAGCCGGCTGACCGCCGTACTCCCCCGGGCCTCCGGCCGGCCCGCTGACCGGCGTACTCCCCTCACGAAACTGGTGGTTCCCGCATGTTGCAACGTGGGGGAAGCACCAGTTTCGCTGGGGACCATGGGAAACCGCTCAGAGGTTGCCGCGCGCCTCCTGCTCGCGCTCGATGGCCTCGAAGAGCGCCTTGAAGTTGCCCTTCCCGAAACCCAGGGAGCCGTGCCGCTCGATGAACTCGTAGAACACCGTGGGCCGGTCGCCGATGGGCTTGGTGAAGATCTGCAGCAGGTAGCCGTCCTCGTCGCGGTCGACGAGGATCTTGCGCCTCTTCAGCTCCTCGATCGGCACCCGGACCTTGCCGATGCGCTCGCGCAGCTCGGGGTCGTCGTAGTAGGAGTCGGGGGTGTCGAGGAACTCGATGCCGTTGTCGCGCAGGATGTCGACGGTGCGCAGGATGTCGTTGGTGGCCAGCGCGATGTGCTGGCAGCCGGCGCCGTCGTAGTACTCGAGGTACTCGTCGATCTGCGACTTCTTCTTCGCGACCGCGGGCTCGTTGAGCGGGAACTTCACGCGGTGGTTGCCGCTGGCGACCACCTTCGACATGAGCGCGGAGTAGTCGGTGGCGATGTCGTCGCCGATGAACTCGGCCATGTTCACGAAGCCCATGACCTTGTTGTAGAACTCCACCCACTCGTCCATCCGACCGAGCTCGACGTTGCCGACACAGTGGTCGACGGCCTGGAACAGCCGCCGCGGGTGGCCCTGGGCGCGGACCACGGTCGAGGTCCGCGCCACGTAACCAGGGAGGTAGGGGCCGGCGTACCGGCTGCGGTCGACGAGCGTGTGGCGGGTCTCGCCGTACGTCGCGATGGCCGCCGTCCGGACCGTCCCGTGCTCGTCCGAGACGTCGCGAGGCTCCTCGAGGATGGTGGCTCCGACCGCGCGCGCGTGCTCGATGCACTGGTCCACGTCCGGCACCTCGAGGGCGAGGTCGACGACCCCGTCGCCGTGCGCGCGGTGGTGGTCGGCGAGCGGGCTGTCCGGCGTCACGGCGCCGGTGAACACGAACCGGGCGCTGCCGGAGCGGAGCACGTAGGACTTCGACTCCCGGAACCCGGTCTCCGGGCCGCGGTAGGCCTCCAGGTCCATCCCGAGCGCCAGCTGGTAGAAGCCGGCGGTCTGCGTGGCGTTGCCGACCACGAAGCACACCGCGTCCATGCCGGTCACCGGGAACGGGTCCTTGCTCTCGTCGTACTCGACGAGGCCCACGAGCTCCTTGAGCTGCTCGAGGGTCAGGTCTGCCTTCAGCTCGTCACCAGTCAGCTGCTCAGTCATGCGAGCCACCCTCGGGGTTGGACCACGATCCGTGCAACTCAGCGCTACCTCACTGGGCAATTTGCCCAGTCCGCGGCCGGGTGACCGAGGACACGCCGGCGCGACTTCCGTCTATATAGGCACCCTATGTAATCTGGGTCCGTGCCTGCGTCCCCTCCGAGTGCCGAGCTCGTCCGGTACGCCGCGCGCCTGGTGCGCGTCGTCGCCCGGGCCGCCGCCAACGACTCCCCCGCGTCCCTGCGGTTGTTGTCCCAGCTCGACGAGCTGGGGGCGATCACCGTCACCGACCTCGCCCGGGCGGACCGCTCGACACAACCGACCATCTCCGCCGCGGTGCGCACGCTCGAGGACCGCGGCTGGGTCGACCGGGTGGCCAACCCGGACGACGCCCGCTCGACGCTGCTGGCCCTGAACGACGCCGGTCGCGCCGAGCTGCACGCAGCCCGCAGCCGGCACGGTGCGATCGTCGACGACCTCGCGCGCAGGCACGGTGTCGAGCCGTCGGCGATCGAGGCCGCCGTCGAGGTGCTCCGCGTCCTGAGCGACCACTGAGCCGGCACCGGCCCGCAGACCCGTCCCCCGCACCCGTCAACCGAGGACCATTTCTTGTCATCCATGCTGAAGCAGCCCCGCGCCGTCTGGGCCGTCGCCTTCGCCTGCGTCATCGCCTTCATGGGCATCGGGCTGGTCGACCCCATCCTCAAGCCCATCGCCGACGAGCTCGGCGCCTCGCCCAGTGAGGCCTCGCTGCTCTTCACCAGCTACATGGCGGTGATGGGCGTCGCGATGCTGATCACCGGCTTCGTCTCCAGCCGGCTGGGCTCCAAGCGAACCCTCCTCCTGGGCCTCGCGGTGATCGTGGTGTCCACGACGCTCGCCGGCTTCAGCGACAGCGTGGGCGCCCTCGTCGGGTTCCGGGCCGGTTGGGGGCTGGGCAACGCGTTGTTCATCGCCACCGCCCTGGCGACCATCGTCGCCGCGGCGGCCGGGTCGATGAAGCAGTCGGTGATCCTGTTCGAGGCCGCGCTCGGCATCGGCATCGCCACCGGCCCGCTGCTCGGCGGCCAGCTGGGTGAGATCTCGTGGCGGGCGCCGTTCTTCGGTGTCGCGGTGCTGATGTCCGTCGCCCTCCTCGCCACGACGTTCCTGCTGCCGTCGCCTCCCCGGCCGGCACGGCGTACGTCGCTCGCCGACCCGTTCCGCGCCCTGCGCCACAAGAGCCTGCTGGTGATCGCGGTGACGGCTCTCTTCTACAACGTCGGGTTCTTCACCCTGCTGGCGTTCACGCCGTTCCCGCTCGACCTCGGCGCCGCGCAGGTGGGCTGGATCTTCTTCGGGTGGGGCCTGATGCTCGCGTTCACGTCGGTGGTCGGCGCCCCGTGGCTCGAGGCCCGGATCGGCCTGCTGCCCAGCGTCGTCGGTGCTCTCACGTTCTTCGCCGCGGACCTGGCCGTGATGGCGCTCTTCACCGACTCCAAGGCCGTGCTGGTCGTCGGCGTCGTGGCCGCCGGCGCCTTCCTCGGCGTGAACAACACGCTCATCACCCAGGCGGTCATGGACGCCGCCCCCGTCGAGCGTGGCGTCGCGTCGGCGGCGTACTCCTTCGTGCGGTTCTCCGGCGGTGCCGTGGCACCGTGGCTGGCGGGCCGGCTCGGCGAGGAGGTCAGCATCCACGCGCCGTTCTGGATGGGAGCCGCCGCGGTCGCGGTCGGCGCCGGTGTCCTGGTCGTCTTCCGGTCAGCGATCGGCACCGGCGGTGGGGCGGCCCCCACGCCGGCCGAGGAGGCCGAGCTCATCGCGGTCGGCGACCTCGACTGAGCGGCGGCTCCGGCATGCCAGGATCGGCCCCATGGACGATCTCGACGCGGCGCTGATCCGGCTGTTCGCGGCCGCACCCCGGATCGGCGTCCTCGAGGCGTCCCGCCGGCTCGGCGTGGCCCGCGGCACGGTGCAGTCACGCCTGGACAAGCTGACCGCGGCCGGCGTCATCGCCGACTGGGGACCGACCCTGGACCCGGAGGCGCTCGGCTTCCCGGTGACCGCGTTCCTCATCCTGGAGATCCGCCAGGGCGCCGGCCACGACGCCGTGGCCGAGCAGCTGGCCACGATCGCCGAGGTCCTGGAGGCCTACACCATCACCGGCGCCGGCGACATGTGGTGCCGGGTGGTCGCCCGGTCGAACGCGGACCTGCAGCGGGTCATCGACGCCGTCCTGGCCTGCGACGGCGTGCTGCGGTCGACGACGGTGATCGCGCTGGCCACCCAGATCCGGCACCGGGTCCTGCCGCTGCTGCCCTGAACAGGTCAGTGGCGGGCGCTGGCGGCCCAGGCGCGGATGGTGTCCACGCGGGTCTGCAGCTGCTCGGCGGTGGCCATCGCGGCGGGCGGGCCTCCGCACTCCCGGCGGAGCGCCGCATGCGTCACGCCGTGCGGCTGCCCGGTGCGATGGTTCCAGGCGGCCACCAGGCCGTTGAGCTCTCGGCGCAGCACGGCCAGCCGCTCATGGGTGGCGTGCTCGAGCTGGGGCGCCGCGTCGGCCGGAGCGGCGGCGCGTGACCGGGCGCGCTCGGACTGCCGGTGCCGCAGCAGGTCGCGCATCTGGTCCGGCTCGAGGAGGCCGGGGATGCCGAGGAAGTCCATCTCCTCGTCCGACCCCACGTGCACCTCGCCGGCATGGCCGAACGCAGCCCCGTCGTACAGCACCCGGTCGAAGCGTGCCTCCGAGCCCAACGCCTGGAACGGCATCATCTGCTCCTCGGCCGACGCGGACTCCGCGGCCTGCTCCCGGGCCAGCAGCTGGTCCTCGGCGGCGAAGATGTCGTCGTCTGAGGTGACCTTGCGACCGAGGACGTGGTCGCGCTGCACCTCCATCTCCGCCGCCAGCCCGAGCAGGTGACCGGTGGAGGGGAGGAAGACCGAGGCGGTCTCGCCGCGCTTGCGGGCGCGGACGAACCGGCCCACCGCCTGGGCGAAGAACAACGGCGTGGTCGTCGTGGTCGCGTAGACGCCCACGGCGAGCCGCGGCACGTCGACACCCTCGGACACCATCCGCACCGCCACCATCCAGCGGTCGTCGCTCTCCCCGAAGGCGGCGATCCGCTTCGACGCCGCCTTCTCGTCCGACAGCACCAGCGTCGCCTTGTGACCGGTGAGCTCCTTGAGGAGGGCGGCATACGCGCGCGCCGAGTCCTGGTCGGAGGCGATCACCAGCCCGCCGGCGTCCGGGACGTGGCGGCGCACCTCGGTGAGCCGGGTGTCCGCGGCCGCGAGCACCGACGGCATCCAGGCGCCGTGCGGGTCCAGCGCCGTGCGCAGTGCCTGCGCGGTCATGTCCTTGGTGAGCGGCTCCCCCAGCCGGGCGGCGACCTCGTCGCCGGCCCGGGTGCGCCACTGCATCTCTCCCGAGTAGGCCAGGAACAGCACCGGGCGGACGACGTGGTCGGCGAGCGCACGCGCGTAGCCGTAGGAGTAGTCGGCGACGCTGCGGGGCGTCGCCTCCG
This sequence comes from uncultured Actinomycetota bacterium, assembly GCA_963747525.1. Taxonomy (GTDB): domain Bacteria; phylum Actinomycetota; class Actinomycetes; order Propionibacteriales; family Nocardioidaceae; genus Marmoricola_A. Next base: position 511,491 of record CAVVFH010000003.1, read on the forward strand.
GGTCGGAGGGGTCCGGCGCGTAGCTGACGAACGGGATCGGGTTGATGTCGGAGCGGAACGGGGTGCCGGTGAGGGCCAGACGGCGGTGCGCCGGCTCGAAGGCCTCGCGCACCGCCTCGCCCCACGACAGTGCGTCACCGGCGTGGTGGATCTCGTCGAGGATCACCAGGGTCTTGAACCGCTCGGTGCGGATCCGGACGGCCAGCGGGTTGGCGGCGACGCCGGCGTAGGTCAGCGCCACCCCGACGAAGTCCTTGCTGGTCCGGCCCTTGCCGCCGGAGTAGCTCGGGTCGATGGGGATGCCTGCCCGCGCGGCGGCCTCGGCCCACTGGGTCTTGAGGTGCTCGGTCGGCGCGACCACGACGACCCGGTCAACGAGCCTGCGACCCAGCAGCTCGCCGGCCACGGTCAGCGCGAACGTCGTCTTGCCCGCCCCCGGCGTGGCCACCGCGAGGAAGTCGCGCGGCAGCGCGGCGAGGTACTGGCTGACCGCCTCGTCCTGCCAGGCGCGCAGCTTGGTGGCGGTGCCCCAGGCGGCGCGGTCGGGATAGGCGGGGGGAAGAGCGGACGGGTGCGGATGGGGCTGTGGTCCGGACGTCACGCGTCCTGGTCGTCCTTCATGCTCTCCCAGGTCTCCTTGCACTCGGGGCATACGGGGAACTTCTCCGGCGCCCGGCTGGGCACCCAGACCTTGCCGCACAGTGCCACCACCGGGGTGCCCATCACCATGGCCTCGGTGAGCTTGTCCTTGTCCACGTAGTGGGAGAACCGTTCGTGGTCACCCTCGTCCGTGGGCTGGGTACGGCGGTCCTCGACCGTCTGGGCGCCGGGGCTGAGTTCGGTGGTCACGGTGCCCCAGTCTAGGTCAGACTTAGTTCTGTGTCGGGTCGACGGGCTTGGTGGACACCCAGGCCAGCGAGCCGGGCTGGCGCCGGAGCACCGAGCTCCACAGGGCGGTGGGCCGGCCGTCGAAGACGTCGTGCGCCGTGGAGTCCAGGACGTACCACGAGCCCTCCTCGATCTCCCCCTGCAGCTGTCCCCCGCCCCAGCCGGCGTAGCCGGCGAACACCCGCATCCGGGTGATCGCCGGCGCCAGCACCTCGGTCGGGGTGTCCAGGTCGACGATGCCGGTGCGGCCGAACAGCCGCCGGAAGCCGATCGGCTCCCCGCCGGCCTCGGGCACGAGCGCGACGGCCAGCGCCGCGTCGGTGCTCACCGGCCCGCCCTCGAACAGCACCTCCGGCGGGTCCACCGACCGCGCCCAGTCGGGCAGCACCGACGCGACGGCGATGGCGGAGGGCCGGTTGAGGATCACCCCCAGGCTGCCCTCGTCGTCGTGGTCGAGGAGCAGGACGACGGTGTGGGCGAAGTTGGGGTCGACGAGCGACGGCGTCGCCACCAGCAGCCGACCTGTGGCGGGCTCGCCCAGGTCGCCGAGGTCGGCACTCACCGATCCGCCTCCGCGCGCTCGCCCTCCGCCGCCGCCCGGACGGCGGCGGCCACGGAGCTGTGGACCTCTGCGTGGAAGACGCTCGGGATGATGTAGTTGGCGTTGAGCTCCTCAGCCGTGACCGCGGACGAGATCGCCTCGGCGGCGGCGATGAGCAGCTGGGTGTCGATGTGGGTGGCCGAGGCGTCCAGCAGCCCGCGGAACACCCCCGGGAACGCCAGCACGTTGTTGATCTGGTTCGGGTAGTCGGACCGGCCGGTGGCGACCACCGCGGCGTGCTTCCGGGCGACCCCCGGGTCGATCTCCGCGACGGGGTTGGCGAGCGCGAAGACGATGCTGTCGTCGGCCATCGCCGCCACGTCGTCACCGTCGATGATGTTGGGCGCCGAGACGCCGACGAACACGTCGGCGCCGACCATGGCCTCCTTGAGCGTGCCCCGGACCCCGCGCGGGTTGGTGCTCTCGGCCACCCAGCGCAGCGAGTCGTCCAGGTCGTCGCGGTCGCCGTGCACCACGCCCTGCACGTCGGCCACCACGACGTCGTGGGCGCCGGCCGCCAGCATGCTGCGCAGGATCGCCGTACCCGCGGCCCCGGCGCCGGCCAGGACCACCCGGACGTCGGCGAGGTCCTTGCCGACCACCCGCAGGGCGTTGCGGAGCGCGGCGAGGACGACGATGGCGGTGCCGTGCTGGTCGTCGTGGAAGACCGGGATGTCGAGGGCCTCGCGCAGCCGCGCCTCGATCTGGAAGCAGCGCGGAGCCGAGATGTCCTCCAGGTTGATGCCCGCGAAGCCCGGTGAGATGGCACGGACGACGTCCACGATCAGGTCGGGGTCCTGGGTGTCGAGGCAGATCGGCCACGCGTCGATGCCGGCGAACCTCTTGAACAGTGCGGCCTTGCCCTCCATGACCGGCAGCGCGGCGGCCGGGCCGAGGTTGCCGAGCCCGAGTACGGCGGACCCGTCGGTCACCACGGCGACGGCATTGCGCTTCACGGTGAGCCGGCGGGCGTCCTCGGGGTCGGCCGCGATCGCCTCACAGACCCGGGCGACGCCGGGGGTGTAGACGAGGGAGAGGTCGTCGCGGTTGCGGATCGGGTGCTTCGAGGCCATCTCGATGGTGCCACCGAGGTGCATCAGGAAGGTGCGGTCGGAGACCTTGTGCACCACGACGCCCTCGAGTGCGCGCAGCGCGTCCACCAGTTGCTCGGCGTGCTCGGTGTCGCTGGCGGCGCAGGTCACGTCGATCTGGAGCCGGTCGGAGCCGGACGCGGTGACGTCGAGCGCCGTGACCACGCCTCCCGACCGCTCGACGGCGGTGGTCAGCTGGCTGATCGCCGAGCCCCCGGCGGGGAGCTCCAGGCGGACCGTCATCGAGTACGAGATGCTGGGCGCCGTCGACACTCCTGCATGGTGTCATGCCGGGCGGGGAGACCGAACCCCCAGACCGACCCCGCAGACCGGACCCCCAGCCGCAGCGCGCCTGGGAGGGCACGACCCGCATCCAGGGAGAAGAACGCGGACCGTGGCGCGGCGACCGGGGGCCGGGGAACGGGGCCCGGGTCAGTGCCGGGCGGCGACGGCCGCACGCAGGCGGTCCGCGAACTCGGCGCCCGGGGAGTGCGTGGCATGCCGGGCCGGGGCCGTGGGCGTCCGCGGGGCGGACAAGCTCGGCATCTCCGAGTCGGAGCGCAGCGCGGCGCGGAGCCGCTCAGCCAGGGAGGGGGGTCGCTGCGGCATCGCGGGGACTCCTTTCATACCGTCGGTACGTACTCACGGTACGTCCCCATACTCTCGGTATCAAACCGACTCGTCGTGATGCTTGGCATGGTTTGGCCGCTTATGCTTCCGGGCATGACCGCCAAGATTCCCTTGCCGCACGACCTGGTGCGCAAGGCCGGCCGGCGGCAGGAGTACTCCGCGTCGACCAAGCGGGCGCTGGTCGACGCCGCCCTCGAGTGCTTCGCCGGCACCGGGTACGCCGGCACCAGCCTCGACGAGATCGTGGCCGCGGCGCGGGTGACCAAGGGAGCGCTCTACCACCACTTCAAGGGCAAGCAGGACCTCTTCGAGGCGGCGTTCATGGACGTCGAGGAGCGGGCCAGCGAGCGCATCCGCGGCTCGATCCGCAGCGTCCGCGACCCGTGGGAGAAGGCGCTCACCGGCTTGCGGGAGTTCCTGGCGGTGACCCGCACCGAGGCCTACCGGCGCATCGTCATCCAGGACGGCCCCGCGGTCCTCGGCTACGAGCGCTACCGGGAGCAGGAGGAGCGGAGCACGTTCGGCCTCGTCCAGGACATCGTGGCCTCGCTGCTCAGCAGCTACGACCTGCCGGAGTCGACGGTCGCGGCGTTCACCCGGCTGTTCTTCGGGGCGATGTCGGCCACCGGGTCGGCGGTCTCCACCGCCGAGGACCCCGAGCAGGCCAGCGACGACGCCGAGGGGGCCATCGTGCTCGTCCTCGCCGGCATCCGGTCGCTGGTCGAGGGCGGAGGCGACCTGCCCACGGCCCGCGACCTGGCTCCTCACCTGGGAGACGACGTCAGCTCGTGACCGTCACCGACCCGGTGTCGGCCGGGACGAGCTCGATCCAGACCTTGCCCGGCGGCAGCCTGAGCGCCTTGCCGCCGCTCCGCAGCCGCACGTCGGCGTCCAGCCCGGGCTTGACCCATGTGCCGCGCACCAGCCGCCCGCCGTGGAACACCATGGCGTCACCCTGGCCGGTGAAGATCGTCTCCGGCACCGGGTTGCCCGCCGGGTCGAGGTAGCCGGCGTCGCCGACCCGGACCCGGAGCACCAGGACGGTCTCGGGCACGAACTGGTCGTCGGCGCCGGCGAGGCTGTCGGTGTTGACGTACCCGCCGTCCCGGAAGGCGAACGAGGTCGAGCTGCTCGCGGAGAAGGTGGCGGTGAGCCCCGGCGCGGGCCGGCCCTTCGGCAGCCCGTTCGGCTTGCCGAACGGCAGGTAGCGCCGCGGAGGCTTGGCCGGATCGAGCGCCCTGACCAGCTCGCCGAGCCGCATGAACAAGTTGTACGGCGCCGACCGGCTCGACTCCCGGTAGAACTGCGCCGCCCCCTCAGTGACCGTGGTGATCCCGGCGTCCTTGACCCGGGCCACGGTGGGGGCTGCTCCCCCGCTGGCCACCAGCACCGCGCCCAGCGGGTCGACCACCCCGATGTCGGTGGCGCGCATCGAGCGCACCGGGCCGACGACGTCGGGCACCTCGGTGTAGTAGAAGGCCGCCAGCCGGGTGATCCCGCCCTCGACCAGCTCCTCGGTCACCATGTCCGCCGCACCCAGCCCCACCTGGGGGGCGCTGCTGGCGGAGTTGTCGATCTTGACCGCCACCACGGGGTGGCGCGGACCCTTCCCGCCCAGCACCTGCCCGGTCAGCGGGGACCGAGCCGGGCGCTCCCGGTCCTTCTTCGGCGCGTCCTCGTCGTCGCCGCAGCCGGCGAGGAGCAGCGCGGTGAGCAGGGAGCCGACGACGGCGAGCGCGGCCACGGAGCGGGGGGCCCGGCGACGACCGGGTCGGGCTGGGGCCATGCCTCCAGCATGCCAGCCGAGCTGCCCGACCTGCGGTCAGCGGCCGCGCAACGTGCCGGCGAACCACCGCTTCGCCCAGATCGGGTCGCGGCGGACCTTCTTCCCCGGGCTGGGGGCGTGCACGATCGTCCGGACGCCGTCCCTGCGGCCGACGTAGACGCCGACGTGGTAGACGGCGTGCTTGTGGGTGAAGAACACGAAGTCACCGCGCTGCAGCTTGGGCCGCTTGATCCGCCGCATGTAGTCGCCCTGCTCCGCCGAGGTCCGCGGGACGCCGTCGAAGCCGGCGCGGTGGGTGGCGAAGTACACCAGCCCCGAGCAGTCGAACCTCCGCGGGCCCTCGGCGCCGTACTTGTAGGGGTCGCCGATCTGCCGGGTCGCGATGCGCATGGCCTTGCGGGCCCGTTCGGCCTCGCTCAGCCGCTTGGCCGGTGCGGCCGGCTCGGCGGCGACCGCGGGGGGCGGGCCGGCGGCCAGGGGCGTCTGCAGCAGCGCGACGGACAGCAGCAGCGGAGCGACGTACTTCCTCACGCGTCCGAGGCTAGGCCGAGACCACCCGGATCGGGGTGGTTTGAGGTGATTCGCGGAACGGCCGGGCAGGCCGTCAGACCTTGGCGCCCCCGTCGACGTACAGCGTCTGACCGGTGACGTAGGAGGCCTCGTCGCTGCACAGGAAGGCAGCAGCGGCCGCGATGTCCTCCGGGTAGCCGACGCGGCGGACCGGGTTGGCCTCGGCGTTCATCTGCCGCAGCTGCTCGGGCTCCAGCTTCAGGCGTACGGCGGTCGCGTCGGTCATCTCGGTGACGATGAAGCCCGGCGCGATGGCGTTGACGTTGATGCCGTAGGGACCGAGCTCCAGGGCGAGCGTCCGGGTGAACCCCTGGATGCCCATCTTCGCCGCGGAGTAGTTGGCCTGACCGCGGTTGCCGAGCGCGGAGACGCTGGAGAGGTTGAGGATCTTGCCGTACTTCGCCGGGACCATGTGCTTCTGCGCCTCGCGGCTCATCAGGAACGCGCCCTTGAGGTGCACGTCCATGACCAGGTCCCAGTCCTCCTCGGTCATCTTGAACATCAGGTTGTCCCGGGTGATGCCGGCGTTGTTGACCAGGACGTCGAGCTGGCCCAGCTCGTCGACGACGCGGCTGACCGCGGTCTCCACCGCACCCGCGTCGGAGACGTCGCAGCCGACGCCGATCGCGCGCTCGGCGCCGAGCCCGGCGGCGGTCTCGGCGGCGGAGCCCTCGTCGAGGTCGAGCACCGCGACCGAGGCGCCCTCCGCGGCGAACCGCTTGGCGGTCCCCGCACCGATCCCTCGCGCCGCCCCCGTCACGATCACGACCCGTCCTGCGTAGCGGCTCATCGGCCCACCTCTCGTCCCGTCCTGATGCTGGTCGTCCCGGCGTCCCGCACTGTCGCGGGACCATCGCCGAGCGCTGGTGAGTCTCGCATGCCGGTATCCTTGACAGGTGCACAAGGGTGGGTTCCGCTTCGCGGTGTGGGTGTCGATCACCCTCGCCGTGACGACCCTCGTGATGGCATGGATCTACGACCTTCCCGTCCGCGACCCGGACAGCGTCGCCGGCCCGACCTGGCTCCGACTGCCGGCGATCCTGCTCGCGGCGTTCCTCGCGGACGTGCTGCCCCGGGCGGTCTGGCGCGCCCGGCGCCCGCTGCGCGTCCCCGCACGCTTCCGCGAGGTGGTCCGGGAGCGCTGGAACTACGAGCACGTGAAGTTCGCGCTGCTCGGCCTCGGTGCCTGGTACCTCACCTACGCCTCCTTCCGGAACCTCAAGTCCTTCGTGCCCTTCGTCAACCGGCACCTGTGGGACGGCGTCCTGGAGGACGTCGACCGGGCGCTGTGGTTCGGCCACGACCCCGCCGCCGTGCTCCACGACGCGCTCGGGACGGGGGCGGCCGCGCACTTCTTGTCGTTCGTCTACATCGCCTGGATCGTCTTCGTCCCGTTCTCCCTGGTGGTGGCGTTGGTGTGGTCGCGCGACGCCCGCGCCGGCGCGTGGTACGTCACCGCGATCGCCGTCGACTGGGTGCTGGGGGTGGCCACGTACTTCGTGGTGCCGACCCTCGGCCCGATCTACGCCCGCCCGCAGATGTTCGAGAACCTGGCCGTGACCGACGTGACCGGGTTGCAGCGGACGATGATGGAGGAGCGCCACGAGGTGCTGGTGAACCCGTTCACCACCGACGCGGTGCAGACGATCGCCGCCTTCGCCTCCCTCCACGTCGGGCTGTGCGTGACCATGCTGCTGATGGCCGAGCTGCTGCGCCTGCAGCGTTCCCTGCGGGTGTTCCTGTGGGTGTTCCTCGCGTTGACCGTGGTGGCGACGGTGTACCTCGGGTGGCACTACTTCGCCGACACGCTCGGCGGCGCGGTCCTCGGGGTGGCCGGGGTGTGGATCGCGGCCCGCGGCACCGGCAACGCGTTCCGGCGCCGCCCGGAGGACGCTCAGCCGGCGCTGGAGATCGCCTCCCGCAGCCGCGTCGCGTAGTCGGCTGCCTCCTGGTCGTCGGCGTACTTCGTGCGCGGCCAGAAGAAGCCACGCAGACCGTCGCCCTTCGTGCGGGGCACGACGTGCAGGTGCAGGTGCGGGACGCTCTGGCTGACCACGTTGTTGGTCGCCACGAAAGACCCCTGCGCACCGAGGCCGGTCACGACCGCCCGGCTGAGCCGCTGCGCCGCCTCCAGGAAGGGGTCGCGGAGCTCCGCCGGGAGGTCCGGCAGCGTCAGCACGTGGCGACGCGGCACGAGCAGCACGTGGCCCTTGAAGACGGGCCGGACGTCGAGGAACGCCATGACCTGCTCCTCGTCCAGCACGAGCGCCGCGGGACGCTCCCCCGCGACCACCTCGCAGAACAGGCAGCCCGCCCGGAGCCCCCCGGCACCGGAGTCGCGGACCGCCCGGCTCACCCGACGAAGAAGCCGAAGAAGTGCGTCCAGGCGGTGGCCGCTGCCAGGGCGCCGGCCGCGGCGCAGAACGCCAGCAGGGTGCGGCTGGTGTCGTCGGCGGCGGTCGGCTCGAGGGCACGCCGGGCGGTGACCCGCTCGGGCAGCCGGTCGACGACGTCGCGGGGCAGGACGATCTCCAGCGCGTCGTACGCCGCGTCGATGCGCCCCAGGACCCCCATGACCCGGGGGCCGTTCATGCCCTCCAGCGTGAGGGTGAGCAACGCGTGGGCCGTCGCCGTGATCACGTGCCGGTCCTCCCGGGCGCCGGAGGCGCGGGCCAGCTTGCGGGCCTGACCCAGGTGCTGGCGCGCCTCGGGCACGACGGTCAGCGCCCACACCTCGAGCTCGCGCGCCGACCAGGGCCGGCCGCACCGCTGCGGCACCGTGAGCAGCGTCAGCACCGGGTCCCGCCGGCCGGGCGCGGATCCCCCCGGGGCCGGGGCGGCCGACGGCACCGACGACCTCACGGACGCCGCCGGGGCGGGCCGGGGCGACGTGGCCGCCCGAGCCGGTCCGGCGGCCGAGGGACGCGACGAGGGCGCCTTCCGCTGCGTCGGGACGACCGGCGTCGGCTCCGGGACGCGCTGGGCCATCGCCAGCGCGGTGCGGAACGCGGCGTTGAGCTGCACGAACGCCTCGTGCGCCACCGCCGCCTGCCGCGGGTCGGCGGCGAAGCGGTCCGGGTGGATCTCCCGGGCCTTCTCGCGGTACGCCGCCTTGATCTCGGCGACCGTGGCGCTCGGTGCCACCCCCAGCACCGTGTAGGCCTTCATCATCGTCATCGCTGCACCCCCTGCTCGCGGCGCGGACCCCCCGGTCCGCCGTACACCGTGCCCAACGCTGATAACCCCTCAAGGTCACGCAAATCGGACATCCCCACTGCTTTGATGCTCCCCCGTCCGGCGTTGTCCCAACCAGGGACGACGGTCATCGGCGGCCGGGACGAAAACCAGGCACCCCGGCCGAAGGTCCCGACGCGGGTTCCCCACCGTCTCGCGGGCTTCCGGCCGATACCCTGGACGAGACGAGAGCGAGGGCCGGTGACCGAGGTCGTGCTGCGTGAGGTGGTGCTGCGCGACGGCACCCGCGCCACGATACGCCCGGCGCGCGTGGCGGACCGGGAGCTGCTCCGCGCGTCGTACGAGCACCTCTCCCCCACGTCGCAGTTCCACCGGTTCCTCACCCCGGTGCCGCACCTCACCGACGCGATGCTGCACCACCTGGTCGACGAGGTCGACTGGATCGACCATGTCGCGCTGGTGCTCGCGGTCCACCCCGAGGACGGGCCCGAGCAGAAGGTCGCCGTGGCGCGGGCCATCCGCTATCCGGAACGACCCACCGACGCCGACGTCGCGGTGACCGTGATGGACGAGTGGCAGGGGCGGGGCATCGCGGGGGTGCTGCTCGACGAGCTGATGCGGCTGCGTCCGACCGGGCTCACCCGCATCGTCACCCAGGTGGCCGACGACAACCCGGCCGCGCTGGCGATGCTGAGCCGACTCGGCGACACGACGGCCACCTCCACCGAGCGCGGCTCCTTCGAGGTGGAGGTGGAGCTGCCGCCGCGACCGGAGCTCGACGGGCCGGGTCAGCCGGGGAGTTCCCAGCCGCCTGCCAGCGCCTCTTCCGCCGCGGCCCGGCCCAGCTCGGCCCCGGCGGCGAAGTAGGCCTCGTCGAACAGCAGGTAGCTGAGCAGCTCCCGACGGCCCACGCCGTCGCCCGCGCCCCGGAGCGCCCGCCCGAGCAGCCAGTTGTCGAGCTCGGTGAGCCGGCCCAGGCCGCGGGTCCGTTCCCGGAAGATCCGGTCCGCCGCCCGGCCGAGGGCGCCGACGGGCGGGCTGACCGCCAGGACGGGGATGTGCCGGTACGAGCGACCGCCCGCGTCGGTCAGCAGCCCCGGCCTGCCCGCCGCGGCCGCGGTGGCCACGAGGCGGTTGGTGCGACGCAGCGAGCGCAGGTCCTCGGTGGTGCGGTCGGCGAGGGTCGCGTGCAGCACCTGGGCAGCGGCGTCGGCGATGTCGGGCGTGCCGCCGGCCGGTCCCGGCGGCGCCGGAGTCCCGTACGTCGTGGAGGTGGCCGACACGACCAGGACCCGGTCGGCTCCGAGGCCGACCGCGGGATGCAGCGGGGTGTTCAGGCGCACCCCGCCGTCGACGTACCACCCGGCCGGGGTGGTCAGCTCGACCGGCGGGAACGCGACGGGGATCGCCGAGGAGGCCAGGACGTGGTCGGCGACGATCGGGCCCGGGACCACGTCGAGCGCCCGGTCGGGGTCTCCGGCGTACCCGCTCGCGACGTGCTCGTCGAGGAACAGGACGCTGCGGCCGCTGGCGGTGCCGGCCAGGTCGCTGTCCCGCTCGGACGGCATCCGGGTGGCGACCACGCCGACCGCCTCGACCGCGCCGGAGCCGAGGTTCGCCTCCAGCAGGTCGGTGCGCAGCACCTCTTCGCCGGTGCGACGCAGCGGCGCGGTGTCGAGCAGGCTGGTGGTGCCGGGCCCGCGGCCCAGCAGGGCGCCCCCCGCGAACTGCAGCCCCAGCCGGGGCCCGGTGAGCGGCAGCGGGACGTACACGTCGTCGTCGCTCATCCGCCGCCACACCGCGACCACGTCCTCCGCCGCGTCGGAGGGGTCCAGGTGCGCCCGGGCGCCCCAGAGCACCGCGTTGATGCTGCCCGCGCTGGTGCCCAGCCAGATCGTCGGCCGCAGCCCCTGCCGGACCAGGGCGGGGACGAGCACCGCGAGCGCGCCCGCCTGGAACGCCCCGCGGGCGGCGGCCCCCGACAGCACCACGGCGACCCGCTCGCCGGCGGGCGCACCCGAGGTCACCACGTGTCGACGGGGCGGCCGCTGCCCCGGATCCTGCCGTCCGGAGCAGCAGCGGCGGCCGCGGCGAACGTCGCGGCGACCAGCGCCCTGGTCTCGGCGGGGTCGACCACGTCGTCGATCTCGAAGACCCGGGCGGCGTTGAGCGCCGCGGCGTGCTCGCGGTAGCTCTCGGTGAGCTCCCGCACGGTGCGCTCCCGCTCGGCGGGGTCCTCGATCGCCGCCAGCTCGTTGCGCATCGCCAGCCGCACCGCCCCCTCCAGACCCATGGGCCCGAGGTGGGCGGCCGGCCAGGCGAGGGTGAGGACCGGTTGGTGCGTGCTGCCGCCCAGCATCGCCTGCGCCCCCAGGCCGTAGCCACGCCGCAGCACCACGCCGACCAGCGGCACCTGGAGGAGCGCCCCGGCGACCAGCAGCCGCGAGGAGTGCCGCACCAGGCCCGTCTTCTCCGCGTCGGGGCCGACCATCATCCCGGGGGTGTCGACCAGCGAGAGCACCGGGAACCCGTAGGAGTCGCAGAGCTGGAGGAACCGCGCCGCCTTGTCGGCGGCGTCGCTGGTGATGGCCCCGGCCATGCTCGTCGACTGGTTGGCCACCACGCCGACCGGCCGTCCCTCGATCCGGACCAGCGCCGTCACCAGCTCGGGGGCGAACCTCTCGCGCAAGAAGGTGACCGAACCCTCGTCGGCGACGGTGCGGATCACCGGCCGCACGTCGAAGGCCTGCCGTTCGCGCTCGGGCAGCGCGGTCCGCAGCGGCGCCTGGTCCGGCGCCGTCCAGTCGGAGAGGTCGCCCTGGAAGTAGCCCAGCAGCCGCTGGGTGACCGCGACCGCCTCCGCCTCGTCGGCCACCTCGACGTCCACCACCCCGTTGCGGGTCTGCACGTCGGCGGGCCCGATGTCCTCCGCGGCGAAGTGGCCCATCCCCCCGCCGGCGATCATCGCCGGGCCGGCCATGCCGAGGTTCGAGTCCCGGGTGGCGACGATCAGGTCGGAGCAGCCGGCGATCACCGCGTTGCCGGCGAAGCACCGTCCCGCGACCACGGCGATCCGCGGGACCACGCCCGACAGCCGCGCCCACAGCGCGAACGACTCCACGTCGAGCGCCGACACGACCGGGTAGTCGGTGTCCCCGGGCCGGCCCCCGCCGCCCTCGGCGAAGAACACCGCGGGGAGCCGCAGCCGCTCGACCAGCCCGATCAGCCGGTCGGACTTGTGGTGCCCGCGCATCCCCTGGGTGCCGGCCATCACCAGGTAGTCGTAGGACATCACCGCGCAGGCCGCCCGGTCGCCGAAGACCCGGCCGTTGACGCGCGCCGTACCCCCGACCAGGCCGTCCGCCGGCGTCGTACGGATCAGCTCGTCCACGCTGCGTCGCTGCTCCTGCGCGGCGGTCGCGAACCGGCCGTACTCGACGAAGGACCCCTCGTCGACGAGGTCGGCGATGTTCTCCCGGGCGGTGCGGCCGCCGGCGGCGTGCCGCTTCGCCACCTTCTCCGGCCGCGCGGCGTCCTCGGTCAGCGCGCGGCGGGCGCGCAGCTCGTCCAGCGCCGTGCGTACACCGTCCTGCTCGTCGGTCACGACCCGGATTCCCGGCGCCGCTCGCCGCTGTCGGTGTACTCCACGCCGTCGAAGTCGACTGCCCGCCTGGCGTTCACCAGCGACGTCACGGTGGCGGTGCCGAGCGGCCCGCTCCGGTCGAAGACCGCGGCGGTGCCCACGGCGATGCCGTCCTCCTCCACGCGGTCCTCGGCGGCCAGGCCGATCTCGAGGCCCTCGGGCATGCGGGCCAGCGCGAGGGTGATGTCGGTGTTGATGTACTCCACACCGTTGCTGCCCCAGTTGGTCACCAGGCTGGTGCCGTCGGCGATCGCGGCGACTCCCTGGAACGGGGTCAGCCGCTCACCGGCCACGACCGGCAGCGCGGTGTTCCACGACGTCTTGCGCGAGCCGTTCTGGTGCTCGCCGAACTTCTGGGACCAGCCCACGTCGGCGGGCGCTGCGCTGTGGAAGTACGGCGGCCTGGGGTCCTGCGACTCCGGCACCACATCGACCGGCGGGGCCCCGGGACGATCCTCGGGCGTCCACACCTCGCCGGCCGCGGACGCGCCGGCCTTGAGGAAGACCGCACTTGCTCGGGCCACCTTCTCCCCGTGCTGGGTGAGCACCGCGTCGACGAGGCAGATCCGCTTGCCCTCCCGGACGATCTCGGCGCTCAGCAGGCACGGGTCCATCGTGGCCGGCCGGAACAGGTCGACGGTCATCCGCGCCGGGCGGAGATCGTCGCGACCCGCCGCGAGCACGGTCCGCTCGATGCTGCGGGCCAGGGCCCCGCTGATCGCCACCCCGTGCATCTGGTTCTCGCTCCACATGCTGCGGGCGATGCCGGTGGGGACGAGCGCGTCGCCGTCGAGCTCGAAGAGGGACAGGTCCATGGCGGCATACTGCCCCAGCCGCTGGTCGCACCGTGCCGGGGGCTCGGCGGTCCCACGGCTCCGGCCCTCCTGCAGCCCGGTGTGAGGCAGCCACCCATGCCCTCACGACTGGAGAAGACGATGACCGCGCAAGCCACCCCGGCACCCTGACCACCCGCGTCCTCGACGCCGTCGCCCACGGCGACTGGACCCCCACCGAGGTGACGGCGACCGTCATCAGCGAGGTCCGCACCGACCGCAGCGACGTGATGGCCACCCTCTGGACGCTGGTCGAGGCGGGCGTGCTGTCCTGCTGCGACTGGCACGGCCAGCTGGGGTTCCGGCTCGCCAGCTGAGCCTCGCGCACACCGCCCACCGTCAGGTGGCCAGCGGGAAGTGCGGGTGCTCCGGTGACCTGCCCTGGAACGACAGGATCGCCGGGTTCTGGACCACCCCGTCGCGCACCTCGATCGCCCGCCGGATCGTCGGGTCCGCGTCCCAGGCGTCCGGCCCGCCCATCACGGCGCCGACGAAGGCCAGCAGAGCGCGGCTGTTCTCCCACGTCGCCGACCGCCACAGGTAGGACGGGCTGTGGTCGACGGCGTAGTAGACGACCCGGTCGCCCACCTCGAACGTCGGCTCGTCGAACGAGGTGGGACGCGCCCAGCTGAAGCCCATCCCCTCGTCGCAGGAGACGTCGACGACCAGGGTGCCCGGCCGCATCCGCCGCAGGTCGTGGTCGGTGAGATAGGTCTCGGGCGCCTCGGTGTCCTGCAGCACGCAGTTCACGATGAGGTCGTGGGCGGTCAGGAACTCCGCGAGCGGCACCGGCCCGTCGTCGGTCGACGCGTGACTGAGACGGCCCGTCTCCTCGTCGTGCCCGAAGTGCACCATCCGCGCGGCGTGGATCGGCGAAGCCACCGCCGCCACCTCGCGGTGGGTCAGCACATCGACGTCGTGCACGCCGAGCGCGCTCAGCGCCGCTACCGCCCCGCGCGCCGTGGCCCCGAAGCCGATGACCACCGCCGACAGCCGCGGCCCGTAGTCGCCGGTGCTGCCCGTGAGCTGCATCGCGTGCAGCACCGAGCAGTAGCCCGCCAGCTCGTTGTTGGTGTGGAACACGTGCAGGTTGAAGGAGCCGTCCCGGTTCCAGTGGTTCATCGCCTCGAACGCGATGAGGGTGAGCCGCCGGTCGATCGCCACCTGGGTCAGCTCGCGGTCCTGCACGCAGTGCGGCCAGCCCCAGAACACCTGGCCGGGCCGCAGCTCGTCGATGTCGCCGATCAGCGGCTTCGGCTGCAGGATGACGTCGCAGTGCTCGACCAGCTCCGCGTGCGTGCGCAGGCCACCGACCCAGGGGGCCAGCTCCTCGTCGTGCAGGCCGAACGGCCCGCCGTACCCCTGCTCGAGGAAGATGTGCGGCCGCAGGTGCTCAGGGATCTCCCGCAGGTGCTCGGGGTGCAGCGCAAGGCGGCGTTCGTTCTCCTTGTGGGAACGACCCATCACGCCCATCGTCAGCGGCCGCTCCGGATCGTGTGCGCTCTCCGTCATGGCTCCAACCTAGGCAGGCCGCACCGGCCCGGGGACCGTCCAACGTCCCGTGATCAGCCCAGCGGCTCGAACGCGGCGGTGAAGTGTCGCAGCGCCTTGGGCTCCTCGACGATGCGGTACGGCGGCAGGTCCCCGGCCCGGGCTCCGACCTGCTCGCACACCTCGATCAGGTAGTCGATGTGGCTCTGGGTGTAGGTGCGTCGGGGAATGGCCAGCCGCACCAGGTCCATCGCCGCCGGCGCCTCGCTGCCGTCCGGCCGCCGGCCGAACATCACCGTGCCGATCTCGCAGGAACGGATGCCGCCGGTCTCGTAGAGCGCCACGGCGACCGCCTGTCCCGGGTACTCCAGCGGGTCGAGGTGCGCCGCCATGGCTCGTGCGTCGATGTAGATCGCGTGCCCGCCGAACGGGGTGAGCACCGGGACGCCTCGGCTCTGCAGCGCCTCCCCGAGGTAGGCGGTCGACCGGATCCGGTAGCGCAGGTAGTCGTGCTGGACGACCTCCTTCAGGCCCTGGGCGATGGCCTCCAGATCGCGTCCGGCCAGACCGCCGTACGTCGGGAAGCCCTCGGTGAGGATCAAGGTGTTGCGGCACTCCTGGGCGAGCGCGTCGTCGTTCATCGCCAGCCAGCCGCCGATGTTGCCCATCGGGTCCTTCTTGGCGCTCATCGTCATCCCGTCGGCGAGCCCGGCCATCTCGCGCACGATGTCGCTCACGTCGCGGTCGCCGTGACCCTCCTCGCGCTCCCTGATGAACCAGGCGTTCTCGGCGAACCGGCAGGCGTCGAGGAAGAGCGGCTTGCCGTGGCGGTCGCAGACCTCCCGCACCGCACGCAGGTTGGCCAGCGAGACCGGCTGGCCACCGCCGCTGTTGTTGGTCACCGTGACGAAGACGCACGGGACGTCGTCGGCCCGCTGCTGCAGCAGCGTCTCCAGCGCGGCCAGGTCCACGTTGCCCTTGAACGGATGCAGCGACGCGGGGTCCTTGCCTTCGGCGATGACCAGGTCGACCGCTTCAGCTCCGGTGGCCTCGACGTTGGCCCGGGTCGTGTCGAAGTGCGTGTTGTTCGGCACCACCTTCCCCGGCCCCCCGATCGCCGAGAAGAGGATCTTCTCCGCTGCACGGCCCTGGTGGACCGGGATGACGTGCTCGAAGGGGAACAGGTCGCGCACCGCTTCGACGAAGACGTAGTACGACGGCGAGCCGGCATAGGACTCGTCCCCGTGCTGGATCGCCGCCCACTGGTCCCGGCTCATCGCCCCGGTGCCGGAGTCGGTGAGCAGGTCGACCAGGACGTGCTCGGCACGCAGCTGGAAGAGGTTGTACGACGCCGCGCGCAGATGCTCCAGCCGCTCCGCGCGCGTGGTCATCCGCAGCGGCTCGACCGAGTGGATCCGGAAGGGTTCGAAGATCGTGTGGAAGGTGGGCTCGTCCATGACCCCACCCTGGCTGCTGGCGTGCCTCGACGGAACGACCTGGCCCCTCGACGGTGTGTGTCGGGGCGCTTCCAGGGTCCTTCTCCGGGGCATCCCCGATGCCCCGGACCGCTCCCGGGAGCGACAGTGGAGGTGTCGAGGGAGATTCCCTGGACACCGGCTCGAAGGAAGTGCACGACCATGGACGACATCCACCACACCCTCGCGCAGAAGGGCCTGGTCCGACCCCGGGACGGTCGCGTCCTCGGCGGGGTCTGCTCGGGCCTCGGACGACGCTTCGGCCTCGACCCGTGGCCGGCGCGGATCCTGTTCGTCCTGCTCCTCATGGTGATCCCCGGCAGCCAGTTCCTGATCTACCCGGTGCTCTGGATCCTGATGCCGTCGGAGGAGCCGGCCTGGGCGACCGTGACCGGCTCGAGGCCCAGCCACTGAGCCAGGTCCTTGATCTCCCGCTCGACGCCGGTTGCCATCGCTTTTGGTGAACGGGACGTCCCGGTGGACGGCCGCGACGTGCAGCTCGCCCTCCTTGCGGTCGGCGCGGGCGTCGAGCTTCCCGACCAGCCGGTCACCGTGCAGGATCGGCAGCGCGTAGTAGCCCCAGCGCCGCTTCGCCGCCGGCTTGTACATCTCGAGGTAGTACTCGAACTCGAACAGCTCCGTCATCCGTGACCGGTCGTGGACGAGTCGGTCGAACGGCGACAGCAGAGCGGTGCGGCCCTTGAACGGCTGCCCAAGCTGCGCCGGGTCGACGCGCCACTCGCCGGGGACACCCTCGACGACTGCCGGCTCCCCCACCTCGCCGACGTCCCACGGCTCGACGGGGGCCTGCTGAGCGACCGCCCGCGCGATGCCGAGCGACGCCAGCCGGCGCTCGGCACGGATCCGGAGTGCCTCCGTGAGCGGCACCACCGGGTCGTCGGGGTAGACCCGCGACGCGAGATCCCACAGGCGGTCCCGGCCACGACGGCCGGCAACGGCGACCTCCCCACAGGCCACCAGCAGGTCGAGCATCTTGGTCACGTTCTTGTTGTTGGTCCACCCGGTCGAGGCCCACGGCCGCACGCACGTGTCCGGCAGCTCTCGGGAGGTCAGCGGCCCTTCCGCCCGCAGCCGTTCCAGGATGTCCTGCCGGCAGCCATCGTTGTCGGCCAGCCACTGCCGCCGGGACACCTGCCAGTCGCGCAGCTCACCGCTGCCCGGCCACTGCGCCATCTCGGCGCGGTAGAGCACCAGGTCCTCGGCCGGGCGCAGCCGCGCGTCGAGCTCGACGAGCCGCTGCTCGTCGACCGCGTCGCGCAGGTCCTGCGGCGAGTACGCCGACCCCAACCGGCTCCACAGCACCAGGTCGGCACTGGGTGCGACCGCACTGACCGGGTCGAGCTGCAGCATGGTCAACCGGCGCACCGCGTCGACGAGGTCGGTGGGCCGCTCGGCGCTCAGCAGCTGTGCGCGGACGGCGATGCGCCGCGCCTCGGTGCGCGAGAGCCGATGAACCGTCGTCATCGGACGAGGGTAGGGCTCCGTGGGCCACCGCGGCGGCCCAGGCGCCGGCGGACCCCGAAGGTCCTGGCTCCGGCGGTCGATCGGAGGGGCGTCCGCGCACACCCGGTCCGGAGGTCCGTTCGTCCATGCCTCGACGCACCCTTGTTCGCCCGCCGGTGCGCCTGCGTCGCCGTACGCCGTCGCGGGTGCTGGCCTCGCTGCTGACGCCGCTGCTCCTCCTCGGGGCGGCGGCAGGTACCGAGCACATCGCCGGCGACCGGGACCGGAGGCAGGCGCAGAGCGAGGCCGTCCTGCTCCCTGCCGCGGTGAAGCGGACGAGCAACCCGCTGGCGGGAGGACCCTGGGGCGTCTACACGGGCGGCGCGGACGGCGTCTACCCCGCCTGGCAGGCGGCGAGCGGGGACCGCAAGGACCTGCTGGCGAAGGTGGCGCTGAGACCGAGGGTGCGGTGGTTCGGCTCCTGGATCCCCGCGCGCGACATCGGCAGCAAGCTCGGCGACTACATCAGCACCACCCAGCGCGAGGCCGGCACGGAGGACGTGCTGGTCCAGCTGGCGGTGTTCGGGCTCTGGCCCCAGGGTGAGGGCCACTACCGCGAGCCGTTGCCGACCGGATATGCCGCCGCCTACCGGGAGTGGGTGGACCGGGCCGCCAGGACCATCGGCGACGCGCGGGTCGCGATCGTGCTGGAGCCCGACCTCGGCATCACCCGCAAGGACGGGATCTGGCGGCCGCGCGTGCGGTGGCGGATGGTGCGGCACGCGGCCGAGGCCTTCGGGGCGCTGCCGAACGCCTCCGTCTACCTCGACGCCTCCTCGGCCGACTGGCTGCAGGTCGACGTGGCCCGTGACCTTCTGTTGAAGACCGGGATCGAACACGTCCGGGGCTTCGCCCTGGGTGCCACCCACTACTCCGCACTGGGCGACGAGATCACCTACGGCCGCCGGCTGGTCGTGGCCCTGGCGCGGGCGGGTGCCCCGGGCAAGCACTTCGTGATCGACACCGCTGACAACGGGCGGCCCTTCACCTGGCCGGAGTACTGGGCGAAGCATCCGGAGGGCGACTTCAACAACGCGGAGACCTGCCGGACCAAGCGGGAGCGGCGCTGCGACACTCTCGGCGTCCCGCCGACCCGCAGGGTCGCTGCGGCAGCGTGGGAGCTGAGCGCCGGCCAGCGACGAGCCGCTCGGCGCCGGGTGGACGCCTACCTGTGGGTCGGCCGTCCCTGGCTCTATCGGCAGGCGTCGCCGTTCGACCTGCGGCGCACACTCGACGTGGCCCGGACGACGCCCTGGTGACTTCCACCGGCCCGCGGTCGCCAGCCGCGCGTCGCCCTGCCAGGCTCGCGCCGTCATGCCGCTGAAGCTCGGTGGACGCCGCCCCCGACGCCTCGGTGTGACCGGCTGGAGCCGCGCACCGTGACGCCGGGATGAACCACACGTCTAGACCCGTTCGACATGTGACCCTTCTCACCTTACCCTCGCGGGAACGCAGCCGTTGGCACACAGGGGAGACGCGATGCCCAGCACTCGCGACCGAACACGCTCACTCCGGCTCCGAGAGCGCGGCCCCCGGCCCCGAGGGTATGAGCTGACGACTCCGCCTTTGGTCCTCTGTCTGCTCTCGTTGTTCCTCGCACCCACGGCCGCCGTGGCGATCGAGCGGGGCGAGAAGGCCTCCGTTGCCGCCACGGGGGTCACCCAGCAGAGCACCGCTGCGCGGCAGTCCAAGCAGCCGACCTGTTTCGGTCTTCCGGCCACGATCGTCGGCACCAAGAAGGGCGAGACGATCCACGGCACCCCCTCCGACGACGTGATCGTGGCGCGGGGCGGCAAGGACAAGGTCATCGCAGGGAACGGGGATGACCTTGTGTGTGCCGGCGGGGGCAAGGACACCGTCAAGGGCGGACCCGGTCGCGACTGGGTCGTCGGCGGTGGGGGGCCTGACAAGCTTGTCGGCCAGGCGGACAAGGACTGGCTGCGTGGCGGCGGCGGCAAGGACAGGCTCCGCGGGGGAGGGGACGACGACTTCCTCGACGGCGGCCGCAAGAAGGACCAGGTCAACGGCGGAGCCGGCCGCGACGGTTGTCGCGGGGAGCGTCGGCGCAAGTGCGAGAGCAAGAGACGGATCGACCGTTCCGCCGTCGATCTCGACAAGCCGGAGTGGGTGGGCACCACGCTCCGGTTGAGCGGCGTCACCGACGCGGCGGGCGGCATCGGCGTCGCCGGAGGGCTGCTGCCCGCCACGGATGTTCCCGACCAGGTGGGCCGGTTCGAGACGCTCGTCGATCTGGCTCCCGGCACCAGCAAGATCACGGTCACCTCGCTTTCCAGTGGCAAGTCGGCCTCGGTGCGAGTCACCCGCCCGGACCCTCCCGCGTCGGGGAACCTGGACGGCAGAATTGTCGACGCGGACAGCGGCACGCCGATCCCCGGCGCCGAGGTGGAGGTCGACGGCACCACCACGACCGCTGCGAATGACGGCACCTTCGAGCTCCCCGTGCCCGCGGACGGCATCGTGCTGGTCCAGGCCCGCAAAGCGGGATACCTGGCCGGTCTCGCAAAGGCTGGCGTCAAGGACGGTTACGGCACGGTCGGCGATGTCGAGCTGGTGGCGCTCGCGGCCGGACAGGAGGTCGGTCCCGACGGCGGCACCCTGACCGGAGCGGGCTGGAAGCTGGTCGTCCCCGCCGGCGCGGTGTCGGAGCCGACAGCCATCCAGGTGACGCCGCTGCCCTTCACCGGTGCCAAGGACGCGACGTGGGGTGTGCCGCTCTACGACCTGTCGCCCGCCGGGCTGGAGTTCGCCAAGCCGGTGACCCTGAGTGTGGACAGCCCGTTGCCTGACCACGCCGACGCCGACGTCCTCGTGACCGGGTTGGACCCCGAGACGCTGCAGACGCGCTCCCACCCTGCTCGGCTCAGCGGTGGAAAGATCACCTTGACGCTCTCCTCCTTCCACGGCGAGGAGACCCGTGTCGACCCGCTGCAGCAGGACGACGACGGCTGGTTCGCAAACCCGGCCAACAAGTGGGGCGGGCCGGAGAAGAAGTGCAAGGCGTTCGACTCGCTGACCGAGGCGAGGATGGCCGACGCCTGGCTGCGCACCACGCTGACGCCGTTCCTCGCCAGCCAGATGGGCGCCTGGAACGTCATCCTGTGGACGATGTACCTCGACGGCGGCCGCACCACGATCCAACGAGACCTGTTTGCTGAACCGACCAACGAGTTCGTGGAGGCCGACTTCATGGACGAGCCGCTGACGGTCCGGCAGACGGAGGTCCTGGGCCGGATCTTCAAAGCAGAGAAGAAGAAGGGCACCCACCTCGAGTCCGGTCAGCCGAAGTTCCACCCGATCCCGCTGCCCGGCGCGCCCGGCGACCTGCTGGACCTGCACAAGCTCGACCCCGGCGCGCATGAGAACAAGCGCGACTACCTCCCCGGACAGGTGGCCGTGGACTACAACCGGCACTACACCGGCAGTGGCAACGCCGCCGGGGGAACCGGCAGCTACTTCATCGGCAACACCGAGTACCTCGACGAGCGCGAGTTCTCCGGGAAGCTGCGGCTCGACGCCGAGCTGACACCGCGAGGCGTGGTGAGCTCCGCCAAGCTCGTCACCGAGGACTGGTCCTACCGGGTGCGCGACGCGGTCGACCTCTGCCCTGGGGATCTCGGGACCGGCGTGGAGCAGCACGCCACCATTCCCCTGAGCCGACTCGAAGGCACTCCCGTGGACGGCGGGGGCACCTGGTCCGACGCCGTCCCGTTCGAGATCCAGACAGACCTCGGCTCCGAGTTCCAGGGTGTCGAGCAGAACATGGGCAGCCTCTATCGCAACGACGAGGACCAGGACGGCTGGCCGGACTTCCAGCCGATGGTCAACGCCTCCTACACCCTCGACAACTGCCCGCACGACAAGAACCCGGACCAGGCAGACGCCGACGAGGACGGTTTCGGCGACGCCTGCGACGATCCAGAGTGCGACGACAACGACACCCGCACCATCTGCGAGCTCGCGGTCTTCACCAGCAAGTGGACCGGGATCAACGCGGGAGGGTCGTTCGCTGGGAAGGGTTCGACCGTGAGGGTGAGGCTGGCTCCGACTGTGCCGCCCTGCGACGCCTGGCCCAACCGCAGCAACTGGAGTCCCGCCCCGTGCTATCGCGAGACCGACATCTTCGCCTCGGGACGGTGCGTCTACCAGGACCCCGAGACCGAGGAGTTCAAGGAGACCTCCTGCGCCTCGCTCTACACCGAGCCGCCTGGCTGGTCGACGCCGCCGATCAGTGAGGAGGCCGACACGTTCCACTACAACAAGCCGGGACCGGTCACCCGCTGCGGAGCCGCTGGCAACTTCCAGACCTATGTCTGGGGCGGCGACGCCCGTTACGAGAAGTGGATCAAGGTCGGCCCCACCTCGCTCGAGTGTCGCCTCACCTGGGACGCCGAGAAGCCGGATGCCCTGCTGGGCAAGACGTTCATGCAGATCTACGGCACCCTCCGGGGACCGGAGACACCGGACGACGGCTACGGCGGCTTCGTCGCTCGGGTCAGCACCTGGGTGCCCGTCAAGGGAAAGATGGTGAAGTAGCAGGCACGACAGCAGAACGCCCCGGCGGGGGGAGCCCGCCAGTGGTGGGCACACGATCGGCTGAATTGGGGGGCTGACCTGCACAAACGCAGTTTGAGCGCGGCAGGGTCGTGTTACTACAAGCCGAGGCGGGCCCGGCGCTGGGCTCGGTGCGCTCAGCTGGCGGCTGGGACTGTGAAGTCGAAGAATCGCGGCGGCTCGGCCAGGTCGAGCGCCTCGAAGACGGCTTCTGGCCGGGGGTGGTGGCCGAGCGTTGAGCGACTTGGCCGTCACCGGTGGCCAGGGTGACCAGGTGCATCCTGTCCAGCTCGCGTCCGATGTTGCGCCAGGTGTCACCGGTGGCGTTCTCGACGACGCGGATCAGCAGCAGCGCAAGCCAGCACAGTTGGACATGGGCGCGGATGCGGTCCTCGCGGTGGTGGAAGACGGACGCAACCGCAGCGCGCCCTTCATGTCGCGCCAACCGCGTTCGACGGCGAGGAGTTGCTTGTAGGCCGCGGCGAGGTCCTCGGGGGTGAGGGTGGCATCGGAGGTGCGCAGCAGCCACTTGCCGTCCAGGTGCTGCTCACGTTTGGCCGCTGAGTGGCCGATGCGCAGTAAGCCCTTGGCGGTGCGACGCAGGTAGCGACGCAGCCCGGGCTTGTTCTTCAGCGAGCCGACGAACTCCGAACGCCGCGAGGTCGTCCAGGCATCCGAGCCGTCAATCAACTGCTCGAGGTGGGCGATGAGGTTGGCCCGGACCGCAGCGTCGCGATCGGCCTGTTCGGGGTTGTGGCAGACCACGAACCGCACCGCCGGGCACCTTCATCGCCGTCGCCCTTCCCGCCGGGCGCGACGTGGATCTCCTTGACGCGCAGGTTGCCGGCGACGGTGCGGTAGCGGCCGGGCGGGCCAGCGCGGCGGCAGCTTCGGTGTTGGTGTGGCGCGGCCTCTGCATCCTGCGAGAGGTCTCCGCGAGCTCTGCGAAGACCTGTGACCTCTGGGTCGGTCGGTCGGTGTCGGTCGGTTGGTTGGTTGGTGGAGCTGCCGGGAATCGAACCCGGGTCCTCGAGCGCAGTGCCAGGGCTTCTCCGGGTGCAGTCCGTATGACGCTTTCTCAGCCCCGACGCTCGTACGGACACGTCGTCGACAGGCTCAGTCGGACTGAAGTCCCGCACCGCCCCTCCGACGAGGACGGTGCAGCAAGCCTCCTAGATGAGGCCAGGATCTGAGGCGGAGGCGCCCTCAGTCTGACCTTCGCTTCACCGTCAGGCGGCGAGAGCGAAACTGCGCTGTGTGTTGGCAGTTATTGGTTTCCATGCGTCGTTAACGAGATAAGCATGGATCCTCGACCCGCTTCCCCTGGAACTAGACGTCCCAAGTCGAAACCAATCAGCCCCTCTTGAGTTGTCAAACTGCTGAGCAGTCTACTCAACCGAACAGCCGCACCCCACCGAGTATTCCGGGACCTCGCACTCCGCGGGGACGAAGGTCCCGCGATCCGGGCGGTTCAGTCCCCTGCCGTGTGCATTTGTCCCTCCTACGTTGGGACGCATGAGGCGAACACGGGGGATCATCTTCGCGGCGCTCACCACGGTGGTGCTGCTGTCTCCGGGCGCCATGGGCGCCCCCTCCCCCGCCGAGGTGCACTTCACCGCCGTCGGCGACATCGGCATCGAGCCGGCGACGACCGGCCCGGTGCTGCAGGGCATGGCAGACGTGGCACCGGACCTGGATCTGGCCCTCGGCGACCTGTCCTACGCACCGACCGGCCAGGAGCAGGCCTGGTGCGACTTCGTCACCGAGCGGGTGGGCAGCGGGTTCCCCTTCGAGCTTCTGGCCGGGAACCACGAGAGCGACGGCGAGAACGGCAACATCAACGACTTCTCCGCCTGTCTGCCCAACCAGCTGCCCGGGGCTGTCGGGACCTACGGCCGCCAGTACTACGTCGACGTACCTCAGGACCAGCCGCTGGTGAGGTACGTGATGATCTCGCCCGGACTCACCTTCCCCGACGGGAGATGGGACTACCGCCCCGGGACGGCGCAGTACGACTGGACGGCCGCCGCCATCGACGGCGCGCGCAAGCGGGACATCCCGTGGGTCGTGGTGGGCATGCACGAACCCTGCCTGCTGCTCGGGACCTTCGGGTGCGGGCCTGGGGCGGACCTGACGAACCTGCTGCTCTCGAAGCGCGTGGACCTCGTGCTGAGCGGGCACGTCCACAACTACCAGCGCAGCAAACAGCTCGCCCTCGGCCCCGGGTGCGGGAGCCTCGCCATCGGCTCCTACGACCCGGACTGCGTGGTCGACGCCGGTAATGATCTGGCAGCGGGCGCCGGCACCGTGTTCATGAGCATCGGCACCGGTGGCACCAGCCAGATGGACATCCCGGCAGACGACCCGGAGGCGGGCTACTTCGCCGCCACCGCAGGCAGCTCGTCGGCGCCGACGTACGGCTTCGGCGACTTCGACGTCACTGCCGACCGGCTGACGGCGGGGTTCCGCCGCACAGGCGGCGACGCCTTCACCGACACCTTCTCGCTGACCAAGGGCCTCACCCCGCCGCCGAACCAGGACCCTGTCGCCCGGTTCACCACCAGCAGCACAGGTCTCACCGCAGACCTCGACGCCACCGCGTCGGACGATCCCGACGGCACGGTGGCCGGCTACGGCTGGACGTTCGGTGACGGGTCGACGAGCAGCGGACGCACTCCCCGCCACACCTACGACCAGCCGGGGACCTATCCGGTCACGCTCACCGTGACCGACGCGGAGGGAGCCACCGGCACGGTCACCCACTCGGTGACGGTGACAGCGCCGGTGCCGTCCGACGTGCTGGCGGCCGACACGTTCGACCGGACGCTCACCGACGGATGGGGCGACGCCGACGCAGGCGGCTCGTGGGCGGAGCACACCCCGCCGGGAGTCACCGCGGTCTCCGGCGGCAAGGGACGTACGACGCTGCAGTCGGCCGGCGACCACGCCTCCTACCGACTCACCGGCGTGTCGTCGACACGCACCGACCTCACCATGGAGCTCTCCCTCGACAGCCTCCCCACGGGCACGCACGCCTGGCTCTACGAGTCGGCGCTGATGCGCCGGATCGACGGCGTCAACTACTACCGGGCGATGCTGAGGATCAACGAGGACGGCGGGGTCCGCGCCAGCATCCACCGGATGGTGTCGCGGCAGGGGACGCAGCTGACCAGCGAGCCCTTCGTGAGCGACCTGACCTACGCCCCCGGCCAGACGCTCATGCTCCGCGCCCAGGCCACCGGGACCGCACCGACCACCTTGCGGATGAAGGTGTGGCAGAAGGGCACCCCGGAGCCGGCGGACTGGCTGTTCACGGTCACCGACGCGAGCGCGGAGCTGCAGCAGCCGGGCACGGTGGGGCTGATCACCTACCTCACGGCCTCGACGACCAACGCTCCGCTAGGGGCAGCAGTCGACAACGTGGACGTCGTGGACCCCGCTTCCTGATCGCACCGGCCCCAGCACCAACCGGGCCAGCTTGAGACGGATCGCCAGCAGCCTCGCCATTCCGCGCGCCTTTCTCGATCTCCCGAGAGGCTGCAGGGGGCACCGCAGCGCATGCGGCGCCCCCCATCGCCCCGAAGGCTAGGCGTCCAAGAGCGCCGCCGCCTGAGGCCACGGGCCCGCGGTGGGCGCCGTAGGGCCCGAACAGGCGCGCACTACGCGAATCGGCGTCGGGCTCAGCCGTCACCGGCGGCCGGCTCACCGAACAGTCGGACCGCGTTCTCCCAGCACACCGCGCGCAGCCACTCATCACCCAGGTCGAGCGCGGCCAGGGACTCCAGCTGATGGGCGTACGGGTACGGGATGTTCGGGAAGTCGGTCCCCAGCAGCACCCGGTCCCCCAGCGCGGCCAGACGCGGCAGCAGATCCTTCGGGAACGGCGTCGCGTCCTCGAAGAACGAGGTGAACGCCATCGTGGTGTCCAGGTGGCAGCGCTCGAAACGCTCGGCCATCTCGACGAAGTCCCAGTACTCCGGCGCTCCCAGGTGCGCGACCACCGCGGTCAGCCGCCGGTGGCGCGTGAGCACCTCGAGGAGCGGGCCGGGACCGGTGAACTCGGTCGCCACCGGGCCGGAGCCGGCATGGACCACCACCGGGGTGCCGGCCTCGGCGAGGAGACCCCACACCGGGTCGAGCACCGGCTCACGCAGGTCGAACGCACCGACCTGGACGTGCACCTTGACCACCTCGACACCCAGCTCGAGCCGCCGGGCGACGTACTTCTCCACGCCCTCCTCGGGGAAGAAGGTCGCCGACCGCAGGCACTCCGGCACGTCGTCGGTGAACGCCGCGGCCCAGTCGTTCAGCGCCTCCGCCATCCCGGGCACGTGGGCGTAGGACAGTGCGGAGAACCGGCGTACGCCGAGGCTGCGGAGCTGCTCGACGCGCTCCTGGTCGCTGCCGCGGTAGCGGATCGGCCACGGACGCCCGATCAGCGGACCGGCCTCGTCGAACTGCTTCCAGACCTTCGCCTGCATCCGGGGCGGCAGGAAGTGCACGTGGACGTCGAAGAGCCCGGGCAGGCCGAGTCCTCGCCACCACGCCGGGACCTCAGCGTCGGCCAGGGTCACCCCATGCCCTTGAACTTGCGGCCCAGCGCGATCTCCGCCTCCCGCTTGGCCGTCCGCGCGGCGATCGTCTGCCGCTTGTCGTAGAACTTCTTGCCGCGCGCCACCCCGAGCTCGATCTTCGCCCGGCCGTCCTTGAAGTACAGCGACAGCGGGATCAGCGTGAAGCCCTTCTCCCGGACCTTGGACTCGATCTTGTCGATCTCGTGCCGGTTCAGCAGCAGCTTGCGGCGGCGGCGTACGTCGTGGTTGGTCCACGTCCCCTGGGCGTACGTCGGGATGTGCACCTGGTGCAGGAAGACCTCACCGTTCTCCACCTCGGCGAAGCCGTCGACCAGGGACGCCCGCCCGGCCCGCAGCGACTTCACCTCGGTCCCCTGCAGGACGATGCCGGCCTCGTAGGTGTCGTCGATGTGGTAGTCGTGGCGCGCCTTCTTGTTCTGCGCGATGAGCTTGCGCCCCGTCTCCTTCGCCATGCCGCCGATTCTGTCAGGTGGTCCCGAGCACCCGTTCCGCTCGCCATGTAACGCGGGGTTATGGACGGTTTACAGGGAGCACGCCCCTTGCAAAGCGTCCACGAGCCTTGCGGAGTCCGAGTGGCGTTCCGACCGACGTACGACGACCACCGGAGGCCGCCTGGCGTCGCACCGTCGCTGGCCTTCGCAAGGCTCGTGGACGGTTTGCACGGCGTACGCCCCTTGCGAAGCGTCCATAACCCCGCGTTACAAGAGTCGGGCGGGGGTCAGAACCAGGTCATCGGGTCGACGGGTACGCCGTTCTGGTTGACGGTGAAGTGCAGGTGGCAGCCGGTCGACCAGCCGGTCGTGCCGACGTACCCCACGACCTGACCGCGGGTGACGTGCGCGCCGGTGGAGACGGCGTAGCCGCTGAGGTGGTTGGAGATCGTGGTGATGCCCACGCCCCGGCGGATGCCGTGGTCGATGATGATCCGGTTGCCCCACGCGGTCTGGTAGTACTCCGAGATCACCACGCCGTCCGCGACCGCGCGGATCGGGGTGCCGCACGCCGCGCCGAAGTCGACGCCGTCGTGCAGGGAGCGGTAGCCGTAGATCGGGTGGGTGCGCCAGCCGAACGGCGAGGTGACGTAGCCGTCGACCGGCCGGCCGAGCACCCCGCCACCGTCGACGTAGCGGGTGACCGTCGTGGTCTGGGTCCGCTTCAGGATGAGGGCCTCGATGCGGTCGCGCTCGGACTCGAGCTTGCGCAGCTGGGCGAGGTCGGCGTTCTTGGCGCGCATGGCAGCCGTCGTCGCCTTCTGCCGGGCCACGACCAGCTCGGCGACCTTCCGCTTGGCCTCCACCGCCTGCTGCTCCAGGGTCTCTTTGCGGCGGAGGTTCTGGGCGGCCTCGCGGCGCCGCTGGGCCACCTCGACCTTCGCCGCGGACAGCTCGGTCCGCTTGACCTCCAGCAGCACCCTGGCGGCCTCGAGGTGGTCCAGGATGGCGCTCTCCGCGTCGACCACGTCGTCGTCGGCGTTGAGCTTGCCGGTGAGCAGGGCCGGGTCCTGGGTGGTGAACACCGCCGACAGGCCCATCAGGGCCGGGTCGCCCTGCTCGTAGGAGGAGACGATGAGCCGCCGCAGCTGCTCCTCCTGCCGGACGAAGTCGTCCTCCCCCTGGTCGAGGGCCAGCTGGGCCGCGTTGAGCCGCTCGATGGCCGCGTCGAGCCGGGCCTGCATCTGCCGGTCGAGCGCCTTCGCCTCGGCGAGCTGGGTCTGGGTCCGGGCGAGGTAGGCCTGCGCGTCGGACAGCGCCGTACGGGCCTTGAGCAACGCCGCCGTGGCGGCCTGCAGCCGCTCGCTGGACTCGTCGAGGTCGTCGTGGGCCCGGTCGATCTGGCTCTCGACCTTCTGCTTCTTGTGGTCCAGGTCGTCGGCGAACGCGGCCGGCAGGACGACAGGTCCGGCGACCAGGCCGGCGACGGCGAGCACTGCCGCGGCACGGCGGCTGCTGGCTCGGGGAGCCGCCGC
Organism: uncultured Actinomycetota bacterium; assembly: GCA_963747525.1. Lineage (GTDB taxonomy): Bacteria > Actinomycetota > Actinomycetes > Propionibacteriales > Nocardioidaceae > Marmoricola_A. Next base: position 540,351 of record CAVVFH010000003.1, read on the forward strand.
CCGCCGCGTGGCACGGGGGAAGTGACGAACCACGGGGGGAGAACCTTCGAACGAGGGGGCCGATGTGACGGATGTGACCTGGTTCGAAGGTAGACCGTCGGAGTCAGACTTTGAGGTATTTCCGGGTAAGTAGGAGCGTCGGAATCAGCGTGAGCGCCAGCCCGACCACGGCGACAGCCGCCATCGCCCACGCCCCGTCGGACCAGCTCACCCACGCGACGAGGTTCGAGTTGGGCCGCAGCAGGCGGTAGACGACGACGTACAGGAAGAGGCTGATCGCACCTGCGGCGAGCAGCACACCCACCAGCGCGGCGAACAGCCCCTCCAGCAGGAACGGAAGCTGGATGTAGAGGCTCGAGGCCCCGACCAGCCGCATGATGCCGATCTCCTTGCGGCGGGCGAAGGCGGCGAGGCGGATCGTGTTGCCCACCTGCAGGATCGCGGCGAAGAGCAGGAAGCCGGCGATGACGATCGCCCCCCACTTGAAGGCGCTGATCCAGAAGTAGATCGGCTGCAGCACCTCGCGGAGGTCACGGACGTTGCTGACGCCCTTCAACCCGCTGACCTCGCTCTTGACGTCCTCGAACCGGCGCGGGTCCTTCAGCGTGATCCAGTAGGTCTCCGCCATGTCACTGGGCCGGATCGCGTCGATGACCTGCCGCTGCGTCCCGTTGTCGGCGGAGTAGACGCTCCGCCACTTCTCGTAGGCCTGCTGGCTGGTCTCGTAGTGGTACTTCTCGACCTCGGGGTTGGTCTCCAGGACCTTCTCCACCGCGCCCTTCTGGGCATCGGTGGCCCGACCGTCGATGCAGTTGGCCGGCGCCGAGTTGTCGGTGCACATGAACACCGTGATCTGCAGACGGTCGCCCCAGAAGTCCTCGGCCTTGTTGGCCTGGGCGTTGAGGAGCAGCCCCAGCCCCACCAGGGTGAGCGAGACGAACATCGTGACGATCACCGCGACGGTCATCGACACGTTGCGACGCAGGCCGCTGCGGAGCTCGGAGAAGACATAGGTCAGCTGCATGGTCGCTCTCCCGGTCAGTGCTGGTAGCCGTAGACGCCGCGGGCCTGGTCCCGGACCACCCGACCACCAGACAGCTCGATGACGCGCTTGCGCATCTGGTCCACCACTCCCGAGTCGTGCGTCGCCATCACCACCGTGGTGCCGGTCCGGTTGATCCGGTCGAGCAGCTTCATGATCCCCACCGACGTGTTCGGGTCGAGGTTGCCCGTGGGCTCGTCGGCGATGAGGATCATCGGCTTGTTGACGAACGCCCGGGCGATGGCCACCCGCTGCTGCTCGCCGCCGGACAGCTCGTCCGGCATCCGCGCGCCCTTGCCCTCGAGGCCCACCATCTCGAGGACCTCGGGCACCACCTTCGCGACCTGGGAGCGGGGCTTGCCGATCACCTGCAGGGCGAACCCGACGTTCTCGGCCACGGTCTTGTTGGGCAGCAGCCGGAAGTCCTGGAACACGGTGCCGATCTGGCGGCGCAGGCCGGGCACCTTCCACCCGGCCAGCCGGTTGATCTCCTTGCCGGCGACGTAGACCTTGCCCTGGGTGGGCCGGTTCTCCCGGAGCACCAGCCGCAGGAAGGTCGACTTGCCGGATCCGGAGGCACCGACGAGGAAGACGAACTCGCCCTTCTCGATGTCGACGGAGACGTCCTCCAGGGCGGGTCGCTGTTGACCCGGGTAGGTCATGGTGACGTTCTCGAATGTGATCACAGCATCGGGTGGCCGGTCTCGGGGTCGGAGTCGGGGGCGACGGGGAAACGCGCGTCCAGCCGAGTGGAGTCTAGGTGACCGGTGGGCGCTAGGTTGGGCGCCATGCGCGACCAACGCGGAGCAGTACGCCGCTCCCGCCTGCGCGGGCTCGCTCCGGCAGTGCTGGCCGTGACGCTTCTCACGGCGGGCTGCACCGGCTCCGACGAGGCCCCGGACGAGACGGGTCCGTCCGAAACCCCGCTGGCCGACGTGGACCTGACCGGCGTCTCGGCCGCCCGCACGCCCTTCTGCGACGCGATCGACCCGGCCTCGGTGGCCACCGCTCTCGGTGGCGAGCCGGACAAGTCCCGCGACTACGCCAGCGGCCAGCGCGCCCGGATGACGCCGAAGATGCGCGACGTCGCCCACGAGTTCAGCTGCACCTTCGAGCGCGGCCCCCGGATGGCCCGAGCCTGGCTGTTCGCCCAGCCCGCCACCGGGCGGCAGGCCCGGACCTGGGTCGAGGAGCGGAGCAACGACGACGCCTGCCGGCCCGCCGGGAAGCTGTCGTTCGGCGACCCGGGGGTGGTCCAGGTCTGTCACGACCCCTCCCAGCTGCGGGTCACCGCAGCCGGGCTGTTCGGCGACGGCTACCTCACCTGCAAGCTGAGCGGCCCCAAGCGCACCGACGAGGACGCATTGCTCGAGCGAGCGCAGCGGTGGTGCGCCGAGGTGGCCCAGACCACCGCCGGCTGACGGGCGGTCAGGAGGCGTTCCAGCGCAGCAGCACCGGCGTCTCCCGCTCGTAGCCGAGGACGCTCACCGTCGCGGTGTCGAGTCGGAACAGCCGGCCCTCCGCGGCCGGCAGGCCCAGCCACCGTGCGGCCAGCGCGCGCAGCGCATGACCGTGCCCGAAGACCAAGGTGTCACCGTCGCCGGCCCGCAGCCGGTGCACCACCCGGTCCAGCCGCGCTCCGACCTCGTCCGCGGTCTCCCCGCCCGGCGCGTCGTCGGTCCACACCGACCACCCGGGGACGGTGCGCCGGATCTCCTCGGTGGTGACCCCCTCGTAGTCGCCGTAGGCCCACTCGACGAGGTCCCCGTCGACCTCCGCGTCCGGGAAGCCCGCCAGCTCCGCCGTCGTACGGGCCCGCAGACGGGGGCTGGTCAGCACCCGACCGAAGTGACGGGACCACAGCCGTGGCTGCAGCCCCCGGGCCACCTCGACGCCCGCCTCGGTGAGCGGCAGGTCGGTGACGGAGGTGTGCCGGTGGTCGCGGCTCCACTCGGTCTCGCCGTGGCGGACCAGCCAGACCTGCGGAGCCTGGGTCATCGGCGTCAGTTCTGGGTGGCCTTGTCCGCACCCCGCCGCCAGCGGATGCCGGCTTCGAGGAACCCGTCGATCTCCCCGTCGAAGACCGACGAAGGGTTGCCCACCTCGTACTCGGTCCGCAGGTCCTTGACCATCTGGTACGGGTGCAGCACGTAGCTGCGCATCTGGTCGCCCCACGACCCCTGCACGTCACCGCGCAGCTCGTCGAGCTGGGCCTTCTCCTCCTCGCGCTTCTTCGCCAGCAGCTTCGCCTTGAGGATCACCATGGCCGAGGCCTTGTTCTGCAGCTGGGACTTCTCGTTCTGGCAGGAGACCACGATGCCGGTCGGGACGTGGGTGAGGCGTACGGCGGAGTCGGTGGTGTTGACCGACTGGCCCCCCGGCCCGCTGGACCGGTAGACGTCGACACGGACGTCCTCCTCGGGGAGGTCGATCTCGTCGGTCTGCTCGATGACCGGCACCACCTCGACCGCCGCGAAGCTGGTCTGGCGCCGGCCCTGGTTGTCGAAGGGGCTGATCCGCACCAGGCGGTGGGTGCCGGCCTCGACCGACAGCGTCCCGTAGGCATAGGGGGCGTGCACCGCGAAGGTCGCCGACTTGATGCCGGCCTCCTCGGCGAAGGAGGTGTCGAACACCTCGACGGAGTACTTGTTCCGCTCGGCCCAGCGGGTGTACATCCGCATGAGCATCTCCGCGAAGTCGGCCGCGTCGACTCCCCCGGCGCCCGAGCGGATCGTGATGAGGGCCTCCCGGGCGTCGTACTCCCCGCTCAGCAGGGTCCGCACCTCGAGCACGTCGACGGCCTTGGTGATCCGGCCGAGCTCCTTCTCGGAGTCGGCGAGCGACTCGGCGTCACCCTCCTCCCGGCCCATCTCGATGAGCATCGCGACGTCGTCCAGCCGCGACTGCAGCGAGGTGAACCGGTCCAGCTCGCCCTGCAGCGCCGAGAGCCGGCCGGTCACCCGCTGGGCGTTGGCCTGGTCGTCCCACAGGTCGGGTGCCGCCACCTGCTCCCCCAGGTCGGCGATCTCCGCACGCATCTTGTCGAGGTCCAGGACCTGCTCGATGGTGTGCATGGTCGCCTGGAGGTGCTTGATGCGCGTCTCGAAGTCTGGTCCAGCCACAGGGTGCAGGCTACGGCAGTCGGGTGCGGAGCCGTCAGCCGAGGACGGGGAGGGTCCGCTCGCTCGCCAGCTCGTGCAAGGTGTCCTGCATCCGCGACGTCACCAGGTCGTAGGCCGCGTCGGGCTCCGCCTCGTCCCCCAGCTCGGCCCGCAGGTCGATCGGCGGCAGCACCTCGACGGTGATCTTCGCCGGGAGCGGCACCCGACCCGGCACGTCGAGGACGGTCACCCCCCAGGGTGGGGCGATCTGGAACGGCAGCACGTCGAGGCGGAGCAGCTGGTGCAGGTGCAGCAGCCTGGCGAAGCGCTCGTTCTGACCCAGGAACAGCGCCGTCTCCTGCCCACCGACGGCGACCACGGGGACGACGGGCACGCCGAGCTCCAGCGCCAGCCGCGCGAACCCGGTCCGGTGGGCGAAGTCGATGTCGGCGGAGTGCCAGGACGCGCGGTAGCTCTCGTGGTCGCCGCCGGGGTAGACCAGCAGCGCCGCCTCCCGCTCGAGCGCGGCCCGCATGTTGGCCGGGGAGGCCGGCACGGTGCCGTAGGGCTGGAGCAGCGCCCGGATCCCCGGCACCTTGAAGACCAGGTCGTGGGCCAGCTGGTGGAACTCGCGGTCGGCGCCGAAGTGGTCGTAGAAGGCCTGGGCGAACACGAACGTGTCCGCGATCAGCGTCCCGCCCGAGTGGTTCCCGACGAGCAGGACCGGCCCGTCGGCGGGGATGTTCTCCAGCCCCCGCACCTCGCCCCGGAAGTACACGTCCGACATCGCCCGCAGGGCGGGGAGCGTGCGCCGGATGTAGGCGGGGTCCCGCAGGTCCAGTGGGTCGGTGCCGCCGGGTGCGGGCGCCCGGTCGCCGTCGAGGAGGCGGCGCGGGTCGACACCGGCGAGCACGTCGACCGACGCGGCGCGGAGCATGTTGGCGACGCCGTACGCCGCTCCGGGCATCGCCCCGACGAAGCCGCTGACCGATCCCCGAGCGCTCATCGGCCAACCCTAGCGATCACCCGTCGGCTACGGTCGGGGCGTCGTCGACCGTAGCCGGAGCGGAGGAGCCCATGCCGCAGAGCCGACCGAGAGTCGTGCGCGCCGTGCCCGGCGCACTGAGCCGCGGTCGCGAACGGGTCAGCGGCGCGTTCCAGCGGCGCTACCCGACCGTCGCGGTGACCGGCATGACCGGTGTCGGCAAGACCGAGCTGGTCGACCACCTGTGCCACCGCCCCGCGCCCAACCGCACCTCCGATTCGGGGTCGGCGGTGCTCGAACGCCGTGTCCGACGCGGGAGCCGGCTGCACGGGTTCCGCTTCCGCGTCGTGCCGGGCGAGAACGCCGCCACCCGGCTCGGCGCGCTCGACGAGGTCTTCCACGACAACCCGGTCGACGGGGTGCTGCACGTCGTCGCGGACGGTCTCGCCACGGGACGCCGTACGGCGGGCACGACCGGCCCCGCCGTCGTCTCGCGCGAGGAGCAGCGGGAGCGCGAGCTGGAGGACTGGACGGTCACCGCGCACCGGATCGCCTCGATGGCCGTCCGGCGCGCGCACCCGACGTGGTTGGTCATCGTGGTCACCAAGGCGGACCTGTACCCCGACCGCGTCGACGAGGTCGTGCGCTCCTACTCCCCCGGCAGCGGTACGCCGTTCGGCGACCGGCTCGACGAGCTGCGGGCGCTGGCGGGTGCCGCGAAGCTGTCCATCGACGTGCTGCCCGCCTGCAGCCACCTGGAGAAGGACAGCGCCCTCAAGCCGAAGGAGCGCGACGCCTACCTCGCCGCGCTCGAGGCGCGGATGGCCCAGCTCGCCGGCCACGTCTGAGCCGAGGACGAACCGTCCGGAAATCCTCAGCCCCGCGGCGCTGATGCCAATGGGATTGCTGTGGCCATGCATCGGGGCACCCGCACACGGGCTGCGCGCCGACGGCACGCCAGCAGCTGGCCGGTGCGCGCCGTGCTGTGCCTCGGGGTCTTCTTCGCCCTCGCGATCCCCGGCACCACCGCCGCCTGGGTCGACCCCGTCACGGTCACCGGCACCACGATTTCCACAGGCACCGTGCACTTGCAGGTCGAGAACAGCGACGCACCGACTTGGACGGGGATGAACGCGACCACCATGGAGGCCGGGGACAGCACTGCCGGCGTCATGACGGTGAAGAACGTCGGCAGCACGCCGTTGTCCTACTACGTCGACGCCGTGGCCACCAACAGCGACGGCAAGGGCCTCGCGTCTCGCTTCGACGGGAACGTGAGGGTCACCGACGGCTCCAGCACCACGACGTCCGGGTCGTCGAAGACCTGCAACGGCACGGTGCTGGCGAGCTACGGCACCTCGTTCGGCGCTGGGCTGGTCGGCTCCCGGGCCTCGTCGCGCAGCCTCCCGGTGAACGCCAGCGAGACGATCTGCGTCCAGGCCAGCCTGCCGGACGGCAGCCTCTCCGACGGCGCCGCCACGAACATCACCTTCACGTTCAGAGCACGTACCGGGAGCACGGCGGAGCCCGGGTGGACCGACACGGTGACGGTGACCGGCACGACGCTGAAGGTGATCACGGCCTTCTACCTCGACACCTACTCCACCAGCGACACCCCGCAGAACGACGGTCTCGAGCCCTTGACGCAGGCCAGCCCCATGCCGAAGACGCTGTACAACTACGACGTCGGTCACGACGACTTGCCGGGCCGGTACCTGCAGCGCGGCAAGCGTGAAGGCGGCGACATCGCCAAGGGCCTCACCAGCACCGACAAGAACAAGATCACCTGGTTCGCCATGCCGGTGGTCGACGCGCCGATCACCGTCACGGGCACCCCCACCTTGCGCATCTGGACCGCAGCGAAAGACTTCAAGATCGACAAGGCCGGAGAGCTGTACGCCGGTCTCTACGACTGCAACTCGACCCTCACCGACTGCGGCACCAGCCCGATCGCCGTCGGAAGCATCAACAGCTCCCCTGCGTGGACCGGCTCGACCACCTGGTCGCGCAAGACGTTCCCGTTCACCGCGTTGCCGTCGAACTCCTACACGTGGGCGGTGGGGCGCGTCGTGGTGGTGCGGATCATGCCGTCGGACGCCGAGGCGGCAGACATGGTCTTCGCCTACGCCACGAAGGACTTCCGGAGCGCACTCATCATCCAGTGACGCCGGTCTGACCTCCGGCCCTTCCGGGTAGCGAAAGCCCTCAGGTGCGCCGACCGGCCGCCGAAGCGATCCGTGTCGTGTCGCTCGGGGACACCGTCACCTTGGTCGGGGGGGTACCCGGAGGAGAGCCGTGCATCGCGGAGATACCGGCACGCAACGGTCCCGACGTCGACGGCGCACGCGAGGCTGGTCAACGCGAGCCGTGCTGGGCACCGGGGTCTTCCTCGCGCTCGCCGTCCCCGGCACCACCGCCGCCTGGGTCGACCCGGTCACGGTCACCGGCACCACCCTGAGCACCGGCACCGCCGACCTCAAGGTCGACAACAGTGACGCGCCCGCCTTCACCGCGATGAACGCCGCGACCCTGGAGGGCGGCGACAGCACCGCGGGAGTGCTGACCGTCAAGAACGCCGGCAACGTCCCCCTGAGCTACTACGTCGGGGCGTCGGCCACCAACACCGACGGCAAGGGCCTGGCCAGCCAGTTCACCGTGAAGGTCACCGGCGACTCCTCCACCACCGGCTCCACGCCCAGCGTGAGGTGTGCAAGCACGGCACTGTCCTCCACCGGCACCTCCTTCGGCGCCGGCCTCGTCGGCTCGGCGTCCAACCGTCGCACGCTGGCGGCCGGGGCGAGCGAGACTTTGTGCATCCAGGCCAGCCTCCCCGACGGCACCGCAGCCCTCGGCGGCACCACGAACATCACCTTCACCTTCACCGCCATCACCGGCACCACCGCCAACCCCGGGTGGACCGACACCGTGACCACCAGCGCCACGACGCTGACCATGATCACCGCCTTCTACCTCGGCGCCGACGTCTACACCGACACCAAGGCCACCCAAGGGCTCCCGCTGCGTCGGGAAAGCCCGACGAACACCACGCTCTACAACTGGGACACCGACCGCGACTCGTGGCCGGGCCGGAAGCTGGACAAGCGCAATGACCTCGACTCGAACGACAAGAACAAGGTCCAGTGGTGGAACCTGCCGGTGGGCAGCCAGCCGCTGACCGTCACGGGGACCGCGAGGCTGCGGATCTGGTCGGCGGTCAAGGACTGGGACGCCACGAAGTTCGGGGTGCTGATGGCCGGCCTCTACGACTGTCAGGCAGACGGGACGACCTGCACGCCGATCGCGTACAACCAGCTGACAACGGACCCGGACCCATGGTGGACGGGCGGCACCAACAGCTGGGGGTTGAAGAACATCACCTTGTCGCCGTCCGGTTCCTACACCTTCCTCGCCAACCACGTCATCCAGGTGCGCGTCGGTCCGCACGGCGACAGCAAGGACAGCCTGATGATCGCCTACGACACCAGGACCTACAGGAGCGCGCTGATCATCGACCCCTGAGACAGCGCGCTCAGCCACCGACGGCGACGATCGCGGACGCGGTGCCGGTGATCTGTGCGCTCCCAGCCCAGCCGGGCGGCGCGAAGGGCAGCTCGAGCGGCGCCGAGACCCGCACCTCCACCGACTGCTGGCCCGGGGCCACCGTGTAGCGCAGGCCGCGGTAGGAGCGGTGCGCCCCGACGCTGCTGAGGTAGGCGCCGACCTGCCGCCGCGCCGCCACCGGGTCGAGCGGTGCGGTCTCCCCGAGCCCCTCGGTGTAGACCTGCTCCTCCCGGACCGCGTCGGCCGCGGCGAGCGCGGCGCCGTCGGCGAGCGCGTCGAGCTCCTGCTTCCTCAGGTAGGCGGCGCTGGCGTCGACCACCACCACCACGAGCAGCACGGCGACCGCGAAGAACCCGACGATGAGCAGCGCGGTCTGCCCTGTCTCATTCCGTCGCCGGCTCACCGGTCCTCCCGGTAGGTGCCGTAGGCGACGGTGTTGCTCGACTCGACCCGGAACGACGGCGCCGAGCCGCCGAGCGCGCTCGGCGCCAGGGGCAGCCGGACCTGGTGGCTCAGCTCGACGCGGATCGTCCCGCCCGGCGTCAGGCAGTTGCCCGGCGTCGGACTGCAGCTCACCCGGATCTCGACGTCGCCGATGTCGAGGTCCTGGTCGTGGAGCGCGACGGCAGCCGCGGCGCGCGCACGGGCGGGCGCGGACCCCTCGTCCGGCGCCAGGGAGTAGGCACGGGCTGCTGCTCGCGCGGCACCGCTCACCGCGAAGGAGGCGCGCTGCACGTCGAACACCGCCACCACGACGTACACCAGCGGGACGAGCAGCAGGAGGACCAGCCACACGGCCTCCACCAGGGCGGTGCCGCGCTCGTCGGAGCGCCTGCTCACGGCGCGACCTCCTCGACTGCGTGGCCGCTGACGTCGAGGTGGACCGCGGGGCCCCACAGCCCGAGCGGAGGTACGTCGGCCGCGACCCGGACCTCCACGCCGGGCACGCCGTCGACCAGCACCTCGTGGGCGGTCACCCGGCGGGCGAACCGGTCGGCCAGCGCGTCCCTGATCTGGCTGCGGGTGCGCGCCGCACCGGCCGCCGGCTCGCGGTCCAAGGCTGCGGCGTACCGTGCGCCCTCCGCCGCCGCAGCGGTCAGCGTGTTGCGGACGTGCAGGACCAGGCCGACCTGGAGGATGCCGAGGAACAGCGGCACCAGCACGACGAGGACGAGCACGAAGTCGACGACCGCCGCCCCGCGGTCGTCCCGCGCGGTCATCGGCGCGCCTCAGGCCACCGAGCTCAGGGCGTCGCGAAGCATGCGCTCGAGCTCCGGCCCGGCCAGCGCCCAGAGGGCTGCCACCAGGCCGGCGGTCATCACCGTGACCATCACCCATCCGGGCACGTCGCCGCGCTCGCTCGACCGGTCGTACCTGGTCCGTAGTGCGGCGACCGTCACCAGCACGGAAATCCAGCCCGGCAGGGGACTGCTCATCTTCGACTCCTTCATCTTCGTGGTCTCATGTCACCAGCCGGAGGCCGATGACCCCGGGCCAGAACGCGAACAGGATGGTCGTGGGGAGGACGAGGAAGACGACGGGCACCATCATCGCGATCTCGCGACGCGCGCCACTCTCGATGAGAGCGCGACGCCGGGCCTCCCGGACGTCGGCTGCCTGCGCGTGCAGCACCTCGGCCAGCGGCGTGCCGCGATCCAGCGCCACGGAGATGCCGTCCGCGAACCGCGCCACGACCGCCAGTCCGCTGCGTGCCGCGAAGGCGTCGAACGCCGCCGCGACGGGCGTCCCGGTCCGGACCTCACCCAGGACCCGGGCCAGGTCTCGCGAGAGTGCGCCGTTGCTGCGCCTCACTGCGCGGTCGAGCGCCGCCACGGGACCTTCACCCGCGGCCACGGCCAGTGCCAGCAGCTCGGCCACGACGGGGAGCTCGTCGAGCACCTGCTCCTCGTGGGTCGTGACCTGGGTGCTGAGCCGGTGGTCGCGCAACACGACGCCGGCGAGCGCCGACACGCAGGTCAGCACGGCGAGCGGCACCGCGCGCTCGGGGCTGCGCCACGCGACGGTCGTCGCGACGACCGCGGTCGTCGAGAACGCGACGAGCCCCCAGGTGACCTGCTGGGCGCGGAAGTCCTGCACCGTCAGGTCGAGCCCGGCGCGCTCGAGACGCCGGCCGACCGACGCCGCACCACCCACCAGGCGGTCGAGCCCGGCCGCTGCGCGTCGCCACAGGGGCCGCCACAGGCTGCCGGCTCCGGGGTCACCGAGGGCGCTCCTCCGGGAGAGCTGAGGCATGTCGCTGAGGTAGCTCAGCACCCGTGCGTCGAAGTTGCCGCGGGCCAAGGCGACCAGCCGCGCCGCCACCAGCCACAGGCCACAGGCCAGTGCGGCGCCAAGGAGCGCACCGGCGAAGGCCCCGCTCATGACAGCACCCGCCGCTCGGCCGGAAGGCGCCCGATCCGCACCATCAGGCGGTAGGCGACCACGCAGGCCAGCGCCCCAACGGCCAGCACCACCGCCCCGGTAGCCGAGGCATAACGCGAGATGACGTCGCGCTGGAAGGACATCGTGAGCAGCACCAGCCAGGGTGCCGCCACAGCCAGCCGCGCACCGTTGACGGCCCAGCTCTGCCGCGCCTCCAGCTCGGCGCGCGTGCGGGCGTCGTCGCGCAGGTGAGCAGACAGGTTGCGCAGCAGGCGACCGAGGTCGCCACCACCGACCTGGCGGGCCACGCGGAGGCCTTCGACGACGCGGTCCCCGACCGGGTCAGCCAGGCGCTCCTTGAGCCGGTCGAGGCCGTCCTCGAAGCGTCCGGAGAGCTGGTAGTCGCGGGCGAAGGCCCGGAACGCCGGTCGGAGCTGCTCGGGCCCGCGCTCCCCCAGCGCGCTCACGGCGTCGGCCAGTGACAAGCCGGCCCGCACCGCGCTGGCTAGGTTGTCCACGGCGTCGGGCCACACTTCGGCCAGCTCCTGACCACGCCGGCGCGCCCGGCCCGCGACCACGGAGACCGGCGCATAGGCAGCCAGCGCGGCGAACGCCACGGCCACTGGCGGCGTACGGGACAGCACCTGCACCGCCGCGAAGGCCACACAGAAGAAGACGGCGCTGGTGGCCAGGAGTGCGCGGACCGACACCGAGTGCAGCCCGGCGGAGTCCAGCGTCGACCGCAGGCGCGGCGTACGCCGTCGCCGCGACGGCAGGTCGGGGCCGGCCACCGCGGTCCAGACGAGCAGAAGCCCCACCCCCATCGTCAGGCCCACGACGACGCCCATCTCAGGCGGCACCGTTCAAGAGGGCGGCGAGATCGATCCCGAGGTGCTCGAACCGCTCCGCGCGAGGCGGCTGGCCGTTGCCACGGACCAGCTCGCCACCGCGGCGCAGGTACACCGGCTCGGTCTCGATGACATCCGCCTCCGCACGCCCCGGAACGGCGACGATCTCCTGGACGCGGCGCACTCCGCGGTGGTCGATGCCGAGGTGCACCACCAGGTCGACCGAAGCGGCGACGGTCGGCACCACGAACCGCGCCGAGATGTTCTCGCCTGCGAGCAGCGGCAAGGTACACATCTTCACCAAGGTCTCGCGGGCGCTGTTCGCGTGCAGCGACGCCATCCCGGGCAGGCCGGCGTTGAGGGCGAGGAGCAGGTCCAGACACTCCTCCGCGCGCACCTCACCGACGATGATTCGGGAGGGCCGCATCCGGAGGCTCTCCTTGACCAGGTCACGGAGCCGGATCTCGCCGGTGCCTTCGAGTCCGCGCTGGCGCGTCTGCATGGCCACCCAGTCCGGGTGCGCGAAGTCGAGCTCGAACACCTCTTCGGCACTCACCACCCGCTGGCCGCCGGGGATGGACGCCGCCAGTGCGTTCAACATCGTGGTCTTGCCGGCCTGCGTGCCGCCCGACACCAGGATGTTCAGCCCGACGGCGACGCAGGCGTGCAGGAAGCGGGCCGCGGCCGGTGTGAGTGCCCCCAGGTCGACCAGGTCGTCCAACCGCCCAGCCTTGACGACGAACTTGCGGATGTTGACCGCGGTGTAGCCACGGGAGATCCCTTCGAGCACCACGTGCAGCCGGTGCCCGCCGGGGAGCAGGGCGTCGACGAAGGGCTGGCTGAGGTCGACGCGCCGACCGCTCGAGGTGAGCATCCGCTCGACAAGCTCGGCGACCTGGACCCTGGTCAGCACGACGGGCGTCAGCTCGTGCCTGCCGTTGCGGGCCACGAAGACGCGGGAGGGGTCGTTGATCCACACCTCCTCCACCTCGGGGTCGTCGAGGTAGGGCTGGAGTGGACCGAAGCCGGCCACGTTGGCCACGAGGGCGTCGACCAGGTCCTCGGGGTCGGTGACGGGAAGGACAGCGCCGGTCAGGCTTCGCTGGTCGTGCTCGCGGACGAGCCGCTCGGCGAGGCGGCGTACGGCCTGGGCCTCGAGCTGCGGGTCCACGCCGTCGCGGCGCACCTCGGAACGCAACCGGTCGTCGAGCGAGGTCAGCACGTCCCCGTCGTGCGCCGAATGCACCAGACTCATGTCCCCCGTGGCCCTTCGTCGGCCTCCCCGCAGGACAGTCTCGCGGTTTTTACTTTCTGTCTCACCCCCGCTCTCCATCCTGTGGACAGAGCGGCCGGGGCACGCACTGATTGCCCAGATGCGCCGCTTTCGCCCCGATCTGGGGTCAGTCGGTGACGTCGCCGAACACGTGGACGGCTGCGCCGAGCAGCGCCAGGGCGATCACGATGGTCATGGCTCTCACCTCCTCACGGTCTGAGGCTGTGTCTCGTGGATGAGCTGCCGGAGGCGGGCGGGGTGGTTGGTGATCACCCCGTCGACGCCGAGCTCGAGGGCCCGGCGCAGGTGCGCCGGCCGGTTCGGCGTCCAGACCTGGCACCGCATCCCGTGCCGGTGCACCGCTTGGACGAACGACGACCGCACCGACCAGTGAGCCGGGTTGACCTGGTCGGCCCAGGTGGCCAGGGCGCCCAGCTCCGGCCGGCTGGGAGTGCCCAGCACCCCGACCGGCACGTCCGGCAGCAGCGCCTTGTGTCGGCGTACTGCGTCGTGGTCGAACGACTGCACCACCAGCCGACCGCTGCGGGCCGCGTCGGCGACGTAGCCGCCGGGCACCGCGCCCAGCGCAGCCGCCACGTCGTCGGCGAGCCCCGGATGCAACGCGGTCGCCTTGAGCTCCACCAGGAGCCCCGTGCTGCTGCCCCGCAGGACCTCGACCACCTGGTCGAGGGTCGGCACCCGTTCGTCGCCGAAAGCCGGCGAGTGCCAGCCGCCTGCGTCCAGGCGGCCTATCTCGTCCGCGGAGAAGTCGCCGACCAGCCACGGGGCGCGGTGGGGGAACTTCCGGCGGACGTCGGTGGTCCGCGCCAGCGTCGTGTCGTGCACGACGACGAGCGCGCCGTCCCGGGTGCGCTGGACGTCGACCTCCACGAAGTCGGCGTCACGAGCCACCGCCCGGCGTACTGCCGCGAGAGTGTTCTCAGGCGCCTCCGCGCTCGCGCCGCGATGGGCGACGACCACGGGCACTGCGTGAGCTGTCGACACCTGGCCTCCTCGTCAGGTGCGGGGCTGTGACACCCCTGACGGTGACCGCCGAAGGTGACCAGCCGGCGACGCGCACGTGGCACCCGTACGACGCCCTGGACACGTCTCGGTGCCCGGTTGCTCATAGGGTGGGCGGATGCACGACGAGTCGCTGCGGACTCTGCTCAAGGACCGCACCCGGGAGCTGCACCAGCGGCTCGACCACACGCTGACGGGACCCGGGGGCCGGGTCGCCGACGTCCCCGGCTACGTCCGCGTCTTGACCGTCCTCCACCGGTTGCACTCCTCCGCCGACGTTCCCCTGGCTCGCTGGGCCCGCAGCTCGACCTTGGCGCACGACCTCGACGGCGTCCCGCTCCCCGACCGCGCGGACGCCTACGCCGCAGACCTCGCCGCCCTGGGCGCGGTCGTCGACGAGCCCACGGTGCCCCGGGACGAGCAGGTCGACGACGCCCGCGGGCTGGCACTGCTGTACCTGCTCGCCGGCTCCGCGGCCGGCGCCCGCATGCTGCTGCGCGGCCTCCCCGACGTCGTACCGCAGGACTCCCGGCGTGGCCTGACCGACGCCGCCGGCGACCACTCCACCACACTGTGGCGGCGGACGTGCGCGGTCCTGTCCCGACCGCACCACCCGCGGCTCGGGGATGCCGTGGTGGCCGAAGCCGAAGCGGTGCTGACACGGCTGGTCGACCAGCGCGAGGTGGTCGGCGCGTGAGCGAGGACCTCGCCACCGGCACCTTCCTGCCACCGGGCACGCCCGTCGACCTCACCAACTGCGAACGGGAGCCGATCCACATCCCGGGATCGATCCAGCCGCACGGGCTGCTGGTCACCGTCGCGGGGCCCAACCACCCCGTCCTGCAGGCCAGCGCCGGCGCCGAGCGGTTCCTCGGGCGCACCGCCGAAGAGCTGCTCGGGACGCGCCTCGTCGAGGTCCTCGACGACGCGTCGTTCGCCGCGATCGCGGCCTCGATGGCCGACGGGGCAGCGAACCGGGTCGGGGTGCCGCTCACCGTGGCGCCGCGCCATCCCGCACCGCATGCACAGTTCGAGGCGCTCCTGCACCGCAGCGGGGACGTCTGGATCGTCGAGCTGGAGCCGGCGCCGGTCGGCCCTTCCGCGGGCAACACCTTCCACGCCGTCCGCGACGCCGTCGCCGACCTGTCCCGCACCGACACCATCGACGAGCTGCTGCAGGCCGCGGTCGAGCAGGTGCGCCAGATCACCGAGTTCGACCGGGTGATGCTCTACCGCTTCGACCGCGAGTGGAACGGAAAGGTCGTCGCCGAGGACCACGCCGACGGGCTGGAGTCCTTCCTCGGCCTGCACTACCCCTCGGGGGACATCCCCCCGCAGGCCCGGGCGCTCTACCGGGTCAACTGGCTGCGCTCCATCCGCGACGTCGACGCCCAGGACGTCCCCCTGGTCCCGCTGTCCGACCCGACCACGGACCAGCCCCTCGACCTGTCCCTGGCGGCGCTGCGCAGCGTGTCCCCGATCCACTGCGAGTACCTGCGCAACATGGGCGTCACCGCCTCCATGTCGATCTCGCTGCTGATCGACGGGGAGCTGGCCGGTCTCATCGCCTGCCACCACTACTCCGGTCCGTTCCTGCCACCGGCGCCGGTCCGCGCCACCTGCGAGTTCCTCGCCCAGACCCTGTCCCTCATGCTCGGCGCCCGCGAACGCGACGCGCACGTCGCCCGCTCGATGGAGATCGGGGACACCCTGGCAGGCGTCGTGCGCCGGACCAGGGACGCCGGTGACGACCTGGCCGGAGCACTGGCACCGCACGCCCCGGCGCTCATGCACATGGTCGGCGCCTCGGGGATGAGCTGGTGCCTGGACGGGCAGACCCTCACCGCGGGTGACGTGCCGTCCGACGAGGGTCTGCGCCGGCTGCGCCACTGGGCGCGGGAGCAGATGGGCCCCGAAGGGCTGCTGCACACCGACCGCTTCGGCCAGCTCGAGCCGGCGCTCGCCGACCTCGCGGACCGGGCCAGTGGCGTGCTCCTCGTCCAGGTGGCCGAGGACCAGGACCTGGTCTTCCTGAGGCCGGAGACCGTGCACACCGTGGACTGGGGCGGGAACCCCCACCTCAAGGAGCTCGTGACCGGCGAGGACGGGGTGGCCCGGCTGACGCCCCGTGGCTCCTTCGCCCTGTGGCGCGAGACGGTCCGGCTGCGTTCGGAGCCCTGGGAGGACGCCCAGCTGGAGGCCGCGCACGGGCTGCGCGCCCACCTGGTGGAGCTGCTCTTCGAACGCAACCGCGCCCTGGCCGGCGTCGCGGAGACCCTGCAGCGCAGCCTGCTGCCGGAGCGGTTGCCGTCGGCCGCCGGCTGGGTTCTCGCAGCCGACTACCGTCCGGCATCGGTGGGGGTCGGCGGTGACTGGTACGACGCGGTCCCGGTCGGAGAGGACGGGCTGCTCCTCGTGGTCGGCGACGTGGCGGGGCACGGGATCGTCGCGGCGGGTGCGATGGCACAGCTGCGCAACGCCCTGCGCGCCTACGCGGTGGAGGATCCTGAGCCCCACGCGGTCCTGACCCGTCTGGACCGGTTGGTCTCGGTGCTCACTCCCGACGCGATGGCAACCGCTGCCGTGGTGCTCCTCGACACGGCCTCGGGGGAGCTGTCCGTCGCGGCCGCCGGCCACCCGGCACCGGTGATCTGCCGCGGCACCGCGTCTTGTGAGCTGCTGACGCTGGAGACCGGCCCGCCGCTGGGTGCGGGGCTGCTGGGGCCCACGTCAGAGCGAGAGTCCAGCGGCGCCAGGCTCGATCCCGGAGACGCGCTCCTGATGGTCTCCGACGGGATGTTCGAGCGCCGGGACCAGGCCGTGGACGTGAGCCTGGACGGGCTCGCCACGCACGTCCTCGAGTCGGTGACCCAGTACGAGGACCCGCAGACCGCCCTGCAGCGGCTCGTCGAGAGGGCACGCCCGGCGAGCAGTGAGGACGACGCCACGCTGCTGCTCGTCCGCCGGCTCTGACCGCGCCGGAACAGCACGGACACACCGAGGCGCCCCGCCTCGAGCTTCGGGGGTGGGCTCGAGACGGGGCGCTGAGTCAAGGGTAGCCGCTCCGGCGGCTGCGGGAAGAACAATCCGGAACGCCCGGAGCCGGCCCTGTGCGAAGGGCCGGCTCCGAGGGGATCTGTCGTTCAGGGCGCGTCCGCTGTGGGCGCGTCGCCCCTCAGCGGAAGATCTTCGTCTTCTGCACGAACGGCATCCTCTCCCACATGGATCCCAGCCCCAGGTAGCGGCCGGCGCCGATCAGGGCGAGCAGGCCCAGCACGCCGGCGTAGATGAGGTGGTCATCCATGAAGAGGTTGTTCTCCGGAGGCAGGACGGCGGTCCACATCAGGACCAGCAGGAGCGCGCCCGACGCCGCCGCGATGTTCATGAACACACCGAGGATGAGGGCGAGGCCGATGCCGGCCAGGCCGATCATGAACAGCCAGTCGGCCCAGGCCGCGCCGGCGATGTTGTTGTAGACGCCCTTGAAGGGTCCCTTTGCCGCGAAGGACAGGAAGCCCTCGGTCGGCGACCCGCCGTTGAGCCAGGAGTCGGCTCGGGCCGTCTCGTGCCCCAGCCCGAACATCTTGTCGAGGAATGCCCACAGGAAGGTCCAGCCCAGCGCCAGGCGGATGCCGCCGGCGAAGTACTTGACCGCGGTGGGGGGCTCGTAGGTCGCGGCGGCGCCGGTCGTGGTGTCGCTCGTGGCCCGCGAGGGTCGATCGGCTTCGCCGGTGTGACGGCTGCGCCGAGCAGGATGCGTGGTGGCCATGATGTGCCCCTTCGGAGAGGTGTGCTCCGTCCGGCGGCGAACCCTGTGCCCGCTGCCCCTGAGCACTTTCTACGTTCCTCACGTTCCTCCTGGCCGGGGGCCGATCGAAGGGTCTTTTGACCTCTGACCATGTCTCCTGCGTCACATTTTGTCGACGTGCTCAGAACGGGTCGGCGGCGAGCTGGCTGCCGAACCCGTCACCGTGCTCGGCCACCCGTGCCAGCACCTCTCCGGCGGTGAGCTGCTCCAGGGCCCCGGGCTCCTCCGCGCCTTCCTCCACCTCCTCCCAGGTGCGCGGCGCGGCCACGTAGGGGCGCGGTGTGCCGCGCAGCGAGTAAGGGCTGATCGTGGTCTTGGAGCCGGTGTTCTGCGACCAGTCGAGGAACACCTTCCCCGGGCGTCTCGCCTTGGTCATCCGGGAGACCACCAGATCCGGCTGCTCCTTCTCCAGCGCCTCCGCGATCTGCTTCGCCGCCTCCCGCACCTCGTCGGCGGTGAGCTTCCCCGGCATCGGCGCGTAGAGGTGCAGCCCCTTGCTGCCGCTGGTGACGGGCGCGGCGACCAACCCCAGGTCGGCGAGCCGGCGGCGCACCAGGAGGGCGACGCGTGCGCACTCGTGGAGACCTGCGGGGTGCCCGGGGTCGAGGTCGATGACCATGCGGTCCGGGTTCAGCGGCCGGCCCTCGTCGTCGACACGCCACTGGTGCACGTGGAGCTCGAGCGAGGCCAGGTTCGCCAGGTAGGTCAGGTCCGCCAACGACCCCACGACCGGGAAGACGATCCGGTCCCCGTTCCGGGACTCACCACGCGAGCCGGTCGTCGGGACCGACGCGGTCCGGAGCCAGCGCGGTGCGCCGAGCGGCGCGTTCTTCTCGAAGAACGACGGTCCCGCGGTGCCGTCGGGCCAGCGGATCCGGGTGACCGCGCGGTCCTTCAGGTGCGGGAGCAGCACGGGCGCCACCTGGGCGTAGTAGTGCAGCACCTCGCCCTTGGTGGTCCCGTCGGCCGGGTACAGGACCTTGTCCAGGTTGCTGATGAGCAACGTCCGCCCGTCCACCTCGACGCGCGTCTCCCCCGGCTCAGGCATCATCGCTCCCCCCGTCAACCGCGTGCTCCAGCAGGTCGTCCGGCGACAGGTCCGCCCGGACGCCGACGTACGCCGGTTGGCGCAGCCGTCCCTGCGGGGTCAGCCCGAGGGAGACCACGTCGACCACGAGCGACGGCTTCACCCACACGGTGCCCCGCGCGTCCTCGCGCGGCACCACCTCGGTGAAGGGAGGCCGGTCGCTGCGGAGCGGGTCGAGCAGCTGCTTCAGCCGCGGTGCCGCCCTGCCGGCGACACCGCTGCCGACCCGGCCCCGGAAGACCAGACCCTCCGCCGTCGGCACCCCCACGAGCAGCGCGCCCAGCCGGTCCGCGGTGCCGGTCTCCGGTCGCCAGCCCCCGACGACGTACGACGCGGAGGGCCGGTGCGGGAACTTCAGCCACTCCTCGCAGCGACGCCCGAAGACGTACCGGGACGACCGGCGCTTGCTGACGATCCCCTCCAGCCCCTGGGCCCGGGTCGCCTGCAGGAGCAAGTCTCCGTCGTCGTACACCGGTGGCACCTTCCAGTGGGGACCGTCCAGGGCGAGCGCGTCCAGCCGCTCCCGCCGCTCCCGCAGCGGCAGGCCGGTCAGGTCCTCGCCGTCGAGCGCGAGCAGGTCGAACACCATGAGCGTCACGGGATTGCGCTGCGCCGCCCGCTCCGCCTTCGGCGCGCTCCGCACGTGCATCCGGTCGGCCAGAGCCCCGAAGACCGGCCGTCCGTCGAGGAAGGCGACGACCTCGCCGTCGAGCAGCAGGTCGCGGCCGGCGCAGGCAGCGTCGTCACACAGCGGGGCGAGCTCCGGGAACGACACGGTCACGTCGTTCTCGTTGCGCGACAGGAGGGTCACGCGGCCCTCCCGGACGGACACCAGCACGCGCATGCCGTCCCACTTGACCTCGTGGAGCCACTCGGGACCGGTGGGGACGGCCCTTCCCCGCGTGGCGAGCATCGGACGCATCCCACCATCCTGTCGGATCGGTACCGTGGTGGTCTCTGTCGGCCCGCTACGGGGTAGTAGTCCCGTGACCTGAGGAGGGTGCATGCGAGCGATCTGGAAGGGCGCGGTCTCCTTCGGCCTCGTCAGCGTGCCGGTGAAGCTGTACTCGGCGACCGAGAGCCACGACATCTCGTTCCGCCAGGTGCACGCGAAGGACGGCGGCCGGATCAAGTACCAGCGCGTCTGCTCCATCGATGGCGAAGAGGTTCCCTACGCCGACATCGCCAAGGGATACGAGACCGACGACGGCGAGATGGTGATCCTCGACGACGACGATTTGGCGCAGCTTCCGTCGAACAGCAGCCGGGAGATCTCGGTCGAGAAGTTCGTGCCCAGCGACCAGATCGACCCGATGATGCTCGAGAAGTCGTACTACCTCGAGCCGGAGAAGAGCGGGCTCAAGCCCTACGCCTTGCTGCGCGACGCCCTGGCCGAGAGCGACCGGGTGGCCGTGGTGACGGTGGCGCTGCGCACCCGGATGACCCCGGCGGTGCTGCGGGTGCGCGACGACGTGCTCGTGCTCCAGACGCTGATGTGGCCCGACGAGATCCGCAACCCGGACTTCGGGTCGCTCCGCGACGTCGAGCCCGCGAAGCCGCAGGAGCTGAAGATGGCGCAGCTGCTGCTGGACACGTTGGCCGGGGACTACGACGCCAGCGAGTTCGAGGACGACTACGCCGAGGCGGTGCACGCCCTCGTCGAGGCCAAGCTGGAGGGCGGTGAGGTCAAGCGCACCAAGGAGCCTGCGCCCGAGGCGGGCGAGGTCGTCGACCTGCTCGCTGCCCTGCAGAAGTCGGTGGCCGCCGCCCGCACCGCGCGCGGCGAGGACACCGACGAGTCGGCGGCAGAGGCTGCCCGTGAGGGCACCGACGAGCCGGAGAAGAAGCCGGCCAAGAAGAAGAGCAGCACCAAGAAGACTGCCAAGAAGCCGGCCGAGAAGAAGCCGGCGAAGAAGGGCACGGGCAAGAAGACCGCCAAGAAGACCGCGAAGAAGTCCGCCTGAGCCGACAGCCCCGGCTTTCAGTCACCAGGGTGACTGAAAGTCGGCGGGGAGCCACTCAGGCGAGCAGCGACTGCCCGAGCCAGCCCCCGGGACGGTAGCCGGGGAGGACCGCGAACTCCGCCGACCCGATCGCCGTGGTCCATTCGTTGAGGGCGTCGGTCCGGTCCAGGCGTCGCTGGATCCGGCTGAACTGCGCCTCGATGTCGGCCTGGTAGCTCATGAAGACCAGGCCCGACTCCCGCTGCGGCCCGTCGGTCGTGTAGTTCACGCCCTTGCGGAAGATGCGGGCTCCCCCGTTGGCCAGCGGATGGGAGAGCCGGGCGTGCGCGTGCGTGGGGATGACGAGGCGGCCGCCTTCATCGCGCTCCGCGAAGTCGTCAGCAGCGAGCTGGTCCGACTCCACTCCTCCGGTCAAGGGCGCGCCGGTGTCCAGGTCCCGGCCCACGACCCGTTGCTGCTCGTCGCGGGTGAGCCGATCCCACCGGTCGAGGTCCATGCGGATGCGCCGGACCACCAGGGTGGTGCCGCCTGCGAACCACCCCGGGACCTTCGCCCACACCGTCGGCCCGAAAAGCGGATCATCAGGACCCAGGTTGCCGCTCCCGTCGACCTGGCCGAAGAGGTTGCGGCCCGTCGTCGGGCGGCCGGTGGCGTCGAGACCACGCCACGAGCCGGACTGCTCCCAGCGGACCCGCGCGAAGGGCTCGGCATCGAGGAGCAGGCGCCGGAGCACGTGGAGCACGGTGGTGTCGTCGTCGGCGGAGAGCAGGAGGAGCAGGTCTCCGCCGGACCACCGGGCCTCCAGCCGGTCGTGCCGCATCGGGGGTACGGCGCTGAGGCCGGCGGGCATCGCGGGGACCAGCCCGGTCCTGGCGAACAACGACCGACCCCACCCCACCGTGACGGTCAGACCGACGGCCGCCTGAGCCAGGTCGGGGGCGGTGTCCCCCGGCGCCGGACGCCCCTGGGCAGCGGCCTCGATGTCGCCGCTCCACAGCCGCATCAGCCGGCCGAGGGCGTCGCGGTCCACCCCGGGTCGCAGGTCCAGGGCGAGCACCCGGGTGGCCCGGGCGGCGGGCGCGGTGACGCCGGGCTGGTGGTCGCCGTACGGGCTGATCGTCGGGGCCGGGCCGGTCGGCTCCGGCTCGCCGGCGGAGGGCTGCGCCGCGCCCTGGGACACCGCGGTGGTGGCTCCGCTCCCGGCCAGGACACCGACGCCCGCCGCCCCGGCCAGGCCGAGCACCCGCCGGCGGTCCAGGTGCGTCACCGGGACGGGGAGGCCGACGGCGACCCGTGGTAGTGCGGCTCCTCCTCGGTGAAGGCCTTGACCGGGAAGGTCGACTCCTGCGTCGAGCCGTCGGCGAACTGCAGGGTCACCGTGACTTCGTCTCCCGGCGCGAGCGGGCGGTCCAGGCCCATGAGCATGACGTGGTTCCCGCCCGGCTGGAGCACCGCGGTCTCACCGGCGGCGATCTCCAGGCCGCCCTCGAGGGGCTGCATGACCATCGCCCCGTCCTGCATGACCATCTCGTGGATCTCCGCACGGGCGGCGACGTCGGCACTCGCACCGGCAAGGGTGATCTGCCGGTCGGTGGTGTTCTCGATCCGCATGAAGGCACCGGTCATCGACGTGTCCTCGGCACCCGTGGTCGCGCGCACCCAGCCGTCGAGGAGCGTCACCTCGCCGCCCGGGTCGTCAGCGACCTGCGCGACGGACTCGGTCCCGCGGTCCGCATCGCTGCACCCAGCCAGAAGGGCCACGGAAGCGGCCACCGCTCCGACCACGACACGACCTGACCCACGCATCCTGTCTCCTCCGCATCACGGGCAGCCGCTTGCCACCCTGCTGACGCAGATACTACCGGGGGTATACGGGCCCTAGTCCGCGAGGTGCTGGGTCGCCGCCTTGGAGTCCGGGAACCGCCGGCCCACGTGGTAGCTCAGCGCGTCGCTCAGCCGCGGCAGCGCCAGGTTGAGCACCTCGGCCACCCGGCCCACCGCCGTGTCGACGGTGATGGGGCGGTCCTCCAGAGCCCGCACGATCCGCTCGGCGGCCTGCTCGGGGCTCAGCGCCGGCGACTTGGCGTAGAGCTCCGTAGGGCCGATCATGCCGGTGCGCACCAGGGGCATCCGCACATTCGTGAACGTCACCCCGTCGCCGTACAGCTCGCGGCCGGCGACGCGCGAGAAGACGTCGAGCGCGGTCTTGGAGGCTAGGTACGCCGTGAACTTCGGCGCCTTGACCTGGACGCCCCAGCTCAGCACGTTGACGACGTGACCCGATCCCTGCTCGACCATCGAGGGCAGAAGCCCGAGCATCAGCCGGACCGGCGCGAAGTAGTTGATCTCCATGGTGCGCTCGAAGTCGTGCATCCGGTCCCACGACGCCGCCAGCGAACGGCGGATCGACCGTCCGGCGTTGTTCACGATCATGTCCACGCCGCCGTGGTCACGCAGCACGTCCTCGACCAGGGACTTGACCCCGGTCTCGTCGGTGAGGTCGCACGGGTACGTCGAGGCCGCGCCGCCGGCCGACCGGATCGACGCGGCCACCCGGTCGAGCTCCTCGACCCGCCGCGCCACCAGCAGCAGCCGGCCACCACGGTCTGCCACCGCGCGTGCCGTCGCCTCACCGATGCCCGACGACGCGCCGGTGACGAGCACACGCTTGCCCGCGATCGGCGAGGAGGAGCGGAGCGGCGATACCGGCACCAGCGACGCCGCCCGCCGCACCAGCGCCAGCGGCGTGGCCAGCAGCAGACTCACTGCGGCGGCCGCCGGTCGGCCCACGGCCGGACCGACTCCACCTGCGCGGACAGCCCGAACAGCGTTGCCTCGTCCCCGCGCCGCCCGACCAGCTGTACGGCGGTCGGCAGCCCGTCGTCGGCGAAACCGGCCGGCAGCGACGCGGCCGGATGACCGGTGACGTTCCACAACGCCGTGTAGGCGATCATCGGCTGCGCCTTGAGGGCGGCCTTGACCACCGATGCCCCGTCGAGAACGCCGATCCGCGGCGGCCGACCGGCCAGCGTCGGAGTGAGGAGCACGTCGCAGCGGCCGAAGATCGTGTCGTCGACCCGTTCAGCGAGCTTCTCTCCCCGGCGCACCGCAGCTGCGACCAGCCGCGGACGGATCGGGGCCCCGATGGCCAGCAGCTGCTTGGTCCGCCGCTCCAGCCGGCCCCGGTCCTCGACGAGCTCCGCCTCGGCACGCACCCCTCCGACGAACTGCGGAACGAAGGCCGTGGTGGCGTCGGGGTAGCGGGGGTCGATCTCGAACACCTCGTGGCCCAGCCCCTCGAGCAGCGTCGCGGTCTCCTCGACGGCGCGCACGTGCTCGACGGCCGGGCGGATCCCAGGGACGGTCGACTTGGTCGACCAGCCGATCCGCAGCTTCCGCTGGCCGCCGGCCGACTGCAGCCGCGCCGCCTCGACGAACGAGACGTCGGGCTCGGAGCAGGTGTAGCGGTCGCCGGGCTGGTTGCCCCGGATCACGTCGTAGACCAGCGCGGAGTCCACCACCGAACGGGTCAGCGGCCCGACCGTACCGAGCGACTCCCACAGCGCCGCGTGCGGCGCCGACGACACCCGCCCCCGGGTGGGCTTGAGCCCGAAGAGACCACAGGCCGCGGACGGGATCCGGATGGATCCGCCGCCGTCACCACCGATGCCGACGGCCACCATCCCTGAGGCCACGGCCGCGGCCGTGCCGCCGCTCGACCCCCCGGGGCTGTGGCCGGGCTTCCACGGGTTCCGCGTCGTGCCGTGCTTCTCCGACTCGGTGAACGGCCACTGCCCGAATTCGGGCATGTTGGTCTTGCCGACGACGACCGCACCTGCCTCCCGGAGCTGCCGGGTGACGTGCCCGTCCCGGAGCGCCGGGGTCCGGTTCGCGCTCCCACCGAACGTCGTCACGGTGCCCGCGACGTCGTTCTCCTCCTTGATGGCGACCGGCACGCCGTGCAGCGGGCCGAGGGGCTCCCCGCCCGTGCGAGCCTCGTCGCGCGCCTGGGCCTCCGCCCGCGCCTGGTCGGCGAGCACCGTGGTGAAGGCGTTCAGCAGGGGGTCCAGGGCGTCGATCCGCGCCAGCACGGCCTCCACCAGCCCGGCGGACGACAGGTCGCCCGCCGCGATGGCCCGCGCCTGCCCCTCTACGCCTGCGAACAGGATGTCGTCGCTCGCTGTCTCGTGGCTCACAGAGGGGACCGTACCGGCACCACCTAGGACGAGGACAGCAGCGTCCGCACCACCCGCAGGCCCACGGACAGCCGGGCCAGGTCGGCGCGCTCGTCGGCGCAGATCTCCTTCAAGGTGGCCACGGCCCGCTCCACCGCCACCTCCTCGCGCTTCTGCCACTCGGCGATGCGTTCGTCGACCGCCGGGCCCTCAGGCGTGCGGGACAGCACCTGAGCGGTCAGCGCGCTGTGCACGTTGTGCAGGTCGTCGCGCAGCGCCGCCCGAGCCATCGTCTGCCAACGGTCGTCGCGGGGCAGGGCCAGGATCTTCGTCACCAGGGTGGAGAGACCGAGCTGGTCACCGAGCGCGAAGTGCACGCGTGCCACTTCGACGGGGTCCACCTCGTCGCGCTTGGCGGTCTCGACGATGGTCAGCACCGAGTACGCCGGTGGCAGCACCGCCACCCGTTCTGCCAGCTCCTCGGGCACCTGTCGCTGCATCAGGTGCTTCTTGCGCTGCTCGTAGGCCGCGTGCTCCGGGCCGACGAGCAGGCCCGGCAGCGCCAGCATCAGCTCGGCCGTCGGCGGCTGGAAGAACTCGATGACCTGCGAGCTGTCCATGGACGGCCGACGGTTGTTGATCAGCCAGCGCGAGGCGCGCTCGACGAGGGTGCGCATCTCGATGCGCATCTGGATCTGGGTCTCGGCGTCGATCTGGTTGTCGTAGGAGTAGACGGTGTCCACGAACCCGCGCGAGCCGAAGATCTCGCGGGCCACGAAGTTGGCGCGCATGAGCTCCTCCGGGGACGAGCCCGTCTCCTGGGACAGCCGGTGGTAGAAGGTGATGCCCGCTCCGTTGACCAGGGCGTTCACCACCTGCGTCACCACGATCTCCCGCCGCAGCGGATGCGCCTCGATCTGCTCCGCGTAGCGCTGGCGCATGCCCTTCGGGAAGTACTCGTGCAGGTCGATGACGAGGAACGGGTCGTCGGGCAGCGAAGTGCCGATCAGCTCGTCGGCCAGGACGATCTTGGTGTAGGCGAGCAGCACCGAGAGCTCCGGAGCGGTCAGGCCCTCGTCGCGCTCCATCCGCTCGGCGACCTCCTCGGAGGTGGGCAGGAACTCCAGCTCCCGGTCGAGCAGGCCCCCCCGCTCGAGGCGCTGCATCCAGTCCTCGTGCACGTGCAGCAGCGGCGGCGCCAGGTACGCGGCCGTGGCCAGCGCGATGTTCTGCTCGTAGTTGTCCTGAAGCACCAGCGAGCCGACCTCGTCCGTCATCGACGCGAGCAGGTCGTTGCGCTGCTTCTCGGTCAGGTCGCCGTCACGCACCACACGGTCCAGCAGGATCTTGATGTTGACCTCGTGGTCGGAGGTGTCGACGCCGGCGGAGTTGTCGATGAAGTCGGTGTTGATCCGGCCGCCCGCACCCGAGCAGCCGCGGACGGCGTACTCGATGCGACCGAGCTGGGTGAGGCCCAGGTTGCCTCCCTCCCCCACTGCCCGGCAGCGCAGCTCGGCACCGTTGACGCGGATCGCGTCGTTGGCCTTGTCACCGACGTCGGCGTTGCTCTCGGCCTTCGACTTCACGTAGGTGCCGATCCCGCCGTTCCAGAGGAGGTCGACGGGCGCCTTGAGGATCGCCCGCATGAGCTCGTTGGGCGCCAGCTTGTCGACGTCGTCGTCGAGACCGAGGACCTCGCGGATCTCGGCGCTGATCTTGACCGACTTGGCCTTGCGGGACCACACCCCTCCGCCGCGGGAGATCAACGAGGTGTCGTAGTCGTGCCAGCTCGACCTCGCCTGGTCGAACAGCCGTCGGCGCTCCTGGTAGGAGACCTCGGGGTCGGGGTCGGGATCGATGAAGATGTCGCGGTGGTCGAAGGCGGCGACCAGCTTGGTGTGCTCGGACAGGAGCATGCCGTTGCCGAAGACGTCCCCGGACATGTCGCCGATGCCGACGCAGGTGAAGTCCTCGTTCTGGCAGTCGACGCCCATCTCGCGGAAGTGTCGCTTCACCGACTCCCAGGCCCCGCGGGCGGTGATGCCCATCGCCTTGTGGTCGTAGCCCACGGAGCCGCCGGACGCGAAGGCGTCACCGAGCCAGAACCCGTAACCCTTCGCCACCTCGTTGGCGATGTCGGAGAACGTGGCGGTGCCCTTGTCCGCCGCGACCACCAGGTAGGAGTCGACGCCGTCGTGGCAGACCACGCCGGGAGGCGGGACGTTCTCGCCGTCCACGAGGTTGTCGGTGATGTCCAGCAGGCCGGAGATGAACGTCTTGTAGCAGGCGACCCCCTCGGCCATCCAGGCGTCGCGGTCGCTGGGGTCGGGCAGCTGCTTGCAGAAGAAGCCGCCCTTCGCGCCCACCGGCACGATGACGGCGTTCTTGACCATCTGCGCCTTGACCAGGCCGAGCACCTCGGTGCGGAAGTCGTCGCGCCGGTCGCTCCACCGCAGGCCGCCGCGGGCGACGGCGCCGAAGCGCAGGTGCACGCCTTCCACGCGCGGCGAGTAGACGAAGATCTCGAACTTGGGACGCGGCTCGGGCAGCTCGGGGATCGCGCTCGGCTCCAGCTTGAGCGAGATGTAGGACTTGGGGTGGCCGTCCTCGTCGGTCTGGAAGTAGTTGGTCCGCAGGGTCGCGGTGATGGAGGTGAGGTAGGACCGGAGGATGCGGTCGTGGTCGAGGCTCACCACGTCGTCCAGGGCCCGCACGATGCGGGCCTCGAGGTCGTCGACCTTGGCCAGCCGCGACTCGGCGTCCGCGGCGATGTTCGAGCGCCCCGGGTTGAACCGGGCCTCGAAGAGCTCGATGAGCAGCCGCGTGATGTCGACGTTGCTCTTGAGCGCGTCCTCGATGTAGTCCTGCGCGAAGGGTGTCCCGCCCTGCCGCATGTGCTTCGCGTAGGCCCGCAGCACGGTGGCCTGCCGCCAGGTCAACCCAGCGCCCAGCACGAGCGCGTTGAAGCCGTCGGCCTCGTTGAGCCCCTCCCAGACCGCGGCGACCGCGTCCTGGAACAGGTCGCGGGCGGCGTCCGGCACCGGGCGGGAGTAGCGCAGGCCGAAGTCGTAGATGCACGATCGCCGGGGCAGTCCGTCGAGCTCGTAGGGACGCTCGTCGACGACCTCCATGCCCATCGTCGACAGGATCGGCAGCACGTTGCTCAGCGACAGCTGCGGCCCCACCCGGTAGACCTTCAGCCGTGCCTCCCGCGGCCCGCTGTCCATGGACTGGTAGAACGAGAGCGCGATGCCCTCGTCGCCCTCGATGCTCTCCAACCGGCCGAGGTCGACGGCGCCCGAGCGTGCCGCGTAGTCCTCCTTGTAGGCCTCGGGGAACGAGGTGGCGTACTGCTTCGTCAGCTGGACGCCGCGGGTCTCGCCGTACTCGTCGCGGGCGGCCGCGGCGAAGTCGTCGAGCCAGGAGCGCGCCGCGTCCGCGAGGTTGCGCTCCACCTCGGCGACGTCGACCTCGTCGGTCATCACCTCGCCCTTGGCGGGGCGTACGACGAAGTGGATCCGGGCGAGCATCGACTCGCTGACCCGGGCGGTGTACTCGATGGTCTCCCCGTGCAGCTCACGCTTGAGGATGTCGGCGATCCGCTCACGGACCGTGGTGTTGTAGCGGTCCCGCGGCAGGTAGACCAGGCACGACAGGTAGCGATGGTAGGCGTCGCGGCGGACGAAGAGCCGCAGCCGCCGCCGCTGCCGCGTGTGCAGCACGGCCTGCGCGATCCGGATCAGGTCCTCGAGCGGCGTCTGGAACAGCTCGTCGCGGGGGTAGTTCTCCAACGTGTCCAGCAGCGCCTTGCCGGTGTGGCTGGACGGGTCCGCGCCCGCCGCCTCCATCACCGCGTAGGCCTTCTCGCGGACGACGGGGATCCGGGTGAGCGACTCGGTGTAGGCGGTCGAGGAGAACAACCCGAGGAAGCGGCGCTCTCCGACGACCTCGCCGTCCTCGAAGACCTTGACCCCGACGTAGTCGAGGTAGACCGGGCGATGGACCGTGGCCTTGGAGTTCGCCTTCGCGAGCACGAGCAGCGTCTTCTCGCGCGCCTTCTCCCGGACCAGGGGCGGCAGCTTGCCGAAGGAGTCGGACATGTCCTGGTCGGCACGCAGGATGCCGTAGCCGGTGCCGGTGACGGCCCGCAGCACGCTGTCGCCCTCCACCTCGTCGAGGCGGTACTCGCGGTAGCCGAGGAACGTGAAGTGGTCGTCGGCCAGCCACGCCAGCAGTTGCTTGCCCTGCTCGACCTCGTCCGCGGGGAGCGGCGGCGGGTGCTCCTCGAGGTCCTCGATGATCTGGGACACCTGCTGGTGCATCTTGCCCCAGTCCTCGACGGCCTCCCGGACGTCGCTGAGGATCCCGGCGAGCGAGCGCTCGATGGCGGCCAGGGCCTCGGGGCCGCTCTCCTGGTCCACCTCCACGTGCATCCACGACTCCCGTGCCACGTCGGGCTCCGACCCCACGACGTAGCTCTCGTCGTCGATGACCTCGAGCAGCTCGCCGGTGATGTCGCGGCGCACGAGCAGCTGGGGATGGATGACCAGGTGGACGCCCCGGCCCTCCTCGTTGAGCTCCATGGTCACCGAGTCGACGAGGAACGGCATGTCGTCGGTGACCACCTCGACGACGGAGTGGCCCTCGGCCGACCACCCGTGCTCGGCGACGGTGGGCGTGTAGGCGCGCACGTTGGCGGTGCCCTGGGGCCGCTGCCCGGCCAACCGGTACTGGCTCATGGCGGCGCCGTAGACGTCGACCTCGGCACGGTCGGCCAGGTCCTCCACGGTGACGTGGCGGTAGAACTGCCGCACGTACTGTGCCGCGGTCTCCCCGGAGATCCCGGCGGACCCCTTGCGCGACGACGCCAGGGCGGCTGCCTTGGCGATGACGTCGTCCTTCGGCTCGTCCTGCCTCGACACGTCGGTGCTCCCTCTCCCGGCACCTCGTCGTACCGATGCCCCGACCCTAGGCCCGGGCCGCCAGCGCGTCCACGGATGACGCGCCACGCGGCGCCGAGGTTCCCGGGCACACCGTCTGGTCCATGATGGTCGTCATGAAGGTCACCCACACCGCCACCTACGACGCACCACCGGCCGAGGTCTACGCGATGCTCACCGACCCGGACTTCCGGAGGTACGCCGCCGACGCCACCGGGGTGATCTCCGCCGAGGTCACCGTGGAGGCCTCCGGCGCGGGGCACGTCGTCACGATCGACCAGGTCCAGCCCACCGAGGGCGTGCCGTCGTTCGCCAAGAAGTTCGCCGGCGATACCACGCGTGCGGTGCAGGTCGAGACGTGGACGTCGCCGACGCAGGCGACGCTGACGGTGCAGACACCCGGCCGTCCGACCGACGTCTCGGGCACCTACGTGCTGACCGAGGAGCGCGCCGGCACCTCGCAGTCCTTCACCGGCGAGGTCAAGGTGAAGGTGCCACTCATCAAGGACAAGCTCGAGAAGGTCATGGCGCAGCTGTTCGTCGAGGGTCGGGACAAGGAGCAGGCCGCCGGAGCTGCCTGGCTGCGGGGCGAGGGACGCCCGTGAGGTTCCGGCACGTCAACACCTACGCAGCGTCGGCGGCCGACGTCCACGCGATGCTGGTCAGCCGCGAGTTCCGTGAGGAGGTCTGCGCCTACCAGCGGGCCCTCGACCACTCCGTCTCGATCACGCCCGACGGCGAGACCACGACGGTGGTGATCAAGCAGACCCAGGCGATGGAGGGGGCCCCCTCCGCGGCGCGCAAGGTGGTCGGCAGCTCGGTGGAGATCGTGCAGCGTGAGGTGTGGCGCGGTGGCGCCACCGGGGTCCGGGCCGACTTCGCCATGGAGATCCCCAGCAAGCCCGGTCACCTCAAGGGCGAGGCGATGCTGGTGGAGAAGGGCGACGGCGTCTGCGACGAGGTCTTCACCGGCGAGGTCAAGGTGCACGTCCCGCTGATCGGCGGCAAGCTCGAGGGCTTCGTCGCCGACATCCTCACCCGCGCCCTGCGCCGGGAGGGCCGCGTCGGGCAGACCTGGCTCCAGGAGCGTCGCTCCTAGTCGTCACGCCGCCGCTGGTGGCGCACCACGAACGCCAGCACCACGAACGGGCCGAAGGCGATCAGCGCCACGAGCACCTGCTCGACCGGGTGCAGCGCGCCCATGTGCTGGGGCACGACGCCGACAAGGTGGAATGCGTCCATCGGGTTCCCGTCACGCTCCCATGTGCGGGTAGCGGTAGTCCTTCGGCGGGTCGAACGTCTCCTTGATGCTTCGGGGCGAGGTCCAGCGCAGCAGGTTGGAGGCGGCTCCTGCCTTGTCGTTGGTGCCGGACGCCCGCCCGCCACCGAAGGGCTGCTGGCCCACCACGGCACCGGTCGGCTTGTCGTTGACGTAGAAGTTGCCGGCCGCGAACCGAAGCCGCTCCGCCGTCCAGGCGATCGCCCGCCGGTCCTGCGCGATCACCGAGCCGGTCAGGGCGTACGGCGCGAAGGACTCCATCTGGTCCACGACGCGCTCGTAGTCGCCGTCGTCGAAGACGTGCACGGCCAGGATCGGACCGAAGTACTCGGTGTTGAAGAGCTCGTCCTCAGGGTCGCTGGACTCGATGATCGTCGGCCGGACGAACCAGCCCACCGAGTCGTCGAGCTGCCCGCCGGCGACGACCGAGTGCGCGTCCATGCCCTTGACGCGGTCGAGCGCCTTCTGGTGCTTGGCGAACGCGCGGGCGTCGATGACCGCACCCATGAAGTTTGCCAGGTCGGTGACGTCTCCCATGGCGATCGCGTCGGTCTCCGCCACCAGGTCGTCGCGCATCCGGTCCCACACCGACCTGGCGACGTAGGCGCGCGAGGCGGCCGAGCACTTCTGTCCCTGGTACTCGAACGCGCCCCGGAGCATCGCCACCCGCACGACGTCGGGGTCGGCGGAGGGGTGGGCCACGATGAAGTCCTTGCCGCCCGTCTCTCCCACCACGCGCGGGTAGGCGCGGTAGCGCTCGATGTTGCCGCCGATGGTGCGCCACAGGTGCTGGAAGGTGGCGGTGGAGCCGGTGAAGTGCACGCCCGCGAGGTCCGGGTGCTCCAGCGCGACATTGGAGACGTCGAGGCCGTCCCCGGGCAGCATGTTGATCACGCCGGGCGGCAGGCCCGCCTCCTCGAGGAGCTCCATCGTGAGGTGCGCCGCGAGCTGCTGGGTGGGTGACGGCTTCCAGACGACGGTGTTGCCCATGAGCGCGGGCGCGGTCGGCAGGTTGCCTGCGATCGCGCTGAAGTTGAACGGCGTGATCGCGTAGACGAAGCCCTCGAGCGGCCGGTGGTCGGTGCGGTTCCAGATGCCGCGCGAGTTGGTCACCGGTTGCTCGGCGAGGATCTGCCGCGCGAAGTGGACGTTGAACCGCCAGAAGTCGATCAGCTCGCACGCCGCGTCGATCTCGGCCTGGAAGGCGGTCTTCGACTGTCCCAGCATCGTCGCCGCGTTCAGCCGCTGCCGCCAGGGGCCGGCCAGCAGGTCGGCCGCCTTGAGGATGACCGCCGCCCGGTCGTCGAAGTCGAGGGCCGCCCAGCCGGGCGCGGCGTCGTGCGCAGCCTCGATCGCGGCGCGTGCGTCGTCCTGGCCGGCCATGCGGAGGGTGCCCAGCACGTGCTGGTGGTCGTGCGGCTGCACCACGGGCACCTCGACGCCGCTCCCCATGACCTTGCGGCCGCCGATGGTGGCCGTCAGCTCGACCTGCCGGCCCTCCTGACGGGCCAGCTCCACCTCGAGCGCCGCGCGCTCGGGCGACCCCGGCGCGTAGGTCAGGTTCGGTTCGTTGACGGGTGCGGGGGGCTGGGTGATCGCGTCCACGCCCCGATCGTGCCACGCCCCGTCACGGTTACCCAGCCAGGGCGTCGAGCACGTCGTCGAGCTCCTGGGCGGCGAACCAGCCGAGCTCGCCGTCCTCGTCCGCCCCGTCCTGCTGGTCGCGCTCGTCGCCGACGTGCAGTGCAGCGAGCCGGCGCATCGGCACGGTGGCCGGGACCAGGACCGCGCTCTCCCACGCCGCGGCCCGTGGCTCCCACCGTGGGACGTCGACCGCCGCGACCAGGCACCGAGGAGCGTCTCCCGGCCCCCGCAGGCTCCACGACTCGGCGGCTGCGGCCTTCAGTGCGGCGTACTCGCACTCCTCCTGGTCGCCGTCGCCGAGCTCGTGCTCCAGCGTCGGGGTGACGGCGTGCGCCGGCAGCGGCGCCTCGGGGAAGGCCCCCGCCTCCTTTGCGCGGCGCAGGCCCGA
Source organism: uncultured Actinomycetota bacterium (assembly GCA_963747525.1). Classification (GTDB taxonomy): domain Bacteria; phylum Actinomycetota; class Actinomycetes; order Propionibacteriales; family Nocardioidaceae; genus Marmoricola_A. The sequence goes on from CAVVFH010000003.1 coordinate 573,851, forward strand.
GGAGGTCAGCGGGAGGTAGACCCGCACCAGCTGGGCGGCAGGCACCGGTCAGCTCTCGCCGGGCGAGGACGGGGACCGCTGTCCGTCGCGCTGCCGCCCGCGGGGCGCGCGCATCGCGCTCTCCGTCGTGGTGTCCACCAGCTCGGCGAGGGCCTCGGTGATGCACTGACCGATCACCGCGACGTCGGGGATCGCGTCCCGGTCCGCCGTCAGGCCGTAGTGCACCCCGCCGTCGTACGACGTGACTCCGATCGCCAGGGCGTGACCGGGCAGCAGCGGCTGCACGGGGTAGCTCTGCAGCATCCGGGCTCCGCTGGCGTAGAGCGGGAACTGCGGTCCGGGCACGTTGGTGACGACGATGTTGAAGCCCCGCTCACCGGCCGCCTCCGCGGCCACCCGCGCACCCAGCGCGTGGAAGGTCGTGGGCGCGAAGCCGCCGACCCCGATCAACCGCAGCGCCGAGACCGCCTTCCCGGTCTCCTTGTGCGCCTTGAGCGCGTACGAGACCTGGTGCAGCCGCACGACGGGACTCTGCTCGCCGATCGGCAGAGTGAGCAGGGTCCCGGTGACCTGGCTGCCCAGTGAGGTCGGCTCGAGGTCCTTGTCCAGCACGCCCATCGGCACCATGGCGCGCAGCTGCCGACTGCTGTGCACCGACTCCGCCCGGGTCATCAGCCAGGCGCGCAGAGCGCCGGTGACCGTCGCAAGGACCACGTCGTTGACCGTGCCGCCGTGGAAACGGCGGATCTTCCGGTAGTCGTCCAGGCGGGTGCGCACGGTCTGGAACCGACGCTGCTGGCTGAGCGTCGCCTGGAGTGGCGACTCAGGGACAGCTCTCCGACCGGCGAAGAGCGGGCTGCCCCGCACCACACCGGTCAGGCTGTCGCGCACACCACCGACGGCGCTGACCGGGTTCGAGACCTGCTCGCGCACCGCCCGCGCCACCAGCGCCGCGGACGACGGCTCACGACGGGGCACCCAGTCGTCGGGGATCCTGGCCCGCGCGACCGTGTCGTTGTCCAGGATCACCTGGCCGAGGTCGATGGTGGAGATGCCGTCCACCAGGGTCTGGTGTGACTTCGCCAGGATCGCGAAGCGGCCCTCCTCCAGGCCCTCGATGAGGTACATCTCCCACAGCGGTCGGCTGCGGTCCAGCGGCCGGGCGATGATCCGGGCGACCAGCTCCTCCAGCTGCTCCATCGAGCCCGGACGCGGCAGTGCCGACTGACGGACGTGGTAGGTGATGTCGAAGTCGTCGTCGTCGACCCACACCGGACGAGCCAGGTTGCCGGGCACCGACATCAGCCGCTGCCGGTAGCGGGGGACGAACGCCAGCCGGTCGCCGACGAGGGCCACCAGCTTGCGGTAGTCGAACCCCTCCTCGTCGGGCTCGAAGACCTCCACGGTGGCCAGGTGCATCGGCGTGTTCGCCGAGTCCATGGACAGCAGCGTCAGGTCGCCAGCTCTCAGCCGCTCCACGTAGCCCCCTTTGGTCCGGTTCTCGTCCGTCATGCGATTCTGTCAGAGGTCCGGTGTTGCTCCGTCGTGGTCTCGGGAAGGGATCGGCATGGTCTTCGAGCACGGGATCGGAGGCAGCCAGGACCTCCCGATCTCGCTTCCGTTCGCGCTGGCCGGCGGCGCCGCCGCGTTGGCCGTCTCGTTCATCGTGCTCGCGCTCGCCTGGCGGCAACCCCGGTTCGACGCCGCGACGCAGGGGCGGCCGCTGCCGAGCGCCCTGGCCCGCCCGGTGGACGGCGGGTGGCTCAGCCGGCTGCTGCGCGGGCTCGGCCTGCTGTTCACCGGCTACGTGGCCTGGGCGGCGCTGGCCGGGCCCGACAACGCCGTCAACCCGACGTTCGGCGTGGTCTACGTGCTGCTGTGGGTCGGCCTGGTGCCGGCCTCGCTCCTCTTCGGGCCCTTCTTCAAGGCGGTCAGCCCGGTCCGGACGCTGCACCGGCTGCTGTCCGCGGCCTCCGGCGGCGATCCCACGCGAGGTCTGCTGACGCTCCCCCGCTGGGTGGGGTTGTGGCCGGCTGCCCTGGGCCTGCTGTCGTTCGTCTGGATGGAGCTGGTCTCACCCGACGCGAACTACCTGTGGCAGGTCCGGCTCTGGTTCGCGGCCTACCTGGCGATCGTACTCGTCGGCGCAGCGCTCTTCGGTGACTCGTGGATCGCCGCAGCAGACCCGTTCGAGGCGTACTCGACCCTCGTGGGCCACCTGTCGGTGTTCGGTCGCACCGACGACGGCTCGCTGGTCGTGCGCAGCCCGCTGCGGAACCTCGACGGGGTGCCCCAGGTCCCCGGTCTGGTCCCCGCTCTCGGCGTCCTGCTCGGGAGCACCATGTTCGACAGCTTCCAGGACTCCATCGCCTGGCTGCGGTTCAGCCAACGCGTCTCCGTCGGAGAGGTGCTCCTCAACTCCGCTGCGCTGGTGCTCTTCTGTGCGGGCGTCGCGACGCTGTTCGCCGTCGCGACCTCCCTCACCCCCTCCGCCGGAGGCGAACCGCGCCGTTCCATGCCGAGCGCCTTCGGGCACTCACTGGTGCCGATCATCGTCGGCTACGTGTTCGCCCACTACCTGAGCTTCTTCGTCGAGGTCGGGCAGCAGACGCTGATCCACCTGAGCGACCCCATGGTGGACGGCAAGAACCTTCTCGGTACGGCGGACCTGCAGGTGAGCTACTGGCTGACCCTGCATCCCACGCTGCTGGCCGTCACCAAGGTCGTCTTCATCGTCGGCGGCCACGTCCTCGGCGTGGTGGCCGCGCACGACCGGGCCATGAAGGTGCTGCCCCGTCGGGACCAGCTCACCGGCCAGCTGCCGCTGCTGGCGGTCATGGTGCTGTTCACCCTCGGAGGGCTCTACCTCCTGCTCACCGTCTGACCCACCTGCACGGGGAGGACGCGCCGGGCCAGCTCCGTCAGAGCCCGCCGCAGCGGGCTGTCGCCGCTCTCGACGAGGGTGCGCCCCGCGACCAGCGCCCGGTCCACCGCCACCCGGTCTTCGGGCAGGAAGACCACGTCCGCCCCTGGCGTCACCTGGGCCACGAGGTCGGCGATCTCCCGGGTCGACCAGCCCAGGCTGTTCCGCATCCGGTTGACCGCCACCACCTGCGGCCGCTCCGGCCGGATCTCCAGCAGGTCGCGGAGCGACCGCGCCAACCGGGTCAGCCCCACCGGGTCGGCCGACCCCACGACCACGACCTGGTCGGCCTCCTCCAGCACCGCCGAGGTGATCGCGTCACGGTCGGCACCCGTGGCGAAAGGGTCGAGAGCCGAGCCGGGCAGGCCGAACCCGGTGTCGACCACCACCAGCCCGTCCACGGCCCGGGCGGCCGCCAGCACCTCGCCCAGCGCCTGCGGACGGACCTCGGTCCACCGGTCGGGACGTGGCAGGCCGGTGAGGATCCTGAGCCCCGGGTAGACCTCCCGGGCGAGCCCGGCCAGGCGAGCCGCGTCGAGCTGGCCGGCATTGGCCAGCCGCACGGCGGCGAGCAACCCCGAGACCTCGTCCAGCACGGCCAGGTGCTGGCCGACCGCCCCGCCGTACGGATCGGCGTCGAGCAGGGTCACCGACAGTCCGGCAGCCGCGGCCTCGGCGGCCAGGCCGACGGCGACCGTCGTCCGTCCCGGGGCGCCGGTCGGACCCCAGACCGCCAGCAGCCGGCCGTGCGCGGCGTGCGTGACGCCGTGATCCGTGCCGCTGCCGCTCCCCGCCCGGTCCGGAGCCGGAGCGGCGGCGTCCGCGGCGGCGTAGGTGTCCTCGACGAGCTGCGCCAGCGCCGCGACGTCGTCCTCACCCACCGCCCGGGCGGCTCCCATCCTGAGCAGACGCTCGCCGGAGGAGGGCGTGCCGTCGGCCTCTCGGCGGGGGCCTGCAGCGGGAGCCGAGACCACCAGGACCCGCACGCCCTCCCGCGCGAGCCGGTCGATGCTGTCCCCGTCGAGACCGGGCAGCTCCGCAGACACCACGGCCACCTCCGCGGTGCCCGTCGCCGCGGTCGCGAGCAGGTCGGGCAGGTCCAGACAGCGCTTGACCAGCGCGACCCGGCCGCCGGCGGCGAGGGCTTCCAGAGCCGCCGGCTCCCAGGGCGAGGCCGCCGCCGCCAGCAGCACGCCGACGCGCGGGCCGGGTCCCCGCCGGGGGTCCGCTGCCGTCACGTCACTCAGCCCGGACGCCGGAGGACGAGGAGCGACCCCTGCAGCCGCCGCACCACCTCCTCCATCGACGACTCGCTCGCCCCGGGGATGCCGACGACCACCTGGCGCATCCCGCCGGGCCCGAGCCCGCCCGCGCGGGACACCGACAGCACGGGCACCTCGGCGAGGAGCAGATCGGTCGGTCCCGCCTCCCTGTCGCGGCCGGTGTCCCCGCCGGTCACCCACACGTCGACGAGCGAGCCGGCCCGCAGGGACGCAGGGACGCGGGCGGGGTCGACTGCGAGCGGCAGCTCCACCAGGGGCTCTCGGTCGGTGCTCACCGCAGCCCGCGGCAAAAGCTCCCCCGCCCCCACCGCTCGGGTCAGCACGGCCCCCTTGGGCAGCTCCTGGGCGGCGCCCAGGTAGCGGTCGGCGTCCTCCTCGGCCGCGAACCGCAGCCGGACCTCGGTGAGGTCCGCTCGGCTGACCCGCTGCCCGGCCGCGAGGTCGCCGCCCGCGGCGAGCACCCGGACGGTGTCGTCGGCCGAGCCCAGAACTCGTGCCCCGACCAGCACCGAGACGCAGACGAGAGCCAGCCCGACGGCGAGCCGAGGGTCCCGCCAGGACGGACGTCGAGCCCGCACCGCAGGCGGCGACGGCATCTCGGGACCGGCAGCCGGCCGGGCAAGGGATGCGCTCACGCCCCCCATGATCCGGCGTGCGCGCGTCGTGCGCCATGCCGAACGGCGTACTCCACAGGCAAGGAAAGGTAAAGAATCGGCTCCGGCGACAAACGGTGCGATAGTGGTGCCATGAGCGGCGGCCCCCGGTTCCTGACCCTGCCCGACGTGGCCGAGATCCTGAACACCTCGCTCGCCCAGGTCACTGCTCTGGTCCGACGGGGAGAGCTGCGCGCGCTGAAGCTCGGCGGGCGCGGTCAGTGGCGCGTGGAGACGACCGAGCTGGAGGCGTTCATCGAGCGGATGTACGCCGAGACGCAGCAGCACCTGCGACAGCAGGCAGCGTCGAGCGAGGACGTCACCGCAGAACAGCCGCCACAGCGCTGAACGGCACGAGGTCGGTCGCGCCGTCCGCACCGTCCGCACCCTCTGATCCGAGCAGCTCGAGGAAGTCCCGGCCGACCCGGCCCACGACGCCCCGGCGACGTGCTCCGTCGGACCGGAGGAGCACCACGGATGCCCGCTCCTCGGCGATGCCCCGCAGGGCCGAGCCCAGGCCGAGCCGGCTGGTGACCGGGCGTAGCTGGGGCGGCCGGGCGCGGGGCGAGAGACCCCGGGCCGCGACCACCGCCGAGAGCGCCAGCACGCACTCGGCCGTCCGCTCCGCCTGATCCGCGACGGAGGGCTCGCCCTCCATGGCGAGCAGGCACCAGTCGCAGCCGACCCGCGCGACGCGCCCGCGCACCGCCAGCCCGTGAGCTCCGGAGACCTCGACCACCTGCCCCACGGACGCATGCCAGCGCGACTCCAGGTCCACCTCTGAGTACTCGGCTCGCGCCAGCTCGGCCACCTCGGCGTCCCGCGCCGACAGGGCGACGCCTTCGGCTTGCTGCTCGAGGTCCTCGAAGAGGTCGAGGAGCCGCTGCTCCCAGGTCACCGGTGCACCCTGTCCGCGCCGCGGGCGCGCTGTCAACAGGGCTCAAGGCGCCGTTGACGCCACTGCTCTCCGCGACGAACAATGGCAAACGATGTCAAACAAAGGATTAGTCCGGACAACCACGGCATCGTGTGTGCTTCTGGGCCTCATCACGGCAACCGTCGCCTTCGTCGGTGTGCTCGCGTCCGCACCGGTCCGGAGGAGCCTTGCCGCGGTCCGGGGAGCCGACCCAGCACCGGACCGGCTCGTGACCGACTGCGTCGTCCTGCTCTCGGCCGCCGGGAGCCTGCTCGCCCTTGCCTGGTTGCTCGCCTGTGCCGCCGTGTGCCTGGCGGACGCGGTGTGCTTCCCCCACCGCGGCCCCCGTCCCGCGGGGCCTTTCCGTCCCCGGTTCGTGCGCGCACTGGTCGGACTGGCCGTCGGCACGGCCGTTGCTGCCGCGGGCGGGGCGCAGGCTGACCCGCTGCCGAACGCACCGCGCGGAACGGTTGCCCTCCGGGTGCCGGAGCGCACGTACGGCGGCGTGCGGACGCACCGCGTGCAGCCCGGCGAGTCGCTGTGGTCCGTCACGGCGGTCCGCCTGTCGGCCACCGGCTCGACGGCGGACGTCGCGCGGGCGTGGCCCCGTCTCTACCGACTCAACCGTGACCGCATCGGCGCCGACCCCGACCTGGTCGCACCCGGCACCCGACTGCGCCTGCCCCCGCGCACCATCCACCCCCACCGAGGAGCAATCTCATGACCCACATCCAAGGCACCCTGGCGCTGGACCTGCGCGGGGGACGACCCGGCCTGCCCGACACCCCGGAGCTGCAACCGGCCGGCCCCGCACGCGTGCCGCACGTCGCCGACACCGAGGTGCGGGCGTGGGCGGCGCGCCTGGCCCAGGCGGTGGTGGAGGTCATCGGCGGCCAACGCCCGGTCACCCAGCTGCTGCGCTGGACCGCGCCGGACGTCTACCGCGACCTGGAACGGCGCGCCCACCTGGTCCGCCTCGCCGGGAACGGCGCCCGCAGCGCCCGCCCCCAGGTCCGCAGCGTGCACATCTGCCGCCCCACCGCCACGTCGGCCGAGGTGAGCGTCCACGTGCGGCACGCCGCACGGTCCCGTGCCGTCGCCATGCGGATCGAGCGCCACGGCGAGCGCTGGCGATGCACCGTGCTCGAGTTCGCCTGACGCGACCTCGGGTCGACCAGGCGCGTCAGCTGACCCGAGCGGTCTGCCCCGTCGGCCCCCCCGGGGAGCCGTGGCACCGCTTGTACTTCTTGCCCGACCCGCACGGACAGAGGTCGTTGCGGCCCGCGTTGGCGTACGGGTCGTCCTCCGCCGTGTGCGTCGGCGAGCGACGCACCTCGGTGTCGCCGGTCTCCGTGGGTGCGGTGTACGTCAGGTCTGCGGGCGGCTTCCGCTCCTCCAGCCCCTTGGCCCTGATCACCGGTTGGGCCCCCACAGGAGCCTTCTGGAAGAGCGCGGACAACTCCGGCGCCGCCTCGGCCTCGGGCACCTCGACCTCTTCCTCCTCCTCGACCTGGACCTCGAGGTTGAACAGGAAGGCGACCGACTCCTCCTTGATCGCGTCCATCATCACGTTGAACATGTCGAAGCCCTCGCGCTGGTACTCCACCAGCGGATCGCGCTGCGAGTAGGCGCGCAAGCCGATGCCCTCACGGAGGTAGTCCATCTCGTAGAGGTGCTCGCGCCACTTCCGGTCGAGCACCGACAGCACGACGCGTCGCTCGAGCTCCCGCATGATGTCGGGGCCGATCGCCTGCTCGCGCTCGTCGTAGGCGCTCTGCGCGTCCTGCCGGATGCGCTCCAGCAGCAGCTCGCGGTCGAGACCGTCGCGTCCCCCGGCCTCCTCCTCGAACTCGGCGAGCTTGATCGAGACCGGGTAGAGCGTCTTGAGCGCGGTCCAGAGGGCGTCGAGGTTCCACTCCTCGGGGTAGCCGGAGGTGGCTCCCCCGATGTAGCTGCCCACGACCTGGTCGATCATCGCCCGGACCTGCTCGTGGAGGTCGGCGCCCTCGAGCACCGCGCGGCGCTCGGCATAGATGACCTCGCGCTGCCGGCTCATCACGTCGTCGTACTTCAGGACGTTCTTGCGGGACTCGAAGTTCTGCGACTCGACCTGGGCCTGCGCGGACGCGATCGAGTTCGTCACGCGCTTGTTCTCGATCGGGACGTCGTCGGGGACCTTGAGGGTGGTCAGCACCCAGTCGACCCAGTCGGACTTGAACAGCCGCATCAGCTCGTCCTGCAGCGACAGGTAGAACCGCGACTCCCCCGGGTCGCCCTGTCTACCCGCGCGACCGCGGAGCTGGTTGTCGATCCGGCGGGACTCGTGCCGCTCGGTGCCCAGGACGTAGAGGCCGCCGACCTCTCGCACCTCGTCGTGCTCGTCGCCCACCTGCTTCTTGATCTTCTCGACGGTTGCCGGCCAGGCCGCTTCGTACTCGTCGGCGTCCTCCAACGGGTCCAGACCCTGCTTGCGCAGCTCCTGGTCGGCGAGGAAGTCCACCGACCCGCCGAGCATGATGTCGGTGCCGCGACCGGCCATGTTGGTGGCCACCGTGACTGCGCCCTTGTGGCCGGCCTGGGCGACGATCTTCGCCTCGTCCGCGTGCTGCTTGGCGTTCAGGACCGAGTGCGCCACACCCTTGTTGCGCAACATCCCCGAGAGGTACTCGGACTTCTCCACCGACACGGTGCCGACCAGCACCGGCTGTCCGTTGCGGTGCCGCTCGGCGATGTCCTCGGCGACCGCCTCGAACTTCGCCTCCTCGGTGCGGTAGACCAGGTCCGGCTGGTCCATCCGGACGAGCGGCCGGTTCGTCGGGATGGGCACCACGCCGAGCTTGTAGATCTTGTCGAACTCCGACGCCTCGGTCATCGCCGTGCCGGTCATGCCGGAGAGCTTCTCGTAGAGCCGGAAGTAGTTCTGGAGCGTGATGGTGGCCAGCGTCTGGTACTCCTCGCGGATCCGCACGCTCTCCTTGGCCTCGATCGCCTGGTGGAGGCCCTCGTTGTACCGGCGGCCGTGGAGCATGCGACCGGTGTGCTCGTCGACGATCAGCACCTCGCCGTCGAGGACGACGTACTCCTTGTCGCGCCGGAAGAGCTCCTTGGCCTTGATCGCGTTGTTCATGAACGAGATCAGTGACGTGTTGACCGAGTCGTACAGGTTGTCGATGCCGAGGTAGTCCTCGACCTTGGTGATGCCGCCCTCGAGGACCGAGATCGTGCGCTTCTTCTCGTCGACCTCGTAGTCCTCGTCCTTCACCATGCGGTTGGCGATGGTGGCGAACTCGGGGTACCACTTCACCTCGTCCTGCGTGGGGCCCGAGATGATCAGCGGGGTCCGGGCCTCATCGATGAGGATGGAGTCGACCTCGTCGACGATCGAGTAGTAGTGCCCCCGCTGCACGCACTCCTCGATGCTGTTGGCCATGTTGTCGCGGAGGTAGTCGAAGCCGAACTCGTTGTTCGTGCCGTAGGTGACGTCGGCGGCGTAGGCCGCGCGGCGGTCCTCCTTCGACATGTCGCTGAGGATCACGTCGGTCGTCATGCCGAGGAAGTGGTAGACGCGCCCCATCCACTCGGCGTGGTACTTCGCCAGGTAGTCGTTCACCGTCACCACGTGCACGCCGCGGCCGGTGAGCGCGTTGAGGTACGTCGGCAGCGTCGCGACCAGCGTCTTGCCCTCACCGGTCTTCATCTCGGCGATGTTGCCGAGGTGCAGAGCGGCGCCACCCATGACCTGCACGTCGAAGTGCCGCTGACCCAGCACCCGCTTCGCAGCCTCACGAACCGTCGCGAACGCCTCCGGCATCAGGTCGTCGAGGCTCTCGCCCTCCTCGAGGCGCTTCTTGAACTCGTCGGTCATGCCGCGCAGCTCGTCGTCGCTCATGGCGACGAAGTCGTCCTCGATCGCATTGACGGCCTTGGCGATCCCCTCCAGCTGTCGGAGGATCTTGCCCTCGCCGAGGCGGAGGATCTTGTCGATGATGGCAGGCACTACGTGGGCTCCCGGATGAGGTGGGTGGGGCGGCTGCCAACTCTACCCAGCCGTCGGCAGCGTGCAGGACAAGCGGCTGTTTCCCGCCTGGTCCAGACTTCGTGTGAATGACCGTTGACACGAACTCACGGTTTCGAGTCAACTGATGGTGACATGAATGTTTCACGCACGTACACCATGCGGGCCCGGGCCGTCGCGGTCGAGGAGACCCGACGCCGCATCCTCGACGCGACGTTCGCTCTCACCACCGAGCGGCTGTTGCCCGAGATCGGTCTGGAGGCGGTGGCGCAGAGCGCGGGCGTCAGCGTGCAGACGGTCCTGCGGCAGTTCGGCAACCGGGCGGGGCTGTTCGAAGCCACCATCGACCACGCCGCCCGGCTCATCGCCGCGGAGCGCAGGGTCCCCTCCGGAGACCTCGCCGGAGCGCTGCAGGTGCTCGTGGACCACTACGAGCTGCGCGGCGACGCCGTCCTGCTCCTCCTCGCCCAGGAGTCGAGCGATCCCCTGGTCCGGCGAGTCGTCGAGTCGGGCCGCGGTGTGCACCGCACCTGGGTGACCGACGTGTTCGCGTCGTCCCTTGCCCCGCTGACCGGCCCGGCGCTCGCCGAGGCGGTCGACCTCCTGGTGGTCAGTACGGACCTCTACACCTGGAAGCTGCTCCGCCGTGACCGCGGCCTCGACCGCTCCTCCACCGAGCACCACATCAGCCGGCTGGTCTCGGCAGTCCTCGCCGAGATCGCCTCCCCCTCACCGTCTCGGGAGTCAGGAGAATCGTGATGGCCGACATCCTCTTCGTCACCTGGGACGGAGGCGGCAATGTCCCCCCGGCACTCGGGATCGCCGCCGAGCTTGCCCGCCGAGGCCACGGCACCCGGTTCCTCGGCCACGCAGCGCAGGAGGCCGACATCCGGGAGGCAGGCCACGGCTTCGCGGCGTACGCCGAGGCCGCCGACTTCGTCGGGCGGGACGCGAACTCGGTCCCGCGGCTCGTCCGGGTGTTCAGCGACCGCGGCATGGGGCGGGACCTCGTCGCGCACGTCCGCGCCCAGCCGGCCGACCTCGTCGTCATCGACGCGCTGCTGATGGCGGCTCTCGACGCGGCGGCGCGGTCGGGGCTCCGGTACGTGCCGCTGGAGCACCTCTTCGACGGCTACCAGCGCGGTGGCTGGCTGAACGGGCCGGTGGGCCTCTGGGGCCGGCTCAACGGGCTGCGTCCGGTCGAGCGATGGAACGGCGCCGAGCTCGTGCTGGCCGCCACGCTGCCCGACCTCGACCCGGGAAGCTCAGGGGACCAGCCCTCGAACCTGCGGTTCGTGGGCCCGGTCGTGCAGATCCCGCAGCGCCGCTCGGCCTTCGGCGAACCCACCGTCCTGGTGAGTCTCAGCACGTTCCACTACCGCGGGATGCGCGGGGTGCTGCAGAAGGTGGTGGCCGCCACCGCTCGGGTCGACGCGCGGGTCGTGGTCACGACGGGGCCGGTCATCGACCCGGACGAGGTGCGGGGCCACCCCCGCGCCGAGATCCACCGCTACGTGCCGCACGACGAGCTCATGCCGGAGGCGACGCTGGTCGTGGGACACGGTGGGCACGCGACCACCATGCGGGCGCTGGCACACGACCTGCCGCTGCTGGTGCTGCCCCTCCACCCGATGCTGGACCAGCCCATGGTCGGCCGGGCGGTCGAGCGCGCCGGCGCCGGCCGTGTCCTGCGCCGGGGCGCGTCGGTTCGCAGCATCGCTGCGGCACTGGAAGAGCTGCTGTCCGACGGTGCGCACCGCACCGCCGCCGCCGCCGTGGGCGAGCGGGTGCGTGCCACGCAGGGCACCGCACGGGCGGCGGACGAGCTCGAGAAGCTGCTCGTCACTCGTCGGTAGCGGGCAGATCCAGCCGCTGGCGGAGATCGTCGGTCAGCCGCCGTCCCCAGGTCAGGGAGATGTGGTCGTCGTCGCGGTAGACGACGGTCTGGTCGACGACCAGCGGACAACGCAGGTGGGCGCAGGCCAACGGCTCCACGTCGACGAACGGCACCCCGGCATCCTCCGCGGCCTGCCGGGTGGCCACGATGCCCTGGGCGGAGCGCGGTGTGGCGTCCAGGGTGCAGGTGGCCATGGTCGAGTCCCGGGCGGACAGGCAGTCCCCGGGGTCCACCTCGACCCGCGGCACGTCCCCGAACACCCGGACCGTCGGCGCGATCTGCGACATGGTGGCGAGCGTGGAGCGGACGCCGTGCTCCCACACCGACACCAGCTCGCTGTCCTCGGCGTCGAGGTTGGGCGGCAGCACCCGGTTGGACAGCAGGACCACGTCGGGCTTCAGCTCACGCACCTGCTCGACGCTCCACTCCCGGAACTCGTCACACGTGCCCTCGGGACCGTGCACCGCGACGGTGGGGACGTCGACGCTGGGGCAGGCCCACTTGACGTAGGGCACGACGCGGAAGCCGTCCTCCGCGCCCATCGCGTCGAGGGCGGGCAGCCACATGCCCATGTGGGAGTCGCCCAGTGCCGCGACCGTGGTGTCGGCGTCGGGGTCGCCGAGCACGCACGACGGGGCAGTCGTGTCGCGGAACGTCGCGAAGCAGGGGTAGGCCTCGGCCCAGTGGTCGTCGTGGAGACCGTCGAGGTTGGCCAGCGGGAAGTGGATCGGCGCGCCGTCGTCCGCCAGCTGGACCGACTCCTGCACGAGCACCGGGATGGACGTCCCCGAGCTGACCGCGCTGCGCGAGGGCTCGTAGGTGTTGTAGTAACGCTCCGCCTCGACGGTCCGCTCCTTGGTGACCCCCTGCTCGTAGTGCCCCACCCAGAGGGTGGACAGCACCACGGCCCCCACCGACACCGGCCACAGCACCAGCGCCACGCGGCCCCGCGAACCCGTGACGCGCCCGCGGCGGAAGGGCTGCTCGACCAGGTGGTAGGTGAGCATGCTGAGCGCCACCACGGCGCCCATCAGCACCGACTTCTGCAACCACTCGGGGTCCTCGCCGGTGAGCAGCGGCGCAGCCAGCACAAGAGCCGGCCAGTGCCAGAGGTAGATGGAGTAGGACAGGTCCCCCACCCAGGTGAAGGGACGCCAGGTGAGGATGCGCCCGGGGCCCTGCCCGTCCAGCCCGACGCCGGCGGCGAGCAGCGCGGCGGAGCCGAGCACGGGGAGGAGCGCGTGCCAGCCCGGGAAGGGGGTGCCCGTGTCGAACGTGACCGCGGCGACCAGGATCCCGAGGAGCCCGGCCGAGGTGAGCACCACCCGGGTCGGACGGGCCAGTCGAGCCAGCCGCGGCACGGCCAGGGCGACCATCACGCCCGCGCCGAGCTCCCAGGCCCGGGTCAGCGAGGAGAAGTAGGCCGAGGTCGGGTCCTCCTGGGTGTCGGCCACCGACCAGCCGAGCGACGCCGCCGCGAACGCACCGATGACCACCCCGGTGACCCACCGGCCGGGGAACCGCCGGTGGACGACCAGCCGGCGACGCCCCCAGGCCACCAGCACCAGCAACATCAGCGGGAGCAGCAGGTAGAACTGCTCCTCGACCGCCAGGGACCAGTAGTGCTGGACCGGGGACAGCGCCCGGTCCAGGGAGAAGTAGTCGGTGTCCAGCTGCGCGAAGTGCACGTTCGCGGCGAACGCCGAGGACCACAGGATGTCCTGGACGACCTCCTGCGCCCTGGACGCGGACATCGTCAGACCCGAGAACACGGCCGTCGCCAGCAGCACCAGCGTGGAGGCCGGCAGGATGCGACGGGCGCGTCGGGCGTAGAAGCGGGTGAGGCTGATGCTGCCGGTGAACGATGCCTCACGGACCAGGATCTGGGTGATGAGGAAGCCCGACACCACGAAGAACACGTCGACACCGATGTAGCCGCCGGGGAGGAACGGCACGCCGCAGTGGTTGAGGACCACGAGGGTGACGGCAACCGCCCGCAGGCCCTGGATGTCCTTGCGGGTCGCCAGCCGCGGTGACCGGCGAGTGACCCGGCCCCCCTGCCTCACATGCATGATGCCAACGCCCCCTCGGCGCAGGGTACCCACGGTGCCGCCACTGCATGTCTCAGCTCACGCCAGGCGTCACCTCGCGGCTCGACCGCCACCGAGCCCAGCCCCAGCCAGCCGGCCAGCCGGCCCAGCTCGGCAGCCAGCTGCTCGACCGTCTCGGCCGGTGCGTCCGGTTCGGCGTGGGTGCCGCGCACGCGGAGGATGCCCGCCGCACGGTCCGCCTTGAGGTCCACGCGCGCCACCAGCCGGTCGCCGAGCAGGAAGGGCAGCACGTAGTAGCCGTGCACCCGCCGCTGCTCCGGCACGTAGATCTCGATGCGGTAGCGGAAGCCGAAGAGCGTCTCGGTCCGCTCCCGTTCCCACACGAGCGGGTCGAACGGGCTCAGCAGCGCCGCGACGGCCGCCTTGCGCGGAACCCTGCTGTCTCGGTGGAGGTACGCCGGCGCCCGCCACCCCTCGACCTGCACCGGAACCAGGACACCGTCCTCGACCAGCTCGTCGACGGCGCGCCGGGTGTCGGCCACCCCCATCCGGAAGTAGTCCGCCAGGGACCTGAGGCTGCTGACGCCGTGCGCGGCGGCTGCCCGGCCGACGAGCTCGCGGTGCGCCTCCGCCACCGTCGGCGTGGGGGCGTCGAGGTGCTCGCGGGGGACGACCCGCTCCGGCAGGTCGTAGCGGCGCTCGAACTGAGCCGTGCGGCCGGCGACCGCGAGCTCGCCGGCGAGGAACAGGTACTCGAGCGCCTGCTTGGTCTCCGACCAGTTCCACCCCCAGTGCTCCTTCGTGCGGGGCAGGCCGTCGTCCAGCTCGCGCGAGGTCGAGGCGCCGCGGTCGGAGATCTCGGCCTTGAGCGATGCCACCAGCTCGCGCCGCTCCGGCAGGCCCATCCAGGCGTGGCCCTCCTCGGCGTACCGACGCATCCGGTGCCGCATGGCGGGCCAGAGCTCGACGGGCATGAAGGCGGCGACGTGCGCCCAGTACTCGACCAGGCGCCGCGGGGCCCGCTCGGTGGCGCGGTGCAGCAGCCCGACGTCGTACGCCCCCATCCGGCTGAAGAGCGGCATGAAGTGAGCGCGCTGCAGCACGTTGACGGAGTCGATCTGCAGCACCGTCGTGCGGTTCACCGCGCGGAGCAGCGTGCGCAGGGTCGGCCGGGCGTGCGCAGCGTCGAGGAAGCCCTGGCTCGCCAGGGCGACTCGTCGTGCCTGCGCCGCGGAGAGCGAGGGGGGCGCCGTACTCACGGGATGTCGAGCAGCTTTTCCCGCACGGCGTACATCACCGCTTCCATCCGGGAGTGGAGCTGGAGCTTCTCGAGGATGTTGCGGACGTGGTTCTTGACCGTGTTCTCGCTGATGAAGAGCTGCTTGGCGATCTCTCGGTTGTTCAGGCCCTGGGCGACGAGCCGCAGCACCTCGAGCTCGCGCTCGGTGAGCTTCGGCGTGGGCACCGCGGTGCGGTCCGAGCGGGACATCTGCTTGAACTCGTCGAGGAGCTTGATCGCCATCGAGGGGCTGATCAGGGACTGACCGTCCGCCACCACCCGGACCGCTTGGGCCACCTCGTCGATCGAGGAGTCCTTGAGCAGGTAGCCGGAGGCGCCGTTCTTGACCGCCTCGTAGAGGTCGGCCTCCTCGTCGCTGGCGGTGAGCATGATGATCCGCGCGTGCGGGGCGGCCTCCTTCATGGTCACGCAGGCCTCGATGCCGGTGAGCTTCGGCATCCGCACGTCCATGAGGATCACGTCCGGTGCGGTGCTGGCGGCGAGGGTGGCGGCCGCAGAACCGTCGTTGGCCTCGCCGATCACCTCGATGTCGTCCTCGACGCTCAGCAGCATGGTGAGGCCGCGGCGGAAGAGCTCCTGGTCGTCGACGACGAGGACACGGATTCGCGCCTGCTCATCGCGAGCGGCTGTCTGGGTGGTGACCACGCACCTGATCATGACACGTCAGGACTAGTCACCGGCATGGTTTGCGGACACATGCCGCATCCCGGACGCCGTGGCGGAGATCACCCCACGTCGAGCGTGATCACCCCGTAGTCGTAGCCCTTGCGCCGGTAGACCACCGACGGCCGGCGGGTGTCCTCGTCGATGAACAGGAAGAAGTCGTGCCCGACGAGCTCCATCTCGTACAGCGCCTGGCCCAGGCTCATCGGGTCGGCCTTGTGGTGCTTCTCACGAACCACCAAGGGACCGTCGCCGGTGACCGTCAACGAGGCGACCTGCCGTTCCGTCTCCTCCGCGTCCTCCTGCGCCACGGTCGACCCGTTGACGGACTCCGCGGAGTCGGCCAGCGCCTGGCTGACCGAGACCGGCGTACGACGCCCCCGGTGCACGCGCTTGCGGTCGGAGGCGCGCCGCATCTGAGCCGCCATCTTGTCGATGGCCAGGTCGAGCGCACCCATCTTGTCCTCGGCCGCCGCCTCCGCCCGGATCACCGGGCCCCGGGAGAACGCGGTCAGCTGCACGCTGACGGCGCGGTCCTGCTGGCGCGGGTTGCGTTCCTTCTCGACCTCGACCTCGACCCGGATGATCCGATGGTCGTGCTTCTCGAGTCGGCTCAGCTTCTCCTCCACGTGGTCCCGGTACCTGTCGGAGACCTCCAGGTTGCGGCTCGTCACGACGACGTCCATCACGCACCTCCAGTTCGCTCGAGCGTCCGATGCAGCACGACCGGCACCCGTCGTCGGGTGCCGACACAAGAGGAGTCCGTCCGGCCGACCTGGTCTTCGACCCCACACACGCCTGCTGAGACTCTCGCAGCTCCTCTGCCACTACCCGTCTTCTCGCCCGGAGGCGCCGTGTCTGACGGCGCCGGGGCGGCAGGACTTACTTCTAAGCCGCACCGTGCTCGACCCTGCACAGGGGACAGCCCCCGCGAACGGAACCCCGGTGGGGCGCCCACGGGGGAGAACCTCCCGTGCATGGTCTTACGTGGACCGTTTCGCCTGCGACTGGCATCGGCTAGTCGAGGAGACCGAAACCCGGGCTGAGAACCCGGACCGCTCCCTCCGACGCAACCACGGACCCGGACGGACTCCATGACTAGACGCTAGCCCCCCGGCGGATGGATAGGTAGTCGGGGGCCGCTCCCGGGGTGCCGGCGACGGGTCGCTGCAACAGTGGCCGCGGCGACCGGGTGGAGACCGCCCGCCTCCAGGGCACGCTGGGCCTCGCGCAGCGTGGCACCGGTGGTGATGACGTCGTCCACGAGGAGCAGCGCACCGGGCCGCGGCGCGCCCTCCCGCCGCAGGCGAAAGCGCCCCGCCACGTTCTGCGCGCGCTCCCCCGCCCCGAGGCCAGCCTGGTCGCCGGGTCGGCTCGCCACCCTCAGCAGCGGGCACACCAGCACGGAGACCCCCTGCCTGCGCAGCGTCCCGGCAGCCGCGTGGGCGATCCGCAGCATCGGGTCCTGGCCGCGGCTGCGCGCGACGCTCGGGTGCGACGGCACCGGCACCAGGCACACCGGGTGCACCGGGTGCAC
Organism: uncultured Actinomycetota bacterium; assembly: GCA_963747525.1. GTDB lineage: Bacteria > Actinomycetota > Actinomycetes > Propionibacteriales > Nocardioidaceae > Marmoricola_A. Next base: position 591,089 of record CAVVFH010000003.1, read on the forward strand.
CCGGTGCACTGGGCCGGCGGCGCTCCCCCCGGCGGCTGCGTGATGGGCAGCGGCCACCGCGACCGCCAGCAGGCTCCCCAGCGGGCGGGCGAGCGAGAGCCGCCCGCCGTCCTTGTGGTCGACCACGAGCGAACGGAGGGGCTCGGCGTACTCCCCGGTGCTCCACGGAGGCACCAGTCCCGCAGGGATCGGGGTGGGCCAGCACAAGGAGGCACGGACGGGGAGCGCCCCGGCACACCCGCGACACAGGGCGCGGCCCGGGGTGCCGCACGCGGAGCAGCAGGAACCGAGGACGAGGTCCAGCCAGGCGTCGAGCACCGGCCCATGGTGGCGGACCTGGGTCCCGACCCGCCGAGGTGCGCCAGCCCCTGTGCACAACCTGGCCTGTGCAGAAGACCGTCACCACGGGCGCGGCAGCCCGGGCGGCTCTCAGCCGACGAAGGCGGGCAACCTGAGCCGCGGTGTCACGGCATCGAGGTCCCACCGGCCCTGGATGTCGAGAGCATGCACGCCGCCGTCACGCGCCGAGACGACGAGCGCCGGCGGCGCGACGGGGGACGCGGCCAGCGCGACGCCCGGCTCGAAGAGCACGTCCACCGCCGAGTCCTGGTCGAGGGGGCCGGGGGACCTGTCGGCCGACGCCAGGACCACCACGCTGGTCGTCCGCGACGGCCTGGTCAGGACCGCCACGCTCGTCGGGTCCCGCCAGCCGACGTCCTGCACCCGCACCAGCGGCTGCGGGGTCGTCATCCGCCGGGGACGGGTGAGCCGCAGCGGACTGCCGGACCCCCGGCGCACCACGCGCATCATCACCAGGCGGTCGGCCGCCTCCTCGCCGCCGTCGAGCGCCGCGACCAACCGAGTGCCGTCGCGGGACAGGGCGGCGGCCAGCACGTCCTCTCCTGCCAGCCCGGGCGCCGGAACCCGTCGCACCCGCCCGTACTGCCACACGCGCACCTGGGGACCGGTGCTCGTCCGGTCGACCAGCCACAGCCGTCCGGTGTGGTCCCACATCGGACGAACAAGGTCGGTGCCGCGGTGGGCGACGACCGGGTGCGGAGGCTCGTCGGTCCCGCGTGCGAGCACGACCACGCGGTCACCGTCCGCGGAGACGAGCGCGAACTGCTGACCGGCGAGGTCCACCCCGAGCGACCGAGGGCGCGGCAGGCTGTCCGGCAGGAGCGCGGCGTCGATCTCAGAGGAACCGACGACCTGGACGACCGTGCGGTCCCGCACGCCGAAGAGATCCGTCGAGGCCGAGGCCACCCACGGTGCGTACTGCTCCCAGGCGTCGACGTCGACCACGTCCCGAGCCCCCCGGAGCTCGAGCGGCGTGCCGTCGACCGTCACCTGGAAGGCACTGATGTCGCCGACCTGCCGCAGGGTCCATGCCAGCTGGGCCATCGCGAGGTCCAGCTGGTCCTCCGAGAGATCCAGCACGGTCCGGTTCAGCGGGACCTCGGCGACCCCGTCGGGCCGGACCGGCACGCTGAGACCCAGGCGGGTGCTCGGCGGGAAGTAGGTGCGCTCGACCGCCCGCCCCGTGCCGGAGGGACCGGCGAGCAGCGCGGAGACCAGCAGGGTCGGAGCGGTCACCCCCCACGGGACGTACACCTGCTCCGGCACGAGCACCGAGCCTGTCGGGTCGAAGAACGGCAGGAAGTACTCGCGGTACCGCGCCTCGAAGTGCGGCTCGGGGATCACCATCGCGTCCGGGAGCTGCGCGATCCGCCACTCGCCGCCCTCGCGCGCCAACCGGAACTGCAGGGTGCGGTCGGTGTCGCGGGCGAGCCCGCGCTCGGCGCCGCTGCCGACCCACCGTCCCGTCCGGTCCAGGGTGAACGTCCCCTCGAGGTGCACGGCGACCTCCCCGCGATGGGCCGCGGTGCGCTGACCGCCGTACACGATCGTCTGCCGCCCGGGCCGCCACGCGGCTGCCGCCTCGGCGGTCAGGAACTCCTCGGCGACCTGCGTGCCGACCGGCGTCGCCTGGAGCGCGCGAAGGAATCCGTCGACGATCTCGGCGCGGTCCGCCCCCTGCACCGGCCCCGGCGGGTTGAAGTCGAAGGGAGCCGCCGACGGCGTCGCCGCGGGCCCCTCGCCGCGCTCGACCGGGCCGTTCTGCGGCAGGGCGCTGCACCCGGCTGCCGTCGCGAGTCCCAGCAGCGTGACCGCGGCCGCCACGAGTCGACGCGCCCGGGCGGTCATCGGCTGCCCATGACGGTGGCGCCCGGAGCGTCGCGCGGCACGAGCGGGAGCGGGCTCCTGGTGATGCGGTCACCCGCGTGCCGCGGGAGCGTGAGACGGAACTGCGCACCGCCGCCCGGCGTGCCCCAGGCCTGCAGCCAGCCGCCATGCAGCAGCGCGTCCTCCAGCGAGATCGAGAGCCCGAGACCTGTCCCCCCGGACGTGCGGGCCCGCGAGGGGTCCGCTCGCCAGAACCGGTTGAACACGCGCACCTCGTCACCGGGCCGCAGGCCGACGCCGTAGTCGCGCACCGCGAGCGCGCTGCCACCGGCGTCCGAGGCCAGCAGGACCACGACGTCGGAGGAGTCCGCGTAGTCGATCGCGTTCGTCACCAGGTTGCGCACGATGCGCTCGACCCGCCTGGCGTCGGCCTCCACCACGCAGGTGCCGTCGGGAGGCCGCACCACGAGGCGGACCCCCCGGCGCACGGCCAGCGGCTCCACCGAGCGCACCACCCGGTGAGCCAGGTCGGCCAGGTTGACGTCCTCCAGGTGCAGCACCGCCGCCCCGGCGTCGAACCTGCTGATCTCCAGCAGGTCGGTCAGGAGCACCTCGAACCGGTCCAGCTCCGTCTGGAGGAGCTCCGCGGAGCGGGCGGTGACCGGGTCGAACCGATCCCGTGCGTCGTGCAGCACGTCGCCGGCCATCCGCACGGTGGTCAGCGGCGTCCGCAGCTCGTGGGAGACGTCGGAGACGAACCGTCGCTGGGCGGCCGACATGTCCTCGAGCTTGCGGATCTGGCGCTGGAGACTCGTGGCCATCTGGTTGAAGGACACGGCGAGCCGAGCGATGTCGTCGTCGCCGCGGACCTGCATGCGCTCCTCCAGCCGGCCGGACGCGAGCCGCTCGGCGACCCGTCTGGCCAGGCGCACCGGCGTGACGACCTGACGGGTCACCAGCCACGAGAGGCCGGCGACGAGCAGGAGCAGCAGGGCGCCGCTGGTGAGCAGGGCGCGGCGGACCAGGTCGATGGTGCGCTGCTCGGCGGTCATCGGGAAGACGTGGTACAGCGCGTAGGAACCGGCGTCCGAAGGAAGGATCAGCCGGGAGCCGACCACGACGCCGGCCACGTCGGGACGACCCGCCCCCGGCTCGTAGTCGACGTGCGTGAAGGTCCACGAGGAGCTCACCGTGGGGTCCTGCTCGACCACGAGTCGCAGCCGCTCGGGCACGCTGCTCAGCTGCAGGCCCGGGGTGAGGAACTCGCCGCCCGCGGCGGCCGGTGTCCCCACCGAGTCCGTCAGTGGCCCGATGAGGACCACGTCGTACCCCCGGACCGAGCCCCGCGAGACGACGCGGGACATCAACGTGGGCAGCTGCGCGTTGGCGTCGAAGTCGGACGACGCGGCACTGAGGCTCGCCTGGAGGTCCGCACTGCTCCGCTCGGCCTCCGCCACCGCCTCGTCGACGCGGTCACGGACCAGCCCGTCGGTGATCTGCCTGGTCAGCGTCCACCCGACCAGGGTCACGATGACCGCGGAGAGCAGCACGGTGCTGAGCACCACCCGGATCTGGATCGACCGTCGCCAGGCGGTGGCCACTCTCCTGAGCGGTGCCGACCACACCTGCTCAGCCGGCCTTGTAGCCCACGCCCCGCACCGTCACGACGATCTCGGGGTTCTCCGGGTCGTGCTCGATCTTCGACCGAAGACGCTGCACGTGCACGTTGACCAGCCGGGTGTCGGCCGCGTGCCGGTAGCCCCAGACCTGTTCCAGCAGCACCTCGCGGGTGAAGACCTGCCACGGCTTGCGCGCCAGGCACACCAACAGGTCGAACTCCAGCGGGGTCAGCGGGATGACCTCGTCGCCCCGACGGACGCTGTGACCGGCGACGTCCACATGGAGGTCGCCGATCTGCAGCGTCTCGGGGGCGGCGGCGTCGTACTTGCGGACCCGCGCTCGGATGCGGGCGACGAGCTCCTTCGGCTTGAACGGCTTCACCACGTAGTCGTCGGCGCCCGACTCGAGGCCCAGCACCACGTCGACGGTGTCGCTCTTGGCCGTCAGCATGACGATGGGCACCCCGGATTCCGCCCGGATCTCCTTGCAGACGTCGATGCCGTCCTTGCCCGGGAGCATGAGGTCGAGCAGCACCACGTCGGGGCGGAAGTCACGGAACGCGGCGAAGGCGCTCTCCCCGCTGGCGCAGACGAGGGACTCGAACCCCTCGGCGCGCAGCACGATCGTGAGCATCTCCGAGAGGGCGGGGTCGTCGTCGACGACGAGCACCCGCCCCCGCGCGCCCGCGACTCCCGGGTCCCCGTGCGTGGCCATCGACAGATCAGTACCGGTAGTGGTCCGGCTTGAAGGGGCCGTTCTTGTCGATCCCGAGGTAACCGGCCTGATCGTCGGTCAGCTCGGTGAGCCGGACGCCCAGCGCCGCCAGGTGGAGGCGTGCCACCTCCTCGTCGAGGTGCTTGGGCAGCGTGTAGACCCCGACCGGGTACTCCTCCGGCCGCGCGAACAGCTCGATCTGCGCCAGCACCTGGTTGGTGAACGAGTTCGACATCACGAACGAGGGGTGGCCGGTCGCGTTGCCGAGGTTCATCAGGCGGCCCTCGGAGAGCACGATGACCGAGTTGCCCGGGCCGCCGTCCTGCTGGGGGAACGTCCAGACGTCGACCTGCGGCTTCACCGTCTTGCGGACCACGCCGGGGTAGCTCTCCAGCCCCGCCATGTCGATCTCGTTGTCGAAGTGGCCGATGTTGCCCACGATGGCCTGGTGCTTCATCCGGCTCATCTGGTCGACGGTGACGACGTCCTTGTTGCCGGTGGCGGTGATGATGATGTCCGCGACCGGGAGCACGTCCTCGAGGGTGGAGACCTGGTAGCCGTCCATCGCCGCCTGCAGCGCGCAGATCGGGTCGATCTCGGTGATGACGACTCGTGCACCCTGCCCCCGCAGCGACTCGGCGCAGCCCTTGCCGACGTCGCCGTACCCGCACACCACGGCGACCTTGCCGCCGATCAGCACGTCCGTCGCCCGGTTGATGCCGTCGATCAGCGAGTGCCGGCAGCCGTACTTGTTGTCGAACTTGCTCTTGGTCACCGAGTCGTTGACGTTGATGCCGGGGAAGAGCAGCGCCCCTTCGCGCATCATGTCGTAGAGGCGGTGCACCCCGGTGGTGGTCTCCTCCGTGACGCCCTTGATCGGGTTGGCGATCGCGGTCCACCGGTTCGGGTCCTCGGCCAGCGACCGGTTCAGCACCTCGTAGACCACGCGCTGCTCGGCGCTGCCGGCCGTCGCCGGGTCCGGGGCCTTGCCTTCCTTCTCGCTCTGGACACCGAGGTGCACCAGGAGGGTCGCGTCACCCCCGTCGTCGAGGATCATGTTGGCGAACTGGCCGCCCGGCCACTGCAGGATCTGCTGGGTGCACCACCAGTACTCCTCCAGCGTCTCTCCCTTCCACGCGAAGACCGGGACGCCGGCAGGCGCGTCCACGCTGCCCTCGGGGCCCACCGCCACCGCCGCGGCGGCGTGGTCCTGGGTGGAGAAGATGTTGCACGACGCCCAGCGGACCTCGGCGCCGAGCGCCACGAGGGTCTCGATGAGCACCGCCGTCTGCACGGTCATGTGCAGCGACCCGGCGATGCGGGCCCCGGCCAACGGCTTGCTGTCGCCGTAGCGCTCACGCATCGCCATGAGTCCGGGCATCTCGTGCTCGGCCAGGGTGATCTCGGTTCGGCCGTAGTCGGCCAGGCTCAGATCGGCAACCTTGTAGTCCATGGAGGTCCTCACGTCACATCGGGTGTCAGCGGCGCATCTGCGCTTCTTCGGGATCTCCCGCGCATGACGCCGCACAGCCTACCTGCCGAGTCAGTGCCCGGACGGCGCCTGCACCTCGGGGCGCGGGTCGGCGACATGCCCTTCGACGTAGATGTCGGGTTCGATGTAGATGACCTCAGCAGTCGGCTCCGCGGCCCGGATCGCCCGCTCCGCGCTGTCGATCGTGCGGGCGACGACGTCCGCGGTGGCCGCGCGGGAGACGGCGATCTTGACGCCGACCAGCAGCTCCTCGGGGCCCAGGTGCAGGGTCTTCATGTGGATGACGCGCTCGACCCCGGCGGTCGAGGCCAGAGCGTCGGCGATGCGCTGCCGCGCCTCGCGGGTGGCGGACTCGCCGACGAGCAGCGACTTCATCTCGACGGCCAGCACGACGGCGACCGCCACGAGGAGCAGGCCGATCATCGCCGTACCGGCGACGTCCCAGTAGCCGCTGCCGGTCAGCAGCGACACGCTGACGCCCGTCAGGGCCAGGACGAGCCCCACCAGCGCGGCGAAGTCCTCGAGGAGGATCACGGGCAGCTCCGGTGACTTCGCGCGCCGGATGAACTCCACCCAGGGCACCCCGTTGCGCACCTTGTCGGCCTCGCGGACCGCCGTACGGAAGGAGAACGACTCCATGGCGATCGCCGCCAGCAGGACCAGGATCGCCACCCACCAGAGGTCTCCCTCGAGCAGCTCGTTCGGCTCACCGGAGTGCACCTCGTGGTACTTGTGGTAGGCCTCGTAGAGGGCGAACAGGCCACCGACCGAGAACAGCACGACCGCCACCACGAACGAGTAGACGTAGCGCTCACGCCCGAAGCCGAACGGGTGCCGCTCGGTCGGGTCCTTCCTGGACTGCTTGCCGCCGAGCAGCAGCAGCCCCTGGTTCCCCGAGTCGGCCACCGAGTGGATCGCCTCGGCCAGCATCGACGAGGCCCCGGTGAGCGCGAACGCCACGAACTTCGTCACCGCGATGCCGAGGTTCGCCGCGAGAGCGGCGATGACCGCTTTCGTCCCACCTTCGGTTGACATGGCGCGCAGCCTAGCCGCCGGTCTGCGGCCGTGACGTGGCGCGCCGTACCCGGGTCACCGACCGAGGCGGCCCAGCCCGATGCCCAGGTAGGCAGCGGCGTACCTCCCCTGCCCGAGCAGTGACGCGTAGCACGCGACGTCGCCGCCGGCCGCGCTGCTGAGGGTCTCGACCCGTACGCCGCGCTCCTGCGCCTCGGCCACCAGACGACCACGCTGCTCCCGCACCGCCGCACTGTCCGAACCGTCGTCCAGGACCACCAGGGCGGGCCTCGGCTCGGTGACGTCGTCGGCGGAGAACGGGTCGTCGAAGACGTCCCGCTGCGTCGTCGACCGCACCACCGGCAGGAGATGCTCGGCGTCGCCGGCGAGCGCCGCACGCCCGCTCATCTGGCGCAGGGACTCCGCGATGCGACGGGCGGCGCGGGCGGCGAGCACCGAGCCGCCCCACACGAGCGGTGTGGCGTCGGCCAGCGCGATCGCGAGCATCTTGGCGGGGTTCACCGACAGGTCGCGGTGCGGGCTGCACGTGACGGCGACGTCGTCGAGCGCCTTCGCGACCTCCTCCGGCTCGGTCTGCGGCCCGAGGTCGACCCGGGACAGGAACTCCAGCATGACCACGGCGGTGGCCAGCTGGTCGCGTGAGGTGGTCGGGAGCACGGCGGTGTGTCGGCCCGGAGCGTGCTCGGCCACGAGCGACCCCGGCGGGCACGCGACCACGACCTGACAGCCCCGGCGGACCGCTTCGGCGACGGCACTCGCGGCGCCCGCGTCGGAGCCGTCGGGGGCGAGCACCACCACGAGCTCGAGGCTGCCGGCCCACCCGGGGAGACCGGGATACGGCCAGGCGACGAACGGCACGGGACAGGACGGCTCGAGGACGGCGCGGAGCAACCGCGAGTCGGGGCCGGCCGCCACCACGGCGCGGGGCGGGTCGTCCTTCGTGGCCTCGACCGCCCCGGCGATCGCGTCGGCCGCCTCGACCGCCTCGCGGCGCACCCGGGACCCGGCCTCGGCGAGGGGACGCAGGACGAGGTCGGCGCGCGTCAGCGCCTCCCCGTCGTCGAGCAGCGACTCGTCGAACCACTCAGCCATGGCGTGCCGCCCGGGGCCACGCCCGTCCGACCGTCATCGGATCACTCCCCCGCCGGCCGGCGAGCCTCGTCGACGAGCAGCACCGGCACGCCGTTGCGGACCGGGTAGGCGGCCCCGCAGCCCGTACACGTCAGCTCATCGACCTCCGAACCGGCGGGCTCGGCGAAGGTGCCGCCGCACGCGGGACAGCGAAGGATCTCCATCAGGCGGGCGTCCAGCATGGCGGCAATCTACCCGGGTCCCGGCGCAGGATCAGTCGCCGGTGTCGCGCAGCACCCGCAGGTGGCCGCGTCGACCGACCTCACGCCCCGCGTCCCGTGCGACCTCCCGCGTCGCCCCGGGCGCCACGACGACGTCCGGGCGGGCCGCCTCCCGGACCGCGTCGGCGAGGGCGAGCAGGTCGTCACTGGTCGGACCCACCGCGTCCGGGTCGGGCGCCAACCGCAGCACTTCCCAGCCACGGGGCGCCGAGAGCCGCTCGGAGTGCTCCTCGCACAGGTCGTAGGCATGAGGCTCGGCGAACGTGGCGAGCGGTCCGAGAACGGCGGTCTGGTCGCCGTAGACATAGGTGAGCGTGGCGATCGCGGGCCGCCGGCAGGCGGTGCGGGAGCAACGGCGGACAGGACTCACGAGGGTGACCGTACCGCGCACCGGCGGCGGTCGCGGCTAGGCTCGCTGACGTGATCCAGGCCCCCCTCGTCGGTGCCCGCAGGACCGGCACCACCCGCGACCGCCGGGGCCGCGGCATGCGCGGACCCGCGGTGCTCCCCGGGCCGCTGACGCCGGGCGGGGCCCCCCGGACCCGCAGCAACCGCGACCGGTTCGACGCGATCGTCCTCGACGTCGTCGGCGACCTCGAGCGCCGGTGGGCCGACGAGCTGGGGCTGGTGGAGTTCGCCGTCGAGGAGACGCCGGTGCTGCCGTCCGACTGGGCCGCGGCCACCGTGCCGCTGGCCTCCGTCGTCCGGGGGCGCGGCGACGAGCCGACCCGGCTGGTGCTCTTCCGGCGGCCGATCGAGATGCGGGCCGAGACGCCGACGGACCTGGGCGCACTGGTCCTCACGGTGCTGGTCGAGCAGGTCTCCGAGCTGCTCGGTCGCCGGCCCGAGGAGATCGACCCCCGCTACGAGGGCGACTGACCCGGCACCGCCGGCCCAGGGCAGCGGACCACGGGAGACGGTGCCGACGGTGATCGGCAGCGCGCTGGCGGCTGGCCGGCAACGCCCGGACGGCCGCGGAGATGTGGACGGCGGCGGCGTAGCCGCCGCCTGACCGGGGCACCAGCACGGCGTACGCCGATCCCGGGGGGGCCGGGACCCGAACCATCCCGGAGGGCGGGGCAGTGACCTTCCGGCGGAGCAGCTCGCGTCCGGAGCTGCCGTAGCAGACCAGCTCGAGGGCAGCTGGGTCGTCTCCTCCGACGACCTGCACCTCGGACCGGTCCCCCACGAGCACCAGTCCCACCGGCGCATCGAGCGCGGTGCCGGCGCCGGCGTACCCGACGTCGCCGTCGACGCGTCGCCCGGACCGCGCCGGTGACCGGCACCTCCGCCCGCAGGCGTACGGCCGCTGCCCGTCCCTTCAGCGCCTTGGTGAGGTCGACGCGGGCGATCGAGCGCGGATCGACCGACACCTGCTCGTCACCGAGCGGCACGAAGGCGCCGTCCTCGGTCACCACCTGGAGGTCGACGAGCGCCTGCTCCTCGCCGGGGTTCGTCACCAGCAGCCGACCCGGTCCGGCGCCGGCAGGGACACCGGGGAGGACCACGTCCTCGGCGGGCGGCGCCGGCTGGCGGGAGCCACTCCCGGCCCGCTCCTCCGGGCCCGGCGACCTTGTCGAGGACCTGGGCCACCACCCGGCCGCGCGTGGCCTCCACCTCGACCGTCATCTCGTCGGACCCCGGCGCGACCGCGGCCAGCGGGACCCTCAGCGTCTCCCCCGGCGCGATGGTCATGCCACGCGTCCCCGACCGGTCGACCTGGCCCCGGTCGCCCCGTGCAGCCGGAGGTCGACGGTGGCCGGGCGCTTCGTCGACGTTGGTCAGGAACACCACCGATGAGTGGTCGACGCCGCCGCCCGCGCCGGCGAACCACCACTCGGGCCGCGGGGCCGCGGCAGCCGGCCACCGCCAGGGTCCCGGCGACGCGCTCGCCGCGGGCGGCCAGCAGCCCGCGTCGCGCCGTGGCACCTCGGGCGCGGAGCACCGGCGGCGGCAGCCCCGGCGTCGACGTGCCCCAGGTGACCCCGAGGCAGGGAGACGGTGCGCACACCCCCGACGCGCTCGACCTCGATGCCGGACCTTCCCCCGTCCGGCGCCGGGCCGGGCACGTCTGCCGCCGAGGCCACCTTCACCACTGCTCCGGCGCACCCCGGAGGGCAGCCGAGGACGGTCCTCGAGACCGGTTCCTCGGACCCGGCGCCGGCAGCGGAACCGGGTCGGGAGCGGCGGGCAGGGTCGCGAGCAGCACCCCGGCGACCACGACACAGCCGCCGCCCAGCACGGACCGCGCACCGCCGACCGTCCGGGCGGCGACCCGGGCGAGGCGCACGGTGCCTCACGGCTGCCTCCTCCGGGTCGGCGCGGCCAGGACCACCGCGGCCACGAGCGCCACGGCCTGGCCGACGAGCAGCAGCGGCCGCAGCCAGCCGGCGACGCCCGCGGACACCTCCGGGAACCGCGTCGGCGCTGGAGGCGCCAGGCGCGGGCGTCGGGAGCATCGGCCGACGCGGCCGCCAGCGCAGGCACCGCGTCGAGCGCCGGCGGCGATCTCGGGGTCGACCGGGGGCCGGGACGAAGACGTAAGGGATGCCCGCAGCAGCCAGGTCGCCGGGCGTGCCGGGCGCCGGCTCGCGAGGAGGTCCCCCACCGCCCCGGTCAAGCCGGATCCTGGGCGGGCACCGGAGCGGAGCACCCCCTCCTCGCCCAGGCTCAGCGGCGCGCCGCGGCGCACCTCGGCGCGTGACGCCGGCGGCGGTGGCCGCCGCGGAGCACCAGCGTGCCGTCGGCGGGATCACGCTGGGCGGCGGAGTCCATGTAGGCCGGGACGTCGGTCGTGTCCGCACGGTGCAGGGGGTCGTCAGAGCCGTGGGCGACCCACCAGACCGCGCCGCCCGACCGGCAGCAGCGCCGCGACGGACGGCGACCAGCAGACCCAGCGGCTGCCGCCAGCCGAACGACCGCCCGGCCAGCGAGCCCGAGCCCGGCCGCCCCCAGCACCGCCGCGGTCACCCAGGCCCCGTGCAGGAGCAGGAGCGGCAGCCCGGCCCAGACCCGGACGGTGCCGGGCAGCACCGGGTCGTCGACCCGCAGCCCCGTGAGGACCCAGACCGCGGCCGAGGCCGAGGAGTGCCAACACCCAGCACGCACGCCACCCGGCCGCGGGTGCGGTGTCTCGAGCAGCGCCAGGACTGCGAGCAGCCCGACGGGCCAGGCGATCCAGACAGGCGCGGCGGCTCCGTCGGCCGGCGTGCGCCCCCAGCAGGTCGAGGGCCCGCAGCGGCTGCACGAGGGCCGAGGCGGGAAGCCCCGCCTCGAGGACGAGCGCCGGCCCAGGACCGGTCCTGCCAGACCAGGGCTGACCAGGGCAGGAGCAGCACCGCGGCCGCCGGCAGCGGGGACGAGCGCGGTGCGGAGGAGGTCTCGGCGTCCGTGTGTCGCGGCCACGGTCGCTGCCGCGACGACGGTGACGAGCGCGGCCAGCAGCCAGGCCAGCGGGGCGAAGGCAGCACCCAGGGCCAGCCACAGCGCGGAGCGCCACGCCGCCCGCCGCCGCCGGTCCGCCGAACGGGCGGCGAGCCCCATGGCGGAGGCAGCAAGCCACGGCAGGACCGCCGCCGCGACCAGGGTGCCGAGTCGCCCCTGCGCCACGGCGCCGCAGGTCGCGAGCAGCAGGGCGTAGGACACTGCCCCCCACACCGACCCGACCCGCGAGCCGGACACCCGGCGCAGGAAGCGGTGGGCACCGACCGCCGCCAGCGGGACCGCCCCCAGCACGAGGAGGTCGACGGCGAGCGAGGCGCTCCCGCCGAGCAGCGTGGCCAGGGCCGCCAGCGGCAGCAGGTACGCCGGAGCGGTGATCGCCGAGCCCGTCGCCACGTCGTGGGTGGTGCTCAGGTACGCGCCCCACCACGCGAAGGCCGAGTCGGGGGCGGGGAGCAGCGCGCCGCCGGACAGCCGGCCCCCGCCGAGCAGTTGCCGGCCCGCGACGAGGCTGAGCACGGCCAGCGAGGCGAGCAGCCACAGCGCCGGGCTCCGGCGCACCCGGGCCCCCCTCGACGCGCGGCCCTCCGGCGTACCGGCGCGGGCGCCGGCCTCGCCGACGACCGCCGAGCCGATCGCAGCCAGCTCGTCGAGGCCGTGCCGGTAGGGCAGCCAGAACGGGGCCAGCAGCGGGCGGACCGCACCGGCAGCGACGCTCGCGGTCTCCCGGCGTGCGGCGCGGGCGCGGGCCACGCGACCGGGCCGAGCCAGCGTCGCCACGACAGCGCCCGCAGCTCGGCCAGGGCCTCCCCGGGGGCGCGCACCAGCAGCAGCCCGACGGCGCGGAGCAGCGTCCCCAGGAGGAGGCGCACCGCCACGAAGGGCAGCGCCGCAGCAGCACAGTTGGCCAGGACGGTGTAGAGCGCCGCCTCGCGTTCGATCCGGCGGCGGCCGGCACGACCCAGCTCCTCGGCGCGGACACCGTTGCGGGTGGCCTCGGCGTGGAACACCACGGCCGACGGCACCGCGCGGACGGTGAGCCCTGCGCGGGCGGCGCGCCATCCCAGGTCCAGATCGGTGTGCAGCACCGGCAGCTCCGGGTCGAGGCCGAGGCGGTCGAGGACCGAACGGCGCACGAGCATGCCCGCGGTGTTGACCGCCAGCACGTCACGGGGCTCGTCGTGCTGACCCTGGTCGTACTCGCCGCGCTCGAGGCCGGTCTCGCGTCGACCGGTGCCGCTGATCGTGACCCCCACCTCGAGCAGCCGGCGCAGCGAGGGCCACTCGCGGATCTTCGGCCCCAGGATCTGGGGGTCACCGGGCTCACCGCCGGCGGCGAGGAGGCACTCGAGCGCGTCGGGGGCCGGCGCACTGTCGTCGTGCAGCAGCCAGACCCAGCCGTCGTCGTGACCGCCGTCGTCGTCCCGGGCCACGGCGTCCAGCGCGGTGCGGACCGCCGCGGGGTACGGCGTCGTCCGGTCGACCTCGAGCACGGCGTCGGGCGGCAGGGCCGCCTTCAGCAGGAGGACGGAGTCGTCCGTGGAGCCGGTGTCGACCGCGACCACCCGCGTCGGCGGCACGGTCTGTCGGCCGAGCCTGTCGAGCACCTGGGGCAGCCACCGGCCGCCGTCATGGCTCACCAGGAGCGCCGTCACCGACTCCGTCACGGCGAACCACCCTACGGGTCCCGCGCCGTGGGGGCTGGTCAGACCGCGCGCTTCTTCAGCTTGCGGCGCTCCCGCTCGGACATCCCGCCCCAGATGCCGAAGCGCTCGTCGTTCTGCAGTGCGTACTCGAGGCACTCACCGCGGACGTCGCAGGTCAGGCAGACCCGCTTGGCCTCCCGCGTCGAGCCGCCCTTCTCGGGGAAGAACGCCTCCGGGTCTGTCTGGGCGCACAGGGCGCGGTCCTGCCACCCCAGCTCCTCGACCTCTCCGTCAAGTACGAACAGTTCTCGCATGGTCCTCGCCCTTTCGACCCGTGAGACCCCGGCGGATCCCCCTCGCCCTGTGGTTGCATCCTCGGGTGCGGCTGTCCGCCCTGACCGCTCACCCGACGTGCGGGTGATGGGGAAACGCTCCAGCGTGGCGCAGAACACACTTCGTGAATGACACTGGGGGAATTACATGCTTGTCGTATCGCGTAAGTCAACCCCAGCTCTGCTATATGGCCCAAGTTGACCACCGGTCCGCCAAACGGATATGAGGGGCAAATGACGACCCAGAGGCGCCCGCGACGGGTGCGCTACACCGTGCTGTCCGGGGGGATCGGCGGCGCCCGGTTCCTCCAAGGCCTCCTGCAGCTGGTCCAGCGCACCGCCACGCAGGCGGAGATCACGGTGGTCGCGAACACCGCCGACGACATCTGGCTGCACGGCCTCAAGGTGTGTCCGGACCTCGACACGGTGATGTACACCCTCGGCGGCGGCATCGACATCGACCGCGGCTGGGGGCGCCGCGACGAGTCGTGGAAGGTCAAGGAGGAGCTCGCGGCGTACGGCGTGGAGCCGAGCTGGTTCGGGCTCGGTGACCGCGACCTGGCCACCCACCTCGTCCGCACCGAGATGCTCGGCGCCGGCTACCCGCTGTCCGCGGTCACCGAGGCGCTGTGCCGGCGCTGGCAGCCGGGCGTCCGGCTGCTGCCGATGACCGACGACCGCGTGGAGACCCACGTCGCCGTCGACGACCCTACCCAGCCCTCGGGGCAGCGGGTCGTCCACTTCCAGGAGTACTGGGTGCGGCTCCAGGCCGCCGTTCCCGCCCGCACCGTGGTCGCCGTCGGTGCGGACCGGGCGCGCCCCGCGCCCGGCGTCGAGGACGCGATCCGCGGCGCCGACGCGGTGCTGCTGCCCCCGTCCAACCCGGTGGTCTCCGTCGGCACGATCCTCGCGGTCCCCGGGATCCGGGACGCGCTCCGGGACACCGAGGCCCCCGTGGTGGGCCTCTCCCCCATCGTCGCGGGTCGCCACGTGCGCGGGATGGCCGAGCAGCTCCTCACCGCCGTCGGCGTCGAGGTCTCGGCCGCAGGGGTCGGTGAGCTCTACGGCGCGCGCAGCCACGGCGGGGTCCTCGACGGCTGGCTGGTGGACACCGCCGACTCCGGGTCGGTGGAACGGTTGAGGCGGGCAGGCCTCCGCGCCGCGGCGGCGCCGCTCATGATGAGCGACGCGGACGCCACCGCCGACATGGCCCAGGCGGCGCTGCGCCTGGTCGGCCACGATCTCGTGGCCCGTGCGGGCTGATCCGGCCGTGCCTTCGTTCAGCGTGCACGCCGTCACCGGCATCGGCGAGGTGACGGCGCGGACCGACCTGGCTGCCGTGATCCTGGCGGGTGCCGCCCTGCACGACGGCGACATCGTCGTGGTCACCAGCAAGGTGGTGAGCAAGGCCGAGGACCGCGTGGTGACCGGCAGCAAGGCCGACGCGCTCGCAGCCGAGACCGACCGGGTCGTGGCCCGCCGCGGTGAGACGGCGATCGTGCGGACCCGGCACGGGCTGGTGATGGCCGGCGCCGGCATCGACGCCTCCAACAGCCACCCGGGCACCCTGGTGCTGCTCCCCGAGGACCCGGACGCCTCGGCACGGACGCTGCGCAGCCGCATCCGTGCGCTGTCGGGGCGTCACGTGGCCGTGGTGGTCAGCGACACCAGCGGGCGCGCCTGGCGCACCGGGCAGACCGACATCGCGATCGGCGCCGCCGGCCTGGCAGTGATCGACGACCACGCCGGACGCACCGACGGCTACGGGAACCTGCTCGCGGTCACCGCGCCGGCGCTCGCCGACGAGGTCGCCGGTGCCGGCGACCTCGCCAAGGGGAAGCTCTCGATGACCCCGGTCGCCGTCGTACGGGGGCTGGACCACCTGGTGCTTCCTGCCGAGGACGACGGCCCGGGGGCCGCCGCGCTGGTCCGCGACGAGGAGTCCGACATGTTCGGCCTCGGCGCCCGCGAGGCGGTCATGCACGCGCTGAGCGGCGATGCCGGCAGAGGCTTCGGGGCTCCCGTCGGGGCCGACGACCTCGTGCGGGTGCTGGCCTCCGTCGCCGGCCCGGACAGCCGCCTCGCCACGGACCCCGTGGACGGCACCGTCACCGCCGACCTGCTCGCCGACGACATGCGGCGCCGCGGGCGTCTCGCCGCGCGCCTCGAGGTCGCCGCCCGTGCGCACGGGTGGGAACCCGACGACCCGCAGAGCGCGGACCGCGTCACCTACCGACAACGGCTTCCGTAGACTTCCGAGGACGCACAGGGACGTCCCGAGACTCCCAGTCACCCGAGCGGCCGAGGAGACCCGACGTGGCGAAGCCCAGCAAGGACGTGGACCGTCGCGCCGTCGTCGAGCAGATGCGGCGCGAGCAGAAGCGCCGGGAGCGGCGCCAGGGCCTGCTGGTGGTGGGTGCGGCCGTGGGGGTCGGCGCCCTGATCATCGGTGCCGCGGTCTGGCAGTTCGTCAAGGCCGACGGCGGCGGCTCGGGAAGCTCGCTCGCCGCCATCGGCGTACCGGCCTCCGACGCGGGGTGCCAGGACATCGTCACCGAGCCGGCCGAGGGGAACAACGACCACCAGCCGCAGGGACAGAAGATCCTCTACAAGCAGACTCCGCCGGCGTTCGGCGCCCACTGGGGGAACTACCTCGCCGGGCCGCAGATCCGCAAGCTGTACACCGTGGACGACCGTCCACCGGTGGAGCAGCTGGTGCACAGCCTCGAGCACGGCCACACGATCCTCTGGTACGACGAGACGGTCGCCGACGACGACGAGCAGATGGCCGACCTGCGGGCGGTCGCCAAGAACTTCCCCAGCAACAGCGACTTCACCGACAAGTTCATCGCCGCACCGTGGACGAGCGACGACGGTGAAACCTTCCCCGGCAACAGCCACGTGGCCCTGACCCACTGGTCCATGGGCGGCACGAACGGCAATCCGGACGGGCAGGTCGGCGTGTGGGAGTACTGCTCCGAGGTCAGCGGCGAGGTCCTGGAGGAGTTCATGAAGGACTACCCCTACAGCGACTCACCCGAGCCGAACGCCCCGTAGCCGGTGGGAGAGGTCCTCGGCCTGCTGGGGGTCGCGGTCGCGTCTGCGCTCATCCCTGTGGTGAACATCGAGGTCTACCTGCTGGGGATGTCGGCGATGTCGTCGTCCTACCACGGTGTGTGGCTCCTGGCTGCGGTGGGCGGCTTCGGCCAGATGGCCGGCAAGCTGGTCTGGTACTACCTCGGTGCGAACGCGCTGCGGTGGGGGTGGGTACGGCGCAAGGTGGAGAAGCCCAAGGCCAAGGCCAAGCTCGAGCTCTGGCGGGGCCGGACCCATGACCGACCCTGGGTCGGCGGGGCGTTGCTCTTCGTGTCCGCGGTCAGCGGTTTCCCGCCCTTCGCCATCCTGGCCGTGCTGGCCGGTCAGCTGAGGATGAACCTGGGGGTCTTCCTGACCGTCGGCTTCGTCGGCCGGACGTTGCGGTTCGCGGCCTTCCTCGGCGGAGGCGGACTCCTCGGCGGCCTCACCTCCGGGTGGTTCTAGGGTGGGGTCGGTGACTGCACCGACCTTTCCCGACGTGCTCGCCGACCACGTGCGCCGCTCCGGCAGCCGGCCCCTGGTGACGTTCTACGACGACGCGACGGGTGAGCGCGTCGAGCTGTCGGTGGTGACCTACGCCAACTGGGTGGCCAAGACCGCCGGCGTCCTGCAGGACGAGGTGGGCCTGGAGCGCGGGGACACGGTGCTGGTCGACCTGCCGATCCACTGGCTCGCCCCCGTCTGGCTGGGCGCGTGCTGGAGCACCGGTCTGGCCGTGCGCTCACCCGGGAGCAGCGGATCCGACCTCACGCCCGCCGACCTCGTCGTGTGCGGCCCGGACGGCGTCGAGGAGCACGCCGCCGCAGGCGCACGGGTCGTCGCTCTCTCGCTCGACCCGATGGGCAGGCGCTTCACCGAGCCGCTGCCGGACGGCGTGGTCGACTTCGGCGTGGTCGTCTGGGGGCAGCCGGACTCCTTCGTCGCCTACGACCCGCCCGAGGCAACCGACGTCGCCTGGCAGGCGGAGCGGCCCAGCACTCAGGAGGACCTGCTGCGAGCATCCGCCGGTCATGCCTGGAGCGCCCCGGGAACACGGCTGCTCACCGACGCGCCGACGACGTCGGAGGACGGGCTCCTGGCCTTCCTGGCGCCGCTGCTGGGCGGTGGCGGCACCGTGTGGGTGGCGCACCCCGACCCGGCCGGCTGGGAGCACCGGGCGACCGCCGAGCACGTCACTGCGGTGCACCGCGAGGGCGCCCCGGGGCCCCGGGAGTAGCCGGGCTCCGTCAGCCGGCCAGGTCGTAGCCGCCGAACCCAGCTGCCATGAAGCGTCGGGGAGCGAAGCCCGACTTCCTCCCGGGTAGCAGGTAGAGGTCGCCGGAGGACCGGGTGCGCACCACAAGGTCGGCGCGACCGTCCCCGTCGAGGTCGCCGAGCCCCCGCACCCAGTCGTAGCGACGCAGGCCGGTGGCCACCTCCTCGGTGGCCCCGTCGTGGGAGAGCCAGGTCCACAGCGTGCCGTCGGTGCGCCGCAGGGCGGTGTCCGGGGTCTCGTCGTCGTCCCAGAAGCCGACGCCCACCTGGGTCCGGCCGGGGACGGTGGACCGGGCCACGTAGCTGGCGGAGAAGCCGGTGCCGCCGTCGCCGGGATAGACCCGGTCGGTGCCGTCCGCCGCCCGCCCGACCAGGTCGGGGTTGCCGTCACCCGTGGCGTCCCCGACGGCCGCGATCCGGGTGACCGATCCCCATCCGGTGCCGGCGGTCACCGGCTGGCCGAGCCGGTTGCGGCGGAGCCCCGGTCGCAGCTGCAGCGTGCCCGTGGACGCTTGGCGCGTCATCACATCGCCGCGCCCGTCGCCGTTCCAGTCCCCCACGTTGAGGACCAGGTCGACGTCGTCGAGCACCACACCGGTGTCGATGGGGTTGCCCACGTTGCGCTGCCCGCTGTTGGGGAACACCCGCAGGCGACCCTTGGCGTTCAGGCCGACCAGGTCGGGCTTGCGGCCGTCGGCGAGCTGGCCGCCGACGGCGAGCCAGGACAGGCGCCGGTACTTGCCCCACCCACCGATGCGGTGGCTCCAGCCGCCCTGACCGTCGCCGGGGTACACGTAGGTGACTCCGGTGTCGCCATCCCGCGCCACCAGGTCGGCCATCCCGTCGCGCGTGACATCGCCGCGGCCGGCAACCACGTCGAAGCCGTCCCACGTCCCGGGCATGGCCACCGGGGCGCCCAGCACCGGGCGGTCACCGGACATCGCGCCAGGAACGAGGGACAGGGTGGCGCCGTCGCGGACCACCAGGTCGGGCTGCCCGTCCCCGTCGAAGTCGTCGACGCCCGTGGTCAGGTCGTAAGCCGTCCAGTCGTCCGCCAGCGAGACGGCCTTGCGGAAGGAGCCGTCACCGCGACCGGGGAAGAGCAGGAGCTCGCCGGTGTCCGCGCGTCGCCCGACGAGGTCGTTGCCGTCCTTCCCGTCGAAGTCACCGACCCCGGTCAGCTGGTCCAGCTTGCCGAACCGGCTGTAGACGGTCTCCGTCGGACGCAGCTCGCCGTCGAGGGTCCCCAGGAACAGGCCGGTCTCCCCGGTGGACGCGTCGCGCGCCACCACATCGGCGACGCCGTCGCCGTCCAGGTCACCGGCCGGGGTCACGAGGTCCTTGTCGGTCCAGCTCGTCACGGCGGTGAGCGCGTGACCGAAGGCCACCTGCCCCAGGGTCCGCACGATCACCGCATGGTGCGTCTCACGGTCGCGGACCACGAGGTCCGGCCAGTCGGACCCGGAGAGGTTCGCGTCCAGGGGGCTGCCCGGGCCGATCGGCGGCGGGCTGCTCGTGGTGGCACCGCGCTGGATGGCGGTCGCCCGCTTGCGGATCTCGGGGAGCTTGGCGTAGAGGTACTTGCCCGGGCACGCCGTCTGGCCCGCGTCCCGGTGGCCGTTGATCGCCTGCAGGTAGCGGTCCTGGACCCAGATCTTCGGCTCGTCCGCCGCGACCCCCGCGAGGGACAGCTTCCAGGCGAACAGCTCGGCGTAGGCCTGGAGCATGGCGTCGCTGGGCTGGACCTCCTCGTAGTTGCCGATCGCCGACATGGCGAACGACTCCTCGTTGTAGCCCAGCGTGTGGGCGCCGACCACGGGGCGGTCGACACCGCCGTACCGGCCCTCCCAGATGCGGCCGAACCGGTCGACCAGGAAGTTGTAGCCGATGTCGCTCCAGCCCCGCGACTGGGTGTGGTAGGCGTAGATGCCCCGCAGGATCGAGGGCACCTGGTCCTTGCTGTAGTTGTTGGCGTTCACCGTGTGGTGCACGAAGCTCGTCTGGATCTTGCCGTAGTGCAGCGACCTCGGGTCCCGGAGCCGCTCGTCGGCCCCCCACTGCGCCCGCGAGAAGATCTGCGGCTTTGGTGCGACCGCCATCCGCTCGGCGCTCAGCGTCGCAGCGTCGCCGGGGTACGTCGGCGCGGGCCCGGTGCTCCCGGTCCCGTCGGACAGATCCCCGGTGTCGATGGCGGGCGCCTCCTCGACCGGGGCCCGGTCCTCCCCCGGGTCGACGATCGCGAGCGCCAGCTGCCGCGGGGCCGAGCCGGTGTCCGTGGTGGCCCGCACCTGGACGTCGTCCACGTCGCCGACGACCACCGCGTCGGTGCCGTTGCGGACGTCGGGGCCCTCGGTGCCCGGGTCGGGCTCGTGGTCGGGGTCGTAACCCATCTGCTGCCACGCCGACCACACACCGTCCTCGCGCGTGCGGACCTCGATGAAGACGTCCTCGGTGTCGAGCTGCTGACCGTCGTCCCAGGTGACGCCGACGGTGGCGAAACCGGTGACCGGTTCGACGTCACCGACCACGCGAATCGTCTGCGCTCCGGCGGAGTCGGTGCCAGACTCGGAGGGAAGCGTGCTGCGGCCCGCCGTGGCCCCTCCACCGAGGGGCACCGTGCGAACCGTGGGCTTCACCGGAGCCGACGAGACCAGCGACATCGGCCCCGAGCCGAGGGCCCCGATGCGGGCCTCCTGGCCCGGGCGGACGATCTCGAGCTCGACGACACCGGCCGCTGAGATACCCACCGCCGCGACGACTGCGCAAGCGAAAACCTGCTGGCAAGCAAGGACGAAACGGCTTCTGGACTCGGGCATCTGACAGGGGCTCCCACGGCATCAGGTATCTCAGGCACCCCAAATGTCACACCAGTAACACCGCTGCGCCAGCGTTTCCGGTGAACTACATCCTTGTAATTCAGTCAGTCCGACAATAAGCACATCGATGTGATTCGCGAGCCGGCGCGTCCTGCCACGGGAAGCGCGGCACGCTCAGCGGCAGTTGCTGGCCGATGCCGACACAGTGCGGTTGACCTGCACCAACGTGTCGGGAGTGTTGGGAGTCGTTGGCTCCGATCGGTCGCGGCTGGTCGTCCTGCCACATTTCTGCCACATCTGGGGCTCCGGTCACGACCCGAACCGCTTCGCGTCCATCGTCTTGAAGTAGCCCTTCGTCAGGGCACGCTCGGCGCTGTCCTTCGGTGTCGAGACCGCGACGGTGGACAGGTGAGCATTGAAGACGCTGTTGACGACGTTCGTCAGCTCCTTCTGGCCGCTGTCGTAGTAGATGCCCATGAGGCGAAGAAGGCGAGGTTGTCGCGGATGAACCCGCTGACCGTTCGCGAGAACAGGGTGACGAGGTGGCCGGCGATGTCGTCGCCCTGGTCGTGCAGGACGAAGCCGGCCGAAGACGCCCGACTCGTCGATGGACCAGGGCCTCACGGCCAGTCCAGGGAGTCAACTTTGGCACCCCGGACGTCACGCCCGAGGCCCTTCCCTACCCGCATCTGGTCGGTTGTCGTCAGACCCCTCCGCCACCGCGATCTCACGCACCACCTCCCGGTACGTACCTGTGAGAGTCACGGCACATCGATCAGCTCGTCGCACTCTCATCGGCGTACTTCGTGAAGTCCTCCCAGGGCATCTCCACTTCCACTCCCCTGATAGAGCCAAGCCTCCATCAGGAGTGGGGACTCGCCGTTGCCCCAGTCAAGAAGATCCGGTACGGCGGGCACGGTCTGGCCTCCGAGAACGTGACTGTGGCTACGTCTTCGCCATCGTCGAAGACAGGAAGCCTATGATCGGAGTAGTCACCTGGTCCGAACACGGACCAACCCGAGGAACCGTCGTCCCCAGTCTCCTCCAGCAGGGCCCAGGCCGCTTCAACGTGACCATTCAGGACATCGGCCGAGACCCGCAGCGTGCTCTCACGGTCCGGCCGAGTTCCGTCCAACTTGAGCGTCTCACAGTGATCGTAAACCGTTCCCTGCGAGGCGGAAGCGCCGTTCTGCGCCGCCAACCCTTCCGTCCTGCCACATCTGTGCCACACGGCGTCAGCCCTGACCTGCATCGATGCAGGTCCCAGTAGTTGACCTAGAAATACCAGGGGCAGGATGCGCCGGGTCGGCTCAGATGTCGGCGCCGAGCTCGGCGTCCTCGTCGTAGCCGTCCTCCTCGTTCTCCGAGGAGACGTCGTCGGGGTCGTTGTCGTACTTGAGGTACTTGATGCCTTCCTTGACCGGGCCGTCGTAGCCGAGGACGCCCTTCTCGAGGACGAGCACCCGGTCGCACATCCGCCGCACGGACGGTGCCGAGTGGCTGACGTAGAAGAGCGTCCGACCGGTCTGGCGGATCTCCTCCATCCGCGCGAGACACTTGCGCTTGAAGGGCTTGTCCCCCACCGCAAGCACCTCGTCGATGAGGAAGATGTCGGAGTCGGTGTGCACCGCGACCGCGAAGCCGAGGCGGGAAAACATGCCGGAGGAGTAGTGGCCGACCTGGACGTCGATGAACTTCCCGATATCCGCGAACTCGACGATGTCGTCGAACTTGCGCCTGGTCTCGGCCTCGGACATACCCATGATCGCCGCGTTCATGAAGACGTTGTCGCGGCCGGTGAGCTGGGGGTGGAAGCCGGCCCCGGTGGCGATGAGGCCGGCGATGCGGCCGCGGGTCACCACCGTGCCGCTGTCGGGCCTCATCACGCCGCTGATCAGCTTGAGCAGCGTGGACTTGCCCGAGCCGTTGAGGCCCATGAGCCCGATCGCCTCGCCCTGCTGCACCGTGAACGAGACGTCGTTGACCGCGAGGAAGGTGTCGCTGATGCTCTGCCCCCGGGCCTTCGCAAGGGCGATCTGCTTCATGGTCCGGTGGTAGCGCATCGTGAACTGCTTCGTGGCGTTGCGCACCACGATGGATTCGGTGCTCATCGGGTGATCACAGCCGTTCCACGAACTTCTTCTCCAGCCGGGAGAACCAGAGCTGGGCCAGGAGGAGGATCACCAGGCACACGCCGATCTGCGCAAACCCGATAAGGAACAGGTGCTCCGGCAGATCCGTCCTGATGTAGCGCTCCGGGTCCGGCGTCGCCCCGACCCAGAAGCAGCGCTGGTTGAGCAGCACCGCCTCGGCGACCGGGTTGATCAGGTAGTACCTCGCGAGCTCGCCGAACCGGTCCTGCACCATGCTGTAGGGGTAGATCATCGGCACCGTGAAGTGCACGAACAGCGTCAGGGTGCTGACGATGTTGCCGAAGTCGCGGAAGTACACGTTGGCGGCGCTGAAGAGCAGGGCGAGCGCGGTTCCGAGCAGTCCGACGATGGTGAAGCCCATGAGCCCGGCCAGCACACCGGCGGGGTCGGGCGTCCAGCCGACCAGGAGGCCGGCGACGCTCAGGATCACCATGCCGGGGATGACGTGGAACGCCGACACCAGCATCGACGCCACCGGGAACATCTCCTTGGGCATGGGCATCTTGCTGAGGATCGACCGGTTCCGCACGATCGAGCGCGTGCCGGCGCTGAACGTCTCGGTGAAGTAGTGCGCGAAGACCAGGCCGGCGAACATGTGGATGCCGAAGGCCGGAGTCCCCTTGTGCAGGCCGATGATGATGCCGATGACGAAGTAGTAGATGGAGAACCGGATCGCCGGCATGACGTAGGACCACAGCAGGCCGAGGAACGACCCGCTGTACCGCGCCTGGATCTCCTTGCGGACCAGCAGCCGGAGAAGGTAACGCTTCCGGAACACGTCGATGAGGCCGCCCCGGGGGGCCGGCTCCACCAGAGGGGCGTCCGGTACCCAGCTCGGGTCGACCTCGTGCTCGACGGGGACCTGGATCACGCCTCTTCCTCGGTGGACGCCGCGAACGTCTGCTGCCACAGCTCGGGCGCGGTGAGCTCGGGGAGCGCCGCGCGGTAGCGCTTGGCGAGCCGCGGCCACTCACGCAGCAACCGCTCGTGGATCGCCGTCGTGCGCTGCAGGAGAGTCTGGAACTCCTTGCGGTCCCGGTGGTGCCACGACGCCATGGTGCCGTCGGAGGTGGAGACCACCGCCGAGTCGAACTGGGCGATCATCCACCACTTGGCGTCCATGGCCGGCAGCCGGGCCTCGGGGTAGCGGTCCGACATCGTCCGCTTCGGAAGCACCTGCCGGATCGCGCTCTTCGCGCCGGTGATCACCTCGCCGACGCGGCCACGCGGTGCGGTCGGGTCCTGACCGCGCTTCGGCGGCTTCTCGCGGCGCACCGGAGGAAATGCGTCGGGGTCGGTCTCGGTACGGGCGTCGACGTACGCCGTGCGCAATTTCCGGATCTCTGGCAGCTTCGTGAGCAGGTCCGGGTGCAGCTTCTGCGGGCCGGCCAGGACGTCCTCGATGGCGCGGTGCCGCAGCTCGGCGGTGGAGTACTGCATGGCGAAGAGGTGCTTGACCTGGTGGTAGAAGCTCTCGCGCACCATCCGGCCGCCCCAGTCGTAGGGCGAGTGCAGCAGCGCCGCGATGATCCGGTTGCGCTGGTGGAAGTACGCCTGCCAGTCGAGCGCGTCGTTCTTGTCGGTCCACGGCACGTGCCAGACGGCGGCGCCCGGCATGGTGACGGTCGGGTAGCCGGCCTCGGCGGCCCGGACGCCGTACTCCGCGTCGTCCCACTTGATGAACAGCGGGAGCGACAGGCCGATGTCGCGCACCACGTCGAGCGGGATCAGGCACATGAACCAGCCGTTGAAGTCGACATCGATGCGCCGGTGCAGCCACCGCGAGCTGCGGAGGTTGCGCTCACTGAAGTCCCAGTCGTTGCGGACGGTGCCGGGCGACTCCCACCAGAAGCGGTAGCGGTTGATGATCTCCCCGAAGCTGTGCAGCCGCGACTTGGCATAGAGGCTGAACATGTGCCCGCCGACGATGGTCTTGCGACGCGCGAGGTCGGCGAAGGTCGCCGCGCGCAGGATGCTCTCGGGCTCGGCGACGATGTCGTCGTCCAGGAAGAGCACGTACGTCGAGCGGTCGGACTGGAGCGCTTCGTACTGTGCGCGCGCGAACCCGCCCGAGCCGCCGATGTTGCCCTGCTCGATGATGCGCAGCTTGTCGCCGAGCGCCTCCTGCGCTGCCGGGAAGTCGTCGGCGTCCTTGACGAGCTGGGTGCCCTGCTCGATCACGAGGACCTCGTCGAGAAGCTCGTGCACCGTCGGGTCGCTGCCCACCTGGGCGAGCAGCTGGGAGCAGAACTCGGGCCGGTTCATCGTGGTGATGCCGATGGTGACCGTGCCCTGAGCCGCCCGCTCCTCCGGCACGACGGCCGACCACTCCGCCGACTCCACGACCACGTCGTCGGAGCCGGTGAGGACGTCGTACCAGTACCAGCCCCCGTCACCGAACGGCTTGAGCGGGAGCTCGAAGGTGTACTCGCCGCCGGCCGCGTCCTCGGTGGTCACCGAGTCGACTCGCTGCGAGCGGCCGTCGGCCATCGACCGGTAGACGACGATGGTGGCCTCGGCGCCGGTGACGCGCACGGTGAGCGTCACGTTCTTGACCACCGTCCACATCCGCCAGTAGCTGGCAGGGAAGCCGTTGAAGTAGGTGCCGAACGAGACCCGCTTGCCCGGACGGACGCGCAGCCGGTGCCGGTCGAGGACCGACTCCGGCTCGAGGTGCTCCTGCTGCGCCATGACGACGGTGGCGCCCTTGTCCCGGCCGCCAGCATCGAGGATCGCCTGCTCGCGGTCGATGTACAGCGGCAGGACGTCCATGTCGCGGTCGGCCGGCAGGATCTGCCGCTGCAGCACCCGGCGGACGCCTGTGGGAGCCTGCTCCGCGGACCCCTGGGTGCCGTCCACGGTGCTCACCGGGGCTCCTGTCAAGGTCGTGCTGCTCATTCGTCGACTCCTCCGCTGTGCAGGGCCTCACCGGACTCGAAGTGCGGCTTGAGCAAGTTGTCGAACATCGACAGCGCCGACCCGATGGCCATGTGCATGTCGAGGTACTTGTACGTGCCGAGGCGGCCGCCGAACAGCACCATCGGCTCCTTCTTCGCCAGGTCGCGGTACCTCAGCAGCTTCTCGCGGTCCTCGGCGGTGTTGATCGGGTAGTACGGCTCGTCGCCGTCCTCGGCGAACCGGGAGTACTCGTGGACGATGACGCTCTTGCCGGGCAGGTGCGTCTTCTCCCGCTCGGGATGGAAGTGCTTGAACTCGATGATCCGGGTGTAGGGCACTTCCTGGTCGTTGTAGTTGATCACCCCGGTGCCCTGGAAGTCGTCGACCTCGACGACGCTCTCCTCGAGGTCCACGGTGCGCCACGACAGCTTGCCTTCGGAGTGGCCGAAGTACTCGTCGACCGGGCCGGTGTAGACCACCGGCACCTTGCCCTTGAACTCGTCGGCGACGTCGAAGAAGTCCGTGTCGAGACGCACCTCGATGTCCGGGTGGTCGGCCATCTTGGTCAGCCAGGCGGTGTAGCCCTCGACGGGGAGCCCTTCGTACGTGTCGTTGAACCAGCGGTTGTCGAAGGTGTAGCGGACCGGGAGCCGCGTGATGATGTCCGCACTCAGCTTCGTCGGGTCGGTCTGCCACTGCTTGGCGGTGTAGCCCTTGATGAACGCCTCGTAGAGCGGGCGGCCGATCAGGCTGATCGCCTTCTCCTCGAGGTTGGCGGCGTCCTCGGTGGCGATCTCGCTGGCCTGCTCGGCGATGAGGGCGCGGGCCTCGTCAGGCGTGTGGCTCTTGCCGAAGAACTGGTTGATCAGCCCCAGGTTCATCGGCAGCGAGTAGACCTGTCCCTGGTACTTGCCGAAGACGCGGTGCTTGTAGTCGGTGAAGCTGGTGAAGCGGTTCGCGTACTCCCACACCCGCTCGTTGGAGGTGTGGAAGAGGTGCGCGCCGTACTTGTGCACCTCCACGTTGGTCTCGGAGTCCCGCTCGGAGTACGCGTTGCCGCCGAGGTGGTGGCGCCGCTCCAGCACCAGCACCTTCAGCCCGAGCTCGTTGGCACAGCGTTCGGCGATCGTGAGTCCGAAGAAGCCGGATCCGACGACGACGAGGTCAGGGTTCAAGGAGCTGCTCCTGGGTCGCGGTTGCTGCCGGCGCGCCTCCACCGGCCATAGGCGTGGCCGAGTCTAGCCGTGGGTGGTCCCACCGCCGGTGTCCGCGGGTGGGCGCGGCGGGCCGCGCCTTGCGACCGCGGGCGCGTCGCGGATCGCGCGCAGCACGTTGACCGCCTCGGCGCGGCCACCACGCAAGGGCGTCAGCAGGAGCACGGCCAGTGCGATGAGGTACGGCTTCAACCGGACCAGCAGGTTCTCGCCGTACCTCATGTGCACCACGAAGAGGTTGCGGTACATGTAGTAGCCCTTCCACGACCGCATGTCGTGCTGCTGGTCGAAGTCGAGCTGCCGGACCAGCACCGCGTCGCGGAGGGCGACGATGGGGAACCCGGCGCGTCTGGCCCGGACCGCGAAGTCGACGTCGTCGTAGAAGATGAAGAATCCGGGATCCGGCAGCCCGACCGCGGCGACCACGCTCCGGTGCACCATGAAGCCCTCGAACGCGACGTTCTCGATCCCGACCTCGGCGGGCATCGACGCCCGCGTCGGGTACCGCTCGTCGACCGTCTGCCGCTTGGGGTGCACCGCGAGCGGGTTCCGCAGGTCGAACACGGTCGCGGCCTTCTCGCACAGGATCCCGTCGCGGTCCTCGCGCACCGCCATCAGCGCCGGGCCCGGGTGCGCCATCAGCACGGTGAGGCAGCCGGGGGCCGGCACGACGTCGTCGTCCATCAGCCAGATCCGGTCGTGGCCCGCGTCGTACGCCGCGCGCACGCCCAGCTCGAAGCCGCCCGCCCCGCCGAGGTTCTCCGGGGAGTGGATCCCCCACACGGGCAGGTCGGTGCGCGCCTCGATCACCTGGTGCGTGTGGTCCTGGCTGGCGTTGTTCACCACGTAGACCGTGTCCGGGCGGTGCTCGAGCGCGGCCAGCCCGTCCAGACAGCGGGTGAGCAGATCGGCGCGGTTGAAGGTCACGATCACGATGGCGACTGTCTGGGAGCTCTCGGTCACGACAGGAACCTCTCGTGCCCGGTGAAGTCGCCCCGTGCCGCCGCCCACAACGCGCGGGCGCTCAGTGCCATCCGTGCTGGCGACGGGCGGGTGAAGAGGTAGAACCACACGGTCTTGAGGAGGAACGCCAGCACGCCGAGAAGGCCGACGTACTCCTTCAGGTTCGTCACGTTGTTGCGCACCATGCAGTAGTGCTTCAGGTCGGACGGCGAGTGGTTGTACGTCGTCCGACCGAACATCATCGGCGTGCCGAGGTCGTCGGTGGCCGGATGCAGGAACCGTGTGGGCACCACCGTCGCCACCCGGGCGCCGGCCCTCCTGGCCCGCCAGAGGAACTCCACGTCGTCGCCCCAGATGAAGAACTCCTCACGGGGCAGGCCGATGCGGCCCACCAGCTCCCGAGTGACGAGCACCCCGTTGAACGGGATGACCACGTCCGCCAGGAGCCCATCCACCGCGGCGGCCTCGACGTGGGCGATGTCGTGCACCACCCGGGCCGTGCCGGGGATCCGGATCGGGAAGCACAGCCGGCGACGGTCGTCCTCCGCGACCACCGCCGGTCCCAGGAAGTCGTACCGGTCGACGTGCCGGAGCAGGGTCGCGAGGCAGTCCGGCGGGGGCTGGCCGTCGTCGTCCATGAGCCACAGCAGGTCGGCGTCGAGGTCCAGGCGGCCGTCATCCCGGAGTTGAAGCCGCCGGCTCCTCCGGTGTTCCGGTCGAGCCGGACCACGTCGAACGGCGTGGCGAGCTCGTCGGCCAGGCGGTCGAGAACCTGGGGCGTGCCGTCAGTCGAGGCGTTGTCGACGACGACGACGCGGTCCGGGCCGGGTCTCCTGGGCGTCGATGGCCCGGAGGATCCGAGCCAGCAGCTCCGCACGGTTCCAGGTGACGACGACGGCGACGATGCGTGACCCCACGCCGGAGACCATACGGCGGGGCGCTCAGCAGACCTTGGTGAGGTCTTCGGCCTGGTTCGCGGCGTAGCCTGAGGACAGCGTGCCGAGCGACCCCCCGGTGGTGGCGCCACCCTTGTGGGCCGAGAAGCCCTTGGTGTGCTTCGCGGGCTTGGGCGCCGGCGCGGCCTCCGACTTCTCGATCGCGTCCCCGATCATCGACTGGATCTTGTCGATGTCGGGGTCGTAGGTCTGGATCGCCGGTGGCACGAAGGAGACCGAGGAGATCTTCTGGGAGCGGGCCTTCAGCGCCAGCTCGGCGAAGGTGTCCAGCTCGGAGGCCGGGAGGTCGGTCTGCACGAGCTCGGTGCCCGCCTTCGCCAGCGCCTCGAACTTGGTGATGACGGTCTGCGGGCTCAGCTGCTGCACCATCGCGTTCATCACGCACTTCTGGCGCGCCATCCGCGAGTAGTCGTCAGCGGACTCGCGGGAGCGGGCGAACCAGAGGGCCTCGTACCCGCTGAGCTTCTGCACGCCCGGCTCGATGTAGCCGGCGACCGGCACGTCGATCGGGATCCGGTCCCGGACGTTCAGGGTGATGCCGCCCATCGCGTTGACCAGGTCACGGAAGCCTTCGAGGTTCACCAGGGCGTAGTAGTTGATCTTGAGGCCGGTGATGCCCTCGATGCCCTCGATCGTGGCGTCGATGCCCGGCGTGGGCGAGTCGCCGAAGAGCGCCTTGTGGTCGGCGGCCCAGGTGGCCAGGCTGTTGAGCTCGCAGGTCTCGCAGTCGTAGCCGTGCGGGAACTTGTTCGCCAGCACCGATCCCTCCGGGAAGGGGAAGTTCGTCATGTTGCGCGGCAGGCCGAAGAGGATCGTCCGGCCGGTCTTCTCGTCGATGCTGGCCACCGTCATGCTGTCGGTGCGCAGTCCCCACCGGCCGGCGCCCTCGTCGCCCCCGATGAGGAGCACGTTGTAGCGCCCGTCCTCGGCAGCGCTCTTCGTGCCGTCGCCGAACATGGCGATGATGAAGTCGCGCTGCACCGCGACGATGTGGGAGGCGAAGAGCAGCGACCCGGCGACCACGAACACCATGACGCCGTTGACACCGACCATCAGCAGCCGTTGCCGCTGGGTCAGCTCCAGGGGCTGACCGAGCCGCCAGGCGTCGATGAGCAGCAGCGCCCACCCCACGGCGAGCAGGGTGAGCCAGATGCGCAGCGCTCCGAGGACGAACGTGTTGACGCCCATCCTGATCGCGAAGCCGTGCCACATCGCCCCGAGCGCGGTGCCGAGCACCACGACCGCGACGGTGCCGAGCCACACCCGGATCGCCACCCGGCCGACGTCCTTGCGGCCCGCCACCAGCTGGGCGGACCCCGGCAGCAGGAGTGTCATCCCCATGAGCACCAGGGCTCGGCGGAGCCGGACCCTGGAGAGCGCGGCCGCACGGTCCGGGCTGCGCATCGGCTCGGTGCGCACCCCCGGGGACGTGACTGAGGTCAATGCACTGGCCTTTCGCTGAGGTGGGGCTCAGCCAGTATCACCAGTCACAGCGGCCACTCCGGTCACGGCGCGCCGGTCCGCCCCGCCTCGATCTCCTGCTTGCGGGCCAGCCGGTGCGCGCGACGGATCTCCGCCTCCCGCATCCGCCGGCGCTCCTTGTCGCTTTCCGGCGACAGCGGCGGGATCTCCCGCGGCCGCCCCTCGGCGTCGATGGCGACGAACACCAGGTAGGCCGACGCGACGTGCTTCGGCTCGCGACCGGCCTCGTTCCACGGCTCGGACTCGACCCGCACCCCGATCTCCATGGAGGTGCGCCCCGCCCAGTTGACCTGTCCCACGGTCCGGACGATGTCCCCGACGTGCACCGGGTTCAGGAACGCCATCTCATCCATGGCGGCCGTCACCGCCGTCCCACCGCTGTGCCGCTGGGCCACCGCCCCGGCGGTGCTGTCCACCAGTCGCATGATGACGCCGCCGTGCACGTTCCCGAGCAGGTTCACGTGGCTCTGGTCCATCAGCAGCGACAGCGTCGTACGGGCGTGGTGCGGTGCGAGGCCGGGCGACCCGTCGCCCGGCTCAGGAGCGGGGGTCGCGGCGGGAGTCAGGTCGGAGGTCATGGCGAGCACAGTAGGGCGCGGGCAGTAGTGTCGCGCGCATGACTGCAGGTCGAGGCCCCGGCGAGGGCTCGGAAACCGGGCCGGGGCCAGGCGGCGGGTCCGGTGACGACCGCTACGACTGGCTGTACGGCGGCTCGGGAGCACCCTCGGGGTCGGAGGAGCGACTCCACGCGCGTCCTGCCGTCGCAGCAGGGGTCCGGGCGGGAAGCTCCGCGCGGGTCGTCGCCGCCACCGCGGTACATCGCCCCCTCACCCTCCGGCCGTTCCCCGTCGGCTCGCCGGACCGCGCTCGTCCGGTGGCCGCCGTCGCGGGTTCCGGCTGAGGTGGCTGTGGCTGCTGCTGCTGGCCTGGCTGGTCTACCTCGCCGCCGTGCCCGTCTACGCCTGGGTGAAGGTGAGCAACGTCGACGTCGACCCCGGGGGCGGCCGACCCGACGAGCAGCCCGGGACGACGTACCTCGTCGTGGGCTCGAGATGCCCGGTCCGGTCTCGCCGGCGACCGCACCGACACGATCATGCTGCTGCACACCGGGGCCGGCCCGTCGCTGCTGATGTCGGTGCCGCGCGACTCCATCGTCGACATCCCCGACCGGGGCACCGACAAGATCAACGCCGCGTTCGCCGTCGGCGGGCCGAAGCTGCTCGTGCGCACCATGGAGCAGGAGACCGGCATCCGAATCGACCACTTCGTCGAGATCGGGTTCGAGGGCCTGGTGCGACTCGTCGACGCGGTCGGGGGCATCACGATCTGCCCCGAGACCGCGATGGACGACCCGCTCGCCCACCTGAAGATCTCCAAGGGATGCCAGGAGGTCGGACGGCGAAGACCGCGCTCGGCTACGCCCGGTCCCGGCACACCCAGAACCTGGGCGACATCGACCGCGCCCGGCACCAGCGTGAGGTGGTGTCCGCGATCGGCAACGAGGTGGTGAGCTGGCGCACCGTCGTGAACCCGGTCCGCTACTGGCGGGTGATGACCGGCGGGGCCAGCTCGGTCCAGGTCAGCGAGGGGACCGGCCCGTTCGACGCCGCCCGCTTCGCCTACGCGATGACCCGCGTCGACGGCTCGTCCGGGCTGACCTGCGGCGTCCCGATCGCCGACCTCGCGGTCAACTGGGACCAGGACCGTGCCGAGCAGCTGTTCGCGCTCATCGCCGAGGACCGCACCGACGAGGTCGGGGACGGCCTGTGCACCCCCAGCGGCATGCCGCAGTCGACCGGCCGATCGACCTGACCGCACCGACCCGCAGGAGCGACCACGTGACCCAGCCCGCCTACGCCACGCTCGACTACACGGTTGACGAGGGCATCCTCACCCTCACCCTCGACCGTCCCGACGCCCTCAACGCCTTCACGGTGGAGATGGCCGACGAGCTCGTCGCCGCGTTCGAGCGAGCCTCCGCCGACGACGACGTCCGCGGTCGTCGTCGTGACCGGTCGCGGTCGCGCCTTCTGCGCCGGCATGGACCTGTCGGTCGGGGGCAACGTGTTCGGTCTCGACGAGTCGCAGGAGCCGACGCTGTCGGACATGCACGACCGGCTCGAGGACCCCGCCGTTCTCGAGGGCGTCCGCGACACCGGCGGCCGCGTGACGCTGGCGATCTACGCCTGCACGAAGCCGGTCATCGCGGCGATCAACGGACCAGCGGTCGGCATCGGCGCCACGATGACACTCGCGATGGACGTGCGGATGGCCTCGGAGAAGGCGCGTGTCGGTCTGGTCTTCGGCAAGATCGGGATCGTCCCCGAGGCGTGCTCCACCTGGTTCCTGCCCCGGATCGTCGGCATCAGCCGCGCGCTGGAGCTGGTGTACTCCGCCGACATCCTCGACGCGGCCGCAGCCCGGGAGGCCGGCCTCGTCCGGTCGGTGCACGCGCCCGACGAGCTGCTGCCCGCGGCGTACGAGCTGGCCGCTCGCTTCACCCGCCACCGCTCCCCGGTCGCCACCGCGCTGACCCGGCAGATGATGTACCGCAACTCCGCGCAGCCACACCCACTGGAGGCGCACCGCATCGACTCCCTCGCGATGTTCTACACCTCGCGAGGGGACGGCAAGGAGGGGGTCGCATCGTTCCTCGAGAAGCGGGACCCCGACTTCTCCGGGCGTACGACGGACATGCCGCCGTTCTACCCCTGGCAGGACTGAGCCTCCACCCGGGCGATCGCGGACTCCGTCGCGGGGCAGTGCTGCGGCAGCGCGACGCGGAGGATGTCGTCGAGCGCGACCCGCAGCTGCGGGAGCACCCGGACGGCATCGCTTGCATAGTGGAGGAGCTCCCCGACCGCTGCCTCCAGCACGTCGGCGTACCGCTGCGGGCGGTACATCGCCACGACCTCACCCTCCTCCACCAAGTACGGCGACGGGTCGGCCACCCGTGCCATCGCCCGGAGGACGACGTGGAGCTCGTTGACGGACTGGACCGCGGTGGTCGGGTCGTTGACTCCTGGTGAGAGCGCGCGCTCGGCGATGTCGAGGATCTGCCGGACCCCGAAGCCGGCGTCCGCGTGACCGTCCCGCTCGGCCGCCAGCTGAACCGCCCTGGCCACGGAGTCGCGTGCCTCCTCCGCCAGGTCGGACCGTCCCCAGGCACGCCCGACCAGCTGGCCGGGCGCCAGGTAGTCGCCGGGCGTGAGCCGTAGCTCCACGACGACGTCATTCGCCGTGGCGACCTCGACCAGCTGACGGGGCTCGATGCTGGTCACGTAGCCGCACCTCTCATCGTTGAGGAGCTCGGTGTGCGGTGTGCCAGGCCTGGGAGACCACGATGCCGCCACGTGGTCGGGACCCGCGAGGGAGCCGACCGTGGCCACGGCGCGGCGGCGGGCCTTCGCCAGCATCTGCGTGACCTGGACCGATGTGGTGATGTGGTGGATGAACGCGAGGAAGGCGGCGACGGCGAGCACGACGTAGACGTAGGAGACGGTGACCCCGATCTGCGGCACCCGACCGCCCTCGCCCCCACGCACCGCCCGGAGCACCGTCAGCGAGTACACGAACGACCCGGTGAACGCCCCCAGCGTCAGCTGGACCACGCGGCTCTCCAGGAACGTGCGCAGGATCCGGGGAGAGAACTGGCTGCTGGCCAGCTGCAGGACCACTATCGTGATCGAGAAGACCAGGCCGGTCACGGAGATCATCGCGCCGGCGATCGTGCCCAGCAGACTCCTGGCGCCGTCCACCCCGCCCTGGAAGACCCAGGCCGTGGGCAGCCGCGCCGCCGCGTCGAGCTCGGGCAGGAGCAGCCCGAGCCCCAGCGACGCGAGCGCGACCACGAAGGGAAGTGCCCAGAACCGGCGCCAGACCGCGTCCCACCAGTTGAGCCGCGGAGGCGCCGGCCACGGGGCACTCATCAGCGCTGCTGCCGCCTCGGCACCGTCAGTCGTCCGTCGTGCACGACGATCCGGTGGCTGTCCATGCCTCGGCGCAGGGCTCGCCGGTACTGTCCGGGGCCCCAGTAGCGCGCCCGGACCCGGCGGTTCAGCTCATCACGCGACGCCGGTCCGTCCTCGGCGAGGGCGGCGACGAGGATCTGCGCCTCCTCCTCCAGCTCCCTGGTCTCCGCATCAGGGTCCGCCAGCCGTGGCAACCCGCCGGAGCGGCTGCGCACCGGCACCGGCTCCCCCGGTGTCCGGTCGCCCTGCTTGTCGCGGTCGTCGTGCTCGCGCTCCTCGTCGCTCCGGTCCTGGTCACCCTGCCCGCTCCCGTCGTCGGAGTCCTCGTCCTGGGCCTCCTCCACGGACAGCGGTGCCGCGATGTCCTCGAGGGACTTGCCCTCCGCTCGCACGCCCATGGTCCCGTGGACGATACCGGCTGCCACCATCATGGCGCCCGCGGCCGCGTAGCCCCAGAAGACGTTCATCCGGTTCTCACTGGAGATCAGCTGACCGAACAGCCACGGGCCGATGATGCCGCTGACCCCGGTGGCGATGGCGTAGAAGAACGCGATGACCATGGCCCGGATCTCCAGCGGGAACGTCTCGCTGACGGTGAGGTAGCCCGCGCTGGCACCGGCGGAGGCGAAGAAGAAGATCACCACCCAGGCGATGGTCTGCGTCCACGTGTTGAGGGCGTCTGCCTGGAACAGCCACCCCACGCCGACCGCGGCGATGCCGCCGATCACGAACGTGCTCGCGATCATCGGCCTGCG
The DNA here is from genome assembly GCA_963747525.1 of uncultured Actinomycetota bacterium. Lineage (GTDB taxonomy): Bacteria > Actinomycetota > Actinomycetes > Propionibacteriales > Nocardioidaceae > Marmoricola_A. Next base: position 626,466 of record CAVVFH010000003.1, read on the forward strand.
GCCCACCTTGTCGAACAGCGGGCCCAGGATGATCGGGCCGAGGAAGTTGCCGGCCGCGAACGGCAGCAGGAACAGGCCGACGTTCGCCGACTTCACGCCGTAGAAGGTGGTGAGCATCAGCCCGTAGGTGAAGAAGAGCGCGTTGTAGAGGAACGCCTGCGACGTCATCAGGCTGAACCCCACGACGGTGCGCTTGGGGTAGACCTTGAAGACGGTGCGGCCGATCTCGAGGAAGCCGGTGCTCTTCCGGGCGCGGAGCTCCATCGGCTCCTCCTTGACCTCGGGGAGGTCGCCGTCGACGTGCTTGGCGACCTTCTCCTCGATCCCGCTCATCACCTTCTCGGCCTCGTCGTCGCGGCCGTGGATGAGCAGCCAGCGCGGCGACTCGGGCACCAGGAACCGCAGCATGAGGATCGCGAACGCGACCAGCCCCCCGGTGGCGAAGGCGATCCGCCAGCCCAGGTCGGAGGGCAGGTGGCTGAGGTAGAGGTAGCCGAGCGACGCGGCGACGGCGGCGCCGAGCCAGTAGGAGCCGTTCACCACCAGGTCGACCGTCCCGCGCACGCGGGCCGGGATCAGCTCGTCGATGGCGGAGTTGATCGCGGAGTACTCACCGCCGATGCCGGCACCGGTCAGCAACCGGCCGACGGCGAACCAGGCGTACGTGGCGGTGCCGCTGGCGACCCACAGCCCTGCCGTCGCGGTGATCGCCACGCCGAGCAGGTAGACGCCGAGGGTGACGATGAACAGCTTCTTGCGGCCGAACCGGTCGGTGAGGTAGCCCCAGACCAACGCACCGGTGATCGCGCCCAGGATGTAGATCGAGGCGGATCCCGCGACCTGCACGGTCGAGAACCCGATGGAGTCCTTCAGCGACGCGCCCACCGCGCCCTTGATGGTCACCTCGAGCCCGTCGAGGATCCACACGGTGCCCAGCGACACCACGATCAGCCAGTGCCACCGCGTCCACGGCAGCCGATCCATCCGTGCCGGGATGTCGCTGCGCACGACGTCCTTGACCTCAGGCATCTCAACCTCCTCCATGTCGTCGGAGGGATCTCTGAAGGTCCTCGCAGCGTGTCCGAGCGACCTCGGAGCCCCCGCCCCTGGTGCCCTGGGTTTGCGTGCCCTCCCAGGCTGGGAAGGTATTTGCCCGTACGCAAGGATTCCAAACAGCGGGGCCTGGCCGGTCCAGGCACATGGCCCGGCGACGACATGGAACATGCCGAACGGGATACCGGAGGAAGGTCCACCCTGAGGAGCAGCGAGGCGAGAGGAGCCCCTCGAGCGATGCGCCAGACGACCCGCGTGGTGCCGGAGAAGACCGACCCGCGAGTGCCCGGGGAGCCCCGGTCCCGCCGCGTCGTCGACGTGTCGGGACTGGACCGCGAGCTCTCGGCGGCCCTCACCGGCGAGGTGCGGTTCGACGCAGCGGCCAAGGCGATGTACGCCAACGACGCCTCCAACTTCCGCCAGGTCCCGATCGGGGTGGTGCTCCCCCGCACCCTCGACGACGTGGTCGCGACCCACCGCATCTGCAGCAAGTACGGCGCCCCGGTGCTCAACCGCGGTGGAGGCACCAGCCTCTCGGGCGAGACCGTCAACTACGCCGTGGTGATGGACCATTCGAAGTACCTCACCGAGGTGGGCGACATCGACGTGGAGCGCCGGCTGGTCACCTGCCAGACCGGTGTCATCAACGAGCGCCTCAACGAGGTCACCGGCACGCAGGGGCTCGTCTTCGGCCCCGACCCCTCCTCCCACTCACGCTGCGTCATCGGCGGCAACATCGGCAACAACTCGTGCGGCGTGCACTCGGTGCAGTCCCACCTCTACGGTCCGGGTCCGCGCACGTCCGACAACACCCACGCGCTCGAGATCGTCACCTACGACGGCGAGCGGTTCTGGGTCGGCGTCGACGAGGAGGACCAGCTCGACGAGATCATCGCCGCCGGAGGCCGCAAGGGCGAGATCTACGCCAAGCTGCGCGACCTGCGCGACCGCTACGCGGACGCCATCCGCGCCGGGTTCCCGTCCGTCGACGAGCTCCCGCGTCGGGTCTCCGGCTACAACCTCGACGAGCTGCTCCCCGAGAAGGGATTCAACGTCGCGCGGGCGCTGGTCGGCACGGAGAGCACGTGCGCCACGGTGCTGCAGGCGGTCCTCAAGCTCACCCCCGCCATGCTGCAGCGGGTCCTCGTCGTCGTGCGCTACCCCGACTCCGGTGCGGCGGGAGACCACTGCGCGGAGATCATCGAGCGGTGGCGCCCGATCGGCCTGGAGGCCGTCGACGACCTGCTCGTCGACGACCAGCAGCAGCTGAATCTCAATGCGTCCAACCTCGACGAGCTCCCCCAGCGGGACCGCTCCGGCACGTGGCTCATGGTCCAGTTCGGCGCGGACGACGGCGAGACCGCGGAGCGGGACGCTCACGGGTTCATGGAGTGGATGACCTCGGAGAAGGGCGTGCACCCCGAGGACATGGAGCTGGTGGAGAGCAAGGAGCAGGGCGGCCACAGCGGACGGCTGTGGGCCATCCGCGAGAGCGGCCTCGCCGCGACCGCCTTCCCTCCGGACGAGAAGGACCACTGGCCCGGCTGGGAGGACTCGGCCGTCCCGCCGGTGAAGGTGGGCGACTACCTGCGGGCGCTGAAGAAGCTGTACGCCAAGCACGGCCTCCGCGGCGCGATGTACGGCCACTTCGGCCAGGGCTGCATCCACTCGCGGATCAGCTTCGACCTCCGCACCGCCTCCGGCGTCGCCAACTACCGCGCGTTCCTCGAGGAGGCCGCTGACCTGGTCGTGTCGTTCGGCGGCACGCTCTCGGGCGAGCACGGCGACGGCCAGCAGCGCGCCGAGCTGCTCGAGCGGCAGTACGGTCCCGAGCTCATGCAGGCGATGCGTGAGTTCAAGTACATCTGGGACCCGGAGTCGAAGATGAACCCGGGCAAGGTGATCGACGCCTACAAGCTCGACGAGAACCTCCGCCTCGGGCCGGACTACGCCCCGGCGCACCCGACGACGAAGTTCTCCTACGCCCAGGACGACTACGACTTCTCTCACGCGGCGCTGCGCTGCGTCGGGGTCGGCAAGTGCCGGGTGCCGCACAGCGACCAGGTGATGTGCCCCAGCTACCAGGTGACCCGCGAGGAGGAGCACAGCACCCGCGGCCGGGCGCGACTGCTGTTCGAGATGCTGCAGGGCGAGGTCATCACCGACGGCTGGCAGTCCAACGAGGTCAAGGAGTCCCTCGACCTCTGCCTGGCGTGCAAGGGATGCACCAACGACTGCCCGGTCAACGTGGACATGCCCACGTACAAGGCCGAGTTCCTCCACCACCACTACCGGTCGTGGCGGCGGTGGCGACCGCGGTACGCCTACGCGATGGGCTTCATCGACCAGGCCGGCCGGATCGCCTCACGCATCCCGGAGGTGGCGAACCTGGTCTCCAGCACGCCGGGCCTCGTGTCCCTGCTGCGGTGGGCCGGCGGCGTGACCCAGGAGCGCCCGGTCCCGTCGTTCGCACCGATGACCCTGCAGGACTGGTTCCGCGAACGCGGCGGCACCAAGAACCCGCACGGCCGGCCGGTCGTCCTCTTCCCGGACACGTTCAACAACCGGATGCACACCGATGTCGGCGTGGCCTGTGTCGAGGCGATCGAGGCTGCGGGGTGGCAGGTCGTGATGCCGACGGGCCACGTGTGCTGCGGCCGGCCCCTGTACGACTACGGCTTCCTCGACGTCGCCGAGAAGTACCTGCGCAACGTCCTCCACGTCCTCCAGGACCACATCCGGGCCGGCACACCGGTCGTGGGCATGGAGCCCAGCTGTCTCGCGGTGTTCCGCGACGAGCTGGTCAAGATGCTGCCGCACGAGGAGGACGCCCGTCGGCTGAACGAGAACGCCTATCACTTCGCCGAGTTCTTCGACGCCTTCGACATCGAGCCGCCGAAGCTCGAGTCGGCGAAGGCGCTGCTGTGGGGACACTGCCACCACAAGGCCACCGGCGGAACAGCGCCGGAGAAGAACGTGCTCCAGAAGATGGGGGTCGAGGTCGAGGAGGTCGACGGCGGTTGCTGCGGCCTCGCCGGCTCCTGGGGGTTCGAGGACGGCAAGTACGACATCTCCATGGACTGCGGTGAGCAGGCCCTCCTGCCCGCCGTACGGGAAGCCGACCGCGACACGTTCGTCGTCGCCAACGGCTTCTCCTGCAAGACCCAGATCAAGGACGCGGGCACCGGGCGCCAAGCCCTGCACGTCGCCCAGCTCATGAAGCTTGCCCAGGACCGGCCGGGCACGCGCTCGGCCGCGTCGGTGGAGCACCGCCTCGCCGGCGACCGTCCGACGCCGTCGCTCGGACGCAGGGCGCTGCGTTTGGGTGCGGTCGGTGCCGCGGGCGCCGGTGTGCTGGCAGCCGGTTGGGCCGCGGCCACCTGGGCAACCCGCAGATGAACGCTCACAACCCACGAGGTGGAAGGGGAAACACATGCCGAACGTCGCCGAGTACATGCTGATGCGTCTGCGTGAATGGGGGGTACAGCGCGTCTACGGCTATGCAGGGGACGGCATCAACGGGTTCCTGGGCGCCTACGACTCCGTGGACGACGCCCCGGAGTTCACCCAGACCAGGCACGAGGAGATGGCCGCCTTCATGGCGACCGCCCACGCGAAGTTCACCGGCGAGCTGGGCGTCTGCACCGCCACCTCCGGACCCGGAGCGGTCCATCTGGCCAACGGCCTCTACGACGCCAAGCTCGACCACACCCCGGTACTGGCGATCGTCGGTCAGCAGAAGCGGATGTCCGTGGGTGCGCACTACCAGCAGGAGGTCGACCTGCAGACCTTCTTCAAGGACATCGGCGGCTTCGTCTCGACCGTGATGGACGCGCACTCGGCACGCCACGTCCTGGACCGTGCGATCAAGTCGGCGCTGAGCGAGCGTCGCCCCGCGGTGGTCATCGTGCCCAGCGACGTGCAGGAGGCGGAGTACGAGGACCCGCCGCGCAAGCACGGCGGCGTGCTCACGTCCGTCGGCTGGAACCAGCCGCACATGACTCCCGACGAGACGCTGCTCAAGGAGGCCGCCCAGATCCTCAACGAGGGCGAGAAGGTCGCCATGCTGATCGGGGCCGGTGCGCGCGGCGCGGCCGACGAAGTCGTGCAGGTGGCGGACAAGCTGGGGGCCGGTGTCGCCAAGGCGCTCCTCGGGAAGGACGTCATCCCCGACGACCTGCCGTTCGTCACGGGCCCCATCGGACTGCTCGGCTCCGAGCCGACCAACAAGATGATCAACCAGTGCGACACGCTGCTGATGATCGGCACCAGCTTCCCCTACACGGAGTGGCTGCCGAAGGAGGGGCAGGCCAAGTGCGTCGAGATCGACATCGACGGCAAGATGATCGGGGTCCGCTACCCCAACGACGTCTCGCTCGTCGGTGACGCCAAGGACACGCTGACCGCGCTGCTGCCGATGCTGGAGCGCAAGGAGGACCGGAGCTGGATCGAGCTCCTGCAGATGGAGATCGACGCCTGGTGGCGCGTCCTCGACGACCGCGCGCACCAGAAGGGCGACCCGATCAACCCGCAGCTGGTCTTCCACGAGCTCAACAAGCTGCTGCCGGACGACGTCATCATGACCTCCGACTCAGGATCGGCGACCAACTGGTGGGCGCGCTACATCGTGCACCGCGGCAACATGCGTTCGTCCCTGTCCGGGACCCTGGCCACGATGGTGCCGGGGGTGCCGTACGCGATCAGCGCGAAGTTCGCCTACCCGGAGCGCCCGGTGATCGCGTTCACCGGCGACGGCGCGTTCGAGATGCTCGGCATGAACGAGCTGCTCACGGTCAAGCACTACGCCGACGAGCTGCTGGCGAAGAACAAGACGCTGATCTTCGCTGTCCTGGTCAACAAGGACCTCAACCAGGTCTCGTTCGAGCAGCGGGCGCTGGCCGGGGACCGGAAGAACCCGGACACCCAGACAGTGCCCTACGTGCCGGCTGCCGACTTCGCCAAGCTCCTCGGCTTCGAAGGCATCCGCGTCGACAAGCCGGAGGACATCGTGCCGGCCTGGGAGCGGGCGTTGGCCGCGGACGGGCCCGTGATCCTGGAGTTCGTGACCGACCCGCAGATCACCCCGCTGCCGCCGCACGTCCGGCCCGAGCAGATGAAGAAGACGGTGAAGGCGCTGGCCAGCGGCGACGAGGACGCCGTCGGCATCGCCACCAAGGGCTTCAAGGGCAAGCTGGCGGAGGTCAAGGAGCACCTGCCCGGCTCGGGCAGCTGACCCGGCGCACCCGCAGGAGGGTCGTGCGACCCGGAGTGCACCGGCGCCCGCTGACCCGCACGACCCTCCCCGCCCGCCGGCACAAGGGGCCCTTCGGCCCGTGTCCTGGTGGCGTGCGGCTCACGCCCGCGAGGGGCCAGAGCGGTAGCGTCGAAGGTGCCAGCCCCGTCGACGACGGGAGGTGGGGCCGATGGCCGACACCGCCGCCCAGTGCCCGGTCCGTCCGGGCCAGCCCTGCATGCTCTGCCAACCGGGCGGCCCGGACCACTGCGGCCTCGTCTACCTGGTGATGACCGACCCCGACCTGCGCGAGGAGCTCGCCCGGCGGATCCGGGCCGCAGCCGACGGCGACGAGGACGACGAGGCTGGATAGCCGGGGGAACAAATCACCCTTCCTTCCGAGTTGCTCCAAAGGAACTCGGGAAGGGAGCAGGGCTGATGTCGAGCAGGCCGAGCGCGAAGTGTCCGATCCGCCCTGGGGACGCCTGCTCGCTGTGCCAGCCCGGCGCCGCCGGACCGCACGACTGCGGGCTGGTCTACCTGGTGATGTCCGACGAGGGGCTGCGCGAGCGCCTGCACGAGCTGCGCCGGGAAGGCACCGAGCCCCTCCTCTGACGGGTCAGCTCACCCGGCCCTTGTTGTTGACGGTGTTGTCCTGCCGGGAGTACTGCACGAACCATCGCGCTCCCCCGTCGCAGGCCCGGTAGGTGCGCGCGTAGCTGCCGGCTCCGGCGTCGCCGTACCTCCCGGCGGTGTCCAGCCGCTGGTGCACCCGGAACCTGGTCTGCCCCGGGAGGACCTGGTCCATCTCCTCGACGGTCGCACAGCCCGGGGAGTCCCCGCGGCCCACCACGACGCCCTTCGCGGTGTCGGAGTGGGAGCCCCGGTACATCCTGGCCTGGATCCACTCGCGCTCCAGGAAGCGACCGAACCGGAGGCACGTGTGCGGCACCCGGACCCCGACGACGTCGTCCGCCGAGGACCAGGAGGCGTTGAAGTCGCAGTCGACCCGGTCCTTGCTCACGTCGGTCACGTACGAGAGCCGCGTGACGAGGTCGCCGTCCGACGTACGGCGCACCATCGCCAGGTAGGCGACGTCGGAGCCGGGCGGCCCGAAGGCCGTCACGAGTCGACCCGTCCTCCCGAGGTGGCGCACCGACACCTCGGCGCCGGCGATGCGTTCGTGGTTGCGGTAGACGACGGAGGTGATGTCGACGCTCGGTGGCTCGTCCGGCCCGTCCGTCACCGTGCGGTCGAGGCCGTGCGCCGGACCTGCCAGCAGGACCGGTGCCGCGACGAGTGCCGTGACGCCGAGGAGGGCGACGAGCCGCCGGTGGCCGTCCCGGAGCACGCGGAGGGGTGTCATGCCGTCATGGTGCGCCCTGATCCTCCATCCGTACAGGGTCGATGCGCCCCCTCCCGCGTCGGCGCCACCGGCTCCAGGCACGCGGCGGGGAGGTCGAACCAGCGCAGGTGCTCGAAGTCCGCCGACACGAGCCCCGACACGTCGTCCGGTGCCGGCGGCTCCGTGGCTGCCAGCAGTCGCGCCGCCTCCTCGAGGTAGCCGGCGAGCGCCGACTCAGGCGCCGTTGCAGCGTGCCGCGGGTAGCGCATCGCGCCGTCGTCGCCGTAGCTGACGTCGCGCAGTCGGAGCGGCGGCTCGACCGTCCCGTGCTGGTGCAGCCAGAGCCCGCGGGCGGGGTCGAAGCGGTACTCGCCCAGCATCCGCCAGCCTTCGCGCGCCACCAGCCGCACCGCGTCGACGACGTAGTCGAAGACGGCCTCGGAGATGAAGTAGTTGAAGTTCACCCGAACCCAGCCGGGCTTGATGCCCTCGCAGCCGCGGGTGACTTCGCGCTCGAACTCGTGGGAGCGTTCCAGGTCGATCCCGAGCAGACGGTGGCCGTAGGGCCCCGCGCACGAGCAGCCGCCGCGCGACTGGATTCCGAACAGGTCGTTGAGAAGCGCGACGACGTAGTTGTGGTGCAGGTACTTCCCACCCGGAGAACGCACCACGAACGACACGATCGACAGGCGCTCGGCGTCCAGGTTGCCGAGGATCTCGACGTTCGGCTCGCCCTCCCAACGAGCCACGGCCCGGCGCAGGTAGCTCTCCTCGTGGTCTCGGATCACGTCCATCCCGACGGCTTCCTTGAGCTGGAAGACGAGGCCGGCGCGGATCGACTCGACGATCGCCGGCGTGCCGCCCTCCTCCCGCTGCGCCGGGTCGGACAGGTAGAGGTGCTCCCCCGAGCTGACGAACGCCACGGTGCCTCCGCCGGGGACATCGGGCACCCGGTTGGTCAGGAGCTGACGACGCACGACGAGGACGCCGGGCGTGCTCGGGCCGCCGATGAACTTGTGCGGGCTCAGGAAGACCGCGTCCTTGTAGCAGAGCGGGTCGTCGTGGTCGGGCCCGTACATCTCGATGTCGACGTACGGCGCTGCGGCGGCGAAGTCCCAGAACGACAGAGCCCCGTGGCGGTGCAGGAGCGACGAGATGCCGGCCGTGTCGCTGAGGATGCCGGTGACGTTGCTGGCGGCGGAGAAGCTGCCGATCTTCAGCGGCCGGTCGGCGTACCGCAGCAGCTGCTCCTCGAGCTCGGCAAGGTCGATGTGCCCGTCGGTGTCTGCCGGGATCGCCACCACGTCGGCCACCGACTCGCGCCACGGCAGCTCGTTGGAGTGGTGCTCGTACGGACCGATGAAGACGACCGGCCGCCGGTCCTGCGGGATGGCGTCGGTGAGGTGGTAGTCGTCCTCCAGCGCGCTGGGGACACGCAGCCCGAGGACGCCGATCAGCTTGTCGATGGCACCCGTGCACCCGGACCCCGCGAAGATGACCACCGTCTCCTCGTCCCCACCGACGGCGTCACGGATGATCGCGCGCGCGTCCTCGCGGAGCCGCGTGGTCTGCAGCCCCGTGCCGCTGGACTCCGTGTGCGTGTTCGCGTATCTCGGCAGCACCTCGTCGCGGATGAAGTCCTCGATGAAGGAGAGCGCACGACCGGAGGCCGTGTAGTCCGCGTAGGTCACGCGGCGGGGGCCGAAGGGACCGACCATCACCTGGTCGTCGCCGATCACCGAGTCCTTGATCCGGCGCAGCAACGGGGTCTCGACGGGCGGGGCGGCGGCGTCGTGGACGTGCATGGTCGTGACGCTAGTCGGCGCCGTGGCTGCTGGTGAGAGGCGAACGACTCTTTCGCGCCCAGGGAGTCACTCCCACCGGCTTGCGGTGGAGCCAGCCGGCCCGGAGCCCGACCCGCGGGTCGGCGTTCCGTCATGGACGAAGCGTTCCCGCCGGCGAGGAACCTCAACACCGCCGCGAGCCCGCCGATGAGCACGTCGAGCCACCCATCGCCGTACCGCGCCAGGAAGAGTGTCCGTGCCCCGCTGCCTACGTCCCAGCCTGTCCGCCGCCGCACTGGCGGTCGTCGCCCTCGTGCCGGCGCTCACGCCGGTCGTCGCCCCACCGGTCGTGATCGCTCGCACCGCGTCGGTCACCACCGGGTCGCTGTCGGTGAGTCCCGGCAGCTACGTGGCCGGTCAGGCAGTCCGGTTCCGCGGGAACATCGGCGCCCCCGGTGTCCGGTCGGTGCACCTGGAGTCGCACATGAACCGCCCCGGGGACACGTGGGGAGACGTGCCCGACTCGACGTTCAGCACCGACAGCAACGGTGACTTCGACTTCCGGTTCCGGGCACCCGCGATGTACAACATGAGCTACCGCGTGGCCGGCGACGGCCTGGCCACCGATGGCTACCTGTTCACCACGAGCCCCCAGGACCTCACCATCGCCCCGGTCCACGCCGACCCGGACTACCCCTTCCACCGGGTCGCGGCCGGCGCCACCTTCCGCGTTGAGGTCGACACCACGCCCGACCTGCGGTCGCACTTCGGGACGCCCCCCGCCGTTCCCGGGCGCACGGTGCTGCTGCAGGAGCAGTCCGGGCCGAGCCGGTGGCGCACCATCGACACGAGCACCACGGACCTGGACGGCAACGCCTACTTCTCGGTGACCGCACCGGACTCCGGCGTCCGCGTCCTTCGAGCCCGCCAGGGGCCCTGGACCGTCGACGGCAACGAGATCGGCTGGTACGCGTCGTTCCCCGCCTACTTCGTGGTCTCCGGCTTCCGCACCGTCGAGGAGCCCCCGACCACCGCAGTCCCTGCCGCACACACCGCCCGGTCCGCACCCAGTCCGACGGCCGCCCAGCGGTTCGGCTGGCGAGCCAAGCGCTATGACTACGCCTGGGAGGCCGGGCAGAGCCTCGACTCGCCTCCGTCGAAGGGTTTCCTCACCCGGGGGAGGTGGCGGACCACCTCCACCGGCACGGGCCGCGCCACGCCGTTCAACGGCGGATTGGTGCTGCAGAGCAAGTTCAAGCGCGTCGGCCCCGGCGACCGCGGCACCACCACGGCGACGCTCCACCGGGGTGCGCGCAAGCGCGGCCGCTGGGAGTTCCGCCTCCAGGGGCGCCCGTGGGAGACCGGGGCCAGGCCCTACCAGTTCCGGCTCGAGCTCGTCCCCGCGCGCTCCTCGGTGGCCGACTGCTCGCCGCAGAGCGTGGTGCTCGCCGACTTCGACCTGGGGCTGCCGGGGATGCGCTTCGGCGTGCAGTCCGCCGACGTGGGCGCCTCCTGGCGCGGAACCCTGCCGGGCGTGGAGCTGGCCGAGGAGCCGTTCACCGTCGGTGTGGAGATCGGCAGGGACCACATCACCTGGTTCCGCGACGGCACGCCCATCGGCACGGTGCAGGACGACCGGGCACGGTTCGGCACGCGACTCGTGCCGCGGCTGAGCCTGATCGGCACGGAGGCGGAGATGAACGGCGCGCAGGTCAACTCGGACTGGCAGCGGTCGTGGTCGCTGCGCGCCGGGAGCCAGGTCACCTCCGGCGCGCCGCTGACCGAGACGGGCTTCTCGGGCTGCTGACTGAGAGCCGGAGTGCTCCACTCTCGATCCCAGGGGCCCAGCGTCCCTTGACAGTTGCGCCCGCACAGTCGTTCCCTGTTCGGACTGGCGCGGATGGGTGGGCGCCCGATGTCTGGGGGACATATGCGGATGCGCGCGGCTCTGGTGGCGTTGATGGCCATGACCGCCCTGCTGGGTGGGACCCAGTCACCGGCTTTCGGTGACGACCCGGCTGCCCAGTTCGCGCCGGCGGCAGCTTCGTCGTGGGTGCCCCCGGTGTGCAACCAGCCGGTTGAGTTCGACCCGGTCCGTGACCCCTACGAGTGCACCTACTCCGGCAAGCAGTACGGCGACTGGGCCACGAGGGACCCGATGCCCACCGGGGTCTGGACGACGGTGCGGCTCGACAGCAAGCTGCCGGACTGCCAGGACGTGTCGAACGACCCGAGCCGGCCGCCGTGCATGGTCGGCGTCGGCCAGGAGCCGATGCCCTTCGCGGTGATCGGTCCTCCCGGTGAGTTCAACCCCGATTTCTCCGGCATGTACACCGAGGACGACGAGATCTGCGGGACCACCGACCCGGACACCAGCTGTGTCTACGCCACCCTTGCCGACGGCGTCGGACGCACGCAGATCGTGCTGACCGGCTCCTTCGGCGTCTACAACATCCCGGAGGGCGACCTCGACGGCTTCACCGGCATGAAGGTGTGCGAGACCCGGGAGGTCGAGGGATCGGAGAAGCGGCTCTGCCGTGCCACGTTCTGGCACAGCAAGGTGATCTATGTGGACGGCACGGGCCCGACCGACGACGACATCCTGGATCTCCAGCTCGAGTCGACGCCCGCCTCCGAGAGCGGCTACTTCAGCGTCCGCCTGACCCTCACCAACACCGGCACCGACCGCGTCACCGGCATCACGTTCACGGACCCGGGCGGACTCGGCTTCTCGGCCCGCGGCTATCCCAAGGACGAGCGAGGCGAGCTCGCCACCGCCGGCTTCCCCGACGACCCCCCGCCCACCTCGCTGGACCCCGGTGAGAGCTCCGAACAGGTCTACGACTTCGAGGAGATCACGCCCGGACGCATGGCCATCTACGCCGAAGCCACGGGCAGGGTCGCGGGTCGCTCGACGAGCGTCTCGCAGACGCTGCTGCGCAACAACGACCCCGAGGCCATCGCCGACTTCGTCACCGGTCAGTTCCTGGCCATGGGCGCCATGGACACCTACACCGTCCAGCTGATGCGCGAAGCGATGCTGGACCAGGCCCGCGAGGCCAAGCGGGTGCGGAACTGGGCCCGCAAGCAGCTCAGTCCCGCGCAGCGGAAGATCTGGCTGGGGTCCAGGCGACAGATCAAGGTCAGCCCGTTCGAGCAGGCGTTCGCCGACCGGGCGAACGTGGCGCCGGAGCTGGCCGCGGTGATGCTGCCCGACCGCTCGAAGGCGCCCAAGCGGCTGAGGTCGGACGTGCCCACGACGGGTCAGATCGCCAAGGCGTTCTTCGCCGGATGGACCAAGCAGACCCTAGCCATCGGCAAGCAGCGGCTGGGCGAGGCCTGGCACAAGGGCAAGAAGTCGGTGCGCAACGGGTGGCTCCAGTCGGTGGGGATGATCAACTACCTCAACGGTGACGCCTCCCCCGAGGAGCGCGCCCAGGTCGAGGCCCTCGCCGTCAGCGCCTGGAACAACGACATCACCAAGCAGGGCTGGCTGGAGAACTCTGCCAGACGTGGACTGCTGTCCAACGTGCCGATGGCCAACGCCTACTTCGACCACCCGCTGGCCGACGTGACCAAGGACGACCTCAAGCAGATCTACAGTGACGTCACCTTCAACAGCGAGGACCTGGGGGCCCAGCTGGCGCAGGAGAAGGTCAAGCTCGCCAACATCTACAAGGGCGACAACTTCTTGAAGAACGTCCGCAGGCACGGGGAGATGACCGCCGACATCTCCTACCCGGTCGTCGAGATGGGCGCCCAGACGTTGGTCGGCGGCGCAACCGAGAAAGTCGTGGGGGCCACCGTCAGGAAGGCCGCGACCGGCGTCGTCCGCATCGGCAAGGCCACCGGCGTGCTCACCGAGGAAGGCCGGCTGTCCAAGGCCGGCTCGATCATCGAGAACGACCCGATCGGCGCGACCGGGGCCCGGCCCTCTGCCCGCGACCTCGCGCTGCGGAGCCAGGCCGGCGACCCGTCGGAGACGCTCGAGGAGCTCGAGAACATCGGCGGCATCCCCCTGCGGGAGGCCGAGATCCAGCGAGAGATCGTCGGCGAGATCGAGACCGACCTCGGGCTCGAAGCGGGCACTATCGGCCTGGGGTTGAAGAAGTCCAGCCCGCTGCGCAAGCCCAACTCCGTCGCGAAGTTCGAGCTCGCCAAGGTCAAGACCGGCAAGCCGATCCACACTCAGGTCGGGCTGGCCGAGCAAGCCCTCTCCGAGCCGAGCTTCTTCAAGCCCACTGATCCCAAGAAGCTGCCCGAGTGGAAGCTGATGCCCCAGGCCCAGCGTGACAAGCTGGTCAAGACCTACAAGGAGGCGGCCAAGGAGTGGGCCGACTGGACGAGCGGCGCACCGACCAACCCCGACCTGGCGAAGCTCTCGAAGGCCACCCAGCGCGTCGGCGGCCCCGAGATCACCGAACCGGTGAGCATCGACATGGGCCAGGGCCGCACGGTCCGCGCCATCTTCGAGGAGTCACCCGTCCCGGGCACGGACACGATCCGCATCCGCGCCAAGTACTACGAGGTCGACGGCATCGTCTTCCTCGACTCCCCCAAAGCCCGCCCCATGGGGCCCGACCTCGACGGCGTGGCCATCTACGACGCCAAGAAGGAAGCACGCTTCGCCGATCGTCAGCTCGAGAGCAAGGTGGTGCGGGAGTACCGGCGCAAGGTCGCCGAACGCGTCGGCAGCGGTGAACGCTTCCACGGCGCCGAGCACGGCCTGACACTGATCATGGACGACGTCGCCGCCGGGCCGAAGGGCAACGTCGGGTTCCTGATGCAGTACGGCATCCCCTACCTCCCTTATCACGTCGCGTACCGCTTCGCCAGGCGCATCGAGCCCTACATCGAGATGCTCGCCGAGGAGATGGTCGGGCAGGTGTCGGACTTCAACCAGCCGTTGGTCATCGTGAAGTCCACCGAGGTCTACTACGGACGCCTGCCGCTGTCCGAGTGGTGATCCGAATCAGAGCGTCGACTGGATCCCGGCGAGGAGCTGGCGGGCCATCACGATCCGCTGCACCTGGTTGGTGCCCTCGTAGATCTGGGTGATCTTGGCGTCGCGCATCATCCGCTCGACCGGGTAGTCGGAGGTGTAGCCGTAGCCGCCGAGGGCCTGCACCGCGTTGGTGGTGACCTCCATCGCCACGTCGGAGGCGAAGCACTTGGCGGCGGCACCGAAGAACGTGAGGTCCTTGTCACCGCGCTCCGAGCGGCCGGCGGCGGCGTACGTCAGCTGCCGGGCGGCCTCCACCTTCATGCCCATGTCGGCGAGCATGAACTGCAGCCCCTGGAAGTCGGCGATGGGCTTGCCGAACTGCTTGCGCTCCTGGACGTAGCCCAGGGCGTAGTCGAGCGCGCCCTGGGCGACGCCCACGGCCTGCGCGGCGATCGTCACGCGCGTGTGGTCCAGCGTCTTCATCGCCGTCTCGAAGCCGGTGCCCTCCGCCCCGATCATCCGGTCGGCCGGGATCCGCACGTTGTCGAGGTAGACCTCGCGCGTCGGCGACCCCTTGATGCCGAGCTTCTTCTCCTTGGCGCCGAACGAGACGCCCTCGTCGCCCTTCTCCACCACGAAGGCGGAGATGCCACGGCTGCGCTTGTCGGCGTCGGTGACCGCCATGACCGTGTAGAACTCGGAGACGCCGGCGTTGGTGATCCAGCGCTTCACGCCGTTGAGCACCCAGCCATCGCCGTCGCGCACGGCGCGGGTCTTCATCGCCACCGCGTCGGAGCCGGCGTCCGGCTCGGAGAGGCAGTAGGAGAAACCGCCCTGGCCCGCTGCCAGGGCCCCCAGGTACTTCTTCTTCAGCTCCTCGGAGCCGGAGATCTGCACCGGCAGCGAGCCCAGCTTGTTGACCGCCGGGATCAGCGACGCCGAGACATCGGCCCGCGCCACCTCCTCGATGATGATGCAGGCGGCCAGCGCGTCGGCCCCGGCGCCGCCGTACTCCTCCGGGACGTGGGCGGCATGGAAGTCCGCCGCCTGCAGCGCGTCCGAGGCCTCCTGCGGGTAGCGCACCTCCTCGTCGACGGCGGCGGCGTACGGCGCCACCTTCGCGTCGCACACGGCGCGCACGGCCTCGCGGATGGCCTGGTGCTCTTCGGACAGGACGAACATGGAGTCGGCGGTCATAGGGCGAATCCTACGGAGGAGTAAGCGACCGATGGCTGGAGACATTGACCACATGGCTTCCCACACCACCGTGCCGTGGCTCGACCAGCAGGACATCCGGTTCATGCTCGAGGAGTGCGAGACCTGGGCCGTCGTCGGTCTCTCGGGTGACCCGAGCCGGACCGCCTACTCGATCGCGCGGCTCCTGCAGCAACGGGGCAAGCGGATCGTGCCGGTCCATCCCGAGGCGCCGACCGTGCTCGGCGAGCAGGGCTACGCGAGGCTGGCGGACGTCCCGTTCCCGGTCGACGTCGTCGACGTGTTCCGGCGCTCGGAGGCTGCCGGGCAGTTCGCCGACGAGGCGGTCGCGATCGGCGCCAAGGCGGTGTGGTTCCAGCTCGGCGTGGTCGACCACGACGCCTTCCGCCGTACGACGCAGGCGGGGGTGCGCATGGTCATGGACACCTGCCCCGCCATGGAGTGGCCGGCGCTGAGCTGAGCCACCGATGCCGGGCCGTCCGGCCCTGGAGGAGGGCCGGGCCCGGAGAGACGATCGCGGTGAAGGAGGTCGTCATGACCGTCACCGCCAGCCCTCCTCCGCGCACAGCCCGGAAGCCGCGCCCGTCCCTCGCCGCCCGCCGCTTCGGCTACCTGGTGGCTGCGTTGGTCAACGCCGCGATGCTCTACCTGGTCAACGGCCGTCCCGGGTGGGACGTGCTTCCGTTCCTCACCTCGGACACCGAGCAGGTCCTTCCGTGGGTCAACGCCTCGATCGTCGCCGGCCTGATCGTCAACCTCATCTACCTGGGGCACGACCCACGCTGGTTCCGTGCGCTCGGCGACATGGTGACGAACCTCTTCTCGATCGCGGCCATGCTTCGCATCTGGGCGGTGTACCCGCTCGACGTCCCGGACAGCTGGGAGCTGGTGGCGCGGACCCTGCTGGGGCTCGGCATCGTCGGCACGGTGATCGGCTTCGTCGTGGCGCTGGTGACGTTCATCCGCACGCTCGGCGAGGACTGATCGCCGCTACCCTCGGTTGACGGTTCACCACCACGGTGGACCGGTCCCCTCCCCCAGGAGCCGCGCCGTGCGCCTGTCCGACTTCGTCCCGCAGTCCGTGATGCGCGCGGCCGTGTGGCTGACGCTCCGGCGGATCCTCTCCCCCGCAGTGCCGGTGCGCTGGCAGCGACGCCTGATCGACCTGCTCGGGCGCGTACGGATGCTCCCCCGCCGGACCGTGGTCACCGCGACGACCCTCGGTGGCCGGCCGTGCGAACGGATCGTGGTCGAGGGCGGGGACCCCCGGCGGGCCGTGCTCTACCTCCACGGCGGCGCCTACACCGTCGGCGGTCCCGGCACCCACCGGGCGCTCGCCGCTCATCTGGCCGCGGCGTCCTCGGCGGCGGTGTACCTGCTCGACTACCGGCTGGCTCCCGAGGCGCCGTACCCGGCCGCCGTGGAGGACGCGGTCGCGGCGCACCGAGCGTTGCAGGGGCTCGCGGACGTGGTCACCGTGGCCGGTGACTCCGCCGGTGGGGGGCTCACCCTGGCGATGATGACCAGGCTCCGCGACGCGGGGGACCCGCTTCCCGTGGCCGCGGCCCTCCTGTCCCCGTGGGTCGACCTCACGCTCGACAACGTCCCCGAAGCCCCTGGCGGCCCCGGCGACCCGGGCGACCCGGTGCTGCGCCGCGACTGGCTGAGGCAGAGCGCCGATGCCTACGCAGCCGGGGCGGACCTCGCCTCACCGGAGCTGTCGCCTCTCTTCGCCGACCTGGCCGGTCTGCCGCCGATGGCCGTGCAGATCGGCACCGACGAGATCCTCCTCGGCGACGTGGAGCGTCTCGTCGCGGCGCTCCGCTCCGCCGGGGTCGCTGTCGACCACCAGCGGCTCGAGGGCCTGTGGCACGACGTGCAGCTGCACGCCGGCCTGGTCGCCGCGTCGAGCAAGACCGTCGATGCCCTGGGCCGGTTCCTGTCCGCGGCGATGGACGGGTGAGCGCGTGAGCTGCGCTCAGAAGCCCGCCGGCCGCTGACCGCCGCCCCGGACGGCCTTGCCCTTCTCCCGCGCCGCCTCGGCGAGGTCGCCCTGGAACGCCTCCATCCGGGACCGCAGGGCCTCGTCGCCGGCCGCCAGGATGCGTACGGCGAGCAGCCCGGCGTTCCTGGCGTTGCCGATGGCGACGGTGGCCACTGGGACGCCGGCCGGCATCTGCACGATCGAGAGCAGGGAGTCCATGCCGTCGAGGTACTTCAGCGGCACCGGCACGCCGATGACCGGCAGCGGGGTGACCGCGGCCAGCATGCCGGGCAGGTGCGCGGCCCCGCCCGCTCCGGCGATGATCACCTTGAGGCCGCGGCCGGCCGCCTCCTTGCCGTAGGCGAGCATCTCCTCGGGCATCCGGTGCGCCGAGACGACGTCGGCCTCGTAGGGCACGTCGAACTCCTCGCACGCCTCCGCGGCGGCCTTCATCGTCGGCCAGTCGGAGTCCGACCCCATCACGATCCCGACCACCGCCGGCACCTCCACCGGTCCGCTCACTCGGACTCCTCTCCCAGGTCGCCCCGGAACCAGGCGGCCGCATGCAGCGCCCGCTCCCGCACGTCGTCGAGGTCGTCGCCGTACGCCGTCACGTGACCGACCTTGCGGCCCGGCTTGACCGTCTTGCCGTAGAGGTGGACCTTCAGGCGCGGGTCCCGCGCGAGGACGTGCGGGTAGCCGGCGTACAGGTCCTCCGACAGTGCCCCGCGGTCTCCGCCCAGGATGTTCACCATCACCGTCCAGCGCCGGCGGGCGTCGGGCGAGCCGAGCGGGAGGTCGAGGACCGCGCGGAGGTGGTTCTCGAACTGCGAGGTGACGGCCCCGTCGATGGTCCAGTGCCCGGTGTTGTGCGGCCGCATGGCCAGCTCGTTGACCAGGATCCGCCCGTCGGTGGTCTCGAAGAGCTCGACGGCGAGGATGCCGGTGACGTCCAGCTCGGCGGCGACCGTCATCGCGATGCCGCTGCGCCTCCAGGGCCAGCTCCTCGTCGAGGTCGGGCGCCGGGGCGGTCACCTCCCAGCAGATGCCGTCCTTCTGCACCGACTCCACGACCGGGTAGGCCGCCACCTGCCCCGACGGTGAGCGGGCGACGAGGGCGGAGAGCTCGCGACGGAAGTCGACCTTCTCCTCGGCGAGGATGTCGACGCCGGTGCGCCGGGCCACCTCGAAGACCGGCCGCGCAGTCCGCGGCGGAGCCGACGATCCAGACGCCCTTGCCGTCGTACCCGCCGCGCGTGGTCTTGAGGACGACCGGGAAGCCGCCGACGGTCCCGGCGAACGCGGCGACCTCGTCGGCGTCGGCGACCACCGCGTTGCGGGGGCACGGGACGCCGAGGTGGCGCGAGCCGGGCGCGCATGACGCGCCTTGTCCTGGGCGTGGACGAGGGCGCCGGGGCCCGGACGGCAGGCGATGCCCGCCGTCGTCGAGGGCGTGCAGGTGCTCGGTCGGGACGTGCTCGTGGTCGAAGGTGACGACCGCGCAGCCTGCGGTGACCTCGCGCAGCGTGTCGAGGTCGCGGTAGTCGCCGACGAGGTGGTCGGGGATCACCTGGGCGGCGGAGACGCCTTCGCCCTCGGCCAGGAGCCGCAGCGGGTACGCCGAGCGCGACGGCCGCCTGGGCCATCATCCGGGCGAGCTGGCCACCACCGACCGACCGCCAGGACCGCCGGTTGCTCCCGGGCGTGCGTCGGGTCAGCGTCGATCGTGGCGCGGCGTGCTGGTCGGTTCCGAGGCTCACGGCGCCGAGCCTAGCCAGCCGTCCCCGTACAGCTCAGCTGGCGCGGGACGCGCCGTACGGACTCGGGCGAGGACTGCTCGAACCGCAGCCCACGGCCGCGGATGGTGCTGATGAGGGAGGGATTGCGGGGGTCGTCGCCGAGCTTGCGACGGAGCCACCCGAGGTGGACGTCGATGGTCTTCGCGGACGTCCAGAACGTCGTCTCCCAGACCTCGAGCATCAGCTGCTCCCGCGTCACGATCTCGCCGGGCCGGCGGATCAGCGCGTGCAGGAGCTCGAACTCCTTCTTGGACAGGCGAACCTCCCGGCCGTCGCGCCACACGCGACGGGTCTCGGGGTCTACCTGCACTCCTTGGACTGACAGCACACGATGAGTGTGGCTGCCAAATGGGACAGATAGGCTGCGAAACGGTAGTTATTGACCCGAACGGGCTACCGGCGGAGGACCTTGGGACGCGACGGGCGACGGCGGGACTCCGGGCCCGGGTCAGGCACCGAAGGACCTGCGCTTCACCCGCCGCACCGCGACCGGTTCCACCAGTCCGAACCCGCGCACGGGGCGGGCGGTCAGCCGCCGCGCCTCGTAGCTGGCCGGCCGAAGCCCGGCCACCGTCGCGTCGTCGGCGATAACCCGGTTGCGGCGAGCCAGGGCGGTGAGCCGCGCGGCGAGGTTCACCGGGGGGCCGAAGACGTCTCCGAGCCGGGTGACGACGGGCCCGGTCGCCAGTCCGATCCGTACGTCGGGCAGCCGGCTGTCCTGGCCGATCACGTCGATCAGCCCGCGACGAGATGTCCAGTGCACGCTCCGGGTCGTCGTGGATGAACAGCACCGAGTCGCCCAGCGTCTTGATCATCCGCCCCTCCTGGGCGGCCACCACGTCACCGCTGCGGGACTCGAAGATCTCGACCAGCTCCCCCAATCGGTTCGTGTCCATCTCGTTGGAGAGCGCCGAGAAGTTCACCAGGTCGGCGAAGCCCACCGTCACCACGTTGGCCTGCTCGTGCTCCGCGACGTCGTGGTCGACGTCGAGACGGGTGAGCGCGGCGTCGAGGTGCCGGCGCCAGGAGTGCACCAGGACGCCCTGGAAGGCGTCGGCGACCTCGTCGCCGATCCGCTGCGCCGTCCGGTGCCGGGCGTCGAGGTCGCCCTGCTCGCAGACCTGGTCGGCACGCGAGGAGATCGCCGCGACCTGCCAGTCCGAGAGCCGCGCGATGTTCTGGCCGATGGCCCGCGCGAGCCGTACCGCGCCGGCGAGATCGAGGTCGGAGCCGACGACCGCCTCGCTGACCGCGGCCAGCACCGCCCGGTCGGCCTCGGTGTAGGTCACCTCGTGGCCGGAGTCGGGGAAGCCGAGGGCGCGGAAGAACCGCCGCGTGGTCTCCTCCGGCCAGCCGACGGAGTCAGCCAGCTGCGAGGCGGTGTAGGTGGGCACAGGCGGTGGCCAGCTCCTCGGACCTCAGGTCCCGTCGTCGGCCGAGGCGGACCGGTTCGACCCGGTGGTCCGGTGCAGCTCGTCGGCGACGATCCGCTGCACCTCCTCGACCCGCGGGATGTCCTTGAGCGCCACCCGGCCCTGCTCGCTGGCGTCGGAGACGTAGAGGGTGCCGCAGCCGAACAGGCGGTCGGTCAGCCCGATGTCGAAGTCGACCTCGCTGATCCGGTTGAGCGGGATGGAGGTGCCCTTCTTGGCGATGAAGCCCGAGCTGTGCAGGAAGCGCCGGTTGGTGACGGTGTAGGTCGTCGTGTACCACGCCACGAACCGCCGCGCCACGGACCCGAGGATGATGACCAGGGCGATGACGACCACGGCGACCATGAGCACGTCGTGGTCGACGCCGTCGAGGTTCCGGTCGACCAGGGCGGCGAGGAAGGCGGCCACGAACACGGTGACGAGCAGCACCACGAGGGCACCGAGCAGCACCTTGACGTGGGTGCGGGTCGACACCACCACGTGCTCACCCTCGTTGAGCCTCTTGTCGGAGTTCGCCACCGGCTGATCATGGCACGCGCGCCGCCCGGACGGTTGAACTCAGCCGGGACGGACATGGACCACGTCGCCGGCGCTCAGGGCCCTTCGGCCCGACCCGGTCTCGACCTCCAGAGCACCGTCCTCGGCGACGCCCACCGCGGTGCCGACCACGTCCTGCCCGGAGGGCAGGTGCACCCGCACCGCCCGCCCCACCGTCGCGCAGCGAGCGGCGTAGGCCTCACGTAAGCCCGTGCGCGCCTCTCCGCCTCCTCGGACCCAGGCGCGGTACCTCCGGCCGAGCGCGTCGAGGATCACCACCAGGAGCGCGGCCCGATCGAGGCCGGTCCACCCGAGCGTCGCCAGCGACGCCGCCCCGGGCACCGGCAGCTCCTCCGCCGTGGTCGACACGTTGAGCCCCACGCCGACCACAGCCGCGGGCCCGGTGGGCGACTCCACCCGCTCCACCAGGAGGCCGGCCAGCTTGAGGTCGTCGTACACCACGTCGTTGGGCCACTTCAGCGCGCAAGCCGGGCCGCCGGCGTCCTCGACCGCGTCGACGACCGCGACGCCCACCAGCAGCGGCAGCCACGGCCAGCGCTGGTCCGGGACCTCCGGCCGCAGCAGCACCGAGAAGGTCAGCGCCGCCCGGGGCGGGGTGACCCAGGCCCGTTCCAGGCGGCCACGCCCGGCCGTCTGGTGCTCGGCGACGACCACCAGACCCTCAGGCGCTCCGGCGCGGGCCCGGGCCGCGACGACCGCGTTCGTCGACAGTGACTCCGCCAGCACCTCCACCGTGGTCCACGCGGGGGCCCGCCCCTGGAGCCGCCGCAGGTCAAGGGGTGGGCGGCTGTCTCCGGAATCACTCACACGCACTACCCTGACCGACGACCACCCCCGCCCGCGAGGAGACCACGTGAGCGAAGCAGCCGCCGCAGGACCCGACGACATCGACATCCACACCACGGCCGGCAAGGTCGCGGACCTGGACCGCCGGCTGCACGAGGCGGTGCACGCGGGGTCGGAGCGGGCGATCGAGAAGCAGCACGCCAAGGGCAAGATGACCGCCCGCGAGCGCATCGAGAAGCTCTTCGACGAGGGCTCCTTCGTCGAGGTCGACGAGCTGGCGCGGCACCGGTCCACCGCCTTCGGCCTGGAGAAGCGGCGCCCGTACGGCGACGGGGTCGTGACCGGCTACGGCACCATCGACGGGCGCCAGGTGTGCGTGTTCTCCCAGGACTTCACCATCTTCGGCGGCTCGCTGGGCGAGGTCTACGGCGAGAAGATCCTCAAGGTCATGGACCTCGCCATCAGGACCGGCTGCCCGATCATCGGCATCAACGAGGGTGCCGGCGCGCGGATCCAGGAGGGCGTGGTCTCCCTCGGGCTCTACGGCGAGATCTTCAAGCGCAACGTGCACGCCTCCGGCGTCATCCCGCAGATCAGCATGATCATGGGCTCCTGCGCCGGTGGCCACGTCTACTCCCCGGCGGTCACCGACTTCACCGTCATGGTCGACGGCACCTCGAACATGTTCATCACCGGCCCCGACGTCATCAAGACGGTCACCGGCGAGGACGTCACGATGGAGGAGCTGGGCGGCGCCCGGTCGCACAACACCCGCTCCGGCAACGCCCACTACATGGCCTCCGACGAGGACGACGCCATCGAGTACGTCAAGGCGCTGATCGGGTTCCTCCCGCAGAACAACCTCGACGAGCCGCCGGTCTTCCACGAGGAGGCCGACCCGGAGCCGACCGAGGAGGACCTCGCGCTCGACGCGCTCATCCCCGACTCGCCCAACCAGCCGTACGACATCCACACGGTCATCACCACGGTCCTCGACGACGAGGAGTTCCTCGAGGTCCACCCGCTGTTCGCGCCGAACATGGTGGTGGGCTTCGGCCGGGTCGAGGGCCGGCCCGTCGGGGTCGTCTCCAACCAGCCGATGCACTTCGCCGGCACGCTCGACATCGACGCCTCCGAGAAGGCGGCGCGCTTCGTGCGGACCTGCGACGCCTTCAACATCCCGGTGCTGACGTTCGTCGACGTGCCCGGCTTTCTCCCCGGTACTGACCAGGAGTGGAACGGCATCATCCGCCGGGGCGCGAAGCTCATCTACGCCTACGCCGAGGCGACGGTGCCGCTGGTCACGATCATCACCCGCAAGGCCTACGGCGGCGCCTACGACGTCATGGGGTCCAAGCACCTCGGCGCCGACATCAACCTCGCCTGGCCGACGGCGCAGATCGCGGTGATGGGGGCCCAGGGGGCGGTCAACATCCTCTACCGCAACGAGCTGGCCAACGCCGAGGACCCGGAGGCCCGCCGCGCGGAGCTGATCCAGGAGTACGAGGACACCCTGGCCAACCCCTACGTCGCCGCCGAGCGGGGCTACGTCGACGGGGTCATCGCGCCGCACGAGACGCGGATGGAGATCGTCCGGGCGCTGCGCCTGCTCCGCACCAAGCGGGCGACGCTGCCGCCCAAGAAGCACGGGAACATCCCGCTGTGACCGACGAAGCCGGTTCCGCCCCGCTGTTCCTCGTCACGGGCGGGGCGACCGACGAGGAGGTCGCCGCCCTGGTGGCCGTGCTCCAGGGCGTCTCCGCCGCCGCGGCGGCCGCCGCAGCCGCCTCCGACGTGCGACCACCGGAGTCGCAGTGGGCCAGCCCGCACCGCAAGGTGCGCACGGCGTACCCGCACGGGCCGGGGGCCTGGCGGGCCAGCGCCCTCCCCCGCTGACGTCACCGACTTTCAGCCGCCTGGTGGCTGAAATCCGGGGTGGTCTCGCGGGGCACCGGTTCTAGGGTGGCGCGGTGAGCAACTCAGAGCACCGGCCCGTGGACGCCGTCGCGGACGCGTTCGTCGACGAGTACGCCGCCCTCGACCCGATCGCGGCCACGGAGTACGGCATCGCGGGCCACGACCACGAGATGACCGACCTGTCCCCCGACGGCTTCGCGGCCCGCGAGGACCTGGTCCGCCGCACCCTCGCCGCCACCCGCGTCGCCACCCCCACCGACGAGCGCGAGCAGGCGGCCAAGGACGCCTTCGTGGAGCGGTTGACACTCACCCTCGAGCGCAGCGAGGCCGGCATCCCACAGTCCGAGGTGTCGGTCATCGTCAGCGGGCTGCACGATGTCCGCTCGGTGTTCGACCTCATGGACAACTCCAGCGAGGAGGGTTGGCGAAACATCGCCGAGCGGCTGGCCCAGGTCGGGCCGACGCTCGAGGCCTACCGCCGCACGCTCCTGGACTCGGCTGCCGCCGGCCGGGTCTCCGCCGCGCGGCAGTACGCCGAGGTGGCCGGTCAGGTCCGCCAGTGGACCGGACAGGCAGCGACCCCCAGCGTGTTCGCCAGGCTGGTGGCCCAGGCGCCGGATGGCGCGCTGCGGCAGGACCTCGAACGGCACGCCACCGGGGCCACCGAGGCGGTCGCGGGCTTCGGACGGTTCCTCGGCACCGAGATGGTGGAGCACGGCCGGGACGAGGACGCGGTGGGGCGCGAGCACTACGAGCTGGCGTCGCGGTACTTCCTCGGCGCACGCGTGGACCTGGAGGAGACCTACGCCTGGGCGTGGGAGGAGCTCCACCGCATCGAGCGCGAGATGGAGACGATCGCCGACGGCTTCGTCCCCGGCGGCAGCATCGCCGACGCCGCCGACCTCCTCGACGCGGACCCACGACGGGTCATCGAGGGCGAGGACGCCTTCCGCGGCTGGATGCAGGAGCTCGCCGACCGCACCATCGAGCAGCTCGCCGGAGTGCACTTCGACATCCCCGACCCGATCCGGCGCATCGAGTGCCGGATCGCGCCCACCCAGGACGGCGGCATCTACTACACCGGCCCGAGCGAGGACTTCTCCCGGCCCGGACGGATGTGGTGGTCGGTGCCCGAGGGCATCACCCGGTTCAGTCCCTGGCGGGAGGTCACCACCGTCTTCCACGAGGGGGTACCCGGCCACCACCTTCAGGTCGGTCAAACAATTTTCCGGCGCGAGCTGCTCAACCGCTGGCAGCGCCAGCTGTGCTGGGTGTCGGGCAGCGGCGAGGGCTGGGCGCTCTACGCCGAGCGGCTGATGGACGAGCTGGGGCACTTCGCCGACCCCGCCGACCGCCTGGGGTTCCTCGACGCCCAGGCGCTGCGGGCCGCCCGGGTGGTCGTCGACATCGGGCTCCACCTGCAGCTTTCGATCCCGCGCGACAACCCATTCGGCTTCCACCCCGGCGAGACCTGGACCGCCGAGCTCGTGCTCGCGTTCATGCGGGAGCACTCGCGCATCGACGACGCCACCCTGCGGTTCGAGGTGAACCGGTACCTCGGCTGGCCGGGTCAGGCACCGTCGTACAAGGTGGGCGAGCGGCTGTGGCTGCTCGCCCGCGACGAGGCGAGGGCCCGGCACGGGGCGGCGTTCGACCTGCGGAGCTTCCACCGAGACGCCCTCGACCTGGGGTCGGTCGGACTGGACCCGCTGCTGGTCTCCCTGGGGCGACTGTGACGGGCGCCGCACCCCGGGTGGTGCTCGCCTCGCAGTCACCGGCCCGGCTCGCGACGCTGCGCTCCGCAGGGCTGGACCCGGAGGTCGTGGTGTCCGGGGTCGACGAGTCGACCGTCGTGGCCGACGACCCCGAGCACCTCTCGGTGGAGCTGGCTCGGCTGAAGGCGCTGGCCGTCGCGGCGCGTGTCGAGGGCCCGGCGCTCGTCGTCGGCTGCGACTCGGTGCTCGAGCTCGCCGGGGAGATCCACGGCAAGCCGGGATCGGCGGAGGCCGCCAGGGAGCGATGGCGTCGGATGCGGGGCCGGTCGGGGACGCTGCACACCGGTCACTGCGTCGTCGACACCCGGGACCGGCGCGTGGTGGCGCGCTCGGCCCGCACCGTCGTGCACTTCGCGGACCTCACCGACGCGGAGATCGACGCCTACGTCGCCACCGGCGAGCCGTTGCAGGTGGCCGGCGCGTTCACCATCGACGGGCGGGGCGGCGCCTACGTCACCTCGATCGAGGGCGACCCGCACACTGTCGTGGGGATCGGCCTGCCCCTGCTGCGTGAGATGGTCGGCGAGCTCGGGGTGGCCTGGCACGACCTCTGGAGGAGAGAGCCATGATCGTGGCGTTCAGCATCAGCCCTGCCGGCGGCGACGAGACCGGCGGCGTGAGCGAGGCGGTGGCCGAGGCGGTCCGGGTGGTGCGAGCATCCGGCCTGCCGTGCGAGACCAACGCGATGTTCACCAACATCGAGGGCGAGTGGGACGAGGTGATGGCAGTCCTCAAGCAGGCTGTCGACGCCGTGGGGGCCCGGGCGCCGCGGGTCTCGCTGGTCCTCAAGGCGGACATCCGCCCCGGGTACGACGGTCAGCTCACCGCCAAGGTGGAGCGGGTCGAAAGGCTCCTCACCGAAGGCGCCGACTAGCCCTACCGTGGGGGCATGGTTGACGTCATCGAGGTCGAGGGCCTGGTCAAGAACTTCGGCGACTTCCGTGCCCTCGACGGGCTCGACCTGAGCGTCCGCCGCGGCGAGATCCACGGCTTCTTGGGGCCCAACGGCGCAGGCAAGTCGACGACGATCCGCATCCTGCTCGGCATGCTGCGCGCCAACGGCGGGACGGCGCGCCTGCTCGAGGGGGACCCGTGGGCCGACGCCACGCGGCTGCACCGCCGCCTCGCCTACGTGCCCGGCGACGTGAACCTCTGGCCGCAGCTCACCGGCGGGGAGACCATCGACCTGCTCGGGCAGCTCCGCGGCGGCCTCGACGAGGACCGGCGCGCCCGGCTGGTGCGGGACTTCGACCTCGACACCACGAAGAAGGGCCGGGCCTACTCCAAGGGCAACCGTCAGAAGGTCGCCCTCGTCGCGGCCCTGGCCAGCGACGTGGAGCTGCTGATGCTCGACGAGCCGACCGCCGGGCTGGACCCGCTCATGGAGGAGACCTTCCGGCGGCTGGTCGACGAGGAGCGGGACCGCGGCCGCACCGTGCTGCTGAGCAGCCACATCCTCTCCGAGGTCGAGGCGCTGTGCGACCGGGTGAGCATCATCCGCGAGGGCCGCACTGTGGAGACCGGGTCGCTCTCGGAGCTGCGCCACCTGACCGACACCTACGTCGACGCCACCGTGAGGCGGCCGTTCGCGGACCCGGCGGCGCTCGGAGAGCTCGACGGGCTCCGTGACGTCGAGGTAGACGGCAACCGCGTCCGCTGCCTGGTGCCTACCCAGCACCTCGGGCAGCTGCTGGAGCGGCTGGGCCAGGCGGGGATCGAGAGCCTGGTGAGCCAGCCGCCGACGCTCGAGCAGCTGTTCCTCCGCCACTACGACACTCCTCCGGCGCGGCCCCGGGCACGCCCGCGGCCCCGGGCACGCCCCGGCCCCGGCGAGCCGGCGGACGCGAGACCATGAGCCGCTTCGCCGGCACCGGCACGCTGACCTCGCTCGCCCTGCGGCGCGACCGGGTCATGCTCCCCGCCTGGGTGGCCACGTTCACGTTGGTCACCGGGTTCTCCGCGGTGGCCAGCAAGGACATCTACCAGACCCCCGCCCAGCTCCAGCAGGCCACCGAGGGGTGGAACGCCACCACGGCCCTCGTCGCGATCCACGGGCGGATCTACGACACCGCGTCGCTCGGCGCCGGCTCGATGGTCAAGATGACCGGCATGGGCACCGCGATGGTCGGACTGCTCGCCGTCCTGCTGGTGATCCGGCACACCCGGGCCGACGAGGAGGTCGGCCGGACCGAGCTGGCCGCCGGCGGCGTGGTCGGCCAGTACGCCGCACTCACCGCGGCGTTGCTGGTCTCCTCGCTCACCGTCGTCTCGCTGAGCGTGCTCAGCGGTCTGTCGCTGATGCTCGGCGGCCTCCCGGCCTCCGGCTCCGTCGCGTTCATGCTCGCGTGGGCCGGCGCCGGGCTGGTCTTCGCGGGAGTCGGCGGGTGCGCGGCCCAGCTGGCCACCACCGCCCGCGCGGCGCGTGGCCTCGCCTCGTCGATCCTCGCGGCCACGTACGCCGTGCGCGCCTTCGGCGACACCGCGCCCGAGGACGGCGCCCGGTGGGTGTCCTGGCTGTCGCCGCTCGGATGGGCCCAGCAGGTGCGGCCGTTCGCCGGCGACCGGTGGTGGGCGCTGGTCGCACCGCTGGTCGCCGTACCCCTGCTGCTCCTCGTCGCCGCAGCGCTCCTGCGACACCGGGACCTGGGAGCGGGCCTGCTCACCGAGCGCGCCGGCTCCGGCCGCGGGCCGGGTCTCGAGTCGCCGCTGGCGCTCGCCTGGCGACTGCAGCGGATGGCGCTGCTCGGCTGGACGGTCGGCGCGGTGCTCATGGGCCTGCTGCTGGGCAGCATCGCCTCGACCATCGGGGACCTCTTCGACAACCCGGAGTTCAGCCGGTACATCCAGCTCCTCGGGGGCGTCGGCCGGCTCGAGGACGCCTTCCTCTCCACCGAGCTCGGCATCGGCGCCGTGATCGTCTCGGCGTTCGGCATCAGCGCCGCCCTGCGGATCCACGGGGAGGAGGTCCAGGGGCGGCTCGAGCCGGTCCTGGCCACCGGGGTCAGCCGGACCCGCTTCGCCGCCGCGCACCTGTCGGTCGCCGTGGGCGGCAGCAGCCTGCTGATGCTGGTCGCGGGGCTGAGCATCGGCGTATCGCACGCCGTCGCGACCGGCGACCCCGCGCAGGTCGGACGCGTGGTGGGCGCGGCGCTGGTCCGGCTGCCCGCGGTGTGGCTGATGACCGCCCTCGTCATCGCCCTCCACGGCATCTCGGCGCGGCTAGCGATGGTCTCGTGGGCGCTGCTGGTGGGCGTGATCGTCGTCGGCGAGTTCGGCCCGCTGATGGAGCTGCCCGACTGGACGCTCGACGTCTCCCCGTTCGCGCACGTGCCCTCGCTGCCGGGCGGCACCGTGGACGTCGTACCGCTCCTGTGGCTCACCGTGCTCGCCGCCGCACTCGTCGTCGGCGGGCTGGCGGCGTTCCGCCGGCGCGACGTGGCCACCGGCTGACGCCTCCGGCGAGGCGTAGCGGGGCAGACGGCCACGACGCGGACCCCTGCCGCGGCGAGCCGAGGCGGGCCCTAGACTCCCGGAGGACCCAGTGACCGAGGAGCCGGTGTTGCCTGAGATCAAGCCCTTGCAGAAAGTCCTGATCGCCAACCGAGGCGAGATCGCGGTGCGGGTGATCCGTGCCTGCAAGGACGCGGGCATCGACAGCGTCGCGGTGTACGCCGACCCGGACCGCGACGCGCTGTTCGTGCGGCTGGCGGACGAGGCGCACAGCCTGGGCGGCGCCACCCCCGCCGAGTCGTACCTGTCGATCGAGAAGATCGTCGACGTCGCGCACAAGAGCGGCGCGGACGCGGTCCACCCCGGCTACGGCTTCCTCGCCGAGAACGCCGACTTCGCCCAGGCCGTCATCGACGCCGGGCTCACCTGGATCGGTCCCCCGCCGGCGGCGATCGAGGCCCTCGGCGACAAGGCCAAGGCCAAGCACATCGCCGACAAGGCGAAGGCGCCGCTGGCCCCGGGCACCAAGGACCCGGTCGCGGACGCCGACGAGGTCGTGGAGTTCGCCAAGGCCAACGGTCTCCCGGTCGCCATCAAGGCGGTCTTCGGCGGTGGCGGCCGCGGCCTCAAGGTCGCCCGCACGCTCGAGGAGATCCCGGACGCCTACGAGTCCGCGGTCCGGGAGGCGGTCACCGCGTTCGGTCGCGGCGAGTGCCTCGTGGAGAAGTTCCTCGACAAGCCCCGCCACGTCGAGACCCAGTGCCTGGCCGACCAGTACGGCAACGTCGTCGTGGTCTCCACCCGCGACTGCTCGCTGCAGCGCCGCAACCAGAAGCTCGTCGAGGAGGCGCCCGCGCCGTTCCTGTCCGACGAGCAGCTGACCGAGCTCTACGAGTCCTCCAAGCGCATCCTGCGGGAGGCGGGCTACTACGGCGCCGGCACCTGCGAGTTCCTGGTCGCCCAGGACGGCACGATCTCCTTCCTCGAGGTCAACACCCGGCTGCAGGTCGAGCACTGCGTCTCCGAGGAGGTCACCGGCATCGACCTCGTCCGCGAGATGTTCCGCATCGCCGCCGGCGAGGAGCTGGGCTACGACGACCCGGAGATCCGCGGGCACTCCATCGAGTTCCGCATCAACGCCGAGGACGGCGGCCGCAACTTCATGCCGGCCCCGGGCACCCTGTCCGCCTGGCGGCCGCCGAGCGGCCCCGGTGTCCGGCTCGACGGCGGCTACGAGAACGGCGAGACCGTCCCCGGGTCGTTCGACTCGCTCATCGCCAAGCTGATCGTCACCGGGCGCGACCGCACCCAGGCGCTCGAGCGCTCCCGCCGGGCGCTGGAGGAGTTCGTCGTCGACGGCATGCCGACGGTCATCCCGTTCCACCGCGCGGTGGTCTCCGACCCCGCGTTCGTCGGTGCCTCCACCCCGTCGGGCGAGGGCACGTTCGACGTGTTCACCCAGTGGATCGAGACCGAGTTCGACAACCAGATCCAGCCGTACTCCGGCGACGTCGCCGAGCCCGCCGCCGAGGAGGGTGAGCGGCAGTCGGTCACCGTCGAGGTCGGCGGCAAGCGGCTCGAAGTCGTGCTGCCGGGCGGCTTCGGCCTGACCGCGGGCATGCCCGCCGGCGGCGCGGCCAAGAAGCCGAAGCGGTCGGCGAGCAAGAAGGCCGGGGCCGCCGCCTCTGGCGACGCGGTCACGTCCCCCATGCAGGGCACGATCGTCAAGGTCGCCGTCGAGGAGGGTCAGTCGGTCTCCGAGGGCGACGTGATCGTGGTCATCGAGGCGATGAAGATGGAGCAGCCCCTCAAGGCGCACAAGGGCGGCACCGTCACCGGGCTGTCCGCCGAGGTCGGCGCGACCGTCACCAGCGGTGCGGTCGTGTGCGAGGTCAAGGACTGACGGTCAGAGGCGGAACCAGGTTGAGCGGAGGCCGAACTTCCACCGGAAGTCGTCGCCGCTGATCCGGACGGTGGACTTGGTGCCGACCAGCGACATCGACAGCACCCGGCCCTTCCACTGGCCGTTGCCGTCCCGAGCGCTCACCGTGACCGAACGCAGCCTGCCGATCGCGGGGTAGGCCTTCGCGATCGCCGCCGCGGAGAGCTTCGCCGACCAGTCGTGGTTGGCGTTGCCCGACCAGTCGTCGTACGGGTCCTGCTCGGCGCTGAGGTAGGCGACGTCGCCCGCCGCTGTCCAGCCGCCGGAGCTGGAGGAGAACTCGGTGAACGCGGGCTTGCCCTGGTAGGTGAGGATCTCCCCCGCGGTGGCCTCGACGGCGGCGTCGGCGAGGCTGTGCTCGCCGTCCACGCCGCGGTAGACCTGACACGCGGTGGTGTCGCAGATCTGGTAGTAGCGGCCGGAGCTGTGGGCCCGGTGGTACGCCGCGTAGGTGCGCGCCGCCACCGCCTGTGACTGCACCGCCTCGGGCTGCCAGGACGCCGGCATCTCGGAGGGCACCACGCCGCGCACGTAGCCGTCCATCCGCACCACGTTGAGCGTGTCGCGGTCCGTGGATCCCGTCGATGGCGCGACCGCGCGCAGCGAGCCGCGGTAGGCGTGCTCCCCCGACGGTGTCACCAGCGTGATCGGCCCGCGGGCACGGAACTCACCCTCGCCCTGGAGCGCTTCCGCCCCGTCGGGACGCCAGGGACGCCAGTCACCGTCGGCGTAGTAGGCGACGACGTTGCGGTTGCGCCCGTCCACCGTGACGCGCCACCGGGTGGCGCCGACGTTCCGCGGCAGCTTGTACGCCGTTCGGGCGCCCCGGTCCCGCAGCCGGAGGCCCTTGCGGGCGGCCACGACGAGGTCCGCGGTGGTGTCGCCGGTGATGAGCACCCGGATCTTGCGCCGCACGGTGTCCAGCGAGGTCCCCGGGTAGTAGAAGTCCAGGATCTCCTCGTGGGTCAGCCCCTCGAGGGCCGCACCGTTGGCGCCGTGCTGCGACATGCCCCGGCCGTGACCGTAGCCGTGCCCGCGCACCGTGTAGGTCCCCGAGGACGGCACCGGATAGCGCTGGCTCACCGCGACCCGCGCGCTGCCCCGGCCGGAGTCGGTGGCCCCCGCGGCCAGCAGGTGCGGCGTGCCGGCCAGGACGCCGACGGTCAGGCAGGCCATCGCGGCAGCCCGGAGGTGGAACCTCATCGCGGCGCTCTCCCGGTGTGGTCGGTGGGGCGGGTGGGACCGACCCACTATCCCTCCGGTGCCGGCACCGCGCAGCGGAACCACCGAAACCGCCGCCCTCGCGGTCAGTGCACCCGGTGCAGCCGGCGCGCGGCCTCCGCGACCGAGCCGCTCATCGAGGGGTACACCGTGAACACCTGGGCCAGCTGGTCCGCCGTCAGGTTCTCCGCCACCGCTACCGCGATCGCGTGGATCAGCTCGCTCGCTCCCGGTGCCACCACGACGCCGCCGACGACGATGCCGGTCCCGGGCCGGCAGAAGACCTTCACGAAGCCGTCGTGGACCCCCTGCATCTTCGCGCGGGCGTTGGTCGACAGCGGCAGCATGACGACCTCGGCCTCGATCTCGCCGGCGTCGACCGCGCGCTGGCTCCACCCGACCGTGGCGATCTCCGGGGCGGTGAACACGTTGGAGGCCACGGTCCTGAGGTCCAGCGGGGCGACGGCGTCGCCCAGGAAGTGCCACATGGCGATGCGCCCCTGCATGGCCGCCACGGAGGCCAGCATGAGCACCCCGGTGCAGTCGCCGGCGGCGTACACACCTCGCGCGGAGGTCCGCGAGACACGGTCGACCGTGACGAACCCGCCGTCGTCCAGCGTGACCCCAGCCTCCCCGAGGCCGATCCCGGAGGTGCGCGGGACCGACCCGAGCGCCAACAGGCAGTGGGAGCCGACGACCTCGCGCCCGTCCTCGAGCCGCACGGTGACCTGATCGCCGTCCCGGTCGACCGCGGCCATCCGCGACTTCGACAGCACGTTCATCCCCCGGCGCTTGAAGACCTGCTCCAGCACCTCGGCGGCGTCGGCGTCCTCGCCGGGCAGCACCCGGTCACGGCTGCTGACCAGCGTCACGTCGATGCCGAGCGCCTTGTAGGCGCCCGCGAACTCCGCGCCGGTGACACCGGACCCCACGACGACGAGGTGCTCGGGCCGCTCCTCGAGGGCGTAGACCTGGTCCCACGACAGGATCCGCTCGCCGTCCGGCTGCGCCGTCGGCAGCGTCCGGGCGGCAGCACCGGTCGCCACGAGCACCGCGTCGGCCTCCACCGTCTCCTCGGTGCCGTCGGTCAGCGTGGCCACGACGCGGTGCGGGCCGTCGAGCCGCCCCAGCCCGGCGACCACCCGGACGCCCTCGCGTGTGAGCCGGCGCTCGACGTCGGCGGACTGCGCGCGGGCGAGGTCCAGGACGCGCGCGTTGACCCGGGCCAGGTCGACGGCGACGTCGGACACTCCTGCCCCACCCAGGGTGATGCCCAGCTCGGGGGCGACCTCGAACCCGGTCATCACCTCCGCGGTCGCGATCAGCGTCTTGCTGGGCACGCAGTCGGTGAGGACCGCGGACCCGCCGATGCCGTCGGAGTCCACGACGGTCACGTCCGCTCCGAGCTGGGCGGCGACGAGCGCCGCCTCATAGCCGCCGGGTCCGCCACCGATGATCGCCACATGAGTCACGCCGGCCATTGTTCCAGGCCCGGCGGCGCCGCTCCCGGCCCCTCGGTCCCTGCACCGCTTCGACGCGCCGGTTCACTACGCTGCGGTTCGTGACTCTCTACGCGGCGTACGGGCCCAACATGGACCCGCGCAAGATGAGCGCCCGTTGCCCGCACTCCCCCTTCCAGGGCACCGGGTGGCTCCTGGGCTGGCGGCTCACCTTCGGTGGCGAGGAGTTCGGCTGGGACGGCGCCCTCGCGACGGTCGTGGAGGACCACCTGGAGCAGGTGTTCGTCGCGGTGTACGACGTCACCGACGACGACGTCGCCGTCCTCGACGACTGGGAGAGCGTGTCCACCGGGCTCTACCGCAAGACGCGGGTGCGGATCTCCACGCTGGACGGCGAGCAGCTCGCGTGGACCTACGTCCTCGACGCCTACGAGGGCGGGCTGCCGTCGGCGTCGTACCTCGGGATCCTGGCCGACGCCGCCGAGGCCGCCGACGCGCCGAGCGACTACGTGGCGCGGCTGCGCGCACGCCCCTGCCGTTCCAGCGGGCTCTGACGCACCGATCGCCTAGGCTGCCGCGGTGACCGACTCCTCCGGACCGACCTTCTGGGCCAACGACTGGGCCACCAACCCGCAGTCCTCCACCGAGCTGGCCGCCGCCGCTGCCGCTGTGATCCACGAGGTGACCGGCGGAGCCGACCACGACGTGGCGCTGGTCCTCGGGTCGGGGTGGCTGCCGGCGGTCGACGCGCTCGGCGAGACCACCGCCGAGCTCACCATGGCGGATCTGCCGGGGTTCGCGCCGCCCGCCGTCGCCGGGCACGCCGGCAGGATCCGCTCGGTGCGGGCCGGGGACCGGAACCTGCTGGTGTTCCTGGGCCGCACCCACCTCTACGAGGGCCATGGCGTGCGCTCGGTGGTGCACGGCGTCCGCACCGCTGCGGCCGCCGGTTGCCGCGCGATCGTGCTGACCAACGGCTGCGGTGGGCTGCGCGAGGCCTGGAGCCCCGGTACGCCGGTGCTGATCCGCGACCACATCAACCTGACCGCCACGAGCCCCATCGAGGGCCCGCACTTCGTGGACCTGACCGACCTGTACTCACCCCGCCTGCGTGCGCTGTGCCAGCAGGCGGAACCCACGCTGGAGGAGGGGGTCTACGTCCAGTTCCCCGGCCCGCACTACGAGACCCCGGCGGAGATCGGCATGGTCCGCGCCATCGGCGGCGACCTCGTCGGCATGTCCACCGTCCTCGAGGCCATCGCCGCGCGGGAGGCCGGGCTCGAGGTGCTGGGCATCTCGCTGGTGACCAACCTCGCCGCCGGGATCAGCGGCGAGCCGCTGGACCACGCCGAGGTGCTCGAGGCCGGGCGTGCCGCCGCCACGAGGATGGGCGACCTGCTCGGCGCCGTGGTGCCGCGGATCTAGCGGTTCCAGCCCCGCATCATCCCGGGGCCCATGCCCGGGCCCGTCCCGTGGCCGTGGCCGTGGCCGTGGCCCATGCCGTGCGACCACGCTCCGCCGAACCAGTCGGCCAGCCACTGCTGCATCGCGAAGATCTCCTGGTGCTGCGCATCACGGATCTCCTCGGCGAGGTCGGCCACCTCGGGATGCTTGGCCAGGTCACGGACCAGCAGCTGCTGCGACATCATCACCGCCATCATGTGGTGCCGGACCATGTCGCGGAGGAACACCCGGTCGAGCCGGTCGCCCGTCAGCCCGGACAGGTCACGCATCATCGGCCGGTACCGCACACCGGCGGCGGGACCGCCGTACCACTCGTCGAGCCAGCCGTTCATCAGGTCGATCTGCGTCGACTGGACGTCGACGATCGACGCGCCGAAGTCCCGCATCTCCTGCCGGTCGGACCGCTGCAGCTCCTGTGCCGCCGCGACCGCCTCCTCGTGGTGCGCGACCATCTCGGTGAGCCACGCCCGCTCGGAGCGGACGGGGCTCCCCGTCCAGCCGGCCATCCAGCCCTGCATGCCGCCCATCCAGCCGGACTCGCGGCCGTCCATCCAGTCGGAGCGCGGGCCGTCCATCCAGCCGCCGGCCGGGCCGGACATCATCGGTCCGGGCGGCGAACCGGGGTCGCGGCCGGCGCCGACGGCGACCGCCGTCGCGCCCAGGGCAAGTGCCGCGGCGAGCACCGCGATCACGGTGACGATCCAACGCCTCATGGCTGCTCCTCGGAGTCGCACTACCCCTCACGCTAAGCCCGCGGCCCGGAGCCGGGGGTGTGGCGTTGGTCCCACCGGAGGGCGCGCCCCGGGTGGATACCATCCCTGCATGACGAGCACCTCAGCGCGCAACATCACCTGCACCGTGGACGAGGGCGTCGCCCGGGTCTGGCTGGACCGGCCCGACAAGCTGAACGGCCTCACCCTCGACATGCTCGCCGAGCTCGTGGCCACCAGCCGTCGGCTCGCCAAGGACAAGTCCCTGCGCGCGGTCGTGCTGACCGGGGCCGGCGAGTCGTTCACCGCCGGGCTCGACTTCGCCTCGGCGCTCAAGGATCCCCGCCGCATCGCCCGCACCTTCATCCCGTCGCTCCTGCGCGGCACGAACACCTTCCAGGAGGCCGCCTGGGGGTGGCGGCGGCTCCCGGTGCCGGTGATCGCCGTCGTCCAGGGGCACTGCTACGGCGGCGGAGTGCAGCTCGCGCTCGGCGCGGACTTCCGGTTCTCCACCCCGGACGCGCAGTGGTCGGTGCTGGAGGCCAAGTGGGGCCTGATCCCGGACATGTCCGGGATCAGGAGCCTCGCCGAGGTGGTCGGCATGGACACCGCCAAGCTCCTCACGATGACCGGGGAGACGTTCACCGGCGAGCGGGCGAAGGAGCTGGGGCTGGTGACCGAGCTGGCCGCGGACCCGATGGCGGCGGCCGACGATCTCATCGAGCAGATCAAGACGCGCTCCCCCGACGCGGTCGCCGCCGCGAAGCGGCTGTTCAACGACACCTGGACCGCCACTCCGCGCCGGACCTTCGCCCGCGAGCGCGCGGAGCAGCTCGCCCTGCTCGTCAACGCGAACACGCGGATCGCCCGCGAGGCGGCCTTCAAGCGCGAGAAGCCGGTCTTCACTGCCCGCAAGCGCTGAGCGGCTCACCGGAGGGGGACGGTCCGGCTCTCCAAGGTCCGGCCGTCGCTAGATTGACGGGATGACCGACGCCAGCACGCCCACAGAGCTGCTCGACCGGGCCCGCGCCTGGGCTGTCGAGGACCCTGACCCCCGCACCAGGTCGGAGCTGGAGCAGCTCCTCGCGGACGCCGACGAGGAGCCCGAGGGGCCCGCAGCGGCCGACCTGGCGTCGCGGTTCTCCGGCACGCTGGAGTTCGGCACCGCCGGCCTGCGCGGAGCCCTGGGTGCCGGCCCGATGCGGATGAACCGGGTCGTCGTCACCCGCGCGGCCGCCGGCCTGGCGGCGCACCTGAGGCGGAACGGCGCCACCGACGGAGACCGTGTCGTCATCGGGTACGACGCCCGGCACAACTCCGATGTGTTCGCCAGGGACACTGCGGAGGTGATGACCGGAGCCGGTCTCCGCGCGCTGGTCCTGCCGCGGCCGCTGCCCACTCCCCTGCTGGCGTTCGCGATCCGGCACCTGGGCTGCGTCGCCGGGATCATGGTGACCGCCAGCCACAACCCGCCGCAGGACAACGGCTACAAGGTCTACCTGGGTGACGGCAGCCAGATCGTGCCGCCGGCGGACAGCGAGATCGCCGCGCTGATCGACGCCGTGGGGTCGCTCTCGGAGGTTGCCCGGGGCGACACCGGTGAGGTGCTCGGCGAGGAGGTCCTCGAGGCCTACCTCGATGCGGTCGCCTCGCTCCCCGCGGCGGACGGGTGCCGGGACATCACGGTCGCCTACACGCCGATGCACGGCGTCGGTGGCTCCAGTGTCGTGGAGGTGATGCGGCGGGCGGGCTTCCCAAAGCCGCACGTGGTGAGCGCGCAGGCGGAGCCAGACCCGGACTTCCCGACGGTGAGCTTCCCCAACCCCGAGGAGCCGGGCGCCATGGACCTGGCCATGGCGCTCGCCGACGAGGTCGGCGCCGACCTCGTCGTCGCCAACGATCCCGACGCGGACCGGTGTGCGGTCGGTGTCCCGACCGCCGACGGTTGGCGGATGCTCCGCGGCGACGAGGTGGGCGCCCTCCTCGGCGACTTCCTGCTCCGGAACGGGAAGGAGGGCACCTACGCCGCCTCGATCGTGTCGTCGTCACTGCTCGGCAAGATCGCCGCCCGGCACGGTCAGCCCTACGCCGAGACGTTGACCGGCTTCAAGTGGATCGGTCGCGTGCCGGACCTCGCGTTCGGCTACGAGGAGGCTCTCGGCTACTGCGTGGCCCCGGACCAGGTGAAGGACAAGGACGGGGTGTCCGCTGCGATCCTGGTGGTGGAGCTGGCGGCCCTGCTCAAGGCGGAGGGGCGGTCCCTGCAGGACCGGTTGGACGACATCGCCCAGGAGTACGGCGTCCACGCGACCGACCAGCTCAGCGTCCGTGTCACCGATCTTTCCCTCATCGGAGCGGCCATGAGCCGGCTGCGCGCAGACCCGCCGACCGAGCTCGGCGGGCTGCAGGTGCGGGAGACCGAGGACCTGTGCCGGGGCAGCGAGGCGCTCCCGCCCACCGAAGGGCTGCGCTACCGGCTGGCCGACGGCGCGCGGGTCGTCGTGCGACCGTCGGGCACCGAGCCGAAGCTCAAGTTCTACCTCGAGGTCGTCGTACCGGTGGAGGACGGTGCCCCGCAGGGCGTCGACGCGGCGCGGATCGCGGCCGCCGGGAGGCTGGACGCCATCCGGACCGATCTCGCGGCCGCCGCCGGGCTCTGACCCCTCGCACGGGTGACGTCTCGTCCCGGCAGCGGTGACGCCTCGACCCGGCACGGGTGACCTCTCGACCCGGCAGCGGTGACGTCTCGACGTCAGAGGACGGTGAGCAGCAGGGCGACCAGGATGCACGGCGAGGAGTGCCAGCTCGGGAACCGCCCAGCGGTGTCGCACCGGAGGTGGGTCCCCGCGCAGGTCGCGCTTGGCGGACCGGGCGAGGTCCTCGATCGTGGACTCGACGAACGCCGCGTAGTCCTGGCCGCCCGACGGGTCGCCACCCGGGCGGCTCTCGCGCAGCATGCTGCGGCTCGACCTACCGATCGCCGGGGCTGGTGAACCGCTGGTCGCCGACCCAGACGTTGAGCGTGTGCCGCACCACGACGGTGTCGATCTCCGCCAACGGGAGGTGGGTGTCCCGGGCCATGTTGCGCAGCAGCAGGGTCTCGGCGAAGGCGGCGACCCGCGGGCGGAGGAGCACCATCCAGATGAGCACCGCGGCGCCGCCCGCGACGAGGGCGACCCGCAGGCCGGTCACGCTCCGCTCGGTCAGCGCGACGAGGAGGAGGACCGCGGCGGCGGCCACCAGGCCGGCGACACCGAGGACCGCACCGCTGGTCGGTCTGAACGCATGCACCGGCTCCTGGGACGCGGGCGGTGACGGGCGAGCGGCCATGCGGTCGATTCTGCCCTGGCCCCTAAACTGTCCCGATGACCACTGCCGTGAACGCGCCCGGGCACTTGGCCGAGGCGACCTCCTCGGACGCGGCGCTGCGCCGCTTCCTCCACGGGCTCCCGGCCGTGGACCAGGTCGGCGCCGAGGCGCGCGCTGCGATGCTCGGCACTCGCTCGATCAAGACCACCGCCAAGGCCTACGCGCTCGACCTCGCGATCCGGATGGTCGACCTGACCACCCTCGAGGGGCAGGACACCCCGGGCAAGGTCAGCGCCCTCTGCACCAAGGCGATGCGGCCGGACCCGGCCGACCCGACGTGCCCCCCCACCGCCGCGGTCTGCGTGTACGGCGACCTGGCGGGCGTGGCGAAGGAGGCTCTGGCGGGCAGCGGCGTGCAGGTCGCGGCCGTGGCGACCGCGTTCCCGTCCGGACGGGCCGCGATGGACGTCAAGCTCGCCGACACCCGGGACGCGGTCGAGGCCGGCGCCGACGAGATCGACATGGTGATCGACCGAGGTGCGTTCCTCTCCGGGCGCTACCTCCAGGTCTTCGAGGAGATCGCGGCCGTGCGCCAGGCGTGCGCCCGTCCCGACGGCACGCAGCGCCCACCTGAAGGTGATCTTCGAGACCGGGGAGCTGCAGACCTTCGACAACATCCGCCGCGTCTCCTGGCTGGCCATGATGGCCGGGGCGCACTTCATCAAGACCTCGACCGGCAAGGTGCAGCCGGCCGCGACCATGCCCGGCACGCTGGTGATGCTCGAGGCGGTGCGCGACTTCCGCGAGGCCACCGGGCAGATGGTCGGCGTCAAGCCGGCGGGCGGGATCCGGTCGGCGAAGGAGGCGATCAAGTACCTCGTGATGGTCAACGAGGTCGCGGGCGCCGACTGGCTGGACCCCGACGTGGTTCCGGTTCGGCGCCTCGACCCTGCTCAACGACCTGCTCATGCAGCGCACCAAGATGCGCACCGGCCGCTACGCGGGCCCCGACTACTTCACCTTGGACTGAGATGACCGCCTTCGACTACGCGCCCGCCCCGGAGTCCCGCTCGGTGCTGAACCTCCGGTCGTCGTACGGCCTGTTCATCGACGGCGACTTCGTCGACCCCACCGCCGGCGGCTCGTTCAAGTCGATCAGCCCGGCGACCGAGGAGGTCCTCGCCGAGGTGGCCGAGGCCGACGAGGCCGACGTCGACCTCGCGGTGCGGGCCGCGCGGCGCGCCTACACCCGGACCTGGTCCCGGCTGAGCGGGCGCGAGCGCGGGAAGTACCTGTTCCGGATCGCCCGCATCATCCAGGAGCGGAGCCGCGAGCTGGCGGTGCTGGAGTCGCTGGACAACGGCAAGCCGATCCGCGAGTCCCGCGACGTCGACGTCCCCCAGGCGGCGGCGCACTTCTTCTACTACGCCGGCTGGGCCGACAAGCTCGGCTACGCGTTCCCCGGCAAGGACCCCCGGCCCCTCGGCGTCGCCGGCCAGGTCATCCCCTGGAACTTCCCGCTGCTCATGCTGGCGTGGAAGATCGCCCCTGCGCTGGCCTGCGGCAACACGGTGGTGCTCAAGCCCGCCGAGACGACGCCGCTGACCGCGCTGCTGTTCGCGGAGATCTGCCAGCAGGCCGACCTGCCGCCGGGCGTGGTGAACATCGTCACCGGCGCCGGGGAGCACCGGCCGCGCGGTCGTGGCGCACCCGGACGTCGACAAGGTGGCGTTCACCGGCTCGACCGACGTGGGACGCCAGATCGCGCGGGCGGTGGCGGGCACCCGGAAGAAGGTGACCCTGGAGCTGGGCGGCAAGGCGGCGAACATCGTCTTCGACGACGCCCCGATCGACCAGGCCGTCGAGGGCATCGTCGACGGCATCTTCTTCAACCAGGGCCACGTGTGCTGCGCCGGCTCGCGCCTGCTGGTGCAGGAGTCGGTGGCCGAGGACGTCCTGACCCGGCTCAAGCGCCGGATGGCGACCCTGCGGGTCGGCGACCCCCTCGACAAGAACACCGACGTCGGCGCGATCAACTCCGCCGAGCAGCTGGCCAAGATCCGGGAGCTGTCCGAGGTCGGCGAGCAGGAGGGGGCCGGCCGCTGGTCGCCGGAGTGCGAGCTGCCGACCACCGGCTTCTGGTTCCCGCCGACGATCTTCACCGGCGTCACCCAGGCGCACCGCATCGCCCGCGAGGAGATCTTCGGGCCGGTGCTCTCGGTGCTGACGTTCCGCACGCCGGCCGAGGCGGTCGAGAAGGCGAACAACACGCCCTTCGGGCTGTCCGCGGGCGTGTGGACCGACAAGGGGTCGCGAAGCCTGTGGGTGGCCGACCGGCTGCGCGCCGGCGTGGTGTGGGCCAACACGTTCAACAAGTTCGACCCCGCCTCCCCGTTCGGCGGCTACAAGGAGTCCGGCTACGGCCGGGAGGGCGGCCGGCACGGCCTCGAGGGCTATCTGCGCTGGGACGGGGAGGGAGCACGATGAGCCGGCTGGACGTCCGCAAGACCTACAAGCTCTACGTCGACGGCGCGTTCCCGCGCTCGGAGTCCGGCCGCAGCTACCAGGTCCTCGACGGCAAGGGCGGGTTCCTCGCCAACGCCGCGCACGCCTCCCGCAAGGACGCCCGCGACGCGGTGGTCGCCGCCCGCAAGGCCTTCGGCGGCTGGTCGCGGAAGACGCCGTACAACCGCGGCCAGGTGCTCTACCGGGTCGCGGAGGTCCTCGAGGGCCGGCATGCGCAGTTCACCGAGGAGGTCCAGCGCTCCGAGGGCGGCAGCCGCAAGCAGGCCGAGGCGCTCGTGGACGCTTCGGTGGACCGGCTGGTCTGGTACGCCGGCTGGGCCGACAAGATCGCGCAGGTCGTCGGGGGCACGAACCCGGTGGCGGCGCCGTACTTCGACTTCAGCGTCCCCGAGCCGACCGGCGTCGTCGCGGTGCTGGCGCCCCAGGAGTCGTCGCTGCTCGGGCTGGTCAGCGTCGTGG
Source organism: uncultured Actinomycetota bacterium (assembly GCA_963747525.1). GTDB lineage: Bacteria > Actinomycetota > Actinomycetes > Propionibacteriales > Nocardioidaceae > Marmoricola_A. Next base: position 668,834 of record CAVVFH010000003.1, read on the forward strand.
CGCCGGTGGTGGTCACCGGCAACACCTGCGTGGTGGCCGCCTCCCCGACGCGGCCGCTCCCCGCCATCACCTTCAGCGAGGTGCTCGCCACCTCCGACGTGCCGGGCGGGGTGGTCAACGTGCTCACCGGCCCGCAGGCCGACACCGCAGCGACGCTCGCCTCCCACATGGACGTCAACGCGATCGACCTGACCGGCACGCTCGGCGACGAGGAGGCCGCCACGTCGCTGGAGGTGGCGGCAGCCGAGAACCTCAAGCGCGTACGCCGTCCCGCGGCCGAGGACTGGGCCGCCGATCCGGCGCTGAACCGGATGACGTGGGCGCTGGAGACCAAGACCGTCTGGCACCCGATCGGGATCTGACTGGGTGTGTCCCATTTCGGGACGACACCGGCTCCCCTTCACCGCTGCCCTGCCGGGCGTGGGGCTTGGTTGCCGTCCGAGCGCCACGGGAGTGGTCTTGTCTCGGTTCCGACCCAGGGCCCAGTGTTGCAGGGTGGCGGTCGGCTCTTCCCCGGCCCATCCGGGTGCAGACGCGGTGCGGGCGTCAGGCGGCCACGTCTTGTGGCGGTGCAGTGCTCGGTGATGGCTCGGTGTAGCGGGCGAGGTTGATCGCGGCGTTGACGTCGCGGTCGATGACCAGCCCGCAGGAGTCGCAGCGGTAGATCCGGTCGGCCAGGGTCAGGTCGGCCTTGGTGGTTCCGCAGCCGGAGCAGGTCTTCGACGATGGGAACCAGCGGTCGGCGATGACGAGCTCGGTGCCGTACCAGGCGGTCTTGTACTCAAGCTGCCGGCGCAGCTCTGCGAACGCAGCGTCGGAGACCGCCCGTGCCAGGCGACGGTTGGCGAGCATGCCGGCCGCGTTGAGGTCCTCGACCACGAGGCAGGTACAGCCCTTGGCGAGGTCGGCGGTGATCTGGTGCAACAGCGCCTTCCGCACCGCGGCTACGCGGGCGTGGAGCTTGCCCAGGCGTCGTGCTGCCTTCTTGCGGCCGTTGGAGTCCCTCTTGGTTCTCGAGTACCTCTGGTTGGCCAGCTTCAGGCGTGCCTGGGCTGTGTGGAGTGCTTTCACCCCCTCCCAGGTGCCTCGAAGGGTGCCGTGCTCGTCGGCGGCCACCGCGAGGGTCTTCACCCCGAGGTCGACCCCGACCCGGGCCCGGTGGCGGCCGGTGGTGGTGCGGCGGGCCGGATGGAACGGCGCGGCGACCCCGGTGACCGAGACGACCCAGCGGCCGCTCTCGAACCGGAAAGCGGCCGCGTAGGCGTGGAACCGACCACCGTCGAGCATCCGCCGCAGCCGCTTTGTGGACTCGCGGACCCGGAGCTGACCGAGCTTGGGGAACCGCATCGCCTTCGGACCGGTCGGCCGCACCGGCGGCGCGGCGCCCTCGGTGTACTTGGCGCGGAGCCGGAACGCCGGTGTGGTCTTGTGCCGGGACTTGAACCGCGGGAACCCGACCGACTTGCCGGCCCGCGCGCCGGTGACGGGAGGCCGCCCAGTTCGCCAGCGCCTGGGCGGCGTGCACGGACGCGGTCTCGAACACATCGGTCGACACCTCGCCTCGCCACGCCAGGCCCCGGCTGCCGTCGTCGTTGACCGGGGCGTCGGCAGCGCGGCCGTCCTTCCAGGCGTTCATGTGGTTGATGAAGGAGACCTTGCTCCACGACAACCCCGGCGTCAGGTCCGCCTCCGGCGACCCCGTAGGTGCGTTCGGCCGCGCGCTGGTCCAGGTTCGCCTTCACCCGCGCCAACTGGTGGTTGAACGCCAGCCGGGACGCCCCGGCGTGCGCCAACAGCCGGTGGTGCTGCTCGCTGGTGACGTCGAGGGTGAACCGGAACGTCGTGGCCCGGGTCAACGGCACACCGGTGTGCGACACCAGCACGGCGTCGTGACGGGCAGTAGCGACGGGCACGCATCAGATGGTGCCGGGCGGCACCGACAAGACAGGGATGCCCGGACAGGTGCCCGGACCCACGCTCTGCCTCGGCGTCCTCCTTCTCGCCCGATCGCCTTCACTGGCAGGGGGCAGGGGCGCTCCGAGGACCGCGAGATGAGCAGGAGGGCGTCCTCAGAGTTGTGGCGGCGCATGCGAGCCGGCAACGAGAGCTGCGGCCACTTCCAGCAGCTGGCTTCTCCTGCCCGACGTCGCCCAGTGGCGGCCATCCCAGGTGCTCCCATGCAGCGCGTCCCCCGAGTAGAGCAGATGGCCGTAGGCAACCTTCCGGAATGCACACACTGCCGCCAGCGAGGCGGCTTCCATCTCCACCGCGACGCATCCCTCGTCTCGCCGTGCCTCGATCTTCCGAGGCGTTTCACGGAAGTCGGCATCGGTGGTCCATGTCTTGCCGGTCCGATGGGGCATCTCACACGCGGCGAGCACGTCGACGGCCTGCTGCACCAGCAGCGGGTCGAGCACCACTTCCCGCGAGGGTGGCAGGTAGTGGTGCGAGGTGCCCTCGTCGCGGACCGCCGAATCCACGACGAGGACCTCGTCGGCGAGGAAGTCCGACCTCAGGGCCCCGCCACCACCTACGGCGACCACACGGTCGACGCCGGCGGCGATTACCTTCTCCAAACAATGCGCCGCCAGTGGTCCGCCCATCCCTGGGTGGAAGACCGTCACCGGAGGAACACCCTGCGCGGCGTGCAGGTAGATGCGCGCGCCGCCCACCTCGTCGCTGAACCGCCCGATAGGCACTAGCCGGCCCTGCGCCTCCCAAGCACGCAAGACCTCCGGAAAGAAGCAGAGCACCACAAGTCGCGACAGGGGCTCGGTCGTCGGCGGCGGATGAGGGACCAACAGTCCTGGGGCGTCGTCGAACTCGGTCAAGGGCACCTTCACCCCACGCAGGGTAGGCGAACAGCCAGCAGACTCCTCGCCCGTTTGTCGGCTTCCGCGGGGCGACCGGACCTCGCTCATGCGGCGTCCAAAAGGACCCGTCGATGACCGCGCGAACCTGAGAGATGGCGCAGCGTCGTTGCGATGCAGGCCACCTGCAGCCAGCCCGTCGCCGAGGTGGTGGTGTTCTCGAACGACTTCGCCAGCCGACGGGCCCGTCCCAGCCGGCCGTGAGCAACCTCGACGCGCCAAGCGTGCCGGATGGGCCGGAACACCGGCTGCTTGTCGTCCCACCCGACCCGGCGCACTTCGAGGTCGTGGTGCCGACCGAGCCTGCGGGCAGCGGCGGCGGTGACCCCGCGGTTCCACCAGGACGAGCTCCAGCCGGCCGGTGACGCTCTGCCTGCTCAGGTGCTCGAGCATCAGCTCACTGGCCCCGTTCTCGTGCGTGGAGGCCGGCACGACCAGCGCCCCCACAGGGAGCCCGGTCACGTCGACCGCCACCACCCGCTTGGCGCCCTTGGTCCGGCCATAGAGACCTGTCCGGACGACCATCCGCGGCACGTGCCGCCTGATGCAGCACCGTCAACGCCCGCGCCCAGGTGCCGTTGCGCGACCAGCGGCGGAACTGCGACCACGCCCGCGTCCACGGCCCGAACGACTCCGGGAGGAACCGCCACTGACAGCCGGTGTGGGAGATGTAGAGCATCGCGTCCACCACCCGCCGGAGATCCGGTCCGTGCTTCGGCCCACGTTTCCCTGGCGCGTTGAACACCGGTTCCAGCAGCGCCCACTGCTCATCTGTCAGGTCACTTGAGTACGACATGCCAGGCACTGTGCCGACCAAACCGCTGACGGCAGTCACAGCAAATGGGACACACCCAGTGAGCCCCGCGGTCAGCGCACCGCGCGTAGCACCGCCTGGACGCGGTCGAGCCCGGACCGGTCGTGCACGGGCACCGCGGTGACCCGCAGCGGATGCCGGTCTCCCGGGTCCGCCGCCGGCATCCGGCGGACCTTGACGCGCAGCACGAGCCGCTCCCCCGGGTCCATCAGTCGGGTCCGCAGGGCGCGGCCGACGAGGCGGTCGGTCACGTCGGCGCCGCCCTGCAGGTAGCGGACCTTGAAGTGGCGATCGCCCGGTCTGCCGCGCAACCGGAACCGCTCGGGCTCATGTCCGGTGTTGCGCAGCCGGACCTTCAGCGTCCCCCTGCGTTCGTCGCGGGACAGCCGGACCCGGAGCGGCTCGTTCCCCACGACGTCCACGCCGCGCCAGGCACCTCCGGGGACCTCGCGGATCGCCAGGTCACCGGGGTGGCCGGCCACCTCGTAGCTGCTCCGGAGCGTGCGGACGTTGCCGTCGCCGTCCTCGGCCGTGACCGTCAGCGCGTGCGGGCCCGGCGTCGTGGTGTCCAGCGGTTCCCCGGGCGCGGTGGAGCCGGTGCAGGAACTGAGGCTCGAGCCGCCGCGGTCGGTGCAGGTGTAGTCGGCGACCACTGTGCTCCCCTGGGTGTAGGTCGCGCCCTCCTGTGGCACCGTGACCGCGATCTGCGGCCTGATCGCGTCGGGGAGCTGCACCAGCGCCGCGCGGTACGTCGTCCACCAGGTGCTCTCACCCTCCGCCGCTGCCCGGTCCTGCAGCTGCCACAGCGTCTCTCCGGTCGGCGACACCTCCTCGGCGACCGCCGGCCTCGAGCCCCCCGCCCAGCCGGTGAGCGTGTTCCCGTTCGGGAGCCGCTGAGCCGAACCGGCGTAGAACATGAACCGTCCGGAGTCCCAGGACCACACCAGCTCCGCGGTTCCGGCCTCGGGGTCGAGGGCGTACTCGGTCACCCTGGTGACGGGCCGGCCGATCGGCGGGCCGGTGCGGTCGAGGGGGTCGATGCAGAGCGCCGGGAACGTGTCGTTGCCGCCCGAGCCGTTGTCGAAGATGACGATGTGCCCGTCGGGCTGCTCGTAGGCGGTGTGCTGGGCGCACGGGCCTCCGGGGTAGGGGTCGTCGACGAACTCGAAGTCGGAGTGCTTGCCGCCCAGCTGCCAGATGACGTCGCCGGCCACGTAGGGCGGGTCGTCGTACCGGGCGATCTTGAGCACCGCGCTGAAGTGGCGGAACGACGCCAGGAAGTGCCCGTCGGACATCACCTGGACGGTGTTGACGTGGGCGTAGTCGCGACCGGCCCCGCCGCCGTAGCGCAACGACTCGCCGAGCAGGTCCGAGCTGTCCCACTGGAAGACCACGGCGCCGTCCGCGTCCACCTCCTGGATGACGGCGTCGACCAGGTCGGTCCCGGGGTTGTACTCGTAGGCGAGAAGGACCTGGTGGCCGTTCGGCAGCAGGATCGAGTCGTGGCTGTTCACCGGGTCGCCCAGCCCGACCGTGCGGTGCCGGGCGAGCACCCGGTAGCCGTCCGTCAGCTCCAGCAGGCGGGCGCCCGACCCGTCCTGGAGGTCCCGGTAGACCGACAGGTTGCCGTTGGGCTGACGCTTCAGGTCGCTGGAGTTGCCGGGGATGGCGCGGACCAGGGCCGGTACGCCGTTGCGGTCCACGATGACCTCGAACTCGAGGCCCGGATGGTTCATCAGGGCCAGCGTGAGCGCGACGTCCCCGGGGGCGACGCCGGGCTGGTGCACCGGGGTCGTGAAGAACGGGAACTGCTCGGGGAGGTACAGCAGCGAGTGCACCTCACGACCGCCCTCGTCGTCGAAGATCACCGAGATCTCGTCGCCCGGGGCGAGACCCTTCACCTCCGTGGTGCCGCCGACCTGCGGACGCCCGTCGACCAGCACGGTGCCGAAGACGTCGCTGGTGGTCGCGGTGACGGTGACCCTCCCCCGGTGGCGGCGGTCGTGGTGACGCCGTACCGCTCGGTCTCGGCGCCGAAGTCGGGATACATCTCGACGCCGTCGCCGGTCACCGTTAGCTCGTGGGCGGGGGCGGGGGCGGGGGCGTCGGCCGCCTCAGCGTCCGGCACGAGCAGCGTCGACACGAGTGCTGTCAGCAGCAAGGTCAGCGTTGGCCGAGTCATCTCTCCCCTGACTCCCCCGTCCCGGACACTGTAGGTCCGCTCGGGGGGCTGAGGTCAGGACTTTCGGGCCGCGATGTCGCTGGCGAGGAAGTCGACGAGGTCGTCGAGGTCGTCCGTCGTGGGCTTCGGCAGCGACTGCTGGCCGTGGGCGAAGCCGATGCCGGCGTAGGTGAGGAGCCCGGCGCGCATCCGGGCGCTGCGGGGGTCGTGCCCCAGCTGCTCCAGAGCCTGCTGCACGAGTCCGAACACGTGCTGCTCGCTCGCCGCGATCGTCGCCGCCACCTGCGCGTCGCTGCGCCCCCAGTCGCGCAGGGCCCGCTCCACGCTCCACGAGCGGTCGTCGACGAGCTGGGTGGCCATGATCCGGATCCGCTCCAGCGGAGGCAGGTCGCCCAGCGACGACATCTCGCTGAGCGCCGCGTTCGTCTCGGCACACCAGCGGTCGGCGACCGCCTTCTTGAGCGCCTCGAGGTCATCGAAGTGCCAGTAGAAGCTGCCCTTGGTGACGCCGAGCTCACGGCACAGCCGGGCCACCTTGACGGCGGCGACACCTTCCTCGACGAGCAGCTGGAGGGCGCGGGCGGTCCAGTCATCGGTGGAGAGCCGACTCGCGGGGGGCTTCCGCGTGCCGGCAGGCACAGCCCCGGACGTCGCAGCAGCCACCTGGGTCCCTCCCTCGCCTCGGACGCGTGGCAGCCAGTCTAGGCGGGTTGCGACACTCCAGACCGTACCGTACGGTATGGAGCGTTCGACCTCGAGGAGCAGCCATGACCGTCAGCGAGCGCACCATCAGCACGGATACCCCCGCCGACGCCGCCCGGGAGTGGCGGTGCCCGAGCCGGTTCCGCTACTGGCAGGCCCGCGACGAGCCGGCCTGGCGCCGCCGGCAGAAGCTGGCGAAGCGCCTGTTCGGTCACGACCTCTTCCCTTCCGACGAGCGCGCCCGGATGCTCTGCGACGACCTGTACGGCGGCGACCCGGTCGCCGAGCGCTACGTCGACGAGGTGTTCTTCGGGGAGACCGGCCACCGGAAGGGCCGCGAACAGCTCATGCTGGCGCTGGCAAAGGGCATCGACGCGGTTCCCGACGCCCCGGAGTCGATGCGGACGCTCTTCTCCGAGTTCGACACCGTCCCCGACTGGGTGGACCGCGAGCAGGTCGAGCTCGGCGCCGAGATCTGGCGCCGGTGGGGGACGATGCTCTTCAGCGTCGCCGGCGCGATCACCTTGGAGATCTACACCGAGAGCGGCGTCGCCACGCCCCTGTCGCTGGCCGGTGGGTACGCCGGCGACAACGCGCTGCGCCGATTCCTGGAGTCGGCCAAGTTCTGGATCGACACCTCCTCCCCCGGCGACCTGCTCACGCGCGGGTCGGCCGGCCGCACCACCGCGATGCAGGTGCGCGTCATGCACGTCGCCGTACGCAAGCGCGTGGGTGAGCATCCCGAGTGGGACCACGAGAAGTGGGGGCTGCCGATCAGCCAGACCTACATGCTGCTCACCCAGATCGGCGGCAGCGTCGCCCCAGCTCTGGCGCTGTGGCTGCTGGGCCACCAGACCACGCCCAAGGAGATGCGCGCGCTGCTGCACTTCAACCGGTACATGGGACACCTGCTCGGGGTGCAGCCGCGGTGGATGCCGGAGACGGTGCGCGAGTGCCTGCAGGTGCTGGCCCTGGCGACCGCCGCGCGTTCCTACGACTCGGGCGAGCACGGCACGGAGCTCATCGAGTCGTTCCCCGACGCCTTCAAGCCCCGCGAGGGCCAGCGCGGCCTCGCGCGGCTGCGCGCCGCCTACAACTACCGGATCTACTCGGCCTACTGCGCGCTCTGGATGGCGCCCGGCACCCGCAAGCAGTACGACATGCCACCCGCGTTCCCCTGGATCCTGATCCTGGTCGCGCGCTTCCCGCTGGTCACCGCGGTGGAGCTGCTGCGGCGCCTCCCAGGTTTGCATCAGCTGCACAACAAAGCGATGGTCGCCCACCGGCTGAGCTGGTGGAGGGCCCAGATGGCCGGCCGCGAGGCCGAGTTCGACGCCAGCAGCGCCCTGCGCCGCTGATCGCCGACCCGGCGCATCCGACCGCCCGTGAACATGAAGGAGAGCCCGTGAACATCGTCGAGAGCTGGACCGGACCCGGCCGGCGAGACGCCGAGATCCGACCCGTCGGACCCGAGGGCAACGCCGCCCACCTCGACGACCACCGGCTGGCGTTCGAGCACTGGTACTTCGACGCCAGACTCGACGACGGGCACATCGTGGTCGGCTTCATCCAGACCCGCGAGCTGATCCGCCGCAAGCCCGGCGTCGAGCTGCACGTCTACCGGCCGGACGGCACCCGACTCGAGGTGATCAGGCACTACGCCGACGAGGATGCTTGGGCCTCACGCGAGCAGTGCGACGTCCGGGTCGGCGACAACTGGGCCCGCGCCGAGTTCCCCGACCGCGGTCTCCCGATCCATCGGCTGCACCTCGCGGAGGAGAACCTCGCCTTCGACCTCACCTTCGAGAACGAGGTCCCGACCTGGATGCCCGGAGGCGGCACGACGACGTACGGCGATCGCGACTACTTCGCCTGGTGCGTCGGGGCGCCGCGCGCCCGGGTCAGCGGGACGGTCCGCGTCGGCGAGCAGACGATCGAGGCGACGGGGATCGGCTACCACGACCACAACTGGGGAGTCGGCGACATGAAGCGCATCGTCGACCACTGGTACTGGGGCCGTCTCTACACCGACGACCTGACGGTCATCTACGCCAACGTCCACACCGCCAAGAAGTACGGCCGTCACGCCTCCATGCCGCTGATGGTGGCCCGGGGGTCAGAGATCGTGCTGAGCACAGGCGAGGTGCAGGCAACGGAGGGACCGCGGGCCTTCGACGCGACGGCAAACCGCGACTACCCGACGACCTTGTCGCTCAGCAGCGACGAGGTCGACCTGACGTTCATGGTCCGGAGGATCGTGCACGGCCAGGACCTCCTGGACATGCTCCCCGTCGTCCGGTCGCGTGCGGTGAAGCCGATCGTCAACCGGCTCCTCGGCCGGCCCGGCTACTTCCGCTTCGAGTCCGAGTTCGACCTCACCGTGCGGCTCGAGGACGAGGTGCTGAAGGAGAACGGCACGACCATGCACGAGATGGTGGCCCTGCACTGACCCACGGTGGCTCACCGCGACGCGATGAGCACTGCCTGGCTGCCCGCCTCGCTTGCACGGACAGGTCCGCGCTCGAGCAGCGACAGCTCATATCCCCCGCGTCGTACGCGAGGCGAACCTGCTCGTCCGGCTGAACCTCGTGCACGCGGTCAGTCTGCCGGATCCGCGGGGAGTCGAAGACGGTGTTGCTTCATCACGGCGACCGCCGCGAACCTCCTGCAGGTGTGCGACCACGTCCAGGAAGCCTTGCGGTCGGGCACAGCCGGTGACGCTGATCAGAACCGCGCTCTGGCGGCGGAACTGCAGGGCATGATCGACGTCGCGACACCGGAAGGCGGCAGAGTCCTTCGCTCGCTGGCCGAAGCCGCGGGCGTCATTGCCGTGGACGGCAGGGAGCGGGCCCGCCCGGCGCTGCAACATGCGTTGAACCGGGCCTACGACGAACTCCAGCAAGCGTGTGTGGAGGCAGGTTCGCTGGCCTGGAGCTAGAACCAGGCGACTCTCGGCCTTCGGTCGCCGCTTGGGCGTTCCGGCCCGGCCTATTGGCGTCGGACGGTGCGGGTCCTGTTGAGTCGGATCTTGCCGTTGGGGAGGTACTCGGCGGCGTAGTCGGGTCGGTGCAGCATCGTGTGGTGCCGCGCGCAGACCATCCTGCCGTCCTTGACGGAGGTGCGGCCGCCCGCGGACCACGGGACCCGGTGATGGGCGTGACACCACGAGGCGGGGATCGTGCACCCCTCGGCGGTGCAGGTCTTGTCCCGGGCGGCCATCGCGACGCGCTGGGACTCGGTGTGAAACCGGATCCGGCGGCCCTGGTCGAGGATCACCGAGTCGGAGTCGAGGACCTGCGGGATCAGGCCGTGGCGGCAGGCCAGCAGCCGAGCCGCCCCCGCGGTGACCTGTCCTCCGGTGGACAGGGTGGCGACGCCCAGGCGGCCCTCGAGGACGGCCAGGTCGATGGTGACCAGCACGGTGGCCAGGCCGCCGCCGGTTTTCGGCAGCTTCTTGGTCGGGAAGCGGTCGATGAGCTCACCGAAGGCCTCCCCGAGGATCTCGGCCGTCGGTCGGACCACGGTCTGGTCGGGGTCCTCCGGGTCGGGCATCTCCCGGTCGATCGGGTCGGGGCGGCGAGGACTGGCCAACGCGTTCAGGGCGGTGGCCAGCATCGCCCCCTGCAGCGCCGGGATCTTGAACTTCCCGTGGCAGGTGCCCTGGCCGTCGTCGACCATCGAGAACATCGTCTGCCGTGCCGCGTCGGCCTCCTCCTTCGCCAGCCGGTCCGCGAGCTCGGCGTCGGCGGCCTCCGGGTTCAGGACGTGGGCAAGGTGCCGGGCGAGCAGCCGTAGTGCCTTCGCGTCGCGCTCGGCGGCGAGCCCGATCAGGTGCTCCTCGGCGCGACGCCGTTGCTCGGCGTCCACCCAGCCGGGGAGCCGGTCCAGGGCCTCGACGATCACCTGGGTCTGGGAGGGGTCGATGTCGCCGGCTAGCCCGGCATCACGGGTCGCGGTGTAGGCGGTGTCCAGCCGTTTGGCCAGCCGCACCTGCCGGTGAGCGGTCCCCGTCGGGGTCCGGGTGGCTGAGGCCAGCCATGCGCCGGTCGAGGTGGCTGGTGGTCGGGCTGCCGCGGCGACGTCGACGTGCTCGCCGTGGGCCAGCAGCTGCAGCTTCAGCGCCTCGATCCGGGCCTGGGCCCGGCTCAGCTCCACGACCGCCTCAGCGGTCTCGGAGTCCAGCATGTCGCCAACCCGGACCCCGCCGGCCAGCACCTCGTCCAGAACCTGGTGCACCCGTCCGGCGAACCAGTACGCCCGGCACCCCCGCTGCGCCACCGGAATCCCCGGCAGCCCACCGGACTCCCACCGCTCCGGGTCCCGCTCCAGTGCCACCATGCGACCACGCTAAAGCAGGCCACCGACATTATTCGAACAGCGTCGAACACCGGTGGACAACTCAGGCAGCCAGCGTGGCGTCAGTTGAGGAGGCGCATGCTGGACGGCACGCCCTCCCCACGCTCGACGCCCTCAGCCAACTCCTGCAGGGCGGTCAGTGCGACGTTCTGCGACATCGGCCCGAACGACACCCGGGCCACGCCGAGCTCCTCGAGGCGGTCGAGAGAAGGTGTGCCGGGGATGGCGATGAGCGTGAGCCGTTGCCGACCGAACGCCTCGACGAGGGTCGCCACCTGCTCGTCCTTCAGGAAGGCCGGCACGAAGACCACCGGGGCACCGGCGTCGAGGTAGGCCCTGCCCCGCTCGAGGGAGGCAGCGAAGTTGTCGGCGAAGGGCTTGTCGCGCCCGAGGTGGAAGGCGTCGGTGCGAGCGTTGAGCACGAAGTCGGGGACCCCCTCGACCTCGGCGGCCCTCATGATCGCCTCGACCTGCCGGGCGGCCTCGGCCACCGGCTTCATCTGGTCCTCGATGTTCGCGCCCACGACCCCCACCCCGATCGCCCGGCGGACCGTCTCGGCGGCATCGCCGTACCCGCCCTCGAGGTCCGCCGTCACCGGCAGGGACGTCGAAGCGACGATCCGCCCGACCATCTCGAGCATGAGCTCGAGCGGGATGTTCTCCCCGTCCTCATAGCCGTACGTGGCGGCGATCGAGTGGCTCGCCGTCGCCAGCGCCGTGGTTCCCGGGACGTCCGCCACGGCCTTGGCGCTCACGACGTCCCACACGTTGACAAGCTTCAGCAGCTCCGGGTCTCGGTGCAGCGCGAGCAGCTCGCCGGCACGTGAGGCGGTGGACTCGTCGGCCATGGGCGTCCCTCTCAACCGGATGTGCGGACGTTGCCGACCCTAGCCTCCGCGGCGCAGACGACAGCGCCGGCCGGGGCTGCCGGCCGGCGCTGTGATGAGTACCGGGCTCAGCGCTGGGTGCGCTGCCGCTTCTTGGCCTCGGTGAGATCGCTGAGCCGCTCGGCGTCCGCGCGCTCCGCGGCAGCCTCGCTCTTGGTCTCCAGCGACTCCTGCGCCTGGCTCGAGGCCTTGGACTGTGCCGACCTCTGCTTGGACTCCGCGGCCGACTCCGCGTTCTTCTTGCGCCGCTCGGCCGACTCGGTCCGGGCCTCGGACCGACGGTCCGCGGCGCGCTCCTTGGCCGCCTCGGCCTTCGCGGCCTTCGCGGTCGCCTGCTGCTTGCCGCGGGCCTCCACGGTGTCCGCGTCGTCGACCGCCGAGGCGACGCGCTCGCGGGCGGCCTGCCGCTTCTCGGTGGCCTCCTCGCGGCCGGCGCCGACAACGGCGGACGCCTTGTCACGACGGAGGGTCGCCTTCTTCTCCAGCCGGGCAGCGGTCACCAGCTTGTCCGTCTGCTCGATGCGGTCGTTCCCGCGCTGCGCGATGGCAGGGTTGCCCAGCAGGGTGCCGGCGAGCCGGTCCGCGGAGCCGATCGTCCGGTCCAGCACGACGCGGGGCGCCGACGCCTCCGGCAACGGTGCGAGCAGATTCTTCTCCGCGACGACCAGGGGCAGCCGCGCGACCTCGTAGGGCAGGGCGATGAGCTTGCTGATCACAGGTGTCCTCACTTCTCGGTCTCGGCCCGCAACTGCGCGGCCTGCTGGTCCAGGTCGGCGGCCTCGCTCTCGAGGCGCACCTCCTCGGTCGCCGACCGACGAGCGGTGGCCTCGGCGTCGGCCTCGATGTTCGCGGCCTGCTGGGCCTCGGAGCGGGCCACCTCGTCGGCGCGGCGCTCGGCGGCGGCGCGTTCGGCGGCCTCCTGCTGGTCGGCCTCGCGGCCGGCCTTGGCGTGCTCGTCCTTGCGGTCACGCTCGGCCTCGGCCTCCTCGCGCTGCGCCTCCGCGCGCGCCGAACTCTTCTGGGTCGCGGCCTCGCGGTTCGCGTCACGAACCTCCTGGGCGGCCTCCTCGCGCTGCGCGTCGGCCACGGCGTCCTCGGCCACGGCCTCCTTGCGTCGGGCGGCCTCCTCCTGCTGGAGCTGTCCCTCCTCGACGAGGTCGTCCTTGCCGCTCACGGCACCGGCCACCTCCTTGGCCTTGCCGGCGACGGTGTCGAACAGTCCTTCGCGGGCTTCTGCTGCTTTGTTGGTGGTCAGTAATTCAGCCGTGCCCGCCGCTTCGCGAAGCGACACATCTGCGCGGATGTGACCTGAACCTCAGCCGGTACCGACAAATCGGTTGAGAGGCCGCCATGGAGGCGGTTGGCTGGGCCGGTGAGCGACAACCGGATCCAGGTCGGGCGTGCGGACGACGCCGAGCGTTTCCTTGCCACCGACCAGACGGTGTGGTTCGACGAGGTGCCCGCGGCTCCGACGGAGGAGCAGCTCCTGGGGCTCCCGAAGGACCAGCGGTTCGCCGCTCTCCTCGCGGACGCCGACCCGGCGACGTACGCCGGGGTCTACGGCGTCTATCCCATGACCCTGGCCGCGCCAGGGCCGGAGGGGCCCGCGCAGCAGGTCCCCTGCGCCGGCCTGACGTGGGTGGGCGTCCACCCGGATCACCGCCGGCAGGGCGTCCTGACCGCGATGATGCGACATCACCTCGAGCAGGTGCACGCGGAGCCGGGTCTGCACGTCTCGGCCCTCCATGCTTCGGAACCGGTCATCTACGGTCGCTACGGCTACGGCCTCGCCTCGTTGGAGGTCGAGGTCACCCTCGGGCGGGGTACGACGCTCACCGCGCCGGGCCTGGACCAGGCCGCCGGCTCGATCACCACCAGGATGGGCACCGTGTCGGACACCGGCACACCGGAGCGCATGCGCGCGTGCCACCTCGCCACGGTCGAGGTCGGCGCCGTCATCGGCGAGATCGACTACTACGCACGGGTGTGCCAGCTGCTCCCCGAGCAGCTCCGCGACAAGGAGCCGTGGCGGGTGCTCTTCGCGGTGCGCGACGGCGTCGACGTCGGCTTCGCGATGTTCCGGCGCAAGCACAAGTGGGAGCGCGGACGGCCGGGCGGCGAGCTCTTCGTGTGGGGACTCATCGGGGAGCCAGCTGCACGACTGACCCTGGCGAGGCGCCTGGCCGACTTCGACCTGATGGGGACAGTCAAGATGCAGGCAGTGGGGGTGGAGGACCCGCTGCTGCTGTGGGCCGGAGGGCCGAGGGCCGCCGCGGACGTCTCCACGACCGACAGCCTCTGGGTGCGGATCGTCGACCTGCCCGAGGCGTTGCAGGCCCGTGCCTGGAGCGCGCCGTGCGACGTGGTGGTCGAGGTGGCCGACCCGACTGCGCCATGGAACGACGGCGTTTGGCGCGTGCATGCCGACGAGACCGGCGTCGCCACCGTCGAGCGGTCGACGGCGGAGGCAGAGTGCCGCCTGCCTGTCTCTGCGCTCGGGGCGGTGTACCTCGGCGGCGGCAACCTGTCGTCGATGCACCACGCCGGGCTCGTGGCGGAACGCCGCCGCGGGGCTGTCTGCAGAGCTCTGGCGGGCTCTGCGGACGGACGTGGCACCCACGGCAGCCTGGATGTTCTGACCGACGGCCGGCCCCACGCCCGTCACGCAGGCGCGTCAGCGCGCCTCGGGGTCCTCGTCGAGCACGCTGTTCGACCCCCGCGGCAGCGTGTCTCCGCGCTCGGTGCAGTGGATCGAGTCCGCCATGGGCACCGGCCGCAGCTCGTGCGGTGACCGCCACTGCGGCACCGGCACGTAGCCGTGTCGGCAGGCTCCGGCTCGAGGCTGCCCTGGTAGGAGAAGTGCGCCCGCTCGTCGCGCCCCGGTGTCAGCGCACTGGCCAGCGCGTAGGGCACCGCCACCAAGCGTCTCCTCCATCTGGTCCACGCGGTCCGCTGCGACGCCGGCCACCACGGCGAGGTCGGCGAGCAGCGGCGGCAGGTGCGGCGCCAGCCCCACGGCAAGGAGGCGCAGCTGCTCGGCCGCTGCCGCGGCGCGGTCCAGGATCACCCGGACGTCGTCGTCCTGCCCGGCGAACACTGCCGTCAGGGCTGCCAGGTCGCGCAGGGCGGTCGAGACGAGGGCCGCCTGGTCGGCCTGGGTCCGCAGCACGGTGCCGCCGTCACGCAGCAGGGCCTCAGTGGCCGGCAGCGCGCGCTGGGCCTCGTCCAGGATCGTCCCGCTGTGGCGGACGAGGCCGCGCAGGTCGTGGCCGGCACCCGAGAACGTCGTGTCCAGCTCCCGGATGACCACCGCCAGGTCGTGTCGCGGGACGGACCGCAGGAAGGCGTCGACGGCCATGAGCAGCTCGCCCGTCGTGACCGGGGTTGTGGTGTCGGCCTCGGTGATGACGTCCCCGTCGGCCAGAAACGGGGCGCCCTCGCGGTCCGGGACGAGATCGACGTACTGCTCCCCCACGGCCGACCGGTTGTGCACGTGCGCGGTGAGGTCTGCAGGAATGCGGCGACCGTCGTCGATGGCCAGCACCGCGGTGACACCGTCGCGCCGGAACTGGACGTCGCTCACCCGGCCCACGGTGACCCCCCGGTAGGTCACCTCGGCGCGCTCGAAGATCCCTCCGCTGCGCGCGAGCTGGACGCGCACCTCGTACGACGACGGGTGGATCGACTCCCACAGGCCGGCGTAGCGCACGCCCTGCCACGACGACCGCCAGCCCACCGACGAGCGCGAAGACCAGGAGCCGCATCCGCACCGACGTGCTCATGGTCCGCGCCTTCCCGCGGGCCGCCCCGGTGTCGTCACCGAGGTGGAGACCCGTCGCGTTGGCCAGCAGGGTGAGCGGGGTCAGGTCGATCTGCACCGCGAGGTTCGTGTAGTCCCCGCGCGCCGCGCTGCAGCACCTCGTCGGGGAACGGGAAGCTCAAGATCGCCTCGACGGCCTCGGGCACCTGGTGGCTCGACCTCTGCAGCGCGGCCAGCACCGGGTCCAGCGCCTCCAGGTCCGCGACGAGGTCGTCGCCCGTCTCACGGATGACCGTCGCGCTGATCCGGCCGAACCGGTCGAGCTCCTGCAGCATCGCCACCAGCGGCTTGCGCTGACGCGCGAGGGTCCGCAGCGCCGGCCCGAGCGTCTCCAGGCCCCGCTCGACGGTCCGCCGGCCGTCGTTGATCTCCCGGGACAACGCGTCGACGTTCTCCAGCGTCGCGATGATCGTGTCGCGCTGCTCGTCGACGGTGGTCACGAACGTCCGCAGCTGCTCGAGGAACCGCCGGGCGGCGCCCTCGTCGCCCAGCGCGGTGTGCAGCTCCTGGGAGATCGTGCGCAGGTGCTCGAGCCCGCCACCGTTGAGCAGCAGCGAGGTGGCGCCCAAGACTTCCTCGACCTCGCTCCCCCGACTGGTGCGGGCAAGCGGGATGTGGTCACCGTCGGCCAGCCGATCCTCGCCGGGGTCGGCGTCACCGCGCAGCGAGACGAACTTCTCCCCCAGCAGGCTGGTCTGCTGGATCCTCGCCGTCGCGTCATCCGGGAGCACGACGTCGCCGTCGAGCCGGAGGTCGACCTCAGCGTGCCAGCCGTGTCGATGGATGTCCGCGACCTCGCCCACCGTCACCCCGTCGACCTTGACCGTCGCGTGCGGCGCCAGGCTCAGCGCGTCCCTGAACTCGGCGGTGACCGTGTACGGCTCGTCCAGCTGCGGTCCTCCGGGCAGTGGCAGGTCCTCAAGCCCCGCGAACTCGCAGCCGCTCACCACGGTGCCGGCGAGACCGACGACCACGGTCACGGCCGCCGCGCGAAGCGTCCCCCGTCTCATCGCTGCACCAGCCCGACGAGCGCAGGGGGGAGCGCGCCGCGGACGCCGGGAAGGCCGGGCAGCTCAGGCAGGCCCGGCGTGCCGGGCGGCCGCTGTGTGCCCGGCAGGCCCGGCAGGCCCGGCGTCGGCGGCTCCGGCACCCCGTGTCGCAGCGGCAGCAGCGAGAAGAGCTCGCTGACGACCCCGCAGCTGTCCTGGAACCGGTCCCCGAACTTCTTCTCGAGCTCGTTGCACAGCACCTTGTCGACCGCGCGCACGATCTCGGTGAAGTTGGCGCGGGTGCGCACCGAGGCGGTGTCGGCGTCGTAGGCCTCGACGAGATCGGTGAATCCCAGTGGCGCGAGGTCGAGGACCTGCGTCAGCGCCCGACGCTCGAGCCGCAGCATCCGCGCGACGTCCGCGAGCGAGCCGACGTTCCGTGCGAGCGACCGGCGGTTGGTGCGCACGAAGTGCTCCACCTCCCCCAGCGAGACGGCCATGCTCCGCAGCAGGTCCGACAGCCCCTCCCGGTCGCCGGACAGTCCGCGGGCCACGCGCGCCAGCCGCGCGTCGAAGGTCCGGACCGCGTCGTCGTACTCCGCGAGCTCTCCGGTGAGGCCGGCGGCGTGCTCCACGGTGCCCCGGAGCTGCCCCGCCGAGCCGGCGACGGTGCCGCTGGCTCCGGCGAGGTCGGTCAGGGAACGACGCAGCGCCGGGCCCTGCCCGTCCAGGACGCCTGAGGCCACCTTGATCAGGTCGGCGAGCGCGCCGTTGCGGTTGGCCCCCTGCGGACCGAGCGCGGTGACGAGGTCCGTGGTCGAGGCGACCATGTCGTCGAGCTCGACGGGCACGGCGGTGCGGTCCATCGCGATGGTGCCGCCGTCGTCGAGCCGCGGTCCGCCGTCGTACGCCGGCGTCAGCTGGACGAAACGGTCACCGATCACCGAGGGCGACACGATGACGGCCTGGACGTCGTCGGGCAGGTCGTAGGCGTCGTCGTACTGCATCTCCACGAGCACCGACGTGCCGCGCGGCTCGACCGAGGTGACCCGTCCCACCCGGACGCCCATGATCTTCACGTCGGATCCTTCGAAGAGGCTGACGGTCGAGGGGAACACGGCCCGGACGGTGCGGTCGTCGTGGCCGGTCAGCAGCACCACGCCACTGGCGAGCACCGCGAGCACGAGGGCAGCGCCGAGCAGGAGGCGGCCGGGGAGACGGGTCATCGTGGCGGTCCTGTGGTCGAGACGGTGTCCGGGAGGTTGGCGATGTAGGAGTCGAACCACGGGCCGCTGCCGATCGTGTCGATGAAGACCCTGGAGAACGTCGCGAGGTTGTGCACCGTGCGGCGGAGCTTCTCCTGCCGGCCCTGCAGCAGCCGGGTGACCCGCTCGAGGTTCTGCAGGGCGGGCCGGACGTCGCGGCGGTTGTCGGCGACGAGACCGTGCAGCTGCTCGGACAGCGCGGTGCTGTGCACGATCAGCCGGTGGATCGTCGCTCGTTGGCGGTCCACCTCGTCGAGGAGCAGCGACGCGGACGAGACGAAGCGGGAGATGTCGTCCTTGCTCCCGTCGAGCGAGGCCACCACCGTCTCGGTGTCGGCGAACAGCGACTGCAGCGCCCGGTCGCGGCCGGCGATGGTCTGGCTGAGGTCGGAGAGGCCTGCCACGGCCCGGCGGATCTCCGGGCGCGGATCCCTCGAACGTGTCCGCCATGGTCTGCAACGCGCGGCCCAGGCGCATGGTGTCGATGTCGCTCACGGTGTCGCTGAGGTCGCTGACCGCCTGCACGACGTCGTACGCCGGGTCGGTGCGGTCGAGCGGGATCGGCCCGGCCAGCCGGCCGTCTCCTCGGGGCAGCAGCTCGAGGTACTTGCTGCCCAGGAGGTTGCCCACCTTGATGGCTGCGCCCGTGCTCGACCCGAGGTCGACGGGCTGGTCCAGCCGGGCCACCACCCGGATCCGGGGACCGTCGATCGCCACGTCGGTGACCTGGCCGACGCGGATCCCCGCGACCTCCACCCGGTCGCCCTCGGCGAGCCCGCTGGAGTCGGTGAAGTAGGCGGTGACCTCGCCGCCGTCCGCGGAACCAGGGCCAGCAGGACGTCCAGCCGCTGCACGCCCAGCACCAGCAGGGCCACCACCACGATGCCGATCACCCCGGCGCGGCCGAGGTTGCCGTTGCGCTCGCCGGTCATGGCCGCCCGTCACGACCGGCACCGCTTCGCCGAGTCGTTGAGGGTGATGTTGTTCAGCAGCTGGCGCACGACGGGCTCGAGGAACGCGGTGCCGTCCACGCGGAGCTCGACGGAGCAGACGTAGTAGTTGAACCACGAGCCGTACGAAGCGGTCCGCGACATGCGGGAGAGCTTGCGGCGGCAGGTGGTCGAGCGCGTGCGCGACCACGCGCCGGTTGTGGGGACTGGGCGAGCACCGTTGCGATCCGGCGCAGGTGTCGGATGTCGGCACGCAGCGCGGGCCTGCTGGTGCGCAGGAGCTCGGCGGAGAGCGCCGCCATGGTGTCGATGTGCGCGAGGGTGTCGCCGATGGCGTGCCGGTCGCTGCGCCAGCCCGGACGCGAACCGGCTGAGGTCCTCGACGAGCTGCTCCATCTCGGCGTGCCGGTGGGAGACCAGGTGCACGGTGGCGCCGAGGTTCTCGATCACCGACCCGATCAGCCGGTCCCGGTCGGCCAGCGCACGAGGTGAGCGAGGCGGTCCGGGCGATGAGCTGGCGCACGGTGACGCCCTCGCCCTGGAAGGTGCGGATGACGTCGGTGGCCAGCGCGTTGACGTCGTCGGGGTCGAGAGCCGCGAACAGCGGCTTGAAGCCGTTGAGCAGCACGTTGAGGTCGAGCGCGGGCTGCGTGCGGTCCACGCCGATGGTCTGGCCGGCGGGCTGCGGCTCGCCCGCCTGCCCGCCCATCAGCGCGACGTAGCGGTTGCCGACCAGGTCCAGGTAGCGGATCGCGACCTTGGTGCCGCGCGTCAGCTCCACGCCGGCTCGACCTCGAACGTCACCGCCGCGAGGTTGTCCGGGGTGAGCCGGACCTCGGTGACCCGACCGACGCGGATGCCGCCGACCATCACCTCCGACCCCTCGCGGAGCCGGCTCGCGGAGGTGAACTCCGCGGTGTAGGTCCGGGTCGTCCCGGTTGCGCCCAAGGGCCGGATGGTGGCCGCGATGGTGAGCACGATGGCGAAGGACAGCGCGCCGAAGAGCGCGACCTTCACCGCCGAGGCGAGCACCGACTGCTGTGCCTTCACTGGTCCGGCTCCTCGACCCCGTCATCGAGGTCGACCGCCGGGTACGGGATCGGCGGGTCGGGCAGGCCACGGCAGGAGGGGCCGGTGCCGAGGTCGCCGAGCACCAGCTCGTCGGCGGACGTGTAGCCGTCGACCTGCTGGCCGAACGTGAAGTACCCGTCGCACCGAGGCGCCCTTGATCTGCGCCGCCGAGCTGTCGCGGACGCCGAGGAAGCCGGTGATGGAGCAGGGGATCTCAGGCGAGTACTCCCGCAGCAGGTCCAGGGTCGGGCGGGAGAGCCTCGCCGACTCGTGCAGCCTCCGGCGGTTCGCGTCGAGGAGGTCCTGCCCCGCCGAGGCCGCCCGCGTCACGGACCGGCAGGAACGTCGGCCAGCGGCTGCCGTCGCGTCATCGTGGTCGTCGTGGTGGTCGCGTCTCGAGCAGCCGCAGCAGGTGCGGCGCGTTCCCGGCGTAGTGCCTGCTCACCGTCTCGAGGAGCCGGAGGTCCTCGACGAACGCGGGTGCGAGGGCGTTGAGCCGCGTCAGGTAGGTCCCCGCGCCGTCGAGCAGGGCGGCGACGGCGCGGCCCTGCCCGTCGAGGCCGTAGGCGACGGCCTGCAGCATCGAGCCGAGCCGCTGCGGCTGCACCGACGACAGCACCACGTCGAGGTGGTCGAGCACCCGGGTCAGCTCGACCGGGTCGGAGTCCGGGGCGGACTTCAGGACCGTCCCCTCCACCACGTGACCCGTGCGCGGGTCGGCGCGCGACGCGAGCTCGACGTACTTCTGACCGAACAAGGTGGTGGGCAGGATCCGGGCGGTCGCCGAGTCGGGGATGCGCCGGGCCGCGTCGCCGTCGAGCTGCACCTCGACCCGCGCACCCTCCCGCGTCGCCTCGATGCCGGACACCCGGCCCACGATCGCGCCGTTCATGCGCACGTCCCCGCCGACGTTGAGCTGCATGCCGGTCCGGGGGGTGTCGATGCTGGCGGTGACGTGGCCGTCGAAGGCCTTGTCGTAGGTCGCGATCGACAGGGCGACGAGGAGGGCGAGCAGGGCCAACCACGCCACACCCACGAGGCGCAGGCGCGCGGCCTCCCCGCGGCTCCGCGCGAGCCCGGACCCGACGGGGCTCATCCGGTGATCCGCACCGTCGTGGTGGAGCCCCAGATGGCGAAGCTCATGAGGAAGTCCATGACGGTGAGCGCCACGATGGAGGTGCGGATCGCGTGGCCGACGGCCAGTCCGACCCCTGCCGGACCGCCCCCCGCGTGGTAACCGTGGTAGCAGTGGACGAGCACGATGACGACCGCGAACACCAGGACCTTGCCGAACGACCAGAGCACGTCGACCGGGGCGAGGTACTGCAGGAAGTAGTGGTCGTAGGTGCCCGGCGACTGCCCGTAGGTCACCGTGGTGACCATGCGGGTGGCCAGGTAGGAGGCGAAGAGCCCGATCGCGTAGAGGGGGACGACGGCGATCACCGCGGCGATCATCCGGGTGGTCACCAGGTAGGGGATGGAGGGGATGCCCATCACCTCGAGGGCGTCGACCTCTTCACTGATCCGCATCGCGCCGAGCTGCGCGGTGAACCCGCAGCCGATGGTGGCCGCCAGCGCGACCCCGGCGATCAACGGCGCGGCCTCGCGGGTGTTGAAGTAGGCCGAGAGGAACGCGGTGAAGTTGCCGGCACCGATCTGGTCGAGCGAGGCGTGGCTCTGCGCGCCCACCTCCGCCCCGACGGCGTAGGAGAGCGCGATCATCACCCCGACGGTGCCGCCGACGATGGCCAGGCCGCCACTGCCGAAGGTGGCGTCGGCGAGGACCGCGAACACCTCCTTGCGGTAGCGCACCAGGGCGCGCGGGCTCCACCGCACCGACCGGCCGTAGAAGCGCAGCTGGTGGCCGAGCAGCTCGAGGCGCGACCCCACCGAGGGCAGGGACATGGGACCGGTCACCGCGCCCCCTGGGGGACGAGCTGGAAGTGGGTGGTGGTGATCAGGTAGTTGAGCGTGAAGAGCAGCAGGAAGGTGACCACCACGGACTCGTTGACCGCCTGCCCGACGCCCTTGGGTCCGCCCTTGACCCGCAGCCCCTTGTACGACCCGACGACGGCCGCCACGCCCCCGAAGAGCAGCCCCTTGAAGAGGCTGACGCCCAGGTCGCCGATGCTTGCCAGCGTCTTGAACGACTGCACGTAGACCCCGCTGGTGCCGTGCTGCAGCACCACGTTGAAGAAGTAGCCGCCGCCGATCCCGACCCCCATCACCAGGCCCGTCACCAGGGCTCCGACGATCATGGCGGCCACCACGCGCGGCACGACGAGGCGCTGGACGATGTTGATGCCCAGCACCCGCAGGGCGTCGACCTCCTCCCTGATGGTGCGCGCCCCGAAGTCCGCGCAGATCGCCGACCCGCTCGCGCCTGCCAGCAGCAGCGAGGTCGCGAGGGGTGCGCCCTCGCGGACGATGGCCACCACCGAGGCCGCGCCGGCGAAGCTCTGCGCGCCGAGCTGCTGGGTGAGGCTGCCGATCTGCAGCGCGACGACCGCGCCGAGCGGGATCGACACCAGGGCGGTCGGGACGATGATCACGCGCATGATCACCCAGGCCTGGCGGGTCGCCTCGGCGGCGGCGAAGGGCCGCCGGGGCGTCCATCGGACGATCTGGACCAGGAAGAGGAAGAAGTCGCCGACGGTCTCCACCGTGCCCCATGCCCGGGTGGTGAGAGTGGTCATGACGCTCCTGGGTGCGACTGGCGAGCGCACCATACCCTAGGGTATGTTGGCTCTGCTGACAACAGAGCCAACGACCGACCCCGGCCCCGGGCTATCCCCCGAGAGCGGCGTACGCGGGCTTGATCTGGTGGTTGATGATCGTCAGCCGCTCGTCGAACGGCAGGAACGCCGACTTCATCGCGTTGATCGTGAACCACCGCAGATCGGCCATCGTGTAGCCGAAGGCGTCGACGAGCTTCTGCATCTCCAGGCTCATCGACGTCCCGCTCATCAACCGGTTGTCGGTGTTGACGGTGACCCGGAACGCGAGCTCCTTGAGCAGGCCGATCGGGTGCTCCGCGATCGAGGACGCGGCCCCGGTCTGCAGGTTCGATGTGGGGCACATCTCCAAGGGGATCCGCTTGTCGCGCACGTACGCCGCCAGCCGCCCGAGGTGTACGGCGCCGTCAGCGGCGGCCTCGACGTCGTCGATGATCCGCACCCCGTGGCCGAGGCGGTCGGCGCCGCACCACTGGATCGCCTGCCAGATCGAGGGAAGCCCGAACGCCTCCCCCGCGTGAATCGTGAAGTGCGCGTTCTCGCGTTGGAGGTACTCGAACGCGTCGAGGTGCCGGGTGGGCGGGTAACCGGCCTCCGCGCCGGCGATGTCGAACCCCAGCACCCCGCGGTCGCGGTTGGCGACCACGAGCTCGGCGATCTCCATCGAGCGGGCCTGGTGCCGCATGGCGGTCAGCAGCTGCCGCGCCACGATCGGGGTGCCGGCCGCCGCCGACGACTCCTCCCCCTCGAGGAAGCCCTCCCGGACCGCGTCCACCACCTCCTGCAGCGAGAGTCCCGCGTCGAGGTGCTGCTCGGGGGCGTAGCGCACCTCGGCGTAGATCACGCCGTCTGCCGCGAGGTCCTCGACGCACTCGCGAGCTACCCGCCGCAGGTCGGCCGGGCGCTGCATGACGGCGACGGTGTGCTCGAACGTGGCCAGGTAGCGCGGGAGCGACCCGGAGTCGCAGGACTCGACGAACCAGGCGCCGAGCGCATCCGGGGTGGCGGCCGGGAGCTCATGGCCGATCTCCGCCGCGATCTCCAGGATGGTCGCGGGCCGGAGCCCGCCGTCGAGATGGTCGTGGAGCAGCACCTTCGGCGCCCGCCGTACGACCTCGTCCACGGGCGGCCGACGGGTTCCGTTAGGTTCAGACATGAGGCCATCGAACCAGACCGAACCAGACGGCCGTGAGCGTGCAGGAGGGTCACATGCGGGTGTTCCGAAGTCTCGACGAGCTGTCGGCGGCGGTCGGTGAGGAGATGGGTCCCACGGACTGGATGACGATCACCCAGGAGCGCGTGGACACGTTCGCCGACGCGACCGGTGACCACCAGTGGATCCACGTCGACCGGGCGCGGGCCGCCGCCGGCCCCTTCGGCGGCACCATCGCGCACGGCTACCTGACGCTCTCCCTCGTGCCGCTGCTGGCCAGCGAGCTGTTCCACGTCGACACGATGGGAGCAGCGCTCAACTACGGGATCAACAAGGTGCGCTTCCCGCACCCGGTGCCGGTCGGCTCCCGCGTGCGCGCCAAGGCGACGATCGCCGAGCTGACCGACGTCCCCGCGGGCAAGCAGATGATCACCCGCTACGTCGTCGAGATCGAGGACGTCGACAAGCCCGCCTGCGTCGCCGAGACCGTCGTCCTGCTGCTGAACGGCTGACGCCGGGGCTCAGCCGCCGACCGTCTCGATGACCAGCGGGGTCGGGGTGGGCGCCGAGTCGGTGATCTCCAGACCGCCCTCGAGCGCCGCCTTCGCGCGGTCGAACCGGTCCGGCTCGTCGGTGTGCAACGTCAGCAGCGGCTGCCCCTCGACGACCCGCTCGCCCGGCCGGACGCGGATCTCGACGCCCGCCCCGGCCTGCACCGGCTCGCCCTGCATGGCCCGGCCGGCGCCGAGACGCCAGGCCGCCAGGCCGACCGCCATGGCGTCGAGCCGGCTCACCACGCCGGAGGACGGGGCGGTGACCACCTCGGAGTGCTTCGCCTCCGGGAGTACGGCGTCGGGGTCGCCGCCCTGCGCCGCGATCATCCGCCGCCACACGTCCATGGCCGACCCGTCGGCCAGCCGGTCGGCCGGGTCGACGTCACCGCGGCCGGCGCCTCGGAGCATCTCGCGAGCCAGCGCCAGGGTCAGCTCGACGACGTCCTCGGGTCCGCCCCCGGCCAGCACCTCCACGGACTCGCGGACCTCGAGCGCGTTGCCGGCCGTCCTCCCCAGCGGGGTGCTCATGTCGGTGAGCAGCGCCACGGTCCGCACACCGGCGTCCGTGCCGAGCGCGACCATCGTCTCGGCGAGCTCGCGGGCCCGGTCGAGGTCCTTCATGAAGGCACCGGTGCCGACCTTGACGTCCAGCACCAGGGACCCGGTGCCCTCGGCGATCTTCTTGCTCATGATCGACGACGCGATCAGGGGGATCGCCTCGACGGTCCCGGTGACGTCCCGGAGCGCATACAGCTTCTTGTCGGCCGGGGCCAGCCCCGACCCGGCGGCACAGATGACCGCGCCGACGTCCTCGAGCTGGTGCAGCATCTCCTCGTTGGAGAGCCCGGCCCGCCAGCCGGGGACCGACTCGAGCTTGTCGAGGGTGCCCCCGGTGTGGCCCAGGCCGCGCCCGGACAGCTGCGGCACCGCGACCCCACAGGCCGCGACGAGGGGCGCGAGCGGCAGGGTGATCTTGTCGCCGACCCCGCCGGTCGAGTGCTTGTCGGCCGTCGGCCGGGACAGCGACGAGAAGTCCATCCGCTCCCCCGAGGCGATCATCGCCGCGGTCCACCGGCTGGTCTCCTGGCGCGTCATGCCGTTGAGCAGGATCGCCATCGCCAGCGCGGACATCTGCTCGTCGGCGACGACCCCGCGGGTGTAGGCGTCGACGACCCAGTCGACCTGGTCGTCGGTCAGCTCACCGCCGTCGCGCTTGGTGACGATCACCTCGACCGCGTCGTGCCGCTCGCTCACGCTCCCTCCAGGTGCTCGAGGTCCTCGGGGCCGAAGGCGTCCGGCAGGACCTCGGCCATCGGCCGGACCCCGCGGACGGTCAGCAGCTGCAGGGCCGGTCCGCCGTGCTCCCACAGGAGCTGGCGGCAGCGGCCGCAGGGCATGATGACCTCCCCCGCGCCGTTGACGCACACGAAGTGGGTGAGCCGCCCGCCGCCGCCGGCGTGGAGCGAGGACACGAGACCGCACTCGGCGCACAGCGTGACGCCGTAGCTGGCGTTCTCCACGTTGCAGCCGACCACGACCCGGCCGTCGTCGACCACGGCTGCCGCACCGACGGGGTAGTGCGAGTAGGGGACGTAGGCCCGCTCGGAGATGCGGACCGCAGCGGCGGTGAGCGCGTCCCAGTCGAAGTCGTCGGTCATCGAACCCCTCAGCTCTTGACGTACGGCTCGCCGTCGGCAGCCGGCGGACGGACCCGCCCGACGAACCCGGCCACCGCGATGATGGTCGCGAGGTAGGGCGCCGCGCCCAACAGCTCCACCGGGAGCTTCTCCACGAAGCTGAGCTGGTTCTGCAGGTTCCACATGAACCCGAAGAACACCGCTGCGAAGGTGGCGCCGACCGGGTGCCACCGGCCCATGATGACCGCGGCCAGCGCGATGAAGCCGGTGCCCGCGGAGATGTCCCGGTCGAAGGCGCCGGTGGAGCCGACGGTGTAGTACGCGCCCCCCAGGCCGGCGAAGACGCCGCCCAGCAGGACCGCCTGCCACCGCACCCGGTTCACCCGGATGCCGACGGTGTCGGCGGCCATCGGGTGCTCTCCCACCGACCGGACTCGAAGGCCCCAGCGAGTCTGGAAGAGCAGCAACGTCACCAGCACCACCGAGGCGTACATCAGGTAGACGAGCACGGTCTGGTTGAACAGCGCCTCACCGACCAGGGGGATGTCGGCCAGCCCGGGGATGCGCACCGGGCGCAGGATCGGCGGCTCGTTGAAGTACTGCTTGATGTCGGGGTCGTTCGGGATCTGGCCGAGCAGGAAGCTGGTGAGACCGGACGCGAAGGCCACCAGCACCACACCGAGCACCACCTGGTTCACCTGGTACTTCAGCGCGAACACCGCCAGCATGGCGGCGATGAGCAGCCCGGCGACGATGCCGCCCAGCAGGCCCATGTAGGCGCTGAAGAACAGGCTGGCGAACACCGACGCCAGGAACGCGCCGGCGAGGAACTGCCCCTCGATCGCGATGTTGATGACCCCGGAACGCTCCCCCAGGACGCCCGCCAGGGCGCCCAGGATCAGCGGTGTGGCGATCCGGATCGTGCCCGGGATCGGGTTCGCGATGGCCGCGACGAAGCCCTCGCCCTGGTCGGCGTACGCCCACATGAGGAAGCCGAGATAGAACATCAGGCCCACGGTGACGGCCGTCAGCACCGCCCAGGCGCCGCGGGGGAACCGGTTCAGCGCGGCCAGCACGAGCGCCGCCGCGGACACCGCCACCGCCAGCCACGACACGAACGTGCCGTTCAGGTCCTTGGGCTGGAAGTCCTTGGTCACCCGCTCGCCGAGGATGTAACGGACGTGCGGGTCGTCGACGGCCAGCGCGAAGTAGACCAGCAACGCCGTGGCGATGGCGAAGGTGATGACCAGCCGGATCTGCCGGACCACGTCGGCGCGCTCGCGGATGACGGCGGGCTCGGTCGCCGGTGCCGCCACGGTCGTCGCGGTGCTCATCCGCCCCACCCCTTCGCCATCACCGTGCCGCCATCTGCCTCGGCCCTGACCCGCAGCACCTTCCGCACCAACGCAGGCGCAGCCACGAAGAGCACGATCAGCGCCTGCAGCACCTGCGCCAGCTCCGGCGCGACCCCGGCCGCGGCCTGCATGGCCAGGCCACCCGCGGACAGCGCGCCGAACAGCAACCCGGCGAGCACCGTGCCCAGGGGGGTCGCCCTGCCCAGCAGGGCCACGGTGATCGCGTCGAAGCCCACCGTGCCGGCGACGTTCTCGGTGAGCGAGTTGTGCTGGCCCAGGATCGTCATGGCCGCGGCGAGGCCCGCCAGCGCGCCCGCCAGCGCCATCGCGGTGAAGTAGGTCCGCTGTACGTGCATGCCCGCGGTGCCCGCCGCGGTCGGGTTGGCGCCCACGGCGCGCATCTCGAAGCCGACGGTGCTGCGTTCCAGCAGCCACCAGACGCCGAAGGCGGCGAGGAACGCCAGCAGGACCCCGGTGTGCACGCCGAAGACCTGCGGGAAGGTCGCGCTGTCGTCCACCGGCGGGGACAGCCGGTCGTCGCTGCCCGGACGCTGGAAGGTCTCCTTCGCGAGGAGGTAGATCATCAGGAACCGCGCGACGTAGTTGAGCATGATCGTCGAGATCACCTCGTGCGCCCCCGTCTGCGCCTTCAGCCACCCGGCCACGCCGCCCCAGAAGGCACCGGCCAGCACCGCCGCGACGGCGGCCAGCACCAGGTGCACCACCACCGGCAGGTGGAAGTGGAAGCCGACGTAGCCTGCGGCGATCGCACCGAGGAGCATCTGCCCCTGGGCGCCGATGTTGAACAGGCCGCTGCGGAAGGCCAGGCTGACGCCGAGCCCCGCACAGATCAGCGGCGCCGCGCGCTCGAGGGTGCGCTCGATCGAGTTCCACGAGCCGAGCGAGCCCCGGACCAGGGCCGAGTAGCCGTCCCACACCGCGATGCCGGCGAACTTGAAGAAGTCCCAGGGGTAGCTGAAGAAGTACTTCAGCGACTCGATCACCCGTGGTGTCGAGAAGATGATGAGGACGGCGCCGATCAGCAGGGCCAGCACCACGGCGGCTGCGCTGGTCTTCACCGTGGGGAGGTACGCCGCCCAGCGGTTGCCCTCCGGACGGGCAGCGCCCCCGTCGTCAGGCGGCGGCTTCGCGGGTTCCCGCACCGACGTGTCGCTCATGCCGCCCCTCCTCGTGCACCTGTGGAAGCCTCAGCGTCGTGGGCGCCGGCCATGAGCAGGCCCATCTTCTCCCGGGGGAGGTCGGGCGTCACGACTCCCACGATGCGCCCGTCGTACATCACCGCGATGCGGTCGGACAGCGCGTAGATCTCGTCGAGCTCGGTCGACACGATGACCACCGCGGTGCCGTGGTCGCGCTCGGCGATGATCCGCTGGTGGATGAACTCGATCGAGCCGACGTCGAGACCGCGGGTGGGCTGGGAGGCGATGAGCACCTTCAGCGGCCGGGAGAACTCGCGCGCCACCACGACCTTCTGCTGGTTGCCACCCGAGAGGGAGGCCAGGGTGGAGTCCATGTCCTCGGTGCGGATGTCGAACTCCCGGATCCGCGCCTCGGCGTTCTCCGCGATGGCGTCGAGGCGCAGGGCCCCGTTGTGGGAGAAGTCGTCGCGTCGGTAGAGGTCCAGGACGAGGTTCTCCCGCACCGTGAACGACGACACGTAGCCGTCGTGGGAGCGGTCCTCGGGGACGTAGCCGATGCCGGCCGCCAGCGACTCCCGCGGACCGTGCCGCGAGATGTCCTTGCCCTCCAGCAGGACCTGGCCCGCGTCCGGTCGGATCAGCCCGAGCAGCGACTTGATCAGCTCCGTCTGGCCGTTGCCCTGCACGCCGGCGATGCCGAGCACCTCACCTGCGCGTGCCTCGAACGAGACGTCCTTGACCACCAGGGCGCCGCGGTGATCGACCACGGAGACGTTGCGCACCTCGAGCACCGGCTGGCCGACCTTCGGCGGCTCCTTGTCGACCACGAGCTTCACCGCCCGGCCGACCATCATCTCGGCCAGCTCCTCCTCCGGCGCGTCCGGCGGGGCGGTGCCCACGACCTTCCCCCGCCGGATCACGGTGATCCGGTCGCCGACGGCCTTCACCTCGCGGAGCTTGTGGGTGATGAAGACGATCGAGGTGCCCTGCTCCTTGAGCGACCTCATGATGTCCATGAGCTCGTCGATCTCCTGCGGGGTGAGCACCGCGGTGGGCTCGTCGAGAATGAGCACCTTCGCCTCGTTGGCGAGCGCCTTGATGATCTCGACCCGCTGCTGCACGCCGACCGGCAGGTTCTCGACCAGCGCGGTCGGGTCGACCTCGAGCTTGTACCGGGCCGAGAGCTCGAGGACCAGGTCCGCCGCCTTCCGGCGGTCCAGGACACCGAGCCCGCGGGTCTGCTCCCGCCCGAGCATGACGTTCTCGGCGACGGTGAACACCGGGACGAGCATGAAGTGCTGGTGGACCATGCCGATCCCGGCGGCGATGGCGTCGCCAGGGGTGTCGAAGTCGGCGGGCTTGCCGTCGACGAGGATCTCGCCCTCGGTCGGCTCCAGCAGGCCGTAGAGCATGTTCATCAGCGTGGACTTGCCTGCGCCGTTCTCACCCAGCAGGCAGTGGATCTCGCCCGGCTCGATGGTCAGGTCGATGTGGTCGTTGGCGGTGAACGAGCCGAACCGCCGGGTCAGGCCCTTCATCTCGAGCTTCATTGCTCTCCTCACCCTGGTGCCGGCCGGCCGGACCGCGCGCGGTGGATGCTGCTCCGATCATGGCAAACGGCCGGGGCGGAAGGACCCGCCCCGGCCGTCTGCTCGATCACCTGCTGCTGAGGCCCTCGGTCACTGGACCTTGAGGTCGCCGTCGATGATCTGCTGCTTCAGGTCCTGGATCTGCGAGTCGAGCTCGGAGGGAATCGAGCCCTCCTGCTCGTGGTACGGCGCCAGGCCGACGCCGTCGTTCTCCAGGGTGCCCACGTAGAGCTCGTTGCTGAAGTTGCCCTCGAGCGAGTCCTTGATGGACTGCTCGACCGCCACGTCCATGCCCTTCATGACCGACGTGAGCAGCACGTCGCAGTACTCCTGCGCGGAGACGCAGCCGTCGGTGTCCACCCAGATCGCCTTGACGTCGGCGTCCTTCACGGCCTGCAGCGCGCCGAGACCGGCGGGCCCGGCGACCGGGAAGACGATGTCCGCGCCCTGCGTGATCATCTCGGACGCCGCGGACTGGCCCTTGGTCTTGCTCTCGAAGTCGTTGGTGAAGGTGCCCTTCTGGGTCTCCTTGTCCCACCCGATGAGCTTGACGTCGCTGCCGTTGTCGTCGTTGTACTTCTCGATGCCGCTCTGGAAGCCGTCCATGAACGCCGTGACGCTCGGGATCTGCGCGCCACCGAAGGTGCCCACGATGCCGCTCTCCGAGACACCGGCCGCCAGGTAGCCGGCCAGGAACGACGGCTCCGCGGTGTTGAAGGTCAGGCCCTTCAGGTTCTTCGGCGGCTTGTCGTAGGCGAAGTCGACGATCGAGAAGTCGATCTTCGGGTTCTTCTTCGCCGCAGCGAGCGTCGCGTCGCCGAGGAGGAAGCCGACGGTGGTGATGCTGTCGCAGTCCTCCTTGACCAGCGCGTTGATGTTGTCCACGAACTCCGACGGCGAGTTGGACTCCACCTCGCCGGTCTGGATGCCGAGGTCGTCCTTGGCCTGCACCAGGCCGTCGTGCGAGGTCTGGTTGAACGACTTGTCGTTGAAGCCGCCAGAGTCGGAGACCATGCAGGCCTTGAAGTCGGGGTTGCTCTGTGCGGGCGCGCTGCTGCTGGCGCTCTCGCTCGGGCTCGTTTCGTCGCCGGCGTTGGTGCTGGAGCCCCGGTCGCCACATCCGGCGAGGGTCAGGGCTGCCACACCGAGAAGGGCGGCTGCGGATCGTGCCGTGCGCTTCACGGCGCCTCCTGTTGTCTGGTGGTCGTCCACACGCGGTGGCTCATCGCCCTCACCCTAGGCTGATCAGCGCGCGGTCGATGTGTCGCGGAGCACGCCGCGGGAAGTTGTTATCGGTTTGAGAGAAAGGCCGTCCGCGCGCTGTGCGCAAGCACTTTGGCGCCGATCGAAATAGCGCGTTCGTCTACCCGGAGGTCCCCCTGGTGCAGGTCGAAGGTCGGCCCGCCAGGCGTCCTGGTCCCGAGTCGCCCCATGGCACCGCGGACGGTCTCGAGGTACCACCCGAAGTCCTCGCCGCCGAGACTCTGCGCGGTCGCGACGATGCCGTCCTCGCCGAGCACCCCCTCGACCGCGTCGGCGAGGATCGCCGTCGACCCGGGGTCGTTCACCACCGGGGGCACCCCACGGACGTAGGTGACGTCGGCGTCGACGCCGTACGGCTGGACGATCTGGTGCACCAGCTCACGGACCAGACCCTCGGCGTCGGCCCACGCCAGTGCATCGAGCATCCGCACCGTGCCCGCCGCCTCCCCCGACGCGGGGATGACGTTGGTGGCCGAGCCGGCCCGGACCAGGCCCCACACCACGCTCGCCCCGGCTCGCGGGTCGAGCCGGCGGCTGAGCGCTGCCGGGAGCTGGGTGACGAGCGTGCCCAGGGCGTAGGTGAGGTCCTGGGTGAGGTGCGGCCGGGAGGTGTGCCCCCCACGACCGGTGAGGCGGACCCGGAGGCTGTCGGCGGCGCCGGTGATCGGGCCCACCCGCAGCCCCACCCGACCGACGTCGAGGGACGGGTCGCAGTGCAGGCCGAAGGCGTGCGCGACCCCGTCGAGCGCTCCCGCGGCGATCACCTCCAGGGCGCCGCCGGGCATGACCTCCTCGGCGGGCTGGAAGAGCAACCGGACCGGGCCGGGCAACGGCTGCTCGATGTGCAGCCGGTACAGCGCCACTCCCGCGCCCAGCAGCGCCGCGGTGTGCACGTCGTGGCCGCAGGCATGGGCGACACCGTCGACCTTGCTGCGCCAGGCGTCCGGCGTCTGGTCCGCCACCGGCAGGGCGTCCAGGTCGGCGCGGAGCGCGACGACAGGCCCCTCCGCGGGCCCCACCTGCGCCATCAGGCCGGACTTCGGCAGGACCTGGACGGCGATGCCCTCGGCGGCGAGCCGGTCCGCCACCCGCTCGGTGGTGCGCGACTCCGCCCACGCCAGCTCCGGGTGGGCGTGCAGGTCCCGCCGGAAGTGCACCAGCTCGTCCTCGAGACGATCGATCACGGCATCGACGGATCGGGCTGCGGGGGACGGCTGCGGCTGGGACGAGGAGGACATCAGGGTCCTCAGGCTAGTGCGTCGACGCTCGGCACCGCTCGGGAGGCCGGAAGCCGTCAGGCGGGGCCCTCGTCGAAGGCGGCGATGATCCGGTCCGCCGCTGTGGTGGCCTGCATCCTGCCGGCCAGCACCTCCGCGCGCACCTCCTCACGGACCGCCCGCACCCCCGGCGAGCGCCGGAGCCGCTGCTCGAGCTCGTCGCGGACCAGCGCCCAGGTGAAGTCGAGCTGCTGCTCGGCGCGCTTGACGGCCAGCCCGGTGTCGCCCAGCGAGTCGCGGTGCGCCAGCACCTGCTCCCACACCTCGGGCACCCCGTGGCCGGTCAGGCCCGAGCAGGTGAGGACCGGCGGGACCCAGCCCTTGCTGCCCCGGTGGACGAACCGCAGCGCGCCCGCGAGCTCCTTGGCCGCGGCGCGCGTCTCCGTCTCCCGGTCGTCGGCCTTGTTCACCGCGATGACGTCGGCGATCTCGAGGATGCCCTTCTTGATGCCCTGCAGCTGGTCGCCGGTGCGGGCGAGCGTCAGGAACAGGAAGGTGTCCACCATGCCCGCCACGGTGACCTCGGACTGGCCCACACCGACGGTCTCCACGAGCACGACGTCGTAGCCGGCGGCCTCGAGCACGACCATCGCCTGGGCGGTTGCCCTGGCGACGCCGCCCAGTGTCCCGGCGGTCGGCGAGGGACGGATATAGGCAGCCGGGTCCGCCGCCAGCTTCGCCATCCGGGTCTTGTCACCGAGCACCGAACCACCGGTCCGCACCGAGGACGGGTCCACCGCGAGCACCCCGACCTTCAGTCCCTGGCCGGTCAGGAAGGTGCCGAGCGTCTCGATGAACGTCGACTTGCCCACGCCGGGCACCCCGGAGATTCCGACGCGCGGCACCGCGGGCCGGGACAGGGACACCTGGGCGAGCTCGGCGACCAGCGTGCGGGCCGAGGACTGGTGGTCGGGCCGCGACGACTCCACCAGGGTGATGGCGCGGGCGACCGCGCCACGCTTCCCGGCGCGGACCTGCTCTACGAGGGTTGTGACGTCAGGAGTCATCGTGGTTTCGAGACGCTCGCCTCGCTCGCTCGTCAACCACCGGCGTGGCCGAGCTGCTTCGCCAGCTTCTCGAGCAGTCCCAGCGCCGCCTCGGCGATGACCGTCCCCGGGGGGAAGACCGCGGCCGCGCCCATCTCCAGCAGGGTCGGCACGTCGTCGGGCGGGATGACGCCGCCGACCACGACCATGATGTCGTCGCGCCCCAGCTCGGCGAGCGCCGCCCGCAGCGCCGGCACCAGCGTGAGGTGACCGGCGGCCAGCGAGTTCACCCCGACGATGTGCACGTCGGCGTCGACCGCCTGCTGCGCCACCTCCTCGGGCGTGGAGAACAGCGGACCCACGTCGACGTCGAAGCCGAGGTCGGCGAACGCGCTCACGATGACCTTCTGGCCACGGTCGTGCCCGTCCTGGCCCATCTTCGCCACGAGGATGCGGGGGCGTCGCCCCTCGTCCTCCTCGAACTGCGCGGTCGCCTCGAGCACACGGCGCACGGCGTCGTTGGACTCCCCTGCCTCGGACCGGTACACGCCGGAGATGGTACGGATCACGGCCTGGTGCCGCCCGTAGACCTTCTCCAGTGCCTCCGAGATCTCGCCGACCGTCGCCTTCGCACGCGCCGCGTCGACGGCGAGCGCGAGCAGGTTGCCGTCGAGCGACCCGTGCGTCGCGCCCTTCTCCGCCGACTCGGTGAGAGCAGCCAGCGACCGGCGTACGGCGTCGGGGTCGCGCTCCGCGCGCAGCCGCTCCAGCTTCGCGACCTGGGAGGCGTACACCGCGGCGTTGTCGACGCGGAGCACGTCGAGCTTGTCGACCTCGTCGGGACGGTAGGTGTTGACCCCGATCATCTTCTGGGCCCCCGAGTCGATGCGCGCCTGGGTCCGGGCCGCGGCCTCCTCGATGCGCATCTTGGGGATGCCGGCCTCGATGGCCTTGGCCATGCCCCCGGCCGCCTCGGCCTCGCCGATGTGCGCCCAGGCCCGCTCGGCGAGGTCCTGGGTGAGCCGCTCCACGTAGTAGGAGCCCGCCCACGGGTCGATGACCCCGGGGTGCCGGACTCCTGCTGGAGCAGCAGCTGGGTGTTGCGGGCGATCCGCGCCGAGAAGTCGGTCGGCAGCGCGATCGCCTCGTCCAGGGCGTTGGTGTGCAGCGACTGGGTGTGCCCCTGGGTCGCGGCCATCGCCTCGATGCAGGTGCGCTGCACGTTGTTGAAGACGTCCTGCGCGGTCAGCGACCAGCCGCTGGTCTGGCTGTGGGTGCGCAACGACAGCGACTTCGGGTTCGTCGGGTCGAAGTCGCCGACCAGCCGGGCCCACAGCGCCCGCGCCGCGCGCATCTTCGCGACCTCCATGAAGAAGTTCATCCCGATCGCCCAGAAGAAGCTGAGTCGCGGCGCGAACTTGTCGATGTCGAGCCCCGCGTCGAGGCCCGCGCGGATGTACTCCACGCCGTCCGCCAGCGTGTAGGCGAGCTCCAGGTCGGCCGTCGCCCCGGCCTCCTGCATGTGGTAGCCGGAGATCGAGATCGAGTTGAACCGCGGCATCTTCGCCGCCGTGTAGGCGAAGATGTCGGAGATGATCCGCATGCTCGGCAGCGGCGGGTAGATGTAGGTGTTGCGGACCATGAACTCCTTGAGGATGTCGTTCTGGATGGTCCCCGCGAGCTGTTCCGGCTTCACCCCCTGCTCCTCGGCCGCCACGATGTAGAGCGCCATCACCGGCAGCACCGCGCCGTTCATCGTCATCGACACCGACATCTCGTCCAGCGGGATCCCGTCGAAGAGCGTGCGAGCGTCGTAGATGGAGTCGATCGCGACGCCCGCCATGCCGACGTCGCCGCGGACCCGCGGGTGGTCGGAGTCGTAGCCACGGTGCGTCGCCAGGTCGAAGGCCACCGACAGGCCCTTCTGGCCCGCCTTGAGGTTCCGGCGGTAGAACGCGTTGGACTCCTCCGCGGTCGAGAACCCGGCGTACTGGCGGATCGTCCACGGCTGCGTGGTGTACATCGTCGGGTACGGCCCGCGCAGGAACGGCGGCACGCCCGGGTAGGTGTCGAGGGCGTCCAGCCCGTCGAGGTCGGCCTTCGTGTACAGCGCCTTGATGTCGATGCCTTCGGGTGAGTGCCACACCGAGCCGTCGGGGCTCGTCGGGGCGCCGTCGTCCGAGGCTGCGGGCGCGGCGGTGAGGTCGTCGCCGCCGTCGGAGGCGGCGGCCTCACCGCCGTCCCCCAGGGGCAGGTCGGCGAAGCTCTTCGGGACGGTCACTGCTCCAGCTCCTTGCGGACTCGGTGGAGGAAGGCCAGGGCGTCGATGCCCATGGCGCAGCTGTCATCGACGTGCTCGGGCTTCACCGTCTTGTCGCCGGGCCGCCCTGCCAGGACCACGTACCGGGCGCCCGCCTTCCTGAGCTTCTTGGCGAGCTTGTCGCCCCAGTCGGCGTACGTCGCATCGGCGCCCGCCAGGCACACGACGGGCTGCCCGTCGTAGGCCGCCAGCACCTCGTCGGCGCCGTCGGTCGGCCCGGCGGCGACCGTGTCGACACCGCCCGCGGCGAACAGGTTGGCGGCGAAGGTGGTGCGCCCGGTGTGCTGGGCGACGGTGCCCATGGTGGCCAGGAACACCGGCACCGGAGCCGGGGCGTCGCGCAGCGCCTCGAAGTCGGCTGCGTACCGCTGGACCTCGAGAGCGAGGGCATCCTCGGGATGGGGCTGCCGCTCGGGCAGCTGCTCCTCCAG
Source organism: uncultured Actinomycetota bacterium (assembly GCA_963747525.1). Lineage (GTDB taxonomy): Bacteria > Actinomycetota > Actinomycetes > Propionibacteriales > Nocardioidaceae > Marmoricola_A. Next base: position 705,200 of record CAVVFH010000003.1, read on the forward strand.
GTTGGGGAACTCGCTGATCCCGGTGACCGGACGGCGGCGCGTCGCGACCTGCCGGCGGCGCGGCTCCACCGCCTGCTCACGGATCCGGCCCAGCAGGCCGCCGTCGTCCGCGGTCAGCGAGACGCGGATCCCGCCCTCCGCCTCGATCCGCTGCAGCTGCGCCCAGCCGGCGTGGGCCATGTCGTCGGTCAGCCGCTCCACGGTGTAGGAACCGCCCGCGGGGTCGGTCACCTTGGCGACGTGCGACTCGTGGATGAGCAGCGAGGAGGTGTTGCGCGCGATCCGGCGCGAGAACGCGTCCGGCAGCCCGATCGCGAAGTCGAACGGCAGCACGGTGACCGAGGAGGCACCACCGACCCCGGCCGCGAACGCGGCGACCGTGCCGCGAAGCATGTTGACCCAGGGGTCGTACTTCGTGGTCATCGGCCGGCTGGTGACCGCGTGCTGCACCTGCCCCGGCGCGTCCCCGGCTCCCGAGAGCTCCATGACGCGGTGCCACAGCCGGCGGGCGGCACGGAACTTCGCGATGGTCGTGAACTGGTCGTCCGTCGCGGCGTGGCGGAACTCGACGAGCGAGGCCGCGGTGGCGACGTCGAGGCCCCCAGGACCGGTGAGGATGCGGAGGTACTCCGCCCCGACGGCGAGCGCGTACCCGAGCTCCTGCGCGTCGGTCGCGCCCGCGTCGTGCACCGCGGTGCCGTCGACCACGAGCCCCGACGTGCCGTGCCGGCGGGCGAGCTCGGCCAGGGCCAGGACGGTGTCCTCGACGGAGCCGTCACCCGGTTGGCGGTGCCCCCGCACCTGCGCGCCGAGCGGGTCGCCGCCGAGGGAGCTGCCGGCGGCCGGCTCGACCCCGCGGTCCTCGACGAGCGCCACGAACGCCTCGGCGGCGGCCACCGGGCCGGTCGGCGCCTCGAGCACCACGGGCGCCAGGTCGACGTACACCTTCTCGAGCACCCGGGGCAGGTCCGCCACCGCGATGCCGCCAGGCCCGAGCGTGAGCCACAGACTGGTGGCGCCGTTCTCCAGGTCGGTGACCGCGTCCGCCGCCGCCCGTGCGGCGTCCGGGTCCGCGAGGTGCGCCCGGACGTCCCAGCCCTCCTCGGAGCGGGAGACACCGGTGCCCCTGGTGTACGGCGCGGTTCCCGGCTCGGCCGCGTCGGGGACGTCCCGCACCGTCTCGGGGGTGCCGAGCGGAGGGACGGCGATCCCGTCGAGGGTGGTCCGGGTCAGCTTCTCCCAGACGAGCGCGTCAGGGTCCTCGGCCTTCATCCGGCCCGCCTTGCGCAGGACGTCGGCGGCTGCCTTCTCCCACAGCTCCCGGTCCGCCGCGTCGTCGGTCGAGTGCTCCTGCCTGCCGGCGAGGAGAGACAGGTGGTCCATGGAAGGGCAGCCTAAGGTGACCCGCGGGGAGGGGCCACTGTCTGTGAGATGGACAACCCGCTCCCGGCGCGCCAGGACTTCGCCCCCAGCCGCGCGAGCACCACGGCGATGGCCAGGTTGACCACGATGAGCACCACGTGCGCGACGTAGTAGCCGGCCGGGCGGTCCTCGCCGGAGGCGTGGGCCTCCCACAGGTTCTTCGCGAAGTTGGCGTAGCTGAGCACGTTCCACGCCGCGATGGCGAAGAACAGCACGGCATGCCGTCGGGTGAGGGTCACGCCGCCATCCTGCGCAGCCCGGTCAAGCGACACCGCCGAGCCGGAAGTCACGGACCGGCTGCCCACCCCTTGGTGTCCAGGTGCTCGTACAGCGTGATCCGGTCGACGGTGAAGCGGCAGGCGAACGTCGACAGGTCCTCGAACGCCCGGTCGAGGAGCTCGTCGGGCAACCGGTGGGCCACGGTCACGTGCGGGTGGTAGGGGTACTGGGCGTCGATCGCCAGCGGCCCCTGACGTACGGCGGACGCGAGCACCTCGCAGCTGGCGATGCCCTCGACCACGTTGACGAAGACGACCGGCGACACGGGACGGAAGGTGCCGGTGCCCCGCAGGTGGCTCACGAACGGCGCGGTCCTCGCGGCCACCGCCTCCAGGTGGTCGTCGATCTCCGGCCGGAGCACGTCGTCGACGTCGATAGGGGGCAGCAGCGTGATGTGCGTGGGGATGGCGGCGGCGGTCGGGTCCCCCAGCCGGACGCGGTAGTCCTGCAGCTCACCGCCCCACGGCTCGGGGACGGCGACCGACACACCGATCGTCGTCACAGGCGCACCAGGCCGACGCGGTCGTAGCACGTCGGCCAGCGTGCGCTCGGCCACCTCGCTCGCGCGGGCCGACCCCTCCAGGAGCACGCTGGTCGAGGTGCGTCGGGTCGTCGAGCAGCTCCAGCGTCCGGTCGCGGAACGGGGTGACGAAGTCGACCAGCACCTCCGCGAGGTCCTTCTTCAGGTCGCCGTACCCCTTGCCGGCGTACTTGTCGACGAGCGTCTGCACGTCGTCACCGGACAGGGCCGAGTAGATCGTCAGCAGGTTGGACACCCCGGGCTTCTGCTCGGGATCGAAGCGGATCGGGCTGGTGGAGCCACCGGGCGTCTCGGAGTCGGTGACCGCGCTCCGGATCTTCTTCGCCGACGCCCTGGGGTCGTCGAGCAGCTCGATGATGCCGCTGGGGGCCCGAGGCGGACTTCGACATCTTCCCGCTCGGGTCCTGCAGGTCGAGGATCTTCGCTGTCTCCTTGAGGATGTACGGCTCCGGAAGCGCGGAAGGTCTTCTTGTAGCTGACTGTTGAAACGCTGGGCGAGGTCGCGGGTCAGCTCGAGGTGCTGGCGCTGGTCCTCGCCGACGGGCACGTAGGCCGGGCGGTACAGCAGGATGTCGGCGGCCATCAGCATCGGGTAGGTGAAGAGACCGACGCTGGATGCGCCCTCACCGCCCTTCGCCGACTTGTCCTTGAACTGCGTCATCCGGCGCGCCTCACCGAAGCCGGTGAGGCACTGCAGGATCCAGCCCAGCTGCGTGTGCGCAGCGACGTGGGACTGCAGGAAGATCGTCGAGCGCGCCGGGTCGATGCCCATCGCGATGAGCTGCGCCGCGGCCCGCAGGGAGCGCTGCCGCAGCACCTTCGGGTCCTGCGGCACGGTGAGCGCGTGCAGGTCGGCGATGAAGAAGAAGGGGTCGTGCTCCTCCTGGAACGTCACCCACTGCCGGTTCGCGCCCAGGAAGTTGCCGAGGTGGAAGGAGTCGGCGGTGGGCTGGATCCCGGACAGCACCCGGGGCCGGCTCGTGCTCGTGGGCGGGGTGGCGGCCATGCCGCACATTGTCTCAGGGTGGCGAGCGGTCCACCGCTGGTCGATCGCGGGCCGGCGTCGACCTCGACCCCGGCGTCGTGGTCGCTGATGTCGTCGGCCTCGCCGGAGTCGCCGGGTCCTAGGTCGTCGGCGTCGTCGGAGGTCGCTCGGCGCCAGCGTGACGCGCAGCCGGCTCACCCGGCGGCCGTCGACGGCCAGCACGGCGATCCGGCGGCCGTCGAACTCGACGGCGTCCCCCGGCTCGGGGATCCGGCCGAGCTCGGCCATCAGGTATCCCGCGACCGTCTCGTAGGGACCTTCGGGCAGCTCGATGCCGGTCTCGTCCTCGAAGTCGTCGAGGTTGAGCAGCCCCTCGACCTCGAGGTCGCCGCTGAGGTGGCGCGTGGTCTCACCCTCGTCGACGTCGTACTCGTCGCGGATGTCCCCGACGAGCTCCTCCACCAGGTCCTCCATCGTCACGATGCCCGCGGTGCCGCCGTACTCGTCGGCGACCATCGCCATGTGGATACCCTCCCGACGCATGTCGGTGAGCGCGGCCAGGATCGGCCGCGTCCACGGCAGGGTGAGGATGTCGCGGGCCATGTCGCCCAGCCGGAGGGACCGGTCGACCACCTCGGGGTCGAGCAGGTCCCGGACGTGCACGAAGCCGATGACGTCGTCGGTGGAGTCCGCGGATCACCGGGTAGCGGGAGTGCGGCTGCGACAGGGCCTGCCGCGCCGCCTTGTAGACCGGCATGGCGGCGTCGAGGAAGTCGACCTCCGTGCGCGGCACCATGACCTCGCGGATCTGCCGGTCCCCCGCCTCGAAGACGTCCTCGAGGATCCGCCGCTCCTCCTCCCCCAGTGCCTCGTGGGAGCCGACCAGCTCCCGCAGCTCCTCGTCGGTGATCTCCTCGCGCTGGGCGTGCGGGTCCGCACGCCAGCAGCCGGACGACGACATTGGTCGACTTCGACAGCAGCCAGATCACCGGCCGGGACAGCCTCGAGAGCCGGTCGATCATCGGCCCGAGGTAGAGCGAGTACGTCTCCGCGCGCTGCAGCGCGAGCCGCTTGGGGACGAGCTCGCCGAACACCAGGGACAGGTAGGAGATCGCGACGGTGACCACGACGAGCGCCACGGTCTCGCTGAGCCCCTCCGCGAGGCCGAGACGCTCCAGCGCCGGCGCGAGGTCGTCGGCCAGCGTCGCACCGCCGTACGCCGCGGACATGAAGCCGGCGAGCGTCACTCCCACCTGCACCGCCGCGAGGAACCGGTTGGGGTCCTGGTTGAGGTCGGCGACGACGCGTCCCCGCTTGCCCTTGTCCGCCAGGGCACGGGCCTGGCTGTCCCGCAACGACACCAGGGCGATCTCCGCGGCGGCGAACACGCCACCGATGAGCACGAAGAGAAACACCAGTGCGATCGACGCGACGGTGCCGTTCACTGGCCCTCGTCCGTCGTCCGCCCGATGCTGCCATGGCCCTCAGGATAGGCAGCATGAGATACCCCCACGACGTGCCCACGCTGCGCGACGGCTCAGGGCCGGGCGGGGTGGCGATCCGCGCGCACCGCGCGGAGGACGCCGTGGGCTCCCTCGAGCAGTGCCACGACCCGCTGAGCAGGCAGTGGACGACGGTGCCGCTCGACTACACCCTGGACGACGCCAAGCGGTTCGTGACGCAGGCGATGCCGGGCGGTTGGGCGACCGACACCGAGTGGGGGTTCGCGGTCGAGGCACCGGACGCGACCGGGACCCCGCGCTACGCCGGCACGATCTCCCTGCGGAACCACGGCGAGCGGCGGGCGGAGGTCGCCTACGGCTCGCACCCCTGGGTGCGGGGCACCGGCGTCATGGAGCGGGCCTTGCGCCTGCTGCTGGTCTGGGGCTTCGAGCAGCGCGACCTCGACACGGTGATCTGGTGGGCCAACCGCGGCAACTGGGCCTCGCGGAAACTGGCCTGGCGGCTCGGGTTCGCCGTCGAGGGCGCCCCGCGGCGCTGGCTCCCCCAGCGGGGCGAGCTCCTCGACGCCTGGGTCGGGACGCTGCTCGCCGGCGACCCGATGCAGCCCCACACCCCCTGGTACGACGTGCCGCGGCTCGTCGGTGAGGGGACCGTGCTGCGTGCACACACCGACGCCGACGTCGGTCGCATCGTCGAGGCGTGCCGCGACCCCCTGGTGAGCGGCTGGATCGGCATCATCCCGGCGCCGTTCCACGAGTCCGACGCCCGTGCGTGGCTCGCCGGGAACGTCGAGCGGCAGGCCGCCGGAAGGGCCGTGACGTGGGCGGTGGCAGACCCCCGCACCGACGCGCTGCTCGGCAGCGTCGACCTGTTCGAGATCCGCCCCGGTCGGGACGCGGAGCTGGGCTACTGGCTGCACCCGGACGGGCGGGGGCGCGGGGTCGGCCCCGCAGATGTGCCGGCTCGCCCTGCGGCACGCGTTCATCGACGAGGGCGACGGCGGACTGGGTCTGCGCCGCGTGCGGGCCGTCGCGGCCGAAGGCAACGCCGCCTCCCGCAGGGTGCTGGAACGCGCCGGCTTCCAGCAGCAGGGACGGGAGAGGCTGCTCGTGCAGACCCGGGACGGGCTCGCCGACGGGGCCGTCTACGACGTGCTCGCCGAGGACTTCAGTCCTGGGAATTCCGGACGGCCGGAGCACTAGGCTCGAGCCAGCGGCCGGTCAGCCGCATCTCGGGACCTGGAGGCCCTCGATGAACCGTCGTCTCGTCATGTCCGCACTGGCCGGGATCGCGCTCCCGGCCCTGCTCGTCGCCGGACCACCCGCCACGGCCGCCCCGGACGACCAGCCGGACGGGAACGGCCCGGGGACCTGGTCCGTCACCGCCGCAGGGCCCGACACCTGGAGGGTCGCCTGGCAGGCCCCCGAACGGCTGCCGGTGACCACCGACCGCCCCACGATCGTGGCCGCGGAGGACCTCGGCGGGCTGCCCGTCGGCACGCCGCTGGGCGTCCCGACGGTCGCCGAGGACGGCCGGACCGTGGAGGTCACCGTCACCTCGGCCACCGAGCCCAGCCCCGACTCGCTCGACGTGATGCTGTCCGGGGAGCTGCTCGACGAGGGCACGACCGTCGCCCGCACCGTGCCGACCCCTGACCGGTGGACGCCTCCTGACCAGCCCCTGCTCGGGGTGGACCCCGGGACCGCCGGCACCCTGCCGACCGTCAGCAGCGACTACGAGCTGCCCGGCATCTCGGTCCCGCGGATGGCCGCGGAGGTCGAGATGGTCGGCCACGTCGTCGAGCCTGCCCCCGAGGCCGCCGACCCGATCGCACCCGCTGGTGCTGTTCCTGCACGGACGGCACAGCTACTGCTACAACCCGGAGACCGGCCGGATGGGATGGCGCTGGCCGTGCGCCGGCAAGCAGGTCCCCGTACCCAGCCAGCTCGGCTACGACTACATCCAGCGACTGCTGGCCGGCCAGGGCTACGTCACCGTCTCCATCGCCGCCAACGGCATCAACGCCCAGGACGGCAACCTCGCCGACGGCGGGGCGGCGGGGCGGTCCCAGCTGGTGCAGGCACACCTGGACCGGTGGGCCGACTGGGTCGTCGACGGCACCCAGCAGGCCGACCTCGACAACGTGGTGCTCGTCGGCCACAGCCGGGGCGGGGAGGGCGTCTCCCGGGCCTCCCTGGAGATCCCGCTGACCGCTCCCTACCGGGTCGTCGGCCAGGTGCTCATCGCTCCGACGGACTTCGGCCGGCAGACCACGCCGTACGTCCCCACCGTGACGGTGCTGCCCTCCTGCGACGGCGACGTGATGGACCTGCAGGGGCAGGCGTACACCGACCTGGCACGCCACCTGGCCGAGGGCGACACCGCGCTCAAGAGCTCGGTGTTCGTGGTCGGCGCCAACCACAACTTCTTCAACACCGAGTGGACCCCGCGGCTGGCAGCGGCTCCCGCGTACGACGACTGGGGCGGCAGGGGCGGCGTCTGCGGCCGAGGCGCCGAGACGCGGCTGACGGCCGCACAGCAGCGCCGGGTCGGCAAGGCGTACGTCGCGGGCGCGGTGCACCTCTTCGCCGACGGCGACCAGGCGTACCGGCCGATGTTCGACGGCTGCGCGGTCCACGTCGGGTCCACGGGACCTGCCGTGGTGCTCAGCCACGCGGTCGGCGGTGACCGCGACGCGCGGGTCCCCGGCGCCGAGGCCGGCCTGACGAATGCGGACGGCGCGACGACGCTGCTGTGCGAGGGCACCACCCCGTGGGGACGCACCCCGGACCCGCTGTGCGGCAGGTACGCGCGATCGCCCCAGGCCACGCCGCACTGGCCGGTGGCCGAGTCCCTGATGCCGACGTACGAGGCCTTCCAGATGTCCTGGACGGCGAGCGGCGGCCGCGGCGGGCTGGCGCTGGACACCCCGATGGACCTGAGCGGTCGCGACTGGCTGGACCTGCGCACCGTGGTCGACCCGAAGGTCGGCGACGTCACGGTGGACGTCCGGCTCACCGACGACCACGGCGACTCGGCGACCGTCGCACCCGTCGCGGGGCCGGACCTTCCCGCGCTGCCCACCGGTGACCGCTGGAGCCCCGGCAAGTACTGGGCGCAGACGCTGCGGGTGAGCACCGCAGATGTCGAGCGGTATCGACCTCTCCGCGATCACGCAGGTCGAGCTGGTCGGCACCAGCGACCGGGGCCGGCTCTGGGTCATCGACCTCGCCGGCGTCTCCGCGCCGCTTCCCGCGGTGCCCGTCGAGCGGGTGCCGGTCGTCGACCTCGGTCGGCTCCGCGTCCAGGAGGGCGGTCCCGGCACCCACGTCGCCCAGGTGCCCTTCACGGTGAGTGGCCACGTCTCCCGCACCGGCGAGTTCTTCGTCTACGGCTTCACCTCGCACGACGACACCGGCACGCCGGTGCGCAGGACGGTCGCGGTCGCGCCGGGCAGCACCGGCGGCACCATCGACTGGGAGTACACCGGCGACAACCGGGACAGCTATCCGAAGACGTTCTACGAGCTCATCGGCCACGCCTCGCACGACGTGATGCTCCGCGACGGCAGCGGCACGCTGGTCGTGGTGGACGACGACCCGACCCCGAAGGTCACCTTCCGGGCCGTGCGCTCCCACGCCCGTGAGGGCGGCTCCGCGGTCTTCCGCGCCACGCTCTCCCAGCCCGCCGGGTTCGAGCATGGGCGTCGGGCTGTACGCCGTGCGCGGGGACCGCTCGGCCGTGCGGTTGCACGCCCATGACGTGGGCGTGCGGTGGCTGGAGAGCTGGACGAACTGGCAGCACGGAACCGACCCGGCGCTCTTCGACCTGGAGGTCAGCTACTGGAGCTGGTTCTCCCCCGGCGAGACCACGAAGCTCTTCCGCGTCCCGATCCGCGACGACCGCCGATCCGAGCCGACGGAGTCACTGACGGTGCGCGCCTCCACCGAGACCGGCTGGCACAGCGACCCCGGTCACCGTCCACGTCCGCCGCAGCGACTGACCCCCCTACCGCCGAGGCGTCACTCCCGCCGGCCCGAGACGTCACTGACGCGGGATCGAGACGGCGCCCGCGCCGGAAGACCTGCGCGAAGGACCTCTCGACCCCTCCTGACCGACTACTCGGCCTTGCGCGAGTGCCGTCTCGGCCTTGCGCGAGTGCCGGCTCGACCTTGCGCGAGTGCCGTCTCGCCGGGGGGTCAGAAGGCGGCGAGCGCGTCGTTGAGCGTCTTCGAGGGACGCATCACCTGCGTACGCCTTGTCGTCGTCGGGGCGGTAGTAGCCACCGACGTCGGCCGGGCTGCCCTGGACCGCGAGCAGCTCCTCGTGGATCGTCTGCTCCTGCTCGGTCAGCCGCTCGGCCAGCGGGGCGAACGCCGAGGCCAGCTCGGCGTCCTCGGTCTGCCCGGCCAGCTCCTGGGCCCAGTACAGCGCCAGGTAGAAGTGGCTGCCGCGGTTGTCGATGCCGCCGACCCGCCGGCTCGGGGACTTGCCCTCGTTGAGCAGCGTGCCGGTGGCCCGGTCGAGGGTGTCGGCGAGGACCTTCGCCTTGGGCGTTGTCGGTCTTGTCCGGCCAGGTGCTCGAAGCTGACCGCCAGCGCGAGGAACTCACCGAGGCTGTCCCAGCGCAGGTAGTTCTCCTTGAGCAGCTGCTGCACGTGCTTGGGCGCCGAGCCGCCGGCGCCGGTCTCGAACAGGCCGCCGCCGTTGATCAGCGGCACCACCGACAGCATCTTCGCGCTGGTGCCGAGCTCGAGGATCGGGAACAGGTCGGTCAGGTAGTCGCGCAGCACGTTGCCGGTGACCGAGATGGTGTCCTCGCCGCGGCGGATCCGCTCCAGGGAGAACGCCATCGCGTCGACCGGCGCCATGATGCGGATGTCCAGACCCGTCGGTGTCGCCGACGAGGTCCGCCTGCGGCAGGTACTCGTTCACCTTCGCGATGAGGTTCGCGTCGTGGGCGCGGGTCTCGTCGAGCCAGAACACCGCAGGCGCGCCCGTGGCGCGGGCCCGGGTCACCGCGAGCTTGACCCAGTCGCGGATCGGCACGTCCTTGGTCTGGCACATCCGCCAGATGTCGCCCGGGGACACCTGGTGCTCGAAGACGACGGCGCCGGCCCTGTCGAGGACGCGTACGGTGCCGGCCGACTGCATCTCGAAGGTCTTGTCGTGGCTGCCGTACTCCTCGGCCGCCTGGGCCATCAGCCCCACGTTGGGCACCGAGCCCATCGTGGTCGGGTCGAAGGCGCCGTTGGCACGGCAGTCGTCGATGACGGCCTGGTAGATGCCGGCGTAGCTGCTGTCGGGGATGACCGCGAGCGTGTCGTGCTCCTCGCCGTCCGGGCCCCACATGTGCCCGGAGGTGCGGATCATCGCCGGCATCGAGGCGTCGACGATCACGTCGCTGGGGACGTGCAGGTTGGTGATGCCGCGGTCGGAGTCGACCATCGCGAGCCGCGGGCCGTCGGCGAGGCCCTGCTCGATGTCCGACTCGATCTGGGCACCGCTCGCCCGAGGGCAGCTTGTCGAGCCCGTTGAGGATCGCGCCGAGCCCGTTGCTCGAGGACAGGCCGGCCTCATCCAGCGTGTCGCCGTACTTGCTCGAAGACCTCCGGCAGGAACGTCTCGACCACGTGGCCGAAGATGATCGGGTCGGAGACCTTCATCATCGTGGCCTTGAGGTGCACCGAGAACAGCACGTCGTCGGCCTTGGCGCGCTGGATCTGCTCGGCGAGGAACTCGCGCAGCTCGGCCACCCGCATGACGGTCGCGTCGACGACCTCACCGGCCAGCACCTTCACCGGGTCGCGGAGCTCGGTGACGTTGCCCGACTCGTCGACGTGCTCGATGCGCAGCTCGTCGTCCTGGGCCATCACCGCGGACTTCTCGGCGGTGCGGAAGTCGTCTGCGGTCATGTGCGCCACGTTGGTCCTGGAATCCGGCGACCACGCGCCCATCGAGTGCGGGTGGCTGCGGACGTAGTTCTTGACCGAGGCGGGGGCGCGTCGGTCGGAGTTGCCCTCGCGGAGCACCGGGTTGACCGCGCTGCCCTTGACCTTGTCGTAGCGGGCGCGGACGTCGCGCTCCTCGTCGGTCTTCGGGTCACCGGGGTAGTCGGGAACGTCGTAGCCCTGGCTCCTGCAGCTCGGCGATCGCCGCCTTGAGCTGCGGGATGGACGCGCTGATGTTCGGCAGCTTGATGATGTTCGCCTCGGGACTGCTTCGCCAGCTCGCCGAGCTCGGCGAGGGCATCGTGGCCCTCCCCGCTGCCTCGCTGCTCCTCGGTGAGCCGGTCGGAGAAACCGCCAGGATCCGGCCGGCCAGCGAGATGTCCCGGGTCTCCACGTCGACACCGGCCTTCGCGGCGTAGGCCTGGATGATCGGCAGGAACGAGTACGTCGCCAGCAGCGGCGCCTCGTCGGTGTGGGTGTAGATGATCCGGTCGGCTGCGTCCGTCACTACGGCTCCGTTCGGCACGGATGAGCGGGGGATCGAGCATTGTCTTGACGTCAAGATACCTCAGTCGCCCGTCGGGCGGCCGCCCCCATCCTGCCCTCCGTCGACCCGCGGGGAAACCCGCTGCGCCGGCCCGGCATCGCCGCTAGCGTGCGCGGGTGCACCTCGTGGAGTCGCTCACGCCACGCCGCCTCGGGCCCGGGTTCCGCTGGCTGCTCGGCTCCGTTGTCGTCTCCAACACCGGCGACGGGATCGTGCTGGCCGCCGGGCCGCTGCTCATCGCCTCGGAGACCTCCGACCCGCTGCTCGTGGCCTCGGGCTTCTTCTTCCAGCAGCTGCCCTGGCTGCTGTTCGGCGTCCTCGCAGGGGCGTACGTCGACCGGGTGGACCGGCGACGGCTGATCGTCGCCGTCGACTCGCTTCGCGGGCTGGTCATCGCCGTGCTGGCCGCCACGATCGCCACCGGCACGGTCAACGTCCCGGTGGTCCTGGTCACCCTGTTCGTGCTCGGCAGCGCCGAGACGGTCTCGGACCTGACCAGCCAGACGCTGGTGGTGGGACGCCGTGCCGAGGTGGAGCTGGGGACCGCCAACTCCCGCGTCCAAGGCGCCTACGTCGTGGCCAACCAGCTGGTCGGGCCCACCGCTCGGCGCCCTGCTCTTCTCCGTGGCGCGGCCCGCGCCCTTCGCCGCCACCGCCGCCTGCTATCGCCTGGGCGCCGTGCTCGTGGCGCGCGTCGCCCTGCGCCCGCGCGAGCTGCCGGAACGGCGGTCGGTGCGCCACGAGGTGGCCGAGGGCTTCCGGTGGCTGTGGCGCCACGCGCCGGTGCGCACGCTGGCGATCACGATCTTCCTGTTCAACGTCACCTTCGGCGCCGCCTGGGGCGTCCTCGTCCTGTACGCCGAGGAGCGGCTCGGCCTGTCGGAGGCCGGCTTCGGGTGGCTGATGACCGCCAGCGCGCTCGGCGGGCTGGTCGCCACCGCGGCGTACGGCTGGCTGCAGCAGCGCCTCAGCCTGGCCGACCTGATGCGCATCGGACTGGTGATCGAGACGCTGACCCACCTCGTGCTGGCACTCACCACGCAGGCGCCGGTGGCGCTGGCCGTGCTGTTCCTCTTCGGCGCGCACGCGGTCGTCTGGGGGACCACGTCGACCACGGTGCGCCAGCGCGCGGTCCCCGACGACCTGCAGGGACGCGTGGCGTCGGTGTCGATGATCAGCTCGGTCGTCGGTCTCCTGGTCGGCACGCCGCTCGGCGGGGTGCTCGCCCGCCACTGGGGCATCACCTCTCCCTTCTGGTTCGGCTTCGTCGGCTCCGCGCTGCTCCTGCTGCTGCTCTGGCGGGAGCTGGGCCACATCGCGCACGCCGCGGAGCCTGAGCCCCAACCGTGACCCAGCCGAGACCCATCCGGGTTTGGGGTCCCCTGCGAACCTGGAGCATGGAGATCACCCGCACGATCGAGACGACCACGCCGGTCGAGAAGGTCTACGCCTATCTCAGCGACTTCACCACCACGAACGAGTGGGACCCCGGCACCGTGGAGACCACCCGCATCTCCGGGGACGGTGGCGTCGGCACCGACTACCGCAACGTCTCGAAGTTCCTCGGCCGCACCACCGAGCTGGTCTACACGACCAAGCAGCTCGAGCCGCCTGGCCGCATCGTCCTTGAGGGCAACAACAAGACGGTGCGCGCGACCGACACGATGACGTTGTCGGAGACGCCCGCGGGTGGCACCCGGGTGGTCTACCACGCCCGGTTCGACTTCAAGGGACTCACCGGCAGGCTCGCGCCGGTGCTGGGGCCCGTCCTGGCGCCGGCGATGAAGAAGCTGGGCGACGAGGCGCAGGTCGCCATGACGCGCGCTCTGGACTCGTTGTGACCTCACTGCTGGACCGGGCGCTCGACCGCAGCGTCGTGCTGGGCTACTCGAAGATCGGGTATGCCGTCCGGCGCCGGCTCCCCGGCTGGCCGGCGGACCCGCCGGAGGGCAGCCTGACCGGCCGCGACGTCGCCGTCACCGGGGCGTCGTCGGGGCTCGGCATCGCGACGGTGCGCGGGCTGGCGGCGCTCGGCGCCCGGGTGCACCTGGTGGTCCGGGACACCGACAAGGGCGAGCGGGTGCGGGCCGATCTGGCACGGGACCTTCCCGTCCGCGCAGCTCGAGCTGTGGCGGTGCGACGTCTCCGACCTCGACGACGTACGCCGGTTCGCAAGCGAGCTCCAGGACGCCGTACCGGCGCTGGCGGGGCTGGTCCACAACGCCGGCGCGATGCCCCCGCAGCGCACCGAGTCCGCGCAGGGGCACGAGCTGACCATGGCACTGCACGTGCTCGGGCCGCTGCTCATGACCGAGCTGCTGCTCCAGCCGCTCGCCGGCGGCCGGGTGGTGCTGGTGACGTCGGGCGGGATGTACACCCAGCGGCTGCCGGTGGACGACCCCGAGTACCTCGCCGGCGAGTACAAGCCCGCGACGGCGTATGCCCGGAGCAAGCGGACCCAGGTGTCGCTGCTGCCGCTCCTGGCGGAGCGCTGGCGCGGCGTGGGGGTGCACGCGACCCACCCGGGCTGGGCCGACACCCCCGGCGTCGTCGACTCGCTGCCGACGTTCCGCAAGGTCACCGGGCCGGTCCTCCGGGACGCCGAGGAGGGCGCCGACACGACGGTCTGGCTGACGGCGGTCGAACCGGCGCCGCCGAGCGGGCAGCTGTGGCATGACCGCCGCCCGCGTCCGGCCCACTACCTCGGCAGGAACCGGGAGACCGACGAGCAGCGGCTGGCCGTGTGGGACTGGGCGCGCAAGGCCGCGCGGCTCAGTTCCTGACGCACCGTCTCGGAACCACCTGAGACCGTTGTGGGGAACGGCTTCGCGACATCCGGAATTGTCGGTGCCGTCGTGTTGGGTTGGGTCATGGAGGCAGCCACCGCGACCGACACCCGGGGCGGGGTGCTGGCCGCGGCACGTTCCGCCCGCAAGGCGGAGCTGGCCGCGACCGCCGAGCAGCTGCGGTGGGCGGTCGAGTGGGCCGCGATGCACTCGGTGGACTCGGTCGACCAGGCGGCCGCCGCGGAGGTCTTCGGGGAGACGGTGATCCCGATCGCCGGTCCCGGCGCACCCCTGGTGGGCGAGTTCTGCGTCGCCGAGCTCGCCGCCGCCCTGGGTCTGCCGACCGATCACGGCCGGTGGCTGCTCGGTGAGTCCCTGGAGCTGAAGCATCGGCTGCGCCGGTTGTGGGCCCGGGTCATGAGCCTCGACCTTCCCGCGTGGCGCGCCCGGCGGATCGCCCGGTCGACGATGGACCTGACCCCGGAGGCGGCCGACTTCGTGGACCGGCAGATCGCCCACCTCGCCCACCGGGTCGGGCCGGTGGTCCTGGACCGGCTCATCGACGAGGCCGTGGCCCGGTTCATGCCCGAGACCGCCGCCGAGCAGGCCGCAGCCGCCGCCGACGGCCGACACTTCACCATCGACCACCGACAGCTCTCCTTCGCCGGCACCAGCAAGGTCTACGGCGAGCTCGACCTCGCCGACGCCCTCGACCGCGACGCCGCCGTCGCCGCCCGCGCCACTCACCTGCCGACCTCGGCGCCGCCCGGCCCTCGACGCCCGCCGACGACGGTCCGCGCCCCGAGCCGGCGGCGCCCGTGCGCGGCACCCGTCAGACCGTCCTCTACCTCCACCTCTCCCACGACGCCCTCACCGGCTACTCGGTCGTCGGCCGGGTCGAGAACACCGGCGGCCCCGGCACGCTGGTCACCGCCGACCAGATCCGCGACTGGTGCGGCCAACCGTTCACCCACCTGGTGGTCAAACCGGTCCTCGACCTCGACGCCCACGTCCACGTCGGCTCCTACGAGGTCCCCGACCGGCTCGCCGAGCAGGTCGACCTCCGCGACGGCGGCTGCGTCTTCCCCTGGTGCACCCGCCCCGCCCGGAACTGCGACCACGACCACGTCCTCCCCCACACCCACGGCGGGCAGACCTGCGACTGCAACCTCGCACCCCTGTGCCGACGCCACCACCGCCTCAAGACCCACGCCACCGGCTGGACCTACACCGTCCTGGACCCCGGCACCTACCTGTGGCACAGCCCCCACGGCTACCGCTTCCTCCGCGACCACACCGGCACCCAGGACATCACCCACGACCCACCCCCACGACCCGACTGAGACTGCGGTGAACCGGCGCTCCTTGTCGCCGCTCACCGGCATCGACGACGCCCTCGACAGGTTCAGGCGAAGTCAGCGATCGCCGCTTGTGCCATCGCAAGCCGGTCGGCGCAGCGACGCGGCATGGTCGCGCCGTAGTACGGAAACGTGATCATGGCGACGAGCAGTGCCCAGCCCCTGGAAGCCGTCCACGTGGCGGTGTCCACGTCGAGCGCTCTCCGGAACTCGCCACGCCCCTCCTCGTCGAGCACTTCCCAGGCGACGATCAGGTCCACCGTCGGGTTGCCTATCGCAAGGCCTCCGAAGTCGAGCACAGCTGCCAAACGGCCTGCCTCGTCCAGCAGCAGGTTCTCGGCCAACAGGTCACCGTGGTACCAGCTCACCGTCGCGTCGGCTGCGACGGAGGCCTCGACGGCGCGATCCCAGACCCGGAGCGCCTCGTCCATGTCGATTGCCAGGTCGAGCCCGCGGCACTCCGCTGCAGCGTCACGGAAGTCAGAGTCCAGGGAGGCAAGCGGCATTCCCCGGTACCACCCCAGAGTCTCATCGTCTGCAGCCTCAGGCGGGACCTCCATCGCTCGCAGCTCGGTCACGAACTGAGCGAGGTCCTTCGCGAGCCCGGCGCGCGGACGGTCGTCCGCCCCGGGCAGCGGAGGTGTGGCCCTCACACCTTCGAGGCGGTTCGTGACCGACCAGCGCTCGCCGTAGCCCAGGTCGGGCTCGCCGACGCCGAGGACTCTTGGAACCGCGAAGGTGGTACGTGAACCCACGAAGGGCAGCCACCGCGTCTCCTTGTCGATGGTTGCGCCACCGCCCGGTTGTCGCGGCAGCCGCACCAGCAGGTCTTCCCCGAGGCGGAAGAGTGCGTTCGACGAACCCGAGTCGCCAGTCGGCGCGAGGTCCTGACCGGCGTACTCGGGGAACGCCGTGTCAACCAGGCGGCGCACCAGCGTGACGTCGATCGAGAACTCATCGCCGTGGAGTCGACTCACCCGTGCATCCTTTCCGGTTCTCCCGGCGGGTGCCAGGCGGTTTGCCTGCGCCGCACTGGCGCCCTTGGGCACCTGTCCGGGGCGGCGTGGACCGCTGCTAGCGTCGGACCGTTCCACTCCCGTCTTCCCACAAGGAGTCCGCCGTGACCCAGCCCGTCAAGGTCGCCGTGACCGGCGCCGCCGGCCAGATCGGCTACAGCCTGCTCTTCCGCATCGCCAGCGGCGCCCTGCTGGGTCCGGACCGACCGGTGCAGCTGCAGCTGCTGGAGATCGAGCCGGCGCTGAAGGCCCTCGAGGGCGTGGTCATGGAGCTCGACGACTGTGCGTTCCCGACCCTGGCCGGCGTCGAGATCGGCCACGAGGCGAACAAGATCTTCGACGGCGCCAACCTCGCGTTGCTCGTCGGCGCCCGTCCCCGCACCAAGGGTATGGAGCGCGGCGACCTGCTCGAGGCGAACGGCGCGATCTTCACCGCGCAGGGCAAGGCGCTCAACGAGGTGGCGGCCGACGACATCCGCATCGGGGTGACCGGCAACCCGGCGAACACCAACGCGCTGATCGCGCTGAGCAACGCCCCCGACATCGGCAAGGAGCGGTTCTCCGCGCTCACGCGGCTCGACCACAACCGCGCCCTCTCGCAGCTCGCCGCGAAGACCGGCGCCAGCGTCACCGACATCAAGAAGATGACGATCTGGGGCAACCACTCCGCGACGCAGTACCCCGACATCTTCCACGCCGAGATCGCCGGCCGGAATGCCGCCGAGGTCGTCGGGGACCAGTCGTGGATCGAGAACGACTTCATCCCCACCGTCGCGAAGCGGGGTGCCGCGATCATCGAGGCCCGCGGCTCGTCGTCGGCGGCCTCCGCGGCCTCCGCGACGATCGACGCCGCCCGCGACTGGCTGACCGGCTCCCCCGAGGGCGACTGGGTCTCCATGGCGGTCGTCTCCGACGGGTCGTACGGCGTGCCCGAGGGCCTGATCTACTCGTTCCCGGTGACCACCCGGAACGGTGACTGGGAGATCGTCCAGGGCCTGGAGATCGACGACTTCTCGCGGACCCGGATGGACGCCACCGCGGCGGAGCTGACCGAGGAGCGCGACGCGGTCAAGGACCTCGGCCTCATCTGACCCCGTCGAGCCGGCGCATCCTGACCGCGCGGATGCGCCGGGTCGACCCAATTCCGGGGGCAGGATGCGCCGGGTCGGCCCTCAGGCGCCGGGGCCGTTCGGGATGACCCGCGACAGGGTCACCAGCGCAGCCCCGAGCCCGGCGAAGATGAGCGCGTCGACGAGCTTGGGGCGCATGCCGAGCATGCCGGCGTTCGCCTTGGGGATGACCAGGCGGGCGAGCGCTCCGCACAGCAGCGCCCCGCCGACCACGGCGAGCCCCAGGCGCCAGCGGTCGAAGGCCACCAGCGTCACGCCGCCGAGCGTCACCGCGAGCACCCCGAGGTAGACGACACCCCCGACCGTCCGCGGCTTCCGCGGGGCGAGGCTGTGCTCCGGGTCGGGGTAGGGACGGCTGTCCCGTGCGGGTTCCTCGCCCAGGCTCATCGGCCGGCGTTCTCGGCCGCCTCCACGATGTTGGACAGCAACATCGCGCGCGTCATCGGCCCGACCCCGCCGGGGTTCGGTGACACCCAGCCCGCGACGTCGTACACGTCGGGCGCCAGGTCGCCGACCAGCTTGCCGTCGGCGTCCCGGGAGACCCCGACGTCGAGGAGAGCTGCCCCGGGCTTCACCATCTCCCCGGTGATGATGCCGGGGACACCGGCGGCTGCGACGACGATGTCGGCGGCCCGGACGTGCGCGGCCAGGTCCCGGGTGCCGGTGTGGCAGAGGGTCACCGTCGCGTTCTCGCTCCGCCGGGTGAGCAGCAGCCCGAGAGGCCGGCCGACGGTCACGCCGCGACCCACGACGCAGACCTCGGCGCCGGCGATCTCCACCCCGTGCCGGCGCAGCAGCTCGACGATGCCGTGGGGCGTGCATGGCAGCGGCGCCTCCCGGCCGAGCACCAGCCAGCCGAGGTTCGTCGGGTGCAGTCCGTCGGCGTCCTTGGCCGGGTCGATCAGCCCGAGGATGGTGTTCTCGTCCATGTGTCGCGGCAACGGCAGCTGCACGATGTAGCCGGTGCAGCCGGGGTCTGCGTTGAGCCGCTCGATCGCCTGCTCGACCTCGGCCTGCTCTGCCTCGGCGGGAAGGTCCACGCGGATCGAGTGGATGCCCACCTCGGCGCAGTCCTTGTGCTTGCCGTTGACGTACCACCGGCTGCCCGGGTCGTCACCGACGAGCACGGTGCCCAGGCCGGGCACCACGCCCTGCTCGGCGAGCTTGGCCACCCGCTCGGCCAGCTCCCGCTTGATCGCCGCGGCGGTGGCCTTCCCGTCCAGGATCTGTGCTGTCACGTACGCATCCTCTCAGCCGGAAGCGGTGGCCGGCAGCGTGGCCGCGCAGCCGACACGCTCGGCCAGTTGAATCAGTGGAAGAAGTGGCGGGTGCCGGTGAAGTACATGGTGATCCCGGCGGCCTGGGCCGCCTCGACCACCTGCTCGTCCCGCACCGACCCGCCGGGTTGGACGACGGCGCGCACCCCAGCCTCGAGGAGGATCTGCAGGCCGTCGGGGAACGGGAAGAACGCGTCGCTGGCCGCCACCGACCCGATGGAGCGCTCCCCCGCGCGCGTGGTGGCCAGCCGGCAGGAGTCGACCCGGTTGACCTGCCCCATCCCGACGCCGACCGAGGCACCGTCGGAGGCGAGCAGGATCGCGTTGGACTTCACCGAACGGCACGCGCGCCACGCGAAGGCCAGGTCGGCGAGGGTCGCGTCGTCGGCCGGCTCGCCGGAGACCAGCCGCCAGTCAGCCGGGTCGTCGCCGCCACCCTCGACGCGGGCGTCGACCAGGTCCCGGGCCTGCATGAGCAACCCGCCGCTGACCGCCCGGATCTCCGCGCCGCCCCGCTGCGCGTCCGGGGGTACGACGAGCACGCGGATGTTCTTCTTGCGGGTGAGGACGTCCACCGCACCCTCGTCGTACCCGGGCGCCACGATCACCTCGGTGAACACGTCGGCCACCTGCTCGGCCATCGCGACCGACACCGGCTGGTTCACCGCGATCACCCCACCGAAGGCCGAGACCGGGTCGCACTCGTGGGCCTTGCGGTGCGCCTCCGCGACGTCGGCCCCCACCGCGATGCCGCACGGGTTGGCGTGCTTGATGACCGCGACCGCCGGCCGGTCGAAGTCGTAGGCGGCGCGCCGGGCGGCGTCGGCGTCGACGTAGTTGTTGTAGGACATCTCCTTGCCGTGCAGCTGCTGGGCGCCGGCCAGGCCGCCGCCGGGCCAGCTGGTGTAGAGCGCCGCCGGCTGGTGCGGGTTCTCGCCGTACCGGAGCACCGCGGCCTTCTCCCACGTCGCGCCCACCCACGCCGGGAACCCGGTGCCGTCGCTGGTGTCCACCGAGACGTTGCCCATCCACGAGGCCACCGCCACGTCGTAGGAGGCGGTGTGCGCGAACGCCTCCGCGGCGAGCCGGCGCCGCTGCTCCAGGGTGAAGCCTCCCGCCCCTGCCGCGGCGAGCGCGTCGGCGTAGCGGTCCGGTGAGGTCACCACCGCCACCGACGGGTGGTTCTTCGCCGCTGCCCGGACCATGGACGGGCCGCCGATGTCGATCTGCTCGACGCACTCGTCCTCGGAGGCGCCCGATGCCACGGTCGCGGTGAACGGGTAGAGGTTGACCACCACCAGGTCGAACGGCTCCACGCCGAGGTCGGCGAGCTGCTCCCGGTGCGACTCGAGGCGCAGGTCGGCGAGGATGCCGGCGTGCACCCGCGGGTGCAGGGTCTTGACCCGCCCGTCGAGGCACTCGGGGAACCCGGTGAGCTCCTCCACCTTGGTCACCGGCACCCCGGCGTCGGCGATCCGCGATGCCGTCGACCCCGTCGACACCAGCGAGACGCCGGCCTCGTGCAGTCCCCGTGCCAGCTCCTCCAGCCCGGTCTTGTCGTACACGGACACCAGGGCCCGCTTGATCTGCCGTTTGCCGTCGTCGCTCACTGGCCGAACCGCACCTTCCTGTCGCTGATGGTGAAACCTTCGCGTGCCATCCGGCCGACGCTCTCGACGAGCATCGCGCGCTCGGCGACCTTGATCCGCTCGTGGAGCGAGTCCACGTCGTCGTCCTCGAGGACCGGCACCGCCACCTGGGCGACGATCGGCCCGGTGTCGACGCCCTCGTCGACCACGAACAACGTCGCTCCGGTGATCTTCACCCCGTGGGCGAGGGCGTCCGCGGCCCCGTGCATGCCGGGGAAGGACGGCAGCAGCGCCGGGTGGGTGTTGACGTAGCGGCCGGCGAACTCGCCCAGGAAGGCCGCCCCGGCCAGCTTCATGAACCCGGCGGAGACCACCAGGTCGGGCCGGTGCTCCCGGCACGCGTCGGTGATGGCCCGGTCCCAGTCGTCGCGGGTCGGGTAGTCCTTGACGCGGTGCACGAACGTGGGGATCCCGGCCCGTTCGGCGCGGGCCAGCCCCTCGATGCCGTCGCGGTCCGCGCCCACGGCGACCACCACGGCACCGTAGGCGGGGTCCTCGGCCGCGTCGAGGAGCGCCTGGAGGTTCGTGCCCGCGCCGGAGACGAGCACGACGAGGCGCGCCGGGAGGCGCGGGGAGGTGGGGGGCACCGGCACAGGCTACCGAGCCCTACCGGTCCGCGGCTCCTCCCGGTCCCCGCTGGCCCGGAAGGCGGATCTGCACGGTGTCCTCGGTCGCCAGGTCCGTCGTCTCGTGGCGCGGCTGCGGCACCAGGCGGTCGAGGTCGTCGCGGGTCACCGGCGGCAGGTGCACCGGCTCGGTGTCCTCGGTCCCGTCACCGGCTCCGGTCACCGGCCCCGCCAGCGGCCGGGTCACCGGCGGCGTCGGCAGGGTCTCCGGGTGCCGGGCCTCGGGGACGTCGTGGCGCCGGTTCCACCAGGTGGCGCCCAGCGCGCCGAGCGCCGCACCGATCCCCAGGGCGGCCAGCGCGGCCAGCAGCGTCTCGCCGAACGAGACGCCGAGATCGGCCATCCGCCCCGGCCCGATGCCGCCCCCCGCGGACGAGGCGGCCACGGCGAGCAGGACGGCGGCCAGCGCACCCGCGCCGAGGCCGCGGCCCGCGGCGGCCTGGTAGGAGCGGGTCGGCAGCGCGCGACCGACGAGGAACGGCGGCGACCACCGCCGCCAGGACGGGTACGGCGAGCAGGGCGATCGTCCAGCCCGGCGCCCAGCCGTCGTCCGGCAGCGCGGCGAGCACGGGCACCGAGGGCACCGGCCCGAGGTGGACCTCGGCCGGCGAGACCACGGTGCCGGTGCCGACCGCGAAGCCGGGGCCCAGCAGGTACGTCGCCGCGAGCAGCGCCACGTTGGGGGCGATGCCGACGAGCAGCGCCAGGGAGAGGAGTGCCCCGGTCACGTCGAGATGCAGGTGGTCGACGACGCGGACCGCCGCAGTCCAGTGCGCCGCCAGGCCGACCGCGGCGAGCAGCGCCCCCAGGGCCGTCATGGTCAGGACGGTCACCACGGCGCCGTACGCCACCGACAGGGCCGGCACCGGCACCAGCCGGCGCAGCTCTCCCGCCAATCCCGCGCCACGGACCAGTCCGGCACCGCCGAAGACCGCACCGACGAGGGCCCCACCGAGGAACGCCGGCCCGAGGCCGGGCTCCGCGGACCGGGTGCCCGCCAGCACGGCGGCGAGGAGGGCCACCGCGGCGTAGGACCCGGCCAGCACGACCGTCGCCAGCCCCACCGCCCGCAGGTCGCCGGCAGCATCGGACGCCGCCCCCGCACGTCGGCCCAGCCGGTAGGTGAGGTAGCCGCAGAGCAGGGTCAGCCCGAGCGGCGACGCTGTCACCACGGCGTGCTGCACGCCCAGCGGGCTGCCGTGCGCGAGCAGCCACCCGTCGGCGGCGACCCGCAGGACGGTCAGCGTGGTCCCGTGGCTGCCGCCGTCGTCGGCGTACCACCCGACCAGGCCGAGGAACCACAGCAGCGACAGCGCGACCGCCGGGGCGCCGACGCCGGCGAGCAGCGCGGCCAGGGCCAGCGGACGCCTCGGGGAGGCCGCCGTCGCCGAGGCCCGGCTCGAGACGGGGTTGAGCAGATCGGTCATCGGGCCCAGTCTCACCGACCGACGCCCCGTGGTGGCGGTCCCACGCCGCCGTCCACCGCAAGCCGCGGACAGAACGTGACTCATCGTCGGGTTCCGCGTTGGGAGAGGTGGCACACACAGGAGGAGAACGCGCATGAATCCCCGCCGCACCCTGGTCGCCCTGGCGGCCGCCACCATCGTCCCGCTCAGCGTCGTCGCGCAGGCCGGCCAGACCGGCGCCGCCGGCGCGGACGAGCGAGCGCCACATCCCGGCGCCAAGTACCACGCCACGATCACCCGGACCAAGCACGGCATCCCGCACATCACCGCGGGCAACTTCGGCTCCCTCGGGTTCGGGCACGGCTACGCGACGGCCGAGACCAACATCTGCAACCTCGCCGACACCCTCATCACCGGACGAGGCGAGCGTTCGAAGTGGTTCGGCCCGGACGAGCGCTACGAGGACCGCGTGACGCTGTCGGCGACCAACCTGCAGGCCGACGCGTTCTTCACCGACCTCCACGACCGCAAGGTCGTCGAGCAGCTGCTCAAGGACCCCGAGCGGGGCCCGAGCAAGCGCGCCAAGCGCATGGTGCGCGGCTACGTGGCGGGCATCAACGCCTACCTCCGCGACGTCGGCGGAGCGGACGGGGTGGCCGACCCGTCGTGTCGCGGGGCCGACTACCTGACGGCGGACGCCACCGCCAAGGACCTCTGGTACGGCGTCTACGCCGCCAACCTGCTGGCCTCCGCCGGGGTCTTCGTGCCGCAGATCATCGACGCGGCGCCGCCGACCCCGGACGACCCGGGCCTCCCGGTCAGCGCGAGCGGTTTCGCGGCCCCGCCGAAGGTGCTGCCCTCGAGCGAGAAGCTGATGAAGGGACTCGGCAAGGACCCGGACAGCCCCTTCGGCTCCAACGCGACCGCGGTCGGCGGCGACGCCACCAGCACCGGCCGCGGGATGGTGCTGGGCAACCCGCACTTCCCGTGGCAGGGCCGCTACCGCTTCGAGCAGGCCCAGCTCACCATCCCCGGCAAGTACGACGTCGCCGGCGCGGCGCTGATCGGCTCGCCGGTGGTGAACATCGGCTGGAACAAGAACGTCGCCTGGAGCCACACCGTCTCCACGGCCTACCGCTTCACGCCGTACGAGTACCGCTACACCCAGACCGCCCCGGGCGGCCCGATCCTCTACGCCACGGACAACGGCGACGCCGAGCTTCAGCGCGACGTGGTCGAGGTCGAGGTGAAGGAGGACGACGGGTCCCTGAGCACCGTGCAGGAAGACCTCTACCGCACCGACGAGGGGTTCGTCATCGACGCGCCGTCCCTGCTGATGGGCTGGTCGCCGACGAGCTTCTTCGCGATCCGGGACGCCAACGCCGAGCACCTGCGGACTGTCGACACCTTCCTGGACATGGGTGAGGCCAGGAACGTCGAGGACCTGCTGGCCAAGCAGGACGCGGCCGGTGGCATGCCGTGGGTGAACACCACCGCGGCCGACCGGCACGGCCGGGTCGTCTACGCCGACCACTCCGTGGTCCCCCACGTCACCGACGACATGGCGCAGGAGTGCATGACGCCGGTCGGGCGGGTGCTGTTCGAGCTGGCCGGACTCCCCGGTCTCGACGGCACGCGGGCGCACAGCGACTGTGCGTGGGGCACCGACGAGGACGCCAGCCGGCCCGGCATCTTCGGCCCGGGCAACCTGCCGATCACCTACCGCAAGGACTGGGTGGCCAACGCCAACGACAGCTACTGGCTGCCGAACCCCGACGAGCGGCTGGAGGGCTTCGCCCGCATCATCGGCTGCGAGCAGTGCGAGCGGACGCTGCGCACCCGGATGGTCTACCGCTACGTCCAGGACCGGCTGGCCGGGACCGACGGGCTCGCCAAGGGCAAGAAGGTGACACCGCGGACCCTGCGGCTCTTCGAGCACACCAACCGCGTCTTCGGTGCCGAGCTGGCCCGCAAGCACGACGACCTGCAGAAGGTCTGCGAGGCCGCCGACGGTGGGGACGCCTGCGACGTGCTGGCGACCTGGGACGGGATGAGCAACGCCGACAGCGTCGGGACGCACATCTTCCAGGAGTTCTGGAACCGGCTGCCCACCGACGGCAGCCAGTGGGAGGTGCCCTTCGACGCCGCCCACCCGCTGAACACCCCGCGGAACCTCGACGAGGGGAACGCCGACGTCGTGCAGGCCATGTCCGACGCGATCGCCTACCTCCAGGAGCAGGGCATCGCCTTCGACGCACCGTGGGGCGACGTGCACGTGGCGGGTGACGCGGGTGCACCGCTGGTCCCGCTGGGCGGCGGCGACGCCGGTCCGGGCAACGCCAACGTCACCACCAGCAGGGACCCCGCGACCCACGGCGACAAGTACTCCGCGGTCAGCTACGGCTCCTCGCACATCCAGGCGGTGGCGTTCCGTGACAGGCGGCAAGGTCAACGCCCGCACGATCCTGACCTACTCGCAGTCGACGGACCCGACGTCGCCGTTCTCCGCGGACCAGACGAAGCTGTTCAGCAGGGAGCGGTGGGTGCACTTCGCGTTCACGCCCGCCCAGGTCCGGCACGCCCGGATCAGCCGGGAGGTCGTCTCCGGAGGTTGAGCCTAGGCTCGTCGCATGAGCCTCACCCGGGACCACGCCGTCGAGCTCGATCGACAGAGCCCCCTCGCCGGCCGGCGGGAGCTCTTCGACCTGCCCGACGGCGTGGTCTACCTGTGCGGCAACTCCCTCGGCGCCCTGCCCCGGGGTGTCGCCGACCGGGTCGCCGACGTCGTACGCCGCGAGTGGGGCTCGGGCCTGGTGGCCTCCTGGAACACCGCCGGCTGGGCGGAGCTGTCGGCACGCGTGGCCCGGCGGCTGGCGCCGCTGGTCGGTGGCCGCGCCGAGGACATCGTGGTCGGCGACTCGACGAGCGTCACCCTCTTCAAGACGCTGGTCGCGGCCGCGCGGCTCCGCCCCGGGCGGTCGGTCGTCGTGGTGGAGCCGACCACCTTCCCCACCGACGGCTACGTGGCCTCGGGGGTGGCCCGCACCCTCGGCCTGGAGCTGCGGTGGTGCGACCCCGCCGACCCCGCCGCGGCGCTCGACGAGGACGTGGCGGTGCTGGCGCTGACCCACGTGGACTTCCGCAGCGGCGCGATGTTCGACCTGCCGGCGGTCACCGCGGCTGCCCACGACGCCGGCGCGCTGACGCTGTGGGACCTGTGCCACTCGACCGGCGCCGTGCCCGTCGACCTCACCGCCGCGCACGCCGACTTCGCCGTCGGCTGCACCTACAAGTACCTCAACGGCGGCCCGGGGTCCCCGGCGTTCGTCTGGGTGGCGCCGGAGCACCAGGACCGGCTCGACCAGCCCATCACCGGCTGGTGGGGGCACGCCAGGCCCTTCGACATGGTGCTCGACTTCGAGCCGGCCCCCGGCGCCCGTCGGATGACCGTGGGCACCCCGCCGGTGCTCGCACTGTCGGCCCTCGAGACCGCGCTGGAGGTCTTCGACGGCGTCCCGATGTCCGACCTGAGGGCGGCGTCGCTGTCCCTGACCGACCTGTTCATCGGCCTCGTCGGCGAGCGTCTGCCCGACAGCGGGCTGGAGGTCGTGACCCCCCGCGAGCACGCGCGGCGCGGGAGCCAGGTGGCGCTGCGGCATCCCGACGCGTACGGCATCGTCCAGGCCCTGATCGCCCGCGGTGTCGTCGGGGACTTCCGCTCCCCCGACATCGTCCGGTTCGGCTTCGCGCCGCTCTACGTGACGCACCTCGACGTGTACGACGCCGTGGACCGCCTGGTCGAGGTGCTCGCCCACCACGAGCACCTCGACCCGGCGTACTCCACCCGCAACGCGGTCACCTGACTCGGAAGGGGTCGTATGGGCGCCCGCCCTCGACGATGTCGCGGTTGAGCTCGGTGAGCCGGCTGACCAGCTCGCCGTCGTCCTGCGCCAGGCCCGAGGGCCAGCCGTAGCAGTCGGCCACCGCGACGTCGAGCTCCCGGTGCAGCGCCTTCAGGTCGGTCCAGGCGCCTTCGTCGACCGCGTTGTAGAGCTTGGTGAGCCCGATCTGCTCCGTCGTGCAGATCTCAGTACGCCGCGCGAGCAACCGCCTCGATGCCTCGGCGACGCTCTCGTGCTGCTGTCCGTGGCCGGATCCGGCCACGGGAAGGTCATCGAACGACGGCAGGCCGGGGTGTAGCGAAGATCGCCCTTGAGCGTCGAGGACCGAGCCCAGGCCCAAGCCTCATGCGCACGCGAAAGAAGCACTCCCATGGAGAAGTCATCAGAAAGTGCGAAGACAACGTCACTGGAGTTGTTCATGGAGCACACGGCCGCGCGCCAACACGTGAATGCGGCGCGCTTGTCGCGGTCGAGAGGCCGATCACGAATCGATCCAGACGCACGAACCGCACGACCGCATAGTCCGACGCAAGGCTCACCGAACTGCCACCAACGGCGTTCGTCGGTAGCGTTCCCGACGATTTGCGTCCCGTACGGGCTTCACCTCGGAGCGAACAATGGCCAAGCGCCTGCAGGCAATCGCATGGGCCTCCTCCAGGCTGCGACGTACCGAAGTCAATCGACCCACCGCGACGGCCGACTGGTCAGGCCTCGTATCCACGATGTCGGCGCCCGTAAGGAAGGGAAGGACGACGGACGAGTAGTCAGCTCTCGGTTCTCGCGTGAAGAGCTCTGAGCATCATGGGACGTCAATTAGGAACCCCTTGCCGATGCGGCACTGACGCCCGTGAAACGCCCTGCCTGGAGTTGCTGGCCCAAGGCCCGCGGCGGCCATGCCGAGCCCGGCCTGCCGCCGTCAAGCTGACGGGCTTATGCGCAACACGGGCTGACCCGTCCAGAAAAAGGCGCTTGCCGTCCCGCAGATGCGGCTGATGCGCCCAGTTCACCAAAGCTGACATGCACGTTGGCATCTCCGGGCCATTTCTGACTCGAGATCGCATCGGTAATGACGCCTCCGCGGGTCGACGATGTATTCGAAGAGAAGCCGCCCTGGCACGGTTTCTGGGAGACGGAGTTCGTACCGACCAGACCCGCCCGCTGGCCGGGCTTGAGGTGCTCAGCGGCCCGCCGAAACCAATAGATGCAGAAGTCCTTAAGCCCAACGTCGAACCGCTCGCTCGAGCCAATCGGCGTAGTCGTCACCGAAGGACCGGCGGATGAACTCTGTCACCCAGGAACGGCGGGTTGCCGATGATGCAGTCGGTCTCGGGCCACGAGATCTTGAGCGCATCGCCCACGCGGATCCCCGACAGGTCCTGAAGCGGCAGCGCCGGCTCGGCCTCGCCGTACCGGTCGATCATCTGCCGGTGCCCCATCCACATGGTCACCCGTGCGATGTGCACCGCGGAGCGCTCGATGTCGATGCCGAGCATGTTGTGCAACGGGAAGTAGGGCCATGGCCCGGGCGGCCGCGGCACGCCCTGTTCCTCGGCGAGCGTGGTGATCCGCTGCTTCAGCAGCTGCTCGAGGCCCCGGAGCTCGCGGTAGGCGACGTAGAGGAAGTTGCCGCAGCCGCACGCCGGGTCGAGCACCCGGAAGGAGCACAGCTCGTCGAGCAGGGCGCGGGCTTCGGTCGGCGTGGACGACGCTCCGATGCGCTCACGCCACGGCCGGACGATGGTCGGGCCGACGATCTTCATGATGTCGACCTCGTGCGTGTAGTGCGCACCGAGCTCCCACCGACGGTCGCGGCCGAGCACCCCCTCCATGAGCGAGCCGAAGATCGTGGGATCCACCTTCGTCCAGTCGAAGGCGGTTGCCTCGAGCAGCATCTCGATCTCGTCGCGGTCGAGCTGCACGTCGGCCGGGTCGGCGAACAGCTCGCCGTTGACGTAGCGGGTGCCCGCCAGCCGACCCTTGCGGTTGTAGCTGCTCTTCTGGTTCAGGACCCGGAACAACATGAGCAGCTCCGGCGCCGACCGGTCGGGCTCGTTGCGCACAGCGTTGAGAGTCGCCTGGAACGGGTAACCGTCCAGCAGCCCGAGATCCTCGGCGAACATGCACCACACCGACTGGAGCACGAACCGCTGCAGGACGTCGAGCGGCGCAGCGGAGCGGTCCTTGAGGTGATGGAAGACGGTCGCGACGGCCTTGGCCGCCTCCTTGGTCATCTCCCGGTGGTGCTCGGTGAAGTTCGGCTCGATGTGCGGACCGGCCAGGAACGCCAGCGCGTCGTACCGCTCGGGGAGCTCCTCCAGGCCCAAGGTCGCCACCGGCTGCGCCGGGTAGTCCCCTGGCTGCCAGATCTCGAAGCGCCGGAACGAGCAGAGCACGACATACCGGGCCGCCTTGAGGCCGGCCTCGAAGTCCGCGGACTCCCGCCAGTAGCGCTCGACCTGCGCTCGGCCCACCACGAGGTCGCGGTCCGGAGCCTTCATCTCCACGATGCAGACACCCGGCCAGTGCAGGTCCATGAACCCGGCGGACGTCACAAAGTCCTCGAAGCGGGCGCCCAGCTCCTTGCGGTCACTCCCGTAGCAGGCGAACAGCTCGTTCAGGAAGGTCTGGGCCTCGCCGCGCTCGCTGCCCGAGTAGTCCTTCCACCGCTCCACGAACACGCGTAGCGCTGCCTGGATCTCTTCCCCGCTGGCCATGCCTGGACAGTAGAGGACGGCACCGTCAGATCAGGCGCACGTCGGTCGCGTAGTACGTGTCCTGCGTGAGACGCTTGCGCAGCTTCTCGAGGTCCTTGATGGCATCTCCGAGCGCCAACTCCGCGTTCACGTCGACTCCGTCCTTGACGACGACGGCCCGCGCCTTCTTCGCCCGGTCGAGCGCATGCTCAATGTTGAGGAGCACGTCGGAGATCTGTGCCGCGGCGCGTTCCATCGCCACCTGCTCGTTGCTGCGCTCGGGGGCTGGTTGGCTCACGGCGGACCTCTCTGGCGACGACTCCAGCGTCACCCTAGACGCGCGGACCGCGCACGAGGTCGTCCCCCACAGGGCGAGTTCTCATCTGTGGAGGAGCCCGGCGGACCGTCCACAGCTTCCACAGGCCGCGGCGAGCTGTGGAGAACTGGACCGGCGCCCGGCCCCGGCATTGGGTCCCGGGCCGGGCGCCGGACGGTGCGCCCCCGAGGTCGGTGGCGTGCTGCCGGTGAGCGACCAGGAGGCCCGTCCCCGCGCGCGGGTCTCCTCGTCGCTCCCCTTGGGCACGCTAACCAAGACGCGCCGCGCACGGGACGCTTCAGGGCAGAACCGAGATGGCCGTACAACGTCGTACAGCGCCGGCGAGGCATCCGGGCGAGGCGTCAGCGGCAGGGTGGGGCGTACTCCGCGCCGGGCACGTACTGCTTCCACTCGTCCTCGGTGACCGGCGTCCCGCTCGTCCGGCACACGAACGTCCGTGCCTCGTCCAGGTCGGTGAGCCAGCTGGTCAGCCGACCATCCGCGCCGCCGCCCAGGACGCGCCCCGACGGGAGGAAGAGCGCCTGGTAGACCCCGTCCTCGAGCGTGCCCAACCGGGAGAGCAGGGTGCCTCCGCCGGCGTCCAACGACCACAGCCACAGGTTGCCGTCGGAGCTGGCCGCCGCCAGCCGCGCCGACGCCTCGTCGAAAGCGAGTCCGAACACGGTGTCGGTGGCGCCGACGAGGGGTTTGCCGCGGAGCGCCGGCACGGCCGGGTCCGTGACGTCCCACAGCCGGACGGTCCCGTCGGCGCTGCCCGCGGCCAGCGTCGCGCCGTCAGGCGAGAAGGCCGCGGCGGCCACGTAGTTGTCGAAGCCGCTGAGGCTGGCGACCTGCTGCGGCTGTTCGCCGTCGACGCGCCACAGGTGCACCAGGTTGTCGGCGCCGCCGACCGCCAGGAGGGACGCGTCGGGACTGACGGCGACACCCATCGCGAGCGAGTCGATGCGCACCACGGCGGCCTTCGTCGGGGGACGGCCGTCCTGGAGCGTGTAGAGGGTGGTGCTCCCGTCGTCGGAGGACACCGCGAACGCCGCGCCGTCGGCGCTGAAGGAGATGTTCTCGATCAGCTCGTCGGCCGCGGGCAGGACACCGAGGAGCTCGGGGGCTCCCTCGTCACCGACGGCCCACACCACCACCTGGCCGGTCGCGGTGCCTGCGGCCACCGTCGCCCCGTCCGGGGAGACTCCGACGACACCGTCCAGGGCGCCCGCCGACGTCGGGGCGGGCAACGCGTGGCCGATCCGCGGGGAGAACGGGTCGGTCAGGTTGACCGGCACCACCTGCGGGTCGCCGGCACCGACGCCCACGTAGACCGGCTCCCCGGAGCGGGGGGCCGCGAGCCCCCAGATGTTGTCGCCGAAGGCCGCCAGCTCCGGGCCGGGAAGCGTGTAGACGCGGGCCGTCCCGTCGATCGACCCGGTGACCAGCTGGTCACCGGAGGACGCGAACTCCACCGACGTCACGTTCGTCGGTCCCGCGAGCTCCTCCTTCGGCGTCCACGACCAGGTGCGCCACACCCGGGTGAGACCCCCGGACGCACCGGCCGCCAACGACCGGCCGTCGGCACTGAAGGCCACCGAGTTCACCCACGAGGTGAACCCGCCCAGCCGGTCGGTGACCAGCCGACCGTTGGAGGTGTTCCACACCCGGACCCGTTTGTCCTTCGCTCCGGCCGCCAGCAGCCGCCCCGTCGGGGAGAACGCCACGGAGTTGACGAAGTTCGTCGCCGCACCGACGGAGAAGCGGTACCGGGGCTGCAGGCCCCCGCGGGCCGCCTGCCACACCCGGACCAGCCCGTCGGCGCTGCCCGTGGCCACCAGGCCCGTCGAGGATGTCGCCACGCCCATCACGGGACCGCCGAAGCGGGTCACGGTGCGCAGCGGCCGTGACCGTTGCCCGTCTCCTTGGCCGAGCACCCAGCGGAACAGGCCGGGGTCGCTCGCTGCGGCGTACAGCACGCGGCCGTCGGGGCTGAAGGCGAGGTCGTGCACCGCCGACCGGGGACCTCTCAACGGCTTCGACCAGACGACCGGGTCGGTCGGCTCGGTGACGTCCACCACCGTGACGACCCCATCAGCGCCCGCGGCGGCGAAGAGCCGGCCGTCCGGGCTGAACGCGGCGGCGTAGAGCTCACCGTCGTGGACGGCGGCCACCTGGGCGACCGGGTCGGGGGCGGCCGCAGCAGGCCCCGTCCAGAACCTGATGACCCCGTCGGCGTGCACCGTCGCGAGCAGCTTGCCGTCGGGGCTGACCACCGCCCGCATCGAGCCGTCCGGCCCCACCGCGCGGCTCAGCCGGTCACCGCCGGTCATCCCGAGCAGCGCCGACCGCGCCTCGACGGTAGGAGCCAGGTCGTACGCCACGAGCGCCAGCTGCATCGCCAGAGCCGGCGAGCTCTCCTGGATCTTGCCCGCCTGCACCGCCACCTGCCGCGACAAGGCACGGTTGCGTGCGCCCTCGGCGGCGTTGCGCTGGTCGTCGGCGTCGCCGATGGCGCGGACGAGGTACACCGACAGCAACGTCGCCACCACCGCGAGGATCGCGACCACGACGAACAACGAGCGCATCGCCGCCGCCCTGCGTCGCTGGACCCGCGTCCGCTCGTCGCTGTGGGCGACGCTCTCGGCGACGAAGCTCCGCTCCAGCGGCGTGAGCAGCGGCGACTGGTCCTCCAGGAGGGGTCGTGCCAGGTCCAGCAGCGTGCCCCGCAGCAGGCCGTCCGACTCGCGTCCCGACTCGTCCCACG
This sequence comes from uncultured Actinomycetota bacterium, assembly GCA_963747525.1. Taxonomy (GTDB): domain Bacteria; phylum Actinomycetota; class Actinomycetes; order Propionibacteriales; family Nocardioidaceae; genus Marmoricola_A. The sequence continues at coordinate 737,315 of CAVVFH010000003.1, forward strand.
TCTGGGCGGCGAGCCCGATGCGGCGCCGGATGCGCAGCACGTCGCGGTCGGCGGCCAGCCACTCGCTCAACCGCGGCCAGGTGGTGAGCAACACCTCGTGGCTGATCTCGAGGGTCTGGTCGGTGGCGGTGAGGATCCGTCCGGCCACGAATGCCTCGATGACGGGCGGCAGCGCATCACCGTCCTCGAGGGCCTCGGTCTCCAGCCGCCTCCGGGTCGTGACGCCGTCCTCATCGACGTTGACCAGCTGCGAGAAGAGCCAGCGCGCGGCGCGCTGCCCCTCCTCGTCGAGCGACCCGTAGACCTGCTCGGCCGTGCGCTGGACGGCACCGGCCACGCCCCCGACCGCGACGTAGTCCGAGACCCCCAGCCGGGCGTTGCGGGCGTGTCTCCACGTCGCCAGCAACGCATGGGAGAGCATCGGAAGGGCGCTCGCCTCCGGCGGCCCACCCCGGGGGGACAGGTCGCGCAGCACCAGCTCGACCAGCTCCGGCTCGACGGTCGCCCCGGCCCTGCGCGCCGGCTCGACGACGACCCGGCGCAGCGACGCCTCCTCCATCGGCCCCACCAGCACCTGGTGGCGCCGCAGCATCGGGAGCAGCGCCGGCTCCTCGACGGCCTGCCCGTAGAAGTCGGCCCGCAGGGCCGTGACGACGACCGTGTCCCGCTCGTCGGCCATGGCGATCAGCGTGGTGAGGAACTCCTCCCGCACCCGCTTCGGCACCGACTCGGCGAACACCTCCTCGAGCTGGTCGACGACCACCAGCCGCTTGCGGGTGTCGGGGCGGAACCGTCCCAGGGCCGAGGTCAGCGAACGCAGCGGCTCGGCGCCCGGCGCCAGGAGCACCGGGGTGACGCCCTCCATCGCGAGCCGGGCCATGAGACCGGCCCTGAGCAGCGACGACTTGCCGGTGCCGGAGGCACCGACCAGCGACACGAGCCGCGGTCCCTCCTCGTCGAACAGCCCGCTCACGTGGGCCTGCAGCTGCTCGACGAACTCCTCACGCCCCACGAACCACGCGGCGTCCCGCACGCCGTAGCTCTCCAGCCCTCGGTACGGCACCACTTTCCCGGCGGTCCGGGGTCCGGGGATCCTGCGGACCCGGTTCAGCGCGCGGCGCCACTCGTCGTGCTCGGCGGCCGGGACGCCCAAGGTGGTGAGCAGCTGGGTCAGCTGCGCCGGCTGGGTCGGCGGCGGCAGGTGCCGGCCGCTGAAGTAGCCGCCCAGGGTGGCACTCGGAATCCCGGTGCGCCGGCTCACCTCGCGGATGGTCAGCGCTGCCCGCGCCCGCAGCCCGGTGAGCGCCGCCGCGAAACCCGCGGCGTCGTGGATCGCCGACGGATCCACCCCGGCCGGGGGCCGGGGTGGATCAGGCGGAAGGACGCTCACGTCCGAACTTTAAGAGTTCCAACTGAGCTCAGGCACGTCCAGCCCAGGCATTTAACCTAGGCAGGACGTGAGGCCGGCCACTGCTTGTCGCGAGTGACCAGGATAGTCGCTTTTGTCTAGAGCCTAGAGGCTTTCGAGGGTTTCGCGCATCAGCTGAGCGGTCTCGGAAGGAGTCTTTCCGACCTTGACGCCGACCGCCTCCAGCGCCTCCTTCTTCGCCGCCGCGGTACCGGACGAACCGGACACGATCGCGCCGGCGTGCCCCATCGTCTTGCCCTCCGGCGCGGTGAACCCGGCGACGTAACCGACGACCGGCTTGGTCACGTGGTCCTTGATGTACGCCGCAGCGCGCTCCTCGGCGTCGCCACCGATCTCGCCGATCATCACGATCGCCTTGGTCTCCGGGTCCTCCTCGAAGGCCTTCAGCGCGTCGATATGGGTGGTGCCGATGATCGGGTCACCGCCGATGCCGATCGCGGTGGTGAAGCCGTGGTCCCGCAGCTCGAACATCATCTGGTAGGTCAGCGTCCCGGACTTCGACACCAGACCCACCGGGCCCTTGCCGGCGATGGTGTGCGGCGTGATCCCCGCCAGCGACTCCTCCGGCGTGATGATGCCCGGACAGTTGGGGCCGATCATCCGCGTGCCCCCGTGGTTGCTGGGGCCCTCGAGGTAGGCGAACACCTCGGCGGTGTCCTGCACCGGCACCCCCTCGGTGATCACCACGAGCAGGCCGATGCCGGCGTCGATGGCCTCGATGCAGGCGTCCTTGGTGAACGCCGGCGGCACGAAGACGACCGAGACGTCGGCGCCGGTCTCCTTCATGGCCTCCTCGACCGTGCCGTAGACCGACAGCTCCTTGCCGCCCAGCTCGACCGTCGTACCGGCCTTGCGGGCGTTGACGCCGCCCACGATGTTGGAACCGGCCTCGACCATCAGCGTGGTGTGCTTGGAGCCCATGCCGCCGGTCATGCCCTGGACGATGATCTTGCTGTCCTTGTTGAGGTAGATAGACATCTCTCGTTCGCTCTCTCTCAGGCGCCGTGGGCCAGCTCGGCGGCCTTGTCGGCCGCGCCGTCCATCGTGTCGACCAGGGTCACGTGCGGGTGGTTGAGCTCGTCGAGGATCGCCCGGCCCTGCTCGACGTTGTTGCCGTCGAGACGGACGACCAGCGGCTTGTTCTCCTCCTCGCCGAGCAGCTCCAGCGCGCCCTTGATGCCGTTGGCCACCTCGTCGCAGGCGGTGATGCCGCCGAAGACGTTGACGAAGACGCTCTTGACCTGAGGGTCGTTGAGGATGACGTCCAGGCCGTTGGCCATCACCTCCGCGTTGGCGCCACCACCGATGTCGAGGAAGTTCGCGGGCTTCACGCCCCCGTGCTTCTCGCCGGCGTACGCGACGACGTCGAGCGTGCTCATCACGAGCCCCGCGCCGTTGCCGATGATGCCGACCTGGCCGTCGAGCTTGACGTAGTTGAGCCCGAGGTCCTTGGCCTTGGCCTCCAGCGGGTCCGCCTCCTCGCGGATCTCGAACTCCGCGTGGTCCGGGTGCCGCACCTCCGACGCGTTGTCGTCCAGCGACATCTTGCCGTCGAGCGCCTCGAGCTTGTCGCCCTCGAGCCGCGCGAGCGGGTTGACCTCGACGAGGGTGGCGTCCTCCTCGACGTAGGCCTTCCACAGGCTCTTGACCATGGCGATCGCCTGGTCACGCAGCTCGGCGGGGAACTTCGACTCGTCGACGATCTCGGCGGCCTTGGCGTCCGTCACGCCCTCGAGCGCGTCGATCGGGATCTTCTTGACCGCGTCGGGGTTGGTCTTCGCAACCTCCTCGATCTCCACGCCACCCTCGACCGAGGCGATGCACAGGTGAGAGCGGTTGGACCGGTCGAGCAGGAAGGAGAAGTAGTACTCGTCCACCGGAGGTGTGGCAGGGGTGACCAGGATCCGGTTCACCCGGTGACCCTTGATGTCCATGCCCAGGATGTTGGAGGCGTGCTCGTAGGCCTCGTCGGGCGTCTTGGCGAGCTTGACGCCACCGGCCTTGCCGCGGCCACCTGCCTTCACCTGCGCCTTGACGACGGTCACTCCGCCCATCTGCTCGGCGGCCTCCTTGGCCGCGTCGGCGGTCTCGACCACCACGCCCAGCGTGGTGACGACACCGTGCTTGGCGAAGAGCTCCTTCGCTTGGTACTCCATCAGGTCCACGGTTCAGCCTCAGCCTGTCTGTGTTGGAAGCGGTACGGATCCCCCGACACCCGGCCGGGCGCGGGACTGCCGCCCCGACCCTAGCCCTGTGTGCCACGTCACGACCACGTCGCCTCCATCACAGCGGGGGCGCGGGCCGGACACTGCTGCGGTGCTGACGGATCAGCCGCGCAGCGCCTTGCGGAGGTCGCGGTTGAGCTGCGAGATCACGTCGAGCGGGATCTCCTTCGGGCAGGCGGTGGCGCACTCGCCGATGTTGGTGCACCCGCCGAAGCCCTCGTGGTCGTGCTGCGCCACCATCCCGAGCACGCGCGTGTCTCGCTCGGGCTGCCCCTGCGGCAGCTCGCCGAGGTGGGTGATCTTCGCCCCCAGGAACAACGACGCCGACGCGTTCGGGCAGGCCGCCACGCAGGCACCGCAACCGATGCAGGTCGCCGCGTCGAACGCGCGGTCGGCGTTCTGCTTCGGCACCGGCGTCGCGTGCGCGTCGGGCGCGGAGCCGGTGTTCACCGACACGTAGCCACCGGACTGGATCATCCGGTCGAACGACGACCGGTCCACGCAGAGGTCCTTGATCACCGGGAACGCGTCGGCGCGCCACGGCTCGATGGTGATCGTCTCGCCGTCCTGGAACGACCGCATGTGCAGCTGGCAGGTCGTGGTCTGCACGGGACCGTGGGCGTACCCGTTGATCATCAGTCCGCACATGCCGCAGATGCCCTCGCGGCAGTCGCTGTCGAAGGCGATCGGCTCCTCACCCTCGGCGTTGAGCTTCTCGTTGAGCACGTCGAGCATCTCGAGGAACGACATGTCCCCGTCGACCCCGTCGAGGTCGTAGGTGTGCATGGCGCCCTGGGCTTCCTGGTTCGCCTGGCGCCAGATCTTGAGGGTCAGTCTCACTTGTAGCTCCGCTGCTTCATCTCGACGAACTCGTAGACCAGATTCTCCTTGTGCAGCACCGGTTGCCCCATCCGGTCGCTGCCGTCCCCGCACCACTCCCAGGCGGCGACGTAGGCGTACTCGTCGTCGTGACGAAGGGCTTCGCCGTCCTCGGTCTGCGACTCCTCACGGAAGTGGCCACCACAGGACTCGCGCCGGTTCAGCGCGTCGATGCACATCAGCTCGCCGAGCTCGAGGAAGTCGGCCACCCGGCCGGCCTTCTCGAGCGACTGGTTCAGGCTGTCGGCCGAGCCGAGGATCCGGACGTTGCTCCAGAAGTCGTCGCGGAGCTCCCGGATGAGCCCGATCGCCTTCTTCAGTCCCTCCTCGCTGCGCTCCATGCCGCAGTACTCCCACATGATCTGGCCCAGCTCCTTGTGGTAGCTGTCCACACTGCGGGTGCCGTTGATCGACAGCAGCTTCTCGATGCGGCCCTGGACCGACGAGAGCGCCTCGGCGACCGCCGGGTGGCTCTCGTCGATCTTCTCGAACGGCCCGTCCGCGAGGTAGTCGCGGATCGTGTTCGGCAGCACGAAGTACCCGTCGGCCAGGCCCTGCATCAGGGCCGACGCGCCGAGGCGGTTCGCACCGTGGTCGGAGAAGTTCGCCTCACCGGTCACGAACAGGCCGGGGATCGACGACTGAAGGTCGTAGTCCACCCACAGCCCGCCCATCACGTAGTGCACCGCGGGGTAGATCCGCATCGGCGTCACGTAGGGGTCCTCCCCGGTGATCCGGGCGTACATGTCGAAGAGGTTGCCGTACTTCGCCTCCACCGCGGGACGACCCATGCGCCCGATCGCGTCGGCGAAGTCGAGGTAGACACCCAGCCCGCCCGGGCCGACGCCCTTGCCGTCGTCGCACTGGTACTTCGCGGCCCGCGAGGCGATGTCGCGCGGCACCAGGTTGCCGAAGCTCGGGTAGATCCGCTCCAGGTAGTAGTCGCGGTCCTCCTCGGGGATGTCGCGCGGGTCCTTGTCGCGGTCCTCGGCGTTCTTCGGGACCCAGATGCGGCCGTCGTTGCGCAACGACTCGCTCATCAGGGTCAGCTTCGACTGGTGCTCCCCGGACACCGGGATGCACGTCGGGTGGATCTGGGTGTAGCACGGGTTGCCGAAGTAGGCGCCCTTGCGGTGCGCCCGCCACGTGGCGGTGACGTTGGAGCCCATCGCGTTCGTCGACAGGTAGAAGACGTTGCCGTAGCCGCCGGAGGCCAGCACGACCACGTCCGCCAGGTGCGTCTCGACCGCGCCGGTCACCATGTCCCGGGCCACGATGCCGCGGGCCTTCCCGTCGACGACGATGAGCTCGAGCATCTCGTGCCGCGAGTACGTCGTGACGGTGCCGGCCGCCACCTGCCGCTCCAGCGCCTGGTAGGCGCCGATGAGCAGCTGCTGGCCGGTCTGCCCACGGGCGTAGAACGTCCGCGACACCTGCACCCCGCCGAAGGACCGGTTGTCCAGCAGACCGCCGTACTCGCGCGCGAACGGGACACCTTGCGCGACGCACTGGTCGATGATGTTCACGCTGACCTCGGCCAGCCGGTAGACGTTCGACTCGCGGCTGCGGTAGTCGCCGCCCTTCACCGTGTCGTAGAAGAGCCGGAAGACCGAGTCGCCGTCGCCCTTGTAGTTCTTCGCTGCGTTGATGCCGCCCTGCGCGGCGATCGAGTGCGCCCGGCGCGGCGAGTCCTGGTAGTAGAACGACTTCACCGCGTAGCCCTGCTCACCCATCGTGGCCGCGGCGGAGGCCCCGGCGAGACCGGTGCCGACGATGATGACGCTCAGCTTCCGGCGGTTGGCCGGGTTCACCAGGCGGGCGTCGAACTGCCGGTTGGTCCAGCGCTCGTCGATCGGGCCGCCGGGCGCCTTGGTGTCCTGGACCGGCGCACCCTCGCGGTAGTAGTCCGCCGCGTCGCCGGTGCCGGGCCTCAGGTCGGTGCTGGTGCCGGGTCGGTCAAGAGTCTCAGTCATGGGGCGCCTTACTCGACGATGCCGAAGAGGATGGACAGGGGGACCAGGGCGAAACCGCCGGCGATGATCGTCGCGATGACATAGCCGGTGACGTTCCAGCGGGCCCGTGCGGCCGGGCTGTTGGTGAGACCCGAGCGTCTGGGCGGCGCTCCAGACCCCGTGCCGCAGGTGCATGGCCAGCGCTCCCATGGCGAGCAGGTAGATCACCGCGACCCACCAGACGTCCGGGGAGAACGCGTTCACCACGCGCTGGTAGGGGCTGTCGGAGTCCCCGCCTGGGGTGGCTGCGCGGAAAGTGAACTCCAGCAGGTGCCAGATGATGAAGAGCAGCAGCGCGACGCCTCCCCAGCGCATCACCCGCGAGGAAAGCGACGCCGACACCGCCTTCTTCACGACGTACTTCTGGCTGCGGGCGCCGGAGGCCCGGGCCCAGAGCTTGAACGCGGCCCAGGCGTGCACCACCACGGACACGATGAGCACCGCGCGGACGATCCAGAGGAGGCCGCCGTACGGAAGGATCGGCTGACCGAAGGTGCGCAGGTGCTCGGCGTACTCGTCGAACGACTGCTGCCCGCCGAACACCTTGAGGTTTCCGTACATGTGCAGCAGCACGTAGGCGATGAACACCAGGCCGGTGAGGGCCATGGCAATCTTCCAGGCGATGGTGGACGCCCGCGCTCGGGCAGCCGAGGGTGAGGTCGTGGTGGTCACGGGGAACAAAGTAGCCGTTCCCCTCCGGAGCGGGACACGGCGCCCATGTGAGATAAGCCCTGTTACCCGCGGGTAACGCGGTCGCGGGCCTGGGGAGGCCCGACCCGCGCCCGCCGACGGTGCCCTACCCTGAGGCGTGGCCCGCCCCCGTCCCGGAACGCACGCCGCCCGGCGCACCCGACCGCCGTGGTCCTCGCTGCTCACCGTGCTCGGGGCCGTGGCGTTGATGACCGCGACCGCAGCGGTCCACCTCGAGGCGGCAGCGCTGCCGGCAGCCTCCGCCGTGGCGTTGCCGCGGGTGCAGGAGCCGGCCGCGGGCACACCCGCGGCCGCCGCGCTCGGGGCGCGCGTCAGCCGGGTGAGCCGCGACTCCTCGCGCCAGGCGATCGAGGACACGGTGAAGATCGGCCTCAAGGATCCGGAGACCGGGCAGGCCAGGGAGGAGAACGCCGAGCTCGCCAAGCTGGCGGCGCTGGCGGAGAAGGCCGCGGGGAAGCTCGCCGAGAACGCGTGGCACCTTCCGGTCGCCACCGGCGCCTACCACCTCACCGCGGGCTTCGGCGAGTGCAGCTCTCTGTGGGCGCACTGCCACACCGGCCTCGACTTCGCGGCCCCGCAGGGCACGCCGATCCTCGCCGTGGCCAACGGCACGGTCACCGAGACGGGATGGGCCGGCGCCTACGGCAACCGCACGATCATGACCCTGGAGGACGGCACCGAGCTGTGGTACTGCCACCAGTCGGCCTTCGGGGTGCGACCGGGCGACCAGCCTCTCGCCGGCCAGCCCATCGGCTTCGTCGGGTCCACCGGCAACACCACCGGCCCGCACCTGCACCTCGAGGTGCGCCCCGGCGGTGGCGACCCGGTCAACCCCCGCCAGGCGCTCATCGTGCACGGCGTCACGCCGTGACCTCGTCCGGAGCAGCTCAGAGCTTCTCGACCGGGGCGTAGCGCAGCAGGAGGCGCTTGACGCCCTGCGACCCGAAGTCGATCGAGGCGACCGCCTTCTCCCCCGCACCCTCGACGGTCACGACCGTGCCGAGCCCGAACGAGTCGTGGGTGACCCGGTCGCCGGGATCGAGCGACGCCACCTCCCGCCCTGAGCGCTGGGACTTGCGCTCGGCGTCCGCCCGGATCGCGGACGTGCCGAACCGCTGCACCGGACGGCCCGCCGGGCGGGTCGGCAGCGACGGCATGACACTGCGGTTCCACGACGTCTGCTCCTCCGCGGTGCGGCGCCACTCCACGAGGTCGACCGGCACCTCGTCGAGGAACCGCGAGGCCGGGTTGTGCGACGGTGCGCCCCACGCGGAACGCACCACCGCGCGGGAGAGGTACAGCCGCTCCCGGGCCCGGGTCAGGCCGACGTAGGCCAGCCGGCGCTCCTCCTCCAGCTCCGTCTGGTCACCCAGCGAGCGCAGGTGCGGGAAGACGCCGTCCTCCAACCCGGAGAGGAAGACGACCGGGAACTCCAGGCCCTTGGCGGTGTGCAGGGTCATGAGGGTCACCACGCCGGTGTCCTCGCCGCCGTCACCGCCCTGGTCGGGGATCTGGTCGGAGTCGGCGACCAGGGACACCCGCTCCAGGAACTCCGGAACTCCGGGGGCCGCCGGCGTCAGGTCAGCGGGGTCGGCCGACGGTGGGGGGACGGGCTCGTCGGCGAACTCACGGGCCACCGCCACCAGCTCGGCGAGGTTCTCCACCCTCGTCTCGTCCTGCGGGTCGTCGCTGCCCTCGAGCTCGGCGAGGTAGCCGCTCCGATCCAGCGTCCGCTCCAGCACGGCGTCGGCGCGCTCACCGGCGTCGACCATCGCCTGCAGCTCCTCGGCCATCTGCACGAAGGCGCGGATCGCCGTCACCGACCGGGTGGCGATGCCCGGCGCCTCGTCGGCCCGCCGCAGGGCGTCCCAGAAGGTGGTGCCGTCCCGGCGGGCCAGCGCCTCCACGCACGCCTCCGCGCGCTCCCCGATGCCGCGCTTGGGCACGTTGAGCACCCGCCGCAGGCTGATCTCGTCGGCCGGGTTGGCGAGCATCCGCAGGTAGGCCAGCGCGTCACGGACCTCCTTGCGCTCGTAGAAGCGGACCCCACCGACGACCTTGTAGGGCATCCCGACCCGGATGAACACCTCCTCGAAGACGCGGGACTGGGCGTTGGTGCGGTAGAACACCGCCACGTCGCGCGGCTTCGCCGACCCCTCGTCGGTGAGCCGGTCGATCTCGTCGGCGACGAACCGCGCCTCGTCGTGCTCGTCGTCGCCGACGTAGCCGACGATCCGTTCGCCCTGCCCCGCGTCGGACCACAGGTTCTTCGACTTGCGGCCCTTGTTGCGGGTGATGACGGCGTTGGCCGCGTCGAGGATGGTCTGCGTCGAGCGGTAGTTCTGCTCCAGCAGGATGGTGCGGGCCTCGGGGAAGTCCTCCTCGAACTGGAGGATGTTGCGGATGTTCGCCCCGCGGAAGGCATAGATCGACTGGTCGGCGTCGCCCACCACCATGAGCTCGGCGGGCGCGATCGAGCCGTCGTCGTCGGGGGCGTCGGGGTCGTCCGGGTCGACGGTGTCGGCCACGAGCGGCCGCCCGACCGCGTGCCCGCACAGCTCCTTGACCAGGGCGTACTGCGCGTGGTTGGTGTCCTGGTACTCGTCGACGAGGACGTGGCGGAACCGGCGGCGATAGGTCTCCCGCGCCTCCGGGAACGCCTGGAACAGGTGCACCGTGGTCATGATGAGGTCGTCGAAGTCCAGCGCGTTGGCCGCCCGCAGCCGCTGCTGGTACAGCCCGTAGGCCTCGGCGTAGGTCTCCTCGAGGCCGTTCGCGGCATTCGCCCGGGCCTGCTCGTGGTCCAGGAGCTCGTTCTTCTGGTTGGACACCCAGTTCAGCACCGACCGCGGCGGGTAGCGCTTCGGGTCCAGCTCGAGGTCGCGGCACACCAACGTCATCAGCCGCTTGGAGTCCGCGGCGTCGTAGATCGAGAAGCCGGACTTGTAGCCGAAACGGTGGATCTCTTTGCGGAGGATGCGCACGCAGGCGGAGTGGAACGTCGAGACCCACATGATCCGCGCGCGCCGCCCCACCAGCTCCTCCACGCGCTCCTTCATCTCGGCCGCGGCCTTGTTGGTGAAGGTGATCGCGAGGATCGACCCCGGGTGGGCGCCCCGCTCGGCGATCAGCCACGCGATCCGCCGGGTGAGGACCCGGGTCTTGCCCGATCCGGCTCCCGCCACCACCAGCAAGGGGGGTCCGGCATGGCTCACCGCCGCGCGCTGCGGCTCGTTGAGCCCCTCGAGCAGCTGCTCCGAGGAGGGGCCGCGGGACGTCGTGCCCGTCGCTGACGGGAGGGGAAACAGTGCGCTCATCTCTTGCGTCAGCCTACGTCCCGGCACCGACAGGCGGCGGGCCGGTGGACGCCGGTCAGCGACCGTTCGCCGAGAAGTGCTGGAGGTCCAGGACCGAGTGGAAGGTGCCTCCCCACGTCCAGCCGACGTCGGTGAACGCCCGCACCACCGGCCCGTCGGCGAAGATCATCCCCGGCCGCCGCCAGCTCCGGTCCAGGTACGACGACGCCAGCTCCGGCAGGACCAGGTCGCCGTTGCGGTAGGGGTTGGTGAAGGGGTCGACGTCGATCGCCAGCCCGTAGGCGTGCGCCGACCACTGGGTCGACCCGCGCACCGGGCGGCACGCGTACGCGGCGGTGACATTCCCGTCACCCGTCGGCGGCGCGTCGAGGTCCGCCTTGGTCACCAGCCGCATCTCCTCGATCGGGAAGCGCACGGCGTACAGCTTCCGGAAGACCTCGACCACGTCGTCGGCGACGCTCGCATTGACCACCAGCTGTCCGGTGTGCGGCAGGTCGTCGAAGCCCCAGAACGACAGCCGCAGCAGCCGCAGGTCCGCGAGGGCGACCGGGCAGTCCGGGAACCAGGCGAGGTTCGTACGGCGGGCGAGCGCCGGCGTCACCGGCCGCTGCACGGCTGCGAACCCGCCGTCAGCGGGCGGGGGCAGCGCGTCCACGGTGGCGATGCGACGCACCCGCAGCTGCGGAGGGGTGGGGCGCACCTCGCCGAATCCGTCCGCGCGGAGCGGCAACGGGTGCGCACCGACCCGCCAGTCGCTGAAGGTGCCGGTCGGCTGTGCGCTGGGGCTCGGCGTCGGGCTCCCCGACCGACCACCGGGCCGACCACCTGGCCGTCTACTGGGCCGTTCACCGGCCTGGTGGCTGGTACTCGCGTTCGGCGACTCCGCGGTCCGCTCCCCGTCGGTGGCGCACCCGGCGACGCCCGACAGCAGCGCCAGCGTCAGTGCGGCGACGACCCGTCCCGGCCACCGGGCCATGTCAGTGCCAGAACACCGCGACGGCGATGTTGAGCGTGGTCAGCCCCAGCAGGGTCCCGAAGACGGCGCCGGAGATCGACGCCTGCTTGCGCTGGACGAAGGCCAGGACCCCGATGACCAGGGCGACGACGAGCTTCACCCCGATCTTGGCGTTGTCGACCTCCCCGTCGTCAGCCTCGATGAGCCCGACCAGGGCGAGGCCGGTGACCAGCTGGGTGAGGATCCCGTGCAGCACGGCGCTGTTCACCGCCCTCTGCTCGCTCCTCAGCTGGACGAAGAGGCCACCGAAGACGGATGCGAGGCCGATGAAGTGCAGGAACAGGAGGAGGTCCCGGGCGAAGTCCATGGCCCGACCCTAGGCACGCTCAGACGATGCGGACGTCGTCGCCCGCGGGGCGTGTGTCCCGGAACACGGGCGGCAGGAACCGCAGCATCAGCGTCGACCAGGTCAGGTGGGTGAGCATCGGCGCCTGCAGACCGCTGCTGGCTCGGCGCTGCAGGCTCCACAGCGTGCCCATGAAGCCGGCGGCGAGCACCAGGGCCGGGTTGCGCGTCGGCACGGTGGCGAGGACGTAGACCCCGGCGGTCTTCAGCACCGGGTGGTCCTCCCACGCGGCGTAGACCGCGCCCCGGAAGAAGACCTCCTCGGCGGCTCCGTTCGCCAGCGTCGTGAGAAGCACCAGCCGGTCGTCCCCCTCGTCGGCGAACTGCAGCACCGACGCGATCGCCCGGGACAGCGGCGGGATACGGGTGGCCACCTGCGCGCACGCGTAGAAGAACCCGAACGCGCCCACGCCGGTCGCGATGGGGGTGAGCACCGGGCGGCGGATCGTGCGGTCCTGGAGCTGGACCCAACCGAGGTGCAGCGGCCCGGAGGCCACGCCTCCCGCGGCCCAGACACCGGCGACGCTCAGGGTGATGGCGTAGAACGCCTTGGAACCCGGCTTCGTGGACAGGCCGGCCCCGAGCAGCCCGGCGCCCGCCACGGACGTCGCGGCAACCACCTTACGGCGGCGGCGTACGACGGTCTCCGGCTCGTCGTGGCGCACCGGCACCCGGTGGGACAGTGACATGGGCAGCTTGCTGCGCAGGTGCCCGAGCAGCCCGCTCGCGCGGCCGAACTCGGCGGCCCGGTCGGCAAGGGCGGAGCGGACCGCGTCGTCGAAGGACCGGCGGTCGAAGGGGATGAGCCGGTGCAGCTCGTCGTCCTCGACCACCACCTCGTTGACCATGGAGTCGACCAGCGAGCGGCCGGCCTTGGCGTCGACGTCGGTGATCAGGCTCAGCCAGTGGGAGGACAGCTTCGGCGACAGCAGCGGCACGGGCAGCAGCACCAGGGGGCGCCCCTCGACCGCGGCGACCCGGCGCATCATGTCCGAGTAGCGCAGCACCTCGTCGCCGCCGACCTCGAACGGGCGGCCGGTGGTCTCCGGGACCGCCAGCACCGACACCAGGTAGCGCACCACGTCGCTGAGCGCGATCGGCTGGGTGCGGGTCGAGACCCACCGCGGGGTGACCATGAGAGGCAGGCGCTCGACGAGCTGCCGGGTCATCTCCCACGACAGCCCCTGGTGGCCGATGACGATGCCCGCGCGCAGGGTCGTCACCGGGACCCCGGCCTCGCCGAGCAGCTCCTCGACCTCACGCCGGCTGCGGAGGTGCGGCGACAGCGCGTCGTCGTCCTTGCCGAGCCCGCCGAGGTAGACGATGCGACGGATCCCCGCCTCCGCGGCCGCCTGGCCGAAAGCGGTGGCGGCCTCCGCGTCGAGCCGTTCGAAGTCCGGGGAGTCCAGCGAGTGCACGAGGTAGTAGGCGGCGTCGCAGCCCTCGAGCGCACCGGTCAGGGTTTCGGGGTCGTGCACGTCGCCGCGGACGGCGGTCCCGGCACCGGCGTACCGCTCGGGGTTGCGGGTCATCGCCACCACCTCGTAGCCGGCCTCGACGAGCGCCGGGCACAGCCGGCGACCGACGAACCCGGAAGCGCCTGCGACGAGCACACGACGGACGGGGGGCTCGGTCGCCGGCGCCGGGGAGGGGGTCATTGGTTCAAAGTAGCCGTCGGTCGGTTGCCCACCGGGTGAGCTCGTGACGCGAGGACAGCTGCAGCTTGCGCAGCACGCTGGACACGTGCGTCTCGACGGTCTTGACCGAGATGAACAGCTCCGCAGCGACCTCCTTGTAGGCGTAGCCGCGGGCGATCAGGCGCATCACCTCGCGCTCGCGCTCGGTGAGCCGGTCCAGGTCCTCGTCGACCTGCGCGACCTCGATGGACCCGGCGAACGCGTCGAGGACGAACCCGGCCAGCCGCGGGGAGAACACCGCGTCACCAGTGGCCACGCGCTCGATCGCGGCCATGAGCTCGGGCCCGGTGATGGTCTTGGTGACGTAGCCGCGGGCGCCGCCGCGGATCGTGCCGATGACGTCCTCGGCGGCGTCGGAGACCGAGAGCGCCAGGAACTTCGTGCCCGGGCACCGGGCCGCCGCGCGGCGCATCACCTCGACCCCTCCCCCGCCCGGCAGGTGGACGTCGAGGAGCACCACGTCCGGCCGGTGCTGCAGCACGGCGGCGACGGCGGTGTCCACGTCCTCCGCCTCCCCCAGGATCTCCACGGCCCCCGAGATCTCCGCGCGCACGCCGGCACGGAACATCGCATGGTCGTCCACGATCACGACGGTCCTCATCTGTGCCTCCGGCTCGCTTCCTCGGTCATTCCTCTGCTCCCACCGTCAGGTGCAGCCGCACCTCCGTGCCCTCTCCCGGGCTCGACCGCACGGCCGCCGAGCCGCCGTGCCGCTCGGTGCGCTCGACGATGCTGCGCCGGACGCCCAGCCGGTCGCCGGGGACCGCGGACAGGTCGAAGCCCCGCCCCCGGTCCCGGACGAACAGGTCCACGTCCCGACCCGCGGCCTCCGCGTACACGTCGACGCGTCCGGCCCCCGAGTGCTTCGCGGCGTTGACGACCGCCTCCCGGGCCGCCGCGACCAGCGCCCGCAGGTCGTCGGTCAGCGTCGCGTCCCCGACGGTCACGACCTCCACCGGCACGCCGTGCGAGTCCTCCACCTCGGCAGCTGCCGCCCGGAGGGCGCCGGCCAGGCTGGAGGGCGCGGCCGCCGGTTCGCCGTACATCCACTGGCGCAGGTCGCGCTCCTGCGACCTCGCCAGCCGAGCGACCTGGCCGGGGTCGGCCGCGTTCTTCTGGATCAGCGCCAGGGTCTGCAGCACCGAGTCGTGCAGGTGTGCGGCGACGTCGGCCCGCTCCTGGCTACGGATCCGCGCGGCGCGCTCCTCGGCGAGGTCCGCCACCAGACGCACCAGCCAGGGCCCGAGGGTGATCGCCAGACCGAGGACGCCGAGCACACCGGCCACGACGACGTCGCGGGCCACCGAGACCCGTCCGGTCTGGGCCGCGAAGATCAGCAGGGCGACCACGAGCAGGCCGACGCCGGTGGCGAGCCGTGCCCACGCCGGCGCTCCGCCGTTGCCCAGGAAGATCCGGCGTACGTCGACGCGGCCGGTGCCGTCCAGCCACCGCTCCCGCTGCGCCTCGTCGGCCTGCCGCCACAGCACCATCACCCCGCCGACGGCGAACAGCGCCGGCCACAGCAGCAGCGGTCCTCCGAGCGCGACGTCGACCAGGCCGGCGACTCCCAGCACGACCACACCGAGCGCCACGAGCGGACCGGCGTCACGCAGGCCCGCGACCCGCGCCGGGCGTTTCCCCTGCCGGCTGGCCGCCTCCAGCCCGGGGCTGCGCGCCTCCTGAGCCGTGTCCATCGGCAGCGTGAGCCAGAGACCCGCGTAGAACAGCACCCCGAAGCCCAGCAGGGCCGTGACGCCGAAGAAGATCCGCACGGCGCGCACGTCGACGGCCAGGTGCGACGCCAGGCCGGCGGCGACACCGCCGAGGTAGGAGTCGTCCGGGCTCCGCGTCGCGCGCCGGTGGTGCACCCCTGGTGCGGCTCCCGTGCTGGTCATGGCCGGTCCATCGTCACACAGGGCACCGGCGGCAACCATGCGTGAGCACCCCCACCACACCCTGAGCCGACCCTGACCCACGGGCCCGTCGGTGTGAGCAGGATCAGGGACGTCCCCCATGGTGGACCGGCCTCCGCGCGAGGAGGCTGGAGACATGACAGAGAACCAGACGGACCCTGCCGGCAGCGCCGGTGGCACGGCCACGGGGACACCCCCCGAGGGGCCCGAGCAGCCGACCAGCACGGGCTGGAACACCGAGCACCTCAAGGACTACCGACAGCTACGCCGCTCGCAGGGCGACCGCAAGATCGCGGGGGTCGCCGGCGGCCTCGGCGCCCACCTCGACGTGGACCCGACGGTGATCCGCGTCCTGTTCGTCGTCCTGGCCTTCTTCGGCGGCGCCGGGATCCTCGCCTACGGGGCCCTGTGGCTCGTGGTGCCCGAGGAAGTCACCGAGAACGCGGTCGTCCGGACCAGTGAGTCCAGCCGGAACGGCCTGCTGATCGCGGTCGCCGTGGTCGCGGGGATCCTGGCGCTGGGCGACACCTGGAACGGTTTCTCCTACCCGTTCCTCTGGTTCCCTTGGCCGCTCGCCGTGGTGGGGCTGGTCGTCGCCGTCGTGCTCCTCTCCCGGGACCGCGGCGCGAGCACACCGGTCGGCGGACCAGGCGGACCAGCTGGGCCGTACGGACCCACCGGCCCCGTCCCGCCGTACGCCGCTCCGCCGCCGCCCTCGGCGCAGACGCAGGCGTACCCGCAGACACAGACACAGGCGCAGACCCCGCCGCCTCCGACCCCGACGTGGTACCCGCCCCCGCCCCCGCCGATCCCGCCGCGGCCGCGCCGCCGGGGACCGATCCTCTTCGGCCTCACCCTGGCCCTCGTGGCGCTCGCGCTCGGGTCGCTCGGACTCTACGACGCCGCGGGCGGCGAGGTCCTCGACGCGGCCTACCCCGCGCTGGCGCTGGCCGTCGTCGGCACCATGCTCGTGGTCGGCGCGTTCTGGGGCCGGCCCGGCGGCCTCGTCGCCCTCGGCCTGGTGACGGCCCTGGTCCTCGCGGCCTTCTCGATCGGCGAGCCCACCTTCGACGGTGACCGGGACACCCGCATCACCCCCCTGCGGGCGACCGACGTCGCTGCGACCTACCACGTGCCCGCAGGGCGCATCGTGCTCGACCTGAGCCGGGTGAAGGACCCCGAAGCCCTCGACGGTCGGAGCATCGATGTCGAGGCCAACGCCGGCGAGCTGGTCGTGATCCTGCCCGACGACGTGGCGGCCGACCTCGACGCGTCGGTCCACTACGGCGGACGCATCGAGTCACCGATCGCGACCCGCGACGGGTGGAGCTCGTCGGTCGACGGTCGTGTCGGCGCCGACGACGCCGACACGGTGATCGACCTGGAGATGGACCTGGAGTTCGGACGGATCGTGGTGAGCCAGCTGTGAGCACTGAGTACGAAGCATCTGACAAGTTCGAGTGGCAGGACACCGCGCCGGTGCCCGAGCCCCACCCGGGGCCGACCCCGCGCCAGCCGGTGAGCGTGCCGCACCTGGTGATGGGCCTGGTCTTCCTGGGCATCGCGGGCTCCTGGGCCCTGCACGCCGCCGGAGTCATCGAGTCCGTCGAGGTCCAGTGGCTGCTCCCGGCGATCCTCGTGCTGGCTGGTGCGGCCGGGCTCGTGGCCTCGCTGACGCGCACCGGAAAAGGGTTCGCCCGGGACTCGTCGCGTACCTAGCCTGACAGGGTGCGCCGCCTTCCCCTGACCGACCCGGGAGTGGCCGACCACCGCTCCCCCGGCCGCTTCCTCTGGTGGCTGGCCAGGGGGCAGTGGCCGACCATGGCGGTGGCGATCCTGCTCGGCATGGGATGGATGGCGACCCAGGCGGTCATGCCGGCGATCATCGGTCTCGCGATCGACCGGGGCGTCGCCGCGAAGGACACCGGCGAGCTGCTCAGGTACACCGGCGTGATGTTCGCCGTCGGCGTGGTCGGCGCCCTGGCCTCGATCCTGCGCCACCGGTTCGCGGTGACCAACTGGCTCACGGCGGCGTACCGGGTCGTCCAGCTCGTCACGCACCGGGCGGTGACCCTCGGCGCGACCCTCAGCCGGCGGGTGGCCACCGGCGAGGTGGTCGCGATCGGGTCCACCGACCTGGCCCACATCGGCAACGCCATGGACGTCACCGCCCGGGCCGCCGGGGCCGTCGTCGGGTTCGTCGTCGTGGCGGTCCTGCTGCTGCGGACCTCGGTGACGCTCGGTCTCGTGGTGCTGATCGGGGTGCCGTTGCTGATGTTCGGCATCGCCCCGCTGCTCAAGCCGCTTCAGCGCCGCAGCCTCCGGCACCGCGAGATGATGGGCGACCTGGCGAACCTGGCCACCGACATCGTGGCGGGTCTGCGGGTGCTGCGAGGCATCGGCGGCGAGCGGGTCTTCCACGCCCGCTACACCCGCGAGTCCCAGCGGGTCCGCGAGGCCGGGGTGCAGGTCGGCCGGATGCAGTCGCTGCTCGACGCGGCGCAGGTCGCGCTGCCCGGGGTCTTCGTGGTCCTCGTGGTGTGGCTCGGCGCCCGGTTCGCCGTCCAGGGCCGGATCACGGTCGGTGAGCTGGTGGCGTTCTACGGCTACGCCGCCTTCCTGATGATGCCGCTGCGGACCGCGACGGAGGCGGCCAACAAGTGGATCCGGGCGTTCGTCGCCGCCGGCCGCATCTGCCGGGTGCTCGCCCTGGAACCGGAGGTCACCGACCCCGCCGTCGCCGCCGCGGAACCGGCCGTGGGCTCCGACCTCGTCGACGTGGCGAGCGGCGTGCACGTGCGCGCCGGCACGCTCCTGGCGCTGGTGGCGGACCGACCGGAGGACACTGCGGCGGTCGCCGACCGGCTGGGCCGCTACCTCGACGGTGACGTCCGGTGGGGAGACGTCCCGCTCGAGCAGCTGCCCCGCGCCGTCGTACGCCGGCGCATCCTCGTCTCCGACACCGGGAGCACGCTGTTCTCCGGCGACCTGGCCGAGCAGCTCGACCTGCGGGGCAACGGACCGGAAGCGGTCCTCGCCGCGCTGCACGCCGCGTCCGCCGAGGACGTCCTGGAGGCGGTGCCCGGCGGCCTGCACGCGCAGGTCACCGAGCGGGGCCGGTCGTTCTCCGGGGGTCAGCGGCAGCGGCTGGTGCTGGCCAGGGCCCTGACCGCCGACCCGGAGGTCCTGGTGCTGGTCGAGCCGACGTCGGCGGTCGACGCGCACACCGAGGCGCGCGTCGCCGACCGGCTGCGGGCGCAGCGCGCGGGCCGGACGACCGTGGTGACCACCACCAGCCCGCTGCTGCTCGACCGGGCCGACGAGGTGGCGTTCCTCCAGCACGGCGAGGTGGTGGCCGTCGGCACCCACCGCGACCTGCTCCGCGACGTCCCCGCCTACCGGCTCGTCGTCGCCCGCGAGGAGGGGGTGCCCGCATGAGAAGCACGGTCACCGACACCTCCCTCCCCGTGGCCACCGGCCGGCAGGTGCGGGCCGCGGTCACCGAGCTGTTCCGGCGCCACCCGAAGGCGTTCACCACGACGTTGGTCCTGCACAGCGCGGCCGCGCTCGCCGGGCTGGTCGCTCCGCGTCTGCTCGGGGAGATCGTCGAGGCGGTCCAGCACGGGACGACCACGGGGCACGTCGACGTGCTGGCAGCGGTGATCGCCGCAGCGCTGGTGCTGCAGACGGTGCTGGCCCGCTTCGCGTCGTACCGCTCGCTCGTCCTCGGGGAGGAGGTCCTCGCCGAGGTGCGCGAACGCTTCGTCGCCGACACCCTCGCGCTGCCCGTCGGGGTGGTCGAGTCCGCCGGCAGCGGCGACCTGCTGACCCGCACGTCGCGCGACGTGGAGCAGCTCGGGTGGACGATCCGCTGGGCGCTTCCCCAGTGGCTCACCGCGCTCGTCACCGCCGTGCTCACCGTGGTGGCGGCCCTGTCCGTGGGCCTGTGGGTGGCGATCCCCCTGCTGCTCAGCGCGCCCGGCCTCGCCGTCGGGCTGCGGTGGTACCTCCGCCGCGCGAAGGACGGCTACCTGCGGGAGAACGCGTCCTACTCCGAGATCACCGCGACGCTCACCGAGACCGTCGAGGGCGCGCGCACCGTCGAGGCCCTGGGACTCCGGGGCGCCCGGATCCGCAGCAGCGACGACGCGATCGCCGGGTCGTACGCCGCCGAGCGCTACACGCTGTTCCTGCGGACGGTGTTCTTCCCCACCATCGAGGTGACGTCCTACCTGCTGCCCGGCGTGGTCACCCTGCTGCTCGGCGGATGGCTGCACAGCCGCGGGGTGGTGAGTCTCGGCGACGTCACCGCGGCGACGCTCTACATGCAGATGCTCGTCGACCCGCTCGACCGCGTCGTGATGATCCTCGACGAGTTCCAGGTCGGCGCCGCCTCCCTCGCCCGGCTGCTGGGCGTGGCGCACGTCCCCGAGGACCGGGTCGCCACCGGCCGGGTGCCCGCCGGGGAGCGCCTCGAGGCCGACGACGTCCGGTTCTCCTACGTCGACGGCCGCGACGTCCTGCACGGCGTGGACCTGTCGCTCGAGGTCGGCGAGCGGGTCGCGATGGTCGGCCCGTCGGGCGCCGGCAAGTCGACCCTCGGCCGACTGCTCGCCGGCATCCACCCGCCGCGCACCGGCTCGCTCACCGTCGGTGGCGTCGGGCTCACCGAGCTGCCGCTGACCGACCTGCGCGGACACGTGGCGCTGGTGACGCAGGAGCACCACGTCTTCGTCGGCACGATCCGGGAGAACATCGCCCTGGCCGTCGACAAGAGCGGGCACGAGGCCTCCGACGACGACGTGATGGCCGCGCTCGAGTCGGTCGACGCCGCAGAGTGGGTGCGCCGGCTGCCCGACGACCTGGACACCGTCGTCGGCTCCGGTGGCCGGGCGCTGACGCCGGCCGAGGCGCAGCAGGTGGCGCTGGCCCGGCTGGTGCTGGCCGACCCGCACACGCTGGTCCTCGACGAGGCCACGTCCCTGATCGACCCGCGGGCCGCGCGGCACCTCGAGCGGTCGCTGGCCGCCGTACTCCACGGACGGACCGTCATCGCCATCGCGCACCGGTTGTTCTCCGCCCACGACGCCGACCGGGTGGCCGTGGTCGAGGACGGTCGGATCACCGAGCTCGGGTCGCACGACGAGCTCGTGGCGCGCGACGGCTCCTACGCCGCCCTGTGGCGCTCCTGGCACGCCTGACCCGGGCCACGCGAACCGGGGGGTTGTTGCTCCTCTCCGGCGACCATGCCAGAGTCGAAGGGTCCGCGAGGGGTGGCCGGAGGGGTTTCTTGATGATCACGATGGGCTCGATCGCCCTGGGGCCCTGCCCATGAGTAACGACAGCGGCTGGCTCTCCAGCTTCTGGACATACCTTCAATTCAGCTGGGAGCACCTCCTCGAGCTCGCCTGGGCGCACGCCCTCGTCGTGATGGTCTCGGTCGCGATCGCGACGGCCGTGGGCATGGGCATCGGGCTCCTCACCTACCGCACCGGCCGACCGCGTGAGCTCGCCCTGGCCGTCACCGGCACGTTTCTCACGATCCCGTCCCTCGCGCTGTTCGGCGTCTTCATCTCCGTGCCGTTCCTGGGCCTGGGCGCACGCTCGGTCGTGGTCGGGCTCGTGATGTACGGGTTGCTGCCGATCGTGCGGAACACGGTCGTCGGGCTGCGCGAGGTCGATCCGGCCGTCGTCGAGTCCGCCAAGGGCATGGGGATGGGCCGGACTGGGCGGCTGCTCCGCGTGGAGCTGCCGCTGGCCTGGCCGGTCATCCTGGCCGGCATGCGCGTGTCCACGCTGATCCTCGTCGGCATCGCCGCCATCGGCGCCTACATCAACGGGCCCGGGCTGGGCAACGACATCTTCACCGGGCTGGCACGCATCGGCAGCGCCTCGGCGCTGAACCTCGTCCTCGGGGGGATCGTCGGGATCATGGTCCTCGCGGTGCTGTTCGATCTGGTGTACGTCCTGCTGACCCGCTTCACCGTGTCGAAAGGATTGCGATGACCGAGACCACCACCTCCGGGACTGCGCAGGACGCCGGGCACATCAAGATCCGCCTGGAGAACCTCACCAAGCGGTTCCCCGGCCACGGCGAGCCGGCGGTGGACGATCTCACCCTGGAGGTCCCCGAGGGCGAGATCGTCATCCTCGTCGGACCGTCGGGGTGCGGGAAGACCACCACGATGAAGATGATCAACCGGATCATCGAGCCCACCTCGGGGCACATCGTCCTCGACGGAGAGGACGTGACCAAGGCCAACCCGGACCACCTGCGCCGGCGGATCGGCTACGTCATCCAGCAGATCGGGCTCTTCCCGCACCACACCATCGCCGAGAACATCGCCACGGTGCCGAAGCTGCTCGGCTGGGACAAGCGCCGCATCGCCGACCGAGTGGACGAGCTGCTCGAGACG
Source organism: uncultured Actinomycetota bacterium (assembly GCA_963747525.1). Lineage (GTDB taxonomy): Bacteria > Actinomycetota > Actinomycetes > Propionibacteriales > Nocardioidaceae > Marmoricola_A. Next base: position 759,274 of record CAVVFH010000003.1, read on the forward strand.
GTGGGCATGGACCCGGCGGCCTACCGCGGCCGCTTCCCCAAGGAGCTCTCGGGCGGTCAGCGCCAGCGGGTGGGGGTGGCGCGCGCGATGAGTGCCGACCCGGACGTGATGCTGATGGACGAGCCGTTCGGCGCCATCGACCCGATCACCCGCGAGCGGCTGCAGAACGAGTTCCTCCGCCTGCAGGAGAAGATGAAGAAGACCATCATCTTCGTCACGCACGACATCGACGAGGCGATCAAGATGGGGGACCGGATCGCGATCCTCCGGGACCAGTCGCGCATCGCGCAGTTCGACACCCCCGAGCGCATCCTGGTCAACCCGGCCGACGACTTCGTCGCCGACTTCATCGGCAGGGGCGCGTCGCTCAAGCGGCTGAGCCTGAGCCGCGTCAGCGACGTGGAGCTCGGCGACTGGCCGACCGTGCAGGAGGACGCCACCCGCGAGGAGGTCGCGCGGCTGCTCGAGAACAGCGACCGCAGCGCCGTGCTGGTGCTGGACGAGCGGCGGCGCCCCCTGAGGTGGGTGAACGTCGAGCACCTCGAGCGATCGGGCCGGTCGCTCCGGGAGATCGGCCTGCCCCCGGACGCCCTCGTCGAGCCTCGTGCCACCCTCAGCGACACCTTGAACGAGCTCCTGACCGCGCGCTACAGCATCGCGATCGTGGTCGACGGCTCCGGCGCCTACCAGGGGATCGTCGACATCGACACGATCAACGAGTCGGTCCGCAGCATGCGCTCGGCCGAGCACGAGCGGCTCAGGGCCAGGTACGCGGCGGAGGGGGCTCAGCCTTCCTCATGACGCAACCCAGCACAGAGCCGCTCGTCACCGACGACGCCGACCAGGCGCCGCCGGACACCTCGGCGGCGTACGGCGGCGTGCGGTCAGGACACCGGACGGTGGCGGGTTACCTGCTGACCCCGCTGATGCTGCTGGCGGTGCTGGCGGGCACCTACCTCTACGTCAGTGCGCAGGATCTGAGCAACGGCGAGCAGCGCCGGCTCAACGCCGACGTCATCGCGACGGCCACCTGGGAGCACATCCAGCTCACCGTGGTGTCCACGGTGCTGGTGCTGCTGATCGCCATCCCGTTGGGGATCTTCCTGACCAGGCCGTCCGCCCGCGCGGTCACCCCGCCCGCCCTCGCCTTCTTCAACATCGGACAGGCCGTCCCGTCGATCGGCCTGATCGCGCTGCTGGCGATCGTGTGGGACATCGGCTTCTGGCCGGCGGTGGTGGCGCTGGTCGCGTACACCGTCCTTCCGGTCCTCCGCAACACGATGGTGGGGCTCCGCCAGGTCGACGCATCCGTCATCGAGTCCGCCCGGGGCATGGGCATGACTCGGTCCATGGTGCTCGGCAGGATCGAGCTGCCGTTGGCGGTGCCGATCATCATGGCGGGCCTCCGCACCGCGCTGACCATCAACGTCGGCACGGCGACACTCGGCACCTTCATCGGGGCCGGCGGGCTGGGCGGCCTCATCGTCGCCGGGTTCGTGCAGAACAGACCCCTCATCACCGTCGTCGGAGCGATCTTGGTCGCGGTCCTCGCTCTGGCGGTCGACTACCTAGCCGGGATCGCCGAGGAAGTGCTGCGGCCCCAGGGGCTGTGAGCCGAGCGCACGACAACGAAAGGTGACATCACCATGCAGATTCCGACCAAGAGGAAGCTCCGGCTGACCGCGCTGCTGGCGGCGGTGTCGCTGACCACCCTCGCGTGCGGCAACGACGGTGGCGACGGGGGCAGCGGTGGCGGCGGCGACGGCGCCGGCGAGCTCGCCGGCGCCTCTTTCACGGTGGGCTCGAAGGAGTTCACCGAGCAGCTCGTCCTCGGCCAGATCACCGTGCAGGCACTGGAGCACGCCGGAGCCAAGGTGGACGACCAGACCGGGATCACCGGCACCACCAACGTCCGCAAGGCACTGGAGTCGGGCGAGATCGACATGTACTGGGAGTACACGGGCACCGGCTGGGCGGAGATCCTCGGCCACGAGCCCAGCGAGGCGCCCACCGACGAGAAGGAGCTCTTCCAGGCCGTCGCGGACGAGGACCTGAAGAAGAACAACGTCCAGTGGACCGCACTGGCACCGGTGAACAACACCTATGCCATCGCCACGTCGCAGTCCGCTGCCGACGACCTCGGCGTGACCACGCTGTCCGACTACGCAGACCTGGCGAACCAGAACCCCGGGGACGCCTCGCTCTGCGCCGCCTCGGAGTTCATCGACCGCGGCGACGGGCTCCAGGGCCTCGAGAAGGCCTACGGCTTCAAGCTCCCGGAGAGCTCGCTCACCGAGGTCGACCTCGGCATCATCTTCACCCGGGTGCCGAAGCAGGACCCCTGCAACTTCGGCGAGGTGTTCGCCACCGACGGCCGGATCCCCGCCAACGACATGCTGGTGCTCGACGACGACAAGTCGTTCTTCGTCATCTACAACCTCGCCCTGACCGTGGCCAAGGACGTCTTCGACAAGTACCCGGCGCTGGAGGACGTCTTCACGCCCATCGCGGAGAAGCTGACCACCGAAGAGCTCCAGAAGCTCAACGCGCAGGTCGACGTCGACGGGCTGCCGGTCGAGCAGGTGGCGCAGAAGTGGCTGGAGGACAACGGATTCCTCGACTGAGCCGAAAGGCCACCCCGGTGGCGACGGTCACCTGGCGTACCCTCGCCGGGTGACCGCCACCCCACCCACACCCCAGCAAGTACGCCGTGCGCTGGCCCGTGTCGAGCGCGGAGCCACCCTGGACGTGGGCGAGACGACCGCGCTCCTCGGCGCGCGCGGTGACGACCTCCGACGACTCACGGCCGCCGCTGCACGCGTGCGGGACGCCGGTCTGGCCGCCGCCGGCCGCTCGGGGGTCGTCACCTACTCCCCCAAGGTGTTCATCCCGCTCACCCACCTGTGCCGGGACCGGTGCCACTACTGCACGTTCGTCACGGTTCCCGGCAAGCTGGCCGCCGAGGGCAGGGCGCCGTACCTCTCCCCCGACGAGGTCCTGGCGATCGCGAGCGAGGGCGCCGAGCTGGGCTGCACCGAGGCGCTGTTCACCCTCGGCGACCGCCCCGAGGACCGCTGGCCCGAGGCGAAGCAGTGGCTCGACGAGCACGGCTACGACTCGACGCTGGACTACCTGCGCGCGATGGCGGTGCGGGTGCTGGAGGAGACCGGCCTGCTCCCGCACCTCAACCCCGGCGTCATGTCGTGGGCGGAGCTGAACCGGCTCAAGCCGGTCTCCCCGTCCATGGGCATGATGCTCGAGACCACCTCGACCCGTCTGTTCACCGAGAAGGGCCAGCCGCACCACGGCTCACCCGACAAGGACCCGGCCGTGCGGCTGCGGGTCCTCGAGGACGCCGGCCGACTCTCGGTCCCGTTCACCACCGGCATCCTCGTCGGCATCGGCGAGACGCCGACCGAGCGGGCCGAGTCGATCTTCGCGATCCGCCGCGTCGCCCAGCAGTACGGCCACGTGCAGGAGGTCATCGTCCAGAACTTCCGGGCCAAGCCGGACACCGCGATGCGCTCCGCCGACGACCTCGGGCTGGACGAGTACCTTGCCGCCATCGCCGTCACGCGCCTGGTTCTCGGACCGAAGATGCGCGTGCAGGCGCCCCCCAACCTGGTCGACCTCGACGAGTGCCGCGCACTGCTCGCCGCCGGCATCGACGACTTCGGCGGCGTGTCCCCGCTGACCCCCGACCACGTGAACCCCGAGCGACCCTGGCCCTCCCTGGACCGGCTCCGCACCGTCGCCGCCGACGCCGGCCTCACCCTGCGCGAGCGGCTCACCGTCCACCCCGAGTACGTCGCCGCCGGCGAGCCCTGGATCGACCCCCGCGTCCGGTCCCACGTCGCCGCCCTCGCTGACGATTCCGGCCTCGCCCGCCCCGGCATCCGCCCCTCCGGCAGCCCCTGGCAGGAGCCCGACGGCGGCTTCACCAGCACCGGCAGGACGGACCTCCACCACACCATCGACACCGAGGGCCGCTCCGCAGACCGCCGCGCCGACTTCGACGACGTCTACGGCGACTGGCAGCTCCTGCGCGAGCAGGCCGCCGACGCGGCGGGCACGGCAGGAACCGGCGCGCCGCCCGGGGCGGGCGTGGATGGGCCTGGCCCCCGCGGAGCGAAGCGGAGCGGGTGGTTGCCCGCCCCGGGTGGTGCGATGGGGCCGGACGTGCTCGCCGCGCTCAGCCAGGCAGAAGCGGATCCGCGAAGGCTGACCGACAACCAGGCCCTGACGCTGATGACCGCCGACGGCCCTGCCCTCGACGAGGTCAGGAAGCTCGCCGACGCCCTGCGCCGAGGACGTCGTCGGCGACGACGTCACCTACGTGGTCAACCGGAACATCAACTTCACCAACGTCTGCTACACCGGCTGCCGCTTCTGCGCGTTCGCCCAGCGCCGCACCGACGCGGACGCCTACTCGCTCAGCCTCGACCAGGTGGCCGACCGCGCCGAGGAGGCGTGGCAGCTCGGGGCCACCGAGGTGTGCATGCAGGGCGGGATCGACCCGCAGATGCCGGGGACGGCGTACTTCGACCTGGTCGCGGCGGTGAAGGCACGGGTGCCGGGGATGCACGTGCACGCGTTCTCCCCCATGGAGGTCGTCAACGGCGCGAGCCGCACCGGGATGAGCATCCACGACTGGCTGGTCGCGGCGAGGGACGCCGGGCTGGACACGATCCCGGGGACGGCCGCGGAGATCCTCGACGACGACGTCCGGTGGATCCTCACCAAGGGCAAGCTGCCGACCAGTGCCTGGGTCGAGGTGGTGACCACCGCGCACCAGGTGGGCCTGCGGAGCAGCGCGACGATGATGTACGGCCACGTCGACCGTCCGCAGCACTGGGTGGGCCACCTGCGCGTGCTGCAGCGGATCCAGGACGCGGCGCTGGATTCTGGGGCGAGCGGCTTCACCGAGTTCGTGCCGCTGCCGTTCGTGCACACCAGCGCGCCGATCTACCTGGCCGGCGTCGCCCGCCCCGGCCCCACGTTGCGCGACAACCTCGCGGTGCATGCGGTGAGCCGGATCATGCTGCACGGCCGGATCGACAACATGCAGACGTCGTGGGTCAAGCTCGGCGTCGAGGGCACCCGGCTGATGCTCCAGTCGGGCTGCAACGACCTCGGCGGCACGCTCATGGAGGAGACGATCTCCCGGATGGCCGGCTCGGAGCACGGGTCGGCCAAGACGGTCGCCGAGCTGACCGAGGTCGCGGCCGGGATCGGCCGGCCGGTGCGGCAGCGGTCGACGACCTACGAGCCGCTGCCGGTGTCGGTCCCCAGCCGGACCGGCAGCGACTCCAGGCCGTAGACGATCGACTTCTGCCGGAAGTCCGACGGCTGCCGCTTCGAGGTCGGGGAACCGGCGGGCCAGCGCGGGGAAGGCGATGCGCAGCTCCATCCGGGCCAGCTCGGCACCGACGCAGCGGTGGAAGCCGTAGCCGAAGGCCAGGTGGGACGTGCCCGGCTTGCGGTCGGGGTCGAAGCCGTCATCGGCGCCGGTGCGCGGGTCGCGACCGGCGCCGGTGAGGTGGCAGATGACCACGTCGCCGCGGCGGATCTTGCGCCCGGCGACCTCGATGTCGTCCTTCGCGAACCGCGGGAAGGCGATCTGCACGACACTGAGGTAGCGCAGCAGCTCCTCGACGACCGGCTCCACGCTCTGCTCGTCGGTGGCCAGCCGGCGGTAGACCTCGGGGTGCTCGAGGAGCACGGCGGTGCCGAGGGCGAGCATGCTGGCGCTGGTCTCCAGGCCGCCGGTGAAGGCGCCGTCGGCGAGGCCGGCCAGGTCGAAGTCGTTGATGGTGTCCCCGCGCTCGCGGATGATCTGGCCGACCAGGCCGTCACCGGGGTCGAGCCGCTGCCGGCGCGTGAAGTCCATGAGGTACTCCCGCGAGCCGGAGATGGCGCCGAGCGCCCCGGCACCGCCGTACGTCACGTCGAACCGCGCGGAGGCGAGCGACCGGAACGTCTCCCGCTCCTCGACCGGCAGCCCGAGCAGCTCGCAGATCACCAGGAACGGCACGGGGAAGCCGAAGTCGCGGACCAGCTCGGCGTCGTCGCCTGCCGCCGCCAGCGCGTCGAGCTGCTCCTCGACGATGCCGGCGATGCGCGGCCGGAGCCGTTCGAGGCGGCGCATCGTGAACTCGGGCGTCAGCAGCTTGCGCAGTCGCGTGTGGTCGGGCGGGTCGGTGAAGCCGAGGCCGCCGATGTCGCCGGAGGTCGGCGTCGCCGCGCTCGCCCGACGTAGCGGGCGGATGTCGTTGCTGAACGCCGTGGCGTGCGAGAGGACCTCGCGCGCCTCGGGGTCACCGGTGACCAGCCAGACGTCGATGCCCAGGAACGAGGTCAGCCGCTCCACCGGTGACCGGTCTCCGCAGGGCGCCCAGCCGTGGCGACGGGTCGAAGCCGTCCCGGCTGAGCGGCCAGATCAGCCGGTCCGGGACCCGGTCCACCTTCGAGAGGTCGACCGGCCCGATCCGGCGCATGATCCGCTCGCGGACCATCGTCTGGAGTTCCCCCGGTGAACCGTGCCATGACACAGAAGCCTAAGCGGCCGATGGCTCCGAGCGGGCACGCGGCGGGCCAGTTGTCGCAGGTCGGGACCACTGACTCCCTCGATTCCGGGACATCTCGGACGTCCTGCGCCGCCCGGGCTTCGCGGTAACCCGTCAGCCGACCACCGGGAGGTACGACCTCGGTGTCGTCGAGGAGCACGACACCGGGCGTGCGGCTGTTCATCCCGGCGAAGGTGTCGCTCACCGCGGTGACCAGCAGGTAGAGGGACTGCCCCTCGGGCACGTCGACCGCGGCGGCGGGCAGCTGGATGCGCACCTGCTCGGCTGCCGTCGGCGAGCTCGGTCACGTTGATCGGCAGCATGTTGTTCTGCACCAGATGCGCGTCCGCGGGGGACGTGCCGACCGCGAGCCCGTAGAACGCCCGGCTGCCCGGCGTGGCGGTCAGCTTCCCGGTGAGGTACGACGACCCGGCGACCCGGATCGGGCCCGCGGCGATCTCGTACGGGATCGGCGCGCCCGCGGACGCCGGGCTCGCCACCGACCCGAGAGCCACGTGAGTCGTGCGGGGCGGCGGACCGGACCGTCGTGCAGGTGCTGTCGGGGGTGGCGATGTGCAGCCGGCCCCAGCCGCGCAGACCGGTGTGCCGGTGCTTGAGCGTCTCGTCGAAGAACCGGATCGAGAGCTGACGGAAGTCACCGCCCGCGAGCTTCTTGCTGCACGGGTCGGAGGTGACGTCCACTCCCTGCGGGAACACCGCCGGCAGGACGTGCCCGCCGTTGTAGCCGACGAAGATGCTGCGCTTGCGGGCCTTCCGGGTGATGGCGCTGCGCCAGTTGTCGAGCCCCTGCTGGAGGTTGAACAGGCTGTCGGTGGTCCCCTGGCCGAAGAGCACGGGGATGTCGAGCCGGCGGCCGTGGTCGACGTGCCACGTGGGCCCGTTCCGCTTGAAGAACTCCTCGAGGTTCTCGGTGCCAGGGACACTGCCGTCGGGCCAGGTGCCCGTGGCGACGCCCTCCACGAGTGCCTTGTAGATGTTGTGCGGCAGGGCGTCGGAGGGCACGGCGCCCGCGCTCAGCGCGGAGGCCCACTCGGTCCGGACGACGCCTTCGGGAGCCAGGCTGGTGCTCAGGTCGTTCCAGGTGATCTCCGGAGCCAGCGCGTCGAAGACCGGCTTGCCCTTGGTGCGCAGCTCCTCGAACGCGGCAAGGAACTGGTAGCCGCCGCCGTAGCTGCCGCCGACCGCACCCAGGTGCGGGTCGCCGCGACCGTCCTGCTGCACCCACCGGAGCCTGCTGACGAGCCGGACGAGCTTGCGGACGTCGTGCCCCTCGACCTTCGGGTTCTCCACGTACGCCTGTCCACCGCTCTCGCCGAACCCGCGCTGGTCGAAGGAGAGCACGCCGTACCCCGCGTCGAGGAACTCCTGCACCGTCGACGGGTCGGTCGCCCGGGAGCCTCCCCACCCGTGGCTGTGCATGAGCAGCGGCACGCGGTGCTTGCGGGACGCCCCCGCCGGCTTGAAGAGCGAGTAGCAGATCTCGACCGGGTCCGTGGTGCCCGGGTCGGGCACGCTGGTGATGCACCTGTCGACCACCTTCGCGCCTCCGGCGGCGGCTCCCGCGGCCGGCGCGGCGAGCGGGCCGACGGCGAGCGAGGCGACCGCGGTCCCCAGAGCAGTGGCGAGGCCGGTGGCCAGGGCAGTACGACGAAGCATGGGGTCCCCTCCCAGAGTGACGTTACTCATGGGTAAACGTGCGGGTTCCCGAAGGGTTACTGGACGGCTCCACACGAGCGACGACTGACAGGAAGCACACAGAGCGCCCCACGGCTCCCCCCAGGCTGGCTGCCCAGCATCGGTGGCACACGACACCGATCGACAGGGAGCCAGCACCATGAGCAACGGATCCGAGAGCACCGACTCCTTCCCCCGCCCCCAGCAGGAGCCCGAGCACGAGCGGACGATCGCACCCCAGGCCGACTGGCTCGGGGGTCGCCCGCCCGCGGCGCCGGTGGCACGCAGTCGGTGGACCGCCGCCGCACTGGTCGTCGGCGGCCTCCTCGTCGGCGGAGCCACGGTGGCCACCGTCCAGGCGGTCGCCGACGACGGCGCCGCATCCGCCGCCGCGGGCGCCGGCGCCTTCGGCGGCCCCGGCGGTGGGGCGCGGCCGGGGGGCCCGACCGGGGAGCAGCACCTCGCCGGCACGTTGACCGAGGTCAGCGGCATGACGGTGACCGTGTCCCCCGGCAGCGGGCCCGGCACAGGCACGGACTCCTACACGCTCACCGGCGACACCCAGATCGTCCGCGACGGCGCGCCGGCCACCGTGGAGGACCTGCAGGTCGGCGATCCCGTGCTCGTGCACGTCTACCCGTCGTCCTCGGGTGATGAGCAGCTCGTCGAGCGACTCTTCGCCGGCACGTTGCCACCGGCCGGCGGGCTCGGCCCGGGACCCGGCGCCGGGCTCACGGCCGACGACTCGACCCGCTCGACGACGTGAGGGTCCAGGAGGTCGCCGCCGGCACCGGGCCACGTGTCACCTCTCGGCCGACGGCGGTCGACATCGTCGTCCCGGTCCACGACGAGGTGCGCGACCTCGGGCCGTCCGTGCGCAGGCTGCACCGGTACGCGACCACGCGTCTGCCGTTCAGCTGCACCGTGACGATCGCCGACAACGCGAGCACCGACGGCACGGCCCGGGCGGCTGCGCAGCTGGCGGCGGAGCTTCCGTGCGTGCGCGTGGTGACCCTGCCCGAGAAGGGCCGTGGCCGCGCCCTGCGGCAGGCCTGGTCCACCTCCGACGCGGACGTGCTCGCGTACATGGACGTCGACCTGTCCACCGACCTCGACGCCCTCCTCCCGCTGCTCGCCCCGCTCGTCTCCCGGCACAGCGACGTGGCCATCGGGACCCGACTGTCGCGCACGGCCCGGGTGTGCCGGGGCCCGCGGCGCGAGATGATCTCGCGCGCCTACAACCTGCTGCTGCACGCGACGCTGGCCACCGGTTTCAGCGACGCTCAGTGTGGCTTCAAGGCGATCCGCGCGGACGCCGCCGCCGCGTTGCTGCCCCTGGTGGAGGATCAGTCGTGGTTCTTCGACACCGAGCTCCTGGTGCTCGCCGAGCGCGCCGGCCTGCGGATCCACGAGGTGCCGGTCGACTGGACCGACGACCCCGACAGCCGGGTGGACCTCGTGCGCACCGCCCTGGACGACCTCCGCGGCATGGTGCGCCTCGGATGGACGCTGGGGACGGGGCGGGTCCCGCTGGACGGCGTACCCGCCCGCCGCGGGCCCACCGACGCCGCGGCGGTGGGCACCGCGGGGCAGGTGCTGCGGTTCGCCGCGGTCGGGGTGGTGAGCACCGTGGCGTACGCCGTGCTGTTCCTGCTGCTCCGGCAAGGACTGGCCGCGCAGCCGGCGAACGCGCTGGCGCTGCTGCTGACCGCGGTCGGCAACACCGCCGCCAACCGGCGGGTGACGTTCTCGGTCCGCGGCCGCGGACGCCTGCTCCGCCACCACCTCCAGGGACTGCTGGTGGTCGCCCTCGCGCTGGCGCTGACGTCCGGCTCCATCGCGCTGCTGGACACGGCCACGGTGCCCGACCGGCCGACGGAGCTGGCGGAGCTGGCGGTCCTCACCGCGGCGAACCTGACGGCCACCGCCCTCCGCTTCGTCCTCCTGCGCTCCTGGGTCTTCCGGCCCCGACACCAGGCGCCTCCCCCCGTCCACGCGGCGGCCGCGCTCGCCGCACCGACCCCGACGCCGGGAGCCATCGATGACCTCCACCGTCCTGCCCGCCGCTGCACGACCGGCACCTGCAGACCCGGTCGACAGCGCTGCCGAGGCCGATCCGCGCTGGGTGCGACCGGCGCTCCTGCTCCTGCTCGGCGGCACCGCGCTGCTGTACCTGTGGGACCTCGGCGCATCCGGCTGGGCCAACGCCTACTACAGCAGCGCCGTACAGGCGGGTTCCCAGTCGTGGAAGGCGTTCTTCTTCGGCGCGCTCGACGCCGGCGGCTCCATCACCGTCGACAAGCCCCCCATGTCGCTGTGGGCCATGGGACTGTCGGTGCGCATCTTCGGACTCAACAGCTGGAGCCTGCTCGTGCCGCAGGCCCTGATGGGCGTCGCCGCGGTGGGCGTCCTTCACGCCACGGTGCGGCGCCAGTTCTCCCCCGCCGCCGGTCTATTCGCCGGTGCGGCGCTGGCGCTGACGCCGGTCGCGACGCTGATGTTCCGCTTCGACAACCCCGATGCGCTGCTGACCCTGCTGCTCGTGGGAGCCACGTACGCCATGGTCCGCGCGACGGAGACTTCGCGCACCGCCTGGCTGGTCGCCGCCGCGACCCTGGTCGGCTGCGGCTTCCTCACCAAGATGCTGCAGGCGCTGCTCGTACTTCCGGTCTTCGTGCTGGTGTACCTCGTCGTCGCCGACACCCCGCTCCGACGCCGGCTGCTGCAGCTGCTCGCCGCCGCGGCGACGCTCGTGGTCGCCGGCGGCTGGTGGGTGGCGGTCGTGGAGCTGCTGCCGTCCTCCGCACGGCCCTACATCGGCGGTTCACAGACCGACAGCGTGCTGGAGCTGGTGCTCGGCTACAACGGGCTCGGCCGGATCACCGGCGACGAGGCCGGGAGCGTGGGAGGCGGCAACGGCGCCGGTGGCCGCTGGGGCACCCCCGGGCTGCTCCGGATGTTCGACGCCGAGTTCGGCAGCCAGGTCGCCTGGCTGCTGCCGGCGGCGCTGCTCCTCCTGCTCGGCCTGCTGTGGATGTCGCGGCGCGCTCGCCGGACCAGCCCACAGCGGGCGCAGGTGCTGCTCTGGGGCGGCACGCTCGTCCTCACCGGGCTGACCTTCAGCCTGATGCAGGGGATCATCCATCCGTACTACGCCGTGGCGCTGGCGCCGTCGATCGCCGCCCTGGTCGGCATCGGGGCTGCTGAGCTCTGGCGGCACCGGGCCCGACCGGAGGCCCGCTGGATCCTGGCGGTGGCGACGGCGTCGTCGGGCCTCTGCGCCGGGCTGCTGCTGGACCGGGCCGCAGGCGCCTGGTCGGTCGCGGCCGTGGCGCTCATCGTCCTCGGGCTCGGCGCGGCGGCGGCGCTCGCCGTGCTGCCGTGGCTGGGACGCACCGGAGCCGCGGCCGCAGCCGTGCTCGCCCTCGGCGTCGCGCTCGCCGGGCCGGCGGCGTACTCCGTCGACACCGCGCTCACCCCGCACATCGGGTCGCTGCCCGCAGCCGGGCCCGCCACCGCGGGCAGCGGCGGTCCTGGACGCGGCGGGTTCCCGGGGCCGCCCCGGAACGCCGGCGGGCTGCTGGACGCCACCGACCCGTCGTCGCAGCTGTCCGCGACGCTGTCCGCCGATGCCGACGCCTACACCTGGGTCGCAGCGACGGTCGGGGCGAACAACGCCGCCGGCTACCAGCTCGCCACCGGCGAAGCAGTGATGGCGATCGGCGGCTTCAACGGCACCGACCCGTCGCCCACGCTGGCGCAGTTCCAGAAGTGGGTGGCGGCCGGGAGGATCCACTACTACCTGTCCGGCGCCTCCCGCGGCCCCGGTGGTCCGGGCGCTTCCGAGAGTGCTGCCGCCATCGCGGCCTGGGTGCAGAGCACCTTCACCGCCACCACGGTCGACGGGGTGACGCTCTACGACCTGACCGGCCCGACGTCGTGAGGTGGCGGGGACCCGGAGACGACGACGTCCCGGGACCCCGGTGCCCCGGAACGCCCGCATACGCCAGAGTGGCCCTGAGCGAGGCGGCAGGAGGTCGGGTGGGCGGGGAACGAAGGACCGAGGAGCAGCGCGAGGTCGAGCGGAAGTACGACGTCGCCGAGGTCGCCGTGCTGCCCCACCTCAGCGCGGTGGCGGACCTGACCGAGCTCGGCCCCGCCGAGCAGCTCGAGCAGTCGGCCACCTACCACGACACCGCGGACCTGCGGCTGCTCGCCGCCGGGGTGACCCTGCGCAGGCGGGTCGGCGGGACCGACGACGGCTGGCATCTGAAGCTGCCGGGCGCGGGGGCCGACGAGCGGCAGGAGGTCCGACTGCCGCCCGGCGACGACGACTCGTCCTGCCCCCGAGAGCTGCTCGACCGCGTGGGCGTGCTGGTGCGCGACGACGGGGTCGTCCCCTCCCTGGTGCTGCGCACCCGCCGCCGCGTCCACCGCCTGGTCGACGCGGCCGGCACGGTGCAGGCCGAGGTCTGCGACGACCTGGTCGATGCGGAGCTGCCCGGGCACGACGAGCGGTCGACGTGGCGGGAGTGGGAGGTGGAGCTGGTCGAGGGCGGGCCGGACGTCTTCGACGCGGTCGAGTCCCTGCTCGCGACGGCCGGCGCCACACGGTCACCCTCGGGCTCCAAGGCGGCGCGGGCGCTGGACCGCCGCGCGCCGCCGCGGACCAGGTGGCGGTCACGGAGCACGCTGCCGGGGAAGCCGTCGGCGACCGAGCTGCTGGCCGGCTACCTCGCCGGTCAGCTCGACGCGCTCCAGCAGCAGGACATCCTGCTGCGGTCCGGCGAGCAGGAGGGCGTCCACCAGATGCGGGTCGCCGCACGCCGGCTGCGGTCGGCACTCGCCACCTACCGCCCGCTCCTCGAGCCGGGCTCCGTGGAGCTGCTGCGGGAGGACCTCCGCTGGCTCGGTGCGGCGTTGTCGGAGGCCCGCGACGCCCAGGTGCTGCGCGACCGGCTCACCGGCCTGGTGGCCGACCAGCCGGCTGAGCTGGTGCTCGGGCCGGTCCGAGCGAGGATCGACGACGAGCTGCGTCGCCGGTTCCGGGAGGGCCGGCAGCGCGCCGACGAGGCGCTGGGCAGCAGCCGGTACTTCCGGATGCTGGATGCACTGGAGCAGGTGGTCACGGACCCGCCCGTCGTCGACGAGGCACAGGCTGCCGCGAAGGAGGCAGTCCCCCGGCTCCTGCGCCACGACCTCCGCCGGCTTCGCCGGCGGGCCGCCCGGGTCGCCGACGCCGAGGACCCGGCGACCACCGAGCGCGCGCTCCACGAGGTGCGCAAGGCCGCGAAGCGGCTCCGGTACGCCGCCGAGGGTGCCCGCCCGGTGCTGGGCAAGCCGGCCAAGCGGCTCGCCAAGCGGGCGGAGGCGATCCAGGAGCTGCTCGGCGACCACCAGGACACCGTGGTGGCGCGGGAGACGCTGCGGGAGATCGCCGTACACGCCCACCTCGACGGGGAGAACGGCTTCACCTTCGGGAGGCTGCACGCGCTCGAGGAGGCCCGGGCCGCAGAGCTGCGCGCGGCGTACCCGGCCCTGCTCCGAAGGCTGCGATGAGCAGGGCCGTGGCTGGTGCGGCGCGGGACCTACCGGGGCGTCAGGAGGACCGCAGCACCGCGTTGATCTCCCCGGCGATGAGCGCGTGCCCCTCGTCGTTGGGGTGGTACTTCGGCGGGTCGGTGAACTGCAGCGGGTCCCAGCGCTCGCAGGTGTCGAGCACGTCCACGTCGCCGGCGGCCGTGGCCTCCTCGCGCAGCATCACGTTCCACGAATCGTAGGCGGACTGCAGGTCCTGCTGCGGCGGGGTGTCGAACCACGAGGCCGGCTGGCACTCGAGGACCAGGATGCGGCGTCCGGCCCCGGCCGCACCGGCGAGGAGGCGCTGGACCGCCTCCCGCCCGAGCGACGCGGCGTCGTCGCCGCGCCGGAAGATGTCGTTCATGCCGGTGTGGATGACGACCGCGTCGCGCCGGCCGGCGGCGGGCGAGGCCGCCATCGTGCTCGCCGCGCTCGCTGCGTTGGTGCCGCCCTCCGCGTGGTTGACCAGCTTCAGGCCGGTGAGCTCCGAGGCGACTTGGGCGTAGCCGAGCGAGACGTCGCTGGCGCCGCCACCGAACGGCATGGAGTGTCCGTAGACCACCAGCCGGCGAAGTCCGGGCACCCGCTGCACGGCGTCCGGCACGGGTTCGGAACGGCGGATGGACTCGCTGGCCGCCGACGGCGGCGGGCCGGACGGCCACAGCGCGACGAACCCTCCGACCAACAGGAACAGGACGGCTGCGGTCCCCAACGTCACGAGCGGCGCCTTCGTCCGCCCAGCAGCCCGGTGCTTCGGCATGCCGCTCAGATTATTCGTGAATCACCTTGTCTGTGGCGGTTTCGGACAATCAGCGACGTGGCCCGCGGCGGCCCGGCGAAGACGTCATCCCAGGAGGGCGGCCACCTCGGCGGAGCCGTAGAACGGCTCGAGCTGCGCGCGCACGATCCGCTCGAGGTCGCCGGACTCCTCCAGGGCACCCACCACCCGCGGCGCGAACCGCACCAGGTCCGCGACCAGGTCCGCGCGGCTGAGCTCGAGCTCATCGAGCAGCTCGGTCGGGCTGTAGCCCCCGAACCGCTCGAAGAACGCCTCGACCACGACGTCCACCAGGGTGGCGACCCGGTCGGTCGCGACGGCGCTGACGGCGAGGTCGTGGACCGCGTCGACGACGCCCGTCACCTCCTCCCGGGTGGCGTAGTCGCCCAGGCCGGCTACCGGCTCCTGCGCCAGCATCTCCCAGACCTCCAGGACGGCCTCCCGCGTCGTGGGGTCCTTGAGCGTCTCGATGACGATGCGGTTCAGACGGCGCACGGCGAACGTGCCGCCCTTGCCGACGGTGCCGCCGACCAGCGCCTCGAACTGCTTGTCGGCCGCGCCCATCGCGGCCGAGGCTGCGCTGGTGCCCAACGACATCAGGGACCCGAGTCCGGGCACCTTGCCGGCGACGGACTTGTTGGCCTGCAGCACCTCTCCCACGATGCGACCCATGAACCGCGACGCCATCGTGCCCACCAGAGCGCTCTCGGTCAGCCGGTCCAGGGCGCGCTCCACGATCGGGTGCAGACCCAGCAGCTCGTCCAGCAGCACCTCGACCTGCTCCCGGTGCACCACCTCCCCGAGCGGGTACGGCTCGTCGGGGCCGTCGTGGACGACGGTGGTGGCGAGCTCGACGATTCCCCCGACCGCCGCGCTCGCCGGCACGGTGCCGAGCGCGCGGACCACGATGTCCTTGACTGCCCCGCGGTCCACGAGGTCGTCGATCCGGTGTCGACCTGCCGCGTCGAGGAGGTCCTCGGCCGCCGAGGACACCGTCGCGGCGAGCTCGTCGCCCCGCAGCCGGGCCAGGTGGTAGGCCACCTGTGCGTCGAGCAGTCGCTGGGCGAGGGACGGAGCTGAGGGGGCACTGTCGGGCACGGGTGAACCGTACGGCAGGACGTCGGCATCGGCCGAGTCCTCGTGGATCGGCAGGATCGGCTCCCGGGTGAACGTGTCGTTGCGGCACACCACCTCCCACTCACCCCGGCGTCACGTGCACAGACCAGTTCTGCCCGGGCTCACCGCGACGCAGCACGTAGCCGCAGGCGCGGCAGCGACCGGACCGGGCTAGTCACCGTCGGCGCCCGTGCGCCTGAAATTGCCGACGCCGCGGCAGCTGCGCCAGCGGTCGCTAGGTTCGTCGGCCATCTGGGGCTAGCGTCCGGACAGGGCTCAGTCATTGCCGCCTCGGTGGGTGAGGCACTGCGCGAAGATCCACGGGACAGGGGCTGGGCATGAGAAGGACGACGACCTTGGTGACCGTTGGGAGCAGGGTGGCGCCGTGAGCTGGAGCAAGGGGGTCGCGGCACTGACGAACCCCTCCACCGGCGTCTACTGCATCAAGCCCAAGCGCAGGACGAAGATCGACGTCACGCGCATCGTGCCGGCCCTGACGGCGGAGTGGGACGGCTCCACCGGCAACGCGCTGATGGCGTACTGGATCAAGAGCGGTGCCGGCTGCGCGGCGGGGCGCATCGCGGTGGCGACCGTGAACGGCACCGATGGAACGTTCGGGATCAGCAACGACGTGGCCTTCGCGATCATCGTGCCCTGAGGCCGGCAGCAACTCGACTCGTCACCCCTGAGAGGTGCACATGTTCGGACGTGACTGGGACAAGGCCGAGGCAACCATCGCTGCGCGGGACGCGAAGTTCACCGGCGACGGTTCCACCGCGACGTACACCTACGTGGCCGACGTGCGGTTGCCGAGCGGTGAAGTGTTCCGTGCCACCGTGCACGAGCCCACGATCGCCACCGACTTCTGGTCCCCCAACATCGGCGACGTGGTCTCGGTGCTCGTCAGACCCAAGGACCGCAAGGTGAAGTTCGACAAGGAGGACAAGCGGCTCAGCGTCAAGGCGTACGAGGCGGCCAAGAAGCAGGCCTTCATCGATGCGCAGCGGCAGCCCAGCGGCACCGCGCAGGTACTCGGGCCGCAGGTGCTCCGTGCGGACTCGCCCCAGGCCCAGGCTCTCCTGGCAGCGCTCACCGGCTCGGTCACGCCGGTCGCGGCGACCGCCGAGGACCGGCTCGGCCGGCTCAGGTCCCTGCACGAGCGCGGACTCCTCACCACCGAGGAGTACGCCGAGCAACGGCACCGCATCCTCGACGAGCTCTGACGGGTGCGGCTTGACCCGAGCACCCACACGGCCTAACGTACAACCAAATGGTTGTACATACTGCGCTCACTGACGACGCCGTCGACCGGCTCTTCCGAGCCCTCGCCGATGCGACGAGACGCGACATCCTCCGCCGCACGATGGCGGGCGAGGCGTCGGTGTCACAGCTGGCCGCTGCCTACGAATTGTCGTTCGCGGCGGTCCAGAAGCACGTCGCCGTGCTGGAGGGAGCCGGCCTGGTGACCAAGCAGCCACACGGCCGCGAACGCCTCGTCCGCGGCAACCCCGACACGATCCGCAAGGCCCAGGCGCTGCTGGACCGCTACGAGGAGATCTGGCGCGCCCGGATCGAGCGCCTCGACTCGCTGCTCGCCGAGGACTGACCCCTACCCGACAGCCACCGAACCGGAGGCCCCCATGCCCGTCACGTCCGTCACCCGGGACACCGAGAACCTGACCATGACCGTCGTCGCCGACTTCACCGCCGGCGTCGAGCGACTCTGGGAGGTGTACGTCGACCCCCGTCAGCTCGAGCGGTTCTGGGGGCCACCCACCTATCCCGCCACGTTCACCCGCCACGACGCGGCCCCCGGCGGCCGGTCGGCGTACCTGATGACCGGCCCCTCCGGCGACAGCCACGGCGGCTACTGGGAGTGGATCTCCGTCGACCCGCTCAAGAGCTTCGAGGTCCGCGACGGGTTCAGCACGCCCGACGGCGAGCCGAGCACCGAGCTGCCCTCGATGCGGATGCGCTTCGTGTTCGAGGAGACCGACCGCGGGTCGCGGGTCACCACCACGACGTACTTCGGCTCGATGGAGGAGCTCGAGCAGCTGGTCGGGATGGGCATGGAGGAGGGCCTGCGCGAGGCGATGGGGCAGATGGACGACGTGCTCGCCGACCTCGCCGGGTTCGCCGCCGGGCAGGGCACGGTGAACCAGCTGCTCTCCGACACGAAGGCACGGATCAGTCGGGTGATCCGGGGCTCCGTCGCCGACATCTGGCGCGCGCACCACGACGCCGAGCTGCTGCGGCGGTGGCTCCTCGGGCCGGAGGGCTGGACCATGCCGGTGTGCCAGGTGGCGACCACGGTCGGCGAGAGCTACCGCTACGAGTGGGAGCCTGCGGAAGGGACCCCGGGCGAGCGCTTCGGCTTCGAGGGCGAGCTGCTGGAGTCCACACCGCCGCACCGCTCCGTGACGGTCGAGCGGATGATCGACGTGCCCGGCGAGGGCATCCGCAACGAGCTGACCCTCGTCCCGGTCCCGGCCGGGACCCTGCTGTCCCTCGTCATCACGTTCCCGGACAGGGAGACGCGCGACGCCGTGCTCGCCACCGGGATGACCGACGGCATGGAGACCAGCTATGCGCGGCTGGAGGCAGAGGTGCTCGGCTGAGCCTGGTGGCCGCCTCCAGGTCAGCCGGTGTTGCGCATCCCCGCGGCGATGCCGTTCACGGTCAGCATGAGGGCGTTGTCGAGCTGCGGC
Organism: uncultured Actinomycetota bacterium; assembly: GCA_963747525.1. GTDB lineage: Bacteria > Actinomycetota > Actinomycetes > Propionibacteriales > Nocardioidaceae > Marmoricola_A. The sequence goes on from CAVVFH010000003.1 coordinate 777,717, forward strand.
TCCTCCTCGCCGCGACGCTGCCGGGCCAGGAGCTCGATCTGCAGCTTGTGCAGCGGCGCCAGGTAGTTCTCCCGCACCGCGAGCGTGTTGCGCAGCACGGGGTCCCGCTCCAGCAGCATCTGGTCACCGGTGACCTCGAGGACCCGTTCGACGGTGACGTCGTACTCCTCCCGGACCAGGTCGAGGAACCCGTGCATGCGCTGCGGCACGAGCGCGGCGACGTAGGACGCCGCCACGTCGAGATCGGTCTTGAACAGCGTCATCGCCACGTTGTCGAGGAAGGTACGGAAGAACGGCCAGCGCCGGTACATCTCGCGCAGCTCGTCGAGGTTCCCGGGGGTGGCCGCCTTCGCCGCGGCCAGGCCCGCCCCGACGCCGTACCAGCCGGGGACGATCTGGCGGGACTGGGTCCAGCCGAAGACCCACGGGATGGCGCGCAGGTCCTCGATGCCGCCACCGGCGTCGGGGCGGCGGGCGGGGCGTGACCCGATGCGCAGCGACCCGAGCACGTCGACCGGCGTGGAGGTCGTGAAGTACTCCGGCAGGTCGTCGCGACCCACCAGGTCGTCGTACCGGTCGTGCGCGGCGCTCGCCAGCTCGTCCATGACGGCGTCCCAGCGCGACGCCTCCTCCGGGGTCCGGCGGTCGGTGCGGTGCAGCACCGTCGCCTCGATCGTCGCGGCCAGGCTCAGCTCGAGGTTCTGTCGGGCGAGCACCGGCAACGCGTACTTGTCGCTGATCACCTCGCCCTGCTCGGTGATCTTGACCTCCCCGTCGACGGTGCCCCAGGGCAGCGCCACGATCGCGTCGTACGTCGGTCCGCCGCCACGTCCGACGGAGCCACCGCGACCGTGGAAGAACACCAGCCGGACGCCGTGGCGCCGCGCCACGTCCCGGGCGCGCCGCTGCGCACGTTGGATGCGCCACTGCGACGTCGCGATGCCGCCCTGCTTGTTGGAGTCGGAGTAGCCGAGCATGACCTCCTGCACGTCGCCGCGGAGGCGGACCAGCTCGCGGTACGACGCATCGCCGAGCAGGCCCTCGAGGATCTCGTCGGCCCGGTCGAGCTCGTCGATCGTCTCGAGCAGCGGCACGAACCCGACCCCGGCCTCACCACCGACGAGATCCACGAGCCCGGCTTCCCGAGCCAGCAGCACCGCGGCGAACACGTCGTCGACACCGTGCGTCATCGAGATGATGTAGCTCTCGACGGTGCGGGCCCCGAGGCTCTCCAGCGCCCAGGCGATGGTCTCGAAGGTCGCGGCGGTGGCCCGCCCGGCGTCGTCGAGCGGCAACGGGTGGGTGGCGAGCGGGCGGCGACCCGCCAGCTCCCTGCTCAGCACCGCGACGCGGTCCGGGCGCGACAGGTCGGCGTAGGGACGGTCCAGCTCGCCCGTCCGGTCGAGCAGCTGCCCCACGGCGTGGTGGTGCTTCGCAGCGTGCTCCCGGACGTCCATCGTGGCCAGCGTGAAGCCGGTCGCCCCGACGGTGCGCAGCGCCCGCTCGAGCTCGCCTCCGGCCACGAGCGGCCCCTGGTGCTCCAGCACCGACCGGTGCAGCAGCCGCAGGTCGTCCATCAGCTCCACGTCGTCGAGGTAGTCCCGGCCGGGCCGGTGACGGCCGCCGGACCGGACGCGCTCCTCGGTCAGTCGCAGGCGCACGTGCACGCACGTGAGGAACAGCCGGTAGGGCTCCTCGGCGTTGAGCCGCCGGTACCGCGGCTCCACCTCCGGGAGCCCCGGCAGGACCTCGTCGAGCCGCGTCCGCAGCTCGTCGGAAACCTGCGCCAGACGCTCACTCACCGAGAGGTCCCGGCGGAGCCGGTTCACGAGGTCACCGAGCAGTCGGAGCCCGTGCGTCGCCTGCAGCTCGAGCACGTCGCGGGTGACGTCCGCGGTCACCGAGGGATTGCCGTCACGGTCGCCGCCCATCCACGTGCCGAACCGGAGGGGGCGCACGTCGAGGGGCAGGGTCACGTCCCGGCGCGCGAGCTGGTCCCGCAGCTCGTCGACCACGTCCGCCACCGCCGCCGCGCTGAGCCCCTCCAGGTAGTAGATGCCGTTCCTTGCCTCGTCGACCGGCGTCGGAGCCTGGGTTCGCAGCTCGTCGGTGTGCCACAGCAGCTGGATCACCTCCTCGAGGCGGCGTGTGCGGCGTGGGGAGTCCGGCGTCTCGAGCAGGGCAGCGACGGCGCGGAGCTTGTCGATCGTGGAGCGTCGGGCCACCTCGGTCGGGTGCGCGGTGAACACCGGGCGGACGCAGATGCCGGCGAGCTGTCGCTGGAGGTCGTCCGCGCCGACGCCGGACGACGTGATCCGCTCCAAGGTCCGGTCGAGCCAGCCGCCACCTTCGCGCCGCTCGGCCAGCAGCGTCCGGCCGCGGTGGACCTGCTCGGTGACGTTGGCCAGGTGGAAGTAGACGGTGAACGCCCGGACCAGCTTGCCGGTCGTGACCAGATCCGTGTGCGGCATCTCGGTGAGGCTGCCGCGCTTGGCGTGCTCCCGGACCTGCTCGACCAGGTCGAGCAGGTGCTGCCCGTCGGTGCGTACCAGCGTCTGGCCGAGGATCGAGGTGACCAGCCGGATGTCGCGCCGCAGCGCCTCGTCGGGACCTTCCTGCGTCTCTTCGCTCACGCCGTCATTGTCGCCGAGCCCGGCGCCGCCGTGGTCACCGCCGGTCCCGCCGCCGCTCCAGCACACCGGCGCGACGGGGATCGCCGCCGCGTCCGGACCCCAGGCCCCGGCGAGCCCGTCCTGGATCCGTCTGTGGCTCATGGCTCCTGGCCCATGGCCCATGGCGCAGGCCGCTCAGGCGGCGAGCAGGCGGATGACGGCGTCGCGGAAGCATGCCTCGGCCTTGCTCACGCGCTGGGCATCGGGGCCGCAACCGGTCCAACGCCCTGCCGCGCAGCTGCTCGAGGACACGGCCGAACGCCGCCCCCAGCTCCACCGCCGACGGCGCAGGATCCGGCTCCGGTGCTGTGGTGGCCTCGGCGGCGGGATGGGCTTCGGCGAGGTACACACAGGTCAGTGCGGGGTGGTGGGCGACCAGCGGCTCGGCGCACCGCGTTGGACTCCGACCGGCTTGGACTCCGACCGGCCGTCGAGCTCCGGCAGCGGCTTCCCGACATCGGGGAAGTCGGCCCACTTCGCGACTGATGCGAACTTCTCGGCCAGTCGCTTCTCAGCAGCGCACCAAGTCGTGCGCCCCGTCGGGTCTGGCCATCTCGGCGTAGGCGCGGACGGTCCCGTCGGACAGCGTCACCCAGGTGACGTAGCGCAGCGCGCCGTCGGAGTGGGGCGAGCCCAGCACCCCGGCCCCGTCGTCCGGAACGAGCGGCCCGCCGAGCGCGCCGCGTGCCACACCCGTCCGTTCGTGCCAGTTCTCCGCGGCGGTCGCACGCCCGTCGTACAACGCCACGACTGGGTCCAGCGACAGCACTGCGGTGACCCTGCTCCCCCGGGCGTCCCACGCGCCCGGGCGGGGCGGGAGCACCGTGCCGTGGCGTTCCCAGCTCAGGCCGTCGGCACTGGTGCAGTACGCCGTCGACATCCGGTCCTCCTGCCCCGGCTCGGTCAGCGGGTGCTCGCAGATCCAGGCGTGCCAACGGCCGCCCTCGTCGATGAGCACGACCGGGTCCTTGACGCCGACGTCGTCGCCGCCGGGCAGCACGACCGTACGGCGACCGGACGGGAGGTCCTCGGGGCGCGCGGCGTCCAGCGCCTCGATCCACCAGTGCTTGGAGTCCGGGGTGGCGCAGGACAGGTAGAGCCGCCACCCACCGTCGGGCGTCCGCAGCACCACCGGCCGCTCGAACGACTCGGCACCGAAAGGCTCGCGGTGCACCTCGCACACCGTGGAGAAGCCGACCCCGTCGTCGCTGCGCGCCACCAACGTGCTCACCCCCCGCCCTGCGGTGAGCGGGCGGCGGACCCGGTAGGCGAGGTAGGTGACGTCACCGTCCTGGAACGCGGTGGCGGCGCCGGACCAGTTCCCCGGCCCGTCGCCGGGCGCAGGAACCACGACCCTCGCGTTGTGCACGTCCAGTCCGCTCAGAGGTGAGGTCATGGCCCCAGGGTCTCACCGGGCGATCTGGAGGATCCCGAGGCACATCTCGTCGGTGGTGCCTTCACCCCAGAGCACCCAACGGTCGGGCTGCCCCTCGAACGCGGGCAGCCGGTCACGGAGCGACTGGTCGTGCCGGCAGGTCACCCGCACGTCGTCCCCTGCCTTCAGACGCACCGGCTTGATCGGGTGGGCGCCCTGGTTGTCGAAGTCCCAGACGGGGATGTCGAGGAGCGTCCGCTCCTCCTGGGTTCCCGGGTTGACCTCGATCTTCAGCGCCCGACCCAGCAGGTGCATGTGACCGGCCACCCCGATGACGGTCGCGGGCTGGGTGATCGCGCGCGTGCAGGACTGCACCGGACCCGGCTCCTGGGTGGTGGGGCACAGCAGGTGCAGCAGGTCCGCGGTCTTGCCGACCTGCTCACCGAAGCGCTCCTGCACATCTGCCAGCGCCGCGGCACGGTCGCACAGGGGGCTGTCGGTGTGGCCGAGCCGGCAGGGCAGCTCGACGGGCGCCGGCAGCAGCATCGTCGACACCGGGTTCAACGGCGCGGAGGCGTCGGCCACTCGGAGCCGGGTCGCGGACACGTCCGGATCGGAGCCCGCGAGCAGGTTGTAGTGCACCTGCATGATCACCTTCGACCCGGCGGCCAGCGGCACGCCGTACCCGCCCCGCAGGACCGACTCCTGGCCCCCGGGCGCCCAGCCGCCCAGCCACGGCGCGTCGTCCAGCTCGGCCCCTGTGCCGAGACCGGTGCCCCCGAAGCAGGTCCAGCCCTGCCCCTTCGTCTCGTCGTCGAGCTGCTGCGCCTGCGCCACCTGGTCCGGCGGCACCTGGAACAGGATCACGTGGTGCACCACCGACGGGCTGCCCGGCCGCACATCGGTGCCGGTGACGAACACGTCGTCCTGCAGCTCGGGATCGAGCAGGAAGCACCGGTAGTCGTCGGTGCCCACGCCGTTGGGCGCCGACGGCTCGTACGGCGCAGGCATGGCCACCGTCAGCCGTCGCTCGCCGTCGCGCAGCCGCACCGGCCGGGCCGGCTCGTCCGCCGTCGTGTGCTCCGCATGTCCGGCGGACTCGCTGGGACCCGCCTCACCGGGACCCGCCCCGCTCGCCGGACCGGCATCGGTGGTCGACCCGGCCGAGCACGCCGCGAGCAGCGTGCTGCCGAGAGCCACCACAGCGGCGACGAGCCGTTGCCGCGTCATTGCGGTCTCCCTCCGGCCCCTGGGCCTGCAGGGACGTCACCGAGAGCCTAGGCGAGCACGCCTAGCCGGCAGCTTCCACCCGGTCGGCGCCCCCGTGAGGACGCCAAACCGCCCGTCCTGCGAGCCAAACGGCTGCGGGACGGGCGGTCCGGCGAGACAGGTGGACAGGCCCTCAGGAGAGCCAGGCGTCCACCTTGTCTGGGTTGTCCTCGACCCACTTGGCGGCCGCGTCCTCAGGCGACATCTTGTCCGCGGTGATGTACTTCGCCACCAGGCTCTGGTCGTCGTTGGTCCACTCCCACTTCTCCACCAGGTCGGTGGCCGGGGAGCCGGAGTCCATGAAGTCCTTGGCGGCGACCTTCTTGAGCCTCGGTCTCGGCGTAGTCGCAGGCGACCTCGGCCTTGTTCTTGTCGCAGCCCTCCTCGTACGGCGGCAGGCTCACGCGCTCGAGCGGGATCACCGCGTGGATGTAGTGCGGCTCCCAGAAGTAGCCGATCAGCCACTCCTTGTTCTTCTGGGCCTTCTCGAACGCCTGCACGGTCGCGGTCTCACCACCGGAGAAGACCACCTTGAAGTTGAGGTCCAGATTCTTGATGATCGCCTCGTCGTACTGCGTGTACGTCGGGTCCGAGCCCAGGAACTGCCCCTTGTCGCCGGACTCGGAGGTGCGGAACTCGTCGGCGAAGTCGTTGAGGTTCTTCCAGTCGAGAACCTCCGGGTGCTCCTCGGCCAGCCAGCCCGGGACGTACCAGCCGATGATGCCGACGGCGCCCATCGAGCCGAGGTCGACCGCGGTGTCGTCCTTGACGGCGGCGTCGAGCTCTGCCTGGTGGGACCACTCCTCGAGGATGACGTCCCCGTCACCCGAGGCCAGCGCCTGGTAGGACGGACCGCCCTCCTTGAGCTCCACGTAGTTGACCGTGCAGCCCAGCTTCTCCTCGGCCACGTGCCCGACCACGTAGGCGTCGGCCGTGTAGCCCACCCACGGGTGAACCAGGATGTTGAACTCCCCGCAGTCGCCGCCACCCGCGCCGGCCTGGTTCTCCTCGGTCTGCTTCTCCACCGAGCCTCCACCGCAGGCCGCAAGCACCAACGCAGCCCCTGCGGTGACGACCGCCAGCCGCAGACCTCGGATCTTCAAATGTCGCACTGTCTCCACTCCTCATTCCTTTGTCGTGTCGCGGTGCGCGACCCGAGCTCACGAACCCCTGGCCCGGTCTACCAGCCGGTCGGCCGCTTCCTCATGTTCCAGCCTCGGCGAGCCTGCGTGCGGGATTCCGGTCCGGCGCGTTCCGCCGCCGCCCGGGTCACCCGGTCGATGCAGATACCGAGCAGCACGATCGAGAAGCCTGCGGCCATGCCCTTGCCGCCGTACTCGGTTGAGTGGGCGAGGGCGTAGACGACGTCGTAGCCGAGCGCCCCGGCGCCGACGAGACCTCCGATGACCACCATGGCGAGGACGAAGAGCAGGCCCTGGTTGGTCGCCAGGACCAGCGACCCCTTGGCCATGGGCAGCTGCACCTTGGTGATCTCCTGCCACGTGGTGGACCCCGTCGAGCGACCCGCCTCCACGACGCTCGGGCTCACACCACGGACCCCGTCCGCGACCAGCTTGATCGCTGCCGGGGCGGCGTAGATGACACCGGCCACGATGGCGGTGAACCTGGTCGGCCCGAACAGTGCCAGCACCGGGATGAGGTAGACGAAGGCCGGGATCGTCTGCCCCGCGTCGAGCGCCGGCCGGATCACCAGGTCGGCGGTCGCGCTGCGCGCCATCCAGACGCCGACGGTCAGCGCGAGCACCATGACGAGCAGCGTCGCCACCAACGTCATGTTCAGCACGATCATCGTGTCGTGCCACAGGTCGAGCAGGTAGATCCCGGTCAGGCAGACGAGAGCCGGCGCCAGTGCCCTGGCTCCACCGATGACGAGGACCATGGCGAGCAGGCCGGCGAAGGCGAGCCACCACGGCGACTGGGCGACGAGGGACTGCATCGGGTTGAGCAGGCCGTAGGTCACCAGGTCCTTGAACGTGCCCGCGGCACCGTCGAGCGCCGACGTGAGCGACTCCATCCACTGGTTCGCCCAGTCCGCCACCGTGCGCGTCAGGTCGGTGGCCGGGAAGACCGCCGCGTCGATCGCGTAGCGCGAGTACCACACCGCGACCGCCACCGGGACCAGCATCAGCCCGAGCACGATCCGCCTCCGCCGAGGGTCCTCGCCGCCGCCGCGCGCCACCTTCTCGGTCCGTTGGCTCGCCGCGGTGGTCGTCCGGTCCAGCATGATCCCCATCACCACGATGAGAAGCCCGGGGACGAGACCTGCGCCGAAGTCGTTGCGCGTCAGGGCCGACAGCACCGGCTTGCCCAGGCCGGGACCGTTGACGTAGCCCGCGATGATCGCGATCGACAGGGCCGCGAGGATCGTCTGGTTCAGCCCGACGATGATGGTCGACCGGGCCATCGGGATCTGGACCTTGCGCAGCCGTTGCCAGGTCGACTGCCCCAGCGAGTCCGTGGCCTCGATCGCGGACGGTGACACGTCCCGGATGCCGAAGCCGGCGATGCGGACGATCGGCGGCAGGGCGTAGAGCACCGTGCACACCACGGCGTTGGGGGCGCCGATGCCGAACAGGATGAAGACGAACATGAGGTACACGAAGGTCGGCATCGTCTGCAGGAGGTCGAGCACCGGGGTGACCACGCGGCGGCCGCGCGAGCTGAGCCCGATCCAGATGGCCAACGGGAAGCCGATGAGGACCGCGAACGTCACCGACACCAGCGTCACGATCAGCAGGTCCATCGAGTCCTCCCAGAACCCGAAGAGGCCGAAGGACACGAAGGATGCGGCGATCAGCAGCGCGATCCGCCAGTTGGCGACGGCGTACCCGATCCAGGCCGCGATGGCGACGACGCCGAGCCAGCCGAGCGTCGGGGCCGGTCTTGGCGGGTTCGGAGACGCGACGAGCCCCTGGAAGAAGTCGACGATCGCGTTGATGCCGTCGGCTATCACCCCGGTGATCGCGCTGCCACCCAGCCCGTTCGCGAAGTCCCCGATGTCCTGGTGCCGGTCGGTCTGGGACAGCGCCGGCACCACCAGGGTGTCGTTGCCCTTGGTGAAGGTCCACACCAGGATCCAGGCACCCATCACCAGGACGGCCCACGCCCAGCGCGGCAGCCGGCGCGGCTCGGGCCGGGACGGTGGCGCCGCACCCGGCTCCACCGGCCGCTCGAGGGTGGCGGTCGCCATCAGCTTTCCTCCGCCACGACCACGCGCAGGATGTCCTCGTCGTCCACGATGCCGACGATGCGGTCCCCCTCGGCGACCCGGACGGGCCCGTGGTTCGCCAGCACGGCGCGCGCGGCCTCCTGGACCACGACGTCGGCCTGGAGGATCGGGCCCTGGGCGGAGACCTCGTCCCCGGCCGGGCGCATCACCCATCGCAGGGTGAGGACCTGCGCCTTCGGCACGTCGCTGACGAAGTTCCTCACGTAGTCGTCCGCCGGTCGCGCGACCACCTCGGCGGGACTGGCGATCTGCACCGTCTCGCCATCGCGCATGATGAGGACACGGTCACCGAGCTTGAGCGCCTCCTGCAGGTCGTGGGTGATGAAGACCATGGTCTTGCCGAGCTCCCTGTGCAGCCGGATCACCTCACTCTGCATGTCGCGGCGGATGAGCGGGTCCAGCGCGGAGAACGGCTCGTCGAAGAGCAGCAGTGAGGGGTCGCTGGCCAGAGCTCGGGCCAGCCCGACCCGCTGCTGCATGCCGCCCGAGAGCTGGTCGGGGTAGGACGTCTCGTAGCCGCCCAGCCCCACGAGCTCGACCAGCTCGCCGGCCTTCGCCCTCCGCTCCTTCTTGCCCATGCCGCGGATCTCGAGGCCGTAGGCGACGTTGTCGACCACCTGTCGGTGCGGCAGCAGCCCGAAGTGCTGGAACACCATCGAGACGTGGGTACGCCGCAGCTCCCGCAGCGAGCGCTCGGACGCCGCTGTCACCTCCGTGTCGTCGATGAGCACCGTCCCGGCGGTGGGTTCGATCAGCCGCGTCAGGCAGCGCACCAACGTCGACTTGCCGGAACCGGAGAGCCCCATCACCACGAAGACCTCGCCGGGGGCGACGTCGAACGAGACGTCCCTGACGCCGATGACGCACCCGGTCCTCTCCTTGAGCTCCGGTCGGGGCAGGTCGGCCTCCGGAGTACCGATCAGCCTGTCGGCGCGCGGCCCGAAGACCTTCCACAGGTTGCGGACCGACAGGGCCGGGTCGTGACCCTGCTCGGTCGGTGTCTCGGGCGCACTGGGCGCGGGGACGGTCTGCGTCATGCCTGGGCCTCCTGGGTCGCGTTGCGCAGGTCCCCCGGCGGATGAAGGGGCATCCCGGCGCGGTGGCGGTAGAACGGGACGTCCTCCGCGGGCAGGGGAGTGTTGCCCGCGATGAGATCCGCCGCCTTCTCCGCCACCATCATGACGGGCGCGTAGATGTTGCCGTTCGTCACGTACGGGAACACCGAGGCGTCGACCACACGCAGGCCGTCGACGCCGTGCACCCGCATGCTCTCGGGGTCCACGACCGCGTCATCGCCGACCCCCATCCTCGCCGAGCACGACGGGTGCAGTGCGGTCTCCGCGTCCCGGGCGACCCAGTCCAGGATCTCCTGGTCGGTCTCGACGCCCGACCCCGGGGAGAGCTCCCCGGCGTTGAAGGCGGCGAACGCCGGCTGGTTGAGGATGTGCCGGGCCGCCCGCACCATCTCGATCCACTCGCGCCGGTCGTTCTCGGTGGACAGGTAGTTGAAGCGCAGCGCCGGGTGCTCGAAGGGGTCCCGGGACTTGAGCGTCACCGCGCCCCGCACGTCGGAGTACATCGGACCGATGTGCACCTGGTACCCGTGGTCGGCTGCCGGCCGCGACCCGTCGTACCGGATCGCGATCGGCAGGAAGTGGAACATCAGGTTGGGGTAGTCGACCTCGTCGTTGCTGCGGACGAACCCACCACCCTCGAAATGGTTGGTGGCGCCGACACCGCGGCGCAGGAACAGCCACTCCGCACCGATCCGCGGCTTGTGGCGGTGCTTGAGCCACGGACCGATGGACACCGGCTGCTTGCTGGCGTACTGGATGTAGACCTCGAGGTGGTCCTGCAGGTTGCGCCCGACACCCGGCAGGTCCGCGACCACGTCGACTCCCAGCTCCTCGAGCTCTGCCCGAGGGCCGATGCCGGCGAGCAGGAGCAGCTGCGGTGAGTTGATCGCCCCACCGCAGAGGATCACCTCGCCGGCGCTCACCTGCCGCACCCGCCGCCCCGCGGGGCGGTAGGTGACGCCGGTGACCCGAGGACGCCCCCCGGCCGTCCGGGTCACCAGACCCGTCACGTGGGCCAGGGTCTCCACCTTCAGGTTCGGCCGGTGCCGCACCGGGTGGAGGTACGCGCGCGCCGCCGAGAGCCGCCGGCCTCGGTGCACGTTGCGGTCGAACGGCGCGAACCCCTCCTGCCGGTAGCCGTTGACGTCGTCGGTCAACGGGTAGCCCGCCTGCTGCACCGCCTCGAAGAAGGCGCCGAACAGCGCGCCCGTCGCCGGACCGCGCTCCAGGACGAGCGGTCCGCTGCCACCCCGCCACCGGTCGGCACCGGCAAGACAGGTCTCCATCCGCTTGAAGTACGGCAGGCAGTGCTGGTAGTCCCACGAGCCCATCCCCGGGTCGCCCGCCCAACGCTCGTAGTCGAGGGGGTTGCCGCGCTGGAAGATCATCCCGTTGATGCTGCTCGAACCACCGAGCACCTTGCCCCGCGCATGAAAGACCCGCCGGCCGTTCATGAACGGCTCCGGCTCCGACTCGTACTTCCAGTCGTAGAGCCGGTTGCCGATCGGGTACGGCAACGCGGCAGGCATGTGGATGAACGGGTCGATGCGGACGTCGGACCTGCCGGCCTCCAGCACCAGCACCGAGGTGCCGGGGTCGGCACTCAACCGGTTCGCGAGCGCGCAGCCCGCCGAGCCACCGCCGACGATGACAACGTCGTAGGAGCGTTCGCCGCTCATGGTCTCGCCACCTCACGCCCGCCGGCGAACCAGCGCTGCGGCGCCGGCCGGACGTTGTGCCAGATGTGCTTGGTCTCCTGGTACTCCTCGATGCCCGCCCGGCCGAGCTCGCGCCCGAAACCCGACTGCTTGTAGCCGCCCCACTCGGCCTGAGGGACGTAGGGGTGGTAGTCGTTGATCCAGACGGTGCCCATCCGCAGCCGGGCCGCGACCCGCTCGGCCCGCCCGCCGTCCCGGGTCCACACGGCGCCGGCGAGCCCGTAGATGCTGTCGTTGGCGATCCGCACCGCCTCGTCCTCGGTGCGGAAGGTCTCGACGGTGAGCACGGGGCCGAACGACTCCTCGGCGACCACCGACATGCCGCTGCGGCAACGGTCCAGGACGGTGGGCAGGTAGTAGGAGCCGTCAGCCAGCGCCGGGTCGGCCGGGGGGCCGCCCCCGCACCGCAGCTCGGCACCCTCGTCGATCCCCGACGTGACGTAGGCATGGACCTTGTCCCGGTGGGACTCCGAGATCAGCGGGCCGGTCTCGGCCCTCTCGTCGAAGGGCCCGCCGAGCCGGATCTGCGCGGCCCGCGCCACCAGCTCGTCGACGAAGTCGTCGCGGACCGACTCCTCGAGCACGAGCCGGGCCCCGGCCGAGCACACCTGCCCCGAGTGCAGGAACACCGCGGTGAGCGCGAAGTCGAGGGCGGTCTCGAGATCACTGTCGGCGAAGACCACGTTGGGGTTCTTGCCCCCGAGCTCCAGGGACACCTTCTTCACGGTGCTGCTGGCGGCGGCCATGATCCGCCTCCCCGTGATGAGCCCCCCGGTGAAGGACACGAGGTCCACGCGCGGGTCCTCGACGAGCGGCGCGCCCACCTCGTCGCCGGACCCGAGCACCAGGTTCGCCACACCGGGCGGGACGCCCGCCTCCTCGAGCAGCCGGAGAAGATGGATGGCGGTGGCCGGCGTCAGCTCGCTCGGCTTCAGCACGAAGGTGTTGCCCGCAGCCAGCGCCGGTGCCACCTTCCAGGAGGTCTGCAGTAACGGGTAGTTCCAAGGGGTGATGAGCACACAGACGCCCACGGGCTCGTGCACGACCCGGCTCACGACGTCGGAACGGCCGGTGTCGACCACGCGACCGGCGTCCTCCGCTGCGACGTTGCCGTAGTGCCGGAAGACACCGACCACGTCGTCGACGTCGTACTCGCTCTCGACGAACCGCTTGCCGGTGTCGAGGCTCTCCGCCCGGGCGATCACAGCCTTGTCCCGCTCGAGCAGGTCGGCGACCCGGTGCAGGAGGCGTCCGCGTTCGCTCGCCGGCGACGACGACCACTCCCCAGCGTCGAAGGCGCCTCGCGCTGCCCCGACCGCAGCGCGCGCGTCCACGGCAGCGGCCTCGTCGACCTCGGCAACGAGCGCGCCGTCGGCCGGGCACCGGATCTCCCGCCGCCCCCCGTCGCGGGAACCCGTCCACATGCCACCGACATACAGATCGGCCATCCCCTGCTCCTTGCGTCGTCGCGCACCCCTCCCACGGGAAGCAGTTCGTCTCACACCCTCTTGGACTTGTCGCGTGCGGTCAAGCGCGCCCGGGTCACGAACGGGTCTCGTCGGCGGCGCACGCGCCACCGGAGCGGGTCGGACGTCAGTGCACGCCGTGCAGGTTGAGCAGGACGACACCCACGACGATGAGGCCGATTGCGGTGAGCTTGACCATGTCCCACGGCTCCCCCAGGACGACCACGCCGATGACCGCGATCGCCGCGGTGCCGAGCCCCGCCCAGATCGCGTACGCCACCGAGACCGGCATCCGCTGCACCACGATCGCGAGCAGCCAGATCGCCAGGGCGTACCCGGCGAGCACGAGGGCGGCCCATCCCGGGTCGCGAAACCCGTCGGTGCGCGGCAGGGCCGCGGTGCTCACGACCTCGACGGCGATGGCAACCAGCAGCAGACCGGCGGCGAGGAGCATGGCAGCGATTGTGTCCCGGCCGTCATTCCCACTCGATGGTGCCGGGCGGCTTGCTGGTGACGTCGATCGTCACCCGGTTGACCGCCGGCACCTCGTTGGTGATCCGGGTGGAGATGGCCTCGACGACGTCGTACGGCAGCCGCGCCCAGTCTGCGGTCATCGCGTCCTCCGAGGTGACCGGCCGCAGCACGACCGGGTGCCCGTAGGTGCGGCCGTCGCCCTGCACCCCGACAGAACGTACGTCGGCCAGCAGCACCACCGGGAACTGCCAGATGTCCCGGTCGAGCCCGGCCCTGGTGAGCTCCTCGCGGGCGATGGCGTCGGCGTCCCGCAGGATCTCGAGGCGCTCGTGGGTGACCTCACCGACGATCCGGATCCCGAGGCCGGGGCCGGGGAACGGGTGCCGCCACACGATCTCCGGTGGCAGGCCGAGCTGCTCGCCCACCAGCCGGACCTCGTCCTTGAACAGGGTGCGCAGCGGCTCGACCAGCTCGAACTCGAGGTCCTCGGGGAGACCGCCGACGTTGTGGTGCGACTTGATGTTCGCCGCGCCGCTGCCGCCGCCCGACTCGACCACGTCGGGGTAGAGGGTGCCCTGCACGAGGAACTGCACCTTCTCACCGTGCTCGGCGGCCTCGCCGACGATGTCGAGCTCGGCCTGCTCGAAGACCCGGATGAACTCGCGGCCGATGATCTTCCGCTTCTCCTCCGGGTCGTGCACACCGGCCAGCGCGTCGAGGAACCGCTCATGGGCGTCCACCACGTGCAGGGAGACCCCCGTGGCGGCGACGAAGTCGCGCTCGACCTGCTCGGCCTCGCCCTTGCGCAGCAGCCCGTGGTCGACGAACACGCAGGTCAGCTGGTCGCCGATGGCCCGCTGCACGAGGGCGGCCGCGACCGCGGAGTCCACCCCTCCGGAGAGACCGCAGATGGCGCGGGCGTCCCCGACCTGCGCGCGGATCGCCTCGACCTGCTCCTCGACGATGTTGACCATCGTCCAGGTGGGCCGGCAGCCGGCGATCTTGTGGAGGAAGTGCTCGAGGACCACCTGCCCGTGCTCGGTGTGCAGCACCTCCGGGTGCCACTGGACGCCGGCCAGCCCGCGGGAGACGTCCTCGAACGCCGCCACCGGGGAGCCCTCGGTCGAGGCGAGCACGGTGAATCCCTCGGGCGCTGCGACCACGGAGTCGCCGTGGCTCATCCAGACCCGGTGCTGCGCGGGCACCTCGGCGAGCAGGGTGCCGGGCTCAGCCACCACGACCGGCGTCCGCCCGTACTCCGACCGCCCGGTCCGGCGTACCTCTCCGCCGAGGGACTGGGCCATCGACTGGAAGCCGTAGCACATCCCGAACACGGGGACTCCCGCCGTAAAGATGTCGGTCGGCACGTGGGGAGCACCGGACGCGTAGACCGAGGAGGGGCCGCCGGACAGGATGATCGCCTTCGGCCCCTTCGCCAGCATCTCCTCGACCGGCATCGAGTGCGGGACGATCTCGGAGTAGACGCGCGCCTCCCGCACGCGGCGGGCGATCAGCTGGGCGTACTGGGCGCCGAAGTCGACGACGAGGACCAGGTCGTGTTCGGTGGTCAAGCTGGACCTTTCGGCGGGTTCTCGGGTCGTGCCCAGCGGGGTGGCAGCGGGGTGACCCAGGGGGCGAGAGAGCGGCTGCAGTCTATCGGCGGAGCATTTCTGACTTTTTTCTCGCGGTAGCCGTAACCCCCTGGTTCCGGCATCGTTGGGCCAGCGGAGACCCGGAAGTTTCTCCCTCCCAGGCCGGGTCTTCGAAGTCCAAGCAGCTGCTGGGACTGTCCAGGGCCCGACCATCCTCCCTCCCCGGTCGGGCCCTGGGTCTTTTCCGGCCCAGGGCCCGCGATCGCGGGTCAGGAGCAGCCGCTCAGGAGACCGACACGATCGGCAGCCGGAGGGCAGCCGGAGCGGTGGGAGGCACGGCGGGAGAGGCCGGCTGCACCGGCTCGATCCGCTGGTACGACGCCCCGAGCTGCGGCCGGGGGTCGGCCTCGCCCTTGTTCGGCCAGAACGACATCGCCCGCTCCGCCTGGGCGGTGATCGTCAACGACGGGTTCACGCCCAGGTTCGCCGAGATCGCCGACCCGTCGGCGATGTGCATGCCCGGGTAGTTGTAGACGCGCTGGTAGGCGTCGATCACGCCGTTCTCCTCCGACGTCCCGATCGTGCAGCCGCCGATGAAGTGGGCCGTCATCGGCATGTTGAACGGGTCGCCGATGGAGCCACCCGCGACGCCACCGCCCATGATGTCGGCCATCATCCGGACCACCTTGTTGGCGACGGGGATCCAGGTCGGGTTGGGCGTGCCGTGCCCCTGCTTCGACGTCAGCCGCCACTTCTTGGTGCCCGGGATCGGCTTGACGTAGGTCGTGATGGAGTTGTCCAGCGTCTGCATCACCAGCGCGATGACCGTCCGTTCCGACCAGTGCTTGACGTCGTACATGTCGACCAGCGACTTCTTCATCAGCCACATCTCGTTGAGCCAGGTCCGCCAGCGGGGACCGGGGCCGTCCCCGTCGGTGAGCGCGGTCTGCATCAGCGCCATCAGGTTGCTGCCCTTGCCGTAGCGCACCGGCTCGACGTGGGTGTCCTCGTCGGGGTGGAAGCTCGAGGTGATCGCGATGCCGTGGCTGTAGTCGACGGCGCTGTCCTTCGGCGCGATCGCACCGAGGATCGACTCGGAGTTGGTGCGGGACAGGTATCCCAGCCGGTCCGACAGCTTCGGCAGGTGCCCTTGCACCTTCATCTTGTGCAGCAGCTTCTGCGTGCCGATCGCCGCGGCGGCGAAGATCACCTGGTCGGCGGTGAGCGTGCGCGTCACCGCCTTGGTGGTCCGCTTCGCCTTGGTGAACTTGACGGTGAGCTCGTAGCCGCCGTCCTCGAGCTGGCGCACCCGTGCCACGGTCGTCAGCGGGAGGATCTCCGCGCCCTTCTGCTCCGCGAGGTACAGGTAGTTCTTCACCAGCGTGTTCTTGGCGTTGTACTTGCAGCCGGTCATGCAGTCGCCGCACTCGATGCAGACGTTGCGGTCCGGCCCGGCGCCGCCGAAGAACGGGTCGGGCACCGGGTCGCCCGGCTGGGCCTCCGGACCGCCGAAGAACACCCCCACCGGGGTGGGGTGGAAGGTGTCCGCGACCCCGAGGTCCTTCGCCACCTGCTCCATCACGTCGTCGGAGGCGGTGCGGACCGGGTTCTCGACCACGCCGAGCATCCGCTTCGCCTGGTCGTAGTACGGCGCCAGCTCGGCCTTCCAGTCGGTGATGTCGCGCCACTGCGGGTCGCGGTAGAACTGGTCGAGCGGCTCGTAGAGCGTGTTCGCGTAGACGAGCGAGCCACCGCCCACGCCGGCGCCGGCCATGATCAGCGAGTCGCGGACCGCCTCGATGCGCTGGATCCCGTACATGCCGATCTCCGGCCGGAAGAGGTACTTCTTCGCCTCGAAGGAGGTCTTCGCGAAGTCCTCGTCGTTGAACCGCGCGCCGGCCTCGATCACGCCGACCTTGTACCCCTTCTCGGTCAGCCGGAGCGCGGAGACCGAGCCCCCGAAGCCCGAACCGATGACGAGGACGTCGAAGTCGTGGTTGGTCATTCGGGGGTCACTTCCTGCCGAGCTTGGACATGAGCTTCACCGACGCGGTCATGAACGCGGCGTACTGCTTGTCGTTCATGCCGTACGACGGGCCGAACCGGAGCAGCCGCTGGGTGGCGACCGACTGCGGCTCGGTGTAGCGGAGGATGCCCTCGGCGCCCTGCCTGCGTCCCATGCCGGATTCGCGCATGCCGCCCATCGGGGACTCGATGCTCGCGAACGTCGCGCCGAACGCCTCGTTGACGTTGACCGTGCCGCACTTGATCTGCTTCGCGATCTCGTCGACCGCGCTTGGTGTCGCGGGTGTAGATCGAGGCGTTGAGGCCGTACTGCCCCTCGTTGGCCCGGTCGATCGCGTCCGCCTCGTCGGTGAACCGGTAGACCGAGATGACCGGCCCGAAGCTCTCGTCGCCGAAGCACTGCATGCCCGGCTGGACGTTCTCCAGCACCGTGGGCTCGTAGAAGTACGGCCCGAGGTCGGGCCGCGCCCGACCGCCGGTGAGGACCCGCGCGCCCTTGGCCTTGGCGTCCTCGACGTGCTCGACGACGGTGTCGAGCTGGTCGGAGGAGATCAGCGAACCCATGTCGACGCCCCAGTCGGGCGAGGCGCCCAGGCTCATCGCGTTGACCCGGTCGACGAACTTCTGCATGAACCGGTCGTAGACCTGGTCGGCCACGAACATCCGCTCCATGGAGACGCAGAGCTGGCCCGCGTTGGAGAACGCGGCGCGGACCGCGCCCTCGGCGGCCCGGTCCAGGTCGGCGTCGCGGAGGATGAGGATCGGGTTCTTGCCGCCCAGCTCCAGCGAGCAGCCGATCAGCCGGTCGGCGCACTGCTTGGCGATCAGCTTGCCGGTCGCCGTGGAGCCGGTGAAGCAGATGTAGTCGGAGCGGTCGATGATCTCGCTGCCGAGCACCCGCCCCGGTCCCGCGACGACCTGCCACAGGTCCTTGGGGAAGCCGGCCTGGTGCAGCATCTCGAGCCCGAGGAGCGCGGTGAGCATCGTCTGGGCGTCCGGCTTGGAGACGACCGCGTTGCCGGCCTTCAGCGCGGGAAGCCCGTCGCAGAGCGCCATCGTGAACGGGTAGTTCCACGGCGAGATGATCCCGACGACCCCCTTGGGGATGCGGTTGACCTCGACGTGCGTGAGCCCTGGTACGACGCCGGCGACCCGCTTCGTGCCGAGGTGCTGGTTGCCGGTGCGGGCGTAGTAGCGCGCGGTGAGCGCGATGTGCAGCGGCTCGTCGAAGGCGTGCTTGCGCGCCTTGCCCGACTCCCAGCAGATGAGGTCCATGATCTCGTCCTGGCGCTCCAGGACGATGTCGTGGAGCCGCATGAACAGCGCCTCACGCTCCTTCAGCGACGTGCGCGCCCACTCCGCCTGCGCCTTCCGGGCGCGGCGGAAGGCCTCCTCGACGTCCGCGGCCGTCGACTGCGGGATGTAGCCGAGAGGCTGGCCGGTGATCGGCGACACCGCCTTGACGCTCTCCCCGCTGCTCGCGGTCAGCAGCCCGGTCAGCCGGCGGACCATCGTCTGGTCGATCGCGTAGGACGCCTGCGGGTCGTGGTCGGGGTCGAGGATCTCGGCAGCGGCTGCGGCGCCGCCCGGGTCAGCGGGCTCAGGGGTGGCATTCATATACCGATGGTATGTGAAGCACCGCCGCCCCGGCTACCCCCGGTAGCTCCCCAGCCGCGGGTCAGCTGCCCAGGACGTCGCGGGCGCTCACCCGCGCCTCGTCCGCCTCATGGTCGGTCATCTGCCGCTGGCTCTGCCGCTCGGCGGCGACCCGGCGCAGGTAGTGGTCGACCTCGTCGTCCACCGCGGCCTTGTCCCACCCGAGCGGCCCGGCCATCAGCTCCGCGGCCGGGCGCGCTGCGCCGACGCCGCGGTCGAACACCTCGATGGAGATCCTGGTCCGCCGGGTCAGCACGTCGTCGAGGTGCCGCGCGCCCTCGTGGGTGACGGCGTAGACGACCTCGGCCCGCAGGTAGTCCTCCGCGCCCGGCAGCGGGTCCCCCAGCTCGCGGTCGGCCTCGACCAGGTCGAGCACCTGGTCCACCAGGTCGCCGTACCGGCCGAGCAGGTGCTCGATGCGGGCGCGGTGCACGCCGGCACGCTCGGCGAGCGCGCCCACCTGGTTGCGCCGGGTCTCGTAGCCCTCGGCGCCCAGCAGCGGCACCCGGTCGGTGATGCTCGGCGGGACGCCGCCGCCGATGGAGTGGGCCGCCGCGTCGACGGCGTCCTCGGCCATCACCCGGTACGTCGTGTACTTGCCGCCGGCCACGAGGACCAGCCCGGGGACCGGCGTGACGACGACGTGCTCGCGCGAGAACCGGCTCGTCTGGTCGGACTCGCCCCTGAGGAGCGGTCGGAGACCGGCGTAGACGCCCTCGACGTCCTCGTGACGCAGCGGCTCCCGCAGGATCGAGTTGACGTGCTCGAGCAGGTACTCGATGTCTGCCTTGGACGCCGCCGGGTGCGCCTTGTCCAGGTCCCAGGCGGTGTCCGTCGTCCCGATGATCCAGTGCCGGCCCCAGGGGATCACGAACAGCACCGACTTCTCGGTGCGCAGGATGATCCCGGTCTCCGAGCGGATCCGGTCCCGTGGCACGACCAGGTGGATGCCCTTGCTGGCCTGGACGTTGAGCACACCGCGGCCGCCGACCATCTCCTGGATCTCGTCGGTCCAGACGCCGGCGGCGTTCACGACCACCTTCGCGCGGACCACGATCTCCCGGCCGGTCTCCAGGTCGCGGGCCGTGACGCCGGTGACGCGCTCGCCCTCGCGGACGAAGCCGGTGACCCGGGTGCGGGTGGCGACGAGGGCGCCGTGGTGGGCCGCGGTGCGCGCCAGCAGCATCGTGTGCCGGGCATCGTCGACCTGGCAGTCGTAGTACTGCACCGCGCCGGTCAGCGTCTCCGCCTTCAGGTCCGGGAAGATGCGTAGAGCGTGCCGCTTGCTGAGGTGGCGGTGCATCGGCACACCCATCGGGTACTTCCCGGCCTTGGCGAACGAGTCGTAGAGCACCATCCCGGCGCCGATGTAGGGCCGCTCCCAGTGGTGGGTCAGCGGGTAGAGGAAGGGCACCGGCCGGACCAGGTGCGGCGCCAGCCTGGTCAGCAGCAGGCCCCGCTCCTGCAGCGCCTCCCGGACCAGCCGGAAGTCGAGCATCTCCAGGTAGCGCAGCCCGCCGTGGATGAGCTTGCTCGACCGGGACGACGTGCCCGACGCCAGGTCGCGCTGCTCGATCAGTCCGCAGCTCAGGCCGCGGGTCACCGCATCCAGCGCGATCCCCGCCCCGGTCACCCCGCCTCCCACGACCAGCACGTCGACCTCCTCGGTCGCGAGCCGGCCGAGCGCGGCGGAACGGTTCTCAGGACTCAGCGGCGTCGTCATACCTCGAGTCTTGCAGCCGCGGATCAACCCCACACGGGCCGGAAGTACCGGGACAATCCTCGCGCGAACCCCTCGTCCACGTAGGTCCTGGTCCCCCGACCGGGTCGTCGGCGTGGAGCCGCACGATCAGCACCTGCTCGTCGCGGTCCTCCGGCGCGCAGTCCGCAGGCTCCGCCCCCGGCGCTCCGGCTCCGGTACGGCGTCGCACCCGTTCCTGTCCCGGCCGACCTGCTCGATCGACCGGATGATCCGCCGGAGAACGTCGAGGTCCCGGCGCTCGCACATGTCGCTGCCGTAGCCGGGCCGGCGGACGTACGGGAGGCCGCCGTGTCGTTCCGACGCATTGCGGACGCGACCGGTTCCGCGGTCCTGCCCGGCGCTACTGGACGACGACCTCGACCCGCTGGAACTCCTTGAGCTCGGTGTAGCCGGTCATCGCCATCGCGCGCCGCAGCGCCCCGACGAGGTTCATCGTCCCGTCGGCGGTCGTGGACGGGCCGAAGAGGATCTCCTCGAGGCTGCCCGACGTGCCGATGCGGATCCGCTCGCCGCGCGGCAACTTGTGGTGCCAGGCCTCCGATCCCCAGTGGTAGCCGCGGCCGGGCGCCTCGGTGGCCCGCGCCAGGGGTGAGCCGATCATCACCGCGTCGGCTCCGCAGGCGATGGCCTTGGCCAGGTCGCCGGACCTGCCGATCGAACCGTCCGCGATCACGTGGACGTAGCGGCCACCCGACTCGTCGAGGTAGTCGCGACGGGCGGCCGCGACGTCGGCGACGGCGCTCGCCATCGGCACCGCGACGCCCAGCACGGTGCGGGTCGTGTGCGCGGCCCCGCCGCCGAAGCCCACCAGGACCCCCGCGGCGCCGGTGCGCATCAGGTGCAGCGCGGCCTGGTACGTCGCGCAGCCGCCAACGATCACCGGCACGTCGAGCTCGTAGATGAACTCCTTGAGGTTCAGCGGCTCGGCCTGACCGGACACGTGCTCCGCGGACACCGTCGTCCCCCGGATCACGAACATGTCGACGCCGGCGTCGACCACGGTCTTCGCGAACTCCTTGGTCCGCTGCGGCGACAGGCTCCCGGCCACCGTGACGCCTTCCGAGCGCATCGTCCGCAGCCGCTCGGTGATCAGCTCCGCCTTGATCGGCTCGGCGTAGATCTCCTGCATGCGTCGCGTGGCGGCGGCCTCGTCGAGCGACGCCACCTCGGCCAGCAGGTCCGTCGGGTCGTCGTAGCGCGTCCAGAGCCCCTCGAGGTCGAGCACGCCCAGCCCGCCATGGCGACCGAGGGAGACGGCGGTCGCCGGCGACATCACCGAGTCCATCGGCGCGGCCAGCACCGGGATCTCGAACCGGTAGGCGTCGATCTGCCAGGCCGTCGAGACCTCCTCCGGGTCACGCGTCCGCCGGGAGGGGACGATCGCGATGTCGTCGAACGACCACGCCCGACGACCTCTCTTGGCACGGCCGATCTCGATGTCCTGCACGGGGGGAACCCTACCGACGGGCGTTGTAGTTCGGCGCCTCGGCGGTCATCTCGATGTCGTGCGGGTGGCTCTCCTTGAGCCCCGCGGAGGTGATCCGCACGAACCGGCCCTTCTCCTGGAGCTCGGGGATCGTCCGGGCGCCGACGTAGAACATCGACTGCTGCAGGCCGCCGATGAGCTGGTGCGCCACCGCGCTGACCGGCCCCCGGTAGGCCACCTGCCCCTCGATGCCCTCCGGGACGATCTTGTCGTCGCTGGCCACGTCGGCCTGGAAGTAGCGGTCCTTGGAGTAGGACTTCTTGCCGCGGCTCGACATGGCGGCGAGCGACCCCATGCCGCGATAGGACTTGTACTGCTTGCCGGCGACGAAGATCAGCTCGCCGGGGCTCTCCTCGCAACCGGCGAGCACCGAGCCGACCATCACGCTGTCCGCCCCGGCGACGAGCGCCTTGGCGATGTCCCCGGAGTACTGCAGCCCGCCGTCGGCGATCACCGGGACGCCCGCGGGCCGGCAGGCCTCGGCCGCGTCGTACACCGCGGTGATCTGGGGTACGCCGACCCCGGCCACCACCCGGGTGGTGCAGATGGACCCCGGTCCGACGCCGACCTTGACCGCGTCGACACCGGCGTCGACCAGGGCCTGGGCACCGGCGCGGGTGCCGATGTTGCCGCCGACGATCTGCACGCCGCGCGTCGCAGGGTCCTTCTTCAGCCGCTCGACCATCTCCAGCAGCAGCCGGGCGTGACCGTGGGCGGTGTCGACCACGAGGACGTCGACGCCGGCCTCGATCAGCGTCGTGGCCCGGTCGTAGGCGTCACCGAAGTAGCCGACCGCCGCGCCGACGAGCAGCCGCCCGTCGGCGTCCTTCGACGCGTTGGGGAACTGCTCGGACTTCACGAAGTCCTTCACCGTGATCAGACCGGCCAGGTGGCCCTGGTCGTCGACCAAGGGCAGCCGCTCGCGCTTGTGCTGGCGCAGGATGACCGCGGCGTCCTCGCGATCGATGCCCACCGGCGCGGTGATGAGCGGCATCGGGGTCATCACGTCGGCCACCAGGGTCGTGGCCCACTCCGCGACGGGGACGAACCGGAGATCGCGGTTGGTGATGATGCCGAGCAGCTTGGTGCCCTCGTCGACCACCGGGAGGCCGGAGACGCGGTACTCGCCGCAGCGCTCGTCCAGCTCCTCCAGCGTTGCCTTGGGACCGATCGTCACGGGGTTGGAGATGATGCCGGTCTGGGTCCGCTTCACCAGGTCCACCTGGTAGGCCTGGTCCTCGATCGACAGGTTGCGGTGCAGCACCCCGATCCCGCCCTGCCGGGCCATCGCGATCGCCATCCGGGACTCGGTGACGGTGTCCATCGCGCTCGACACCAGCGGCACCCGCAGGCTGATCTCCCGGGTCAGCCGTGAGGTGGTGTCCACCTCGCTCGGGACCACGTCGGTCTCCCCGGGGAGCAGCAGCACGTCGTCGTACGTCAGCCCGAGCGGGAGGAACTTGTCGGGGACTCCTGCTGCGGGGTGGAGGCTCAAGGCGGACCTTCCGTGCTCGACCGGATCGCGAACCGCCAGTCTACGGGCGGCGAACCGGCGCGCCCTCCTGGTGCCCACACCGCTCGGCCCGCGGCCGTGCGGACGCGTCGCAGCCGGGCTCGTCGGTCTCCGCGGACACGAGCGTGCCCTGGACGACCCCGTCCCCGTGCGGCACGGTCGCGGCGGGCTCGACGAGGCCCACCGCCGCCACCGCCGCCAGGACCAGCTGGGAGGCCAGCGTGGTCACCAGGACCAGCGTGGCCGTGGCCAGGGCGCACAACAACGCCAGTCCCCCAAGACGCAACGGTTGCGCAGTCACAGTCCCCCACCCCCATGGTCTGAGGTGACCTTAGTCCAGTGCGACAGGTGAAGTCTGCCCCCGAACGTCCCGAAGTACGCCGACGGCGGCTGCGGGTTGGTCGAGGCCCCCTATCCTCGAACCATGCCCCCCACCAGGTTGGTCCTGGCCTCCGTCGCGACCGCGCTGGCCGTCCTCTCGGCGAGCGGCTGCTCGCTGAGCGACGACTTCCCCCAGTCGTCCTCCCAGGACCCCTCCTTCTCGTCGCCGGTCGAGGGGCAGCCGCGCAGCCTGCCGCCGGCCGAGCACGTCTTCGTGATCAACGTCGAGAACAAGAGCTTCGACCGCGTCTACGGACCCGAGTCGGAGGCGCCGTACCTCGCAGGCCCGCTCCGCAGCAAGGGAGTGCTGCTCGAGAACTACTACGGCACAGCGCACCACTCGCTGGGCAACTACCTCGCGCAGATCTCCGGCCAGGGACCCGGGCCCGACATCCAGGCCGACTGCCAGACCTTCGCCGACTTCACCGACGAGGGCACCGTGCCACCCGGCCAGTACATCGGCCGCGGCTGCGTCTTCCCCGCGGAGACGCCGACCCTGGTCGGTCAGCTGGACAAGGCGGGCCTGACCTGGCGGGGCTACATGGAGGACATGGGCACCCCGTGCCGGCACCCGGAGCTGAACGCGCCCGACGACACCCAGGCCGCCGAGGCCGACGACCAGTACGCCACCCGGCACAACCCGTTCATGTACTTCCACTCGATCATCGACCGACAGGCCTACTGCGAGAAGCACGTGGTCGACCTGGAGAACCTGCGCGGCGACCTGTTGCGGGTACGCACCACCCGGAACCTGAGCTACATCAGCCCAGACCTGTGCTCGGACGGTCACGACGCGCCCTGCGTCGACGGCCGACCGGGCGGCCTCGAGTCGGCGGACGACTGGTTGCGGGAGTGGGTACCGCTCATCCTGCGGTCGCCGGCCTTCCGGCGCGACGGCGTGCTGATCATCACCGCGGACGAGTCCGACGGCGGCGACGGCGGCGCGGACGCCTGCTGCGACGAGCAGCCGGGACCCAACGCGGCGTCACCGGGGCTGACCGGCATGGGCGGTGGCCGGATCGGTACCGTCGTGATCTCGCGGTGGACCAAGCCCGGCAGCACGAGCGTCACGCCGTACAACCACTACTCGCTCCTCGCCTCGCTCGAGGACCTGTTCGGCCTCAACCGGTTGGGGTACGCCGCGGTGGACGGGTTGAGCACGTTCGGGACCGACGTGTACGGCGCGTACCGCCCGTGAACTCCGGCTGAACACCCGACGACTCCCTGTCCCCGGGCGTGCCGAAGGCCTAGGGTCTGTCCGGTGGAGCTCACCCGGCGTGCCGTCCTGACCGGAACGACGTCCGCAGCCGCCGTCGGCGCCGTGGGCGCGGCGGGCCTGGGGGGTGACAGGTGGCTGCGGCCGGCGGCAGCCGAGGCTGCTGCTGCGCTCCCGGCGCCGGACGCCTCGGGCATCGACCACGTCGTCGTGGTGATGATGGAGAACCGCTCCTTCGACCACTTCCTCGGCTGGGTGCCGGGCGCCGACGGCAAGCAGTCCGGGTTGCGGTTCATGGACCGGTACGGCGTCCGGCACCGAACCCACCACCTGACGCACTACGCCTCCTGCGGGCACGTCGACCCCGACCACTCCTTCGAGGGCGGCCGGGTGGAGCTCGACCGCGGCCGCAACGACGGCTGGCTCCGGGCGGGCGACAACGACCTGCTCGCCATCGGCTACTACACCGCCGAGGACCTGGCGTTCTTCGCCCAGGCAGCGCCGGGGTGGACCACCTGCGACCGGTACTTCTCCGCGGTGCTGGCCGAGACCTACCCGAACCGCTTCTACCAGCACAGCGCTCAGACCGACCGCCTGCACAACAGCACCGCCCAGGCGACGATGCCGACCATCTGGGACCGGCTGGCCAAGGCGGGGCTGAGCGGGACCTACTACTACTCCGACATCCCCTTCACCGCGCTCTGGTACGACAAGCACCTCGACATCTCCCGGCACTTCACCGACTTCGCCGCCGACGCCGCCGCCGGCACCCTGCCGGAGGTGAGCTTCGTCGACCCGCGCTTCCTCGACGAGCCTTCCGGCACCTCGGGCGACGACCACCCGCACGCCGACATCCGGAACGGCGAGCAGTTCCTGGCCGACGTCTACACCGCGGTCACCACCAGCCCGAAGTGGGCCAGCACCCTCCTCGTCGTCAACTACGACGAGTGGGGCGGCTTCTTCGACCACGTCACGCCCGGCCGCGCCCCCGACGTGCATCGGCGGACCCGCCGGCGCGGGTTCCGCGTCCCGGCCGTGGTCATCTCGCCGCGGGCGCGGCGGGGGCATGTCGCGCACCGCACCTACGACCACACGTCGGTGCTCAAGGCGATCGAGTGGCGCTGGGACCTGGAGCCGCTGACCCCCCGCGACGCCCACGCCCGCAACATCGCGGAGGTGCTGGACTGGGACGCCGACCCCGACCTGAGCGCACCGGCGATCACCGTGCCGCCGTTCGTCCCCGAAGGCCCCTGCGGCACGCCGGCGGAGGGACTGCCCAGCTCGGAGACCGAGTGGACGGATCTCCGCGAGCTCGCCCTCGACCTCGGATGGGAGCTGCCGGCATGACCCGCATCCTCGTACGCCTCGCGCTGGTGGTCGCCGTGCTGGCCGCGGGCGGCTCGGCCACCGCGACCGCGACCCCTCAGCAGGCATCCTCGGTTCGCCCGGCCGAGGCGCGGGCGGCGACGGCCAGCAGGCCGGACTACCTGCCGCCCGCCAAGCACGTGTTCGTGGTCAACATCGAGAACAAGGACTACGAGCGGACCTGGGGGCCGGGCTCCCCGGCGCCGTACCTCGCGAAGAAGCTGCGCGGCAAGGGCGTGCTCATCAACAACTACTACGGCACCGCGCACAACTCGCTGGGCAACTACCTGGCCCAGATCTCCGGGCAGGCGCCGGACCCGGAGATCCAGGCGGACTGCCAAGGCTTCGCCGACTTCACCGGTGAGGGGACCGTGCCCCCCGGTCAGTACGTCGGGCGCGGCTGCGTCTTCCCCGCGGAGGTCCCGACGCTGGTGCGTCAGATGGACAAGAAGGGGTTGCGCTGGCGCGGCTACATGCAGGACATGGGGAAGTCCTGCCGGCACCCGGAGGTCGACAGCCAGGACGACACGCAGCAGGCGGAGAAGGGCGACCAGTACGCCACCCGGCACAACCCGTTCATGTACTTCCACTCGATCATCGACCGCCCGACGTACTGCAAGCGGCACGTCGTGGACCTGCGCAGGCTGCGGCGGGACCTCGACCGGGTGCGGACCACGCGCAACCTGAGCTACATCACCCCGGACCTGTGTTCCGACGGCCACGACGAGCCGTGCGTCGACGGCAGGCCCGGCGGCCTGACCTCGATCAATCGCTGGATGCGGCACTGGGTCCCGCAGATCCTGCGCTCTCCCGCGTTCCGGCGCAACGGCGTCCTCGTCATCACCTCCGACGAGTCCGACGGCCCGCAGAGCGACGCCAGCGCCTGCTGCGACGAGCAGCCGGGCCCCAACTCACCCATGCCGGGGATCACCGGCATGGGCGGCGGGCGCATCGGGGCTCTGGTCATCTCGAAGTGGACGCAGCGACACAGCTGGAGCACCACGCCGTACAACCACTACTCCCTGCTGGCCTCGCTGGAGGACCTGTTCGGTCTCGAGCACATCGGCTTCGCCGCCCAGGACGGGCTGAACCGGTTCGGCCTCGACGTGTTCAACGACTACCGCCCCTGACCGACGGGCCCGTCCTGCCGGCGCCTGAGACGTACGAACGCCCCCGGTCGGTGACCGGGGGCGTTCGTAGGTGCGGAGTGGCGGGGCTCAGTGCCCGTGCCCGTGCCCGTGGCCGTGGCCGGCCGCGGCGGACTCGTCCTCCTCCTCGGGCTTCTCCACCACGAGGGTCTCCGTGGTCAGCAGCATGGCGGCGATCGACGTGGCGTTGAGCAGCGCCGACCGGGTCACCTTCACCGGGTCCAGGATGCCCTGGGCCAAGAGGTCGCCGTACTCGCCGGTCGCGGCGTTGTAGCCGTTGCCGACGCCGGCCTCCCGGACCTTCGCCACCACGACGTAGCCGTTCTCGCCGCCGTTCTCGGCGATCCACCGCAGCGGCTCGTCGACGGCCTTCGCGACCACGCGGGCACCGAAGGCCTCGTCGCCGGCCAGGCCCAGCCCCTCCTGCAGCGCGGACACGGCGTGCACCAGCGCGGAGCCGCCGCCGGGGATGATGCCCTCCTCGATCGCGGCGCGCGTCGCGGAGACGGCGTCCTCGATGCGGTGCTTCTTCTCCTTGAGCTCGACCTCGGTGGCCGCGCCGACCTTGACGACGCAGACGCCGCCGGCGAGCTTCGCGAGCCGCTCCTGCAGCTTCTCGCGGTCCCAGTCGGAGTCCGACTTCTCGATCTCGGCCTTGATCTGGTTGACCCGGCCGTTGACCTCGGCCTGGTCTCCGGCGCCGTCCACGATCGTGGTGTCGTCCTTGGTGACGACGACGCGACGGGCCTGGCCCAGGACCTCGAGCCCGACCTGGTCGAGCTTGAGCCCGACCTCGGGAGCGACGACCTGGCCGCCGGTGAGCACCGCGATGTCCTGCAGCATCGCCTTGCGGCGGTCGCCGAACGCCGGCGCCTTGACCGCGGCGGCGTTGAAGGTGCCGCGGATCTTGTTCACGACCAGCGTCGAGAGCGCCTCGCCCTCGATGTCCTCGGCGACGATGAACAGCGGCTTGCCCGACTGCATGACCTTCTCCAGCAGCGGCAGGAGCTCGGCGATCGAGCTGATCTTGCCCTGGTGGAGCAGGATGTACGGGCTCGTCGAGGACAGCCTCCATGCGCTCGCTGTCGGTGACGAAGTACGGGGAGATGTAGCCCTTGTCGAACTGCATGCCCTCGGTGAAGTCGAGCTCGGTGCCCATGGTGTTGGACTCCTCGACGGTGATCACACCGTCCTTGCCGACCTTGTCGAAGGCCTCGGCGAGCAGCTCGCCGATCTGCGGGTCGCGGCTCGACACGGTCGCGACGGCGGCCATGTCCTCCTTGGAGTCGACGTCGCGAGCCGCCTTGAGCAGGGCCTCCCCGACGGCCTCGGCGGCCTTGTCCATCCCGCGCTTGAGCGCCATCGGGTTGGCTCCGGCGGCCACGGCGCGCAGGCCCTCGTGGACCATGGCCTGGGCCAGCACGGTGGCGGTGGTGGTGCCGTCACCTGCGATGTCGTTGGTCTTGGTGGCGACTTCCTTGGTGAGCTGGGCGCCGAGGTTCTCGAACGGGTCGTCGAGCTCCACCTCCCGCGCCACCGTCACACCGTCGTTGGTGATGGTGGGGGCGCCCCACTTCTTGTCCAGGACGACGTACCGGCCCTTGGGGCCGAGCGTCACCTTGACGGTGTTGGCGAGGGCGTCCACGCCACGCTCGAGGGAGCGCCGTGCGCTCTCGTCGAACTCGAGGATCTTCGGCATCGAAGAGTCACTGCCTTTCGTTGGTTCCAGAAGTCGGGAAACGACACCGCCCCAGGGGCCCGGCCTCGCGGCGGGGCCGCCCGGGGCGGAGTCAGGTGTTCGTGGTGCTGGGCGTCAGCGGGCCGGCGTCAGCCGACGACGGCGAGGACGTCGCGGGCGGAGAGGATGAGGTACTCCTCGCCGCCGTACTTGACCTCGGTGCCGCCGTACTTGCTGTAGATGACCTTGTCACCGACGCTGATGTCGAGCGGGATGCGCTCGTCGCCGTCCTCGTTGAAGCGACCGGGGCCGACCGCGATGACCTCGCCCTCCTGGGGCTTCTCCTTGGCCGTGTCCGGGATGACCAGGCCGGAAGCCGTGGTCTGCTCGGCGTCGAGGGTCTTCACGAGGATCCGGTCCTCGAGCGGCTTGATGTTGACCGACACGTCGTCGACCTCCACTTTTCGTTGTGTCGAGAGATGAGCTTCCAAGACTTTCGCCCGGTCGACGCACGCCGTCGCGGGGGTCGCACTTCTTCCGAGCGGTTAGCACCCTCATGGCGAGAGTGCCAACCCAGAAACTACGCCGCGACTAGCACTCGGTCAAGTCGAGTGCCAACCCCAAGCCCGCCGACCCGGCGCGTCCTGCCGGTGGGAGGATGCGCCGGTGGACGTCGAGACGGTGGCCTGGCTGCGGACGACGGAGGGGCAGGCCGCCCTGGTCACGGCTGCTCAGCTGCACCGGGACGGCGTCAGCCCGATCCGCGCCGGCGAGGTGCTCCGCCGCGCGCTGCCTCCCGAGCACGCCGCCGCGGTGATGAGCCAGGCGGTCCTCCGAGGATGCCGCCGAGACGAAGTTCGGGGCCGACGCGGCACGGATGTACTTCACGCAGGACGGCCTGGAGCAGTCGACGCGCGCCGAGGTGGCGACCCACCGGGCGCGGCGGATCTCGTTCGCGCGACCCGCGTCCGTCGTCGACCTGGGCTGCGGGATCGGCGGGGACCTCATCGCGCTCGCCCGCGCCGGACTCACCGCGGCCGGCGTCGACCTCGACCCGGTCCGCGTGGCCCTCGCCGAGGCGAACCTCGCCGCGCTCGACCTGCCCGGTGCCGTCATGACCGCCGACGTCACCGCGTTGGACCTCTCCCCCTTCGCCGTCGCGTTCGCCGACCCGGCCCGGCGCTCCGCCCGGGGGCGGGTGTTCGACGTCGACGCCTACAGCCCGCCGTGGTCGTTCGTCGAACAGCTCCTCACCCGGCCGGCGGTCGTCAAGGTCGCGCCCGGGATCCCGCACGAGCGCGTGCCGCCCGGAGTCGAGGCCGAGTGGGTCAGCTCCGCCGGGGAGGTCAAGGAGGCCGTGCTCTGGTCCCCGCACCTCGCCACCACCGCGCGGCGGGCGACCGTCATGGCGGGCCAGGGGCTCGCGACGCTCACGTCGGAGGACGACCCCGGGCCCGCCGAGGTGCGGCCGCCGGGGCGCTACCTCTACGAGCCGGACGGCGCGGTGATCCGCGCCGGGCTGGTCACGGCGGTCGCCGCGAAGCTCGGCGGCTGGCTGCTGGACGGGCACATCGCCTACGTCTCGGCAGACGCCCCGGTGCGTACGCCGTACGCCCGCGGCTTCGAGGTGCTCGAGGAGCTGCCGTACCAGGAGAAGCAGCTCAAGGCCGCCCTGCGTGAGCGCGGCATCGGCCGGCTCACGATCAAGAAGCGGGGCGTCGACGTCGTACCCGAACGAGCTGCGGAAGCGGCTGGCGCTGCGGGGTGACGCGGAGGCCACGGTGGTGCTGACGCGAGTCGCCGGCAAAGGTACGGCGCTCCTGGTGCGTCCTGCTGGGACACTGATCCGGCGTGCCCGTCGTCACCACCCACCAGCTGCTGGCCTTCGGCGTCGCCGCGCTGGTGATCATCGCGATCCCCGGCCCGAGCGTGCATGTTCGTGATCGGCCGCGCGATGGCGTACGGGCGTCTGGTCGCGTTGCTGAGCGTCGCTGGGCAACTCCGCTCGGGCATGTTCGTCGTGATGGCGCTGGTGTGCCTGGGGCTCGGCCCCGTCGTGGCCGACTCGGCCGTCGTCTTCACCGTCATCAAGCTGGCCGGGGCGGCCTACATGGTGTGGCTCGGCATGCAGGCGTTCCGGCACCGCGCCGCCATGCGCGTCGCCGACGGCGGCGACGCCGGAGACCCGGGGCGCACCGCTCCGCTCCAGCCGGTCCGCGGGTCCTGCGGCAGGGGTTCGTCGTCGGCGTCTCCAACCCCAAGGCCTTCATGATGTTCGGCGCGGTGCTGCCCCAGTTCGTCGACCCCGGACGCCGGCCGCGTGACGGCCAGATGTTCGCGCTCGGAGTGCGTCGCGGTCCTCATCGGACTGGTCTGCGACGGGCTGTGGGCGGTGCTCGCCTCCCAGCTGCGCCACTGGTTCAACGCCTCCCCCGGCCGCGGGCGCGCGCTCGGTGCCGCCGGGGGGGCGTCGCATGGTGGGACTCGGCGTTGCGCTGGCCGCTCACCGGCCGGCCGGAGTAGCGGCAGGACGCGCCGACTCGGCGGGATGCAACCTTCGGGGGGACCGGCTGCGTCTTGGTGGTGTCCGGGTCGATGTCCGGGTCGTGTCAGCAGCGATCCGGCAGGTGGAGACGGAAGGATGGTGAGGCGCCGTGACGGTCGTCATGGAGACAGGAGTCGGCATGGTGTCGAGCGCTGCGCCGGCCGTCGGTGACAGGGACGCCGAGTTCTCCGAGTACATGGCCGCCCGCCAGCCGAGCCTGCTGCGGACGGCGTACCTCCTCACCGGGGACCGGCACACCGCCGAGGACCTCGTGCAGACCGCCCTGGCCAAGCTCTACCTGAGCTGGGACAAGGTGCAGCGCCAGCGACTCGCTGGACGGCTACGTCCGCCGCATCCTCGTCAACGAGCACAACTCGCTGTGGCGCCGGTCCTGGAAGAAGCGCGAGACCACGACCTCCGAGCTGCCCGAGGAGGCCGCCGAGCAGGCGACCGGCCCGGCCACGACGCCGACCTGTGGGCCCTCGTCCAGACCCTGCCGCGCAAGCAGCGCGCGGCCGTGGTGCTGCGCTACTACGAGGAGCTGAGCGAGGCCGAGACCGCCGCCGTGCTCGGAGTCTCGGTGGGCACCGTCAAGTCCCAGACCAGCCGCGCGCTCGCCGCGCTGCGCACCCGCGTCGGCGACCGCGTCGACAACGCCGACCTGGCCTCCCAGGAGGAGCGATGAGCGACCACGACCCGCTGCGCGACACGCTGCGGAGCCGCGCCGACCGGCTCGGCGACGACGCAGCCCGCTGTCCCTGGACGACGTCAAGGGCCGCGCCCGCGGCATCCGTCGCCGCCGGGCGGCCCTCTCCGGGCTCGCCGCGGCCGCCGTGCTCGCCGTGGCGGTCCCCGCGGGCATCGCCATGACCGACAGCACCGTGGCCGTCCGGACACGCGGCCCCGCGGCGACCCCGACGGTCGATGCCGACCGGAGCCGACGGCTCGACCGACGCCCCCTGTCCCCGGCAAGGGCCGCCCACCGGGTCACTGCTTGACCACCGACCGCCCGGTCACCGCAGCGACGACGGGCATCCCCTACCTCTACAACGGCTTCATCATGAAGGGCCGAGGACAGCGTGCCCGTCGCCGAGGACTACGACCGACCTGGCTCCACTCGGCGACGGCTGGGTCGCCACCTGCAGGGACCAGAACGGGGACGCCTTCGTCGACTTCCTCGACGCCGACGGGATGGTGACCGGCTCCCAGCCGAGGACCGGGGCGCTGGCGGTCTCGCGCGACGGGACCGTCGTGGCATACGCGACGCCTGACGGAAAGCTGATGACCGTCACCCCTCGACGCCGCACCGATGTCCATCGCTCCCCGCGAGGCCCTGCCCGGGCCTCCGCTGGAGCCGGTCGCCGTGATCGGCTCCGAGCTCGTGCATCGAGAATGCCGGCGAGACGGTGGCTGCGCGGTCATGTTCAACGGCCAGGAGCCGGACGGACAGTCCGGCTACTCGGTGCACCTCGCACGTGATCGTGTCGCCGCTGACCGCACCGTGCTGTCGGTCGACGGCGTGTCGCCCGACGGGTCGCTCAGCGGCGTCACCTCGATCACCGACGCCGGATCCTGCAGCGTCGTCCTCGGGCGGTCCGGGGACAAGGCCTGGACGACCTGCGACTACACGCTGGGCCAGTTCAGCCCGGACGGCAAGTACGTGATCGGTCACCCGGCGTACCGGGACGGCATCGGCGACGGCAGCGTCGCGATCCTCGATGCCGCGCACCGGTGACGTGCTGGCGGAGTACCAGGACGAGCAAGGAGCACCCGGCGTTCATCAACGACGTGGTCTGGGACGCCGACAACACACTGCTCGCGACCGTGTTGGCGAGGACGCCTGGAGCCTCATGCGGATGACCGCCGACGGGCAAGCTCACGAGCGACTGGCCGGCGGCAACAGCGACAACATGGACGAGGTCCCCCGTCCACCCTTCTCACGACTCGCAGCCCTGAGACCCTGTCGGTCAGACCAGGACCTCGGTGACCGGCAGGCTCGAGTCGGCAGGGATGTCGAGGCCCGAGGGGGTCGCGTCCCCGGAGCACCATCTCCGCACCGAGCGCGGCCACCATCGCGCCGTTGTCGGTGCACAGCCCGGGACGCGGCACCCGGACTCGTACGCCGTGCAGGGCGGCCCGCTCCTCCGCGAGCACGCGGAGCCGGGAGTTGGCGGCCACCCCGCCGCCGATGAGCAGGTCCTCGACGCCCTGGGCGACCGCGGCGTCGACGGCCTTGCGGGTCAGCACGTCGCAGACCGCCTCCTGGAACGAGGCCGCGACGTCGGCCACGGGCACCGGCTCGCCGGACGCCTCCCGGGCCTCCACCCAGCGGGCGACGGCGGTCTTGAGCCCGGAGAACGAGAAGTCGAACCGGTGCCGCTCCAGGTCGCGGCCTGAGGTCAGACCGCGCGGGAAGTCGATCGCGACCGAGGAGCCGGAGCGTGCCGACGCGGTCGATGTGCGGGCCCCCGGGGAACGGCAGGCCCAGCAGCCGGGCGACCTTGTCGAAGGCCTCCCCTGCGGCGTCGTCGATGGTCGCGCCCAGCGGCTCGCACCCCATGGGTCACGTCCTCGACCCGCAGCAGCGACGAGTGGCCGCCGCTGACCAGCAGCGCCAGGCACGGCTCCGGGAGCGGACCGTGCTCGAGCTGGTCCACGGCGACGTGCGAGGCCAGGTGGTTGACGCCGTACAACGGCTTGTCGAGTCCGATCGCCAGCGCCTTGGCGGCGGCCACGCCGACGAGCAGGGCCCCGACCAGCCCCGGCCCGCTGGTCACGGCGATCGCGTCGACGTCGTCGAGGCGCACCCCGGCCGTCTCGCAGGCGCGCTCGATCGTGGGGACCATCGCCTCGAGGTGGGCGCGGGAGGCCACCTCGGGCACCACCCCGCCGAAGCGGGCGTGCTCGTCCACCGACGACGCCACGGCGTCGGCCAGCAGGGTGCGCCCACGGACGATGCCGACGCCGGTCTCGTCGCAGGACGTCTCGATGCCCAGCACCAGGGGCTCGTCGCTCATGGGCGTCTCCCTCCGCAGGCGGCCGCTCCCAGCGGGGCGCGCAGCACCAGCGCGTCCGAGCCGTCCCGGTAGTAGCGGGGCCGCCGGTCGATCTGCACGAAACCCTCGGCGGCGTAGAAGCCGAGCGCGCCGGCGTTGTCGGCGCCGACCTCGAGCAGCATGCGGTGCGCCCCGTCGTCCCGCGCAGCCCGGCGCAGCACGGCCAGCAGCTCGCGGGCGACCCCGGCGCGGCGGTGCTCCGGCGCGACCGCGATCCGCTGCAGGTCGACCACGTCGTCGGCGCGCGCGGTGACCGCATAGCCCACGAGCCGGCCGTCGGCGGCCTCGGCCACCACGGCGCGGCGGCGGGCGCCGGTCAGCTCCTCGCCCACCGACGCCGCGGACCACGCGTCCGGGCCGAAGAGCTCGCGATCCAGGGCGGTCACGGCCTCGACGTCGACCGCTTCGGCGGCCCGCACCCGGGCGGTCACGACACCTTCTTCGGCGGTCCGGGTACGGCGGCGTCGGGCCGGCGGAGGTAGATCGGCTCGGGATCCACCAGCTCCACGCGCTCCTCGGCGACGGCCGTCGCGAGCGTGCCGGCGTCGGGAGTGTCCGGGCCGGAGGTGCGACGGAAGTCGTCCGGGTAGAGCTGCCGCGCCGCCCCGACCACCACCAGGTCGGGCAGGTCGGCGGGCCGGTCCACGTGCGGCCCGTCGAGCCGCCGACCCTGCCCGTCGTACGACGCCCAGAACAGCTCCTTGCGGCGGGCGTCGATGGTGGCCACGAACGACTCGTCCGCCACCGTCCTCTCGTCAACGGCCCGGAGCGCGAGCACGTCGAGGCTGCACACGCCGTAGACGGGGATGCCCAGGGCCAGCCCCAGGGTGCGGGCGGTGACGAGACCGACCCGCAGGCCGGTGAACGGCCCCGGGCCCACCCCGGCGGCGACGGCGGTCACGTCCTGGCGGATCGCTCCGACCCGCTCCAGGGCCCGGACGATCATCGGGGCCAGCTGCTCGCCGTGCTTCATGGGCCGGTCGCTGGTCGCCACGTCGAGGACCCGGCCGTCGTCGTGCAGCGCCACCGAGACCAGTGGCGTGGAGGTGTCCAGGGCGAGCAGCACGACCCGAGGTTAGGCGACGACCGAGGCGACGTCGGAGCCGACCCAGCGGGTGCCGACCGGCGTCAGCTGGACCGTACGACGGTCGACCTCGCCGGCCCCGCCGGCGGACCGGCTGACGGTGATCTCCAGCCGGTCCTCGGCCAGGGACTCGGCGAGCCCGGAGCCCCACTCGACGACGGTCACCGACTCCTCCAGCGACACGTCGAGGTCGAGGTCGTCCAGCTCGGGGACGCCGCCGAGCCGGTAGGCGTCGACGTGCACCAGTGGCGGCCCGCCGACCAGGGACGGATGGACCCGGGAGATCACGAAGGTCGGCGAGGTGACGTCGCCGCGCACCTGGAGGCCCACCCCGAT
Organism: uncultured Actinomycetota bacterium; assembly: GCA_963747525.1. GTDB lineage: Bacteria > Actinomycetota > Actinomycetes > Propionibacteriales > Nocardioidaceae > Marmoricola_A. Next base: position 813,860 of record CAVVFH010000003.1, read on the forward strand.
GCCCTGGGTGAGCGTCGTCTTGCCGGCACCGAGGTCGCCGCTGAGGATCACCAGGTCGCCCGGCCGCAGGAAGGTGGCGACCCGCTCGCCCAGCGCCCGCATGTCGTCGGCCGTGGGCACGTCGCTCCCGGTCGGCAGCTCCCTTGTCATGGTGAGCATGGTGCCCTTCTGGGCGACCTGCCAGTAGCCGCCGCGGGTCCAGAACCGGATGGTCGCCGGCAGCTCGGAGCGCGCGGTCACGTGCACCCGGCGGAACCCCCGGCGCCAGGCGACGTCCTCGGCGGCAGCCCTGAGCACCCGGGCGACGCCGTGCTTCTGCGCTTCGGGGCACACGGAGACGCGGCGGAGCATCATCGAGTCGCCGATCGGCTGCAGCAGCAGTGCCCCCACCGGCCGGCCGTCGAGCGTGGCCACCAGGCCGCCGTGGGCGGCGAGCGCGGAGCCCACCGTCGTGGGGGTCTCCTCCATCGCCGTCGACGGCGGGTCCAGCTCCGGGCGGTCCGCGAAGGCCTCGTGGATGATCATCGTGACCGGGACGGCCGCCTCGGGGCCGACCTCGGCGACCTCGACCACGCCGGTCTCCTCCACCCGCGTGCCGCCGGTCATCGCTGTCCCGCCATCAGCCGGTCGGCCTCCTCGAAGAGCAGGTCGAGGTTCTCGTTGACCCGCTCCTTGTGCTCGAAGATCGGCATGTGCCCGCCGCCGCGGAGCTCCACCAGGTGGGACCCCGCGATCCGCGAGTGCAGCTTGCGGGCATGGCCGATCGACGTCAGCTTGTCCTTGGTGCCACACATGATCCAGGTCGGCACGTGCTCGAACGCCGCGACGACGTGGAACTTGTCCAACGCGTCGAACTCGGGGATGAACTCGACGAGGACCTTCAGCGGGGTGGAGGCGATCATCGAGTCGAGGAACGCGACGTAGGACCGCGGCACGGGGTCGTCGCCGAAGGCGAACTCCTCGATCACGCGCAGCGCGACCGCCGACCCGCTGCGCCGGGCCAGCTCGAGCATCCGCTCGCGCTCCGCCGCCACCAGCAGCCCCCGCTCGACGACGCGCCGGCCGACCGCGTCCGGGATGTAGCGCGACAGCATCTTGTGGGTGCGCTGCCCACCCGCCGTGGTCGAGATCAGGCCGACGCCCACCACCCGGTCGCCGAAGAGCTCAGGGTGCTGCTCGGCCAGCGCGACGATCGACATGCCGCCCATCGAGTGGCCGACGAGGACGACCCGTTCCTCCGGTGCCAGGGCGTCGAGCACGGAGGCGAGGTCGTGACCCAGCTGGTCGATGGTGGCGGTGCCGACGTCCGCACGCCCGCTGCGGCCGTGGGACCTCTGGTCGAAGAAGATCATCCGCCGCTTGCCGCGGAAGGCGAGTCGCTGGAAGTGCCAGCAGTCCGAGGTCAGCGAGAAGCCGTGCACGAAGACGACCGTCGCGCGGTCGTCGTGGCTCGCCGCCGAGCCGTAGGGCGCGATCTCGTCGATCTCGGCGTGCAGCACCAGCCCGTCGTCCGCCTTGACCTCGTGGACGTCGCCGTGGAGGGTGCCGAACGGCTCGGGCTCCGCCTCGGGGACGTGGCGCCGGCGGCGCCGGTCGAGCAGCAGGCCGCCGGCCGCGGCCGCGACGCCGGACCCGGCCACCACCCGCGTGGTCGTCGACGCCCGGCTCATCGTCCGGCCACCACGGGTGTGAGGCGCCCGTCGACGTGCCCGCCGACGTGCCGGCGGCGGAACCGTCCACCGATCCGGGTGACGATCTCGTAGGAGATCGTCCCGCAGGCCTGGGCCCAGTCCTCCGCCGTCGGCTCCCCGCCGGTGCCAGGGCCGAACAGCACGACCGGGTCGCCCGCGGAGACCGGGTCGTCGCCGACGTCCACCACGAACTGGTCCATGCAGACGCGGCCGGTCACGGTGCGCGTCCGCCCCCCACCAGCACCGGCGCCCGCGACGAGGCGCTGCGCAGCACGCCCTCGGCGTAGCCGACGGGCACCACCCCCAGCGTCGTCTCCGCGGAGGTCACGTAGGTGTGGCCGTACGACACCCCCGATCCGGGCGGCACCCTCTTGGCGACCGCCAGCCGGGCCCGGGCGGTCATCGCCGGCACCAGGCCGAGGTCGGCCGACGAGTGCACCGTCGGCACCGGTGACAGCCCGTAGGCGGCCAGCCCGCACCGGACCAGGTCCAGCCGGGCACTGGGTCGGGTGAGGGCCGCCGCGGAGTTGGCGAGGTGGAGCAGCTCGGGGTGCAGGCCCGCTCCGCGCGCCACGTCGACCGCCCGGGTGAAGGCGCGTTCCTGCTCGTCGTTCGCCGGGTGGGCCGGTTCGTCGCTGCACGCGAAGTGCGACCAGATCCCCGTCACCCGCACCCGGCCGGCAGCCTCCGCAGCCGCCGCCGCCCGCACCACGTCGGGCCAGTCCGCCTCGGCGGCGCCACCGCGTCCCAGCCCGGTGTCCACCTTGAGCTGGAGGCGGGCGGGCACTCCTGCGCCGGTGGCCGCCTCGCTGATCTCCTCCACCTCGGCGACGGAGTAGGCGGTCACGTCGATACCCGCCTCGACGGCCGGCCGGTAGTCCTCCCCCGGCACCGCGAGCCAGCAGAGCACCGGTCCGGTGTCCCCTGCGGCTCGCAGGGCCAGCGCCTCCTCGAGCACCGCGACGCCCAGCCACGACGCGCCCGCGGCACGGGCGGCAGCGGCCACCTCGAGCATCCCGTGCCCGTAGCCGTCGGCCTTGACGACGACCATCACACCGGCCGGCGCGACGGTCCGGACGAGGGTCTCCACGTTCGCGACGACGGCGTCGAGGTCGACGACGATCTCGGCGCGGGCAGGGTCGCCTGCGGTGGAGTTCACCCCCTCATCGTCTCAGAGTCGCTCGCTGTTCCCTCAGGAGCCTCGCGCAAACCTCCGGGATCGCGCGGCCCACCTCGCCTGCGGTGAGGGGGCCGTCGGGCCGGGCCATCGCCGCTGCCGCGCCGTGGACCCACGACCCCACGGAGGCCGCGTCGAACGGTTCGAGCCCGGCGGCGAGGAGCGCTCCGACGAGGCCGCCGAGCACGTCACCGGCTCCCGCGGTGGCCAGCCAGGGCGGTCCGACCGTGGTCACCCGGACCCGCCCGTCGGGGTGCACGGCGAGCGTGTGCCGGTTCTTGAGGAGCACCACGGCGTCGTACCTCGTGGCGGCGGTGTGGGCGTGCCGCAGCTGGTCCCGCTCGACCTGGTCGCGGTCGACCCCGAGCATCCGGGCGAGCTCGCCCGCGTGCGGGGTGAGTACGGCGGGCAGACCCACGGGGCCGTCCAGCGCTGCGAGGGCGTCGGCGTCGACGACGAGCGGCACCCCGTCGGCGCGGGCCGCCGCCAGCTGGTCACCCGCCGACTCGCCGCCCCCGGAACCCACCACCCAGGCCTGGACCCGGCCGGCGCCGACGACGACCTCGGGGTGGGCGGCCTGGACGAGGTCGGTCACGCCGACCTGGCTGCCCTGCCCCTCGGCGGATGCCGGGACGAACCGCACCATGCCCGCCAGGCCGCAGGCCGCCCCGGCGACGCTGAGGACGCCGGCGCCGCGGTAGCGGTCGGAGCCGGACCGGACACCCACCACGCCACGGGTGTACTTGTGCGCGGCCGGCGCCGGGACGGGGAGCAGGCGTCGGACGTCCTCGGCCTGCAAAGACTCCACCGGCGCGGGCGGGAGGTCCAGGCCGATGTCGACCAGGTGCACCACCCCGCAGGCCTGGGCGGCCGGGTCCACCAGGTGCGCCACCTTGTGGGTCCCGAAGGTCACCGTCAGCGCCGCGCGGACGTGCGGACCGTCCACCCGGCCGCTGTCGACGTCCACCCCGGAGGGGGTGTCGACCGCGACGAACGGCACCCCGGCCCCGGCGAGCGCGTCGACGAGCCGGGCGGCGTCGGGCCGCAGCGGGCCGGACCCGCCGATGCCGACGATGCCGTCGACGGCCACGTCGTAGGGGCCGTGCGGCTCCGGGACCACCCGGCCACCGGCGCCGCGCAGGGCGGCCAGGCCGGCGGCGTGCACCGACTCGGGCTTGAGCAGCACCGCGTCCACGACTGCGCCGCGACGGGCCAGCGCGGCGCCGGCATGGAGGGCGTCGCCGCCGTTGTTGCCCGCGCCCACCAGCAGCAGCACCCGGGCGCCGTACACACCGCCGAGGAAGTCCGCGACGGCGTACGCGAGGCCGGAGGCGGCGCGTTGCATCAGCGCACCGTCGGGCAACCGGTCGAGCAGCACCTGCTCGGCGTCGCGGACCTGCTGGACGGTGTGTGCGCTCCTCACCCCGGCAAACCTATCCGTCGAGGCGTCACGCGTGCTCGGTCGAGGCGGCACGCGTGCGAGGTCGAGGCGTCACGCGTGCTCGAGGACGACGAAGGCCGTGGCGATCCCGGCGTCGTGGGACAGCGACAGATGCGTCCGGGTGACCCCGCGCGCCTCGGCGGCGGCCAGCACCGATCCGCGGAGCACCAGCGTGGGGCGCCCGGACGCCTCGGCGACCACCTCCGCGTCGTGCCAGGCCAGCCCTGCCGGTGCACCCAGCGCCTTGGCGAGCGCCTCCTTGGCCGCGAACCTCGCCGCCAGCGAGCGCACGGGGCGCCCGCGCTCCGCGGCGGTGAAGAGCCGCTCCGCCAGCTCGGGAGTACGGCGGAGCGACGACTCGAAGCGCGCCACGTCGCACACGTCGACCCCGACGCCCACGATCACGAACCGGCCCCGCTACTCGACCGTCACGGACTTGGCGAGGTTGCGCGGCTGGTCGACGTCGTGGCCCTTGACGGTGGCGAGCTCGCAGGCGAACAGCTGCAGCGGGACGACCGCGGCGAGCGGCTGGAGGAGCGTGGAGGACCGCGGGATCCGGATCAGCGTGTCGGCGTACGGCACCACCGCCTCGTCACCCTCCTCGGCGACGACGATCGTCCGGGCGCCGCGGGCGCGGATCTCCTGCATCCCGCTGACCATCTTGTCGTGCAGGAAGTCGCGGCCGGGCGGGGGGACGATGCAGAACACCGGCAACCCCTCCTCGATGAGCGCGATGGGGCCGTGCTTGAGCTCGCCGGCGGCGAAGCCCTCGGCGTGGATGTAGGCGAGCTCCTTGAGCTTCAGCGCGCCCTCCAGCGCGACCGGGAAGCCGGCGTGCCGGCCCAGGAACAGCACGGACGTGGCGTCCTCGAGCGTGCGCGCCAGGTCGTAGATCTCGTCGGCGTCATCGAGCATCTGCTGGATGTTCTCGGGCATGCCGGAGAGCTCGTCGACGACCGCGACGATCTCATCGCCGTACTTCGTCCCGCGCACCTGCGCCAGGTAGAGCCCGAGGAGGTAGCAGGCGACCAGCTGGGTCATGAACCCCTTGGTCGAGGCGACCCCGATCTCGGGCCCGGCATGGGTGTAGATCACCGCGTCGGACTCCCGCGGGATCGTCGAGCCGTTGGTGTTGCAGATCGCCAGCACCTTCGAGCGCTGCTCCCGGGCGTGCCGGATCGCCATCAGGGTGTCGGCGGTCTCCCCCGACTGGCTGATCGCGACGACCAGGGTGTCCCGGGTCAGGATCGGGTCGCGGTAGCGGAACTCGTGCGCCAGCTCGACCTCGCACGGGATGCGCGTCCAGTGCTCGATGGCGTACTTCGCGACCAGGCCGGCGTAGAACGCGGTGCCGCAGGCGGTGATGATGATCTTGTCGACCCCGCGCAGCTCGTCCTCCGACATCCGCAGCTCGTCGAGCTTGAGCTCGGCCGCGTCGTCGTGCCGGCCGAGCAGCGAGTCGCGCACCGCACGCGGCTGCTCGAAGATCTCCTTGCGCATGAACCAGTCGAAGCCGTCCTTCTCGGCCGCGGTGAGGTCCCAGTCGACGTGGTACTCCAGGGCCTTGGCCGGGCTGCCGTCGAAGCCGGTGACCGCGATGTCGTCGCGGGTGATGGTGACGACCTGGTCCTGTCCGAGCTCCAGCGCGTCCCGGGTGTGCTCGATGAACGCGGCCACGTCGGAGGCGACGAAGTTCTCGCCCTCGCCGCGGCCCGACGACCAGGGGCGAGTTGCGCCGGGCGGCGACCACCCGCGTCGGGGTCGGCCGCGTCGACGGCGACGAGCGTGAAGGCGCCCTCGAGGCGCCGTGCAGAGCTGCTGCATCGCGGTGGTGAGGTCGGCGCCCCCGGCGACCGCTCTGCTCGAGCAGGTGCGCGGTCACCTCGGTGTCGGTCTCGCTGACCATGGACGTGCCCGGCGTCCTCCAGCTCGTCGCGCAGCGCGACGAAGTTCTCGATGATGCCGTTGTGGACCACCGCCACCCGGCCCTCCGGCCCGCGGTGCGGGTGGGCGTTGACGTCGTTGGGCGCGCCGTGGGTGGCCCACCGGGTGTGGCCGATGCCGGTGTTGCACACCGGGCAGCGGGGACTCCGCCAGCGCCTTGTCGAGGTTGGCCAGCTTCCCGGCGCGCTTGTCGCCGACGATCGTGCCGTCGTGGACCAGGGCGACGCCCGCGGAGTCGTAGCCGCGGTACTCCAGCCGGCGCAGGCCCTCGACGACGACGGTCTCGGCCGACTTGCCGCCCACGTAGCCCACGATTCCGCACATGGTCGACGAGTCTATGAAGAATGTCCCGCATGGCCTCCGCCCCGCAGGACCGCGCGCAGCCGGGCGATCCGACACCTCGCCGTACGTCGAGCTCGACCGCAGCGCCTGGGCCGCCCTCGGGGCGGCCACCGAGCAGCCGCTCTCCGCCGCCGAGATCGACCGGGTGCGGGGGCTCGGCGACCAGCTCGACCTCGGCGAGGTCGAGCAGGTCTACCTGCCGCTCTCCCGGCTGCTCAGCCTGTACGTCGAGAGCGCCGGCGCGCTGCACCGGGCGCAGGAGAGCTTCCTCGACCGCCCGCAGCCGCCGCGCACGCCGTTCGTGATCGGCGTCGCGGGGTCGGTGGCGGTCGGCAAGTCGACCACCGCCCGGCTGCTGCAGCAGATGCTCGCGCACTGGCCGGCGCACCCGTCGGTCGAGCTGGTGACCACGGACGGGTTCCTCTACCCCAACGCCGAGCTCGAGCGTCGGGGCATCCTGCACCGCAAGGGCTTCCCCGAGTCCTACGACCGCAAGGCGCTGCTGCGGTTCGTGATCGACATCAAGTCCGGGCAAGGACGAGGTCACCGCACCGTCGTACTCCCACCTGCGTCTACGACGTGCGGCCCGACGAGCCGGTGGTCATCAAGAGCCCCGACATCGTGGTCGTCGAGGGACTCAACGTGCTGCAGCCCGCGCGGGTCCGCGAGGACGGCCGGATGGGCCTGGCGGTCAGCGACTTCTTCGACTTCTCCGTCTACGTCGACGCGGCCCGGTCCGACATCCGCCGGTGGTACGTCGAGCGGTTCCTGCGCCTGCGGGAGACCGCCTTCCGGGACACCACGTCCTACTTCCGCAAGTACGCCGACCTCACCGAGGACGAGGCGCTCGCCGAGGCGGGACGCATCTGGGACACCATCAACGGTCCCAACCTCGCCCAGAACATCGCCCCCACCCGCGCCCGGGCCAACCTCGTGCTGCGCAAGGCCGGGGACCACTCGGTCAGCTGGGTCCGGCTCCGGAAGATCTGAGCGACAGGTCCGCGGCGCTCAGAGCGCGAGGCGGTCCCGGACGACCTGGGCGAGCCGGTCGGCGACCTGCTGGGCGCGCTCGGCGGACTCGGCCTCCACCATCACCCGGACGAGCGGCTCGGTGCCCGACGGACGGAGCAGCACCCGACCGTTCCCGCCCAGCTCCGCCTCTTCGCGGGCGACCGCCGCCGTCAGCTCCTCGTCGGTGCCGGCACGCCTCTTGTCGACGTCGGCGACGTTGACCAGGACCTGCGGGAGCCGGGTCATCACCGCGGCGAGGGCCTTCAGCGTCCGCCCGGTGGCGCCATCCGGGCCGAGGACCTGGAACGCGGTGAGGATGCCGTCGCCGGTGGTGGCGTGCTGGCGGAGGATGACGTGCCCGGACTGCTCGCCGCCGAGCACGAAGCCGTGGGTGTTCATCGCCTCGAGGACGTAGCGGTCGCCGACCTTGGTCTGCTCGACCTTGCAGCCCGCGCTCCTGCATGGCCTGGACGAAGCCGAGGTTGCTCATCACGGTCGCCACGACCGTGTCGTCGACGAGGCTGCCCCGCCTCGCGGAGGGACAGCGCCAGGATCGGCCAGGATCTGGTCGCCGTCGACGACCGTGCCCTCGTGGTCGACCGCGAGGCAGCGGTCGGCGTCGCCGTCGAGGGCGAACCCGACGTCGGCGGCGTGCTCGAGCACCGCGGCCTGGAGGACCTCGAGGTGGGTGGATCCGCAGCCGTCGTTGATGTTGAGCCCGTCCGGTTCGGCGCAGATCGCGACGACCTCGGCACCGGCCTCGCGCAGCGCCACCGGCGCCGCTTCGTACGCCGCGCCGTGGGCGCAGTCGACGACGACCTTGAGGCCGGTCAGGGGACGGGAGACCGTCGAGCACAGGTGCGCGGCGTAGTCGTGGACCGCAGCGTCGTACGACGTGATGCGGCCGACCCTCGCCCCGGTCGGCCGGTTCCAGGGCTCGCGCAGCCGTGCCCTCGATGGCGTGCTCGAGGGCGTCGGGGAGCTTGACCCCGCCGCGCGAGAGGAACTTGATGCCGTTGTCGGGCATCGGGTTGTGGCTGGCGGAGATCATCACGCCGAGGTCGACGCCGAGCGCCGCCGTCAGGTGCGCGACGCCGGGGGTCGGCAGCACCCCGAGTCGGAGCACGTCGACACCGGCGGACGCCAGGCCGGCCACGACCGCGGCCTCGAGGAACTCCCCGGAGATGCGGGTGTCGCGGCCCACCACGGCCCGCGGCCGGTGCCCCTCGAAGGCCCCGGCCTCGCCGAGCACGTGGGCGGCGGCGACCGACAGGTCGAGCGCGAGCTCCGCGGTGAGCGTGCCGTTGGCCAGCCCGCGGACGCCGTCGGTGCCGAAGACCCGCTCCGAGTCCTCCGCCAACGGTCAGCGCTTGCTGTACTGAGGCGCCTTGCGGGCCTTCTTGAGACCGGCCTTCTTGCGCTCGATCACCCGCGCGTCACGGGTGAGCAGCCCGGCCTTCTTCAGCGACGGGCGGTTGGCCTCGAGGTCGACGGCGTTGAGCGCCCGGGCACACGCCGAGGCGCAGCGCACCGGCCTGGCCGGTGATGCCGCCGCCGTGGATGCGGGCGATCACGTCGAAGCGGTCCGACCAGGTCGGTGGTGACGAACGGCTCGTTGACCACCTGCTGGTGCAGCTTGTTCGGGAAGTACGAGTCCAGGGTGCGACCGTTCACGGTCCACTGGCCGGTGCCGGGGACGAGCCGGACGCGGGCCACGGCCTCCTTGCGGCGGCCGGTGGCCGCAGCCGGGGCGATGGTGGCCGGGCGCGGCGGCGCGTCCGGCTGACGGAGCGCTCTCGGAGCTGTAGGCGACGCCCTGCTCGTCGACCTGGTAGGTCTCCTCGACGTCCTGCTGCGCGGTGGTCGTGTCAGTCACGAAATCGGTTCCTCGTCGCTCTGCTGGTTCGGCTGGTTCAGGAGATCAGGGGTCACTGGGAGATCTGGACGATCTCGAACGGCTTGGCCTTCTGGGCCTGGTGCGGGTGCTCGGGGCCGGCGTACACCTTGAGCTTCTTCAGCATCTGGCGGCCGAGACGGTTCTTGGGCAGCATGCCCCACACGGCCTTCTCGATGGCCCTGCGCGGGTCCTTGTCGAGCAGGTCGCCGTACGCGGTGGCGCTGAGGCCGCCCGGGTAGCCGGAGTGGCGGTAGGCGAGCTTCGAGACCCGCTTGTTGCCGGACAGCGCGACCTTGTCCGCGTTGACGATGATCACGAAGTCACCACCGTCGACGTGCGGGCGCGAACGTCGGCTTGTGCTTGCCGCGGAGCAGGTTCGCCGTCTGCACAGCGAGGCGTCCGAGCACCACGTCAGTCGCGTCGATGACGTGCCACTCGCGCTGGATGTCAGCGGGCTTCGGGCTGTACGTACGCACGTTCGTTGCCTTTTCGTCGCAGTTCCTCGGGTGTCACGGCCTTGTCGTCACCTGTCGTCACGGGAGGCTCACCAGGGTTCCGGGGCCTGGCCCGGTCACGCCGACAGCACGATGATCTCCCGGTGCTCGCCCGGGGACAGCCGCGACCGACAAGACTACCGGCGCGCGGGTCGGAGGGCAAAACGGGGCGTGGACGACCTCGGTTTCGCTCCTGGACCGGTGAGGCAATAGTTTGGAGACCGTCCGACACCGCACTCCCCGACGCTCAGGAGCCCGACGTGACCGACGCCCAGGCCGAGTCCACAGACCGACTCCCTCACCATCAGGGACAACCGGACCGGCAAGGACTTCGACGTCCCCATCAGCGACGGCACCATCCGGGCCGCCGACCTCGGCAAGATCCGGCGTCGACGAGGACCGACCGGGCCTGGCGGTCTACGACCCGGGCTTCACCAACACCGCTGCCTGTCGCAGCGCGGTGACCTTCATCGACGGCGAGAAGGGCATCCTCGAGTACCGCGGCTACCCCATCGAACAGCTCGCCGAGAAGTCGAGCTTCCTCGAGGTCGCCTACCTCCTCATCCACGGCTCACTGCCCACCAAGGACCAGTTCGACGCCTGGGTGCACGAGATCACGTACCACACGTTCGTGCACGAGAACGTCAAGAGCTTCATGCACGGCTTCCGCTACGACGCCCACCCGATGGGCATGCTGATGGCCTCCGTCGGGGCGTCTGTCGACCTTCTACCCCGATGCCCGCAACATCAACGACCCCGACAACCGGCACATCCAGATGGTCCGGATGATCGCCAAGATGCCGACCCTGGGCGCCTGGTCGTTCCGGCACGCGCAGGGCAAGCCGTTCGTCTACCCGGACAACGACCTGGGCTACACGGCGAACTTCCTGTCGATGCTCTTCAAGATGAGCGAGCAGAAGTTCGAGGCCGACCCCCGCCTGGTGCACGCCCTCGACGTGCTGTTCATCCTGCACGCCGACCACGAGCAGAACTGCTCGACCAACGCCGTGCGCTCGGTCGGCTCCTCGCAGGTCGACCCCTACTCCGCGGTGGCGGCGGGGATCGCGGCGCTCTACGGCCCACTCCACGGCGGCGCCAACGAGGCGGTCCTGAAGATGCTGCGCAGGATCGGCGACAAGAGCAACGTCCCTGCGTTCATCGAGGGAGTGAAGAACGGCAACGAGCGGCTGATGGGCTTCGGCCACCGGGTGTACAAGAACTACGACCCGCGGGCGAAGATCATCAAGAAGGCCGCCGACGACGTCTTCGAGGTCACCGGCGTCAACCCGCTGCTCGAGATCGCGCTCGAGCTGGAGAAGATCGCGCTGGAGGACGAGTACTTCGTCACGCGCAAGCTCTACCCGAACGTCGACTTCTACTCCGGCCTGATCTACGAGGCGTTCCAGTTCCCGCCGGAGATGTTCACCGTGCTGTTCGCGATCGGCCGCACGCCCGGCTGGTTGGCACAGTGGCTGGAGCTGGTGCAGGACTCCGAGCAGAAGATCGCCCGCCCGAAGCAGATCTACACCGGCGACCGCCACCTGGACTTCACCCCCGCCGACGAGCGCTGGCGCTGACCCCGGCGGGACGCTGGTCGGCCGGTCCGGGGCTCACGGCCCTGGCTCCCGGCGCGCTGCCGTCGGATGCTGGACGTGGCGGCGCTCACCGTCGAGACACGGCGGGCGGGGCCGCCCGGTCAGGAGCCGTCATGAGGACCGCGCACCCCCTCGCAGCCGCTGCACTGCTGTCCGCGATGGCCGCGGTGTCCGCGATGTCACCCGCCGCCGCAGATGACGTGCCCGGGACCTCCGGCGACGACCATCTGACCGGCACCTCCCACGACGACACGATCTCGGCCTACGCCGGCGACGACGTGGTCCGCGCCCTTGCCGGCGACGACCTGGTCATCGGCGGTCGCGGCAAGGACCGCCTGTACGGCGGCCGGGGCGCCGACGAGCTCCGCGGCGGACCGGGGGCGGACAAGCTCGTCGGCGGTCGGGGACGAGACGCTGTCGTCGGTGAAGGTGGCCCCGACACGCTCTTCGGTCGCGGGGGCGGCTGGTGGTTCGGCAACGCCGGCAACGACCACATCGAGGTCGCCTACCCGGCCGGCTCACGGACCACGGTGCGGTGCGGGGCCGGGAACGACACGCTCGTCTTCAACCAGCCCTACGACGGCGTCCACATCAGGGGCTGCGAGACGGTCACGATCGTCCCGGCCGGCTGACCCGGCGCTCCTCACGGACGGTTGCGACCGTAGAGGTCGTGCGCGTCGACCCACTCCTCCGTGACGATCGCCGACCCCAGGGACAGCTCAACGCAGAGGACCGTGGCCGCCGAGGACTCGGCGGCGTTCGCGACGTCCTGGCCGGTGGCGATGAACATCGCGGTGATCCCGTTGGCCGAGTGGGCGCCGTTGTTGTTCACGCCGGACATGAACCCCCCGAGGTTCGAGACCTGGCGGGCGCGGTACATCAGCCCGCTGTCCGAGCGCATCACGCGGCGGAACAGCTCGTCGGGGATGGTCGCCTCGGCGATGACCTTCTTGCCGCGGGTGCGCAGCATGTTCACCTGGGACGACTTCTTGTCGGTCGCGAAGTTCGACTCCAGGAAGAACTGCTCGACCTCCGGCCGCCGCGCCAGGATCCACCGGCAGGCCGCCTGCGTCGCCTTGCCGGTGAGGTTCTGCCCGGCAGCGTCACCGGTGGTGCAGTTGAACCGGGTGTAGAGGATCCGCCCGGCGGCGTACCGCTCGATCTCCTGCAGCCGGCCGGTGCTGGTGGTCGCCTCCGCTGCGGCCTTGACCTCCGCGAACGCTCGCTGCATGTGGTCGTTGACGACGGTGGTGGTGACGCCGCCGGTCTCGTGCAGCAGCCGCATCCCGCGGTTGTAGCTGGCCACGAGGGTGCCCTCGGCAGTGGCCATCGGGACGTAGAAGTCGCCCTGCGCGTGCTCGCCGTTGACCCGCAGCGGGCCGGCGAGCCCGATCGGCACCTGTGCCACCCCGACGAACTGCTCGACGTTCCCGACCGCGACGTGCGGGTCGAAGCTGAAGGCGCTGACGTTCTCCAGGGAGGCGCCGGTGCGCTGCTCGAGGAAGCGCCTGCGCTCCGCGGCCGCCTGGGGCGTGTAGTCATCGGTGGCGTCGCGGGGTCGTCGCGGGGGACGTGAACCCGCGCGGGTCGTGGGTGCTCGGCCATGGCAGAGCAGGATGGGGCAGCGCCGATCCGGTCGGACGACCTGATCATCCGTCCTGGTTCCGATCGCCCCCATGAGGCCCTGGTCGGGACCAAGGTCCCTGGGTGCCGACCGCGTCGGCGCCTAGCGTCCGAGACCTGACCTCCCCCTTCCCCTGGAGAGTGCATGAGCCCCTCGACGATCACCTGGCGCGTGATCCGCTCGCAGCAGGACATGGCCCGCAACAACGCCCGGCTGGCGCTGCTGGTCATCCAGCAGCGCCGGCGGGAGCAGGCCGAGTCCGAGAACGCCCTTCCGTTGCCACGGTCGCTGAGTCAGCGGACGCGCTCGACGCGGCGCTCGTCCCACACGGGGTCGGTCGACTCGTAGACCGAGCCGTCGGCGCCGTACACCAGGAACCGGTCGAACCCGCGGGCGAACCAGCGGTCGTGGGTCACCGCGAGCACCGTGCCCTCGAAAGACTCCAACCCTTGCTCCAGCGCGTCGGCCGACTCGACGTCCAGGTTGTCGGTGGGCTCGTCGAGCAGCAGCAGCGTGGCGCCGGACAGCTCGAGCAGCAGGATCTGGAAGCGCGCCTGCTGGCCGCCCGACAGCGACTCGAAGCGTTGCTCGGCGGCGTGTGCCAGCTCGTAGCGGTCCAGCACACGTGAGGCCTCCTCCCGCGGCATGCCGTCCCGGTGCGCGTCGCCGCGGTGCAGGACCTCCAGCAGCGTCCGGCCCACCAGCTCGGGGTGCGCGTGCGTCTGCACGAACCAACCGGGTCTGACCCGGGCGCCGAGCCGAGCCCGACCGGTGTGCGCCACCGGCGCGATCTCGACGTCGTCGACCGGCCGGTGCTCGACATCGGGGTCGCTGCCTCCCGCGGCCAGCAGCCGCAGGAAGTGCGACTTGCCCGAGCCGTTGGAGCCCAGGACGGCCACCCGTTCGCCGTACCAGACCTCAAGGTCGAACGGCCGCATCAGCCCGGTGAGCTCGAGCTGCTCGCAGATCACCGCTCGCTTGCCGGTGCGCCCTCCGCGCAGCCGCATCTTCACCTGCTGCTCGCGCGGCTGACCCGTCGGCGGCCCGGCCTCCTCGAACTTCCGCAGCCGGGTCTGGGCGGCCTGGTAGCGCGAAGCCATGTCGGCGTTGTAGGCGGCCTTCTGCTTGTACATCAGCATCTGGGCGCGCAGCTTCGCGTGCTCCTCGTCCCACCGCTTGCGCAGCTCTTCGAAGCGGGCGAAGCGGTCGCGTCGCGCTTCGTGGTAACTGCGAAATCCACCTGCATGTGTCCACGTGGTGTTCCCGACGGCGCCACCCGTCGCATTCCCAGCACCGAGCTCGACGGTGACCACGCGGGTCGCGGTGTTGTTCAGGAGCTCGCGATCGTGGCTGATGAAGAGGATGGTCTTCGCCGACTCGCGGATCCGCTGTTCCAGCCACAGCTTGCCCGGCACGTCGAGGAAGTTGTCGGGCTCGTCGAGCAGCAGCACCTCGTCCGGCCCGTCCAGCAGGAACTCGAGGACCAGCCGCTTCTGCTCGCCCCCGGAGAGCGTGGAGAGATCACGGTACTTCGCCCGGTCGTACGGCAGGCCCAGCGCGGCGGTGCACACCACGTCCCAGGCCACCTCGATGTCGTAGCCCCCGGCGTCGCCCCACTCCGCGAGGGCCTCGGCGTACCTCATCTGCGTGCGCTCGTCGTCGGTGTCCATGAGCGCCAGCTCCCAGCGCTCCACCTCAGCGGCAGCCCGCTGGACCCGCCCCGGCGACACCGACAGCAACAGCTCGCGGACGCTCGTGGCCTCGCGGCCGACCATCTGGCGCATGACGCCGAGCCCGCCGGAGCGGGTCACCGTGCCGGCGTGCGGAGCGAGCTCACCGGTGACGATGCGCAGCAGGGTGGTCTTGCCGGCGCCGTTCGCCCCGACGAGGGCGACCTTGGCGCCCTCGCCCACCCGGAAGGACACGTCGTCGAGCAGCACGCGCCCGTCCGGCAGCTCGAAGCGCACCCCTGCCACGTCGACGTGTCCCACGCCGCCATGATCCCCGTCCGCCTGCCGAACGGCCAACCGGTTAACGCCCTCCGCCCCTCGGCCGACCTCGAGCCGCAGCTGCCCCACCTGGCGGCCGCCCCAAGGACGTCGGCCTGGTCGAGCTCGTGGTGTGCCGACCTGCCAAGGGCGAGCGCCGGATCCTCGAGCATGGCGTGCTCGACCCCGTCGTCGGGCTCGTCGGTGACAGCTGAGGCACCCGACCGGGCAAGGTGCCGAACCCGGAGAGGCAGCTGACGTTGATGAGCTCGCGGATGGCGACGCTGCCCGCCGGCACCCTCCTGGAGGTCGGCAAACCGCGGTCGTGGAGCTGACCCGTGCCCCGCACACCGGATGTGCGATCTTCGTGCACCACTTCGGCGAGCAGGCGATGCGCTTCGTCAACGGCCGCGCCGGACGGGCCCCACGGCTCCGCGGGGCCAACGCCAGGGTCGCGACGGGAGGCGCGGTCCGGCCCGGCGACAAGGTCACGGTGCGACGCGTGGCGGCTCTCCCGGGCGGCTGAGCCTGCCCGGCTCGTCGGTCGCCGGGGCGTAGTCTCCGCACATGAACGGGGCCGACGACGAGACCAGTGGACGCACGACGTACGTCCTGGTCGACGGGGAGAACATCGACGCGACCCTGGGCGCGTCCATCCTCCAGCGCCGGCCACGACCGGAGGAGCGACCGCGGTGGGACCGTGTCCTGGACTTCGCACGTGACGCGTTCGGGCAGCCCGCCGTCGGCCTGTTCTTCCTCGCCGCCAACAACGAGCTGCCGATGTCCTTCGTGCAGGCCCTGCTGGCCTTGGACTACCGGCCGATCCCGCTGTCCGGCGGCGCGCACGACAAGGTCGTCGACATCGCCATCCAGCGGACGCTCGCCGAGCTGACCAGCCGCGACACGGCCGACGTGGTGCTGATCAGCAACGACGGCGACTTCGTCCCGCAGGTCGCCGACCTCCTCGACGGCAGGCGCGTCGCCGTGGCCGGGTTCGTCGAGTTCCGCAACAGCGCCTTCGGCGCGATGGACGGCCTGGAGTTCTTCGACCTCGAGTACGACGTCCATGCCTTCCGTGAGCGGCTCCCCCGCGTCCGGATCATCCCCATCGACGAGTTCGACCCCGCCGACTTCCTCTGACCCGGGGGACCCGCTCAGGCACTGTCGGAGGGACCCTCCACCGACGCCCTCGCCGCCTCGAGCCGGGCCACGGGGACCCGGAACGGCGAGCAGGAGACGTAGTCGAGCCCGACCTGCTCGAAGAAGTGGATCGAGTCCGGGTCGCCGCCGTGCTCACCGCAGACGCCGAGGTGCAGGTCCGGCCGGGTGCTCCGACCCCGCTGCACCGCCTCGCGGACCAGCGAGCCGACGCCGTCCCGGTCCAGGGTCTCGAACGGCGACACGCCGAAGACGCCGCGCTCGAGGTAGGTCGAGAAGAACGCCGCCTCCACGTCGTCGCGGGAGAAGCCCCAGGTCATCTGGGTCAGGTCGTTGGTGCCGAAGGAGAAGAACTCGGCCGCCTCGGCGATCTCCGCCGCGGTCATCGCGGCGCGCGGGAGCTCGATCATCGTGCCGACCTTGAACGGGATCGCCACGCCCTGCTCCTGCTGGACCGCCTCGGCCACCGCGAGGATCTCGGTCTTCATCAGCTCCAGCTCCTGGACGGCCGCCACGAGCGGGATCATGATCTCCGGGCGCGGGTCGCCGCCGGCCTTGATCCGGGCGGCAGCCGCCTCCAGGATCGCGCGGGCCTGCATGGTGAACAGCCCCGGGATCACGATGCCGAGACGGACCCCGCGCAGCCCGAGCATCGGGTTCTCCTCGTGCATGCGCTTGACCGCGGACAGCAGCTTCACGTCCCGCTTCTTCACCTTGTGCGCGGCCTCGGCGACCGCCACCTTCATGGACAGCTCGGTGTAGCCGGGAAGGAACTCGTGCAGGGGCGGGTCGATCAGCCGGACCGTGACCGGCAGACCGTCCATCGCCTCGAAGATCTCCTCGAAGTCCGCGCGCTGGAGAGGCAGCAGGGCCGACAGCGCCTCTTCGCGCTCGTGGTCGGTCTCGGCGAGGATGAGGTGCTCGACCAGCTCCCGGCGCTCGCCGAGGAACATGTGCTCGGTCCGGCACAGCCCGATGCCCTGGGCGCCGAACCGGCGCGCCCGGGCAGCATCGCCGGGCGTGTCGGCGTTCGCCCGCACCTGGAGCCGCCGCGTGGCGTCGGCGTGCTCGATCAGCCGCGCCACTGCCTCGACCAGCTCGTCGTCCTTCGCGGTCTCGTCACCTTCGAAGTAGCGCACCACGGCCGAGTCCATCACCGGGACCTCGCCTCGGAACACCTCCCCCGTCGTGCCGTCGATGGAGATCAGGTCACCCTCGTGCACCTCGACGCCCGTCGGGGTGCGGAAGCGCGCCGCCCGGACCTCGACGTCCAGCTCGTCGGCACCGCACACGCAGGTGCGCCCCATGCCCCGCGCCACGACGGCGGCGTGCGACGTCTTGCCGCCTCGCGAGGTGAGGATGCCGGCCGCGGCCACCATCCCGTGCAGGTCGTCGGGGTTGGTCTCGCGGCGGACCAGGATGACCTTCTCGCCGCGTTCGGCCCACTCCACCGCCGTGTGGGAGTCGAACACCGCCCGCCCGACGGCCGCGCCCGGGGAGGCGTTCATGCCCGTCGTGAGGAGGTCGGCGTCGCTCTCGTGGTCGAACTGGGGGAACATCAGCATCGCCAGCTGCGCGCCGGTCACGCGGGTGACGGCCTCGTCCATGCCGATGAGGCCCTGGTCGACCAGCTGCACCGCGATCCGGAACGCGGCCGCGGCCGTCCGCTTGCCCACCCGGGTCTGCAGCATCTTCAGCTCGCCGCGCTGGACGGTGAACTCGATGTCGCACAGGTCGCGGTAGTGCTCCTCCAGCCGCTGCATGATGCCCAGCAGCTCGTCGTAGGACCTCTTGTCGAGCTTCTCGAGGTCGGCCAGCGGCACGGTGTTGCGAATACCCGCGACGACGTCCTCCCCCTGTGCGTTCTGCAGGTAGTCGCCGTAGATGCCCTGGGCGCCCGAGGCCGGGTCCCGGGTGAAGGCGACACCGGTGCCCGAGTCCATCCCGAGGTTGCCGAAGACCATGGTCTGCACGTTGACCGCGGTGCCGAGGTCGCTCGGGATGCGCTCCTGGCGGCGGTAGAGGACCGCACGCGGGGTGTTCCAGGAGTTGAACACCGCCTGCACCGCCATCAGCAGCTGCTCCTGCGGGTCTTGCGGGAACGGGCGGCCGCTCTGGTCGGCGACGATGCCCTTGTAGGTCTCCACCAGCTCCTTGACGTGCGCAGCGCTCAGCTCCACGTCGTTGGCGGCCCCGGCCTCCTTCTTCACCCGGTCCAGGGCGTCCTCGAAGAGCTCGCCGTCGATGCCGAGGACGGTCTTGCCGAACATCGCGAGCAACCGACGGTAGGAGTCCCACGCGAACCGCTCGTCGCTGGCCTGCGCGGCCAGCCCGTGCACCGACTCGTCGTTCAGCCCGACGTTGAGAACGGTCTCCATCATCCCGGGCATGGAGAACTTCGCCCCCGACCGGACCGACACCAGGAGCGGGTCGTCAGCCTGCCCGACCTTCTTCCCCGCCGCCTTCTCCAGCTGGTCGAGGTGCTCGGTGATCTCCTCCGCCAGCCCGGACGGCATCTCACCGGCGCCCCCCTCCTTCGCGGAGGCGAGGAACGCCCGACAGGCCTCGGTGGTGATGATGAAGCCCGGCGGCACCGGCAGCCCCAGGTTCGTCATCTCCGCGAGGTTGGCTCCCTTGCCACCCAGCAGATCCTTCTGGTCCTTGTTGCCTTCGGAGAAGTCGTACACGAACTTGGTCATGGCCTCATCTTCCACCCGTCGAGTGCCCGGTCACTGCACGGACCGCCTGGTTCCAGGATGTCTGATCGCGTCTCATCTGCTCAGTCCTGGGTCTGCGCCGCCCACAGGTTGATGCCCGACTCGACGGCGTGCTCGTCGATGGCCCGCAGCTCGTCGTCGGTGAACGGTGGACCGGCGAGCGCGTCGAGGTTCGTGTCGAGCTGCTCGACCGACGAGGCGCCGATCACCGCCGAGGTCACCCGGGGATCGCGCAGCGCCCACTGCAGGGCCATCTGGGCGAGCTTCTGTCCCCGGCCCTCGGCGATCTCGTCGAGCCGCCGCACGTGCCGCAGGGTCGTCGTCGGCGAGGTGGTCGGCCTGGAGGCTGCTGCCCTGCCTGGCCGCCCGGGAGTCCGCCGGCACGCCGTCGAGGTACTTGTCGGTCAGCAGCCCCTGGGCCAGCGCGGTGAAGACGATGCACCCCATGCCTTCGGCCTCGAGCGTGCCGAGCAGCTCGTGCTCGATCCAGCGGTTGAGCATCGAGTACGACGGCTGGTGGATGAGCAGCGGGGTCCCCAGGTCACGGGCGATGAGGGCGGCCTCGCTGGTCCGCCTGCGCGGAGTACGAGGAGATGCCGACGTACAACGCCTTCCCGGACCGGACCGCGTGAGTCGAGCGCCATCATCGTCTCCTCGACCGGCGTCTCGGGGTCGAAGCGGTGGCTGTAGAAGATGTCGACGTAGTCGAGCCCGAGGCGGCGCAGCGACTGGTCGAGCGAGGCGAGGACGTACTTGCGGGAACCACCGCCCTGACCGTAGGGACCCGGCCACATGTCCCAGCCGGCCTTCGTGGAGACCACCAGCTCGTCGCGGAGGCCCGCGAAGTCCTCGCGGAGGTAGCGCCCGAAGTTCTCCTCGGCCCGGCCGTAGGGCGGGCCGTAGTTGTTGGCGAGGTCGAAGTGGGTGATGCCCCGGTCGAAGGCCCGGCGCAGGATCGCCCGCTGCACCTCCTCGGGACGGTCGTCGCCGAAATTCTGCCAGAGGCCGAGGGACAGCGGCGGGCAGCTTCAGGCCGCTCCGTCCGCAGAAGCGGTACTCCATCGAGTCGTAGCGGTCGGGGGCGGGTGCGTACGGACGGGGCAGGGTCTCCTGGTTCTCATGGGTCATGACCCCATGGTTACCCAGAGCCGTCGAGCCGAGCGCGTCGGACCTCCAGCACCCGGAACCCCTTGGCGCTGGCGAGTCGGGAGGTGGGCCAGCCCTGGGCCGTGAGCCAGCGCTGCAGGGAGTCGGCGCCGAGGTTCTTGCCGACCACCAGCACCGCGCGGCCGTCGTCCGCGAGGCGCGGCAGCCAGGTCAGCAGCAGGTCGTGCAGCGCATCCTTGCCGATCCGGATCGGAGGGTTCGACCAGATCTCGTCGAACCGTAGCTCGTCGGGCACCTGTACCGGGGTCGCCGCATGCAGCCGGTCGGCCGCCCCCACAGCGGCGGCGTTCTCATCGGCCAGCCGGACTGCCCGCTCGTTGACGTCGACCGCCCACACCTCGGCATCGGGCCGGTGCCGTCGCCAGGGCAGCCGCGATGACGCCGTACCCGCAGCCCAGGTCGAGGAAGACCGAGCCCCCGGAGGGCGGCTCGGTCTCCCGGAAGAGCACGGCGGTGCCGACGTCGAGGCGGCCCTGGGCGAACACGCCGGAGCCGGAGACCAGGGACAGCTCGCGGCCCCACACCTCGGCCCGGACCGGCACCCGCCGGAACGCCACCGAGGGATCGGCGGAGAAGTAGTGGTCAGCCACGCGTCGCGCACCCTCCTCGTCAGCGCTTCGGCACGCGCGGCCAGCTCGGAGTCGGCGGGTAGGCGACCTCCTCGAGCGTCAGGCCGTGCGCAGGCATGACGAGCACCCGCGGAGTCGCGCACACCGCGGGCCAGCGCCTCCGCCGGCCACTCGCTCGCTGCGCCGGCCCTCCCCGACGGCGACGAGCGCCCCGACCAGGGAGCGCACCATGGAGTGGCAGAACGCGTCGGCGCGCACGGTCGCCCTCCAGCGCCCCGTGCGTCGTGCGCCGCCAGCCAGCTCGAGCAGCGCGCGGACGGTCGTGGCGCCCTCGCGCTCGCTTGCAGTACGCCGCGAAGTCGTGCTCGCCCAGCAGCGGCTGCGGAGGCGGCGTTCATCGCCGACTCGTCGAGCGGCCGCGCCCAGGCCACGACGTGGTTCCGGGTCAGCGGGTCGACGCAGGTCGGCGCGGTCCGCCAGGCGGTAGGCGTACCGGCGCCACAGCGCCCCGAACCGCGCGTCGAACGCCGCCGTCGCCGGCCGAGCACGCCAGCACGCGCACGTCTCTCCGCAGGACGCCGTTCAGCCGCCTGGCCAGCGCGTCTGCAGGCGGGTCGGTGCTGCGGCCGGCCGACGCGAGGAGCACCGTCCTCGGCACGTCGAGGTGCACCACCTGACCGCGGGCGTGCACCCCCGTGTCGGTGCGCCCGGCGCAGGTGACGGCACCGTCTCCAGGCGCAGCACCATCGGCAGCGCGGCCTCGAGGTCGCCCTGGACCGTGCGCAGCCCCGGCTGCGCGGCCCAGCCGTGGAAGGCCCCGCCGTCGTAGGCGAGGTCGAGTCGCAGCCGCACCCGGTCCATCCTCCCAGGCTTGCCGCTGGGTAGGGTCTGCCGGTGTCAGCCTCCCCGGCGGTTGTCCCAGCTGGTCGCCGGTTGCGCCGTCCTCGGCGCTCGGCGTCACGCTGCTCCTGACCCCGGCCCTGGGGTCCGACGGCTTCTCCACCCTCGTCAACGGCATCGCGATCGTCCACGGGGATGCCGTTCGTCGTGGCCAACGCGCTCGTGAGTGCTCGGGTTCCTCGGCGTCGCCTGGCTCGGCGGGCTGCGACCCGGGCGTCGGCACGCTCGTCCAGATCGTCGTCGTGGGCGGCACGGTGTCGGCCCTGCTGCCGCTCCTCGAGGAGCCCGACGCACCTGTGGGCCCGGTGCGGCATGGCGGCGCTGGCCTTCCCGGTGCTCGCCGTCGGCATCGCGCTCTACCTCGGCAGCCACCTCGGCGCCGGCCCGGCGGAGGCCGCGGCGCTGGCGTGGGACCCGCCGGTGCCGTTCGCGTGGAGCTACAGCGTCGTGCAGGGCGGCGGCGCGCTGGTCGGCTGGCAGCTGGGCGCCGCGATCGGCCCGGGCACCGTCGCGGTGATCTTCCTGCTCGGCCCGGTCGTCGCGCTGGCCGGCCGGCTGCTCCGCCTCGACCTCCACCAGGCGGCGGCTCCACTGCCCTGCCCCGGGTGGACGACGTCGTCGCGACCTCCTCGCTGAGGCTGCGGCAGGGCTGGGCCGTGCGGGCTCACCCCCTGGCTACTTCGCCCTCGTGATGGCCACCGGGATCATCTTGGGGGAGCGCGAGCTCGAGGGCTTCCCCCTGATCTCCCTCGTCCTGCTCGTCCCCTGCGCCTGTGCCTGCGGCGATGCCCCGGCACGTGCTCCGTACCGTCCTGCTGCCCGACCCCGATCCGGTCAATTGACCGGATCTGGTCGCGATCCTGCCCCGAAAAGCGCGAAAGACCGGTCAATTGACCGGTCTTTCGCGCTTGCGGGTGGCTCAGGACTTGTCGGCCTCGTCCTCGGAGGACTCCTCCGCCGGAGGCGCCTGGACGTCGCTCTCGGTGGGCTCGACCTCGAGCACCTCGGACTCGTCGGTGCCCGCTGCCGGCGCCTCGACCTCTGCCGGCGCGGCCTCGCCCTCCTTGGGCGTCACCTCGGCGGCAGGCGCTGCAGAACCGGTCGCGGCGGCAGCGGGCTTGGCGGCCCTCTGCTTCGGCGCGTAGGGCTCGGTCACCAGCTCGATGACCGCCATCGGGGCGTTGTCGCCCTTGCGCGGGCCGATCTTGGTGATCCGGGTGTAGCCGCCGGGGCGCTCGGCGAACTGCGGGGCGATCTCGGTGAAGAGCGTGTGCACGACACCCTTGTCCTTGATCGTGCGCAGCACCAGGCGCCGGTTGTGCAGGTCGCCCTTCTTGGCCTTGGTGATCAGCCGCTCCGCGACCGGGCGCAGGGTGCGCGCCTTCGCCTCGGTGGTGGTGATCCGTCCGTGCTCGAACAGCGCGGTCGCCAGGTTGCTGAGCATCAGCTTCTGGTGGGCCGGGCTGCCGCCGAGGCGGGCGCCCTTCTTCGGAGTGGGCATCGTCTTCTTCTCATTCCTCCCAGGCCGTACCAGGTACCCGGGTAGTTGCGTCACGGCGGCCGGCAGGATGCGCCGACTCGGCCACTACTGGATCTGCACGGTCGGGGTTCGCTGTTCGACCGTGCCCGAAGGCGAGCGAAGCGAGCCGTAGGGACTCCTCGAACAGCGAGGCCCCGACCCAACTCAATCAGTACTGCTCGTCCTCGACGAAGCTGTCGTCGTCATCGTCGTACGCCGCCAGGGCCACCGACGGGTCGAAGCCCGGCGCGCTGTCCTTGAGCGACAGACCCATCTCGTGCAGCTTCAGCTTGACCTCGTCGATGGACTTCGCGCCGAAGTTGCGGATGTCCAGCAGGTCCTGCTCGGAGCGGGAGATCAGCTCACCCACGGTGTGGATGCCCTCGCGCTTCAGGCAGTTGTAGGACCGGACGGTGAGGTTGAGGTCCT
This sequence comes from uncultured Actinomycetota bacterium, assembly GCA_963747525.1. Classification (GTDB taxonomy): domain Bacteria; phylum Actinomycetota; class Actinomycetes; order Propionibacteriales; family Nocardioidaceae; genus Marmoricola_A. The sequence goes on from CAVVFH010000003.1 coordinate 837,523, forward strand.
CCACCGGCAGGGCCAGGTCCGCGGCGAGCTGCTCGTCGACCGGCGACGGGCCGATGTCGATGCCCTCCGCCTCGACGTTCAGCTCACGGGCAAGCCCGAACAGCTCGACCAGCGTCTTGCCCGCCGAGGCGAGCGCGTCGCGCGGACGCATCGACCGCTTGGTCTCAACGTCGATGATCAGCTTGTCGAAGTCGGTGCGCTGCTCGACACGCGTCGCCTCGACCTTGTAGGTGACCTTGAGGACCGGCGCTGTAGATCGAGTCGACCGGGACCCGGCCGATCTCGTTGTCGGCGCCCTTGTTCTGGGCGGCGCTGACGTAGCCACGGCCCCGCTCGACGACCAGCTCCATCTCGAGCCGGCCCTGCTCGTTGAGGGTCGCGATCTTCAGGTCCGGCGTGTGGATCTCGACACCCGCCGGCGGCGCGATGTCGGCCCCGGTGACGTCGCCGGGGCCCTGCTTGCGCAGGTACATGGTGACCGGCTCGTCGTGCTCGGAGGAGACGACGAGGTCCTTGAGGTTGAGGATGATCTCGGTGATGTCCTCCTTGACTCCCTCCACGGTGGAGAACTCGTGGAGGACTCCCTCGATCTTGATGCTGGTGACCGAGGCGCCGGGGATGGAGCTGAGGAGGGTACGGCGGAGCGAGTTGCCGAGGGTGTAGCCGAAGCCCGGCTCGAGCGGCTCGATGGCGAACCGGGAGCGGAACTCGTCGACGACCTCTTCGGAGAGGGTGGGGCGCTGTGCAATGAGCACGGTGTTTTCCTTCCGGGGACCGACCGCTATTTGAGGGTCCCGTGCTGAGAGGCGGTGATTACTTCTTGGAGTAGTACTCGACGATGAGCTGCTCCTGGACGGGCAGCTCGATCTGGGCGCGCACCGGAAGCTGGTGGATGAGGATGCGCATCCGGTCCGGCAGGGCTTCCATCCACGCCGGGACGATGCGCTCACCGAACGTCTCGCGGGCCACGATGAACGGCGTCATCTCCAGCGACTTCTCCCGGACGTCGATGACGTCGTACTGGCTCACCTGGAACGACGGGATGTTCACCTTCCGGCCGTTGACCACGAAGTGACCGTGGTTGACCAGCTGCCGGGCGTGCCGACGGGTCCGGGCGAAGCCGGCGCGGTAGACGACGTTGTCGAGCCGGCACTCGAGCATCTGCAGCAGGTTGTCACCCGTCTTGCCAGGACGCCGCGAGGCCTCCTGGTAGTAGCGGGCGAACTGCTTCTCGAGGATGCCGTAGGTGTAGCGGGCCTTCTGCTTCTCCCGGAGCTGGAGCAGGTACTCCGACTCCTTGGCGCGGCCGCGGCCGTGCTGGCCGGGTGGGAAGGGGCGGCGCTCGAACGCCATGTCGCCGCCGACGAGGTCAACACCCAGTCGACGCGACTTCTTGGTCATGGGGCCGGTGTAACGGGCCATGGGTCAAAGTCTCCTTGTGCTCTGTCGACGGGTCAGACGCGACGGCGCTTGGGCGGCCGGCATCCGTTGTGCGGCGTGGGCGTCACGTCCTGGATGGTGCCGACCTCCAGGCCGATCGCACCCAGGGAACGGATCGCCGTCTCACGGCCGGAACCGGGGCCCTTCACGAAGACGTCGATCTTCTTCATGCCGTGCTCCATGGCCCGACGCCCGGCGGCCTCGGCGGCCATCTGCGCGGCGAACGGCGTGGACTTCCGCGAGCCCTTGAAGCCGACGGTGCCGGCAGAGGCCCACGAGATCACCGCACCGGTCGGGTCGGTGATCGTGACGATGGTGTTGTTGAACGTGCTCTTGATGTGGGCCTCGCCCTGCGCGACGTTCTTCTTCTCCTTGCGGCGCACCTTCTTGGCGCCGGCAGCCTGACGGCTCTTGGGAGGCATACGTGATCTCCTGAGGTAAGTGGTGAAAGCTGCGATCGGGGAAGGCTTACTTGGCCTTCTTCTTGCCGGCGACGGTGCGCTTGGGGCCCTTGCGGGTGCGCGCGTTGGTCTTGGTGCGCTGACCGCGGACCGGGAGGTTCATCCGGTGCCGACGGCCCTGGTAGCTGCCGATCTCGATCTTGCGACGGATGTCGGCCTGGACCTCACGGCGGAGGTCACCCTCGATCTTGTAGCCCTCGATCGCGTCGCGGAGCTTCACCAGCTCCTCGTCGCCCAGCTGGTGCACACGCATGTCCGGGCTGACCCCGGTCTGCGCGAGCACCTCGTGGGCGCGGGTACGGCCGATGCCGTAGATGTAGGTGAGTGCGACCTCGATGCGCTTTTCGCGCGGGAGGTCGACACCGACGAGGCGTGCCATGAAAGGCGGTGTCCCTTCGTTCTCCTGGAGGTTTCGGTTCGTGTCGCGTCCCACCGGGGCGGGCCCGGGCCTCCAGACCCGGGGTGACACCGACCCGAAGGCCGGTGAGCGTTCACGATTTCAGTGGTTGTTCAGTTGTGAGTGGTGGTCAGTCGCGAGTTCCTCGACCACCGCGCTCGGAGTTCGTGGTCCGGCGTGCCCGCAGGCGAGCGAAGCGAGCCGTAGGGGCTCCCCGGACCGCGAGGCTCCGAGCCAATCCAGCTAGCCCTGCCGCTGCTTGTGGCGGGGGTTCTCGCAGATCACCATGACGCGGCCGTGGCGACGGATCACCTTGCACTTGTCACAGATCGGCTTGACGCTCGGGTTGACCTTCATGGGAGGCCTTCCTGGTGGTTTTCGGCTGGTTACTTGTACCGGTAGACGATGCGGCCGCGCGTGAGGTCGTACGGCGACAGCTCCACCACGACCCGGTCCTGAGGAAGGATCCGGATGTAGTGCTGTCGCATCTTGCCGCTGATGTGGGCGAGGACCTTGTGCCCGTTGCTCAGCTCGACCCGGAACATCGCGTTCGGGAGAGCCTCGACAATCGTGCCCTCGATCTCGATGACGCCTTCCTTCTTCGGCATGTCCTCCGCAATCTGTGGTGTCGGTGATGTCGTCTACCGGGTGGCCCGCGAACCGCCCCGCGCGCTCCCCTGGTGGGGTAGCGTCCGGGTGGACCTCGTGAAGCAGCTCCGTGACCTCTTCCCGGCGAGCCGGGCAGCCGCGAGGCAGCACGAAACAGACCCACGTTGGGCCGACGTACGAGTCTAGGCGACAAACCCGGCCGAGCGTTAATCGAGCCGGTTTGTAGGGTGGGCCCCGTGACCAGGGGTGGTGTCGCTCGGAGAGCTGCTGCCCTCGCCGCGTACGGCGGGGGCGGCCTGTCCGTGCTCGGCGGATCCCTCTGGGGGGTCCTGGTGGCGGAGGCCCAGCTGGCCCGGAGGGCGATCGGCGACGCCGAGGGCGACCCGCCGGCAGCGTCGGGCTGGTACGGGCACGGCCGTCGCGGGCCGGCCCTCAAGATCGCGCTGATCGGGGACTCGTCGGCCGCCGGCTACGGCGTCGACGAGGTGGAGGAGACGCCCGGGGCCATCCTGGCCTCCGGTGTGGCGGAGGCTGCGGACCGCCGCGTCTACCTCTCCTCCGTGGCACGGGTCGGCGCGCAGTCGAAGGACCTGCAGGGGCAGATCGACCAGGTGCTGCCGATGGAGCCGCACGTGGCGGTGATCTTCATCGGGGCCAACGACGTCACCCACACCGTGCCGGTCCGGACGTCGCAGCGACTGCTGGGTGACGCCATCCGGCGGCTGCGCGCGGCCGGCGTCGAGGTCGTCATGGGCACCTGCCCCGACCTGGGCACGATCGAGCCCCTGGCACCACCGCTGAAGCAGGTCGCCCGGACGTGGTCGCGCCGGCTCGCCGCGGCGCAGGCGACCACGACGCTGGAGAGCGGCGGCCGCGCCGTGGCGCTGGCGTCGGTGCTCGGCCCGGAGTTCGTGCGGTTCTCGGAGCTGCTCTTCGGCCCCGACCGCTTCCACCCCTCGGCTGCCGGCTACGCCCGGATGGCGTCGGTGGTGCTCCCGACGGTGCTGGCGGCGCTCGACATGGCGCCCGAGGAGGACGTGCGGCCCGAGTACGCCCGGGGCGAGGCGCTGCTGCCCATCGACGTCGCCGTGCTCGAGGCATCCCGGCATCCGGGCGCCTCGGTCGAGCCCGTCGACGAACGCACCGACCCCAGCACCCAGGGCCGTGGCGGCTTCGTGCTGCTGCGGCGGAGGCGTCGGCAGCCCGGCAGCGACGTGGAGTCCCCGCAGGCCAGCGAGGAAGGCCCGGACCTCGTCGGAAGCCCGGAAGGCTCCTAGAAGCCGGCGACGATCGACTCCCGGATGCGGCCCGGGCGCACCCGCTGCGGGTGGTCCCCCACCGGCACCTCGTCGACCACCTTCTCCTTGCCGAACTTGATCACCGTCACCAGGTCGCTGCCGCTCATGGACATCCAGCAGGTGTTGCCCGGCCCCCGCACGGCCCAGTACGGCTTCTGGTACTCCCGACCCTTCAGGTAGCGGGCGTCGCCCTTGAACAGCTTCGGGGTGAACGTCTTGCGGTCGACGATCGCGGCGTAGTCGGACATCGTGCCGGCCACGCAGAGCTTCCTCCCGTTGCGGTTGATGGCCAGGCCGTGGTGCGCGGAGTCCAGCAGGTACTGGTCGCGGGGCGTGTTCTTGGCCTCGTCGCTGATCGGCAGGTCGATGATCCGGGTGACGACCCCGGTCCTCGGCTCCGGCATGCCGCCGAGCTCGTAGTCACCGCCGCCGGTGGGGTCCTTCTCGGCCATGTCGAACTCCACCAGGCCGTGGTAGAAGGACACCTGGGCGTACATGATCTTCTCGTCCGGGGTGAACGCGACGGGCCGCACCGCGCTGCTCATCCTGGGGTGCCCCGCCTCTGCGAGCTCCTGCCCCATGTCCCAGCGGCGCATCACCTTGAAGTCGGAGTTGCGCACGATCTCCACCCACCTGTCGCCCTTGGTGGTGTCCCCGATGGGGTCGAAGTCCGCCTCGTCACCCGGCGTGTACACGCGACCGATCGAGGCGTGGAAGATGCGCCGGCCGTCGGCGGAGTAGTTGTTCTCGTGCGGGGTGTCGCCGGACTCGAAGCTGCGCAGCCGGTCGCCCATGTGGAGCTCGGTGCCGTCGGGCAGCGTCTCGTCCACCATGCTGAACTCGAGCACCTGGCGCTCGGTGGAGTCGGAGACCAGCAGCCGGCGCCGGTCCGGGGAGACACCCATGTGGTCGGTGCGGTAGCCGTCCATCTGCTGCTCGGCCACGATGCTGTCGGGGTCGCCCTCGGGGCCCGCCGCGGCGGCCTTGGCCACGTCGATCCACACCACGTCGGAGAGGCTGGGCCGCGACACGGCGACGTACCTGCCGTTCCGGGTGGTGAACACGTCGTCGACGAACTGGTCGTGCCCCTCGCCGACCGCCTGCTGGATCGCCAGGTAGAACGCCAGCCGGTCGGGGCTGGTCTGGATCGCCTGCAGCTCCTCGTCCTCGTCGGGGACGACGTTGAGCGTGGTGAGGGGCTCGCGGGTCCGGGCGTCGACGATCGTGACGGTGCCGTCCCAGTTGTTGCCCACGGTCATCACCGTGCGCTTGGCGGCGGGCGGCCGCCCGGCCGTGTCGGCGGCGGCCGCGGTCTCCCGGACCGACCCGACCTCCCGGGCGGTGGCCGAGGCGCCGACCGCCAGCGTGGTCACCGCCGCGACCGCCGACAGGGCGGTCAGGGTGGGGACGAGCCGGAAACCTCTGCGTGCGCGCACTGCAACCTCCCACGAAAGTGAACCTTGTTCATCAACGACCGCAGGGGCGAGGAGGTCACGCGCCACCCAGCGCGAGAACATATGACGCAAAGCGATGCAACACGTCGTGTTACCCATATTTGGGCACGACAAAACCCCGCCGAGGCCTCACACTTTCCCGTTACGGGGGCATGGGGTCCCCGATGTGGACTCGGAGGAACATCATGAGATCTGCTTACCGCGTGCTGGCGCTGTCCATCGCGACCCTGGTCGTCGTCCAGGCGGCGGCCATCGCACTGGCCGTCTTCGGGCTGGTGCGGTGGATCGACGACGGCGGCACCCTCGACAAGGCTGCTCTGGAGTCGAACGACTCGCTGTTCGGCGAGGAGGTCGGCTTCATGATCCACGGCATCGTCGGCGAGATGCTGATCCCGCTGCTGGCGCTGATCCTGCTGATCGTGGCCTTCTTCGCCAAGGTCTCCGGCGGTGTCATGTGGGCCGGCCTGATCCTGCTCGACGTGGTCGCCCAGGTCCTGCTCGGCTTCATCTCCTTCGGTGTCGCCGGGCTCGGCGCGGTGCACGGCCTCAACGCGCTCATCCTGTTCGGCCTCGCGGTGATGGCGGCCATGCGGGCGAGGCAGCCGGTGGCGACGACGGCACAGCACGCCGGCCGGCCCGGCACACGTCTGACGATGCCCAAGGAGCGATGGCGGCTCCTGGCCGCCATCGCTGCCACCCTGGCGATCGTGGCCCCGCTGGCCTGGTTGTGGCAGGCCAGCCGGATGCCAAGCGAGTACAGCGTCATGGAGATGGGGTACGCCGACCACGGCGGCGGGCCCGTCAGCGACGACATGGCCTCGATGGCCGGACAAGGCCACGGCACGGCCACCAGCGTCGCCGACCTGGTCGACGACCCGGACCGACACCGCGGACGTGACCGTGGACCTCGTCGCCGAGCAGGGACAGGTGACCCTGGCGTCCGGTCGGGTGGTGGACGGCTACACCCTGAACGGCACCTCCCCGGGCCCCCTGGTGGAGGTGCGCGAAGGCCAGCTGCTCGAGGTGCACCTGCGGAACGCGTCCGTGCCGGGCGGCGTCACCCTGCACTGGCACGGGGTCGACGTGCCCAACGCCGAGGACGGCGTCGCCGGCGTCACCCAGGACGCAGTGGGTCTCGGCGAGGAGCACACCTACCGGTGGGTCGCCGACGACGCGGGCACCTACTGGTACCACTCCCACCAGGTCTCGCACGAGCAGGTGGTCCGCGGTCTGTTCGGCCCGCTCGTCGTCGAGCCCCGCAAGCCTGCACCGACGGTGGACGCCGTTGCCGTGACGCACACCTACGACGGGCGGCGCACGATCAACGGGAGCGAGGGTGGCGTCCAGGTCGACGCCGAGCCCGGGGACGTCGTGCGGGTGCGCGTGGTGAACACCGACAGCGGCCCGGTGCGGGTCTGGTCGTCATCGCCGTACACGGTGGCCGCCGTGGACGCCCGAGACGTCCACGAACCCACCACGGCCGAGAAGCGTTACCTCACCGTCACCGCCGGGGGCCGTGCCGACCTGCTGGTCGACGTTCCGGACGACGGCACGGCGGTCCGCGTCCAGGTGGGCACGTCCAGCGCCCTGGTGGTCGGCCCGAAGGGCGCCGAGGCGCCGGCGGCCCCCGAGCCGGAGGACGAGCTCGACCTGCTCTCCTACGGCGCCCCGGCGCCGCTCGGCTTCGACCCGGAGGACGCCGACCGCCACTTCGAGTACTCCATCGGCCGCCGCCCGGGTTTCGTGCAGGGTCGGCCCGGCCTGTGGTGGACGATCAACGGTCACATGTGGCCGAACGTGCCCATGTTCACGGTCGCCGAGGGGGACGTGGTGCGGATGACCATCGAGAACCACAGCGGGGACGTGCACCCGATGCACCTGCACGGCCACCACGCCGTCGTCCTGTCGCGGGACGGCGAGGAGGCTACCGGCAGCCCGTGGTGGTTCGACTCCCTCGACGTCGAGGACGGGGAGAGCTACGAGGTCGCGTTCGTCGCCGACAACCCCGGCGTGTGGATGGACCACTGCCACAACCTGCAGCATGCCGCGGACGGTCTCATCGCGCACCTGATGTACGAGGGTGTGACGACGCCGTACCTGATCGGCGGGGAGGACGAGAACCAGCCGGAGTGAGCCACCGCCCACGGGCGGCCACCGACGCGACGAGGGCCACCCCGCAGGAGCGGAGTGGCCCTCGCCGGGCCGAGCAGGCCGTCGGTGTGGCGTCGGTGATCAGTCGTTGCCGCGCAGGATCGCGAGGATCCGCAGCATCTCGATGTAGATCCAGATGATCGTCACGGCGAGGCCGAACGCCGCCCGCCACGACTCGCGCTCGGGGAGCCCGGCGGCGATGCCCCGCTCGACGAAGTCGAAGTCGAGGATCAGCATGAGGACGCCCAGCCCGAGACCGACGACGCTGGCGATCAGGCCCATCGCGCCGAACCCGTTGAACCCGAAGCCGGAGCCGAACATCTGCAGGACGAAGTCGAGGAGCGACAGCCCGACGAAGCCGAACATCGCTGCGACCACCCAGGTGCGGAACTTCTGTCCCACCTTGATGTCGAAGAACTTGTACGCCGCCAGGGTGCCGCCGACCGCGGCGACGGTGCCGACGACGGCGCCGAAGACCAGACCCGGGTAGCCGGTCTGCGGGTCACCGAAGCTGGCCTCGACGACCTTGCTGAAGGCACCGACGAAGATGCCCTCGAGCGCCGCGTAGGCAAGCACGAGGGCCGGGCTGACGGCCCGCTTGAAGGAGTTCACCATGGCGAGCGCGAAGCCGCCGAAGGCACCCAGCATCGACAGCGTGTAGAGCGTGGCGACCGAGTCGCGCGTCGTACACGTCGCCGGTGAGGATCCACGTCGCAGCGGCGACGACCACGACCACACCCAGCGTGATGCCGGTCTTCTGCACCACCGAGTCGATGGTCATCCGGCCCTGGTCGACCTGGGTGCCGGTGGACGGACCCGTCGGGGCCCCGGTGCCCCAGCCGGAAGGAGCACCGGACGTCGGAGGCGGGGTCGACGGGGCGCCGTACGCGGGGTAGCTGACGCCGTTGCCGGCGTACCGCTGGGTGCCGCCGGAGCGGCCGTTGAAGCCCTCCGCCCGACGGAACACCGGGTTGCTGCTCTGCATGGTGGTTACTCCTCGAAGACGGCCGGGCGGCGTCCGGACGGACGCCGTCGCGTGCTGCTACGCGTTCATAGTAGGAGCCGGACCTGAAGCGATCCTGAACCTCGCCGGTCAGCGGAGTGAGCGTCGCGCCAGGTCAGCGGCCCCGATCAGCCCGGCGTCGTTGCCGAGGGCGGCCAGGCGGAGCTCGGGCGGCTGCCGGTGGCCACGGCCGCTGAGCTGCCGCTCCACCGCGGGCCGGGTCGGAGCCAGCAGGAACTCGCCGGCCTCGCTGACGCCCCCGCCGAGCACGACGACGGTGGGGTCGAGGACCGCGACGAGCGTGGCGATGCCGTTGCCGAGAGGGTCGGCCAGCTGCTCGAACAGGCGCAGGCCCTCCGCGTGGCCCTCGCGGGCGAGCTCGGTGATGAGGGCACCCGTGACCGCGTCTGTGTCCCCGTCCGCCCGGGCCAGCAGGGTCGGTGCGTCGCCGTTCGCGGCCGCCTCCCGACCCATCCGCTGCAGAGCGCTGCCGGAGGCGTACTCCTCCCAGCAGCCCTCCCGGCCGCACTCGCACAGGCGTCCGCCGGGCACGTAGTTGATGTGGCCGATCTCCGCGGCGACGCCCTGCCCGCCGCGGTAGAGCTCCCCGTCGAGGACCAGCCCGCCGCCGATGCCGGTGCCCAGGGCGACCAGGAGCTGGTGGTCCACCCCGCGGCCGGCCCCGAACGTGTGCTCGGCCCAGGCGGCGGCGTTGCCGTCGTTCTCGATGCGCACCGGCAGGCCGATGGCCTCGCCGAGCGCGTCGGCGATGCGCCCCCCGCCGAAGGCGACGTGCGCGGAGAAGAAGACCGTGCTGCGCTCCGCGTCGACGAACCCGGCCGCGCCGAGCCCCACGGCCACGACGTCGTGCCGCTCCTTGAGGTCCTCGCAGAGGACGGTGATCGCCGCCCGCAGCGCCTCCGGGTCGTCGGGAGTCCGCACCCGTTGCTGTTCCAGGACCAGTCCCGAGTCGTCCACCACCCCCGCCGCGAGCTTCGTGCCGCCGACGTCAACCCCGATCGCAAGACCCATGGAGGCAACCTTGCCACCCGGCGGCGGTTTCATGCCGACACCTCCACGGCGGGAGGTGTCCGTGTCCGTCGCACGGGTGCCCCCGGTGGGACTCGAACCCACACTGAGAGGTTTTTAAGACCTCGTCCTCTGCCATTGGGATACGGGGGCCTGTCGGCGTTCGCGACACCTCAGCAGGGACGACGGTAGCGGGATCACTCGTCGTCGAGCAGTGCGGTGCCGCGGGCATTGAGCCGATCGGTGCCGCCGGAGGCGATGACGCTCTCCATCAGGTCGACGATGCCGGACACCGCTGCGTCGACGGTGCGCCACTCGGCGACGGCCGGCCCGTCGGGTGACAGGAGGCCCAGGGTCTCGGCCGCGCCGCGTGCGGCGGAGAACACCGCGTCGTCGGGCGGCGGCACCAGCGGCCGGGCGGCCGACGGGTCGGGCTTGCGCGGGAGGTCGTCCAGCTCACCGGTGAAGTCGACGCGGCTGCGGAGCAGCACGCGGATGACCTCCTTGTTCCAGTCGGCGGTGAACTGCCGGGTGTCCTCGTCGAGCGGCGGGACCGGCTCCTCGGCACGGCGGGCCGCCGCGCGGTCGCCGACGAATACGGCGAGCCGCTGCGCCTGGGTCTGCGAGACCCCGCGGAGCGTCACCTCGGTGTGCACCAGGCAGAGGAGGTGGGCGGTCGCGTAGCCGGCCGACGGGTTGCGACCGCACGTCGAGGTCCTTGGCGCTGGAGGGGTCCACCCCGAGGACGCCTGCGAACCGCTCCCACAGCAGCGTGCCGGGGCGCCCCGGGCGGGGGCACGGTCACCACGTGCACGCGCTCGGGCCCGAGGCGGTTGCGCCAGATGCGGACCACCTTCCCGATGCGCTGGGAGTGCAGGAACGTGTGCGACCGGGGCTTGGTCAGCTCGTCGCGCGCCGCCGCGACGTACTCCGCCCAGGTCTGCGTGCCGCGGTTGCGTGCGAGCGGTCTGCCACTGAGCAGGCAGCACCGCTGTCGCGTCGCGGACGGTCAGGACGACGTGGACGTCCAGCCCCTGCAACGACTCGAGGATCTCGTCGACCCGTGCGGGGCCCTGCAGGCTGAGGTACTCGTGGGAGAGCACGGCGGCCCGACCGGGGAACGCGCGAGCCCGGTCTCGACGAGCTCGGCCCAGGCCCCTCGCACCGCCTCGAGGCGCGTCCTCGCCGGCCGCCTGGAAGTCCACCAGGTCGTGCACGGCGGCGCTGCGGTTGGGTGCGACCAGGAGCCCGGCCTTCTTCAGCGGGCGCTGCGTTCGCCGTCAGCACGCCCTGGAGGAAGGACGTCCCGGTCTTCATCGCGCCGATGTGCAGGTAGATCGCTTCGCTCACAGGTAGGTCTTCCTCGGGTGGACGGCGTGGGCCCCTGCGACCCGGTCGAGGAACAGCAGGCCGTCGCAGTGGTCGATCTCGTGCTGCAGCGCCCGGGCCTCGAACGCCTGCCGCCGCGACAGCTCGACGTCCTCCCCGGTGCCCGGCAGCTGGCCGCGGACCAGCACCCGCGTCGCCCGCTTCACGTCGCCGGTGAAGTCGGGGACCGACATGCAGCCCTCCCGCGCCTTCTCGTTGCGCGACGACTCGGCCAGCACCGCGTTGCACAGCACGAACGTGCCGTGATGGGCGCGCGTCTTGGGGTGAGCCGCTCACGTCGACGCTGAACACCTTGGCGCCCACCCCCACCTGGGGGGCCGCGAGGCCGACGCACCCGGGAGAGACCCTCATCGTCGCGACGAGGTCGGCGGCCAGCTGGACGACCTCCGGGGACCGTGGGTCGACCTTCCCGCGCGTCGACCGAGAGCACCGGGGCCGGGCGCGCGTCACGACCTCGAGGACACGTCCCGGCACGCCCAGGTCGTGCTCGGACCAGCGTCCGACGACGTCGTCGGTCCAGCCCTCGGCTGTCACAGCTCGTCGCTCTCCAACCGGCGCAGCGTCGCCCCGACCCCGAGCTTCTCCGCGGTCGTCTGCAGAGACGCCTCGAGCGCCTCGAGGTCGGTGCCCTCAGGGAGGTCGACCTCGGCGCCGAGGATGTAGAGGCCACCGCCCAGCCGGGTGGTCAGGTCGGTGATGTTGCCGCCGACGCCGCGCCACCTGGGCGGCGACCGCGCTGACGATGCCCGGCCGGTCCGCGCCGTGCACGGTGACGACGTACGACGACGACACCGCCGGACTCTCGCGCTCCTCGGGGACCTCACGCACGGACACGTCGAGCGAACCGTCGTCGGTGAGGAACGCCAACGCCTCCTCGACCCGCCCGGTGGACGACGTCGCCCGCGCAGAGCAGCATCATCGCGAAGTGGCCCCGGAGCAGGGTCATCGTCGAGTCCTCGAGGTTCAGGCCGAGGCCGGCGAGCGCCGCCGTGGCCTCCGCGATGATGCCCGGCCGGTCGTGGCCGATGACGGTGATGGCTTGCAGAGTCACGGCGCCGAGTCTGCCAGCGACCGGGCCCGGAGCCAGGACCCCGTCCAGCATCGTCCTCGGTGAGCTTGCCGGTGAACGTGTTCTGCTGGCTGGGGTGGTAGCAGCCGAGCACCGTGACGCGTGGCCCCGGCTGCGGCCCCGTCGAGCACGCACCTCGGCGCCGTGCCCGAACCGGGGCCGCGGCCGCGGGACGGCGAAGCCGACGTCCTGCAGGGCGCGGAGCGCGGCCGTCCAGCCGAAGGAGCCCAGGCAGACCACCACACGCACCGACGGCAGCACCAGCTCGAGCTCGCGCCGCAGCCACGGAGCGCAGGCGTCGCGCTCCCCGACACTCGGCTTGTTCTCCGGTGGGGCGCACCGCACCGCCGCGACCATCCGGGTGTCGATGAGCTCCTGGCCGTCGCCGGCGTGCTCGGACGTCGCCTGCCGCGCCAGGCCGACCCGGTGCAGCGACGGCGAAGAGCCAGTCGCCCGAGCGGTCGCCGGTGAAGATCCGCCCGGTCCGGTTCCCGCCGTTCGCCGCGGGCGCCAGCCCGACGACGAGCACCTGCGGGATGCCGGGCGCCCCACCCGGCGATGGGACGACCCCAGTACGGCTCGCCGGCGAACGACGCCCGCTTCGTCGACGCCACCTCCTCGCGCCAGCCGCACCAGCCGCTCGCAGGCGCGGCAGACGCTGATGCAGGCCGTCGAGGCCGTCCAGGGAGGCGCCGGAGGCGAGCGCCGCCACCTCCTCGGCGGTGCGCGCACCGGCGTCCCCGGGTCGGCGGGATCGTCGGGCCAGCCGGCGCCGGGTGGCACGGGTGAGCCGAACGGTCGCCCGGTGACCGGGTGCGGCAGCTGCTCGGGCGGGTGGTCTGGAGGCCGTCGGTCCACGGCTGCCATTCTGGCCGAGGTGTGGTCAGGCCCGGGACCAGGCGATGCCGTCGAGGATGTCGTGGACCGAGGTGTGCAGCTCCGTCGACCCGGGTGCGCCGCAGCACCCGGTCGAGGACGAGCGCACCGGCGCCGATGACGTCGGCACGGCCGGGCTGCATGTAGGGCAGCGCCTTCCGCTCCGAGACCGGCATCGCGAGCAGCCGCTCGGCGACCTGGTGGACGGCCACGACCGGGACCTGGGCACCGTCGACCGCCTCCCGGTCCAGGCCCGGCAGGTCGAGCACCGCGGCGGCGACGGTCAGGCCGGTCCCCGAGACCGCGACGGCGGTGCGGGCCGTCTCGAGGCCGCACGCCGTACGACGGCAGCGTGTCGAGCGCCCGGTCGATCGTCCGCGGCGGCCGCGGCGACCTCCGTGGCGGACGGCGGGTCTCCCCGTGCAGGTGCCGCTCGGTCATCCGCACCGCGCCCGACGTCGAGCGAGTGCCCGGCGTGGACGTCGCCGTGGCCGGCCCCGACGACCAGCTCCGTGGACCCGCCGCCGATGTCGATCACCAGGACCGGTCCGGGGACGTCGCCCAGCCCGCGGGTGGCGCCGGCGAACGAGAGCTGGGCCTCCTCCGCGCCGGGGAGGACCTCGGGCGACACCCCGAGCCGTGCGCGGACGCCCGCGGCGAACACCTCGGCGTTCGAGGCGTCGCGCACCGCCGACGTCGCGCAGAACCGCACCGCGTCGACACGGTAGGTCGGCGACGACCGCGGCGAACTCCTCGACGGCCGCGAACACCCGGGCGAGTGCCTCGTCGGCGAGCCGACCGGTCCGGTCGACGTCCTGCCCGAGCCGCACCATCCGCGTCTCGCGGACGTGCTCGGCCTCCTCCCCGGTCGCCGGGTCGAGATCGGCGACGAGCAGCTTGATCGTGTTCGTGCCGCAGTCGACGGCCGCGACCCGGGTCACTGCCGGTCACGCCGGGGTGACGCAGGGGCCGCGCGGCCCAGTAGTCGCCGAGGCGGTCCAGCACCTCGTCGCCGAGCGGGTTCACTCCCCTGCCCTGGGCGAGCGCCTGGGCGGCGAGCACGTGCAGGCACTTGACCCGGGTCGGCATCCCGCCCGCGGAGATCCCCTCGATCTCCTCCACCGTCCCGATCGCCCGGCGCGCCTCGAGGTAGCGGTCGTGCGCGGCGGCGTAGCGTCTCGGCGAGTGCGGGGTCGGCGCCGAGCCGCTCGGTCATCTCCGCCATCAGTCCCGGAGCCCTCCAAGGTGCCGATGAGCGACGCCGCGCGCGGGCAGGTCAGGTAGAACGTCGTGGGGAACGGCGTGCCGTCTGGGAGCCGCGGCTCGGTGGTCACCACGTCCGGGTTGCCGCACGGGCACCGGTGGCCGACCTCGTGGATACCGCGGGGACGGCGGCCGAGCTGGGCCTCCACCACGGCCTCGTCGTGTGGCGTGATCACCGGTCCGGCTTCGCGGGCGGGACGATCTTGTCGGCCGGCTCGGTGTCGCGGGGTGGGTTCCCCGCGGTCTCGACGCTGTTGAGCGTCGTCTCCCACCACTCCGGCCCCGAGTCGTCGAGGGCCTTCGGGGCCGACAGCGAGTCCTCGTGGTCCAGGGGCTCGCCGTCCTCGTCGAGCACCCGGTAGCCGATCTCGCCGGGGAAGCCGAAGGCGAACCGGGCGCGCGCCTGCGAGATGACGTAGGCGGGATCCTTCCAACGCTTCTTCTCACGCTGGAGCGCTTCGATGTGGTTCTCGGACTGGCTGATGCTCTGCCGCAGCGACGCGATCTGGGCGCGCTGGTCGAGGTAGGCCCGCAGGCTCGAGCCGTAGGACATGACCAGCGCGGCGACCACGAGCACCAGGACGGCGGCCCGGCCGGTCAGCCTGGGACGTGGGGCCGAGGCCGCGAGCGTGCGGGCACGCGCCGTCGCCGGCCGCGAGCGGCGGGCACGCCGCGACGTCGTGCGCAGGTGCCCGCGCAGCCGTCCGCCGCGAGGACCGGATCCTCGCGGCGTCGACCGTCGACCGGGTGCCATCGTCGGGGCCGGGTCAGGAGACGTTGAACCGTGGGAAGGCGGAGCGCCCGGCGTAGCGCGCGGCGTCGTCGAGCTCTTCCTCGATCCGCAGCAGCTGGTTGTACTTGGCGACCCGTTCGGACCGGGCCGGCGCACCGGTCTTGATCTGGCCACAGTTCGTGGCGACCGCCAGGTCGGCGATCGTGGTGTCCTCGGTCTCGCCGGACCGGTGGCTCATCATGCAGCGGAAGCCGCTGCGGTGCGCCAGGTCCACCGAGTCCAGCGTCTCGGTGAGCGAGCCGATCTGGTTGACCTTCACCAGCAGCGCGTTGGCGGACCGCTCGTTGATCCCGCGGGCGATCCGCTCGACATTGGTGACGAAGATGTCGTCGCCGACGATCTGCACGCGGTCGCCGAGCGCCGCGGTCAGGGACTGCCAACCGGACCAGTCCTCCTCGTCGAGCGGGTCCTCGACCGAGACGATCGGGTAGCCGTCGACGAGGTCGGCGTAGTAGGTGAGCATCTCCTCCGAGGACCGCGACTGTCCCTCGAACTGGTAGGCGCCGTCGGAGTAGAACTCGCTCGCGGCCGCGTCGAACGCCAGCGCGATGTCCTCACCCAGCCGCAGGCCCGTCGACATCACGGCCTCTGCGATCAGGTCGAGGGCGGCGCGGTTCGAGCTGAGGGCCGGAGCGAAGCCGCCCTCGTCACCGAGCCCGGTGGACAGTCCCTGCTTCTTGAGCACCGACTTCAGGGCGTGGTAGACCTCCGCGCCCTGGCGGAGCGCCTCACGGAACGAGCCGGCCCCGACCGGGGCGACCATGAACTCCTGGATGTCCACGCCGCTGTCGGCGTGCGCGCCCCCGTTGAGGATGTTCATCATCGGCACCGGGAGCAGGTGCGCGTTGGCCCCGCCGACGTAGCGGAAGAGCGGGAGGTCGGCGGAGTCGGCGGCGGCTCGCGCCACGGCGAGGGAGACGCCGAGGATCGCGTTCGCACCGAGCTTGGCCTTGTTGCTCGTCCCGTCGAGGTCCAGCAGCACCTGGTCCACGAGCCGCTGCTCGGTGACCTCGAAGCCCACCAGCTCGGGCCCGATGACGTCGAGGACCGCCGAGACGGCGTTCGTCACGCCCTTGCCGCCGTAGCGGTCCCCACCGTCGCGCAGCTCCACGGCCTCGAACGCGCCGGTGGAGGCGCCCGACGGGACCGCGGCGCGGCTGACCGTGCCGTCGTCGAGCGCGACCTCGACCTCCACGGTCGGGTTGCCCCTCGAGTCGAGGATCTCGCGTGCTCCAACAGCTTCGATCGACGCCACAGCCGCTCCCCTCCTGGCTCGTTCACTGTCGTACGAGCGTTGTCCGTGCAGGTCCGGCCTCAGCCTAGACCGCCGTCCGCCGGCTGCCGGCCAGGCTCGCCCCACGTGGGCAGCCCGCGGATGAGCGTGCGTACGGCGTCCCGCAGCTCCTGCTCGGCGTCGAGACCCGCCGACCGCGCCTCCACGACGAGGCCGAGGAGCCGGTCGCCGAGTGCCCGGCCGTCGGTGGCGTGACCGGGCAGCGCCGGGTCGAGGAACCCCGCCCTGCCCAGCCGGCCGAGCACCTTGTCGGCGTAGGCCAGGGCGGGAAGGGCGACCGGCACGCCCTCCAGCGGCGAGGCACGCTTCTTCTCGGCCGCCTTGAGCGCCTCCCAGTTGCGGTCGACCTCGTCGGCGTCGGCGACCTCGAGCCCGGCGAAGACATGGGGATGGCGGTAGACGAGCTTGTCGGCGATCCCGCGGGCCACGTCGTCGATGTCGAAGCCGCCATCCCGCTGCTCCTCGGCGATGCGCGCGTGGAAGCACACCTGGAGCAGCAGGTCGCCGAGCTCCTCACGGAGGTGGTCGGCGTCGCCCGACTCGATGGCCTCGAGGGTCTCGTAGGTCTCCTCGAGGAGGTACTTCGCAAGGGAGCGGTGGGTCTGTTCCCGGTCCCACGGGCAGTCGGTGCGCAGCCGGCCCATGACGTCGACCAGCTCGACGAACCACGAGCCCGGCAGCTCGCGCACGGCCTCGACGAAGGAGACCTCGACCCCGGGCCACACCTCAGGCGCTGCCGCAGAGATGACGGCGACGGCGCCGGGGGGAGGGTCCGCCAGGACGGCCATGGAGGTCCGGCACGAGCTGCGCGTCGACGCCCTGCGCGCGGAGGGCCTCGACGGTCGGGGCATCGTCGCCGAGCACGGCGTCGGCGGACTCCAGCACGCGCCAGGCGTCCCTGGTCAGCACCCCCGGCGCCACCCGGGGACTCGTCCTCAGGAGGGTGAGGCGCACTTCTGCGACGCCGGCAGCTGACCGGCGATGTCCGCGCCGGCCTGCGGGTCGGCTCCCTGGACCGCGAGGTCCGACACCGGCACCGACAGGGAGCCGCTGCCCGGGACGGAGCCGGCCCTTCACCAGCTCGCCGAACCGCGGGTCGACCTCGACGTCGGCGTCCTGGGCGTACTGCGCGATGACCCGCTGCCCCTCCGCGTAGGCGGCCTCGTCGGTGATCTTGCTGGTCGGCTGCCCGGCGTCCAGCAGCGACTGCCGCCCCAGGTCGACGGTCGCGGTCTGGGCTCGGGCGAAGTCCTCTGCGACCTGGTCGAAGGTCTCCTGCAGGTCCTCGGGGAGACGCTTCGCGGGCGGCGGCCATGCCCTGGAGCAGCGACGCGACGGCCTGCTGTGGCACCGCGTCGACGTCCGCGACCTCTTCGGTCAGCTGGTTCGTCAGCAGGATCTGCAGAGACGTGAACCGGGCCGTCCGGCTCGGCACGCCCGCGTCGCCGCCCGGGACGCCGCCGATGGTGCACAGCACCTGGGCGAACTGGTCGACCTGGTCGTCGGTGATGCGTGGTGCCGTCGACCTGCGCCGCCACGCCCGGGGCAGTCGCCGCCGCAGGAGGAGAGGAGCAGTGCGGCGACCGCGGCGACGCCGGTACGGCGCGAGCCGTGCGCTGGGGCTGGTGGGGAGCTTCACGTCGGTGGTTCTCCTTCGGTTCGCCTGGCGGCGCTCAGCCTGCGGCCGGGACGGCCGGCCGGTCGACCACCGCGTCGACGACCTCCCGCACCCATGCCAGCAGGGCCTCGTCGCGGATCGGCTGGCCCCCGATCGGTGCCGTCGAGGGCCGCGGCACGAGAATCGTACGCAGGTTGTCCTTCACGATGCTGCGCGGGTAGAGCCGTTGCAGCCGGACCTTCGCCGACTCCGGCATGTCGACCGGCGCGAAGCGCACGTAGTTGCCCTGGATGGTCACGTCGGTGAGCGCCGGCCTGGCGGGCCCGCGCCCGGAAGCGCGCCACCTCGAGCAGGCTGCGCACCGGTTCGGTCGGGTCGCCGTACCGGTCGGTGAGCTCCTCGCGGAGAGCGGCGACGTCCTCGTCGGTGCGGACCTCGGCGAGCCGCTTGTACATCTCCAGCCGCAGCCGCTCGCTCGACACGTAGTCGTGCGGCAGGTGCGCGTCGATCGGCAGCTCGATCTTCACCTCGGTCTGCTCCGGGGGCCCGTCCCCCTTGAACTCGGTCACCGCGTCGCCGACCAGCCGGACGTAGAGGTCGAAGCCGACGTCGGCGATGTGGCCGCTCTGCTCGCCGCCGAGCAGGTTCCCGGCGCCCCGGATCTCCAGGTCCTTCATGGCGATCGCCATGCCACCACCGAGGTCGGAGTGCTGCGCGATCGTCGCGAGCCGCTCGTGTGCGGTCTCGGTCAGCGGCTTCTCCGGCGGGTACAGGAAGTAGGCGTAGGCGCGCTCACGGCCCCGGCCGACCCGCCCGCGGAGCTGGTGCAGCTGGCTGAGGCCCAAGCGTGTCGGCCCGCTCGATGACCAGCGTGTTCGCGTTGGAGACGTCCAGGCCCGACTCGACGATCGTGGTGGCGACGAGGACGTCGAACCGCTTCTCCCAGAAGTCGACCATCACCTGCTCGAGCTGGTGCTCCCCCATCTGGCCGTGCGCGGTGACCACCCGCGCCTCGGGCACCAGCTCCCGGATCCGCGCGGCCGCCTTCTCGATCGACTGGACCCGGTTGTGGATGTAGAAGACCTGCCCCTCGCGCAGCAGCTCCCGCCGGATGGCCGCGACGATCTGCCGGTCCTCGTAGGCGCCGACGTAGCTGAGCACGGGGTGCCGCTCCTCGGGCGGGGTGGTGATCGTGGACATCTCGCGGATGCCGGTGATCGCCATCTCGAGGGTCCGCGGGATCGGGCGTCGCCGACATCGCCAGCACGTCGACCGCCGTACGCAGCTGCTTGAGCAGCTCCTTGTGCTCGACGCCGAACCGCTGCTCCTCGTCGACGATGACCAGGCCGAGGTCCTTGAAGCGGATGTCGGGGTTGAGCAGCCGGTGGGTGCCGATCACGATGTCGACGGTGCCGTCCGCGAGCCCCTCGAGCGTCTCCTTGGCCTCCTTGTCGCTCTGGAAGCGGCTCAGCGCCTTGAGGTTGACCGGGAACGTCCCCATCCGCTCCTGGAAGGTCGACCAGTGCTGCTGCACGAGCAACGTGGTCGGCACGAGGACGGCGACCTGCTTGCCGTCCTGCACCGCCTTGAACGCGGCGCGCACCGCGATCTCGGTCTTGCCGTAGCCGACGTCGCCGCAGACCAGCCGGTCCATCGGCATCTCCCGCTCCATGTCCCGCTTGACCTCCTCGACGGTGGTCAGCTGGTCCGGCGTCTCGACGAAGGGGAAGGCGTCCTCCAGCTCGCGCTGCCACGGCGAGTCGGGGCCGAACCGGTGGCCCTTCGTGGCCTGTCGGGCGGCGTAGAGCTTGATCAGCTCCGCGGCGATCTGCCGGACCGCCTTCCGCGCCCGGCCCTTGCGCTTGGCCCAGTCGGCACCGCCGAGCCGGTCCAGCGACGGCATGTCGCCGCCGACGTAGCGGGTGACCTGGTCGAGCTGGTCGGTGGGCACGTAGAGCCGGTCCGGCGGTCCGCCCCGCTTGGAGGCGCCGTACTCGAGGACGAGGTACTCACGGGTGGCGCCCTGCACGACCCGCTGCTTCATCTCGACGTAGCGGCCCACGCCGTGCTGCTCGTGGACGACGAAGTCGCCGGCCTTGAGCTCGAGCGGGTCGATCTGCTTCTTGCGGCGCACCGGCATCCGGCGCATGTCCTTGGTGGAGGACCGCTGCCCGACGATGTCGTCACCGGTGACGATCGCCAGCCGCTGCTCCTCGTCGACGAGGCCGTGCGCGAGCGTGCCGCAGGTGACCACGGCGACGCCCGCGGGCACGTCGGCGGCGGTGGCGAGGTCGTCGACGAAGCGGGCCGCGACGTCGTGCTCGCGCAGCAGCTCCACCATGCGCTCCGCAGGGCCGTGGCCCTCGTAGACGGCAGCCACCCGGCCGCCTGCGGCGAGCCACGCCCGGATGTCGGCCACCGCGCGCTCCACGTCGCCGTGGTAGGCCTCCGCCGGCGCGGATCCTGCACCGATCTGCTCTCGACCGCACTGGTCGTCGTCGTCCGGAGTGGATTCGAGACGGCCGCGTTCCTCGGTCGCCTCACCACCGCGAGGCCGAACGGGCTGAGCGACCACCAGGCCTTGCGCTGGGCCAGCGTGTGCGCGCGGACGTCGGCCAGGCGAGCGGTACGACGCCGCCCCCAGGTCGATGGGCGCCTGCCCGCCGGTCGCCGCGGCCGCCCAGGAGGCGTGCAGGAACTCCTCGCTGGTCGCCACCAGGTCGTGCGCCCGGCTGCGCACCCGCTCCGGGTCCAGCGCGAGCACGTGGGTGTCGGCCGGCATGCAGGTCGACCAGCAGCTCCATGTCGTCGACGAGGGCCGGGGCCAGCGACTCCATGCCCTCGACGGCGTGACCTTCTGCCAGCTTCTCGCAGATCTCACGCAGCTCGGGTGCCGCTCCCCCAGCTGTGCGCGCCTTGAGCGCGCACCTCGTCGGTGAGCAGCAGCTCGCGGCACGGCGGCGCCCACAGCCGCTCGGCCTTGGGCTCGAGCGGTGCGCTGGTCGGCGACGGAGAAGGACCGGACCTCCTCGACCTCGTCGCCGAAGAACTCCACGCGCAGCGGGTGCTCCTCGGTCGGCGGGAAGACGTCGACGATCCCGCCGCGCACGGCGAACTCGCCACGCTTCTCGACCAGGTCCACGCGGTGGTACGCCGCCGCCGCCAAGCGGCGCACGACGTCGTCCAGCTCGACCTCGTCGCCGACCGTCAGCTCGACCGGCTCCAGGTCGGCCAGCCCCTTGACCTGCGGCTGGAGGACCGACCGCACCGGCGCCACCACGACCTTCACCGGCCCGTTGGACACGTCGTCGCCCGGGTGCGCCAGCCGGCGCAGCACCGCCAGACGGCGGCCGACCGTGTCGCTGCGCGGGGAGAGCCGCTCGTGCGGCAGCGTCTCCCATGCCGGGTAGTAGGCGACGGCGTGCGGGTCCATCACGCAGCCCGAGCGACTCGACGAGGTCCTCGGCCTCCCGCGCGGTGGCGGCCACCGCGAGCACCGTGCGCCCGGCGTCGACGAGGCCGCGCACCACGAACGGCCGCAGCGCCGCGGGACCGGTCAGGTCCAGCGCTGGCAGCCCGCGCGCCGCGGGCGTCCTCGAGGGCGAGCGCCAGCGTCCTCTCCTGCAGCACCAGCTCGGCCACACCGGCCAGACTCATCGCCGACTCCCCACCCATCACGACAGCCCCCTCCCGGGACCGGGTAGGGGGTAGGCCTCGAGTCTACGGTGTGTGCGTCGGGCACCTCGGCGGGCAAGACGAGTCCAGCCTGCCGGTCCCCCGGCGCCAGGACCAGGGAGGAGTGCCATGTCAGAGCCGGTCCGCGCGTCCGACCACCTCACCCCCGAGGGCGTCTCGGACGAGACGTCGAGGGGTGGGGAAGCTGTCGGAGGCGTTCGAGTACATCGAGCGCGCCAAGGGCCACCTCTACTCCTTCCACCAGCTGATGGGCCGCGCCGACTTCCTCGTCGGCGATGCCGCCGAGATCCTGCGTGCCGCCGGCCACGAGGAGTTCGCCGAGCGGCTCGCGACCGAGCTGGTGGGCCGCAACGTCCTGGACGGCCGGTGGACGTTCCAGGTCGTCGAGGAGTTCGACGACATCTACTACGAGTACTTCCGGGGCATCGAGCGCGAGTCCCGGCGAGCTCACCGGCGGGGTCCGGCACCTCCACGAGGCACGGATGAAGGAGCAGCGGCGCAGCCGGGACGTCCCGGAGCACACGCAGGACCCGCAGGGCTGAACCGGCGCCGGACTGGCCGGAGAGCAGTCAGCCCTCGGTCGAGATCGAGGTCGACGACCGCGTCGTCCGGGTGTCCAACCCCGACCGGGTCTACTTCCCGGCTCGGGGCGAGACCAAGCTCGACCTCGTCGAGTACTACCTCGCCGTCGGCGACGGCATCGTGCGGGCGCTCCACGAACGACCGTGCATGCTGCACCGCTTCCCCTCCGGCGTGGCCGGGGAGAAGGTCCACCAGAAGCGGGTCCCGCAGGGAGCGCCACCGTGGCTGGAGACGGTGCGGGTGCACTTCCCGCGCTACGACCGCACCGCCGACGAGCTGTGCGTCACCGAGCTGGCGAGCGTCATCTGGGCGGTGCAGATGTCGACGGTGGAGTTCCACCCCTGGAACAGCCGCCGGGCCGACACCGAGGAGCCCGACGAGTGGCGCATCGACCTGGACCCCGGACCGCAGTGCGGCTTCGACACCGTGCGACGCGTCGCGCACGTCGCCCACGAGGTGCTCGACGAGCTGGGCGCGGTCGGCTGGCCGAAGACCAGTGGCGGCAACGGCATGCACGTCTACGTCCGGATCCGCCCCGAGCACGGCTTCTCCGACGTACGCCGAGCCGCGCTCGCGTTCGCGCACGAGGTCGAGCGGCAGGGCACCGGGTGACGTCACGACGACCTGGTGGCGCAAGGACCGTGACCCGCACGCGCTCTTCGTCGACTACAACCAGAACGCCCGCGACCACACGATCGCCGCGGCGCTACTCCGTCCGCGGCAACCCGGAGGGCACGGTCTCGACGCCGCTCGCGCTGGGACGAGGTCGACGAGCGTGGAGCCCCGCGACCTCACGATCGCGACGGTGCCGGCCGCGGTTCGCCGAGCTGGGCGACCTGCACGAGGGCATCGACGACGCCGTCTTCGACATCGCTCCGCTGCTGGAGTGGGCGGAGCGGGACGAGCGCGACGAGCCCGGGAGATCAGCCGGCGCGGGTTCTCCGACCAGTAGCGACGGACGAACTCGGTGATCGTCTCGGCCAGCTCCGGCCGGCAGACGAGGAGGTCCGGCAGCAGCACGTCGTCCTGGTTGTAGGCCAGCCGCGCACCGTCGGCGCTGCTGGTGTGGAGGCCGGCCGCGCGGGCGACCGCGACCGGTGCGGCGGAGTCCCACTCGTACTGGCCGCCGGCGTGCACGTAGGCGTCGGTGACGTCGCGGACCACGGAGATGACCTTGGCGCCGGCAGACCCCATGGGAACCAGCTCGGCGCCGATCTCCTGGGCGAGCGCCTCGACGAAGGCCGGCGGTCGGGTCCGGGACACCGCGATCCGCGACCGCGGGCGAGGTCCGCTCGGGCACCGCGGCCGGGCTGCCCGTGCTGAAGGTGGTGTCGAGGCCCGGCTGGGCGACCGCACCCGCGACGAGGTCGCCGTCCTCCCACAGCGCGACGTGCACAGCCCAGTCGTCGCGCGGAGGCTCGGAGAACTCGCGGGTGCCGTCCAGCGGGTCGACGATCCACACCCGCCGGGAGGTCAGCCGGCGCTTGTCGTCCTTGCCCTCCTCTGACAGCACCGCGTCGTCGGGCCGGTGCTCGGCAAGCAGCCGCATGAGCAGCTCGTGCGCCGCCTGGTCACCGGCATCCTTGAGCGCCTTGCCCTCCAGTCCTTCCTGCCGGACCTGCAGCAGCAGGTCACCGGCCACCGTAGCCAGCCACGCAGCGAGCGCGTGGTCGTCGGATCCGGCGTTCTCCGGCAGCGGACGGGAGGAGGTGTCGGTCACGCCGACACCCTCTCATCCACACGGGAGCGGATCAGTAGGCGCCCTTGGCGGCCACCACGGCCTTGACCGTGCGCGCCACGATCTTGGCGTCGCCCGAGAGGCTCCAGTTGTCGGCGTAGTAGGTGTCGAGGGCTGCACTCTCGTCCCAGTCGAGGTCCGACCGTCCGCTGACCTGCCAGAGCCCGGTGATCCCGGGCTGGACGGCGTGCCGGCGCAGCACGTCCGGGTCCATCTGGGCCACCTCCTGCGGCACGTAGGGCCGCGGACCGACCAGGGACATCTCGCCGCGGACCACGTTGATCAGCTGCGGCAGCTCGTCGAGCGACGACCGACGGAGGAAGCTGCCCACGCGGGTGGTGCGCGGGTCCCGCTTCATCTTGAAGAGCACGGTGTCGAACTCGTTGTCCGCTGCCAGCTGCTCCTTCAGGCGCTCGGCGTCGGTCACCATGGTGCGCATCTTGTAGACCTCGAAGATCCTCCCGTTGCGCCCCACCCGCGCCTGCTTGAACAGCACGGGGCCAGGGCTGTCGAGCCGGATCGCCATGGCCAGCGCGACGAGGAGAGGGGCGGCCAGGAGCAGGAGCAGCGCGCCCAGGGCCCGGTCGAGCGCCGCCTTGACGCCGCGAACGATGCTCGAGGGGCGCGGCGTGCGGACGTTGAGCACGCCCAGGTTGTCCAGCCGGCCGGGCGTGAGACGGTGCGGCGCGACCGCGTCGAACACCCCACTCACCCCGACGGAGACGTTGCTGTCCTCGAGCAGCCAGGTCAGGCGCCGGAACGTCTCCGACGAGACGCTTGCCCCCGGGTGCACGACGACGAGGTCGGCGGACCAGGAGCGCACCCGGTCGGGCGCCTCCTCCACACCGCCGACGGTCGGGACGCCGAGGATCTCGCGGGGCACTGCCTCGCTGTCCAGGCCCTCCTCCACGACCATCCCGCCCACGACCTGGACCGAGCGCGTCCGGGCCCAGGTGGAGGTGTGCGTCGCCACCGCCCCCCTGTCCCCGACGACGACGACGCGCACCGGTGCCTGCAGCCGCCACCGCAGCGTCCGGAAGACGACGGCGGTGGCCGCCGCGGCGATCATCGCGGCGAAGGCCTCGGAGACGTGGGTCGCCGCCAGGTCCAGGTAGGCCACGCCTGCGGCCACGGCCGCCAAGGGCAGAGTGGCGCTGCCGACCAGCGCTCGGTACTGACGGGACAGCGGCGTGGTCACGGCGCGACCGCTGTGGTAGGCGCCGACCATCCACATGGCCAGCGCGCCGAGCGCCACGTAGGGCTGCCGGTCCACCAGGAAAGCCGCCGAAGCCCCCGTGAGGAACGCGGTGCCCACCTCGACGTGGAGACCGGTGGCGCGCAACCACTCCCCCATGGAGCGGGTCCGAGGCACGGGCACCGACGAAGCGGGCGCGAGTGCCGGCGCCGCGACCTCAGCCCGGTCGGGACCACTGCCGGCCCGCTGACGGGGCATCTGATGCAGGGTCGCGCCTCCCGAGCGCGACAATCCGCCGCTTCCCCGTTGCGACGGGATGACGACAGTGTCGTCCATTCCAACTGACATGAGCGCAGTACCCCCCGGTATGCGAGAAACAATCCCCAATGAGCGGCGTGATCCGCGTCCTCCCCAGGACGTTCCCCCGGGCCGCGCCGTAGGTCCTAATCATCCCGTATTGGCGGTCCTGGAGCAACCGACCAAAGGTCGCGTTCTTCGCTCGAGAGGCATCTACCCGGACGCCTTCCGCCCAAAACACCTGATGTCGAAGATCCCGCTCAGCTGTTGAACTGCGCCTGGGTTCGCTCCAGACCCTCCTCGAGCAAGGACACGACCGCCTCCGCCGCGCGGTCGACCTGGAGCGGCAAGATTTTACGTTCGCCCGGCGCGTAGTCGGAGAGGACGTAGTCCGCCGCCGACTGCCTGCCGGGCGGCCGGCCCACTCCGACCCGCACCCGGTAGAAGTCACCCGAGCCGAGTGAGGACCGGATGGAGCGCAACCCGTTGTGCCCGTTGTCGCCCCCGCCCAGCTTCGCGCGGATCGCCTCGAACGGAATGTCGAGCTCGTCGTGGACGACGACGAGCCGGGAGACGGGGATCTTGTAGAACGCGGCGAGTGCCGCGACCGGGCCCCCGCTCTCGTTCATGTAGCAGCGTCCACGACCCAGTACCAAGCGGGGCGCGCCCGGCGCCAGCCGACCCTCGACCACCTCGGCCCGACCGGACTTGTGGGCGCGGAACCCGCCACCGACGCGTCGGGCAAGCTCATCCACCACCAGGTAGCCGACGTTGTGCCTGGTGCCGGCGTATCGCGGGCCAGGGTTGCCCAGCCCGACCACGAGCCAGGCCTCATCGGCCACGGTGGAACCCTCTGCCGACGGCTACGGTCACCCGGCCGCCTGGTCCTCCCCGGCCGGGCCGGCATCGCCGGCGACGGCTGCCACGGTCTCCTCGCCGGACGGCTCCTCCTCCGATGCCTCCTCGACAGCGTCGGACTCCGTCTCGAGCTCCATCTCGAAGGCCTGGGTGACGTTGACGATGAGCGAGTCGTCCTCGACCTGCAGGGCCGCCCCTCTCGGGAGGGTCAGCTGGCCGGCCAGGATCTGGGTGCCCGCCTCGGCACCCTCCACGGAGACCTCGATCGCCTCGGGGATGTGGGTCGCCTCCGCCTCCAGGGCGATGGTGGGGTGCTCCAGCGTGACGACCGTCTCGGGGGCGGCCTCGCCCACCACGTGCAGCGGGACGTCGACGGTCACCTTCTCGCCGCGCCGCACGAGGAGCAGGTCGACGTGCTCGAGCAGGCCGCGCACCGGATGGCGTTGTACCTGCTTCGGCAGGGCGAGCTGGACCTCTCCGCCGAGATCGATCTCGAGCAGCGCGTTGGCGCCTCCGTGCTTGAGCGCCATCATCGTCTCGTGCCCGGGCAGAGTGACGTGGATGGGGTCGGTGCCGTGGCCGTAGAGAACAGCGGGGACCTTGTGGTCGCGCCGGATCCGGCGGGCGGCGCCCTTGCCGAACTCGGTACGGGACTCGGCCTGGAGCCTGCTCTCGGACATCGGGGGGTTCTCCTCTGATCGACTTCACACGGGTACTTCACACAGACGTGGTGCTGTCCACTGCAGAGGGAGTGCGTCGCTGCATGCGCGCGAACATGCGCGAAGCGCGACCGCGTCGATCACGGAGCAGCCCGATCGATGACCGGGCTCAGTCGTGCTCTCCCTCGCCGAGGCAACCTGAGAATCCTAGCGGCGCCTGCTGGCGAGCGCTAATCGCCCCCGGTGGACCGGCCTCTCCTGATCAGAGCTCGGATCGGATCCGCGTCCGCCGCTGCGCGGCTCGAGCGACGAGGGCCAGGACCAGTGCCGCCACTCCCAGGAACCCGAGCGCCTCGACGGTCAACGGACGCAGCCGGGCCAGCTCCGGGTCGGGCGGCGGACTCGCGGGGACCACGGTCGTGGCGCTGAGGGTCGGGTCGTACTCGGAGAAGGCCACGAGGCGGGTGCTCATGGCGCCCGCGACCAGGGCGGCCTCGCCCGGACTCCCCATCGTCGCCTGCACCTGCACGTTGGTGGTGTTCGCCGGCATCGTCACCGTGGTGCCGCGTTGGATGTCCGCCACCGGGACGCCGGTGGCCAGTGCGATCTTCTCGGCCGTCTGGTCGCTGCTGGCGAACGCCACATAAGACTTGGCGAGCAGCGTGATCATGGAGGCCGCCGGTGGGGACTCCGCCTGCCGGGGTGTCACCGACACCACCGCGGTCGTCGTGTACTGCCGGGGCGCCGCGGCGATCGCTCCCGCGGTGACGCACAGGACGATGCCGATCAGAGCGGGCCAGACCCATGCGGCACGTGCGAAGGGGCGCGAAGGCGCTGCCTGGTTCGCCACCTGTCCCCACCCCAAACGTGTGTAATCTGCCACCGATGTCGCTCGGAACGAGCATAGTGAGAGGCGGGCTTCACAGCAGCAATACCGAGAACGGAGGACTCGATGACCACGCCCACCCCTGCCGCGGGGCGTCGCGTCCTCCACGTGAGCCAGGCCGTCCTGGGCGTCGCCTTCGTGGTCGAGGACTATGTCCGCAGCCAGGTCAAGGAGGGCTGGCACGTCTCTGTCGCCTGTCCGGACGGCATGCTCGCCGAGATGGCACGCGACGCCGGCGCGGAGGTCCTGCGCTGGCCCGCTGAACGGCGACCGCATCCGCGGGACGTCGCCCGGGAGCTCCGGTCACTCGCACCCCTGGTCCGCCGGGCGCACCCGGACCTGGTGCATCTCCACAGCGCGAAGGCGGGCTTGGTGGGGAGACTCGTGGTCCGCGGAACGCTGCCCACCGTGTACAGCCCGCACGCGTGGTCGTGGTTGGCGGCCACCGGGGCCGAACGCACGCTGGCACGTCGGTGGGAGCGGTTCGCGAGCCGGTGGACCGACGTCATCTGCAGCGTCAGCGAGGCCGAGAAGCGCCTCGGTGAGGAGGCCGGCATCCGGGGCCACTACGAGGTGCTGACCAACGACGTCGACATAGTCGGGCTGCGCGCCAGCGCGCCGTTCGACCGCCGAGAGGCGCGCGACCGCCTGGGGATGCCCCGGGAGGCCCGGGTCGCCGTGTGCCCCGCCCGCCTGTCTGCGCAGAAGGGTCAGGACGTTCTGCTGGCGGCCTGGCCGAAGGTGCGGGACGCGGTGCCCGGCGCGGCGCTGTACCTGGTGGGAGACGGGCCGGACGAGGAACGGACGCGCGCGCTCGCCGCCGCTCTGCAGGATGTCGTGCTCGTCGGTCACCAGCCTCGGGAGCTGTCCCTCGCCTGGATGGTGGCCGCGGACGTGGTCGTGCTGCCGTCTCGCTACGAGGGCATGCCGCTGGTGCCCCTCGAGGCCGCCGCACTGGGCCGCGCCGTCGTCTGCACCGATGTGCAAGGAGTCCGCGAGGGGGGCTTCGACGCAAGCCGCACGATCGTGCCCGTCGACGACGCTCCGGCGCTCGGCGCTGCGTTGGTCGGCGTGCTCGCAGACGACGCGCGTCGTCGGGAAGCAGAGGCCGCTGCCCGGGTGCGCGCGGATGCCTTGGCCCGGCAGCCGCGCTCCACAGCGAACGTCCTTCGCATGTACGACCAGCTGCTGAGCGGATGACGCGGCCCGTGGGCAGCGGCCGTTCCTCCGGCGGGGGGCCCACCCTGCGCACTGTCGTCGTCTCCCCGTTCGGCGTCCTCGGTGGGGCGGAGTACTGGTTGCTCCGCCTCCTCGACGCGACGGACCGGCTGTCGACCCGGGCCGTGCTGCTCCGAGACGGCCCGTTGCGCGAGGAGCTGGAGAGACGCGCCATCTCGGTCGACGTGCTCGACGTCGGCCCGCGCGCGAAGAACCTCGTCGGGGCATGGCCGGAGCTGGGCAGGATCCTGAGGTCCGAGCGCCCCGACGTCGTGGTCGGCAACGGCGTCAAGGCGCAGGCCGCCCTCGGGCCGCTGCCTCGTGCCCTCGGCATCCCCACGGTCTGGGTGAAGCACGACCACAGCTTCGACCGACGGCTGACGCCGGCGCTCGCGCGCCTCGCCACCCGCGTCGTCGTCACCACCGAGGACCTGGTCGCGCCCACCCGGCGACGAGACGTCGTCATCCTCCATCCCTCCCGGCCGGTCGAGCAGGCCCTGCCCCGGGAGGAGGCAGCGGCTCGACTGAGGAAGCTGGCCCGCGTCGCGTCGGCGCGACCCGCTCGCCTGCTGGTCATGCTGAGCAGACTCACGCGCTACAAGGGCATCGACACCGCCATCCGGGCGCTGGCCCAGGAACCGACCACCGACTGGCACCTCATGGTGATGGGGGACGCCGACGTGGCCGAACCCCACGAGCGTGCTCGCCTGCTGGAGCTGGCCTCGGCCCTCGGAGTGGCGGAACGGGTGCACCTCGTGGGCCACGTCGACGGCGCGTCCCGGCTGCTGTCCGGCGCCGACGCCCTGGCGGTCCTCACCCGGGCCGACGGCCCCCGGACGCCCGGCAAGGAAGGCTTCGGCATGGCTGCCATGGAGGCGATGCTCGCCGGGGTGCCCGTGATGGCTCCTGATGACGGCGGGCCGATCGCGCGGCGCTCGGCCGGCGGAGCCGGAGTCCTCGTCGATGCCACCGACCCGGCATCGGTGGCGACGGCGCTGGGCGGGCTCACGCCTGACCGTTGCCGGGCGATGGGCGCCGCCGCCCGCGAGCAGGCCGCAGACATCTTCCTGGAGGCGGGCGACGCCGCTCGGATCTTCGTGTCCGTGCTGGAGGGCGCGATCGCCACCGGGAGGCGACGCCGAGGCCTGGGGAGGCGAGCGTCATGAGCGCCACAGCTCCGCTCCTCGTCGCCCTGGGACTCGCGGTGCTCCTGGCAGGAGTCGCCCTTGCCCGCGCGCCCCTGGCTGCCGTCGCCGTGGTTCCGGCCGGCGCAGGAGTCGCGGTCGTGCCGATCCCGGGGCTGCCGGTCCCGCTCCTGGTGGCCCATGCCCTGGCCCTGCTCGCCATCGCCGGGGTGTGCGCGCACGCGGTCCTCCACCCCCGCAGCGGCAAGCTGCGACTGCCGTCGCCGTACGGACAGTCGGTGATGGGACTGACGTTGCTCTTCGGTGCAGTCGTCGGCGTCTCGGCCGTCGTCGGACTCGACCCGGTCCGTTTCGCCGGGGTCACGATCTCGACGCTTCTGGGCATCGCCTACGCCCTGTGCGTCATCATCGTCGTCCGGGACAGCCGCGACGTGGTGGTCCTGCTCGGCGCCTTCGCCTTCGGGGCGGTGACGGCCACGGCGCCAGCGCTCCAGGAGGGGGGCAACGTGACGAGTGAGTTCGGCGGCGCCGTCGTCGAGGGCCGCGCCACAGGAGCCTTCGGCGACCCCAACGAGCTCGGCGTCTTCTCTGCCCTGGGGCTGGTCCTGTCGCTCACCTTCGCCGCGACCGCCCGCAGCCGCTGGGGACGCTCCGCCGGCGTACTCGCCGCCGTGGTCACCCTCGGGTCACTGCTCGTCTCCTACTCGAGGCTGTCATGGATCGCCGCGCCGGTGGGCTTGCTCGTGCTCGCGCTGCACGCGCCGGCGCGACGCCTCATGGTGCGCACCGGCCCACCGCTGCTGGCCCTCGGCGTCACCCTGCTGCTCGTCATCGGAGTGCGCTTCCCGCTGCAGTCGTTCGTCCAGCGGCTCGCCTCGCTCGGCGGGTCGGCGAACCCGGACGACGTACGAGTCCAGGCGTGGCACGAGGCCTTCCGGCTGATCTGGGAGCGTCCCCTGATCGGGTGGGGCCCGGGGTCCTTCGAGGAGCTCGCGGAGACCCCGCCGTCGGTGATCTGGGCGGCCCCGGTCAACCATCCGCACAACGGGCTGCTCACGGTGCTGGTCGAGCAGGGGTTCACCGGAGCCCTGGTGATGAGTGCGCTCGCCGTGGCCATCGTCGTACGCCTGGTGGGCACGATCGCGCGGCGACACCATCCCGTGCCGCTGCACCGCAGTCTGGCCTTCGGCTGCCTGGCCGGTCTCGCGCTGCTGACGGTCAACCTCGCAGCGGACTACCAGCTGCGGAACCCGTACGTGATGCTGACGGTCTGGTTCCTGGCGGGGATCTCCGTGGCCGTCGGGGACCTCGCCGTACGACCGGGCGCGCGCGCGGCCGCCGCCACCTCGCAGCCACCAGCCGCCCTCCCGAGCCGGGAGCCAACGACGCGCAGGGTGCCCCTGCGAGCAGGGGGTTTCACCAGTGCCAGCTGACCAGACGTCCACGGAGGCACCGCGGCACGTCCCGGTGCCGGACCGACTGCGTGCCACGAAGAGGCTGCTGCCGCCCCAGCTCAAGGCTGCCGGGCGGGCGAGCATGCGCGGGTTCGCACAGGCGACCGCGGGAAGCCGGACATTGCCGACCTTCCTGCTGATCGGGGCCAAGCGGGCCGGCACGACGAGCCTGTGGAGCTGGCTGACGTCGCACCCGGGCGTGCTGCCGATGTTCCCCGCGGTCCAGCAGATCAAGAGCCCGCACTTCTTCGACATCAACTGGACGCAGGGAGAGCGCTGGTACCGCTCGCACTTCCCGACCACGCGCACGGTCGTTCGGGCCGAGCGACGGCTGGGCCACGCACCGGCCGTCGGCGAGGCGTCGCCCTACTACCTGTTCCACCCCGCGGCACCCGAGCGGGTGGCCCAGCTGTGCCCGGACGTCAAGCTCATCGTGCTCCTGCGGGATCCGGTCCGCAGGGCGCACTCCAACTACTGGGAGCGGCGCGGCAGTCACGCGGAGGACCTCCCGACGTTCCGCGAGGCCCTGGCGGCGGAGCCCAGCCGCCTGCGCGGGGAGGAGGAACGCCTGCTGGCCGACCCGTCGTACTACTCGTTCGAGCACGACAACCACTCCTACGTGGCCCGGGGACGCTACCTCGAGCAGCTACAGCGCTGGTTCGCGCTCTTTCCCCGCGAGCAGCTGCTCATCGAGCAGGCCGAGACGCTGTTCAGCGACCCGCAGGCCACCTGCCGGCGGGTGGAGGAGTTCCTCGGGATCTCCCCCGCACCTGAGCTGCCCCTGCGGCACCACCACAAACTGCCGGTGCCACCGATGGACGACGACGTCCGCGAGGACCTGGCACGACGGTTCGCACCACAGAACCGGGCGCTCTACGCCGCCCTGGGAGTGGAGTACGGATGGACCGTCCCGCGTTCGGCCGAGAAGGGTGGTGACTCGTGACCGGCAGTCCCTCGTGGGCGCAGGTGTCGCTCGTCTGCGCTGTGTCCGCAGCAGGCATCGTGGCCCTGCTGTGGGCGGCCCGGCGATTGCTGCAGGCTCCGGACACGCGACGCTCCGCCGGGCGCCGCCTGCTCGAGTCGCTGGGTCGACCGTGGCTCCTCGCCGCCTTGGTCGCGCTCGTGCTGGTGTGGGGTCTCACGCTGGTCGGCGCGTCCGCGCTCTCGCCCGGCTGGAAGAGCACGGCGGTCGTCGCCTTCACGCCGCGGGACCCGCTGCGGACCGACGCCGAGACGCTGACGCTGCTGGGTCCGCGTTATGTGGCACTCCTCGACAGCCCTCGGCTGCTCGCAGAAGTCGCGTCCGAGACGGGGGCGACCCAGGACGACCTCCGCGGAGGCGCGGAGGGCGAGATCGAGCCGGACACCCTGGTGCTGCGGGTGCGGTTCTCGGGCGACACCGCCGAGGAGTCCGCTCGAGGCGCCGATGCCCTGGCCACCGCCATCGTCAAGGCGTCCGTCGACGACCCTCTGGTCAAGGGCCGCATCATCGCCGGAGCCGTCGTCCCGCGGGCACGGACCGGTCCCTCGACGGAGCAGGTCGTCGGCCTGGGGTGGGTGGCCGGCGTGCTCGCGGCGCTGTTCTTCGGAGTCGGGACCCGGAGGCGGCTGCAGTGATAACCTTTTCGTCTGACGAGACTGCGTGCGGGCGGGGGACGTGATGAACGGTCGCACACCCCCGCGCCGCGGGCACCGGATCGCGTTCCTGGTCTCGGCAGCCCTGATCGCGCCGACGGCGCTGGTCACCGGCCATGTCGGCTCCTCCGCGGCGACGGCTGCGGACTCGCCGCAGAGCGACACGATGCTGACTGCCGAGCCGCTGCCGACCTGGCAGACCGACGGAGCCGTCTACGCCGTGGAGACCGTGGGCGACGTCGTCTACGTCGGCGGGAACTTCTCGGCGGTACGGCCGCCCGGCGCCGCCCCAGGGTCGCAGGAGGTCAGCCGGAAGAACATGGCGGCTTTCGACGCGGCCACCGGGGAGCTGCTCCCGTTCCAGCACACGTTCTCCTCCCCCGAGTACCCGGTGCCGAGCTCGGGGCCCTACGACCGGACCTGCAGCCCCGGCGACGACCCGGACACCTACACGTGCGACACGGTCTACGAGATCCGGGTCTCGCGCGATGGGTCCCAGCTCTTCGTCGGAGGCGACTTCCAGGCTGTGGACGGCAAGACTCGCTCGGGACTTGCGTCGTTCGCCACGGGCTCGGGAGGGCTCACCCGCTTCCACGTCAACCGCGTCTACGGCCGGGTCCGCGCCTTGGTGCCGGGTCCCCACCGGCTCTACTTCGGGGGCAGCTTCCACAAGGTCGCGGGCAAGAAGCGCAAGCGCCTGGCGGCGGTGTCCATCCGCAAGGGCCGGCTCACGCGCTGGCGGCCGAGGACCGACGGCACGGTCCTCACCATGGAGATGTCACCGGACGACACCCGGGTCATCATCGGTGGCGACTTCGACCGGGTGAACGGTCACCGGCACCGAGGTCTGATGGGCGTGAACCCCCGGACCGGCCACAACGTCCGGTGGGTCTCGCACCCGCTTCCCGGCCACGCCGGCCGCCACCGTTCGTACGCGACGGACCTCGCGGTCGACAAGCGCACCCTCTACGTCGCGTCGAACGGCGAGAAGACCTTCGACGGCCGCATCGCCATGAACCCGAGGAACGGCCGGATCAAGTGGAAGGACCGGTGCCAGGGGGCGACATGGGCGGTAGAGAGGGCAGGCAGCCTGCTCTACAGCGGCTCGCACGCACACGACTGCGCCACGACACCGGGGGGCTTCCCCGAGGTGGTCTCCGGGGTCACCGACCCCGCGGACATCCATTGGCACCGTTTCCTCGCCCAGACCGCCCACGGCCGCAAGACCGAGATCCAGCACTGGTTCCCGACCACGAACGGGGGCATCGTCGGCTCTCTGGGGCCGCGCGACATGTCCTACGCGGCCTCCGCCGGCGTCCTGTGGGCGGTCGGCGAGTTCACCACGGTGAACCACGAGCCGCAGCAGGGGCTCACCCGGTTCGGACTGGCCGGCTCCGACCAGGCGGAGAGCGCGGCGCCCGAGAGGCCCGACAGTCCCTCCGTGGTGAGCATCGCGCCGGGTGAGGTCCGGGTCTCGTGGGAGGCGACCTTCGACGCCGACAACGCCGATCTCACCTACACGCTGTACCGGGGGACCAACGACGTCCAGACGACCACCCCGATCCACACCGTGACGGTGTCGTCCGACCATGACGCCCACCGCCCGATGATGTCCTTCGTCGACACGGGACTCGAGCCGGGCTCGGTCGCCTCCTACCAGGTGCGGGCCACCGACCCGTCGGGAGCCGACAGCGGCAAGTCGTGGCTCGTCCCGGTGACCGTGGCCACTGAGGACGACGCCTACCGGCAGGGCGTCCTCGCCGACGGGGCGTCGCTGTTCTGGACGCTGGACGAGCACTTCGAGCGTTTCGTGGGCACCCTGGTGGCCGCGGGTGGCCCCGCACGCGCGACGTCGCAGGGCATCGGCTGGCGTGCCCCGGGCGCGATCGCGACGTCGCCGGACTCCACGTCGGTCGAGATGGACGGCGAGCACAGCCTGATCCGCGGGCGGGAACGCAGCGCCGCACCCCAGGAGTTCACCGCAGAGCTGTGGTTCCGAGGGTCCGACCCCGGCAAGCTCTTCGGCTTCGGCAACCGGAACACCCGGACCAGCAAGACGGTCGGCCGACATGTGTACGTCGACACGGGCGGCCACCTGGTGTTCGGCGTGCGGTCCCACGGGCGGCGGACGCTGCGCTCGGCACAGCGCTACGACGACGGAGCCTGGCACCAGGTGGTGGCCAGTCTCGGCCCCCGTGGCATGGAGCTGTACGTCGACGGAGGGCTGGTGGCGAGGGACGCCTCGGTGACCAGCGCGAAGCGCTACCGCGGGTACTGGCAACTGGGTGGTGACAGCCTCGAGGGCTGGCCGCAGGCGCCGACACCGACCGGCTTCGCGGGACGGCTCGACGAGTTCTCCGTCTACCCCACCCAGCTCAGCGGCGCCAAGGTCGCGGGCCACTACAGCGTCGCCACCGGCTGACGGACGCGCATGCCTCAACATCCGCGCGCGTTGCGCGTCGCCGTGCTCGCCACCGGCGGCGCTGCCGCCCGCTCGTGGACCGACCGGCTCGGCGCCGAGGGAGGGCGACTCGAGGTCGGCACCCTTGATTCGCCGGGCGGGCTCCAGGGGCCGCTGACGACCCTCCGGACGCTCTCGTCCGCGGACCCCGACGTGCTCGTGGTCCTGGACCGCCGGGCACGGTCGACGATCGCCGCGGTCGCGCGGTACCGGGGCGTCCCGGTCGTCGACCTCAGCCGGAGCGACGGCGACCACGAGATCTCGGCTTCCCGGCTCGCCGAGCTCGCCGGTCGTCCCGGCGCCGGCGTGCAGGCGACCACTCCGATCAGCGTGGTCGTCCCGGTCCTCGACGAGATCCGGGTCATCGACAAGGTCCTCGATCCCCTGCTGACCCAGCTGCGCCCCTGCGACGAGATCGTCGTCGTGGACTCCGGCTCGGTCGACGGGACGCGCGAGCGTCTGGCGGAGCGAGCTCGCGCCGACGCCCGCCTCACTGTCGTCGCGGTGCCGCGCTGCACCATCGCCGGCAGCCGCAACCACGGTGTCCGCGCGGCGCGCCACGATCTCATCGCCTGCACCGACGCCGGCTGCGAGGTCGACCCGGGGTGGCTCGAGGCCTTCAGGTCGGCGGCGGCGGACTGCCCTGCTCCCCCGCTCCTCGTGGGCGTCTTCCGGGCGCACGTCGGTGCCCGGCTCTTCGAGGCCGCGTTCGCCGCCGTCGCCTGGCCGGACCCGGACGAGCTTCGTCGCGCCTCGCTGCCCTGGCGCCTCTGGCTACGCTCCATCGGTCCGCAGTACTCCGCGCACCGGGTCGACGGGCGGTCGGTCTGCTTCACCCGCGAGACGTTCCAGCGGGCCGGAGGCTTCCGGGAGGACCTCTTCACCGCCGAGGACGAGGCGTTCGGCAGGGACGCCGTCGCCGGTGGGGCGCACCCCCTGCTGGTCGCGGAGGCCGCGGTCACCTGGTTCCAGCGGTCCTCTGCGCGCCTCGCGTTCCGCCAGTTCCGTGGCTACGGACGGGGCGCAGCCGCGAGCGGTTCCCGGGCGCAGCGTCGGATCGATGCCGTCCGGGCGGGCGGCTACCTGGGCATGCTCGGGCTGTCCACGGTGGGAGGACCCACCGGCCGCCGCGCGTCGGGTGCGCTGCTCGCCGGGCTGCTCCTCTTCCCCGCCCTGCGGGTCCTGCGCCGCCGTCAGTCCCCCCTGGCGCTGACCCTCCTGCTGCCCGCCCAGCTGGTCAAGGACGTCGGCAAGCTGACCGGGACGGTCGAGGCCGTCGCCCTGGGACGGACCGGCCCCCTGGTCCGCCCGGAATAGCCGAACAGTGGCTTTCTCAACCTCTACACTCAGCCCGTGGACCCCCTAGCGTCGGCACCGCCGGCTGCCGTCTGGAACGCGCTGGCACGCCGGGCCGACAACGTGTTCGCGACCCGGACCTGGGCGGAGTGCTGGTGGCGCCAGTACGGCTCCGGAGCCACGCCGGTCATCCTCACCGACCGCGCGCAGGATCCCCAGGTGGTGGTCCCGTTGTACCGGTCCGGGCGCGTCCTGCGGCAGTTGCGCTTCATCGGCAACGGCCCTGCCGACCAGCTCGGCCCGGCCTGCGACCCGGACCACCGCAAGGACGCCGCCGCCCTCGTCCACGACTGGCTGGTCGGGAGCTCCCGCCGGAGCTGGGACGTGCTCCTGCTGCAGGACCTGCCCGAGAGGGACGGCTGGCAGGACCTCGTGGGAGGAGTCGAGGTGCGGCGTACGGCGAGCCCGTCGCTGCGGCTGGAGACCGACAGCTGGGACGCCTTCTTGAAGAGCAAGAGCAGGAACTTCCGCGACCAGGCACGCCGGCGACGCAGACATGTCGAACGGGACTTCTCCGCGGTCTTCCGCACCGCCGACGCGACGACGGTCCATGAGGACATGCAGACGCTGTTCCGGCTGCACCGCCTCCGGTGGGGCGCGGACGCACCGTTCGCATCAGGTCCCCAGCGGCGCCTGCACGAGGAATTCGCGCCGAAGGCGCTGGAGGCCGGTTGGCTGCGGCTCTACATCCTCGAGCTCGACGGCGTCCCCGCGGCCGCGTTGTACAACCTGCGCTTCGGCACCACTGAGGCGTCCTACCAGGGGGGCCGCGACCCTCGGTTCGACGACCACTCGGTCGGGTTCGTGCTCTACACGTACTCGATCCAGGACGCCATCGAGAACGGACTGGGCGAGTTCCGGATGCTGCGCGGCGACGAGAGCTACAAGGCGCGGTTCGCCACCCAGGACGACGCGTTGCACAGCCTGGCGCTGCCCGGGTCCGCCCGGGGACGCGCCGCCATCGCCGGCACCCGCCTGCGCCGGTCCGCGTGAGGACCTGGTGAGGTCCGAGTGACGTCCTGCACCGTCCTGCTCGTGTGCGATGGACAGCAACGCGGCACCCTGGCCGCTGCCCGCTCGCTCGGCGCCGCCGGGCACCGGGTGCTGGTGGCCAGCACCCGCCGCGGTCATGCGGCACGGTCCCGGTTCGTCGAGGCCTGGTGCGAGGTTCCGCCGCCGGGACCCGACCTGGTGGCAGCGGTGGCACGGGTGGTCGCCGAACGCCTCGTCGATGCCGTCTTCGCCGGGACCGACGAGCACCTCGTGCTGCTGTCGGAAGGCCGCGACCAGCTCGGCGCCGCCTTCCCCTACCCGACCCACGACGTGGTGCTCGGCGCCCTGGACAAGGTGCGCCTCTACGAGTCCGCCCGTCAGGTCGGTCTCGCCGTGCCGGCGTTCCGCTCGTCGCCACCCGACCCCGACGACGGCCGGCAGTGGGTGGCGAAGCAGCGGCTCTACGCACCCGGCTCCGTGCACGCCTGCTACCCCGCGGACGAGCTGCCCCCGGGCGTGCACGGGGAGCTCGTCTACCAGGAGTGCATCGAGGAGGGCTGGCTGGCCGCGGTCGTGGTCTTCCGGGAGCCGACCGGCCGGCTCAGCTACCTCGGGGGCCAGCGCGCCGAACGCCTGTTCCCCGAACCCAACGGCATCAGCGTGCGGGCCGGGGTCGTGGACGTCCCCACCGAGACCGCGTCAGGGGTCACGCGCCTGCTCGAGCACATGGGCTGGTGGGGGATCGCGGAGCTGCAGTTCCTCGTGCCACCGGACGGCACCTGGCACCTGATCGACTTCAACGGGCGGTACTTCGGCTCCCTCGCGCTGACGGTCGCCGCGGGCGCGGACCTGCCCAACGCCTGGCTGTCGGCTGCCATGGACCTGCCGGTCCGGCTGCCTCGCGGACCTCGTCCCGACGTCCACTACCAGTGGCTCGAGGGGGACCTCCGCCGCTCGACCGCCCGCTCCCGAGGAAGGAGGCGTGAGGTGCTGCAGAGCCTCCGGTACGCCGTCGGGTCGACGCACAGCATCTGGGACCGCCGGGACCCGGCGCCGGCGCTGCTGCACGCCCGGGACCTGGTGCTCCGGGCCGTCCGGAAGGCTCGACCGACGTGAACGCGCACGAGGTCGATGCACTCCTCCGTGCACCCGCGGTGGTCTTCGGCTCCCTGCCACCCGACGGCCGCGACCTCGACCTCCTGGTGGCCCCTGACCAGCTCCGCGACCTCGAGGACGCCCTCCTCCGGGAGGGATGGCAGCGGTCGGGAAAGACGTTCGCCCGGTTCGGCGCCGGCACCGCCTTCGCCGTCGACGTGGTGGACGTCGAGAGCTGGGCGCCGTCACCTCGCGTGGCGGTCGAGGTGCAGAAGCAGGCCGTCGCGCTCGACGGGTACACCCACCTCCTCGCGCCCGCCGACCAGCACCGGCTGCTGATCCTGGCGCGGCGTCACGCCGCAGGTGCCCGGATCGATGCGCGCAAGCGCCGCC
Organism: uncultured Actinomycetota bacterium; assembly: GCA_963747525.1. Taxonomy (GTDB): domain Bacteria; phylum Actinomycetota; class Actinomycetes; order Propionibacteriales; family Nocardioidaceae; genus Marmoricola_A. Next base: position 877,328 of record CAVVFH010000003.1, read on the forward strand.
TCGTCGAGACCTTCGACGACGCGACGTGGAGGGCGGCCCGGACGGAGGCCGCCGACTGGGGGCTCGCCGGGCCGTTGGAGCAGTTGCGGGAGTCCCTCGCCACGGGACGTGAGTCGCTGCCGTCGCGCGGCCTGCGTCCGGCGCTGCCTGGCCGGAGGGGCCCGCTGGTGATCGCCCTCTCCGGTCTCGACGGCGCCGGGAAGTCCACGCACGCCGAGCTCCTGCGGACCGCGCTCGAGTCGCTGGGCCACGACGCGTCGATCCAGTGGACGAAGATCGCGCGCGACGAGTGGCTGAAGGCCGTCGCGGCCCCGGTACGGCGGATCGTCAACGCCGCGTTCGCTCGCGGCGCCGCCAAGGCGGAGCCCACCGGGTCCGCAGTCACGCCGGACGAGGACCCGGACGGGGAGACGCGCAACTACCCCGACGGCCCTCCCCCTCCTCCCGACCCCGCCAAGCTGTTGCGCCAGCGCAGCGCGCTGCTCACGACGTGCTGGACGTTCGCCCTGGCGCTGGCCAACGCCACCACCCACCGTCGGGAGGTACGCCGGCGGGGCACCCGGATCGTGATCTGCGACCGCTACGTCCTCGACTCGATGGCCCACCTCCGGTACCGGTACGGCTACGAGAGGTCGTTCCGCCGGCAGGGCGCCGTCGTACGGCTCCTCTCCCCCCGGCCGGTGGCTGCGTTCCTCATCGACGTCTCACCGGCCACCGCACGGGCGCGCAAGCCGGAGCAGTACACCACCGCAGACCTCACCCGGCTGCGCGAGTGCTACCTGGACGCGGCAGCGCGGCTGCCGGTGACGGTCGTCGACGGCGAACGACCGATGGAGGCGGTGGCCGCGCAGATCGCCTCCGAGACGTGGCTGCGGCTCTCCGAGCGACGGCTCAGGAGACGCAGACCGTGGTGAGCATGGCGGCGTACTCGGGTGCGCTGAGGGTCTGCGCGCCGGGCCGGAGCACGGCACGCCCGAGCCGACGCGCGAAGTAGGCGACCTCCAAGGAGTCCTGCACGGGTGCGGAGACCCCCGCTGCCGCAGCCGTCGTCCGCAGGGCACGACGCGCCCCGTGGAAGAAGGGCGAGGCACCCCAGGCGGCCCTGAAGCTGGCCACGACGTCCTCCTCGGACCAGCGCGCGAGCGCCACCCCGTGCTCGAAGACGGACACCGCAGCCTGCATTGCGTCCTGTCCGGGCAGACCCGCCGGCAACGCCATCTCCCAGTCGACGAGCCCGACGAAGCGGTCACCGTCGACCAACCAGTTCTGCGCCGACATGTCCTCGTGCTGCAGCACCGTCACCTCGAGGTCCGCCAGGTGTCGTCGGGCCTCGGCGACGGCCGCCACCACTCGGGGCGGCAGACCGTAGTCCTGTGCCGCCACCAGCTCAGGAAGGAAGGCCTCCGACCCGGTGGCCGGCGCCGCCGTGGCGGCAGCCAGGCGCTCGAGCGCGCGGTCCAGCCCCACGAAGGCGGCGGCCCTGGGAAGGTCGTGGGCCTCCCCCACCCGGACGGGGCTGACCTGGAGCGGAAGTCCGGGCCTGCCCTGCTGCACGTAGAACGGCCCGAGCCGGCCCAGCGGCAGGGGTGCCACCCCCGGCGCCGCCGCGGCCAGCCGGAGAGCTTCGTACTCCCTCGCCACTCCGGTGTCCTCGTCGTGCGGGTGCTTCAGCACCAGCAGCGGGAAGCGCCCCTCACCGAACACGAAGACCGTCTCGGCCGCGGAGCGCGTCACCTGAAGTGCGCTCAGCGCCGGAGGCGTCTGCGGCAGGCCGTGGGACCGGGAGGACAGCTCCGGCCAGGCCGTGCGCACCTCGTCCAGCACCGCGTCGATCGCCGGGGCCGGCCCTGCGTGGCAGGGCGCGCAGGGCCCGGGTGAGCGCCGCAGTAGGGGGCTGCCGCCGCCCCGCCCAGGCCCGCACCCGGCCGTAGCGCCGGCGAGCCGGCATGCCGTGGTTCATGGCGGCGCCGAGGAGGTGCGCGAGCAGCGAGGCCGGCTGGGGTGCCACGGCGTCGAACGTGGCGCGGCGCGGGAAGGAGACACTGGCGTACCGACCTGCGCTCATCGAGACCCCCTCCTGACCAATCCCACCACGACGTCGACCTGCTCCGGGGCCCACCGTCGGGAGAACATCGTCCACAGTGCCAGGTACACGACTCCGCCCAACCCCAGCTCGACGAAGAGCGGCAGATGCACGACGTAGAGAAAGCCGGCGAGGACGACCGCCGCGAGTGCCGCCTCGCGCAGCGGCCGCAGCAGGTTCACCGAGACGCCTGCCCGGCGCAGTGCCAGGTACATGACGAATGCCTGGACGACGTACGAGACCGTCGTGGCGATCGCAGCGCCGACGCCCACGTAGATCGGGATCAGCCAGAGGTTGAGGGCGACGTTGACGACCGTGGCGACCAACGCCGCGGCGAGCATGCCCAACGGCCGCTTCCGCGCCATCAGGACCCCGGCACCGAAGAACGCCGCCGCATAGAACAGCGGGGCGGGAACGAGCCAGCTGAGGATCTGCGGCGACTCCTGGGTGTACTCGTCGCCGAAGGCGAGCCGGATGATGGCCGTCCCCTCCGCGATACACACCGCGGCGAACGGCAGGTAGACGAACGCCGCCACGGCGAGCCCGCGTTCGTAGCCCTTGCGGATGCGGCTGCCGGCGGCGTTGGCGCTCATGACCGGGAAGATCGCCTGGTTGATCGCGAAGGTCACGAACAGCACGGTCTCGAGCAGGCGGTAGGCGGCGGTGTAGTGGGCGACCGCCTCGTAGCCCGACATCGCCTCGAGGATGACGGCATCCAGGCGGAAGAGCAGCATCAGCACCATGGCGGTGATGCCGATGATCCAGGTCTCCCGGAGCAGGTCCCCCAGGTCGCCGCGGCGGATCCCGCGCAGCCTCGTCCGCACTCCCAGCCGGCGGACCGCGGAGACGTGCGCGACCCAACCGGCGAGCGTGCCGAGCAGGAACCCCACGGCAACGCCAGGCGCTCCCTGGCCCAGCAGCAGGGCGAGCACGATGGCCACCGCGGTGACGATCCGTTGCAGGACCAGCGCAAACGACGTCAGGGCCGGCCGCTGGCGCGCTGCCGAGGCGGACCGCGCCGACGAGCTCCAGAGCTCGGGGAAGCCGGCGACCAGGAACGCGAGCATGACGACGGTCGCGCCCACCGTGTCGTGGGTGTGCCAGGTGAGCACCGCGGCCACCACGAAGGCCGGAACGGCCAGAGCGCTCTTCCAGAGCAGGGTCTCGCTGTAGTACCGGGAGAGCCCGGTGGGGTCCGCGCTGCCCCGCCGGACCAGCCCGGTGTCGAACCCGCCGTTGGGCAACGAGCTGGCCACCAGCATGACGGTCAGCGCGTACGAGACCGCACCGAAGTCCTCCTGGCTCAACAGCCTCGCGGCCAGCACCGTCCAGGCCAGGGTGGCGACCTTGCCCAGCACCTCGGCCGTCGACCGGACGACGACGTTGAACGCCGTCCGCTGCGTGATCGCTCCGGTGTCCTCTGTGTCGGTCATCAGGTCCGGCATCAGTCGCGGCGGCTCGCCGCGCTCAGGACCCGTCGTACCCCACGCCGGAGCGGTCTGGCCTTGTCCAGCCAGTGCCACCACGTCCGGTACCCGGGGATGAGCTTGAGCCGGAACGAGGCCAACGTGTCCGTGGCGTTGACGTCGACCCGCGAGATGGCATGCGGTCCGGCGTCTCGGAAGACCGAGAAGGCCACCTCGTACCCCGCGTCCTCGACCGCCCGTCGAGAGCTCGCGTCATTCGAGCCGTACGGGTAGGCGAATGCGCGGACCGGGCTCGCGGTGGCGGCGGCCAGGATCGACCTCACCTCGGCCGTCTGCCGGTGGAGCTCATCGGGGACGAGATCAAGCATGTGGATGTGGTCGTACCCGTGGCCGCCGATCTCCACCGGCGCCTGCGCGACGAGCTCGCGGAGCGCCGCCGCGCTCATGAGCGGGGTGTTCGGCGGCTCGGGAAGCCACCACGCGGTCTGCCCCAGGAGACCGGCCGGGACGAAGAGCAGGAAGGGGATGGAGCGCGCCGCCAGCACGGGCGCCGCGAGACTCGCCACGGACCCGAACCCGTCGTCGACGGTGACCAGGAAGCTCTTGCCACGCGGTCGCCCTCGACCGCGGCAGGCCTTCAGGTAGCCGTCCAGGTCCAGCGGCTCCCAGCCGTGCGCGAGGAGGTGGTCCATCTGGGCCTCGAGCGCGTCGACCGTGACGAAGAGGTTCTCGGGGTCGTCGGCCATCGGCTCGCCGGCGAACCCGTGGTACATCAGCACCACGGGCGTCCGCCGACCGGTCCACCCACGTGACGCCGACGGGGTGGGGCCCGGTCGCTGCGACGTCCCTGCCGTGCCCACGTTCCCGCCTCCTCGTCGACGCCAGTGCCGCGGATCGGGTCCTCGGCCGGGACGGTCCACGCGTGCCCGCGCTGACCGAACCGAAGTCTAGGCGTCCCCCTGCGGCGGCGCGGCCTTTGCCATGGTTTCGGGATAGCGCGGTGGGCGGTACGTCACTTTTTCGGAGTTTTAGGACCAAAGTCCCGATCCGGTCACATACTGGTCGCGTCGGCAGGGAGGCCGACGTCGACGCGGGAGGCACCGGACATGAGGGCACACTGGACGAACCTGCGCACCGCACGGCGCGTGGCGGTGGCAGCAACGGCACTGGTCGCGAGTCTCGTGACGACCGTGGCCGCACCGACCGCCGTCGCCGCCGCCGACCTCTCGGCCCCCGCCTTCGGCGCCCAGTGGCACGCCACGTGGGGCTCCGAGACCGACGCGAGTCGGGCCCAGGAGCTGGACAAGATGCAGGCCAACGGCGTCAAGTGGGTGCGCATCGACGTCGGCTGGGCGATGCTCCAGCCGAAGCAGGGCAGCTACGACAACAACTGGGCCGTGCCCTTCGTCGAGAAGCAGATCGACGCGGCACGGGCGCACGGCCTCAAGGTCCTGGTCACCTTCTGGCGGACCCCGGACTGGGCGAACGGTGGCCGCGGGCCCTTGGTCCCGCCGACCGACCCCCAGACGTACGGCGACGCGCTCGCGCACTTCGTCAAGCAGTGGAAGGGCAAGGTCCAGGCCTGGGAGATCTGGAACGAGCCGAACGCCAAGGAGTTCTTCAACGGCGCCGACCCGGCGTCGTACGTGGCGCTGCTCAAGGCCGGCTACACCGCGGCCAAGACTGCGGACCCCTCGACGACGATCGTCTTCGGCGGCACCATGTACGTCGACACCGACTGGATCCGCCGCACCTACGACGCCGGGGCCAAGGGCTACTTCGACGTCATGGCCGTCCACCCGTACATGGGCATGGCGGACGCGGCGCCCGAGAGCCCTGACACCGGCGACCCGTGGACGATGATGCACGTCGACACCCTCCTGAACCTGATGCGCAACCGGGGCCAGGCCGACGTGCCCGTCTGGTTCACCGAGTTCGGCTGGTCCGTGCACGGGAACACCAGCTCGACACAACCGTGGGAGCGCGGTGTCACCGAGTCCCAGCAGGCCGACTACCTGCGGCGCAGCGTCGCCCTGACCCAGCAGCGCTGGCCCCAGGTCGACGTGATGATCTGGTACAACTCGCGCGACAAGCAGACCGGGAACCAGCACCAGGACGGTTACGGGCTGATGCGCCGCGACTTCTCGACGCGACCGGCGCTGGCTGCGGTCAAAGGGCTCCCCCAACCGGGCACCGATCCCACCCCTGCTCCCACCCCGACCCCTCCCCCGACCCCAACCCCGACCCCCACGCCCACCCCAACCCCCACACCGACCCCGACACCGACCCCGACACCGACCCCGACACCGACGCCCACTCCGACGCCCACTCCGACGCCGTCGCCGACACCCGTGACCGACCCCGTGACCGAGCCGGTGAGTGAGCCGACGCCCGACCCGGTGACCGACCCGGTGACCGACCCGGTGACCGACCCGGTGACCGACCCGGTGAGTGAGCCGGTGAGTGAGCCGACGGCGGATCCGGTGACCGACCCGGTCTCGCAGGAGACCGTGGTCGACCCGGGCACGACGTGGAAGTACACCGGCGCAGGCGCGGTGAAGAAGGCTCCCCGAGGGCGGGGCCCGAAGGGCCATGACTGGCGGTCTCCGAGGTACGACGCCAGCTCCTGGCGGCTCGGCACCGCACGCCTGGGCTACGGGCAGCGGACCGTCGCCACCCGGATCGCCGGCGGACGCCAGACCTACCTGTTCCGTCGGGGGTTCCAGATCGAGGACGCCCACCGCACCCGCTGGCTGACGCTGCGGCTCCTGCGCGACGACGGCGTCGCGGTCTGGCTGAACGGCCACCGCGTGCTCGTCAACAACGTTCCGCGCGGTCCGGTCACCCTGGCGACGCGGGCCCGGCGGGTGATCCGTGGCGCTGCGGAGAACCGCTGGATCACCGGCCGCGTGCCGAGCCGCTGGGTCCGTGAAGGGCACAACGTCCTCGTGGTGTCGGTGCACAACGCCAGCCACGGCTTCGACGACGTGTGCTTCGACCTCGGGCTGACGCGACGGGCCTAGCAGCTCCGCTCAACCGAGGGGGCAGCCGAGGTGGTTCGCCGCCTGGATCTCGTGGGCGAGCTCCAGGACGACCGCCCGGCTGCCGTGCGCCAGCTCCAGCGCCACCGTCGGCACGAGCGCGGGCTCGCCGTTCACCCCGAGATCACCCCGCCGCCACGGGAAGAGCATCGCCGAGGCGTCGTCCGCGTCGTACGCCGCGTTCAGGTAGGCGGCTGCCGCCGCCCGGGCCAGCACGCGGCGCGCCCCCGGCAGCCGCCTGCCTCCACGGGCCTGCAGCGCCCCCAGCATCGTCATCCCTGAGATGCTCGGCGGCTCGTCGGCCATCTCGAAGCGTGCGACGAAGAAGTCCCCGGGCTGGATGCCCTCCTGCCAGCTGGTGAGGTGCTCCTCGGCCCGCCAGTACCGCGCCGCGCAGCCCTGGCTGTTGCCCGCGACGGTGGCCACCGCGGCCGGCGGTGCCACGGCTGCCACCACTGCTGCCGCTGTCACCGAGAGCACGACGGCAAGCACGGCCACGACGAGCGGTCGGTTGGACGACCTCATTCGCACCCCCGGTCCCCGACGGGGAGGGCACCCTCCCCGCACCGCAGGCAACCTATGCGAGGCACCCCAAACCGGACACAGGCAAAGGTCCCGTCCTTCGGCCGGCCGTCAGGCCTGGCCGTCGAAGAGCGAGGTCACCGACCCGTCGGCGAACACCTCGTGGATGGCGCGGCTGATCAGCGGCGCGATCGACAGCACGGTCAGCTTGTCGAAGTGCCGGTCCGGCGGGATCGGGAGCGTGTTGGTGACGATGATCTCCGACGCCGGACAGTTCTTGAGGCGGTCGACCGCCGGGTCCGAGAGGATCGGGTGCGTGGCGGCGATGATGACCTCCGCGGCGCCCTCGTTCATCAGCGCCTCGGCCGCCTTCACGATCGTGCCCCCGGTGTCGATCATGTCGTCCACCAGGATGCAGATCCTCCCCTCGACCTCGCCGACGACGCGGTTCGCGACCGACTCGTTGGGCCGGTGGATGTCCCGCGTCTTGTGGATGAACGCCAGCGGCGCCCCCCCGAGGCGCGCCGACCACTGCTCGGCGACCTTGATCCTGCCCGCGTCCGGCGACACGATCGCCATCTCCCGGGCGATGTCGAGGTCGGCGTACTTCCTGCGCACGTGGTCGGAGAGGATCGGCAACGCCATCAGGTGGTCCACCGGGCCGTCGAAGAAGCCCTGGATCTGAGCGGTGTGCAGGTCCACGGCGATGAGCCGGTCGGCGCCCGCAGTGGCGAAGAGGTCGGCGATCAGCCGCGCCGAGATCGGCTCCCGGCCTCGGTGCTTCTTGTCCTGGCGGGCGTAGCCGTAGAACGGCATCACCACCGTGATCCGCTTGGCCGAAGCGCGCTTGAGTGCGTCGACCATGATCAGGTGCTCCATGATCCACTCGTTGACCGGCGCGGTGTGGCTCTGGATCACGAACGCGTCCGAGCCCCGCACCGACTCCTGGAACCGTACGTAGATCTCGCTGTTGGCGAACTCGTACGCCGTCGTCGGGACCAGCGTGGTGTCGAGGAGGGTGGCCACCTCCTCCGCGAGCTCCGGGTGGGCTCGACCGGAGAAGACCATCAGGTTCTTCTCAGTGGTCCGCTTGATGCTCGTCACGCGTGGCTCTCCTTGGTCTGCCCTGATCCGGCCTCGCCCCGGGCTGCCTCGATTGTCACCCAGAGGCCGGCGGGGACGCATCCCGGCCCGCCGACTGGGATGCGGCGTCCGCGGCTGCAGTGCCCGCACGGTTCTCGAGCACCCACTCCTCGATGATGCGCTGCTGCCCCGCCGACACCGCGAGCGCCCCCGGCGGGACGTCGCGGCGCACCACGGTCCCACCGCCGGTCACCGCGCCGTCGCCGATGACCACCGGCGCGACGAAGGTGTTGTTCGACCCGGTGCGGGCGTGCCGGCCGACCGTGGTGCGGTGCTTCGCCACGCCGTCGTAGTTGGCGAAGATGGTGCCGGCCCCGATGTTGGTGCCCTCACCGATCTCGGCGTCACCGACGTAGGACAGGTGGGGAACCTTGGCGCCGTCGCCGATCCGCGCATTCTTGGTCTCCACAAAAGCACCGATCTTGCCGCCGCTGCCCAGCAGCGTCCCGGGACGGAGGTAGGAGAACGGCCCCACGGTGGCGCCGGCCCCGATGACCGCCAGCTCCCCGTGGGTCCGGACCACCTTGGCTCCGGCGCCGACCTCGACGTCCTTGAGCGTGCTGTCGGGCCCGATGACGGCGTCCTCGGCGACCGACGTCGCCCCGAGGAGCTGGACGCCGGGAAGAATCGTCACGTCCGGCTGCAGCGACACGGTGACGTCGATCCACGTGCTGGACGGGTCGAGGATCGTGACGCCCTCGCGCATCCACCCCTCGAGCACCCGCCGGTTGAGCCGGGCGGCGAGGGTGGCCAGCTGGACGCGGTCGTTGGCGCCCTCGGCCTGCGAGGACGTCCGGGGTCACGTGGGCGCCGACCGCAGCCCCGTCCGCGCGGGCGATCGCCACCACGTCGGTGAGGTAGTACTCGCCCTTGCTGTTGTCGTTTCCGATCCGCGACACGGCGTCGACGAGGAAGTCCCCGTCGAAGGCGTAGACGCCGGTGTTGATCTCCCGGATCGCTGCCTGTGCCTCATCGGCGTCCCGTTCCTCGACGATCGGCCACCACGCTTCCGTCGTCCCCGCGGACGACCCGTCCGTAGCCGTAGGGGTCGGACAGCTCCCCGCTGAGCAGCGTCACGGCGCGGCCCGTGGTCTCGTGGTCGGCGACGAGCTCGGCGAGGGTCTGCCCCTGTAGCAGCGGCGTGTCACCCATGGTGACCACCACCGTCCCGGAAAGGGTGCCGCCGGACTCGCGCAGTGCATCCAGAGCGACGCGGACGGCGTGGCCGGTGCCGTCCTGGGTCTCCTGGACCGCCAGCACCGCGTCCGGCACCTCGTCGAGGATATGCGGCGCGACCTGGTCGCGGGCGTGACCCACGACGGCCACGACACTCCGGGGGTCGACGGCGCAGGCAGCCGTGAGGACGTGGCCGATCATGCTGCGCCCGCACAGCAGGTGCAGCACCTTGCTGGTCTTCGACTTCATCCGGGTGCCCTCGCCGGCGGCGAGGACGATCACGGCCGTGGGGCCTTGGGACTGGCTCAAGAGAATGTCTCCCTGCTCGGCTCGGTGCCTCGCTCGACGCTCGCTCCCCGGGTAGGAGTCGAACCTACGTCGCTTTGTCCGCATTCAAAGTGCGGCGGGCCCTGCCGACAGACCAACCGGGGATGGCGGAGGTCAGCCTACGCAATCCCCCTCTGCCTCACCCCTGCCGAGGCGGCGCATCCCGCCCGCTCGGACCTGTCGAGTCGGCGCATCCTGCCCGCTCGGACCTGTCGAGTCGGCGCATCCTGGCAGATTGTCTCGATGTCAAGAATCTTGACGAGCTGGTCCGGCGGGTAGCCTGGACCCGTGCGCGACGAGGTGGACCGGCTGGTCGAGGCGTGGGGGCGGGAGCGCCCCGACCTCGACCTGGGCCCGATGGAGGTCCTCAGCCGGGTGAGCCGGCTCGACCACCACCTCGACGCCGCCCGCCGGGCGGCCTTCAGCGCGCACGGCATCGAGCCCTGGGAGTTCGACGTGCTGGCGGCGCTGCGTCGAGCGGGCTGCGCCGTACGAGCTGTCGCCGGGGCGGCTGCTGCGCGAGACCCTGGTGACCAGCGGCACGATGACCAACCGCGTCGACCGGCTGGTGGCGCGCGGCCTGGTCGCGCGGCTGCCCGACCCGCGCGACCGGCGCGGGGTCCTGGTCCGGCTGACCGACGTCGGCCGGGAGACCGTCGACGGCGCGCTGTCCGGTCTGCTCGACCACGAGCACCGGCTGCTGTCCGGGCTCACCCGCGCCGAGCTGCGTCAGCTCACCGGCCTGATGCGCCGGCTCGCGGTCGCCGTCGCCAGGACACCGTGCCGACTGACCGGCCGCTCACTCGCACGTGCTCGGACGGCCACGAGCCACTCCTCCTCGAGCGCCTCCCGCTCGGCGGTCACCTCGCGCAGCCGTGCGTCGAGCTGGGCCAGCCTCTCGAAGTCGCTCGCGTGCTCCACGAGCTGTGCGTGCAGCAGCTCCTCCTCCGCGTGCAGCCGGGCGAGCTGCTTCTCCACGCGCGCCATCGTCTTGCGGGCCTCGCGCTCCTCGCGCCGACCCCTTCCGCGGCGCCGACCCGGCAGGATGCGCCGGCTCGACCGGGGGCAGGGCTGCCCGGACGCGCCGGCTCGGAGGGCGGCGGCACGGCGGCGCTCGAGGTACTCCTCGACGCCCCGCGGCAGCATCCGGACCGCCCGTCCCCCATGAGCGCCCAGACCGTGTCGCAGGTGCGCTCGAGGAAGTACCGGTCGTGGGAGACCACGACGAGCGTCCCCGGCCAGCCGTCGAGGAAGTCCTCGAGCACGGTCAGCGTCTCGATGTCGAGGTCGTTGGTCGGCTCGTCGAGAAGCAGCACGTTGGGCTCCCCGAGCAGCAGCCGCAGGATCTGCAGGCGTCGCCGCTCCCCGCCGGACAGGTCGCCGACCCGGGTGGTGAGCCGGTCGCCGGTGAAGCCGAACCGCTCGAGCATCGAGGTCGCGGTGACCTCGCCGGTCGCGGTGCGGGTGACCCGGCGGATCTCCTCGACCGAGTCCAGCACCCGGATCTCGGGGTCGACCTCGGCCACCGCCTGGGTGAGGTGGGCCAGCGCGACGGTGCGGCCGGTGCGGACCCGCCCCGCGTCGGGCTGCCAGCTCGCCGGAGAGCAGGCGCAGCAGCGAGGTCTTGCCGGCCCCGTTGACGCCGACGAGGCCGACCCGGTCCCCCGGCCCGAGCCGCCACGTCGCGTGCGACAGCAGCGTGCGGTCGCCACGTCGGAGGTCGACGTCCTCGACGTCGAGGACGTCCTTGCCGAGCCGCTGGGTGGCGAACTGCTGCAGCTCGAGCCGGTCCCGGGGCGGCGGCTCGTCCTCGATGAGCGTGTTCGCCGCGTCGATGCGGAACTTCGGCTTGGAGGTCCGCGCCGGCGCCCCGCGGCGCAGCCAGGCCAGCTCCTTGCGGACCAGGTTCTGCCGGCGGCTCTCGGTCGCCGCGGCCTGGCGCTGCCGCTCGGCCTTGGCGAGCACGAACGCGGCGTAGCCGCCGTCGTAGACGTCGACGACGGCGTCGTGGACCTCCCAGGTCTCGTCGCAGACCGCGTCGAGGAACCACCGGTCGTGGGTGACCACGACCAGCGCGGTCGTACGCGGGCCAGGTGCCGGGCCAGCCAGTCGACCGCCTCGACGTCGAGGTGGTTGGTCGGCTCGTCGAGCACGATCAGGTTGTGGTCCTCCAGCAGCAGCCGGGCCAGGGAGCAGCGGCGCCGCTCGCCGCCGGAGAGGCCCGCCGACGGTCCGGTCCAGCGGCGACTCCGGCCAGCAGCACCTCGACGACCTCGCGGGTCGCCGCGTCCGCCGCCCACTCGTGGTCGGCGCGGTCGCCGAGCACGACGTCCCGGACGGTGACCGAGCCGTCGAGCTCGTCGCCCTGGGTGAGGTACCCCAGCCGCAGCGCCCTGGCCTGGGAGACGCGGCCCGCGTCGGGCTCCTCGAGCCCGGCGAGGATGCGCAGCAGGGTGGTCTTGCCGTCGCCGTTGCGGCCGACGACGCCGATCCGCTGGCCCTCCCCGACGCCGAGGCTGACCTCGTCGAGCAGCGGCCGGACGCCGTACGCCTTGGAGACCTTCTCGAGGTTGACCAGGTTCGGACGGGCGGCTCTGGCCGGCGCGGTGCTCACCGGTGCGCCCCGGCGACCCGGGCGCCGTGCACCGGGCCCTTGACGACGATCGCCGGCTCGGTGCCGTGGTCGTACTGCAGCGCCTGGTCGACCTGCTGGGCGTGCGCGGGGCTCTCGCACAGGAACACGGTCGTCGGCCCGCTGCCGCTGACCAGGGCGCCGTGCGCGGACGCCAGCCGGCCCGCCGCGAGCAGGTCGGCGAGGTCCGGGCGGAAGGACAGGGCGGCCGGCTGCAGGTCGTTCTCCAGCGCCGCGCCCAGCCGTTCGGCGTCCCCGGCGCGGAGCCCGGCGAGCAGCTCGTCGGGGACCTCCGGGCTCGGGCACGGGACGTCGCGCGTGCAGCCGGTCGAACTCGCCGTAGACCGCAGGGGTGGACAGCCCGCCGGAGTCGGGGACGACCACCCACCAGTACTCACCGCGCGTCATCACCGGGGTGACCAGCTCTCCTCGGCCCGAGCCCATCGCCGTCCCGCCGAGCACGCAGAACGGGACGTCGCTGCCCAGCCGGGCGGCGAGCCGCAGCAGGTCCTCGCGCGGGCGTGTGCAGCTCGAACAGCGCGTCGGCGCCGACCAGCGCCGCCGCGGCGTCGGTGCTGCCGCCGGCGAGCCCGCCCGCGACCGGGATCCGCTTGCGGATGTGGACCGCCACGGTCGAGCTCGTCCGTCGTGGTGCTCGGCCAGCAGCCGCACCGCCCGCAGCGCCAGGTTGCGACTCGTCCAGCGGGCACGTCGGACGACGTCGACGCCGTCCCGGAGACGGTCAGGTCGGGGGTGTCGGCGGGGCGGAGCACCACCTCGTCGTACAGCCCGACGGCCTGGTAGACGGTGGCCAGCGGGTGGTAGCCGTCCTCGCGCACCGGGCCGACCCCCAGGCAGAGGTTGATCTTGGCGGGCGCGGAGACGCGGACCTCGGCGGTGCTCATGCCGGTGCTCCCAGGCCGAGTCCCTCGGCGATGCGGGCGAACGCGGCGATGTCGAGCTGCTCGCCGCGGGCCGAGGCCGGCACGCCGGCGCGCGCCAGCGCCGCCTCGACCCGGTCGACCGGGGCCACCGCACGCAGCGCGGCCCGCAGCGTCTTGCGCCGCTGGGCGAAGGCCGCGTCGACGACGGCGAAGACCTCCGCGCGCGATGGCGGTCGTGGCCGGCGGGTCCCGCCGCTCCCAGGCGACCAGCCCGGAGTCGACGTTCGGGGCGGGCCAGAAGACGTTGCGGCCGACCGCATCCGGCGCGGCGCACGTCGGCGAACCAGGCGGCCTTGGCCGAGGGCACGCCGTAGGTGCGGGACCCGGGCGGTGCCGCCAGCCGGTCGGCGACCTCGGCCTGCACCATCACCAGCCCGTGCGCGCAGAGACGGGCAGCAGCGCCAGCAGGTGCAGCAGCACCGGCACCGACACGTTGTAGGGCAGGTTCGCGACCAGCGCGGTCGGCGGCGGCCCCGGGACCGCGGTCAGCCGCAGGGCGTCGGCCTCGACCAGCGTGAACCGGTCGCTGGTGGTCCGGGGCGTGCGCGGCGACCGTGCCCGGGAGCGCGGCGGCGAGCAGCCGGGTCGACCTCGACCGCGACCACGCGGTCGACCACGCCGAGCAGGGCCAGGGTCAGCGAGCCCAGCCCGGGGCCGACCTCGAGCACCACGTCGCCGGGGCCCACCCCGGAGGCGCGCACGATGCGGCGCACCGTGTTGGGGTCGATCACGAAGTTCTGGCCCCGCTGCTTGGTCGGCCGGAGGCCCAGCCGCGTCCGCCAGGGAACGCACATCCGCCGGCCCGAGGAGTCTCGGACCGGCGGATGCGCTGCCCGTCGCTCGCCATGATCGGGCGAGCCTAGGACGTGGCTGGCGAGCGGAGCTCGCGGAGGTCAGTACCCGGCCGCCGCAGTGCGGCCAGGCGCCGTAGCCGCCGCTGGCGGCGCGGACGCGGTCGGCGACCGCGATCTGCGTCTCGCGGCTGTGCTGGTGCGGGTAGCCGCTGCCGCCGTAGGCGTGCCAGGTGCCGAGGTTGAACTGCAGGCCGCCGTAGTAGCCGTTGCCGGTGTTGGTCGCCCAGTTGCCGCCGGACTCGCACCGGGCGATGGCGTCCCAGACGCTGCCGCCGGAGGAGTACACCGCGGGGGCGGGGGTCGGCTCGGGCTCCGGCTCCTTGGTGCCGACCTTGACCAGGGCGTTCGACCGGTGCGGTCGTAGTCCTTGACGTCGAGCGACCTTGCGGCCGACCAGCTTCCCGTTCTCGTAGCGGAGCCGGTAGGTCACGTCGCGGTGGCCGGCGCGGCCGTCGCGGACGGTCTCCTGCTCGCCCTTGTACATCGAGGAGTCGTACGTCGTCTGGGTGCTGTAGGAGATCGGCTCGTCGTTCACGCGCTTCTTGACCACCCGCACCTTGGTGACGGTGATCTTCTGGTGCTTGCCGAGGATCTTGCTCGGGCGGGGCGAGACGATGTCGTTCTTGTCGAACCTGACGCTTCTGCTTCTCGAGGGCCTGGCCGACGGTCAGGGCGGCGACCCTCTTGGTGACCGGCTTGGCGCCCGCGATGGCGAAGGTGACCTTCTTGGGGGTCGCGACGATGAGGCGCATGCCGCTGCGGCTGATCTCGGAGCCACGGCTGGTGGAGAGGTTGGCGCCGCGCACCTCGAGGCCGATCTGGTCGAGAGCGGTCGTCGACGTCGGTGGCGGTCACCCAGTAGCGGTCCTTCTCGCCGTCGAGGTTGACGGTCGAGGGGACGGCCGAACTTGACCGCGATGCGGGTGCCGTCGTTGACCGGCGTGTCGAGCGGCGGGCGCGACGACGTCGTGCTCGGCCGACCTCGATGCCCTTCTCGTCGAGCACGTCGGCGACGGTCTCGGCGTTGGTGCTGACCTCGCTGGCGGCTCCGTCGAGGGAAAGGGTGACGGTGTTCTGCTGAGGGCCGTGTACCCGAACACGGTGGCGGCGAGGGCCAGGGTCACGGTGGTCACGAGTGCGGCGAGGGCCGCCTTGCTCTTGGTGAGGGTCGCGAGGTGAGGCACGCGTCTCCAATGGTTGCGCTCTCCGGGCCGCGGCACGACAACAGTCGGGCGCCGGGCCGCGAAGGGACCGGCGTCGGATGACTTCCCGAGTGGTGTCGCCGTGGAAAGCATCCGCTCCCGGCTGACCTCGGGGACGCTAACTGCTGGTAAGCACAGACCCAAATCGGCATCCCCCGAGTTTGACCGCGTTTGCCGTCGTTTGCGGTGCGTTCGCCACAGACCTTGTGAAGCGAGATCACGTTTCGGACACATCGGTCTGGACATGAGTCCCGGATCACGCCCGCTTCGCCCTGCTACCAGGGCCCACCGAACGCCGCGAACGTGTTGGCCTCGACCGCCGCGCAGAGGTCGGCGAGGTCGTCGTCCGCGGTGCTCGGCCATGAACCGCATCGTCAGGGGCACGAGGTAGGAGGCGTTCGGCCGGCCCCGGTGCGGCACCGGGGTGAGGAACGGCGCGTCGGTCTCCACCAGGAGCCGGTCGCGCGGGAGCGACGGCAGGGCGTCGCGGAGGGTGCCGGCGTTCTTGAACGTGACGGTGCCGGCGAAGGACAGCCAGAAGCCCCGCTCGAGGCAGGCGCGGGCGAAGTCGGCGTCGCCGGAGAAGCAGTGCATGACGACCCGCTCGGGCGCCCCCTCCGTCGTCCACCACCCGCAGCACGTCGGCGTGCGCGTCGCGGTCGTGGATGACCAGCGTCTTGCCGAGCCGCTTCGCCAGGTCGATGTGCCGGCGGAACGAGTCCTCCTGCGCGCCACGGCCCTCCTCGCCGGTGCGGAAGTGGTCGAGGCCGGTCTCCCCCACGGCCCGGACGCACGGGCACGGCCGCGAGCCGCTCGATCTCGGCCCAGGTCTCGTCGAAGGCCCCGCGGGCGGCCAGCCGCGGCGCCTCGTTGGGGTGCAGCGCGACCCCGGCGACGATCCGCTCGACCCGTCGACGCCACGTCCACCGACCACCGTGCGCTGTCGAGCTCGCAGCCGATCTGCACGATCCGGGGAACGCCCACCGCCGCGGCAGCCGCCAGCGCGTCCTCGGCGCGACAGCACCTCCGTGCCGTCGAGGGTCATCTCGAGGTGGCAGTGGTTGTCCACCACCGGGTGCGGCAACGGTTCCGGGGCTCGCGGACGCTCGCTCATCGGTCAGCCACCTTCCGGACGTGCGGTGCACGGCGTCGTACACCTCGCGCTTGGGGAGTCCCGCACGTTGTGCCACGGCGCGGATCGCGTCCTTGCGCGTGCTGCCCGCCGCCTCCTCGGCCGCGACCAGCGCGGCCAGCTCCGCCGGCCCCGAGGGTACGACGGCACGGGCCGGTGCGCCCGGACACCACCAGGGTGACCTCGCCGCGCACCCCGCCGGCCGCCCAACGCGGCCAGCTCGGCGAGTCCGCCGCGGACGACCTCCTCGTGGGTCTTGGTGAGCTCCCGGCACACCGCGGCCGGCCGGTCGGCACCCGAGCGCCTCGGCCATCGCCGTCAGGGCCGCCGCGGTGCGGTGCGGGGACTCGAAGAACACCATCGTCCGGGGCTCCTCGGCGAGCTCCGCCAGCCGGCGGGAGCGCTCGCCCGCTTGCGCGGCAGGAAGCCCTCGAAGCAGAACCGGTCCACCGGCAGCCCGGAGACGGCGAGCGCGGTGAGCACCGCGCTCGGCCCCGGGACGGCGGTCACCCGGACACCGGCCTCCACCGCGGCGGCGACGAGGCGGTAGCCGGGGTCCGAGACCGACGGCATGCCCGGCGTCGGTGACCAGCAGCACCCGCTCGCCGGCCACGCAGCGCCTCGACGAGCCCGGCGGTCCGCGCGGCCTCGTTGCCCTCGAAGTAGGAGACCACCCGGCCCGCCAGCGTCGACGCCCAGGTCGGCGCAGCAGCCGCCGGAGCCGGCGGGTGTCCTCGGCGGCGACCACGTCGGCGCTGGACGAGCTCCTCGGCGAGCCGCGGCGAGGCGTCGCCGACCCGGCCGATCGGCGTGGCGGCCAGCACCAGGACCCCGCCGTCCGATGATCCGCTCACCCGGCCCAGTCTCCCCGACCCGTCCTGGGTCCGCCCGGCCGGTCCCGTGGCTAGGCTTGCGGCCGTGACCGCCGGCCCCTCGACCGCTCCCGCCGGCGGCGCACCCAGGGGCTCTCGTCGCACCGCGGACGGCCGCCCGTGCCCGGCGCGCGGCGCCGCCTGGCCCGGTCGCGGCTGCCCCGACGACCGCCTCGCCGGCTGGCTGGTCACCGCCGGGGTCACCGCTGCTCGCCGGGCTTCCTGCGGTTCTGGAACCTCGGCACGCCGCGCGAGTTCGCCTTCGACGAGACCTACTACGCCAAGGACGCGCTGGTCGCTGTGGCAGCACGGCTACGCGCAGAACTGGGTGGAGAAGGCCAACGACGCGATCCTCGACGGCCGCTACTCCCCCGACCTGATGACCGGCGACCCGGAGATGGTGGTGCACCCCGAGGTCGGCAAGTGGCTGATCGGTGCTCGGCGAGCAGCTGTTCGGCTTCGACCCGTTCGGCTGGCGCGTCGCCAGCGCCGTCGTCGGCACGCTGATGGTGCTGGTGATGGTGCGGCTGGTCCGCCGGCTCACCGGCTCGACGCTCCTGGGCGGCGTCGCCGGGCTGCTGCTGTGCCTCGACGGGCTGCAGTTCGTGCTCTCCCGGCTGGCGCTGCTCGACATCTTCGTCGCGTTCTTCCTGCTCTGCGCGGTGTCGCTGCCTGGTCGCGGACCGGGACTGGGGCCGGGCCCGCCTGGCCCGGCTGGAGCCGACGAGCCTGCTGCTGTGGCGGCCGTGGCGGCCTGGCGCCGCGGGCGTGATTTCGGCCTGGCGTCTCGTCGAAGTGGACCGCGCTGGTGCCGCTGGCCGGCTTCGGCCTCCTGGTCGTCCTCTGGGACGCCGGCGCCCGCCGCTCCCTCGGCGTCCGACGCGCGTTCCTGCGCGCCGCGCTGGTCGACGGCATCCCCGCGTTCGTCTACCTCGTGGTCGTCGCGTTCGTCGTCTACGTCGCGTCCTGGGCCGGCTGGCTGGCGCACGCCGACGTCTACGAGGCGGCGCTGTCGCGGAACAGCTACGGGCCCTACTGGGGCGACTACACCAAGCAGGACCCCCAGGGGTTCTTCCCGTCGCTGATCCAGGGCCTGCGCAGCCTGTGGCACTACCACCAGGACGTCTGGCCTTCCACAGCAAGGGGCTCGTCGGGCGCCACGCACACCTACGCGTCGGCTCCGCAGAGCTGGCTGGTGATGCACCGCCCGGTCGTGGTCGCCACCGAGCTCGGACATCGCGCCCGGCGTCCAGGGCTGCACGCCCCGGCGGACAGCACCTGCCTGCGCGAGGTGATGCTGCTCGGCACCCCGGTCGCTGTGGTGGGGCGGGCGTCGTGGCGCTGCTGTACGCCGTGCACGGGTGGCTGGCCCGGCGCGACTGGCGGTACGGCTTCGCGCTGGTCGGCCTGGTGACCACCTGGGTGCCGTTCTTCCGCTACGCCGACCGGCCGATCTTCTCCTTCTACGCCGTCGCCGATCGCTGCCGTTCACCATCGTGGCGATCTGCCTGCTGCTCGGCCGGCTGGTCGGTCCCGAGGCCGCGTCCGCGCGCAGACGGACGCTCGGCACCGTGGCTGCCGGGACCTTCGTCGTGCTGGTGGCCCTCCACTTCGCCTGGCTGTGGCCGGTCTACACCTACGACCTGATCACCACGCCCGACTGGCTGGACCGGATCTGGTTCCGTTCCTGGATCTGATCCCGCAGTTTCCCAGGGGACCATGAGGAACTGGTGCTTCCCACACGTTGCAGTCGACGGGAAGCACCAGTTTCGCAGGGGACCCTGGGAAACTGCGCCTCCCGATCGTCGGGGGTCAGTGGGTGAGCGAGGCCAACCAGGGATAGGCCAGGAACACAGTCGGCAGGACCAGCACGGCCGCTGCAGCGGCGTACAGGGTGGCGGCGAGCACCCGGTGGGACGACTCGTCGGTGAGCAGCCGGACCCGGGCGATGAGCTCGGACGGCGAGCCGCCCCGCGGCGAGCGCGACCGACGGCGCCGGGCTGCCGGTGAGAGCGACCAGCGCGCGAGCAAGGGGTAGCGGCGCCGCACCGGCGGCGGGCAGCGGCGTCGGCGAGCACCTCGATGAGCAGCCGCACCTCGGCGCAGGGCCCGCGCGCTGGAGACGAAGCGTGGGAACGCCTGGTGCAGCACCGTGAACGCCTCGAGCACCAGGTCGTGCCGTGCCCCGAGGTGTGCGCGCTCGTGCGCCAGGACGGCCTCCCGCTCCTCGGTCGGACAGCTGCTCGGCGGCGGCGCTGGAGATGCACCACGCGGCGACGGGCGATGCCGGGCAGGCAGTAGGCGACCGGCGCGTCGCCCTCGACGACGAGGAACCCCGGCCTCCGGGGCGGCGAGGAGGTCGACGCAGCTCGCGGTGCTGCCGGCGGAGCGCCCGCAGCCGGGTCCCGACCCGGTGCCCGGTGAGCAGCAGCCGGCCGAGCACGACGCCGGTCAGCAGCGAGCGCGACACCGGCGACCACGCGCTCAAGGGCGGTGCGGCCGACGCCGAGCCCGGCGCCGGTGACCACGGCCAGCGTGGCCCCCAGGGCGGCGAGCACGGCGGCGAGTGCGACGGCCTGCCACAGCGTCATCGCGGCACGCGGTGCGGAGCGGATCCGCGGGGCCCGCGCGAGCAGGGCGGGGACCGGCCCGGAGAGGACGCACGGCGAGGACGGCCAGGGCTGCAGCCGTCATGGTGCCTCGCGATGAGTCGGGTGGGCCCGGGGGCTCAGCGTCCTTCGAGCTCGGCCAGCGCGTCGCGCAGCGCCGCTCGCTCCTCCGGCGTCGCTTCTCCCACGAAGGCCACAGCGCCGTCCGGCGGTCGTCCTCGGCGAACTCGGTGAGTGCCTCCCGCATGAGGTCCGCGGTCATCGCGCTGCGGCGAGTCGGCCGGCCTGGTAGAGGTAGGCGCGGCCCTCCCGGCGCTGCTTGACCAGCCCCTTCTTCGCGAGCCGGTCCATCACCGTCATCACCGTCGTGTAGGCGACGTCGCGCTCCGCCGCCGAGCGCCTCGTGCACGGCCGCGCACGGTGACCCAGCTCACGCGTCGACCACAGCTGCTCCATGACCGCGCGCTCGAGGTCGCCCATCCGCGAACTGAGACCCATGGCCCGAAGCGTACGGGACCCGGGCCGGTTATACGACACCGCGTAGTAACTACTACGCTTCGTAGTAATCACCTGACTCATCCTGAAGGGGCCCGGCGTGGACGTCCTCGACATCGCACGGTGGCAGTTCGGCATCATCACCGTCTACCACTTCCTCTTCGTCCCGATCACGATCGGGCTCTCGGCGATCGTCGCCGGCTTCGAGACCGCCTGGGTGCGCACCCACGACGAGCAGTGGCTCCGGCTGACGAAGTTCTTCGGCAAGCTCTTCCTCATCAACTTCGCGCTCGGCGTCGTCACCGGCATCGTGCAGGAGTTCCAGTTCGGCATGAACTGGAGCGACTACTCGCGCTTCGTCGGCGACATCTTCGGCGCCCCGCTGGCGATCGAGGGGCTGCTCGCCTTCTTCCTCGAGTCGACGTTCCTGGGCCTGTGGATCTTCGGCTGGGACAAGCTGCCCCGCGGCCTCCACGCCGCGACCATGTGGCTGGTCCACCTCGGCACCCTGCTGTCGGCGTACTTCATCCTGGCGGCCAACTCCTGGATGCAGAACCCGGTCGGCTACCGGTTCAACCCCGAGACCGGACGCGCCGAGCTCGACGACTTCGCCGCGGTGCTGCTCAACAAGGTGCAGCTGATCACCTTCCCGCACGTGGTCCTCTCGGCGTACCTCACCGGCGGCGCCTTCGTCGTCGGTATCGGCGTTGTGGCTGATGATGCGCGCGCACCACCCCGGAGCCCGACCGCTCGCTGTACCGCACGGCCGCGCGCGTGGGCGCCGCGGTGACCCTCGTGGCCGGGCTCGGCGTGGCGATCACCGGCGACGTGCAGGGCAAGATCATGACCGAGGTCCAGCCGATGAAGATGGCGGCGGCGGAGGCGCTCTACGACACCGAGCGACTCCTGCGCACCGTTCTCGATCTTCACCGTCGGGACACCCGACGGCAAGGAGGAGAAGTTCTCGGTCACCGTCCCCTGCCTGCTGTCGTTCCTGGGCACCGGCTCCATCGACGGAACGGGTCGAGGGCATCAACCAGCTCCGCGAGCAGTACGTCGAGGAGTACGGCGCGGACCCCGGCGCGGCCTACTACACCGCCGGGCGACTACACGCCGATCATCCCGGTGACCTACTGGTCCTTCCGCTTCATGATCGGCCTCGGGCTGGTCGCCGCGGCCGGCGCCGCTCGCTGTGCTCTTCGCCACTGCGCGAGGGGCCGCACGCCCCGGGGCCGCGCCTGGCTGTGGCTCGCCGTCTCGCTGCCGCTGATGCCGCTGCTGGCCAACAGCTTCGGCTGGATCTTCACCGAGATGGGCCGCCAGCCCTGGGCCGTCTTCGGGCTGATGACCACCGAGACCGCGGTCTCCCCCGGGGTCAGCGCCGCCGAGGCGCTGGATCTCGCTGGTCGACCCTGACCGCTGGTGTACGCCGCGCTCGCGGTCGTCGAGGTCGGACTCATGCTCAAGTACATCCGCCAGGGCGCCGACCCGTTCGTCGAGCCGCCGGACCCGACGCTCGGCGCGGACAGCGACGAGCCGCTGACCTTCGCCTACTGACCACCGAGACCTGCGCAGAATCGAGAAGACTGTCATGGAACTGACCACCGTCTGGTTCAGCCTCATCGCGGTGCTGTGGATCGGCTACTTCGCCCTGGAGGGCTTCGACTTCGGTGTCGGGATGCTGCTGCCGGTGCTGGCTCGACGACGAGAGCGAGCGCCGCGTCGTGATCAACACGATCGGCCCGGTCTGGGACGGCAACGAGGTGTGGGTGCTGGTCGCCGGCGGCGCGACGTTCGCGGCGTTCCCCGAGTGGTACGCCACCCTCTTCAGCGGCTTCTACCTGCCGCTGCTGCTGATCCTGCGTGGCGCTGATCGTGCGCGGCGTCGCGTTCGAGTACCGCGCCAAGCAGGACGACCCCACCTGGCGGGCGCGCTGGGACCTGGCGATCATCGTCGGCTCGTTCGTGCCCGCACTGCTGTGGGGCGTCGCCTTCGCCAACATCGTCGGTGGCGTGCCGATCGACGCCGACAAGGAGTACACCGGGTCGCTCTTCACGCTGCTGAACCCCTACGGCCTGCTGGGCGGTCTCACCACCCTGCTGCTGTTCCTCACCCACGGCGCGATGTTCCTGGCGCTCAAGACCGACGGCGACATCCGGCACCGGGCCCGCGCGCTCTCGGTGAAGCTCGGTCTGGCCGACAGCGGTCGTGGCGGTCGTCTTCCTGGTGTGGACCCAGCTCGACGGCGGCAACGTCGGCTCCGCGGTGCTGTTCGTCGTCGCCGCGGCCGCGCTGCTGGCGGGCGTCGCCGCGGCCCGAGCCGGCCGCGAGGGCTGGGCCTTCCTCGGCACCTTCGTCACGATCGCGCTGGCCGTGGCCGGGCTGTTCGTCGCGCTCTTCCCGGACGTCATGCCGACCACGCTCGCCGACGGCCTGTCCCTGACCACCACGAACGCGGCGGCCACCGACTACACGCTGAAGATCATGACGTGGGTGGCGGTGTTCTTCACCCCGATCGTGCTGATGTACCAGGGCTGGACCTACTGGGTCTTCCGCAAGCGCATCAGCGTGCACCACATCCCCGACGAGTCGGTGCCGGCGCAGCCCGCCCAGCAGCCTGAGCGGGGTCGGATGAAGCCGCTCGACCCCCGGGTGCTGCCGCACCTGGCCCCGGCGCGGGTGTCGCTGGGCGGCGTGGTGGTCGCGCAGCCTGGCTCGGCGGCGGCCTGCTCGTGGTCCAGGCCTTCGCGGTCTCCGCGCTGGTCGTGGCCCTGCTCGACGGCGCCGGCCCGGACGCCGTACGCGCCGGGACCTGGCTGGCGGTCGTCACGGTCGCTCCGCGCCGCCGTCTCCTGGCTCGCCGACGCGCTCGCGGCCCGGGCGGCGACGCACGGTCGGCACCGCGCTGCGGCGGCGAGGTCCTCGCCGCCGCGCTGCGCCTGGGACCGCTGGCCCTGTCGCGGCGCCGGGTCGGCGAGGTCGCGCTGCTGAGCACCCGCGGGGTGGCGGCGGTCGAGCCGTACCTGACCCGCTACCTGCCCACGCTGGTCGTGGCGGCGACCCTGCCGCCACTGACCGTGCTGGCGATCGCCTTGCAGGACTGGCTCAGCGCCCTGATCGTGGTGCTGACCCTGCCGCTCGTGCCGGTCTTCGCGATCCTCATCGGGCTGGCCACCCAGGACCGGGCCGACCGGCAGTGGCGCCTGCTCGCGCGGCTCTCCGGGCACTTCCTCGACGTGGTGCGCGGGCTCCCGACCCTGGTGGCCTACCGCCGCGCCGAGGCGCAGTCCGCACGATCCGCGCGATCACCCACCGCTACCGCGAGGCGACCCGGGAGACGCTCCGGCTCGGCTTCGCGTCGTCCGCGGCGCTCGAGCTGATCGCCACGCTCTCCGTGGCGCTGGTCGCCGTCACCGTCGGGCTGCGGCTCGCCGACCGGGTCGCTCGACCTGCGACGGCGCTGGTGGTGCTGCTGCTGGCGCCCGAGGCCTACTGGCCGCTGCGCCGGGTCGGCGCCGAGTTCCACGCCGCGGCCGAGGGAACCGCGACGTTCGCCGCCGTGGACGCGCTGATCGGCCACGCGCCCCCGACCCACGACGCCGACGCCGCAACACCGAAGGCGCCGGCCCTCGACCCCGGCGCCGGGCTCCGGCTCGACGCCGTGTCGGCCACCTATCCGGACCGGGCGGCACCGGTGCTGCACCGGCTCTCCGCGACCGTCCCCGGTCGCGGGGTCACCGTCGTCCGTGGGCCCAGCGGGGCCGGCAAGTCGACGCTGCTGGCCGTGCTCGCCGGCGACCTGCCGCCCGCGGCGGGGCGGGTGCTGGTGGGTGGGGTACCGGTGACCCCCGAGCTGCTGCCCGTCTGGCAGCGCTCGTCTGCCTGGGTGCCGCAGCGCCCGTGGATCGCCGCGGCCACCATCGCCGAGAACGTCCGGCTGGCCGCCCCGTCGGCCACCGACGCCCAGGTCTGGCAGGCGCTCGAGCGCGTCGCGCTGGGCGAGCTCGTGGCCGCGCTGCCCGCACGGCCTGGAGACCGTGATCGGCGAGGACGGCGCCGGGCTCTCCGCCGGACAGCGGGCCCGGCTGGCCCTGGCGCGCGCGGTGGTCGCCGCAGCGGCCGGTGGTGCTGCTCGACGAGCCCAGCGCGCACCTCGACGCCGAGACCGAGCAGGTGATCGTGGACACGCTCCGGTGGCTGGGCCGAGCGCGCCGTGGTCGTGGTCGTCGCGCACCGGCCCGGCATCGTCGAGCATCGCCGACCACCTCCTCACCGTCGAGGCGTCCCGCGCGCGAGGTCGAGACGTCACGCCGGCGAGTCCGACACGTCACTCGCGCGAGCAGACGACGGGCGCGTCCCCCAGGTCGGGCGGGCAGCGAGCTGCCGCACCGCCACCGGCTGCGGACCCCCGCCCGGTCCCGCACGGGCTGCTGCTCGGCACCGCGCTCGGCACGCTCGCCGCCGCCTCCGGCGTCGCCCTCACCGCCACCGCCGGCTGGCTGATCGCGCGGGCGGCGGAGCAGCCGCCGGTGCTGACGCTGATGGTGGCGATCGTCGGCGGTGCGCACCTTCGGCCTCGCCCGACCGGCCCTCCGGTACGCCGAGCGCCTGGTGTCCCACGACACCGCGCTGGCCATGCTCGCCGAACGGCGCGCCTCGGTCTTCGACCTGCTGGTGCCGCTGGTCCCCGGGCGGCTGAGCCGGCAGCGCGGCGACCTGCTCAGCTCGGTCGTCGACGACGTGGACTCCCTGCTCGACAAGCAGCTGCGGGTGCGCATGCCGGTGGCGACCGCCGCGTGCGTCGTCAGCGCTCGCCACCGCGTTCGCGGCCTGGCAGCTGCCGACGGCCGGCCTGGTCGTCGGCGTCTTCACCGCCGTCGCCGGGTCGCTCGCCTTCGCCCTCGCCCGCTGGGGAGTACGGCGCGCCGAGGACACGTTCGTCGCCCGCCGGGCGGAGCTGTCCGCCTTGGTCGTGCAGACGTTGCAGGGCGTCGGGGACCTCGTGATGTGGCAGGCGGCACCCCGGCGGCTCGACGCGGTGGACGCGCTCGGCGAGGCCACCGGGCGGGCGGTGCGCCGGTCGGCGCGCGTCGTCGCGGCAGGCCGCGCGCTGGTCGCTGGTCCTGGCAGGAGCGGCGGTGCTGACCGTGTCGTGGGCCGCCGGCGCCGGGCTCGCCGACGGTGCGGTCAGCGGGCCGATGGTGGCGCTGCTGGTGCTGCTGCCGCTCGCGCTCGCCGAGGTGCTGGCGCCGCTGGCGGACGCCGGCGCGCTGTCGGTGCGGACGACAGCCGCCGACGCCCGGATCACCCGGCTGGCAGGCCTGGCGCCGGCGGTCACGACTCCCGGCAGTGCCCCGGATGCGGCCGACCTCCGGGCTCCGGCGCTCACGGCGCGCGGGGTGGCGGCCGGCTGGGGTGCCCAGCCCGCGTTCACCGATGTCGTCCCTCGACCTGGCGCCGGGCGCCCGTCTCGGCGTGGTCGGGCCGTCGGGCTGCGGCAAGTCGACGCTCGCCGCCGTGCTGCTGCGGTTCGTCGACCCGGTGACCGGCACGGTGTCCCTGGACGGCGTACCGCTCGCCCGGCTGTCCCTCGACGACGTCCGCCGCACCGTCGGGACTGGTCGACGACGACCCGCACGTGTTCGCCTCCACGCTGCGCGAGAATCTGCGCCTGGCCCGTCCGTCGGCGACCGACGCCGACCTGCTCCGCGCCCTGGACCAGGCCGCGCTGGGCACGTGGGCCGATCAGCTGCCCACCGGGTTGGACACCATGCTGGGCGACGGGGCAGCGCACGTCTCCGGTGGTGAGCGAGCGCGGCTGGGACTGGCGCGGGCGCTGCTCGCGGACCAGCCGGTGCTCGTCCTCGACGAGCCCACGGCCCACCTCGACACCGACACCGCGCGGCAGGTCAGCGAGGACTTGCTGGCCACCGAGGACCGCACCATCGTGTGGATCACCCACGGCACGGTCGGCCTCGACCGCATGGACACCGTCCTGCGGATGGGCGAGGAAGCCGCCGCCACGACCGCCGCCTGAGGCTCCCGCGGCATCATGGGCGGGTGGACGAGGACGACCCGGTCGAGGTGCTGCGCCGCTGGGAGGACTTCGGCGCCGTGTGGCAGGTCGTGCACCGGACCCCCGACCGGGTCACCGTGTCGCTGTGCCGGTGCGACGGCGGTGAGGAGGTCAGCCGGCTCGTGTCGGAGGACCCACACCTGCTGCGCTACCTCGACGACCGTGACGAGGACGACAGCGCCACCCCGCCCGAGCCGGCGTAGCGTCGTCGACCCCCGACGATGTGCGCGGCAGGGGCCGCACACGGCAGGGTGAGCCCATGCACTTCATCGGGGTCGACCTCGCCTGGGCTGACCGGCGTCCCACCGGCATCGCCGTCCTCGACGACCGCGGCCGCCTGACGCACGTGTCCACCCAGGTCAGCGACGAGGAGATCGTCGCCGCGGTGGAGCCGCACCTCGGCGCGCAGTGCCTCGTCGCGCTCGACGCCCCCATCGTGGTGACCAACCCGTCGGGGAACCGGCCGTGCGAGGCCGAGCTGAACCGGGACTTCGCGCGCTTCGACGCCGGCGCGCACCCGTCGAACACCCGACGGCCCGACATGGGCGAGCGCCCCCGGGCGGCCCGCCTGGCGTCCCGGCTGGGTCTGGACATCGACCCCCGTTCGGAGTCGCCCCGCCGGGCGATCGAGGTCTACCCGCACCCGGCGACCGTCGCGCTCTTCCGGCTGGGGCGCACCTTGAAGTACAAGCAGAAGGCCGGCCGCCAGCTGCCGCAGCTCAAGGCCGAGCTGCTCCGGCTCGTCGAGCTGCTCGAAGGTCTCGAGTCCGCGGACGTGCCGCTGCTCCTGGCCGGCCACGACGCGTGGGACGCCCTCGTCGCGGCGGCGCGGCGGTCGGCGCGCAAGAGCGAGCTGCGCCTGGTCGAGGACCAGGTGGACGCGGTGGTGTGTGCCTACGTCGCTCTGTTCGCCGAGCGCCGCCCCGACAGCACGCGTGTCTACGGCGACCTCGCGACCGGGTACATCGTCACCCCGGCGCTCCCGGCCGGGCTGCAGCCCGCGCCGCGTGACGAACGCTCCGCCGGTGAGGAGGAGCGGGTGCGGCGCGCCACGCAGCAGTACGCCGACCTGCTGCCCGCGCTGCGGGAGGCGACCGACCGGGCCGTCACGACCGTCACGACCTTCCTGGACGACGCGGGCATCAACTACCTGAGCGTGGCCGGGCGGACCAAGAGCCTGGCGTCGTTCGCCGCGAAGGCGGGCCGGCACGACGGGGAGCGGCCGCTCTTCCCGGACCCGTTGGCCGACATCACCGACCAGGTGGGCGTCCGGGTCATCACCTACCTGCGGGGGGACGTGGACGCGGTCGCCGACCTGCTCGCCGACCACCTCACCGTGCTGGACGACCGGGACATGGGCCGGGAGACCGCGAGCGAAGGGCGGTTCGGCTACGCCAGCCGGCACCTGCTGCTCCGCGTCGAGGACCGCCCGGTGCAGGTGCAGGTCCGCACCGTCCTGCAGCACGCCTGGGCGGAGTTCGAGCACGCCACCCGCTACAAGGGGCAGGTCCCCGAGGAGCACGTGCCGGACCTCGACCGTCGGTTCACGCTGGCGGCCGGGCTCCTCGAGCTGGCCGACCGCGAGTTCTCCCTGATCCACGAACGGCTGCAGAGCACCCCGGCCGAGGAGCTCCCGGAGCCGGACGAGACCGATCCCCGCATCGCCGGGCCGGAGCTCGCCACATTCCTCGCCGAGCGCTACTCCGACGCCGGGTGGTCACGTCCGGACCACTACACCTGGATCGCGGGCCTCGTGCTGGAGCTCGGCATCAGCTCGCTGGACGAGCTCGGGCGGTACCTCGACGAGGTGGACAGCGAGGACCTCAACCGGCGGATGGGCTACCGCCACCCGCCGACCGCCGTACGCCGCCTCGACGACGCGCTGCTCTCCCTCTTCGAGAACCGCTACCTCGTGCTGCACGGCAACGCGCACCGCGAGGCGCTGCTGCGGGCGCGCCTGGAGAAGCTGCGGCCCTGAGCGGCCCTGAGCGGCCGTGAGCGGCCGTGAGCCGATCAGGGGTGGGCGACCCGGTCGACCTTGTGGTGGTACCGATGCCCGACCGCACCGCCGGCCATCGCCGCGAGCACGCTGACCACGAGCACGGCGACCGCGGTGATCGCCCCGCCCCAGCTCAGCTGGCCGACGGACAGCGGGATCCGCGGCAGGTCCACCCGGTCGAAGAAGTTGTACTGGTTGCCGAACACGGCACCGAGGCCCACGGCCAGCAGCGTCCCGAGCAGCCCGACGATCCACACCGCCAGGCCCTGCCGGAGGCCGTCGAAGCGCGACATGCGGCCGGCCACGTAGCCGCCGGCGTAGTAGGCGATGGCGAGCACCACGAGCAGCACGACGCCCGCGACGATGCCGATGGTCCCCGCCTGCTGCTCGGCGTCGGACTGGGTGATCGCCGCCGAGTCGCTGATCGCGGCCGCCACCGAGCCGATGATGCCGGTCAGCAGGATGGTGATGCCGACCGCGACGAGCCAGCCGAAGAAGGCCGAGCCCCAGTTCGTGCCGCCGAAGCGGTCGCGGGCCTCGTCGTGGCCCGCGTGCGCCCGGGGCCCGGTGCCGGTGCCGGTGTCGGTGCCGGTGTCGGTGGCGGTGGGACGGTCCTTGGCGTAGCGCTCGTGCGGGTCGTGCACCTCGTGCGTGGTGTGGGCACGGTGGCTGGTGTCCGTCCCCGGAGCCCCGTAGGTCTCGAACGTCTCGTTCTCGGGGTGACCAGGTGTGTGGGTGCTGCGAGCCATGGTGCCCTCCCGGGAGTCTGCGTGGCCTGGATCACAGTTCTGTTACCCGTGTGACCAGCGGTGGAAACTCCGGGCAGGGTCGTCGCAGGTCCCTCGCAGGATCCTCGCAGTGGGGCAGTACCGACGGCCGGCCTGGGCATCATGGGCAGATGAGCGACACGCGGGAGCACGGAGTCGTCTTCCCCGCCGCGGAGGACGGGACGCGGAGCACGAGCAGCGTCGGACGCGCCGTCGTCGCGGACGCGCTGCGCCAGGTCGACGCGACCGGTGCGGCCCAGGCCGAGCGGGAGACCAGCTGGCGCAGCGGGTACCTCACGCACTACCGGCGGCTGGTGGAGTCCGGGCTAGCGTCGCGGGAGGCGGCGCTCGGCATCGCGTACGCCGGCATCTCCTCGCTGCGCTCCCGGATGGCCGCGCTCGACGACGGCCGGGAACGCCCCGTCGACGACTGGGCCGGGTCCTCCGGGCGGCGGACCCTGGAGACCGTCGAGATCGATGGTGCCGAGGAACCGGAGCGCGAGCTCACCCTGCCGTTCCACGGTCGCCGGCTGGGCGGCGACGATCTCCGGGTGCGGCTGGACGACTGGGTCGCGGGAGGAGTCGTCGAACCATCGGCCGCCGATGCGGTGCGCACCGTGATGGAGAACCCGTCGTGGCTGCGGCTGGACGGCTGGACGGTCGCGGTGCTCGGCGCAGACGCCGAGATGGGGCCGCTCCAGTCACTGCTGCGGTGGGGCGCGCGGGTGGCGGCGGTCGACCTGCCGGCGGCGCAGCTGTGGGAGCGCATCACCGCGACCCCGTCCGCGGGCACCCTGCTGGCCCCGGCCCGTCCGGGCGAGGGTTCGCTTCCCGGGCGCCTGGGCGCGGACCTCGTCGGCGAGGTCCCGGAGGTGGCCGAGTGGCTCGACGCCGTCGACGGGCCGCTCGTGGTCGGCAACTACGTGTACGCCGACGGAGGTGACAACGTCCGGGTGTCCGTGGCGGTCGATGCGCTGACCACCCGGGTGCAGGACGAGCACCGGGACGACGTGGCGCTCGGGTTCCTGGCCACGCCCACCGACGTGTTCGCCGTACCCGGGGACGCGGTGGCGCACGCGACCCGGAACTACGACGAGCGGTCCCGCGCGGCCCGGATGGTCGGGCGGCCGCTGCGGACGCTCAGCGGAGGACGCCTCCTGCAACGGGCGTACCTGCCGGGTCTCGACCCAGGTGTCAACGACGGCCTCGTGGCGCAGCAGGGTCCGAACTACGTGCTCGCCAAGAGACTGCAGCGGTGGCGCGCGACGGTCGCGCGGGCCGAGGACACCATCGTCTCCCTCAACGTCGCGCCGCCCACGCGGACCCGGTCGGTGGTGAAGAACCGGGCCCTCGCGGCGGCGTACGCGGGCGCGCACCGGTTCGGCGTGGAGGTGTTCGAGCCGGCCACCTCCAACGTGCTGATGGCCGCCCTGCTGGTCCACGACCTGCACACCGGGGGCGGCTCCGGGCACGAGCATCCCTGGCAGGCCGAGGCCCACGCCGCGGTGCACGGCGGGCTGTGGCGCGCGCCGTACGCGCCGCGGAGCGCGCTCGGGCTCGCCGCGGTGCTCGGGTACGGCGCCGCCCGCGGCTGACCTGGCCGGCTGTGGCCGACGCCGCCAAGGGGGTCTGCATCGTCCTGGTGGTCCTGCACCACCTCGTCACCAAGCACCTGGAGCTGGTGCTCCCCGGCGACGGCCCCGCCGTGGTCGCCTGGGGAGCGGTGACCGCCGGCCTGAGACCCCTGCGGATGCCGCTGTTCTTCGTGATCTCGGGGATGTTCGCCGCGTCCGCGGTCCGCCGGTCGTGGGGCGCCTCCCTGCGACGCCGCGTCGCCACGCCGTACTACCTCTACGCCGGGGGCTGCTCATCCACGCCGTGGTCTTCTCCTACGCGACCACGCTGCCGATGAACCGCACCCGGAACCTGACCGAGCTGGCCTGGGACCTGGTGCTCGCGTCGACGCAGCTCTGGTACCTCTACGCCCTGGCCTTGTACTTCGTCCTCGTCAAGCTGCTGCTGCGGTTCGACCTGCGGTGGGTGCTGGGCACCGCCGCGGCGGTCTCCGCCCTGACGTCGTGGGCGGGCATCGAGGCCGCCAACCGGGAGTCGCTGCTGCAGCACTTCGTCTACTTCGCCGTCGGCGCGCTGGCCCCGTCGCTCCCCCGGCTCGCGGCCGAGCACCGCGGGCGGCACGTCACCGCGTGGCTCCTGGCCGGCACCTGCCTCGCCGGTGGCGCGGCCGCCCTGCTCGGACTGCCGGCGAGCCTGGCCACCCTGGTCGTCGGCGTCACCGGTGTCCCGCTGGCGGTCCGCCTCGTCGCGGCCGCGTCGGGGACCCGGTGGTTCGGGACGCCCGCCGCAGCTCTGGGGAAGCGGACGCTGCCCGTGTACGTGCTGCACGTGCCGTTGCTGTCGCTCCTGCACCACGTCGTCGTACCGGTGCGGGAAGGGGCGGGCACCCTGCCTGCGGCGGCGGGGCCCGACGTCGTCGGCCTGCTCGGATGGCTGGCCTATCCCGCGCTGGCGACGGCGGCCGTGACGGCAGCGTGCCTGGGCCTGCACGCCCTGCTGGTCCGGGCTGGCCTCGGCTTCCTCTTCCAGCTGCCCGACGCACGACGCGCGACGCGCCGAACCGCGCCGCGGACTGTGACCCACGCGTAGGCGTCATCCGCCGCGTCGGGGGACATGATGCGGCCATGGACGCAGACATCCTCGTTATCGCCCTGGCCGTGCTCGCCTTCGCGATGCTGGCCGGCCGCCTCGGCGGCACGCCGCTCACGATGCCCATGCTGTTCACCGGCGCGGGCCTCGTGCTGGGCGCGCACGCGCTCGGCGTCGTGGACATCGGTGTCGACAGCGAGGTCGTCAGCGTGCTCGCCGAGGTGACCCTGGTCGTGGTGCTGTTCACCGACGCCAGCCGGATCCACCTCGGCTCGGTCCTGCGCGAGCACAGCCTCGCGGTGCGGATGCTGCTGCTGGGGATGCCGCTGGCGATGCTGTTGGGCGCGCTCGCCGGTCTCGCGCTCTTCCCCGACCTGCCGTGGCTGACGGTGGCGATCCTGGCGGTCGTGCTCGCCCCCACCGACGCGGCGCTGGGCCAGTCGTTCGTCACCGCCCAGGCGGTGCCGCAACGCATCCGGCAGGCCCTCAACGTGGAGAGCGGACTCAACGACGGGCTCGCGCTCCCCTTCCTCCTCGTCCTGGTCGACCTGGCCCGCGCGGAGGCCAGCGGGTTCTGGCACTACGTCGGGCTCTTCGCCGCCATGGTCGGGTTCGGGACGCTCTTCGGAGCCGTGACCGGCTGGCTCGGCGGCAACGTGCTGCAGTGGAGCACCTCACGCGGGTGGACGACGGAGACCACCCAGAGGCTCGGAACCCTGGCACTGGCCGCCGTGGCCTACGCCTCCGCCGAGGCGGTCGGCGGCAACGGGTTCGTGGCGGCGTTCGTCGCAGGCCTCACCGTCGGCACGACCGCCCGGTCCCTGCTCGAGTCCACGACCCTCTTCGCCGAGACCGAAGGGCAGCTGCTCACGCTCGTGACGTTCCTGTTCTTCGGCGCCGTCGTGGCCGGAGAGATCGTCACCGAGCTCACCTGGCAGATCGGCGTGTACGCCGCGCTGAGCCTGGCCGTGGTCCGGCCGCTCGCCACCGCCGTGGCCCTGGTGGGCGCCCGGCTGTCCTGGCCCACGGTTGCCTTCGTGGGCTGGGCGGGCCCCCGAGGACTCGCCTCCATCGTGTACGCCGTCCTGGTCGCCAAGGCGGGCGGCATCTCCGGCGCCGACACGGTGCTGCAGGTCGCGGCGTGGACGATCCTGCTGAGCGTGCTGCTGCACGGGCTCAGCGCGGCACCCTTGAGCCGGCGGTACGGCGGCTACGTCGACCAGGCCCTGCCCGAGGACGCACCCGAGCGCCAGGAGGTCAGCGACCTCCCGGTGCGGCTGCCGCCTAGGCGAGGGACTCCAGCGCGGCAGTGAGCCGCTTCTTGGCGTCCTCGGCGACGTTACGCAAAGCGGGCGACTCGGCGAGCCCCATCATCGCGTCCGGGTCGAACGCCTCGACCACCGTGGTGGCGTCGTCGACAGAGCGGACCACCACGTTGCAGGGCAGGACCGCTGCGATCGAGGGCTCGGCCTGGATGGCCTCGTAGGCCAGCGGCGGCCGACAGGCACCCAGGATGACCTGGGACGGCACGTCGACGTCGAGCTTCTCCTTCAGCGCAGCGCGGAGGTCGATCTCGGTCAGCACCCCGAAGCCCTGGTCGGCCAGCGCCGCCCGGGTGGCCTCGACGACGTCGTCGTAGGGGCGTCGCACGGTGGTGGTCATCGTGTAGTCAGCCATCAGGCGCTCCTCCTCGCGTCGTCCGCGCCGGCGACAGCGGCCTCGGCGCGTGCCTTGGCCATGTCCAGGCCCCGGACCTGGGCGATGACCTCCTCGAGGGCGGTGGCCGGAAGGGCACCAGGCTGGGAGAAGACCAGCGACCCGTCCTTGAACGCCATGAGCGTCGGGATCGACGAGATCCGCGCCGCGCCGGCGAGCGCCCGCTCGGCCTCGGTGTCGACCTTGCCGAACACGATGTCCGGGTGCGCCTCGGAAGCCTTCTCGAAGACCGGGGCGAACATCCGGCAGGGCCCGCACCAGGCGGCCCAGAAGTCCACCAGGACGATCTCGTTCTCGGTGATGGTGGTCTCGAAGTTCTCGGCGGTCAAGGTGGTCGTAGCCATGGGTACCTCTCTTTCGTCGCGTCGTTCCCCCGGTTCGGAACTATACCCCCCCGGGTGTTACAGTCGGTACAACCCGAAGACACCGGGGCCTATTCCTGGCGCCGCACCCGACCCTGGAGGAGCTGACGCATGACCCTGGTCATCGCGGTGGTCGCCGGTGCGCTCATCGGCCTCAGCCTCGGGGCCCTCGGCGGCGGGGGCTCCATCCTCGCGGTCCCGGTGCTGGTCTACCTGCTCGACCAGAGCGCGTCCCAGGCCACCACCGGGTCCCTCGTCGTGGTCGGCACCACCTCGCTGATCGGCGCGGTCACCGCTCACCGCGCCGGCAACGTGATGCTCGGCCGCGGAGTCACGTTCGGCGTGGTGGCGATCGGCGGCGCGGCCGTGGGGGCGAAGGCCTCCGCCGTGGTGCCGGAGCCGGTGCTCCTCGTGGCGTTCGCCGCGCTGATGCTCCTGGTGGGGACGCTCATGGCCGTGCGCCAGGTCCGCAGCTCCCGCGGGCGGAGCGCCGGTGGCGGGCTCGAGGCCTCCCGTCCGTCCCTGGACGACCCGATCATCGCGTTCCGCGAAGGCTTCCTGTGCGACTGCCCCCGGGCGCTGAAGGTGCTGGTGACCGCCACCGCGGTCGGCCTGCTGACCGGGTTCCTCGGTGTCGGCGGCGGCTTCCTCGTCGTACCCGCCCTCGTCCTCGCGCTGGCGCTGCCGATGGAGTACGCCGTCGGCACGTCCCTGGTCGTGATCACCTTGACCAGCGCAACGGCCCTCGCGGTGCGCGCCGGCGTCGGCTCCGCACCCGACTGGACCGTGGTGGCCGTGCTCACCGCAGCCTCGGCCGTCGGGGGGTTCGTCGGCGCCCGGATCGCCGACCGCGCAGACACCTCCAAGCTCTCCGGCGCCTTCACCGTGCTGGTCCTCGGCGTGGCCGTGTACACCGCGGTACGCGCGGTGCCCGCACTGTTCTGACCCGCACTGTTTCCTGACCCCGCACTGACTGTCATCACCGTCACCGACTCCTGAAAGGGACTCCATGAGCACGTCGACGGCCCCTGGCCGCCACGCCCTCCCGACCGGTTACCACCACTCCTTCGAGCCCGGCTTCCAGCCCGGGCCCCTCGGTCGCCTCGGTGTGTGGGTCTCCACCCACGCCCGACTGGTCACCGTGGTCTGGCTCCTGCTCGTCGTCGGCCTCGGCGTGTTCGCGCCGCGGGTCGAGCACAACCTGTCCGGCGCCGGCTGGCAGGCGTCCGGGTCGGACTCCGTCGCGGCCCGTGAGCTGGCGCGTGAGCACTTCGGCGGCAACGCCAGCTCCGCCATCCAGGTGGTCGTGCACTCCGCGGACGGGGAGGTCACCAAGGGCGCCGGCGCGAACGTGCTGGCAGACGTCACCCGGCTGCTCGAGAAGGAGCCGCGGATCGCCGACGTGGTCGCCCCTCAGCCGGGTGCCACGGTGAGCAAGGACGGCCGGACTGCGGTGGTGCTCGCCGGTGCGGGCGCGGACACCAACGAGATGGTGCGCGTGGCCACCGACCTCAAGGGTCCGTTGCAGGACCTGTCCCGCAAGGGTGTCGAGGTGAACCCGACGGGGTCCTCGTTGCTGTGGTCGGACTTCAACGAGGCCAACCTCGACGCGATGATGAAGTCCGAGATGGTCTCCTGGCCGGTCACCATGGCGATCCTGGTGCTGGCCTTCGGCGCCCTCGTCGCGGCTGGCCTGCCGCTGCTGCTGACGCTTGCCGGCCTGGTGGCCTCCGCCGGCTCCCTGGTGCTCATCAACGAGCTCGTCCCGGTCTCGATCTGGGCGATGAACTTCGCGATGATGTTCGCCCTGGCGCTGGGCATCGACTACGCGCTCTTCCTCGTCGTGCGTTACCGAGCGGCCCGCCTGGGGTCGCACGAGTCGAAGCACCAGGCGATCGCGGAGACCATGGACACCGCCGGCAAGGCGGTGCTGCTCTCCGGGATCACCGTGCTCGTGTCGCTCTCCGCGGTGATGCTGGTGCCGGCGCCGGCGTTCCGCTCGATGGCCGGCGGGATCATGCTGTCGGTGGTGTTCGTGCTGGCGGCGACGCTGACGCTGCTGCCCCTGGTGCTCTTCAAGCTGGACCTGCGAATCAACAAGTTCGCCCTGAAGTGGGTGCACTCCGGCGAGCACCGCTCTCCGCGGTTCGCCGCATGGGGAGAGCGCCTGTGGCGGCGCCCCTGGGCCTGGGGGCTCTCTGCGCTCGTGGTGCTGGTCGCGGTCGCGGCACCCATCGTGGGGCTGAAGACGGCGATGCCGTCGATCAAGGTGCTGCCGGAGGACGCGAGTGCCCGGGTCGGCTACGACCTGGTGCAGGACGCCTTCGGCGAGGGGGCTCCCGGGACGCTGCAGGTCGTCGCGGCGAAGAAGGACGGTGACGCCACGGCGGCGACGCTGGCTCAGGACAAGGGCATCGGCATGGTGATGCCGACGATGCCGGCGCCCGACGACTCGTCGTACGTCATGGTCCAGGCCGTGCCCAAGGTCGACCCTTCGGACCCTGCGCTCGCCGACACCGTCGACCGGCTGCGCGACAAGCTGCCGTCCTCCGCGCTGGTCGGCGGTGCGCCGGTCGAGAACCTCGATCTCAAGGCACAGCTCGACGAGTCGACCCCGCTTGTCATCGGTGTCGTGCTGGTGCTGGGCTTCCTGCTGCTCCTCGTGGCACTACAGGCGCCGCTGATCTCGTTGCTGGGGACGCTGGCCAGCCTGCTGTCGACGGCCGCGGCATTCGGGGTTGCCCGCCTGGTGTTCCAGGAAGGCTGGGGCAGCAGCCTCATGGGCTTCGAGAGCCAGGGCTTCCTGGACGCGTGGGCGCCGGTGTTCTTCTTCGCGATGATCTTCGCGATCGCGATGGACTACACGGTCTTCCTGCTGGCCTCGGCAAAGGAGCACTACGAGAAGTCCGCTGACCCGCACGAGGCGATGGTGGGTTCCATGGCGCACTCGGGCCGGGTGGTCTTCGCCGCGGCGGCGGTCATGGTGGCGGTGTTCTTCACCTTCGCCCTGTCCGGTCCGCTGCCGCCGAAGGAGATGGGCGTCGTGCTGGGTGTGGCGGTGCTGCTGGACGCGTTCCTCGTCCGGCTGGTGCTGCTGCCGGTGCTGCTCCGGCTCACCGGCAACGCCGCCTGGTACGCACCCGTGTGGTTGAAGCGCGTGCTGCCTCGGATCACCTTCTCGCACGGGTGACGCGGATCTGCGCCCGCAGGGCTGGTGGCCGTCTCAGCCCTGGCCCGAGGCCCGGCTCTCGAGCAGCTGCTTGAGCCGGGCCAGGCCCTTCGTGGCGGCCCGGCACATGGCGCGCTCGAGCCCCGGGGCCGTCACGCGGGAGAACCCGGACGCGGTGCCCCGGGTGCGCAGCGTCATCCGCGTGCGCCCCTCCCCGGATGTTGGCCTACCACTCCGGGGCGTTCGTCGGGTCGCCGGCGAACGCGGCGACGACCGCCGGGCGCCGGTCGATCACCCTCTCCATCCGTGAGTCGGCGGCTTCAGATCTTCTCGGCCACGATCCGCCAGTTGAGGTCGGCGAGTTTCGCTCGCTCTGCGTCGGTCCAGGCTTGTCCGCCCTTCTGAAGCAGGTCGAGGGACTCCTCGACCCAGGCCGGGGCCACGCCTACCTTTTCGAGTGCGCGCACGACGCGGCGGCCACGGAGGATCAGGTCTCGCTTCTGCTCGCACAACGGCCATGCCTCGCTGCGTGACGGCGCCGAGACGATGATCTTGAAGCCAGCCCGTTCGAGTGCAGCGCAGACATCGGCGGGGTACATCGAGTGGGTGGCGGCCAGCGTCGGGAGAAACAGCCGATGCAAGGCGGCGTGTTCTTCGTTGTTCCAATCGAAATGCGGGGTCAGCAGGTACTCCGAGCAGGCGTAGCGCGCGCCCGGCTTGAGGACTCGGCACATTTCCTGTGCATGCGCGTCCAGCTCCTCCTTCTTGAAGAACGGCCAGACGGCTTGGAAGGAGAAGCACCCGTCGAAGGTCTCCGACGCGTAGTCGAGCGGGTCATGGTGGTCGCCGACCTTGAAGTGCAGGCGATCACTCATGCCACACCGCTCCGCCCAGTTGATGGCGTTCTCGATCTGATTCGGATCGATGTTGTAGCCCGAGACCTGGCCGCCTGTGAGGGTCGCCAGGTGGTGCGCGATCCGCCCTCGCCCACAGCCCATGTCCAGCAGGTGAGAGTCATTCGGACTCGTCAGGGCGAGGTCGCCGACAAGGGACCGCTCGGTGAGGATCTGATTGTCGTAGAGGCCCTTGGTCTCGTCCAGCATCGGCGGGATGTACAACTTCTCGAGGTCGAACACCGACAGCATGTTGTTGAGGACCTTGTAGTAGTCGGCCACCGCTCGGGTCTCGTCGGCAGTCTCAGTGGACTCGCCGTCCTGCATGCCCTGGAAGAACTTGTAGGCGCCGATGCATGCCTGCTTGTCAGCTTCGGGGAGGGTGGCTAGGCGCTTCAGACCGATCGCCGCGGTCTTGATCCTGTACCAGTCCATGGGCAACCTCGCGTCGCGGTCAGTGCGGCGCGCCCCGAGTGGACCGCCGGCAACAACAGCCTAAGACAAACGCCTTATTCCTCGCGTCACGCGGGGATAGTGTCAGGCGCATGACTCAGGGAGGGGCCGCCACCCGCAGCCATGTGCTCCGTGCCGCGGA
The DNA here is from genome assembly GCA_963747525.1 of uncultured Actinomycetota bacterium. Lineage (GTDB taxonomy): Bacteria > Actinomycetota > Actinomycetes > Propionibacteriales > Nocardioidaceae > Marmoricola_A. The sequence continues at coordinate 916,029 of CAVVFH010000003.1, forward strand.
GCAGCTCTTCGCGGTCGAAGGGATCGAAGGCCCGTCGGACCGGGAGATCATCGCCCTTGCCGGAGTCGGCAACAAGTCGGCCATCAACTACCACTTCGGGTCTCGAAGGGGACTGGTCGATGCCATCCTCGCCGAACATGGCGACGTGCTGCGCCTCAGGAGGGCCCTGGCCCACGAGGAGCTCATCCTCGGCCCTGACAAGGACGACCTGCGGGGGCTGTGCCGGGTCGTCGTCGAGCCGTACGCCACCTTCCTCACCGAGGGGCCGAGCCAGTGGGCCTTCCTTGCCGTGGCTCAATCCGTCCTGGAGGACCCCCGCGTCGATCCCATCGAGCTGCCCGCGCGCTTCCATGACCCATTGCTTCCCGTCGTGATCCTGCAGATCCTCGACCAGCTTGCGTTTCCCGAGGAGTTGGGCGCCGAACGCGCTCGAGTCGGAGTGGGGCATGTCATTGCCTCCCTCGGGGCCCGCGCTCGCCAGCAGATCGCTGGCGCCAGCGGGTGGACGCTGGCCCCGATCGATCTGTTCACCTCGAACTTGAGCGACATGCTGCACGGCTCACTCGTCGCCCCTCCCTCTGCCGCGACACTCGCAGCAGTGTCGGGCCGAACACGGCCGCGCGCATCCGGGGCTGAGCAGTAGCGCGCCCGGGCGGCGCTGCTTTCTTGGGTCCGGACTTGACCGGGATCTCTTGAGAGATCACATGGTGGAGCTGAGGGGATTCGAACCCCTGACCTTCTCGTTGCGGCGAACACAGATCCGGAGCCCGCCAGGCGCGCAGCCTGTTCGGCCAACGACTTCGGTCCGCCCGAGGGGTGAACGCGCCGGCGCCGACCCTACGCCGACACCTGCTGCTTCGACGCTAGCCCTTGGCGCGATGCCACGCCAAGGGGCCAAGGGGCCAAGGCGCCAAGGTCCTCGGTACGAGGTTCGAGAGGCGACCCAGGGGCACTGTCGTGGGAGACATCGCCAAGAACGGAGATCATCAGCCTTGGCGACTGGCTTCGCATCCAAGAGCAGGTGCCAGGTCGCACACCTGCCGGCACTCACGCGCAGACGCAGACGCCCAACACCATCTGACCAGCGGCAAGATCACTGAGGTGCCGTGTCGTTGGGCTGCGCCGCCCGCTCGTCGGAGAGTGCGTAACTGCAAGCGAAACGCTGTCCGGGCACCGTTTCGCGTGCGGCTGTCAGCGTCCCTGATTGCGCTCGTGGTCCTTGGTTGTGCACTCGTTTCCAGCCTTGTCGTTGCCCGTCAAGCGGGCCATGACCTCTTGGGGGGTCGGCCTCGACGTCTGCCAAGAATCGATCAGCGGCGACACCGGGCAGTGGTCGCGCGACGACCATGGTGGCTGATCACGATGTCGCCGCTGCCGAGCGACCTGTACTCGAAACCGGTGGGGGGTGGGCCATGGAGAGCAGCATGCCTGATCAGGCTCGAATCGATCTTCCGGCCCGAGGAAGGATCGGTGACCGGGACGGCGAAGCCTCCTTATCGCCTGTAGACGTCGCTGCGTCGGTCTATATGCACGATCTCCACCGTGCGGGCGTCTTCAACGACGCCGTAGATCACCCGGTAGTCACCTCGGCGAGCTGAGTGCAGCCCGACAAGCTCGCCGCGCAGGGGCTTGCCTACTCGCTGTGGATCATCAGCGAGAGGCCCGAAGATGAACTCGACGCAGGCCGTGGCGATCTTCTCTGGTAACCGCTGTAGATCGCGTTCGGCTCGAGCCGTGACTCGGATCGAGTACCGCTCCTCCACTCAGGCGATCCCGTAGCGGGACTTGAGTGCGTCGTTGTCAGCGAAGCGGCCTGCGGCGGCGTCGGCGAGGCCCTCATTAATGGCTTCGGCAGCGCCAGGTGTTCCAAGGATCTCCAGGGTCTCCTCTATGGCGGCGAGATCGTCGGCGGAGATGAGGACTGCGGCCGGGTGACCGTGACGGGTGATTGTCACGCGTTGATGGGTGCGTTCGACCTCCGAGACGTACTCGGAGAGCCGGTCTCGCGCGTCGCCAAGGGGTACAGCAGTCATGCCAACAGTGTAGCCAAAACATTGGGCAAAACTCGACCATTCGTGCCACGACGAACGTCGCGACACCCGCCGAGCCCTATGTGCACCGGGCTGCCGCCCTTGCAGCCGCAGGCCGGGAGCGTCTTGCTGCTTGAGTCGGGCGCTGCCCGATGCTCCACCGATCAACAAGATCTGACCACCCAACGCGACGCCCTGCTCAGTCTCGGTGTCGAGGTCGAGGTCGAGGTCGAGCGGATCTACGTCGACCACGGCCTGACCGGCACCAACCGTGAACGCCCCGGACTCCGCGAAGCACTCGCCGCCTGTCGCGCCGGTGACACCCTCGTGGTGACCGAGCTCGACCGGCTGGCCAGGTCCCTGCCCGATGCCCGCGCGATCGCCGACGAACTCACTACTCGCCAGATCAGCTTGAGTCTCGGCGGGTCGGTCTATGACCCGACCGACGCAGTCGGGCGGCTGCTGTTTCCGCCGGTGCCCGTCAAGCGATCGCTGACTGACCTGTTGCAGCTGGGCGATCGTCACGCGGAGCGTGACCAGTAAGGGATCCGGGCGCGACCATGGCGCGATAGCCGAGGTGATCGACCCTTGGCCTTGGTGACCTTCATCCCCTCACAGGTCCGGAGCCGGATCAGGCCCGACTCAGCAACCATCGCCAAGAAGTTGAACAACAGCCGTCCGACGGCGTCGGTGAGGTCGTGGACCGACCCTCCGAGGGAGAGGCTGATCTGCCGGGCGGTGAGCGCGTCGGCGATCGCCCGGGCATCCGGCAGGGACTCAGACCGTGGTCAACGTAGATCCGATCGGCTTCAACGCCGAGCCTGATGCGAAGGGGGCAGCCTTGCCTGCATCAGCTCGCCAGTGACGCCATCGATCGCCGCTGCAGCGACCGATAGTGCGTGCAAGTCGAGCCCCACGCTCGTACGCTCTGTAAACACCGGGGCCTCCATCACAACTGTTGGATAGGCCGAGCAGGCAGCCCCTGCTCCTCGGTAACCCACGAACATGTGTGAGCGAGGCCCCGGCCCGCAACCACTCAGTCCCGAGCGGTCACTCCATACCGTCTAGGACGCTCTCGAGCGGGATGAGGCGATCGATCCGACGAGAAGCGGCGGTGCCGCAAGAGGATCGGCTTGCGGCGAACCGGTTCAGGTCGTCGCAACGTAAACCGTGCTGGCCGACTCGCCTCCGGTCAGCGGATTGGCGAATGAGACCACGTGCGCCGTGCATTGATCGAAGACCTCGTCCAGGGCGGCTACGAAGTCCGGGTCCGGCAGGTCGTCGGACCAGAGCCCGAAAACCCCTGCCGGGCCGAGGATCGCGGCCAGTCGAGTCAACCCGCTGACGGCGTAGAACGCGCCGTGGCTGGAGTGCAGGAGATTCTGGGGCGAGTGGTCGATGTCGAGGAGCACGGCGTCGTACGACGGGCGCGGGGTCTCGCCGGACGCCACGAGCTTGAAGAAGTCTCCGTGGACCAATTCGCAACGCGGGTCGGCGGTCAGTCCCGCGGTGTGGGGCAGCAGGCCGCGGCGGTGCCAGTCGATGACCGCCTCGACCGCTTCGATCACCTGCACCTGCGCGACCCGCTCGTCCTGCAGGGCCGCACGCAGGGTGTAGCCAAGGCCGAGCCCGCCGACGAGTACGTGCAGGTCCCCATGAGCGTGGTCGACACGCGCGAGACTCAGATGCGCCAGCTCCTGCTCGACCACGGTGAACAGGCTCGACATCAAGAACTCGTCATCGATCTTCACCTCATAGACGTCGGCGTCAACGACAGGCTCATGGCGGCGACGCAGGCTGATCACCCCGATCGGGGTGTCGGTGGCATCGAGCTCTTCGATGCGCCGGGCCATCTCGGCCTCCGTCGTGGTCGTCGTCCCAACCGTGAGTGGGAAGAGTGCGCAAGCAGGGTATGCCCCGATGCTCGGGCAGAGCACCAGCTGCGCGATCTGGACACGAGGCTACGCCCACATGCCTTCGCCCAACCCGGTGGCTCGCAAACGGATCCCCAGTGAGACGCGGGTGACCTGGATCGTGATCAGCGATCAGGGGTGGGCGACGACGTTGACGACGTTGCCGTCGTGGTCGCGAAAGAAGAACCTGTGCACTCCCCAGTCCTCGTCCGTGAGCGGATAAACGATCTCCAACCCGGCCGCAACAACGCGTTCATGGATCGCATCGACTTCGGCCGGAGTCGCCCAGCCCAAAACTTATGGCCGGGTTGCACGGTGCAGCCGCATCGCTTGTCATCACCTGAAGCTGCACCGCGGTGGCATCAGCGGCACCCAGATTCCCGACCCAACCGAGATCCATGCCGATGCGGAGCTCGAAGATCTGCGCGTACAGGTCGTTGGCCCGCGCGACGTCGGACACGGGCAGGTTTGGAACGATCCGAGTGACACCCATGACTTCACCGTACGGGCGTTGCTCGAACCGGTCCGCTCGCGACGTCACCACATGCGGATCCCGTTGTGGCACGCTCCGCCTGCCGATCCATTGCCGGACGCCGAACTCCATACGACTCAGCACCGGGTGGGATTCGACGAGCGGGGCGCGGATGCACGGCGTTGTGCCAAGGAGGGCGATCAATCGCTCAGCGCCTCCAGAGTAGGTGGTGGACTACCCCGCTGGGGCTGGGGACCACGTCGTGGTGGAAGCGGTCGTCGAGCTCGTCCGGGGAGGCCCAGAGCCTGCTTCCCGAGCCGAGCTCCAGGGGTGAGACCGCGACGTGCAGGGTGTCGACGAGGTCGGCGTCGAGGAAGGTGCGGATGGTCTGCGCCCCTCCACCGAGCCGGACGTCCCGGCCGTCAGCGGCTGCACGGGCCCGGTCCAAGACGTCCGCGGGAGTGCCGTCGACGAAGTGGAACGTGGTGTCGGCGAGGGTGAATGAAGGCCGCGGGTGGTGGGTGACCACGAAGACGGGGGTGTGGAAGGGCGGCTCCTCCCCCCACCACCCTCGCCACTCGTGGTCTGCCCAGGGCCCGCGATGGGGGCTGAACTTGTTGCGGCCCATTATCTCCGCCCCGATGTTGTGGTGAAAGTCGCGGGCCAGGTGGTCGTCGAGCCCGCGTGAGCCTCCTGGTGAGGTGCGGCCGGGAAAGCTGGCGGCAGCAAAGGCCCATGAGATCAGAACGCCCGGGTCGGCGTGGCCGAAGGGACGTTGCAGGCTCTGGCCGTCTCCGGCACCGTAACCGTCGGCGGAGACGGTGAAGTTCTGCACCTTCAACAGCTGGGGCATGGCTCTCCTAGTCGTAGTGGGCGTCACGAATATGGACAGACCGTCGCTGGCGCCTGATCTCATCGCTCTGGTCCGACGTCTTCCCAGTCACACGCCTGACCGGTCGCCGATCCCGCACTGGTCACGCCCCCGGTGACGGTCGGCACGCGAAGCGTCACAAGCCGATCGGGTGCGCCGACTACAGGCGGAGCTCACGTCGCGCCCGGACCAGCCAGGTGAGTGCTCGGACGCTCTCCCACGAGCCGACGCGATACCCCGCCGCCGCATCCAGGGCTCGGTCCAACGGACCCCGGTCGTCCTGCTTGCCGAACATCATCGCTCCCCCTTGTCTCCGTCAACGATATCGCTGGCCCAACCGGCGAACGGCGAAGAAGAGCTCCTCGAATGCCCGGGAGGAATAGTCAAGACCTGTGGATCGGTGTGTCATGCGGCGTGAGCGTCACCTCCTGATTCGTCGGGTCGTTCGACGAGTTTGCCGTTCTTGAACTCCGCGCCGGCACGGACGAGGGCGACGAGGTGGGGTGCGTTGACCGCGCGCCAGCGAGCCTGGGCGGACTCGATGAGCTTGAACGCCATCGCGATGCCCGCGGCCCGGGAGCCGGGGCCCTTGGTGACCCGCTGCCGCAACCGAACGGTGGCAAAGGTCGACTCGATCGGGTTCGTGGTCCGCAGGTGGATCCAGTGCTCGGCGGGGAAGTCGTAGAACGCGAGCAGCACATCGAGGTCGTCGGTGACCTTCGCGACCGCCTTGGGCCACTTCGCGCCGTAGAGGTCGGCAAACGCCTTGGCCGCGGCGACGGCGTGGTCCTTGTCCTCGGCGTTGTAGATCTCCGCGAGAGCCTCCTTCGCACCGGGGTGGGCGGACTTCGGCAGCGCAGCCAAAACATTGCCGAGCTTGTGCCACCAGCAACGCTGCTCCTTGGTCTCGGGGAACACCTCGCGCAGCGCCTTCCAGAACCCCAGCGCGCCGTCGCCCATGGCCAGCACCGGGGCGCGCATGCCGCGGCGCTTGCAGTCGCGCAGCAGGTCGGCCCACGACTCCGAGGACTCGCGGAACCCGTCGGAGAGCGCGATGAGCTCCTTGGTGCCGTCGACGCGGACCCCGATCATCACCAGCAGGCACACCTTGTCCTGCTCGAGGCGGACCTTGAGGTGGATCCCGTCGACCCAGCAGTACACGTAGTCGGACTCGGCAAGCGACCGCTTCCCGAACGCCTTGGCGTCGTCTTGCCACTGCGCGGTGAGGCGGGTGACCGTCGCCGCGGACAGGCCCGCGGTCGAGCCGAGGAACTGCTCCAGCGCGGGCACGAAGTCCCCAGAAGACAGGCCGTGCAGGTAGAGCAGCGGCAGCACCTCGGCCACCCCTGGGGACTTCCGCGCCCATGCAGGCAGGATCGCCGAGGAGAACCGCTTCCGCTCCCCGGTGGCCTCGTCGATGCGCTTGTCGTTGACCCGCGGCGCACGCACCGGCACCGCCCCGGCCGCCGTGGCGACCTCGCGGGGGTCGTGGAACCCGTTGCGGACCACCAGCCGGTGCCCGTTCTCGTCGACCTCGCCGGCGTTGGCCTCGACGTAGGCGGCGACCTCGGCCAACAACGCCGCGGCGAGCATCTGCCGCGCGCCGTCGCGGGCCAGCTCGTCGAGCAACGACCCACCGACCGCCGCCGGGCCGTGCTGCTGGGACTGGTTCTCCTCGTGGACTACCTTGAGCATGGGCGTACCTTCCCGAGCCGGCGCGCCAACGCCGACCTCGATCCGAACTTGAGCATGGGCTTCGATCTTGCTCGGGAGGTACGCCTCTTCTACGTCACCTCGCCGAGAGCCATCCACAGGTTCTGATCATTGCTCTGTTTCCCCCAACCGGTGCCGGCTCTGGCCTCGACGAGGCGCGAAACCGCCCCGGCCACAAGGGCCGAGGCGGTTTCGCGGAGGAGCTGACGATCACCAGCGCCACCGGCGGTGTGGTGCTGGCTGGGCGGTGGCCGGCGGTCCGACCGCTGGTGACTGCCCAGTCCGGCCGGGACTCATGACCGTGCAACGAAAGAAACGCACTGGCCCTGATTCTTGAAGGAGTACGTCATCCAGTTGCCGTTCTTGCACTCGTCCTTGGTGCGTGGGCCGTTCGTCGGCGTGACCGTGAGGTCGTAGTCGATGCCGGTCGCCTTCGACGCGGATGCGAGACCATCCCAGCCAGCGGTTCCTCCGTCGCGGAACTCCTCGCCAGCGTTGGCTGAGTCGTTCGTGATGGTGCCGTAGCTGTCGCTGATCTCGGGAAGGCCGTCTACGGCGAGGGTCATGCACCCCTCGGCGGTCGAGACATCCCCAGCGTCGCTCGCACAGTCGTTCGGGTCCGCCGTGGGGTCGATCGTGAACGTCACGTCGAAGCTCCGGCCGGTCACGGTGAGGTCGATCGTGCGGAAGACCTGGACGTACTCGCCGCCGGCACCTCTGCCGTCGCTCAGCCCGAGGACCAACGTGTCGTCGTTCTTCATATACGTGTAGATGTAAGAGCCCTCGTTGAGGCCACGTTCATCTGCCGCGAGCGTCGCCGTGTCCAGCAGACCGATGAGCCCGAAGTCTCCCGCTGCAGCGTCCGCGACGTCGAGTGTGCCGGAGAAGGTCACGATGCCGGCCGGCGTGGTGATCGAGGGAGCACCCCACTGGTAGCCATGGCTGTACCCCTCCGGGGCAGGGTCGCCGACCTGACGCATCCAGCGTCGCGGGATACCTGTCTCCGCGGCCGGGTCGACGATCTCGCTGACCGTTCCAGTGAATTGCGCGGACGGCGTGTCGGTGGATCCGGCGCTGGCCGCGCCTACACCGGAGACGAGACCGCCGCCGGCGAGGATCAGGGCGCCGGTGGCCACGGAGACGATGCGACTGCGTGCGTGATTCATGAATCCCTCTTTTCCCCACTTAGTTAAGGACGTCGTCAGTCTGTATCGCCGTCGCCACGGGCTGGAAGGGACCAAGTGCCTGCAACCCACCGTCACGCCTGGTGGGCGCCAGCCTCGGGCTGCTGGCGATCCACCAAGATCCTGAGCCCGTCGGCGTGGG
>CAVVFH010000004.1:0-145008 GCA_963747525.1 uncultured Actinomycetota bacterium
TTCCGTCGTGCGCAGAACGGGGGCTTCGCGGCCGACGGCCGTCCGGTCGGCGGTGCTGGCCGCCTTGGCGGTGGCGCTGGTGGCGCTGGCGGTGTGGATCGGGTACGAGCTCTCGAAGTGGCCCCCTCCCCCGCCGACCGGGAGCAGCGGCAGCATCGCCCCAGCCGCAGACCAAGCCCGAGCACCAGAAGCCCGACAAGAAGCCGTCGTCGAAGCCCACCTCGGGCGCCGAGCGGGTGGTGGTCCTCGGCGACGCCTTCGCCGCCGGCTGGGGCGCGTCCTCGGACGACCGGGGCTGGGTGGCGCTCGTCGCGGACCAGCTCGGGTGGAAGGTCGAGAACCTGGCACGCAAGGGAGCCGGCTACACGGCCACCAGCGAGGAGGAGGGCTGCGTCCACGAGTCGTGTGACGCGTTCGCGACGGTGCTCGGCGAGGTCGAGACGAAGAAGCCGGACCTCGTCGTGGTCACCGGGGGACGCAAGGACACGGTCACCGACGGAGGGATCGACGCGGCGCGCGCGCTGATCGCCGAGACCCGGGACCGCTACCCCGACGCCGACCTGGTCGTCGTACCCCCGCTGTGGGACGACGCAGCCCTGCCGGACTCCGCACAGACCTTCATCGACCAGCTGCGCGAGGCGACGTCAGCGGCCGGCGGGACGTTCCTGGCCGTCGGTCAGCCGCTGACCGGCCACCCTGAGCTGATCCGCGGCGGCGCGGACGGGGCGCAACCCAACGACGCCGGCCACCAGGCCATCGCCCAAGCCGTGGAGGCCGCGCTCGACGAGGCGGGCCTCACGTCCACGGGGTCCTGAGGCCGGGCCGCGGCAGGGGCGATCCCGAGCAGCTACGGGGGAATAGCCGCCCGGGACCGCCGTCTGTGGTTGGGCGCGGGTCAGGTGGTGACGGGGATGTCGACCTCGGCGACCGAGCCGATCTGCGCCTGCACCTGCCGGTCGACCGAGCCGGCGCCGGGCACCAGGGCCCGGACCGTCCACTCGCCCGGGCCGGCGAAGAACCGGAACTCACCGGCCGCCGAGGTCGGCACCTCGGCGGTGAACTCGCCGGACCGGTCCAGCAGCCGCACGTACGCCGGGCTGGCCGGCGCACCATCGCGAAGCACCCGGCCCTGGATGACCGCCTCCTTGGCGACGACCGCGTCGGCCAGCGTGGTGCCCTGCTCGGGGGCTCCGCATCCGTCGCTCATGCCGCACCACCCTCGACCGCACCGGGCTCGTCGCCGAGCGAGATCGGCACACCGACCAGCGAGCCGTACTCGGTCCACGAACCGTCGTAGTTCTTGACGTTCGCCAGGCCCAGCAGCTCCTGGAGCACGAACCAGGTGTGCGAGGACCGCTCCCCGATCCGGCAGTAGGCGATGGTGTCCTTGCCCTCGTCCAGGCCCGCCTCGAGGTAGAGCTTGCGCAGCTCGTCGTCGGACTTGAACGTGCCGTCGTCGTTGGCCGCCTTGCTCCACGGCACGCTCACCGCGGTCGGGATGTGACCGGCCCGCTGCGACTGCTCCTGCGGCAGGTGCGCCGGGGCGAGCAGCCGGCCGGCGTACTCGTCGGGGCTGCGGACGTCGACCAGGTTCTGCGTGCCGATCGCGGAGACGACCTCGTCGCGGAACGCGCGGATCGTGTGGTCCTGCTCCTGCGCGGTGTAGCGTCGTCGCTCGACCGCTTCGGTGGCGTCGCTCGGTCAGCTCGCGGGCGTCGAGCTCCCACTTCTTGCGGCCGCCGTCGAGCAGCCGGACGTCGCGGTGGCCGTAGAGCTTGAAGTACCAGTAGGCGTAGGCGGCGAACCAGTTGTTGTTGCCGCCGTACAGCACGACCGTGTCGTCGTTGCCGACGCCCGCGCTCGGACAGCAGCGCCTCGAACTGCTGCCTGTTGACGAAGTCGCGGCGGACCTGGTCCTGCAGGTCGGTGGTCCAGTCGAGCTTGATGGCGCCCCGGATGTGGCCGTGGTCGTAGGCGCAGGTGTCCTCGTCGACCTCGACCAGCACGACGTTGTCGTCGTCGAGATGCTCCTCGACCCAGTCGGCGGTGACGAGTGCGGTTTCGCGGCTCATGGTGTTCCTTCTCTTGGGGTTGTTGTTGGTCAGCGGGTGGCCCGGGCGCCCAGCAGGTACATCTCGCAGCCCAGGCAGAACGAGAACGCCGCGTTGAGGAACGCCGCCCCGAGCGCCATGCCGGCGGCGATCGCCCCGAGCAGCGGCAGCCCGACGGCGTACCCGACGAGCGCGACCGCGGCGAAGCCGAGGCCGACCCCCTGGGCGAAGCGCGGCGGCGCCGCGTCCTCGGTCTCCGCCGGCGCCCCGAGGCGGGGCCGGACGAGGCGGCGGAACACCCAGGCGTACGGCGTGCGCGCCGGCCCGAGCCCGGCGCCGACCGCGAAGACGACCAGCTGGAAGGCCAGCAGCGTCACGGTCAGGGCACTCGGCGACGCCACCAGGGCGACGGCGAGCAGGACCGCGGTGATCGAGGCGGCGAAGCGCTGGCCGCGGGGGTCTACCTGGGCGCCGGTGCGACGGGCTGCGTCGTCGGTGCGCGGCGGAGTGTGCGCAGAGATGGACATGGTTCTCCTGCTGAGGACATCGGGGATGACGCGAGCGCGTCGGGGCGGCGATCCTTCAGGAGACTCGACACAGCGACGAGCGCACGCGGCAGTGGTCCACTGCGCGGCGCTTGGTCAGCATGGTCGTCGACACGTCGTCGAGGGTAGGGGCTCGGGGGCCGTCACGAAACCGGCCGTCTCGTCATGTGGACATCGCATCCACTATGCGAGATGGTGGCTAGAGGCCCACTTCCGGACGGGTGGTGCATCTCGGGCCTTTAGGTCCTGGCCCGGCGGGCCTGGGTGCGCTGCACTGAGCCAACGTCTCGAGGGGGTGGTGGCCGTGCCGCGTCGATCGAGCGCGTCCGCGCTGCTGGTGCTGGCCGTCGTCTGCGTGCTGGCGCCGCTGGTGTCGAGCTCCCCGGTGCAGGCCGCGGGCAGCACCGTCACCTCCGTCGCGGTGGCGGACGGCTACGTGAGCGCCAAGTCCGCCAAGAGCAAGTACGGCTCCGCCAAGCAGCTGCGGGTCTCCGGCAGCCCGCTGCAGCGCACCTTCCTCCGGTTCCAGGTCACCGGCGTCACCGGGGCCGTCGACACCGCCACGCTCACCCTCCGGCCCACCCGCGCGGCCGCCGTACCCCTCGAGGTGCGCGGCGTCACCGGGTCCTGGAGTGAGAAGTCGCTGAGCTGGAACCGCGCCCCCGACCTCGGAGACCTCGTCGGCTCCGCCGACGGCGTGCCCACCGGGAGCCTCGACATCGACGTCACCGCCGCGATCACCGGCGACGGCACGCTGGACCTCGCGGTCGTGCCCGCGGCGTCGGCCACCTCCACCACGGTCGCGGAGTTCTCCAGCCGCGAGGTCGCCCAGCTCGCGCCGACCCTGACCGTCACCACCGTCGCCACGCCTCCGCCGCCGGACACCACGGCCCCCACCGCCCCGACCGGCCTCACCGCGGCCGCCGGGGACGGGTCGGTCACGCTGTCCTGGCAGGCCAACGCCGATCCGGACCTGGCGCGCTACCGCGTCTTCCGCCGCATCGTCGGCGCCGAGTGGCCGACCGAGCCGATGACGGCCGTCACCGGCACCGGCTACACCGACACCGCGGTCGCCAACGGCACCACCTACGAGTACCGCATCACCGCCGTCGACACCGCCGACAACGAGAGCGCCCCCTCCGCGACCGCGACCGCGCAGCCCACGGCGCCGCCTGCTCCGCCCGAGCCCACTACCCCGCCGCCACCGGCCGGTCCGTGCGCGGCCACGGGCAGCTACTCCTCCGACGTCCTCGCCACCGGCGGGCTGGCCGCCTACTGGCGACTCGGCGACAGCACCGGCACCGTCGCCTGCGAGGCGCGCGGCACCTCCGAGGGGCAGTACAAGGGCGGGTTCACCCTCGAGCGGCCGGGCCTGCTCACCGGCGATGCCAACACCTCGGCGCGGTTCGACGGGGCCACCGGCTACGTCAAGGTCTTCGACAACCCCGCCCTCGACCCGTCGTCCGCGATGACCCTCGAGGCGTGGGTCGACACCGGCGCGCCGACCGCCAGCCAGACGATCCTGCGCAAGCAGTACCAGTACCTCCTGCGCATCTCCGGCGGCTCGCTGATCGGCCGGATCTGGTGGTCCCCCTCCAGCTACACCGAGGTGGACAGCCCGGCGGTGATCACCGGCGGCGCGCAGCACCTGGCGATGACCTACGACGGCACCGCGATCCGTCTCTACCGCAACGGCGTCGAGATCGCCTCCCGTCCCGCGACCGGCCCGGTCGGCAGCGACACCTCCGCGATCTACATCGGCAAGTCCGGCGGCTACGACTACTTCGACGGCCGGCTCGACGAGGTCGCGCTCTACCGCGCCGCGCTGAGCCAGGCCACGCTCGCCGCCCACTACCGGGAGGGCACGGCTCCCGCGCCGGAGGTGCTCGGCGTGCCGCAGGGGCTCACCGCGGTCGGCGCCCCCGGCAAGGTCGGCCTCCGCTGGTCACCGGTCGCCGGAGCGACGGGCTACCGGGTCGACCAGCGCGCCGGCGACGGCAGCTGGGCCGCGGCGGGGACGACCGGCGGCGCAACGGCGTACGTCGTCGGCGGGCTGGTCGACGGACACGACTACACCTTCCGGGTGACCGCGATGGCCGACGGCACCGAGTCGACCCCCTCCACGACGGCGGTCGCGGCGCCCACCAGCAGCGTGCTGCTCGCCGGCGGCGACATCGCCGACGTCAACCTGACCGCGGAGCTCACCGCGCAGCTGCTCGACCGCAACCCCGGCGACGTGCTCGCCCTGGGCGACAACGCCTACCCGCACGGGGAGGCGACCAGCTTCCGCGACTACTACGACCCGACCTGGGGCCGGCACCTGTGGCGCACCCACGGGGTCGTCGGCAACCACGACTACGACACGGCCGGCGCGGCGCCGTACTGGGACTACTTCGGCGCCGCCGCCGGGCCCGGCACCCGGGGCTACTACAGCTACGACCTCGGCAGCTGGCACGTCGTGGTGCTGAACTCGACCTGCTACATGGTGGGCGGGTGCGACGCGGGGTCGCCGCAGGAGCAGTGGCTGCGCGCCGACCTCGAGGCCTCGCAGGCGAGGTGCACCGTCGTCGCCTGGCACCACCCGACGTTCAGCTCCGGCAGCGGGATCAGCTCCAGCGGCTTCGGCGGGGTCGACACCCGCATGCACGACCTGTGGGCGCTGCTGATGTCGCACGGCGCCGAGCTGGTGCTCAACGGGCACGACCACGCCTACGAGCGGTTCGTCCCGCAGGACGCCGAGGGGCGGCCGGACCCGAAGGGGATCCGCGAGCTCATCGTCGGCACCGGCGGCGCGTCGCTGCACGGGACCTCCACCCGGCTGCCCAACAGCGAGGTCCGGTTCACCGACACCCGCGGGGTGCTGCGGCTCGACCTCACCGACGGTGGCTACTCGTGGCGGTTCCTCCCCGTCGACGGCAGCACGAAGACAGACAGCGGGACCGAGAGCTGCCACTGACGGCCGCGGCTTATGCTGCTTGCCTCATGAAGCGTGCACTCATCACCGGGATCACCGGTCAGGACGGCTCCTACCTCGCCGAGCTGCTGCTCGCCAAGGGCTACGAGGTGCACGGGATCGTCCGTCGTACCTCCACCTCAACATGGAGCGGCTCGACGCCGCCCTGCTGCCGGGGCGGATCGACCACGTCTACGACCGGCCGTCGGACGCGGCCGACCGGCTGCACCTGCACTACGGCGACCTCAACGACGGGATGGGGCTGTCGCGGCTGGTGCAGGACATCCGGCCCGACGAGGTCTACAACCTCGGCGCGATGAGCCATGTGCAGGTCTCCTTCGACACCCCGGAGTACACCGCGTCGACCAACGGCGGCGGCACCGTGCGACTGCTCGAGGCGATCCGGGCGGCGCGGCTGGACTGCCGGTACTACCAGGCGTCGACCTCGGAGATGTTCGGCCTGACGGTCCCCCCGCAGAACGAGGAGTCGCCGTTCCACCCGCGGTCGCCGTACGGCACCTCGAAGGTGTTCTCCCACTGGTGCACGATCAACTACCGCGAGGCCTACGACCTGTTCGCGGTCTCCGGGATCCTGTTCAACCACGAGTCGCCGCGGCGCGGGGAGAACTTCGTGACCCGCAAGATCTCCCGCGCGGTGGCCCGGATCAAGGCCGGCCTGCAGGACGAGCTGGTGCTCGGCAACCTCGACGCGGTGCGCGACTGGGGCTACGCGCCGGAGTACGTGGAGGGCATGTGGCTGATGCTGCAGGCCGACTCCCCGAGCGACTACGTGCTGGCCACCGGGACCGGGACGACCGTGCGGGAGTTCGTCGAGGTCGCGTTCTCCCACGTGGGGCTCGACTGGGAGGACCACGTCCGCACCGACCCGCGCTTCGAGCGGCCCTCGGAGGTGCACGCGCTGATCGGCGACGCGTCCAAGGCGCACCAGCAGCTGGGCTGGAAGGCGCAGACCCACGCCGACGACCTCGCCCGGATCATGGTCGACGCCGACCTCGAGCTCCTCACTGCCGGCTGACGGCAGGCCCTGCGAACGGGCAGCTGTGGCCCATCCGGGCCGGTCCGGGCGGGATTTCGGCAGAGGTGCCCGTTCCAGGGGCCGCTCAGTCGACCGCCTGGGCGAGCGCGGCGAGGACCTGCTCCTTGCGCAGCGCGCCCATCGCCCGGGTGACCTCCTGGCCGTGCTGGTCGAGGACCAGCGTGGTCGGGGTCCGCAGCACCCCGAGGCGGCGGACGAGCTCCAGGTGGTGCTCGGCGTCGACCTCCACGTGCTCCACCCCCGGCACCACGGCCGCGACGTCGGCGAGCACCCGGCGGGTCGCCCGGCACGGTGCGCAGAACGCCGAGGAGAACTGCAGCAGCGTCGCCCGCTCACCCAGGTCGTGCTCCAGGTCGGCGCCGTGCAGCACGCTCACCGGCTCCTCGGCTTGCTCGGCGCCCGGCTCGGCCCCACGGACCCGGTGGGTGCCCCGGAACCGGCCGTCGGTGACGGCGCGGAACAGGCCGAAGGCAGTCGCCAGCACCAGCGCCGCGACCACCACCCACGCTCCTTGACTCACCCCGCGATCAAACCACCCCGGCCAAGCTCGAAAAAGCACTGAGGGCCGCTGACCTGGGAGTTCGTCAGCGGCCCTACCAGAGCGGGCCTGGGAGAAGGACCGCCCTCCTGGGAGTGGCGAACCGGCAGCCATGGGAGGGAGGTGCTGCCGGTCCTGCGTAGACGTTCTCGTTGACTACCCCCGTTGCCCACGAGCACGCCTACACCGACGTCAACGACGCTCCGACGAGGGAGTTACGCCCCATTTGAGAAATCTTCGGGCGAGGGGAGCGCCGGGCGGCGATTGGGGTCACCGCCCGGCCACACGGCGGTCTTGGGAGGAGACCACCGCCCGAGATGGGGGGAACCCACCCCGGTCCCTCACAGCGAGCCCGCAACCCCCCGCGGGTCTCGCCGACCATGACCCTCCCCCGGCGCGCTCCGCCAGAAGGCTCAGGGGGGGTGCGCAGGCAAAGGGCCCACGTCTCGAGCCGGCACGAGACGTGGGCCCTCGCTCGTCGCGGCCACTGGCCCCCGAGGCCACGACATCCCTGCTACCCACAACTTCCCCCCGTGGGCCGACCGTCCCCCCAAGGACGATCCGCCTTCTGCGAAGCGGACGACACACCGCCACGACATGCCACCCGGTCCTGAGTGGTCCAACGACGCTGTGCCTGAACGGTTACTACCTCGCCGGAGGGGCGGGCAAACCCCCCTCGAAGACATTTCTCGTCCCGAACTCGGGCGGCCCGGTCAGCCGCCGGCGAAGGGCGGGAGGAACTCCACGGTGCCTCCCGGCAGGACCTCCACGGTGGCCGGGTCGGCAGTGCCCAGAGGCCGGTCCCCCACGAGCACCGAGCACACCCCCAGCACCCGGTCCAGCTGCCCGCCGCGCGGGTGCCGGCGTACCAGCTCCGACCGCAACCAGGCCACCGACACCGGCCCCGGCACCTCCACGGCCACCAACGCCTCGCCCGCCGCCGCCCGCGCCGCCGCCCACAGCCGCACCGTCACCGGCGAGACGGCGGAGGGCGGGGAAACGGCCATGTCGGATATCCTGCCTCATCGACCTGGCTCGCCGTCGAGCCGTCAGCCGCCCCGGACGCCCGGGACGCCCGGGAAGGAGTGTGATGAGCACCCTTCTGATGCTGACCAGTGCGCTCCAGCCCTCCGCGGAGGTCCTGCCCGCGCTGGCGCTGCTGCCGCACACGGTGCGCGTCCTGCCGGCCGAGGGCACCGCGCTGCTCGAGGCGCCGCCCGCGGACCTGATCCTCGTCGACGGTCGCCGCGACCTCGCCAAGGCGCGGGACCTGACGCGGCTGCTGCGCACCCTCGGTACGACGTCGCCGGTGCTGCTCATCCTCACCGAGGGCGGGCTGTCCGTCGCGTCGGTCGACTGGGCCTTCGACGACCTGGTGCTCGACACCGCCGGCCCCGCGGAGACCGAGGCCCGGATCCGGCTCGCGATCGCGCGGGCCACCCAGCAGCACGCCGCGGACGACCCCGAGGCACACGTCATCCGCACCGGCGAGGTCACCGTCGACGACGTCACCTACACCGCCAAGATCAGCGGCCGCCCGCTCGACCTCACGTTCAAGGAGTTCGAGCTGCTGAAGTACCTGGCCCAGCACCCCGGCCGGGTCTTCACCCGCGAGCAGCTGCTGCAGGAGGTCTGGGGCTACGACTACTTCGGCGGCACCCGCACCGTCGACGTCCACGTCCGCCGGCTCCGCGCCAAGCTCGGGACCGAGCACGAGCACCTCATCGGGACGGTCCGCAACGTCGGCTACCGCTTCGTGCTCCCGCCCAAGGAGGCGCCCGAGCGCGAGCCGGCCCAGGCATGAGGGTCTCGGCGCTCGACCCGGCGTCGTTCGACTGGCGGCAGGGCGCCGGCGGCGCGTCCGACGTACGCCGGATCGCGGAGCTGTCCTACGAGCACGACGGCCGGCCGGCGCTCAACGAGGACGCGATCCTCACCCTGCACAACCGCGGCCTGACCGACGCCACCCTCCTCACCGCCGGGCTCGACGCCGGGACCGACGGCTTCGCCTACCTCCACGGGCTCTCCGCCGGGACGCCGGCGCTCGACCTCGTGGTCGCCCCGGAAGCACGAGGCCGGGGGCTGGGCCTGGCCCTCGGGCACGCCTCGGTCGAGTCGGCCCCGGGAGGGATCACCGCGTGGTCGCACGGCAACCACCCCGGTGCCGCCGCGCTGGCGAAGCACTGCGGCTTCGAGGCGGTCCGGGAGCTGTGGCTGATGCGTCGCCCGCTCGCCGAGCGGCTGAGGTACGACACGCCGGCCGACTACACGATCCGCCCGTACCGTCCCGGCGTCGACGACGCGGCCTTCCTCGCCGTCAACGCGGCCGCGTTCGCCCACCACCCCGAGCAGGGGGCGCTGGACCGGCGGGGGCTGCTGGAGCGGATGGCCGAGCCGTGGTTCGACCCGGCCGGGTTCCTCGTCGCCGAGCGCCACGGGTCGATCGTCGGCTACCACTGGACCAAGGTGCACCGGGAGGGCCGGCTGCGGGCCACCTGCGGTGAGGTCTACGTGATCGGCGTGGACCCCAGCGCCCAGGGCAGCGGCATCGGCCGGGCCCTGCTCGCCGCCGGGCTGGAGCACCTGCGGCGGCGGGGGCTGGACGAGGTCATCCTCTACGTCGAGGCCGACAACGCCGGCGCGATCCAGCTCTACCAGCGGCACGGGTTCACCCACGCCGCGGTCGACACCGACGTGATGTACGCGCGCACCTGACTCTCGAGGCGCCTGGTCAGCGGCGGTGGTGGCGGTGGTGTCGGCGCGCCTTCACGTACGGCGTGTAGGAGTACCGGCCCCAGCCGAGCTCGTTCTTGGCCCGCACCCCGACCCGCACCTTGCCCTTCAGGCCGGTCAGGGTCGCCTCGAGGGTGTCCGGTCCCACGGTCAGCGTCTGCGAACCGCTGACCAACTGGTAGCGCAGGATCGGACGGCCGTTGTCGGCAGCGCGGCGCCAGGCGACCGTCACCGACCGCCTCCCCGCGGCGGTGGACCTGATCACCGGGGCGGCGGGCACGGTCGCCGGCACCGCCGACGGGGAGCTCACCGCTGCCGAGTCACCGTCGGGCGACAGTGCCCGGACCGCCCAGGAGTAGGCAGTGCCGTTCACCAGCCCGGTGTCGGTGAAGGACCGCGCGTCGGCGCCGAGCGTGGTGACGGCCCCGCCCGGTGAGCGGACCACCTCGAAGCCGGTCACCGGTGCCGCCGAGGCCGGCTGCTGCCAGTCCACCGTCGCGCTGCCGTCGTCCGGCGTGGCCGTGACCGCGGTGGGCGCCGGCGGCGGAGCCGGGGCGATGGTCACCGCGGTGACATCCGCGCCCAGCTGCAGGGGCACGGAGCTGGCGCGGGTCTGGCTCACCGGAGGAGCGCCCTGCGAGGGCCGGTAGACGCCGAGCTGGTAGTTCTTCGACAGCCGCAGGGTCACGTCCGCGGGCGCGACGGGGGTCCGCTGCCGCAGCACCGGGTCGTAGACCGACGCGTCGCGCCACATCAGCAGCACGAACTCCCCGTCCCGCTTCTGGGTCAGCACGTAGCGCCCGTCACTCGGCCAGCCGTCGGCCCGCAGCAGCAGCGAGTCGGGGGTGAAGGCCGGGCCCGGGTCGGCGAGCAGGCCGAGCAGCGTCCTCATCGCGGTGTACGCCGGCTTGGGGCTCCAGTCACGTCGCAGCAGCCCGAAGTTGGCCTCGGGGTTGGTGCGCCCGGCGTCCGCGAACTCGTCGACCAGCTCGTAGCTGTAGACCCGCTCCTCGCCGCGCTGGTAGTGCTCGAGCAGCAGGCGGGGCAGGTAGACGCCCGCCACGTCCTCGGGCACCGGCAGGTGACCGTTGGTCGTGTTGACGGCGTTGTGGTAGCCGGCCTCGGTGGTGACCAGCGGCTTGGACGGGATCAGCGCCCGCACGGCGTCGGTGATGCGCGTGACCTCGTTGGCCGGTGGGTAGCCGCCGGGGTACATGTGGGCGTTGGCCTTGTCGGCGTACGGCGAGATGTCGCCGGCGGTCGCCAGCCCCGGGTAGTTCCACCGGAACGCCAGCGCGGGCGCGAGCACCGGCAGCTGCGCGGTGGCGGGGGTCGACTTCACCGCGGTGTAGAGCCGGCGCTGCCAGGTGAGCAGCTCGGTCGGCCAGTCGAGGCCACCGCCGAAGAGGTCCCACTCGTTGACGCCCTCGACGCTCTCGACCGCTCCGGACGGCAGCCCCGCCACCGTCCGCACGTAGTCCTCCGGCGTGCCCGGCCGGTCGGGCCGCCCCATGATCAGGTCGAAGCCGATCCCCCGGGAGGCGACGGTCCCGATGCCGGCGTACTGCCGCGGGTTGTCCAGGTAGAGGTCGTCGCGGACGTGGCGGACGCCGAGGTCGGTGAGCGCGTCTGCGACCCGGCCGGCGTCGGCGTACGGCGTGTCCAGGAACGCCAGGTGGACGCCCACCCCGTAGGCGTCGACCACCGAGTCCGCCGGCACGGCGGGCATGGCGGTCAGGTCGGCCGCCTGGGCCGGTGGCAGGTGGTCACCGGGCGTGGCCAGGGCAGCGGAGAGGAGGGCGGTGACTGCGAGCAGGGCCCCCGAGATGCGTCGCATGGGTAAAGAGTCGGCCTTTCCTTCGTCGATGTGACCTAACCAAGGTCCTGGACTGTCGTTGTCCGCAACAGGAGGGTGCACCGGTCCATTCCCAGAGGTCCCGGAAGGCGGGTGTCGGTGGCGGACACGGGACGTTTCGACTACCTCGACGGCATCCGCGCGGTCGCGATCGGCGCCGTGCTGGCCCTGCACTGGCTGTCCTGGTACTCCCCGCTCTTCCACGGCGGCTCCGTCGGCGTCGACGTGTTCTTCGTGCTCAGCGGCTTCATCATCACCACGATGCTGTGGCGCGCCCCGCTCTCCGGGACGACCGGAGCGGCCTGGTGGGCGTTCGTGAAGCGCCGGGTGATCCGTCTCTACCCGGCCCTGGCCGGGCTCGTCGTCGGGGCCGTCGCCCTGTACGCGGTCGCGTCGTCGGACCTCTCCGCCCTCGAAGTCGCCCGGCGAGGTGGTCTGGCCCTCGCGCAGACCACGTCGCTCTGGGCGGCCCAGCAGGAGGGCGGTCTGTGGGTCACCGGCCTGCACCCGTTCGCCCAGACCTGGTCGCTGGCCGTGGAGTGGTACTTCTACCTCCTGTGGCCGCTGGCGGTCCTCGCTGCCCGACGGCGCCGCTGGTCGGCCCGGCGGCTGGCCGGGGTCTCGCTGACCGCCGCGGTGGTCCTCTACACGGGCTCGTTGGGTCTCGACGTCCTCTGGTTCTACTTCGGCCCGTCGGCGCGCTTCGGCGAGATCCTCGCCGGGGCGGCGCTCGCGCTGTGGCTCCAGTCCCGCGGCCTCCCGGCAGCTCCCGTGCGGCACGCCACCGCGCTGTCCGTGGTCGCCCTGTCGGCCGTCTGCGGCTACGCGCTGCTCGGCACGGACGGCGACACCGGGCTCTACCGCTGGGTGGGCGTGCCGGTCGCGGTGGTCGCCACGGTCGTCCTCATCCGCTGCGGGTACGGCGACCAGGGCGGGCCGGTCCACCGGGTGCTCGGCCACCCGTGGCCGGCCGCCGTCGGCCGGCACAGCTACAGCCTGTACCTGTGGCACCTGCTGCCGCTGCTGCTCCTGGAAGGGGTGACCTCGGTCCCGAAACCGGTCGCCGGCGTCGTCACGGTGGCGGCGACGGTGCTGCTGACCGCGGCCAGCTACCGGTTCCTCGAGCGGCCGTTCCTCCGCGCTCGCAGCGACGTCCTCCGGCCGGGGCGGCGGCGTGCAGCCACCGGCAGCCGCTACGCGCCGCAGCCGCAGCACGCCCCGGTCGGCCAGCGCGGCGACGAGGTCGTCGGCTGAGGTCCGGGTCGGGTTGAGCCCGATCCGGGCGGCGACCTCCTTGCGGAGCACCGCCCCGTGCGCACCGCCGGCGTCGAGGTCGGCGAGGAACTCCGCGAAAGGCTGCCCGCCGTCCTCCACCAGCTCGCCCGGCAGCCAGTCGAGGACGTCGGCGGGGAAGAGCTGCCGGTCGTAGCTGGCCCGGTCGGTGACCAGGAACGCGATCGGCCGGTCCAGCAGCAGGTAGTCGACCCAGACGCTGGAGTAGTCGGTGACCAGCCCGGCCGAGGCGCCGAGCAGCTCGTAGAGGCCGACCCCGGCGCGCACCAGGTCGTCCTCGGCCACGGTGACGGCGCCGTCCCACTGGCGGCGGTCGGCGTCCATCGGGTGCGGCTTGATCACCAGCTGGATGCCGCGCTCGCGGAGCCCGCTCAGCAGCGGGCCGAGCGTGCCGTCGTAGTCCGGCACCCGCACCGGGTCCTCGGCGCGGACGCGCACCGCGCCCGACGGCCCGGGCCCGACGGAAGGTCGGCATCCAGACCACGAACGGCCCCTCGATGCCCAGCCGCGGCCAGCCGCTCGGCCGGCGACGTCGCGCCACAGCTGGTCGGTCCGCGGGTTGCCGGTGAACAGCACCCGGTCGGCCGGCACCCCGAACGCCGACGCCTTGGAGGACCGAGAAGAGCGCGGTGCTGCCGACCAGGTAGGTGCTCGCGATCAGCGCACCGACCCCGTCGGCCGGGCGGATGTCCTTGGGCCCGTCGCCGTGCCAGAGGTTCACCAGCGGCTTTCGGCGCGACGGCCGGGGGCTGCCGTAGAGGCCGTGGGTGAAGAACACCGCCTCGGCGCGCAGGTAGGCCCAGAGCCCGGCCGCGCTCGCCTTGGCGACCAGGACCATGCCGTCCGGTCGGCCAGCTCTGCGCACCTCGCGGGGCACCGGTCCCGCGGTCGCGCAGCCACACCACCCGGCCGTCGTAGCGACGCAGCAGCGCCCGGGCCGTCTCGACCGCGTTGCCCTCGGTCTCGGGGAAGGCCGAGACGCACCACGCGACCGGGACTGCGGGACCACCGCGGACAGCACCCGCAGCGCCAGCCGCAGGCCGCCGAGCACCAGGTCGAGCGCCAGGTTGCGCAGCCGGGTCCTCATGCGCTCTCCACCGCCGCCTCGGCCTCGTCGTGGAAGCGGGCCACGGTCACGCTGGCGAGGTAGCCGAGCACACCGCCGACCAGCGTGGCCGATGCCCCACGAGGCCGCGACCCACACCGCGCCGTACCGCGACGAGCAGACCGGCGAGGCCGAGCATCACGACCGTGCTGACCAGCTGCACCAGCATCATCGCGCGTCAGGTGCCGCGACAGCCGCAGCCGCAGCGCGCCGACCAGTAGTTGAACGCCGCGCCGACGGTGGCGAGCGCCAGCACCCGCAGGATCGTGGTGCCCTCGTCGACGTAGTGCTCGCCGAAGACGAACAGGAAGTACGGCGCCAGCAGCGAACATCGCCAGCGCCCCGCCGAGGGAGCAGACCATCAGCGTCGTCCCGCCCTTGCGGACGATCCGGCGGCGGCCGGCCACGGCCGCGCTCGCTCTCGGCGTACGTCGAGTTGGTGACCGCCAGGATGACCGCGTTCAGGAGCGTGACGAGCTGGTAGCTGATGAAGTACGCCGCCGCGTCGGCCGAGCCGCGGGTGTTGATGATGAGCAGCGGGAAGACCAGCAGCGGCAGCACGGTGAGCACGTAGGTGACGTAGCCGGCGCCGGCGAATCGCCGCGACTCCAGGAACGCCTGCGACGGCGAGAACGACCGTCGTCCCGGGGAGGTGCCGGAAGATCGCCCAGACGCTGGCGACCGCGCAGAGCAGGATGGCGCCGCCGAAGGACCCGTAGAGCCCGATGGCGCCGAACCCGGCCAGCGCGAACGGCAGCGCGCACTTGCCGAGCCCCATCAGCGACGCCGTTGAGCCGCAGGTAGTCCCACAGCCGGTTGATCGCCAGGAAGACGCTGTCGGTCAGCACGTTGAGGGCGGTGGCCGCCACCAGCACGCAGTAGAGCGCGATCGCCGGCGGCGAGCCGAGCACCGCGGCGAGCTTCGGCGAGGTGAGCGGCAGCAGCAGGCAGTAGACGAGCGCGAAGAGCGCCGCCGGCGCCGGCGACCACGACACTGGCGGTGAGCGACGTCGGCCGCCTTGCGGGTGCTCGTCGGCATGGTCCGCACGATCGCGATGTTGAGGCCGAGCTGGGCGAACAGCGCGATCGAGTCGGCGGCCGCCACGAGCGAGCCGGCGACGCCGACGTTCTCCGGCGTCTGCAGCCGCGCGGCCAGCACCCAGAACACCGCCCCGCCTCCGGCCATGAGCAGCGTGGTCCCGAACAGCAGCACGGAGTTCGACAGCAGCGAGTCGCGGCCGACCTTGGCCGCCCGCTCGGACGCGGTCTGCACGTCGGCTCATCGGTAGACCCTGCTGTGGCCCGACGCTGTAGACCAGGTCGAGCAGCCGGTCGAGGTCGTCCATCGGGTAGCGGTAGGTGATCCGGTCGCCGGAGTAGAAGATCGTCGCCTGGTGCGTGCGCTCCAGGCGCGCGTCGACGAACACGTAGGACCCCTTGGTCAGCAGTGTCGGGTAGAGCCGGTCGACGACCTCGGCCGGAGAGATGCCCGCCGTGACGGTCGGGATGACGTAGTTGCGCCCGGCGATGACCTTCGGCGCCGGGCCCCGGTTGTCGCGGCGCCTGCGGCGAGCCAGGCCATCGACGTGACGTCGGAGTCGGCGGCGACGTAGCGGTCGTGGTAGAGGCCGGAGTTCTCCAGCGCCAACCGCGCCTGGTGCCCGCCGAGCAGCGTGGGCAGCACCCCGCTGAGCACCAGCAGCAGCCCGACCGGGACCGCCGCTGCGAGGGCCGCCGCGAGCGTGGCGGCGTGCCGGCCGAGCGGGCGCAGCAGCGCCCACATGCCCGCCGCCATCACCGGCGCCACGACCAGCAACGTCTGCTGGAACGCGCGGAGGACGCCGTACTCCACCGACAGGTTCGGGATGACCACGACCAGGCCGAGCGCCGCCATCACCCCGAGCACCACGCAGGTCAGCTCCGGCGCGAGCTGCGCCTCGAGCGCCGAGTCCGGCGACCCCGGCGGGCCCGGACCACCAGCAGCGCGACCCCGACCAGCAGGAAGACCTGCATCAGCGCCGCGCAGCCGAGCCGGGCCAGGGTGGTGAGCGTCCCGGGGTCGACACCGACCGCGCCCACCGCGTCGCCGAGCCAGGTCGGCGGCATCGTGTTGGTGTCGACGATCGTCCGGCTTCAGCTCGTCGGGGCCGGGGTGCTTGACCAGCAACACCTTCGCCGGCACGGTCGCGCGGGCGTCGAGGGTCTCGTCGACGAAGTCGTTCAACCGCTTGCGCGGCCCCGGGTCGTGACCGGAGAACAGCGAGTAGCAGACGTCGGAGGAGCCGCGGACCGTGGTCCCCGTCACCGAAGACCGTCGGCGATCGTCTCGCGCACCACCTCGCCGGCGTGGCTGCCGGTGTGGGTGACCGGCCCCGCCCACACCATGCCGGCGACGGCCAGGAACGCCACGACGAGCGGGTGGAGCAGCACGAGAGGCCGGCGCGCGGTCGGGATCTCCCGCTCCGCCTTGCGGGACCAGAGGCGGTGGAGCGGCAGCAGGAGCAGGCCGATGACCAGTGCGATGACGAGGAGGTACGTCGTCGAGTAGTGCGACAGCACGACCCCGAGCCCGAAGAACGCCACCAGCCACCGCAGGGTCTGTGGCGGGGCCTCCCGCTCGGTCGCCGCCAGCAGCACCAGGCCGAGGAAGAAGAACGCGACCTCCTGGCGCACGAGGTAGGGCATGTCGGTGAAGAACGTCGGGAACGCCATCGTGAACGTCGTCGCGGCGATCGCCAGCCGGCGGGACAGGAAGCGCCGAGAGAGCAGGAACGTGAGCAGCGGGACGAGCACGTAGACCAGCTGCAGCACGACCTTGAAGACCACCACACCGGACAGGCCACTGACCTGGGTGAGCACCGTGGGCAGGATCGTCACGCTGAGGCAGGCGTTGTAGGCGTTCTCCAGCAGGTCCGTCGACCACAGCTGGCCGGCGTTGGTGAGCGAGTACGCGTAGAACTCCGAGTGGATGTCGTGGCCGGTGATGTGCCAGCCACGCAGCGAGGTCGCCATCAGCAGCGCCGCGGCGACCAGGGTGAGCACGCGCGCGTCCCGGCCGAGGTCCGTTCTTGTCCTATTGAGCAGAAGGACGGCCAGCGCAGCGGCAGCCAGGGCCTCAGCGGCCCAGGCGACGGTCCCGCCGGCGCCGTTGTTGAGGCGTACGGCGCCCACGACTGCCAAGACCAGCGATGCCGTGGCCAGCGCCTGGGCCGGCTCCCACGTCACCGCCATGAGCCGCCTCGGCCAGCTGCGCGGCCGCATCGGAGGCATGGCCGGCAGCAGCGGCACCGACCGACGCCAGAGCAGCAGTCCCACGTCGACGACGAGGTAGGCCACCCCGAGGGTTGCCGGGCGCAGCGGGTGGTCGTCGCCGGCCACGGGAAGCGCCGTGTCGAGGACCAGGCCCACGAGGACCAGTCCGAGCAGGGCAGAGCCGAAGGCGTAGAGCAGCCGGGTGACGCTGCTGTCGCCGGGGAGTCCGGCCCGCCGGTGGAGCACCAGGGTGGGTACGCCGAGGAAGGTCAGCGCCGCGAGGACCGGCCGCAGCACCGGCAGGTCGAGGTCCCCGATGACGACGAGCTGGGCGGCGGCGACCAGGACGGCGAGCAGCGGCCACGGGACCCGCGGGCCCTCCGTGGCAGCCGCGTCGTCGCCGTACCTCCGCGGGTCGAGGGGCTCTCCGCCGGAGTCGGAGGTGACGCCGCGGCTGAGCACCAGCGTCGACTGAACCGTCACCGGCGCGCTCCGACCTCTGCGGTGCCCCAGCGGGACAGCGGGATGTCGATCGCCTCGGGCCACGCCACCTGGGCCGCCTCGTGGATCGGCAGGATCGCGTCGAGGAGGTCGCGCGCGGAGGTGAACCCCCGGGGGTCGAGGGGCTCGTGGAGCCGGATGGCGAGCCCGTCCGGGCCGAGCTCGGAGGTCATCACGACGAGCGGCGACCCGGTGGCGGTCGCCAGCCGGGCGGCGCCGAAGGAGCCGACCACGTCGCGACCGAAGAAGCGCATCGGTGTGCGCCCCGGCACGTCGGAGGCGATCGCCAGCACCGCTCCTTCAGCGAGGAGGTTCACCAGGCCGTCGTTGCCGACGTCCGCGCTCACCGCGATCCCGCCGGTGCTGCACGCGACCCGCACGTGCTGCTGCAGCCAGACCGGCGCGTCGTCGCGGAGCATGTAGGGGTAGGCCACCATGTGCGGCGGGACGCCGAGCCGGCCCATGGAGGCGAACCCGCCCTCGTAGTGGGCGTGGTGCATGAAGCTGAGCACGACGCCGTTCCCCTCCCGTCTCGCGTCGCGCAGGTGGTCCAGGCCGGACACGGGCAGCGTCGTGAGCAGGCGCGGGGTGCCAGCGCAGCTCGCCGCGCTGGGCCTGGTAGCGCACGTAGCCGCGGGCCGCGGCCTCGAGGTCGGCGTCGGGGAGGGTGTGCTCGAGGACGAAGCGCATCTGCGCCCGGGCGTCGTCCCGGGCGGCGGGGCGCATCCACGCCATCGAGGCGTGGGTCGAGACCAGCCCCGACATCCAGGCGCGCGGCAGTCGGCCCCGCAGCGCTCCGAGTCGTCTCTCGGTCGTCGGGCTCATGCCGCCACCTCCTTGGACGATCCGGTCCTGCTGCTTGCGACGTCGCGGATGATCTGGAGCGTGCGCGCCTCGTGGTGCGACCAGTCCCACCTGGAGCACGCCGCCTCCCGGCCTGCGGCGCCCAGCCGCGCCGCCCTCACCGGGTCCTCCAGCACGGCCCGGCAGCGGCGTGCGCCAAGGCCACCGGGTCGCCGGGCGGGACGAGCAGACCGTCGACGCCGTCGCGGACCACGAACGGGATGCCGCCGACGTCGGAGCCGACGACCGGGCAGCCGCTGGCCATCGCCTCGACGAGCGTCATCCCGAAGGACTCCGCCTCGGTCAGCGAGGGCAGCACGGTCACGGCGGCGCGTTGGTAGTGCTGCGGGAGATCGGCGTGGCTCACCTGGCCGGTCCAGTCGATGAGGCCGTCCACACCCAGCGCGGCGGCCCGGTCCTGCAGGTGGGGGACGTCGTCCCCGTCGCCGACGATCTCCAGCCGGACCCCGGGGACGCGGTCCCGGAGGCGGGCGAGGGCGTCGACGAGCACGTGCAGGCCCTTCCAGCGCGACGTGCGCTCGACACGTCCGACGTAGAGGATGCGCGGCTCGCTCGGCCGCTCGCCGGCCGGCGTGAAGAGGTCGGTGTCCACCCCGGGTGGGACCAGGTGGGCGCGGCCCGTCGCGTGCGCGGTGGAGACCGGCGAGACCGCCACCAGCTCGGCGCACCGGTCGAAGACCCGGGGCAGGACGTGCCGCTCGTAGCGGCGCAGGAGCGCGTCGACGGGCTGGCCGCCCTTCACCAGCGACCCGGCGTGGTAGGTCAGCACCACGGGGACCGGGGACGTGAACGCCGCGAGGTCGGCCAGGCCCGGCACCGGTGCGTGGGCGTTGACGACGTCGACCTCGAGCTGCCTCAGGAGCCGGCGCAGCTGCACCGGCCACAGCGGGTTCACCGGAGTGTTGGAGACCGTGGACCAGGTGCCCAGCCGGATGACGCGGATGCCGCGGTAGGTCTCCTCCGCCCTCCTCGACGACGTGCCGGTGCTGATGACCGTGACGTCGAACAGCTCGGAGTCGCGGAGCAGCTCGGCCACCCGGCCGACGTACCCCTCGAGGCCGCCGACGTCGGGCGGGAAGCGCGGGGTGACCACGGCGACCTTGACGGGCTTGGTCATGGTTGCCCTCCTCCGCAGTGCGCGAGCAGGTGCTGGTCGAGGTCCGGGATACGGACGGCCACCGTGTGGGGCTCCGGAGGAGGGCTCACCCGCGTGGTCACGTCCCGGGTCTCGCCCGGCCGGATCCGGATGCTGCCCGGGCGCCCGTCTTCACCGCCGACGGTCACGCGGTAGGTGAGCGTCCGCGTCTCCTCCAGGTGGCTGACGACGGTGAACCGGACCTGTCGGCCGCACAAGGCCTTGCCGGCGTGGCCGGCGTGGCCGGCGCCCCAGAAGTACAGCTCGACGAACGGCTGCGGCTGGCGCGAGGTGGACAACGCGACCTGGTGGCGGAACGCGGGCGACACCACGGCCGCGAGCGCGAGCAGGGCCAGCACGAGCCCCGTCACGGGCAGCACCCGCTGGTACCACCGCGGCCGTTGTCCGGCCGGCCGGGTCTGCAGCTCGTCCACAGCCTCCCCTCCCCGCTGTATCGTGCCCGCGGTCAGATGACCAACAAGCACCCCCTACAACGGTGCTCACCGACCCGAGGTTACGAAACGCCGTCGAGTGGGAAAGGAGCGTGCGCACCATGACCCTCAGGCACCGCAGGCGCCGCGTGCTCCATGTGGCCCACGCCTGCCTGCCGCACATCGGGGGCCTGGAGGCCGTCGTGGCCGCGGAGACCGGTGGGTTGGCGGCCCGCGGGTGGGACGTGACGCTGCTCAGCAGCGCCGGCACGGTCGGCCCGGGCACCCGGCTCGGAGGACGGCGTCCGCACCGTGCGGGTCCGGGCGTGGAACGGGCTCGAGCCCCGGTTCGGCGTGCCGTTCCCGGTCTTCTCGCCCTGGCTGCTGGTGGCGGCCTGGCGGGAGGTACGGCGTGCAGACCTGGTGCACATCCACGACCTGCTCTACGTCTCCAGCTGGGTGGCCGCGCTGTGCTGCGCGCTGCTGCGGACGCCGTACGTCGTGCACCGCCACGTGGGGTTCGTGCACCACCCGTCAGCCGTGGTGACGCTGGTGCAGCGCACGGTCATCGGCACGGTGGGCCGCCTCGTCGTGCGCGGTGCGGCGACCGTGCTCGCGATCGACGAGCACGTCGCCGGCGACGTGCGCGCCTCGGCCCCGCGCGCCCGCGTCGTCGTGCTCGGCAACGGGGTGGACACCGACGCCTTCCGGCCCCTGGACGCCGGTGCTCGTGGCCGGGCCCGGGAGGCACTCGGGCTGCCGGGGGACCGACCGCTGGTGCTCTTCGTAGGCCGGTTCGTCCCCAAGAAGGGCTTCGCCCACGTGGCGGCGGCTGCCGGCGACTCCTACGACGTGGTCCTCGTCGGCGGCGACCGCCCGGCTGGTGTCGACGACCCGAGGCTGCACTTCCTCGGTGGGGTGCCGGCGACCGACATGCCGCGCGTCTACGGGTGTGCCGACGTCATGGTCGTCGCCTCGGTCGGCGAGTGCCCGCTCACCGTGCTCGAGTCGATGAGCAGTGGCCTGCCGCTGGTCGCCAACGACGACCCCGCGCTCCACTCACCGTGGACAGCCGGGCCTGGGGTGCGGTTCGTGGACATCGCCGGCGGCGGGCTCCGGGCCTGCCTGGAGGAGCTGGTGGGCGACCCGGCGGAGCGCACCCGTCTCGGCGCGGCAGCGAGGGCCTTCACCGCGAACAGGTTCTCGTGGGACGCTCACCTCGTACGCCTCGTCGAGACCTACTCCGAGGCCGTTTCCGCGTGATCGGGCAGTATTCCCGCTCCGAGAATTCTCCAAACATTCATCCGTAACGCCCGGCAATACCGGTCGTTTACCGGTCAGTAATCACCGGGTCTCGGGTGTCTGTGCGGGAGGCGCTTTGTCCATCGGGTCGCACTATCGGGTGGCCGCCATCGTGCCGTGCCACAACGAGGAAGCCGCGGTCGCCAAGGTGGTCACCGACCTCCGCACGGCGGTGCCCGGCATGACCGTCTACGTCTACGACAACTGCAGCACCGACCGGACCGTCGAGCGCGCGCTGTCGGCCGGCGCCGTGGTCTGCTCCGAGCCCCTCAAGGGCAAGGGCAACGTGGTGCGCAGAGCCTTCGCGGACATCGACGCGGACGTCTACCTGCTCATCGACGGCGACGACAGCTACGACGCCGCGGCCGCCCCGCGGATGATCGCCAGGTTGGTCCAGGAGAACCTCGACCACGTGGTCGGCGTACGCCGGGAGGTCGACGACCTGCGCAACGGCACCGCCTACCGACCCGCGCACGCCACCGGCAACCGGGTCCTGAACAAGATCGTCTCGATGATCTTCGGCGACAGCATGAGGGACATGCTGAGCGGCTACCGGGTGTTCTCCCGCCGCTTCGTGAAGAGCTTCCCGGCGGTCTCGCGCGAGTTCGAGATCGAGACCGAGCTGACCGTGCACTCGCTGGCGCTCCGGATCCCCTCCGCGTGCGTGGAGACCGACTTCCGCGACCGCGCCGAGGGCAGCGAGTCCAAGCTGAGGACCTACCGCGACGGCTGGCGGATCCTCGGGATGATCCTGAGCCTGACCCGGCACGAGCGGCCGATGATGTTCTTCGGGGTGTTCGCCACCCTGTGCGCGTTGCTCGTGGGCATCCTGGCCACGCCACCCGCGGTGGGCTACCTCGGCGCCGGGTTGCCGCCGCACGCGCACGCCCTCATCGCACCCGGGTTCTTCCTGGTGATGGCCTGTCTCGGCGTCCTGGCCGGACTGGTGCTCGACGGCATCCGCAAGTCCCGCCACGAGCTGAGCCGGCTCTCCTACGTGCGGCACGCCGCGGTGCGGGACACGTCGGAGCCGATCCTGCAGGCCGTGCCGCAGCCGGCTGCGGCGAGGATGCCGGCGATGCGCGTGGCGCCGGAGCGGGCGCACGCCGCCTCGGCGATGGCCAGCGGGATCTGAGCGGACTACTCGACCCGGTCGATGGTGACCGCGGTGATCTCGGCGCCCACCGGCACCGGCACGGCGTCCCCCTCCAGGGTGCGCACCGGCGTGCTGCCCTGCGTGAGGCGGTAGACCGCGACGGCGTGGTCCTCCGGGAGCCGCAGCGTCACGTCCGCCGGCTCCACGTCGAGCGGCCGGCGCAGCGCCGGGTCCCACACCGACGCGTCCCGCCACAACAGCAGCACGAAGCTGCCGTCGCGCTTCTGGGTCAGCAGGGACCGGCCGTCCACCGGCCAGCCGTCCAGGCTGAACGCCAGCGCGTCGGGGCTGAACTCCGGTCCGGGGTCGGCCAGCAGGCCGAGCAGCGTCTGCATCGCGGTGTACGCCGGCTTGGGGCTGAGGTCGTGGCGCAGCAGCCCGAAGTGCTGCTCGGGCTCGGCCAGCGCCGGCTCGGCCTCCTGGTCGATCAGCTCGTAGCTGTAGACCCGCTGCTCGCCGCGGAGGTAGTGCTCGAGCAGCAGCCGCGGCAGGTACACCCCGGCCACCTCCTCGGGCACCGGCCGGTGGCGACCCGGGCCGACGTCGACAGCGTTGTGGTAGCCGGTCTCGGTCACGATCAGCGGCGCATCGGGCACCAGCGACTGGGCGGCCGCGAGGACCGGCTCCAGCTCGTGCCCTGGCGGGTAGCCACCGGGGTAGGCGTGCGCGTTGGCCACGTCGGCGTACGCCGCCAGGTCGCCGGCCGCCCCCAGCGCCGGGATGTCCTCCCGGTCCGCGAGGGCGGGGGCCAGCACCGGGAGGTCCTCGGTCTCCGGGGTCGCCTTCACCGCGGCGTAGAGCCGCCGCTGCCAGTCCAGCAGCTCCTCGGGCCAGTCGGGCCTCTCGCTCTGGTCCCACTCGTTGACGCCCTCGACGCTCTCCACCGCGCCGCCGGGGAGGTCGGCCACGGTGCGCACGTAGTCCTCCGGCGTGGCGTCGCCGTCCGGGACTCCCAGGATCAGGTCGAACGTGATGCCCCGGTCGGCCACGGTCCTGATCGCGTCGTACTGCTCGGGGTCGTCGAGGTAGAGATCGTCGCGGACGTGCCGCACCCCCAGCTCGGCCAGCGCATCCGCGACCCCGGCCGCGTCACGGTAGGCCGTCCAGGTGAACGGGGTGTGGATGCCCACACCGTAGGCGTCCACGACGGAGTCCGCCGGTCGGGCGGCGACCCCGTCGGCCGCCGGGTCGTCACCGCTCAGCTGCGCAGCCGCGAAGCCGGCCGCCAGCACGGCGGCGAGGGCGAGCAGCGCCCCGAGGACGCGACGGGTGGTCACCGAGCGGGCGGATCAGCCCAGCCGCGGACGCACGTGCAGACCGACCTCGGGGTCCACCAGGACCTCCTGGCCGGCGGGCATGCCCTCCACCTCGAGGACGGCGTCGAGCGCCACGTTGCGCTTGAGCAGCGCCAGCGCGATCGGGCCCAGCTCGTGGTGCCGCGCCGAGCTGCCGACGAAGCCGACCGCCTTGCCGGCGAGCATGACCTCGGCGCCGCGGGTCGGCAGCCGGTTCTCCGAGCCGTCGAGGTGCAGCAGGGTCAGCCGCCGCGGCGGCCGGCCGAGCGTGTGCACGCGCGCCACCGTCTCCTGGCCCCGGTAGCAGCCCTTCTCCAGGTGCACCGCCGGCCCGATCCAGCCCACCTCGTTGGGGATCGTGCGGTGGTCGGTGTCCACGCCGAACCTCGGCTCGCCCCGGGCGATCCGCAGCGCGTCGTACGCCCAGAGGCCGCAGGCCGGCCCGGTCGCCTCGGCGTACGCCGTCAGCTTCTCCCGGGGTACGACGTCGAACTTGCCGCCGTCCACCGGGCGCCACGCGACGGCGAGCTGGTCGGTGAGGTCGGTGACCTCGACGCGCATCATGAACCTCATCCGGTCCAGGAACTCGATCAGCGCCGGCGCCGTCCCGGGCTCGACGTGGGCGGTGAAGGCCGTCCCGTCGTCGACGCCGTGCAGGTGATGCTCGACGTGCCCCTGGGGCGACAGCACCAGCGCCTGGACGGGGACGCCGGCGGCGAGACCCTCGAAGTACTGCGTGGTCAGCGAGTGCAGGAACGTCAGCCGGTCGGCCCCCTCGACGCGGAGCACGCCACGGTGAGACAGGTCGACGAACCCCTCGCCGCCGTCGAGCGTCCTCGCCTCACCGAGGAACGACCCGTAGTGCGCGGCGACAGGGGCGTCCATCCCGTCCGCGGCCACGGCACCGGGCAGGTCGAGCAGGGGACTGGTCATGTCCTCGAGTGTAGGCAGGGCCCTCAGCGACCGGCCCCGAGCGGGACGCCGAGAGCCTCGGCGAGCGCGTGGGCCATCTCGGTCATCGCACGCTTCGGGTGGCCCTCCACGCTGAGGATGTTGGCGAACCCGTGGATCTCGCCGCCGTACCGCTTGGTGGCCACGTCGACGCCGGCGTCGGCCAGCTTCTCGGCGTACGCCTCGCCCTCGTCGCGCAGCGGGTCGAACCCGGCGGTCGCCACGAACGCCGGGGCCAGGCCCGCCGGGATGTCGGCGTGGATCACCGACGCCCGCGGGTCCCGGGGGTCGTGGCCCTGCAGGTAGTTCTCGGTGGCCCGGCCCATGAACTCGGTGGTGAGGTAGAGGTCGCGGCCGAACTTCACCCGGCTCTCGGACCTCCCCTCCATGTCGGTCACCGGGTAGATCAGCAGCTGGAACGCCAGCTCCCGCCCCTCCTCGGCGGCCCGGATCGCGGTCACGGCCGCGAGGTAGCCGCCGGCCGAGTCGCCGCCCACCGCCAGCCGGGCCGGCGAGGCGCCGTAGTCGGTCGCGTTGCGGGAGACCCAGTCGTACGCCGCCCAGGCGTCGTCGACCCCGGCCGGGAACGGGTGCTCGGGGCCCAGCCGGTAGTCGACCGACAGGACCCGCACCCCTGCCTGCTCGGCCAGGAACCGGCACATCGCGTCGTGGCTGTCGAGGTCGCCGTAGATCATCCCGCCGCCGTGGAAGAACACCAGCATCGGATCGTCGCCCGCGGAGTCCACGAGCCTGCGCGGGACGTAGAGCCGCGCGTCCAGCGGGCCCGCCGCACCGCGGACCGTCCGGTCCTCCACCTGGCCGATCCGCTGGTCGCCGCCGACGATCCGGGCCTGGCGGCGCATCGCGAGCCGGCCCTTGGGGATCGGCAGGGCCTCCACCCGCCGCTCCATGCGCCAGCCGCTGCATCCGCAGCATCAGCTGGGTCTGCGGGGACAGCGTGCAGCCCGTCGATGCGCTTGGGCCGCCCCGCCAGCCGGCGGATGACGTTGGGGCTCAGGGACATGGCCTTGCTGAAGACCCTGGCCTTGGCACGCTCGTTCGCCATCAGCGATCAGTGCCTGTCAGGGTACCCAGCGGGCTGTCACCATGACTGCATGACTACCCCCACGCGCGGCGCAGGCGGCCGCCTCGCTCACCGACGCGTTCGAGCAGGACGACGCCGAGACGCCGCAGGCCGCGGTCTGGATGCCTACGACATCGACCAGGTGTACGACGCCACGGCCGGCGACCTCCCCGACGACCGGTTCCTGGACCGGGAGCTGTCGTGGCTGCGCTTCAACCAGCGGGTGCTCGAGCTGGCCGAGGACGAGCACGTGCCGCTGCTGGAGCGGGCCCGGTTCTGCGCGATCTTCGCCTCGAACCTCGACGAGTTCTTCATGGTCCGGGTCGCCGGCCTGAAGCGGCGCATCGCGGCCGGTGTCGCGGTGCCCAGCGCCAGCGGGCTGCTGCCCCGCGAGGTGCTGGAGACGATCTGGTCGACCACCACCGACCTCATGCAGCGGCACGCGGCCGCTGTTCCGCGACCAGATCATCCCGGCGCTGGCGGAGAAGGACATCCACCTGCTCCGCTGGACCGACCTCGACCGCGAGGAGCAGAAGCAGCTCAAGAAGCTCTTCAAGGAGCGGATCTTCCCGGTGCTCACGCCGCTTGGCGGTGGACCCGGCGCACCCGTTCCCCTACATCTCCGGGCTGTCGCTCAACCTGGCCGTGCTGGTGCGGAACCCCAAGTCCGGCAAGGAGCACTTCGCCCGGGTCAAGGTGCCGCAGACGTTCCACCGCTTCATCGCCGTCGACGAGCAGCGGTTCGTGCCGCTCGAGGACGTCATCGCCGAGCACCTCAAGCCGCTGTTCCCGGGGATGACCGTGGTGGCGGTGCACTCGTTCCGGGTCACCCGCAACGAGGACCTCGAGGTGGAGGAGGACGACGCCGAGAACCTGCTGGCCGCGCTGGAGAAGGGCCTGCAGCGGCGGCGCTTCGGGCCACCGGTGCGCCTCGAGGTCGAGGAGACCATCGACGACCACGTCCTGGAGCTGCTCGTCTCCGAGCTCGGCATGAACCCCGCCGAGGTGGTCCGCGTCCCCGGACCGCTGGACCTGCGGGGACTGCACGACATCGCCGACCTCGACCGCGCCGAGCTGAAGTACCCGGCCTTCATCCCCTCCACCCACGCCCACCTGTCCGGGGTCGAGTCCGCCTCCCCGGTCGACGTCTTCACCACCGTGCGCGGCCGCGACGTGCTGCTGCACCACCCCTACGACTCGTTCTCCACCTCGGTGCAGCGGTTCATCGAGCAGGCCGCTCTCGACCCGGCTGTGCTGGCGATCAAGCAGACCCTCTACCGGACCTCCGGCGACTCGCCCATCGTCGAGGCGCTCATCGACGCCGCCGAGGCCGGCAAGCAGGTGCTCGTCGTCGTGGAGATCAAGGCGCGCTTCGACGAGGGCGCGAACATCAAGTGGGCCCGCAAGCTGGAGGAGGCCGGCTGCCACGTGGTCTACGGGCTGGTCGGGCTGAAGACGCACTGCAAGCTGGCGCTGGTGGTCCGCGACGAGCCGGACGGGATGCGCCGCTACGTCCACATCGGCACCGGCAACTACAACCCCAAGACCGCCCGCCTCTACGAGGACCTCGGCCTGATGACCATCAACGAGAGCATCACCGAGGACGTCGCGCACCTGTTCAACAACCTCTCCGGCTACGCCCGCAAGCCGACCTACAACGAGCTGCTCGTGGCCCCGCACTCCATCCGCGACGGCCTCGTCGAGCGCATCCACCGGGAGATCGAGGCTTTCCGTGCCGGGGAGCCGGCGCGGATCCGGTTCAAGGCCAACGCGATCGTCGACGAGGCGGTCATCGACGCGTTGTACACCGCGTCCCGGGCCGGGGTCCCGTGGAGCTGCTCGTCCGCGGCATCTGTGCGCTGCGCCCCGGCGTCCCTGGGTTGTCGGAGACCATCACGGTCCGGTCGGTGCTCGGCCGGTTCCTCGAGCACAGCCGGATCTTCTGGTTCGAGAACCACGGTTCGCCGGAGGTGTGGATCGGGTCGGCCGACCTCATGCACCGCAACCTCGACCGGCGGGTGGAGGTCCTCGTCGCCCTCCCCGACGCCGACGCGGTGGCGGAGGTGGGCCGGATGCTCGATGTCGCCTTCGACGCCGGCACGGCCGCGTGGTGCCTCGGTCCCGACGGGGTGTGGACCCGCAACGCCACCGACTCGTCCGGTGAACCCCTCCTGGACATGCAGGAGTGGCTGATCCACGTGTCTCGGAGCCGGAAGCGGGGAGCCAGCCTCCCCGCCTGACCGGCCGCCGCGCCATTCCGTGCACAACTGCTCCACAGGACGCCGAACTCGACCGTTGTGCACGGAATGAGCCGAGGCGGCCGCATCCCGAGCCGTGCTGCGGCAGGTTCGCCGCGTGCATCGCTGGTCGCCCTTCCTCCCTCCGGGTCCGTTCGTCCCACCGGCTCGTGTCGACCCGGCGGGCATCACCGGCCCCACCCCCGGCGCTGCGCGCGGCCGCAGATGGGTCAGGACGTCGCCCGGTCGCTACGTGCCGGCGGCCACCGACCGAGATCGGCCCGAGCAGCGGATCGCCGAGGCGATGGCCGGCCTGCCCCCCGCAGCAGCCCTCACCGGGTGGGCCTCGGCGCGGATGCACGGCGCCGCCTTCCTCGACGGGAGGGCGGGCCGCGCGGTCCTACCGGTCCCGGTGGCGCTGCCGCCCGGGTGCCACCAGCGCCCCCGGCCGGGGGTGCGGTTCCTGGAGCAGCCGGTCCAGGAGGTGGTCGTGGTCCACGGGATCCGTTGCGTCGCCATC
Organism: uncultured Actinomycetota bacterium; assembly: GCA_963747525.1. Lineage (GTDB taxonomy): Bacteria > Actinomycetota > Actinomycetes > Propionibacteriales > Nocardioidaceae > Marmoricola_A. The sequence continues at coordinate 28,859 of CAVVFH010000004.1, forward strand.
GTCCCGGCCGTCTTCGACGCCATGCGGCTGCGCACGGATCTCCGCGATGCCGTGGTGGACCTGGACATGACCGCTGCGGCGCGGCTCCTCACCGTCACCGACCTGCGGCAGCACCTCGACTCACGGACGTCCTGGCGCGGCGTCCCAGGAGTCCCCGTCGTCCGGGAGGCGGTGACCTACGCGTCCGACCGCAGCGCGTCCCCGCCGGAGACCCGGCTGCGGCTGGTGTGGGTCATCGACGCCGAGCTGCCGCCGCCCCTGGTGAACGTGCCGGTCTACGACCGGCGCGGACGCCTGCTCGGCGTCCCCGACCTGCTCGATCCCGACGCCGGCCTCGTCGTGGAGTACGACGGCGACGACCACCGAGACCCCGGCCGGCACAGCGACGACGTCGACCGCGAGGCCGGGTTCCGCGGGGTCGGCCTGGAGGTCACCCGGGTGACCGGTCGCGATCTTCGGCGTACGCCGGAGCTGGTGCGCCGGCTCCGGACGGCTCGCAGGCGGGCCCGCTTCGAACCGGAAGCGCAGCGGCAGTGGGTCATCGGCCGCTGACCCACAGTCATTCCGGGCAGTCCGGTCCTCCGCCGGCCCCGGAAGAGCAGCCGTGCACGGAATGAGCCACTGGCCGGCAGCTCAGCAGGTGGCGAACAGGACCGGGCCCTCACCCAGGTCGTTGAGCAGCGGACCCTTGGCCGGGTCGAACCGCATGGTGACCAGGTTCCCCTCGGCCACGGAGTCGTCGACCCGGAACCGCTCGGAGAAGGTCCCGCCCTGCCCGGGCGCCTCCCCGGAGGCCAGGTCGGTCCTCGGCTGCAGGTCGGCCGAGGCCTGGTCCTCGGTGGCGAACGCCATGCTCACCACCAGGGTCAGGTCGGCCTTCTGGGCCATCACCAGCCCCTCCAGCGGGTGCACCCCGCCGGCCTCGGCCACGAGGGACTCGCCGTCGGCGGCGTCCCGCGGGTCGGCCTGGGACATGGCCAGGTCGGCGCACGCGAAGTCACCGGTCCACAGCTCGGCGACCGTGGTCTTGCCGGCCGCGTCGACGAGGTCACTCACGTGCGTGACCGTGCTCAGCGAGTCGTTGTCGCCGTCGGCCACGGCCACCGCCCGCTTGAGGTAGTCCGAGTCGTCGGACATCAGCAGCAGCCGCTGCTCCGGGAGTACGGCGACGTTCTGCTGCACCGGCGACAGCGGCTCGTCGAGGCCCACCACCAGCTCCGGCGAGCCGACCCAGACACCACCGGTCCCGGCACCGTCCGGCGGCGCCTGGTAGCCGGCCTCGGCGAACCGGTCCTCGAGCGCCGCCAGGGCCACGCCCTCGTCGAGCTTCAGCACGTCGACCGAGCCGTCCTCGGCCTGCCCGTAGACCTCCCACGCGGCGTCCAACGGGGTGATGCCGTAGTTGGCGGCCAGCCCCTCGAACGAGTCGGTCAGTGCCGACGCCGTGGTGAGGTCCTTGTCGAACGCCTTGTCGAGGAAGGCGTCGATGTCGTCGGCGGAGGACTGCGGGCTCAGGTCCGAGCCCGGGACGGAGTCGCCGACGGCGGCCCAGTCGGTGAACGACACCCGTTTCGCACCGGCCGGCAACGTGTCCACGGCGTCCTCGAGGTCCGTCGAGCCCAGCCGCACCCAGACCAGTGCCCCGGCGACCACCAGCACCGCCACCACGGCGAGCGCCACCAGCAGGCGTCGATCCACGCGCACGGACATCCTCCTCGCCTCGGCGGTCACGGCCCTGTGAGACTAGCGGCATGACCGAGCCCGCCCTGGTCGCCGCCGCCGGTGCCGTGGTGTTGCGGCGTGAGTCCGGGCGGAGCCAGGTGCTGCTGGTGCACCGGCCGAAGTACGACGACTGGTCGTTCCCCAAGGGCAAGCTCGACCCGCACGAGCCGGCGAGGAACGCCGCGGTCCGGGAGGTGCTCGAGGAGACCGGCGTGGAGATCCGGCTCGGCCCGCCGCTGGACCCGCAGGCGTACGCGTTCGGGGCGCAGCGCAACCGGGTCAAGCTCGTGCACTACTGGGTCGGCCGGGCGCGGAGCGGGCACGACGTGACGTCGTACGAGCCCAACGCGGAGATCGACGACGTGCGCTGGCTGGACGTGGACGCCGCCGCCCGGCTGCTCACCTATCCCCGCGACCGGGTGACGCTCCACGAGGCCCTGCCGTTCGTGCGCAAGACCTATCCCCTGATCGTGCTGCGGCACGCCGAGGCCCGCGACCGCAAGGCCTGGAAGGGCGACGACCAGGAGCGCACCCTCACCAAGCACGGCGAGCACCAGGCGGATCGTCTGCCGGACGCCTTGGCGACGTACGCCCCCGAGCGCCTGGTCTCCAGCAGCAGCCGGCGCTGCTGGACCACCCTGGCGCCGTACGGCGTGGTGGCCGACCGGGAGATCGAGGTGACCGACGAGCTCACCGAGGAGGACGCGACCGACGTGGGGGTGGCCGAGGAGGTCGAGTGGCTCGTCGACCTCCGACAGCCCGTCGTCGTCTGCTCGCACCGCCCGGTGCTGCCGCTGATCTTCGACGCGCTCGGGGTGGACCCGCCGGCGCTGGACCTGGCCGCGATGGTCGTGGTGCACCACCGGCAGGGGCGGATCGCGGCGATCGAGCGGATCCCCGCTCCGCCGGCCCGCTGACGTCCCGAACCGGGCATTCCAACCTCCCAGCGTGACCGCCGTCACCGGCCCGGGGCAAGCGTCCTGGGAAGTGCCCGGATCTGTTCACCTGCCGTTCAAGAACGCAGGGCCATCGGTTCACGCCCGCTCCCTACCTTCGATGCGTGATTACACGACGCAAGCTCACGATGGCCGTGGCAGCGCCCGCGGCTCTTGTCCTCACCGCCTCCCTCGCCGCGTGCGGTGGGAGCTCCGACGCCACCACCGACGGCAGCGGCCTCAGCGGCACGCTCAGCGCCGGCGGCTCCAGCGCGCAGGAGGCCGCGATGGCCGCCTGGCGCGCCGGCTTCCAGCAGGCCAACCCCGACGCGACCATCAACTACGAGCCGGTCGGCTCCGGCGGTGGCCGCGAGCAGTTCACCTCCGGCGGCTACCCCTTCGCCGGCACCGACTCCCCGCTCGACGACGAGGAGCTCCGCGCCGCGAAGAAGACCTGCGGCGCCGACCCGATCGAGGTGCCCTCCTACGTCAGCCCGATCGCGGTCGTCTACAACCTCCCGGGCGTCGAGGGGCTCAACCTGAGCCCCGAGACGCTGGCCGGGATCTTCGCCGGCGACATCACCACCTGGGACGACCCGGCCATCGCCGAGGACAACCCCGACGCCGACCTGCCGGGGGACCCGATCACCCCGGTGCACCGCTCCGACGAGTCGGGCACCTCGGAGAACTTCACCGACTACCTCGACCAGGCCGGCGACGGCGCCTGGAGCTACGGCAAGGTCGGCGAGTGGCCCAAGGACATCAAGGTCGGTGAGGGCGCGCAGGGCACGTCCGGTGTCATCGACGCGGTCACCAACGGCGCCAACACCATCGGGTACGCCGACGAGAGCCAGGCCGGCGACCTCGGCGTCGCCAACGTCAAGGTCGGCGACGAGTACGTCGGCCCGAGCGCGGAGGCCGCCGCGAAGCTCCTCGCGGTCTCGCAGCCGCTGTCCGGGCGCCCGGAGACCGACATGGCCGTCGAGCTCGACCGGAAGACGGCCGAGTCCGGCACCTACCCGATCGACCTGGTCTCCTACGTGGTCGCCTGCCCGACGTACGACGACGCGGACACCGCCGAGCTCGTCAAGGGCTTCCTGACCTACGTGGTCAGCGAGGACGGCCAGCAGGCCGCGGCCCAGTCCGCCGGGTCCGCGCCGCTCACCTCCGAGCTGTCGCAGCAGGCCACCGACCTGCTCAGCGAGATCAAGGCCGGCTGACGCCCACCTCACCGCCACCCCTGGAGGCGGACCGGCCCTGGCGCCGGTCCGCCTCCGGGCCGGTTCAGAACCAGACGCGCAGACCGAGGAGAACCGACCGATGACGACCACCACCCAGGCCGCGCGGCCCCCGCGCCGCCGCGGCGACATCGTCTTCGCCGGGCTCGCCCGCGGTGCCGGGATGACGATCCTGCTCGCGCTGCTCGGGGTCGCGGTCTTCCTCACCGTCGAGGGCTTCCCCGGGCTCAGCGGCGACCCGTCGATCTACAGCGGGAAGTCCGGGTTCCTCTCCTACGTCGGGCCGCTGGTGTTCGGCACCGTGCTCGCCGCGGCCCTCGCCCTGGTCATCGCCACCCCGCTCGCCACTCGGGGTGGCGCTGGTCATCTCGCACTACGCGCCGGCGCGGCTGAGCCGGCCGGTCGCCTACGTGGTCGACCTGCTCGCCGCGATCCCGAGCGTCGTCTACGGCCTGTGGGGGATCAACTTCCTCGCCCCACGGCTGGCGCACGGCTACCAGTGGCTGTCGGACCACCTCGGCTGGCTGCCGTTCTTCGACGGCCCGCCGTCCCCCACCGGTCGCACGATCCTGACCGCCGGCGTGGTGCTCGCGGTGATGATCCTGCCGATCACCACGGCCATCGCCCGCGAGGTGTTCCTGCAGACCCCGAAGCTCAACGAGGAGGCCGCCCTCGCCCTCGGCGCGACCCGCTGGGAGATGGTCCGGATGGCGGTGTTCCCCTACGCCCGGTCCGGGATGGTCTCGGCGGTGATGCTCGGCCTGGGACGCGCGCTCGGGGAGACCATGGCGGTGGCGATGGTGCTGTCCGCCACCGGCGTCGTCACCTGGAACCTCATCGGCTCGCAGAACCCGTCCACGATCGCCGCGAACATCGCGCTGCAGTTCCCCGAGTCCTCCGGGGACCGGGTCAACGTGCTCATCGCCACCGGGCTCGTGCTGTTCCTGGTGACCTTCGTCGTCAACTTCGCCGCCCGCGCCGTGGTCGCCCGGGCCCGGATCAAGGACTGACCCGATGACCGACCAGACAGCTGTCGCGGAGCGGGCGCAGTACGGCGACGACCGCCCGTCGCCGTACGTCCCCCTCAGCCACCGCCGCCTCCCCCGCTGGGCCCCCGGCGCCAGCCTGGCCGCCGCGGCGGTCGTCTCCACCGGGCTCGTCCTCGCCGCCGGTTGGGGGGTCGTCGCGCTCGCCGTGCTGACCGTCGTGCTCCACGCCGTCGGGCTGACCGCCTGGTCGCGGGCGGTCGAGAACGCGCGCACCGCCAAGGACCGGCTGATGACCACCCTGGTGTGGACCGCGTTCGGGCTCGCCCTGGTCCCGCTGGTCTCGCTGGTGTGGTCGGTGCTCAGCAACGGCCTGCCCGCGCTCAGCGCCGAGTTCTTCACCGGCACGATGCGCAACGTCGTGGGGCCCGGCGGCGGGATCCTGCACGCGATCGTCGGCACCCTGATCATCACCCTCGGCGCGACGCTGATCTCGGTCCCGGTGGGCCTGCTGACCGCGATCTACCTCGTCGAGTTCAGCGACCGCGCCAGCCGGCCCGCGCGGGTGCTGACCTTCCTCGTCGACGTGATGACCGGCATCCCGTCGATCGTCGCGGGGCTGTTCGCCTACGCGCTGTTCCGGATGGTCTTCGGCCCCGGGGTGCGGATGGGCTTCGGCGGGTCGGTCGCCCTGAGCCTGCTGATGATCCCCGTGGTCGTCCGGTCGTGCGAGGAGATGCTGAAGCTGGTCCCCCACGACCTGCGGGAGGCGGCGTACGCCCTGGGCGTGCCGAAGTGGCTGACCGTGCTCAAGGTCGTGCTGCCCACCGCGCTCGGCGGGATCATCACCGGGATCACCCTGGCCGTGGCCCGCGTGGCCGGCGAGACCGCTCCGCTGCTGATCATCGCCGGCAAGACCGACTCGGTGAGCTGGAACCTCTTCGGCGACCAGCCGATGGCCACCCTGCCGGTCTTCACCTACTACGCCTACACCCAGCCCGGCGTGCCGCCGGAGTTCGGCCAGGAGCGTGCCTGGGGCGCCGCCCTCGTGCTCATCGCCATCGTCATGCTCCTGAACCTGCTGGCCCGCTTCGTCGGCGCCCGCTTCGCCCCCAAGAAAGGACGCTGAATGAGCATCCTCACCACGACCCGCCCCACCGCCCCCGCAGCTCGTCCGGAGAAGAAGAAGGACCCCATGGCCAAGAGCATCGAGGTCTCGGACCTCGACATCTACTACGGCGACTTCCTCGCCGTGGAGAACGTGACGATGCACATCCCGGCCCGCGAGGTCACCGCGATCATCGGCCCCTCGGGGTGCGGCAAGTCGACGTTCCTGCGGTCGCTGAACCGCATGCACGAGGTGGTGCCCGGCGCCCGGGTCGAGGGCAAGATCGTGGTCGAGGGCCAGGACCTCTACGCCCCGGAGGTCGACCCCGTCGCCGTACGCCGACAGGTCGGCATGGTCTTCCAGCGGCCGAACCCCTTCCCGACCATGTCGATCTACGACAACGTGCTCGCCGGGATCCGGCTGAACAACAAGCGGATCTCGCGGTCCGACGCGGACGCCGTCGTCGAGCGGTCCCTGCGCGGCGCCAACCTGTGGGAGGAGGTCAAGCAGCGGCTGAACAAGCCCGGCTCCAGCCTCTCCGGAGGCCAGCAGCAGCGCCTCTGCATCGCCCGGGCGATCGCCGTGGAGCCGCAGGTGCTGCTCATGGACGAGCCGTGCTCGGCGCTCGACCCGATCTCGACGGCCGCCATCGAGGACCTCATGCAGGAGCTCAAGAGCGACTACACGATCGTGATCGTCACCCACAACATGCAGCAGGCCGCGCGGGTCTCGGAGGAGACGGCGTTCTTCAACCTGGCCGGGGTGGGCCAGCCCGGTCGGCTGGTCGAGATGAACCCCACCAAGAAGATCTTCTCCACCCCCGACAACGAGTCCACCGAGGCCTACGTCTCCGGTCGCTTCGGCTGAGCTCCGGTTACCCGCCGGTCACTTTTTCGGTGTACAGGCGTAGCCCGACGGACCCGGTCCTCGTTGACAGGACATGTCTGCCGGAGCACACGCCGCCCCTGCTACCCGCACCCAGACCGCGGGAGGCGCCGCCCGTACGGCGCTGCTGCGCACCGGTGCGTTCGCGGTGGGGCTGGCCGCCACCTTCGGCGCCGCCGGCGTCCTCGGCGCTCCCGCCCTCGACTCCTTCGCCGCGGTGCAGGACGTCGAGCAGGTGCCGTCCCACACCTCGGCCGCCCAGGAGCGGGTGGCGCACAAGGTCCAGGCGCTGTCGCAGGAGCACCACTGCTCCCCCGACGGCCTCGCCCCCGGCGTGATCCCCGAGCACGCGGTGATCCGGGTCGGCGACGCCGTACGGCTCACGACGTTCGACCGGGGCTGGGCCAGCTACCAGGGCGAGAAGCCCGGCGCACTCATCGCGGTCTGCGCCCGCTGACGCCCGCGTGAGCCGGGCGTCGGATCAGGGCAGCTGGATCAGCCGGAGCAGGAAGTACATCAGCGCCGCGACCGAGGCGGCGGCCGGGAAGGTCAGCACCCAGGCGACCACGATCGACCGGGCGACGCCCCACCGGACCGCGGAGAGCCGCTTGGTGGCCCCCACGCCCATCACCGACGAGGTGATGATGTGCGTGGTGGAGATCGGCGCCTGGAAGGCGAACGCGGTGGTGTAGAGCACCCCGGCGGCCACCGACTCCGCGGCGAAGCCACGCGCCGGGTCGAGGTGGATGATCCGCCGGCCCAGCGTGCGCATGATGCGCCAGCCACCGGCGTACGTGCCGAGCGAGATCGCGCTCGCGGCCGCCACGATCACCCACACCGGCAGGCTGTCGTCGTTCGCGACGTAGCCGCCGGTGAGCAGCGCCAGGAAGATCACGCCCATCGTCTTCTGGGCGTCCTGCAGGCCGTGGCCCAGCGCCATCGCTGCGGCGCTGACCGTCTGCGCGCCGCGGAAGCCGCGCTGGGTGCGGCCGGGGTTGGCCCGCCGGAAGACCCACATGATCGCGAGCATGAGCAGGCCGGCCGCCGCGAACCCCACGATCGGGGAGGCGACCATCGGGATGACGATCTTGTCGAGGATGACGTGCCACTGCACGACACCGCACAGGTTGGGTTCCACGACCTTGCCGTCGAGGACGCAGCCCCCGTCGGTGTACGTCGCCCCCGGCACGGCCGTGAGGAACTCGCCGCGGGTGGCGAACGCGAACGCCATCCCCGCCCCCATCAGCCCACCGATCAGGGCATGGGAGGACGACGACGGCAGGCCGAAGTACCAGGTCAGCAGGTTCCACGAGATCGCCCCGAGCAGGCCGGCCATCACCACGGTCAGGCCATGGGTGTTCTGCGGGAGCGTGATGACCTTCCCGACCGTGTTGGCGACCTCCTGGCCCAGGAAGGCGCCCACGAAGTTCATCACCGCGGCCATCGCCAGGGCGGCCCGTGGCGTCAGCGCGCGCGTCGACACCGAGGTGGCGATCGCGTTCGCCGCGTCGTGGAAGCCGTTGGTGTAGTCGAAGATCAGCGCGACCGCAACGACCGCGAAGATGATCGCGAGGTCCACTCAGGACTCCTTGACGGCGATCTGCTCAACGGTGTTGGCGACCTTCTCGAAGGCGTCGATGGCGGCCTCGAGGGAGTCGACGATGTCCTTGAGCTTGAGCACCTCGAGTGCTTCGTACTGACCGCTGAAGAGCTTGGCCAGGATCCGCCGGTAGGTCTTGTCGCCGGTGTTCTCGAGGCGGTTGATCTCGATCCAGTACTCGTCGAGGTCCTTCATCGACTTCAACCGCGGCATGGTCTCCGCGGTCAGCTCCGCGCAGCGGCGGAGGACCTCGGCCATCTCCGACAGCTCCTCCGGCAGGTGCCCCACCTCGTAGAGGAGGATCAGGTCGACCGCCTCCTCCATGAAGTCCATGACGTCATCGAGGTTGGAGGCGAGGTTGTAGATGTCCTCGCGGTCGAAGGGGGTGACGAACGTCGAGTTCACCCGCTTGATGATGTCGTGGGTGGCCTCGTCGGCGCGGTGCTCCTCCTCCCGCATCCGCTCCACGATCGACCCGCGGTCGCTGGTGTCGCTCAGCATCTCCGCGAGCAGCGCGGAGCCCTGCACGAGATGGGTGGCGAGCTTGGTGAACTGGTCGTAGAACGTTGCGTCCACGGGACGGAACCGCAGTGGCACGATGAACTCCTGATGGACGTGAGTCGGACCGGGAGCAATGCTAGGGGCTCGCCGGACCGACGGCGCAACCGGAGGGCGTCAGGCGGTCCGCCCGCTCTGCTGGCCGGGCACGTGGGCCCCGCTCAGACCGAGCAGCCGGTCGATCTGGGCCTGGTCGAGGTGGTCGTCGTTGTCGTCCTCGCTCGCTGCGATCATCAGGCTGGAGACGAGCTCCACTTCCTCGAGCAGGACGGAGTCCTCGAGGGGGACGTCGAGATGGTCGACCACGGGTCCTCCCCTTCCGTCGGGGCACGGTCCTGCCCCGGTGCTTACGCCTTGACACCAGTGTGCTCACTGGGGCGGGGATGAAACCAGACCCGAAATTGTGCATTGCCAAAACATGAAGCGGCCCCTACCGGAACCGGTAGGGGCTGTTTCGAGACTGCTGTGCGCTGCTTACTGAGCGGCGCGCACGTTCTCGGCCTGCGGACCCTTGGGGCCCTGGGTGACCTCGAACTCCACTCGCTGGTTCTCCTCCAGGGACTTGTAGCCCTGCATCTGGATCGCCGAGAAGTGCACGAAGACGTCGTCGCCGCCGCCCTCCTGCGCAATGAAGCCGAAACCCTTCTCGGCGTTGAACCACTTGACGGTGCCCTGTGCCATGCTCTGTTACTCCTCTTTCGGGGCCTGGCCCGCCGCTGCGGCGAACCTTCACCAGTTGCCTGACGCTGAGCCCCTCTGAGTAGCAATGCAATCTGAGAGTCAACGCCGCCGGATCACAACACTCCGCGGGCGTCTTTTGGTACCTGCTGGAACTTTGTGCACCTGGTGCTGCCAAGACTGTAGCAACTCCGGGGCCGGAAGGAAGCCTCGGGACACGACCGCATGTAGCGTGACCCCATGTTGGTCCTGAGCCGCCGTGTGGGCGAGAGCATCGTCATCGGTGATGAGGTGACCGTGACGGTTCTCGAGGTCCGGGGCGACGTGGTCCGCGTGGGCATCGCGGCGCCCCGCTCGGTGACCGTGCACCGCGAGGAGCTGCTCCGCGAGCTGGAGGAGACCAACCGCGCCTCCGCGTCCCCCAGCGCCGACGCCATCGCCTCCATCGCCTCCCTCGCCCAGCAGCGCGGCCAGTCCCGCCCCGACTAGCCCTGTCGGTTTCCCAAGGGATGCAGGCGAACTGGCACTCCCCACGGGTTACTTCCCATGGGGAGTGCTGGTTTGCCATGGGGAGCGGCGGGCCCCGCGAGTACGCCGACGTTCGACCCGCGCGAGCTGACCGGCTGCGACGACGCATCGGGCAACGGTCGGCTGACGATCGCCCCAGACCTCAGGCGCCTCGGCGTCGGGGCGGACCGCCGCGTTTCGAACAATCGACCGGACCCTGCCGGGAATCTGGTCGCTGACCGGTCACTGCTCGGTCGATTGTCCGGCTTTGGTCGCACGGATACCCGGCCACCCCGGCGTACGTCGCCCACGACCACGCCGGAGCGGCCCCTCGACCACGCCCGAGCGGGCGGGAGCGGTCCGGAGCCGGCCCGGGCAGGGAGGTCAGGAAGAGCAGTCACGACGGTGCGACGGTCAATCGCTCGGCGCGTCGTACCGGCATCCGTGACGCCTCGACCCGGCGTGCGTGACGCCTCAACCCGGCGTGCGTGACGCCTCAACGGAGGAGGGCCGGGAGGTGGTGTCAGGGGCGACTCGGGGACAGTCAGGCGACGAGGGGGGCGCGGACCGGAAGGTCGTCGGTCAGCACGACCTGGGTCCCCTGCCGGCTGACCGTGTTGACCACGACGGGGGCCAGCAGGTTCGCCGTCGCGCTGGAGGCCTGGTCGCCCGGGTTCACGACCACGAGCACCAGCACGTCCTCGGCGCGCTCGATGCGCAGCGACTGGACCGTGGCGTCGTCGATCTCGGGCGCGTAGTCGGGGAAGAACACGTTCGGCGGCACCACGAGGAACCGCAGGTCGGGGTCCTCCACGGACTTCAGCGAGCACAGCAGGCCCTCGTCGTCCAACCGGACCAGTGCGAAACGGGTGCGGTCGGGGAAGCCGGGCATCGCCTCGACCAGCTCGATCACAGGGATCTCCTCGACCACCCGGGCAGCACTCCTCGACTCGACCTTCGGCGCCTTGCTCATCGCGTCACTCACCTCAGGAAGTCCGACAACGACGGCTGGACCAGCCTAGCCGTGGCGGCGAGCCCGGCCTGGTAGGCGACCTCGTTCAGCTTCAGATCCATCGTCGCCCTGGCCAGGTCCACGTTCTCCACCTCCGAGAGCGACGACGAGAGGCTCAGCGCCAGGTCGTCGGCGGCCTGCGACGCGCGCTCGAGACGGTTGTACCGCGCACCCACGTCACCGAGCGTCGAGGTGACCCGGGAGAGCGCCGTGTCGAGGGCACCGAGCTTGCCCTGGATGGCCGCGTCGTCGCCCGACCGCAGCGCGGCGGACAGCTCCGCGAGGTCGTCGAAGATGTTCGCACCCTCGGGCCCGAAGACCTCGGGGCCGTTGACGTTGACGGGGACCTTGACGCCCTTGCCCACTGTGCGCGAGACGTCTCCGGGGACGCCGACGAAGGCGCCGGTGGAGTCGTACGCCTTCGCACCGTCGACGAGCCCGCCGAAGACCGGTCGTCCGAGGTACGTCGCGTTCGCGGACTCGATGAGGCTGTCGCGGATCTGGTCGACCTCCACGGCGAACGCCTCACGAGCCTGGGCGCTGGAGTTGGAGGAGTTGGCGCCGGCCAGGGCCAGCTCCTTGGCGCGGCGCACCTGGTCCGCGACCGACATCAGGGACGAGTCGATCTCGCCCAGCCAGCCGATCCCGTCCTCGGCGTTCCGTGTGTACTGCTTCTGGTCGGCGATGGACGCCCGGATCCGCATGGCCGAGGTCGTGTCGGTCGGCGAGTCCGACGGGCGGTTGAGGATGCGGCCGGTGGACAGCTGCTCCTGGTTCTTCGCCAGCCGGTTCAAGGCGGTCTGCAGCGAGTCGTAGGAACGACTCATCATCATGTTCTGGGTGATCCGGGAGATCGTCATCAGCGCGTCATCCCTGTCCTGTTGATGAGGGTGTCGAGCATGGAGTCGACCGTCGTGAGCACGCGAGCCGCCGCTTCGTAGCCGCGCTGGTACTGCACCATCGACAGCATCTCCTCGTCGAGGTTCACCCCCGCCAGCTGGTCCCGGGACCCGTCGACCTGCGCCGTCACCATGGTCTGGTTCGCCTGCAGCCGACGCCCGGAGGCGATGGCCGACCCCAGCCGGGTGACCAGCTGCTGGTAGGTCGACTCGCTGTCGGTCAGCTGGCTGAGCGTGTCGGCGACGCTGCCGTCCACCACGCCTCCCGGCACACCGGAGGCCGCGAACGCCGTCGTTGGAGGTCACGGCCACCGCCAGGGTGCCGGCCGGGTCGGTCGGGTCGTAGGAGAAGAACGGTCCCCCCGGGTTGCCGGCCGCGTCGTACCCGCCCTGGTGCACCGCGTTGACGTTGTCGGCGAGGCTCCTTCGCCATCGCCCCGAGGCCGGCGAGGTACCCGGGGATGGTGGTGTCGAGAATCTCGGTGACCGCGCCCAGCTCGCCGCCCTGTCCGGCCGGTACGGCGGTCGTGGAGGCACCGTCGGGAGCAACGATCCGGAACGTCACCGGGCTGCCGTCGGCGGCACCGTCGGCGGTGACTCCCGAGGCGACCTCCAACGTGCCCGGCCGGCCGCCGGTGACCAGCGCCACGCCGCCGACCGCGAAGTCCATGCCGCCGCTGTCGTTGATCTGCCCCTTGCCGCCCGTGAGCTCCGAGAGCCGGAGGGAGAGCGCATCCCGCTGGTCGTAGAGCGTGCTGGCGTCGGAGCCGTTCATCTTCGCCACTCCGATGGCCTTGTTGGTCGCGGCCAGGTCCGACGCCACGGTGTTCGTCTCGAGGACCATGCCGTTGAGCCGCATCCGCTGGTCACCGGCCTCCACCTCGAAGTTGTGGGCCTGCACCTGCACGCCGTCGACGAGCGCCGCGCCCCGGGCCAGGACCTGGCTGCGCGCCGCCTGGTTGGCCGGGTTGTTCGCAAGGTCTCCCCACGCCTGGCGGAACTCCGCCATCACGGCCGCCAGGCCGTTCTCGCCCGGCTCGCCGATGCCCGTCTCCAGCCGGTCGAGCACACCTTGGCGTACGTCGAGGTACGACTGCCGACCGTGCTCGGTGCGGGCACGCGCGTCGAGGAACATGTCGGCCATCCGGGTGACCCCGGTGATCCGCACCCCGCCGTTCGTGTCGGGAGAGCGGGAGAACATCGCCGGCACGAGCGGGGCCCCCGCGGTGGCCGACTCGATGCGGCGGCGGGTGTAGCCCTCGACCCCGACGTTGGCGATGTTCTGGCTGGCGTTGTCGAGCGCGACGCGGTTGTACCGCAGCGCCGACAGCGCCGAGCCCAACGAGGAGAACGTGCTCATCTCAGATGCTCTGGTCCAGGAGCCGGTGCCGGGGTTCCTCCACGACGGCGCGGCCGTCGTGCGCGTAGCCGTCGGGCTGTTCGGACAGGCCGAGGAACATCTCCCGGGCAGCCTGCTGGCCCGCGGTGAGCAGCTCCCGGTTGGCCGCGGCGATCTCGGCGACCTCGCGGGTGTAGCCGAGGAATGCTTCCCGGTGGTCGGTGAGGATCGAGCGCCACGGCTCGTCCACCGCATCCGCCAGCGCGCGGAGGCTCGGGTTCGAGGCGAGGCCGACGCGCCCCGCCGCCTCGTCGGCGGCAACGGCACGGAGCAGCTCCGTCTCGCGGATCGAGTCCAGGATCGTCTCGACCTCGCGGGCGGCGGACGCCAGCCAGCGGCTCTTGCCGCTCGCCAGCACGAGCTGCTCGATCTCGAGCTTGTAGAGCAAGGTGTCCAACAGCTCACGCTCGCGCCACAGGATCAGGGAGAGATCCTCCATCGGCCGGCTCTCCTTCGAAGATGGTGTGACTCGTTGTGCGGAGGTGATCGGCATCCCCGGGGGAGCACTTGAGAGTTTCTTTGCCGTTGCCCTCAGGTCGCCCAGGCTCATCGGTCGATGGTGGTGTCCGGACGGGACCATCGGACGCAGACTAACTGACGGTCCGACGCGCCGGGGACCATAGTCCTTCCGGGCTATCTAAATTTTCCGAATGTCCCATTTGGCGGCCTATCTACAGGTTTCTTGCCGGTTTTCCCGCAGCGACACGCAGAGGTCGCCAAAGTCGGTCACGTGAACAAGACGCCCGACCCGCACCCCGTAGACAGCGACGAGCTGGTCACCGGACACATGGCCCTGGTCGGACACATCGTCCGCGAGTCGATGGGCCGGCTGCCCGGACACGTCAACCGTGACGACCTGACCTCTGCCGGGTTCACCGCGCTCGTCATGGCGGCGCGCTCGTACGACCCGAGCCGGGGCGTCCCGTTCACCCGCTACGCCGCCACCCGGATCCGGGGCGCCATCCTCGACGAGCTGCGCGGCATCGACTGGGCCAGTCGCTCGGTGCGCCGCCGGGCCAGAGAGCTGGACGAGACCCGCTCCCGGCTCGCCGTCGAACTCGGTCGGGTGCCCAGCGACGCGGAAGTCGCCACGGCCGCCGGGATCACCGTCGAGGAGGTCGTCGCCAACGGCGACGACGTGTCCCGCGCCAGCGTGATGAGTCTGCAGGGCTTCGGGGACACTCCTATCGACGACGTGCTCCCGACCCGGGCACCGAGCCCCGAGGACACGATCGAGCAGAACGAGCGCATCGGCTACCTGATCGACGCCGTCGCCCTGCTGCCCGAGCGGCTGCGGATCGTCGTCGAGGGCTACTTCTTCACCGAGCGCCCGATGGCCGAGATCGCCGACGAGCTCGGGGTCACCGAGTCCCGCATCTCGCAGATGCGTGCCGAAGCCCTGGTCCTGCTCAAGGACGCCATGAACAGTTCCCTCGACCCCGAGCTGGTCGCCGCGCACTCCCGCCCCGACGGGTGCGCCGCTCGACGCCGCGACGCCTACTTCGCAGCAGTCGCCTCACGCCGTACGGCGGTGGCGCGGCTGGGCGGCGTGACAGCTGTCGACCGCAGCGCTTGATCTTGTCGCTCTGACAGAAGAGTCACGAAAATTCCGGCAGAGGACTCAAGTCCTCGTCGCCACGAGCCGAAGAGGACGGCAACGGAGCCCACGGATGGACTCCGGACCGGACCTTAATCCAGGAGGGAACCACCATGGGTCTTCGTATCAACCAGAACATCGACGCTCTGAACTCGTACCGCAACCTGTCGGTCACGCAGGGCCAGATGTCCAAGTCGCTGGAGAAGCTGTCCAGCGGATTCCGCATCAACCGCGCGGCCGACGACGCTGCCGGCCTCGCGATCTCCGAGGGCCTGCGCTCTCAGGTCGGTGGCCTCAAGGTCGCGCGTCCGCAACACCCAGGACGGCATCTCCGTCGTCCAGACGGCTGAAGGTGCGCTGACCGAGACCCACTCGATCCTCCAGCGCATGCGCGACCTGTCGGTGCAGGCCTCCAACGACGGCGGTCTGAGCAGCGACGCCAAGGGCAACATCCAGTCCGAGCTCGTGCAGCTGAAGAGCGAGCTCGACCGGATCGCGACCACCACGCAGTTCAACGGCACCCAGCTGCTGGACGGCAACTACGACGGCAAGTTCCAGGTCGGGGCCAACGCCGGCGAGACCATCAGCGTCGGGATCGGCACCTCGATGGGCGCTGCCGGCCTCAAGGTGGAGGGCGTCGACGTCACCAAGTCGGCTTCCGGCACCGGCGTCATGACCGGCAGCACCACGGTCGCTGCGGCCGCTTCGACCGCCTCGGTGGCCACCACCGGCGCCGTCGACGTGACTGCGGCTACCAGCGAGCTGAACGGCGCGATCAGCTACAACGGCCAGTCGGTCGACCTGTCGAGCGTGGTCAAGAAGGACGACTCGCTGGCATGGAGCAACGCCACCAACCTCGGTGAGCTGCAGAAGGCCCTCGACAACACCTTCGGCACCGGCAAGGTGACGGCTGCCGTCAGCAGCACCGACCTGACCTTCACGGGCACCGCCCCGGGCGCGTCGCCGACGGCGGCGGAGCTGGCTGCGGCGACCGTGACCTTCACGGGTCAGAGCGGCGCGTCGGCTGCGATCACCAAGATCGACGACGCGATCAAGACGGTCTCGAACACCCGGGCGAACCTCGGTGCGGTGCAGAACCGGTTCGAGCACACCGTCAACAACCTCAACGTGGCCGTCGAGAACCTGTCGGCCTCCGAGAGCCGGATCCGCGACACCGACATGGCGTCGGAGATGATGAACTTCACCCGTTCGCAGATCCTGTCCCAGGCCGGCACGGCGATGCTGGCGCAGGCCAACCAGGCTCCGCAGGGCGTGCTCTCGCTGCTCCGCTGAACCTGACGCCGGTGCTGCACCGGCACGAACAACCAAGACTTCCGGGGTGAGGGCGTGACCCGCCCTCACCCCGGGGTCATGTTCCGAGCGATCGCAGGAGGGGCCATGGGCGGAAGCGCCAGCATCAGCGGGCTCGCCAGCGGGCTCGACACCGCCACCATCATCTCGCAGCTCATGCAGCTCGAGGCGATGCCCGCAGAGCCGGCTCAAGGCCCGCGTGGGCACCGAGCAGTCGGCCATTACGGCCCTGCAGGGTTTCAACACCAAGTTCAGCGTCCTCGCCTCCAAGGCAGCCGATCTCGCCAAGGTCGACGCCTGGTCGCAGTCCAAGGGCACCAGCTCCTACGACAAGGTCAGCATCAGCACGACCTCGGGCGCGCAACCCACTTCGCTCGACTTCACGGTGCTGGGCACCGCCAAGGCGCACACGATCTCCTTCGCCACCTCTGCGCAGCTCACCGACTCCGTGTTCACAAATGGGAACACGGACATCACGCTGGACATGCTGGACGGCAACGTCTACACGCTGCCCACCGACGGCACGCTGCAGGGGGTGGTCGACGCCATCAACGGCTCCGGTCACGACCTCCGCGCCAACACCATCAAGCTCAGCGACGGCACCTACCGGCTGCGGGTCGAGTCGACCAAGACCGGAGCTGACAGCGACTTCGACATCACGAAGGCGCAAGGGAACAAGCCGCTCCTCGGCGGCTCGACGGTGGAGCGGGCCGGCGCCGACGCGCAGATCCAGGTCGGCGCGGACACGCTCAGCTCGGCCACCAACACGTTCACCAACGTGCTGCCCGGGGTGAACATCACCCTCGGCTTCGACGCGGTCGCCAACACCGCGGTGACGACGACGGTCGCCACCGACACCAAGGCGGTGACCGACAACGTCAAGGGGTTGGTCGACCAGCTCAACGGCCTGCTCACCGACATCGACACCTCGACCCAGTCCGGCGCGGGCAAGACCGCAGGAATCCTTGCCGGCGACTCCGGCATGCGCTCGCTGCGCGACCAGCTGGTGAGCTCCATCTACGCCGTCGCCGGAGGGACCCTGTCGTCGGTGGGAATCCAGCTCGACCGCTACGCGCAGTTCACCTTCGACGAGGCGAAGTTCAAGGAGGCCTACGAGGCGGATCCGGCCAAGACCGCGGCGTACTTCAGGACAGACGCGCAAGACCGGCTTCGTGGACCAGCTCGCGGCCGTTGCGAAGGCCGCCAGCGACTCCGTCGACCGGCACCCTGACCGTAGCGATCAACGGGCGCAAGACCTCCCTCGACCGGCTCAACAAGGACATCGAGAGCTGGGACGACCGGCTGGAGCTCCGCCGTACGACGCTCACGCGACAGTTCACCGCTCTCGAGACCGCGACTCGGCCAGATGAACAGCCAGTCGAACTGGCTGGCCAGCCAGATCTCCTCACTTGCCCACCATGAGCAGCAGCTAAGGACGCGACATGTACTCCAACGCCAAGAACGCCTACGTGGACAACAGCGTGTCCACCGCCGGCCCCGAGCGGCTGCTGGTCATGCTCTGCGACCGGCTGGTGCTCGACGTCCAGCGGGGTCTCGAAGCGCAGCGGGTCAGCAACCACCCCGAGGCGCACAACCAGCTCGTGCACGCCCAGGAGATCGTCATCCACCTGCGCAGCACGCTGCGCGTCGAGGCGTGGGACGGCGGACCGGGGCTCGCGTCGCTCTACGACTGGCTGCACAACGAGCTCATCCGGGCCAACATCAGCAAGGACCCGTCGGTGACCGAGGGGTGCCTCTCGATCGTGACGAACCTGGCCGACACCTGGCGCACCGCGGCGGTCCAGTCGGTGCAGGCGGCCGGCTGACCGTGTCCGCCGCCCTGCCCGTGCCCCCACCGGCCACCGACCCCGCCGACGCCACCGGGGAGTTCCACGCCGCCTGGGTCGCCGAGCTCGACCGGCTGGAGGTCGACGTACAGCTCGCCGAGGCGATGCTCGCAGCCGACCGCGCGCTCGAGCTGGAGCCCTTGCCGGCCTGGTCGCCGCCCGCGATGCGGGCACCGCTGCCCAGCGATCTGGAGCCGCGCGCGCGCCTGGTCCTCGAGCGTCAGCTCGCCGTCGCGCACCGGATGACCGAGCGGCTGATGGAGACCGGCCGCCACCGGCGGCTCACCCAGGCGATCCGGGACACCGCCGAGCCCGACGTCCCGATCTACATCAACCTCAACGCCTGACCCAGCACCAGCACCGACCCTGTTGAGACGCCAGGAATTCACGGTTGAGGCGTCAGGCATGCGGGGCTGAGGCGCCCGGCAGGCAGGGTCCAGACGTCGCTCGTGCTGGTAGCCCAGCGCGCGCGACCTCTCAAGCGCGCGTCCCTGACTTCTCAACCCCACACCCGTGACCGCTCAACGCTGCATTCCTGACCCTTCAACGTCGTATGCCTGGCCTCTGCGACGCCCGCCTCTCAACCTCGCATGCCTGACCTCTCGACGGTAAAGAAGTTGGGCTGAGCAGACTTTCTTGTCGGGATGCCTCAAGTCGCCCGCAGGGGGGCCGAAGTGGGGCTTGAGCAGGGAGAGCTCACACCGCCGATGGACCGGCATCTGGGAGGGGTCAGTCGTTCCGACGACTGGCTGCGGGTGAGAGGTCTACCGTGTCCATCTTTGGGTCCGACGCCGTCGAAGGCGTGCTCCACACTGCCCTGAACGGCATCTCGTTCCGTCAGGACGTGATCGCCGACAACATCGCGAACGTCGACACCCCCGACTTCCGGGCGCGCTCGGTCGACTTCGAGAGCTCGCTGAAGGACGCGGTCGTGCGCGGTGGGGTCGGCAGCTCCGGGGTCTCCGTCTCCGTCACCCCCACCGACACCCCCGTCGGCGAGAACGGCAACAACGTCGACCTCCGCAAGGAGTCGATGGCCGCCATGCAGTCGGTCTTCCAGTTCCAGATCGTCAGCCGGTCGGTGACCGACCGGCTGAGCAACATGCGGACCGCGGCAGGGGCCTTCTGATGGGCGCCTTCGACATGATCCGCATCGCCAACACCAGCCTGGGCATGCACCAGACCTGGCTTGACGCGCTGGCCAACAACATCGCCAACGTCAACACCGTGCGCAGCACCAGCGAGAACGCCTTCCAGGCCCAGCTGGTCAACGCCGAGTCGCGCGCGGACGGCGGCGTCGACGTCGCCTCCATCGAGCTCGGCGACGCGGAGGGCCGGGTCACCTACGCCCCCGACCACCCGCTGGCCGACGCCGACGGCTACGTGCGGATGCCCGACATCGACATGGGCAGCCAGATGAGCCAGCTGATCATGGCCCAGCGCGGCTTCCAGGCGTCGGTGCAGGTCACCAAGAACGCCCAGGAGACCTACAGCAGCGCCCTGCAGATCGGGAGGGGCTGATGAGCGTCTCCGGCATCGAGGCCGTCGGCGGGTTCCAGCCGCTCCTCGCCCCCACCGTCCGCCCCGAGGCGACCACCGCGTCCCAGGGGCCCGAAGGGCCGCAGTTCGGCCAGATGCTGCTCAACGGCATCGAGGGCCTCGAGGCGATGAACGACAAGACCGACAACCTCGCGGTGCAGGCCGCGACCGGTGACCTCGGCGCGATCCACGACTACACGATCGCAGCGACCGAGACGTCGGTGGCGACCCAGCTGACGGTCGCCGTACGCAACAAGGCCGTCGAGGCGTTCAACGAGATCATGCGGATGCAGGTGGGATGAAAGAGAATCTGTCCCGGTATCTCGGGCGTGCACAGACGACGTTCCTCGGCTTCACCGCCGGGCAGAAGGTCGTCGCCGTCATCGGCACCGGCGCGCTGCTGCTCGCCGGCTTCATGGTGTTCCGCTGGGCCGCCGCGCCGAGCTACGCCCCACTGTTCAGCAACCTGGCCTCCTCGGACGCCAGCGCGGTCATCGAGGAGCTCGACTCCAAGGGCATCTCCTACAAGCTGAGCAACGGCGGCAACACGATCATGGTGCCGCGTGAGCAGGTCTACTCGACCCGGATAAGCCTCAGCGGCGACGGCCTGCCGACGGCCAGCGAGGGCGGCTACTCGCTGCTGGACAACCAGAGCATCTCCACCTCGCAGTTCCAGGAGCAGACCGACTTCAAGCGGGCCATGGAGGGCGAGCTCTCCAAGACCATCGAGGCGATCGACGGCGTCGACGCGGCGGTCGTGCACCTCGCGATCCCGCAGAAGCAGGTCTTCGCCGACCAGCAGGACCCGACGACCGCCTCGGTGCTGGTCTCCACCCGCGCCGGCATGACCATGGAGCCTGAGCAGGTGCAGGCCATCGTCAACCTGGTCTCCTCCAGCGTCGACGGCCTCAAGGAGGACAAGGTCACCGTCGCCGACTCCACCGGCAAGGTGCTGTCCGCGCCCGGCGGCTCCGCCGGCTCCACCGCCACGCAGAGCCAGCAGGTCCAGGACTTCGAGTCGCGGATGAGCGGCGAGGTGCAGGCGATGCTCGACCGGGTCCTCGGCACCGGAAACACCGCCGTGCAGGTCACCGCAGACCTGTCGTTCGACAAGACCACCACCCAGTCGACGCGCTACTACGGCAACCCGATCGCCCTGTCGGAGAGCACCTCCAAGGAGGTGCTCCAGGGTGGCGACCCCACCACCCCGACGTACGGCGGTGTGGTCGGTCCGGACAGCAACATGGACCCTACGGGGAACAGCAGTTCCGGCTCGTCGTACGAGAAGACCTCGGGCATGGCCGACAACGGCGTCAACAACACCATCGAGACGCGCGAGGCGGCACCCGGTGGTGTCAACTCGCTCCACGTCGGCGTGGTGATCGACACCCGCTCCCTGGGCGGCACCGACCCGACCGCCGTGCAGAACCTCGTCGCCTCCGCCCTGGGCATCGACCAGGCGCGCGGTGACACGATCGAGGTCACCGCGATGCCGTTCGACCGGACGGCGGAGGCTGCGGCCGCCGAGGAGCTGAAGGCCAGCCAGGCCGCCGACAAGAAGGCCCAGACGATGACGCTGGTCCGCAACGGCGGACTGGTCGGGATCGTCGCGCTGATGATCCTCGTGGCCTGGATCCAGGCCAGGCGCCGGGCGAAGGCGCGCGCCGAGGCGACCAGCTACGTCGTCGATCAGCTGCGCCGCGACGCCCTCGAGCGGGCCAACCACGCCGCCATCGAGCCGCCGAACGCCGCCATGCTGGCGCTCGAGTCCGCCGAGCCCGACGAGACCACCGAGATCCGCGAAGAGATCGCCGCACTCGTGGAGCGGCAGCCCGAGGACGTCGCCGCCCTGCTCCGCGGCTGGCTGGTGGAGCGCTGAGATGACACTCGTCCTGACCGGCGCCGGCGTCCGCAAGGCTGCCATCCTCCTCGTCCAGATGGGCCGCGAGCGCGCGGCCACCGTCCTCGGCCACATGTCCGAGGTGGAGGTCGAGGCGGTATCGGCGGAGATCGCGCGGCTGCAGTCCATCAGCGGGGCCGAGACCGAGACGGTGCTCGGGGAGTTCCGCGACATGATGGTCGCCCGCGCGCACATCGCGCAGGGCGGGCTGAGCTTCGCCCAGGAGATCCTCGAGCAGAGCCTCGGCCCGGAGCGGGCGGCCGACATCATCGCCCGGCTCAACGCGGCCGCGGTGGCCACGCCGTTCCAGTTCCTGCACCGCGCGGACGCCGCACAGCTGCGGTCCTTCATCATCGACGAGCACCCGCAGGTGATCGCGTTGGTGCTGGCCCACATGACGCCGGACAAGGCGTCCCTGCTGCTCTCCGGTCTCGCGCCGGACATGCAGGCCGAGGTCGCGCACCGCATCGCCGTGATGGACCAGACGTCGCCGGAGATCATCAAGGCCGTCGAGGCCACCCTGGAGCGCCGGCTGTCGTCGATGCTGCAGCCGTCGGAGATGTCCCGCGTCGGCGGTCTCGACCCGCTGGTCAACATCATCAACCGCTCCGACCGCTCGACCGAGCGGCAGATCGTCGAGGGCCTCGAGGCACTCGACCCGTCGCTGGCCGACGTCATCAAGAGCAAGATGTTCATGTTCGAAGACATCGTCAGCCTCGAGGACCGCTCCATCCAGCTGGTCCTCCGCGAGGTGGACGGCTCCGAGCTGGCACTGGCGCTCAAGGGCGTCGCCGACGAGGTGCGCGACAAGATCACCCGCAACCTCTCCGAGCGGGCAGCCACCAACCTGCTCGAGGAGGTCGAGCTGCTCGGCACGGTGCGGCTGCGCCAGGTCGAGGAGGCCCAGCAGAACATCATCCGCACGATCCGGCAGCTCGAGGAGCAGGGCCAGATCATGGTGCGACGAGGCAACGATGACGAATTCGTCGCCTGAGGGCGGGGCCGTGCCGGCCGGAACGGTGATCGGCGCCCAGGCCGGCACCGAGCACGCCGTCCGCCCGGCCGCGTTCGCGCTCCGCGAGCTGCGGTCGGGCCAGTGGACCCGGCTCGCCGGAGGCTCGGTGCTGGGCGACCAGGCGACCGAGAACGTGCTGTCGACACTGGCCGGAGAGGCCCAGGCCGCGGCGAGCGCGCAGGGGTACGCCACCGGCTGGGCAGAGGGGCGCCGCGCCGCCGAGGAGAAGGCGCGCAGCGACGCGGCCGCCGCCGTCGAGCGGCAGCGCCGCGAGGAGGAGCGGCGGGAGACCGAGCACCAGGCGGCCGTCCAGGCCCTGCTGCAGGCAGCCGCCGCGCTCGAGGAGGCGACCACCACGACGTGCACCCAGGTGCAGACCCACGCCGTGCGCCTCGCCGCCCAGCTCACCGAGGCGCTCGTGGGCCACGAGCTGGCCGTGGCCAAGACCCCCGGCCTGGGTGCCGTACGGCGAGCCTTGGCCCTGGCCCCCGCCGAGCCGGTGGTGCGCATCCGGGTGGCACCGGAGGAGGCCGGCGACCCCGAGCTGGCCGCCCTCGCCGGCGCCGCGGTCGTCGTCCCCGACCCGACGCTCGGTCGCGGCGACGCCCTGGTGGAAACCGACACCGGCGTCGTCGACGCCCGGGTCTCCACCGCCCTGGAACGCGTGCTGGAGGTGCTGGCATGACACGTTCAGCCCTGCTGGCCTCCGAGCGCCTGGACCGGGCGCTCACCGCGGCCCTGCCGCGCCGCCTCGGCGTGGTCACCGAGCTGCTCGGCCTCCACCTGCTGGTCCGCGGTGTCGACGCGGCCGTCGGCGACATCGTCGAGGTGCACGGCCCCCGCCTCGTCTACGCAGAGGTTGCCGCCAGCGGCCCCGACGGCCTGGTCTGCCTGCCGCTGGGCTCCACCACCGGCCTGCGCGCCGGGATGCACGTGCGGACCACCGGAGGCCCGCTGTCCGTGCCCGTCGGCCCGCAGCTCCTCGGCCGGGTGCTCGACGGGCTCGGTCGGCCCATCGACGGTGGCCCGCCGCTCACCGACCTGCCGCAGGTCAGCGTGGACAACCAGGCTCCCGACCCGCTGTCCCGGGCCCGGATCACCCAGCAGGTCGGCCTCGGCGTCCGCGCCCTCGACACCCTGGTCCCCTGCGGCCGCGGCCAACGCGTCGCGATCATGGCCGGCAGCGGCGTCGGCAAGTCCACGCTGCTGTCGATGATCGCCCGCGGCACCGACGCCGCGATGTCGGTCATCGCCCTGGTCGGCGAGCGGGGCCGCGAGGTCCGCGAGTTCATCGAGAACGACCTCGGCCCCGAGGGCCTCGCCCGGTCCGTGGTCGTCGTCGCCACCTCCGACGCGCCCCCGGTCGAGCGGCTCCGGGCCGCCTTCGTCGCCACCCGGATCGCCGAGCACTTCCGCGACACCGGCCAGGACGTCGTACTCATGATGGACAGCCTCACCCGCGTGGCGATGGCCCAGCGCGAGGTCGGCCTGTCGGCGGGCGAGCCGCCGGCCACCCGCGGCTACCCGCCGAGCGTCTTCGCGCTGCTCCCCCGGCTGCTGGAGCGCGCCGGCAACGGTGCACGCGGCAGCATCACCGGGCTCTACACCGTGCTCGTCGAGGGCGACGACATGCAGGACCCGATCGGGGACACGGTCCGCTCGATCCTCGACGGCCACGTCGTGCTGAGCCGCCGGCTCGCCACGGCCGGCCACTTCCCCAGCATCGACGTGCTGGAGTCGGTGTCCCGCGTGACCAACGCCGTCACCACGACTGAGCAGAGGGCCGCGGCGACCACGCTCCGCCGGTTGCTCGCCGCGCACCGCGACGTCAAGGAGCTCGTCGAGATCGGCGCCTACGCCGCGGGCAGCGACCCCGACGCCGACGCCGCGATCACCCTGCTGCCCCGCATCAACGACTTCCTCCGCCAGGACGTCGACCACACCACCGAGCTGGCCGGCACCTGGCACGAGCTGCAGGAGCTGCTGTCATGAGCACCGCGAAGGAACAGGACCGCGGCATGCGGGCCGTGCGTCGGGTCCGCGAGGTCCGCGAGCGCGACAGCAGAGTCGGGCTCCTCCACGCGCTGACCACGGTGCGCGACCGGGAGGCGCACCTCGAGGAGCTGCGCACCGCCCTCCAGCAGGCCGTCACCCGCGAGGCCGACAGCCTCGACGACTTCGTGGTCTCCCGGCACCTGCTCGCGACCATGGCGGTCGCGATCGGCGAGGCCGAGCACCGGCTCACCGACGCCAGGACCGTCGCCACGGCCGCCCACCAGCGCTGGCAGGCCGACAAGGCCGGCATGAAGGCCATCGAGCACCTGCTCGAGACGCGGGCCGAGCAGCGCGCCGACGACGCCGCCCGCGCCGAGGTCCGCGAGACCGACGACGTCGTCGGCCGGCTGCACGGCTCCCCGCGCCTGCTCGGAGGGCGGCCGTCATGAGCGTCGACCAGGTCCAGGCCCGGATCAGCGAGATCCAGGGACAGCTCGCCCTGCTGTCGCCGGCGCGCACCGCTGCCAGCTCCGCGGCGTTCGCCGCCACCCTGTCCAGCCAGGCGACGCAGGCAGCGACCGGGACCACCCTGACCTCGGCTTTGCCGCAGGGCGGCGTGTCGGGCACCGACGTGGTCGACGAGGCCAAGAAGTACCTCGGCGTCCCCTACGTCTGGGGCGGCACCGACCCCAAGCGCGGGCTCGACTGCTCGGGGATGATCCAGCTGGTCTACAAGAACCTCGGCTACGACATCCCGCGGGTCTCCTACCAGCAGGCCACCGCCGGCACCGCCGTCAAGGGCGGGCTGGCCGCCGCGCAGCCGGGCGACATCCTGGCCTTCGGGTCGCCGGTGCACCACGTCGGCATCTACGTCGGCGACGGCAAGATGATCGAGGCGCCCCGCCCCGGTCTCGAGGTGCGCATCGCCGACGTCTACGAGACCCCCACCGCGATCCGCCGGATCCTCCCGGCGGGCGGTGTCGAGTCCTCCGGCGGTACGACGCTCGGCGGCATGAGCTTCCGCGGCACCACGTCGCGCGTGGCGCCCGGGACGCCGTACGGGGAGCTGTTCCAGGGTGCGGCGGCGAAGTACGGCGTCGACTCCGGCCTGCTCGTGGCCGTGGCCCGTCAGGAGTCGGGGTTCAACGCGAAGGCGGTCAGCGGTGCGGGTGCGCAGGGGCTCATGCAGCTGATGCCGGGCACCGCCGCCGGCCTCGGCGTGAGCAACCCCTTCGACCCGGCGCAGGCCATCGACGGCGCCGCGCGGCTGCTGAAGAGCCTCCAGCAGGAGTTCGGCCGCACCGACCTGGCGCTCGCCGCCTACAACGCCGGCCCCGGAGCCGTGCACCGGTACGGCGGCATCCCGCCCTACCCCGAGACCCAGAACTACGTCCGCAGCATCATGGCGATGCTCCAAGGAAGCTGAGAAACGTGACGATCTCATCGGTCATCCCGCCCGTCCTGCCCGCCGGCAGTTCCTCCGCCGCCGGTGCCGGGACCGGTGCGGGCTCGTGGGGCGGCGGGTTGTTCGCCGGGCTGCTGGGCGGCACCTCGGAGGGACAGGTGCCTCCGGTCGTGGGCGGCACGACGTCCGACGCCGGTGCTGCGGAGCAGCCGGCGACCGGCGTCCCGGCCACCTCCGACGGAGAGCCCGCAACGGGCGACGGGGAGCCCGGCACCGCCGACCTCCTCACCGCTGCGCAGATCATGGCCGCTGCCCAGGTCGTCCCGGTGACGCCGGTGCTGGTGGCCGCCCTGACCCTGCGCGCGGCAGGGGGGCAGACCGATCCGACCGCCGGCACCCCGGCGACCGCGGCCCCAGCGACGACCGCTCCGGCAGCCGTGTCCGCGGCGCCTGTGCCGCCGGCGGGATCCGCGCCCGTTGCGGGGGGCGTGCCCGCAACCGCGGCGGCACTCATGGGTGCGACTCCACCCGTGCCCGCAAGTACAACGGCCCCGACCATCGACGCGGCGGCCCCGGCGGCCCCGGCGGCCCCGGCAGGATCGGCAGCACCGGCAGGACCCGCGGTGCAGGCAGCACCGACAGCACCGACAGCACCGACAGCACCGTCAGCACCGTCAGCCGGCGCGATGCAGGCGGCTCCGGCACCCTCGGCCACGTCGCGCCTTGCCGCCCCCGGTCCGAGGGCAGCGACGGCGGCCACGACCACGACTGTGCCCGTCTCTGCCACGCCGGCTGCCGCCCCCACGGCGCCGTCCGACTCCACCCCTCCCGGGTCGACCGCTGTGTCGGGCGGCGACCCGGTCCACTCCGCCACGACCAGCGCCGTACCCCTTGCGGCACCGGTGGCGGAGTCTCCAGGCCTGGCAGGATCCACGGCATCCACCGATCCCGCGATGCCCACCGCGCCCACAGCCGAGGCCGCAACCTCCCAGCCCGGCACGGCGGCGGCCGAGCAACCGGTCGCGGCTCAGGCCACCGACCCGACCACCGAGCCGTCTGACGGGCTGGCTGCCGGCCAGACCGCCGTCGAGCCGCCGGCCGGCGTACCGGAGAAGGCGACCCCGAGGACGCCGGGCGCTGGGGACCGCCCCCACACCGGGGCCATGGACGCAGCGAGCTCCGCGGCCGCCAGCGATGCCGCCGCTCCGCTCCCGCAGCAAGGGCAGGCGGACACCGGCACGGGCCAGCACCGACGTGAGCAGAGTCTGAGCGCCGCAGTGGAGCCCGCGCAGCCGTCGACACCTGCGGCCGGGGCTCAGGCGACCCTCGGCGTCGCACCTGCCACGGGGGCTGCTCCGGGCGGGGCGGCACACGCCGCGCCGCACGCCCACGTCACCGGTCAGGTCTTCCCGGAGATCACCCAGCTCGTCACCCGCGAGGACGGCACCCAGCGGATCACGCTCAAGCTCTCCCCCGAGGCGCTGGGCGACGTCCGGGTGACCCTCACCGTGCACAAGGGCGACATCCACGTGCGGATGATCGGCAGCGAGCAGGCACAGCAGGCGCTGCGCGCCGGCGCCCCCGAGCTGCACCGGCTCCTCGAGCTGAACGGCGCCAGCTCGAGCCAGATCGTGGTCGGCGACCACGGCTCGGCGTCGCTCGACACCGGCTCGCAGGCCGGCGGCTCCCACGGGCAGCCCACAGACCACCGGACCGCAGGGACGCGGGACGGGGACACCACAGCCAGGGACGGCTCGACCGGGGGATCGCAGCCGCGGTCGTCCACGAACCTGGCCGCCACACGTGGCGGCGTCGCGCACACCCGACCGGGTGTCGACGTGACCATGTGAGGAGGAACCTTGACCGTATCCGGCGTCGAGGCGCCGACCAGCCCCACGGGACTGGCGGCCGCGACCACGATTCCCACCAGCCCTGACAAGGACATGTTCCTTCAGCTGCTGGTCGCGCAGATGCGCAACCAGGACCCTGCCAACCCCACCGACTCGGCCGAGTTCCTCGCCCAGACCGCACAGTTCACGGCCCTGGAGAAGATGCAGCAGGTCGCCGACCAGACCACGCAGCTCGTCGCTCTTCAGGTCGCGTTCGGCGCGAGCGGGATGGTCGGGCACACCGTGTCCTACGTCGGCCCGGACGGCGAGCTGCTGTCCGGTGCCGTCAACTCCGTCCGCTTCGAGGCCACCGGCCCCGTCCTCCAGGTGAACGGTGAGGACGTGCACTTCGCCGACATCCACGCCATGGGTGACGGAACCACCGACCTCACCGACGTACCGGTCGATCCGGCAAACCCGACCGAGCCGGTCCAGACCCGGCCCTACACCGTCCTCTGACCCGTCCGAACCCGTAAGGAACACACCATGCTTCGTTCACTCTTCTCCGGCATCAGCGGCCTCCGCGTCAACCAGACCATGCTCGACGTGACCGGCAACAACATCGCCAACGCCAACACCGTCGGCTTCAAGGCCAGCACGACCGTCTTCCAGGACACGCTCAGCCAGATGATGTCCTCGGCGTCGGGCCCCGACGCCATCCGCGGCGGCAACGGCCCGCTCCAGGTAGGCCTCGGTGTCCAGCTCGCCGGCGCGATCATGAACCTCAACCAGGGCTCCGCGCAGACCACCGGCCGCACCACCGACCTGATGATCCAGGGCGACGGGTACTTCGTCATCCAGCGCGGCCCGGAGATGCTCTACACCCGCGCCGGTGCGTTCAACCTGGACGAGGGCGGCTCGTTCGTCACGCCGACCGGCAGCCGGGTCCTCGGCTACGGCCTCGACGCCGCGGGCGCGCCCACCGGCGCGCTGCAGCCGCTGAGCCTCGACACCGGCACCGCGTACCCGCCGGTCCCGGCCGGGGTCGAGATGACGTCGTACAACATCGGCGCCGACGGCCGCGTGCGCGGCATCTTCGACGACGGCGTCCAGCGCGACCTGTGCCAGCTGGCCGTGGCCACCTTCCAGAACCCCGGCGGCCTCGAGAAGGTCGGGGAGACCGCGTTCCGCGTCTCGGCCAACTCCGGCGACCCGATCGTCGGCGTGGCCCTGGAGGGCAGGAACGGCTCGATCATGGCGGGCGCGCTGGAGATGTCGAACGTCGACCTCGCCGCGGAGTTCACCAACCTGATCCTGGCCCAGCGTGGCTTCCAGGCCAGCTCCCGGGTGATCACCACCTCCGACCAGGTGCTCGAGGAGCTGGTCAACATCAAGCGCTGAGCCTGAGACCCACCGACGTTGACCGGCGCAGTTCCGCGCGGCAGACTGGCCGCTCGACCGGGCTGGCGCGCCGGACGCGTCGACTCGGCTGCGACGGATGCGCCGACTCGGCGGAGATACGGACGGAGACCGGCCGGGGTTCGGCTCAGGTCGGGCCGGCGGAGCCGATCGGACATCCCGACAGGCCACGGACGGCCTGCCCACAACGCGCACAAGGATGGTGCCGCCAGTGATCACGCTCACCAGGCTCAGCGGGTCGGTCTTCGCGCTGAACTCCGACCTGATCGAGCGGGTCGACAGCACCCCGGACACGGTGATCACGCTGGTCGACGGCACGAAGTACGTCGTCCGCGAACCGTTGGCGGACGTCGTCGACTCGATCCGCGAGTACCGCGGCGCCGTCATCGCCGAGAGCGCCCGGATGGGCGCCGGCTCGGACGCCGCGTCCGCGAACCCACCCGCTCGCCGGCTCGTCGCCGTGCCCGACGACCGGCGACGACCGCACGGCCGCCCACAGTCGCCGACCCTGTCCACCGCCCACGCAGAGGAGGGCGACCGATGAAGGACGTCGCAGCTGCCGCCGGCGTCGGCGGCGCGATGGTCGTCATCGTCGCCGCGAACGTCATGGAGGGCGGCAGCCCCTCGGCGCTGCTGCTGCCCGCCCCCATGCTCCTCGTGTGGGGCGCGACGATCCTCATCAGCGTCGCCGGCGGGACCATGTCCGACGCCAAGGGTGTCGTCGGCTCGCTCAAGAACGCGTTCACCGGGAAGGCGCGAGTCGTCCGCGGACGTCGTACCGATCGTCGTCGGCCTCGCCGACAAGGCCCGCAAGGAGGGACTGCTCGCGCTCGAGGACTCCCTCAAGGACATCGACGACGAGTTCCTCGTCAAGGGCGTCACGATGGCCATCGACGGCACCGACCCCGAGGAGATGCGCGACATCCTCGAGGGCGAGGTCGCCGCCAAGCGCGCCGCCACCAAGCACAGCTGCGAAGTTCTTCACCGACGCCGGCCGGCTACGCGCCGACCATCGGCATCATCGGCACCGTCATGGGCCTGGTGCACGTGCTGGAGAACCTCGCCAAGCCCGAGGAGCTCGGCCACCTCATCGCCGCCGCGTTCATCGCCACCCTGTGGGGCGTCATGTCGGCGAACGTCTTCTTCATGCCGATCGGCAACCGGCTCAAGCGGCTCGGCGAGCTCGAGATCTCGCGCATGGAGGTCACCATCGAGGGCGTCCTCGCCATCCAGGCCGGCGCCAACCCGCGCATCGTCGCCCAGAAGCTCCGCTCCCTCCTGCCCGGTCCACGAGCAGAACCAACCCGCCGAGGCGGCCTAGATGTCGCGACGCAGACGCCAGGCCCACGAGGAGGAGCACGAGAACCACGAGCGGTGGCTGATCACCTACGCCGACATGATCACGCTGCTCATGGTGCTGTTCATCGTGCTGTTCGCGATGAGCACCGTGGAGGAGAAGAAGTTCAACGCGCTCAAGGACGGCCTCGCAGCCGGGTTCGGGCAGTCCACCTCGATGCTCGACGGGTCCGCCACCGTGCTCGAGGAGAACGGCGTGTCCGCCATCGAGCCGATCACGCCCGAGCCACTTCCTCACCCCGCCCGCCGAGGCTGAGCAGCAGGCGGTGTCGGCGGCGCTGCAGAAGCAGAACCAGGACCGGTACGACGCCGCGGCCGCCGAGGCCGACCGGCTGGAGCGCATCGAGCGGCGGATCATGCGAGGCCCTGCGGGCCAAGCACCTCCAGGACGACGTCCAGACCCTCATCGACGGGCGGGGGCTGACGATCAGCCTGGTCTCGCGGCACGTGGTCTTCCAGGCCAACCTCGCCAGCCTGACCCCGCGCGGCCAGCAGATCGTGGACACGATGGCGCCGGTCTCTGCGTGACCTCGACGACAACCTGGCCATCGAGGGCCACACCAACCAGGCCCCCGGCGCCCCGAAGTACTACGCCAGCGACTGGGACCTGTCCGCGGCCCGTGCGGTCACCGTGCTGCGCTACCTCAACGAGCGGAGCGGCGTGCCCGCCGAGCGGCTCGTCGGCGGTCGGCTTCGGCAAGGTCCGCCCGCTCGTGGACCCCAGCAAGCCCGGGTCGCAGGTCCTCAACAAGCGGGTCGACATCGTCGTCGCGTCGTCGCTGACCGAGGAGAACAAGCGGCTGCTCGACCGGGTGATCTACGACCGTGCGCACCCGGTCGGCCTCTCCGACGACGGTGGGCACGGGCAGACGGGAGCGAAGCCACAGACAGCAGCACCGACGGCGGGATCGAACGTCGTCCGGACAGGGAAGGGGATCTCATGACCATCACGACCCCGCGCCCACGGGCACGGCGGACGCGATGGAGCCGGCGGCGGAGGGCGGCGGGCTGAAGAAGCTCCTCGTCGTGGTCCTCCTGCTGCGCGGCGGTGGGCGGCGCGGCGTACTGGTTCGCGCTGCGGCCGGCAGCCCAAGGAGGAGCCGAAGCCGGGCGAGGTGGTGGAGCTCGAGCCGATCCAGGTGAACCTGGAGGCCGGCCACTACCTGAAGGTCGGGATCGCCCTGCAGCTGACGCCGACGCCAAGGAGGCCGACGGCAGCAAGGCGCTCGACGCGACGATCGAGGAGTTCAGCGGCCTGTCCGATGGAGAGGTCACCCGGCCCGACGTCCGCGCCAAGCTCAAGGAGCAGCTGGAGAAGGAGCTCGAGCACCGCTACGAGGGGGAGGTCATGGGGGTGTACTTCACCGACTTCGTGACCCAGTGACGCGCGGGGGGCGGGGCGTTGGGAGGCGCCTCACCCCCGCCGTAGGTGGCTCCCGGGAGGCGGCCGAGCGGCGGCTGGCGCCCGGGAGCAAAGTAAAGGTTTCCCCTCAGAGACGCCCGGTTAGGGCCGATACTCGGCTTGTGACCGAATTGCTCCGTGCGTCCGCGGCGGCCGCCCGACCGCGCCGCCGTACCTCCGTGGAGCCCGTCGCCTACGACTTCCGGCGACCCATCCAGCTGTCGCGCGAGCACTCGCGGATGCTGCAGCTGGCCCTCGACGGCTTCGCGCGCCAGGCGACGACGGTCTTCACCTCGTCGCTGCGCACGGTCTGCTCGGTCACGCCTCGACTCCATCGAGCAGCGGTCCTACGCCGAGTACGTCGACTCGCTCGGCGCGTCGACGTACATGACGCTGTTCTCCGCCGAGCCCATGCCCGGAGCCGGGGTCCTCGAGATGCCGGTGCCCGCGACGATGGTCTGCATCGACCACATGCTCGGCGGACCGGGCAGCGCCACGCAGCCCAACCGACCGCTGACCGAGATCGAGGGCGCCGTGGTGCGCGGGTTCATCGAGCGGCTGCTGTCGGAGCTGCGCTACTCCCTCGAGGGGGTCGCGCAGCTGGAGCCGGTCATCATCGGCGTCGAGTACAGCCCCCAGTTCGCTCAGGCCGCCGGCGCCGCCGACGTGATGGTGGTGGCCTCCTTCGAGATGCGGCTCGCCGACACCGACCACCGGATGACGCTGTGCCTGCCCTTCTCCGGTCTGCTGCCGCACCTGGTCAGGGCCTCGGCGCCCACGCCGGTCTCCGACCGCGAGCGGGTGCAGCGCGCCCAGGCCGCGGCGCTCCTCCACGAGCAGTTCCACGAGGTGCCGATGGACGTCCGGGTCACGCTGCGCAGCACCCGGCTCGCCCCCGACGACCTCGGCCACCTCGCCGTGGGTGACGTCATCCGGCTCAGCCACCCGGCGGCGGCCCCGCTCGACGTGGCCGTCGACGACGTGGTCTTCGCGCACGCAACCCCCGGCGTCCGCGGCAAGCGGCTCGCCGCCCAGATCGTCGCCACGCCGCCCCCGCCCAGCCACCCCGCGCCGTCCGGCCCGCACCCCGGCATGCTCAAGGAGATCCGATGACGACCGTTCCCGCCGCCCCGCTGTCCCAGGCAGCCGCGGACAGCGTCCCCGGCCCTCAACGCCGCAGCCGCCGCGGCCGCGCAGGTCCTGCCCGCCATCGCGCCGCTGACCCCGCAGGCGCCGCAGCCGGGCACCATCGGGTCCGCGTCAGGCTTCGCCGGAGCGGCCATCGCGTCGTTCGAGGGCCTCGTGCCGGGAGCCGTCGCGGTGCTCGTCGGCGCCGACCTCGTGCAGGCCCTCGAGTCCAGCCCGCTCGGTTCCCTCGACCTCGCCGCCGCGGCCCAGCCGGCGCTCGACGCGGCAGCGGCCGCCTTCGGCGCGAAGGTCGCCTCGGCGCGCACCGTGCCGATCGAGCTCGCGATCAACGACCTCGGCTACCCCTTCACGATGGTGCCGCTCGTCGGCGACTCCGGCTCGGCGGCCCTGCTCGTCAACGACGCGACGCTGGCCAGCACCGTGCACACCGCACCGCCGCCCGCGGCCCCCGCGTTCGCCACCGCCCACGCCGCCCCGGCCACGCCGCCGCCGAGCCCCCAGCTGCCCGTCACCCGCGGCATGGAGATGCTGCACGGCGTCATCATGGACGTCACCGTCGAGCTCGGACGGGCCCGGATGAGCGTGCGTGAGCTGCTCGCGCTGACGCCGGGCACCGTGCTGGAGCTGGACCGCGCCGCCGGCAGCCCCGCCGACCTGCTCGTCAACGGCCGGCTCATCGCCCGCGGCGAGGTGGTCGTCGTGGACGAGGACTTCGGGCTGCGGGTCACCGAGATCGTCGACGACGCAGCCGTGAGCTGACCATGCTCGAGCTCGTCGTACGGCTGGTCTTCTCACTGGCCGTCGTGGTCGGCATGCTGCTGCTGCTGGCGCGCTTCAGCGCCAAGCGGTTCCGCGGCTCCGCCGGCTCCCTCGTGCGCGTGGTGCACCGGCAGCCGCTGTCGCGGACCTCAGCGGTCGCGGTCGTCACCGTCGGCTCGCGGGTGCTGGTGCTCGGCACCACCGAGCAGCAGGTGCAGCTCCTGACCGAGCTGGACCTCGAGGAGATCGGCGAGCCCGCAGACGACGCCGGTGGTCCCGTCGGAGGAGTACGCGCCGCGACACGCCGCCTCGGTGGCGACCGAGCCGGCGCCGGTGCCCGCTCCTCCGAGGGACGTCCCCGTCGCCGCGCGCACCGCCGCCGCCCTGCGCGCGACCTCCGCAGCCCGGGCCGCCGACGGCGCCCTGGCCGGTTCGCTGCTGTCCACGCAGACCTGGAAGCAGGCGTTCGCCGCCGCCACCGGGAGCACGCAGGACGCCTCGTGACCGACCTGTCCACCCCCGCCGCCCGACGCAGCCGCGCCGGGGCCCTCCTCGCGGCACTGCTCGTCGCCCTGCTCGGCTGGCTCGCCCTCGGGCTGGCGCTCGCCGACCACGCGTCGGCCACCCCGGTGCCGAGCCCCAGCCCGTCGGCAAGCGCATCGCCTGCGCCGTCCCCTGCCCCGTCGGCGGGGCCCTCGGGCCCACAAGGGCCGTCCGGCCCGTCGGACCCCAACACGGTCACCGTGGAGCTCAACGGGCTGACGGACAAGCCGAGCACACCCGTGGTCACGATCCTGGCGCTCACCCTGCTGTCGGTGGCCCCGGCGATCCTGCTCACCACGACCAGCTTCACCAAGGTGCTCGTCGTGCTCGGCCTCACCCGAAACGCCCTCGGGCTGCAACAGATCCCGCCCAACCAGGTGCTCGCCGGGCTCGCGCTGTTCCTCAGCCTCTTCATCATGGCCCCGGTGCTCAGCCAGGTGAACGACGACGGCGTCCAGCCCTACCTCAACGGTGACAAGAACGCCGGGGCTGCCTACGAGGCGGGCGTCCAGCCGCTGAAGGACTTCATGCTGGACAACACCGACGACGGAGAGCTCCAGCTGCTCACCAACGTCGCGCACCGGGAGCTGCCCAAGAACCCCGACCAGGTGTCCCTCGCCACGCTGGTGCCGGCGTTCATCCTCACCGAGCTCAAACAGGCGTTCATCATCGGCTTCGTCATCTTCGTGCCGTTCCTGGTGATCGACATCGTGGTCAGCGGTGCCCTCATGGCGCTCGGCATGATGATGATGCCGCCGGTCATGGTGTCGCTGCCGTTCAAGCTGCTGCTGTTCGTGATGGTCGACGGCTGGGCGCTGGTCATCAAGTCCCTCGTCTCGAGCTACGGGTAGGCGCGCGCATGTCCGACACCCAGATCCTCGACATCGCGATGCAGACCATGCTGGTCGCGCTGAAGCTGTCCGCGCCGATCCTGCTGACCGCGCTGAGCATCGGCTTCACCATCTCGCTGTTCCAGGCGATGACCCAGATCCAGGAGTTCACGCTCGCGTTCGTGCCCAAGGTGATCGGCATCGGGATGGCGCTCATCGTCTCCGGCAACTGGATGCTGCACACGCTGATCGACTTCACCGTCGACCTCTTCGAGCGCATCCCCTCGCTGCTGTCCTGACCTCGTCCTGCGATGACGATCTCCGCTGGCCGCCGAGCCGGTGCTGGCCTACCTGCTGGCGTCGCTGCGCATCGGAGCCTGGCTGTTCCTCGTCCCGCCGTTCGCCGGCCGCACGATCCCGACCCCGGCCAAGGTCGTGCTGGCCGTCGGGCTCTCCTTCGCCGTGGGCCCCGCCGTCACCGCCGGCGGTGTCCCCACCGGCCAGGTGCAGCTGCTCGTCGTCGCCGTGACCCAGGTCCTCATCGGGGTCTCTCTCGGCTTCGTCGCAGCCATG
Organism: uncultured Actinomycetota bacterium; assembly: GCA_963747525.1. Lineage (GTDB taxonomy): Bacteria > Actinomycetota > Actinomycetes > Propionibacteriales > Nocardioidaceae > Marmoricola_A. The sequence goes on from CAVVFH010000004.1 coordinate 64,855, forward strand.
CTGCTCGGTGCCATCGCGGCCGCCGGCAGCCTCATCGACGTCTTCGGAGGCTTCGCCCTGGCGCAGGGGTTCGACCCGCTGTCGATGCAGATGAACACGATCTTCGGCAAGTTCCACCAGCTGCTGGCGACCATGCTGCTCTTCGCCACCGGTGGCCACCTCGTCGTCATCGGCGGACTGCTCCGGACCTTCGAGGTCCTGCCGCTCGGCGAGAGCCCGCACCTGGGCAGCACCGGGATGCTGGTCGAGGCGTTCTCGATGTTCTTCCTGACCGCCGTGCAGATCGCCCTGCCGATGATCGCCGTACTCTTCATCGCCGATCTGGGGCTGGCGCTGCTCACCAAGGTGGCCCCGCAGATGAACGCGCTCAACGTGATGTTCCCCGCCAAGATCGGGCTCACGCTGATGCTGGTCGGGCTGTCGTTCCCCGTGCTGCCCGAAGCCACCTCACGACTGGTCGACCTGGTCACCGAGGCCACCGCGCGCCATGGCCGGGGGGAGGTGAGTCCGTGGGCGAGGAGAAGACAGAGGCCCCCACAGCCAAGAAGAAGAAGCAGTCCCGCAAGGAGGGACAGGTCCCCCGGACCCAGGAGCTCGGTGGGTGGCTGACCCTGCTCGCGGTCGGGATGACCCTCGACCTGGTCATCGGAGGCGAGCTGCAACGGCTGATGGACTTCATGGCGCACAGCCTGCGCACCGTCGCGGACGCCGACCCGGCAGCGGCGCTCGAGCTGTTCGGGCAGGGCATGCGGCATGCGATGTTCGTCCTCGTCGGGCTGGGCAGCGCCGTGATGCTGATCGGCGTCGCCTCCTCGCTCGCCCAGGGCGGCTTCTACCTGGCCACCAAGTCGATCCAGCCCAAGCTGAGCAAGCTCAACCCGCTCCCGGGCGCCAAGCGCATGTTCGGCATGCAGGCGCTGTGGGAGGGGTCCAAGGTCGTCGTGAAGAGCTCGGTGGTGGCGCTGATCTGCTACTCCGCCATCAGGGCCGTCGTGCCGCTCATCGGCGGCCTCGTCCCCATGTCGACGACCCTGGAGATCGGCCACGACCGCATCGTCAGCCTGCTGCGGATCGTGGCCGTCGTCGGCCTCGTGATGGCCGGCGCCGACTACGCCTTCCAGCGCCGCAAGGTCGGCAAGCAGGTCCGGATGACCAAGCACGAGGTCAAGCAGGAGAACAAGCAGGCCGAGGGCGACCCGCTCATCAAGAGCGCCATCCGGTCCCGCCAGCTCGCCGCCGCCCGCAGCCGGATGATGGTCGACGTGCAGACCGCGGACGTGGTGCTGGTGAACCCCACGCACATCGCGGTGGCGCTGAAGTACGACCCCGCCGGCGGGGCGCCCAAGGTGGTCGCCAAGGGTGCCGGCGCCATCGCCGCCAAGATCCGGGAGCGGGCCGAGGAGGCGCGGGTCCCGCTGGTCCGTGACGTGCCGCTCGCCAGGGCGCTGCACGCGTCCTGCAAGGTCGGTCAGGAGATCCCCGTGGAGCTCTTCGCCGCCGTCGCCCAGGTGCTGGCCTTCGTCATCGGGCGACGGACCCAGGGCGCCCGCGGCGGTTCGTACGCCAGCCCCCGACCGAGCACCGAGGTGCCCGCCGTACCGCGGGGGAGCCGGCACCGTCGCGTCCCAACGTGACCCCCACCCCCGTTGAGAGCGTTGAGACGCGTCACGCGCGCTGGGTTGAGAGGCCACGCGCGCTGGGTCGAGGCGTCACGAATGCGGGCCGCACCAGCAGGAGCGACGTCTCGAACTCGCACGCGTGACCTCTCGACGAAGGGCTCAGGTGCGGACCAGACCAGCCGATGGGAGCATCCGGACGCCAGGACGGCTTCGCCAGATGTGCCACGGACGGCGCACGTCGGTGACCTGAAAGGCATGCCCCCGTGTCGTTGAAGCGGCTGACCCAGCTCGGTGTCCCCGTCGGCGTCGTGCTCATCGTCGTCATGCTCGTCGTCCCGCTCCCCGCGGTGATGCTCGACCTGCTGCTCGCGTCCAACATCAGCATCTCGCTGCTGATCCTGCTCACCGCGATGTTCGTGAGCCGGCCCCTCGACTTCGCCGCCTTCCCTGCGGTGATCCTGGTCCTGACGCTGTTCCGCCTGGCCCTCAACGTCAGCTCCACACGGCTCGTGCTCACCGACGGGTACGCCGGCAAGGTGATCGAGACCTTCGGCAGCTTCGTCATCGGCGGCTCGCTGGTGGTCGGCCTCGTGGTGTTCCTGATCCTGGTGCTCATCCAGTTCGTCGTGATCACCAACGGCGCCGGGCGGGTCGCGGAGGTGGGCGCGCGGTTCACCCTCGACGCCATGCCCGGCAAGCAGATGGCCATCGACGCCGACCTCAACTCCGGCCTCATCGACGACGACGAGGCCCGGCGCCGCCGCAAGGAGGTCGCCATGGAGGCCGACTTCTACGGCGCGATGGACGGTGGCTCCAAGTTCGTCAAGGGTGACGCGATCGCCGGCGTGATCATCACGCTGATCAACCTGCTCGGCGGGTTCGCGATCGGCGTCGCGCAGAAGGGCATGAGCTTCGGCGACGCCATCCACACCTACAGCCTGCTCACGGTCGGCGACGGCCTGGTCTCGCAGATCCCGGCGCTGCTGCTCTCCGTCGCCACCGGCCTCGTCGTGACGCGCTCGGTCTCCGAGGCGGACATGGGATCCGACATCATCAGTCAGCTCGGCCGGCACCGCACGCCGATGCGGGTCGCCGGTGGCGCAGCGATGGGCATGTGCCTGCTGCCCGGCCTGCCCAAGCTGCCGTTCCTGGTCGTCGGCGGTGCGCTGCTGCTGGCCTCCGCGCGCATCGAGGACGACAACGCGGTCGAGGCCGACGAGGCACCGGCCGCCGCCGACGCACCGGCCGAGACGACCGAGTCGATGGTCGCCGACATCCAGGTCGACCCGATCGGCCTCGAGCTGTCCGCCGACCTCATCGACCTGGTCGACCCACTGTCCGGCGGCGACCTCCTCGACCGCGTCAAGGCGCTGCGCAAGAAGGTCGCGGCCGACATCGGCATCGTCATGCCGCCGGTCCGCACCCGCGACAACCTCGAGCTGCCGCTGAAGACCTACGCGGTCAAGCTGTTCGGTGTCGAGGTGGCGCGCGGCGAGGCGCCGCCGGGGACGGTGCTGGCGATCGGCGAGTACCTCTCCACCCTTCCCGGTACGCCGGTCAAGGAGCCCGTCTTCGGGCTCGATGCCAAGTGGATCCCCGCGGAGCTGCGCGCCCAGGCCGAGATCAGCGGCTTCACCGTCGTCGACCGCGCCTCCGTGCTCACCACCCACCTCGCCGACGTGGTGCGCCAGCACGCGGGCCAGCTGCTCGGGCGCGAGGACGTCAAGATCCTCACCGACGTCGTGAAGCGCAACCACCCGGTCGTCGTCGACGAGCTGACCCCCGCCCAGCTCAGCCTCGGTGAGGTGCAGCGAGTCCTCCAGGGCCTCCTCGACGAGCACGTCGCGATCCGCGACCTGGTGCGGATCTTCGAGGCTCTCTCCCTGCGGGCCCGCGAGACCAAGGACCCCGAGCACCTCATCGAGGTCGCCCGCGGTGCGCTGGGGCCGGCGATCATGCAGCCCTACGTGACCGACGGCGCCCTCAACGTCATCAGCTTCGAGCCGCAGCTCGAGCAGCGGATGCTCGAGGCTCTGCGTCCGACCGACGAGGGCAGCGTGGTGGCGTTCGACATGGAGACCGGCCAGGTGGTGCTGACCGAGCTGGCCCGGTTGATGACCGAGGCCGAGAACCGCAACGTGACGCCGGTGGTGGTCTGCGCCCCGCAGCTCCGCGCCGCCGTACGACGCATGGTGCAGCCGTCCCTCGGGCGGATGCCGGTGCTGTCCTACCGTGAGCTCGCCGGCAGTGCCCAGGTCCGGTCGGTCGGCGTCGTCACCGGCCGGATGGCCACGGTGAGCGTCTGATGGCCAGCCCGTTCTCGGGGCCGGTGCTGGCGAGCGGCGCGCTGCTCGCCTCGCCGGCGCTGTGGGGGGGATTCGTGGAGGGCACCATGCCGGTGGACACCGCCGTCGTTCGACTGATGGTGGCGGTGCGTGGTCAGCTGGGTCGGCATCTCCCTGGTGGGGTCGCTGCTGGAGGGCACCTCCGCGCCTGCCGAGTCGGAGGACGACGACCCCCGCTCGCTGCCGGAGATCGACGGGCCGATGCCGGTCCGGGGCGCGGTGGTGGACCGGGGCGAGAGCGCCGAGCAGCCCTGACGCCAGCACGCCTGCCCTCTCGACCCAGCACGCGTGCCCGCTGAACCCAGTGCGCGTGACGCTTCGACGTCAGGTGAGGACGCCGAGGGGGGTCGAAGGGGAGTCCGGGGAAGACCTGGCTGACGTCCTTGGCCGGGAAGCGCTTGTGGACGATCTCGCCGAGGACCTGCCGGTAGTCGGTGGTGACCTCGAGGTCGCCCTCGACGAGGTTGCCGCTCCCGAGCCCGGGCCACCGGCCGTAGTAGCGACCGCCGCGCACGCCGCCCGCCCAGCAGCAGCATCATGTTGCCCCAGCCGTGGTCGAGGCCGCCTGGTTGCCGTTCTCGGCGACCCGCCGGCCGAACTCGCTGATCGTCACCACCGTGACCCTGGACCGCAGCGGCCCGAGGTCGGCCAGGAAGGCGCTCATCGACCGGGCGAAGGCCCGCGTCATGGTCTGCATGTCGCCCCAGGCGAGCGTGCCGTAGCCGTCGTGCATGTCCCAGCTGCCGTAGTCGACGGACACCACCTCCGTGCCGAGGTCGGCCTTGATGAGCCGGGCGGTGTCCTTCAGCGCGTTCGACAGGTCGGTCGCCGGCCAGGCCGGACGGGTAGGGCACCGACGGCTCGTAGCGTGCCCGCCGCGACCGTGCCCAGCGCCGACGCGGTGGCGAGCGCCGACCGGGCGGCCACCGCCATCGGGCTGTCCGTGCGGCCCCACATGATCTCGAGGTGCCGCACGGCGACGGCGCGCCCAGCCGGCGTCGGACCCGCTGAGCCGGACGTCGGAGAGCTGCTGGGTGGCCACCGTGGGCGCCGGCCCTTCGACGAGCGTCGGCGGCGTCGCGCTGCCCAGGTGCACGGCGTCGGTCGCCGCCCCCGAGCCGCCCAGCCCCACCATCCGGTTCACCCACCCCTGACGCAGCGACGACCCGGGGGCGGCGTCCTCGATGAGCTCCATGGCCGCGAAGTGCGAACGGTTCGGCTGCGCCATGCCGACGGCCTGTACGGCGGCCAGCTCGCCGGCGTCCCACAACCACTGCAGCGGCGCCATCTCCGGATGCAGGCCGAACATCGCGTCCTTCGCCACCAGCGACGCCTTCGGTACGCCGATCCGCGGCCGCGCCGCGTAGTAGCCCGGGTCGCCGTGCGGGACGACCATGCCCAGCCCGTCGATGCCCCCGCGGAAGCTGACGACCACGAGCACGTTGCCTCCGGTCTCGGCGCCGAAGGAGGTCTGGCGGACGGCCTGGCCGAAGAGGCTGGTGCTCACGGTCGCCGCGCCCGCGGCGGCCATCCCGCCGAGGAGGCGCCGACGCGACAGGTCGCCGGCGCGGCGGTACTCCTCGCAGCAGGTGCGGTCCTGGCTCATCGACGTCATGGTCAACCGGTCCTTCATCGGGTCAGGTGCTGCGGGCTGTCCAGCAGCACCGCCAGCAGCCGGGGGAACTTCCAGCTCATCACCGCGTGGCTGCTCGGTGACGGTCTGGTCCGGGGCCACGCCGCAGCCCACGCACGCGGCCTTGAGCAGCCTGCGGGTGGAGCGGCGTCCGAGCACCACGCGGCTCAGGTGGTCGACGAGCTCGTCGAAGCGGATGCCGGAGCGCGGCAGGAACTCGGTCGGCGGCCGGTAGGTCGCCTCGCCGTCCGGCCACCAGCCGCCGGCCATCCCCCAGTGCATCCGCCAGGAGTTCAGCATCCGGGTGGTGGAGGCCCACACGTCCGCCCGGTCGGGCGCGCCGTCCGGCCGCGGCCACTGGAACGCGAGCGTGCTCCCCAGGGCCCAGGAGAGCTCGTTGACGAACGACCGCAGGTTGACCGGCGCCGCGGCCTCGACGCCGAGGACGCGGCAGGTGGCGACGACGTCGTCGATCGGAGTGCGGACCTTGCGCCCGGCCGACGCCCAGAACTCCTCCGAGGCGACCAGCGCCCGCAGCGTCGCCTTGATGTCGGTGCCGGAGTCCAGGAACACCCCCGCCAGGCGGTCCACCAGGGCGGCCGGCGGGTCGTCCTGGACGAAGCGGACCGCGAGCTTGGTGGCGATCCGGCGCGCGGTGGCGGGGTGGTGGGCCAGGAAGCGCAGGTAGTCCACGGCAAGCTCCGGGTCGTCCGCCACGGCGTTGGCGCTGCGGAACCCGAGCACGTCGACCGCCCCGGTGGTGTGCCGGTCGGGGTCGTAGTACGCCGTCCAGGTCCGCTCCCGCACGGTGTGCCCGGAGAGCAGCTTGGCCGAGTCCTTGACCATCGCCTCGGTGTAGCCGGCGGCGGCGCCGACGGTGTGCAGCTCGAGCAGCTCACGGCCGTGGTTCTCGTTGGGGGCGTTGCGCACCGACTTCCAGTTGTCGAGGAACATCAGCATCGCCGGGTGCAGGGTGGCCGCGACGAGCAGCTCCTCGAACGTGCCGAGCGCGTGCTCGCGGATCGTCGCGTCGTACGCCGGCCGCTGGGTGAACCCCGGGAAGTGCTGGGCGTCGACGTGGAAGTGGTTGCTCCAGAGCTCGGCCATCGACTCGTGCACGGTCCGGGTCGAGTAGATCCGGCGAAGCATCGAGTAGTTCGAGAGGTCGCGCGCGTACTCCCACCCGTGGTGGACGTCCTGTCGGTCGTTGCTCCACACCTGCGCCGGGGTGTCGCCCAGCCGCGGGAACCAGTCGGCGACCTGCGCGCCGAGATCGCTCTCGGGGACCGACGCCGGGTCGAGCTGACGCTCGAACCACGCCGGGGCACCGCCGGCCGCGCGCAGCTGCCGGAAGGACTCGGGCGAGAAGCCGCACCCCATCCGGTTCAGCAGGTGGCGTTCGCGGCCGGTGGGCACCGGCGTGGCGCCGTACGACGCCGGGGCGTAGCGCCGCCGCCGGCGGCCGGTGAGCGCCCCGGTGGCGAGATCCGGCGAAACCATGCGCCCGATTGTCCAGGACTAAGGTCCTGAAAGCGGCAGAACGCCAGGTTTCGGCGACTCTTTGACGCAGGTCACGGTTAGCCACCGCCCACCGCGGGGAGCCTGCGGGCAACGCCAAACCTCAGAGAGGGAGAACATCATGGGACTCGGTCTCGGCATTTTCCTGATCGTCCTCGGACTGATCTTCACGACCGGAGTGATCGAGTACGACATCAACTTCATCGAGGACACGACGCTCGGCTGGATCCTGCTCGCCGCGGGGGTGCTCTCGGTGGTCCTGGCGCTGGTGATGAACCAGCAGCGCAGCCGGAGCAAGCACGTCGAGGAGCGCCGCGTCGACGTCGACCACGACAGCCGCGCCTGAGCGACCCCCACCCCATCGAAGGGGCCGTCCTCTCGGGGACGGCTCCTTCGCGTTTTTGCGCCTCCGCGACCGCACCCGGCCCCGCATCCGAGGGAGCTTCGTAACCCGAGCGTCCTTCAGGTCGTTGGCGCTTCGTCGAACCCGCTCGCCGCAACCCGGCGAATGACCTCGAGGAAGCCCCATCATGACCGACCGTCAGGGCACACGCCGCCCCAAGCACATCGCGGCCGTGGTGGCTGCGTCCGTGCTCATGGGCACCGCGCTCACCGCCACCTTCTCCCCCGCGGCCGCAGCGCCGGGCGCGCCGCGCAGCGCCGACCTGTCCGGGGTGCTCTCGACCAAGGGCGCCAAGCTGCTCGCCGCCGACTTCGACCAGCAGGACCGCACCGTCGTGCGGGGCGAGCAGTTCAGCGTCAGCGGTCGCATCACGAAGGTCACCGGCGACGACGTCGCGAAGCTCGGCGACGGGGTGCCCGCCGACTTCACCCTCCAGGTCGTCGGGCCCGACGGTGCGGTGCTCGCCACCCAGGACGTCACGGCCGGGCAGCTGGGCTCCTTCGACACCACGGTCCCCGGCTCGGTCACCCAGAAGCTCCCGCGCACCGGGGACACCACGGTCCTGGCCGTGCGCGCGGTCGACGCCTCGTACGGCGACTACGCGGCTGCGGACGCCGGTGCGGAGCCGGTCACGGTCGCCGCGACCGACACCGGGCTGCAGATCCAGAACAGCTTCGTGTCCTCGGTGGGCTGGGTGAAGCCCGGCGAGGAGTACCCCTCCCGGATCATCGTCACCAACCCGGCCGACGCCGCCGTGAGCGACGTGAAGGTCACCGTCGGGGCGCCCCCCGGCACCTCCTTCACCGGGGCGCGCGCCGCGAACGGCACCGTCCACCGGACCACCGACCTGGTGACCTGGACGCTCAAGCGTGCCCGCCGCGACCGAGGCTGGGCCGGGCACCGCCACCCTCGTCCTCGAGAACCAGGCCGACACCCTGGCCGAGACGCCGACCCTCGTCTGGCGCGACCTCAGCAGCAGGGCCAAGCTCGTCGCCTCCACCGGCAACCAGACCGTGCTGAGCCACGGCCCCCGCGTGATCCCGCAGGATGAGCAGTACGACACCGCGCGGTACGGCGACCGGCCGTTCCCCGTGGTTCCGGTCGACTACCTGGACCGCAAGCACCAGGACGGACACACCGGTGACCAGCTGTCGGAGAAGATCAACTCCCCCGACGTCGTCGGCTCGACCTTCAACCTCTACCAGGAGATGTCGCTCGGTCAGCTGTTCCCGAACGGCACCGTGCCGTCGGCCGGCGTCGCCACCGCCGACTTCGACTACGAGCCCGGCTTCCCCTTCAGCAGCCTCGAGCCGTCCGGCACCTGCCATGGGGTGACCGTCGGCGCGTCCGGCGCCGGCACTCCGCTGTACTCCGAGCGGATCAAGGACGGCTTCTACCAGCTGCCCGGTCAGACCGAGTACTACGGCAGCGACAAGTACGGCAGCGCGATCGCCGGCGCGTACGCCGGTGTCGGGACGCTCATGGACATCGACTCGGCCTGCGGCCCGACGGGCAAGCTCGTCCTCGACGCCGCGGCGATCGCCGACCCGGAGATCGACTACTCCGACTACGACACCGACAAGGACGGCGTCGTCGACTTCTTCATGGTCGTGTTCGCCGGCTGCGGCGGCAACGGTCCCTCCCAGGAGGCCGTCGCCGCGTGCGACTACCCCGACGCGTCGTACGACAACGTGTGGCCGCACTCCTCGTCGCTGGAGTACTACTACAACGACTCCGAGACGGGGCTGCCCGGCTTCACGACGGACGACCAGCTGAAGAACGGTGAGGGGCAGAAGCTCTACTACACCGACGACAAGCGCACGGACATGACCACGGAGGAGACGGAGTTCCCGGTCATGGTGCGGGTGGGCCCCTACAACGTGAACCCCGAGACCGCCATCGACAAGGCGTCGGTGATCTCCCACGAGTACGGCCACTCGCTCGGCCTGCCCGACTTCTACTCCCTGGGCGGCCGGGATACCTACGGTGACTGGAACCTGATGGCCACCGACAAGTCGCAGAACATGGACGTGTTCTCCCGCGTCGAGCTCGGCTGGGTCGTCCCGCAGGTGCTCACCGAGGACCGCACGGTCGACGGGTTCACCGACTCCAAACAGGACACCCACGAGATCCAGTGGAAGACCCAGGACGGTACGCCGTACACGCTGACCGGATCCCGGATCCACAACGCGATGGCGTTCCTGGCGAAGCTCCCGGGTCGGCAGCTCATCGACCCGGCGAAGTTCGACACCGGCGACAAGGCCACGAAGAGCCACGCCTGGTGGTCGGGATCCGGCAACGACTTCGGCTGCGCTCCGGAGGCCGGGCACAACCTGGACCTGGCGATCCCCGGGATCCAGGGGCTGCCCGATGGCTCGACGGTGCAGCTCGACCTGAAGTCGGCGTTCGACATCGAGTGGGACTACGACTACGGGTTCGTGCTGACCTCCACGGACGGCGGCAAGAACTACGTGTCGCACGAGTCCGAGCGGGACACCCCCACCACGACACCGGGGACGACGAACCCCAACGCCAACGGGTGCCAGACCAAGTACGGCAACGGGATCACCGGGTCGAGCGCGTCGTACTCCGACCCGCTGACGGTGCAGCTCGACCGGACGACGGGCAACTACCCGGACTACACGTTCCTCGCCGACACCTTCGACATCAGCGACCTGGCCGGCGCCGACCAGCCGGTCCTGCGGTTCAGCTACGCCACCGACCCCGGCCTGGCGCGGCCCGGCTGGTTCGTCGACGACGTCAAGGTGACCGCGACCCTGCCGGACGGCAGCACCAAGGACCTGATGGTCACCGACTTCGAGTCCGACGGCGACCCGGACGACCCGCGGGTCTTCAACGGCGGCTGCAAGGGCCACCTCGGCAGCAGCTGCACCAAGGGCTGGAACTACGTCGACGCCTCGAGCGAGGCCCCGGCCGACCACGCCTACCTGATGGAGATGCGCGACCGGTCCGGCTTCGACAAGGACGGGCACGGCGAGATCGACCGCAGCCCGATCGACTGGCTGCCCGGGCTCTCGCTGGTGTACACCGACGAGGCGCACGGCTACGGCAACGTCGGCACCGACAACCCGCCGGCACAGAGCCCGCTGGACTCGCAGCCGGAGCCGGGGTCGGACTCTCCCGACCTGAGCGACGCGGCGTGGACCGCAGCCGACGGTGACAACACCTTCACCGACTCCGGCGAGGGCCACACCGACAACTACACCGACCCGTCCAACACCGAGGTCGACTCCCGCTACCCGGACGAGAGCAACCCGTGGCGCTTCCGCTACGACTGCCTCACCTTCAAGGTGCTCAGCATGACCGGTGACGACGTCGGCCCGGACACCTCCGACGGCAACCTCACCGGCTCGGTGAAGTTCGACATGAACGAGGGCTGCGGCACGTTCGACTACGGCTACGAGACGCCGAAGCCCCCGCCGCCGCCGGCCAACACCAAGCCGTCCGCCACTGCGGACGCCACGCCGAAGACCGCCGCGACCGGTGAGGAGATCACCTTCTCGGCGAGCGGGAGCACCGACAAGGAGAGCCCCGACCAGCTCGACTACAGCTGGTCCTTCGACAACGGCGGCAGCACCAAGGACGCCTCCGGCGTCGAGGTGAAGCACAGCTTCGACACCCCGGGCCGGTACGACGTGAAGGTGACCGTGACCGACGCCGACGGCGCCACCGACACCGCCACCGTGACCGTCAACGTGAGCGGCGAGGGCAACAGCAAGCCGACCGCGAAGGCGTCGTCCTCCCGCAAGAGCGCGAAGGTGGGCAACCCCTTCAAGCTGTCCAGCGACGGGTCGAGCGACCCGGACCCCGGTGACGACCTCGAGTACTCGTGGAACTTCGGGGACGGCGGCGACGACGTGGACTCCACCGACCCGAACCCGAGCGTGACCTACGAGCAGGCCGGTCGCTACACGATCACCCTGACCGTGACCGACCCGCAGGGCGCGTCCGACAGCGACCAGCTCGAGGTGTTCGCCCGCGACCACATCGGCTGCGAGTCGAAGCAGGTGCACCGCTCGGACAGCTGGAGGATCCGCAAGAACAAGCGGGCTGCCAACCACCAGTACTGCTTCACCCCGCACCACGCCCGGATGGCGCTGCACTTCGCCGGCCCGCGGCTGAAGCTCCACTGGGGCCAGGCCAGGCGCGGCGGCCACGGGGTGGTCCGGATCGACGGGCAGAAGGTCGGCACGATCGACTTCTCCCGGAAGGGCAAGCGGCCGGTGTTCAAGTCCCACCGGGTCTTCGGCAACCTCGGCGAGGGTGACCACCGGCTGGTCATCCGGGTCCGCGGCGGCGCCGGGTACATGGACAAGATGATCGTCGACCGCTGACCCGGCGCGTCCTGCCCAGCTCAGCCCATCGAGTCGGCGCATCCTGCCCGCACCGTCGTGCAGGATGCGCCGACTCGGCCGTCGGCAGCCGGCAGGATGCGCCGGCTCGGCGGGTTCGTTTGCGGCGCGGCAACCGACCCATCACCATGGGGAGGTGGACTGGTACGTCGACGGCCGGGCGCCCGGCGCCATGACGCGGTTGCGTCACGAGGTCGTCGCCTACCTGCGCCGGCACGCCGACACCGCCGACGCGATCAACGAGGCCGAGGTCGTCGTCTCCGAGGTGGTCGGCAACGCCGTACGCCATGCCACGGGACCGGTCTGGGTCACCCTCATCTGGCGCGAGGTCAACCCGCGGCTGACGGTGCGCGACGTCGGCCCCGGCTTCGACGCGTCGGTGCTGGAGCGGGCCCACGCCGCCCGGCGACCCCAGGACGTGCTCGACCCCGACGACCCGGCGGCGCTGCGGGAGGGAGGCCGAGGGTTCTTCCTCATGTCCCAGCTGGCGCAGGACCTGCACGTCGAGAACCGCTCGCAGACGGGCGCCCTCGTGTCGGTGCTGCTCCCCGTCAAGCGGTCCGCGACCGTGGACCTCGACCCACCCCGCCGGACCGTCGACCCGCTTCCCGACCTGGTCGAGGCGCAGCCGGAGGGGGCGTTCGGCAAGGAGTCCTTCCTGCGCGCCCTGGTGGTGCAGATGGCCCGCGCGGTGGAGTTCCGGCACGGCCCCGACGCCGCCGAGGCGGTCGTCGCCCAGGTCGGCGCCGACGTCGGCGGCCAGATGGAGCTGGAGTACCGGCGCGCGGCGGAGGTCGTGGGGGCGATGACCCCGGAGCAGATCGGCGACTGCTACGTCCGGCTGAAGCACGCCATCGACGGCGGCTTCCGGGTGGTCGAGGCCGACGAGCACCAGATCGTGCTGGTCAACGACCGGTGCCCGTTCGGTGACGTCGTCCAGCTGGCTCCGGCGCTGTGCCGGATGACGTCGAGCGTGTTCGGCGGCATCGCCGCGCGCAACAGCTCCGGACCGGTTGCGGTGCTCCTCGAGGAGCGCATCGCCGTCGGCGACCCGGGGTGCCGGGTGGTGGTGGCCCTCGACGCGTCGGGCGACGTCGACCGCGACGCCGCGCACGTCTACCGGCGGGCGGTCGACGAGGGCTGACCCGGTTTTCGGCTCGGTGGGGACGGGTACGGGCTCGACCATGGAGACCGCACCGCTTTCAGACATCTACCAGTCCGCCGGCCCCTTCGCGACGGTCCTCGTCGACGTCAGCCACGACTCCGAGAACGCCGAGCAGGAGCACCAGCTGCGGGTCCGCACGGCTTGTGAGTCCCTGGCGGAGCAGGGCGCCGACACCGGCACCGTGGCAGCCGCGCGCGAACGGCTGATGGAGCCGGTCGACCGGCCCGCCCCGGTGGGCAGGCTGGTGGTCACGACCGGCGACAAGGCGCTGCTCGACGAGGTGGTGGGCGCCCGGGTCGACCAGCCCGTCGCGTCGTACGGCGCTCTGCCGGACCTCGGCTCCTGGATCCGGTACCGCGACAGCGTGCTCACCTTCGTGCTCGCCGTCGTCGACCACGTCGGCGGTGACGTGGCGGTCTACGACTCCGACGTGCCCGGGCCGACGGAGGAGACCAGCGCCGGCGGCGAGACCCTGCACGTCCACAAGGTGCCCGTCGGCGGCTGGTCGGCCCTGCGCTACCAGCACGTCACCGAGAACGTGTGGAAGCAGAACGCACGCGAGGTGGCCGACGAGATCCTGGCCCGGGTCGAGGAGGGCATCGACCTGGTGCTGCTGGCCGGCGACCCGCACTCGCGGTCCTTGGTCCGTGAGGCGCTCGCCGACAGCGCGGCCACGGTCGTGGACCTGGAGAGCGGGTCGCGCGCCGAGGACGGCGGTGACGAGGCGATGCGGCAGGCGGTCCGCGAGACGTTGATGCAGCAGGTCGTCGAGCGCCGGGTGGCGTTGAGCCACGAGGTCAAGGACCGGCTCGGCCGCGACCACGCCGTGGCCACCGGGGTCCGCGACGTGGCCGACGCGTTCGTCCGCGGCCAGGTCCAGACGCTGCTCATCGACCCGCAGGGCGCAGCGGATCTCACCCTGGAGCCGGCGAAGCACCCGGGACTGGACGTCGGCGCCGCCGGGTCCGCGGAGGAGCTGCGCGCCGACCAGGCGCTGATCGCCGCGGCCGGACGCACCGGCGCCGCGGTGACGGTCGCCCCGAGCGCGATCCTGGGCGGGGCACCTGTCGCCGCGCTGCTGCGCTGGGACCAGGACTCGCTGGGTTCTGCCTGAACGTAACCTGGGTCGCAGGCCCCCGCCCCCGATCCGAAGGTGACCCTCTTGCGCACTCGACTCCCGCTCGCGACCGTCCTCGTCTCGTCGCTGGCCGCGGCGCTGATCACCGCCGTGGGGGCGGAGGCGCCGGCCACCGCGATGCGCACGCCACCTCTGCCGGCCCACCGCTCCGCGGACGGCACCACGGACCAGCGCGTGGCCGGCGTGAAGGGCAAGCGCGTCGAGGTGGTCGCGGTCGGCGACATCGCGTGCGCGCCGGGCACCACCGCGACGGCCACCGTGTGCCGCCAGGCCGACACCGCCGAGCTCGCCCAGAGGATCGACCCCGACGCCGTGCTGGCGCTGGGCGACACGCAGTACGACGTCGGGGCGCTGTACGCCTACCGGCACTCCTACGCCGACTCGTGGGGCCAGCTGAAGAAGATCACCTACCCCGTCCCGGGGAACCACGAGTACATCACCGACGGCGCCTCCGGCTACTACACGTACTTCAAGCACCGCCAACCCGGCGCCCCCGGCTACTACGCCACCAACCTCGGCCGCTGGCGGATGTACGGCGTCAACGGCAACTGCTCGGAGATCGACTGCGACGCCGAGGCAGCCTGGCTGCGCGACGACCTCTCCGAGCACCCGCGCGCATGCTCGCTGTTCACCATGCACTTCCCCCGGTACTCCTCCGGCGAGCACGGCAGCCAGACCTCGATGCGACGGTTCTTCCGCATCGCGTTCCGGCACCGCGTCGACGTGGTCCTCGCCGGCCACGACCACCACTACGAGCGGTTCCTCCCGATGAACCACAAGGGCCAGCTCCGCCGCCGCGGGGTGACCTCGTTCGTGTCCGGGGGTGGCGGCCGGTCCCACTACTCCGCCGACGGGGACGTGAAGGGCTCGGCCTTCGTGGAGGACCACACCTTCGGCGTGCTGCGCCTGGTGCTGCGGCCGAGCTCCTTCCGCTACGGGTTCCGGGGCATCGACGGGTCACGCCAGGACAACGGCACCCGCGCCTGCGTCTGACGCGGGACGAAGGGCCCTCTCTCCCGCGCGGGCACCGCGCCCACGCTGGAGGTGAGGTGAGGGCCATGCACGAACCCGCCGGGGTCGACCTCTACTGGCTGCCGCTGGGGGCCGGGGACGCGTTCTTCCTGGTGCGCTGGAGCGGCCGGGCGTACGAGACGCTGGCAGCCCGGCGCGACCACCGCGCCACCCGCCCGCTGTTCCACTCGGCGCTCGTGGTCCACGTCGACGGGCGCAGCCACGCCATCGAGATGGCCCCGGTGTGGCGGACGCGGGGCACCGACCACGGTGCGGTCGGCACGGGGGCGGTCGGCCTTCCCACGCTGGGACGGTCGGCGCTGTTCCGCTACGAGGTACGCCGGTGGCGCGACGGCCTCATCCCCGACATCGACTACGCGGTCGAGAGCCCGGTGCCCATGAGCCGCGACGCGGACCGGGCACGTCGGGTGCTCGACCTCGCTCCGCGCTTCCCCTGCCGGACCTGGGGCCGCGACGAGCTCGGCACCGGCGAGATGTGGAACTCCAACTCGCTGGTCTCGTGGCTGCTCGTGATGAGCGGTCACGACCTCGACCGCGTGACGCCGCCGCAGCACGGCCGGGCACCGGGGTGGACGGCCGGGCTGGTGGTCGCCGGTGGAGCCGTGGCCGGCGCTGCCCCGACCAGCTGACCGAGGTCGGTCAGCAGCCGGGGTGGAACGAGGCCCGCCGGGTGCGCGGAGCCTTGATCGACTTCGCGTTCGGGCGTTCCAGCGAGTAGTAGCGGACCCAGTCCATCTGCATCCTGGACGGGTTCATCCGCTTCCCCTTGACGCCGGCCAGCCGGAACCGCATCTGGTACTTCGTCCCGGTCAGCGCCGCGTCGCGTCGCTCGGTGCGCACCACCTTGGTGTCGACGAACCAGGAGATGTGGTTCCGGGTCACCTCGACGGCGTACGTGTGCCAGACGTTGTCGCGGAGGTTGCGCCGCTTGGCGGCGTTGAACGAGACGCCGGACGGCGTACGCACCTGCATGCGGGCCCGCCGGTCGCCGACGTGGTACGCCGAGATCTCGACGTTCTTGCCGCCGCACGCGTAGCGCCCCGCCGGGACCAGCTCCCACAGGACCCGGTACTTGCGGCCGCCGCCACCGTTCTGCTCGGAGCGGACGCGGGCCTCCCACCGCCCGTACCTGCGGGCCTGGCCGGGGACCGTCGCCCAGACGGTGCCGCTGCGACGGGTCGCGTCCAGGGTGAGCATGCCGACCTGGTTGCGCACCAGCTTCGGGTGGTTGGTCCGCCACTGCCGCGACAGCGGCTTGACGAACTCGTCCTCCCAGTGGGACAGCCCCCACTTGAAGACCTTGGCGGCGTTGGTCGGCTTCGAGTCGGCCACCAGGTGCAGCGTGCGGGGTGCGACCCGCAGCGGGCCCGGCGTGGAGAGGGCGGCCAGCAGGACGGCGACGGCGGCGGCCAGGGCGAGCACGGCGGCACGGAGCAGGGGGCGGGTGGTGAGCATCGGACGACCTCAGCAGCTCGTGCCGAACTCGACGGATTCCTCCGCCTCCGGCGCGTCGATCGGGAGGGCGCCGGGCCGGGCGAGCGTGTAGTAGCGCACCCAGTCCATCTGCATCCGGGTGAAGTCCATCTGCGCGCCCGGCACCGGCTCGAGGCGGAACCGGATCCGGAAGCGGGTGCCGGCCAGCGCCTCGGGGCGCCGCTCGGTCATCAGCACCTTGGTGTCGGCGAACCAGGAGATGTGGTCCCGGGTCACCTCGACGGCGTAGGTGTGCCAGGCGTAGTCCGCCAGGTCGGCGGGGATCTGGTCGGTGAACGCCAGGCCGGCCTGCCCGCGGATGTCCATCGTGGCCGCCGGGTCGCCCACGGAGTACGTCGCGAGGGTGATGCCGTCGCCGCACCGGGCGCGCCCGCCGGGCACCAGCTCCCACACCACGCGGTACGGCGTCCCGCCGCGGTCGTCGACGTTGGACCGCACGCGCGCCTCCCACCGGCCGTAGCGGCGGGCGTGCACGCGCACCTTGGCGACGACGCGGCGCCCGGAGGAGGTGCCCTCCAGGGTCAGCATCCCGTTCTGGTTGCGCACCCGGCTGGCGTCGCTGACCCGCCAGGAGTCCGAGAGCGGCTCGAGGAACTCGTCCTCCCAGTCCGAGAGTCCCCACTGGAAGATCTTGGCGGCGTTGGTCGGCGAGGTCGGGACGACGGAGTCGAGCGCGCCCGCAGCGTCCGTGGTCGGCAGGACAGCGGCGCTGCTGCCGACCGTCAGGGCCAGCGTCGACGCCAGCCCGGCCACGGCGGCGCCGGCGAAGCGAAGGAGTCGAGCACTCGGCATACCTCCACGGTAAGGACTTAAGTCCTATATGTCCGAGTTTTCCCGCAGGTCTCGTCGGGCTGGGGCCCCTCGGACGGGCAACTCTCCCGGATCAGCCGTCTTGGAACGTTCCACCACGGACAGCTGCCCGTCGGTGGGGCCGGCCGGCGTCCGTAACCAGCCGCCGACGTGGCGCGTTGGACCCCATGACCGAGGGAGCCGAGAGGGAGAGACATGCGACGCCGAGCCACTGCTACCGCCCTGCTGCTGGCCTGCCTGGGCGCGGGCACGTCGACCGTGCACGCCGTCGAGCCGACCGCGGCCCGGGGACCCGAGCCCGGGAGCCCCGCGTACGTCCAGCGGGACACCCAGAACATCGCCGACGCCTACGGGCGGATCACCGGCCCCGGAGGCCAGCTGCAGAACCCCGCGTACATCCCGGCGCTGGTCACCCAGACCAACCAGACCGAGGTCGACCAGCTGCTCACCCAGGCGGCAACCCCGACCCGCCCCGCGCTCACCCCGGGCAACGTCTTCCCCGGGTGGAACGTCGGGAACCCACTGCGCGCCGGCTGGGAGGACCACCGGGGCCGGGTCCGCGAGGTCGCCTTCACCAACAAGTACGGCGCCCTGCTGCGCGGCCACGTCTACCGACCGGCCCCGCGGGCGCGCGACCCCTATACCGGCCGCCGGCTGCACGGCCCCTTCCCCGGCGTGGTGATCACCACCGGCTCGGTGCAGGGGTCGGAGGGGATGTACGAGTGGCTCGCCCAGGACCTCGCCGAGCGCGGCTACGTGGTGCTGACCTACGACGTGCAGGGACAGGGCACCAGCGAGACGTTCCCGCACGAGAACAACAACGCGCTGCCGTTCTGCAACCCGTTCGCCGAGCCGCAGGACGGCGAGCAGTACGGCTGCCCGGGCGTCCCGAGCCAGCAGCTGTCCAACTTCGTGGTCGGCACCGAGACGGCGCTGAGCTTCTTCACCTCGACCCCGCGCAAGCCCTACAAGAACCCCAAGTCGGCCGGCGCGGACGTGACCGACCACAACCCGTACTGGCGGCTCTTCGACCGGTCCCGGGACCGCCGGACCGACACCCCGGGGCGCACCACGCGGATCGCCATCGTCGGCCACTCGCTCGGCGCCGCCGCGGTGTCGAAGGTTCAGGGCTACGACAAGCGGGTGATGACCGTCGTCGCCCTCGACAAGCTGGCAGGCGACGGGTCCAGCGGCGCCATCGACGGCAGCGGCAACGTGCCGGCGGTGCCCGCGCTGGCCGTGCAGTCGGAGTACGGCTTCAGCGTGTCGCCCTGGTTCATGAGCGGGGGCTCGTCCCTCGCCCCCCAGCCCAGCCCGGACGGGCCCGACCCGCACCGCGAGAAGCAGACCGGCTTCGACGCGTGGAAGAAGGCCGGCGTCGACTCGATGCTCGTGGTGCCCCGCGCGTCGACGCACCTGGAGTACACCGACATCCCGCTGGTGCTGCCGGCCAGCCGCTGGGGGCAGGCGCTGACCAGCGTCTACGTGCAGACCTGGCTCGACCGCTACCTCAAGCACCGCGACAACGACCGCAAGCTGCTGGGCAAGCGGTTCCGCTACCTGGAGCCGACCGGCAACAACGAGTGGACGCCGGTGACCTTGCTGCGCAACCCGCTGCTGAGCTTCTACTACTGCTCGGCCTACAGCGTGCGCACCGACCACGGCATGCGCCGCGACGGCGACATCACCGGAGTCGGCTGCTGATCGACAGCAGACCTCACCACTCCGGCTCCGGCGGAGGAGGCGGCGGCGGGGGCTGCGGGTCGAAGTCGTCCTTGTGCTCGACGTGATCGGCGTGCGCCTGCTTGTTGCGCTCCTCCAGCTTCCGTTGCTTCTCCTGTGTCTGCTCGTCCGCCGGCGGCGGTTGCTCAGGATCAGGCGGGTCACCGAACGGCACGCCCGCCAGCTTGCGGGCCAACCGGCGGTCCACCTTCGGTGCGTCGACGCGCGCACGCCGCTCGGCCTCGCTCGCGTCCAGAGCGGTCGAGTCGCCCTCGGTGCCGATGTCGCCGGGGGTCTCGGCGTCGGGGTCCGTGCGCTCGTCCGTGTCGGTCTGCTCGACCCGGCAGGGGGCGAGGACCTTGCGACCCTCCTGCCACGCGTCCAGCGCCTCGGCCCTGTGTCCGTCGGCCGAGGACGCGTCCCCGCGCGCCTCGTGGGTCAGGGCGAGGTCGAGCCGGACCATGCACTCGTACTCCGAGGGCACCGTCTCCAGCGCCGTCCCGAAGGCCTCCACGGCGTCGTCGAAGTCCGTCAGCCGGTAGAGCGCCGCTCCTTCCCCGAAGGGCGCGATCCAGGGCTCGATCGGGTTCAGCACCCGGTTGGCCGCGAAGTGGTCGCGCGCCCGGTCGAAGTCCTCCTGCGCGTAGGCGCTCATGGCTTGCCGCTGGTGCTCGAGCAGCAGCACGATCCGCAGGCTGACGAGAAGGAGGAGGAGCGAGGGGATCAGCCCGAGGATGTACAGAGCCCGTCGCCGTCGGAGCCGTGCCGGCCGCTCGGTCGCGGGGCCTGGCCGGTGGTCGCTCACGCCAGCTCCCTCCGTGCCTGCCAGAACCCGCGCCAGTGCGTGCGCAGGTCCCACGCGGTGATCGCCAGCAGCAGCAGGGCCAGCAGCCAGCCGAGCTCCAGCTGCGCCTGCGCTTCGCTGCCGTCGTCGGCGCGCTCGGTGAACGAGCGCTGCCAGCCGGCTGCCAGCTCCGCGAGGCCGCCCGGCGACCGCCGGTGGAGGTACCGCAGCCCCGTCTCCTGGGCGACGGCGCGCAGGTTGTCCTCGTCGATCCGGGAGCGGGCGGGCTCCCCCGTGGCGGGGTCGATCACCCACTCGTCCGGGGGGCCGTCCTCGTCCAGCGGCATGAGGCCGCCTTCGCCGCTGCCGTAGCCGAGCACTGCGCCGCCGTCGATCAGCGGGGCCAGCGGAGCGAACGACGCCTGCGGTCCCGACGCGGTGTTCTCGCCGTCGGTCATCAGCACGACGAGCCTCCGGCGCTCCGGCTGCTCCTGCCCCATCCTCTCGAGCAGCACCTCCATCCGGTGCAGGGGACGGTCCACCAGCGACCCGCTCCCCGAGAAGGGCTCCTCCCGCTGCATGAGGCCCAGGGTCTCCTCGGCGTACGCCGCGTCGCTGGTGGACGGAAGCACGGTGGAGACCTGCTTGCCGAACGTGACGACCGTGAAGCGGGCGGCCGGCAGCGCTGCCATCAGCTCCGCAGCATCGCTGCGCACTCCCTCGAGTCGCGGTTCGTCGCCGTGCCAGTCGCGGGCCGACATGGAAGTGGTCCGGTCGACCACGAGCAGCACCTCGAGGTCCGAGGGCCGCGTCGCCGCCGGCATCGTGCCCCACCCGGGGCGCAGTGCGATGGCCGCCAGCAGCAGCACCATGAGGGCTCGGAGCAACCAGCCTCGACGCCGACCACGAGGGGCCGTGGCCGCCCCCAGCACCACCAGCGCCAGGAGAACCAGCGTGCCGATCAGCAGCACCGCCGGGTCGATGAACGGTCGGATCACCGGCGCCTCCCGACCAGGGTGACGGCGAGGAGTGCCACCAGCCCGGCGCACGCCAGCCAGTAGGCGCGCTCGGGTGCGTCCAGCTCCGTGGGCCGGGGCTGCCGGTCGATGCGGGCGCGCTCCAGTCGTTGGATACCTGCCACGATCTCGTTGACGGAGTCCTCCTGCACGATCGCCACGGAGCCGCCCGTGTCGGCCGTCGCGGCCTCGAACCCGGCGGTGCGGTCGGCGTGCTCGGCCAGGCTCGGTGGTCCGACGCCGTACACGACGACGTGCTGGCGGGTCGCCTGCTGCGCGGCCTCCTCCAGGGTGAAGAGCGGGGGCCCGACCGGGTCGTTGTCGGAGGCGAGGACGACCGCACGCCCCCGGTCGCCATCGGTCTCCTCGAACCGCTGCAGGCACGAGGCGAGCCCGTCGCCGATCTGGCTGGCCCGGCTGGGGTCCGGCACCATGAAGCCGTCGACCCTCGACAGGGGCGTGGTGCCGACGAAGTACTCATACTGCGCCGACCCGAACGCCGCCCGCGCCTCGTCCAGCCGGTCCGCGATGAACTCGTAGTCGTCGGTCAGCGGGAAGACCGTGACCGCCGAGGCGTCGAAGATGGTCAACCCGATGCGCTCGCCGTCGAGCTTGTCGACCAGCCGGCCGAACTCCTCGACGATCTGCCGGTTCCACTTGTCCATCGACGACGACACGTCGAGGCACAGCTCGATGTCACGGGCCCGGAGGTCCGGCTGGGTGACCTCCACCCGGACCGGTCGGGCCGCAAGGAGCACAGCGCCGGCCGCCAGTGCGAGAGCGGCCACCGTGCGCACGCCGGTGAGCATCAGCTGTCCCCGGGCCAGTCGTCGGTAGCGCGGGATCCTCTTCAGCCGCTCGGTGTGCGCGACCAGCAGCGCCTCGCGGGGCCGGCCGGGGCGGCGCAGCCACAGCAGCAGGAGGGCAAGGACCGCGGCGGCGAGGAGCACTGCCAGCCAAGGCCACTTGAGCTCGATCACGGTCGCCACTCCGCGACCAGCGCGCGGGCGTCCCGCAGCACGCTCGTCAGCTCCTCGTCCCGCTCGTCGGGGGCGTCGGGGGCGTCGGGGGCGAACGACGGCGGGTAGCCGCGCTCCACCACGTCGACGAGCGCCGCCGGTGCGGCCGCGGTCGACCGGTGCAGCTGGCGCAGCTGCTGCAGGTTCATGGTGCGTACGTCGACGTCGCCCACTGCGGCCACGAACGACCGCACCGTCGCACTGACGGCCAGGTGCCCCTCCCGGCTGGACATCCGGCCGGCCGCCACCGCCTCCTCGATGCGGTCGAGGCGCCGCAGGTGGTCACGACGGGTCATCCACAGCCGCAGCCACGCCGGCCCGTGGGGCACGTCGCGGTCCCGGGTCCACCAGGTGGCACCGGCGTACCACCCGACGACGACCAGCGGCAGCAGCGCCGCGACCCACGCCCACACGGCCGCGTAGGCGACCGGGTCGGCCAGCTCACCGCCGCCGGGCATGGCGGTGCCTCTCGAGCAGCCGGAACACGCTGGTCACGGCCGAGTCGTGGTCGGCGACGTGCTGGTGGGCGATGCCGATCCGGTCCAGCGTGCGCCGCAGGTCGGCCTCGTCGGCGACCATCGCCTCGGCGTACTCCCGTGCCAACCGGCGGTCTCCGGACGCCCATGCGGGAAGGGTGCCCCCGGAGTCGATGTCGGTCAGCGCGGTCCCGCTCCGGCCGGTCGGGTCGAGATCGCCGATGGTGAGGAGGAGCACCTCGTGCTGGGCCACCGCCCGGCGCAGGGCCGCCGAGAGCCGGTCGTCGACGGCGTACTCGTCGCAGACCACCACGAGAATGGTGCGCGTGCGCACCGTCCGGGCGACCCGCTCGAGCACCGAGGCCACGTCGCTGGGTGCGCTCGCCGGGTCCGGTGGCGTCGTGGATGGCGGCCAGCGTCCGCTCGAGGGCCGTCTCCCCGCCGGAGGGCGCGCGCACGTGGCCGGCCGCGGAGTCGCCGTAGACCGCGGCCACGAGGTCGCCGTGCCGGACCGCGAGCCAGCCGACCAGGCCCGCCACCTGCACCGCGAGCTCCCGCTTCGACACCTGCCGGTCGTTCATCGCGGCCATGCTGCGCCCGGTCGACACCGCGAGGAGCACGGTGTGCTTGCGGGTGGCGACGAAGCGCTTGACCAGCAGCTGTCCGCTGCGGGCCGAGGCCTTCCACTCCAGGTCGCGCACGTCGTCGCCGCGGACGTACTCGCGCAGGTCGTTGAGGTCCATCGAGCGGCCGGTGTAGGTCGAGGTGTACTCGCCCTCGAGGAGCCCGAGGACCTTGCGGTGGGCGTGGATGGCGACCCGGGACTTGATGCGCGGGAGGTGCCCGGTCACCGAACCCGCCTCACGGCGCCGGCACGGCCGCGAAGACCGCGTCGATGATCTCCTCCGGTCGCACGCGGTCGGCGACTGCCTCGAAGGTCAGGTGGATGCGGTGTCGGAGCACGCCGTGCCGCAGCGCGTGCACGTCCTCGGGGATGACGTGGTTGCGCCCGTCGAGGAACGCCAGCGCCCGGGCGACCTGGAAGAAGGCGATCGTGCCTCGCGGGCTGGCACCGAACTCCACGAAGCGGCCGCGGTCGGGGTCCACCCGCTCGCCGACCCGGCGCGTGGCATCGACGATCCGGACGATGTAGTCCTTGACGGCCGGGTCGACGTAGACCCGCTCGACCATCCGCTGCAGCGCGACGATGTCGCCGGGGGACAGCACCGCGCCCACGTCACCGGCGTGCAGGCCGAGCGTGCCGTCGTCGTACCGGTCGAGCACCGAGCGCTCCTCCTCCGGCGACGGGTAGTCGATGACCTCCTTGAGCAGGAAGCGGTCCATCTGCGCCTCGGGGAGGACGTAGGTGCCTTCCTGCTCGACCGGGTTCTGGGTCGCCAGCACCATGAAGGGCTCGGGCAGCTTGTAGACGACGCCGGCGATCGAGGTCTGCCGCTCCTGCATCGCCTCCAGCATCGCGGCCTGGGTCTTGGCGCTCGCCCGGTTGATCTCGTCGAGGAGTACGACGTTGGCGTGCACCGGCCCGAGCTGGGTGTCGAACTCGTGGGTGCGCGGGTCGTAGACCTGGGTGCCGACGATGTCGCTGGGCAGCAGGTCGGGCGTGCACTGGATCCGCACGAACTGCGCCTGCAGCGAGTGCGCCAGCGTCGAGGCGGCGAGCGTCTTGGCCAGCCCGGGCACGCTCTCCATGAGCAGGTGCCCCTCGGCGAGCATGGTGACGAGCAGGGCGGTGCGCAGCCGCTCCTGACCGGCCACGCGGGCGGAGAAGGCGCGCTCGACCTCGCTCAGCACCTCCCGGCCCCGGGCGAGCTCCTCCGGCTCCAAGGGCCGCTTCGCGCGGTCGGCCGGAGCGACCTGCTCCCGAGAGATGGACGTCATGGCGACACCCTGCCACGACGGTGCGTGAGGTTCGACACGGAGGAGTTGGTCAACTGACCAGAATGGTCCCAGTTTGCCGTTCCAGGCCAAAAGTCCTCGCGGCTCCTGGAACGGCGCCTTTGATCGATCTAACCTCGTCAGAAGTCACCCAGCCGGGCCACCGGGGCAGGCGACACCGAATCGACGAAGACCCTTTTCGAGATGGACACAACGATGTGTACTCACTCCCCCCGTTGCCCTGAGGCCAACGACCCGCGATGCTGCAGCGCCCACGTGGCCGCTGATCACATGGAGCAGGGCTGGTGCCGACTGTGCAACGGCGTGATCCTCTTCGACGACGGGCTCTACCTGGCGCCCGACGGCCACGTGGAGCCGGTGCCGCAGCTCACTGCGTGACGGCACCCCGCGCGCGGCGCGCTGCCGCGGCGATCTGCTCGTAACGCTCCCGGCCGGCACGCGCACCGAGCACGTAGCCGATGCTCCCGAAGACGACGATGATCAGCCGCGTCACGAACTTGTGCCAGGCCTTGCGCACCGACTTCGCGCCCGACGCCACCTCCTGGGCGCCCTCCGCAGCGACGGCCGCCACCTTGCCGGCCGCCTCCGTCGCGCGCCCGGCAGCGCCCTGCGCCACGTCGGAAGCGCCGCCGACGGCCCCCTGAGCGAGCCCCGCTGCGTCGTGGGCGCCACTGACGGCTCGCGCCGCGACCTCCTTGGCCACCGGGCCCGCGGTCTTCCCCGCGCGCTTCGCGACCGGGCCGGCGGCCTCGGCGGCGCGCTTGGCGACCGGCTGGGCCGCCTCGGCGGC
Source organism: uncultured Actinomycetota bacterium (assembly GCA_963747525.1). Lineage (GTDB taxonomy): Bacteria > Actinomycetota > Actinomycetes > Propionibacteriales > Nocardioidaceae > Marmoricola_A. Next base: position 90,109 of record CAVVFH010000004.1, read on the forward strand.
GCGCTTCGACACCGGCTCGGTGGCATCGGCCGCGCGTCGCGCTGCCCGGGCTCCGAGGCCCGCAGCAGCCACGCCCAGCGCCTGGCCCGCCTCGGTCAGACGCTCGCTCGGCGTCGCCGGCTGCCGGCGGAGCCGGATGCCGCGCAGCGCGAGGAGCACGGCGGCCACGACGGCGACCAGCCCGCCCACGACCGGCCACGTCGGCGGCTCGAGGGGCTTGCCCTCCACACCGGTGGTGGGGATCGAGGCGGGCCCGGCGGCGCGGGTGCCGTTGGGGCTCGGCTCGACGGTGTCGGTGCTGGTCTCGGGCAGGTCGTCGCTCATCGCAGTCCCTCTCGGTCGGCTCTCGCCGACACCGTGCCCCACGCCCCGCGCTTTATGCACCCACGCGCGCCGCTCAGACGGTGAGCTCGCGCTTGAGGATCTTGCCGGTGGGGCCCTTGGGCAGGTCGTCGGCGAAGGTGATGGCCCGGGGGTACTTGTAGGCGGCCAACCGCTCCTTGCACCATCCGACGAGCTCCTCCTCGGTGGCCGAGGACCCGGGCTTCAGCGACACGAAGGCCACCACCTCCTCGCCCAGCCGGTCGTCGGGGCGGCCGACGACCGCGGCCTCCGCGACCGCGGGGTGAGCGTAGAGAACCTCCTCGACCTCGCGCGGGTAGACGTTGTACCCGCCGCGGATCACCAGGTCCTTCTTGCGGTCCACGATGAAGAGGTAGCCGTCCTCGTCGCGGTAGGCCAGGTCGCCGGTGTGGAACCAGCCGTTGCGGAACGCCTCGGCGGTCGCCTCGGGCTTCTTGTAGTAGCCCTTCATGATGTTGTGGCCGCGGATCACGATCTCGCCGATGTTCTCCTCCCCCGGCGGCAGCTCCTTGTCGTCCTCGTCGACGACACGCACGTCCACACCCCAGATCGGCTTGCCGATGGAGAGCACCTTGCGCCGCTCCGCGCTGACGTTGAACGTCGTGGTGGAGGCCGACTCCGAGAGCCCGTAGCCCTCGAGGATCACCACGCCGGGGAACTTGTCCTCGAACGCCCGGATCACCTCGCCCGGGATCGCGGCGCCCCCCGAGACGCCGACCCGGAGGCTGGACAGGTCGCGGCCGGAGGTGTCCATCTCCAGCAGCGCGAAGTACATCGTCGGCACGCCCGAGAAGATCGTCGCCCGGTGCCTCTCGATCGCCTCGACGACCGGCTCCATCTCGAAGCGGGGCACGAGCACCAGGGTGCCGCCGTACCGCACGCACACGTTGAGCACCGACGACAGCCCGAAGACGTGGAACAGCGGCAGGACGGCGACGCCGATGTCGTCGTCCTCGAAGCCGAAGAGATCCCCGGCGACGGTGCAGTTCATGTAGAGCTGGAAGTGCGTCAGCTCGGCGCCCTTCGGCTGGCCGGTGGTGCCACTGGTGTAGAGCAGCACCGCGGTGTCGTCGGCGTTCGTCGGGTGCAGCTCGCGCGTGTCCTCGGCGAAGTACATGAGGTCGTAGTGCTCGGTGCCGTCCGGCCGTTCGTCGTTGCCCGGGAGGTTCACGACGTACGTCGGCACGCCACCGGCCTCCTGGGCACCGCGGAAGGCCTCCTCGGCGAACATCTCGAACGTCACCAGCAGCCGGGAGTCGCTGTCACTGAGGTGGTAGGCGATCTCGGGAGACCGGAGCAGCGGGTTCAGCGGCACCATCACCAGGCCGGCCTTGAGGATGCCGAAGTAGGTGAAGAGGAACTGCGGGATGTTGGGCAGCTGGACCGCGACCTTGTCCCCCGGCTCCAGGCCCAGGCCGAGCAGCGCGGACGCCACCCGGCCGGAGATCTCGTCGACCTGCGCGTAGCTGAACGACAGGTCGTTGACGTGGGCCAGCGGCTTGTCGGGGTTCGCGAGCGCGGACTCGCGGAGCATGGTGGCGAGGTTGAACGACATGCCCGCATGGTCACAGGTGACCGGCGTCACGTCGAGAGCCGGAAGGCGGCCACGTGCCCGAAACCGTTGCCGATCGGCGAATCTTGGAAATACCATCCTTTCGCAGTCCATGATCCCTCGCCGCCCGGACGGGACGCGGCTGCGGAGGGGGACCCATGGAGCGGTCGACGCTGGGAGTCATCGGAGCCGCCGTGGCGGCCGTGGTCGCCGGGATCGCCGGCGGGCCGGCCGCCGCCTCGAGCCCGCCTGCCGCGCCACCCGGCGTGGCCATGCGGGCCGGGTCGACCCCCACGGTGCCGCTGCTCACCGGCGGGATCCTCACCTACACCGGCAGCGGTTCGGCGACCGCGCACGAGGCGGGCGGGGACTACTCCGACGACGAGTCCGTCGACTTCGGGGCGTTCTCGACCAGCTACCTGACGCCGATGGGCTACCCGCACGTGCCGACGCTCGACCAGACGGCGTACCCCGAGCCGCACGACGGGCGCAACTGGGCGATCTCCTGGCCGGCCCACGTGGGCAGCGCCACCGAGGACATCCGCAGCGCCAACAACTCCTACCACTGCGACTTCACCCTGACCGGCACCCGACCGAAGGCCCCGACCAACACCTTTGCTCCCGGATCGTCGCAGCAGCTGCCTCCCTTCGGCGAGCCCGACGACGGGTTCCCCGACTGCGGCGGCGGCGCCCATTTCCACAGCCGCCTGACCGAGTACGCCCACGCGCAGATCTGGAACGCCAGCAACTTCGACGTACCGGCTCAGCCCTTCGAGGGGACCCAGCGCTCGCAGACGGTCTCGGTCGACGGTCCCGTCCAGGGGTATGCCTGCGGCACCGACGAGTCGTGCAACAGCCACCTGACCTTCTCCGGGACCATGGAGCTGCACTGTGTCCTCTGCGTCACCGACATCAGCCTCTCCCAGCTGAGCGACCCCACCTCCGGCGACGACGTGCTCGCGCCGGTGCCCGACACCGGCACCTACGACGGCAACCGCGTCGAGATCACCGCCACCGTCGACAACGTCGGCCCCGACGACATCACCAGCTTCGTCACCTTCGTCGACGGCAAATCCGGCAGGTACCTGCGCGAGGACGACGGGACGCACCTGGTGCGGCCGATCGTGTTCCCCGCGGGCAAGTCCACGACGGTCACCTACGACTGGGACACCAGCGGCTACGCCTGGGAGAACGGCAAGCCGCAGACACTCCGCCAGGTCGAGGTGCTCACCCCCCTCGGTGGCGCCTACCGGAACCTCACCGTGCTGCCCAAGCCCGTGGTGCTCGTGCACGGGTGGAACTCCGACGCCAGCACCTGGGAGGGCATGAAGGCACTGATCTCGGGCGTCAGCCTCGCCTGGCGCGGGTACGCCGTCGGCGACGACCCGGCCTGGAGCCCGGCCATGGACACCGACCCCGTCAGCGGCCGGTCACTCGACGCCAACGCCTTCACGATGGGTCAGTACGTCGACAAGCTTCGGCACACGACGGGGGCGCAACACGTCGACCTGGTCGCCCACTCGATGGGCGGGCTGATCAGCCGCGACTACATCGACAAGATCATGGGATCGCTCCCGCTGCCACCCGGCGCTCGACCGGTCGCCACCCATCTCGTGATGCTCGGCACGCCGAACATGGGCTCGCCCTGCGCGATCCCGATGTCGGCGGTGGCCTCGCAGTTCGACGACGCAGTGCCGACCTTCCAGCTGCGCCCCGACTTCGTCGACGGTCCCTTCAACGCCTCGGTCACCCACCAGCGTGGCGTGGAGTTCTCGGTGATGGCCGGGTACGGCTACAGCGTGTGCGGCCTCGACCAGGAGGGCGACGGCGTCGTCTCCGTGCCGAGCGCCTGGTGGCACCTGGTCGACGTCGCGAAGACCGTGGACCTGCACACCTCGCTGCCCGGTGACGGACAGGTGTTCAGCTCCTTCGTCGAGCCGCGCCTGGCGCTCGACCCGGACCAGGTCCCCCACCCCGGCGCCTCCCGCACCGCACCGCGGACGACTGCCCGGTCGAGCTCGACCCCGACCCAGCCCTCGAGCCAGCTCGCCCTGGCGGAGAAGGTCCTGCTCAAGCCGGGGAAGACCAAGCGCCTCCACGTGGTGGTGCCGAAGGGCGCCACCTCTCTGCAGCTCACCACGACCGCACCTCCCTCGACGTCCGTCGTGCTCAAGGGGCCCGACGGCTCCGTCGCGGCACGGCAGGGCGGCGGAGCAGGTGCCACCCCGCAGCCGTTCCGCGGGGCCGTGGTCGGCCATCCCCGTCCGGGCAGGTGGACGATCGCGCTGAAGGATGCGCACGGCGCACCGCAGGTCCTGGTGGCCGCCGGGCTGACCGGCAAGGGGCCTGCACTGCGCGCATCGTCGGTCCGCACCAAGGCCGGCCTGCTGGTGGTCAAGGGACGCCTGCTCAAGGGCAAGCACGTCATCAAGGGAGGCACCATGACGGCGTACGTCCGGGGGACACCTGACCCGACCCCGCCGCTGAACCTCCACGACGACGGTCGTCACCATGACAAGAAGGCGCACGACGGGGTGTACGGCGGCACGGTCAAGGGCCTCGACCCCGGTCAGTACTTCGTCACCGTGAAGGTGACCAAGAAGACGATCACAAGGGTCACGGGAGCGTTCAGCCGGCCATAGTCTTCAGGTGTGAGCCCCCAGACGGTCAGCGTCGACCATCTCGCCACCATCGTCGCCGCCGGGTGGCCGCGCCCCCGAGTGGTCGCCCCCGGCAACTTCGCCACCCCGTGGCCGATCATCGACGCCTTCGCCGAACGGGTCGACGAGTGGACCCTGCACATGCTCAACGCGCAGGCCGGGGTGCCGGTCCGCGACGGCATCACCCTCGAGACCTGCTTCGTGGGACCCGGCATGCGTGGTGCCCCGACGCTGTCGTACGTGCCGTGCCGGCTGTCGATGGTGCCGCTGCTGCTCGGCCGCCGGCTCGTCCCCGACGTCGTGGTGCTGCACACCACCACCCCCCGCGACGGCGCGGTGTCGCTCGGCCTCGAGGTCAACGTGCTGCCCGCCGCCGTCGAAGCGGTGCGCGCCGCCGGTGGGGTCGTCGTCGCGGCGGTCAACCGGCACATGCCCTTCACGTACGGCGACGCGGTGCTCGCCCTGGACGACATCGACTACCTCGTCGAGCTCGACCAGCCACTGACGTCGCCCGACGCCTTCCCTCTCGACGACGCCTCGCGCCAGATCGGGGACCGGATCGCGGCCCGGGTGCCCGACAACGCGACCCTGCAGGCCGGGATCGGTGCCATCCCCAACGCCGCGCTGCAGGCGCTGCTCGACCGTCGTGGCCTGCGGGTGTGGTCGGAGATGTTCAGTGACGGCGTCCTGGTCCTGGAGAAGACCGGCGCCCTGGACCCGCACCACCCGATCTGCGCGTCGTTCCTGTTCGGCAGCCCCGAGCTCTACGCCTGGGCGGACGGCAACGAGCGGGTGCGCATGGTGCGCACCGAGAAGGCCAACGACCCGGCCCGGATCGCCAACCAGCCCGCGATGGTGTCGATCAACTCCGCCCTGCAGGTGGACCTGTGCGACCAGGCGAACGCGTCGCGGATGAACGGCAGGGTCTACTCCGGGCTCGGCGGCCAGTCCGACTTCGTGGTCGGCGCGCTGCACTCCCCCGGCGGGCAGGCCCTGATCGCGCTGCGCTCCTGGCACCCCAAGGCAGACGTGTCCACGATCGTCCCGCAGCTGGTCGAGCCGGCCACGTCCTTCCTGCACACCGCGGTCGTCACCGAGCACGGCACTGCGGAGATCTGGGGCGCCGACCAGCCCCGGCTGACGAAGGCGATGATCGAGCACGCCGCGGACCCGCGGGCCCGCGACCAGCTGTGGCATGACGCGAGTCACCTCGGTCTCCGCTGACTCCGCCCTCCGGCCCGACCGGCCATGAGGCAGAGTGAAGACATGGCGGAGCCAGTGGTCAGGGAAGTCGGCGTCACCGAGCTCGTCCTGCGCGACGCGCACCAGAGCCTGATGGCCACCCGGATGGCGCTGGAGGACATGGTCGACGCGTGCGCCGACATCGACGCCGCCGGGTACTGGTCGGTGGAGTGCTGGGGCGGGGCCACGTACGACGCGTGCATCCGCTTCCTCAACGAGGACCCCTGGGAGCGGCTGCGGACCTTCCGCGAGCTGATGCCGAACAGCCGGCTGCAGATGCTGCTGCGGGGGCAGAACCTGCTGGGCTACCGGCACTACGAGGACGGGGTCGTGGACAGGTTCGTGGAGAAGTCGGCCGAGAACGGCATGGACGTCTTCCGGGTCTTCGACGCCCTCAACGACGTCCGCAACGTGAAGCAGGCGATCGCCGCCGTGCGCCGCGTCGACAAGCACGCACAGGGCACCATCTGCTACACCGAGAGCCCGCTGCACACCGTCGAGGGCTACGTCCGGATGGCTGCCGACCTGATGGAGCTCGGCTGCGACTCCCTGTGCATCAAGGACATGGCGGCGCTGCTGAAGCCGCAGCCGGCCTACGACATCGTCAAGGCGATCAAGGACGAGCTCGGCCAGGACGTGCGGATCCACGTGCACTGCCACGCGACGACGGGCGTGACGCTGGTCAGCCTGATGAAGGCCATCGAGGCCGGCGCCGACGTGGTCGACACCTCGATCTCCTCGATCTCGCTCGGTCCGGGCCACAACCCCACCGAGTCGCTGGTGGAGATGCTGCGCGGGACGCCGTACACGACGGACCTGGACGACGCCCGGCTGCTGCGGATCAAGGACCACTTCGCGAAGGTGCGCCCGAGGTACACGCAGTTCATGTCGGCGATCACGGGCGTCGAGACCGAGATCTTCAAGAGCCAGATCCCGGGCGGGATGATCTCGAACATGGAGAGCCAGCTGCGCCAGCAGGGTGCGGGCGACCGGCTCCGCGAGGTGCTCGAAGAGGTGCCGCGGGTGCGGGAGGTGGCGGGCTTCCCGCCCCTGGTCACCCCCTCCAGCCAGATCGTCGGGACGCAGGCGGTGTTCAACGTCCTCATGGGCCCCTACAAGGCGCTCACCGCGGAGTTCGCGGACCTCATGCTCGGCTACTACGGCGCGACCCTCGGCGAGCGCGACCCGGAGATCGTGGCGGCCGCGGAGGCGCAGACCGGCAAGCAGCCCATCGACGTACGGCCCGCGGACCTGCTGGAACCGGAGTGGGACAAGCTCGTCGCGGACGCAGGCGCGGTGGAGGGCTCCGACGGGACCGACGAGGACGTGCTCACCTACGCGATGTTCCCGAGCGTTGCGCCGAAGTTCTTCTCAGAGCGACCAGAAGGCCCGCGCAACGTCGGCAGGGACCCGGCCGAGGTCGCCACCGAGGAGCTCGCCAAGTCCTCCGGGAACGGTCCCGTCAGCGGGCCGATCCGCTACTCGGTGACGCTCGGCGGCAAGGCGCACCACGTCACGGTCGAGCGAGCCTGAGGGGGTCGCGGTGAGCAAGCAGAAGCACAAGCGGCAGACCTCCATGGAGGATCGGATCGCCGAGCTCCGCCAGCAGCGGGAGGAGGTGACCAAGGGCGGCGGCGAGGCGCGGCAGGACAAGCAGCACCAGCAGGGCAGGCTCACCGCGCGCGAGCGGGTCGAGGCCCTGCTCGACCCCGGCACGTTCGAGGAGACCGGGATGTTCGCCCGGCACCAGTCCACCTACTTCGGGCTGGGCGAGGCCGATCTGCCGGCCGACGGCGTGGTCACCGGGGAGGGCGCCGTGCTCGGCCGGCCGGTGCACGTGGCCAGCCAGGACTTCACCGTCGCGGGCGGGAGCGCGGGCGAGGTCCACTCCAACAAGGTCGCCGCGATGATGCGCGCGAGCCTGACCACCGGCACGCCGTTCGTGTTCATCAACGACTCCGGCGGCGCCCGGGTGCAGGAGGGCATCGGCTCGCTGGCCGGCTACGGACGGGTGTTCTACAACAACGTGCTGCTCTCGGGCGTGGTCCCGCAGGTCTCGATCATCGCCGGCCCCTGCGCCGGCGGGGCGGCGTACTCCCCGGCGCTGACCGACTTCATCATCCAGACCCGTCAGTCGCACATGTTCATCACCGGTCCCAACGTCATCGCTCAGGTCACCGGCGAGCAGGTGACGGCCGACGCGCTCGGCGGGGCCGACGCCCACATGGGGCTGTCGGGCGTGACCCACTTCGTCGCCGACGACGACGAGCAGGCGGTCCTGGTCGCCAAGAAGCTGTTGAGCTTCCTGCCGCAGAACAACTCCGAGGACCCGCCGGTCGTCGACCCGGACGACGTCGTCGAGGCCGACGAGGAGCTCACCCAGGTCCTGCCGCCCTCCGACAAGTTGGGGTACGACGTCCGCGAGGTCGTCACCCGGCTGGTCGACCGCGGCGACTTCCTGGAGGTGCAGGCCGGCTACGCGCAGAACATCGTCGTCGGCTTCGGTCGGGTCACCGGCCGCACCGTCGGCGTGGTGGCCAACCAGCCGAAGGTGCTCTCCGGCGTCCTCGACATCAACGCCTCCGACAAGGCCTCGGCCTTCGTGCGCTTCTGCAACGCCTTCAACATCCCGCTGCTCACCCTGGTGGACGTGCCGGGCTTCCTCCCGGGGGTGTCCCAGGAGCACGACGGCATCATCCGACACGGCGCGAAGCTGCTCTACGCCTACTCCGCGGCCACCGTCCCGAAGATCACCGTGGTGCTGCGCAAGGCGTACGGCGGTGCGTACGTGGCGATGTGCTCCAAGGAGCTCGGCGCCGACAAGGTGCTCGCCTGGCCGACCGCGGAGATCGCGGTGATGGGCGCCGAAGGGGCCGCGGAGATCGTGTTCCGCCGGGAGATCGCGGCGGCCGACGACCCGAAGGCGCGCCGGGACGAGCTGGTCGAGGAGTACCGCTCGACCTTCTCCACGCCCTACGTCGCGGCCTCGCGGGGACTGGTCGACGACATCATCGAGCCGGCCCTCACCCGCCAGCACGTGGCCAGGTCGCTGGAGATCCTGGTCAGCAAGCGGACGATCCGGCCGGCCAAGAAGCACGGGCTGGGACCGACGTGAGCGGGCACTCGCCGGAGCCAACGGTCGCGGAGCTGCTCGAGGTCGTCCGCCGGCTGTCCGAGCGCGTCGACCAGCTGGAGACGCAGGTCGCCCGCCAGCACCCGCCTCCGGAGGTCCCCGGCGACGTCGTCGTCGCGATCTCCGCGGCGGTCGCGGCGTTCTTCGGGCACCGCGCGAAGGTCAAGCAGGTGCACTACCGGACCGGTGCCGCCTACGCCCAGCAGGGCCGGGCCGTCGTGCAGGGCCGGCACAACGTCTACGGGTCGAGGTAGGGACGATGCAGCTCAAGGTGACCGTCAACGGCGTGGCCTACGACGTCGAGGTCGAGGTCGAGGAGGAGCCCCAGCCGGCGCTCGGCGCGATCTTCATGAGCGGGGGCAGCTTCTCACCGCCGCACCCGGCACCCGGCGCGAGCAGCTCTGTGGACGGGACGGGCGTCCGCGCGCCGCTGTCCGGCACCGTGGCCCGGATCCCGGTCTCGGAGGGGCAGGCGATCGAAGCCGGCGACGTCGTCGTCGTGCTCGAGGCGATGAAGATGGAGACCGAGATCACCGCGCCGGCCGCCGGCACGGTGGGGTCCGTCCTCGTCGCCCCGGGCGACGCCGTCAGCGGGGGGCAGCTCCTCGTCGAGCTCTCCTGACGCAGGGGCCCGTAGAACGGGCAGCTCGCCCGGTTGGATCGGTCGAACGGGACGGATCGGCGAGAGTCGCCCGTTCCCAGGGCCCCTGGGAACGGGTCAGGTGCCGGACGCGGTGGTCGCGATCCCGCCGTCCACGGGGATGACCGCCCCGGTGACGTAGGCGCCGGCTCGGCTGGCCAGGTAGACCACGATCCCGGCCATGTCGTCGTCCCGCCCGATCCGGCGCAGCGGCGCCGACGCGGCGATCGCGTCGCCGAAGGCGTCGAGGGTGGCCGCCATCATCTTGCTCCGGAACGGTCCCGGGGCGACGGCGTTGACCGTGATGTGCTGCGGGCCGAGCTCCTTGGCGAGGTGCCGGGTGAGCTGGTGCAGGCCCGCCTTGCTGCTGGTGTAGGCGTACGTCGGCAGCGGCGGCACCTGGATGCCGTCGATGCTGCCGACGTTGATCACCCGGGCGGGGTCGTCGGCGGTGCCGGCCGAGCGAAGCGCGGGCAGGAACGCCTGCACCAGCCAGAACGGGGACTTCAGGTTGAGGTCGAGGACCCGGTCCCACGCAGCCGGGGGGAACCTCTCGAGCGCCTCGCCCCAGTTGGCGCCGGCGTTGTTGACCAGGATGTCGACCCGCTCCTCGGACCCGGTGACCTCGTCGGCCAGCCGCAGACACTCCTCGTGCTTCGACAGGTCGGCAGGTACGGCGCGCACGTCGCCGTACTCGGAGAGGTGCTGCACCGCCTCCTCGCAGGCGTCGGGCTTGCGTGAGCTGATCACCACACGGGCACCGGCCTGGAGGAGGCCGCGGGCCATCATCATCCCGATGCCGCGAGAACCGCCGGTGACGACCGCGGTCCGGCCGCTCAGGTCGAAGAGGCCGTGCTGGGACGACGTCACGCGGCCTCCTCGAGACGGTAGGTGCGCCGGGCCACGTCGCGCAGCAGCAGGTCCAGGTCGGCGTCGGCACCCAGCACGTCGGTGATGATCCGGACGCTCGCCGGGATCGTGATGCCGGCCTTGTCCATGGGGTAGTTCGACGCCCACATCGTCCGGTCGGAGCCGAAGCAGTCGTGCAGGTGGCGCACCAGCGGCGCCGCCAGGTCGGTCAGCTCGCTCAGGGACCCGAGAGCGACCGGGCGCTTCGGGTCGTGGCCGAGCACCGGCATGCCGAGGCCGGAGTGCTTCGCGACGACGTTGGGACACTCGGCAAGGGCAGCGACGTCCTCGCGCCACCGGGCCAGGAGCCCCTCCCGCGCGGCAGCCGACCGGCCCGCCTCCCGCCCGCGGGCACCGAAGAGACCGACGGGGGTGCCGTAGTGGTCGAGGACGAAGGTGGTCTGCGGGTAGGCGCGCGCCAGCTGGAGGGCCTCGGGCAGCTGGTGGGAGTAGCACCACAGCTCGAAGCTCAGCCCACGCTCGGCGATCGCGGAGAACCCGTCCAGGAACGCCGGGTCGGCGTGCAGCCCCGGAACCTCCTCGAAGTCACGCACCTGGGGGTCGGGATGGTGGCTCGCCGAGCAGCGCACCCCCCGCACGAGCGGGGTGACGGCGGCGTGCGCGTCGAGCACCGCGCCGCAGTCGGACCAGCGCGGGTCGGCGTGCACCACCACAGCACCCAGGCTCGGTGCGCCGTCACGCCCGAAGGGCAGTGAGGTGACCCACCGGGTCTCGTCGACGGTCTGCATGGGGGTCTCGGCGACCCACGCGGCTTCGATGTGCACCACGGTGCTCACCGGGACGTCGCCGGTGTCGGCGCGGTAGTCGTGCGGGAGATACGGCTTCACCACGTGGTGCGGGTTGCCGACGAACTCGCGGTCGGCCTTCTTCATGACCGTCCGCAGGCCCCGTGGCACGTTCTTGATCGGGCGCATCATCCGGGCTTCACGGGAGGACAGGCGGGGTGTCGTGAGTGGGTCCCACTGGTGGATGTGCGGGTCGACGACGCCGGTGGGCCAGGCTGTGCTCATGGGGGTCCTTCCGCTCGCGGGTGCGAAAGGCCAGCCAACCACGGACCTTCGGTCAGGTGGTCGAGGCCGCGTAGATGCCGGCGATCGACGCGTCGAGGGCCCGGTCGAACTCCTCCTCGGTCATCTGCGCGGTCAGCCCCTCCGTCAGCGCCCGGGAGAAGCTGGCGATCACGCCGCGATTGCGGGTGAGCCGGGCGTCCGCCTCCTGGCGGGTGTAGCCGCCTGACAGCGCCGCCACGCGCAGCACCCGAGGGTGTTCCAGGAGCTCGGTGTGGTCGCCGTCCTGCTCGGGCAGCGTCAGCTTGAGCATGACGTCCTGGCCCTCGGCGAGCTCGTCGAGGTTGGCCAGCAGCGAGTACTTGAGGAGCTTCTCGGTCTCGGCCTTCGCAGGGCTGTGGATGTCGACCTCGGGCTCGATGATCGGCACCAGCCCGGCGTCGACGATCTGCCGGGCGATCTCGAACTGCTGCGCGACCACCGCGTCGATGCCGGCCCCGGCGGTCAGGACCACCGACCGCATCTTGGTGCCGAAGACCCCGTGCTCCTCAGCCCTCTCCAGGAGCGCGTCGAGGTCGGGGATCGGCTTCATCAACCGGGCGCCGTCCTCCTCGTCCTCGAGACCCTTGTCGACCTTGAGGAACGGCACGACGTGCTTCTGCGTCCACAGGTACTCCGCGGAGCCCATCCCGTCGATCTCGCGGTCCATCGTCTGCTCGAAGAGGATCGCCGCCAGGATCCGCTCGCCGGTGAACACCGGGCTGGTGATGATGCGGCTGCGCATCCGGTGGATGAGGTCGAACATCTCCGTCTCGTCGGCGTACTCCGACTCCTCGACGCCGTACAGCCTCAGCGCCTTCGGTGTGCTGCCGCCGCTCTGGTCCAGGGCTGCGATGAAACCCTTGTCGGTCCTGATCCGGTCGAGCATGTCCTTGTTCACGATGCGTCCTCTCCGGTGACGCGCCGCCGCGGTCGCAGTGGTCGGCCACCCGCGTCCTGCTCCCAGCCTCCCGCTCCTCCGGCCGGCGCGGCAGCGACGTTCGTCCCGGATTCCCCGCGATGCCGGGGTGCGACGTCCCCGCGGTGTTTGCCGAATCGCAACCGGCACGTGACGGTCACCGGACCCGCCATGCGTTACGTTGCCGAAAACGGCTCAGGAGGTTCTGGTGAGGTCAAGAAGGCGGCCCCTACTTCTCGCACCCGCGGCGCTGGCACTCGGTGTGCTCGCTCTGGGCGCCTGCGCGGCTCCGGAGAAGAGCAAGGACTCCGGCGGCGGTGACGGTGGCACCGACGCTGCCGCGGCGACGTCGGCCGACGACTTCGGCGGCATGGACGCGCTGGTCGAGGCGGCGCAGGCGGAGGGCGAGCTCAACGTCATCGCGCTGCCCCCGGACTGGGCCAACTACGGCGAGATCATCAAGACGTTCTCCGACAAGTACGACATCAAGGTCAAGTCCGCCCAGCCGGACGGCGCCAGCCAGGACGAGATCAACGCCGCCGACCAGCTCGCGGGCACCGACCGGGCACCCGACGTGTTCGACCTCGGTCAGTCCGTGGCGCTGGCGAACACCGACATGTTCGCGCCCTACCAGGTCACGACGTTCGGCGACATCCCCGAGGAGTTCAAGGATCCCGACGGTGCATGGGTCAACGACTACGGCGGCTTCATGTCGATCGGTTACGACTCGTCGAAGGTGCCGGACGTGAAGACCCTCGACGACCTCACCGGACCTGCGTTCAAGGGCAAGGTCGCGCTCAACGGCGACCCGACGCAGGCGGGCGCCGCGTTCAGCGGCGTGATGATGGCCGCGGTTGCCAGCGGCGGCACCGTCCAGGACATCGGGCCGGGCGTCGACTTCTTCGAGCGGCTCAACGATGAGGGCAACTTCCTCCCTGTCGACCCGACGCCGGCGACGGTGCAGTCCGGCCAGACCCCGGTCGTCATCGACTGGGACTACCTGAACGCCGCGCTCACCGCGGACGTGCCGACCTGGAAGGTCGTCGTCCCGTCGGAAGCACCCATCGCCGGCTACTACTTCCAGGCGATCAACAAGGACGCACCGCACCCCGCAGCCGCCCGGCTGTGGGAGGAGTTCCTCTACTCCGACGAGGGCCAGAACCTGTGGCTGAAGGGCGGGGCACGGCCGGTGCGGGCAGACGCCATGGTGGAGGCCGGCACGATCGACGAGGATCTCTACAGCGCGCTGCCAGAGGTGAGCGGTGAGGCGGTCATCCCGACCAACTCCGAGACGGAGAAGGCCGCGGCGTACCTCGCCGACAACTGGGCGAAGGCGGTCGGCTGAGCCGCCGGGACACGTCGGTGTCGAAGGTCAGCAGCGCCCGGGGCCGCCGCCTCGGCCCGGCCCTGGGTCTGCTGCCCTTCCTCGCCTACCTCACCGTCTTCCTCCTGGTGCCGACGCTGACGGTGGCGGCCGGCGCGTTCCAGGAGGACGGCCAGTTCTCCACCGCCAACATCCAGACGCTGTTCGGCGCCACGGCGCTGCGCGCGCTCCTCAACAGCGTCGTGCTGTCGGGGGTGACCGCGGTCGTCGGGGCGAGCCTCGGCGCGGTGCTGGCCTGGCTGCTCACCGCGGCGCGGCCGACGAGCATCCCGCGCCGGGCGGTGGTGTCGGCGGCCGGTGTCCTCGCGCAGTTCGGTGGCGTGACGCTGGCGTTCGCCTTCATCGCGACGCTGGGCTTCTCCGGGGTGCTCACCGAGGCGGCCCGCTCGGTGCTGGGTGTCGACCTCTTCGGCTCGGGGTGGCTGTTCGACCTCCCGGGTCTGATGCTGGTCTACACGTTCTTCCAGATCCCGCTCATGGTCATCGTCTTCCTGCCCGCCCTCGAGGGGCTCCAGGAGCAGTGGCGTGAGGCGGCGGTGAACCTCGGCGCGACCGCCCGGCAGTACTGGTGGCACGTCGGCGTCCCGCTGCTGCGGCCGGCGTTCCTGGGTGCGGCGCTGCTGCTGTTCGCCAACGCCTTCGCCGCCTACGCGACCGCCGCGGCTCTGGTGAGCCAGGGTCAGCCCATCCTGCCGTTGCTGATCCGCGCCGCGCTGACCAGCGAGGTGGTGCTGGGTCGCTCGGACCTGGCGTTCGCGTTGTCGCTGGAGATGATCGTGGTCGTCGCGATCGTCATGACCGCCTACGCGTTGCTGCTGCGGCGGACCTCGCGGTGGCTGCGATGAGGACCTCGGTCTGGGGCCGGGCGGGCCGGTGGCTGCTCGCCGTACTGTTCGCGCTGTTCTTCTTCATCCCGCTGCTGTCGATGCTCGACTACAGCACGCGCGGCATCCCCGACGGGCGCAGCGGCGAGGCCTGGGCGTCGCTGCTGACCGACCCGACGCTGACCGCGGCGATCATCGCGTCGCTCTCGCTGGCCGCGCTGACGGTCGGCGGGATGCTCGTGATCCTGGTGCCCACGATGATCTGGGTGCGGCTCCGGGTCCCGCGAGCCAAACGGTTGGTCGAGTTCTTGTGCCTGCTGCCGTTGACGATCCCGGCCCTGGTCATCGTCGTGGGGATGCGCAACGTCTACACCTGGGTGAACTACTTCGTCGGCGACTCGGTGCTCACCCTTTCCTTCGTGTACGTCGTCCTCGTGCTGCCCTACGCCTACCGGGCGATCGACTCGGCGCTGTCGGGGGTCGACGTGGTGACGCTCGCGGAGGCGGCACGCTCCCTGGGCGCCGGCTGGTGGACCGTCATCGTCCGGGTGGTGGTCCCCAACATCACGTCGGGGCTGCTGGCCGCCGCGTTCATCTCGATCGCGCTCGTGCTGGGTGAGTACACGATCGCGTCACTGACCAGCTACGACAACCTGCAGGTGGTGATCGCCCTGCTCGGCAAGAGCGAACCGCGAACCTCGGTGGCTGCCTCGCTGGCGTCGCTGCTGTTCGCCTTCCTGCTGCTGCTGATGCTCTCCTTCGCCGGCCGGGGCCGACGCCTCCGCCAGGAGGCGTCGTGACGGCGGCGCCGGTGAGCCGGCGTGACGGCGGGGTCGAGGTGCGGCTCGAGCAGCTGACGCGCACGTACGGCGAGCTGCGGGCCCTCGACGAGCTGGACCTGGTGGTCGAGCCCGCCGAGCTGGTGGCTCTCCTCGGCCCGTCGGGGTGCGGCAAGACCACGGCCCTGCGCATCCTCGCGGGGCTCGACCGCGCCGACTCCGGCCGGGTCGTGGTCGACGGCCGCGACATCTCCGCGGTGCCGGCCAACCGCCGGGACATGGGCATGGTGTTCCAGGCCTACAGCCTGTTCCCGCACCTCACCGTCCTGGAGAACGTCGCCTTCGGGCTGAAGCTGCGCGGCCTGCCGACGAAGGAACGCCGGCAGCGGGCCCGGGCGACGCTGGAGCTGGTCGGGCTCGCCGACCGCGCGAACCGCTACGCCGCGCAGCTGTCGGGGGGCCAGCAGCAGCGCGTCGCGCTGGCCCGGGCGCTCGCGGTCGAGCCGTCGGTGCTGCTGCTCGACGAGCCGCTGTCCGCCCTGGACGCCAAGGTCCGCGGCCAGCTGCGGGAGGAGATCCGCCGCGTGCAGCTCGAGGTGGGGCGCACCACCGTGTTCGTGACCCACGACCAGGAGGAGGCGCTGGCGATCGCCGACCGGGTGGCGGTGATGAACGGCGGCCACCTCGAGCAGATCGCGGCCCCCGAGGAGCTCTACACCCGCCCGCGGACCCGCTTCGTCGCGGAGTTCGTCGGCCTCACGAACCCGCTGGCCGCGCACGTCGACGGCGGCGAGGCCTCCGTCCTCGGCTGCCGGGTGCCGGTCCTGCCCGGCTCGGTCACCTCGGGCTCGGGCACCGCGCTGGTGCGCCCGGAGTGGCTGGGGGCCGCCCCCGACGACACCGGGAACGCCACGGTCACCTCGCGGTCGTTCCTCGGGTCGCTGGTCCGGGTGGTGTGCACGGCGCAGGACGGCGGCTCGGTCGTCGTACAGACCGGGAGCGGGGAGGGCGCGGCGCTGGTGCCCGGCACGCGCGTGCGACTGTCGGTCGCCCCCACGGCCGTCCTCGTGGTGCCCGAGGAGGCCCCTGCCTGAGCACACCCGGTCAGGGCGCCGCCTGCCTGACTCGAGCGGCGAGGTTGTCGATGAACTCGTCGGCCATCGCCAGCTGACGCTGCAGCTTGGCCCGCCGCTGCGCCGCGTCCTCTAGTACGGCGGTGAGCCGCTCGCCGGCCTCGTCCCTGGCCGAGGCGACCGCATCCGGGTCGGCGAGGGTCTCGAGGTCCCGCATCGCCACCCCCATCTGCTCGAGGGTGAAGCCGAGCGGCTTCATCCGCCGGATGAGGAGGATCTTCTCCACGTCCTGCTCGGTGTAGAGCCGGAAACCGCCCTCGGTCCTCCCCGAGGGCCGCAGCAGGCCCACCTCGTCCCAGTGCCGCAGGGACCGCAGGGAGAGCTCGGTTCGTGCCGCCACTTCGCCGATGTGCATGGCCCGGGCGGAGGCCGTCTCGGCCCCAGCGTCATCACTCACCGTGCTGCACCTCACCTCGTGCGGATTTCATGGACAACCTCACGCAACGGTAGAGTTGGTGCTTCCAGACTTCCGGCCGGCGACGAAGCCGGCACGCACCGCGCCGCGTGCGCACCGTCCATCCTCCCAGCCGCCGCGACCTGCCGCCTGCGCCGACCGCGAGCCGCCTCTCCGCAGCCGCACGAACGGAGCCCCTTGAGCACCTCCACGCCCAGCCCCACCCTGAGCGCGCCCGTCCACACGGAGCCGTCCGTGCGTGCCGCGCTGCGGTCACCGAAGCTGCTGCGCACCGAGGTGCTGGCCGGTCTCGTGGTCGCCCTGGCGCTCATCCCCGAGGCCATCTCGTTCTCCATCATCGCCGGCGTCGACCCCCGGGTGGGCCTGTTCGCGTCGTTCACGATGGCGGTGTCGATCTCGTTCCTCGGCGGACGGCCCGCGATGATCTCGGCCGCCACCGGGGCCATCGCCCTGGTGATCGCGCCGGTGATGCGCGACCACGGCTTCGACTACCTGATCGCCACGGTGCTGCTCGGCGGCCTGATCCAGGTCGCCCTGGGGCTGGCGGGCGTCGCCCGGCTGATGCGGTTCGTCCCCCGCTCGGTGATGGTCGGGTTCGTCAACGCCCTGGCGATCCTGATCTTCCTCGCCCAGGTCCCGCACCTGGTCGACGTACCGTTCCTGGTCTACCCGATGATCGCCGTCGGACTCGCGGTCATCGTCCTGCTGCCCAGGGTGAGCTCGGTGGTCCCCGCTCCGCTGGTCGCGATCGTGGCCCTGACCGGCTTCGTGGTGCTGGCGTCGATCACGGTCCCCGACGTGGGCGACGAGGGGAAGCTGCCCGACAGCCTGCCCTCGCTCTTCTTCCCCGACGTGCCGTTCACGATGCACACGCTGCAGGTGATCGCCCCCTACGCGTTGGCGATGGCGCTCGTGGGCCTGATGGAGTCGCTGATGACCGCCAAGCTCGTCGACGACATCACCGACACCCACTCGGAGAAGACGCGCGAGGCGTGCGGCCAGGGCGCGGCGAACCTCATCACCGGATTCTTCGGTGGCATGGGCGGCTGCGCGATGATCGGCCAGACGATGATCAACGTGAAGGCCTCCGGCGCCCGCACGCGGATCTCGACCTTCCTCGCCGGCACCTTCCTGCTGATCCTGGTGGTGGGCTTCGGCGACGTCGTCGCGACGATCCCGATGGCCGCCCTGGTCGCGGTGATGATCATGGTCGCGGTCGGCACGTTCGACTGGCACAGCGTCCAGCCGGGCACCCTGCGGCGGATGCCGAAGTCGGAGACCATCGTCATGCTCGCGACCGTGGTGGCCACGGTGAGCACCCACAACCTCGCCATCGGCGTGGTCGTCGGGGTCCTGGTGGCGATGACCCTGTTCGCCCGCCGGGTCGCGCACCTCACCGAGACCCACCGCGAGCTCGTCGAGGACACGCACGGCAACGCCACCGCGGTCTACCGGGTGACCGGTGAGCTGTTCTTCGCCTCGAGCAACGACCTCTACACCCAGTTCGCGTACGCCGACGATCCCGACCAGGTCGTCATCGACCTGACCGACTCCCACATCTGGGACGCCTCGACGGTGGCGGCGCTGGACGCGATCACGACGAAGTACTCCCGCAAGGGCAAGAGCGTCGACATCATCGGCCTCAACGACTCGAGCGCCGAGCGTCACGAGCGGCTCAGCGGCCAGCTGGCCGCGCACTGAGGCCGGGCACGCCGTGCCACGACACTAGGCTTGCAGCGCGCAGGGTCCGGGCCGCTCCCGAGGGAGCAGCCCGATCGGCCCAGGTGCGGGCCTCTAGCTCAATTGGCAGAGCAGCGGACTTTTAATCCGCGGGTTGTGGGTTCGAGACCCACGGGGCCCACGAAACCCTGCTCCGGCGAAGTGCGGATCCGTCAACGGCCGCAGCCTCACCGGCATGCCGCGATGCGAACCGGGTGGCTGACGCGGAGGAGGGGCGTCCTCAGTAGGCTCCGGGTCCGCCGTAGCGGCGGGTGGGCGGCGGGAGCTGCGGGTCCTCGCTGGCGGCCCCGGTCCGGCGGGCCACCTGCTCCTCGCGCGGCGAGAGGTCGTCCCGCGGCGCGGGCGGACCCACGTCCTCGTGCTGACGCTCCCGCACGGCGCTCCGGATCTGCTGCAGGTTGTTGCGCAGAAGGTCGCTGATCAGCTCGTCGGTCCGCGGGTCACCGAGCATCTCGATGAGGACCCGCAGCGTGGTCTCGGTGACCTCGGAGACCACGGTGTTGTAGCCCGGCAGCCGGCTGATCAGCCGCACGTTCGGGTCCTCGCTGACCTTCTCGGCGACCAGGTGCTTCAGCTCGTCGTGGTTCTCGACGATGGCCGCGGAGATGTTCTTGGTGTAGTGCCCGGTCTGGATCACCGCGGCCACCTCGTCGAGCACCACGATGGTCAACGGCCGCTTCACCAGCCCGAGGGCCTTCTCCGCGAGCGTCGACGCCCGGCGCACCACCCAGGGACGGTGCATGCCCATCCGGACCAGGATGGCGCCGACGATCGCCGACAGCACCGAGAGGCCGAAGATCACCGCGAGCACGAGCAGCACCAGCTGCACGCCGCTCAGTCCCTCGATCCAGTCCGACACGGTCAGACGTCCATGCCTCGGACCAGCTCCAGCGTGCGGTCCCGCCCGCGGTGCTCGAGCACCGACACCTGCTTCTCCTCGAGCATCCGGTAGGCCTCGAAGAAGGCGTCGAGCTCCTCCAGGGCGGCGCCCGGCAGGTCCTCGAGATCACGGACGTGCTCCTGGCTGCGGTCGGACGCAGGCACGCAGATCAGCTTGGTCTCCCTGATCTCACCGACCTGGAAGAGGTAGGACCCGAGCACCCGGCAGGTGATGTGCACGCCGGGGAAGGTCGGCTCGTCGAGGAGGACCAGCGCGTCGAGCGCGTCGCCGTCCTCACCCTTCAGCCCGACGACGTACCCGTAGTCGCCCGGGAAGCCCACCGGCCCGCCGAGGCGCCGGTCGAACCAGATGACGCCGTCCTCGGACTGCTCGTACTTGTTCCGGCTCCCTCGCGGGATCTCGACGACCACCTCCACGGTGCTCTGCTCGGCCGCTGCGGCCATGTCGCGCCCTCCCCGGGTGTTCCGCGGTCTCCGTGCCCTGAACCTACCCAGATCGACGGGAGCGCGGCGGCCGCCCCGTAACGCAGCGGCGCCGCCGCGCGTTTGGCAGGCGTGTGCGAGGACCATGGACGACCGGGGATCGGCCGCCGCAGCCTGCTCCGCGCGACCGGGGTGGCGGCTGCCGCGGCGGTGACCCTCTCCGCGCCGATGGCGTTCGCGCCGGCATCCGCGGGGCGCACCCTGGTCCGCTCGTACGACGGTCACTTCACCGGCGTGGGCACCCCCGACTGGCACTACGTGCCCGTCGACGTGCCGCACGGCGTCCGGGAGATCGAGGTCTCCTACGACTACGAGTCGACCTCCACACCGGCCGGCGTGACGCTGAACGTCATCGACATCGGGATGTTCGACCCGTCGGGTCACGAGCTGGGCAACGCCGAGGGCTTCCGCGGCTGGTCGGGCGGGGCGCGGCGGTCCTTCCGGATCTCGCGCAGCGGCGCCACGCCCGGCTACCTCCCGGGACCCATCACCCCCGGTCGCTGGCACGTCGCCCTGGGGCCGTTCACCGTCGCACCGCCCGGCGTCGACTGGACGCTCACCGTGAAGCTGCACTTCGGCGACCCCGGACGGAGGTTCGAGCCGAGCCCGGCGCCGCGCTCCGTCGACGGTCGCGGCCCCGGTTGGTATCGCGGCGACATGCACCTGCACACGGTGCACTCCGACGGCCGGCGCACCCTGGGCCAGATGGCGGCCGCGGCCCGGGAGGCGGGCCTCGACTTCATCGTCTCGACCGAGCACAACACCTCCTCGGCGTCGCTGTACTGGGGCGAACACGCCGGCGAGGGCCTGTTGGTGGTCAACGGGGAGGAGGTCACCACCCGCGACGGCCACTGGCTCGCGATCGGCCTGCCGGCGGGGGCGTGGATCGACTGGCGCTACCGCTCCACCGACCAGCAGCTGCCCCGGTTCCTCGGCCAGGTCCGCGGGCTCGGCGGCCTGGCGGCGATCGCGCACCCGTCGGTGCCCATCCCGGCGACCGGTTGGACCCAGGGGCCGCTGGCGCAGGCGGACGCGATCGAGGTGTGGAACGGTCCCTGGACCCTGGACGACGAGGGCACCCTCGACCGGTGGCACGCGATGCTGGTCGAAGGCGTGTTCCGCCCCGCCGTGGGCAACTCCGACTCGCACCGGCCGGACCAACCGGTCGGGCTGCCGCAGACCGTGGTCCACGCGGACGCCCTCAGCACCGGCGCCCTGGTGGCGGCGCTCAAGGCCGGCCGGGCGTGGATCGCCGAGTCGTCCGCCGTACACGTCGACCTGACCGCCACCGGACCCACCGGCAGCGCGACCTGCGGCGAGCGGCTCTCCGCGGCGCCCACCGACATCGTGACCGTCAGGCTCGCCGCGTCCGGCGTCCCGGGCTGCAGCGGCACCCTCTTCGGCCCCGGCGGCCCGATCGCCGCGGCCACCGCCGGGCAGGACGGCAGGCTCACCGTCGAGCAGTCCCTGCCCGCCGCGAGTGTGCCCTTCGTCCGCGCGGAGGTACGCCGTCCCGCCTCGTCGGCCGACGACGTGCCCACGGACCCCACCACCGACTCCGCGGGCACGACGATGGTGGCCCTGACGAACCCGGTCTTCGTCGACGGCGGCTGACGGGCGCCGACCGGCCGGCGCACCGGCCGCGTCACCCGATGCGTGACCGGTCCGCCTGCGGGGCACCCTCACTGCCGGGAGGTGCCTGGACGTGCAGACGTTCCAGGACTGGAACGACGACGGCATGGGCGACTTCGTCGAGCTCGTCCGCACCGCCCGCGACCGCCGGCTCGTGGCCCTGCACAACCTGACTGCGGAGGGCTGCACCGTCCCGGTGACCCTCGAGGGCTACGGCTACCGGTGGCTGCGCCTGGCCTCACGGAGCAGCCGGCGCATCCGCTGACCGGGTGCTCCCCGTCCGGCGGAACGTCACGACCAGCAGCAGCAGGGCCGCCGCCTGGACGGCCGCCACCACGATCACCAGCGCGGTGAGCGACGTGCCGTAGAGCCAGCCCACGAGCGCCCCGCCGCCGATCGCGGTGATCCCCTGGACGGCGGCGAACACGCCGTACGCCGTGGCGTGCCGGGCCGGCGCCACGAGGTCGGCGACCAGCGCCTTGATCGAGGAGTCCTGCAGCCCGAAGGCCAGCCCCCACACCCCGATCCCGACGAGCACCACGCCGAGCCGGCCCGACAGCGCCAGCGGCGGCACCAGCGCGACGAGCACCGGGACGGCGTACAGCACCCGGGTGCTGACCCGGTCGTAGAGCCACCCGACGACGAGCGCGGCGACCGCCTCGGCCAGCATCGCGCCCGCGTAGATCACCGGCACCGTGGCCACCGGCACCAGGTCCTCCACGGCCAGGTGGTAGCTGATCACCCCGAACGTGACGAGCCCGCCGGTGGTCAGGCTCGCCGCGACGGCGTACAGGAAGAACGTCGGCGGCAGGTGGGCGCCCACCGCGTCGGAGAGCCAGCTGCGGCGCGGCCCTGCCCCGCGTTCCGGCGCGGGTTCCTCGCCCCCGATGTCCGGCACCCGGGTCCGCACCCACAGCAGCACCGCCATCGCGGCGGCGCCGGGCACGGCGAGCGCCAGCATGCCGGCCCAGATGCCCCCGGCGACGGCGACCACCGCGGCGACGGTCAGCGGCCCCAGGAACGCGCCCGTCTGGTCCAGGGCCTTGTGCACGCCGAACCCGCGGCCGCGGCCCACGGCGCCGGCGACCCGCGCGAGCAGCGTCGTCTTCGACGGGCTGCGGACCGCCTTGCCGGTGCGCTCGGCCAGGATCAGCACCACGGCGAGCCCCAGACCGGCTGCCCCCACGAACGGGGTGACCGCCAGCAGCGGGACCGACACCGCGGTCAGCCCGTAGCCGGCGATCGTGAGCGCCCAGTAGCGCCCCGACCTGTCGGCCAACGGGCCGGACACCAGCCGCAGCACCAGCGCCATCGCCTCGCCGGCACCGGTCACCAGACCCACCAGCAGGGCCCCGGCCCCGAGGGAGGCCAGCAGCGGACCGTACAGCGAGCGCGCCCCCTCGTAGACCATGTCGGCCAGCAGGCTGACGACGCCGAACCAGAGGACCGCGCGCCACGGCGTCCACGCGGCCCCCCGGGCGTCTCGCTGCGTGTCGTGGGGGTCCATGGCCCTGCCATTGAACAGGACGGGCAGGGGACGAAGGGCACGGGCAGAAGTGGGCACAACGGGCCATGGGTTCCAGATGTCCGCGTCGCATACGTTGCCTGCAACGGAGGCGCATCGGACAGCTCCGACAGGGAGCAGGGTGACCAGACAACGGCTGAGGCAGCTCCGGGGCGTCATCTTCGCCGCCGGTGCGCTGCTCGTCGTCGTGGTGCTCGACATCGCGCTGCCCCACTCGTCGCTGAGCGCGTCCTACGCCCTCGCCGCGGTGCTCGCGGCCGCGCTGACGCCGGTGCGGGTCACCGCGGCCGTCGCGGCGGCGAGCATCGCGCTGTCCGCGCTGTCGGGGACCTGGAACGGCGGCGCCTTCGACCGGGACTGGGCGGTGCGCCTGCTGCTGTGCGCCGGCCTGGGCGTCCTGGCGGTGCTGTCCGCCAGCATCCGTGACCGCCGCGAGCAGGCGCTGCGGCACATGACCGTGGTCGCCGAGACGGCCCAGCGGGCCCTGCTGCGGGCCACTCCCCGGCAGGTCGGGCCCGTGGCGCTCGCCAGCCGCTACGTCTCCGCGACGCATCATGCGCTGGTCGGTGGGGACCTCTACGAGGTGGCCGCCAGCCCGTACGGCGTACGGGTTCTGGTCGGAGACGTGCGCGGCAAGGGGCTGGAGGCGGTGCAGCTGGCAGGCACGGTGCTCGGCGCCTTCCGCCGCGCGGCGTTCGACCAGGCGTCGCTGCCCACCCTCGCCGCCGAGCTGGACACCGTGGTGACGGCCGTGGCGGAGGAGGAGGACTTCGTGACCTGCCTGCTCGCGGAGTTCCACCTGGACGGGACCGTCACCCTCGTCAACTGCGGTCACCACGCGCCGCTGCTGGTCACCGCGACCGGGGACGTCCGGCTCCTCGACACCGGAGAGCCGGAGCCGCCCCTGGGCCTGGCGCCCGACCCCGCCGCGGTCACCGAGAGCTGGCCGACCGGTGCGCGGATGCTCCTCTACACCGACGGGCTGGTCGAGGCCCGCAACGCCCGGGGCGGGTTCTTCCGGCTCTGCCCCGCCGCCCGGGCCCTGCGGTACGGCGACCTGGACGAGGCCCTCGACGCCCTGCTGGGGGCGGTCTCCGAGCACACCGGTTCGGGGGTCCGCGACGACCTCGCGCTGCTGCTCCTCGAGCGCCAGCCCGCCTGAGCGGACCGTCGCCCTGGTCACACCGGGGTCGCGCTGCTTCCGGAAAACGAGAACACGTTCTAGCCTGGAGGACCGCGAACCCCCGGGGGACCCCATGTACGACTTCGAAGGCACGGCGGCCGACGGCCGCTCCGACGCCCCTCTCCCCAGACCGCCGATGCTTCTCACCGCCCTGGAGGCGGCTCGGTTCGGCGTCGAGTACCCCGCCTCGCTGCTCGTCGACGCCGCGATCCCGCGGCGCGACGTCGGCGGCGGACAGCCGGTCCTCGTGCTCCCGGGGTTCTACGCCACCGACGGGCTCACCCGGCGGCTCCGCTCGCACCTGCGCAAGGCCGGCTACCGCGCCCACGGGTGGGGGCTCGGCCGCAACGTCGGGCTCACCGACGCCGTCGTCGAGGGACTGCCGGCGCGCCTCGACGACCTGCACGCACGCTACGACCAGCCGGTCAGCGTCATCGGCTGGAGCTTCGGCGGCCTGCTGGCCCGGTGGGTGGCGCACGAGCGCCCCGACGCCGTACGCCGCGTGATCTGCCTGGGCTCCCCGTGGCGGGCGGAGGGCGAGGTCACCCGGACGACGAAGATGTTCGAGCGGGCCGCGGAGAAGCACGGGCTGTCCGAGCGGGCCCGGGAGATCGTGACCACCCTGCGCGAGCCCCTGGAGGTGCCGTGCACCGCGATCTACTCCAAGACCGACGGGGTCCTCAACTGGCGCAGCTGCGAGCTCGACCCCCCGGTCGACGGCGGACCGGTCACCGAGAACATCGCCGTGCCCAGCAGCCACGTCGGGCTGGTCACCAACCCCTTGGCCCTCGCCGCGCTCGCGGACCGGCTCGCCCAGGACCCGCTGGCCCCCGAGCCGTTCTCCTGGGCCCGCTGCGTCAAGCGGTTCGCCCTCGGCGGCGGCCAGTCGGCGCAGCCGGCGCAGGCGGCGTCGTGAGCGACCACCGGCTGGCGCTCCGCGACGGCGCCTACGTCGGCCGGCTGCTGCCGTTCCTGCGGCTCGCGGTCAAGACGTGGTTCCGCTCCGAGGTGCACGGCATCGACCGGATCCCCGACGGCGGCGCCCTCCTCGTGTCCAACCACTCCGGCGGCTTCGTGGCCATGGACGTCCCGGTCATCGCGGTGGCCTTCCACGACCACTTCGGCGTCGACCGGCCGCTCTACGTCCTGGCCCACGACATGCTCTTCATGGGGCAGGGCAAGGACATCTTCCCCCGGGCGGGTTTCCTGCCCGCCACCCGCGAGAACGCCGAGGCGGTGCTGCGCGCCGGCGGCGTGACGATCGTCTTCCCCGGCGGCGACTACGACGTCTTCCGGCCCACCACCGCGGCGAACCGCATCGACTTCGCCGGCCGCACCGGCTACGTCCGCACCGCGATCGAGACCGGCGCCCCGATCGTGCCGGTGGTGAGCATCGGCGGCCAGGAGGCCTACCTCTTCTTCACCCGCGGCGAGCGGCTCGCCAGGCTCCTGCGGCTGGAGAAGCTGCTGCGGACCCGCTACCTGCCGCTGACCTTCGGCTTCCCCTTCGGGTTCACCTTCGGCATCCCGCCGAACCTGCCGCTGCCCACCAAGATCGAGACCACGGTGCTCGAGCCGATCCACGTCACCGAGGAGTTCGGCGACGACCCCGACGCCGCCGAGGTGGACCGGGTGGTGCGGGAGCGGATGCAGGACGCCCTGGACGAGCTCGCGCGCAGCCGGCGCTTCCCGGTGCTGGGCTGAGGAGGGCGAGTCGATGACCGTCGTACGCCGGATCCGGCACCTGCTCTGGTTGGTCAGGGTGCTGCTCACCGCCGGGCTGGTCGCCCCGATGCGCCCGGACAAGTACCTCCGGCTCTGGCTCGTCGTGCGCCGCCAGGGCACCACCCCGATGACCGGCATCGGCCTGTCCGCCGTACGCCGTCCGCAGGGGACCGCGTTGGTCGACGAACGGGGCTCGATGACCTGGGCGGAGCTGGACGCCGACAGCGACGCGCTGGCCGTGGGGCTGGCGGAGCTGGCGGGCGGCGCCGAGGGCACGGTCGGCATCCTGTGCCGCAACCACCGCGGGCTGGTGGAGGCGCTCACCGGGGCCGCCCGGGCCGGCGCCGACGCGCTGCTGCTCAACACCGGCTTCTCCGGGCCCCAGCTGCGCGAGGTGCTGGCCCGCGAGCGGGCCGGGGTGCTGGTCTACGACGCGGAGTTCGACGAGCTCGTCCAGCAGGCGCGGGAGGAGCTGCCCGACCTGACACCCGTCGTCGCCTGGACCGACGACGACACCCGCGTGGACGGCGCCCGGACCGTCGACGACCTGGTCGCCGCGCACGCCGGTGCGCGGCCGCCTCGGCCCGCCCGGCCGGGCCGCGTCGTGCTCCTCACCTCCGGCACCACCGGCACACCCAAGGGCGCGCGGCGCTCGAGCGGCGGCGGGGCCGGCGCGCTGGCCGCGATGTTCGACCGCATCCCGTGGCGGGCCGAGGAGCCGGTGGTGGTGGCCGCGCCGATGTTCCATGCGTGGGGCTTCGGGCAGCTCGCGATCGCCGCCACCCTGGCCTGCACCGTGGTGATGCGGCGGCGGTTCGACCCCGAGGCGACCCTGCGGCTCGTCGAGGAGCACGACGCCACCGGCCTCGCGGTGGTGCCGGTGATGCTCGAGCGGATCATCGACCTCCCGGGCGACGTGCTCGACCGCCACCGCCTGGACACCCTGCGCTTCGTGAGCGCCAGCGGGTCGAAGATGCGTGCCGACGCGGTCGCCTCGTTCATGGACCGGTTCGGCGACGTGGTGCACAACAGCTACAACGCGACCGAGGCCGGGCTGATCAGCTGCGCGACGCCCGGGGACCTGCGCGCCGCCCCGGAGAGCGCGGGACGCCCGGTCGTGGGCACCGAGCTGCGGATCCTCGACGACGACTTCCGGGAGGTGCCCGTCGGCCAGGTCGGCCGGATCGGCGTGCTCAGCGGCTCCGCGTTCGAGGGCTACACGTCGGGGGACACCAAGGACTTCCACGAGGACTACATGCTCACCGGCGACGTCGGGCGACTCGACGACGCCGGGCGGCTCTTCGTGGTCGGGCGCGACGACGAGATGATCGTGTCCGGCGGTGAGAACGTCTACCCGCTCGAGGTCGAGGAGACGCTCAACGCGCACCCGGCCGTGCAGGAGGCCGCGGTCGTCGGCGTCGACGACGAGTGCTACGGCCAGCGGCTCGCGGCGTACGTCGTGCTCAAGCCCGGCGAGCAGGCCACCGAGACCGACCTGAAGCAGCACGTGAAGGCGCACCTGGCCGGCTACAAGGTGCCCCGCGACGTCACGCTCCTCGGCGAGCTGCCGCGCAACGCGTCCGGCAAGGTGATGAAGCGCGAGCTGACGGGGGCGGGCTGATGGAGCGGATGGAAGGCGTGGACGCCGGCTACCTCTACATGGAGACGCCGTCCATGCACATGCACACGCTCAAGATCGCGGTGATCGAGCCCGACGAGCCGTTCACCCAGGAGCGGTTCGCCGAGGAGCTCGTCAGCCGCCTCAACCGGCTGCCGCCGTTGCAGCGGCGCGTGCTGCCGGTGCCGTTCTCGCTCAACCACCCGCTGTGGATCGCCGACCGGGAGATCGACCTCGCGCACCACATCGTCCCGCACACGCTGCCGGCCCCCGGTGGGATGGCGGAGCTGGAGGAGCTGATCGGCGAGATCGCGAGCACGCCGCTGGACCGGTCCCGGCCGCTGTGGGAGATGCACGTGTGCGAAGGCATGCCCCACGACCGGGTCGCCGTCGTGGTCAAGATGCACCACGCGCTCGCCGACGGCATCGCCGCCAACGCCCTGCTCGGCAACGTCGCCGACCAGCCGCTCGCCGAGGCCAGCGACGCCGGCCCGCCGCTACCGCTGGAGCCGACCCCCTCGCGTGCGCGGCAGGTCCGGCTCGCCCTGGCCGACGCCATCCGGCAGACCTTCACGCTGCCGGCGCTGCTGTGGCGGACGGCCGCCGCCGTGGCCGCGGTCGTCCGGCACCGCCGCGCCTCGCAGGTCGACGTGCCACGGCCCATCCTCGACGTGCCGCGCACCTCGCTCAACGGCCCGCTGACCCCCCGACGCAGCTTCGCCACCACGACCCTCCCGCTGGCGGACCTCAAGCGGGTCCGGCAGGCACATGACGTGACCCTCAACGACGTCGTCCTGGGCGTCGTCTCCGGCGCACTGCGCCGCTGGCTGGCCGCGCACGGCGAGCACCCGAAGGCGGGGCTGGTGGCCGGCGTACCGGTGGGGACCGACGACCCCGGCTCCCAGCCCCGGCTCGGCGGCAACCGGGTCTCGAACCTCTTCACCTCCCTGGCCACCGACGTCGACGACCCCGTGGCCCGGCTGCACACGATCTCCCGCACCACCACGGCGTCGAAGTCGGTGCAGCGGACC
Organism: uncultured Actinomycetota bacterium; assembly: GCA_963747525.1. Lineage (GTDB taxonomy): Bacteria > Actinomycetota > Actinomycetes > Propionibacteriales > Nocardioidaceae > Marmoricola_A. Next base: position 118,966 of record CAVVFH010000004.1, read on the forward strand.
CTGGGCCCGACGATGCTCATCGACTGGGTGCAGTTCACCCCACCGGCGCCGTTCACCGCGGTGCTGCGGCACTACTCCAACGCCGGCACCGCCGCCCGGCACGCCCCGCCGTTCAACGTGGTCGTGTCCAACGTGCGCGGCCCCGCCGAGCCGATCACCATCGCCGACGCGCACCTGCGCGACCTCTACAGCGTGGGCCCCATCCTCGAGGGGATCGGGCTCAACGTCACCGCCTGGTCGTACGTCGACCACCTCAACGTCTCCCTGCTCAGCTGCCCCGACCTGGTGGGCGACCTGCCCTCGCTGGCCGCCCAGCTCCGCCCCGCCCTCGACGAGCTGCTCGCCACCACCCCACCCACGGAGGACTGACCACCCATGACCTTCCGCAGAGTCGCCCGCGAGGCCAAGCCGGTGCTGCGCCGGGGCACCGGCCTCGGCGCCCGCGCCGCCCGCTCCGGGATGCAGGCAGGCATCCGCCGGGTGCTGCCCTCGCCGCCGCCGATCGAGTCGGTCCCCGAAGGCCGCTTCGTCGACCTGCCCGGGCGCGGACGCACCTACGTGGTCGACGTACCGGGCCCGCGCCCCGACGCCCCCACGATCGTGCTGCTGCACGCGCTGGGCTGCACGGCGTACCTCAGCTGGGTGGCGACGCTGGGCGACCTGTCGAAGCACTACCGGGTGGTGACCTTCGACCAGCGGTGGCACGGCCGCGGGATCCGCTCGGCTCGCTTCCGCTTCACCGACTGCGCCGACGACGTCGCCGGGGTGCTGGACGCGCTGGGCGTCGACCGCGCGGTGGTCGCGGGGTACTCGATGGGCGGCGCCGTCGCCCAGCTGGCCTGGGTGCGGCACCGCAGCCGCGTGGCCGGGCTCGTGCTGTGCTCCACGGCACGGAACTACCGGGGCAAGAGCGGCGAGCGCTTCTTCTTCCCGATGATGACCGCGGCGATGAATCCGCTCTCCCGGCATGCCCTCGACCGGGTCGAGCAGATGGCCCAGACGCTGCCCGAGATGCCGGACCTCGAGGTGCAGGACCCGCACAGCTGGAGCATCGGCCAGTGGCGCAGCACCAGCGCCTGGTCGATGCCGGAGGTGCTCAGCGAGCTCGGTCGCTTCAACTCCGCCGCCTGGATCAGCGGCGTCGACGTACCGACAGCGGTGGTCGTGACCGACAAGGACAAGGCCATCCCGGCCCGCCGCCAGCTGCGGCTGGCCGCGGCCATCCCGGAGGCGACGGTGCACCGGGCCCCCGGGGGCCACACGTCGCTGTTCCTGGACGCCGACCGGTGGCTGCCGGTCTTCCTCGACGCGGTGCACGACGTCGTCCGGCGCGACCAGGAGCAGCAGCGCGTCGCCGTGTGACCGATCGGCCCGGCCAGATTTTCCTTGGCCGCTTCAGGGCCTGGTGCTTGGGTAGACGTTGATGCACGATGACGTACCCCACGATCCGCGCCGACCGGCTCCGGGAGCCCCCCGGAGCATCGCTGGACGGGCTGGGGCAGGTCGTGGAGCTGGCCCGGGACGGATTCGCCGGGCTGCCGAGGACCTACCGGTCTCCGCGCCGCCTGGCGCTGTGGGGGTTCTGGCTGACCGGCATCATCGGTGACGCCGCGACGACGCTGGCGATGCTGGGCTCGGGCGAGTTCACCGAGGGCAACCCGGCCGCGTCGGTGGGGATGGGCTTCCTCGGCCTCGGCGGCTACACCGTCGTGGCGTCGTTGATCTGCCTGGTGATGGCGACGGTCAGCACCGGCCGCCCGCAGGGGCCGGTGGCCAAGGTGGCGGTGGTCTTCCTGCTGCTGGTCGGGCTGGGCAAGCTGACCATGGCGGTCAGCAACCTGACCCTGTGGGCCTCGGTGCGCTGAGCCGTCTCGTCAGCGGGTCGACGCCCGAGGCGGCCACACCGGAGACGCCGCGTCGCCCTCGGGGGACCGGACGATCGCCAGGGCGATCTGCACGCAGCCGGCCAGCCACAGCGCGGCGCCGCCCGCACCCATGGCGAACATCGCCGCGGTGGCCAGGGGCGAGGCCACGGTCGGCTGGATCGCGACGAGCCCGATCACGAGGGACAGCAACATCGCCCCCAGCACCATCAGGACGACGGGCCGCGCGCCGACGCCGACGCGCGCCGGCGCCAGGACGGTCTGGACCTCGGCGCCGCACGCTGGGCAGTTGAAGCCCTCGACCCCCGTGACGTCGTGGCCGTTGAGGCACACCACCTGCGACTTCAGTGACACCTGCAGTCCCTCCCTGTGTCCGCTCCCCGACGATCTCTCTCCCTGTACCCACCTCCAACGCTTCGGACACCGCCGGGTTAGGCCCTGGTCCGGTCGCCCCGTCGCTTGGTCGGGCCGTTGGATCGGCGACCTACGGTGGAGCGATGGAGCAGCGACGCATCGGCACGAGGTCAGTCAGCGCGATCGGGCTGGGCGGCATGCCCATGTCCGTGCGGGAGCAGAACGACGAGGCGCGGTCGGTCGCGACGATCCATCGGGCGCTGGACCTCGGGATGACGCTCATCGACACCGCCGACGCCTACTCCCCCGACGAGGCGACGTTCGGCCACAACGAGGTGCTCATCGCCAAGGCGCTTGGTGAGTACGGCGAGGGGGCCGGTGACGTCCTGGTCGCCACCAAGGGCGGTCACACCCGGCGTGGGACCGACTGGGACCTCGACGGGCGACCGTCGTACCTCCGTGAGGCGTGCCTCGCGTCGATGTCGCGGCTGGGCGTGGAGCAGATCGATCTGTACCAGCACCACCGGCCGGACCCGGCGGTGCCGTACGAGGAGACGATGGGTGGGCTCAAGGCGCTGCTCGACGAGGGGCTGGTCGCCGCGGCCGGGATCTCCAACGCCGACCCCGCGCAGATCCGTCTCGCGCACTCGATCCTGGGCTCTGGGTTGGTGAGCGTGCAGAACCAGTTCTCGCCCTCTTTCCGGAGCTCGCAGCCGGAGATCGACCTTTGCGACTCACTCGGACTGGCGTTCTTGGCGTGGAGCCCGCTGGGTGGGATGAGCGATGCTGCGTCGCTCGCCGGTCCCTTCGCCTCGGTTGCCGAGAAGCACGGGGTGAGCCCGCAGCAGGTGTGCCTGGCCTGGGAGCTCTCACTCTCCGACGCCGTCATCCCGATCCCGGGCGCGAGCCGCCCGGAGTCGGTCGAGGACTCGATCCGCGCCGCGGACCTCAAGCTCGACGACGACGACCTGGAGCTGCTGGCTCAGCCCTGAGGTGCCGCGTCCGTTCCCGGCCGGGGATGCGCGGGGCAGTCGGGGTTGGGGCAGAAGTCGACGGCTGCCATCTCACCGGGCCGGAACTCCGGCCGGTCGGCGTTGGTCTTGTCCATGTCCATCGTGGCCCGCTGCAGCTCGGTGCCGCACTCGGGGCACCGCCGGGGCCAGTCCTGGGTCTCATCCGCCTCGCTCATCCCGCCACGCTAGCGGGCTGCCGGGCTGAAATTCCCATGGTCCCCCGTGAAACTGGCGCTTCCCTCACGTTGCAACCGACGGGAAGCACCAGTTTCGCCGGGGACCATGGGAATCCGCGAGAAGGGGCCGTCAGGCGAGCTGGGTGCGGACGGCGTACAGCTCGGGGAAGAACGTCAGCTCCAAGGCGCGCTTGAGGAACGGGGCGCCGCTGGACCCGCCGGTGCCGGTCTTCATCCCGATGATCCGCTCGACGGTCTTCAGGTGCCGGAAGCGCCAGAGCTGGAAGTTCTCCTCCAGGTCGACGAGCTCCTCGCAGGTCTCGTAGACCGACCAGTTGTGCGCGGGATCGGCGTACACCTGCCGGATCACCGGCAGCAGCGGCTCGCTGAACACCCAGGCCCGGGTGACGTCACGCGTGAGCACCGACGACGGCACGTCGTACCCCTGACGCGAGAGGAACCTCAGGAACTCGTCGTACAACGACGGCTCCTCCAGCGCCCGCTTCACCTCGGCGTGGGCGCCGGCATCCGAGGAGAACACCGACAGCATCCGGGCGTTCTTGTTGCCGAGCCGGAACTCGACGCACCGGTACTGCCACGACTGGAAGCCGCTGGCATTGCCCAGCACCCCACGGAACTCGGCGTACTCGCTCGGGGTCAGCGTCGCCAGCACCGACCACTGCTCGGTGAGCGTCTTCTGGATGTGCTTGACCCGGGCGATGCCCTTCAGCGCCGGCGCGAGGGCGTCGGCGCGGATCTGGGCACAGGCGCGCTCCAGCTCGTGCAGCACCAGCTTGAGCCACAGCTCGGTGGTCTGGTGCTGGACGATGAACAGCAGCTCGTCGGGGTGCTCGGGCTCGCTGATCGGCCGCTGCGCGGAGAGCAGGGTCGGCAGGTCGAGGTAGCCGCCGTAGCTCATCCGGTCGGAGAAGTCGGTGACGACCGTGTCCTCGAAGTCGCGGGTGTTGTCCCGCACCCCCGGGTCGACATCGGCCATGGTCCGCACCCTAGTGCCAGGCGCGTCAGCCCCCGGCGGGCACCACGTGCGCGTCCGGGCCGGGGAACATCAGCCCCTCGTGGCCGTCGTCCCACCGCACGACGTACGGCGGCGCGCCGTCCTCCCCACGCACCTCGACCACCTCGCCCTGCCGGCGGGGGTTGCTGTCCGTCCTGCCCTCGACCACCATCTGGTCACCCACGTTTGCCTGCATGAGCCCACGATCGCCCCGTCGGCCGGTGGCGCACAAGAGGACCTCCGCCCGGATCAGGCCTCGGCCAGCGCGCCGGTCACCTCCGGCTCCTCGCCCTCGGTCTTGACGTTGATCGTCCGGTCCGGCACGTCGTCGCGGACCACGATCCAGGAGGCGACGTACGACGCTGCCAGCCACCCGTTGGCCAGCCACCACTTCTTGTCCAGCTCGGAGCTCATCGCCCAGGCCAGGTCCGCGGCGACGACGTACGGCGCGACACAGAACGGGCACTCGGCCAGCACCGACCACTCCGAGTCGCCGGTGAGCTCGGCGTACTTGCGCCGCGCCGCGGACATGGGCGGCCAGTGGTCCTTGGTGATCAGCCGGGTCAGCCGGGCAGCGGCGACGACCCCGACGGATGCGGCGGCCGCGACGACCACGTCTCTGGGCATGACAAGGCTCCTCCGGGCAGGGGTGGGACCCCTAGGAACTACCCGGGCCCGACCCCGGCAAACGAGGACGGCTCAGCGGCCGACCATCAAGGAGCGGGCCACGATCCGCGTGGAGCGCTCCTCCTGCGACCAGTGCTCCCAGACCAGCAGCGCGCTGCCGTCCGGGGCGACCGCGGTGGCCACCGCACCGGGTCGCCCGGCGCCCTCCGGCGTGAGCCGCTCGGCGGGGCCCCACGTGTCGCCGGACCGGTAGGCGGCCTCGGCGTACAGGTCCCACACGTCGTCGCCGACCTCCACCTTGCGCACCCAGGCCATCAGGGCCTGGCCGGAGGCGTTGACGGCCAGGACGGGCCGCTGCCAGAGCCGGCCCTCGGTCCACCGCCACACCGGAGCGGGGCTTCCCCAGTCGCTCCCTGCGGGGCGGTCCACCACCTCGATGCGGTGGTACCGCCGGTCGAGGGCCACCGTCGCGCGGTTCCTGCCGTCCACCGCCAGGTCGGCCACCACCACGCTGCGGCCCTCCTCGGAGATCCGCGCCGGGGCGGCCCACCCTGGGGCTCCCCGGACGGAGGCGTAGGACTCCCACCCCTGGCCGGGGACGCGCTGGTACCACGCGATGACGGCCCGCCCGTCGGGCCCGACGGCGATGCCCTGGGGGCCGAACCTCTGGTGGGTGAGTCGGACCGGCCGCCCCCACCCCTGCCCGATCTCCCTGCGGAGCGTGACGACGCCCTTCCGCGTGAAGGCGAGGTCCACGTTGCCCTCGGGGTCGACGGCGACGTGCGGGTCGCCGACGTGCGGGCCGAAACGGGTCACGTCGCTCGTGCGCCACCGGCCGCCGGGCGCCCGGTAGGCGACCCGCACCTTCCAGCCCGGGTCCCGGTACACGCCCCATGTCGTCACCACCGCGACCGCACCTGCGTCGCCGACGTCGATCTCCGGCGGCCACGCGACCCGGTCACCGGTGCGCGGGAAGGGCGGCGACACCTGGACCCGCCGGGACCACCCGCAGCCGGGGCGCCAGCGCGCCACGAGGACCGCGCCCCGGGGGCCGCGCCACGCGACGGTGACCCGCCCGTCGGCGTCCGCGTCGACGACCGGGAACCCGCCGGGCCCCAGCCGCTGGGGTTCCTGCCAGCCGCCGTCGGGTGACAGGTGGGGGCGGCGGGCCGCCCACACGTGTCCGCCCTGCTCCCACACCACCGTGGCCAGGCCGAGACTGTCGACCACCGCCTCCGGGCGGTACGCGCGGGCCGTGCCGCGGGACACCGCCTCGACGGCCCCCCACGACGGCTGCAGGGTCTCGTCCGCCTGGCGCGGCGCCGTCGTCCCGGCAGGCAGTGCGCCGGCCAGCATGGCCAGGACCGGCAGCGCTCCCAGTCCCCAGACACGGTTCCGTCCGGCTCGTCTCATCAGCGATCACCCGTTCGCCGTACGACGGCGGGGTCGCCGCGGGTGAGCGGCCCTGCGCCTCTGCTCCGACGCTAACGCGGGGACGACGCCCGCAGGAGTCGCGAAGGTCCCGGCACCGCACCCGGCGAACGGGGCCGGCGCCTCGCAGCCACCGACCAGCCGGCTCACAGGATCCTGACAGCGAACGCCCGGATCGTCGAACCATGACAGACGACCAGCAGCCCCCGACCGCCCCCGGCTTCTCCAGCCTGCCGATCGCGCCGGCCTCCGAGGGACGCCTCCCCGCGTCCGCCCCGGTGCGTGGCGCCTGGTCCCTCCGGCGCAGGGCGGCCACCGCGGTCGCCGCGCTCGCGCTGGTGGGGACCGGCGGGGCCGTCGGGCTGAGCGCCACCGGGTCACTCACCGGCGCCGACGAGGGTTCCGGCGCCGCACCGGCGGCCCCGGCCCAGCCGGGGTCCGCGACGTCGGGGCACGACCGGGACGGCGACGAGACCGCCGAGCACACCGGCGACCAGCCCGGTGACCAGTCCGGTGACCACGAAGACTCCGACGAGGCCTGAGGGAAGACGACATGAGCCGAACGACGTCCCACCTGGGACACCAGCGCGACCACGCCGTACGCCGTTCCGCGCGGCTGCGCGCCGCCCTCGTCGGGGGCGCCACCGCCGCCTCCATCGGGGTTGCCGGCGTCCTGGGCGCCACCGCCCTGGCCTCCGGGCAGAGCCCCTCGGCGTCGACACAGCCCCCGACCGGCAGCACGTCCACCGGCAGCACGTCCACGGGCGGCACGTCCACGGGCGGCACGGCGACCGGCGGCACGGCGAAGTCCGGGCTGGTCGCCGACCTGCACACCTTCGGCCAGGGGCAGCCCGTCAGCAGTGGCGGCGGCAGCACCGTCGCGACCACGAAGGGCTCCTGAGGTGACCGTCTCCCGCACCGCCACCGAGGCCTGGGACCTGTGGAGCACCGACGCGCGCCTGGTCGTCACGGAGCCGCAGACCCTGCCCCGGGCACGGCGTCTCGTCGACGGGTGGCTGCGGCTGGTGGACGACGCCGCCAACCGCTTCCGGCCCGACTCGGAGATCAGCCGGCTGGGCACCGCCGACGGTCCGGTGCAGCTCTCGGCGACTCTGGCCGACCTGCTGGAGCAGGCGCTGGCCGCGGCCGACCTCACCGACGGCGACGTCGACCCGACGGTCGGCACCGCGATGCGCCGGATCGGCTACGACCGCGACCTCCGCCTGGTGACCGACGACGGGCCGCTGCGTGCCGTGGTCCGCCCGGTGCCCGGCCACCGACGGCTCCGACTGCACGGCCGCGAGCTGCGGATGCCGCCGCACGTGGAGCTGGACCTCGGTGCGACCGCCAAGGCGGTGGCCGCCGACCGCGCCGCCGAGCTGGTCCACCGGGCCCTGGGCACCGGCGTGCTGGTCGCGCTCGGAGGCGACATCGCGACGGCGGGCCCCGCCCCGGACAGCGGCTGGCAGGTGCTCGTGCAGGACCGTCCCGAGGACCCGGCCGACCGGATCGAGCTGTCGCCGGGGGCCGCGGTGGCCACCTCCAGCACCGTCGCCCGCCAGTGGCGTCGTGGCGGCCGCCCCGTCCACCACGTCGTCGACCCCCGCACCGGCCAGCCGGCCCGCCCGGTCTGGCGCAGCGTCACCGTCGTCGGCCCCACCTGCCTCATCGCGAACGCGGTCTCCACCGCCTCGATCGTCCGGGGAGAGACGGCCCCGGCCTGGGTCGCCGGCCTGGGCCTGCCGGCGCGGTTCCTGCGCAGCGACGGCTCGACCCTCACCACGCACGGATGGCCCGAAGGAGCAGCAGCATGAACCCCACCGACGCCCTGTGGTACCTCGGACGCGGCACCGGCATCGTCGCCCTGGTCCTCTTCACGCTGACCGTGGTCCTCGGGATCGTGACCCGGTCCGGGCGCACGGGCGCGGGACTGAGCCGCTTCGGCGTCGCCGAGCTGCACCGCACCGCCAGCCTCACCGGGGTGGGCCTGCTCGCAATCCACATCGGCACGCTCCTGTTCGACCCGTACGCGCAGCTGCGGTGGGTCGACACGGTTCTGCCCTTCCTGGCCGCGCAGCGTCCCCTCTGGCAGGGCATCGGCACGCTGGCCGTCGACCTGCTCGTGGTGCTGGTGGCCACCAGCCTGCTGCGGCACCGGATCGGGGTGCGGGCCTTCAAGGCGGTGCACTGGACGGCGTACGCGCTGTGGCCGATGGCGGTCCTGCACGGCCTGGGGATGGGCTCCGACGCCGCCACCGGCTGGTTCCGGGGCCTCGCGCTGGCGTGCGTGGCCGCGGTGGTCGTCGCCCTCGGGTGGCGGACCTCGGCCCGGTACGGCGAGCGCGGCATGACCCGCATCCCGCGGCAGGCGGTGCACCGGTGACCGCGACGGTGGTCTCCGCCCCGCCGGGCACCCGGAGGCTGTTCGCCGCCCCCGGGCCCGGCCTGGCCGAGCACCTCGCGACGTTCGGGCCTCTCCCCACGGCCGTGGACCTGGCCGAGCTGGTGGACCGGGCCGGTCTCACCGGCCGCGGTGGCGCCGGCTTCCCGTCGGCGCGCAAGCTCCGCGGGGTCGCCGAGCAGGGCAACGGAGTCGTGGTCGGCAACGCCGCCGAGGGCGAGCCGTCGAGCGAGAAGGACCACGTGCTGCTGCGGGCCGCACCGCACCTGGTCATCGACGGGCTGGTGCTCGCCGCCCGCGCGGTGGGGGCACGCGAGGCCTACCTGGTCGCCGCCCGCACCGACCTGGTGCAGCACCTCCGGACGACCGTCGCCGGCCGGGCGGACCTGGACCGCGAGCGGTTCCGGATCCGGGTCGTGCAGGTGCCCGACCGGTTCGTGTCCGGGCAGGAGTCCGCGGTGGTCAACGCCATCAACGGCGAGGCGCCCGTGCCGGGTGACCGGCTGGTGCCGGTCTACCGGCGAGGCGTGCACCGGCGGCCGACCCTGGTGCACAACGTGGAGACCCTCGCCCACCTGGCGATGCTGGGTCGCTTCGGGGCCGAGTGGTTCCGGTCGGTGGGCACCGACGACGAGCCGGGCACGTTCCTGGCCACGGTGAGCGGTGCGGTCTCGTCGTCGAACGTCTTCGAGGTCGCCTACGGCACCCCGCTGGCCCAGCTGTTGGGCTGGGCCGGGGCCGGGTCCCACGACGCGCAGGCGGTGCTGGTCGGCGGCTTCCACGGTGCGTGGGTCCCCGGTGCCGCGGTGGCCACGACCACGATGACGCGACGCTCGCTGCAGGCGCACGGCGCGACGGTCGGTGCCGGCGTGGTCGTGGTCCTCGGCCGGGACCGGTGCGGCCTGGTCGAGAGCGCCGGGGTGGCGAGGTACCTCGCCGAGCAGTCGGCCGCCCAGTGCGGACCCTGCATCAACGGGCTGCCGCGGATGGCCGACGCGCTGCAGCGGCTGGCCCGGGGGCAGCGCGACCCGCGTCTCGTCGACGAGGTGGAGCGGCTGCGCCGGCTGGTCGTCGGCCGGGGCGCGTGCGCCCACCCGGACGGGACGGCCCGCTTCGTGGCCAGCACCATGCGCACGTTCGCCGGCGAGGTCGCCGTACACCTGGGAGGTGGTTGCAGTGTCCCGAACCGCACGCCTGCACGTTGACTGGACCCGCTGCGACGGGCACGGCCTCTGCGCCGAGCTGCTGCCGGAGCTGCTCGACCGCGACGACTGGGGGTTCCCGCTGGCCCGCGGGTCGCTCGACGTCGACGACCGGCTGCTGCCGCACGCGCGGCGAGCGGTGTACTCCTGCCCGCTGCTGGCGCTGAAGCTGGTGCGCTGATCAGGGGAGGCGGTCGTACTCCTTCGCCAGGGCTCGCACCCGGTCGGCCAGCGCGCCGTCGAAGGCACCGCGCTCGGCCCGCCACGACCAGTTGCCCTCGGCGGACCCGGGCACGTTCATCCGGCTCTCGCTGCCCAGCCCCAGCAGGTCCTGCGCCGGTACGACGGCCAGCCGGGCCGTCGACGCGAAGGCCAGCCGCACCAGCGGCCAGGGCATCGGCTCGTCGTCGCGCACGAAGTGCTTGCGGGCGTTGGCGCGCACGTCGTCGTCCGCGGACTCCCACCAGCCGAGCGTGGTGTCGTTGTCGTGGGTGCCGGTGTAGACGACGTTGAGCTCGCCGTGGTTCCGCGGGAGGTAGAAGTTCTCCTCGTCGCCGTCGAAGGCGAACTGCAGCACCTTCATCCCCGGCAGGTCGAAGCGGTGCCGCAGCGCGGTGACCTCCGGCGTGATCGTCCCGAGGTCCTCGGCGACCAGCGTGCCCCGTCCCGAGGTCTCCACGAGGGCACCGAGCACCTCGACTCCGGGGCTCTTCACCCACTCCCCGGTCACCGCGGTGGGCGCCTCGACCGGGACGTGCCACGACGCCTCGAACCCGCGGAAGTGGTCGATGCGCACGAGGTCGAACAGCTCACGCTGGCGCGGCGACCCGGCTGCGCCACCACGCGTAGTCGTCGCGGGCCATCGCGGCCCAGTCGTAGTGCGGGTTGTTCCACCGCTGGCCCTCGGCGGAGAAGTAGTCCGGCGGCACACCGGTCACCGTGACCGGCTGCCCCTGCTCGTCCAGCTCGAACATCGGGCGCGAGGCCCACACGTCGGCGCTGTCCTGGGACACGAAGATCGGGATGTCGCCGAAGAGCAGCACCCCCCGCTCGTGGGCGTAGGCCCGCAGCGCGGCCCACTGGTCGGCGAAGAACCACTGCTCGACCCGCAGCAGGTCGAGCCGCTCGGCGAGCGGCGCCAGCGCCTCGGCGAGCGCGGCGGGGTCGCGGTCGCGCAGCCCGGGCGCCCAGTCGGTCCACGCGGCGTCGTCGAGGGCCTCGCGCAGCGCCACGAAGCGGACGTAGTCCTCCAGCCACCCGTGCCGGGCGCACCAGGCGTCGAAGTCCCGCGCCGTCGCCGGGTCGGCGGCCCGCCGCTGCAGGAACGCGGTCGCCGCGCGGGTGCGGGCCGCGGCCGCGGGCAGGTCCCCGGCACGTACGGCGGACAGCTGCTCGGCCTCGAGGAGCCCCCCGTCGGCGAGCCGGGCGAGGCTGACCAGGTCGGGGTTGCCGGCCATCGCGGAGATCGCGTTGTAGGGGGAGCCGTCACCGGCGTGGGTCGGCACCAGGGGCAGCACCTGCCACACCGTGCACCCGGCGCGCTCCAGGAAGTCGACGAAGGAGTACGCGCCCGGGCCCAGGTCCCCGGCGCCGTACTCCCCGGGGAGCGAGGTCACGTGCAGCAGCACCCCGGCCCGCCGTACGTCGAGGGGGCCGGCCTGGTCGCTCGCGGGCTGCGCTGGCTGCATGGGCGTAAGGGTGCCACCCCGGGGCAGGCGGCAAACGCGCGCGGGCGGTGTGTGGGCCTGGGCACAGACCGACGCCCGGACCGCCGGGGTCACCTAGGGTCTCCGGCATGGACGCAGCCTTCTACTCCCGGACCACGCTGACCCCCGAGGAGGCGGCGGAGCGCGACCGGGTGCTGGGCGCGCTGACCCGCGCGACGCGCGCGCTGGCCGACGCGCAGCTGCGCACCGAGGTCGACCTCGACGAGGCCGCGAAGGTGACCTCGGAGATCGAGGCTCTGACCGAGCGGCTGCTGCGGAAGGCCAAGGACGGCGCGCTCGGCACCGAGCTGGGTCCCGGCGAGCACGAGGTCCGCAACCACGGCAACGCGGTGATGGGGCTGCGCAACCCGTTCGCCTCCATGGACGTGCGCCGCAAGCGGATCGACGCGGACCGGCACGTGCACGCCGAGCTGGACCTCGGCGCGCTGTACGAAGGTCCGCCGGGGCTGGTGCACGGGGGCGTCAGCGCGCTGATCCTCGACCAGGTCCTCGGCGAGGCCGCCGCGGTCGGCGGCGGGCCGGGCATGACCGGCCGGCTCACGGTGCACTACCGGCGGCCGACCCCGCTCGGCCGGCTCACGACCGAGGGCTGGCTGGACTCCCAGGACGGCCGCAAGTCGATCGTCAAGGGCCACCTCAAGGACGGGGACGGCAACGTCACCGTCGAGGCGGAGGGACTGTTCATCCTGCCGCGGTGGGCCACCGACCACCCCGAGTGGAAGTCGCGCGAGACCTCCTTCGAGTGACCGCCGAGCCGGCGCGTCCTGCCCCCGCAAACCCGCCGAGCCGGCGCGTCCTGACCGGCTCAGACGCCGGTGATGTCGCGTGAGGTGTTGCCGGCGCCGGCGGACACCGTCTCGCGGCGCACCCCGCGCGCGCCCTCGTCGGTGAGCCGGGCCTCCTCGGCGGCCCGGGCCTCCAGCTCGGCTCGGATGTCGTTCCACTCCCCGGGCGGGGTGACCAGGTCGGCGGTGCCGTGCTCGAGCCGCTCGAGCGCCTGACGGGCGAAGATCTGCTGCTCGGTCACGACCCGCTCGGCGCGACCGGTCCCGATGAAGGTGACGAACCAGTGCAGCAGCGCCGTGACCCGGTTCTTGAACCCGGTCAGGTAGATCAGGTGCACACCCAGCCACATCAGCCAGGCGATGAACCCGGTCACCCGGATCTTGCCGACCAGCGCGACGGCGCTGAACCGGGAGATGGTGGCCATGCTGCCCTTGTCGAAGTACTTGAACGGGCCCTGCGGCGGCTTGTTGCGGAGCCTGCGGTTGATCTCCTTGGCGGCGTACTTCGCGCCCTGGATCGCGACCTGCGCGACACCCGGCAGGTTGTCGAGCGCGATCATGTCGCCGACCACGAAGACCTCGGGATGGCCCGGGAGCGTCAAGTCGGGGTTCACGCCGATGCGGCCGGCGCGGTCGATCGGCGCGCCGGTCTGCTGCGCCAGCTGTCGGCCCAGCGGGCTCGCCTGCACGCCGGCGGCCCACACCTTCGTCACCGCGTCGATGCGCTGCTGGGAGCCGTCCTTGGACTGCACCACGAGACCGCGCTCGTCCACGTCGGTCACCATCTCACCGAGCCGGACCTCGACCCCGCGCTTCTCCAGCGAGCGCTTGGTCGCCGCGCCCAGCTTGGCGCCGAACGGCGGCAGCACCTGCGGGGCCGCGTCGAGCAGGATGACCCGGGCCTCCTGCGTGCGGATCCGCCGGAAGTCCTTGCGGAGCGTGCGGTGCGCCAGCTCGGCGATCTGGCCGGCCATCTCGACGCCGGTGGGGCCGGCGCCGACGACCACGAAGGTCAGCAGCCGCTGCATCTCCTCCTCGGACTCGGCCAGCTCGGCGAGCTCGAAGGCGCCGAAGATGCGCCCGCGGAGCTCCAGGGCGTCGTCGATGCTCTTCATGCCGGGGGCGAACTCGGCGAAGTGGTCGTTGCCGAAGTACGACTGGCCCGCGCCGGCCGCCACGATCAGGGAGTCGTACGGCGTCACCGTCTCGCGTCCGAGCACCTGCGAGGTGATGAGCCGGCGCTCGAGGTCGATGCCGGTGACCTCACCGAGCAGCACCCGGGCGTTCTTCTGGTCGGCGAGGATCTCGCGCGTCGGCGGCGCGATCTCGCCCTGGGAGAGGATGCCGGTCGCCACCTGGTAGAGCAGCGGCTGGAACAGGTGGTGGGTCGTCTTCGCGATCATCGTGACGTCGGCGTCGGCCCGCTTGAGCGCCTTGGTGCCGAACAGACCTCCGAAGCCGGAGCCGATCACCACGACCTGGTGCCGCTGGTTGGTCGTCATGCCTCACCTTTCCGCGCCTGACGCGCTCACGCCGTCGGCGCCGTGCCCATGGGCGATTGTGCGCTCATCGGTTCAACGCCGGCCACCGGTTGATTGCTACCCCGGACGGTCATGTCCTCGCTCACACCCCCGTGACGGCGAGCCAGGACGTTGCTGGCACCATCCCCGGATCGACGGCGGACATGCTGTCGGCCCCCTCACAGCGGCCCCCTAGGGTGAGCGCGTGACCGGGCCCCACCCCCTGCGAGCCTCGATGCTGCTCGCCGTCGCGGCGGGCGGCGCGGTGGGCGCCGCGACCCGGTGGGCGGTCGGGAGCGCGTTCCCGGTGACCTCGGGGTTCCCGTGGACGACCTTCGCGATCAACGTCACCGGCTGCGTCCTCCTCGCCCTGCTGCCCTCGGTGGCAGCAGTCCGCCGCCACCCGGTCCTGCCGCCGGCCTTGGGGACGGGGGTCCTCGGCGGGTTCACCACGCTGTCGGCGTACTCCGAGGAGACCCGGTCGCTGCTGGCCGCCGGGCACACCGGCACCGCCGCCGCCTACCTGCTGGGGACCCTCGCCGCGTGCCTGCTCGGGGTGGCGGTCGCGGACGTGCTCAGCACGCCCGCCGCCCGCGAGGAGTTCGAGGTCGAGGAGGGCGACCTGTGACGCTGCTCCTCGTCGCGCTGGGCGCAGCCGTGGGCGCGCCGGTCCGCTACGCGCTGGGCCACTACCTGGACGAGCGCGTCCCCTGGGGCACGATCCTGGTCAACGTCGTCGGGTCGCTGCTGCTGGGCGCCCTCGCGGGGCTCGCGCTGTCCGGCCGGCCGATGGCCCTGCTCGGGGTCGGTTTCTGCGGGGCCCTGACGACGTACTCCGCGTTCGTGGTGCAGACGCACGACCGCGGCCCGCTGCTCGGGCTGGTGAACGTCGTACTCACGCTGCCGCCGGCGCTCGCCGCCTGCGCCCTCGGCTTCGCCCTCACCACCTGAGAGCCCGCCGACCCGGCGCATCCTGCCCCCAAAGCTACGCCGACCCGGCGCATCCTGCCCGCAGGACCCTGCCCGCTCAGGCGTAGCCGAGCTCGTGCAACCGGTCGTCGTCGATGCCGAAGTGGTGCGCGATCTCGTGCACCACGGTGATCCCGACCTCCTCGACCACCTCCTCCTCGGTCTCGCACATCGCCAGCGTCGGGTTGCGGAAGACGAGGATCCGGTCGGGCACGGCCATGACGTACGTGCTGTCCCGCTCGGTGATCGGAATGCCGTCGTAGACACCGAGCAGCTCCGGGTCGTCGGCGGGCGCGTCGTCCTCGACGAGCACCACGCAGTTGTCGATGAGCCGCGTCAGCTCCTCGGGGACCTGGTCGAGGGCCTCGCTCACCAGATCCTCGAACCGCGCACGGCTCATCTCGATCACGTGTCGCTCCTTCCGCCGGGCGGCCCACGGGCGGCGGCGCAGGTTTGGCGCCCTCCGGACCCACCCCTACTATTGACCGGTTCCACAAGGCCCCCATCGTCTAGCGGCCTAGGACCCCGCCCTTTCACGGCGGTAGCACGGGTTCGAATCCCGTTGGGGGTGCGGTCCGTCGAGGGTGCGGAGCGGCCGGCGGCCGCGATTCGGACCTGACGCGGAAGGCTGTTACAGTTCCGACGCCGCGATTTCCACCGGGATCGCAGCGCACCTGGCCCCGTAGCGCAGTTGGTTAGCGCGCCGCCCTGTCACGGCGGAGGCCGCGGGTTCGAGTCCCGTCGGGGTCGCCATCGCCCGAGCTCCTTCGTGGGGCTCGGGCGCTCGCGTCTTTCCACCCCGCCACGCTTGTAACGCGGGGTTATGGACGCTTCGCAAGGGGCGTACGGCGTGCAAACCGTCCACCAGCCTTGCGAAGTCAGCCCGGCCCGACCCCGCCGAGCCCGCCGATTCGGAGCCCCGCCGCCCTCTCGGGTAGAGTCCTCTCGGCCCGGCCAGGTAGCTCAGTTGGTACGAGCGACCGACTGAAAATCGGTAGGTCGGCGGTTCGACCCCGCCCCTGGCCACGGCACGGAGACCGCGGGTGCCCGGCACCTGCGGTCTCCTTCGTTTCCCGGGCCCGCCTGCGCGAGCGACGCCTCGACCCGGCGGCAGTGACGCCTCGACCCCGCGCGGGCGACCCCTCGACCTCGCCCGAGCGACGCTTCAACACGGGGGGGCGGGGGCGGAGGTGCAGCGCAGGAGTGAAGAACGCGCGAGTTCAGTAGAGGGCTGAACCGAGGGTCGCGATGCCGATGCCGGCCAGCGCGACCAGCCAGCTGGCGAAGGAGCCGATGAGGAAGTACTCCGTGACGTCACTCGGCCCGGCCCGGGAGTCGGCCTGCAGCTCCGGGAAGCGCAGCAGCCCCTTGGCCGCCACCACGATCGACGCCGCCGTGAGGTGACCCGCGAGTCCGAGACCCACCACGAACAGTCGCTCCATCGGCCCCAGCAGCCGCCCGCCCTTGAGCGTCTTCTCGTTGGTCGACGCCGGCACGCCCACCGCGTCGAGCACGAGGCGGACGGCGACGTTCGCGGTGGCCAGCTGCACGACCGCGACCCCGAGCACCAGCACCACCTCCTGGAAGGTCCAGGCCGAGAGACCACCGGGCATCGGGGCGGGCACGACGGTGAACCGCGGGTCGACGAGGATGCCGACCACGACCCCGCCGCCGAGCCCGACGAAGGCGACGCTCCGCGCGGTCACGCCCCGCCCGGTCAGCGCCGCGGCCGAACCGAGCACCCACACGGCGAAGAAGCCCACCCAGAGTGCGAGCAGGACGGCGAGGCGCCACCCCGCGGGATGGAGGCCCACGGCGGCGAAGCCGAACAGCGCCGTCCCCAGCGCGACGATCAGTGCTCGCCGCCCCGCACCGGTCGTGTCGCGCGCGGCTCGCACCAGGTCGCAGAGCCCGACGACGAGGAGCCAGACGCCGAGACCCATCAGCCCTCCTCGAGCAGCTCCTGCGCGTCGCGGACCGCGGCGATGCCGCGCGCGAACGCCTGGGACACCGCCGACTTGGTGATGCCCTCGACCTCCGCGATCCGCTGCTGGGGCTCTCCCAGCAGTGCCAGTCGTAGCATCCGCCACCCACGTTCGTTGAGCCGCGCGACGAGCGCGTCGCGACAGAGCAGGTGCGCGTTGGCCAGCCGCGCCTCGACCTCGTCGGGCCCCACCACCCACGTCCGTACGGCGCTCCGCCGCCGCGTCCCGAGCTGCTCGAGGGCGTCCCGCGCGGCCCACCACGCAGGCCCGTCCTGCCGGAGGGGCGTCCGCGAGTCGTCGTACACCTCGGTCCCGCCCTCACCGATGCCGCACCGGACGTCGATGTCCGGGAGCAGGGTCAGCCGCACCACCAGCGCGACCCGGCTGGCACGGCCGACGGACTCGTAGGCTCCCTGGAACTCGTCGCCGACCGTCGCCTCGAGCGGCTGCACGCCCGGCAACGCGGCGGCGACCTCGGCCAGCGCGGCCTCGACCTGCCGCTGCGCGGCCGCTCGGTCCCGGAGCTTGCGGGAGCCGACGATGTCGCCGATCAGCGCATACATGTCCAGAGCATAGCTGAACAGGGCCGAAGTTCAGTAGACAGCTACACTGTGGTCAGACTCGGCTCCTCGGTCCCCCGCTCCTCGGCCTCGCGCCTCCGGTCGGTCCGCCACAGCCGGCTGGGCCACCACATCAGGCTGCCGAGGTCGAGGTTGAGCGCGGTCACCAGCACCGCGCGGACCACGATCGTGTCGAGCAGCACCCCGAGCGCCACGGCGATGCCGATCTCGGCGAAGGCGACGACCGGCAGGGTGGCCAGCGCCAGGAAGGTGCCGGCCAGCACCAGCCCGGCCGAGGTGATCACCCCGCCCGTCGCCGACAGGCCCACCAGCGCGCCCGGCCGGGTGCCGACCTGCTTGGCCTCCTCGTGCACGCGAGTCATCAGGAAGATGTTGTAGTCGATCCCCAGGGCGACGAGGAACACGAAGACGAACAGTGGCAGGCCGGGGTCGGCCCCCGCGAAGCCCAGCACGTGCTTGAAGAGCAGTGCGCTGACCCCCAGCGCCGCGAAGAACGACAGCACCACGGTGGCCACGAGGATCGCCGGGGCGAGCAGGGCGCGCAGCAGCCCGGCCAGGATCAGGCAGACCACGAGCAGCACCACCGGGATGATCACCCGGTTGTCGCGGTCGGAGGCCTTGAGGATGTCGTCGAAGATCGCGGTGCCTCCGCCCGCCTGGGCGTCGGCACCCGCGACGTCGTGGACCCGCTCCCGGACCAGGTCGACGGTGTCCCGCGCGGCCTCGGTGTCCGGCCCGTCGGCGAGGGTCGCGGCGATCCAGGCGGTGCCGTCCTTCACCACCGGCGGGGCGACCTGGGCGATGCCGGGGGTCCCCGCCACCGCCGCCGACACCGCCTCCGCCTGCGCGGCGTTCGCCACGACGTCCACGGGCTGCCCCGACCCCGCCGGGTAGTGCCTGGCCAGCACCTCCTCGCCGACCACCGCCTCCGGCTTGCCGTAGTACTGCTCCGACTGCCGCAGCCCCGTCGCGTCGAGCTGACCCACGAACAGCGTCGCGATGCCGAGGACCAGCGCGGTGACCACCCAGGTGGTCCGCGGCCGCCGCGCGATGCGGCGTCCCACGCGGCCCCAGATGCTCCGGTACGCCGGGTCCTCACTCGCGTACGTCGGTCGCACCGGCCAGAACACCCAGCGGCCGCAGATCACCAGCAGGGCCGGCAGCAGGGTGAGCATGACGCAGAGACCGACCACGATGCCGATGGCCGCCACCGGACCGAGGCCCGAGGTGGAGTTCATGCTGGCCAGGAGCAGGCACAGCATGCCGGCGATGACGGTGGCGCCGGAGGCCCAGATGGCCGGCCCCGCGCGGTGCAGCGCGAACGCCATCGCCTCGTGACGGTCCTCGTGCCGGCGCAGCTCCTCCCGGTACCGCGCCACCAGCAGCAGCGCGTAGTCGGTGCCGGCGCCGAAGACCAGCACGGTGAGGATGCTCTGCGACTGGGCGTTGACGGTCAGGTCGGCGTACCTCGCCGCCAGGTAGACCACCGCCTGGGCGGTGAAGAGGGCGACGCCGGCCGACAGCACCGGCAGCAGCCACAGCACCGGGCTGCGGTAGGTGATCAGCAGGATGACGATGACGACCCCGGCCGCGATACCCAGCAACCGTCCGTCGATGCCGGAGAAGGCCTCGGCGGAGTCAGCGGCATAGCCCGCGGGCCCGGTGATGTAGTGGTCGAGCCCGTCCGGCGTCGCCTCCACCGTGTCCCGCATGTCCTCCACGACCTGGCCGAGGACCTCCCAGCCACCGGAGCCCGCGTCGATGGGGACCACGACCTGCAGCGCCTTGCCGTCCTCGGAGGGGAACGGCCCCAGCGCGTCACGCTTCACCTCGTCGAGCGCGTCGAACTCCGCGACCTGCTCGGCGACGGCGGCCTGGTCCTCCTGCGTGACGCCGCCCTCGCGCGTGTAGACGACCAGCGCCGGGATCTCGTTCTGCGACTGGAAGGCGCTCATCCGGTCGAGCACCTGGGTGGACTCGGCCTCGCCCGGCAGCCACGAGAAGGAGTCGTTGGACTGCTCCCCGGTGAGCTTGCTCGCCGGCGCCATCGAGACCACGGCCACCACCAGCCAGAAGACGGCCACCAGCCACTTCGACCTCGGGCCGCTCGGCAACCAGGCGAGCCTGCCCACGTGTTGCATCCGGTCGATCACGCGCACCCCTCCACAACCACGCAGTCGGCACAGCAGGCGACCGCGGCGGACCTCCCCGGGCCGCTCGCCCGAGCGTGACGCAGCGGGCGGCCGGCAGCAACCGACTTACGGCCCGCATCCGTCGCCTTTCCGCTCTGGGTACACGTACTCAGGCCGGTTGAGCGCTTCGGATCAGGTACCGGAGGGGCCCGCTGTGGCTTGATGAAGACATGACGAGATTCGCCGACCCCACCCGGTGCCCGGACTGCGGCAGCGTGCTGACGGCGGGAGCGCCGGTCTGCACCACGTGCGGACTGGAGCTCGGCGGGCCCTTGGCGGCCGAGCTGTTCACCGTGCTGTCGCGCGCCGACGAGCTGCTGCAGCAGATGCGGGCTCCGGCCCCTGCTCCGGCCCCTGCTCCGGCCCCTGCTCCGGCCCCTGCGACGCACGGCGCCCCGGTCGCGGCTCCCCAGCCGCCGCCGGTCCACGGCAGCTCGGTGCCGAAGATCCTGCTGACGCTGGGCGCAGCCTGCCTGCTGGTGGCCGCGCTGGTCTTCCTGGCGGTCACGTGGTCGGTGATGGGGGTGGGCGGCCGGACCGCGACCCTCGTCGGGTTCACCCTCACCACCGGCGCCCTCACCGCCTGGGTGGCACGGCGCGGCCTGCGCGGCGCCACGGAGTCCCTCGGGCTGGTGACGGTCGGGCTGGCGGTCCTCGACCTGTACGGCGCCGACCACGCCGGCTGGCTCGGCACTCCGTCGACGGCGACCCTCACCGCGATCGTCGGAGCAGTGCTCCTCGGAGGCGGGCTGGCCGCGACCGCGACGTTGGCCCGGACTCCCGCCGCCGGCTTCACGGGCGGCGAGGTGGCCGCGGTCGTCGGAGCCGCCATGGGCTCGGCCGGGGTGGCCGGTCAGACCTGGAGCTCCCTGCCGGCGCGCCTGCTGCTGGTGGTGTGCCTCGCGCTCGCGGTGACCGCCGGTGTCTGGACGCTCGTCCGCCCCGGCAGCAACGTCCACCGGGTTGCCGGGTGGCTGCTCCCCCTCGTCGCGGCGGTCGACTGGGCCGCCCTGGTCCTGGTCGGCCTCGATGACCTCGGCACGCAGCCGACCATGGCCTCGGCCTGGGCCCGGGCCGACGCGTGGCCGCTGCTCGCCGCGGGCGCGGTCGCGCTGGCCGTCGCCGGTCTCCCGCGGCTGCCCACGGCGGTCCGGGTGTCGGCCGCGGCCGCCGGCGTGCTGCCCCTGGTCGCAACCGTGCTGGCCCCGGCAGCGGACGAGGACACGGCCACCGCGATCGTCGCCGTCGCGCTGGTCTCGGTGCTCCTGGCAGCACTGATGCTGCTCGCCCCGCGCCCGTGGGGGGCCGTCGCGCTGCCCGCCGCAGGACTGTGCGGCCTGGGACTCGCGGCGGAGACGGCCGTGCTGCTGGGCACCGCGGTGGACCAGTACGCCACCACGGCCTCCGCGGGGTGGGCGGGCTCACCCGGCGGCCGGCTGCCGCGACCGCCGTACCTGGCGGAGTCGGACGCGCCGTGGCTGCTGCCGATCTGCACCACCACGCTCCTGCTGGTGCTCTGGGCGGCGCTCCGCCTCCTCGAGACCGGACGGGCGCTCCCCCGGGCGGCCGCCCTGCGCACCGCCGCGGTGGTGCTCGCCGGCACCGTGCTGGCGACCCTCCTGCTCTACCCCGTGCCGGTGTGGACGGTGCTGGCGCTCGCCCTGGTCGCCAGCATCGCGACGGGGTGGCCGGCGCTGACCCGGGACAGCCAGCCGGCCGCGCTGGTCGGCGGGGCGGGGCTCGCCGGCGCCGTCGTCCTCTCCTGGTACGACGACCAGCTGACCGCCGCGACCCTGCTCGTCGTCCTCGTGGTGGTCGGGGCCCTCCAGGTGCGCACCCGCCTGGTGCCCCTGGCGGCGTCGGCCGCGGCCGTGGTGGCAGCTGTGCTGGCCGGGCTGGTCTGGTCCTTCGGCGCGGTCGTGGACGCGGACACCTGGTGGACCGGCCTGGTCGGGCTGCTGCTGCTGGCGGTCCTCGCCGTGGGCCGGTACCACGTGCCGCTCGGGCTCCGGACCGGTCAGGTCGACGTGGCGCTACAGGTGGTCGCCGGCGTGGTCGCCGTACCTCTGGCCGTCGCGGCGCTCGAAGGGACTGCCGACGGCGACCGGGCCACCTGGCTGGCGGTGTACCTCACGGTGGCGGGCGCCGCGGCGACGGTCCTCTCGCTCGTGCGCCGCGACCGACGGTCGGTGGCATGGCTGGGCGGTCTGCTGCTGGCTGCGGCGACCTGGGTCCGCCTGGGTGACCTGGGGGTCCGCGAACCCGAGCCGTACACGTTGCCGAGCGCGGTCGCGCTGCTCGTCGTCGGTGGACTGCGCCTGCGGCGGGACCGGACGGCGGGCACCGTGGCGTCGCTCGGCGCCGGTCTCGGCCTGGCTCTCGTGCCGTCACTGCTCTGGGTGCTGGAGGATCCGACCGGCCTGCGCGCCGCGCTGCTCGGGCTGGCCTGCCTGGCGCTCGTCGTCGGCGGGGTCGCGCTGCGCTGGGCTGCGCCGCTGCTGGCCGGCGCCGCGGTCGGGCTCGTCGTGGTGCTCCGCGAGGCGGGTCCCTACATCGGCGACGCGGTCCCCCGGTGGGCGCTCATCGGCGCGGCCGGCGCGGTGCTCATCGCGATGGGCGTGACCTGGGAGCAGCGGCTGCGGGACGCGCGCCGGGTCTCGGCGTACGTGCGCGCGCTGCGCTGATGCGCCGACTCGACCGAGTTCCCGCGGCAGGATGCGCCGGCTCGGCGGGAAAACGGGCGCGCGGGGGCGGGTGGAATCACCCGCCCCCGTGCAGAAGCGTTTCCTGCTCCGACCCGAGGGTCGTCAGTCCTCACCCCGTCGTTGCTCCGGGAGCATGCCGCTGAGCAGCTCACGGACCTCCGACTCGCGATAACGACGATGCCCCCCGAGAGTCCGGATCGAGCTCAGCTTCCCAGCCTTGGCCCAGCGCGTCACCGTCTTCGGATCGACGCGGAACATCGATGCCACTTCAGCAGGTGTGAGCAGAGCTTCTGACTCAGGCGGTCGCGTGTCCATGCGAGCCTCCCCTAAATGTTGATTCCCCAAGTGTCCGAGGAAAGGAACCCCACCCATCCCTCAGCCGTTCTCGCTCATCCTAGGGCAGAGGGAAAATCTAGGACAATGGTTCGATTATGACTGAAGCGGAAGTCAGGACCATAAGCCCCCACCCGCCGCCGGAGGTCCCCCGTCCTCACCGGCGTAGAATGTGAGCGATGTCGCACACCCGCGACGGCGCAGCACCCGGGCCCGACAACCCCCGCGGCCCGGTCCACCAGCCCGCACCATCCCGTGGGCCCGGACAAGGAGCCATCCGTGGCAAGCATCCCTTCAGGCGTCTTCGACCAGCTGGCCGGTCACGAGCAGGTCGTGTTCTGCCACGACGAGCCGACCGGCCTCCGCGCGGTCATCGCGATCCACTCCACCGCTCTGGGCCCGGCGCTGGGCGGCACCCGGTTCTACCCCTACCCCGACGAGGCGTCCGCCGTGGCCGACGTCCTCGCGCTGTCACGGAGCATGACCTACAAGGCAGCCACCGCCGGTCTGGACCTGGGTGGGGGCAAGGCGGTCATCATCGGCGACCCGAGCCGCCTCAAGACCGAGGCGCTGCTGCGCGCGTACGGCCGCTTCGTGCAGAGCCTGGGCGGGCGCTACCTCACCGCCTGCGACGTCGGGACCTACAGCGAGGACATGGACGTGGTCGCCCGCGAGTGCGCGTTCGTCACCGGACGCACCGTCGACGTACGGCGGCGCGGGAGACTCCTCGGTCCTCACCGCGTACGGCGTCTTCCAGGGCATGCGCGCCGCCGCACAGCGGGCGTGGGGCTCACCGAGCCTGGAGGGCCGCGCGGTCGGCGTGGCCGGTGTCGGCAAGGTCGGCCGGCACCTGGTCGGGCACCTCGTCGCCGATGGCGCCGAGGTCGTGGTCACCGACGTGAACGCCGCCGCGGTCGCGGCCGTGCTCGAGGAGCACCCGGGCGTACGAGCGGTGGCCGACACCGAGGAGCTCGTCACCGGGCGGCTCGACGTGTACGCGCCGTGCGCACTGGGCAGGGCCGTCGACGACCACGTCGCCGAGGTGCTCGCCGCCCCGGACACCGCCTCGGTGGTCTGCGGAGCGGCCAACAACCAGCTGGCACACCCGGGCCTGGACAAGATGCTCGCCGACCACGGCGTGCTCTACGCACCCGACTACCTCGTCAACGCCGGCGGCCTCATCCAGGTGGCCGACGAGCTCGAGGGCTTCTCGTTCGAGCGCGCCAAGGCCCGTGCGTCGGGCATCTACGACGCCACGCTCGGAGGTCTTCCGGATCGCCGACGAGGACGGCGTCCCCCCGGCGGTCGCCGCCGACCGGAGGGCCGAGCGCCGCATCGCCGACGTGGGCCGGCTGCGCGGGCTCTGGCTGGGCCAGCCGTCCTCCGGACGCGAGTAGCGCCGAGCCGGGCGCGACCGCGACGAGGCCGGGCGTCGAGCGCCCGGCCTCACCAGTGACGTCAGTCGCGGTCCGAGGGGTCGGCGTAGTCCGACCACTCGTCGTCGGTCTCGTCGAGGTTGTCGTCGGAGGAGGCTCGGGGCCTCTCCGGTCCTGAGTGCAGCTCTTGCGCCAACGCGCTGAAGTCCGTCTCGTGAGTGCGGTACTTCAGATCGCGGGCGACCTTGGTCTGCTTAGCCTTCGCTCGGCCGCGCCCCATAGGGTCGACCCCCTCGCAGTTACTTGGCCGGCGTCACGAAACCCCGGCGCCCACCCCTGTGATCGGGGCCTGTGGCCGAGGAGACGTGCGTCCGGTCTGACTGATGGTTTGTCTCGTGCGGCCAAGGCTACCTGCCCATCGGTGACTCGTGCATCTCGGCGGCCAGATCCGCGGGGCGAGTCCGCGACGCCGGGTCACCAGCCGGGGTGCGAGCCCTCCAGGACGACCGAAGCCCCCGGCTGCCCGACACCGGAGGCCAGCGCCACCTCCCCGCAGACCCACGCCTGGACCTCGTGCTCGTCGAGACTCGCGAGGACCCGGCCGACGTCGTCGGCGTCGACCACCGCGACCATGCCGACGCCGAGGTTGAGGGTCCTCTCCAGGTCCGCCTCGGCCATCCGGCCCACGTCGCGGACGAGCCGGAAGACCGGCTGCGGCGTCCACGTGCCGCGGTCGATCCGCACCGACACCTCTTCGGGCAGCACCCGTGCCAGGTTCGCGGCCAGGCCACCGCCGGTGACGTGCGACATCGCGTGGGTCCGGGTCTCCCGGGCGAGCGCCAGACAGGCCTTGGCGTAGATCCGGGTCGGCTCCAGCAGCTCCTCGCCGAGGGTCCGTCCGAGCTCGTCGACGTGCCGGTCGAGCGCCCAGCCGGCACCCCGCTCCCGGTCCAGCAGGACGTGCCGGACCAGGGAGTAGCCGTTGCTGTGCAGCCCGCTGCTGGGCATCGCGACGACAACGTCGCCCGGTCGCACGCGGCCGGGTCCGAGCAGGTGGGTCGCCTCCACGACGCCGGTCGTGGAGCCGGCGACGTCGTACTCGTCGGGACCCAGCAGCCCGGGGTGCTCGGCGGTCTCGCCGCCGATCAGCGCGCAGCCCGCCTGGACGCAGGCCTCCGCGATGCCCTGGACGATGGCCGCGATGCGCTCGGGGACGACGCGGCCGGTGGCGATGTAGTCGGTGAGGAACAGCGGCTCCGCACCGCAGACCACGAGGTCGTCGACGAGCATGCCGACCAGGTCGAAGCCGATCGTGTGGTGGATGTCCATGGCCTGGGCGATCGCGACCTTCGTGCCGACCCCGTCGGCGCTGCTGGCCAGCAGCGGGCGCTCGTAGCGCTTCAGCGCGCTGGCGTCGAACAGCCCGGCGAAGCCGCCGATGCCGCCGAGCACCTCCGGGCGGCGGGCCTTCTCGACCCAGACCTTCATCAGCTCGACGGCCTTGTCGCCGGCCTCGATGGAGACGCCGGCCTGCTCGTAGCTCGCGCCGGGGGTGTCGGTCACGCTGGGCCCTTCCGTTCGGCGCCGCATTCAGGGGCGGCTGAGTGAGTCGGCGGCGCCGCCGGAGAGTCCGACGGGCACCCCCTCGACGTCCCGGTGGGCATCGCTTCCGGTCACGTCGGTCACCGGCAGCGCCCGCTCCAGCAGGTGCTTGCCGAGCAGCGCGTCGTCGGGCAGCTCGACCGGGTAGCTGCCGTCGAAGCAGGCC
>CAVVFH010000005.1:0-176317 GCA_963747525.1 uncultured Actinomycetota bacterium
CCTCGAAGGTGTGGGCGCCGTCGGTGAGCGCAGCAGTGGTGTGCGGCGAGGTGCAGGTAGCGAAGGCGCCGCCGTCGATACGGGCACTTCGAAGGTCGGCAACTCTTCAGTTGGTCGAAGGAGGAACGTCGGCGTGCTTGCCGCTCGTAAACGCGCCGGAACCAACAGTAATCATCGTCTCCTGCATCGACGTCGCCGTCGTCCGCACGTGTAGATCCGGATGTCGTCGATCAACCAGCCGTAGTCGCCGACCGACGTCGGTGCCGATCCGGAACCGGAAGCGGACGTCTGCCCGGCCAGCGACGCAGGGAGAGCCGGCTCGAGTAGTAGCCGTGGCTCACCCGGTGAACGCGCTGCACCGCCGAGCGATGGCCGACGCGGTGATCGTGCCGTTGTAGCCGTTGTCGGTGAACAGGCGGCCGGCGTCGGTCCAGGTCGCGCCGTTGTCGGTCCAGTACTCGAGCCTCCCGCCGTCGAAGGGCGGTGCTCCTGTCCTCGAGGCCGAAGGCGTGGTGAAGCGCAGGTAGGTGGTCTTGCCCGCCGGGAGCGACACGCTGGCGTCATGGCGATCGGCGTAGTCGAGGTCGATCGACCGGTCGCCACCCCAGAAGTTGGTGACGCCGCTCGTCGCGTAGGTGGCGTCGAAGCCGTACAGGTTGGGGTTCTGCGGGTAGTCCCAGCCGTTCGCGTGGACCGCGACTCAGGGCCCAGTTCCCGCTGGCGGTGTTCTCGAGGTCGTCGAAGAACAGGTCGATCGGCGTCTCGCCGCCGGGCACACGGGCGCCTCGGTCGCCGGATGTTGGTCGGCTGCTGGTCCATCTCGGTGGCGCTACCGCCTCGGCGACCTGCGTGCAGTCGGCCGGAGTGATGCCGCCGGTGCCGACCAGGTTGGTGCAGCCCTGGCGCAGCGCGTCGCCCAGGTCGGCGTAGTCGCTGGCGGAGATCAGCAGGTTGGTGTCGGCCTCGTAGAAGATGGCCGCCATCTTGTCGAGGCCGAGCCCGGTGACCGTGTGGCCGTTGAAGGTGCCGCCGTCGGTGATCAGGAAGGCGGCCTTGTTGCCGACGCCGCTGTTGGTGTGCACGCCCCGTAGTCGCCGTCGAGTCGCCGGTACGTAGTAGCGAGCTGGTCATCCGGTCGGGCTCGCCGAGGACTCGGCGGGTTGGCCATGTCGCGGAGGGGCCGACGTAGGTCGGCAGGTCCTCGCCGAGCAGCCACCGGACGGCCGGGGTGTCGTTGCCGGCGCCGTTGGTCAGGTCGATGAACTCGCCGAAGACGTCCGACATCGACTCGTTGATGGCGCCGGACTGGTAGTAGTAGAAGAGGTCGAGAGGTGAACTCGGTGACGCCGTGGGTGAGCTCGTGGCCGACCACGTCGTCCGCGGCGCGAAGCCTGCGCCGTAGACCATCTGCTGACCGTCCCAGAACGCGTTCGGGTACGGGCACGCGTGGGCCCGGCGGGCAGTACCGCACCGTCGACATCAGGGGCATGCCCGCGCCGTCGAGGCAGTCCCGGCCGAAGTGGGCGAAGAAGAAGTCGTAGGTGTCGCCGGCGAAGTCGTAGGCGAGGTCGACGTCGGCCTGCGTGCTCGCCGGTCCGCCCTCCACCCGCACGGGCGTGGTGCACGGCACCTGGCTGTTGGTGTTGTTGGCGTCGCAGACGCTCCGGTTCTTCGCGGTCTCCAGCTGGTCGAAGCTCAGCACGACGTTCCCCAGGCGCGCGTCGACGAGCACGAACTCGTCGAGAGCCCCGGGTCCGGTCACGTCGAGACGCCAGACCGGCGACGGTCGGTCCAGCCCCGGTCCGCCGAAGATCCGCGAGTCGTGGATCCACAGCGACGGCTTGCCTGCCGTCAGTCGCCCGATCGGGACGTGACGCCCGCGGGCCACCGCGAGCCGCGCCGTGCGTTGCGCGGCAGCGGCCGTCACGGTCGGGGTCGTGGCGACGCCGGTCTTGGGCAGCAGCTCCCCCGAGGTCGACAGC
Source organism: uncultured Actinomycetota bacterium (assembly GCA_963747525.1). Classification (GTDB taxonomy): domain Bacteria; phylum Actinomycetota; class Actinomycetes; order Propionibacteriales; family Nocardioidaceae; genus Marmoricola_A. The sequence goes on from CAVVFH010000005.1 coordinate 1,983, forward strand.
ACGTTGCCCTTCCGGTCCAGGTTGATGACCAGCTCCCCGCCGAGCACGGGCACACCGTTGACCGTCTGCTGGAACCGGACCGCCGAGCGTCCGCCTGCTGCCGCGTCGACGGAGGTGACGTCGAGGTTGCGCTGCTGGTCCGGTACGCCGAACGCGTAGCCGTACTTCGCCAGGAACGCCCGGGCTACAGCCGCAGGGCCGGCCGATGCCGGGACCGTCGACGGTCGCTGGATCGGCTGACCAGCCTTGGTGCCGATGAACCTGACCTTCCCGGTCTCGGCCTGGTACCTAACCCGGGTACCTGGGCCCAGCTCCTTGGCCAGGGCCGGACCGTGCGGCCGGTCCGCGTGCGGGAGGGCGTGGGAGACCGGCACGAGTGCCGGCCCCGCCGGGGCGAGCAAGGACACGGCCATGGCCGCCGTCACGGCGCCGGTCAGCACCTTCGGCAGATGACGAGCCAGACGGCGCACCTGCGTCCGCATCGGCTTGTGATGTGTGCTCACGGCCGTCCCCCTTCGGACCGCGACGGGCGGGTGCCCGTCTGTGCCCCATGCGGCCGGCCAGCGCCGGAATGCATGCGGGCTCCGGTTTCCTCACGCCATCTGAACACCGGCGCGTGACCTGCGTCACGGGGGCTTCGGTCCTTGCGGGATGACTAGTTGTGACTAGTCCCGGCGGCCGGCTTCGCCCGTCGGGCACAGTGCCGAGACCAGAGTTTCAAGGGCCGCGGCATGCCGCCCCGGGTCCTCGCTCTCTCGCGGGCCGGCGACGTTGAGGACGCACGGACCGAGCGAACCGAGCCAGGCGGCCACGCCGGCGGCGTCCTCGGCGCGTGCGACGTGGACGGGTCGTCCCAGCTCGGATGCCACCTTGACCGTCAGCCGCGTTCCAGCCGACGACGCAGCCGGGTCGCGCATGAGCACCAGCGTCACGTCGCTGTCGCGGACGTTCAACCGGGTCCGGGCAGAACGGGGACCCGGCGGCGCCTCCCGCAGCTCCGGGTGGCGGGCGAGCAGCCCGGGCGGGTCCGGCAGGTCCTCGGCCCAGCCCCCGGGTGGGCACCACCCGCCGTACGGCAGCCCGAGCCCGATCGCCGCGTCCAGCGCCGCCCGATCGGCACCGGTCTGCCCGCCGGAGACCACGCACTTGACCTGCATGGCAGCAGCATCCCGCAGACCGGGCTCCGCCCGGCCACGCCCGGGCGGTTGGGCCCTTCCCACTACCACGCGCCGATAGCAGCGTGGGAGCAGGAGGGCTCTCATGACCATGACCACCGCACCGGACGTCGTTCCTGCCAGGACCGAGCAGCAGCACCCCGCTCCGAGCCGCGCGCAGCTGGCGCGTGGTGCCGCGGTGGTCTTCGGCGGTCCCGTGCTGCTCGCGGTCGCCTCGCTCGTCGCGCCGGTCACAGCCGTACGACGCTGGCCGGACCGGGTGCGGAGCGCCCGCGGAAGACGAGCCGGGTGGGCGGTGACCGGTGTCGGCCTCGCCTGGCCGTGGGTCTACGGGTTCGGGCTGCGGCCCTGGCTGCGGACGTGGGGATCGACGCAGTCGGAGCGCCGCCGCCACTGGCCCGGCGACTCGCAGGACCAGCCGTTCAGCACGAGTACCCGAGCGGTCACGATCCACGCTCCCGCCGAGGAGGTGTGGCGCTGGCTGGTGCAGATCGGTCAGGACCGGGGCGGGTTCTACTCCTACGACTGGCTCGAGAACCTCGCCGGCTGCCAGCTACACAGCGCCGACGAGATCAGACCCGAGCTGCAGCACCTGGAGCCCGGCGACCCGCTGACGATCTTCCCGGGTGTGGCGACCGTGTTCCGCGAAGTGCGCACGCCACGGTGGATGGTGATCGAGGGCTGGGGCGCCTACGTCGTCGAGCCGGTCCACGAGCGCAGCTGCCGGCTGGTGGCCCGCTCCCACGTCGCCCGTGGTCCGGCCGCGATCCCCGCACTGCTGGCGATGGAGCTGCCGCACGCAGTCATGGAGCGGCGCATGCTGCTGGGCATCAAGCGACGGGCGGAGGGCCGCCATGCGTGACCGGACCCGGTACGCCGTCGCGGCGCTGGCGGTGGCGGCGGAGCTGGAAGGCGCGCTCATCCACCTGGGCCGGACCTACGGCTCCACCGCTGAGGAGCGCAGCCGGACGCTGCCGGGGGACGACATCATCCGGGACCCGGACGTCGTCACCGACCACGCCATCACCATCGACGCCCCGCCGGCGACGGTCTGGCCCTGGTTGGTGCAGATGGGGTGGGGTCGCGGCGGCTGGTACACCGCTCGGTGGGTCGACAGGCTGCTCTTCCCCGCCAACGGGCCGAGCGCCGACGAGATCAGGCCCGAGCTGCAGGGCCTGGCCCTCGGCGACTTCGTCCCGGACGGCCCGCCGGAGGCCCGGTGCGGGCTCGTCGTGGAGGGCATCGAGCCGGAGCGGGCGTTGGTGCTCCACTCGACGAGCCACCTGCCGCTGTCGTGGCGGCTGCGCCACCGGGCGGAGGCGGACTGGTCGTGGGCGTTCGTCCTCGAACCGCTCGACGACGGGCGCCGGACCCGGTTCCACTTTCGCTCCCGCTGGACAACCGCTCCGTGGTGGATGACTCTCGGCGGCCGGCTCTTCCTGGTGCCGTCCGACTTCGTCATGGCTCGGGACATGCTGCGAGGGGTCAAGCTGCGTGCCGAGGCGCTGGCCGCAGCGGGTGGCCCCAGACTGGCGGCATGAACGACGTCCCGGTCGGTGGCCACGTCGCCCCGCGTCTCGAGCCGGTCCGTGACGCCTTCCTCGAGGTCCTGCGCTCCCAGCCGGGCACCGGGGCCGCTCTGGCCGCGTGGCACGACGGCAGCTGGGTCGTCGACCTGTACGGCGGTTGGGCCGATGCCGAGCACACCCGGCTGTGGGGGGCCGACACGCTGGTGATGCCCTACTCGGTGACCAAGCCCTTCGCCGCGGTGGCGGTCCTGGTGCTCGCCGAGCGGGGTGTCCTCGACCTCGACGAGCCGATGCAGGCCTGGTGGCCCGAGCTGCGTGCCCGGACGACGCTGCGCGAGGTGCTCGCCCACCGGACCGGGCTGGTGGCCCTCGACGACCCCGCGCCCGAGGAGGCCTTCTACGACTGGGACCTGATGTGCCGGCTGCTCGCCGAGCAGCAGCCCTCGTGGGAGCCCGGCACCGCGCAGGGAGAGTCGGCGCTGTTCTACGGGCACCTGCTGGGCGAGGTGGTCCGCCGCGTCGACGGTCGCTCCCTCGGCCAGGTGATCCGCGCCGACGTCTGCGGGCCACTGGGCCTCGACTTCCACGTGGGACTCGGCGACGCCGAGCTCGGCCGGGTCGCCGACCTCAGCGGTTTCGACGAGGAGTTCCGGCGCGGCGGCGAGCAGGGGACGGAGCTCTATCGCGGCGGCATCGGGAACCCGCCGGGCGCGCGCGACCCGAAGGTGCTCAACAGCGACCGCTGGAGGAGGGCGGAGATCCCTGCCGTCAACGGACACGGCACCGCCAAGGCGGTCGCCGGCCTCTACGTGGCCCTGGAGACGGGGCGGCTGCTCGGGCCGGCCATGCGCGGGCAGATGCTCACCGGCCGTGGCCAGGAGCGGGATCTCGTGATGGACGACGTGCGCGAGTGGGGGCTCGGCGTGGTGCTGGACCCCGACGGCTACGGCATGGGCGGCGTGGGCGGCAGCTTCGGCTGGTACAGCCGTGAGGGCGGCTACGCCTTCGCCTTCCTCACCGGGCACATCGGGGACCACGAGCGGGGCGACCGGCTGGAGAACACGTTCCGCGAGCAGCTCGGCCTGCCGCCGGTCTGACGGCAGCCGAGAGGTCAGGGGAGACGGAACCGCTGGGCCTCGTGCGTGCTGCGGGCGGAGCCCCGCTTCAGACAGCCACGGGTGTCGCCGAGCTGGCGCAGACCGGCGAGGTCGCCGGCGCCCCAGTCCGCGTTCCGACGGATCACGGAGTAGTACATGATCTGCGACTCCGCGGCGGCGTGCGCGAGCCCGACGACGTGTCCGAGCTCGTGGATGATGACCTCGCCCCAGGTGTAGCCCTTGCCGTAGCCGTTCTGCACCTGTGACCTCAGCGACGCGTTGAGGACGACGCCGCCCTGGAAGGCTTTGCTCACCTTTGATCCGTCGGCCTCCTCGAAGCCCGAGTAGTAACGGTTGCCGCCGAGCCCCACCGTCCCCGGGTGCTTGGCGAACGGCTTGAAGTCCTTGGCCGACCGCCACCCGATGATCACGTCGGTGCCCTTCACGTCGCTCCCGTACGGGGTGGGCTTCTGGTCCGTGCTGCCCACGTAGCTGAAGTCCAGTCCGGTGGCGAGGTGGACGCGACGAATGCCCTCGCGGACCTGGCGCAGCGCGTGCTTCGGTGACGTCTTGCGGTAGAAGGCCCAGCGGATGGTCCGGCACGAGTCCCACCGGACGCGCGGCTTGGCGCTGAAGACGTGCTGACCCGCCTTGCCCACCGGGTCGTACGGCGGCCGCACGGTCACGGTGCGCGGGGCCGACCGGGAGACGACCCTGCCGTTGTCCCGCAGCGCCACGACCCGGTAGTCGAACCTGCCGAACTGGTCGGTCGGCACGTCGAGGACGAAGCCCTTCTTGGTCTTCTCGGCGGTGCGGTCGGCGGCCCGCCAGCCGTCGAGGTACTGCCGCTGCAGCACGAGCGTGCTGCCCTCGGGACGGGACGCCTTGGTGACCCGGGCCCGGACGGTGTCCCCGGCCACCACGTTCCGGTCGGAGTACCGGACCTCCGGGCTGGTTGCGGCGGTTGCCGGGAACGCGAGCAACGGCACGGTCAGCGCGGCGGCGACCAGCGCCGCTGCGCCTCCGGTGACGCGGGGAAGTCTCGAGCTCACCGGAGGATTCAAACATCACGGTGGCCACCGCAGAGGCAGGACGCCCCGGCTCGGGTTCGGCACGTCCTGCCTCTGGTGGTACGACCCCACCGTTGACGCACCAGGTACACCGAGCCTGGGGCCATCGGCTCCGTCCCGAGGCGCCGAGGCGTCTGGGAGAACGGGGCAGGAGCCTGGTGTCTGCCGTTCGCGCCCCACGGATGCGGGCCGTGACAGAAGTCTGCTGGCCCCGGTGGCTCGCAGGGACAGAAATTCTGAACCTTTTACCCCATTTGTCCGTAAAGATCGAGTCAGCGTAGCCACGCGGCCAGGCGCGCCAGACCCTCGTGCATCTCGCGTTCCTGGCCGGCGAAGCTGAGCCGCACGAACCGCTCGCCTTCCGTGGTGTCGAAGTCCACCCCCGGTGTCACGGCCACGCCTGTCTCGGCCAGCAGGCGCCGGGACCAGGCCATCGAGTCGCCGGTGAGGTGACCGATGTCGGCGTAGACGTAGAAGGCGCCGTCGGCGGGGGCCAGCCGGTCGATGCCCAGGGATCGCAGCCCGTCCAGCAGCACAGCACGGTTGCCGGCGTACCGGCGCACGTGGCCGTCGCACTCGGCGTACGACGCGTCGGTGAACGCCGCGAGCGCCGCGTGCTGCGACAGCACCGGAGGGCAGATCGAGAAGTTGCCGGTGAGGACGTCCACCGCGCGCTGCAGCCGCTCCGGCACGAGCATCCACCCCAGGCGCCACCCGGTCATCGAGAAGTACTTGGAGAACGAGCTGAACACGACCGCCTCACGCGACCACTGCCACGCCGACGCCTGCCGGTGCACGCCGTCGGCCGCCCCCTCGTACGTGATCCCGTGGTAGATCTCGTCGCTGATCAGCTGCACCCCGTGGCTCTCGCACCAGCGCGCCAGCGCCTCGAGCTCGTCGGGGGAGAGCATCGTGCCCGTGGGGTTGGCCGGACTGGCGACGACCAGCCCGTGCACCGGCTCTCCGTTCTCCAGCAGGTCCTCCAGCATCGCCACCGTCGGCTGGAAACGGGTATCCGGGCCGGTCGGTAGCTCGACGACCTCGCAGCCGAGCGCGGTCAGGACGTTGCGGTAGCAGGGGTAGCCGGGCCGGGCGATCACCACCCGGTCGCCGGCCTCGAAGGCCGCCAGGAACGCGAGGAGGAACCCGCCGGAGGACCCCGTGGTCATCACCACCTCGGTGGGAGAGACGTCGATGCCGTGGACACGCGCGTGGTGGCCGGCGACGGCCTCCCGCAGCTCGGGCAGGCCCGTGGAGACGGTGTACCCGAGCAGCTGCTCGTCCAGCGCGCGCCTGGCCGCCGCCAGCACCGGCCGCGGGGCCGGCGTCGACGGCTGGCCGGCGACCATGTTGACCAGGTCTCCGTGTGTGCGTTGCCGCTCTGCCGCCAGGGCGAGCAGGTCCATGACGTGGAAGGGCGGTACGGCGGCACGGCTGGCCACCTGGAGACGCCGACCGTCCACCGGACGGCCCGCGGGCGAGGTGAGATCCAAGGGCTCCATGGGCTCCATGGACACAGCCTAGGAAGGTGCCCGCTTAGGATGATCCGACCAGTCCGCCGTTGCGATGGGGTGCCGTGACTTTCGACGTCGACCAGCTGGACCAGGTCCTGCTGGTCGCGTCGGGCGTGCTGCTGGTGGCGATCCTCGCCGTGCGACTCTCGGTCTTCGTCGGCCTCCCCAGCCTGCTGTTCTACCTCCTCCTGGGGGTGCTCCTGGGCCAGGGCGGGGTGGGTATCACCTTCGACGACGCCCAGCTCGCCCATGCTCTCGGTTTCGGTGCCCTCGTGATCATCCTGACCGAGGGCGGCCTGACCACCAGCTGGCCGGAGATCCGGCCGGCGATGCGGACCGGTGCGCTGCTCGCGACACTCGGGGTGGCGGTCAGCATCGCCGTGATGGCGGTCGGCGTGCACCTGCTGCTCGGCTTCGAGTGGCAGATGGCCATCCTGCTCGCCGCGATCACCGCGCCGACGGACGCCGCGGCGGTGTTCTCGGTGCTCCGCAGGGTGCCGCTGCCGCGTCGGCTGACCGGCGCTCTCGAGGCGGAGTCCGGGCTCAACGACGCGCCGACGGTGCTGCTCGTCACCCTGGCCAGCCAGGGCGACCTGCTCGAGCACGGGGTCCTCGGGCTGGTCGGGGTCGTGGTGCTGGAGCTGGGCGGTGGCGTGCTGGTCGGCGGCCTGCTGGGTGCGGGTGGCTCATGGCTGATGAGGCGGGCGGCACTTCCGGCGTCCGGTCTCTACCCCCTGGCGGTCCTCAGCCTCAGCGTGCTCTCCTACGGAGGAGCAGCCGCGCTGCACGCATCAGGGTTCGCGGCCGTCTACACCGCGGCGCTGGTGCTCGGGAACACCGAGCTCCCGCACCGGGCGGCAACCCGCTCCTTCGCGGAGGGGCTGGGCTGGCTGTCCCAGATCGGGCTCTTCGTGATGCTGGGCCTGCTCGTCAGGCCTGACGACATCGACGGTGAGAGCGTCTGGCACGCGCTCGTCGCGGGCTTCGTGCTCACTGCGCTCGCCCGCCCGCTCTCCGTGCTGGTGTGCACGGTGTGGCAGCGCCTCGGGTTGCGCGAGATGACGTTCATCTCCTGGGCCGGCCTCCGGGGGGCTGTCCCCATCGTGCTGGCCACGATCCCGTTGGCGGAGGGCGTCGCAGGCTCCTCCGAGCTGTTCGTGATCGTGTTCGTCCTGGTCGTCATCGACACGCTTGTGACCGGCCCTACGCTGCCGTGGCTCGCACGGTGGCTGCGGCTGAACGCGTCCGGCGAGGTGCTGGACCTGGAGATCGAGTCCGCGCCGCTGGAGCGGCTCGCGGCGGACCTGCTGCAGATCCGGATCACCCGGCGGTCGAAGATGCACGGCGTGGAGGTCGGCGAGCTGCGGCTGCCGACGGGTGCCTCGGTGGCCCTCGTCGTCCGCGACGGCCAGACCGAGGTGCCCACGGCGCGCACCGTGCTGCGTCGCGGTGACGACCTCCTCGTGGTCACCCCGAGGAAGCTCAAGGACCGCACCGAGGAGCGGCTCCGCTCGGTGTCGAACAGCGGCCGGCTGGCGTCCTGGCTGGACTGAGCCGGCCGGCGTTCAGCAGCCGGAGCCGGACGCGCGTGCCTTGAGCTTCTGGCGTGCGTCGACGAGGCCGAGGAACTTGTCGCCGACGATGACCTCGACGCCGGGGCCGAGGTCGCGCTTCACCGCCTGCACCAGGGTCTGCTTGCCGAACTGCAGTGCGACGAGCCGGGCAGCGGGGTCCTTCTTCGAGGGAGCGAGCACGCGCACCCACCGCACGGTCTCGAACTTCGCGGGCGCGTTGCCGACGTCGCCGGGGATGAACCCGCGCGCCTCGAGCTCGGACATGGTCTGGCCGGCGAGTCCGGAGCGGCTGCCGGCGTTGTAGACGCTGACGGTGATGTCCCGCGTCCGGACGACGTCCCCGCGAGCCACCCCCCCGTCGCAGCGCGGGCCGGAAGCCTTCGTCGGCTCGTCGCGCTCCGGCACCGGTGCGGAGAGCCGCTGCCAGCCGACGTAGGCGCCGACCGCGAGCAGGCTCATCAGCACGATGAGGGTCGCGCCCGACAGGATCCGGCGGTTCGTCACGCGTCACAGGATAGGGCCGAGGGTGGCACGGCCTCCGCCTGACCTCCTCGCAACCCTCGGACGGTGGCGCCGACGGTCCCTTGACCCGCTCACCGGGCGGGCATAGGTTGCCCGACAAACTAGAACACGTTTCAGAGGAGACCGGTGTCGATCCACCGCGATGACGACCACGACGTGCTCGCCGAGCAGCGGCTGGCCAAGGACCTGCGTGAACCTGCGGTCCTTGCCGAGCAGGTGTCCGGGTGGCTCGCCGGTCACCTGGGCGCCGACGGGCCCGTGCGGGTGACCGACGTACGCGCGCCGTCGGGCAGCGGCATGTCCTGCGTGACGCTGGTGATGGACTGCGCCTGGGAGCCAACCGGCGAGCCGTCGGACACCCGGGAGCAGCGGCTCGTGACCCGCATCGCGCCCGACATCGAGTCCTACCCGGTCTTCCCCAGCTACGACCTCTCCCTGCAGTACGACGTGATGGCCGGTGTCCGGGACCACACCGACGTCCCGGTCCCGCCGCTGGTGGGCCTGGAGGGGACCGGTGGGGTCCTCGGATCACCCTTCCTCGTCATGGAGCACGTGCCCGGCGAGGCGCCGCTGGACAACCCGCCGTACGTCTTCGGCGGCTGGCTGCTGGAGGCCTCGCCCGAGGACCGAGCCCGTCTGGAGGACGCCACCCTCGAGATCATCGGCAAGGTGCACGGCATCACCGAGCCGCGCCTGGTGTTCCCGCGGCTCGCGGCGCTGGCCGGTCACGATGCGCTCCGGGCGCACGTGGACGGCCAGCGTGCCTACTACGACTGGACGCACCGCGTCGACGGCGTACGCGTCCCGCTCCTGGAGCGGACCTTCGACTGGCTGGAACGCAACTGGCCCGCGGACCCGGGCGAGGCGGTGCTCAGCTGGGGTGACGCCCGCCCCGGGAACATCCTGTGGGACGGCTTCCGCCCCACGGCGGTGCTCGACTGGGAGATGGCCGCGCTCGCCCCGCGCGAGGTCGACGTCGCGTGGTACGTCTTCATCCACCGCTTCTTCCAGGACATCGCCACCGTCTTCGAGCTGCCGGGCATCCCCGACCTGGCGCAACCGGAGCGGGTCGTGTCGACCTACGAGCGGCTCACCGGCCACGAGGTGCGGGACCTGCACTGGTACCTCGTCTACGCGGCGCTGCGGCACGGCATCGTGATGGCGCAGATCATGCGCCGGCGGGTGCACTTCGGCGAGGAGACCCGGCCGGAGGACCCCGACGACTACGTCATGCACCGGGCGGCTCTCGAGCAGCTCATCGAGGAGGGCGCATGAGGCCGTCACCGCTCGACGAGCTCCCGGTCCACCAGGCGCCGCTGTCGATGGCGCGGGTGGCGACGTCCGACCGCAACTTCTACGACCGCTGCTACCTCAACGCCCACGACCGCACCGGCGAGGTGTTCCTGGTCGGCGGTCTCGGGATCTACCCGAACCTCGGTGTGCGGGACGGCTACGTGACCGTCAGGGCGGGGGACGTGCAGCACACGCTGCGCGCCAGCGACGCGCTCGACGACCGGACCACCGAGCAGGCGGTCGGCCCGTTCCACGTCGACGTGCTCGAACCCCTCGAGCGCCTGCGCTTCTCCTGTCAGTCCGACCAGATCTCGGTCGACCTCACCTGGACGGGCTCCTTCCCCGCAGTGCTGGAGCAGCCGCACCTCATGCTCGGGCAGTCCCGACCCACGCTGGACGCGCAGCGCTTCGCCCAGGTGGGCAGCTGGGAGGGCGAGATCCACGTGCCCGACCGCAGCTTCACGGTGACGCCCGACGTGTGGGTCGGCACCCGGGACCGTTCCTGGGGCATCCGCCCCGTCGGCGACCCCGACCCGGCCGGCCGCGCCGCCGACGAGCCCGCGGCCGGCTTCTGGTGGATGTACGTGCCGATCAGGTTCGACGACTTCATGCTCGTGGTGATCCTCCAGGAGCAGCCCGACGGCTTCCGCAGCCTCAACGACGCCGTACGCGTGTGGCCCGACGGCCGCGTCGAGCAGCTCGGCTGGCCGCGCGTGGAGCTCGACTACCGCTCCGGCACCCGGCACCCCGAGCGCGCCCGGCTGTATCTCACCGACGGCGACGGCAAGCCGCTGCTGGTCGAGGTCGAGACCCTCGCCTTCATCGCGTTGCACGTCGGGTCCGGGTACGGGGGTGACCCCGAGTGGGCCCACGGGCAGTGGAGGGGCCGTGGCTGGACGTCGTTCTCGACCTACGACTACACCGACCCCGACATCGTCGGACGCGTGCCGTGGGGGGTCAGCGACCACGTCGCCCGGGCCACCTGCGACGGCCAGGTGGGTTTCGGTCTCTTCGAGCACGCCAGCGTCGGGCGGCACGACCCCACCGGCTTCGCCGACTGGATGTCGGTGGCGCCATGACCGACCCGACGGACGTGGAGGAGATCCGGCAGCTCAAGTACGCCTACCTGCGCTCGCTCGACCTCAAGCAGTGGGACGAGTTCGAGTCGCTGTTCCTCCCCGAGGCCACCGGCTCGTACGCCGAGCTGAGCTTCGGGTCCCGGGACGAGATCGTCGGTTACATGCGGCAGAACCTGCCCGCGGGTCGCATCACCTTCCACCAGGCGCACCACCCGGAGATCGAGGTCGACGGCGACGGGGCCACCGCACGGTGGTACCTCCACGACAAGGTCTTCGTGCCGGAGTTCGACATCGCCATCGAGGGCGCCGCGTTCTACGAGGACCGGCTGGTGCGCACCACCGAGGGCTGGCGGTTCGCCCACGTCGGCTACCGCAGGACGTTCGAGTCGTCGTGGCAGATGTCCGGGGTGCCGGGCTGGACGTTCAAGGTGGGCACGGCGTACGGCGGCTGAGGGCGGGTAGGACCACCCCATGCCTGATCGCACCGCCTCCGTCCCGTCCCGGTTGGGGACCGCCGCCGCCTCGCTGTCCGGCGCCGCGCTGGGCGCGGTCTTCGGCGCTGCCGCCGTCGTACGCCGCACCAAGCCGCTGCACCCGCAGGGCCGGGTCGGCGACGGGGGCCTCGAGGTCACCGTCCCCCAGCCCGACCTGGGCGTGCCCCTGCTCGCGGACGTCGGCGAGCACCGCTGCACCGTCCGCTGGTCCCGCGCCATGGGACTGCCCCGCCCGCTGCCCGACTTCGAGGGGCTGGCCCTCCGCTTCGAGAGCCCGGGTGGTGAGCCCGCCGACCTGCTGCTCGCCAGCACCGGTACGGGTGCAGTGAGCCGGTTCGTGCTCGTCCCGCGGGCACCGGGCCGCCACGGCCCGCAGACCACGCTGCTGCCGGTGGCCAGCCGGGCCGGGAAGTCCCTGATGTTCCAGGTGACACCCGCTGCCGGGACCGCGCCCGACGAGGAGCCGCCGACGCGGTTCGAGGTGGCCGTCGCCACGAGCGGCTCGACGTGGCGGACCGTCGGCAGCCTCGAGGTCCGATGGGGGCCGGACCGGCCGATGCGGTTCGACCCGGTCGAGCACCTGCTTCCGGGCACCGAGCAGTACCCGGTCGTGCGGGTGCTGCGGGAGCCGGCGTACCTCCTGGCGCGGCGCGGCGCCGCCGCCAGGACCTGAGGCCCGGGCGGCAGCCCGTGCCTTTCGCGCTCAGTGCGCGGGGCGCCCCACGGGCACCGCGTGGTTGGCCACGAAGAGCCCAGCCGGGTCCATCGCGGCGCGGACGGCGCGCAACCGCGACCAGGTCTCGGCCGGGAAGGCGGTGCTGGTGTCGACCGGGCCCTCCGCCAGGTTGAGGAAGCTGCGGCCGCTGCTCCACGGCCGCATCGCGTCCTGCGCAGCCGCGACCGAGGCATGGCCGGCTTCGGCCAGCTGGGGGGTCGCCGCGATCGCCACGAAGAAGGCGCAGTGCGAGGCCTCCAGGCAGGGCAGCGCCCCGGCCGACGCGGCCGGGCGGGCCAGTGCCCCGCCCAGCTGACGCAGCTCGGCGAAGAGCAGCGACGTCTCCGCCCCGGGGCCGAAGGCGGCCAGGAACGCGTCGACGGCGTCGTCGGTGAGCTCGCGGACCATCGTGTGACCGCCCACAGAGGGGGTCGGGCCCTCCGGGTCCATGTGCAGCCGCGACAGGGCGGCCGCCGGGACCCGGGCGAAGGTGTCCATCTCCGGCTGCAGCTCACGGAGACCGGCCACCTGCGCGGTGCCGAACGCGTCGTCGCCGAGCACCGCCCCGTCGACCACCACGACCTGGCGACCGCGGAGGAAGTCGGGCAGCTCCGGCATCGGGGGGAACCGCATGATCCGCAGCGACGTCGTCACCTCGTCGGGCGCCTGGGCCGACCACCGGGCCCAGTGCCGCAGCACCGGCTCCGCGTCCTGGATGTCCCACAGCATCATGCCTGCGAACACGTCGGCGACGAGGAACAGCCGGATCTCCAGGGCCGTGACGACGCCGAAGCTCCCCCCGCCGCCACGGACGGCCCAGAACAGGTCGCTGTGGTGCTCGGCGTCCGCGCGCACCAGCTCGCCGGCGGCCGTCACCAGCTCGACGGCGGCGATGCTGTTGGTGGCCAGGCCGAGCTTGCGGGCGTACCACCCGATCCCTCCGCCGAGCGTGTAGCCCACGACCCCGACGTCAGGGGAGGAGCCGTGCAGCGCGGCCAGGCCGTGCGGTGCGGCGGCCTCGACGACGTCCTGCCACAGCGCGCCGGTCCCCACGCGGGCGACCTGCCGCTCGGCGTCGACGTCGACGCCGGTGAGGTTGAGTGTGCGCAGCAGCACGGTGTCCTCCAGGCCGTGCTGCACGAGGGCGGCGGCGCCGTGGCCGGTGCTCTGCGGGGCGACCCGCAGGCCGACCCGGGCGGCGGTGCGCACCACCTCGGCGACCTCCTCGGCGGTCGTCGGCAGCGCGACGGCTGCGGGGCGCTGGTCGACGGCCACGTTCCACGGCAGCCGGACACCGTCGTACGACGGCTCGCCGGGCAGGTGGACGAGGTGGCCGCACTGCTGCTTGAGCTCCCGGGCAGCGTCCGCGGGGGAGAGGCGGGGGTGGGTGGTGACGGTCATCGTCGAACTTCCTTCTCTGGTGGGAATCTGTGGTGGCTCATCGGGCGGCCAGTCCGTCAATCGTCACGGTCATCCCCGGCACCAGCAGCCGGGAGACCTCGACGATCGTGCTCGGTGGCCGGACCCCCTCCTCGCCGAGATGCTCGACGAGGGTGTCGTAGACGTCGAGCAGCCGCTCGAGGTCGGTGGTGTAGCAGCGCAGCTGCACCACGTCGGACCAGCCCATGCCTGCCTCGGCGAGCACCTGCGCGATGTTGGCCAACGTCAGGGCAAGCTGCGACGGGGCGGTCACCACCCTTCCCTGGTCGAACCCGAGGCGGGCCGACCAGGAGCTGGGATTCACCCGGTGCGGGGTCGTGGTCTGCATGGCGAGATCCTGCTGCGGGCCGGCGCCTCGCCGCCATCCCAGCCCGCCCGGGACTTCCGTGGCCCGCAGCATCGGGGTCCCGGGACCCCCACAAATGTGGGATGGCGCGCCGGCCCCGCGCCCACGACAATGCGGGTGTGAAGTCCGCTCTCATGGCGCAGCGGGTGCTGCGTGACGTCGAGGTGGTGGCTCGTGCGGGCCTCGAGGCACACACGTTCCTCGAGGAGGCGCTCGACTCGGTGAACCGCGCGGTGCCGCACGTCGGCGCCTGCATCGCCACCGTCGACCCCAGCACGCTGCTGCTCACCGGCACGCACAAGTTCGGCGACCTCCGTGGCCGCGACTCCCACGACCACGAGTGGGGCCTGATGGAGTACGGCGACCCGGAGCCCACGTCGTTCCGGCAGCTCGCCCTCGAGGAGCGTCCCGCCGCAGGCGTCGCGATCTGGTCTGCGGAGACCGGCGGCGTCTCGCGGCGCGTGACCGAGTTCATGGGGCCGAACTTCGGCTATACCGACGAGCTGCGCGTCGCGTTCCGTGACCGCGGACAGGTCTGGGGCGGGGCCGCGCTCTTCCGTGACCCGGAGGCCGGCGCCTTCGACCGCGACGAGGTCGAGTTCATGGCGTCGCTGTCGTCGGTCATGTCCGGCGGGATGCGGGCGGGCCTGCTCACCCGGTTCCTCGGCACCCCGGCGACCACCACCGCGGGGCCGGCGGTGGTCATCATCGGCGCCGAGGGCACGGTCCAGCAGATGAGCGCCGGGGCCGAGGAACGGCTGAACGACCTGCTGGGCAGCGCAGGCGCGCTCGAGGCGGCCGGGGTGATCACCTCGCTGGTCGGCGCCGCCCGGCGCTACGCCGCGGGGCAGGTCGATCTCCCGCCGCGCTGTCGGGTGCGCTCGCGCAGCGGCATGTGGCTGGTGCTGCACGCCACGCCGCTGAGCCCGCGCGGGGACAGCTACGGCGACGTCGTCGTGACGATCGACGAGGCGCGGCCGCCCGAGATCGTGCCGCTGGTCGTCGCGGCCTTCGACCTGACCCAGCGTGAGCGGGACGTCACCCAGCTCGTCCTCCAGGGCGTGGACACCAAGGAGATCGCCGCCACCCTGCACGTGTCGACCTACACCGTCCAGGACCACCTGAAGTCGGTGTTCGAGAAGGCAGGGGTGCGCTCCCGGCGGGAGCTGATCGCGCGGATCTACTTCGACCAGTACGTCCCCCGCATGGGCACGAAGATCGGTCCGGCGGGCTGGTTCGCGACGGTGTGACCGCCGTCCCTCCGGGTCGCCGCATGGCGGCCCGACGATCGGGAACCGTGCGGGCATGGAGCGCCTGTCCACCGACCTCGTCGTGCACCGGCACGCCCCTGCAGGTGACGCGGGGATGCCGGGGATGCCGGTGATGCCGGTGATGCCGGCCACGCACGCAGCATGCTGTTCCTCCACGGTCTGACGGACTCGGGCGAGGGCTGGCCCGAGGCCGTCGCGCACTGGCGGCGCCGCTACGTGATCGTGACCGTCGACCAGCGGGGGCACGGGGGCTCCCCGCGGTTCACCGCCGACCAGCTCGCGGCGCACCCCGGCGACATGATGGTCGACGACGCGGTCGCGCTGCTGGAGCAGCTCGACCGGCCCGTCGTGATCGGGCACTCCCTCGGCGGGGCGGTCGCCCTCGCCGCCGCCGTCCGCCGTCCCGAGCTGGTGCGCGCCCTGGTGCTGGAGGACCCCGCCCCGCTCGGCCCCGAGGAGCCGCAGCGCTCGGAGTCGCGAGGCGAGGAGTTCCGCGCCGGGATCGAGGACAGCCGCGTGGCTGCGGACGACGAGTCGCTGATCGCCGTACGCCGGGAGCAGCATCCTGACTGGCCGGAGTCGGAGCTGCTCGTCACCGGACGTGCGGAGCAGCAGATGGACGCCGACTACCTCGTCCACGGCGACTGGAAGCCGTCGACCCCGTGGCCGAAGCTGTTCCGCGACGTGCGCGTGCCGACCCTGGTGGTCTCCGGCGACCGGGTCGGCGAGATCGTCATCGACGACCAGACCGGCAAGGACATCGTGGCCCTCGGCAACCCGCTGGTGACCGTGGTCCGCATCCCCGACGCCGGGCACTGCATCCGTCGCGAGCAGCCGCAGCGCTACTACGCCCTGGTCGACGACTGGCTCTCCAGGGTCCTGTGAGCTCGGGTCCGTGGGGATCGGGATGGGGGAGTCCGTGACTCACCTGGTGAACCACGGACTCCCCCATGCCGAGTGGCGGAGGATAGGGGATTCGAACCCCTGAGGGCTGTTAACCCAACCCGCTTTCCAAGTCGGGGCAGGGCTGTTCGAGACGGTCGTCGACGGTCCGCTGAGCGTGAAATCTGGGGTTTGGGACCTCGCCGGACCTCTTCGAACGAGAACAACTGAGACTAAAACTGAGACTAAGAAAGCTCGGCTCGGATCGCCGCGATGATCGGCGGCAGGTCCTCCTCGACGGTTTGCCTGACGATGTCGGAGTTCACCAGGAGGTAGCCGTGGGCGATCCGGTTGCGCATCCCCCACATGTAGGGCCAGGAGTCGCCAAAGAGTCTTTCGAGACTGTCCGGTGCCAGTCGCGCGAGCACCTCGATGCCGGCGGAGAGCCGCATACAGATCGCGTCGATGACGACCTGCTCGCTCAGGTCACCCTCGGCGTAGGCCCGGATCCGCTCGAGGTGGGCGAGGGCGTCTGCCAGCAGTTCGCCTTGGGAGCGCGTCACAGCGGCACCGCCTCGGCGAGGACCCGCTCTGCCATTTCTGGACGGAGTGCGGAGTCGGGGACGAGATCGACCGGCAGCCCGATGAGCTCGGCGATCTGTCGCTCGAGCCGGCCGAGAGCCAGCAGGCTCAGTGGCCGCTCCATCGTGAAGAGGAGGTCAACGTCAGAGCCGTCGTGGTCCGTGCCGGTGGCGACGGACCCGAAGACCCGGACATCGCTGCCGCCGGCTTCCTTGATGAGGCGGCGCACGTCGGCACCATGACGTCGAAGCGCCCGGGCGCGTGGACTGGTGCCGTGGAAGTGCAGGAGCCGGGAGACCTCTGGCTGGCTGCGACCGATCTCCTGAGCGATCTCGGCTTGGGTCATTCCTTCGGCAGCCGCGGCACGGACGGCGCGCACCAGCTCGGCGCGTGCTTGGGCTACGGCCCGATCTGAACGTCGGGCAACCTCAGTAAGGACGGTCACGAAGCGATTATAGCATTTGTTATAACCACCCGGAGGGCTAATGAAGACGCGCGCTCCGCATGCCGCGAACGCGCTCGCTGCCGATGGAGCGAGTGGTCGGGTCGGGGTTCCTGCTGCGCGTCGTCGTCCGGCGGAGGACGTCCTCGACGACGTCTACGCCCAAGCCGTACTCGCCGGCGATCGTGGTGATCCGCTCACCCTGGCGCCAGAGCTCGACCAGGTCCTCGACCTTGACCTTCGACTCGGCCAGCACTGGTGAGCCCCACCCGAATCGGGGGTCGATGATGACGTCGGCGGCCTGGGGGAAGTCGCGCAGGTGAAGTCGAGTGGCGTTGCCCTCGGCGTTCCACTCGATGTTCTTCAGATGGGCTTCGAGGATCTGCGGGATGGCCAGCTGGCGGTCGCGGGCGTGCAGGAACGAATCGTCCGCAGCTTTGACGAACAAGGCCACGCCGTCGGTCACGATCCGTCGGTGTGCCAAGGCGTAGGGGTCGTCGAACTCCTCGCGCACGAGCTCAGCGGCTTTGCGGATGTCCTCCTTGGGCAGTCCGAAGTCCCGCAGCGCGCGGAGCACGTAGGCCTCGATGACCCCGACGAACGGCACTCGTGGCCACCCACGCTTCTCCGGGCGGACGGCATGGACGAGCGGTTCCCGCCCGCGGTGCACCAGCCAGACATCGAGCGTGCTCTCGGGCATGCCGAGGTAGCGGGCGGTCTCCCACGCGGTCAGAATCGGCTGGCTGAAATACGCCTCAGACCTCACTCGGCACCTCCTCTGCTGGCTCGCTCGACGCTACCGAGTTGCCGTCATCGCGACGGTAGTTGCACGCCCCGACACTTCGCGATCCCCCGATTCCCGAGACTCATTCAGCGACCGAGGCCCAGCGGGCGCTCGGGTCCGGGGGCAACGCTTTGGTGCATGTGTTCGGGGTGGGGGCGGCGGATCGCCTGCGGCAACGGCGGCGGCGGGGCGATGGTTCGTGGGGGTGTCGGCTCGTCGCTTCCCACGACGCGCCACCAGAGGGCGTCGGCGGGATTCTCGGCGGGCAGCGGCCGGGGATCGGCGAGCGCCTTCTCGATGAGCTCGGGTACGTCGTCGCGGCGCCGAGAGACCCCCGTGAGCCGATCGGCGAGCTGAGCGTAGGAGGGGTCCTGCTGGACCGCGGCGGGCACATGGCCGGTCCAATCCGTGTCAGGTGACTGTCCCCCGGGTCTCTGCGGCCCGCCGGTCGAGCGCTCGCTGGTAGTCCCGAGCAACGCCGTCCACGCGCGGGCCGGACGGCCGGAGGTCGGTGTCCGGGACGCCGTACGCCGCCCGCCAGATGGCGAGATCGGCCGTGAGTCGCGGTGGCAGCCGTCGGCCCACGCAGGAGTGGCAGTCAGCGAGGACCCCGCGACCTGGTCGGCGAAGGTCACCAAGCGTTCGGCGCGCTCGCCGAGGTAGGCGGTCAGAGGCGAGCCAGTCGGCACCGCGGGGAGCCAGGGCAGTGGGCCGGGTCGGAGGCCGTCGAGCTCGACCGGCCCACGCGGCGCCGCGAGGTCGATGCCGTCGAGATACCGCAGCACCTCCTCGTGCAGTCGGGCAGCCGGATCAGAGGCCGAGCGCGCGCGGTCGTGGCGGACTCCTCGGCGCCGTCGCGGGCGACGATGCCGCGCAGGATGTCGAGCGGCGTCGGGCAGTCAGCCCGCGGGAGGCCGGCGTCGTCGGCAAGAAGTCACCGCGGACGTGTAGAGATGGTTCGCGGACCGGCCACGGGAGAGTGCGACGTACAACAACTGCCTGCTCTCGCTCCCGTCGAGCACGGTGTGGCTGGTGTCGACGGTCATGCCTTGCGCGGAGTGGACGGTGGCGGCGTAGCCGAGCTGGACCTGCGAGGCGACGTACGCCGCAGGCAACCGGACCCGACGTCCGCGAGAACCCAGCCGGCGCGGCAGTCGAGCGAACCGTCCCGATGAGCCCGCAACGACGCGCCAGCGGTCGCCGTTCTTCACCCAGTCGGTGGCCGCCGACCAGCAGCGCCGATCGTTGCGGCGGGTGACGATGACGTCCCCGGCGCTGGCGCTCGTGCCGTCGGCGAGGGACACCGACCGGCCGGGTGGGGCACCCGCGAGGTGGTCGCGCCGCGCCCGCTCGTTCAGTGAGGTTGCCGCCGCGCGAGTTGGCGCGAGCAGGAGGCTGTCGAGGCCGCGGGACCGGTCGGCCTTCCATGCCTGGTACGCCTGCTCCAGGGCATCGCCGACATGGATCCGTTGGTGGTCGGTGTAGAACCCGAGCGCCGTCGGATCGCCGGCGCGGATTGCGAGGGTGGCGGCGGCTTCGGCGGGTGAGTCGAAGCGGTGGACGACCGCCAGGGATGGCGGCCGGCGCATGGCGGGCGAGGTCGCGGAGGAGGCCGCCGGCCGCCACCGCGGTGAGCTGTTGGTCGTCGCCGACGAGCCGCACGCTCGCGCCGCGCTCGAGCGCGAACGTCACGACCGCAGCGAGGTCCGTCGTAGCAGCCATTCCGGCCTCGTCGATGAGCAGCAGCGTGTTCGGGCCGGACGGCTGTGGTGAGTGGGGTGGTGAGGCCGCCGGTGACGTCGGTGACCAGCTTCGCGAGGGTCTCGGCTTCGGCTCGAGAGTGCGCGGCCGAGCTCGCGCGCGGCGGCCGCCGAGGGTGCCAGCCCGAGGACGGTCCCGCCGGAGTCGCGCCACAGGTCCCCGAGGACCCGCATGGCGGTGGTCTTGCCGGTCCCCGCAGGGGCGAGGGCGACCTGGACGCGCGCACCGCTCGTGGCGAGCGCGGTGACCAGCGCGGCTTGCGACGGATCGAGCATGTCGGTTGGCGGCTGCCTCGGTGACGGCGAGGCCGACGCGTACGGCGCCGAGCCGGCGCCCGTCGGTGCGGCCGGCGGCTGCCAGGACCACCTGCTCGGCGTCCAGGATCCGCCGGGAGCTGTACCGGGTCGCCCCGTGGACGTCATAGACGCTGGTTCCGTCGGGCCGACGCAGCGCCGCCGGCAGCCGTACGTCGTCGGGCGGGTCGATTCGCACCGAGAGGTCGGACAGGACGGCAGAGACCAGGGCGTCCACGGTGGCGTCCACGTGCGCGAGCGGCACTTGAGCGGCGCGCGCCTGGCGCTCGGCCTCGGCGCGCACGTGCCAGATCTGCCAGGTCGCACGCGAAGCCTCCAGCGCAGCGATCACGCGCCGGCCAACCGCCCCGACGTCGACCCCCGCGGCGGTCGAGGAGCGCCCGAGCACGGACGCCACCATCGCCTCTGGTGCTTCACGCAGGTCACGCTGCGGCCTCGCGCCGCCAGGCCGCGCGCTGCTCGGCTTCTGACGCGTGGGCCGTGCTTGGCCTCACGGGTCTCCAGGTTCGCCCGCTGGGCGAGCGCCTGCGCCTCGATGGACGTCGGCGACCGCCCATGATCGTCCTCGAACTGCCAGGTCAACCGCCGGGTCCGGGCCTCGATCGCGATGCGCCGCTTCGACCACTGCGACAGCAGGAACGGGTCGATGCCGTCGATCTCGCGCACCGGCCGCTTGCCACCGTCGTCTCGACGGTCGGTGAACCGCACTCCGAGCCTTTCGACGAGCTCGGCCTCGAGGCGGGTGTTGTAGCGCTCGGACGCAGCCACCTTCGCCTTGAACAGAACCCGCCCGTCCAGCGCCAGCCACCTTCCTCCGTGCTCCGTCGCCGCCTGGACCTTGTTCGAGACCGCGACATGCGTGTGCAGGTCCGGGTCACCGGCACGGGAGTCACGATGGGTGAACGCCGCGGCGACCAGCCCCCGCACGGGCACCTGCCGCAGCCCGCCCGACGCCGGTGCGGGTGAATGCGACCTCGCGCTCCAGCCAGCCGATCACATCGGCGACGGCGGCATCGTGGGCGGCGGCGACCTGGTCCGCAACATCTCGAGGCGCGAGCGCCCACAGCGCGGACACCGATTTCACCGGTGAGAACGTGAGGTCGTATCCCGCCACCGGCATCGCCTTCGGCCGTGACTCCTCGGCAAGGAACCCGACCAGCTCACGCGTGTTGACAGGGCGCCGGCCATGCCGCTCCTGGAACCGCCGGCTGGCGATCTCGGTGCGGATCCGGGCTCGTTCTTCGGTCGGGATCGCAGCGTTCCAGGGCCGACCACGCTCGCGGTTATACGCCGAGAAGGCCTCGGAGACCTCCATCCGCAACGTGCTCGCGGCGTACGTCGGGAACTCTCGGCCGAGCGCGATCGACCGGTCCAGCTCGGCCTCGCGAGGATGGTGGCCGTGCCCGAACAACGCCACCATCTGTTCCTCGGTAACCACCTCGCCCCGGGTAAGGAGCAACTCCTGCAGGCCGCTACCGACCCACCGGCCGGGCGACTCGCCGCGCTCGGCGTAGTACGTCGATAGCCCGGCCTCGATGCGTTCGGCTGAGTCGTGCGCAGCGACCTGCCTGGTCAAGTAGGTGTAGCCCTCGCCGGCCGAGAGCTTGTTCAGCGTCATCACGCCCACCTAGGGACGCGCGGCGATCAGCCGTGGACAGCCGATTCACGGAGTGCACCAGGTGTGTCCTTGAAGAGGTCACGAGTGGTGAGGTGGCTGGAGCGGAGTGAGCTGCAGGGTGAGGGGCTCCGGGGGGCCGTCGGTTCGTGGGACCGTCAGATTGACGGGCGACGGAGCTTGGTAGAGATCGACTGGCAGGGTGTGGGCGCCGGCGACGGTCGATTCTGAGCGCGCCGTTTACCGGATCTGCCGATGAGCGAGCGTCGCCGTGCGCCGGGCTTGGACCACGCCTCACAGGCGCCACTGGTCATTCTGTTTGCGTCGAAGGGATGCGTCGGACTCGGACTCCGCCTTGACGAAAAGAGCAAGCGGGCTTGCGCAAGGCGTCTTGCGCTTTCCTGACGTGCTGGGGCATCGTTGGCGTCGTGTCCGACGACTCGCTACGCATGTCGCCCACCAGGATCTCCGACCCGCGAGCGGTCCTCGCCGTCACGCACCCGCTAAGAATGCGACTGCTCGGTGAGTTGGCGCAGCGAGGCACGGCTCGCGTCGTGGATCTGGCCAGTGGGCTCGGCGAGCCGGCGAACTCGGTCAGTTTCCATCTGCGACAGCTGGCGAAGTACGGGTTGATCGAGAACAACCCGGAGCGGTCCGAGAACGGGCGCGAACGCTGGTGGCGCATGACGTCCGACCGAGGTTTCGAGATCGATCTCGACGCGATGCGGCAGCGCGAAGGCGGGGAGGCGGCGGTAGGTGTCTTTCGCCGCGTCGCCGAAGGCCACGTGCTTGCGCTGCATCGCGCTATCCATGAACCGCCGTCCTCCGCTGACCTCCCCAGTGGCCAGCAACGCACGATCAGCGACGACTTCGCGGTGCGCCTCAGCGACACCGAACTACAGCAGCTGCGCCTCGAGTTCGCGGAGCTTCTCGACCGCTGGACCGACACCTCCCGCGCCCTGAACGACGTTGATGACGGTGTGGAGCGCCATGCCTACTACGGAGTCGTTATGGCCGCACTTACCCGGGACATCAGCGCTACCACGCAGGCACCTCGGAAGGAACAGCATCCATGACCGGCACCGACATCAGCACCCGTGACGCCCCCGCCTACGACGACTTTGCGGCCACGTACGTTGCTGCGAACGACAACGGCCTGTTCAACGCCTGGTACGACCGACCGGAGATGCTCCGCCTCGCCGGTGACGTCAAGGGAAAACGGGTCCTGGACGCAGGCTGTGGCCATGGCCCCCTTATGGTCGCGCTGCGTGACCGCGGCGCTCTCGTGGCCGGGTTTGACCTCAGCCCTTCCATGATCGAGATCGCTGCGGATCGCCTGGGGACCGGCGCCGACTTACGGGTCGCCGACCTCTCCGAAGTGCTCCCCTACGACGACGAGTTCGACGTAGTCACCTGCTCACTGGCTCTGCACTACGTCGAGGACTGGGCGCCGACCCTTGCCGAGCTGCGCCGTGTGCTCAAGCCGGGCGGGCGACTGGTGGTGTCAATCATCCACCCCTTCGTCTACGCGTTCGGGTATCAGGACGAGGACTACTTCGCCCTGACCCGGTACTCCGAGGACTACGAGCACAACGGCGACGGATTCACCCTCACCTACTGGCACCGACCCCTACAAGACGTCATCAACGCCTTCCTCGAAGCCGGCCTCGTGATCACCAGTGTCACCGAGCCTTCTGTCGACCCAGACACCCCCACCGAGCTCCTCCCCCCGAGGGGCGCCGCTTCATCTGCTTCTTGTACTTCGCCCTCGAGTCGCCATGACGGAGCCAGCCATCGTCGACCTCGACACCCTTGACTCCGATCTGCGGGCATGGGTGGAAAGCCTGGCAACGTCCGGGCCGGTACTCCTTCGCCGCGACGGGCAGACCATTGGCACCCTCAGGTACTCCAGCGCAGTTCTCGAAGGCACCATCATCTCCGCCCCTCCGACCGACCAGGCGACAAAGCCCCGCGACCTGCGTGAGGGCACCAAGGTACTGGCGACGACGATGCCCCTCAGCCATTCCGCACGCGATCTGCTGCGCCGGTCCTTCGGCCCAGACTGGGTCATCCTCGACTTCCACGACGCCCCGGACACCGCCGATGTCGTTCTCACCTGTGCGCACAGCCCCCAACTCACCCACCGTTGGACGCTGCTGTTTCCGCATGCGCAGATCATCGTCACCGAGATCCTCGATCCGCAGTTCGGGCTCGACATCTCCGGCCCCGTCGGCCGGCTGCTCGACGCGGGCGCCCACGCCTACCTACCGCCAAGGCCGCTTGAGCTGATTGCCGAGGGCGTGCAGATGTATCTCGCACGCCGTGCCAACGGCGCCCTCGGCGCGTCGCCACCGACGACCCACGAACTGAGCTCCTGACATCAGCACCATGCAAGACGTCGACCGACGGTGTCCTGCGCGACCCGCAAGAGACCAACCGGGTCGGCCAGCCGCACGATCATGCCGCGTTCCACTCGGCCGTGCCGATGTGCGCGCGGATGAGCCGCGCGAGGAATGTTGTCCTGTCGTCGCTAGGCTCACGACCTGATGAGCCCAACCTTGCGTCTCGCCCGCGCCTCCGACGTAGAGGATCTCGTTGAGATGCGCGCACTCATGTTCGCGGAGATGGGCGTCACCTCGGATCGTTCTGACTGGCGAGCGTCGGCAGGCGAATGGTTCATGCATGCGGTCGATGATCCGTCCGTGTGTCTGGTCGTCTTCGAGGACAACGGCGCCCTCGTCGCTTGCGGCATGGCGGAGGTCCATCGAGGAGCGCCAGGTCCGACTTGCCCCACAGGGCGCACAGCCCACGTGTCCAACCTCGTCACTCGGCGCAGAGCCCGCGGCCGTGGCCTCGCCTCCCAGTGCATGGCCCATTTGTTGGAGTGGGCCGCCGAGCACGCAGACCGTGTAGAACTGCATGCGAGCGAAGACGGGGCGGCCATGTACCGCCGGATGGGATTCATAGAGACAGCCAACCCGGCGATGCGCCTCGCTCTGACCGCGCCGGCGTGAACGCTCGCTCATGCCGCACTGCACGCGCGTTGGATCCGGATCCAGCCGCGCGCTCGGTCGTTCGACGCGGTGGGTGCTGACTTGCCGTGGGGTGCTCCGATGATGTTCAACGAGGAACAGCTCGTGGGGGGAAACACCACCGTGGTCGTCCGCGTGGGAGACACCGTGCGTCGGCCGGTGGGTCGGTGGACGCCAGCGGTGCACGACCTGCTGAACCACCTCAGAGCGGTTGGGTTCTCCGGTTCACCGGTTGTCCTCGGCATCGACGCATCGGGGAGGGAGATCCTCGAGTTCGTGCCAGGTGAGGTTGGGGCCTTGTCGCCCTCCCAGCCGTTGCCGGAGTGGTTCCGGACACCGGAGGCCTGCTGGGCCATCGGGCGCTGGATCCGTGAGTTCCAGGTTGCGCAGGACGGGTTCGTCGCCGACCGGGGCAAACCGTGGCGCCGCGCTCCAGCCGCTGCGCTCGACTCTGGTCAGGTGATCGTGCACCACGACGTATCGCCGTACAACACCGTGCGTCGGTCCGATGACTCGGTGATGGTGGTGGACTGGGACTTCGCCCGACCCGGCGACCCGATCGAGGACCTCGCCTGGGCCGCCTGGCGGTGGACCCCGTTGATGGCCGGCACCCGGTGGCACGCCGAGTACGGGATCGCCGCCGAGGAGGACGTCCGGCAGCATCAGCGTCGCAACCTCGCCGCCTTGCTGGACGGGTACAGGCCCTCGACGGTTCAGCGCGCAATCCCCGCGGATGCCATCGGCGAGCAGATGACCAGCCACGCGGATGACCTCCAGGAGATGGCTACGACCGACCCGGCGTTCGAAGAGCTGATCGAGCGCGGCTACGCAGAAGCCGCACTCAACGACGCCCAATGGTGGCGCCACACGACGCTCCGTGCGTTCGTATCTGGAGCGTTGTGAAAAGGCCCCGCTCCTGCCGCGTTCCGCTCGGTCGTGCTGAGGAGCGGACGGGTCCGATGGGACCGATAGCCTGACGATGTGCCGCGACTCGTGCTGATCAACGGCGCTCCCGGCGTAGGCAAGTCCACGCTGGCAGGCGCTCTCGCACAGGACCAGCGGTTCGCGTTGCCGGTGGACGTTGACGCGATCAAGCATTCACTTGGGCGCTGGGACGAAGACGCCCACGCGTCCGGACTCCACGCCCGGCGACTCTCCCTCGCTCTCGGAGGGGAGCACCTCAGCGCCGGATACGACGTCGTCATCGGTCAGTACCTTGCCCGTCCCGGGTTCATTGAGGACCTGGCGACATTGGCGGACCAACACGGCGCGCAGTTCGTCGAGGTCATTCTTGAAATCGACGAGGCAGCGCTGGCTGAACGCTTGTCACGTCGCATGAGTGACCCCGACCGCCCCGAGCACGGGGTCAACAACGGCTTGGTTGGACCGGGTGATGCGACATACCTCGTGGCGTCGGTAGCGGCACTAAGACCTGTCCGGCCAGACGCAATCTGGATTGATGCTCGAGGCTCACTGGACTCGGTTCTCGCCCTTCTGCGCGCGTCTCTCCAAGACTGACCGAACGTCCGGACTTAGCCGCAGTCGGCGCGGGGCGCCCGACCAGCCACAGTCGGCGCGGGACGCCCGACCATGGCCGCAGTCCGCGCGGGACACCCGGCCGCCATCACCGTCGTGCGAGCTCGGACACGAGCGATTGCGGTGTTGGTGCCGACGCTGAACCGAGTGAGAAGGTGCACCTCGTGAGCGAGCACATCACCAGTCCCTGGTTGGGTGGCGACGTCCGAGGCGAGGGGCTTGTGCTCCGACCGTGGACCCTGGGTGACGTGCCACAGATGGTGGAGCTCTTCGATACAGCGGAGATCGACCGATGGACACCGCTAGCGCATCCCTTCGACGAGGAGGCGGCCACGTCGTACGTCAACGAGGCGCACCAAGGCCTGTCGGCGGGCATCCTTCAGCTCGCGATCACGAATAGCGGCGGAGAGCCGCTCGGCGAGGTGCTGCTCTTCGGCACGGACGAAGACGGAACCTGCGAGCTCGCCTACGCGGTCGGCTGCAAGCACCGCGGGCACGCGGCGGGAGCCCGCTCCGTTTGGGCGCTGCTGCCCGTCGCTCGCGAGGCCGGCTACCGCCAGGCCCGGCTGCGCGTTGCCGTTGACAACCTGCCGAGTCAGCGCGTCGCAGCCGATGCCGGGTTCACACTCACCGATGAGCCGTTGCAGTGTCGTGAGCGCAAGGGGTATCTGCTACACATGGCCACCTGGCGTCGTGGGGCGTTGTAGTCGCACCGGCGCGACCGCAGTGTCCGCGGGGAACCTCAGCCCTTTCTTGTCCACGCTGACCGGCAGCGCCATGCGACCGACCACGCCGCTGTCGGCGCGGGACGCCCGACCGCTGCGGGAGCGTTGACGGGTGGGCCGCCGTGGCGTCACCGGTCCGCCTGGGCGTCTCGGCACACTGGTGCATGTGCACACCCACCGGATCACCCTCGACGGCGACGTGGTCCGCAAGGTGTACGTCTCGTGGGACCGCGATGAGCCCGACCGGGAGTGGGCAGGACTGACCGCCTTGGCCCGCCATGTGCCTGGCCTCGGTCCCACGCCCATCTCGCGGGGACGCGAGGCGGGTGCGCCTGTGATCGTCATGTCTCGACTGCCGGGTGTGCCGCTGGGTTCGTCCCGGCTGACGAACGCGCAGGTCGAGGCGCTTGCTGCAGCCCTGCGGAGACTGTTCTCGGCGCGGGTGAATTCGGCCATCCCTGAGCGTGCCTTCGGTCCATCGGTGCTGCGGTCGGCCGTTCGGGACTGGGGGCGCGAAGACTACGACCTTGCCGGCTGTGTCGACCCGACGGTCGTAGGTGAGGCCCTCTCGCTCGCCCGCGACTGGCTGGCCGCCGACGACCGCGACACCGACCGCATCAGTGACCCGGTGCTGGCCGTCGGCGACGGCAACCTCGCCAACGTGATGTGGGACGGCCGGGTGTGTCGCCTGATCGACTTCGAGGAGTTCGGGCAGTCCGACATCGCATACGAGGTCGCCGACGTCGTCGAACATGCTTCATCGCGACTCGACCGCCTGCTGGACGTCGATGCTCTCCTGCTTCGCATGGGTCTCGACGACGCGCAGCAGGCGCGCCTGGTGGCCTTCCGTCGACTGCTTGCATGCTTCTGGCTGGTGATGCTGCTCCCGGGCAACGCCGGGTTCACACGCAACCCGCCAGGCAGTACCGAAGACCAGGCCCGTCACCTCACCGCGTTGCTCCACTTATGAGCTGGTCCGTTCGGATCCATGGCGAGGGGGTTCCAGGCCGCTGCCGGTGGCCGGACCGGTGACAGGATGACCTCGAGCCCCAGGAGGAGACCTCAGTTGACGCATGCACCAGACCGCCGGTTTCCGCCGTCCACGGGTGACGAGAGGTCAGTGCTCTTGGGGTGGTTGGACTGGCAGCGCTCCACGGTGCAACGCAAGATCGCCGGGGTCGACGAACGTGCCGCGCATGAGCGCGTCGTCCCCTCTTCGGAGCTGACTGCAGCGTCGATCGTCGCTCATCTTCGATGGGTCGAGTGGTACTGGTTCGAACGGTGCTTCGCCGGTCTTGACGCCGGTGTCGAGGACTACTCCAGCGGCGGGTGGTCACCGATGCCGCAGGGGATGCCCGTCGATGACGTTGCCCAGTCGTACGCGGCCCAGTGTGAGCGGTCCCGCCTCCTCGTGGACTCGCACGATCTTGACGAGCCGGAGGCGTACGCGCCGCCGGGGCTACCAGTCGTCTCACTGCGGTGGATCGTCGGCCATGTTCTCGAAGAGACCGCCCGGCACCTCGGACATCTGGACCTGCTGCGCGAGGCGATCGACGGGCAGCGGGGCTACTAGCGACGAGACCGCGGGCAACGCACGCTCATGCTTGTTATGCACGTGATCTTTCGGGACATTCCGAGGCACCGTCCTGGCTGCGTGATCCGCGGGATTGCCTCGACCGCCGCTCTGACGCTTGAAGGTCGTACGACGTTGCCGACGCACACAGGAACGCGTCAGATGCTCTCCGCCTGAGGTTCTCCACCGTGAACCGTTTCCCTTGGCGCCAATCCGTCGCGATCCGGATCATGAGCTGATGGGACGAACGTGTCCATGACCGTGCTCGCCCGGCCCTATGTGAGGCACGGACTAGGAGGTTCAGATGGGCATCAGCAGTGGCGAGGTGGAGGGCGAGCACGTCCCAGTCCTCTTGCTTCGCGTGGAGGAAGCCGCACGGCGGCTAGGAATCGGCCGTTCATCGATGTACCGGCTGCTCGCATCAGGGGACATCGAGTCGGTCCGCGTGGGTGGGTTGCGCCGCATCCCCGTCCCGGCCCTGGACGACTACGTCGACCGCCTCCGACGAGGGACCGCCGTACCCACCAAGGTTTGACCGTGTCGCGCAACCCGAACCGCCAGTCATCGGTCTACCTGGGCAAGGACGGCTACTGGCACGGTCGCGTCACGGTGGGTTCGCGGGAGGACGGAGGCCTCGACCGGCGGCACGTGATGAGCAAGTCGAAGCCGACCGTGGTGCGGAAGGTCCGGCGCTGGAGAAGCTGCGCGACGAGGCCCGGGTGCCGAAGACGGGACGGGCGTGGACGGTCGCGAAGTGGCTGACCTACTGGTTGGAGGAGATCGCCCGGCCGAGCATCCGGGAGTCGAGCTATCAGGCGTACCGGACGGCCGTCGAGACGCATCTGGTCCCCGCGATCGGCGGCCAGCGGCTCGACCGCCTCGAGCCCGAGCACTTGGAGGCGGTGTACCGCCAGATGGTCGACCACGGCGCCAAGCCCGCCACCGCCCACCAGGTCCATCGCACCATCCGAACGGCGCTGGGTGAGGCGCACCGGCGTGGCCATATCGGCCGCAACCCCGCGCAGCTGGCACGCCCTCCTCGTGTCCAGGCTGAGCTGGTGGAGCCGTTCACGGTCGAGGAGGTGCAGAGCCTGCTCGCGGCCGCTCGCACGTCTCGGAACGGGGCCCGCTGGGCGGTCGCCCTTGCCCTGGGGCTGCGGCAGGGCGAGGCACTCGCGCTCCGGTGGGACGACATCGACCTCGATGGCAAGACCCTCCGGGTGCGGGCGACGCGGCTCCGGCCGGTCTATGAGCACGGCTGTGGTGGGACGTGCGGTAAGGCGGCCGGATACTGTCCGCAGCGCCGACAGCGCAACGCTCTGACGGGGGCGACGAAGTCGGCGGCCGGGAACCGGATGGTCGGTTTGCCCGACGAGCTCGCGGCGCTGCTCGAGGAGCAGCGCCGCCAGCAGCAGGCCGAACGTCTCCATGCCGGCTCTCTCTGGGTGGAGGGAGGTTGGGTGTTCGCCACCCAGACCGGTCGGCCGCTCAACCCCAACACCGACTATCGGGAGTGGAGGGCGCTCCTCGAACGGGCGGGCGTTCGGCATGCTCGGCTGCACGACGCGCGGCACACGGCAGCGACGGTCCTCCTCGTCCTGGGCGTGCCCGAGCGCACCGTCATGTCGATCATGGGCTGGTCGAGCACCTCCATGGCCGCGCGGTACCAGCACGTCACCGACCCGATCCGCCGCGAGGTCGCGAGTCGCGTCGGCGGGTTGCTCTTCGGTGACGGGGACCAGCACGCCAGCTGACTCTCCTCGGCCGCCGGCGCCGCCTTCGCCGCGGCCGGCGCGAAAGCGTGCGCGGGCCGTGTCGAACCAATTGAGACTAGAACTGAGACTACGGGCCCACGAGGCGACGGTCGGGATCGAAGAGGCTCGATGCGAGGTGACCGGCGAAACCGCAGGTCACCACGCATCTCGACTGGCGGAGGATAGGGGATTCGAACCCCTGAGGGCTGTTAACCCAACCCGCTTTCCAAGCGAGCGCCATAGGCCACTAGGCGAATCCTCCGCGGGAGAGGTTACCGGTCCGCCGCTCGGGCCGGAAATCCAGGTCTCGGCCGTCCCCGGCTTCCGGTGCCGGGGGGCGAGGGCCCGTTTCGACCTGCTGTGGGCGCCTCCCCTAGACTCGGGTCAACCCCCCGTGCGGCGGCATCTCGCTGAACTCCCCCAGGGCCGGAAGGCAGCAAGGGCAGGTGAGCTCTGTCGGGTGCGCGGGGGGCCTTTTCATGTCGCTGTGGACAGCGCGCCGGCCGACCTTCCGGGTTGTCAGGAGGCGCGGTTAGGGTTCGAGGCGTGGAAGCCCCCCTCGCGCTGTACCGCCGCTACCGGCCCGACACGTTCGGACAGGTGATCGGGCAGGACCACGTCACCGAGCCGTTGCGCGCGGCGCTCCGGCACAACCGGGTCAACCACGCCTACCTGTTCTCCGGCCCCCGCGGCTGCGGCAAGACGACCAGCGCGCGCATCCTCGCCCGGGCGCTGAACTGCGCAGAGGGGCCGACGGACGAGCCGTGCGGCGCCTGCGAGTCGTGCCGGGAGCTGGCCACCGGCGGACCGGGGTCGGTCGACGTCATCGAGATCGACGCCGCCTCCCACGGTGGTGTCAACGATGCCCGCGACCTGCGCGAGCAGGCGACCTTCCAGCCGATGCGGGACCGCTACAAGATCTACATCATCGACGAGGCGCACATGGTGTCGAAGGAGGGCTTCAACGCCCTCCTCAAGATCGTCGAGGAGCCGCCGGACCACGTCCGGTTCATCTTCGCCACCACCGAGCCGGACAAGGTCATCGGCACGGTCCGGTCGCGGACGCACCACTACCCGTTCCGGCTCATCCCGCCGAAGGTGCTGTCGGCCTACCTCGGCGAGCTGTGCGAGCGCGAGGGGGTGGCCATCGAGCCCGCGGCCGTCCCGCTCGTCGTGCGTGCCGGCGGCGGCTCGGCGCGGGACACGCTGTCGGTGCTCGACCAGCTGATCGGCGGCGCCGGCGAGGACGGCGTCACCTACGCCCTCACGACCGCGCTGCTCGGCTACACCCCCGACACCCTGCTCGACGAGGTCGTCGACGCGTTCGCGGCGCGCGACGGGGCCGGGGTCTTCGGGGTGGTGGACAAGGTGATCGAGGTCGGGCAGGACCCGCGGCGGTTCACCGAGGACCTGCTGCAGCGGCTGCGCGACCTGCTCATCATCGCCGCGGTCCCCGACGCTTCGGCTTCGGGCCTCGTCGACGTGCCGGAGGACCAGGCAGAGCGTCTGGTGGCGCAGGCGGCGCGGTTCGGCCACCACGAGCTGTCCCGGGCCGCAGACCTCGTGGCCGAGGGGCTCAGCGAGCTGAAGGGCACCACCGCGCCGCGTCTGCTGCTCGAGCTGCTGTGCGCCCGGGTGCTGCTGCCCGGGGCGGACGACAGTGCGCGCGGGCTGGCGACCCGGATCGACCGGCTGGAGAAGCGGATGGCGATGGCCCCGCCGACCTCCTCCGAGCCGCCCGAGCCGCCCGCACCGCCGGCCCCGCCGCAGCCGGTCCGGTCGACGCCGCCGCGGCCGGCCCCGCCGATTGCTGAGCGTCCGGCGTCGGAGGGGCCCCCGGCACCCCGGGAGCCGGCACCCGGGCAGCCGGCAGCCCAGGACCCGGCAGCCCAGGAACCGGCAGGCCAGCAGCCGGCAACCCAGGAGCCGGTCTCCGCGCCCCCAGCCACGACCGACGGCGGCCTGACCCTCGTCGACGTGCGGCGGTTGTGGCCCGAGGTCGTCGAGGCGGTCAAGGCCAAGCGCCGCGTCACCTGGATCCAGCTGAGCCAGCACGCCCAGGTGGTCGGGCTGGAGGGCCGCACGCTGACCCTGGGGTTCAACAACCCCGGAGCCCGGGAGTCGTTCGTCAACGGCCGCAGCGACGTGATCCTCCAGCAGGTGCTGATCGACCTGGTCGGCCAGGACTGGAAGATCGAGGCGATCGTCGACCCCTCGGCCCAACCGGGTGTCGAGCCGCCGATCCGAGTGACCCGACCGGCCGCCGGATCAGGGCCTGATCCGGCCGCGGGCCCGCCCCACCAGCCGCCGACGGAGACGACGCCGGGCGCAGGCGCATACCGGGGCCCCGATCCGGCATCGAGCCCGGCACCCGGCCGGGCCCCGGAGTCCGGACCGGCTCCCGGACCGCACCCGGGGTTGCCCCCGGGGCGCGGGCTCGACGCTCACGCCGGCGGAGGCCGCGCCCCCTCCACGCCCGAGGCGCCGCAGCCCCAGGGGTCGACCGGTCCGCGCCGCTCGTCGGACGAGGACGCACACCGCGACGACCCGGACGAGGAGGAGCAGCTCAACGGCGCCGAGCTGCTCAGCCAGCGACTGGGCGCGCAGATCATCGAAGAGATCCCGCACAACTGAGCGGCGGGGAGACCCACAGCGACCCGGGACCGCCACACTGGGCGCGACGCCCGAGGAGGAGAGACACGATGACCGAGAACAACCCCCTGGGTGGAGGCGGCGGCTTCGACATGCAGGCGCTCCTCCAGCAGGCCCAGGCCATGCAGGAGCAGATGGTCGCGGCCCAGCAGGAGTTGGCGAGCGCCGAGGTCGACGGCACGGTGGCCGACGGGCTCGTCACCGTCACCGTCAACGGCTCGGGTGAGATGCTGCGGGTCAAGATCCGGGCCAACTCCTTCGACCCGGCCGACACCGAGGACCTCGAGGACCTCATCGTCGCGGCCTACCGGGACGCGCGGCAGCGTTCGGACGAGATGGCGGCCGAGGCGTTCGGCCCGCTGGCCGGCGGGTTGGGCGCGCTCGGAGGCGGCACCGACGACGGTTCCGGCGGGGGCGGTTCGCCGCTCGGCTTCTGATGTACGAAGGTGTCGTCCAGGACCTCATCGACGAGCTGGGACAGCTCCCGGGGGTCGGGCCCAAGAGCGCGCAGCGGATCGCGTTCCACCTCTTGCAGGCCGACCCGACCGACGTACGCCGGCTCGCGGACATCCTCGTCGAGGTCAAGCAGCGGGTCCGGTTCTGCGCGGTGTGCGGCAACGTCGCGGAGGAGGAGACCTGCCGGATCTGCCGCGACCCGCGCCGGGACCCCAGCGTGATCTGCGTGGTCGAGGAGTCCAAGGACGTCGTCGCCATCGAACGCACGCGCGAGTTCAAGGGCCGCTACCACGTCCTCGGTGGCGCGATCTCGCCGATCGAGGGCATCGGCCCGGACCAGCTGCGGATCAAGGAGCTGATGACGCGGCTGGCCGACGGTGCGGTCACGGAGGTCATCCTGGCCACCGATCCGAACCTCGAGGGCGAGGCCACCGCGACCTATCTCACTCGCTTCCTCTCCGACCTGGGCTTGCGCGTCACCCGGCTAGCGAGTGGACTTCCGGTAGGCGGGGACCTGGAGTACGCCGACGAGGTCACCCTCGGGAGGGCGTTCGAAGGAAGGAGGTCTGTCCATGGCTGAGGAGACGACACAGGTCGAGGAGCGCCCTGAGGACGAGCTCGACGCGGCGACCGAGGAGTTCGCGCAACAGATCGCGGACCAGGTCGAGTCGTTCCTGCTGGCGGTACGCGCCATCGCACGCGGAGAGGCGTCCGGTGGCGAGGCCATCTCGCTGCTGCTCCTCGTCGTCAGCCAGGTGCTGCTGGCCGGTGGACGGCTGGGCGTGCAGGCGGACTTCGAGCCGGCGGAGGAGTACGAACCCGACGCCGGGCCCGACCCGGACCTCGACGAGATGCGGCACCGGTTGGCGCTGCTCCTCGAGGGTGTCGACGCCTACACCGAGGTCTTCGACCCGTACGTCGACCCGCCGGAGCTGGTCTCCGGCCTCGTCTCGGACGACCTCACGGCGATCGCGGCTGCGCTGGCCCACGGTCTACGACACTTCAAGTCCGGCCGGGTGCGCGAGGCGCTGTGGTGGTGGCAGTTCTCCTACGTCGCCGCCTGGGGCGGTGAGGCCAGCGCCGTCCTGCGGGCGTTGCAGTCCGTGATCGCGCACGACCGCCTCGACCACGAGTTCGAGACGGAGCAGGAGGCCGTCGAGGCCGCCGAGGAGATGCTCGAGTCCGACGACGCCTGACCTGCGTCCGCCGGCCGGATCGAGACACGGCGGCGCACGGTCACGCCGGTAGGATCGGCTGGTCCCGCCACCGAGCCCTGAGGAGAGCCGTGGGCATTGTCGTGCAGAAGTACGGAGGTTCCTCCGTCGCCGACGCCGAAGGTGTGAAGCGGGTCGCCCAGCGCATCGTGGACGCCAAGCGCGCCGGCCACGACGTCGTCGTGGTCGTCTCCGCGATGGGCGACACCACCGACGAGCTCATCGACCTGGCGGAGGCGGTGTCGCCGCTCCCGCCGCCCCGCGAGCTCGACATGCTCCTGACGGCCGGCGAACGGATCTCCATGGCGCTGCTGGCCATGGCCGTGGGCAACCTCGGACACGAGGCCCGCTCCTTCACCGGGTCGCAGGCCGGGGTGATCACCGACAGCAGCCACGGCAAGGCGAAGATCATCGACGTTACGCCCGGACGGATCGAGGCAGCCCTGCGCGAAGGGGCGATCGCGATCGTCGCCGGCTTCCAGGGCGTCAGCCAGGACACCAAGGACATCACCACGCTGGGCCGTGGGGGCTCGGACACGACCGCGGTGGCGCTGGCCGCCGCCATGCACGCCGACGTCTGCGAGATCTACACCGACGTCGACGGGGTCTTCACCGCCGACCCGCGCATCGTGCCCACCGCGCAGCGGCGGGAGCGCATCTCCTACGAGGAGATGCTGGAGATGGCGGCCTGCGGCGCGAAGATCCTGCACCTGCGGTGCGTGGAGTACGCCCGCCGCTACCAGATGCCGATCCACGTGCGCTCGTCGTTCAGCAAGCTCAACGGCACCTGGATCGCCGACCCCGATCACGACGGAGCAGAGGCGGAGGAACAGGACATGGAGCAGGCCATCATCGCCGGCGTCGCCCACGACCGGAGCGAGGCCAAGATCACCGTTGTCGGCGTGCCGGACAAGGTCGGTGAGGCCGCGCGCATCTTCGATGCGCTCGCCGCGGCACAGATCAACCTCGACATGATCGTGCAGAACGTCTCGGCGGCGGCGACGAACCTCACCGACATCAGCTTCACGCTGCCGCGCGCGGACGGCCAGACCGCGATGACGGCGCTGGCCCGGCTCAAGGACGAGATCGGCTACGACTCGCTGCTGTACGACGACCAGATCGGCAAGGTCTCCCTCATCGGTGCCGGGATGCGCTCGCACCCCGGCGTCACCGCGAAGTTCTTCTCTGCGCTGGCCAGCGCCGGTGTGAACATCGGGATGATCTCCACCTCGGAGATCCGGATCTCGGTCATCGTCGACGAGGCGCAGGTCAACGACGCGGTGGCTGCCGCGCACGCGGCCTTCGACCTCGACTCCGAGCAGGTCGAGGCCGTGGTCTACGGCGGAACGGGCCGGTGACCTGATGGGGCTCAACGTGGGCGTGGTCGGTGCCACCGGGCAGGTCGGCGCCGTGATGCGCGATCTCCTCCTCCAGCGGGACTTCCCGGTGGGCGGCCTGCGTTTCTTCGCGTCGGCACGGTCCGCCGGCACGTCGCTCGAGTGGGGCGGTCGCGAGGTCGTCGTGGAGGACGCCGAGACGGCGGATCCGGCCGGTCTCGACGTCGCACTGTTCTCCGCCGGCGGTGCCACCTCGCGGGCGTTGGCACCCCGCTTCGCGGGCGCGGGTGCGACGGTCGTGGACAACTCGTCCGCGTGGCGGATGGACCCCGACGTGCCGCTGGTGGTGAGCGAGGTGAACCCCGAGGCCGTGCACGAGGCCCGCAAGGGCATCATCGCGAACCCGAACTGCACCACGATGGCCGCGATGCCGGTGCTGAAGCCGCTGCACGACGAGGCCGGCCTGGTCCGGCTGGTGGCCAGCACCTACCAGGCTGTGTCCGGCAGCGGGGTGGCCGGGGTGGCCGAGCTGGCGGACCAGATCGCCGCCGCCCGCGACCCGCGGGCCCTGGCGTTCGACGGCGCTGCGGTGGCCCTGCCGCCGCCGGTGAAGTACGCCCGGCCCATCGCGTTCAACGTGCTGCCGTTCGCGGGGTCTCTGGTCGATGACGGCTCGGACGAGACGGACGAGGAGCAGAAGCTCCGCAACGAGTCCCGGAAGATCCTCGGCATCCCGGACCTCCGGGTCTCCGGCACCTGCGTGCGGGTCCCGGTGTTCACCGGTCACTCGCTGTCGATCAACGCCGAGTTCGCCGCCGACCTGCCGGCCAAGCGCGCGCTCGAGCTGCTGGCCGAGGCGCCCGGAGTCGAGCTGAGCGACATCCCGACACCGTTGCAGGCCGCCGGCACGGACCCGTCGTACGTCGGTCGGATCCGTCAGGACCGCAGCGTCGAGGGTGACCGGGGACTGGTGCTGTTCCTCAGCAACGACAACTTGCGGAAGGGCGCGGCACTGAACACCATCCAGATCGCCGAGCTCGTGGCGGCCGCCCGGGCCTGAGCGCCCGGCACCCACCGCCGGACAGCCATCGCCTACCGGATGTCGTGGTGCGGCATCCCACCGTCGTCATCGTCGTCGAGGATGTCGTCGGTGTACCGCGTCGTGACCCAGTGCGCCACCGAGAACGTCAGGGCGGTGACCGAGGGGATCACCAGGAACATCCACGGGTCGTAGAGGTAGTCGATCAGGAACAGCAGCGCGACCACCGTCATCATGCCGACGCCGAGGAAGCTCACGTTGCCGGCGTCGCTGACCCGCGACCACCGCAGCGCCGCGGCTCCGCCGAGGACCATGACCACGAGGATCACGAGTAGCACCAGCAGGCCCGGGCCACCGCACGACCCGACCCCCGTCACCACCTCGCACCCTTGCAGGCTCAGGAAGGTCAGCGCGCACCCCGCCAGCCCGACCACGGCGCCCACCAGGAAGGCGGCGGCAGCAGGGCCGATGTCTGGTGCCTGGCGGCTGCCCTTCCAGGCGCGACGGCCGCCGGGTGTCGCCTCCGCTGGCTGCGTGGACTCCGCCCGGTCGGTCGAGGGGGCCGGCACGGGCGTGGGCGTGACCGCCGGTGCGGCAGCGACCGGGGCGGTCGGCGACTCCTCAGGCGGAGTCTGCGCGGCGCTCGCCGGCTCCTGCGGTTCCGCCTCCCGGGGCGCCGGCTCGCGCTCGACCGGCTCCTGCTCTGCGGTCGGCTCCGGCGCCGGGGCGTCGGTGGTCGCTGTGGTACCACCGGCTTCACGCGCGCGGCGCTTCCGGCGGCCGAACAGCGACGGCAGCTCCAGCGAGGGGCCGGTGTCGGAATCCTTCTGGGCCATGGCGGCAGTCTGCCACTTCCGGGCCCCGAAAACCGCTGAGGCGGACCGCGTGGGCGGTCCGCCTCGAGCTCGGTCGGGCTGACAGGATTTGAACCTGCGGCCTCTTCGTCCCGAACGAAGCGCGCTACCAAACTGCGCCACAGCCCGTGGAGCGTGGCGAGTTTAGCCGAGGCGGTGCCGCCGTCCGAAATCGGGTCGCCCGGTCGTCGGCTGCCCGGTCTCAGCGCCGGGTCAGCCGGAGCAGCGTGGCCTCGGGGCGGCAGCAGAAGCGGGCCACGGCGTACGGCGAGGTGCCGGCGCCGGCCGAGACGTGGAGCCAGGAGGACCCAGGGTCGCCCGGTCGTGAGTCGGCCGGGTGTCGGTGCAGACCCTTGGCACGCGCCGGCTCGATGTCGCAGTTGGTGACCAGCGCGCCCTTGACCGGCAGGCAGACCTGACCACCGTGCGTGTGGCCGGCGAACGTGACGTCGTAGCCGTCGGCGGCGAGCTGGTCGAGGACGCGGAGGTACGGCGCGTGGGTGACGCCCACCCGCAGGTCCGCGTCCGGGTCGGCCGGCCCTCGGACGGCTCGCAGGTCGTCGTACTCCAGGTGTGGGTCGTCCACCCCTGCGAACGAGATGCGCACGCCCTTGACCGTCAGCTCCGCGCGGCGGTTGCTGAGGTCGCTCCAGCCGGCGTCGCAGAGACGGTCGATGAGGTACTGCCACGGCAGCGCCCGGGACGTCGTGTAGCGGCGGTCGTCGGGTGCGAGGTAGCGGAGCGGGTTGCGGGGGGTGGGGGAGAAGTAGTCGTTGGAGCCGAGCACGAAGACGCCCGGGGTCGTCGCCGCCAGGGGGCCGAGCGCGTCGAGCAGGGGGTCGACGGAGAGCGGGTGGGCGAGGTTGTCGCCGGTGTTCACCACGAGATCCGGCTCCAGGGACCGAAGCGACTCGACCCAGGCCCGCTTCCGGCCCTGGTACGGCGTCAGGTGCAGGTCACTCAGGTGCAGCACCCGCAGCTCGGGTGCTCCCTCGGGGAGCACCGGCAGCGTGACGTGTCGCAGCGCGAACCAGCGCGCCTCCCACCAGGAGTAGCCCAGGCCGGCGGTCCCGACGGCGGCTGCCGCGGCGCCGGCCCGGAGCGCGATGCGGGTCGCCGGCCGCGGCGGAGCGGCTGGGATCACCGGGAGACGCATGGGGCCAGGCTGCCACAGGCTGCCACAATGGCCGTCATGAGCGAGCTCAAGGACCGACTGCGCACCGACCTCACCGCTGCGATGAAGGCTCGCGAGGAGGTGCGCGCCTCGACGCTGCGCATGGTGCTCACCTCGATCACCAACGCGGAGGTCGCGGGCAAGCAGGCCCGCGAGCTCAGCGACGACGACGTGATCGGTGTGTTGAGCGCGGAGGGCAAGAAGCGCCGAGAGGCGGCCGAGGCGTTCGAAGCGGCGGGTCGCGCGGACAGCGCGGCGAAGGAGCGCGCCGAGGCGGCGGTGATCGCGGGCTACCTGCCCGCCCAGCTGGACGCCGACGAGATCTCCCGGCTCGTGGCCGAGACCATCGAGCGCACCGGCGCCGCCGGTGAGGGCATGCGGGCGATGGGCAAGGTGATGGGGGCGTTGCAGCCCCAGGTGAAGGGCCGCGCCGACGGCGGCGTGGTGGCCGCGGAGGTTCGCCGCCAGCTGGGCTGACCAGCGGCCCTCAGGGGACCTCAGCGACCGCCGCCGCGGCCTCCGTTGCCACCGCCGTTGCCACCGCCGTTGCCACCGCCGTTGCCGTTGTTGCCGCCGCCGTTACCTCCGTTGCCGCCGCCACCGCCGTTGTTCTTGGGCGGCGGGTTGGAGGGCGGCGGCGGGGCGGGAGGCGAGCCGTCGGAGATGTACATCGTCACCGACGAGCCGGTGCCGAGCGAGGTGCCCGCACCAGGGCTCGTGTAGGCCACCGTGCCGTAGGGATAGGACGAGTCGACGTACGACCCGACGATGGGGCTGAAACCGGCTTCCTGCAGCTTCGCGGAGGCGGTCGACGTCGAGTAGCCGCCGACCGACGGCACGGTGACGTAGCGGCCCTGGATCGTGGTGGGGTCGGGGGTGGTGAAGTCGACGTCGGGCAGGAACTGCTGGATCGCGTGCATGGCGTCGCCCCAGATCGGCCCGGCCTGCGTGGACCCGAAGGCGCGTGAGATGTAGCTGCCGCCGACGTACTGCCCGTTGAGCGTGATCGGCTGGCCCAGGGTGTTGGCGCCGGCGAGCATCGCGACCGCGGCCATGTTCGGGGTGTAGCCGTCGTACCAGACCGCCTTGTTGTCGTTGATGGTGCCGGTCTTGCCGGCGGACGGCTGCTCGAGCCCGAGGCCGTTGTCGTATCCGAAGCCGCCCGGTTCCTGGACGCCGCGGAGGATGTCGTTGACGGCGTCGGCGACCGCGGCGGGCATCAGCTGCTTGCACTTGTCCGGGTACTCCGCGATCACCTGGCCCGACGGGCCGAGGATCCGCTCCACGGGGCGCGGTTCGCAGAACTTGCCGCGGCCCGCGTACGTCGCGTAGACGCCGGCCATCGTGAGCGGGTCGACGTTGGTGACGCCGAGCGTGAACGGGCCGACGACGTCCTGCTCGGGCACTTCCACACCCATGTCCCGTGCGAGTGTCACGGGCTCGCACAGCCCGGTGCGGGCCTCGAGCTGGGCGAAGAAGGTGTTCACCGAGTGCTGGGTGCCGGTGTAGAGGTTGAAGACCCCGCTGCCGGTGGAGTTGGACGGCGACCAGACGTCGGTGCTGGCCAGGGTCCCGTCGCAGGTCTTGAGCTGGCTCGGCGAGATGCTGATCGTCTGGGGGGAGCTGATGCTCGTCGACAGCGGGATGCCCTGCTTGATGGCAGCGGTGAGCACGAAGATCTTGAACGTCGAGCCGGCCTGGAAGCCGTTGGCGTCGCCGTACTTCTTCGGCACGACGTAGTTGAGGTAGGTCTGGCCCTTGGCCTTGTCCGCGCCCATCGGGCGGGACTGGGACAGCGCGCGTACGGCGCCGGTGCCCGGCTCGACCATCGCGAGACCGCCGATGGCCTGGTCGGTGGGGCTCACGTGCGACCTGACCGCGTTGTCGGCCGCCTCCTGGAAACGCGGGTCGATGGTGGTCTCGATGGTGAGCCCGCCACTGTCGAGCAGCCGCCGTCGGTCCGCGACCGTGCGCCCCAGCGCCGGGTCCTGCTCGAGGTAGTTGCGGAGGTAGTCGCAGAAGAACTCACCCGTCGCGCCGACGCAGCCGTTGCGGGTGGGCGTCACCTGGAGCCCGAGACCCCGGTGGCTGGCGCGCCGCGCCTTCTTCTCCGAGATGACGTTGAGGTCGGCCATCCGGGTCAGCACGATGTTGCGCCGGGACCGCGAATCCGAGGGGTTGTTCGTCGGGTCGAACTGGGTGGGGTTCTTCACGATCCCGGCCAGCAGTGCCGACTGGCGCACCCCCAGCTTGGCCGCGGGTTTGGAGAAGTAGTGCTGCGCGGCTGCCTCGATGCCCCAGGCCCCGTCACCGAAGTAGGAGATGTTGAGGTACCGCTCGAGGATCCAGTCCTTGCTGTACTTCTGCTCGAACGCGACGGCGTAGCGCAGCTCGCGGAGCTTCCGCTCGTAGGTGTCCGCAGTGGCCTCCGCCGCTTCCTTGTCGTTCTTCGCCTGGTTGAGCAGCGTCTGCTTCACCATCTGCTGGGTGATCGACGACCCGCCCTGCACCACCTCGCCGGAGTTGGCCTGGTTGGTGATGAAGGCCCGCAGCGTGCCCTTCAGGTCCAGCGCTCCGTGCTGGTAGAAGCGGTAGTCCTCGATGGCGACGATGGCCTTCCGCATGGTCAGCGAGACCTTGTCGAGCGGCACGTTGACGCGGTTCTGGTCGTAGAAGGTCGCCAGCAGGCTGCCGTCGGCGGCCAGCACCCGGGTGCGCTGCGCCAGCGGCTCGGCGGTGAGCTCGTCAGGCAGCTTGTCCATGCTGTCGGCGACGGTGCGCGCGCCGAACCCCGCCAACGCGGCGAAGGGGATGGCGAGACCGGCGACGAGGACACCGATGAGGGCGGACACCCCCACCATGACGCCGAGGTGGGAGAACACGTCGGCGGGGCGTGGAGCGCCGGGACGGCGTGAAGACATGGTGCCAGCCTACGGGACCGCGCGGAGCCGGCCCGCCGACAGCGCCACGCTGAAATCACGCCGCCCGCAAGGAATAGGGCGAGAGAATCACAAGAATGTGATTTACCGACGGCAGATATTCGTCCGAGTCCGACCTAGTCCCTCTGGGTCAGGGAAGGTCCCGAATCGGACGCAACACCAGCAACAGAAGTCACACCAGTGTGGTTTCGCTCGAGCAAACCCCCCCATTTGTGACTCAGCTCCGCCGGCCGGCCACCGGCCATGGCCCAACGTGACTATCCGCATTTGGGCACACCGTGTCTGTCCCGGAAATGCGCTTTGTCTTTACGTTTGTCACCTGGAGATTGGGCTCCAGCGCCTGTTTGGGAGAGCAGGTTTCGAGAATGGGATACGCAATGAGCACTTGGAACGACGACTGGGCGTCACAAGCACAGTGCAAGCAGGCCGGCCCCGACGAGCTGTTCGTCCGCGGCGCGGCCCAGAACCGGGCGAAGCAGCTGTGCGCCGGCTGCCCGGTGAAGACCGAATGCCTGGCCGAGGCACTCGACAACCAGATCGAGTGGGGTGTCTGGGGCGGCATGACCGAGCGGGAGCGGCGGGCCGTGCTCCGCAAGCGGCCGAACGTCGTCTCGTGGCGCCGGGTGTTCGAGGCGGCTCAGGCCGAGCAGGTGGGTCACACGGCGGCGACCGCCGGCGTGGCCAGCGCCTGACCGGTCAGGATTCCCAGGGTCCCCTGGGAAACCGGCACTTCCCAGCGACTGCAACGTCAGGGGAGTGCCAGTTTCCCAGGGGACCCTGTGGTTTTGCGCAACGCAGTTGGGGGGCGGCGGGGAGACTCTCAGCCGGCGAGCAGTTCGCCGACCGCGCGCAACCCGTCCAGGTCGTGCACGTCGGTGGACAGGGCAGGCACCACGGCCGTGGGGACGTGCGGGTGCGCAGCCTGGAAGCGCTCCCGCATCTTGTTCTCCCGGGCCACCCGCCGCATCCGGTCGGCGTGCAGCCGCAGCAACCCCGCTGTGGTCGCGGTGCCCGGGGCGCCCGTCGACTCGAGGCGCTCGGCGGCGGCGACCGCCTGCTCGGCGGACAGGCCCTCGAGCCCCTCGGTGGCCCGGTTGACCACCAGGCCCGCGAGCGGCATGTCCTCGGAGTCGAGCCGCTCGACGAAGTAGGCGGCCTCCCGCAGGGCGTCCGCCTCGGGTGAGGCCACCACGAGGAACGCCGTCTCCTTGGTCTGCAGCAGCTGGTAGGTCTGCTGCGCCCGGTTGCGGAACCCGCCGAAGAGGGTGTCGAACGCGGCCACGAACATCTGGAGGTCCTTGAGGACCTGGGCGCCGACGACCTTCGCCATGGTGTTCGTCACGGCGCCGACGCCCGCGGTCATCAACCGCGCCGGTCCCTTCGCCGGGGCGAGCAGCAGACGGATGAACCGGCCGTCGAGGAACCCCGACAGCCGCTCGGGCGCGTCGAGGAAGTCCAGCGCCGACCTCGCCGGGGGGGTGTCCACCACGATCAGGTCCCACCGGCCGCTGCGTCGCGCGTCCTGGCGGAGCTGGCCCAGCTTCTCCATCGCCATGTACTCCTGGGTCCCGGCAAAGGAGCTCGACAGCGTCACGTAGAACGGGTTGCCCAGGATCGCGGCCGCCTTCTCCGGGCTGGCCTGGGACTCCACGACCTCGTCGAAGGTCCGCTTCATGTCCAGCATCATCGCGTCGAGCGACCCTCCGCTCGCCGGGTCGACGCCCGGCACCGGACGCGGGACGTTGTCCAGCTTCTCGATGCCCATCGACTGGGCCAACCGCCGGGCGGGGTCGATGGTGAGCACGACGACGTGCCTGCCCCGCTCGGCCGCCCGCAGCGCGAGGGCCGCGGACGTGGTGGTCTTCCCGACGCCGCCCGAGCCGGTGCAGACGATGACCTGCGTGGTCCGGTCGTCGAGCAGTGCGTCGACGTCCAGCTCCGGGCACTCGCCCAGGCGTGCCGCCAGCGGGCCGACGCGCGCGGTCCTCCTCATGCCATCCCCTGCTCTCGAAGCTCGGCCGCCAGCTCGTAGAGGCCGCCGAGGTCGATGCCGTCGGCCAGTCGCTGCAGCTCGTACGTCGGCACCGCCAGCGCGTCGATCCGCCGGCGCTGCTCGTCCTCCAGGGCCCGGCGCTCCGCGTGTCCCCGCGCCTCCTCCAGCAGCCCGTCCAGCAGCTCCGGGGTCACGTCGATGCCGACCTTGTGCAGGTCGGTGTCGATCTCGTCGCGAGGCAGGACCCCGCTGAGCGCCGCCTCGCGCGCCTCGTCGTCGAGGTTCTTGGGGCGGGTCAGGTTCACCACCACGCCGCCGACCGGCATCCCGTGCCCACGCAGGTCGGCGATCCCGTCGACGGTCTCCTGCACCGGCATGTCCTCCAGGACGGTGACCAGGTGTACGGCGGTCCGCCGTGAGCGGAGCAGCCCCATCACCCGCTCGGTCTGCCCCTTCACCATGCCCACCCGGGCCAGCTCGCCGAACTCGTTGTTGACGTTGAGGAACTGCGCGATCCGCCCCGTGGGCGGCGCGTCGAGCACCACGGCGTCGTACACGCGGGCGTTCTTGTTGCGCGAGTTGCGCTCCACGGCCTCGTAGACCTTGCCGGTGAGGAGCACGTCGCGCAGGCCCGGTGCGATGGTCGTGGCGAAGTCGATGACGCCGAACCGGTCGAGGGCCCGGCCGGTGCGGTTGCCCAGCCGGTAGTA
Source organism: uncultured Actinomycetota bacterium (assembly GCA_963747525.1). Lineage (GTDB taxonomy): Bacteria > Actinomycetota > Actinomycetes > Propionibacteriales > Nocardioidaceae > Marmoricola_A. The sequence continues at coordinate 46,470 of CAVVFH010000005.1, forward strand.
GAGGGCAAGGTACTCCAGCATCGCCGACTCGGCGTCGATGGCCAGCGCGTAGACGTCGCCGCCGTCCTCCGGGCCCTGGGCGATGCGCCGCTCCTCGTAGGGCAGCGGGGGCACGTCGAACAGCTGGGCGACGCCCTGGCGGCCCTCGACCTCGCACAGCAGCACCTCCTTGCCCTGAGAGGCGAGGGCGAGCGCGAGCGCCGCGGCGACCGTGGTCTTGCCCGTGCCACCCTTGCCGGTCACGATGTGCAGCCGGGTGCGAGGCCAGTCGGGGGTCCTGTCGTCCGTCACGATTCCCCAGGGTAGTCGGGCCCTGCGGCCGCCCGTCCCCGCGGCCGCCAGTCGTCTCTGGCGCCCGCCGGTGCGTCGTCGGCCGAGGGCTAGAGTCGCGCCCATGACCAAGTGGGAATACGTCACCGTGCCCGTGCTCGTCCACGCCACCAAGCAGATCCTCGACAACTGGGGCGAGGACGGCTGGGAGCTCGTCCAGGTCGTGCCGGGCATGAACCCGGAGAACCTCGTCGCCTACTTCAAGCGGCCGAAGGCGTGAGCACCCCACGACGCTGCTCGCTGCGCTCACACCGCCGCAGGGACCCCGCGTGACCGGGGGCACACCCGGCGGCCCCGAGGAGCGCCTCGCCGAGCTGGGACTGGAGGTGCCGGAGGTGGCCCGGCCGGTGGCGTCGTACGTGCCCGCGCTGCGGTCGGGAGCCCACGTGCACACCTCCGGGCAGCTGCCGATGCGTTCCGGTGAGCTGATGCTCACCGGCAAGGTGGGCGGCGAGGTCACCGACGAGCAGGCCGTCGAGTGCGCCCGGCAGTGCGCCCTCAACGCACTGGCGGCCATCCGCGCCGAGGTGCCGCTCGAGCAGGTCGTCCGGGTGGTGAAGATCGTGGTGTACGTCGCCTCGACCCCGGACTTCACCGGGCAGCCCGGCGTGGCCAACGGCGCGTCGGAGCTGGTCGGCAAGGTCTTCGGGGACGCCGGCCGGCACGCGCGCTCCGCGGTCGGGGTGGCCGTCCTGCCCCTCGACGCACCCGTCGAGCTCGAGATGACCGTCGAGGTCCGCTGAGTGGACCCGACGCTGAGGAAGCTGCCCGGGCACCTGGTGGAGAACGCCCGTGCCTTCGCGGACGGCACGAAGTCCCCGGTGCAGCCCAAGGACGCCAGCACGGTGGTGCTGCTGCGCGGCGGGGACGGCGCCCCCGGCGGGCTGGAGGTCTACCTCCTCCGTCGGACCCTCGACATGGCGTTCGCCGGGGGGTTCTGCGTCTTCCCCGGTGGCGGCGTCGACCCCCGCGACTTCGACCACGAGATCGGCTGGGTCGGCCCCGGCGCGGCGGAGTGGGCCGCGCTCATGGACACCGACGAGGGCCACGCCCGGGCTCTGGTCTGCGCCGCGGTGCGGGAGACCTTCGAGGAGTCGGGCGTCCTGCTGGCCGGTCCCACGGAGGACAGTGTCGTCGAGGACACCACGGGAGAGGACTGGGAGGCCGACCGGGTCGCCCTCGAGCGCCGGGAGCTCGCGTTCACCGAGTTCCTGTCCCGGCGCGGCCTCAGGCTGCGGACCGACCTGCTGCAGCTCTGGGGCTCCTGGATCACGCCGATCTTCGAGCCGCGCCGCTACGACACGAGGTTCTTCGTCGCCGAGCTGCCGACCGGTCAGGTCACCCGGGACGTGTCCACCGAGTCCGACCACGTGCTGTGGATGCCGGTGCGTGAGGTGATCGACGCGGTCGACGACAGGCGGATCGCGATGCTGCCGCCGACGTACGCGACCTGTCTCGAGCTCTACGACCACGTGACGTCGGCGGAGGCGCTCGCGTCGGCCGCCGGGCGGGACCGCTCGCCGATCCTGCCGGAGATGCAGATGGACGACGAGGGCGGCTACCTCCGCCTTCCGCAGCGACTCGTCGCGCTGGGCGAGGCGGTCGAGGGACACCGGGCCGCAGCGCGATGACCTGGGACGGCGGGACCTTCGGTGAGCGGGCGCGCTGCCTGCTGGCGCCCAACCCCGGGATCATGACCCTGGACGGCACGAACACCTGGGTGCTGCGGGAGCCCGGTGCCCGCCGGTCCGTGGTCGTGGACCCCGGCCCCCTCGACGAGGGCCATCTCGCCGCGGTGGCGGAGGAGGCCGGCGACGTGGCGGTGGTGCTGCTCACCCACGGCCACCCCGACCACGCCGAAGGTGCCCGGGCGTTCGCCGACCGGGTCGGCTGCGGCGTCCGCGCGCTGGACCCGCAGCACCGGCTGGGCGGTGAGGGCCTGGGGGACGGCGACGTCGTGGCGGTCGACGGCCTCGAGGTGCGGGTCGTGGGCACCCCGGGACACACCGCGGACTCGCTGTCGTTCGTGGTCCCCGCAGACGGGGCGGTGCTGACCGGCGACACGGTCCTGGGTCGCGGCACCACGGTGGTCGCGCACCCGGACGGGAAGCTGGGCGCCTACCTCGACTCGCTGCAGCGACTGCACGCGCTCGCCGAGAGCCGCGAGGCCCGGTGGGTGTGGCCGGGGCACGGCCCCGTCATCGAGGACGCGCTGGCCACGCTCGACTTCTACCTGAGCCACCGCCGGGAGCGGTTGGAGCAGGTGCGTGAGGCGCTGCGCACGCTGGGTCCGTCGGCGACCCCTCGGGAGGTCGTGGAGCACGTCTACACCGACGTCGACCCGGTGCTGTGGGGTGCCGCCGAGCTGTCGGTGCGCGCCCAGCTCGACTACCTCCGCGCCTAGCGCGCGCGGCGCGCCAGGCGCTCGACGTCCATGATCACGACCGAGCGCGGCTCCAGGCGCAGCCACCCGCGGGACGCGAAGTCGGCCAGCGCCTTGTTCACCGTCTCGCGCGAGGCGCCGACCAGCTGGGCCAGCTCCTCCTGGGTCAGGTCGTGGTGGACGTGCACGCCGTCGTCCGCGGTCCGCCCGAACCGGTCGGCGAGGTCCAGCAGCGCCTTCGCGACGCGCCCCGGGACGTCGGAGAACACCAGGTCGGCCACCACGTCGTTGGCCCGTCGCAGCCGCGACGCCAGTTGCGAGAGGAGGCCGTTGGCGACGCCCGGCCGGCCGTCGAGCCATCGCAGCAGGTCGTCGTGGGAGAGCGAGAAGAACGACGTGTCGGTGACCGCGGTGACCGTCGCGGACCGGGGCCCTGGGTCGAACAGCGACAGCTCGCCGAACATCTGGCCGGGCCCCAGGATCGCCAGCAGGTTCTCCCGGCCGTCGGCGGAGGTCCGGCCGAGCTTCACCTTGCCGTCCGCGACGATGTACAGCTTGTCGCCCGAGTCCCCCTCGTGGAACAGCACCTCACCGCGGCGCAGCTTCACCGTGCCCAGGGACGAACGCAGCGCCGCGGCCGCCTCGTCGTCGAGCGCACTGAACAGCGGCGCCTGGCGCAGCACATCGGTATCCACGGAAAGCATGCCTCCTTGTCGTGGCCTCCCGGCGGTCCCGGGCACCTCGGCGATCTCCGGCCCCACAGCACCGGAGTGTCTCAGGTCACATCTTGCCGTATGTCCCGCCGGACCGGGGAACCGAGGGTCGCCCGGCGCCTGCAGGACGGCTTCCCGGGCCGCCGTACGCTGGTGCGGTGCCCGAGTCTGCGTCGCCGTCCGCGTCCCCGCCCCGGCCGTCGGTGAGCCTCGTGCGGCGCGCCCGCAAGATCGACCGCATCCTCGCCGAAACCTATCCCGACGCGCGCTGCGAGCTCGACTTCGCGGACCCTTTCCAGCTGCTCGTGGCCACCGTGCTGAGCGCGCAGACGACCGACAAACGGGTCAACCTGGTGACGCCGACCCTCTTCGCCGCCTACCCCGACGCCACGGCGCTGGCCGCGGCGGAGCGCGAGAAGGTCGAGCAGATCGTCCAGCCGACCGGGTTCTTCCGGGCCAAGACCGACGCGCTCCTCAAGCTCTCCCAGGCCCTCGTCGAGAGGTACGACGGTCAGGTTCCCGGTCGGCTCGAGGATCTCGTCACCCTCCCCGGCGTGGGCCGCAAGACCGCCAACGTCGTGCTGGGCGACGCCTTCGGGGTCCCGGGCATCACCGTGGACACCCACTTCGGCCGCCTCGCCAGGCGGTTCGGGTTCACCACCGAGACCGACCCGGTGAAGGCCGAGCACGAGGTCGGTGCGCTGTTCCCCAAGAAGGACTGGACCCTGCTCAGCCACCACCTCATCTGGCACGGCCGGCGGATCTGCCATGCGCGCAACCCCGCCTGCGGTGCGTGCCCGGTCGCTCGGCTGTGCCCGGCGTACGGCGAGGGGCCGACCGACCCGGCGAAGGCCGCGAAGCTGGTGCGGACCGAGGGGCGGGCGTGAGCCGGCGTCGTGCCCGGCTGCTGGCGCCGCTGCTGGCGGCCGGTCTCCTGACCGCCTGCGCGGGGGAGTCGCCGCTGCCCGCGGCCCCGGACCTGCAGTCGCGGATCGACGTGGACACCCCGGACCTGCGCGCCGCCAAGCAGGACCTCGGCGTGGAGCCCTGTCCCGCTGCGCACGGACCGGGGAGCGAGCTGCCCCGCCTCACCTTGCCGTGCCTCGGCGGCGGCCGCGAGGTCGACCTCAGCACGGTCTCGGGCCCGGCCGTCGTCCAGCTGTGGGCCTCGTGGTGCACCTCCTGCCCCGACGAGCTGCCGCTGTTCCAGCGGCTCAGCGACGAGTACGGCGACCGGCTGACCGTGCTCGGCGTGGACTGGCAGGACACCCAGCCGGGCAAGGCGCTGGCGCTGCTGCAGGAGACCGGCACCACGCTGCCGCAGCTGGCCGATCCCGGTGGCGCGCTGGCCGACCACTACCGGCTGACCGGGTTGCCCGGCGTGCTGCTGGTGGACGAGGCCGGGAAGGTCACGTTCAAGCTGATGCGGCTGGACGGCTACCAGCAGCTGCTGGGACTGGTCGAGGATCACACCGGGGTACAGGTGAGTGCTGGGTAGGCTCGGCGCGTGCCGGACCCCACCCCCCAGCCGACCGAGCGGCCTGCGCTGCCGGACTGGTTGGACCCGTTGCGGGAGAAGGTGCAGCACATCCGCAGCGAGGACCTGAGCGCGTTCACCCCGCCGGACGACCCGGCTCCCCGGGAGGGGGCGGTGCTGGTGCTCTTCGGGGAGGGCCCCGAGGGTCCCGACCTGCTGCTCACCGAGCGTGCGCACACCATGCGCAGCCAGCCGGGACAGGTCTCCTTCCCCGGCGGATCGCTCGACGGCGACGAGACCGCGGTCGAGGGGGCGCTGCGCGAGGCGCAGGAGGAGACCGGGCTCGACCCGTCGGGGATCGACGTGTTCGCGGTGCTGCCGCGGCTGTACCTCCCGCCCCGCAACTTCGCGGTTGCCCCGGTCCTCGGCTACTGGCACCACCCCAGCGCCATCTCGGTCCACAACCCGCTCGAGGTCCACGCGGTGTTCCGGGTGCCGATCGAGCACCTCCTCGACCCGGCCGACCGGTTCTCGGTCAAGCATCCGCTGGGCTGGGCCGGCCCGGGCTGGATGATCGGCCCGGAGAACGACGTACTCCTGTGGGGGTTCACCGCAGGAGTCATCAACGCACTGTTCGACTTCGTGGGCTGGACGCGCGAGTGGGACCGCGACAACGTGCGTGGGCTGCCCGACCACCTGATCGAGTGGAACCGGGTCGCCGCCATGCTGGGCATCGACGTGCCGGAGGGCGAGGTCTTCGACCCGGTCGAGGCCGGGCTCATCCCTGACCCGTACGACGAGGAGAACCCCATCGAGATCGACCGCGACCACCGGCCCGGCGACGGGGACCGTCGATGAACGCACTCGACATCTTCCTGCTGCTGCTGCTGCTGGCGTACGCAGTCTCCGGCTACTGGCAGGGGTTCATCACCGGGGCGTTCGCCACCGGCGGTCTCCTCGCGGGCGGGTTTTTCGGCATCTGGCTGGCTCCGCGCCTGCTCGGTGACGCCGCCCCCTCGGTCTGGGTCTCGCTCGGCGCGCTCTTCGTCGTGCTGCTCTCCGCGTCGTTCGGCCAGGCCTTCATGCAGTTCGTGGGGTCCCGGTTGCGGGCCAAGATCACGTGGCAGCCCGCGCGCGCGCTCGACGCGGTGGGGGGTGCGGCGCTCAGCGTGGTGGCGGTGTTGGTCGTGGCCTGGGCGCTGGGTGTCGCGGTCAGCGGCTCGCCGCTGAAGTGGGTCTCCCAGGAGGTCAGCAACTCGGAGGTCCTGCGCCGCGTCGACAGGGTGATGCCCCCGCGCGCGAGGCAGGCGCTGCACTCCTTCAACGACGTGGTGGGGGCCAGCTTCTTCCCGCGCTACCTGGAGCCCTTCGCCCCCGAGACCATCGTCGACGTGGGCCCGCCGCCGGCCAAGATCAGCAAGGACCCGGAGGTGCGGGCGGCCGCGCAGAGCGTGGTGAAGATCCACGGCGAGAACAGCTGCGGTGGCGGTGTCGAAGGAAGCGGCTTCTTCTACTCCGACAACCGGGTGATGACCAACGCCCACGTGGTGGCCGGCGTCTCGACGCCGCGGCTGGTCACCGAGTCGGGGGAGGTCGACACCACCGTCGTCTACTACAACCCCGACATCGACGTCGCGGTGCTCCGCGTCGACGGCCTCGCGCTGCCGCACCTCTCCTTCGACCGGGACGCCGAGGCCGGCGACCCCGGTGCGGTGCTCGGCTTCCCCGGGGACGGCCCGTACGACGTGCGGGGCGCCCGGATCCGGGCGCAGCAGCGGTTGCGGAGCGAGGACATCTATGGCGAGGGCACGGTGGTCCGTGAGGTGTACTCCGTGCGGTCGACGATCCGGCCGGGCAACTCCGGTGGGCCCCTGGTCTCCCCGGACGGCGAGGTGCTGGGCGTGGTCTTCGCCGCGTCGGTGAAGGACCCCTCGACGGGCTACGTCCTGACCGCGGACCAGGTCGGCGAGGCGGCCGCCCAGGGCCTGAACAGCTCCAACCCCGTCAGCAGCGGCCGCTGCGCCTGACCCGGCTCAGCCGCGGTTGGTCAGGGCGTTCTTGGTCTCCTGCGCCTGGTGGATCGCCCGCTCGGGCGGCCGCACGGCGCGGATCTTCCGGAAGCCGACGAAGCCCAGCAGTCCAGCGAGTGCGGCGTACATGCCGAACACGATCAGGAAGCACCAGGCCAGGTCGAGGCCCGTCATGTGGAAGAAGTACGCGATCGCGACCGACAGCATGATCACGCCCAGCACGAGGACGAACCCGGCGGCGGCGAAGAGCGCGGCTCCCAGCCCGCCGTTCTGGACGCTGACCTTGACCTCGGCCTTGGCGAGCGCGATCTCATGCCGGACGAGCGTCGAGACGTCGCGGCTGGCGCTGGCGACGAGGTCGCCGATCGACGGCTCCTCCGTGGGCTGGTCGACGTCGGTCGGCTGGGAGGCGGGTGCGGCGTGTGACATCTGATCCCCTTTCGCGGCAACCGAAGCCTAGGGGACGCGCCCCCGACGGCCCACCTCACCCGGGGGCGTGCACCCGGCTGCGGCGCCGCAGGAGGACCGAGGCGAGGCCGGCGGCGAGCACCGATCCCGCCAGCACGGCCGTCTTGGCCGCCTCGCCGTCGCCGGCGGGGAAGGACAGCTCCGCGACGAGCAGCGCCACGGTGAAGCCGACGCCGGCGAGGACGGCCACGCCGGCCACGTCGCGCCAGGACAGCTCCGCGTTGAGCTCCGCCCTGGTCACCCGGGTGACCAGCCAGGCGCCGCCGAGGACGCCGATCGGCTTGCCGACCACCAGACCGGCGACGATGCCGAGGACGATCGGGTCCGCCAGCAGGGCACCGCCGCCCTGGATGGCGACCCCTGCCGACATCAGCGCGAAGAAGGGGACCGCCAGGCCGGCCGACACCGGGGTCAGCCGGTGCTCGAGGGCTTCGGCGGGGCTGTGCTCCTCACCGGGGTCCAGCTTGACGCGGGTGAGCAGCCCCATGGCCACACCGGCGATCGTGGCGTGGATCCCGCTCTCGTGCGTGAACCACCAGATCCCGACGGCGAGCGGCACGTACCACAGCCAGTGCTCGCCCCGGACCCGCTGCAGGAGGGCGTAGCCGGCGAGGAGTGCAGCGGCGACGAGCAGCGGGGTCACGTGCAGCTCGGAGGTGTAGAAGAACGCAATGATCGAGATGACGACCAGGTCGTCGACCACGGCGAGGGTGAGCAGGAACGTGCGGAGCTGCGTGGGGAGCCGGCTCCCGACCACCGCGAGGACCGCCAGCGCGAAGGCGATGTCGGTCGCCGCCGGGATGGCCCAGCCCTCCAGGTTCCCGCCGTCCAGCCCGGACCAGAGGTTGATCGCGACGTACACCAGGGCCGGCATCACGACGCCGAACACGGCCGCGACGATGGGCACCAGGGCGTCGGCCGGCTTGCGCAGCGACCCGACGAGGAACTCACGCTTGAGCTCGAGCCCGGCCAGGAAGAAGAACAGCGTCAGTGCGCCGTCGGCGGCCCAGTGCTGGACGTCGAGCGGACCGATCTCGAGGTGGCGCAGCGAGTCGTAGGCGTCGGACCACGGCGAGTTCGCCCAGACGACGGCGACGACGGCGGCGACCAGGACGACGGCTCCGCCGACGGTCTCCTGGCGGAGGAGGCGCCCGACGAACGTCTCCTCGGCCTCGGTGGCAGCGGGGAGCAGCAGGCGGTTTTGAGGCACAGGGGTCCCTTTCGACGTACGGCGGTCACGACGCCGACCAGGCTTCCCGGCACTCCTGCTCACAGCCTACCGAGTGACCCCTCAGCACCGGCCCGAGCCGGGCGAGCGCTCACTCGTCGGACGAGGAGGACATGCCCTTCTCGATGAGGCTCATCACCGACGAGTCCGCCAGCGTCGTCACGTCGCCGACCTCGCGGTGCTCGGCCACGTCGCGCAGCAACCGGCGCATGATCTTGCCCGAGCGCGTCTTCGGCAGCTCCTGGACGACCATGATCTGGCGCGGCTTGGCGATGGCACCGATCTCGTGCTGGACGTGCTTGCGCAGCTCCTGGATGAGGGAGTCCGGGGCTTCCTCCCCGTCCTGCAGGGCGGACTCCCGGAGGATCACGAACGCGCACACCGCCTGGCCGGTGGTCTCGTCGGTGGCGCCCACGACTGCCGCCTCGGCGACCTTGGGGTGGGACACCAGCGCCGACTCGATCTCGGTGGTGGAGAGCCGGTGGCCGGAGACGTTCATGACGTCGTCCACCCGGCCCAGCAGCCAGATGTCGCCGTCCTCGTCGAGCTTGGCGCCGTCGCCGGCGAAGTACTTGCCCGGGAAACGGGACCAGTAGGTGTCCTTGAACCGCTGGTCGTCGCCCCAGATGGTGCGGAGCATCGCCGGCCACGGCTCGGTGAGCACCAGGTAGCCACCGGAGCCGTTCGGCACCGGCTGCGCCTCGTCGTTGACCACCTCCGCCGAGATCCCGGGCAGCGCCTTCATCGCCGAACCCGGCTTCGCGGCGGTGACACCCGGCAGCGGGCTGATCATGATCTGCCCGGTCTCGGTCTGCCACCAGGTGTCCACGATCGGGCACCGGTCCCCGCCGATGACGCGGTGGTACCAGACGTAGGCCTCCGGGTTGATCGACTCACCCACCGACCCGAGCAGCCGCAGGGAGGACATGTCGAACTGGTTCGGGATCTCCTCGCCCTGCTTCATGAAGGTGCGGATCGCGGTCGGCGCGGTGTAGAAGATCGTGACGCCGTACTGCTGGATGATCTCCCACCAGCGGCCCTTGTGCGGGGCGTCCGGTGTGCCCTCGTACATCACCTGCGTCGCCCCGTTGGCCAGCGGGCCGTAGACCATGTAGGAGTGCCCGGTCACCCAGCCGACGTCGGCGGTGCACCAGAAGACGTCGGTCTCCGGCTTGAGGTCGAAGACCGACCAGTGCGTGTACGACGTGCCGACGAGGTAGCCGCCCGTGGTGTGCAGGATGCCCTTCGGCTTGCCGGTCGTGCCGGAGGTGTACATGACGTACAGCGGGTGCTCGGAGTCGAACGCCTCCGCCTGGTGCGTGGCCGACTGGCTGTCCACCGCCTCGTGCCACCAGACGTCGCGGCCTTCCGTCCAGTCCACGTCCTGTCCGGTCCGGCGCACGACCAGCACCTTCTCGACCGAGCCGGAGCCGTCCCGGGCGACCTTCGCGCAGGCCTCGTCCACGGCCGGCTTCAGCGAGGAGGCGGCTCCCCGGCGGTATCCGCCGTCCGCGGTGATGACCACCTTCGCGCCGCAGTCGACCACCCGGCTGGCCAGCGCGTCGGCCGAGAACCCACCGAAGACCACGGTGTGCGGGGCGCCGAGCCTGGCGCAGGCCAGCATCGCCACCACCGTCTCCGGGATCATCGGCAGGTAGATCGCCACCCGGTCGCCGGTGCGGACCCCCAGCTCGGTCAGCGCGTTCGCCGCCCTGCACACCTCGTCCTGCAGCTCGGCGTAGGTGATCGAGCGGGTGTCGTCGGCCGGCTCGCCGACCCAGTGGATCGCCACCCGGTCACCGAGCCCTGCCTCCACGTGCCGGTCGACGCAGTTGTACGCCGCGTTCAGCCGACCGCCGACGAACCACTTCGCGAACGGCGGGGTCGACCAGTCCAGGACGTCGTTGAACGGCTCCGCCCAGTCGATCCGCAGTGCCTGTTTGGCCCAGAACGCCAGGCGGTCGGCGTCGGCCTCGGCGTACACCTCCTCCGCGACGTTCGCGTCCGCGACGAGCTCGGCCGGCGGTTCGAACCGGCGCTCCTCGCGCATGAGGTTGGAGAGGGTCTCGTTTTGCGACTGGGTCATGGGCGCTCCTCAAACGCTGGGCGAGCTCTTGCTCGGCAGCCTAGTTCGACGCGCGGGGACAGCGGTACGGAGGCAGTAGGGCGATTGTCAGTGGGCGATCGCGCACTCCTCCCCGCTCCGGTGAGCGAGGGCCGGGGCCGGCCGGTTGCGCCGTACTGCCGACATCTCTATAGTTGGCCTAAGCAAGTATCACCTGTCACCGCGAAGGGCCCCGCACCCCAGATGACCGCTGCCACCTCGCCGTCCACCGCGCCCACCCCCGCCGCGCCCCAGACTCCGATGAGCCACCGCGAGGTTCTCGAGGCGCTGTCCGGCCTGCTCCTCGCGCTGTTCGTCGCGATGCTCTCCTCGACGATCGTGTCCAACGCGCTGCCGCGGATCGTCGCCGACCTCGAGGGCAGCGAGTCCGGCTACACCTGGATCGTGGTGGCCACCCTGCTCACCACGACCGCCTCGACCCCGGTGTGGGGCAAGCTCGCCGACCTGTTCAGCAAGAAGGTGCTCGTGCAGGCGGCGCTGGTGGTGTTCACCGTCGGCTCCGTGCTCGCCGGGCTGGCCCCCAGCATGGGCTTCCTCATCGGCGCCCGGGCGGTCCAGGGCGTCGGCGCCGGCGGCCTGACCGCCCTGGTGCAGGTGGTCATCGCCAGCATGGTGTCGCCGCGCGAACGGGGCCGGTACTCGGGCTACATCGGCGCCACCTTCGCGGTGGCCACGGTGAGCGGACCCCTGCTGGGTGGTCTCATCGTGGACACCCCCGGGCTGGGGTGGCGCTGGACGTTCTACGTCTCCATCCCGGTCGCGGTGCTCGCCTTCGTGGTGCTGCAGAAGACGCTGCACCTGCCGCTCGTCCGCCGGGACGTCTCCATCGACTACCTCGGCGCCGGGCTGATCACCGCGGGCGTGTCGACGCTGCTGGTCTGGGTGTCGCTCGCCGGCACCCAGTTCGCGTGGGGATCGAGCACGACGGCGGTCATGGTCTCGGCGGGCGTGCTGCTGCTTGCTCTCTTCGTCCTGGTCGAGACGCGGGCGCGTCAGCCGATCATCCCGCTGCGGCTCTTCCGGGACCGCACGACGACGCTGGCGACGCTGGCCTCGGTGATGGTCGGGGTGGCGATGTTCGGCGCGACGGTGTTCCTCTCGCAGTACTTCCAGATCGCCCGCGGCATGTCCCCGACGCACGCCGGCCTCATGTCCATCCCGATGGTCGGCGGGCTGATGCTGTCGAGCATGGTCACCGGCCGGCGGATCTCCACGACCGGTCGTTGGAAGCACTTCCTGGTCAGCGGCATGGTCCTCGTCGTCGTCGGCATGGGCCTGCTCAGCACGATCGACGAGACGACCGACCTCGTGCTCGTGGGCGTATCCATGGCCGTGCTCGGGATCGGGATGGGCGCCGCCCTGCAGAACCTCGTCCTCGCGGTGCAGAACAACACCGCCCAGGCCGACATGGGCGCCGCCAGCTCGGTGGTCGCCTTCTTCCGGACCATGGGCGGGTCGATCGGGGTCTCCGCGCTCGGCGCGGTTCTCGGCCACCAGGTCAGCGAGCACGTCGTCGCGGGCCTGACGGCGCTGGGCATCAAGGCGTCCTCGGGCAGCGACAGCCGCTCCGTCCCCGACCTCGCGTCGTTGCCCGCCCCGGTGCGCGAGGTCTTCCAGCACGCGTTCGGCGAGGCGACCGGCCACATCTTCCTGGTCGCCACACCGGTCGCGGCGCTCGCGCTGGTGGCGGTGCTGTTCGTCCGCGAGGTGCCGTTGCGGCTGACCGTGGAGCGGGACGACGAGATCGCGCGGCGCGGCTGACCTCGGGTCAGCGGAAGTCGATGAGCAGCGTCGCCGGCTCCTCCGGCTCGCCGCTGGCCTCGCGCACCGCCCGAGCGGCTGCGGTGAGGTCCGCGCTGTGCTCGGGCTCGTCGAGATGGCCGCGTGGGCGCACCACCGCGCGGTAGCAGCGCGTCACGTAGGGCAGCAGCAGCCCGTTCGGGCCCCGGTCGTACTCCTCGTAGAGGTCGTCGACCTTGCGCAGCACGCGGTCCTGGGCCATCGGGTCCAGTACGGCGACATTCGACCGGGAGAGCACGAGGTCGCGCAGCTCGTGCTTCCGCAGCGGCTGCCAGTGCCGGAACTCCGCCTCCTCGACGTAGCCGAAGAGCTTCGACCCGACCAGGATGTCGGTTGGGTCGACGTCCTGGTCCTGGTTGCCGATGATCGCGCCCAGCTTGCGCACCCAGGGGATGCGCTCGTCGCGCTGGTTCCACAGGAGCCCGATGCGGCCCTCGGACTTCAGCATCCGGGCGGCCTCCCGCAGTGCTGCGCCTGCGTCGAACCAGTGGAACGCCTGGGCGGCGACGACCGTGTCGACGGTGCGGGTGGCGACCGGCACTGCCTCGGCGAGCGCGGTGGCGGTGCGCAGATCGGGGTGTCGCAGCCGCAGGTGGGCGAGCATCTCGTCGGAGGGGTCGGTGGCGAGGACGTCGTGGCGCAGCTCGAGCAACCGGTCGGTGAACTTCCCGGTGCCCGCGCCCAGCTCGACGACCGTCGACGGGGTGCGCCCGGTCAGCCACGCCGCGGCCTCCAGCGGGTACGACGGGCGGCCGCGCTCGTAGGCGTCGGCGACGTGCCCGAACGACAGGCCGGGGCGCTTCCTGTCGGGGCCCGCGGTGTCGTTCATCGGTGCGAAATCTACAGGGTCGGCCGTCGTGTCCCGAGCAACGCCTGCGCGGCGGACGGCCCCTGTCTGGTCCGCCGTTGACCCGCACCGCAACAGCAGTAAGCATGTAATTATGATTACACGTAAGGCGCAGCAGCAGGTCCGCGGTTGGTTCGCCGGGCGGCTGCCGAGTGAGTGGATGCCGGCGGCGCCGGACGGGGCCGGGAACGGCGCGGAGACCGAGGGCCTCGAGGTGCGCGTGGACCGCGAGGAGATCACCGTGCTGCTGCCGGTGGCGGACGTCCGGCTGGGCGACGACGCCTCCGAGGACGAGGCGGCGGCGGCGCGCGCCGGCCGGGCCAAGGCGTTCCGCGAGGACACCCGGGAACGGCGGATCGCGATCGCCCGGGAGGCCGAGGAGCGGTTCGGCCGGAAGGTCTCGTGGGGGGTGCGGATCGGTGGCCCCGACGGCCGTCAGGAGCTCTTCACCCACGTCGCCGCGCCGGTGATGACCCGGCTCCGGCAGCCCGAGCGGATGGCCCTGGACACCCTCGTGGAGGCCGGTGTGGCCCGGTCCCGATCGGAGGCGCTGTCCTGGTGCGTGCGGCTGGTGCGGCAGCACGAGGGCGACTGGCTCGCCGAGCTGCAGGAGGCGATGCACACCGTCGCGGAGGTGCGCAGCAAGGGCCCGGCCGCCTGACCGACGGGTGGGGGCCTAGGGTACGCGGCGTGGACCCGCTCGCCGACCTCGCCGCCCTCGAAGGCGTGGGGTCCGCCATGGCGGCCGCCCGGGACGGCATCGACGCGCTGCTGCGCGACCGGGGGCTGCGCCGGACCGCGCCCGAGACGACCGCCGAGTCACTGCTGCGAGGCGCGCACGCCAGCGCGGTCCTCGAGGGCTCGCACGTGACGCTGGAGGCCCTGCGGGGCGGGCCCACCGATGAGACGGCCGGGGCGGCCCTGCGCGTGTCGACGGAGGTGCTGGGCCTCGTCCCGGTCCTGGCGCACTCGCCTCTGCAGGCCTTTGCCCGACTGCACACGCTGGCCGGCAAGGGGGTCGTCCCCGAGGCAGACCTCGGACGCCCCCGCGACCCCGCCGGCGCCGAACGGCTCGCGGCGCTCGGCAGGCTGCTGCTCGGCCGCAGCTCGGCTCCCGCTCTCGTCGCCGCGGCGGTGGTGCACGCCGAGCTGAGCACGGTCGCGCCCTTCGTCTCGCACAACGGCATCGTCGCCCGCGCGGCCGAGCGACTGGTGATGGTGGCCCGCGGGGTCGACCCCACGTCGCTCACCGTGCCGGAGGCGGGACACCTGAGGCTGCGCCCGCAGTACGAGTCGAACCTCATCGGCTACGTCGAGGGTGGCGCGGCCGGCGTGCACGCCTGGTTGCTCTACGCAGCGGAGGCCTACACCGCCGGAGCGCAGGCCAGCCCGCTGCGAACCGACTGACGAGACCGACGAACCAGACCGACTGGCCAGGCCGGTTGACCAGACCGGTTGACCAGACCGGCTGACCAGGCCGGTTGACCAGACCGGTTGAGAAGAGGCCCGGACATGCAAGCGGCACTCCCCGGAGAGTGCCGCTGCTGACACACGAGACCTGGTTACCAAGCGTGCACTGTATGTGTTGCCCCGGGTGAACCCGAGGTCAACGTCCTCAAGGAGGTCGGTCACCGCGTGGGTGCCTGGCTCGTGTGCGGGTCTGTAGTTGTGTTCCTTTTGTACGACGTCCCACGCCGCCGGACAAGGGTCCTGTGGCAGCTGTTCTGATCGGTCTAGGTGGCCCTTGACGTCAGCCGGTCGAGCCGTCTTCTCGCGCCGAGGTAGATCGCCCCGCCCACCACCGCCGCCGTACCGGCTGCCAGCGCGGCCAGCGTGGTGCGCCGCTCGGGCAGACGCATCCGGGCCCCCAGGGCCACCGGACGGTCGAAGACGAGCACCGGCCAGCCCCGTTCCTGGGCGGTCCGGCGCAGCTCCTTGTCGGGATTGACGGCGTGCGGGTGCCCCACGATCTCGAGCATGTGGACGTCGGTGATGGAGTCGGAGTAGGCGTAGCTGCGGGTCAGGTCGTAGCCGCGTCGCTCGGCCAGCTCCGCGATCGCGGCTGCCTTGTTCTCGGCGTAGGCGTAGAAGTCGATGTCGCCGGTGTACCGACCGTCCTCGATGGCGAGCTGGCTGGCGATCACCGCATCCACCCCCAGCAGCTCGCCGATGGGCTCGACCATCTCGGCCCCCGACGCCGACACGATGATGACGTCGCGGCCGGCCAGGTGGTGCTCCTCGATCAGAGACACCGCCTCGTCGTACACCAGGGGGTCGACGATGTTGTAGAGCGTGTCGGCCACGATCTCGCGCACCGTCTCCACGTCCCAGCCGGTGACCATCCGGGAGAGGAACTCGCGCATCTTCTCCATCTGGTCGTGGTCCGCCCCGCCGACCAGGAACATGAACTGCGCGTAGCTGCTCCTCAGCACGTGCCGGCGGTTGATCAGCCCGCCGGCGTAGAAGGGCCTGCTGAACGCGAGGGCGCTCGACTTGGCGATGATCGTCTTGTCGAGGTCGAAGAACGCGGCGGGGCGGCCGGTCACCCTGCGGGGAGGCTGCCGGTGCATGCCCGATGTCTCGTCGGGTCCCGGCTCGGCGGTCGTCACGGTGCCCAGTCTCCTCCTTCGCCTGCGTGTCGAGTCCTGTACCCGTTCGAGCGCCAACCACTATGCTGGAGGCCGCACAACGTCATCCGTCGTGGTCGATGAACCGGCGCGGCACATCCTCCGCCTGCCCCCCAGACCGTTCCGTACCGCTCCAGGCAGCGTCCTCTCCGATCAACCAGCGATCCCCCCTCGCTGGTCGGGTCCAGGCTGATCCCCCCAAGTCTGGACCCAGGGCCCCTGGCTATCCCCCCTGGCCAGGGGCCCGCCCCTGTCCCGCACCCGCGGGGTGGTCGGTGTCGTGCACAGGACGGGGAACCCGCTGCTCGTCCCCAGGAGCGGCGCCCGACCTCGGCTGGTGCCGGGCCCGTCGCGACAGTCACCCCATGACTGCCCACGATCCCGTGCTGGTGACCGCCGACGACGCACTCGCCGGTGACGTGCTGCGGCTCGCGGCGGCCGCCGGAGTACAGGTGGACCTGCAGCGCCACCCGGACCCCGGCCTGCGGTGGTGGAGTGCCGCGCCGGCGGTGCTGCTCGGCGCCGACCAGACCGCCGCGGTGTCCGCGCTCTCCCCGCCGCGGCGGGCCGAGGTGCACGTGGTGTCATCCGGCGCGGCCCCGGACGCCCTGTTCCGCCGGGCCGTGGACGTCGGCGCGGAGTCCGTCGTCGAGCTGCCGACGGGCAACGACTGGTTGGTGGAGGTGCTCTCCGACACCGGTGACGGCAACGGCGACCGTGCCGTCACGGTGGCCGTGGTCGGCGGCTCGGGCGGGGCCGGTGCCAGCATGGTGGCCGGGGCGTTGGGGCTGGTCGCCGCCCGGTCGGGCCCCACCATGCTGGTCGACCTCGACCCGCTCGGGCCAGGTCTGGCGCGGCTGGTCGGTCTTGACGACGGGCGCGGAGTGACCTGGGCGGACCTCGCCGACTCCCGCGGCCGGCTGGGCGGTCGTGCCCTGCGGGACGCCCTCCCCGGGCACGGGGACGCGCGGGTGCTGGGCTGGTCGCCCGGCACCCCCGCCGGACTTCCGGAGCCGGCTCTCGTCCGCGAGGTGCTGGCGGCGGGCCGGCGGGGACACGACTGGGTCGTCGTGGACCTGCCGCGGTCCGGCGAGCCGTGGGGCGCGGGGCTGGTCGGCCGCTGCGACCACGCAGTGCTGGTGGTCCGCGCTGCGCTGGGCGGGGTGGCCTCCGCTGCCAGGATGGCCGACCGGCTGCGCGCGGAGGGCGCGGACGCCGGGGTCGTGGTGCGGTCCTGCCGCAACGCGCCCGCGGCGGAGGACGTCGCCGAGGCGGTCGGGCTCCCCCTGCTCGGCGAGGTGGCCCACCAGCGTCGTCTCGACGAGCACCTCGACCTGGGTCTGGGCCCGGTTCACCACCGTCGGTCGCCGCTGGCGACGGCCGCGGCCCGGCTCGTCGAGTCCTGGCGGGCGGCGCGGTGACCGGCGCACCCGCCGGCGCGGGGACCGCCCGCCTGCCTCACGCGCCGGCCTCGCCGGTCTCGCCGGAGGTCGTCGAGGAGGTCCGGGAGCTCATCGCGCAGCAGGGGGTGGCGCTCGGTCCGAGCGTCGTGGCGTCCGCGCTGCGGGCGAAGGGCCGCCCGGTCGGGGACGCCACGGTGCTGGCCGTGCTCGACGTGCTCCGCCGTGACGTGGTCGGCGCGGGTCCCCTGGAGCACCTGCTCCGTATGGACGGCGTCACCGACGTGCTCGTGAACGGTCCCGCCGCCGTCTACGTCGACCGCGGGTGCGGACTGGAGCAGACGTCGGTGACATTCCCGGACGACGACGCCGTGCGCCGCCTGGCGCAGCGGCTGGCGGCGGGGGCCGGACGTCGGCTCGACGACGCCAGCCCGTACGTCGACCTGCGACTGGCGGACGGCTCCCGGTTCCACGCGGTGCTGGCCCCGCTCGCGCGCCCCGGCACCTCGATCTCGCTGCGGGTCCCCCGACGCCGCGCCTTCACCCTCGACGAGCTGCAGTCGGTGGGCGCCCTGCCCCGGGAGGGCGTCCGGCTGCTGCGGGTCCTCGTCGAGCGACGGGTGGCCTTCCTCGTGAGCGGCGGCACCGGCTCGGGCAAGACCACGCTGCTCAACGCCTTGCTGTCCGCCGCCGACCCGGGGGACCGCATCGTGGTCGTGGAGGACACCACCGAGCTCCGCCCGGACCACCCGCACGTCGTCGGCCTCGAGTCGCGACCCGCCAACGTGGAGGGGGCCGGGCTGGTGGACCTGCGCACCCTGGTCCGGCAGGCGCTGCGCATGCGGCCCGACCGGCTCGTCGTGGGCGAGGTCAGAGGTCCCGAGGTGGTCGACTTGCTGGCCGCCCTCAACACCGGCCACGAGGGCGGGTGCGGCACGGTGCACGCCAACTCCGCTGCCGACGTGCCCGCCCGGCTCACGGGTCTGGCGCTGGCCGCGGGGATGCCGCTTGCTGCCGTGCACTCCCAGATGACGGCGGCCCTCGAGGCGGTCGTGCACTGCGTCCGCGACCGCGACGGCACCCGGCGGGTGAGCGAGGTCGCCGTCCTCGTCGAGCGGGACGGTGGCCGGGTGGCGACGGCTCCGGCGGTCACCTTCTCCAGGGACGGCGCGGTTGTGGAGCACCCTGCGTCCGCAGCACTGGCGCGGCGGCTGCAGCGGTGACCCAACAGACGCTGCTCCTCGGGTCCGCGTCCGCCGCGGCGCTCGCCGGTGCCCTCCTCGTCGTCGCACCGGCGAAGCTCCGCCCGCTGCACAGGCGGCCGCCCCGTGACCTCCGTGGAGTGCCGGTCCGGGTGGGCCTCGGCATGCTCGCCGGGGTCGTTGCCGCGGCCGGCGCGGGCCTGGCCGTGCGGCACCTCGCCCTCCTGGCGGTCCTGGGCGCGGCGGCGCTCGGGGTGCTGCGGATCGTGCAGCGCTCCCGTCGCGACCGGGTGGCCCACGCGCGACGGCAGCACGTGGTCGACTACTGCGAGGAGCTGGCCGGGGAGCTGCGCGCGGGCCAGCCCGTCACCGTGGCCGTCGCCCGGGCCGCCCGGGTGTGGCCGGAGACGGAGCCGGTGGCTGCGGCGGCTCGACTCGACGCGTCGGTGCCCACGGCGCTGCGGCGGTTGGCGCGGCTTCCCGGCGCGACCGCGATGGCCAGGCTCGCGGGGGCGTGGCAGCTGAGCGCCGGCACCGGTGCGGGGCTCGTGGTGTCGGTGGAGCAGGTGCTGGCAACGGCGCGGTCGGAGGCGACCACCACCCGGCTGGTCCGGGCGGAGCTGGCGTCGGCGCGTGCGACGGCGCGATTGGTGACGGCGCTGCCCGTGGTGGTGCTGCTCGCCGCCGAGGGGGTCGGGGCGCGTCCCTGGCACTTCCTGCTGGCCACGTGGCCCGGCACGGCCTGTCTGGCGACCGGGGTGGGTCTGTCCCTTGCTGGGCTGGGGTGGATCGACCGGATCGCGGCGGCCTCCCTCGAGGGAGACGGGTGACGTGGTCGCCCAGGCTGCTCTGCTCAGCGCGCTGCTCGCTGCCGCGGCCGCGCTCCTGGTGGTGCCGGCGAGGCCCCCCGTCCGCCGCGTCGCATCCGCGCCGGCGAGGCTGCCCAGCGGTGACGCAGACCCGGCCCCGGTGGTCCGCCCGCTGCCGCGTGGCGCGCTCCGCCTGGTGGCCGCCGCAGGCGCCGGCGTGGGGGTGCTCCTGGTGGTGCCCGGCCCGATGGGCCTGGCCCTCGCCGGGGCCGGTGGCGTCGCGGTGTGGTGGCGGAGCCGGAGCTGGGAGAGCGCTCACGTCCGACGTCGGCGCGCCTTCCTCGAGCGGGAGGTCCCGCACGTGGTGGACCTGATGACGGCAGCGTTGGCGGCCGGTGCGGCCCCCACAGCGGCGCTCGGGATGGTCGCGAATGCCGTCGACGGCCCCATGGCAGAGGAGCTGCGGACCTGGACCGCGCGCCTGGATCTGGGTGCCGACCCGGCGTCCGTGTGGACGTCGATGGCGCGGCACCCGCAGCTGGGCCGGTTGGGGACCACCCTGCACCGGTCCGCGGAGAGCGGCGCGCCGGTGGCCGCGGCGCTGCTGAGACTCGCGGAGGACCTCAGAGACGCCCGTCGGGCGGCGGTGGAGGAGCGGGTCCGCCAGGTGGAGGTGAAAGCCGCGGTGCCGCTGGGGGTCTGCCTCTTGCCGTCGTTCGTGATCGTCGGCGTGGTGCCGCTGGTGGCGGGCTCGGTCACCGGCCTGCTCCTCGTTCGCTGACCGCGCAACCGTCCCCAGGTCGGACAACTTCCTGCGTCTCCGCAGCCTTGCGCGGGGTGGTCGCCGTCCCGTCGGCCGCCGACCAGAGTCACGACCGACACCACCGAGCCGGGCCGTGGCCCGGAGAGCAAGGAGAAGCAGATGACCACCTCACCCAACGCGCGGGTACGCGAGCAGGTCGGAGCGGCCAGTGCCGAGTACGCCGCGGTCACGGCTGCCGGCTGCGGGTTCGCCGGCGTGCTGATCAAGCTCTTCACCAGCGACTTCGGGCAGAACCTGCTCAAGATGCTGGTGGAGTTCTTCCTCAAGATGGTCGGGATCTCCTGAGCCATGTGTGACGAGGTGACCCTGGGGGCTCGTGGGCGGTCGTGGGCCCCCACGGTCACCGCCGTCGCCGGGACCGGACCCGATTCTGCCCCCGGGGGGCGCGGAGTCCGGTCTCGGGAACGGGGAGCGGTGACCGCGGAGGCCGCCATGGTGGTCCCGCTGCTCGTCGCGCTGGCGCTCGGCCTGGTGTGGCTGGTGGCCGTGGCCGTCACCCAGGTGCGCGTCGTCGACGCCGCCCGCGAGGCGGCGCGATCAGCCGCACGCGGCGAGGACGAGGCGGCCTCCGTCGCCGCGGGCCGGAAGGTCGCGCCCGACGGTGCTCGCATCGCGGTCGCGCACACCGGCGACGACGTGACGGTCCGGGTGGACGCCGACGTCCGCGGCCCGGGCGGCCTGTTCAGCTTCCTCCCTCCGCTGACCCTCAGCACTTCGGCGACTGCGGCCGAGGAGCCGCGATGAGCACCCGGATGCCCGACGAGAGCGGTCTCGCGGCGCCGATGGTGGTGGCCCTCACCGGCCTGCTGCTGGTGCTGTGCCTGGCGGGCGCCGTGCTCGGCAGGCTGGTGGTCGACCAGCGGCGCGTCGCGTCCGCAGCCGATCTGTCGGCCCTCGCCGGCGCCGCGGCCCTGCAGTGGGGTCGCGACGCCTGCGATGCGGCCCGGGTGACGGCCGGACGCAACGGGGCCGACCTGGCGTCGTGCGCGGTCTCCGGTGAGCAGGTGGTCGTCACTGCCGTGGTCCGGTCCGAGCTGGCCGGCCGGGTGGCGCGTGCCGTAGCGCTGCAGGCGACGGCGCGTGCCGGCCCGGTTGCGGGCAGGCCTGGTGCGGGACCGTGAGTCACGCCGAGGGGATCGCGTGGTCAGCGTCGGCGAGCAGCGCGTCGAGCAGGAGCACGGCGCCCTGCTTGTCCAGCGGGCTGTTGCCGTTGCCGCACTTGGGGGACTGCACGCACGACGGGCAGCCGCTCTCGCAGCGGCAGGCCGCGATCGTCTCCCGGGTCGCTGCCAGCCACTCGCCGGCCCGCCGGTACCCGTGCTCGGCGAAGCCTGCGCCGCCGGGGTGGCCGTCGTACACGAAGACCGTGAGCTGGCCGGTGTCGGGGTGCAGCGCCGTCGACACCCCGCCGATGTCCCAGCGGTCGCAGGTGGCGAACAACGGCAGCAGCCCGATGGCGGCGTGCTCGGCCGCGTGGGCCGACCCGGGCAGGTCTGCGGCCGCGATGCCGGTGCGCTCCAGCAGCCGAGGCGGCACCGTCCACCACACCGCCTTGGTCTCCAAGGTCCGCTCGGGCAGGTCGAGCGGCTCCTCCCCGAGCACGTCCCCTGAGGGCAGCCGCCGCTTGAGGAAGGAGACGACCTGGTGCGTCACGCGCACGGAGCCGAACGCCAGACGCGCCTTCCCCCACGACCGGGCGGCCTCCTCGTCGATGACGGCGATGTCGGTCACCTCGCGGGCGGACGTGGTGTAGTCGGGGTCCGCCCGCTCCAGCACGGCGACCCGGTCCTCGAGGTCGAGGGCGCGCACCAGGTAGGTCTCGCCCTGGTGGAGGTACACCGCGCCTTCGTGAGCGGTGGTGTGTGCCGACGCGTCGTCGACCGTGCCGACGACCCGGCCGGTCGCGGCCTCGACGAGGTCGAGCGGTCGTCCGCCGGTGGACCGCAGGTCCGCGAGGTCGCTGGCCCGTCGCCGGTCGGTCCAGAACCATCCCGCGGCGCGGCGTCGCAGCAGCCCACCTGCGGTCAGGGCGTCCACGCCGTCCCTGGCCGTCGGCCCGAACAACGGCAGGTCCGACTCGGTGAGGGGGATCTCAGCTGCGGCGGCGCACAGGTGCGGTCCGAGGACGTGCGGGTTGCCGGGGTCGAAGACGGTGGCCTCCACCGGTGTACCCACCAGCGCCTCCGGATGGTTCACCAGGTAGGTGTCCAGTGGGTCGTCGCGCGCGACCAGGACCGCGAGCGCGTCGGCGCCGGTGCGGCCGGCCCGGCCGACCTGCTGCCACATGCCGGCCCGGGTGCCGGGGAACCCCGCCATCAGCACAGCGTCGAGCCCGGCCACGTCGATGCCCAGCTCGAGCGCGCTGGTCGCAGCCATGCCGACGACCCGGCCCTCCCGCAGGTCCGCCTCCAGCGCGCGCCGGTCCTCGGGCAGGTACCCGCCGCGGTAGGCGGCCACCGCGCCCGCCAGGCCCGGCTGCACCTCGTCCAGCAGCCGTCCGGCCGTGAGGGCCACGGCCTCGGCGCCCTTGCGGGACCGCACGAACGCCAGCGTGCGCACTCCGCCCGCCACGAGGTCGGCGAGCAGGTCCGCGACCTCGGCGGTCGCGGACCGGCGCACCGGTGCGCCGTTCTCCCCCTCGTGCGACGTGAACGGCGGCTCCCACAGGCCGAGCGACACCCGGCCCTTCGCGGAGGTGTCCTCGGTGACGGCCTCGACGGGGAGGCCGGTGAGCCGAGTGGCGGAGACCTCGGGCTCGGCGACCGTCGCGGAGGCGAGCACGAACGTGGGGGAGGCTCCGTAGGAGGCGCACACCCGACGGAGCCGGCGCAGCACCAGGGCGACGTGCGCCCCGAAGACACCGCGGTAGTGGTGGCACTCGTCCACCACGACGTACCGCAGCTGGGAGAAGAACCGTGACCACCGCGCATGGCCGGGCAGCAACGAGTGGTGCAGCATGTCGGGGTTCGTGAGCAGGTACTCCGCGTGGTCGCGCGCCCAGTCGCGCTGCTCCTTGGGGCTGTCACCGTCGTGGGTGCAGGCCGCCAGGCCGGGCACCCCGAGACCGGCGAGCCCCTGCAGCTGGTCCTGGGCGAGCGCCTTCGTCGGCGACAGGTAGAGCACGGTCGCCCCGGGCCTCCCGTTCGGCCGCCGCGCGGCGAGGACCGCGTCGAGCGCCGGGAGCTGGAACGCCAGCGACTTGCCGGAGGCGGTCCCGGTGGCGAGCACCACGTGCCGGCCGTCGCGCGCGGCCTCGGCCGCCCTGACCTGGTGGGCCCAGGGGAGCTGGATACCGCAGGCGCGCCAGGCGTCCACCAAGCTTTCGGGCGCCCATGACGGCCACGCGGCACGGATCCCGTCGCGACCGGCGACCACCTCGACGTGCGTCAGTCGATCGCCGCGCTCGGTGCCGCGGACGAGGAGCTCGGTCAGCGGGTCTGCGCTCCGCGTGAGGGGTCCGGCCACCCGGCCAGTGTGCAAGACGTGGTTGAATGCAGGCTGTGCGGATCCAGAGGGGTGGTCCGTCTAGTAGCGGTGCGATCGCGGAGGAGTAGCCGTGGACCTGTCTCTCGAGACTCGGCAGGAGAATGGCCGGACCATCATCGAGGTGGGCGGCGAGATCGACGTCTACACCGCCCCCAAGCTGCGGGAGTGCATCACCGGGCTCGTCGACGAGGGGCAGCGCGACCTCGTCATCGACCTGGAGAAGGTCGAGTTCATGGACTCGACCGGCCTCGGCGTGCTGGTCGGCGGTCTGAAGCGGGTCCGGACGCACGAGGGCTCGCTCGAGCTCGTCTGCACCCAGGAGCGGCTGCTCAAGATCTTCCGCATCACCGGCCTCGGCAAAGTGTTCGCGATCCACGCCTCGCAGGCCGAGGCGACGGCGCAGTAACGACCGCTCGCAGATGACGACAGCCACGCAGACCGAAGGCGACGTGACGATCGCCATCACGCGCGATCCCGCTCTGGTGCGGACGGTACGGCTGGTCGCGGCGGCCGTGGCTCGCCGGGCTGCCTGCAAGGACTCCCTCATCGAGGAGATCCGCCTCGCCGTCGGCGAGGCCTGTGCCGTCATGATCGGCCCCGAGGAGACCGGTGCCCCGGCCGACGAGCAGATCGCGGTGCAACTGCACGCCGACGCGCAGTTCACCGTGACCGTCACCGGCCGTCTCGACGGCATGGACGCCGGGTTCGCCGACGTCGGCGTGGACCCGTGGGCCCTCCTCCAGGGTCTCTCCGACGACGTCGTCGTCACCGAGGTGGACGGCGTCACGACCCTCCGGATGTCCTGGCCCCTCTGAGCGGCCGTGAGACGAATCACCAACCCCTTGGGTTGTTCCGGCCTGCACCACAAGTAAACTCCCGAACGATTCGTGAGGCCCAGGTCACACGCCTGGGCCCTTTGCGGTGCCGCCGCGTGGTGGTCCGCACCCATCGAAGGGCCGTCGTGCCCGGTTCGGAGGAAATGCATGTCCCGGGTCTCCCTGAGCGCCGTAGGCGCCGGAGCCGTGGATCTTTCCGGTGGCAACTTCGTCCTGGTGCTCATCGTCCTGCTCATCGCGCTCGTCGCGCTGGGCATGGCCGTGCTGTTCCGGTCGCAGGTGCTTGCTGCTGGTGAGGGCACGGAGCACATGAGAACCATCGCCCAGGCGGTGCAGGAGGGCGCGTCGGCGTACCTCGGGCGACAGTTCAGGACGCTCGCCGTGTTCGCCGGCATCGCGTTCTTCCTGCTGATGATCCTGCCGGCCGACGACTGGGGTGTCCGGATCGGCCGCTCGCTGTTCTTCCTGCTCGGAGCCGGGTTCTCCGCGACCGTCGGCTACCTGGGCATGTCGTTGGCGGTCCGGGCGAACCTCCGCGTCGCCGCCGCTGCGAACGCCGAAGGCCGCGACCCGGCGATGACCGTCGGGTTCCGCACCGGCGCGATGGTCGGCATGCTGACCGTCGGCCTGGGACTGCTCGGCGCGAGCGCCGTGGTGCTCATCTACAAGGACCAGGCGGCCCACGTGCTCGAGGGGTTCGGCTTCGGCGCCGCGCTGCTGGCCATGTTCATGCGAGTCGGCGGCGGCATCTTCACCAAGGCCGCCGACGTCGGCGCGGACCTCGTCGGCAAGGTCGAGCAGAACATCCCCGAGGACGACCCCCGCAACGCAGCGACCATCGCCGACAACGTCGGCGACAACGTCGGGGACTGCGCCGGCATGGCCGCCGACCTCTTCGAGTCGTACGCCGTCACCCTGGTCGCCGCGCTGATCCTCGGCTCCCAGGCATTCGGCGACAAGGGCCTGGTCTACCCGCTGCTGATCCCCGCCATCGGCGCGCTCACCGCGGTGGCCGGCGTCTACCTGACCAAGCCGCGCGCCGGAGAGAGCGGCCTGACCACGATCAACCGGGCGTTCTACCTGTCCGCGGCCATCGCCGCCGTGGCCAGCGTCGCACTCTCGTTCATCTACCTGCCCGGCTCCTTCAGCGACTTCGACAACGTCACCGGCCTGGACATGGGCGACGCCAGCGGCAACCCCGCCGTCATCGCGTCCGTGGCGGTGGTCATCGGCATCGTGATGGCCGCCGGCATCCTGGCGCTGACCGGCTACTTCACCGGCACCGAGTACCGCCCGGTCAAGGACGTCGGCAAGACGTCGCTCACCGGTGCGGCGACGGTGATCCTGTCCGGCCTGTCCGTCGGCTTCGAGTCCGCCGTCTACACCACGCTGGTCATCGGGGCCGCCGTCTTCGGGGCCTTCCTGCTCGGCGGTGCAACGGTGACCGTCTCGCTGTTCGCCGTCGCGCTCGCCGGTTGCGGCCTGCTGACCACGGTCGGCGTCATCGTCGCGATGGACACCTTCGGTCCGGTCTCCGACAACGCCCAGGGCATCGCCGAGATGTCCGGAGACGTGAGCCCGGAGGGCGCGCAGATCCTCACCGAGCTCGACGCGGTGGGCAACACCACGAAGGCGATCACCAAGGGCATCGCGATCGCGACGGCCGTGCTGGCGGCGACCGCGCTGTTCGGGTCGTACTCCACGTCCGTCTACGAGGCCCTTGCGGACGCGAACCCCAGCCAGGACGAGGCGTCGATGCTGAGCTTCGACGTCTTCAACCCGGGTGTCCTCGTCGGCCTCCTCATCGGCGCGGCGGTCGTCTTCCTGTTCTCCGGCCTGGCGATCAACGCCGTCGGTCGCGCCGCCGGCGCGGTCGTCTTCGAGGTCCGCCGCCAGTTCCGGGAGATTCCCGGCATCATGGAGGGCACGGGTCGCCCGGAGTACGGCAAGGTCGTCGACATCGTCACCAAGGACTCGCTCCGTGAGCTGGTCACCCCGGGTCTGCTCGCGGTGCTGGCCCCGGTGGCCGTCGGCTTCGGGCTCGGAGTCGGCGCGCTCGCCGGCTTCCTGGCGGGGGCCATCGGCGCCGGTGTCCTCATGGCGGTCTTCCTGGCGAACTCGGGCGGCGCCTGGGACAACGCGAAGAAGCTCGTCGAGGACGGCCACCACGGTGGCAAGGGCTCGCCCGCGCACGAGGCGACGGTCATCGGCGACACGGTCGGCGACCCGTTCAAGGACACCGCCGGCCCGGCCATCAACCCGCTGATCAAGGTGATGAACCTGGTCTCGCTGCTGATCGCCAGCGCCGTGGTCTCCATGAGCGTGGGCGAGGACCAGCACGACGGCATCCGCATCGCGATCGCGCTGGTCGCGGCCGGGATCATCGCGGCGGCCGTCTACATCTCCAAGCGCCGCGAGGTGGCCATCGGCGACGACGTCCCGGCGTCGACGGGCGTCCCTGCCTGACGCGCCGACCCAGCACGACCAGCACGACCAGCACGACCAGCACGACCAGCACGACCAGCACGACCAGCAGGGCCCGCCGGCACAGCCGGCGGGCCCTGCTGCTTAGGCTGCGCGACGTGGAGCTCCTGACTGCTGACCTCGTGGCCCGGCTGCGGGACGCACTCCGCGCGGCGGGCTTCACCTACCAAGGCGTCGCCGACCTGCTCGGACCGGTGGCGCATGCGGCCCTCTCGCGCAACGAGACGACGCCGGGCATCCGGGCCAGCACGGGCGGGTCTCCGCTCGAGACCCTCACCCGGCTCTGGCCGCTCCAGGCCTCGGTCGACCTCGATTCCGCGGAGTCCGCGCTGCCCGGACTGGTGGACCCGCTGTGCGTGGCCGGCCTGCTGGAGAGATCCGTCGGGTCGGTCCGGGCGCGGCTCGACGTCCGCCCGTACGCCTCCGACGACCGCGACTGGTGGGTCGTGAGCGACCTGACGCCGGGACTGGACGGGGCCCCGAACCGCGTGGGTGGCGACCACGTCCTCGGGATCAGCTCGGCCTCGACCTCGCTGGCCCAGCTGACCGTGCGCCGGCCCGTCGGCCGCGCACTGGACCTGGGCACCGGCTGCGGCATCCAGTCGCTCCACCTCGCCGAGCACGCCGGCCACGTGGTGGCCACCGACGTGAACCGGCGCGCCCTCGCGTTGACCCGGCTGAACGCCGGGCTGAACGACGTACGGATCGACGCGCGGGAGGGCAGTCTCTACGCACCCGTCCAGGGCGAGGAGTTCGACCTGCTGGTGACGAACCCGCCGTTCGTGGTGTCGCCGGGGACCGGTGAGCTGCTGGTCTACCGGGACTCCGGGCTCCCGGGCGACGAGATGGTCCGGCGGGTGCTGACCCAGGCGCCGAGGCGCCTGCTGCCGGGCGGCGTCGCCCAGGTGCTCGCCAACTGGGTGCATGTCGACGGCGAGCCCTGGCAGGAGCGGCTGGACAGCTGGCTCGCGCCCGCCGACGGCCGGTCCTGCGACGCCTGGGTGGTGCAGCGGGAGCTGGCCGACCCGGCGCAGTACGTCGAGCTCTGGTTGCGCGACGCCGGCCACGACCGGTCCCCCGACTACGCCCGGAGGTATGACGCGTGGGCCGGCTGGTTCGAGGACCACGGGATCACCGGCATCGGGTTCGGGTGGGTGAACCTGCGCCGCACCGACCGCGACGAGCCGTCGGTGCGGATCGAGGAGTGGCCCTACGACGTCGAGCAGCCGCTCGGGCCGGAGGTGGCCGCCTGGGCGGACCGCACGGACCTGCTGGCCGGGCTGTCGGACGACGAGCTGCTTGCCACGCGGTGGCGCGCCCGCGAGGACGTGCGGCAGGAGACCGTCGGGGCGCCGGGTGCCGAGGACCCGGAGGTCATCGTCCTGCGGCAGCAGCGCGGGATGCGCCGGGCCCGCCAGGTCGACACCGTCGAGGCGGCGCTGGTCGGCGCGAGCGACGGTGACCTGTCGGCGGACCAGATCATGCACGCGCTGTCGGACCTGCTGGACGAGCCGGTGGAGTCGCTGCGCGCCGGCCGAGCCGAGGCGCTCCGCGACCTGGTCGCGGACGGCTTCCTGGTGCCGCCGGCCTGAGGCCGGCCGGCTAGAGGAGGAAGCGGAAGAGGGGGCTGTCCGGGGGGATCCGCTCGATGTTCGGCGGGGCGGTGGCCATCCGGTCGAGCAACGGGTCGAGGTCGGCTGCTGAGCCCAGCTCGATCCCGACCAGCGCGGGGCCGGTCTCCCGGTTGTTGCGCTTGACGTACTCGAACAGCGTGATGTCGTCGTCGGGCCCCAGCACGTCGTCGAGGAACTGCCGCAGCGCGCCGGGCTCCTGGGGGAACTCCACGAGGAAGTAGTGCTTGCGCCCGGTGTGCACCAGCGCGCGCTCCACGACCTCGGCGTACCGGCTGACGTCGTTGTTCCCGCCCGAGAGCACGCAGACGACCGTGCCGCCGGCCGGCAGGTCGAGGGCGGCCAGGGCCGCAGGGGCGAGCGCGCCCGCGGGCTCGGCGATGATCCCGTCGACCTGGTACAGCTCCAGCATCTCCACGCACACCTGGCCCTCGGGCACCGTGACCAGCTGCGGGCGGAACCTGTCGACGACCGCGTGGGTCAGCGCACCGACCCGCCGTACGGCTGCGCCGTCCACGAACGCCTCGACGTGCTCGAGGTCCACCGGCGCGCCGGCGGCGACCGCGGCAGCCATCGACGCCGCGCCCGCGGGCTCCACACCGACCACGCGGGTGCCCGGGCAGTGGGACGCCAGCCACAGCAGGTTGCCGGCGACGAGCCCGCCTCCGCCGACGGGCAGCACCACGACATCGGGGTCCGTGCCGAGCTGCTCGACGGCCTCGGCGAGCACGGTGCCCTGCCCCGCCACGATGTAGGGGTGGTCGAAGGCCGGTACGAGGGTCGCCCCGCTCGACGAGGCGTGGGCGGCGGCCAGGGCGGCCGAGTCGTCGTACGTGTCGCCCTCCACCAAGACCTCGACGTGCGCGCCGCCCAGGGCCGCCGTGCGGTCCCGCTTCTGCCGCGGGGTGGTCCGCGGAAGGTAGATCCGCGCCCGTACGCCGGCCCGGGCGCACGCGAACGCGACCCCCTGGGCGTGGTTGCCGGCGCTGGCGCAGACCACCCCCGCGGCCCGCTGTGACTCGTCGAGGCGCTCGATGAAGGTGTAGGCCCCGCGCCCCTTGTAGGACCGGGTCGGCTGGAGGTCCTCACGCTTGAGGAACACCTGGGCCCCGGTCAGCGCCGACAGGCGGGCGTTGCGCTCGAGCGGGGTCGGTTCGAGCACGCCGCGGAGCGTCGCCGCGGCCGTGTCCACGTCCGTGGAGGAGAGGGCGGCGGAGGGCCAGGCGTGGGTGTCTGTCACGCTGCCTATTGTCGGGGGGACTTGACGTGAGGCGTTAGCGTTCACTCGCATCGCCGGTCCGACCCCGCAACCGGTGGTCAGACGGCAGGGAAGGAAACATCCGCGTGGCAGCGAAACGTTCGGCAGCAGACGGCTCCGGTCACAAGCTGGTGATCGTCGAGTCGCCCGCCAAGGCGAGGACGATCGCGGGCTACCTGGGTCCCGACTACGTGGTGGAGTCGTCCATCGGTCACATCCGCGACCTTCCCAAGGACGCCTCCGACGTGCCCGCCGCCATCAAGGGCGAGAAGTGGGGACGCCTCGGCGTCGACGTCGACAACGAGTTCACCCCCTACTACGTGGTCTCGCGGGACAAGAAGCCGCACATGACCAAGCTGAAGGGCCTGCTCAAGGACGCCTCCGAGCTCTACCTCGCCACCGATGAGGACCGCGAGGGTGAGGCGATCGCCTGGCACCTGCAGGAGGAGCTCAAGCCCAAGGTGCCGGTGCGCCGGATGGTCTTCCACGAGATCACCCGCCAGGCCATCGAGGAGGCCGTGGCCCACCCCCGGGACCTCGACCTGGACCTCGTCGAGGCGCAGGAGGCACGGCGGATCCTCGACCGGCTCTACGGCTACGAGGTCTCCCCGGTGCTGTGGAAGAAGATCATGCCCCGGCTGTCGGCGGGCCGGGTGCAGTCGGTGGCGACCCGGCTCGTGGTGGATCGCGAGCGGGAGCGGATCGCGTTCCGCGTCGCGTCGTACTGGGACATCGAGGGCACCTTCGACGCCGGCGAGAAGCACAGCGAGCGGATGTTCCCCGCCAAGCTGCACGCCGTCGACGGGGCGCGCGTCGCCCGCGGCTCCGACTTCGACTCCCTCGGCCAGCTGAAGGCCGGTGCCTCCGACAAGGTCGCGCACCTCGACCGCAACCGCGCCGAGACGCTCGTCGAGGCGCTGCACGACACGACCTTCGAGGTCCGGTCCGTCGAGTCGAAGCCCTACACCCGCAAGCCCTACGCGCCGTTCCGTACGACGACGCTGCAGCAGGAGGCCTCGCGGAAGCTCGGCTTCGGGGCGTCGCGGACGATGTCGGTCGCGCAGCGGCTGTACGAGAACGGCTTCATCACCTACATGCGGACCGACTCGATCACGCTGTCGGAGTCGGCGGTCGCCGCCGCCCGGTCACAGGTGCGGGAGCTGTTCGGCGCCGAGTACCTCCCCGACGCACCGCGGACCTACCAGTCGAAGGTGAAGAACGCCCAGGAGGCGCACGAGGCGATCCGCCCCGCCGGCGAGACGTTCCGCACGCCGGCGCAGACCGGCCTGTCCGGCGACGAGTTCCGGCTCTACGAGCTGATCTGGATGCGCACGGTGGCCTCGCAGATGAAGGACGCGCAGGGCCGCTCGGTCTCGATCCGGCTCGGCGGCACCGCCGGCACGGGTGAGGACGTGGTGTTCTCCGCGACCGGGCGGGTCATCACCTTCCACGGCTTCCTCAAGGCGTACGTGGAGGGCTCCGACGACCCCGACACCGAGTCCGACGACACCCAGACCCGCCTGCCGGACGTCTCCGAGGGCGACGCGGTCTCGGCCGCGGCGCTGCGGGCCGCCGGCCACGAGACCAAGCCTCCGGCGAGGTACACCGAGGCGACGCTGGTCAAGGAGCTCGAGGAGCGGGAGATCGGTCGCCCGTCGACGTACGCCTCGATCATCGGCACCATCCTCAACCGCGGCTACGTCTACAAGAAGGGCACGGCCCTGGTGCCGGCGTGGCTGGCGTTCTCGGTGGTGCGGCTGCTCGAGGAGCACTTCGCGCGGCTGGTGTCCTACGAGTTCACCGCGGGCATGGAGGACGTGCTCGACGAGATCGCCGCCGGCCGGCGCAACCGGGTCAGTGAGCTCGCCGAGTTCTACTTCGGCAGCAGCAACGGGGGAGACGGCCGGGAGGGCCTGCAGAAGCTGGTCAGCGACCTCGGCGACATCGATGCCCGGGAGCTGGCGACCTTCCCGATCGGCGAGGGCATCAACCTGCGGGTCGGTCGCTACGGGCCGTACGTCGAGAACCAGGGCGGTGACCGGGGCAACGTGCCCGAGGACCTGCCGCCCGACGAGCTGACTCCGGAGAAGGCCAAGGAGCTGCTGGCGAACCCGGCCGGGGCCGAGCAGGAGCTGGGCACCGACCCGGACAGCGGCCTGACGATCGTGGCCAAGAACGGCCGGTTCGGTCCGTACGTCACCGAGGTGCTGCCCGAGGACGCGCCCAAGTCGCGCAAGGCTCGGACGGCGTCGCTGTTCAAGACGATGTCGCTGGAGACGGTCACGCTGGAGGATGCACTGCGGCTGCTGACGCTGCCCCGCGTGGTCGGCGTCGACCCGGAGAGCGGCGACGAGATCACGGCGCAGAACGGCCGCTACGGCCCCTACCTGAAGAAGGGCACCGACTCCCGGTCGATCGACGACGAGGAGAAGCTCCTCACGATCACCCTGGAGGAGGCGCTGGCGATCTACGCCCAGCCCAAGGCGAGGGGACGTGCGGCGGCGAACCCGGGACGCGAGCTGGGCGACGACCCGGCGACCGGCGCCAAGGTGACGGTCAAGGCCGGACGCTTCGGCCCCTACGTCACCGACGGCGAGTACAACGCCACCATCCCGAAGTCCGAGGACGAGGCGACGATCACGCTGGAGCGCGCGGCCGAGCTGCTCGCCGAGCGGCGGGCGAAGGGCCCGGCGAAGAAGTCGGCCAAGAAGACCACGAAGAAGTCGGCTGCGAAGAAGACCACGAAGAAGACCGCTGCCAAGAAGACCACCAAGAAGGCCGCCGCGAAGAAGTCCTGACCGCAGCCGCCGACGGGCGCGACATAGGCTGGCGCGGTGAGCGCGGCGGGACCGACGGCGACCGGCTCGGTCCTCCGGGTCCGAGCCTTCCGACGGCTGTGGCTCGGGCTCGGACTCTCGAGCCTCGGTGACTGGCTGGGCCTGCTGGCGCTGACCGCGATGGCCAACCAGCTCGCCGACGGGTACGCCGCGCAGAACTACGCCATCGCAGGGGTGCTGCTCCTGCGGGTGCTGCCGGCGATCGTGATCGGGCCGCTGGCCGGCTACGTGGCCGACCGGCTCGACCGCAGGACCACGCTGGTGTGGGGCGACTACGTCCGCGGCCTGCTGTTCCTCACCATCCCGCTCGTCGGCACGCTGTGGTGGGTCTTCGTGGTGACGGTGCTCGTGGAGGCGGTCAGCTTGGTGTGGGGGCCGGCGAAGGACGCCACGGTGCCGAACCTGGTGACGCGCCACCAGCTCGAGGCGGCGAACCAGATCAGCCTCGCGACGACGTACGGCTCGGCGGTGCCGGCGGCAGCGCTGTTCTCGCTGCTCACCATGGTGGACCGGATCGTGCCGGGGCTGATGAGCCCGTTCCGGCTCGGCGCCATCGATGTGGCGCTCTACCTCAACGGGGCCTCGTTCATCCTGTCCGGGCTGATCATCGCGAGCCTGCACCAGATGCCGCGCGGCCCCGCGGACACCCACGGCGAGGGCAGCCTGGTCTCGGTGGTGCTGCAGGGCTGGTCCTACGTGATGGGCACGCCGCTGGTGCGCGGGCTGGTGCTCGGCATGGTGGGCGCGTTCGCCGCCGGCGGCGTCGTCGTGGGGCTGGCGCGCACGTTCGTCGCCGACCTCGGCGGCGGGGACGCGGGCTACGGCGTCCTCTTCGGCGCGGTCTTCGTCGGGATGGCGCTGGGGCTGTGGCACGGGCCGCGGCTGCTGTCGCGGGTGAGTCGGCGTCGGGTCTTCGGCCTGACACTGACCGGGTGCGGCGTCGTGCTGTTCCCGCTGGCGCTGGTGCCGCACCTGGAGATCGTGGCGGGGCTGGCGGTCGTGGTGGGGTTCCTGGCGGGGTCGGCGTGGGTGACCGGGATGACCCTGCTGGGCCTCGAGGTCCCCGACCGTCTCCGCGGGCGGACCTTCGCCTTCGTCGGCTCGATGGTGCGCCTGGCGTTGGCGCTGGTGCTGGCCGTGGCGCCGCTGCTCGCCGGCACGATCGGCGTGGTGGCCTTCGGGCCGGAGAGCGCCGCGGGGGAGCAGCTGTTCACCTACCGCGGTGCGGCGGTGACCATCCTGCTGGCCGCGGTGCTGATGACCGCTGTCGGTGTGCTCTCCTATCGTCAGATGGACGACCACGAAGGGCCCTCACTGTTGACCGATCTCGAGCAGTCACTGCCCCCCGGCTCCCGGGGGGAGTACGCACCCACCGGGTGCTTCGTCGCCCTCGAGGGCGGCGAGGGTGCCGGGAAGTCGACGCAGGCGCGTCGGCTCGAGTCCTGGCTCCGCCAGGAGGGGTACGACGTCCTGCTGACCCACGAGCCGGGTGACACGCAGATCGGGCAGCTGCTGCGGCGCATCGTCCTCGATCCGGAGACCGGGCCGATGTCGGACCGCACCGAGACGCTGCTCTACGCCGCCGACAAGGCCGAGCACGTCGAGCGCGTGGTGCGGCCGGCGCTTGAGCGGGGGGCGGTCGTGGTGACCGACCGTTACGTCGACTCGACGCTGGCCTACCAGGGCGCCGGGCGGTCGCTGGCCGACGACGAGGTCGAGCGGGTGGCGCGGTGGGCCACCGGCGACCTCCGGCCGCACCTGACCGTGCTGCTCGACCTGGACCCGCAGGCAGGGCTGACCCGCTTCGAGGGACGCGACCGCATCGAGGGTGAGCCGGCGGAGTTCCACGAGCGGGTGCGGGCTCAGTTCCTGCGGCTGGCCGAGGCGGACCCGCAGCGCTACGTCGTGGTCGACGCGCGCCGGTCGCCGGAGGAGATCGAGCGGCTGGTGCGTGAGCGGGTGGAGCCGCTGCTGGCGCGCTCGGTGCGGCACGACCCGGCCCGGCCGGACGCCTCCCGGGGCGCGCGCTCGTGACGGTCTGGGACAGCCTGGTCGGGCAGCGGCCGGTGATCGAGGCGTTGCGGGCTGCCGTCTCCGGCCGCGGGATGACGCACGCGTGGCTGCTGACCGGGCCCCCGGGATCGGGTCGCTCGAACGCCGCGTTGGCGTTCGCCGCCGCCCTGCAGTGCCCCGACGACGGCTGCGGCGAGTGCCCGGCGTGCCGGTCGACGCTGGCCGGGTCCAACGTCGACGTGTGGGTGCACCGGCCGGAGCGGTCGCAGATCCAGGTCGCCGAGGTCCGCGACTGGGTGCTCAAGGCGGCCCGCAAGCCGATGGCGAACCCGTGGCAGGTCAGGATCGTCGAGGACGCCGACCGGCTCAACGACTCCTCGGGGAACGCGCTGCTCAAGGCGATCGAGGAGCCGACGCCGCGCACGGTCTGGATCCTGTGCGCGCCGCTGCTCGACGACGTGCTCCCCACCATCCGGTCCCGGACCCGGCACCTCAACCTGGTCACGCCGCGGACCGACGAGGTGGCCGACTTCCTCGTCACGAGGCTGGACGTGGCCCCGGCACGAGCGGCGCATGCTGCACGGGCGAGCCAGGGGCACATCGGCCGCGCCAAGGCGCTGGCGCTCGAGGAGGGCACCCGGAACCGCCGGCGTGAGCTGGTGATGCTGCCGCCGCGGTTGACCTCGCTCGGCGCGTGCATGACCGCGGCGGCCAACGTGGTCTCGATCGCCGAGGAGGAGGCGAAGGCCCAGACCGAGCGCCTGTTCGAGAAGGAGACCGCCGACCTGGAGACGCTCTACGGCAGCGAACGGCGCACCCGCTCGACCCGCTCCGCCAAGGCGGCCGAGCGGGATCTCGCCGAGCAGCAGAAGGCCCGGCTGCGGCGGCACGTGCTCGACGCGGTCGACGGGTCGCTCACCGAGCTGCTGTCGGTCTACCGCGACGTGCTGGTCGTGCAGACCGGGGCGGGCGGTCACCTCGTCAACGAGGAGCAGCGGCCGGAGGTCGAGGACCTCGCCCGGCGCAGCACGCCGGAGGACACCCTGCGGCGGATCGACGCGGTGCACGAGGCGCGCCGGCAGATGATGGAGTTCAACGTCCCACCGTTGTTGGCCATGGAGTCGATGATGGTCTCGCTCAAGACCAGCTGAGGAGCCCCTACGTGACCGTCATCCCTGGCCGGATGCCCCTGCGCCGTACCACCGCGGCGGCGGGTGCGCTGATCCTGGCTGCGTCCCTCGCCGCGTGCAGCGGCGACTCGCAGCCGGAGCCGAAGCCGCTGGAGTCACCCACCTCGGGGTCGAGCTCGGCGGCGGACCTGCCGAGCACCGACGAGTCGCTGGCGCGGTACTACGACCAGACCGTCGACTGGTCGGAGTGCCGAGGCACCATGCAGTGCGCGGAGGTGCAGGTGCCGCTGGACTACGCCGAGCCGGACGGTGAGGCGATCACGCTGTCGCTGCTCAAGGTGCCGGCGGAGGGTGGTGACCCGGTGGGCGCGCTGCTGGTGAACCCCGGGGGCCCGGGCGGGTCGGGCGTGGACTACGCCGCGGCGGCCGACAACTACTTCGGCGAGCCGCTCCGCAAGGCGTTCGACATCGTCGGCTTCGACCCGCGCGGGGTAGGCCGGAGCACGCCGATCGACTGCCTCAGCGACGAGGAGCTCGACCGGTTCGTCGCCTCCGACCCCGACCCGGACACCCCGCACGAGGTGCGCGAGGCCGACCGCATGATGCGTGAGTTCGGGCAGGGCTGTCTCGACCGCAGCGGGGACCTGACCCGGCACGTCTCCACCGAGGAGGCGGCACGGGACATGGACATCGTGCGCGAGGTGCTCGGGCAGCAGCGCATGGCGTACTTCGGGGCGTCGTACGGCACGCTGCTCGGCGCGACGTACGCCGACCTGTTCCCGCAGCGGGTCGGGCGGATGGTGCTGGACGGTGCGATCGACCCGACCATGGACGCGGTCGACACCAGCCTGGTCCAGGCGAAGGGCTTCGAGGTGGCGCTGCGGGCCTACGTCGAGGACTGCGTCGAGGGTGGCGGCTGCTACCTCGGCAGCACCGTCGACGAGGGGCTGCAGACCATCCGGGACTTCCTCGAGAGGCTCGACCAGCAGCCGATCTCCGGGGACGGTGACCGGATGCTCACCGAGGGCGAGGCGGTGCTGGGGATCTGGGCGCCGCTGTACAACCGCGACTACTGGAGCGCGCTGGACGCCGGCCTCTCCCAGGCGCTGAACGGCAACGGCAAGACGCTGCTGACGTTCGCCGACGCCTACGTCGGCCGGGGACCGAAGGGCTACCTCGACAACTCGTCCGAGGCGCTCTACGCCGTGAACTGCCTCGACGACGACGAGCCGGTGACCGACAAGGAGGCGCAGCAGCTCGAGGACCGGTTCCTGGAGGCGTCGCCGACGTTCGGCGAGGTCTTCGCGTTCGGACTGACCGCCTGCCGCAACTGGTCGGTGCACACCGGCAAGGGCCCGGGTGAGCTCACCGCGGAGGGCTCGGCGCCGATCCTGGTCATCGGCACGACCCGCGACCCCGCCACGCCGCTCAGCTGGGCCGAGGCGCTGGCCGACCAGCTCGACTCCGGGATCCTGGTGCGCCGGGACGGTGACGGCCACACCGGGTACGGCGCCGGCAACCAGTGCGTCGACGACGTGGTGGAGAGCTACCTGGTCTCCGGTGAGGTCCCCGACGACACCGTCGACTGCTGAGACGGGCGCCTGTCTTGGCGGCGCCGTGCGCCCCCTATACTCGTCCGACGTGGCCGCAGGCGGGGTGACCCGGCGCGGCCACGAGGCCGCCTTAGCTCAGTCGGTAGAGCGATTCACTCGTAATGAATAGGTCGTCGGTTCGATTCCGACAGGCGGCTCCAGGTTTCTATCGACCGAGCGGTCGCCCACCTCGGCCGCGATCGTGTCGATCATCGAGGAGAGACGCTCGGTTCTGGCAGGCATGGAGTGGCAATGGCTGGCGATGGTCACCAGGCCCGGGCCGACGAAGGCCCATGCCCGGGCCCGGGACCAGGTGGCCTCGTCTGCCCCGGAGGTGATGCGGAGCAGGTCGCGAGCCGGGGCGTCAAGCAGGCTCCATGCGTAGAGCAGGTCGACGGACCGGTCTCCGATGCCCAGGCCGCCGAAGTCGATCACACCTGCCAGACGTCCGTCGTGGTGGACGAGGATGTTCTCGGTGGACAGGTCGGCCAGGTCGGACGCCGCCTTGTCGGCCCAGTCGTCGAGCGAGTCGGGGCAGGCGCACGGCCAGGGCGTCCCCGAGGCGGAAAACCCAATTGCTGCTGCCTGATGCGTGGCTCACCGCAGGTTGGTGGGCTCACCTGCTCACCGTACGCAGGTCTGGTCTTTCGACTCGAGCGACAGGGTGACCACCTCGTCACCGTCGACGAGGGCGACATAGCGCTCGGCGCCGGGGAGCGGGATGAGGTAGCCGGAGACGGTCTTGTCGGCGTCGGGGTACAGCCGCGTGAGGTCCGCGACCGACGAGCCGACACCGGTGTAGGTGAGCGTGTGACAAGGGTTCGGCCCCGTGCCGGCGTCCTTGGCGACCGTCGCCTGGCCGGTGTCCGCGACCTCCTCGGGGGTCAGGAAGCGCCGGAGATCGCCGTAGGTGTCCGGCCCGAAGCTCGCGCTGGTCATCGTCGGTGTCGCCGGGTCCGTGGCTGACGCGTCGGACCCGCAACCGGCCTCGGTGAACACGCACATCGCCGCGACCGGGCCGGCCAGCCCGTCGAGCTCGGCCCGGGCGTCGCGTTCGAAGCCCGGCGGGTTCGTCAGGCCAGCGGTCTCGCCGCCGGCCCAGGAGTAGAGCACCGCGTTCCCGACCCGGACGACGGCGTAGATGTCCTCGCCGATCGTCGGCGCCCCGTTGAACATCGCTCCGTTCTTGACGGTCCAGGCCTCGTCGCCGAGCTCGCGCGGGGTCACCTCGTTGAGGGCCTCTCCGTGGCCGGTGTCGCCGGTGTCGGTGTCGTAGCGCGGGCAGCCCTCGAACGTGTCCACCAGGTCCCGCGCCATCCGGTGCGCCGTCGCCGCGTCCGGGTACACCATGAGCTGGCGGCGCTGGCTGTAGCCGGTGTCGTCGTGCATGACGCCGATGGCGTCGGTGGCGACGTCGGCAGGGGAGTACGGGACGACGTCGCCGCAGAGGGTCATGTCGGTCAGCCACAGCGCGTTGCGCGACGGCCCCTTCACGCTCGCCGCCTCGGCCATGTCCTCATCGAGGGGGAAGCCGTCCGGGACGCGGGTCACCGGCCCGGATGACTGCTCCGACGGCGACGGCGCCGGCGAGGGTGACGGTCCCTGGCTGGCCGGTGGCACCTCGCGGGAGCTGCTCGGCGACCCGTCGGCCACGGTCACCGCGCCGACAGTGACGACCGCCACCGCAGCCGCTCCGCCGAGGACCTGGGCCGCCGCACGCCGGCGGCGCTGCCGGTCACCCCGGCGGCGGACCTCCGCCGCGGACAGGGACGAGACGGGCTCCCGCGTCATGTCGCGGAGCGGGTCGAAGAGGTCAGACATGGCGGCCCCCTCCCGGGGTCAAGGTGTCGTCGAGCAGGGACTGGAGGGCGTTCCGGCCCCGTGAGAGCCGGGCCTTGACGGTGCCGACCGGGGCTCCCACCTCGGCAGCGACCTCGGCGACCGGGAGGTCGCACAGGTGGTGCAGGACCAGGGCGCGTCGCTGGTCGGCGGGCAGCTGGTCGAGCGCGGTCATCAGCGCCACGCGGGACTCGTCGGGCGCCTTGGCGGCCAGCTCCGGCTGGAGCGCCCGGTCCGGTGCCCGCCGGCTGCGCACGGTGCGTCGCCACCGGCTGACGGCCAGGCGGTACGCCGTGGTGCGCACCCAGGCTTCCGGCGAGTGCGCCTTCTGGAGCGTGCGCCGATGGGACCAGGCCCGGACGAACGCCTCCTGGACGCACTCCTGCGCCTCGTCGCGGTCGCCGATCATCGCCCGGACCTGCCCCACCAACCGCCCGAAGCTGTTGGCGTAGAAGTCGTCGAACTCCTCCGGACTCACCCCGTCACCTCCCTTCCCGCCACGATGCTCTCGAGGGATCTACGCCCCGGCGGCGGCGACGGTTGCATCCCGGCTCTCGCCGGGACGGCCGCGTCCTGGCGCCTGGGAAACGGTACGGATCGACGTCGAGCGCGGGACGGTGCACGTGCTCGGCGTGGCGAGGTCGGCTGTGCCGATGGCCGCCCCGATCGCCGCGTCAGGCTGCTTGCTCGCCCTCGAGATACTGCTCGTCGAGCGCGGGGTCGCGTCCGTGCCAGTGCGTGCCGGCGGTGTCGACGAGGAACCAGTGGCCTTGCGGGGTCCGCCACCAGTAGCTGTCCGGCTCGGGATGTCGCAGCACCCAGTTGCCGTTGGTCTTGAGCCGGTGGTGGAAGCGGCTCAGCTTGGCGTTGTTCTCCAGGCACGTCTGACCCGGCGGTCCGTCGAAGACGTAACGACGGGCGTGGTCGTCGTCGGCACGTCGCGAGGGGAGCGTGCCGAACGGGAACGCCTCGTACGGCGTGCGGTGCGTCGTCAGCTCTCGCATGGGCGCGGGCCACTCGTGGCGGTCGACCGGGACCACGGCGTCGGCGTCGAGGACGGGCCGCACCTCGATCCGCCGGCGCACGTGGTCGGGGTGGAAGGGGTCGGCCAGCCAATTGCGCACCTCGGCGAGCGCCGCGGGGCCCAGGTCCTCGACGCGGGCCACGCCCTGCCGGGTGGCCAGCGCCGCCTCCGAGATGTGCACGTGCAGGGTGACGTGCGGGTCCAGCTGCGAGGCGTCGAAGCGGCCGAGCGCCTCGAGGAGCGCGGTCAGCAGCGCCCGGTCGTCGAGGTCGCCTCCAGCGGGCTTCGCTCCCGTGCCACCCACGGCCGGGCCGGTCGCGTCGACCAGCGCGTGGTACTCCGGCAGGGCCAGGAGCTCGTCGCTGTCGAGGACGGGGAGGTCGCCGAGGACGGGGCAGCTGCCGGGCAGGGGGCTGCCGTGCGCGTCGCGGACGGAGGCGGTGTCGCCGTAGGGAAACATCGCCTGGTCGGCGAGGTCGCCCGGCGTCTCGACCGCCGGGTCGAGCTCGTCGAGGGTGGCCTCCGTGAGCAGGGTCAGGGCGCGGGCCGGGTTGGCCAGGATCCGCAGCGCCTCCGCACGCAGCACGTCGGCGGGCCGGTGGTCACCTTGCTCGGCCAGCACCATGGCGATCCGGTCCAGCACCGCCACGACGTAGCTGATGTCTCCGGCGTGCGCGCGGGCCACCAGGGTGCGGAGCCCGTGCTCGTCGGTCTGCCCGGTGCGCACGAACCTGCTCAACGCCTTCTCCCGTGCGCGCTCCTCCGCGGCATCGGGGTCGGCCGCGATGATCTTGGCCTCGACGAGGTCCAGGAACCGCTTCGGGGGCAGCGTCGTGATGAAGGGCGTGGTCTCCGAGTCCACCCACTCGGCCTGGTGGGCGTCGAGCTCGGCCCGGATGCAGCGCCGGCCCACCTGGGTGGCCAGCCACACCGGGGCGGTGCCGGCTCGGATCCCGCTCCAGAGCAGGGGGTGGCGGTGACGTACGGCAAGGGCGTCGGACATCAGCTGCTCGCCGGCGACCGTCGAGCGCCCCAGGTACGCCGCCAGCTCGGCGCCGGCGTACTCCTCGACCTCGGGGCACCCCTCGACGCAGCCGGTCCGGCCGCCGCGGATCGGCACCAGCCTCTGGGCGCCCGGGAGCTGCGAGAGCACGGGGTCCAGGTCCTCACCGCCGTGCATGTCCGCCCAGTGCGCAGCCAGTGCGAACTGCTTGGCCTCCGCCGCCCGCAGCTCCTGGCGCGCCTCGACCAGCGCGTCTGCCGCGGCACCGCGGTCGAGATCATCGATCCAGGACCAGTCGAACATAGATTCGATTATAGCCATCGTCAGTGAGGCCGTCCAGTCCGCATCGCTGCCTGGGGACCGAGCCACCGGCAGCAACGTCGTCCGCGAGGCCGTGTCCCGCGGCACCGGCCGTCTCGGTCAGTCGCTCGCCGCCCACATCGGCGTCGCGTGCGCACGAAGGCGGACGCGGGCGGCGGCGAAAATGATTGGCGCCCACGCTTAGGTTGGGGGCGTGCTCACTCGGAAGCCGGCGCCCGGACCACAGGTCAGACGCCGCCGCCTGCGCCGCTGGGGGACCGGGACGGCCGTCGTCGGCGCACTGGCGGGGGCCGCGGCGCTGGCCTGGCCGCAGATCTCCGCGGTGCGGTCCCCCCACGCGATGGACGACGTCGCCCCACTGAGCCAGCCGGGCACGCACCCGCTGGGGCACCCGCCCGAGGTTCGGCACGGTGTCGGCTCCTTCAGCTTCGCGGCCGAGCAGCAGATGTCCGAGCGGCCGGTCGCCTATGACCCCTGCCGCGCGGTGCCCTACGCGATCAACGAGCACGGTGCCCCTCCCGGCACGGACGCGATCGTCGACGACGCGGTCACCGCGGTCTCGCGGGCGACGGGTCTGGTCTTCCTACGCCGACCCCAGCCGGCGAGACTGCCGACGTACGACTCGGTCGACACCCGCTACGGGCGCAGCCCCGTGGTCATCAGCTGGACGACGCCGCGGGCAGTGCCCGGTCTCCGTGGCGAGACGACCGGTCTCGGCCGCAGCGTCTACATGACGGACGGTCCCAGCGCGCAGCGGCACTACGTCACCGGGGCCGTCGCGCTCGACACGCCTCAGCTGGACGCGCTGCTCCCTCGCCCGGCCGGCGCCGCACAGGTGCGGGCGGCCGTCATGCATGCCCTCGCCCAGGTCGTCGGCCTGGACGACGTGGCCGCCCCCGACGAGCTGATGTCCCGCGGCGGGACGCGGCGGCTCTCGTTCGGCCCCGGCGACCGCGAGGGCCTGGCCGCACTCGGGTCCGGCCCCTGCTTCTGAGCGCCGCCGGCGTCCCGGAGCAATCCGCGGCCGGCACGGCGGCGAACGTCGGTAGCCGGGACTTGGGGGGGCCGCTCAGGCCGGGTCCCGGCACCGGGGGTGCGCGTCCCAGCAGCTGCTCCGAACGGCCTGCTCGATGGCTGCGGCCGGGCGTTGCGCCCCCGGTCCCGGCCCCTTCGGTGAAGGTCGCGCTGATGGTCACCTGCGTCAACGACGCGATGTTCCCCGACACCGGCAAGGCCGTGGTCACCCTGCTGCGCCGGCTCGGCGTGGACGTGGACTTCCCCGCCGGGCAGGTCTGCTGCGGCCAGCCCATGGTCAACACCGGCTACCTCGACGAGGCGGTGCCCGTCGTGCGCAACTGCGTCTCCTCCTTCGAGGGGTACGA
This sequence comes from uncultured Actinomycetota bacterium, assembly GCA_963747525.1. GTDB lineage: Bacteria > Actinomycetota > Actinomycetes > Propionibacteriales > Nocardioidaceae > Marmoricola_A. Next base: position 89,568 of record CAVVFH010000005.1, read on the forward strand.
CGCGGTGGTGACCCCCTCCGGGTCGTGCGCCGGATCCGTGCGTCACCAGCACGCCATCCTCGCCCGGCGTGTCGGGGACCCGTCCCTGGCTGGGCTGTCGGACCGCACGTACGAGCTCTCGGAGTTCCTCGTCGACGTGCTCGGGGTGACCGACGTCGGCGCGTACTTCCCGCACACGGTGGCCTACCACCCGACCTGCCGCTCCCTGCGGATGCTCGGCGCCGGAGACCGGCCCTACGCGCTGCTCAGGGGCGTCCGTGGTCTGCGGCTCGTCGACCTGCCCGCAGTGGAGGAGTGCTGCGGCTTCGGCGGCACGTTCGCGGTCAAGAACGCCGACACGTCCGTGGCGATGGGCTCGGACAAGGCGCGCCAGGTGGTCAACAGCGGAGCCGAGGTGCTGGTCGCCGGCGACAGCTCGTGCCTGATGCACGTCGGCGGACTCCTGTCCCGGCAGCGGTCCGGCATCCGCGTCATGCACCTCGCCGAGATCCTCGCGCAGACCGAGGATGCAGCGTGACCGCCACGTTCGTAGGCATGCCGGCCTTCCCGGAGGCGGCGCGCGCCGCCCTGGCCGACGCGCAGCTGCGCGGCAACCTCGCCGAGGCGACCGGCACCATCCGCGCCAAACGGGCGAGCGTCGTCGGTGAGGTCAAGGACTGGGAGGAGCTACGGCTGGCCGGTGCGGCCCTCAAGGACCAGGTGCTGCTCGACCTCGACCGGCACCTCGCGCAGCTCGAGGAGTCGCTCACCGCTGCCGGTGCCGTGGTGCACTGGGCCCGCGATGCGGACGAGGCCTGTCGGATCGTCGCGTCGGTGGCGCGCAAGCACGGTGTCGACGAGGTCGTGAAGGTCAAGTCCATGGCCACGCAGGAGATCGAGCTCAACGAGCACCTGCAGGCCGAGGGCATCGCGGCCTGGGAGACCGACCTTGCGGAGCTCATCGTGCAGCTGGGGGAGGACCAGCCCAGCCACATCCTCGTCCCTGCGATCCACCGCAACCGCGCAGAGATCCGCGAGATCTTCCTGCGCGCCAAGGTGGCGGTCTCGGGGGCCAACTTCGCGGTCGCGGACTCGGGGACGCTCGTGGTCGTCGAGTCGGAAGGCAACGGCCGGATGTGCCTCACCCTTCCCGAGGTGCTCGTCTCGGTCGTCGGCATCGAGAAGGTGGTGCCGACGTGGCAGGACCTCGAGGTGTTCCTCCAGCTGCTGCCGCGGTCGTCGACAGGAGAGCGGATGAACCCCTACACCTCCACGTGAGCGGAGTGACTCCCGGCGGCGGGCCGCAGGATGTGCACGTGGTGCTCCTCGACAACGGCCGCACCCGGGCGCCGGCCGATGCTCCTCCAGCTCCCGACGTCCCGCGCGGCTACCGGACCAGTGGCCCGTCCGAGGGGCCTCTCGACGGGGCGCGGGCCGTCGTACCTCCGGACCTGACGTGGGAGGTGCCGGACGCCGTTCGTGACCAGGGATTCACCGCCCTCGAGCTCGACGACTTCCGAGCCGTCGTGACCGCGGCCGCCGTCGGCATCGCCGAGACCGGCACCGTGGTCCTCGACCACGGACCCGGCCAGGGGCGCCGCGCGCTGTCTCAGCGGGCCCTCGGCCACCAGCGACATCGAGCTGAACCGCGTCAAGGACGTGCACGGGCCACGCAGCCTGGTCGTGCTCCTGGTGGGCTGACGTGGAGCCCGACCGCGAGGCTGCGTAACGGCTCTCACAGCTCCGCGAGCGTGACCGCTCCCACACTCTCCCGTTGGTCAGGGCGAAGGCTCGACAGAGGGCCCACAAGGGAGGTCAGCATGCGCGTCCGCAAGCTCGTCGCGGGGATGGCGGTCGTTGCTGCCGCAGCGGCCCCGCTGGTCACCACGTCCGAGGCTCAGGGCGCCGACCCGTGCGGCGCCTGGATGGACCCGGACAAGTCCGCGTCCGCGCGGGCGAACGCGCTCGTGGACGCGATGGACCTCGACCAGAAGCTGCACATGCTGACCTTCGGCGACCCGCCCTGGTTCATGTACTGGGGCACTGCCGGCCACGTCGACGGCATCCCGGAGCTCTGCATCCCCGACCTGGTGATGAGCGACGCCGGGTCCGGCGTCGCGGGGCTCCAGATCGCCACCACGACGTTCCCGTCCGGTGTGGCCCAGGCATCGACCTGGGACCCGCGGATGCAGCGCCGGATCGGCCGGATGATCGGCGCAGAGGCCCACGACAAGGGCATCAACGTGATGCTCGCGCCCGGCATGAACATCGCCCGGACGCCGTACAACGGGCGGAACTTCGAGTACTTCGGCGAGGACCCCTTCCTGGCGAGCAGCACCGCCGTCTCGTTCATCAGGGGCATCCAGGACAACCCCGTGATCGCCGACGCCAAGCACTACGCGCTCAACAACCAGGAGACCGACCGGATGACGGTCGATGCGCGCGCCGACGAGCGGACCATGCGCGAGATCTACCTGCCGGCGTTCGAGGCGTCGGTCAAGCGTGGCCACGTCGGCTCGGTGATGTGCTCCTACAACAAGGTGAACGGCACCTACGCCTGCCAGAACCCCACGCTGCTCACCGACATCCTCCGCGGCGACTGGGGCTTCAAGGGCTTCGTGGTCTCGGACTGGGGTGCGGTGCACTCCACGGCTCCGTCGGCCAACGCCGGGCTCGACCTGGAGATGCACGCCTTCGCCCAGGGCGCTCCAGCCACGCCGGTCACCGGCAGCGCCGGCCGCTACTACGGCGCGGACCAGCTGAAGGGGGCGATGGAGAGGGGCAGGGTCACCCAGGCGCGCATCGACGACATGGTCCGCAACATCGTCCGGTCCATGTTCCGCCACGGCCTCTTCGACCACCCGGTCTCGCCCGGCGCCGAACCCTTCCTCAGCGACGTGTCGACTCCGAAGCACCAGGCGCTGGCGCGCAAGGCGGCCGCCGAGGCGACGGTCATGCTCAAGAACCGCAAGCAGCTGCTGCCGCTGCGCGACGTGGACGGGGGCCGCACGATCGCGGTGATCGGCTGGGCCGCCAACCCGGTTGGCGCCTCCCAGGCCACGGCCGGCGGCGGGTCTTCCCACGGCTCGGGTCTGCCGCCGCGGGTGGTGAGCCCGCTGCAGGGCATCCAGGACCAGGCGCTCGCCCACGGCGACCGGGTCGTCTACGTCGAAGGCTCGAACGTCGAGGACGCGCGCGCCGCCGCTGCCGCGGCCGACGTCGCCGTCGTGGTCGCCACCGACGGGTCGAGCGAGGGCACCGACCGCCCGGACCTCGGCTTCCGGCCCGCCGTCTGCGCCACCGTCTTCTGCTCCAACGTGCCGATCGAGCAGGAGGACATGATCGCGGCCGTCACCTCCGCGAACCCGGACAGCGTCGTCGTCCTGGACGTCGGCGGCCCGGTGCGGATGCCGTGGCTGTCCGACGCCGGTGCGGTGCTGGTCCCCTGGTACGGCGGCATCGAGCACGGCAACGCCCTGGCCGACATCCTGTACGGCGACGCGGAGCCCGGCGGACGGCTGCCGCAGACGTTCCCCACCTCGGAGGAGCAGGTGCCGTTCCGCCCCAGCCAGTACCCCGGGGCCCACGGGAAGGCCCGCTACTCCGAGGGGCTGCTGGTCGGCTACCGCTGGTACGACGCGGAGCGTGAGCGCCCGCTGTTCCCCTTCGGCTTCGGGCTCGGCTGGACGACGTTCTCCTACGACCACCTGCGGGTCCGGCCGCACGGGAAGGGCGCCGTGTTGCGGTTCACGGTCCGCAACACCGGCGACCGTGCCGGTACGGCGGTGCCGCAGGTCTACGTGTCCGCGCCCAAGGCGGCCGGTGAGCCACCGCGCCAGCTGAAGGGGTTCGAGAAGGTGCGCCTCGCGCCGGGTCGCTCCACGACCGTGTCGATCCCGCTGCACCGGCGCGCGTTCTCCCGGTGGAGCACGGCGAAGCGCCGCTGGGTCGTCACGCCGGGGCGCTACCGGGTGCACGTGGGGGACTCGTCCCGCCACCTGCCCCTGCACGCGTCGCTGGGTCGCTGAGTAACCTCGCTGGGTGACGAGCAAGGCCGCTGTCCCCACGCCGTACTTCCAACGCGTCGACGCGCGCCGCTTCCGCGCGACCGAGGCGGTCGGCGGTGCCTGGGACGTCGGCCACCAGCACATCGCACCGGCGCTGGGCCTGCTCGTCCACGCCGTCGAGCTCGACCGGGCCGACCGGCGGACGGACCCGTTCGTGCTCGGGCGGCTGTCCTACGACATCCTCGGCACGGTGCCCGTCGACACGGTCGAGGTCGGGGTCCACGTGATGCGACCGGGGCGCACGATCGAGCTGGTCGAGGCGACGCTGCGCCACCAGGCCCGTGACGTCGTCGTCCTGCGCGCCTGGCTCCTCCAGCCCGGCGCGAACCACGAGATCGCCGGCACCCCGCTTCCTCGGCTGGCGCCGCCGGAGGACCTGCCGCCCTGGGACCCCACGACCGTCTGGCCCGGCGGCTTCATCGGCTCGGTCGAGGTGCGCCGCGACCAGGACCAGGCCGGCCGGGCCCGGTTCTGGGTCCGCACCGCCACGCCCCTCGTGGACGAGCCGGTCAGCGAGCTCGCGCGCTTCGCCGGCCTGCTCGACATCGCCAACGGGATGACCGTCCGCGCAGACCCGGACGAGGTGGCGTTCCCCAACGTCGACCTCACCGCGCACCTCTTCCGGCAGCCCCGGGGCGAGTGGGTCGGCTTCGACACGTCGGTGTCCTTCGGTGAGACGGGGCTGGGCCTCACCAGCAGCGTGCTGCACGACGAGGACGGACCGGTCGGGACGCTCGCCCAGTCGCTGACCGTGCGGCCGGGTCGCTGACCGGCCGGGCGGGGAACCGGTCGCGGGCGCCGTACGTCCCAACCACATGAGACGTGCATCAGCCCTCGCCGCGGCCCTGATGGCCGTGATGGTGCTCGGCGGATGCGGCAGTGGAGGAGACGACGTGACCGGGCGACCGAGCGCTGCACCCAGCCCGTCGGCGGACGGCCGGACCGAGCTGGCCGTCCGGGTGCGGAGCGGGCCGGGACAGGCCGCGCGCACGTTCACACTGACCTGCGACCCACCGGGCGGGGATCACCCGGACCCCGCCGCGGCCTGCCGGCTGCTGGACGAGCTGGACCACCCGTTCGCGCCGTTGGCGCCGGACCGCGCCTGCACGGAGATCTACGGTGGCCCGCAGACCGCCACGGTGACCGGCACCTTCCGGGGAAGCCCCGTGCACGCGGAGTTCCGCCGCACCGACGGCTGTGAGATTGCGCGCTGGGACGCCTACGTCGACCTGCTCGTCGAGCGCGGCGGGGCGCGCGGCAGCTGAGCCGGCGCCCCGCCCCCGCCTCAGCCGGCCTTCCGCGATGCCAGTAGGTCGAGCGCGATGTCGACGATCATGTCCTCCTGCCCGCCCACGAGCTGCCGGCGACCGACCTCGAGCAGGATCGTGCGGACGTCGATGCCGTACCTCGCCGAGGCCGCCTCGGCGTGCCGCAGGAAGCTGGAGTAGACGCCGGCGTACCCGAGGGTCAGCGTCTCGCGGTCCACCCGCACCGGCCGGTCCTGGAGCGGACGGACCAGGTCGTCGGCGGCGTCCTGCAGCGCGAACAGGTCGCAGCGGTGCTTCCACCCCTGCAGGTCCGCCACCGCGATGAAGGGCTCGATCGGGCAGTTGCCGGCCCCGGCGCCGTGCCCGGCCAGCGACGCGTCCACGCGGGTCACGCCCTCCTCCACGGCGACCACCGAGTTGGCCACCGACAACGAGAGGTTCTCGTGGGCGTGGATGCCGATCTGGGTCTGCGGGTCCAGGACGTCGCGGTAGGCGCGGACCCGCTCGCGGACCGCGTCCATCGTGAGGTGCCCGCCGGAGTCGGTGACGTAGACGCAGTTCGCGCCGTAGGACTCCATCATTCGTGCCTGCTCGGCCAGCTTCCCGGCCGGGGCCATGTGGCTCATCATCAGGAAGCCGGACACGTCCATGCCGAGCTCGCGGGCCTTGGCGATGTGCTGCGCCGAGACGTCCGCCTCCGTGCAGTGCGTAGCCACGCGGACCGACCGGACGCCGAGCGAGTAGGCGTGCTCGAGCTCGGCGATCGTCCCGATGCCGGGCAGCAGCAGCGTGGTCAGCGTCGCCTGCCCGATGTTGTCCGCGGCCGCCTCGATCCACTCCCAGTCGGTGTTCGACCCGGGGCCGTAGTTCAGCGAGCCGCCGGCCAGGCCGTCGCCGTGGGCGACCTCGATCGCGTCCACGCCGGCGGCGTCGAGCGCGGCGACGATCCGGCCGACGTCGTCGGGGGTGATCCGGTGCCGGACCGCGTGCATGCCGTCACGCAGGGTGACGTCCTGGATGTAGAGCTTGGGGGACTCGGTCGGGCTGGTCACAGGGTCACCTCTGCGGGAGTACGGCGGGCGGGGGACTGCTCGCCCGCGCGGCGGGCGGCGTTCTGGTCGCCCGCGCGGCGGGCGGCGTTCTGGTCGCCCGCGCGGCGGGCGATGCTCTCGGCGACCCGCAGGGCGGCCGAGGTCATGATGTCGAGGTTCCCGGCGTAGGCCGGGAGGTAGTGCGCGGCGCCCTCGACCTCGAGGAAGACCGTCACCTTCGTGGTGACGGGAGGCGAACCCCCCGGCACGAGGGTGTGCACCGGCTCGCCGGGAGCGACGGGGGTGAACTGGACCTCCTGCTTCAGGCGGTAGCCGGGCACGTAGGCCGCGACCTGCTCCACCATGTCGGCCACCGAACGGCGGATCGCGTCCTGGTCGGCGTCGCCGATCAGGCACAGCACCGTGTCGCGCATGATCAGCGGCGGCTCGGCGGGGTTCAGGATGATGATCGCCTTGCCGCGTGCGGCATCGCCGACCTTCTCGATCGCGGCCGCGGTGGTCTCGGTGAACTCGTCGATGTTCGCCCGCGTCCCCGGGCCGGCCGACCGGGAGGAGATCGACGCGACGATCTCCGCGTAGGGGACCGGGGTCACCCGCGAGATGGCGTGCACCATCGGGATGGTCGCCTGACCGCCACACGTCACCATGTTCACGTTGTCCGCGTCGTCCTCGAGGTGGGCGTCGAGGTTCACAGCGGGGACGACGTAGGGCCCGATGGCTGCGGGGGTGAGGTCCACCAGCTTCTTGCCGTACGGCGCGAGCTTCTCGGCGTTCGTCAGGTGTGCGCCGGCCGAGGTCGCGTCCAGCACGATCTCGATGTCGTCGAAGCCGGGCATGGCGATCAGGCCGTCGACACCCTCGTGGGTGGTCGGCACCTTCAGCCGCCGGGCTCGGGCCAGGCCGTCGGAGTCGGGGTCGATCCCGACCATCGCCGCCATCTCGAGGGTCTCCGAGAGCCGGAGCACCTTGATCATCAGGTCGGTGCCGATGTTGCCGGAGCCGATGACGGCCACCTTGGTCTTCTTCGTCTCTGTCACGGTGTCACTGGTCCTTCTTGTCGGGAGTGGAGAAAGTCGCGGTCACGGTGCCGAGGGAGGAGATCTCGGCGCGCACGGTCTGGCCGGGTCGGACGGGAGCCATCGCCCCCAGGGCGCCGGACAGCACGACCTGGCCGGCGCGCAGCGGCTCGCCGTACTCGCGGGCGGTGCGGGCCAGCCACAGCAGCGCCTCGAGGGGGTCGCCGAGACAGGCGGCGCCGTTGCCCTCGGAGGCGAGCTCGTCGTCGACGTGCATCCGCATGGTCACGTCGCGGGGCTCGACGTCGTCGAGGGACACCTGCTGCGAGCCGAGGACGTACAGCCCGCTGGAGGCGTTGTCAGCGACCGTGTCGGTGATCCGGATGTTCCAGTCACCGACCCGGCTGTCGACGATCTCCAGCGCGGCGACGGCGTGGTCGACGGCCGCGCGGACGACCGGCAGCGACAGGTCGTCGCGGTCGAGGTCCTCCCCGAGGACGAAGGCGACCTCCGCCTCGACCTTCGGCTGCAGGAGCCGGTCGCCGGGGACCTCGGGCAGGGCGGTGACGTCCATGTCGCCGAAGAGCACCCCGAAGTCCGGCTGGTCGACCCCCAGCTGGCCCTGGACGGCCGCGGAGGTGAGGCCGATCTTGCGCCCGACCACCACGGCGCCCTCGGCCAGCCGGTGGGCGGTCAGGTCCTGCTGCACGGCGTAGGCGACGGCGATGTCCGCCTCGCCGATGAGCTCGCGGACCGGGCGGCACGGCGTCCGGGTCCGTTGGGCGGTGCGGAGGCGCTCGGCCGCCTCGGCCACGGCTTCGGGAGGTACGGCGGTCTTCGGAGCTGCGCTGGGGGCTGCTGTCATGACGCCCAGCGTGGGCCCCGTCGACCGCGCAGACCTACGGCGGCGTTCCACTGGATGGAACGCGGGTCAGCCGCGCTGGATCGCCGCCCGGCGGGCCAGCGTGGCGGCCACGCCGTCCGCCGCGGCCTTCACCAGGGCGGCGTGCCGCTCCGGGTGGAAGCGGGTGACCGGGCCGGTGACGCTGATCGCCGCCACCGGCTCGTCGTCGGCGTCGAGCACCGGCGCCGCGACGCAGACGATGCCGACCGCGGACTCCTCGTGCTCGTAGGCGATGCCGGCCTCGCGCACCCGCTCCAGGTGCTGGCGCAGCCGGCCGGGCGCCGTGATCGTGCGCGGGGTGCGGCGCTCCAGGGGGCCGTCGACCACCCGCTGCAGCAGATCGGGATCGGAGAAGGCGAGCAGGGACTTGCCGATCGCCGTGCAGTGCATGGGCATCCGGCCGCCGATGCGCGACGGCGCTGCCGCCTGGCGGTGCCCGCCGAGCTTGGCGACGTACACGACCTCCGTGCCTTCGGGGACGCCGAGGTGCACGGTCTCGTGGGTGCGCTCGTAGACGTCCTCCATGAACGGCGTGGCCACCTCCAGCAGGCCGCGTTCCACGGAGGCGCGCATGCCGAGCTCGAACATCTGCCCGCCGAGCCGGTAGCCGGACGGACCCTTGTCCAGCAGTCGCACCGCGACCAGGTCGGTGACCACCCGGTGCAGGGTGCCCTTCGGCAGGCCGGTGCGCCGGCCGAGCTCGGCGAGCGTGACGCCGTGGTCGTCGGGGGCGAACGCGCGCAGCACGGTGACCACCTTGCCGAGCACCGTGCCGGTGTCCGCGCTGTCGCTCACCGGCAAGGGCACCTCCTGGCTCCGACGGAAGGCTACGTCAGACCCCGGGCGATCCGCCGCGACTCCGTCCGGAGCAGCTCCGCGAGCGGGGCCAGCTCGGGCTGCATGCGAGCCGTCGGCCCCAGGAGGGACACCGCGGCGACCGCCGTACGCCGGAGGTCGAGGATCGGCACCGCGACCGAGCTGGTGCCGTCGAAGGCCTCGCTGTCGGAGGTCGCGAACCCCCGGGTGCGGACCAGCTGCAGCTCACGGTCCCAGTCCTTCACCGACCGGACGGTGTGGCTGACCCGGGGTGGGAAACCCGCCTCCCGGCGCGCGAGGTCCAGCGCGGGGTTGAACGCCGCCATCGCCTTGCCCGAGCTGGTGCAGTGCGCCGGGTAGCGGCGGCCGGCGTGCTCCAGGTGCGAGCGGACCGGCCCGTTCTCCAGCCGTTCCACGAACACGACGTCGGCGCCGTCGGGGATGGAGAGGTTCGCGGTGTGGCCGGTGGTGCGCACGAGGTGCTCCAGCACCGGCATCGCGGCGTGCCGCAGCGCGTTGCGGGCCTGGACCAGCTGGCCCAGCTCCAGCAGGTGCAGACCCAGCCGGTACCGGCCCGTCTCCGGGACCTTCTCGATGAGTCCGCGCGAACCGAGCGTGGTCAGCAGCCGGTGCGCGGTGCTCTTGGCGGTCCCGAGGCGCCGGGCGATGTCGGAGACGCCGAGCTCGCCGTCGACCGCGAAGCACTCGAGCACGTCCAGGGCGGTGGCGACCGAGCGCAGCGCCTCGCCGGAGTCCGCGACGGACACCGACGGCTCGCGCGGCGTCGTGGTGGCCCACGCGTCCTCAGCGTTCACCGCCGGCCCTCCGCTCCGTCGGCTGGTCCCGACCCCTCGATGATCCGGCCGACCCGGACGCGGGGCAAGGGCTTCACCGCGCACCTCGGGCCCCTCCGGGTGGGTCCTTGGTCCCGCGCTGTTCCTCCCTGCGGAACCGGGGAGCCGCCAGGGCGCCGCAGTTCCTACGGTCGAAGCAGCTGACCGACCCGACCTTCCGCTGACCGAAGGAGTGCCCCGATGACCGGCTGGACCGTCGACTCGGCCGCCACCGAGCTGCTGTCCTGCGAGGACCAGCGCCGCGACCGCACGAAGCTCACCGACGAGTGGCCCGAGCTCGACGTCGCCACCGGCTACCGGGTCCAGAACGAGACGTTGCGCCGCCGGCTGGCCCGCGGTGAGCGCCTGACCGGCATCAAGCTGGGCCTGACCAGCAGGGCGAAGCAGGCGCGCATGGGCGTCGACACCCCGTTCGTGGCCTGGCTCACCGACGCGATGGTGCTCGCCCCCGGCGCGCCCGTGCCGCAGCGCAAGCTCATCCACCCCCGCATCGAGCCGGAGATCGTCTTCCTCATGCAGCACCGCCTGGAAGGACCGGGCGTCACGGCCGAGCAGGCGCTGACGGCGGTGGGCAGGGTGTTCGCCGGTGCCGAGGTCATCGACAGCCGCTACCGCGACTTCACGTTCGCCGCGGGGGACGTGGTCGCCGACAACGCCTCCTCCGGCGCGTACGTCGTCGGCGACACCGCCCTCTCGCCGGACGACGTCGACCTGGTCGCCGAGAAGGTGCTCCTCGAGGTCGACGGCGAGGTCGTCGACAGTGCCACCGGGGCCGCCGTGCTGGGCAATCCCGCCGAGGCGCTCGCCCTCGCCGCGAACGAGCTGGCGGCCCGGGGTCTCGCGGTCGAGCCGGGGTGGACCGTGCTGACCGGCGGGATGACCGATGCCGTGTTCGCCACGCCCGGGTCCACGGTCGCGTGCCGGTTCAGCACGCTCGGCGACGTGGTCCTCGACTGCGGACGGCCGGACTGATGCCGCTCGTCGAGGTGACCCTCGTCGAGGGTCGGACACCGGAACAGCTGCGGGCCCTGCTCAGCAGCCTCACCCACGCCGTCACCAGCAGCATCGCCGCGCCGCTCGACAGCGTCCGCGTCGTCGTACGGGAAGTGCCTGCCACGCACTGGGCAGCAGGCGACGTCACCATCGCGGAACGGACCGCGCACCAAGTCGCACAGGAACAGGGAGCACAGGCATGAGCCAGCGTGAGTACTTCGGGCACTTCGTCAACGGCAAGGAGGTCGACTCCCTGTCCGGCGAGCGCTTCCCGACCGTGAACCCGTGGACGCGCGAGCCGTGGGCCGACGTGGCGCTCGGCTCGGCAGCCGACGCCGGCCTGGCCGTCGCCGCGGCGCGGCGGGCCTTCGACGAGGGCCCGTGGCCGCGGATGGGGTACGGCGAGCGCCAGCGGCTGCTGCACAAGCTGGCCGACCTGATGGAGGCGCACGCCGACGAGCTCGGGGCGGCCGACTCCCGCGACATGGGCAAGCCGCTGGCGCAGTGCCACCACGACGTGGCGCGCGCCGCCCAGAACTTCCGGTTCTTCGCCGACCACGCCAAGATGGCGATGGCGGACACGCTGCCGATGGACACCGGCCACCACGCCTACACGCGCTACGAGCCGGCCGGCGTGGTGGTGGCGATCGCGCCGTGGAACTTCCCACTGATGCTCGAGACCTGGAAGGTCGCGCCCGCCCTGGCGTGGGGCAACACGGTCGTGCTGAAGCCCGCAGAGGACACCCCGACGTCCGCCACCATCCTGGCGCGGCTGGCCGCCGACGCCGGGATCCCCGAGGGCGTCCTCAACGTCGTGCACGGCTACGGCCCGGCCTCGGTGGGCGAGGCGCTCACCACCGATCCCCGCGTCGACCGGATCACCTTCACCGGTGAGACCGGCACCGGCAGGATCATCAGCAGGGCCGCCGCCGACAACCTGACGCCGGTGTCCCTCGAGCTCGGCGGCAAGAACTGCAACATCGTCTTCGCCGACGCCGAGCTCGACAACGCCGTGGACTGGTCGATCCAGTCGATCTTCCGCAACGCCGGCCAGATCTGCCTCTCCGGCTCCCGGCTCTACGTCCAGCGCCCCGTCTACGAAGCCTTCCTCGAGAAGTTCGTCGCCCGTGCGGAGGCGATGAAGTTCGGCGACCCCCTCGACCCGTCCACCGAGTTCGGGCCATTGGCCAGCGAGGAGCACTTCCTCAAGGTCAAGGGCTACGTCGACACCGTCGAGGAGGCCGGGGGCCGGATGCTCACCGGCGGCGTCGGCGACGGCTGGTTCGTCAAGCCGACGGTGCTCGTCGACATGCCGCTGGACAGCCGCCACGTGTGCGAGGAGATCTTCGGTCCGGTCGTGGTCGTGCACCCCTTCGACACCGAGGACGAGGTCGTCGCGCTCGCGAACGGGACGCCGTACGGCCTGGACGCCCAGCTCTTCACCGAGGACCTGCACACCGCGCACCGCGTCGCCGCGCGGCTGGACGTGGGGACGGTGTGGGTCAACTGCTTCTTCATCCGCGACCTGCGCGCGCCGTTCGGCGGTGTCGGTCACAGCGGGGTGGGGCGCGAGGGCGGCACCTTCAGCCGCGAGTTCTTCACCGAGCCGAAGGCCGTGGTCATGCAGATCGACGACCGCCCCCGACCCGGGGCCTGAGGGGCGGGCGTCATGCCGCGTGTACGGATCGAGCCCAGCGGGTTCGAGGCGCACCTCGCCGACGGGGAGCCGGTGCTGACCGGGCTCTTCCGCTGTGGCTTCACGGTGCGGAAGGTCGGGTGCCGCCGCGGCGGCTGCGGCATCTGCAAGCTCGAGGTGGTCGACGGTGAGGTGACCTACGAGAAGACCGTGGCGGACACGGTGCTCACGCTCGACGACCGCGCGGACGCCAAGTGTCTGTCCTGCCGGGCGATCCCGCTGGGGGACATCACTCTGCGCATCGACCAGGACGACGTGCACAGCGCGCCGACCGGCCTGCTGCGCTACCTGAACACGAGCGGCCCGGTCCACGCGGCTGCCGGCACGAAGGAGATCTGAGATGGGTGTCATGAGGATGGGCTACGCCCACGTCCGGGTCACCGACCTGGCGGAGGCGAAGGACCACTACGCCAACACGATGGGCCTCTACGAGACCCACAGCGAGCCCGGCCGCGTCTACTACAAGGCCTGGGACGAGTGGGACCACCACTCGGTCGTCCTCGAGGAGGGCGGCGTCGGGCTGGTGAAGTTCGGTTGGAAGGTGCGCTGGTCGGAGGACCTCGACGAGATCGAGCGCCGGGCTGCGAGCTTCGGCGTCACCGTCGAGCGGATGAGCAAGGGCGAGAACCCCGGCATCGGCGACGGCATCCGGTTCACGGCTCCGTCGGACCACGTGTTCGAGGTCTACCACGAGGCCGAGCTGATCGGCACCGAGGTCGGCACGCACAACCCCGACGCCTTCCCGCGGCACCTCGTCGGTGTCGGCGTGCCGGCGCTCGACCACGCCCTCATCACCTGCGCGGACGTGGCGCAGATGCAGGACTTCCTCGGCCAGGTGTTCGACTTCTACGCCACCGAGCGGGTGCAGACGTCGTTGGACGACGACGCCCACGTCATCGCGTCGTGGATGACCAGCAACAACCAGATCCACCAGCTCGCCTGCCTGGAGGGACCGCAGGGGAAGCTGCACCACTTCGCCTTCCGGCTCGGCGACTGGAACGACGTGGGCCGTGCCGCCGACCTCTTCTCCATGGACGACGTGCCGATCGACGTCGGGCCGACGAGGCACGGCATCACGCGCGGTCAGACGGTCTACTTCTTCGACCCGTCGGGCAACCGCAACGAGGTGTTCGCCGGCGGCTACCTCGCCTACCCCGACCGCCCGGTGAGCGTCTGGACGCCCGAGCAGCTGGGCAAGGGGATCTTCTACCACGCCCGCGAGCTCAACGACCGTTTCACGACCGTCCTCACCTGAGGTCGCGATGAGCGAGCAGTACGTCGTCCCGGCGGTCCGGCTGTCGTACGCCGTCGCCGCCTTCGCGGGGCTGCCGTCCTCGTCGTGGTTCGACCAGTACGTCGAGATCGCCACGGCGGGGGCTGCCGCTCTCACCGCAGAGCCGGTCATCCCCGAGACGTAGCGCCGCCCCCGACGCTCGGGCATGGTCGTCGTCTCCTGGGGAAGGAACTCCGGGGAGACGAGACCTGGCGAGGGGAGGACGGGCCGGTGACGAGCGCCGCGTGGCCGCTGGGCGTCAGTGCGGCCGTCCTCGCGGTGTCGGCGGTCGCCATCCTCCTCGCCGGCTCCCGGCTCACCCGGGTGGCAGACTCGTTGGCCGAGCGCACCGGCCTCGGTGACGCCGTCGCCGGTGCGCTGCTGCTGGGGGCGGTGACCTCGCTGCCCGGGATCGTCACCACGACCACCGGCTCCCTCAGCGGTGACCCGGCGTTCGGGCTCGCCAACCCGATCGGGGGAGTGGCGGTCCAGACCGTGTGGCTGGCCATCGCCGACCTGGTCTACCGCCGGAGCAACCTCGAGCACGCCGCCGCGTCCCTGGAGAACCTGCTGCAGGCCGTCATCATGCTGGCGCTGCTCGCGGTGCCGGTGGTCGCCTACGCCACCCCGGACCTGCGGTGGGGCTGGATCCATCCGATGACGCTGCTGATCCCCGTCGCCTACGGCTACGGGCTCTACCTGCTCCGCAACATGCGCAAGGAGCCCATGTGGGAGGCAGTCCGCACGTCGGCCACGGAGCAGGAGGAGGACCAACCGCCGACCAGCGACCGGCCGATCGGCCAGCTGTGGGGGGCGTTGGCCGCTCTGGGTCTCGTGGTCGGCGTGGCCGGCTGGGCCATCGGTCGGGCGGGCCTCGGCGTCGTGGCCGCGACCGGCCTGCCCAGCGGGGTCGTCGGGTTCACCCTGACGACCGCGATCACGTCGCTGCCCGAGCTGGTCGTGCTCATCACGGCGGTGCGGATGGGGACGCTGACCCTGGGGGTCAGCAACATCATCGGGGGCAACACATTCGACATCCTGATGATCGCCATGGCCGACGTGTTCTACCTGGACGGGCCGGTGTACCGCGACGCCGGCGACGCGAGCCTCGTCCTCCTCGGCGGGACCGCGCTCATGACCGCGGTGCTCGCCGGCGGTCTGGTGGTACGCGACCGGAAGGGCGTCGGTTTCGAAGGTCTCGCCATCCCGCTGATCTATCTCGGCACGGTCAGCCTCGCCTTCCTCAGCGCGTGAACTCCCGGTCGGGTCAGGCTCGTAGAGTCGCTGCCATGACGACCGCGCCGGAGGCCGAGCGGCTGTCCTACGGCGAGCCGGCCGGCCGCTGGGTGCTCGCCGCGACGGTGCTGGGATCGTCCGTGGCGTTCCTCGACGCGACCGTGGTGAACATCGCCCTTCCCGCGATCGGGACGGAGCTCGACGCGGACGCCGCCGCGCTGACCTGGGTCGTCAACGGCTACACGCTCACCCTCGCCGCGTTCGTGCTCGTCGGCGGCTCGCTGGGGGACCGGTACGGGCGCCGCCGCGTGTTCCTCGTCGGCGCTGCGTGGTTCGGGCTGGCGTCGCTGGCCTGCGCGCTCGCCACCACCACCGGCATGCTGGTCGTCTTCCGGGCGCTGCAGGGCGTCGGGGCCGCGCTCCTGACGCCGGGCTCGCTCGCGATCCTGCAGTCGGCCTTCCGGTCCGAGGACCGGTCGCGGGCCATCGGTGCCTGGTCGGGGCTCGCCGGGATCGCCGGTGCCGTCGGTCCGTTCCTGGGCGGGCTCCTGGTCGACGCGGGATCGTGGCGTTGGATCTTCTTCCTCAATGTGCCGGTGCTGCTGGCCGTGCTGGTCATCGCCGTACGCCACGTGCCGGAGTCGCGGGAGGAGTCCGACGGGGGGCTCGACCTCGGGGGAGCCGCGCTCGCCGCGCTGGGGCTGGGCGCGCTCACGTACGGCCTGTCCGCGTGGTCCACCGCAGGTCCTGGTTCGGTCGAGGTGCAGCTCGGACTGGGCCTCGGACTCACCGGCGTGGTCGGGTTCCTGGTCCGGGAGCGTTCCACAGTGGCACCGATGCTGCCGCTGGGCATCTTCGCCGCCCCCCGGTTCGCCGCCACGAACGCGGTCACCTTCCTGGTGTACGCCGGACTCGGCGGGGTGTTCTTCTGGCTGGTGGTGACCCTGCAGGTGGTCTCCGGGTGGGACGCGCTGACCGCGGGACTGGCGCTGATCCCGATCACCGCGCTGATGCTGCTGTTCTCCCCGCGCGCCGGTGCGCTGGGCGACCGGCTCGGGGCGCGCGCGGTGCTCACGGCGGGCCCGCTCGTCGCCGCGTCAGGCGTGGCGCTGCTCAGCCGGGTCGGGCCCGGCGCGTCCTACTTCCCCGACGTCGTGGTGCCGGTGGCGCTGCTGGGGACCGGGCTCACGATCACGGTCGCCCCGCTGACCACCACGGTGCTCGGCGCGGTGGGCGAAGGTCAGGTGGGGCTCGCCAGCGGCACGAACAACGCCGTAGCGAGGACGGGCGGGCTGGTCGCCGTCGCGATGCTGCCGGCCGTCACCGGCCTCGGGGACGGCGGCTTCTCGGACCCGCAGGCCCTCGAGCCGGCCTTCGAGCACGCCATGCTCGTGTGCGCGGCGCTGTTCGCCCTCGCAGGCGCCGTCGCTGCGGTTTCCCTGCGACCGGTGCCGGGGCCGGGCCCGTCCGCGGAGTCCCCGCGGTGCGCGCCGCGGCACTGCGCCGTCGACGCGACACCGATGGGGGTCGCGGAGGGGACGGGCCGTCGCTGACCGGTCAGCGACCGGCCAGCCGCGCCTCCACCCGCGCGACCGCGGCCGCGTGCACCGGGTCTCCGCTCATCGCCGCGGCCAGCCGGAGGTGGGGCAGCGCCTCGGCGTCCCGGGCCTGCCGCTCGTAGGTGCGGCCCAGGGCATGGCGGGCCCACACGTCGCTGGGGTCGTCCGCGACGAGCGAGGTCAGCTCCTCCTCGGCCCGACCGAGCTGGACCCGGATCAGGTAGGCCCACGCGCGCAAGGAGCGCAGACCGGTGTTGCGGGGCTCCTCGGCCAGGGCCGGCTCCAGGACCGCGAGCGCCTCGACCGGTGCCCGACGCGCGAGCAGGTCGTAGGCCACCCGGTACGCCGACTCCGGCGCCGCCTGGCCAGGGAAGAGCAGCGGCGGGGAGACCAGGTCTTGCTCGGGGTCGGGCTGGAATTCGTCAGGGGTGCGCTCCACGTCGTACCAACGTCGTTCGGGGCGCGGAGATTCCTGGTGGCGGCGGCCGGCTACTCCGCTCGAGAGGCACACTCCGCGAGGAGCCGGGACAGCTCGGCGGGCTTGGTGAACATCGGCCAGTGGCCGGAGTCGATGTCCACGAGCTCGAGGAGCTTCGCGCGCGCCAGCTCGGGCACGTCGCCGCCGTCGATCCACTCCCGGGCCTCGGTGGGCGAGAACTCCGGGCAGACCACCGTGACGGGGACGTCGTACCTCCGCTCGTCGGTCAGCCGCACGGCGCCCTTCGTGACGCCCGCGGGCACCGGCACCACCAGCGACTCCATGCGCCGCCGCGCGTCGGCGTCGAGGTCGGCGGAGTCCGGCCCCTCGAACGGGTCCCAGCCGGGGAAGGGCACCGCGCCGTCGACCGGCTCGAAGTAGTCGGCGTAGGAGTCGCCGTCGTCGCTGGGGAACCCGCCGATCAGCGCCGTGCCGGCGACCGCGTCCGGCCGCGCGTCGGCGGCGAGCCAGGCCAGCGAGCAGGCAGCCGAGTGGCCGACGACCAGCGGTCGTCCGTCGGCCGCGTCGACCGCGGAGACCACGGCCGCGACCTGGTCCTCCAGCGTCGTGGTGGCAGCACCGTCGCCCTGGCCGGGCAACGTGAGGGGGACCGGCCGGTGGCCGAGCTCCTCCAGCGCGGGCACCACGTCGTCCCACGCGCGGCCGTCGAGCCACAGGCCGCCGATGAGCACGATGTCCATGTCAGTTCTCCTTCTCCAGCAGGGTCAGGTCTCGTTCGGCGTACAACCGGTGCTCCCACTCCTCGTTGAGCACGACGTGCAGGCAGTGCCCGACGGTGACGGTCATGCCCTCCTCCGGCCAGCCCGGGCCGACCGGGCTCACCTCGGAGGCGAGCTGCTCGGGCGTCAGCCCGTCGAGGACCTTCCGGACCTTCGCCTGCCGGCCGGAGCGCAGCGTCAGCGCCTCGTCGAGCGACGGGCGGGCGTCGAGGTCGAGCTCGATGCCTTGCCACGTCGGGGCCTCTTCCCACGGCAGCCCGAGCCGGTCCCACGGCGCGGTCTCGCCGAGGATCGTCCGGCTGACCCAGCAGTCCGTGGCGAAGCTGAGGTGCCGCAGCGTCTGGATGAAGGACCACTCGCCGCCGACCCGACGGTGCAGCTCGTCCTCCGGGAAGGTGCGCGCGCGCTCGACGGTCCCGGCCCACAGCCGCTCGAGGATCTGCCAGGCCTCCTGGAAGCCCGCCGCCTCGTGCGGCCGCATCTTGGCGCGGTCGGGCATCATCCGGTTCAGCTCGGCCTCGACGAGGGGCCCGATGTCGACGCCGTTGACGGTGACGTTCTGCAGCTCACCGGAGATGGTCACGTCGACCAGCTCGACGCCGCTCATGGAGGCGCCCTCGAGGAACGCGGCCCTGATGTCGAGGCCGCTGAGGTCGGCGTCGTAGATGCGCGCGTCGTTGAGCCGCACCTGGTGGAAGGTGGCGCCGCGGAGGTCCACCTCCTCGAAGCGCGAGCCCGAGAGGTCCTGCTGGTGGAAGTCGGTCATGGGTCTCACCGTAGGGGTGGAACCGGACGAACGGCTTCCGGTTCGTCTCCGAACCGCCTAGCGTCTGCTCCGTGGCAGGCCAGGACAGTCCCACCGCGCGAGCGCTCCGGACGCTGGAGCTCCTCCGCGGTCGGCCCGGCACGACCGCGGACGACCTGGCGCGCCGGCTCGGGGTGACCGAGCGTGCCGCCCGGCGCTACGTCGCGATCCTCCGCGAAGCAGGCGTGCCGGTCGAGTCGGTCCGCGGTCCGTACGGGGGAGTTCCCCACCCGCGTCGTGTTCCACGCGCCGGTGGAGGAGGTGGCGCCGTGGGTCGGTCAGCCGATGGGACGGCTGCGGACCCTCGGCGCCGGGTGCGTGCTCGAGGGCAGCACCAGCAACCCCACGATGTACGCAGCCGAGTGGCTGGCCAGGGTTCCGGTGCCCTTCCGGGTCGAGGAGGGGCCCGAGCTGCGGGACGCGGTCGCCACTCTCGCCGCCCGACTGACCGCGTCCTTGTCGTCGCCTGGGCGCTCGTGAGCACACCGGATCGGGCAGTCCACGGTCTCTCGAACGCTGTTCGCTGACTGTCGGCGGGCTGCTCTGGCGTGGGCGTTGCGCCCGCGGCGCCCGGGGGTCCACCGTGGGCCGATGACCGACCTGGAGCAGCTCTTCGTCCGCGCCGCCAGGGCGGCGGCGGAGCACCGCCGTACCGTCGGCGAGCGGGCCGTGGTGCCCGCGGCGTCGGCGGCGGACATCCTGACCACGGGTTGGGACCAGGCGGCGTTCAACGAGACCCTGTCTCCGGCGGCCGGGGCGGCGGAGCGCGCCGCCGGCGCCTGGGTGACGGAGCTGCTCGGCCTGCCGCAGGAGTCGTCGGTCGCCTTCGCCACGGGAGCCCAGGCGGGCAACAACGTCGGGCTGGCGATCGGCCGGAACGAGGTGCTGGCCCGGGCGGGCTGGGACGTCGCGCGCGACGGTCTGTACGGCGCGCTCCGCCGGTCGCTGTGGTGGCCGGCGAGGAGCGGCACGCCACCGTGGACCGGACCCTGCGGCTGCTGGGCATGGGCACCGGCTCCATCCGTGAGGTGCGCGCCGACGCCAACGGCGCGATCGACCTGGAGCATCTGGGCGAGGTGCTCGAGCGGCTCGACGATGCCCCGGCCGTCGTCTGTCTTCAGGCCGGCAACGTGAACACCGGCGCCTGCGACGACTTCGAGCGCGCGATACCCCTCGCCCACGAGGCCGGGGCCTGGGTGCACGTCGACGGCGCCTTCGGCCTCTGGGCGGCGGCGAGTCCTCGGCACGCCCACCTGACCCGCGGCGTGCAGCTCGCCGACTCCTGGGGGACCGACGCCCACAAGTGGCTAAACGTCCCCTACGACTGCGGCCTGGCGATCTGCCGCGACCCCGAGGCGCACGCCGCCACGATGTCCTACACCGCCTCCTACCTCACCGGCTCCGGCGGCGCCGACCGCGTCCTCGGTGATCTCACCCCCGAGTCGTCGCGACGGGCGCGCGGCTTCGCGGTGTGGGCCGCGCTGCTGGAGCGCGGCCGCAGCGGCGTCGCCGACCTCGTGGACCGCTGCTGCGCCCATGCGCGCCGGATGGCCGGTCTCCTCGCCGACGGCGGCGCGACGATCCGCAACGACGTGGTGCTCAACCAGGTGCTCGTCGGCTTCGGCGACCTGTCCGGCACCGACGCGATCACCGAGGCGGTCCAGCAGGACGGCACCTGCTGGGTCGGGGGGACGACGTGGCGCGGCAAGCGGCTGATCCGGGTCTCGGTCTCCAACGCCACGACGACCGGGGCCGACATCGACCGCTCCGCGGAGGCGATCCTGCGCGCCGCCCGGGCCGTCTGACCGAGGGCGGTGACTTCTCGCTCCGTCCCGTCGGGGAACTCGGCGGTCAGCCGGTCGGTCCCTACGTGCGTGCCGGCCAGACGGACTGTTGACGAATCGAACACCGTTCGAGAAATGTCGGTGGCCGCCCGTAGCGTCGGGTCATGGCGGTGGTCGACGAGTCCCAGGGCGGTACGCCGGTGCCGCACCGGTCGTGTCGGGTGCACTGGTTCTCCGGGCGGGTGCACGAGGTTCTCGACGATGTCACCGCCGGGGGTGCCCCGGTCTCGGAGCTGGATGCCACCGAGACCGCCGAGGCGGTCAAGGAGCTGTGCCGTGCCCAGTCCAGGCTGGAGGCGTTGAAGGTCAGGCTGCTGGCCCACGGTGAGCGGGTGCATGTGCGCGAGGAGGCCGGTGCCACGTCGACGGCCACCTCAACGGCGGCGTGGCTGGCCGCCGAGACCCGGACGCTCCGCGGTCGCGCCCGCGGGCAGGTGAAGCTGGCCCAGCAGCTCGACGACGCGTTCGAGGCGACCGGAGCGGCGTTCCTGGACGGCGCGGTCAACCTCGAGCAGGCACAGGTGATCACCGAGGCGGTGACGGCCTTGCCGGCGTACGTCGCGGATTCGGACCGCCAGCGGGCCGAGGCGCACCTGCTCGGCGAGGCGCGCCGGCACGACGCCAAGGCGCTGAAGGTGCTGGCCCGGCACCTGCTGCACGTCATCGATCCCGACGCCGCCGACGCCGAGCTCGCCAAGCGGCTCGAAGCCGAAGAAGCGGCCGCCGCGCGACGGACGATGCTCAAGATCTTCGACGACGGCAACGGCACCTGCCACGGCACCTTCCGGATCCCGTCGTTGCACGCGGCGATGCTGTCGGTCGCGCTCGACGCGCTGGCCTCGCCCAAGCGGCCCGACGCGATCGACCGGGAGGTGGTCGACGAGGAGGGGCGGGTGGTGCAGCGCACCGCCCCGGAGATCCTCGGCCAGGCGTTCACCGAGCTCCTCGAGCGTTACCCGACCAAGAAGCTCCCCAAGGCCGGTGGCGGGCTGGCCACCGTGCTGGTCACCATCCCGCTCCAGGTGCTGCAGGACGGCCTCGGGGTGGCGACCTTGTCGACCGGGGGGCAGATCACCGAGGGCGCGGCACGGCGGCTCGCTTGCCATGCCGGGATCATCCCTCAGGTGCTCGGGCCGAAGTCCGAGGTCCTCGATCAGGGCCGCAAGGCCCGGTTTCACACCGAGGGCCAGCGCATCGCGATGGCGGTGCGGGACAAGACGTGCACCGTCGAGGGCTGCACCATCCCGGCGTCCTTCTGCCACGCCCACCACCGCGTGCCCTGGGCTGAGGGCGGCAAGACCTCTGTGGCCGACGGCCGCATGGTGTGCCCCCGCCATCACCGGATGATCCATCACGCCCGGTACGGCGCGGACTACCTGCCCAACGGTCGAATCCGGCTCACCAAACGGATCCGGCAATAGACCCATTGCCCACAGTCGGCGGTGCCCCGAACATGTGCGTCGGTTGGACACGCCCGTTTGGTCGAGGTGGCGTCGGTCGGGCGGGAGTCAGTCGTCCCGCAGAGCGCGGTGCTGGTCGACGTTGCGCCCGGCGCCCGGATCTGGGGCGGCGTCTGGTTCGACACTTGCGATGGTCTCGTCGAGGGACACCCCGGGGGGCAAGGTGCGGTAGTCCTGCACGCGCTTCGGCTTGATAGGTCGATCTTCTGCGCTCACTCCCTGACCTTAGTGAGCGCTTCAGACGCGGCGAGAAAGGACGCAGGTTGCCCACACCCTGACGGCGGCAGAGACAGCCGGGGGTATGGGCTGCGCCGACGGATCCAGCATCGCGGTTACCGAGCACCCGGCGTTCCCTCTCAAGGGCTGGGCCTTGGCGCTCGACCTACGCACCAAACGCCCGACCCCCGACGAGCGCACGCCAGACGGGGTGCAGCTCGGTGTCCGAAGGGGGACTTGAACCGGACATATCGCCTCCAGTGCACAGACTCCGTCCCTTCTTGCCCTGGTTGATGTGCCTTGCTGCACCCAGTGGTGAGGCGTTTGGAAAGGCTCCGTGCACCACGGTGGTGCACCAGATCGGCCGCTGAGGCGCGGTCATGACGTGTGAACGACGGGGTCTCGCGGGACCTGTCTTTCTCGTCACGGACCATGTCCTCTGGCCGGCGTCCCTCCAGCCCCGAAGGCTGGGAGTGGAAGTGGATGAGGCCGCATCGCGGCGTCGTGCCGGGTGGCTCGCCATCTGCCCCAGGAGGTCATGATGAGTTCGACGACCGACTACCGTGATTACTGGGTCAACCCGCGTCTCAAGATCGCGACACTGTGGACTTCGATGTTGTTCGTCTTCGTGTGCGTGGACTTGTTCGGGATGTACCGAAGCGACGTGCGGGCGGACATCGAGGCCGGCAAGATCGCTGCGTTCACGATCGGGCAGGGCTATCTGCTGGGCGTCATGGTGTATGTCGCCGTGCCCAGCCTGATGCTCTTCCTCAGCCTCGTCCTGCCCGTGAAGATCACCCGGATGGCGAACGTCGTGCTGGCAGCGCTGTATGCCGTCACGATCGTCGGCAGCGCTGTGGGGGAGTGGAACTACTTCATCTTCGGCAGTGTCATCGAGACCGCGCTCCTGGCGGCGATCGGCTTCTACGCCTGGACCTGGCCGAAGACGGCCGAGGCTTTCGCAACTTCTGGGGGTGAACAGAGCCGCGACACGAAGCGGTCCGAGCTGAGCGTCGAATCGCCCGAGGAGGTCGCGACCACCAGGGGGTGACGGCATGTCGACCGAAGTCGCGGATCACATCCCGAGGTACCTCGGGGCGGCGTTCGTCTTCCAGTTCGTCACCAGCCTCGCGGCCGGTCTCCTCTCGGCGCCGCTGCTTGACGGCGGCCTCTCCGAGGTCTTGAGAGACATCTCGAACAGCCCAGAACGCATGCGGGCGACGATCGTGCTCGAGCTTCTGACCAGCGTCGGGATCATCGGGATGACCGCGTTGCTGTACGTCGTCCTCAGACGCCAGCAGCGGACCCTCGCACTGATCGCATTCGGCTTGTGGATGTCCGAGGCGGTCTTCCTCACGGTCAAGACGCTCGCCCTGTACGCGTTGCTGGACGTCAACGCCGCGTGGTCGGGCTCACTCGCTCTCGGGGTCAGTCAGCACGCCGGCGACATCGACATGTTCTTCTTCTGCGTCGGGGCCATGATCTGGTACTCGCTGCTGCGCGGGTCGGGGATCGTGCCTCGAGCACTAGCCCTGTGGGGGCTGCTGGCCGTTCCTCTGGTCCTGGTCGCCACCCTGATGCTTATCTGGGATCGCCACCTCGAGCCGAGCAGGGTGCTGTACGCGCCGTACGTGCCTTTCGAGCTGGCCCTTGGATTGTGGCTGTTGATCAAGGGCGCCGACGTCTCCACACCAGCGGCCGCAGAGCTCCATGAAGTCCTTCAGACCCACCCAGTTCCGGGAGAGCAAGAGAGGTGATGACGATGTCGTCAGCTCGGCACAAGACACTGCAGGACCGTTCGACCACAGTGCACGCGGACCGAATCTCGGGCGCCGATGCAATGGCCACTCTGCTCGTCGCCGCCGCCGCGATCATGACGGTGCTGTGGTTCACCGACGTCGCGTTGACGGGCTGGTCCACCCGCGTGCTGGCAGCCGTGGTCTTCGGGCTCGGCTACCTCGGCTGCATGACCGCTCGTGCCCGGATGACGCAGGTCTACGGCGCGCAGGGACAACATCGAGCCCCGATGGCGTACGCGGTGGTCTCCTCCGTGCTGGGCGCCGCAGCGCTCGTCAGTGGCGTTGCCGCCTTGGTCCGGGAGTCACAGGTAGGGCTGGTGGCACTCGTGACGGCCATGGTCGTCTTGTGGGCGCTCGCCACAGCACGACACCTGACAACGGCTCCATAGCCGCCGCAGGCGCTGCCACTCGGGAGTTTGCGACTCAAGGTGCCTGGTCGTGATCACGACCAACGACGCGCTTACGCAGGCAGCCGACAGCCAGCCCCAGGGCGGAGAGCCTCAAGACGTTGATGGTGGTCGCGATGATCAGGTTGCGCAGGGGCTGGTCCACCGAAGCTCCGAACTTCGCAGGGACTTCCACCAACGCCGTGACCACCACAAGGACGGCGAAGCAGAGCACAAGCGCCTTCGAGACCGGGTCCCTACCCGGGACGCGGTCGGGAAACCGCACGAGCACCCAACTCACGCAGAGACCCATGAAGGTCCCACCGATCGCTGCCTCGACAAGCATGGGGACATAGGAGATCGACAGCGCTGCCCGGTAGTCGGCGGCCACCGGCGTCAACGAGATGGCAAGGTTCGTCACCCAGAAGGCGGAGGCTCCCGCCATGGCGGGACCCCAGACGCCTCGCGACCACATCTCCGATGCCTCCACCTCCTCTCCGGACCCCTCGCCCAGTGGTCGCTCGGCATGTCGGAGGGCTTTGGCCTCTGCTCGCGCGGCTCGGTCAAGAGGAGACTTCGAGTATGACGACGCCACTGCGTACTCGTCTCGACATGCGGGGGTCGTGGCCTGAGTCCCGTATCGGCCGCCGGGCCGTCACGTTTGCCGGGCTGAGCGTCACAGGCATTCTCCTGCTGGTGCTGAGCTTCGCGCTCGACATCGTCCAACCCGCCGACAGCTACACCGACAGCTGGGCCCAGCTCGCCTGGGGCGTGGGGATCTGGTTGTGTGCGCTTTCGGCCCTCGTGACAGGGCTACTCGCTATCTTCCGCCATCACGAGCGGTCCTGGACCGTCGTACTCGCCACCGCCCTCGGCCTCCTTCCCGTTGTCCTGCTGCTCTCGGAGATTGCGCTGGGCAAGTTCTGATCGTGCTTCGAGCGGCCCGCGAAAGGAGCCTGCGATGACCATGACGAAGCCCCATGCCGGGTCACACTCAACGACGATCAGAGGCGAGGACCTCATCGGCACCGCCCGGACGACCGGGCTTCTGTATCTCGGGCTGGCAGTCACCGGAGCACTCGGGTACCAGATCGTCCGCGGCCAGCTGTACGTCACCGACAACGCCGGCGCTACCTTGGCCAACCTCGTCGAACACACGGCAACGGCACGCCTCGGCATCGTGCTCGAGCTGAGCATCGTGCTGACCCAGGCACTGACTGCTGTGTGGTTCTACCGCCTCTTCCGCACGGTCGACTCGTTCTCCGCCGGCCTGATCGCAGCGTTCGGGATGGTCAACGCTGTGGCGATCCTGGGCAGCGCGGCACTGCTCGCGACGGCCCTCGACGTCGCCGACGACAAGTCCTTGGCCGTAACCGGTGGCGCTGCGGCCACCGCCCAACTCATGTACGTCATCAGCGGTCATTTGTGGGGAGCCGGGGGACTGTTCTTCGGACTGTGGCTGATCCCGATGGGGTGGCTCGTGGTGCGGTCGCGGTGGATGCCGCCGCTGCTGGGCCAGCTGCTCATGGCCGGCGGTGCCGGTTATGTGCTCAGCACGTTCGTCAGCTACGTGTTTGCCAACGCGGACCTCGCAGTCGCACTCCTGACCGTCCCCGCCACCATCGGCGAGCTATGGATCGTCGGATACCTGATCATCTTCGGCGTCCGCGACCACCCGCGCCCGCTCCAGCAGGGCACCCGGGTGGCGGCTTCTTGACCGGCGCTCGGCGACGGTGCGCGAGCGCCGCCCAGTGCGCCACCATCGGCAAAGCCGGGCGATCACGTTCAGCACCCCGCTGAGGGCATTGTTCAACCTGAGAGTGAAACGCCGGTAGCCGATAGGCGGCGGTAGGACGCAGCTTCGGCTGTCCCGAATGACGATCCGCTTCTGGCGACGGCGTCGCCCCTCATCCCCGCGGGCTTCATCGTCGCCGTACGTCGTTCGGCCCACGGGGCAGCTGCTGATCGTGGGTTCCTCCTTCTCTTTCGGATGAGCACGCATGCCGGACAGACTGAGCGCAGGTCAACTCGGATGCGCCCCGAACACGCGTACGGCGGGGCTGGCCAGATCACTGATGGAGGCTGAACATGAGACGTCGGAGGAACGCGGCGCTGCTCGGCGTCCATCTGTTCAATGGTCTCAGCGCTGTGGGGGGTGGTCTTGCCCTGATCGTTGGATGGATTCCTGAGCAACCAAGCTGGGTCGAGCACACCGGCTTCAACGACAACTACTTCCCCGGCGTGATACTCATGGCCATCGTGGGCGGGAGCGCATTCGTCGCGGCGCTCTCCATGGTGAAGCGCATCGACGGCTGGCAGCTCTCAAGCATCGTCGCCGGCATGATCATGGTCTTGTGGATAGTCGGCGAGGTCGCCTCGATCCGAGGCTTCCACTTCCTACAAGTGATCTATCTGGTCACGGGGCTCCTGGTGCTGTGGTGGACGCCGGGCGACACTGAACGGGTAGGTGAGTGAGTCTGCAACGGCCCCAAGGTTGGGTGTACCGGCGATGCGCACGCCGATGGTGCGATCCGTTGCCGTACCAACATGTCGCCCGGGTACCGACTGTGGCCCATAAGCCGATCCGTCAGCGGGCCTCGAGGACGAAGAAGATGAAGCTGATGAATCTTCTGCGGTTCTTCAGCTGTGGTGGAAGCAGTTCGTCCGGCGTGTCAGGCGCGATGGGTGGTTCGCTGATGGCAGAGACCCGGAACTGAGCCGCCGCGAAGGCATCGGTCATCGCCAGGGTGGAGCGGCCGATGCCAGTTGGTGTAGACGACCGTGCGGCCACCGTGTTCGGCGTCAAAGGAGAACTCGGCGACATCGAAGTAGTAGCCGTCCGGATTCAGCGCGGTGAAGAGGAACGGATGGTTCACCGACACGATGAGTCGCCCACCCGGCTTCAACACCCGTCGAAGCTCGACCAACGGCGCAGTCCAATCCCCCAGATAATGGAGGACCAGTGAGGCGACCACGTCGTCGAACGCGGCGTCGCCGTACGGGAGCGGGGCGGCGAGATCGTGCACCCTCAGGTCGAAGACATCCTCCCCGAGCCGTCGGCGGGCCAGTTCGATCATCGCCGCGCTCAGGTCGAAGCCCGTCATGATTGCGCCCCGGTCGCGCAGCGCCGCCGACAGCGGGCCGGAACCACAACCGACATCGAGAATCCTATGGCGTCAGCAGAGCGCTCCAAGGGTCCGATCACACCGCATGACAGGTGTCCACGTGGTCGCGACCCGCCGCAGCGACACACTCGCCGCTTCCCCGACGCCCACGGCTGCTGCCGCCTCGGCAGGCCCCGGTTTCACCCGCCAACGCGGCGGGTCCGCCGCGCATAGGCGGCGGACCGGCCGTGGCCGCTGGTGTGTCGGCTGAGCTCTCAGCGTCG
The DNA here is from genome assembly GCA_963747525.1 of uncultured Actinomycetota bacterium. Taxonomy (GTDB): domain Bacteria; phylum Actinomycetota; class Actinomycetes; order Propionibacteriales; family Nocardioidaceae; genus Marmoricola_A. Next base: position 117,397 of record CAVVFH010000005.1, read on the forward strand.
GCGCAGTGCGAGTCCGAGCCAGGTGAACCAGACGATGAGTCCGAGCCCGAAGATGGACGTCGCGACCTCGGACGCGGCCGGGATGACCGTCGCCATTCCGACAGCCCCGAGGCCGAGCGCGAGCCCACCCAAGCTGGCCGAGAGAGCACGGGTCCGCAGGGCGGCGAGTCCGACCACGGCCGCCCAGAGGGCGCCGATGACCTCGATGCCGCCGCCGAGTGCGTTCTGAACCACGCTGGTTGACACCCAGGTGTTCAGCGCGAGGTCCGGGTTCTCGGCGTAGAGGGTCACAGCAGCCTGCTGCCCGACGAGGGCGATGCTCCCGCTGGCGACGAGCATTCCAGACCAGATCAGTCCGAGGACCGTGGAGAATCGGCTGAGCGCGGGAGCCGCGGCCAGTCGTTGACCGGCTCCGAGCGAGACCAGCGCCATCGCGACCCCACCGAGGAGGTAGAGGACGAAGTACCAGCCGGCCAGCTCGGCGTGGTGGTCCCGGAGGAAGCTGAGTGAGCCGGCGGGGTCCTCGACGGGCGAGGCGTATCCGCGAGGGAGGAGGTAGGCGACCATGACGAGGAAGCCCACGACGTAGGTGCCGGCAACGACCTGCGCGGCGGTGCCGCCGGCGCGGATCAGGGCGGGCGACGTTCGGGGTGAGGAGGTGGGAGGAGGGACCGGATCCTGTCCGGCCGTGGCGGCGGTGTCGAGTGCGGTGGTAGCGGTGTGTCGTCTCATGCATCGATCCTCGGAGAACTGGCGCACCGCCACATCGGAGCCAGGGCTGTAGCCGTCTCGTCCCTGAGGCCAGGACGAGCCGACCGAAAGTTCCATTCGATCACCGGCGTCGGCGGCTTAGGGTGAGGTTATGGGCGGAAATGCGCTGCGCGCGCTCTGGGACGAACCGCGGGTGATCGCTCCCGCGGGGTCAGCCTGGTGGGACCGCGCCCTGGTCGCGGGATTGATCCCGGTCACCGTGCTCGAGGTTGGGCTTCGCGAGGACATGGTGTGGCCGCTCTGGCACGCGGGTTGGTCACTGGTCTGTGTGGCCACGCTCCTGTGGCGACCCCACCACCCTCTCGCGATGCTCGTCGTGGCCTTCGGCGCGCAGACCGTCGCCGGCGTCGTCCCCGCGCTCGCGGGGGAGCCTCACAGTGTCCTCGATGTCACCGCTGTCGTCCTGCTGCTGGCCTACTCATTGGGCCGCTGGGCCAGCGGGCGCGGGGTGGTCATCGGCAGCTGCTACCTGCTGGTGCTCCACCTCACGCGTGAGCCCCTGTACGACTCCAGCGGCTCCTCGATGGCGCTCGGCGTCGGGGCGCTGATGCTGCCGGTCGCTATCGGTGCGCTGATGCGGTTCTGGGGCAGGTCCCAGGTGCGAACCCGCGACGAGATCCGGGCCCGCGAGCGTGAACAGCTGGCCCGCGACCTTCACGACACCGTCGCCCACCACGTCTCCGGCATCTTGATGCACGCCCGGGCCGCCAAGGTTCGTGCCCGCGTCGACCCCGGCGCCGCCGCCGAGGCGATCGACGGGGTGGAGGAAGCCGCCGCACGCGCCCTGGAAGACATGCGCGCGATGGTGGCCCTGCTGCGCCACGACGAGCAGACCGGCAACGGGGGCCGAAGTCCGACCTACGGCGTAGCCGACATACCGCGGCTCGCCCGCGACCAGGACCCCGGCCCTCGGGTCGTCGTCCAGACCTCTGGTGACCTCGACCGGCTGCCGGCACCGGTGGAGTCGGCGTTGTTCCGAGCCGCCCAGGAGGCGGTGACCAATGCGGGGCGTCACGCCCAGGACCCCACGGTGGTGTCAGTCGACCTCAACAGGGATGGGCCCACTGTGCGGCTGCGGGTGCACGACGACGGGCGACCGGCGACCTCGGGGCGCACGCGACGAGCGAGCCCGTCCTATGGCCTGGTCGGCATGCGAGAACGTCTGGCGTTGCTGGGCGGCGACGTTCGCGCCGGTCCCGATCCCGAGGGCGGCTGGACTGTCGAGGCAACGGTCCCGGTCGCCACGGTGGACGCCGAGGCCGGCTCGTGACGGCGCCGGTGCGGGTCCTGATCGCAGACGACCAGGACATGGTTCGCGTAGGCCTTGCCACGATCCTCGATGCCGAACCCTCGATCGACGTCGTCGGGCAGGCTCGCGATGGGCTCGAGGCCGTCCAACAAGTCCGGTCGCTGCGTCCCGATGTCTGCCTCTTCGACGTCCGGATGCCCAACCTCGACGGGATCGAGGCCACCCGACAGGTGGCCGGTCCCCACGTCGAGGACCCGGTTCCCGTCATCGTGATCACTACCTTCGACCAGGACGAGTACGTATACGACGCGCTGCGGGCAGGCGCCCGCGGCTTCCTACTCAAGGACGCCGACCCCGACCTCCTGGCCCGCGCCGTTCGATCCGCCGCGACGGGCGAGGCCCTGATCGCGCCAGCCGTCACGGCTCGGCTCCTGGCGACCTTCGCCTCGTCCCGCGGCGAGGCAGTGACGGAGCCTGTCGAGCCGTTGACCGCTCGGGAGGAGGCTGTCCTCGATCTGGTCGCCGCCGGCCGGACGAACACCGAGATCGCCGAGGAGCTCTACCTCTCGCTCAGCACCGTCAAAACCCACATCAGCGCACTCATGACCAAGCTCTCAGCCCGCAACCGCGTCGAGATCGTGATCTGGGCCTACGAGAGCGGCCGGGTCGACGCTCGAGGGCACCCCTGAGCCACCCCAACTAGTGCGTCAGGGTGCCGCCACGCGGCCATGACGTGAACGACCCTCGCGCGCGACCACCCCACCTGCCGCTTCCCGGGTGACCAAGGCTGTCCGGTCATCGATCGACATCTGGTTCCAGGCAGCCCGGAGGTCTCCCGCGGGCCGGATCCCTGACATTCAATGCCTTCGGAGCGATCGAGCGTCCGGATTGGGTGGCATGTTGCGATCGCCCTGTAGGCACATGCGGTTGCCGGGCGCGAAGGCGTCAAACCAGTGCTGGGCTCAGCAGAACCGCTCTCCCACGTCGGGCCGCGCGTACTCCTCCGAAGCCCTCGCCGACTACCGCGGTGGACCCTGACGCACTTCGTCGAAGTCGAGGCCGTAGGCGCTCAACAGCCACGTGGCCCCGAGCTCCTCGGCGAGTGCGTCGAAGGCGGGGTCGTCGGGCTGCTCCCGGGGGACGATGATCTCGCCGCCACCCTTGGCGACGTCACGGTAGTAGGCCAACATCTCGCGCAGCTCACCGTCGCGCGTTCCGGTCGAGGTCTGCCCCTCGGGGCCCGTCTGCCCGCCCAGCAACGCAGGCCAGTACGGCATCAGGCCGTCCCAGGCCGCAGCCCTGTGGAGTGGCTTCTTGTTGGGCCACCATCCGCCCGCGACGACAGGAATCCGTGGCTCCTGCACGGGCACGATCGGAAGGGTCACGTCGTCGACCCGGTAGAATTCCCCCTCGAAGCTGATCGGCTCACCCATCCACAACCGGGCCATCAGATCCAGTGCTTCGTCGTACTTGCGTGCCCGGGCAGCGGGAGACAACTCGTCGCCGAACTTCGAGAAGTCCTCACCGACGCCGAGGCCGGTGCCCAGCAGCACACGTCCGCCCGACAGCCGGTCGAGGGACGCCAGTGCCTGGGCGAGCCGCCAGGGCGGCTGCTGCGCCGGAGCCGTGATCCAGGTGCCCAGGGCCACGCGTTCGGTTCGGGCAGCGATCGCGCTCAGGGTGACCCACGGGTCGGTGCTCCGGAAGGCGATCGAGTCACTGACGAAAACCCCGTCCCATCCTGACTCCTCGGCTGCGACCGCGAGTTCCACCACATCCGGGATGTCGGGTGTCGCCGGAGTTCTGAGTACCCACACGCCGTGCTTCATCACCTTCTTCCTCCCTTCACGCGGTTCTGGCGAGCCCTCGCTCCCACCGGCCCAACGTTCGCTCCAGTCGAGACGGACAGTCAAGGGTCAGCGATCACCGTCAGAGAGGGGCGCCCAGGCTCTCGGAGAACCTCACCGTTCGGGGTCCCCTGCCAGACCGCCGGTTCCGGTGCCAATCGCACAGGGATGCCTGCTTCGGCACGCCCGGTATGACGAACGGCCAACAGCGACGGCCGACGCGATCGAGGCCGAGATCGTGGTCGTCACCGAATGCGGATCCGCTTGCGGGACGGAATGCACCTGAGCGTCAAGCGCAGGGCGGCCCGCGCCTGACAAGCATAGGCGGCGGTGTGGGGCAAGCCGATGTGTGATCGCAACGCGGATGTCGTGACCCTGCCTGCTTGTATCGTGTTGCGTTACGCGATACGGTTTGGGTGTGATCGTGAGCTTCCGGCACAAGGGTCTGGAGCGGCTGTACCTCAACAACTCGAAGAAGGGCGTGCAGGCGACCCACGTCCCGAAGCTGATGCGCATCCTGTCCGCACTGGACGTGGCGCAGGCCCCGCAGGACCTGGCGATCCCGTCGTTCCGGACCCACCAGCTCAAGGGTGACCTCGCCGGGCACTGGTCGATCTGGGTGAACGGGAACTGGCGGGTCACCTTCAGATTCATCGACAACGACGTCGAGCTGGTCGACTACCAGGACTACCACTGAGCAGGAGGTGATGAGGATGGCGATGAAGAACCCGGTCCACCCCGGCGAGATCCTCCGCGAGGACGTGCTGGCCGACCTTGGCCTGGGTGTGGGCGAAGCCGCCTCCCGGCTGGGTATCTCCCGGGTGGCGCTGAGCAGGGTCCTGCACGGGCACGCTCGGATCAGCCCAAACCTGGCCGTGCGCCTGGAAGAGGCCGGCGTCGGCACCGCACGCTCCTGGCTCGCAATGCAGACCGCCTACGACCTGGCTACGGAACGGGCGTCTGGCACACCCAAGGTCCGCCGTCTGAACGACGTCGCCTGACGTTCCTCCACCACGATGGGGTTGGCCGCCTTCGCGGCGGTAAGACGCAGCTGAACTTGGGGCGAAGCACGCCGCGGAGCACGCTGAAGGATGCGCCAGTGCACCCGATCCGGTGTCATTCACACAGTGGGCAGAGGCCGGGTCGGGCGAGTCAGCCAAATGGCGATTCGCACTCGGAGCTTCGTCGGAGGCGCGTGGCAGCCTGTCCTTATGACGGGAAGGGACGCGGCGTCGCGAGACGAGGCTCGTTCGCTGCGGGTCGAGTTGGAGCACCTCGACGAGGCGATCGGCCGGCATCAGGCACTCGTTGTGATCCAGCAGATGGAAGAGCTGGACCGCGTGATGCTGTGGTACGGCCACAACGCCGCTGAAGTACTGCGGACCATCAACTCCCTCAATAGCGGCCTCGGGGTACTCCTGCTCGCTCAAGAGGAGGTGCCGTTCGGAGAGGACGAGCATCGCGAATACATCACCGAGCTGGGGCGCACCTGGCACAACTGGGTCGCGGCGGCGAATACGGTCGCCGACCACATGCGCGAGCAGTTCAAGGAGCAGCCTCCGGACCTGCAAGAGGAGTACGAGCAGAAGAAGCAGGAACTGCTCGCGCCGCACGACGTGGTGGCGTTCATCTCCCGCTCACGCAACGTCCTGCTGCACCGAGGGGTCTTCAACACCGGCGTGACGTGGCGGTTCACGCAGAAAAGCGAGCACTTCGAGGCGAACTGTCGAACCGACATCCTTCTCAACAGGTACGCCACGTGGTGGAACCAAGGCGCACGTCGGTATATCGAATCCAAAGCGCCTCGAATGAACCTGAAAGGGGCGGTCGAGGAGCACGCAGAAGCGGTCCTGCCGCTCTACGAGTGGTACGAGGATCGGGTTTACCAGTACCACTACCCGCTGATGCAGGACTTCGAAGAGACTGCCGAGCGCATCAGACAGATCAAGGAGCGCCTCGAGCCCGACTCCGTGCCGCCGCCGGACGAGACGGCGCACTTCACGACCCCGGCGGAACGCAGAAGCGCGCAGCAACGCCGAACCCCTCCGCCCCGCAAAGCGAAGTCGAAGTCGAAGAAGCGCCGCAAGAAGAAGTAGCGACTCGTCGATCGCGGAGCTTCGCTTCCTCCCGAGGTTCCGCCTCGCGGGTCTTGATCCCGTAGCGGCGGTAGGACGCAAACCAGCGATCCGTACCCGAATGGTTCGGAGCCTCTATGTCTCTGCTCGCTCCTTGATGCCGTACAGACACCTGCGCATCATGGGGAAATCGGCGATCTCATCGAGGATCAGCCAGGCCGCCGTCGAGGGGTATCGCCATGATGTCTGAACGCGCACCCGCGTGATCATCCGTGTCGTGTGGTGCGGTGTCGGCGCAAGAAGCCAGACCCAGGTAGTGAGCTGGTGCTTATCGCCCCAGATCACCCACCGCTGCGGTTCGAAGTCAACGATCCGCATTCCAGCGTCTTCCCCCGGTCCCAGGGGAACGAGATCCCCGACCTGCATGTGCTGCAACTCAGGCATGATCACGTCCGAGCTGCGGTGGCCGAGGTTGTCCAGCGCGTCGTACCTGTACCAGCCCGCGCGGCCGAACCCGATCTGCACGATCCAAGGCCAGACCGCCTCCGGCTCCGCATCAACAGTGATCGCTCGGGTTGCGTTGAACACCGGCGCAAGGACCATGCCGTCCCCCGGCATCGACGCTTCCACCTCCAGGTCTGTTGCGCCCCAACGCAGCTGCCACGGGCGGTAGACCGTGAAGAACCCACAAGCCGCGAGCCCGAGGACGGGCGCGGCAACTCCGGCCGTTTTCATCGCTGCCTCGTCTCCTGCTTCCCGTGTTTCGTGGTCGCCACAAGCTCCCCCCGGTACGGCACCTCACCACCGGATCCCCGACCGACGAGCGAGTCCCTCCGCGCCACAGAGTCACGTCTCCAGGCACCAAGCAGCGAGACCCCCATCGCGGCGAAGGCGAGATCCCGGGCACCGGCAGCGAGCGTCTGCACGCCAGCTGGCATCCCGGAGGAGACGGCAATGAGGACAACGCCCAGCATCAGAAGGGCGCCGGTCCACGCCGGAAGAACCCCTGCGCGCGTCACCGCATACCCGAAGGCGAGCCCGGTGACCACCATCAGCACCCCGTGCAGCGTCACCCAACCTCCAAGTTCGTCGGTCAGCGACTGCCAGCTGGACGTCTGGTTCACCAGCGCGAACAGCACCGTCCCGGTGAAGAACACGAACGTGTAGGCGTAGCCCACGGCCGCAGCCAGACCAACGACGCCGATGTGGGGCCTCTGCGCTGCATACAGACCAAGAACGAAGAGCGGGATCGCCGCCTCTGCGATGTATGTCAGCACCAACTGGCTGGTCGAGAAGCCGCCCTGTACCAGTTCAACGACGTCCGACAAGAGGTACAGCCCCGAGAAGAGCAGGGCAGCCAGCCCCACCGGCACGTACAGGTCCGCGGAGACCTGGGGGCAGTGGTGATCTTGAGTGGACATCCGAGACCCCCTACGGGAGCGAAGACCACCGGCATGCGCCGACGTGACCAGCGTCTCTCTTGCCGCGCTGCGGAGTCAGTGCCAAACGACCTTCCTATGTTTTCCCGTCCTACTCGTACACGCATTGACCGCCACACCCGGGAGTCAAGGGGAGACCGCGTCATAGTGGGCGGAATGCAGCGCCGGATGCGTGTTCCCGGGACGTCACGCTATTGAGGGCGGATCGTCGAGGGCGGGTTCAGCACTGCCGTCCTCGGCTCCCGGTCCGCCTCCTCCACTGCGCCGTAGGGCAGGTCCCGCGGCGGCATACGGCGACCTTGGGCGGTTGGGCGAGGCTCTGGCCGACCAGGCAGTACCGCTCGGGAGGATGTCCCGAGTTCCGTGGAACTTCGGTGGCGGCCCGGTGAGCATCAGGCTGCGCTCACGTCTTGAGTGTTGCAGTCGGCACCGACAGTGTCGGCGTCGACGTGCCGTTCCAGCGCTGCACGGAGGGCGGGTAGGTGGAGGTGGCCGTTCACGCGGCGGAACTGCTTGCTCGCCTCGGTCATCCCGGCGGCGCACCAGCGCAGCGCCATCTGTCCGTCTCGCCAGCGCTTGACGTTGCGGGAGTGGTCGCGGCTGATCGAGATCATCGACTCCACGGCGTTGGTGCTGCGCAGGGTCCGCGCGAGCGTGGGCGGGACGTCGAGGCGTAGCACGGTGAGTGTCTCGTGCAGGCCCTCGCGGAGGCTGCCGGCGGCGCCGGGGTGGGTCTTGTCGAGCTCCTTGGCCAGTGCCTCGAGCAACGCCTGGGCCTCGAGCGCGGAGTCGGCGTGGTAGGCCTTGCGCATCTGCTTGCCGACGGGTCCGCGCATCTTCTCGGGCAGGTGGTCGCGGACGTTAATCCTGAGCTTGTGCAGCTGACACCGGGCGATCACCGGGGAGTCGAAGACCTCCTTCACGGCCGCGGCGAGGGCCTTGGCGCCATCCAGTACCGCGAGGATCGGGCCGGTGGTGTCCAGGCCGCGCTCGCGCAGCCCGGTCAGCAGACCCTTGACCACGGTGGTGTTCTCCGTGGAGCCCTCCACCAGCCCCAGCGGATGCTTGGTTCCGTCGATGTCGATGCCCAGCGCGACCACGCACAGGTGCTCGGCGAAGTACACGCCGTCGATCATCACCGCGACCAGATCCAGCTCCGAGAGGTCGGTGGCGAGCAGGTCGGTCAGCGCGGTCTCGGTCATCGCCACGAACTTGCGCGAGACCGCCGACTTGCTCGTCGACCTCGACGACGCGGTGACCTGCTCTCCGACCGGCTCCAGGCCCACCGGGTAGCGGCGGGTGGAGAGCCCGGCGAGCATCTTCTCCATCGCCATCTTGCCGAGCAGCTCGGTGGAGTTGAACAGCTCGTAGGCCGGCACCGGCACCTCACCGGTGCCGTCGCTCATGCGCATCCGAGGACGCCTCACCGGCACCCTGCGACCGCCGAGCGTCACCGACCCGGCCTCGGTGCCGTGCCGGGTCGCGGCCCGGTCCGGGTTGTGCTTGCCCTTCGTCCCGCACGCGGCGGTCACGTCGGTCTCCATCAGCTGCTGCATGACCTGCAGCCCGGCACCGACCGCGAGGGCGAGCAGGCCCTCGCGCATGTCGGCGGCGATCTCGTCCATCGCCACGCTCACCTGCTCGGGCACGGCCAGCATGCTCGTGTCGGACGTCTTGGTCTGGTACTTCTTGTTCACGGTGGTCCCCTGTCTCCTTGGGTCGTCTTGGCGGACGCCCAACACCTACCGCAAGGCAGGCGTCAGGCGGGGGACCGCCACCTCAAGTTCCACGAGAGCCGGGACAACCTCCCGCTCGGTGGCGCTGGCCAGTCGCACCAGTGAGGCGTCGTCTGCCTCGGAGAACATGTCGATGGTGACGACGACGTCCCGGACGCCGACCGGTGCGCTGCTTCAGTGGTGCCTGTAGCCGGCGAAGCGTTAGGCGGTCCGTGCCTCAGTGGCGCCGGCCGTCCGCGGAAAGCCGGTCAGGCCAGGCGTAGCCGGCGCCACTGTGGCGACGTCCGGCTCATCGGCCAGCCGAGACCGGAGGTGTCGGCGGCGTCGACCGACAGCAGCTCCCATCCCGGGAACGCGATGACGACCTCCTGCTCGGACACGCCGCCGATCAGCGACCGCAGCCGGGTGGGGCCGAACGCAAGGATCAGCATCGTGGCTCCGGGTCGGGCCGAGGCGGTGACCCCGGCGCCCTCGGCGGCGCGTCCGTCCGCGGGGAACCCCTGGAAGCAGCCGACGTCGAGGAAGAAGTCGAACGTCCCCAGCCCGGCCGCCCCGAGATCGGTCACGTCGCCGACGACATACCGCCCGTCCGGGTCCTTGCGCCGCGCCGCCTCGATCGCCGCCGGGACGTAGTCGACACCCACCGCCTCCCAGCCCCGGCGGGCGAGCCCGGGGGTGTACTGCCCGCGGCCGCACCCGAGGTCGAGCGCCCGGCCGAGCGGACGCGGACGCCGCCCCTCTTCGCGGTCGAGCAGCGCGGCGATGCTCTCGGCGGCCGCCGTCCCGTACCGCTCCCACGGTGTGATCCCGAAGCGGTACATCCGCGCGTAGCCGGTCATGTGCGTTCTCTCCCGACGTGCGTCCCGGCTCAGACGTTGCGGCGGTACTGGCCGCCGACCTCGAAGAACGCGTCGGTGACCTGCTCCAGGGAGCAGACCCGCGCCGCGTCCATGAGTACGGCGAACACGTTGTCGCCCTGCACCGCGGCCTCCTTCAGCCGCTCCAGCGCCACCGCCCCCTCGTCCGCATGCGTCTTCTGGAAGGTGTGCACGCGGTCTAGCTGCGACTGCTTCTGCTGCTCCGTCGCGCGGGCCAGCTCGATCTTCGGCGGTGCCTCCCGGCCCTCGCGGGGCAGGAACGTGTTCACGCCGATGATCGGCAGTGTGCCGTCGTGCTTGCGGTGCTCGTAGAGCATCGACTCGTCCTGGATCCGCCCGCGCTGGTAGCCGGTCTCCATCGCGCCAAGCACGCCGCCGCGCTCGTTGATCGCGTCGAACTCGCGCAGCACGGCCTCCTCCACGAGGTCGGTGAGCTCGTCGATGATGAACGACCCCTGCAGGGGGTTCTCGTTCATCGCCAGCCCCCACTCGCGGTTGATGATCAGCTGGATGGCCAGCGCGCGGCGCACCGACTCCTCGCCGGGGGTGGTGACGGCCTCGTCGAACGCGTTGGTGTGCAGGCTGTTGGCGTTGTCGTAGATCGCGATCAGCGCCTGCAGTGTGGTGCGGATGTCGTTGAAGTCCATCTCCTGCGCGTGCAGGGACCGGCCGGAGGTCTGCACGTGGTACTTCAGCTTCTGCGACCGCTCGTTGGCGCCGTACTTGTCGCGCATCGCGACCGCCCAGATCCGGCGCGCCACCCGGCCGAGGACGGAGTACTCCGGGTCCATGCCGTTGGAGAAGAAGAACGACAGGTTGGGGGCGAAGGCGTCGATGTCCATGCCGCGGGCGAGGTAGGCCTCGACGTAGGTGAACCCGTTGGCCAGCGTGAACGCCAGCTGGCTGATCGGGTTCGCCCCGGCCTCGGCGATGTGGTAGCCGGAGATCGACACCGAGTAGAAGTTGCGGACCTGGTTCTCGATGAACCACTCCTGGATGTCGGCCATCATCCGCAGGGAGAACTCGGTGGAGAACAGGCAGGTGTTCTGCCCCTGGTCCTCCTTGAGGATGTCGGCCTGGACGGTGCCGCGGACACTGGCCAGGGCGTAGGCCGCGAGCGTCGCCCTCTCCTCCTCGTCCGGCTCGCGGCCGTGCTCCTCGGCGAAGGCGTCCACCTGCTGGTCGATGACCGTGTTGAGGAAGAAGGCCAGGATCGTCGGCGCCGGCCCGTTGATCGTCATCGACACACTGGTGGTCGGCGAGACGAGGTCGAAGCCGTCGTACAACGCCTTCATGTCGTCCAGCGTCGCCACCGACACTCCGGACGTGCCGACCTTGCCGTAGATGTCGGGGCGCTCGTCGGGGTCGCGGCCGTAGAGGGTCACCGAGTCGAAGGCCGTGGACAGCCGGGTCGCGGGCTGGCCCTCGGAGAGCAGCTTGAAGCGGCGGTTGGTGCGGAACGGGTCGCCCTCGCCGGCGAACATCCGGGCAGGGTCCTCGTTGTCGCGCTTGAACGAGAACACCCCGGCGGTGAAGGGGAAGTAGCCGGGGAGGTTCTCCCGGCGCAGGAACCTCACCAGCTCGCCGTGGTCGGTGTAGCGGGGGAGGGCGACCCGGGGGACCTTGGTGCCCGACAGCGACTGCTTGGTCAGCTTGGTGTGGAGCTCCTTGTCGCGGACCTTCACCACCTGCTCGTCGCCGGAGTAGGACTCGACCACCGCCGGCCAGCGCTCCAGCTGCTGCCTGACCTCCTGCGGCAGCTCGGCCGCGGCCTCGTCGGCGCGCTGGTGCAGGACCGAGCCGAGCGAGACCTCGGACGCGGCGTCGTCCTCGGCCACCGGGAACTCCTCGGCGACGAGGCGGAGGCGCTGGGCGCGGGACGCGCGCGCGGCCAGGGCCTCGGTCGCTTCGTGGTAGCCGCGCACCGTCTCGGTGATCTCCGACAGGTAGCGCACCCGGTTCGGAGGCACGATCTGCTGGTTGACCGTGGAGTGCCGAACGGAGACGGGCTGGAGACGCCCGGCCGAGGCCGGCAGCCCCTTGTCGATGAGCAGCCCCCGCAGGTGCTGGTAGAGCGCGGTCACGCCGTCGTCGTTGAACGTCGCGGCCGACGTGCCGAACACCGGCATGTCCTCGGGCGAGGAACCGAACGCCCCCTTGTTGCGGACCAGCTGGCGCCCGACGTCACGCAGCGCGTCCTGGGCGCCGCGGCGCTCGAACTTGTTGATCGCGACGAGGTCGGCGAAGTCGAGCATGTCGATCTTCTCCAGCTGTGACTGCGCACCGAACTCCGGCGTCATGACGTACATCGCCACGTCGACGAACGGCACGATCGCCGCGTCACCCTGCCCGATGCCCGGCGTCTCCACGACCACCAGGTCGAACCCGGAGGCCTTGAGGACGTCGATGACGTCGGTGAGGCAGGCGGGCAGCTCGTGGCTCCCGCGGGTGGCCAGCGAGCGGAAGAAGATGCGGTCGCCGTCGAGCGCGTTCATCCGGATCCGGTCGCCGAGGAGAGCGCCGCCGCCCTTGCGTCGGGTCGGGTCCACCGCCAGGACGGCGACCCGCAGCTTGTCCTCCTGGTCGACGCGCAGCCGGCGCACCAGCTCGTCGGTCAGCGACGACTTGCCCGACCCGCCGGTCCCGGTGATGCCGAGCACCGGCACCTGCCGGTCGGCTGCCGCCGTACGGATCCGGTTCAGGAACGCGGGTCCGAGGTCACCGGCCTCCGCGCCGGTGACCGCCCGCGCCACGGCCGTCCGGTCCCCGGCGAGGACGGAGTCCGGCCGGGCCTCGGCCACCTGCCACAGGTCGAGGTCGCAGGCCTTCACGACCTCGTTGATCATCCCGACCAGCCCCATCCGCTGCCCGTCCTCGGGGGAGAAGATGACCACGCCGCTGTCCCGGAGTCGGGCGACCTCCTCGGGCACGATGACGCCGCCGCCCCCGCCGAAGACCTTGATGTGCCCCGCGCCGCGCTCCGCGAGCGACTGCACGAGGTACTCGAAGTACTCGACGTGGCCGCCCTGGTACGACGAGACCGCCACCCCCTGGACGTCCTCCTCGATCGCCGCGTCGACGACCTCCTGGACCGACCGGTTGTGCCCGAGGTGCACGACCTCGGCGCCCTGCGACTGCAGGATCCGCCGCATGATGTTGATCGACGCGTCGTGGCCGTCGAAGAGGCTCGAGGCGGTGACCAGCCGGACCGGGTGGGCGGGGACGTGGAGCTCGGGCATGAACACACCTACTGGGTTCGACGGCGAAATAGTTGGAAGTCCTAGTAATCGCTATGGTACGGGCTCCGGGACGCCCCGGGAAGGCCGGGATCAGGTCGTCGGGTCGCCCGCGCTGGCGCGCACGGTGCTCAGCAGGTCGAAGAGCCGGTGCAGGTCGTCACCGTCGATCCCCGGCCGCTCGAAGACCTCGCGGTTGAGGCCCTCGGTCGCCCGGGCGGCGACCGCCCGGCCCTCGTCGGTGATCGAGGTGAGGACCTGGCGCCGATCGTCCGCGTTGCGGGTACGGCGGACGAACCCCTGCCGCTCCAGCCGGTCCACCGCGCTCGTGACGCTCGTGGGGTGCACCTGCAGCAGTGAGCCCATCCGGGACATCGGCAGCTGGCCGGCCGAGGAGAACGTCAGCAGCATGAGCACCTCGTAGCGGGCGAAGCTGAGGTCCAGCGGTCGGAGCACCGCGTCGATCCGCTCCATGAGCAGCTGCTGGACCCGGGCGATGGACGTCACCAGGGCCATGCCGTCGGCCGCGGCATCCCACCCGTGCGCGACCCACTGGCGCCGGGCCTCGCCGATCGGGTCCTCGCTGCGGGGCGCGCTCGGCACGGAGCTCGACACCGGGCTCACCAGGTGCGCAGCCACAGGCAGTGCTCGTGGGCCCGCAGCCGTTCCAGCGAGCCGGGGGAGAGCGGGTCGCTGGCGTCGGTGACGACGTAGCCGAGCTCGCCGCGGGTCGACAGGTGCTGGCCGATGACGTTGTCGCCCTCCTCGGCGAGCAGGGCGTTCACCGTCGCCAGCACACCCGGGACGTTGTGGTGGAGGAAGCCGATCCGCTGCCCCGCCGTGAACGGCGGGGTCGTCACGTCGGGGAGGTTGACCGACAGGGCGGTGTTGCCCTCGAACGCGAAGCCGCCGAGCTTGCCGGACACGAACCAGCCGATCTCCTCCTGCGCCTCCTGCGTGGAGCCGCCGATGTGCGGGGTCAGGATCACGTTGTCCAGACCGCGCAGCACCGAGACGAACGGGTCCCCCTGCGCCTTCGGCTCGACCGGGAAGACGTCGAGGGCGGCGCCGGCGATGTGCCCGGACAGCAGGTGGTCGCGCAGGGCCTTGTCGTCGACGACCATCCCCCGGGAGGCGTTGATGAAGAGCGAGCGCTCCTTCATCCTGGCGAACTGCTCGGCGCCGAAGAAGCCGGCGTTCCCGGGCCGCCCGTCGACGTGGAGGCTCACCACGTCGGCGACCTCCAGGACCTCGTCCAGCGACCGCATCCGGCGGGCGTTGCCGTGCGCGGGCCGGTCGGCGGTGTCGTAGAAGACGACGTGCAGCCCCATCGACTCGGCGAGGTTCGACAGCTGGGTCCCGATGTTGCCGTAGCCCACGATGCCGAGCGTCCGGCCCCGCACCTCGTGGCTGCCGCGCGCCGACTTGTCCCAGACGCCGTCGTGCATGCGCTCGGTCTTCTCGGTCAGCCGCCGGGCCAGCGCGATGATCTCGGCGATCACCAGCTCCACCACGCTGCGGGTGTTGGAGTACGGCGCGTTGAAGACGCCGATCCCGCGCCTCGTGGCGGCCGCCAGGTCGACCTGGTTGGTGCCGATGCAGAAGCAGCCGATGGCCTCGAGGTCGGTCGCCGCCTCGAGGGCGCGCTCGGTCACCTTGGTGTTCGACCGGATGCCCAGCAGTCGCACCCCCGGGAGCACCTCCCGGAGCTCGGCCTCGGACAGCGACGAGCTGCGCAGCTCCACCTCGAAGCCGCGGGACTCGAGGAGCTCGACCGCCGCGGGATGGATGTTCTCGAGCAGCAGGACCTTCGTCGGCGTCGGCATGGCCCCATCGAACCACCCCGGCGTCTCGGCCGGTCGGCGGACCGTCCGTCCCGGCCCGGCCCGGCCCGGCCCGGCCCGGCCCGGCCTGGCCTGGCTCGTCGGCTACTGGCTGGTGCGCAGCACGAACCAGACGGACTTGCCCGGACCATGCGGGCACGGCTCGGTCCCCCAGCGCGCGGCGAGCGCCTCGAGGATCATCAGCCCGCGACCGCGGACCTCGTTCACGGAGAACGTCCTGACCCGGGGACGGTCCGGGCCCGCGTCGACGACGTCGACGCGGAGCTCACCGGGCTGCCTGGTCACCTCCACGGTGATGTCCCCGGCGCCGTGGTCCAGAGCGTTGGTGAAGAGCTCGCAGGCCAGGAGCTGCGCTGTGGCGACGGTGTCCTGCCCGAGGCCGGAGCAGGCGCGCGCGACCTCACGTCGAGCGCGTCCGGCCTCCGCGGGCTCTCTCTGCAGCACGAAACTGCGCCGTTGTTGCCCGGTGTCCACTGCGTCCCCCGTCGTGTCGGCCCCGTCGTCTCGGCCCTCCGTAGTCGGCCTACCCGACGCCCGAGGTTCCAACCACGAGACCATGGCGACAGGTCACCGGGCCAGACCGGGAGGAGAGAGGCGCTCAAGCACCTCGGCCAGGCGTGAGGTGCGGGCACCGGGGTAGGGATGCGGCATGGCGAAGCAGAGCGATCTCACCGTGGCCGTCACCGGACCGACCGGCACCTTCGGGTTCGGACTGATGCCGCTCCTGCAGGGGGAGAGCCAGGTCTCGCGGATCGTCGGTATCGCCCGTCGGCCCTTCGACCCGCTGGAGCACGGCTGGTCGAAGATGGAGTACCGCCGCGGCGACGTCCGTGACGAGGAGGCGCTCACCGAGGCCTTCGCCGGCGCCGACGTCGTCGTGCACCTCGCCTTCCTCATCGTGGGTGGGGCGCCGGAGACCACCCACGCGATCAACATCGAGGGCACCCTCAACGCCTTCCGGGCGGCCGCGGCTGCCGGCGCCGAGCGCTTCGTCTACGCGTCGTCGGTGGCGGCCTACGGCTTCCACCAGGACAACCCGGTGGGGATGACCGAGGACTGGCAGGTCCGGCCGGCCGACCGGCTGTTCTACGCCCAGCAGAAGGCCGAGCTCGAGCAGCTGCTGCGGGCGGAGGCCGACCGGCACCCGGAGACCGACCTGTACCTGCTCCGCCCCCCGATCGTCATCGGACCGAACGCCGTCGGGGGCAAGCTGGACGTCCCCGCCCCGCTGGTGCCCGTCGGTCGGCTGCTGCAGTCCGCCGTGCGCCGGCTCCCGGTGCCCGTCGTGGTGCCCGACCTCGAGCTCCAGCTGATCCACCAGGACGACGTGGGTCAGGCCCTGCTGCAGTGCGTGCTCGCCGCGGGGCCTCCCGGGGCCTACAACATCGCGGCCGACGACGTGGTGAGCGTGGTCGACGTGGCCCGCGAGCTGGGCTTCGTGCCGGTCCCGGCGCCCGCAGGGCCGGCGCGCACCGCGGCCAGGGCAGTCGCCAAGGTGCCGTTCCTGCCGCCGCAGCTGCAGTGGGTCGAGGCGGCCAGCCATCCGGCGATCATGGACACCACCCGGGCGCGCACCGAGCTCGGGTGGAAGCCGCGCTGGACCGCGCTCGAGGCGCTGCGCGACACCCTGAGCTGACCTCAGCGGATCTGCATGCCCGAGATCGTGCGCGCGATGACCAGGCGCTGGATCTCGGAGGTGCCCTCGAAGATCGTGTAGATGCGCGCGTCCCGCGCCATCCGCTCGACCGGGTACTCCCGGGTGAACCCGTTGCCCCCCAGGATCTGCATCGCGTCGCCGGTGACCTTGATCGCCGTCTCCCCGGCGAACAGCTTCGACATCGACCCCTCCGCCGACTCGAACTTCTTGCCCTGGCTGGCCATCCACGCCGCGCGCCAGACCAGCAGGCGGGCGGCGTCGATGGAGGTCTTCATGTCGGCGAGGGTGAACGCGATCGCCTGGTTGTCGATGATCGGCCGGCCGAACTGCACCCGCTCCTTGGCGTAGCCCAGGGCGTAGTCGTAGGCCGCCCGGGCGATGCCCACCGCCTGCGCGCCGACCGCCGGCCGGGTGCGCTCGAAGGTCGCCATCGACGGCTGGCTGCGGCCGGTCCGCGCGCCCTCGCGGGCCTTGGCGAGCCGTGCGTCGAGCTTCTCCTTGCCGCCCAGCAGGCAGCTGCCCGGCACCCGGCAGTCCTCGAGGACGACCTCCGCGGTGTGGGAGGCGCGGATGCCGTGCTTGGCGAACTTCTGCCCCTGGCTCAGCCCGGCGGTCCCCGGGGGGACGATGAAGCTCGCCTGGCCGCGGGCCCGCAGGTCCGGGTCGACGACGGCGGTGATCACGTGGACGTCGGCGATGCCACCGTTGGTGGCCCAGGTCTTCGTGCCGTTGAGGACCCACTCGTCCTTCGCCTCGTCGTACGTCGCCCGGGTCCGCATCGCCCCCACGTCCGACCCCGCGTCCGGCTCCGACGAGCAGAACGCCGCGACCTTGAGGTCGCCGGGGCTGCCGAACATCTGCGGCACCCACTCACCGATCTGATCCTGTGTGCCCACCGCGGCGACACCCGCGGCGGCCAGCGTGGTGCCGACGATCGCCAGCCCGATGCCGGCGTCGCCCCAGAACAGCTCCTCCATCGTGATCGGGATCCCGAGCCCGGTCTCGTCGAAGCTCTGGGTGGCGAAGAAGTCGACGGAGTACAACCCGATCTTCGCCGCCTCCTCGAGGACGGGCCACGGGAAGTCCTCCTTCTCGTCCCACTCGGCGGCGGCCGGGCGGACGACGTCCGCGGCGAACGTGTGCACCCATTGCTGCAGGTCGAGGTGGTCCTGGCCCAGCTCGAAGGAGGGAGTCGTCATGCCGCGTGACGCTACCGGCCGGGCGGCGGCAGAGCGGTCCGCGACGCGGATCACGGACCCTCGGCCCTTCCCAGCGACGGCTCGCTGCGTAGCGTCGGGAGTGAGAGGAGTCGGAGATGACGTACGACGAGACACCTCAGCCCATGGAGTACGGCGGCCCGGTGACCGAGCTGCGCGAGCAGGCCGTCCGCCGGCTGAAGAAGCGCCGGGACTTCCGGGCGCACCTGCTGATCTACGTCCTGGTCAACGCCTTCCTGGTCACCATCTGGGCGGTGACGAACGCCGGCGGCTTCTTCTGGCCGGTCTTCGTCATGGTCGGCTGGGGCATCGGCCTGGTCGCGAACGCCTACGACGTCTACGTCGGCGACGAGGTGACCGAGGAGCAGATCCAGCGGGAGATGGCGCACCTGGAGCAACGCCGCTGAACGGCGCGTAGCGTTCCGCCCATGTGCCGAGGCGCCCGGAGGAACCGCTGATGGACCCGGCGCTGCCGACGCTGCACGTGCGGCCGCCCCGGGGCTGGGTCAACGACCCGAACGGGCCGTTCCGGTGGCGCGGGCGCTGGCACCTGTTCTTCCAGCACAACCCGGAGCGCCCGCAGCACGGGAACATCTGCTGGGGGCACGCGTCCAGTGACGACCTGTGCACGTGGGTCTACCACCCGGTGGCGCTGGCCCCCACGGCCGACGGGCCGGACGCCGGCGGCTGCTGGTCGGGCTGCGTCGTGGACGACGACGGCGTGCCGACCGCCGTCTACACCGGCTTCGTCGACGACGAGGCGACCGCGACGGTGTGCCTTGCGACCGCCCGCGACGACGACCTGATGGCGTGGGACAAGGAACCCCGGCCCCTCCTCGGGGCTCCCGAGGGAGGCCCGTGGATCGGGTTCCGGGATCCGTTCGTCTTCACCTTCGCCGGTCACCGCTACGCGTTGCTGGGGGCGGGACGGGTCGGCGGTGGCGCACCGGCGGTGCTGCTGTACGGCTGCGACGACCTGCGTCGCTGGACCTACCTGGGCCCGATGCTGGAAGGCACCGACCCGGTGGCGGCCGAGGCCGCGCCCGCGGACGTCTGGGAGTGCCCGCAGCTGGCCCTCGTCGACGGCAGCTGGGTCCTCGTGGTGTCCCTGTGGGTCGACCGCACGCTGACCCACGTCGCCTACCTGGTGGGCGACCTGGACGGGCGCGGGGAGGGCCTCCGCTTCGTGCCCCGGAGCGGCGGGCCCGTCGACAGCGGCTCCGCCTTCTACGCCCCCGCGATGCTGGTCGAGGACGACCGGGTGCTGCTCTGGGGCTGGTCGTGGGAGGACCGTGACGAGGAGCTGGTGGTCGAGGCCGGCTGGGCCGGGGTGCTCACCTGGCCGCGCGTGCTCAGCCTGCACCCCGACGGCCGGCTGGTCACCGCTCCCGCTCCCGAGCTCACGGCGTTGCGCGCCGCGGCCACCAGGTTCTCCCTGGTGGGCGGCCAGGCGATCCCCCTGCCCGCCGGGCCGCTCGACGTCGAGCTGATGGTCCGGACCCGCGAGGCCGGGCCGGTGACCCTGCGCATCGGCGACGTCACCGGCCACCTGGTGCTCGCGGTCGCCACGGAGGAGGCAGGGTTGCTCGGCATCCGGGTCGTCGTCGACGGCTCGCTGGTGGAGGTGTACGTCGGCGGCGGGCAGACCTTCAGCGAGCGCCGCTATCCGGTGCCCGAGGGCAGCTGGCAGCTGTCCGTGGACGGCGGGGCGGGGCTGGCCGTGGACGCCACCGTGCACCGGCTGGCCGCCCGGGCCCCCGGGCCGGATGCTGGTTCCGCTGCCGGCTGATGGGGTTGGATGGGCCGATGGAGTCCCCGAGCAGCCCTGCAGGCGATGAGCCGACGACCGTGCTGGTGGACCGGCGCGGGCCGGTCACGGTGATCACGTTGAACCGTCCCGAGCGCCGCAACGCCGTGGACCAGCCGACGGCGGAGCTGCTCGAGCAGGTGGTGGACGCCTTCGAGGCCGACGAAGAGGCCCGGGTCGCGGTCATCACCGGCGCGGGTGGCACGTTCTGCGCCGGCATGGACCTCAAGGCGGCTGCGCAGGGCCAGTTCGCGATGACCGAGCGGGGTGGACCGCTGGGCATCGCCGCCCGTCCGCTGAGCAAGCCGCTGATCGCCGCGGTCGAGGGTCACGCCCTGGCCGGTGGCTGCGAGCTGGCGCTGGTCGCGGACCTCATCGTGGCGGCCGAGGACTCGCAGTTCGGGATCCCCGAGCCCAAGCGCGGCCTCGTCGCCGCGGCCGGCGGTGTGCTCCGGCTGTCGCAGCGGCTGCCGCGCAACGTGGCCATGGAGCTGGCGCTGACCGGCAACCCGATGCCCGCCACCCGGATGGCCGAGCTGGGCCTCGTCAACCGTCTCGCGCCCGCCGGCGAGGTCATGGAGGCTGCGCTCGCCCTCGCCGAGGAGATCGTGGCGAACGCGCCGCTGTCGGTGCGGGTGAGCAAGCAGATCATCGAGCAGGCGCCCGACTGGTCGGTCGAGGAGGCCTTCGGCCGGCAGGGCGACCTGGCGATGACCGCGGTCCTGTCCGAGGACGCCGCGGAAGGCATCGCCGCCTTCACCGAGAAGCGCCGGCCGGAGTGGAAGGGCCGCTGATCCGTCGACGACGGGTCAGCCTTTGGCGCCCGCGTCACCGACCTTGGGCACGACCAGCCACAGGGAGACCAGGACGCACGCGGTGACGGAGCCGGCCAGGACCGCTGCGAGGCGGCCCGCCACGAGGTCGAAGACCACGAACATCACGCCGGACATCGTGAGCCCGAGCATCGCCAGCCCCACCCGGGCGGAGGCGCACATGGTGACCAGGTAGGCGTACTTCGTCGAGGGGTCGAGGTCGCCGAACCGCTGGGTGAACGGCACGGTGAGCAGGAAGCCGGTGAGCACCTGGACTCCGGTCTGCGCGACACGGAGCTCCTGGAGCATCTCGTTCCACCGCCGCGTGGTGCGCTCCCTGGGGGTCTCCTCCCGGCGGAGGTCGCCGTGCGCCTCGCTGTGCGCCTCGCCGTGCTCCGTGGTCATCCCGTCGCCTCCCGTACCGGCACCAAGGTCTCACATCCGGCGGCGGGAGAAGGCCGTCAATTCCTTCAAACCACGGGGAACCGCGGGAAGGTGCGGTCACGCGGCGGAGGGTCCTCGCGACGGCTGCCAGGCGAGTGGCAGGATGCCCGAATGGCCGAGTCGACGCGTGAGGTTCCTGGGACGAACGAGACTCCGACCGAGGTGGGTCTCGATGGCGGGCTGGCTGAGGCGCTGGTGCGCAGCAGGCGGTTCTTCACCAAGGGCCGGGTCTCGGATGACCTTCGGTCGCTGCACCACCAGGGCGGCCGGGAGGCCGACTCGTTCTACCGGGACCGCTGGAGCCACGACAAGGTGGTCCGCTCCACGCACGGCGTCAACTGCACCGGCTCGTGCTCCTGGAAGGTCTACGTCAAGGACGGGATCATCACCTGGGAGACCCAGCAGACCGACTACCCCTCCACGGGCGCAGACCGGCCGGAGTACGAGCCCCGTGGGTGCCCTCGAGGCGCTGCGTTCTCGTGGTACACCTACTCGCCGACCCGGATCCGCTACCCCTACGTCCGCGGCGTGCTGCTGCAGATGTACCGCGAGGGCAAGGCCCAGCACGACGGTGACCCGGTAGCCGCCTGGGCGCACGTCGTGGACAACCCGCAGCGCGCCAAGCACTACAAGTCCGCCCGCGGCAAGGGCGGGATGGTGCGGGCCACCTGGGACGAGGCCACCGAGATGGTGGCGGCCGCCTACGTGCACACGATCGAGAAGTGGGGGCCCGACCGGGTCGCCGGCTTCTCGCCGATCCCCGCCATGTCGATGGTCTCGCACGCCTCGGGTGCCCGCTTCACCTCGCTGGTCGGCGGCTCGATGCTGTCGTTCTACGACTGGTACGCCGACCTGCCGGTGGCGTCCCCGCAGGTGTTCGGCGACCAGACCGACGTACCGGAGTCCGGGGACTGGTGGGACGCGGGCTACCTGATCATGTGGGGTTCCAACGTGCCGGTCACGCGGACCCCGGACGCGCACTGGATGACCGAGGCCCGCTACCGCGGCCAGAAGGTCGTCGTGGTCGCGCCCGACTACGCCGACAACGTGAAGTTCGCCGACGACTGGCTCGCCGCCGCGCCGGGCACGGACGGCGCCCTGGCGATGGCGATGGGGCACGTGCTCCTCAAGGAGTTCTTCGTCGACCGCCAGGTGCCGTACTTCACCGACTACACGAAGAAGTACACCGACCTGCCGCACCTGGTCGTCCTCGACGAGCTCGACGACGGCACCTACCGGCCCGGCAAGTTCCTCACCGCCGCCGACATCCCGACCGGGCGCTTCGAGGACAACGCCGAGTTCAAGACCGTGGTGATGGACGGCCGCAGCGACGAGCCGGTCATCCCCAACGGGGCGCTGGGTCACCGCTTCGGCGACGCCGGCCTCGGCCGGTGGAACCTCGACCTCGACGGCATCGACCCCAAGCTGACCCTCGGTGACACCTCCGGCGACGCGGTGCTGCTGCGGCTGCCGCGCTTCGACACCGCCGACGGCTCGTCCGCCGACCTCGCGCGCGGCGTGCCGGTCCGGCGCGTGGGCGACCACCTGGTCACGACGGTCTTCGACATGATGCTCGCGCAGTACGGCGTCGGGCGGCCGGGGCTCCCCGGCGACTGGGGCACCGGCTACGACGACCCGTCGGCGCCGTACACCCCGGCCTGGCAGGAGCAGATCACCGGCGTGCCGGCAGCGGCTGCGGCGCGGATCGGCCGCGAGTTCGCCCGCAACGCCGAGGAGTCTCGCGGGCGGTCGATGATCCTCATGGGCGCCGGCACCAACCACTGGTTCCACTCCGACACGATCTACCGCGCGTTCCTGGCGCTCACCACGCTCACCGGGTGCCAGGGCGTGAACGGCGGCGGCTGGGCGCACTACGTCGGGCAGGAGAAGTGCCGGCCGATCACCGGCTGGGCGCAGCTGGCCTTCGGGCTCGACTGGGTGCGGCCCCCGCGGCAGATGATCCAGACGGCCTACTGGTACCTCCACTCCGACCAGTTCCGCTACGACCACTTCGGTGCCGACACGCTGAGCGCGCAGTACGGCGCTCGCGGGAACGGCCCGTTCGCAGGCCGGACGACGGCCGACCTGGTCGCGCAGAGCGCGCGGATGGGTTGGATGCCGTCGTACCCGACGTTCGACCGGAACCCGATGGACCTGTCCGACGAGGCTGCGGCAGCCGGCGTCCCGGTCGCGGAGCACGTCGTGCAGCAGCTGAAGGCCGGGGAGCTGCGGTTCGCGTGCGAGGACCCGGACGCGCCGGAGAACTTCCCGCGGGTGCTCAGCATCTGGCGGGCCAACCTGCTCGGCTCGTCCAGCAAGGGCAACGAGTACTTCCTCAAGCACCTGTTGGGGACCGACTCGTCGCTGCGTGCCACCGAGGCGCCGGAGGGGAGTCGACCCCGCGACGTCGTGTGGCACGAGCAGGCACCCGAGGGGAAGCTCGACCTGCTGCTGAGCCTCGACTTCCGGCAGACCAGCACGACGGTGTTCTCCGACGTCGTGCTGCCGGCCGCCACCTGGTACGAGAAGCACGACCTCAACACCACCGACATGCACCCCTACGTGCACTCGTTCAACCCCGCGATCGCGCCGCCGTGGCAGACCCGCACCGACTGGGACGCCTGGCAGGTGATCGCGGACAAGTTCAGCGAGCTCGCCGCCACGCGGCTCGGGACGCGCAAGGACGTGGTCGCCGTACCGCTGCTGCACGACACCGCCGACGCGCTGGCCACCCCGCACGGCGTCGTGCGGGACTGGAAGGCCGGGCCCGGTGAGACGGCGCAGAGCGAGCCCGTGCCGGGCCTGACGATGCCGAAGCTCGTGGAGGTGGAGCGTGACTACGGGGCCGTGGGCGCCCAGATGGCGGCGCTGGGGCCGCTGATGGAGAAGCTCGGCGCGACCACCAAGGGCATCACCTACGACGTGAAGGCGTCGGTCGACTACCTGCGCGGCAAGAACGGCGCCGTCCGCGGCGGCCCGGCCGACGGCCGGCCGTCGCTCAAGCGCGACGTGCACGCCTGCGAGGCGATCCTGGCGCTGTCGGGCACCACCAACGGCCACCTGGCGGTGCAGGGCTTCAAGACGCTGGAGAAGCGCACCGGCACCCACCTGCACGACCTGGCCGCCGAGCACGAGGGCAAGCAGATCACCTTCGCCGACACCCAGGCGGCGCCGACGCCGGTGATCACCTCGCCGGAGTGGTCGGGCTCGGAGAGCGGCGGTCGGCGCTACTCGCCGTTCACGATCAACGTCGAGCGGCTCAAGCCGTGGCACACGCTGACCGGTCGCCAGTCGTTCTACCTCGACCACGACTGGATGGCCGAGCTCGGGGAGGGCCTGCCGGTCTACCGGCCGCCGCTGAACATGGGCGCACTGTTCGCCGAGAACGAGATCGGTGACGTCGGCGAGATGGGGGTGACGGTCCGCTACCTGACCCCGCACAACAAGTGGTCGATCCACTCCGAGTACCAGGACAACCTGTTCATGCTCTCGCTGTCCCGCGGCGGACAGACGATCTGGATGAGCGACAAGGACGCGGCCAAGGTCGGCGTCGAGGACAACGACTGGATCGAGGCGGTGAACCGCAACGGCGTCGTGGTGGCGCGGGCGATCGTCTCCCACCGGATGCCCGAGGGGACGGTCTACATGCACCACGCGCAGGACCGCCTGATCGACGTGCCCATCGCGGAGACGTCGGGCAAGCGGGGCGGCATCCACAACTCGCTGACTCGGCTGCTGGTCAAGCCCAGCCACCTGATCGGCGGCTACGCCCAGCTGTCGTTCGCGTTCAACTACCTCGGTCCGACGGGCAACCAGCGCGACGAGGTCACCGTGATCCGCAAGCGCTCGCAGGAGGTTCAGTACTGATGACCGTCAGCGGAGCGAACAGGAGCGGAGCGACCCGATGAGACCGATGGCCCAGATGGCGATGGTGATGAACCTCGACAAGTGCATCGGCTGCCACACCTGCTCGGTCACCTGCAAGCAGGCGTGGACCAACCGCACGGGCACCGAGTACGTCTGGTTCAACAACGTGGAGACGCGGCCCGGGCAGGGCTACCCGCGCCGCTACGAGGACCAGGAGGAGTGGAAGGGCGGCTGGGAGCTCAACAAGCGCGGCCGTCTGAAGCTGAAGGGCGGCAACCGTCTCAAGAAGCTGGCGACGATCTTCTCCAACCCGAAGCTGCCGTCGATCCAGGACTACTACGAGCCCTGGACCTACGACTACGCGACGCTGACGAACGCGCCGGCCCAGGAGCACACGCCGGTGGCTCGGCCGAAGTCGCTGATCTCCGGCAAGGACATGAAGATCTCCTGGTCGGCCAACTGGGACGACAACCTCGGCGGCTCCGCGGCCACCGAGAAGCACGACCCGATGCTGAAGAAGATCGCCGACAAGGTGAAGTTCGAGTTCGAGCAGACGTTCATGTTCTACCTGCCGCGGATCTGCGAGCACTGCCTGAACCCGTCCTGCGCGGCCTCCTGCCCGAGCGGTGCGATCTACAAGCGCTCCGAGGACGGCATCGTGCTCGTCGACCAGGACCGTTGTCGCGGCTGGCGGATGTGTGTCTCCGGCTGCCCCTACAAGAAGGTCTACTTCAACCACCGCACCGGCAAGGCGGAGAAGTGCACGTTCTGCTTCCCGCGCATCGAGGTGGGGCTGCCGACCGTGTGCTCGGAGACCTGCGTCGGCCGGCTGCGCTACATCGGCCTGGTGCTGTACGACGCGGACAAGGTGCTCGAGGCCGCGTCGACGCCGGACGACCAGGGGCTCTACGAGGCGCAGCGCGAGGTGTTCCTGGACCCCGACGACCCGGAGGTGCAGCGGGAGGCCGAGCGGGGCGGGATCCCGCGGGACTGGATCGAGGCGGCGCAGCGATCGCCGATCCACGCACTCATCAACCGGTTCAAGGTGGCCCTGCCGCTGCACCCGGAGTACCGCACCATGCCGATGGTCTGGTACATCCCGCCGCTGTCGCCCGTCGTGGACGTCGTGCGGGACACCGGCGAGGACGCCGAGGACCCGGGCAACCTCTTCGCGGCCATCGACGCGCTGCGGATCCCCGTGGAGTACCTCGCCGAGCTCTTCACCGCCGGCGACGTCGCCCCCGTGGACGGGGTGCTCAAGAAGCTGGCAGCCATGCGGTCCTACATGCGCGACATCAACCTCGGCCGGGAGCCGAACGGCTCGATCCCGGAGTCGGTCGGCATGAGCGAGGAGGAGATGTACGACATGTACCGCCTGCTCGCCATCGCGAAGTACGACGAGCGCTACGTGATCCCCTCCGCGCACGCCGAGCAGGCGCACGCGCTGGAGGAGCTCGCCACCGAGTGCGCCGTCTCGGAGTACGGCGGTGGCAACCCGGAGATCTTCGGGGAGGGCTCGGGCAGCCTGACCCCGATCGCGGTCGAGAACTTCCAGATGCTGCAGGACCGGCAGACCACCGACACGATCGCGTCCCCCGGCGACAAGTCCACCCGGGTGAACCTGTTGAACTGGGACGGCAAGGGCGCCCCCACGGGGCTCTTCCCGCCGAAGCCGGAGGATCGCGGCGACGAGGAGCAGCCGTGAGCCGCCGGCTGCTCGCTCGCAGGTCCGCCGAGCTGCCGCTGGAGCAGCTGGCGATCGCCTGGCAGTCCGCGTCGCTGCTGCTGGGCTACCCCGACGAGACGCTCGCCGGCCAGCTCGACATGCTGCACCGGCTGAGCCACCACCTGCCCGACCCGGTCGGCGGGCCCATCAGGGCGACCGTCGTACACCTGGAGGGCCAGGAGCTGGGCCGGCTGCAGGAGGAGTACGTCGAGACCTTCGACACCCGGCGCCGGCACAACCTGTTCCTCACCTACTTCGCGCACGGCGACACCCGCAAGCGCGGGGTGGCGCTGCTGAGGTTCAAGCAGACCTACCTGCGCTCGGGGTTCCTGCTCGACGACAGCGAGCTTCCGGACCACCTCTGCGTCGTCCTGGAGTACGCCGCGACAGTCGACCAGACCCTGGGGCGCCGGTTGCTGCTCGACCACCGAGCCGGGCTGGAGCTGCTGAGGATGTCGCTGGCCGAGACCGGCTCGGGCTGGGCCGGGGCCGTCGCGGCGGTGAGCGCCACGCTGCCGTCGCTGCAGGGCGACGAGTGGGAGGCGATCCGCAGGCTGGCGGCCGAGGGGCCGCCGGAGGAGGAGGTCGGCCTGACGCCGTACGCGACGCCGGGCTTCGACGTGGGGCCGGCCCTTCCACCCCAGCACCAGCACCAGCCACTACCCATGCCGACGATGCCGACCGGAGCCCGCTGATGGACTTCTTCCTGTGGGTGGTCTTCCCCTACATCTGCCTGACGATCTTCGTCGTCGGCCACTTCTGGCGCTACCGCTACGACAAGTTCGGCTGGACCACCCGGTCCTCCCAACTGTACGAGGACCGGCTGCTGCGGTGGGGGAGCCCGCTGTTCCACTTCGGGATGCTCGGCGTGGTCGGCGGCCACATCATCGGGCTGCTCGTGCCGCGGTCCTGGACCGAGGCCGTCGGCATCGGCGACCACCTCTACCACTACGTCGCGGTGGTCGGTGGGCTGCTGTCGGGCATCGCCGCGGTCGTCGGCATGGTCATCCTGATCTACCGGCGGCGCACCGTGGGACCGGTCTTCTCGGCGACGACCGTGATGGACAAGGTCATGTACCTCTTCCTCGGCCTGGTCATCGTCCTCGGCATGTGGAACACGATCGCCGGGTCGATCTTCGCCCTCGGCGGGGAGTACAACTACCGCGAGGGCGTGTCGGTCTGGTACCGGTCCTTCCTCGCGTTCCAGCCCGACGCGTCGCTGATGGCCGAGGCGCCGATCGGGTTCCAGCTGCACGCCCTCACCGCGTTCACGCTCTTCGCACTGTGGCCGTTCACCCGGCTGGTGCACGTCTTCAGCGCTCCGGTCGGGTACCTGACCCGGCCGTACATCGTCTACCGCAGCCGTGACGACCGACAGCTCGGCAGCCACTCGCCCCGCCCGGGCTGGGAGCGCGTCAGGTAGTGGGCTCCGCGGAGGTCCGCCTCTGGTCCCGTGCCGCGTCCGAGTCGAGGAAGTCGGTCCGGGTGCTGATCCGGGCCAGGCAGGTGTGCGGCTCGACGAAGGGCTGCAGTCCCACCTCGGCGTCCGGCTCCCCGAGGGCCTCGAGCGCGCCGCGGATCAGCCCCCGGTGCACGCCGCAGACCACGTCGGGGCGGGCCCGGGCCAGCGTCATGAACGGGCAGTCGGTGAGCACCAGCTCGGCGGTGCGGCCGGCGTCCTCGGTGCGCAGGTCGGGTCGGTAGCCCCACTCCTGGAGTGCATCCACCGCGAGCCCGATCTTGCCCAGCCACGTGCCCGCGGTGCGGGCCCGTCCGGCGGCGGAGCCGGTCGGTGCGGGCACGTGGTGCAGGGCCCACCGGCGTCCGGCCTGCTCGGGGGTGGGCGCCTCGGCCCCGGCGTCCGGCCAGGTCTCGGTGAGCAGCCGGGTGAGCTTCTCCATCGCAGCCCCACCGTCGGTGGGCATCGGCCGGGTGGGGGTCCGGTAGAGCTTCCGCGGCCGGCCGACGGGTGCCCGGACGAAGTGCGCCTCGAGGAGGCCGGCCTCGACGAGCTGGTCGAGGTGGAAGCGGGCCGTCGTGGGGTGCACGCCGAGCCGTCTCCCGAGGTCGGCTGCGGTCAGTCCCTCCGGCCCGTCGGCCGGCTCACGGGTCGCGCGCTCCGCCAGCAGGTCGACGATCCTCCGGCGCACGGGGGAGTCGAGCAGCTGGAGCGCCTGTTGCCGGTGAACTTCCACGTTTTTCGGTCCGCCCGTCGGTTTGCAATGTTCTACTACACGTCGTAGTTTAACGGATGCTTGGACGGAACAACAGCAGACTTTGGAGGAGCCGTGCGGGTCGCTGACCAGAAGCGGGCGGGGAGCCGGGTCCTCACGTTGAGCACGATCGGCTTCACGGTGATGTTCGCCGTGTGGCTGATGTTCGGCATCCTCGGCAAGCCGATCAGCGCAGAGTTCGGCCTGTCCGAGGTCCAGCTCTCGTGGGTCATCGCGGTGGCGGTGCTCAACGGCTCGCTGTGGCGGCTGCCGGCGGGCGTGGCCGCCGACCGGATCGGTGGCCGGCGGGTCATGTACTGGACCTTCACCGCCATGCTGCTGCGGCATCGGCTGGTTCACCCTGCTGGTCTTCCTGCCGCCGCTGTTCGCCTACACCAAGGCGTGGTTCGGTTTCCCTTCCAGCACGTTCTTCGTACTGTTCCTGCTGACCGCCGTCTGTGCGGCGTGGATGCACTGGAGCGTGGTGCACATGCTGCACCGACAGTCACCCGGCCTCGCCGGCCGCATCGAGGCCCCGCCGGTCTCCGACACCCTGCACCCCGTGAGCTCGAGGAGGCACACGCATGAGCACCACCACCACTCACACCGGGGAGTGGCTCGACCACTGGGACCCCGAGAACGAGGAGAGCTGGGACAAGCAGCTCGCGTGGAAGACGCTGTGGATCAGCACCTTCACGCTCACGATGTGCTTCGCGTCGTGGTTCCTCGCCTCCGCGATCGCCCCCAAGCTCACCAACCTCGGGTTCGACTTCAGCGACAACCAGCTCTACTGGCTCGTCGCGATGCCCGGTCTCGCCGGCGGCCTCCTGCGGCTGGTCTTCATGGTGCTGCCGCCCATCCTCGGCACCCGCAAGCTGGTCACGCTCACCACGCTGCTGCTGCTCTTCCCCGTCCTCGGGTGGGGGATCCGGGTCCAGGACCCCACGGCGCCGTACTGGGAGCTGATGCTGCTGGCGTTCGTGACCGGCATCGGCGGCGGCGCGTTCTCCGGGTTCATGCCGAGCACGTCGTACTTCTTCCCGCGTCGGCTGCAGGGCACGGCGCTCGGGGTGCAGGCCGGCATCGGCAACTTCGGGGTCTCCCTCGTGCAGCTGCTCACCCCCTGGTTGATCGGCTTCGGGATGATCGGCTTCCTCGGTGGCTCGCAGACCATGGAGGGCCAGCCGGGGAAGCCCTCCTCTGAGGTGTGGTACCAGAACGCCGCCTTCATCTACGTGCCGTTCATCCTCATCGGCGCCGTCCTGGCATGGACGATGCTCAAGTCGGTGCCGGTCAAGGCGAACATCCGGCAGCAGTTCGACATCTTCAGCAACCAGGACACCTGGTGGATGACGCTGCTGTACATCATGACCTTCGGAACCTTCTCCGGCCTGTCCGCGCAGTTCGGCCTGCTGATGAAGAACCTGTACGGCGCCGGCAACTCCGACATCGTCACCGGCGTCGGGCAGAGCGCGCAGCTGCTCGTGTCCGGCTACGACGTCCCGGACCCGGTGAAGTACGTCTTCCTCGGTCCCCTCGTGGGCGCCGGCGCCCGCGTGCTGTTCAGCCCGCTCACCGACAAGATGGGCGGCGCCAAGTGGACACTGGTCTCCGGACTGGGGCTCGTCGCCTCGATCGCCTTCACGATCACCGCGCTGCATCCGGACACCTCGTCGGCGGCCGCGCTGGAGTCCGGCTTCGACAAGTTCCTGTGGGGGATGCTCGCGATCTTCCTCTTCTCGGGGATCGGCAACGCCTCGACGTTCAAGCAGATGCCGATGATCTTCGAGCGGCGCCAGGCGGGTGGCGTGATCGGCTGGACGGCCGCCATCGCGGCATTCGGCCCGTTCTTCTTCGGCCTCGGCCTCACGGTGCTCAACGCCACCGCGTTCTACTGGATCGGCTTCGGGTTCGCGGTGATGTGCGTGGTCATCACCTGGGTGCGCTACGCGCGGCCGGGGGCCCCGAAGGCCAGCTGACCCTGCTTGGATCGGGGCATGGCGGAGACGAGACGCTGCTACATCCACGTCGGCCTGCCCAAGACGGGGACGTCGTACCTGCAGAGCATCCTCCGGCACTCGGAGGATGCTCTGTCGGCGCAGGGGCTCGACCTGCTGCCACGCACCGCGGTGGGGCGGCGCTACCTCTCGGTGGCGCTGCGCGGCAAGCTCGACGAGCGGACCGACCCGCCGGCGGCCTTCCGGGTGCTGGGCCGGCTGCGGCAGGAGGCCGAGTCGGCGGCGGGTGACCGCGCGCTGGTCAGCCAGGAGATCCTGGGCGCGCTCACCCCGGAGCAGATCCGCCCGCTCCTCGACGCGCTGCCCGGCTACGAGGTCCACGTCGTCGTCACGGTGCGCGACCTGGCGCGGACGCTGCCGTCGGGCTGGCAGCAGGAGACGCAGGCGCGCTCCGCCACGACGCTGGAGGAGTTCGTCGACGAGTTCGTGGGGTCCGAGCAGGGGGAGTCCCGCAAGCGGCGCCGGCGCGTCCTGCAGACGGTGCTGGACAGCTGGGAGCAGCACGTGCCGGCATCCCGCGTGCACGTGGTCACGGTGCCGCCCCGGTCCACCGGACCGGAGGTGCTCCTCGAGCGCTTCTGCGAGCTCCTCGACGTCGACCCGAGGTCCCTCGACCTCGACGTACGCCGTGAGAACACCGCGCTCGGAGTGGCCCAGGCCGAGCTGCTCCGGCGGGTGAACGAGGTCCTCGGCGACCGGCTCGGGCATCCCAGGGGCGCCTACCAGGAGCACGTGAAGAAGTTCCTCGCCAAGCAGGTGCTGCTGCCGCAGGGCGGCCGGCCCACCCGGCTCCCGGAGTCGGCCCGGGGCTGGTGCGTCGAGGCGTCCCGGGCCGTCATCGACCGGCTGTCCACGGGCGGCTACCGCGTCGTGGGAGACCTGGACGACCTGCGGCCCGACCCGTCGTCGTTCGCCACCGACGCCGAGGCGGTGACCGACGTCGAGCTGCTCGACGCCGCAGTCGAGGCCATCGCGGCGCTGCTCGTCGACCGCGCCGATCGCTCGGCCTGACCTGGGTGTTGGACCGGTCTCACCTGCTGCGACCGATCGCGCACACAAGCGTCGAGGGCTAGGGTCCGGAGCATGTGCGACACGATGGCCGTGCTGACCGACGACGGCGTGCTCTTCGCCAAGAACAGCGACCGGGACGCCAACGAGGCGCAGGTCCTGCGGTGGTACGCCGCCCAGGAGCACGCCTCCGGCACGGAGCTGGGCTGCACCTGGACGACGATCCCACAGGCGCCCGCCACCCACGCGGTGCTGCTGTCGCAGCCGTGGTGGATGTGGGGCGCGGAGGTGGGCGCCAACGAGCACGGGGTCGTCATCGGCAACGAGGCTGTCTTCACCCGACGCGCGGGAGGCACCCGGGAGGAGGCGCCGCTGCTGGGGATGGACCTCGTGCGCCTCGGCCTGGAGCGCGGTGCCACCTGCCACGAGGCGGTGCAGGTCATCGTGGAGCTGCTCGAGCGGCACGGTCAGGGCGGGTCCTGCAGCCACGAGCACCCGGGGTTCACCTACGACAACTCCTACGTGATCGCCGACCCCGACGGGGCCGTGGTCCTGGAGACCGCCGGGCGGCGGTGGGCCACCGAGGAGGTGCGCTCAGCCAGGTCCATCTCCAACGGGTTGACCATCCGCGGCTTCGCCGAGCGGTACGCCGACCCGGTGCGCGGCCGGGTCGCCGGCTGCGCGGTGCGGCAACGGATCACCCAGTCAGCCGCCGGCCGGGCCACCGGGCCGCTGGACCTGATGCGGGCCCTCCGCGACCACGGGGATGCCGGCGACCGGGTCGCCCCGCGCTGGAGCCCGGTCAATGGCGCGCTGTCCGCGCCGTGCGCGCACGCCGGCGGTCTGGTCACCAGCACCCAGTCGACGGCCTCCTGGGTGGCCGACCTCCGCCCCGGCGCGCGCGGGGCCGCGGGCGGACGGCACTGGGTCACCGGCACGTCGGCGCCCTGCACGGGCCTGTTCAAGCCGGTCACCGTCGCAGACCGGGTGGCGCACGAGCCCGCGGCGATGCCGGACGGCACCGCGGACCCGGCGTACCTCTGGTGGCGGCACGAGCGGCTGCACCGGCTCGCCCTGCGCGACCTCGACCGGGCGCTCCCGCTGTTCGGGGCCGACCGGGACCGCCTGGAGCGGGACTGGGCCGAGGCGCCCCCCGACGGCGCCACCGCGTTCAAGGTCGGCGACGAGGCCGAGAAGGAGTGGGCGCGCCGGCTCCAGGGGCTGGAGCTCGAGGACCGTCGACCGCCGTGGGTCCGGCGGCAGTGGCGACGCTGGGACCGGCAGGCCGGTCTCGCCGCGGCGGTCGGGACCGTGGCATGAGGGCGGTCGTCGTGGGAGCCGGGCTGGCGGGGCTCGCCGCCGCCCGCACGCTGGTCTCAGGAGGGCACGACGTCACGGTGCTCGAGGCGCGGGACCGCGTCGGCGGTCGCACCGAGGGCACCACGCTGGCCGACGGCACCCCGCTGGAGCTGGGTGGGCAGTGGCTCGGCGAGGGGCACACACGCATGTACGAGCTCGTCGAGGAGCTGGGCCTGGAGGTGTTCCGCACCTGGAACGACGAGGGCACCCTGCTCGTCGACCTGCTGGGCAAGCAGTCGCGGCTGAAGCCGCACAAGGGGGCGGTGCCCCGGCTGTCGCCGTTCGTGCTCGCGGACCTGGCGCAGGGGATGCTCCGGTTCGAGCGGCTCGCCGCCCGCACCGACCTCGAGCGGCCGTGGCGCACGCCGAAGGCCGCCTGGCTCGACGGCCAGACGTGGGAGACCTGGATCCGCCGGAACCTGCGCACCAAGGGGGGACGGGCCTACTTCCACGTCGCCTGCGAGGCGGTGTGGGCCGCCGAGCCCGGGGACGTGTCCCTGCTGCACGCGCTGTTCTACACCCGGTCGAACGCGGACCTGGAGACGCTGCTTGCCGTCGACCGCGGCGCCCAGCAGGACCGCGTCGTGGGCGGCTCGGTCCGGGTGGCGGAGGCGATGGCCGAGGCGCTCGGCGACCGGGTCCGGTTGGGGCACGTGGTGCGGCGGATCGCCCAGGACGACACCGGGGTGCGGGTCACCACCCGCGCCGGGGAGACGTTCACCGGCGACGCCGTGATCGTGACCGTCCCGCCCACGCTCGCGGGCCGGCTGGAGCACGACCCTCCGCTGCCGTCGTGGCGGGACCAGCTGACCCAGCGGATGCCTGCCGGCTCGGTGATCAAGGTCTTCGCCGTCTACCCGGAGCCGTTCTGGCGCCGCGACGGCCTCAACGGACAGGCCGCCTCGGACGCCGGCCCGGTCAAGGTGGTCTTCGACAACTCGCCTCCCTCCGGGAGGCCCGGCGTCCTCATGGGCTTCTTCGAGGGGCGGGAGGCGCGGGTCTGGGCACGGCGCACCGAGGAGGAGCGGCGGCGGGCGGCCGTGGACTGCTTCGTCCGCTACTTCGGTCCCGGGGCGGCTCACCCCGAGCAGTACGTCGAACGCGACTGGATGGCCGAGGAGTTCACCCGCGGCTGCTACGGCGCGCACTTCGCACCCGGCGTGTGGACGTCGTACGGCGAGGCCTGGCGCGCGCCGGCCGGGCGAGTGCACTGGGCGGGCACCGAGTGCGCGCCGGAGTGGAACGGCTACATGGAGGGCGCCGTCCGCAGCGGCGAGGCGGTGGCCCGTGAGGTGGCCCGTGAGGTGACCCGTGAGGTGGCCCGTGAGGCGACCCCGCGGGTTGTGCCGACTGCGGATGGGTAGGAGCCCATCATGAGCGAGTCGACGCCCGACACCCAGACGCAGAACACCGAGGCCGACCGCGCCCCCACCCAGCAGCAGTCGGGTGAGGGGCCCGAGGTCGGTGAGGTCACCGACGAGATGCTCCCGGAGGACCTGCGGCCCAACGACGACAACCCGCTGGCCAAGGCGCCCGGGGACGACGACGAGGAGGCCGGGCTCAGCCTCGGGCCGGACGGGCCGCAGTCATGACCGGGCGGACCGTCCGGACGCTGGTGGCAGCCGGCTTCGCCCTGACGCTGGTCGCCGGCTGCTCGGAGGCCGACACCCAGGGTGCCGTCGACCGGGCCCGCGACGAGGCCAGCTCGGCGGCGGGCGACGTCGACCTGCCCGACCTCGACCTGGGGAAGTACTCCGACAAGCTCCGCGACCGGTTGAACAACTTCACCGACGACGCCGACTGCTCCTCGCTCGAGCGCGAGCTGGACAAGGCCGAGGGCAGCGACAGCGAGCTCGCGGACTACATCCGGGACCTGCTGGACAAGCTCGACTGCTGACCGGTCCGCCCGCCGGGGCCACGGTCAGGTGACGCCCCGGATGTTGCGCACCAGCAGGGCGCCGGCCAGCACGGCAGCCGCGGCGGTGAGGTAGAGGACCGGGTACCCGCCGGCGACCGTCACCAGCACCGCCGCGATCGCCGGGGAGAAGACCTGCGGCAGCGCGGCGGCGATGTTGATGATGCCGAGGTCGCGACCCGAGTCGTCGAGGCTCGGCAGCACCTCGGTCATGATCGCGTAGTCCACCGCCACGAACACCCCGAAGCCCAGACCGAGCACGGCAGCGCCGGCGATCGCCATCGGCCACACCGGGAAGATGCCCAGCAGGGCCGTGGCCACCGCCATCGTCACGCCGCTGACCGAGACGAACACCCGCCGCCGCTCGAAGCGGTCCGAGAGCTTCCCCGAGACCACCGCGGTGAGGACCGAGCACACCGAGTAGATGACCGTCAGGGTGAAGACGCCGGCCTCCGGGTCGGCGTACCCGACGGCGTCCTGCAGGAAGTAGTAGAGGTAGACCAGCCCGAGCGCGTTGCCCAGCTGCACGAGGAAGCGGGTCAGCCACGCCCAGCCGAAGTCCGGGTGCAGCCGCGGGCTGACCCAGAAGCCGCGCAGGAACTCCCGCAGCCGGAAGGCCGGGCGGACCACCAGGACGACCGGGTGGTCGTGCCCGCCGAGGACGAACGGTGCGCTCATCGCGACCAGGAACACCGCGCAGGCGAGGTAGCCCGCCGCCCAGCTGCCGGTGGCCATCGCCAGCCCGACGCCGCACATGGCGCCGAGCGTCTGCGCCAGTGCCACCCAGCCGCCGACCACGCCGCGCTGCCGCCGCGGGACCCGGTCGGGGATGGCGGCCATGATCGCGGCGTAGCTGGCGTTGGCGCCGCCCTGGACCAGGGCCCAGCCCAGGATCATCAGCCCGACCACGTGCGACCCGGACAGCATCACCAGGCCTCCGGCGCCGACGGTCGCGCCGACCACGACCCAGGGCGCGCGGCGTCCGAACCGGCCGCCGGTGCGGTCCGACAGGGCACCGAAGAGCGGGTTGCAGGTCATCGAGACGAACGCGCCGATCCCGGTCACCAGGCCGAGCAGCGCCTCCTTGCTGTCGGGCGAGATCTCCTGCGCCTGCTGGGCGAGCAGCACCTGCAGCGGTCCGAAGAACGCCGCGAACGCGCCGACGTTGGCCAGCGTGAGCGCGGTGATCCAGCTCCGCCCGACCGGG
Source organism: uncultured Actinomycetota bacterium (assembly GCA_963747525.1). GTDB lineage: Bacteria > Actinomycetota > Actinomycetes > Propionibacteriales > Nocardioidaceae > Marmoricola_A. The sequence goes on from CAVVFH010000005.1 coordinate 153,722, forward strand.
ACCGTCGGCTCCGCCGCCGCTGGCGCCGGGAGGACCTCAGCCATCCTCGCCTGCGCGGTCGGGGTGGTCGGCGCGGTTCTGCGTGATCAGGTCGCGGTACCAGCGGAACGAGTCCTTCGGGGTGCGTCGCCGGGTCGCGAAGTCGACGTGCACGATGCCGAACCGCTGCGAGTAGCCCTCGGCCCACTCGAAGTTGTCGAGCAGCGACCAGAGGAAGTAGCCGCGGACTTCGGCGCCCTCGTCGACGGCCTGCTTCAGCGCCCTCAGGTAGCCGTCGAGGTAGTCGATGCGCCGCTGGTCCGGGACACTCCCCGCGGCCTCCGGCCCGTCGGCGTAGGAGCATCCGTTCTCGGTGATGTAGACCGGTGGCAGCGCATCGCCGTACCTGCTGCCGAGGGTGGCGACGATCTCCCGGAACGCGTCGGGCACCACCGGCCAGCCGAAGTCGGTCAGCGGGTAGCCCTCCAGCAACCGGAGGTCGAACGGCAGCTCGGCCCCCTCAGGTGCCGCGGCGATGCTCGCCGGGAAGTAGTGGTTGAGGCCGTACCAGTCCAGTGGCGTGCTGATGACGTCCAGGTCGTCGCCGGCCGAGTCGGGCATCAGGGGTGCGAAGGACTCGGGGTAGCGGCCCAGCAGCACCGGGTCGGCAAAGGTCCAGTTCACCAGGTCGTCGTACGCCGCCGCTGCGGCCTTGTCCTCGGCCGAGTCGGACGCGGGCCAGGTCGGCGCGTGGTTGTTGACGATCCCGATGCTCCGCGCGCCGGCGGCGCGGAGGGCGCGTACGGCGTTCCCGTGGGCCAGCAGCAGGTGGTGGGCCACCGGGAGCGCGTCGTACATCAGCGCGACGCCCGGGGCGTGCATGCCGAGCGCGTGACCGTAGAGCGTCACCACCATCGGCTCGTTGACCGTCGCCCACATGTCGATCCGGTCGGCGAAGTGGTCGCCGAGGAGCGCAGCGTAGTCGGCGAACCGGGCGGCGATGTCCCGCTCGAGCCAGCCGCCGCGGTCCTGCAGGGCCTGCGGGGTGTCCCAGTGGAAAAGCGTCGGGCAGGGGGAGATCCCCGCCTCGAGCAGCGCGTCGACCAGCCGGTCGTAGAAGGCCAGGCCCTCGGGGTTGGCCGGGCCCTGCCCGGTGGGCTGGATCCTCGGCCAGGCGAAGGAGAACCGGTAGGTGTCCACCCCGAGGTCCCGCATCAGGGCCACGTCCTCGGCGTAGCGGTGGTAGTGGTCGCACGCCACCTCGCCGGTGTCGCCGTCCTTGATCCGGCCCGGCTCGGCGCAGAAGGTGTCCCACACCGAGGGCCCCCGTCCGCCCTCGGTGGTGGCACCCTCGATCTGGTAGGCCGCGGTGGCGACCCCCCACCGGAACCCAGGACCGAAGTCGAGACCGCGCATATCACGGACGCTACACACAACGCACGCTCTCCACGCCTGGCTTTGGTCACAGACTTGGTCGCTTGACCCCCACCCGGCCAGCCCCCACAGTGGCGGCAGATCACGAGCGAGAGGGGGCATGCGTGGCACGCATGTCGGCGGAGGACCGCCGCGAGCAGCTGGTGGCGGCGGCCATCCGGGTGATGACGCGCGACGGCGTCGTCAAGGCGACCACCCGGGCGATCGCCGCGGAGGCCGGCATGCCGCTCGGGGTCTTCCACTACGCCTTCCGGTCCAAGGCGGAGCTGATGGCCGTGGTCACCCAGACCCTCGCCCAGCAGTCGAAGGCGGACATCGACGCGGCCACGCTGTCGGGCCGGACCGACGACCTCTACCAGCTGGTGGTCGCCGGGCTCACCGCCTACTTCGACCACGTCGTCGGCCACCCCGACCAGCACCTGGTGACCTACGAGCTGACCACGACCGCACTGCGGGACGAGGAGCTCGAGGACGTCGCCAAGCGGCAGTACGACTACTACCTGGAGGAGAACGAGAAGCTCCTCGTCGCGGTGACCGACCTGCTCGGCGTCCGGTTCACCGAGCCGGTCCCCGTGATCAACCGCTACGTCTTCTCGGTCATGGACGGGCTGGCGCTCAACTGGCTGGCCCGGGGCGACGAGGAGGAGGCTCGCCGGGTGGTCGACCTGACGGCCCGGACCATCCTGACCATGGTGGAGCGCGGATGAGGCCGTCATGGGCCGAGGGGGCCGCGGGCTCCGGGTTCGACGTCGACCACCTGCCGTTCGGCGTCTTCGCCGTCGGCGACGAGGCCCCGCGGGTCGGGGTCCGGATCGGCTCCTCGGTCGTCGACCTCGCGCCGCTCGCCGCCGCGGCGTACGACGCGCACGCCGGTCTGTTCGCCGAGCCGACGCTGAACCCGTTCCTGGCCGCCGGGCCCGCGGTGTGGTCGGCGACCCGCAGCTGGCTGCAGGACGTGCTCTCGGACCCCGCCGCGTCGTCCACCGTCGGACCCCACCTGCTGCCGCTGTCGTCGGTGACGCTTCGGATGCCGTTCGAGGTGGCCGACTACGTCGACTTCTACGCCTCCCTCGACCACGCGAGCAACGTCGGGCGGATCCTCCGGCCGGACTCCGAGCCGCTGCTGCCGAACTGGCGGCACCTGCCGGTCGGCTACCACGGGCGCGCCGGCACGGTCGTCGTGTCGGGCACCCCGGTGGTCCGCCCGTCAGGCCAGCGCAAGGCACCCTCGGACCCGGCGCCGACGTTCGGGCCGTCGCGGCGGCTGGACATCGAGGCCGAGCTGGGCTTCGTGGTGGGTGTCCCGTCGGCGCTCGGTGCCCCCGTGCCGACCTCCGACCTCGGCGCGCACGTGTTCGGGGTCGTCGGCCTCAACGACTGGTCGGCCCGGGACATCCAGGGGTGGGAGTACGTCCCGCTCGGGCCGTTCCTGGGCAAGTCCTTCGCGACGTCGGTGTCGGCCTGGGTCACCCCGCTCGCCGCTCTCGACCGGGCCCGGTGCCCGCTGCCGGGCCAGGACCCCGATCCGCTGCCGTACCTCCAGGTCGACGAGCCGGCGGGGCTCGACATCGACGTCTCCGTGGAGCTGAACGGCGAGGTCGTGGCGCGGCCGCCGTACTCCTCGATGTACTGGTCCCCCGCGCAGATGCTCGCGCACCTGACGGTCAACGGGGCATCGTTGCGCACCGGCGACCTGTACGCCTCCGGCACGATCAGCGGGCCCTCGCGGGACGAGCGCGGGTCGTTCCTCGAGCTGAGCTGGGGCGGCGCCGAGCCGTTCCTGGCGGCAGGGGAGGAGCGGACCTTCCTCGAGGACGGCGACGAGGTCGTGCTGCGCTACAGCGCTCCCGGTGCCCTGGGCCGGCTCACCCTCGGAGAGGTACGAGGGCGCGTGCTGCCCCCGCGCTGACCCTTGACGACGCAGTGTCGCTATGATGGCGACGCGTCGTCGACAAAGGAGGTCCTCGTGTACGTCGCCGTGCGTGACCTGAAGGTGGCTCGGGGGCGGTTCGCCCTGGTGGGGCTCGTGATCGGGCTCGTCGCCCTGATGACCACGCTCCTCTCCGGGCTGGCGAACGGCCTGGTCGACGACGGCATCTCCGGCCTTCGCCGGCTGCCGATGGACCATCTCGCGTTCCAGCAGGGCGCGCAGAGCACGTTCTCGCGGTCGACACTGACTCCCGGGGCGCTCGAGGCCTGGAAGGGGCACGACGGCGTCGAGGTGTCCTCGATGGGCGTCTCGTTCGTCAACGCCCGCAGGCCCGGTGGAGGCACCGTCGACATCGCGCTCGTCGGCGTCCCGCCCGACAGCTTCCTCGCCCCGCGCGAGGACGCGCACGAGGCCCTCGCCGGACGGCCGGGGCTCGTCCTCAGCGACGCGTTCGAGGAGGACGGCGTCGAGGTGGGTGACGAGCTCACGGTCGTGGGGGTCGAGCGGACACTGCCCGTGCTCGGGTTCACCTACATGGGTTCCTACGGCCACGTCGCGATCGGCTTCACCCAGCTCGAGACGTGGCAGGACGTGCTGTACGGCGACAACGCGGCGGGCCGGTTCTCCGCGATCGCCCTCCGGGGTGACGACGACGCCGTCGCCGCCGCCGCGAAGGAGGCCGACGCCGTGGCGGGCACGGAGGTCGTGACCAAGGAGGAGGCCTACCAGGGCTCGCCCGGCTACGCCGGTGAGACCTCCACGATGACGCTGATCCGCTCGTTCCTGCTGGTCATCTCCGCCCTCATCGTCGGCTCCTTCTTCGTCGTCTGGACCATGCAGCGGTCCCGTCAGATCGCCGTGCTCAAGGCGCTCGGCGCCTCCCGTGGCTACGTCGTCCGTGACGCCCTCGGCCAGATGGCCGTGGTGCTGGTCGTGTCGTCCGTGATCGGCGGGGCACTGGCCTTCGCCCTGGGGGCACTCGTCGAAGGGACCGACGTGCCCTTCCACCTGCGTCCCGCGTCCGCGCTGCTGTCCCTGCTGCTGCTCGTCGGGGTCGGGCTGCTGGGCTGCCTCGCCGGGGTGCGCAGGGTCACCTCCGTGGACCCCGCGGGCGCGCTCCGCGCCTCCGACTGAGCCGCTGTCCGCCGTACTCCCGAAGGAGGAGCCCCATGTCGTTCGCGCTCAGCGAGGTCTGCGTCACCGTCCCCGACGGGACGTCGACCCGCACCCTGCTCGACCACGTCTCGCTGTCGGTCCCGGCCGGCGAGGTGGTCGCGGTGACCGGCCCGTCCGGGTCCGGCAAGTCGACGCTGCTGGCGGTCGCCGGGCTGCTCCGCGGGGTCGACTCGGGGACCGTGCAGGTCGCCGGTGAGGATGCGACCGCGATGCCCGACCCGGCCCGGACACGGCTCCGGGGCAACCGCATCGGCATCGTCTACCAGTCGCCGAACCTGCTGCCGTCCCTCACCGCCCTCGAGCAGGTCGAGCTGGTCGCGCATATCGCCGGCAGGCTCGACGCCGACGCGAGGCGCCGCGCCGCTGCCCTCCTCGCCGAGGTGGGTCTCACCGACCGGGCGCACGCCCGCCCCGCCGAGCTGTCCGGCGGCGAACGCCAACGGGTCGGTCTCGCCCGGGCGCTCATGAACGAGCCCGCCGTCCTGCTGGCCGACGAGCCGACCGCCTCGCTGGACGCCGACACCGGCCAGCTGGTCCTGGACCTGCTGCTGGAGGAGGCCCGGCGGGTCGGCGCGGCGACGATGGTGGTGACCCATGAGGAGCAGCAGGCCGCAGCCGCGGACCGCCGCCTGCACCTGGTCCGCGGCCGGCTCGCCGACGACCGGGGCCTCCCCGCCGCCTGAGGAGCCGGAATGCCGCGGATCACCGGCCCGAACATCGCCGCCCACGTCGCGGCGCAGGAGGAGGCCGTGCTCGAAGCAGCCCGGCGGCTGGTCACCGAGCGCGGGTTCGCCGCGGTGAGCCTGGCCGACATCGCCGAGGAGGTGGGGCTGCGACGGACGTCGGTCTACCGGTACTTCCCGACCAAGGGGCACATCCTGCTGCGCTGGTTCGATTCGGAGATGGGTCCGCTCGTCGAGTCCTCGCTCGAGGCGGTGGCCGGCGAGGGCTCGGCGTACGAACGGCTCGACCGGTGGCTCTCCGTCCAGCTCGCGTTCCTCCTCGACGCGGAGCACGCGGCCCTGATGGCGGCCGGGGCGGCCGAGGACCTGCCCGAGGAGGTGGCGGCGCGGATCGGTAGCCGGCACCAGGACCTGTACTCGACGCTCGCGCCGCTGCTCCGCGAGGGCGGCGCGCGCCGGGCGGAGATCCCGGTCCGCGCCGCGCTCGTGGCGGGTCTGCTGCGCTCGGCCGGTGACCTGGCCCGGCAGGGGGTCCCGCGGTCGACGGTCCACCGGGAGCTGGTGCGCGCGTCGGCGGCGGTCGCCGGACTCTGACCGGGCCGCGGGTCAGCCGAGGACGAGCTCCGCGGCCCGCTCGCCGATCATGATCGACGGGGCGTTGGTGTTGCCGCCGGTGATGCTCGGCATGATCGCGGCGTCGGCGACCCGGAGCCCGTCGATGCCGCGGACCTTCAGCTCGGGGTCGACCACCGCGCGCTCGTCGACGCCCATCCGGCACGAGCCGACCGGGTGGTACACCGAGTGCACGTAGTTCGGCAGCTCGCGGCGCATCGCGGCGTCACTGAAGTACTTCGAACCAGGGCCGATCTCGCCCTTGTTGTCCCCGGCGCCGGCCATGATGTCGCGGACCATCGCGATGCCCTCGATGAGCACCTCGGTGTCCTTCGCCGACCGCAGGTAGCCGGGGTCGATCAGCGGCGCGACCGTCGGGTCCGCCGACGCCAGCCGCACGGTGCCACGGCTCTCGGGGTAGATCAGCGTCGGGAAGACGCTGCACCCAGGGCTCTTCGTCGGCGGGTCGACGCGGATGGACGTGTCGTCCTGGTTGGGCACCGGGTAGACCCAGTAGAGCTGGTGCAGCTGCAGGTTCGGGATGTCGTCGGCGTGCGAGGTGCGCACGAAACCGACCGCCTCGAACGACGAGAACGCCGCCCACGTGGAGCCGCGGCGCATCCGCTCGCGCGCCAGGTGGCTCAGGAAGTAGAACGGCGTCGGCTTGCGCAGCGCCGAGGCCATGCTGAACGACACCGGCACGAACAGGTGGTCGTGCAGGTTGTCACCCACCGGCAGGTCGGCCTTGACGTCGATGCCGTGCTCGCGCAGGTGCGCCGCCGGTCCCACGCCGGACAGCATGAGCAGGTGCGGTGAGCCGTAGACGCCGGCGGACAGGATCACCTCGCGGGAGGCGTGCACGACCTCCGGGCCTTCCTTGCCGAGGATCTCCACGCCGGTGGCGCGGGAGCCGTCGATGACGACCCGCGCCACCTGCGCCTCGGTCAGCACCGTGAGGTTCGGCAGCCCACCGTCGTGGAGGTAGCCCTTCGAGGAGGAGTAGCGCGTCCCGGCGCCCACGGTCTGCTGGAAGACCGAGACGCCCTCCTGGCTCTCGCCGTTGTAGTCGTCGATGACGGGCACACCGAGCTTGGTCGACGTGGCGTCCATGAAGGCCCTGGCTGCCTCGGTGAGGTCGTGCTGGCGGGTCACCTTGAGCGGGCCGTTGGAGCCGCGCAGGTCGCTGGCTCCGCCCTCCCAGTCCTCGAGCTTGCGGAAGGCAGGCAGCACGTCGTCGTACGCCCAGCCCTTGTTGCCCTCCGCGGCCCAGTCGTCGTAGTTCTTGCGGTTGCCGCGGACGAACAGCATGCCGTTGACCGAGCTGGAGCCGCCGAGGACCTTGCCGCGGGTCTGCGGGATGGTGCGGTTCCAGGCCTTCTCCTGCGGCACCGACTTGTAGCCCCAGTCGAACACCGGCTTCAGCTGCGGCGTCGAGTGCATGATGCTGACCGCGCCCGGGATCTCGAACAACGCCTTGGCGAGTCCCTTGTCGTCGCGCTTGCCGGCCTCGATCAGGATGACGCTGGCACCGCTCTCGGCGAGCCGCCGGGCCACCGCGCACCCCGCGCTGCCCGCTCCGACGACGACGTAGTCCGCTTGAGTCATGGCGCGAACTATAACGTGTTCTAGTTTCGCTGACCATAGGACCAAGCGCCCGTACGGCGGCCCGCCGCCCTATCCTCGGGCGGGTGATCCCCGGACTCCTCGCGCTGCTCGCCTGCCAGCTCGTCGGGGAGTTCCTGGTCCGGCTGCTCGACATCCCGGTGCCCGGGCCGGTCGTCGGCATGGTGGTGTTCCTGGTGGTGCTGCAGGTCGTCGAGCCGCCCCGCGACTCCCCGGTCGTGCGGGCGGCGGAGGGCCTGCTCAAGCACCTGCAGCTGCTGTTCGTCCCTGCCGGAGTGGGGGTCGTGCAGTACCTGTCGGTCATCGGCGCGTCCGCCGTACCCATCGTCGTGGGACTGTTCGTGTCGTGGTTCGCGGCGCTCGCCACCACCGCTCTCGTCGCGACCCTGCTGCTCAAGGTGCGGCGCGCATGAGCCTGCACCTGCACGACGCCTGGACCGCGGTGACGACGTCGCCGATCTTCGGCATCGTGGTGACGCTGGGCGCCTACCAGCTGGCCCTGTCCCTGCGCCGACGGGCGGGGGGCCACCCGCTGGTGAACCCGGTGCTGGTCGCGATCGTCGTGGTGGGCGCCGTCCTGTGGGTCACCGGCGTCGACTACGACACCTACTTCCGGGGCGGCTCCGTGATCGCCCTGCTCCTCGGGCCCGCCACCGTCGCGCTGGCGTGGCCTCTCCACCTGGAGATGGCGCTGGTGCGCCGGGCGGTGCTGCCGATCCTGCTCGGCGTGGCGGCCGGCGCCGCGGTCGCCATCGTGGTCGCGTACACCTCCACGCGACTCCTCGGCGGCAGCGAAAAGCTCGCCCTGTCGATGGCGCCGAAGTCGACCACGACCCCGGTGGCGCTGGCCCTGTCGGAGACCGTCGGCGGAGTGCCGGCCCTCACTGCCGTGCTGACCGTCCTCACCGGAGTGACCGGGGCCGTGCTCGGTCCGCGGGTGCTGACGCTGCTGCGGGTGCGGAACAAGCTCGTGCGCGGGCTGGCCGTCGGCACCGCCTCGCACGGCATCGGCACCGCACAGATGATCCAGGAGAACCGCACCGAGGGCGCCTTCAGCGGACTCGCGATGGCGCTGAGCGCCCTGGCCACCTCCCTCTGGCTGCCCGTCCTCGTGCCGCTGCTCGCCTGAACACGGGTGTGATCTCCGCCCGGTCCGGTGGACAGGGCCGGTGCCGCCCGACAAGATCGTCCGGGGAGGTCGACCTGAGGTGGCGTACTGCTGCGCCGCCCACGAGAGGAGTCACCCGATGGCCGAGAAGCCCATCAGCCTGGACCACATCGACCGGTTCTCCAGCCTCAGCGACGCCGAGGTCGCCAAGATCGCGGAGGTCGGCACCTACGTGACCGTGCCCGCGGACTGGGCGCTCATGGGTGAAGGCACCTCGGCCGACAAGGCCTATCTGCTCATCAGCGGAGAGGTGTCGGTGCGCCAGCACGGCAAGGAGGTCGCCACCCTGGGTCCCGGCGACATCTTCGGCGAGATGGGTATCGTCGCGCACCGCCTGCGGACCGCGACCGTGGTGTCGGCGAGCCGCCTGGAGTGCCTGCACTTCACCCGCGACCAGGTCGAGCAGCTGGAGAACGAGATCCCGGCTTTCAAGGAGGCCCTCGAGGCCGCCGCCCGGGAGCGGTCGGGAGACCCGACCACGTGAGCCGGGCGGACGACCTGGGCATCGACCCGCAGCGGCTCTACGAGGAGCTCGAGCAGGCGATCCTGGGCCGTCCGCGCTCACTGACCCGCGTCGAGGTCGCGGAGCGGGCCGGCGTACCGCTGGACCGGGCGGTCGCGCTCTGGCGCGCGCTGGGGTTCCCCGGCACCGACAGCGACGACCAGGTCCTCTTCACCGAGGCCGACATCGAGGCGCTGCGCCTGGTGGACTGGCTGGTGGAGAGCGGGTTCATCGACCCGGACGTCGAGCTCACCCTGGTGCGGAGCATGGGGCGCAGCTTCGCCCGGCTCGCCGAGTGGGAGATCGCGGAGCTGTCGTCCGCCGCCGTGTCCGGGTCGATGATGACCGACCAGTCGCGGCTCGAGGCGCTCATCGCGAAGCTCCTCCCGGTCATCGAGGACGTGCAGAACTACGTGTGGCGGCGACACATCGCGAACGCCGCCGGGCGCATGCTGCTCGGCCCGGGCGGCGAGGACGGCGAGCGGATGGCGGTCGGCTTCGCCGACATCGTCGGCTTCACCCGGCGCAGCCGCGGCCTCTCCACCGAGGAGCTGGGACACCTGGTGGAGGTCTTCGAGGCCACCGCCGCGTCGCTGGTCACCGAGCACCGGGGCCGGGTCATCAAGACGATCGGTGACGAGGTGCTGTTCGTGACCGACAGTCCCGAGGACGGTGCCCGCCTCGCCCTCGACCTCGTCGACGCCCACCGCGTCGACGAGGAGTTCCCGGAGCTGCGGGTCGGTCTGGCGTACGGCGACGTGATGACCCGGCTGGGGGACGTGTTCGGGCCCGTGGTGAACATCGCCTCCCGGCTCACCTCGGTGGCCAAGCCGGGCCGCGTGCTCGTCGACCGGGAGATGAACCAGGAGCTGCGCGCCCTGGAGTCCGAGGAGTTCCGGCTGCGCCGCGCCCGCACCGCCACCGTGAAGGGCTACGCGCGCCTGGAGACCTACGCGCTCAAGCGCCCCAAGACCGGCGGTCGGCTCGACACGCTCCTGGAGACCCTCGACGCCTCCGACGCGTCCTGATCCCGGTCCTCCCCGTCCCCGCGCGTTCTGCCACGCCGCGCCGGATCCGCGGACTAGCGTGGGGCAGATGACCGGACCTCTCGGGTCGACGAGCACCACCCGCCGCGCCGGACGGGCCGTCGCCGCCACCCTCACCCTGCTGACCCTCGGGCTCACCGCGGCCCTGCCGCCGTCGAGCTCGGCAGCCCCGTCGTCGCCGCCCCCGTCGTCGCACGACCGCGGCGCGCCGCCGGGGCCCTCGGTCCACAGCTCCGACGGGGTGGCCGGCCCCATCGCCGAGCCGATGCCGGCGTCGCGGCTGCGCCGCGTCGTGGTCTCCCACGAGAAGACCTACCGGGTGGTGCCGGGCGTCCGGTTCCGCAGGTGGGACCAGCGCGACGCCCGCGGCACCGTCCGCGCTTACCTGCTCAAGATCAACCTCCGCAAGCCGGGCCTGTCGTTGCAGTACGCCGGCCCCTCGCAGATCGCCTCCCGGGACGAGCTGACCGACATCGTCCGGCCCGACAAGGCGGTCGCCGCGGTCAACGGCGACTTCTTCGACATCAGCGACACCACTGCGCCGCTGGGCACCGGCGTCGACGGCGGCCGGATCCTGCACGGGCCCTCCGGCGGCCTGTGGACCAACGCGTTCCTGCTGTCGGCCCGCGGCACCGCCACGGTCGGCGAGCAGCCGGTCGTCGCCTCCGTGCCCACCCTCCCGGACCTCGGCATCACGAACGTGAACTCGCCGTGGGTCGTGCCGGACGGCATCGGCGTCTACACGCGGCGTTGGGGCACGGCTCCCGGCTACGCGGTCACCGACGCCGCAAGGCACCGGGACGTGCGGCAGGTCGTGATCCAGCACGGCGTCGTGGTGTCCAACACCAGGCACGTGGACTCCGGGACGGAGATCGAGGGCCGGGTGCTCATCGGCCGCGGCAGCGGCGCCTCACGGCTGTTCCACCAGCTGCCGGTGGGGACCGAGGCGCACGTGGTCGTGGGGACCGAGACCAGCCCCGAGGTCGCGGTCGGCGGGAGCACCGTGCTGCTGCACAACGGCCGGATCAAGACCGACGACGACGGTGAGCTGCACCCGCGGACCGCGGTCGGGATCGACACCGACACCGGCCGGATCCTGCTGCTGGTGGTCGACGGGCGCCAGGACTCGAGCCGCGGGTACACGCTCCGGGAGCTGGCCCGGATGCTGAAGAAGCTGGGCGCCGAGGAGGCTCTCAACTTCGACGGCGGCGGGTCGTCGACGATGATCACCAAGCGGCCGTCCGGGCGCACCCGCATCGCGAACTCCCCGTCCGACGGCCACGAGCGCCAGGTCGCCAACGGTCTGGAGATCCTCTACCACCGTCACTGACCTTCGTCGAGGCGTCACGCGTGCTGGGTCGAGGCGTCAGGCCTGCTGGGTCGAGAGGTCAGGCCTGCTGGGTCGAGAGGTCAGGCCTGCTGGGTCGAGAGGTCGCTCACGCGAGCGCGATGGTGAGCCGGAGCAGCCACCCGGGATCGGCGAGCCGGTCGCCGTACAGCTCACGCAGCTGCTGCATCCGGTAGCGGACCGTCTGCGGGTGCACGAAGAGCTCGGCGGCGACCTCGTCGCGCCGCCCCTGGTGCAGCAGCCACGACCGCAGCGTGTCGGTCAGCTTCTCCGCGACGGCGGGCCTCAGGTCGGCGAGCGGGCCGAGGACCTGGCCGCGCAGGTCCTCCATCGCCCGCCGGTCCGCGCTGAGGATCAGCTCCGGCAGGTGCGTCTCGGTGTCGACCGGCGCCGGTGTCGTCCGGTCGAGCTCGAGGCCCACCACCCGCAGCGCGCGGTCGTACGACGACCAGACCTGCAACCAGGGGCGCGACGGTCCGACCACCGCCTCCCGCCCGGCCAGCGTCCGCATCAGGGCTGACCTGGCGGACCCGGTGCCGCTCGGCACCAGCAGCACGGTGAGGTCCGGGTGGTCCTCCAACCCCGGGACCTGCTCGGTCGGCTGGAGCGTGGCGCTGTCCAGCTGCGCGAGCACGCCGCGGCTCCGCACGTCCGGCAGGATCACGGCGGTGAGCAGCCGCGGGGGCTCCCAGTCGGCCCGCTCGGCGGCGGCGGCCAGGGCCTCCGGCGGCCCGCCGCGGAGCAGCTGCTGGGTCAGCCGTTCCAGGTAGCGCTGCCGCACCCGCCCCGTGGTCGCCAGCTCGTCGGCGTGCCCGGCGGCGCTGGAGGCGGACAGCTCGTCGATGTAGGCGAACACCAGCTCGGCGAAGCGTGCCAACGTGTCCGACGGCAGCCCCACCCGCACCGCGGAGCTGCTCCAGTCGCGCCACGCCACCCGGGCGCCCACCCGGTAGGCGTTGAGCAGCGCCTCCATGGTGCGGCCCCCGCGGGCCTCGCCGCGTCCGAGGGCGTACGCCGCGTCGGAGACCTGGGCGAACGACGCGCTGCCCTCCTCCTGGCCGGAGGCGATCGCCAGGAAGCCGCCGAGGGCCAGGGCGACCGCGTTCTCGATGGTGCGGCCCATCTCGCCCCGGAACGGGTCGGCGTAGCTGGGCACCTCCGCGCGGATGGCGTCCACCACCTGCTGGGCGACCTTCGGCAGCTCCGCGCGCATCTCCTCGGCGGCCTCTGGGGACAGGTCAAGGTCCGCCGGCGCGTGACCGCTGTCCCAGCTGCTCGCTCGGGCCATGGATCCTCCAAAGACGGCAATCTGTTCTCCGCGAACAATAGCGGGCTGCCGATTCACAGCAGCGACACAGGAATTTGTCCACGAGGTCCAGGACAGTGGACACCATGAGCACGACGCACCCACCCCGCCGCCGTACCGCTGCCGTGCGAGACCGCGTGGTCCGGTTCGCCGAGCTGGCCACCACCCCGCTGTTGCCGGCCGACTACCTCGACCTCTTCGCGCCGCTGCGCTCCGGTGCGCCGCTGCGCGGCCGGATCGAGGAGGTGCTGCCCGAGACCGCCGACGCCGCGACCGTGGTGATCCGCCCGGGCGCCGACTGGGCGGGCCACGTACCGGGCCAGTACGTGCGCGTCGGCATCGACGTCGACGGCGTACGGCTCTGGCGCGCCTACTCCCTGACCCACGGTCTGCGCACCGACGGCCGGATCTCGATCACCGTCAAGGCGGTCCCGGACGGCAAGGTCAGCAACCACCTGGTGCACGAGGCCCGCCCCGGCACGCTGGTGCACCTCGAGCAGGCTGCCGGCGACTTCGTGCTGCCCGTCCCGACGTTCGACGACGTGCAGAAGCTGCTCTTCGTGACCGCCGGCTCGGGGATCACCCCGGTCATCGGCATGCTGCGCAACCTCTACCCGGTGACGGACGTGGGCGTGCTCCGCCTGCCGCGCAGCGCCGCCTACGACGTCACGGTCGTGCACGTCGCGCCCAGCGAGCCGGAGTCGATCTTCCTCGACGACCTGCGCCGGCTGGCCGACGCCGGCCTGGTCCGCCTCGTCGCGCGGTACGACGACCAGCACGGCGTGCTGGACGTGGCCGACCTGGGTCGGCTCGTCCCGGACCTGGCCGAGCGCACCACCTTCGCCTGCGGGCCGGCCGGCCTGCTGGAGGCCGTCGAGCGGCACCACGACGAGCACGGGCTGCCGCTGTTCACCGAGCAGTTCCGCGCCTCGCACGTCGTCACCGGTGAGGGCGGCACCGTCACCTTCGCCGGGTCCGGTGCCGTCGCGGAGGCCGGGGGCGCCACGCCCCTGCTCGAAGTGGGTGAGGAGGCCGGCGTGCTGATGCCCTCCGGCTGCCGGATGGGCATCTGCTTCAGCTGCGTCGTGCCGCTGCGCGAGGGCGCCGTGCGCGACCTGCGCAACGGAGAGCTCACCACCGCCGTCGAGGGAGACGGCGTGAACATCCAGACCTGCATCAACGCCGCTGCCGGCGACTGCCGCATCGACCTCTGAGGCCCTGACCCGGAAGGACCCGCCATGACCGTCCTGCAGAAGAAGACCGACAACCCCGTCGCCCACCTGACGCCCTCGGACATCGAGGAGCTCGGCCGCGAGCTCGACGCCATCCGGCAGTCCGTGCTCGATGACCGCGGCGAGCGGGACGCGGCCTACATCCGTCGCGTCATCGACGTCCGCCAGAAGCTCGAGCTCGGCAGCCGCGCCGTACTGCTGGTGTCGCTGTTCCCCCCGGCGTGGATCGCCGGGACGATCGGGCTCAGCGTCGCCAAGATCCTCGACAACATGGAGATCGGGCACAACATCATGCACGGCCAGTGGGACTGGATGCGTGACCCGAAGATCCACTCGAAGACCTGGGAGTGGGACAACGTCTCCCCGTCGGAGCAGTGGAAGCACTCGCACAACGAGCTGCACCACACGTACACGAACGTGATCGGCAAGGACAACGACCTCGGCTACGGCATCATGCGCGTCGACGAGGACCAGCGGTGGCACCCGCTCCACCTCGGGCAGCCGCTGTGGAACTTCGTCAACGCCTGCTTCTTCGAGTACGGCATCGCGGCCTACGATCTCGAGCTCGGCAAGAACCTGCGGAAGAGCCGCCGCAACCGGCCGGAGTTCCGCGCCCGGGTCCGCCAGGTCGGGCGGAAGATCCGCAACCAGGTCACCAAGGACTACGTGGTGCACCCGGTGCTGTCCGGCCCGTCGTTCGTCCCGACGCTGGCGGCGAACTTCACCGCCAACCTCGTCCGCAACCTGTGGACGCACTCGGTGATCATGTGCGGCCACTTCCCGAACGGCGTGGAGACCTTCGAGCGTCGTTCGATCGTGGGGGAGACCCGCGGTGAGTGGTACCTGCGACAGATGCTGGGCTCGGCGAACATCAGCGGCTCGAAGGCCATGCACATCATGACCGGCAACCTGTCGTACCAGATCGAGCACCACCTGTTCCCCGACCTCCCGTCGAACCGCTACCAGGAGATCGCCCCGCAGGTGCAGGGGCTGTTCGACCGCTACGGCCTGCGCTACACCACCGGTCCGCTGCCCAAGCAGGTCGCCTCGGCGTGGGCGAAGATCGTCCGGCTCTCGCTGCCCAACGGGTTCCTCGACAAGGCTCCGGTCCTGGCCCCGGTCGTCGGTCCGGTCGCCTCGCTGGTACGCCGTACCGCGGGCTCGGCAGCGCGCACCTCGGTCCGTCCCGCCGCCTGACCACTGCCCCTCCCGGAGCAGCGGCTCCGCATGACGTTGCGGCGGGTCAGCGGGTGCCGCGGGCGGCGACGGAGCGCTCGAGGAGGTCGAGGCACTCGGTGAGCCGGCGGGCCAGGCTCCGCTCGAGCGCCTCGTCCGCCAGGACCCGACGGGTCGGTTCCACGGCGTCGTCGAAGGCCGGGAACGGGAAGAAGGCCTGGGCGACGTCGGGCATCAACCAACCCTGGTAGACAGCCGCGATCCCGGGGACGTCCTCGAAGTACCGCTCGACGTAAGGCCCCGTCATGCTTTCTTGTCCGCGACGCCAGAACCCCTGGCCGGTCGCCTCGAGCTCGTAGTTGGACACCGACTCCTCGCCGAGGAAGCGTCGCCACGCCCACGCCTTCGACTCCGCGTCGGGCAGGGACGCGCGCGCCTTCGCGTGGTCGACGGTCGACTCGGCGTCCGGGTTCTGCCCGAGGCGGGAGTCCAGCTCGGCGACGTCGGTCTCGCCGAGGACGGCCAGTCGGGTGAGGACCCGCCACCGCAGGTCACGGTCGAGGTCGAGCCCGTCCGGGAGCGACGCGGACCCGAGCCACGCGCGCAGCTGGTCGGGATCGGCGGACGTCGCGACCGCGGCCTGGAACAGCCCCAGCTGGCGACCGCTGCCGGGGGCCGCGCGCCCCAGGCCCGCGGTGACCGCACCGTGCAGCCGGGCGGCCGCGTCGGCCGGGTCCGGGGCCCACCCCACCAGCCGGTTGAGCGCGAACAGTGCGACCTGCTGCACGCCGGTCTCGTCGTCCTCCCCGGGCAGGCCGCGCTCCACCAGGGTCAACGCCTCGTCGAGCGGCAGGATCGCGTTGTGCACGTTGCCGCGCACGGTGTTCCACAACGACGCCCGCATCAGCGGGTCGTCGATGCCGCCGATCAGGTCGGGAAGCGCCTGGCGGGTCACCGGGTCGAGGTCGAAGCGGGCCCACGTCGCCTCGGCCGGGTCGCACACGACCGCGGCCCCGTCGAGGTCGACCGGCGTCCGCTCGCTCGCCAGCCGCACCGTCGTGCGGCGCCACGAGCCGTCGTGGACGGCGAGGTCGAAGGAGTGCACCCGGTCGGCGGGATGGTCCGCAGGTGGCGTCCGGACGAGCTCGCCGGCCGCCCGGTCCAGGCTGATCGTGTCGAGCCCGGCGGTCCGCAGCCATCCCGACGTCCACGGCCCGAGGTCGCCGGCACCGGCCTTCTCCCAGACGCCGAAGAGGTCGTGCATGGTGGCGTTGCCGAAGCGGTGCTGGGTGAAGTGGTCGCGCACCCCTCCGAAGAACACGTCGTCGCCGACCATCGCGTTGAGCTGCTTGAGCGTCGCCGAGCCCTTGGCGTAGGAGATGCCGTCGAAGTCCTGCAGCGCGGTCCGGGCGTCCGCGGCGCCGTTGCCGGCCACCGGATGCGTCACGGGGGACTGGTCGGTCACCAGCCCCCACGTCTTGCGCACGAACGCGGTCTGCACCCACGCGTCGGTGAACTCGGTGGCGTCCGCGGTGACCCGGTTGCCCATGTACTCCGCGAACGACTCGTTGAGCCACAGGTCGTCCCACCACTCGGGGGTCACCAGGTTGCCGAACCACTGGTGCGCCATCTCGTGGGCAATGGTCGACGCCCGGGAGATGTGCTGGCTGCGCGTGACCCGGGAGGTGAAGATCAACGGGTCGCGGAACGTCACGCACCCGGGGTTCTCCATCGCCCCGGCGTTGAACTCGGGGACGAACGCCTGGTGGTAGTCGCCGAAGGCGTAGCGGACGCCGAACAGCCGGTGCAGCTCGTCGAAGCTCTGCCGGGTGATCGTGAGGATCTCGTCGGCCTGGCGGTCGAGGTGGGGGGCCAGGGACGCCCGCGCCTCGAGCCCGAGGCGGATCCCGTCGTGCTCCTCGACGACCTGGTGGTAGGGCCCGGCGACGAGTGTGACGAAGTACGTCGACAGCGGCGGCGTCGTGGCGAGCTCCCACTGCCCGGGGGACACCTGCTCCGCGCGCCCGTTGCCGATGACGAGCCAGTCCGACGGTGCGGTCACGTGGAGGGTGTACGGGGCCTTCAGGTCCGGCTGGTCGAAGCACGCGAAGATGCTCGGGGCCGCGTCCATGAACGACATGGCGTAGACGTAGTGCTGACCGTCGGCGGGGTCGACCGCCCGGTGCAGCCCCTCGCCGTCGTTGCGGAAGCCCATGACCGCCTCGACCACCAGCTCGTGATCGCCTTCGGATGCGTGCAGCGGCAGGCGTCCGCGGGCCCAGGACCCGGTGTCGACGGGGGAGCCGTCGAGCGTCACCGATCGCAGCTCCCGCGGCTGCACCTCGAGGAAGGTGTCGCCGCCCCGACTGGCGAACCGGATGACGGTACGGGACAGGAACGTCTCGGTCCCCGCGGTCAGGTCCAGGGTGACGTCGTACGAGCGGAGGTCGAGGAGGGCGTGGCGCCGGGTGGCCTCGTCGCGGCTGAGGGGCTGGAACTGGGGCACGGGGCGACCCTATCGGGGCAGGATGCGCCGGCTCAGCAGGTTTTTCCGGTGAGGATGAGCCGGGTCGGCGGGGTCAGGCGGTGAGGTTCTGGACCCGGAGCTGGCCGCGCGAGACCAGCCGGCCCTCGGCGTCGTGGGTCTCGATGAGCCAGACCTGCTGGGACCGGCCCTGGTGGACGGGGGTGCCGACCGACACGAGCTCCCCCTCGCGCACGGCGCGATAGAAGTCCGTGGTGTTGCTGACCCCGACGCACTTCCCGCGGTCCCCGAGCCACACCGACGCGCCGATGCTGCCGAGGGTCTCCACCACGCTGGCGTGCACCCCGCCGTGGACGATGCCGAACGGCTGGTGGTGCTTCTCGCTCGCGGTCCACCGCGCCTCGACACGGTCGCCGGAGAGAGCGGTGATCTCCAGCCCCAGGTGCTTCACGAAGGGGCCGCTCAGGTCCCCGTTGACGACCTCGAGGTCCACGGTCAGCGGCCCTGGTTGGCGACAGCCTGGATGGCGGAGGCGGCCGCATCGGGGTCGAGGTACTTCCCACCCCGCTCCAGCGGGCGCATGTCCTCGTCCAGCCGGTACACCAGCGGGATGCCGGTCGGGATGTTGAGCCCGACCACCGCCTCCTCCGACATGTCGTCGAGGTGCTTCACCAGCGCCCGCAGGCTGTTGCCGTGTGCGGTCACCAGGACCGTCCGGCCGGTGCGCAGGTCCGGCACGACCGCGTCGTACCAGTAGGGCAGCATCCGGGCGACGACGTCCTTGAGGCACTCGGTGCGCGGCACGATCTCGTCGGGCAGCGTCGCATACTTCGCGTCGGCGACCTGCGACCACTCGTCGTCGTCGGCGATCCGCGGGGGAGGCGTGTCGTAGGAGCGGCGCCAGAGCATGAACTGCTCCTCGCCGAACTCCTCCTTCGTCTGCTTCTTGTCCTTGCCCTGCAGCGCGCCGTAGTGCCGCTCGTTGAGCCGCCAGGACCGCCGCACCGGGATCCACATCCGGTCGCAGGTCTCGAGCGCGAGCTGGGCGGTGGTGATCGCGCGACGCAGCACCGAGGTGTGCAGCACGTCCGGGAGCAGCCCCTCGGCGGCCATCAGCTCACCGCCGCGCGCCGCCTCGGTCCGGCCCTTGTCGGTGAGGTCGACGTCGACCCAGCCGGTGAACAGGTTCTTGGCGTTCCACTCGCTCTCGCCGTGGCGGAGCAGGACCAACGTGTACGGCGCGGTGGTTGCTGCCACGGTCAGCCCTTCAGGCGGGCGCCGGCGGAGGCGTCGGGGATCTCGATGTCGCCGTAGGTCTCACCGGGTTCGAGCACGGGGACGTTCACCAGCGTCTCCTCGCCGTTCTGGAAGGTGAAGAGGACGCGCACGAACCCGCCGGCGGCGAGCAGCTCGGGGTCCCCGGAGACCGCGACGACGGCCGCGTCGTCATCGGCGAGCTGGAGCAGCCCACCGGCGGGGATCTCGGTGTCGCCACCCTTGAGCGCGAAGGTCAGGCTCTGGTCGACGCCGTCGCCCTGCACGCCGGCCAGCTCGTCGTCCTGCTCGGTGTCGCCGTTGGCCAGCCCGGCGATGAGCCGGCCGCTGCCGGGCTCGTCGCTGATGATCAGCGCGTTGATCACGTCGACGGTGCCCTCGCGGTTGTTGGTCCCGTCGGTCGGGTTGTAGTACTGGTCGGTCTGGGCGTCGAAGTTGACGCCGCAGGAGGACAGCGTGGGCACGGCCAGGAACAGGGCGGCGGCGGCCGCGCGGGCACGGCGGCGGGGCTTCGTGGGCCGGGTCATGGTGGCGTTCACGCGCCAGAGTCTAGGGGAACCCGACCCCGCCGCAGACCCGGCTAGGCGCGCAGGCCGGCCGTGAGCCCGGCCACGACGAGACCGGCCAGCACGAGCCCGACGTACAGCGTGGTGACGAGCAGCAGCTTGGGCGCTCCGATGCGCAGCGCGACGCGCAGCGGCAGGCTGCGTACGTCGTTGTGGTTGTCGCCCACCAGATCGGGCAGTGCGGTCGAGAAGTGCACGCCGACGCCCAGCAGCGCGGCCAGCACCGTCATGGTCAGGGTGGGCGGCCCGCCGTGGTAGCCGCCACCCCAGCCTCCGTAGGAGAGGAAGGTCGGGAGCAGGCCGAAGCTCACCGCCCAGGGGAGCCACGACAGGGCGGTCAGCTTGATCCGCGTGTTGTACAGCCAGGCCGCCGCGACCGACAGCAGGTGCGCGATGCCGGCGGTCGTGCCGTTGGAGAGGGACAGCGGCACCAGGAGCAGGGTCGCGCAGGCCACCGAGAAGGTGACGGTGCTCGGGTGCACCCACCCCCGCGCGACCGGCTTGTCGAGGCGGTCGGCGGCGACGTCGCGCTGGCGGTCCGCCACGTCGTTGAGCCAGCCGGCCGTGACGCGGCCGACGAGCACGGTGACGAGCACCAGGCCGACCTCCCGCCCGCTCCGGCCGGCCAGGGCGGCCGCGACGGCGACCCCCGCTGCGACGACGGCGGACAGCATCGGGTGCGCCGCGAGGATCAGCGCGACCGCCGTACCGGGGTTCCTCCGCAAGGCCATCCCCGCAGTATCCCGGTCCTCGTCCCTCGCGTCTCGCACCGCCGCGCTTTCGGCGCTGTCGGCACAGAGCCGACCTTCGCGCAAGCCCTTCGATGGCACATCGAAGCGCAATCTGTCAAGCCTCAATATGGCCTCTGACCTGCGGAAACGTGGACGAGGTGCTTTCCGGGACGTGTTAGACTGGTCACCTAGAAAGGGGCATTCCACATATGACTTTCACCGTCGGCGAAACGGTTGTCTATCCGAACCACGGCGCTGCCGTCATCGAGAACATCGAGACTCGGACCATCAAGGGGGAGGACAAGCTCTACCTCGTCCTCCGCATCGTCGCCCAGCAGGACCTCGTGGTCCGCGTGCCGGCCTGCAACCTCGACCTGGTCGGGGTTCGCGACGTGGTCGACAAGGAGGGTCTCGACCGGGTCTTCGACGTCCTGCGCGCGCCCTACACCGAGGAGCCGACCAACTGGTCGCGCCGCTACAAGGCGAACCTGGAGAAGCTGCACTCGGGTGACGTGATGAAGGTTGCCGAGGTCGTCCGCGACCTGTGGCGCCGCGAGCGCGACCGTGGTCTGTCGGCCGGCGAGAAGCGCATGCTGGCCAAGGCCCGGCAGATCCTGGTCTCCGAGCTGGCGCTGGCGGAGCACACCAACGAGGACAAGGCGGAGTCGCTCCTCGACGAGGTGCTCGCCTCCTGACCTGACCGCACCGGTCACCGATCCACCGACAGCCCCCTGGTCCGCCCGGGGGCTGTCGTCATGTCCGGGGCGTCATTCCCGGGGCCACACGACGGCGGTGGCGATCGCGGCCACACCTTCGCCGCGGCCGGTGAGCCCGAGCCCGTCGGTCGTGGTCGCGGACACGCTGACCGGCGCCCCCACGGCGTCGCCCAGCGTCGCCTCGGCCTCTCTCCTGCGGGCGGCGAGGCGGGGCCGGTTCCCGATCACCTGGACGGCGACGTTGCCGATGTCGAACCCGGCCTCCCGCACCAGGCGGGCCGCCTCGGCCAGCAGCGTCACCCCGCTCGCTCCCTGCCACCGCGGCTCGGCGGTGCCGAAGTGCAGCCCGAGGTCACCGATCCCGGCCGCGGAGAACAACGCGTCGCACGCGGCGTGCGCGGCCACGTCGGCGTCCGAGTGGCCGGCCAACCCGCGCGGTTCCTCCGGAAAGTGCAGGCCCGCCACCCACAGGGGGCGGTGCGCGTCCTCCCCGGCATAGGCGTGGACGTCGGTGCCGATGCCCACCCGAGGAGAGATCGTCATGGTTTCCATCATGGCCCACACCGGGACCGTTGACCGGTGCGCCACCATGGGACCGTGAGGGAGGCGGCCGCGACGTCGAGGGGTCGGCTCGCCCTCGGCGGGCTGATCGCCGGGGCGGCCGGGTCGGCGGTCGCCCTCGCGGTGGGCGCTCTGCTCCGCGAGCGGCTCACCCCGCCCGAGGCCGTCGCGGAGGCGGTCATCGACGTCACGCCGGGCAAGGTGGTGCACGCCCTCATCGGGATCGTCGGCCGCTACGACAAGCCGCTGCTCCTGGTCGGCGTCCTCGTCGCCCTGGTGCTGCTGTCGGCCGCGGCTGGACTGCTCACCCGCCGCGGGGTGCTCCGCGGGCAGCTGGTGTTCGTGGCGATGGGCGCCCTGGGTGCCGCCGCGGCCCTGAGCCGCCCGCAGGCCGAGCCGACGGCGGTGGTGCCGGTGCTCGGCGGGGCACTGACCTGGGTGCTGGCGCTGCCGTTCCTGACCGAGCCCGTGCGCGCCCGTGCCGACCCGGGCGCCGACCCCTCGCTCGGGGAGGCCGAGCGTCGGGCCTTCCTGCGCCGCGCCGGACTCGTCGCCCTCGGGGCGCTGGTGGTCGGCGTGGGCAGCCGCTTCCTGGGCCGGCAGCGGCGGATCGTCGAGGCGGCCCGGGCCGGGCTGCGGCTCCCCGTCGACGCCCCCGTCGTCCCGGCCGGCGCCCAGCTGGACCTGCCCGACCTGCCGCCGTGGCAGTCACCGAACGAGGAGTTCTACCGGATCGACACCGCGGTGGTCGTCCCGGCGGTGGAGGCCCGGGAGTGGCGGCTGCGGATCCACGGCCTGGTGGAGAAGGAGCTCGTGCTCAGCTACCAGGACCTCCTGGACCGGGGGCTCACCGACGCCTGGGTGACGCTGTGCTGCGTGTCGAACCCGGTCGGCGGCGAGCTCGTCGGCAACGCCCGGTGGAGCGGCGTCCGCATCGCGGACCTCCTCGCCGAGGCTCGCCCGCTGCTGCAGGCCGATGCGGTGCTCCAGACCTCCGAGGACGGTTGGACGTGCGGTACGCCGTTGGCGGCGCTGACCGACGACCGC
>CAVVFH010000006.1:0-141239 GCA_963747525.1 uncultured Actinomycetota bacterium
CCGGCGACGAGCTGAGCGTCACCGATCTGGCCAAGCGGGCCGGCCTGGCCTATCCGACCGTGCACCGCGAGGTCGCGCGCTTGCTGGAGGCCGGCATCCTGAGTGAGCGACAGGTGGGTCGGACGAGGCTGATCCGCGCCAACGGCGAGAGTCCGCTGGTGGACCCCTTGCGTGAGATCCTCACAGTCGCGACCGGCCCGGTGGTGGTCCTGGCCGAGGAGCTCGGCCGTATCGGCGGGGTCGAGTCGGCGTTCGTCTACGGCTCCTTTGCCGCGCGGTTGCTCGGGGATGCCGGTCCGGCACCGCACGACGTCGACGTGATGGTGCTCGGTGAGCCCGACGTGGATGCGGTCTACGAGGCGTGCTCGCGGGCCGAGGCGGCGGTGCACCGTCCCGTGAACCCGACGATCCTCACCACTCAGGAGTTCGCCGCGGCCTCCGGGTTCCTGGACAGCGTGCGCAGTGGCCCCGCGGTCGCCGTGATCGGTCAGCTGCCGTGGCACTGACTCCGCTCACTCGCGTCAAGCAGGCGACGGTTCTCGCGCTGGTCGAGGCACGCCGCTTCCACACCGGGCACGCGGATCCTCCGCGCGGCTTCTTTCCTGCGCCAGCCGTCGGGGCTCGGAGTAACCTGACGTCGTGTCACTGAGCGAATCGGAGTTCTACGAGGCGGGGATGTCCCTGCCTCCTGACGTGCGTAAGCACGTCGCTCTCCGCTTGCTCGAATCGGTCGACCCGGACGAGGCCTTCGACCTGGCATCGGATTCGTGGCTGCGCACCGAAGTCGCCGCCGCATACGACGCGCTGAAGGCCGACCCCTCCCAGGCGACCCCGGCCGAGGACGTCCGCGCCGGCTTCGAGGCCAAGTGGGCCGCCCGTTCATAGTCGACGGCCGCATCGCTTGGGCCGGTGCCCGCCCGGTCACCAGGCATACACTGGCTTCATGTCGCTCAGCGCATCGGAGTTCTACGAGGCGGCCCTCGCGCTGCCTCCCTCGGTGCGCAAGGACATCGCCCTCCGGCTACTCGAGTCGGTCGACGTCGTTGACGACGACTCGGTTGAAGAGGCGTGGACCAACGAGCTCTCGTCTCGCGTGGACGATATCCGCAGCGGCAAGGTGACGCCCATCCCCGGTGAGCAGGTGTTCGCCGACATCGCCGCACGACGGGCCCCGGGCAACGCGTGACCCTCGCCTTCGACTTCCATCCGGAAGCCCAGGCCGAGCTCAACGCTGACGTCGACTGGTACGACGCACGCGAGACTGGCCTTGGCGCCCGCTTCGCGGAAGCGGTCCGGGCAGCCATCGACGCTGCCGTCGAAGATCCCGCGGCGTGGCCGAGGTGGCCTGGTTGGGAGCGCGAGCCGGTCTTGCGTTCGAAGGCCGTCACCGGCTTCCCCTACAGGGTCGTCTACTTCGTTGACCGCGACGTGCTGACAATCGTGGCGGTGGGTCACTCCAAGCGCCGACCCGGCTACTGGCGAGATCGAGCGAGTCCCTGACGCAGCACGCGCGTCGTCAGCGGTCCTCTTGTCACCGGCCGTCGGGCCGGCCAGCACGGGCCGCCGCACACCTGCGACCAGTGTCGGCTCAGCGCGGCCCGGTCACGTCGAGGCCTTCCACGCTGCTGCCCGAGCTCGTTGGCGCGAAGTCAGCGGTCCGCAAACAGTCCGCAAGAAGCTCGGCCGAGACCGATTCTCGCCGACGACGTGCAACGGTCTCGCGAACGCGTTTCCGCAGTTCAGACAATGTTTTCCGGTACCGATCGGCGATGACCAACAACCACCGAAACCCCGCGTGATCGTTCCGCTTCAACGTGTGAGTGTGCGCGGTGCCCGCCGATCACCCGGAGATGTCTTCCCCTGGCCTCACCAGCCCGGTTTCGTAGGCGAGCACGGCCAGCTGGACCCGGTCACGGCGGTCGAGCTTGAACAGCAGCCGTGACACGTAGGTCTTGACGGTGGCCTCCGAGAGGCAGAGCTCGGCGGCGATCTCGGTGTTCGACCAGCCCCGTGCGACCAGCTTGAGCACGGCGGTCTCGCGCTCGGTGACCTCCTCGGGCAGCGGACGAGGCTCGGGGGCCGACGTGAACCGGTCGAGCAACCTGCGGGTCAGCTCGGGGGCGAGCATGGCCTCCCCCCGCGCGACGACGCGCACCGCGTGCGCCAGGTCCTCGGGGTCGACGTCCTTGAGCATGAAGCCGCTGGCGCCCGCGCGGATCGCCGACATGACGTACTCGTCCAGGTCGAAGGTGGTCAGCGCCAGGACCCGCGCCTCCGGCCGTGCTGCGACGATGCGTCGCGTCGCCTCGATGCCGTCCAGCCGAGGCATTCGGATGTCCATGAGCACCACGTCGGGCTCGTGCTGCGCTGCGGCCTCGACGGCCTGCACCCCGTCACCGGCCTCCGCGACCACCTCGAAGCCGCCTCGCTCGAGGATCAGCCGGAACCCGTGGCGGACCAACGCCTGGTCGTCGACTAGCAGCAACCGGGCCGCCGGCTGTCGTGTCATGTCTCCGCCAGAGGCAGGGACGCGGTCACCCGGAAGCCCCGGCCGGGAAGGCGCGCTGCGCGCACCCGGCCGCCGTACATCTGCACGCGTTCCTGCATGCCGATGAGGCCGTGGCCGCCGTTGTCGGTGCTGCTCACCTCGCCGACGCCGTCGTCGGTGACGTCGATGCGCAGATCCTTCCGGCCGTAGCTCAGGCCGACGTTGACCGATGTCGCCGCAGTCGCGTGTCGCCGCGCGTTGGTCAGGGCTTCCTGCACGATCCGGTAGGCGGTGAGGCCGAGCCCGGCGGGGAGCTCCTTCGGCTCACCCGAGACCGAGAACGTGACCGGCAGCCCGGCGGCACGCGCATCCTCGACCAGCGTCGCGAGAGCATCCAGCCCGGGTTGCGGCGCGAGTGGTCCCACGTCGTCGGGGTCGCGGAGTACGCCGACCAGCCGCCGCATCTCCGCGAGAGCCTCGGTGCCCGTGCGACGGATCTGCCGCAGCGCCTGCCGTGCCTCGTCAGGGGAGTCGGCGACCACCTGCTCGGCGGCTCCTGCCTGCACCACCATCACGCTCATCGAGTGAGCCACGATGTCGTGCAGCTCGCGTGCGATCCGGCTGCGCTCCTCCAGGACGGCAGACATCGTCCGCTCGGCGGTGGAGACCTCGACCTCGACCGCACGCCGCAACGATGCCTCTGCGCGGTCTGCCATCACACGCTGCCAGCTCCCGAACGACCAGGCGGTGACCAGCACACCCCAGTGGAAGACGAGCTCACCAACCGACTGCAGCAGCTCGAGCCTGAGGTCGGCGTACAGCATCGCGCCCGCGGCGAGCGCGGCGCCCACGTAGGGCTCGCGACCCCGTCCGAAACGGGCGACGGAGAAGGTCGCCACGACCATCGGCACAAGTCCGCCGTAGAACAGCACGTACGCGGACCCGAACAGGTCCAGCAACCAGATGCTCGCGAACACCGCCGCGGCGGCGGGCAGCGGGCGGGTGCGCCGCCACCACAGGGCGGCTCCGATCGCCACGACCTGGATGCTCGTCAGCGCGGCGCTGCCGTCCCCCTGCCGCGACTCCAGGGGGCCCAGCACCTCCGTGAGGCCGGTGGAGACCACGCCGACGCAGATCAGCGCGTCCACGGTTCGCGCCCACGACCACTGCATAGACACCACGGTAGGCAACTTCGGGCACTGTGGCGTCGTCCTGGAGTTGATCGGTCTCGCGACGCAGGGCTGACGACCCGGGTGCCCGCTTCGGGTTCTCATGAGGGGATGAACCGCAACTCACGCCTTCTGGTGGCGGCCGGCCTGGCTGCCACCGCCCTGCTCACGATGCTCTGGGTCCTGACCGAGCCCGACCTCTCGGGCGGGTATGACGACTGGCTCGCCAGCATCGCCGAAGCCGGCGGCCGCGCTCGGCTGAGCGCTGCCGCCTTCGTGCTCGCCCAACCGGCGTTCGCCGTCGGCATGGCCGGTCTCGCCCGCTGGCTGCAGCCGTCGCGGCTGGCGACCGTCGGTGGCGTGCTCGCGGTCATCAGTGGCTTCGGCCACTCCGTCTACGGCGGCGTGATGCTGTCGCAGACCGTGATGGCGGCCGACCGCGCCAACGTGTCGGTGTACGCCGGTCTGATGGAGGACCTGCAGGCCGCGCCCACGCTGATCCCGTTCATGGCGATGGGGCTGCTCGGGATGGTCCTCGGCATCCTCCTGCTCTCGATCGCGTGGTGGCGTGCGCGCGCCGAGCCCCGATGGTTGGCGATGCTGCTGTGGAGCTTCCTGCTCCTCGAGTTCCTCGGCAGCGGCCTCAGCCACTGGGCGGGCTACCTCGCCGGACTGCTGTACGCCGTCGCGTTGGGCGTCGCCGCGGTCCGGGTCGCGCAGAGCGACAGCATCCCCACGGGGCCTCGGACGGAGCGACCCGTCCCAGCATGAGCGTCGTGATGCCCGGGTCATGCACGCATGCCTCGTGGGTCACCGCTGCGTTCG
The DNA here is from genome assembly GCA_963747525.1 of uncultured Actinomycetota bacterium. Classification (GTDB taxonomy): domain Bacteria; phylum Actinomycetota; class Actinomycetes; order Propionibacteriales; family Nocardioidaceae; genus Marmoricola_A. Next base: position 4,483 of record CAVVFH010000006.1, read on the forward strand.
TCCCACCGGAGGTGCGCAACCACATCATCACGGTGCTCGCCTGGGTCATCGCGGTCCAGATGACGGCCGGGATGCGGACGCCGATGGCGTCGATGGACATGGCGGGCGCAATGCCCTCGAGCGGTCGGCAGCTCCTGCTCTCGGGCGCGATGTGGGCGGCGATGATGGTCCCGTCAGCCCGATGGTCGTCGCCTATGCGGAGTGGAGTCGCCGGGACACGGGCCCAGGACGCCGCATCGCGATGGTCACTGCCACGCTCCACGTGGCTCTGGACCGGGCCGAGCTGATGACCGCCACAGGTTCGCCCGTCCCACCATCGGGGGGACCGTGCTCGTGGTCGCAGGTCTCTTCCAGCTGTCGCCCTGGAAGGAGTCCTGTCTCCGTGCCTGCCGGACACCATTCGGCTTCCTGGCCGGAGGGTGGCGCGACGGTGCCCGGGGTGCGCTCGCGATGGGTAGTCGGCACGGCGCCTTCTGCCTCGGATGCTGCTGGTTGCTCATGCCCGGGCTGTTCGTCGTCGGCACCATGGATCTCGGGTGAATGGCCGCGGGTCCCGCTCTGCGGTGAGGCGCCGTGCTGGCGGCTCGGTCGAGGCGGTGCCTAGTCGCCAGGCCACTCGCCGGTCACCCGCTCGAACAGCCGCGCACCGCCGCGGTTGACCAGCGTCCGCACGACGCCGAAGATCGCGCTCTGCACCGCCGTTGCCAGGAGGATCTCCTTCAGCGGGTACTCGGTCTGGAGCGGACCCGGCGGGTCGCTGTCCTCACCCGAAGAAGTGCGCTTCCACACCTGCTGGAAGATCTGGCCGGCGATCATCCCGGCGATGATGCTGCTGGCGAGGCCGACGGGCCGGTAGAGGATCGCCGCGGACTTGCTCGTCTGCTGCTCCCGCTGTGTCATCACGACTCCCTGTCCTGGTCCTTGTCCGAACTCCCTGCCCACCGGGTACCCACGAGGTAGCCGTGACAACCCTTCCGCCGCGGCAGCGCACCACGACCCACTAGTGGTCGTCGACGTTAGTTCGTCGGGGGTCAGGCCGCTGGGCTGAGTGGTTCGTGGGCGGCGAGTCGTTTGAGGTAGGCGTTCAGGTCGGTCTTGGTGTAGCGCCAGTCGAACGGGTTCGCGGTGGCGTTGTAGCGAGCTTCGAAGGCGAGCAGTCGCTGCTCGAGGGTGTTGAGGTCGACGAAGTTGGCGGGCTTGATGACCTTGCGTTGCACGATGGAGAAGTAGATTTCGATCTGGTTGAGCCAGGATGCGTGGACCGGGAGGTGCACCAGCGTCGCGACGGGCCAGGCCTTTTGGATCCGCTCGACCGAGGCCGCTCCGGCGTGGGAGGAGCCGTTGTCGACCACCCAGAACACCCGCCGTGCGGAGGCGTAGGGCTCCTGGGTCATCACCTGTTCGACCAGCTCGGCGAACGGGACGATGCCGGTGGTGGCTGCGCACCGACCCATCACGGTGGCGTGGTGCACGTCCAGCGCAGCCAGATAGGCCAGGGTGCCGCCGCGGGTGTACTCGAACTCGACCCGCCGGGTCCGCTCCGGTCCTGGTGGCAGGTCGTCATGGCGGCGGCGCAGCGCCTGCAGCTGGGACTTCTCATCAGCGCTGATCACGTACTCGTCGGGATGCAGCCGACGACCCTCCCAGCACCGGTCGTAGAGGTCGAGCACGCGGGCGGCCTTGGCAGCGAAGTCCGGGTCGCGGGGGAAGATCCAGGACCGGTGCCGCCACGGCTTGATCGCATCGGCGGCCAACCAGCGCCGCACCGTCGACCCCGACACCGTGTCGGTGATGCCGCGGGCGATGGCCTCATCGGCCAGGTCCTGAGCAGACCACCGCGACAACGGCAGCCCGTGTTCGGCGGGCAACGCGCAGGCCAGTGCTTTGACGCCGGCGACCACGGTGGCCGCGAACACCGGCGGCCGTCCGGACCGGGGCCTGTCAGCCAGGCCCTTGATCCCATCGGTGGCGAACCGGCCACGCCAGCTCCGCACGGTGTCGACATGCACGCCCACCTCTCGGGCGATCTGGGCGTTGTACTGGCCGTTGGCGGCGGCCAGGATGATGCAGGCCCGCTGCACCGAGCGCAGCGGAGCCTTCCGTGCGCGGGCCAAGGACTCCAGCTCCGCGCGGTCTCGGTCGGTGAGGATGATCAGGACCGGGGAAGAGGTCGTGGTCACACATCCGTTGTCCCGCGCCGCCGACCCGTTCCGGCGCACGACACGCCGAGAGGGCTCAGCGACCTCAGGCGCCTGGTCCAGCATGGGTGCCATGCCGAAAGTGCCCGAGTCCACCAAGTCCTCACTGGCCTACAAGCTCCACACCCGCGCCCGGGAACGCTGGCCGCAACTGGTCGACGTCGAGGTCACCCACCGGGCCGGCTTCGCCTACATCACCGGCGTCCTGCCCGACGGTGAACAGCTTCGACTGTGCAGGCTGCGTTACGGCGGCTCAGCCAGCAGGTGGGGGTTCTCGATCTACCGGGCCAGCCACGACGACTACCAACCCAGCGTCCTGCCTAACGGATTCACAGCCGGCACCCCCGAAGACGCCCTCGACACCGCCTGCGGCCTCTACCTCGGCGACCCCAGCGCCTGGATCACACCCCCGAAGGACTAACAGCGAGAAGCACTAGCCTCGCCGTTTCACGCGGCTGGCCGGGAGCCGCGTTGCCGGCCAAGTTGAGGGTGTAAGCGCTCGTGCCGTGCGTGGTGGTTCTCCGATGGCCCGACTGTCGCGTCGGGTGGGCGGTTTCCTGTGGTCCTTGGTCGGCCGGGCGGTTGGCGTCGGCGTTAGCCGAACGCGGCGCGTAGTCGGTGGAAGCCTTGGGCGATCTCGGCGGCCCAGCGCCAGGTCTGGTCGATCCGGAGGTGGAGTCGTCGGCCGCTGTGGGTGAGCCGGGCTGCGACGTGCAGGATGCGGTAGCGGAATGTGGCGATCTCGCAGCGGGCGAGTTCGCCGACGTCGGCGAACGCGATCAGCTTGGTCCAGCAGACCAGGTCGACCGCGGTCAGGACGACCTCGAGCCAGGCGTTGTTCTCGTTCCAAGCCCGGCAGGGAAAGTTGCGCAACCCGGTGGTTTTGGCCTCGCGGATGCGGTCCTCGACGCGGGCGTGCTGACGGTGCCGGAGCTCCAGCCCGGCGGCTTGCCCGGGGACAACACCAGTGGGGGTGTTGGTCAAGATCGCGGTGACCCGCATCCCGTCGACGTCGGAGAAGGTCAACTGCGCGCCGGGGTGGGGCCGTTCCTTGCGCAGCACCAGACGCGACCCCGCTGGCCACGAACTGAGGTCGATCATGCCGGTGGCCTCGGCGACCCAGGCGCCGTCACGCAGCTCGTTCCCGTCGCCACGATCGGTCTGCAGCGCGGGGTGCCAACAGGTCTCGGGGATCACGTCGACGATCCGCTGGATCCGTGTGTCCACAGGGAATCCGAAGGAGAACTCGACTCCACGATCCACGCATGCCTGAGCGAAGGCGTGGGTCGCGCCTGCGGAGTCGCTGCGGGCCAGGACCCGTGGCCCAGTCCAGATGCCGGGTTCGGCACCCGGGGCAGGACGGGCGTGGTCGGGCAACGCATCCAACGCCATATCGAGCACGGTGATGTGGTCCGCGGCAGTGTTCGACCCCGCGTTGCCTTTCCGCAACAGCCCGGCCAGCGCTTCGCCGCCGGCCACGTCACGACGGTCCAGGAAACACAACAACGGGTGGAACCCGAACGTCTTCTTCCAAGTCGCGGCAGCGTTCTCCTTCTCGCTGTGCGCGATCGTGATGGTGGCGTCGAAGTCCAGGCACAGCCCCGCATCCAAGTCCGGGCCGGCGCCCGCGGCCCACGCCGCTGCCCGTGCCTGTGCTCGGGCGGCACGGATCGCGGGGAGGTTCTCCTCAGTGACCCGGTCCAGCACCCGCCAGGTGGTCGGCATCGACGCTACCGACCCAAAGAGATCCTGTCGGTCGGCGAGAACCGCGATGCCGCTGATCGCGTCCGCGCCGTCGGCAACCGCGACCGCCAGGTCGGCGAACACCTTGCCCGGCGCGTGCACCGGGACGCCCTTATAGGTGTCGATCAACGCGCCGGTCACACCGTCGACCAGACCGCTGTACTCGGCCATCTCCCGAAGCAGCCCGACTCCGGCGTGCGACACCACACCCACGCCGTCCGCGCTGACCACAACCCGACGCACCCGCTTGCTACGCTTCACTTCGAAAGTGCCTCTTCTCTTGGTGAGATCCGACTGTCGCAAGCCAGATTCTTCCAAGCAGGACAGGCACTTTCGCGTTCACAAGCTACGTGTCACCAAATCGCCGTGAAACGCCCGGGCTAGGGTCGCCCCCATGGTGCGTCCTGAAAGCTGTATCAGGCCAGCGGGTGTGAGTCCCGTCCCGGTAGGCACCGGAGCGCCGGGTAGCAGGCCCCGGTCGTTGGGGGAGACCCTTGCGGCTGAGCGGGGTGTCGAGAGCCTCTTCGGAGGGAGCAAGTGCGCGGGCCGTAGCGTGAAGCGAACGTTGCAGCCTCGTCAGATCCACAACGGGAGAGCCGAGCCGCTCATGTCACGGCGAAGGCCACGCCCGTCATGCCCGGTTCCGGGTGGTGTGGCGGGTCTCTCCGGGGTAGGGACGGCGGCACGTGCACAAGGTCTGATGCGGAACAGGAGAGACCCGTCTGTGCGTGCCTGCGTCGGGCGAGAGACCGGTCGTATAGGCCGATGGTGAAATCGGCCGGAGTGCAGCGGGAGTCCGACGGGGTCGTAGTACCGGTGATCGGCGTGCAACATAACGCGCCGGGAGGGAAGGGCCCCGACTTTGGTCACGTCGAGGAAGCGGGTAAGTGTGAGGGCATGGCCGGGGTGACCCGGTCCAACGACCCCGGCAGGCCATCGTCTGTCGTAGCTGTGGACGGGGAACCGTCGTCGGTGAAAGTGCGAGAACTGCAACGTCGGCTATGGACTGTGGCCAAGCAGTCAGAAGTTCGCCGTTTCCATGCCCTGTTCGACCGTATTCACAGGGGTGACGTTCTGTGGGAGGCATGGCAGCGAGTCCGTAGGAACCGGGGAGCGGCTGGGGTGGATCGGGTCACCTTGGCGGCGGTGGAGGACTACGGGATTGCCCGAATGCTCGGGGAACTCCAGCAGGCTCTTCGCGCCGGTTCGTATCGTCCCGCGCCGGCCAGGCGTGTGGAGATATCGAAACCAGCAGGTGGTGTCCGACCGTTGGGGATTCCCACGGTGCGTGACCGGGTGGCACAGGCCGCAGCCAAGATCGTGTTGGAGCCGATCTTCGAAGCAGATTTCGAGGACTGCTCCTTCGGGTTCCGACCGAAGCGATCGGCGTTGGGTGCACTGGAAACCATCCGGGTGGCGTTCCCGAAGGGATTCACTCATGTGGCCGAGGCTGATATTCGAGGATTCTTCGACAACATCGACCATGACGTTCTCATGGGACAGGTGCGTCGCAGGATTTCGGATCGGCGGGTGCTGAAACTGGTCGGGCAGTGGCTCCGAGCGGGTGTGATGACGGCAGGAGGTCTCCAGCGGACGGTCGCTGGGACTCCACAGGGCGGGGTGATCTCGCCGCTGCTGGCCAACATCTACCTGCACGCCTTCGACCGGGAGGTGAGGCGTCGTGATCTGGGGTTGTTGGTGCGTTATGCCGACGACTTCGTGATCATGACCCGCACCGCTGCCCAGGCGAAGGCGGCCCTGGAGGGTGCCAGGGAGATTCTGGTCGAACTGGGGTTGGAGCTGCATCCGGACAAGACGCGGGTCGTCGACCTGCGGGAAGGCCGGGAGGGTTTCGACTTTCTTGGATGTCACTTCCGTGCACGCATGTCGGGGCGGTTGTGGGAACAGCGGCGCGTGGTGCGCTACTACCTGCACCGATGGCCCTCGCACGCGGCGATGAAGCGGCTTCGAGAGAAGGTCCGGGACCGCACCGGTCGCAACCGCGGTGGTACCAGGATCGAGTGGGTGATCGAAGATCTCAACCCGGTCCTGCGTGGTTGGGGAAACTACTTCCGCACCGGGAATGCTGCTGACAAGTTCACCGCACGCACGGATTGAAAGGGGACAGGGGAAACAGGCCCTCGGGTACTGCGCCCCTAACTACCAATGCCAGGCATGGGGTCTGCGTTCGTCACGGCGCTCAAGGTGCACCAGGAGATCTACGTGCGCTCGCACGGCCTGGTGGGTCATCGCCTGCTGCTGGGGATGCGCACGCTCGTCCTCCACACGACCGGTGCGAAATCCGGCGCCCGGCGGGTGAATGCGCTCGTCTACGCGCCTGACCTCGGGCGTTACCTCGTGGTGCCGAGCAACGGCGGCGCCAACCGGCACCCCGGCTGGTTCCACAACCTGCGCAAGCAGCCCGACGTCGACATCTGGGTCGGCGTGCGCCGCAAGCAGGTCCTCGCTTCCTTCGTCTTCCCGGGCGACCCGGACTTCGAGCGCCTGTGGGGGCTGTGCAACATCGCCAACCGCGGTCAGTTCGACCAGTACCGCAAGAAGACCGAGCGGGTGATCCCTGTCGTGGTCCTCAGCCCTCGCTGAACGTCGGGCGGCCGGACAGCGGGTTGGACCGGGCCGCCGGCTCATTTCATGACCCATCCGACTGTGCCTCGTTGGTGGCAGAGAAGGGGCAGTGAGTGCCGAGCAGGTTCTCGGACCCGTCGCCCAGCTCTCCACCAGCCGCAGGACGAACAGGAATGCCCGTGAAGCCCTCGATCCGAGCCGCGTCCCGCGTTGCTGCCGCCGCCGCGGTCGCCGCCGTCGCCCTTCCGCTGACGGTGAGCACCGTGAGCGCCGGCGCAGCGCAGGCGCAGTCCTTCCCGGAAGGGTCGGCGCAGGTCAGGGTCGAGCAGGGGAGGGCAGCCGATCTGCCGCCCTATCTCGACCCGACTCGGCCGGCCGAAGAACGTGCCGCCGACCTGGTCTCTCGGATGACGTTGGCGGAGAAGGCGGCGCAGCTGTCGACGACGAATGCGCCGGCGATCGATCGGCTCGGAGTCGACTCCTACGCCTACTGGAGTGAAGCTCAACACGGGCTCAGCGCCCTCTACGGCGGCTATGCGGGCGACGACCTGGGCATCACGACTCTGCGCGCGACGAGCTTTCCGACGAATCTGTCGATGTCCCTGACCTGGGATCCGGGCTTGATTCGTCGAGCGACCTCCTTCATCTCCGAGGAGGCTCGGGGTCTGCTGGACAAGCGCCTGTACGGCACAGACCAGAACAACATCGGCGACAAGCGCTCCAACTACGGACACTTGATCTACTGGGCGCCGACGGTCAACATGCTGCGCGATCCGCGCTGGGGGCGGGAGGATGAGGCGTTCGGCGAGGACCCGCTGCTCACGGGCGATCTCGGTGCGGCCTGGGTGCAGGGCTTCCAGGGCATGAACGCACGCGGGACGCCCAAGGACCGCTACTTGAAGGCCATCGCGACCTTGAAGCACTACGCAGCGAACAACACGGAGTTCGCTCGCACCAGCTCCTCCTCGGACATGGACGTCGCCACGCTCCGGGACTACTACACCGCCCAGTTCCGTCGGGTGGTCGAGAAGTCGTCCCCCGGTGGTGCGATGTCGTCCTACAACGCGATCAACGGGACGCCGTCGGTGGCCAACTCGTTCCTCCTCAACGTGCTCCTGCGACGTACCTTCGGGTTCGACGGCTACGTCACCTCCGACTGCGGTGCGATCCAGACCCAGTACCGTTCCGCGAAGCCTTCGGCGCCGGTGTCCGTGCCGACGGTGAGCGCCCTCACCGGTATCGGCGGGGGACATGACTGGGCTCCGCCGGGATTCCTCACCGACCATGGCGACGCAGCGGCCCACTGGATCCGGGTCGAGGACGGCACCGTCCTGCGAGCCCAGGCAGGCGCCACTGCCTATGGGCTCCGCGCCGGGACCACCTTGAACTGCGTCGGAGCGAGCGAGCAGGGCCCCAGCGCCGGATATTTCGGCTACTCCCGTCCGATCATGGGCGAGGAGAACAAGCTGGAGTACGTCCAAGAAGCCATCGACGCAGGGGTGCTGACTGAGGGCGCGATCGATCGCCGTCTGGTCGCCGTCTTCACCCAGCGCTTCCGCACCGGCGAGTTCGACCCGGTTGCCGACCAGACGTGGACCCACCTCGGTCGTGACCAGGTCGAGAAGCGTTCCCACCGTCGTCTTGCCGGTCGTGCCGCGACTGAGGCGTTGACCCTCCTGCAGAACAAGCGGATGGGGGAAAGGGGACGCCTCTTGCCGGTCTCACCGGCTCGCATCGACTCCGTGGTGGTCCTCGGCGACCTCGCGGATCGGGTCTTCCTCGGCGGATACTCCGGGGCGCCGAGCGAACAGATCAGTCTCCTCGCTGGCCTCCGGCGGAGGCTGCCGGACGCGCACATCCTCTACGACTCTGCCCAGAGCTCCTCGACGGCCGTGACTCCCGCCGTGCTGTCGTCGCAGACGCGTGCCGCGATTGCTGCTGCCGACCTCGTGGTCGTGATGGTCGGTACGGATGAGGGCACCAACACCGAAGGTTCGGATCGGTCCAGCATCGCGCTGCCCGGCAACTACCCGAGCCTGGTCGAGCAGGTCAGCGATGTCGGGAACCCCAGGATCGCGCTGGTCGTCCAGTCCTCGGGACCGGTCGGCCTCGAAGTGGCCCGGACTCAAGTGCCGGCCATCCTCTACAGCGCCGCGAACGGCCAACGGCAAGGTCTGGCCGCGGCCGACGTGCTGCTCGGGCGACATGCCCCCGGTGGGCACCTGAGCTTCACCTGGTACGCCGACGACAGCCAGCTGCCTTCCATCGCCAACTACGCCCTGCGGCCCTCGGAGACCGATGGGTTGGGGCGAACCTACCGCTACTTCGCCGGTGACCCGACCTACCCGTTCGGCTTCGGGCGCAGCTACACGCGGTTCCGCTGGTCGGGAGTGCATCTGTCGGAGGTGAGTGCTCGGCCCGGAGACTCGGTGACAGCGACCGTCAAGGTCGAGAACGTCGGACGGAGACCCGGAAGCGACGTCGTCCAGTGGTACGCCGTCCCACCCGCCCGTCGTCGGGGCAGCGACGATCCTGAGCTGCGCCGCCGGTTGGTGGGTTTCTCGCGTACTCGCACCCTGGCGCCTGGTGAGAGCCAGTTGATCCGGGTGCGCATCGACCTCGCCGACGCGTTGCGCCACTGGGACCCACGAGGAGGACGTTCTGCCGTCACGCCCGGAAGGTGGCGGATCTTCGCGGGGCGCGACAGCGCCCACCGGGCGGGGAGCAAGATGTTGGATGTTCATGGACCCATCTCGCGCTCGGTGACTCGATTGACGCTTGCACCGGACCGGCTCGTGCTTCGCGCCGGCACCCGGATCGGGTTGCTGGGCGACAACCCGTGGATGCAGGGACTGCCACCCGTGGGCCTGTCCTCGGCAGCGGTCCCCATGCTCACCGCGGTGCGAGCCGATGACTCCTTCGCGGATGCGACCGGGCTCGCGTTGACGTGGTCGAGCTCGGATCCGTCGGTGCTCACCGTCGACGATGAGGGACGGGTGCACGCCCTGCGAGCTGGCGTGGCGACCGTGACCGCCCGGCTGGGGGCCAGCTCCGCCTCGGCGCCACTGGTCGTTGCCGAGTGACCGTCGGCGAACGCCACGGATCCGACGGCCCGAGCCCCTAGAGTCCAGGTATGGCCACACCGAAACAGCCGGAGGTCCAGGACCTCGTCCGGGGAAGCCGCTCCGAGGCGCTCTGGATGGCGACCTTCGGGTTCTTCGGAGGCTTCGCCGGGGTCTCGATCTTCGGGCCTCTCGTCCCGAAGTTCACCGACCTGCTGGACCTCTCGCCGTTCGCTGCCGGCATCCTCGCGGCAATCCCGGCGCTCACCGGCTCGCTGCTGCGGATCCCGTTCGGGGCGGCCGTCGACCGGCTCGGCGGCAAGCGGCCGTTCCTCACGCTCTTGGCGGTGACCAACGTCGGTGTCATCGCGCTCCTGGTCCTGCTCGCGACCCGATACCCGGACCAGATGGCAGGGACCTACCCGCTCCTGCTCCTCATCGGTGTGCTCATCGGGTGCGGCATCGCGAGCTTCTCGGTCGGCATCGGCCAGGTGTCGTACTGGTACCCGGACAAGGACCAGGGTGGCGCCCTCGGTGTCTATGCCGGTCTGGGCAACACCAGCCCCGGGCTGTCGACGATGTTCCTGCCGCTGGCCGTGGGGTCGCTCGGCATCCTCGGGGCCTACAGCATCTGGTTCGCCATCCTGCTCTTCATCACGATCGCCTACGCCCTGCTCATCAAGGACGCGCCCTGGTTCCAGCTCCGCCGGCACGGCATCGACCTTCCCGCCGAGGAGCTGCTCCCTCTCGGCGGCGGCGAACGCCGGCCCAGCGGGTCGGCCGTCCAGGGGCTCAAGCATGCCGCCACCATCCCGGCCACGTGGGCTCTGGTCTTCTTCTACTTCCTCTCCTTCGGCGGGTTCCTCGCCTTCACCTCATGGCTGCCGACGTACTGGCACGGGATGTACGACTCGAGCCTCCGGGAGGCCGGACTGCTCACGGCCGCCTTCTCGCTGCTGTCAGCACTCATCAGGGTGCCCGGCGGGCTGCTGTCGGACCGGATCTCGATCAAGTACGCCCTGCACGGCAACTTCCTGCTCATGCTGGTCGGGATCCTGGGGCTGTCGTTCTCGGAGACCTTCTGGCTGTCGCTGGTCTCCTCGTTCGCGGTGGCCCTGGGCATGGGGCTGCAGAACGCCATCGTCTTCAAGCTGCTCCCGCGCTACGTGCCGGACGCCGTCGGTGGCGCCTCCGGGTGGATCGGCGGGTTGGGCGCACTCGGCGGCTTCGTGATCCCGCCCGTGATCGGCGTGGTCACGGGTGCCGTCGGCGGCACCACCGGGTACGCCCGAGGGTTCCTTCCGGTCGCGGTGCTGGTGCTGATCGCGTTCCCGGTGGTGGTGTTGCTGCAGCGGTGGACCTCCCGCTCCGCCCCGGGCTGACGGTTCCGCCTTCGGATGCGCACGCTCGTCCTCCACACGACAGGGGAGGTTAGACCGGCTGTTGCGGCCGCATCTCCGACGTGCGCCAATGACGGAACCACCTCGCCGTCAGGAGCTCGTCATGGTGAACCGATTCAGCCGCGACATCCGCATAGCCGTCGTCTCCGCCGCAGTCGCGGGGCTCATCGCCGCCCCCACGGGTGCGATGGCGGTCTACGTCGCCAACGCCGACAAGGTCGACCACAAGGACGCGGTGGGGGCCCACGCGTCGGTCGGCGCCCGCGCCGGAAAGCTGGTGGCGACCAAGCGGAACGGCAGACTCCCCGACAACATCATCACCAAGGCACCCGACGCTAAGCTCTTCGGCGGCCTCACGCCGAGGCAGGTGCAGACCCAGTGGCTCTCGGTGACAGCGGGCGGTGACGTGTACGGCGCCTCGGAGGGTGCGACGGACGTGGTCGTCACCCACCCGCCGCCGGCACGTACTGCATCTCGAGCGACGACATCGTGCGCCCCTCCGTGGCCGGCAACGTCCAGAGCCAGGTGAACGGTTTCGAGGACCTGTCACTCGTCGTCACGAGCCTGTACAACACGTCGGCCTGCCCGAACGACCTGCGCATCTACACGTCCAAGGGCGGTGCGTTGGCCGACACCCCCTTCACCGTGACGTTCGCCCGCCAGGCGCCGTAGCGGGCCACGGGCAGGCCGCCGGGTCAGACCATCGCGGCGACCAGCCGGGAGGGCCGCACCCGTCGCCTGGACTCCAGAGCAGTGGGCGCAGGCGCCGGTGCCGAGCGCCGGAACAGCTTCGCCACCTGCCGGGGGGCGTTGCGCCAGGTGGTCTCGTCCAGCCAGCCGTTCGGCAGTGACAGCCGGAAGACCTTGTGCCACGCGCTCGCGACCTGGCGCGGCAGCGGCCGTGCGTTGTAGGAGAGGCCGTGCCGCCGGAAGAGGTCGCGCACTCTCGGGGGCGATCTCGGCGTATCGGTTGCTCGGCAGGTCGGGGAACAGGTGGTGCTCGATCTGGTGTGACAGGTTGCCGGCGAGCAGGTGCATCGTCGGGCTGCCCGAGATGTTGGCCGACCCGAGCATCTGGCGCAGGTACCACTCGCCCCTGCGTCTCGTCCTCGTCCAGAGCGGGCTGCTCGAACGTCTCGACGCCCTCGGGGAAGTGGCCGCACATGATGACCGAGTGGCTCCACACGTTCCGCAGCAGGTTCGCGGTGAGGTTGGCGGCGAGGGTCCGGCGCCACCCGCGGCCGGAGAGGAGCGGGAAGAGCACGTAGTCCTTGGCGACCTGGCTGCCGGCCTTGGCGCGCGGTCTGCTTCACCCGGGAGCGCAGCTCCGGGCGTGAAGCCGCGCTTCTGGCGCAGGTGCTCCCCGAGCTCGATGTCGTACATCGCGATGCCGTACTCGAAGATGCAGGCGTTGACGAAGTTCCACAGCGGCTGGACAAGGTAGCGCGCCTGCCACGGCTGGTCCTCGTCGACGCGCATGATCCCGTAGCCGAGGTCGTTGTCCTTGCCCAGGATGTTCGTGTACGTGTGGTGCTGGACGTTGTGCGCGCGCTGCCACTGCTGCGGCGGCGAGGCGTGGTCCCAGTCCCAGGTGCTGGAGTGGATCTGCGGGTCACGCATCCAGTCCCACTGGCCGTGCAGGACGTTGTGGCCGATCTCCATGTTGTCGAGGATCTTCGCCAGCCCCAGGCACGCCGTACCCGCTGCCCAGGCCGATTTGTGACGACCGGCGAACAGCAGGGCGCGCCCGGCCATCTCGAGCTTGCGTTGGGCGTCGATGACCCGGCGGATGTACGCCGCGTCGCGCGCCCCCCGACTCTCGAGGACGTCCTGACGGATGGCGTCGAGCTCGCGACCGATCTGCTCGACGTCTGCCGGGGTCAGGTGCGCGACCTGGCTGGCGGGCTTGTTCTGAAGTGCAGTCACCCCCCAAATGTGCCCTGTCGTGTGAAGCCGTACGCCTCCGGGTAGGTAATTCGAGAGCGCCCCCGGTGTCCCCGGCGCGCCGTGCGGCAGGGGGACGGGCTGGAATGTGAACCGGATCACCGTGTCAGGGTTTGCATCTGCTCACATTTGTAAGCACAGTGGGCTTATGGCCGAGGGACTTGTCGGAAGAGCTGTTGGAGGGGTCGGGGACTACCTCAGGGAGCAGCGCGTCGCCGCTGCGCTCTCGCTGCGGGAGCTCGCCGAGCAGTCGGGCGTGTCGAACCCGTACCTCAGCATGGTCGAGCGGGGAGTGCGAAACCCGTCGGCGCAGGTACTCCAGCAGATCGCGAAGGCACTGCAGATCTCGGCCGAGCAGCTCTACGTCCGCGCCGGCCTCCTCAGCGTCGAGGACGACACCGCCGGTTCGGTCGAGCTGGCGGTCTGCAACGACGGCCGGCTCAACGAGGACCAGAAGCGCTCGTTGTTGGCCCTGTACGACTCGTACGTGTCCCTCGGGGACGGCGAGCCGCAGGCGACGAGCCGATGACCACCGGCCCGACGAGCGTCGGGCCGAACCAACCGAAGGAGTACGACATGGCGAAGGCCAAGTTCGACATCAAGACCGAGGCAACCCGACCGATCTACGCCTACGTGGGCGTCACCGACCGTGCGGTGGAGGCCGTCCGCGAGTCGGTGTCCGACGTGCAGAAGCGCTTCTCCGAGGTGCAGTCGCGCGTCAACGACATCGACTTCGAGCCCCGCGCCCTGCGCGACCAGGGCGTGACGATCGTGAACGCGCAGGTCGAGGCGATCACCACGCAGGCGCAGGCCCGCCGCGCCGCCATCGAGGCGCGCGTCGCCGAGCTGCAGAACCGCGCCAAGGAGCTGCCCGAGCGCGTCCAGGCGCTGCTGAAGGAGTACGAGGTCACGTACTCGCAGCTGGTCGTCCGCGGCGAGACGCTCGTGGAGCGGATCCGCAACCAGGAGTCGACCCAGGCCGCGGCGAGGAACGCCAAGAACACCAAGTCGCGCGCCAAGTCGACCAACACGCAGGCCAAGAAGGGCGCGAGCAGCACGGCCAAGACCGCCAAGACCAGCACCAAGCAGGCGGCGAAGTCCACGTCGAGCACCGCCAAGAAGCAGGCGACGCGCCCCAAGAGCAGCGCCAAGGCGACGTCGACCACTGCCAAGAAGACGGCGAGCGCGACCGCCAAGGCCAGCTCGGAGGCGGCCAAGAAGGTCGGCGACTGACCGCAGCACATCGCAGGAGGCCCCGGACGACGTCCGGGGCCTCCCGCCGTCTTCGACGGCGTTCCGAACGCCCTTCGCTGGGTAGGAGTGGGGCGACCACCACGCCCCGACCGAGGAGAGGCATGTCCACTGACGCACTGGTGTTGCTCAAGGACGACCACAAGGAGATCAAGAAGCTCTTCAAGGACTTCGAGAACGCCGGTGACGGGGCGCTCAAGACCAAGGGCCGGCTCGTCGAGAAGATCATCGAGCTGCTGACCGTGCACACCTACATCGAGAACGAGGTGCTCTACCCCCGGGTCCGGGAGCTGCTGCCCGACCTCGAGGACGACGTGCTGGAGTCCTACGAGGAGCACCACGTCGCCGACGTCCTGGCTGTCGAGCTGTCGGCGATGACGCCCGACGATGAGCGCTTCGTGGCCAAGACCACCGTCCTGATGGAGAACGTCCTCCACCACATCGAGGAGGAGGAGGACGAGTGGTTCCCCAAGGTCCGTGACGGGCTCGGCCGGAAGGAGCTGCAGGAGATCGGTGCGGAGATGATCGAGGCGCGCAAGAAGGCGCCTCGCAAGCCCAGTCAGCCGAGCGCGCTCAAGAAGACCATCGACGCGGTCCTCTCCTGAGCACCTTCCGCAAGAGCGACGCCGGCGCGCCTCGCGGGTACTTCGCCTGGGAGGCCGCCGGTCTGCGCTGGCTCGCCGACGCTCCTGACGGCGCGCCCGTGGTGCCCGTCGTCGACGTGGGCGACCACCACCTCGACCTGCGCCGGCTCTCGAGCCGGGCCCCGACGGCCGAGGCGGCGCACCGCTTCGGCGAGGGCCTGGCGAGGACCCACGACGCCGGCGCCGCGGCGTACGGCGTGGGCCCCGACGGTTGGGAGGGTGACGGCTTCTTCGGCCCGCTGCACGAGCCGCTCCCCATGGAGCTCGGCTCCTGGTCGGCCTGGGGCACCTTCTACGCCGAGGCCCGCGTGGCGCCGATGGCGCGGCTCGCCCGGGACCGTGGTGTGTACGACGTCGAGGACACCGGTGTCCTCGACGGCCTGTGCGCGCGCCTCGGCCGCGGCGACCTCGACACCGACGACCGGCCGGCGCGCATCCACGGCGACCTCTGGTCGGGCAACCTGATGTGGACCTCCGACGGCGCCACGATCATCGACCCCGCCGCCCACGGCGGTCACCGGGAGACCGACCTGGCCCTGCTCGCGCTCTTCGGGGCGCCGTACCTCGACGACATCCTGGCCGGCTACCAGTCGGTCCACCCGCTGGCGGGCGGGTGGCGCGACCGGGTGCGCCTCCACCAGGTGCACTGCCTGCTCGTGCACGCGGTTCTCTTCGGCGGCTCGTACGCCGGTCAGGCACTGGCCGCCGCGCGGCAGCACGCTTGACCCTGCGCCGGTCGACGGGGGTCGCCGCGCAGATCACACCGGTCACGCCGTGACCGCGCCCCCTCCAGGCCGTTGTGGAGGTGAGGCCGTGGACAGACCCGCGCCCGATCAGGACACTGAGCATCCGAGGGAGGTGCGGCATGGCGTTGCGACTGGGGCCGTTGAAGCTGAGCCTGCCGCAGCTGTACGCCGGCGCCGAGGTCGACCTGTCCGAGCGCGACCCGGAGTTCATCCGGCGGATGCTCCCGGCCCTGTGGCTGACCGCCAGCACGTGGTTCCGTCCGGAGGTGCACGGGCTCGAGAACGTCCCGGACGAACCGGTGCTGTTCGTCGGCAACCACAGCGGCGGCTCGATGGTCCCGGACACCTATGTCTTCCTCCTCGCCTACAACACGTTCTTCACCGTGGACGGGCGCCCGCTCTACAGCCTGGGCCACGAGATCGTCACCGCGATGCCGGCACTGGGCCGGCTGGCGCGCAAGCTCGGGGTCGTCACGGCCAAGCCGGAGTCGGCGGCGGCGGTGTTCGCCAGCGGTGGTTCCGCACTGGTCTACCCGGGCGGCGACGTGGAGGCGCTCCGTCCGTGGAAGGACCGCAACCGGATCGTCTTCGACGGCCGCAAGGGGTTCCTGCGCATCGCGCACGCCAACGACGTGAAGATCATGCCGGTCGTCGCCACCGGCGGCCAGGACACCTTCTTCGTCCTCAACGACGGCCGCCGCACCGCCAAGCTGCTCGGGATCGACAAGCTGCTGCGGGTCAAGACCCTGCCCCTGAGCGTCAGCTTCCCCTGGATCGTGTTCCCCGGCGACATGTTCCACGTGCCGCTGCCGGCGAAGATCCGGGTGCAGGTGCTCGAGCCGATCGACCTCCGAGAGCGGTTCGGTGACGACCCGGACTGGGACGAGGCCTACGACTACGTCACCAGCCTCATGCAGGCCGGGCTCTCGCGGCTCGCCAGCAAGACGACCCTGCCGATCCTGGGCTGACTCCGATGACCCAGCGCGTCACCCGCTCGATCACCGTGCGCCGCCTCCGCGACGAGGTCGCGCCGTTCGTCACCGACCCGCACCGCGTCCTCGAGGTGATCCCCGGCTTCGCCAGGTTCCGGTACGTCGAGCCGGGACCCGTCTCCGAGCAGGAGGTGTGGGACGTGTTCCTCGACGTCAGCACGCTCCACGTCGGTGGTCGGGTGCTGGTCTCCCGGCCCTCGGTCAACCGGCTGGAGTGGCACGCGCTGCGCGGCACCGCCCACGAGTTCTCGATGACCGTGGAGCCGCTGGGGGAGCACACCCGGCTGACGATGGCGCTGGGCTACACCTTCACCGGCTGGATCAGCGCGCGGATCACGGAGATCGTCGCGCGTGGCATCGTCGCGCGGCACCTCGACGCGGGTCTCGAGCAGATCCGGCACCTGCTCGAGCACGAGGGGCTCGCCGGCGGAGAGCCGGTGCCGAGCGGGGCGCCCGAGGCCTGACGGCTCCTCGGGTCACTCCTCGCCGTCGAACGTGAGCGAGGTCGCCACCACGTGGTTGGCGGCCCGCTGGAAGGCGGTCACGATGGCGTCGAGGGTCAGGGCACGCAGGTTGGTCACGGTCCGTTCGAACCGCTCGGCGTCCTCCATGGACAGGTCGTCGCGGCGGTACTGCGACAGCACCCGGTCCTGCAGGATGCCGGTCAGCTCGTCGGCCAGCTCCGACATGTGCCGGCGCACGGCCGAGTTGGCGTCGACGATCGCCTCGATCGGCAGGTCGAGGGCCAGGGCCTCCATCGCGAGGTCGATGAGGGGGAGGGCCTGCAGCCCGGAGGCGCCCTTGCGGCGGACGGCGCCGGCGCGCAGCAGCCAGTCGGTGTCCGCCTCGGTGAGCCGCCGGCCGGCCCGGCCTTCCAGCTCCGGGACCGTCACGTCCTGCCACTGTCCCGGCTTCCAGGCCGTCAGCAGGGCGCGTTGGACGGCAAGCTCCTCGGCGGAGGCGTCCATGGGGACCCCGTCGAGATACCGCTCGATGGCCGACAGGGTGAACCCGTGGTCCTGCAGGGCCCGGACCAGCTCGAGCCTGGCCAGGTGCTGCCGGCCGTAGTAGGCCATCCGGCCCCGGCGCACCGGAGGTGGCAGCAGGCCGAGGCTGGCGTAGTAGCGGGTCGTGCGCACGGTCATGCCGGTGGCCACCGCGAGCTCGTCGATCGTGAGGAGCTCCGCGCTCGCTGGTCCGCTCGACTGCCATTCCGTGCACCTCCTCCGGGGTCTTGTACCGTAACAGTGGCGCTGTCACAGTGGGCGCGTCACAACCCTAAGGACGGTCGATGAAGCTCTCCCACTTCCTCATGTACGACGGCAACCCGCGTGCCGCGGCGGACGCCGTCGTGGCCTACGAGAAGGCCGGTCTCGACACCGTCTGGGTGGCCGAGGCGTACGGCTTCGACTCGCCGACGCTGATGGGGTACCTCGCGGCGAAGACCGAGACCGTGGAGATCGGCTCGGCGATCCTCAACATCTACTCGCGCACGCCCGCGCTGCTCGCTCAGACCGCGGCCGGGCTCGACAACGTCTCCGGCGGCCGCGCCATGCTGGGGCTCGGTGCCTCCGGCCCCCAGGTCATCGAGGGCTGGCACGGGATCCCCTACGACAAGCCGCTCGGCCGGACCCGCGAGATCGTCGACATCGTCCGCCGGGCGATGCGCCGCGAGGTGCTGACCAACGACGGCATCATCAAGCTGCCGCTGCCCGAGGGGCAGGGCACCGGCCTCGGCAAGCCGCTGAAGATGCTCACCAAGCCCGAGCGCGACAGCGTGCCGATCTGGATCGCCGCGCTGGGCCAGAAGAACGTGCAGGGCACCGCGGAGTACGCCGACGGCTGGCTGCCGCACCTCTACGCCCCCGAGCTCGCCGGCAAGGTCTGGGGCGAGGCCCTCGCCAAGGGCAACGCCAAGCGACCGGCCGAGCTCGGCACCCTGCAGATCGCCGCCGGCGGCATGGTCGCAGTCGGGGACGACGTCAAACCGATGCTCGACTTCGCCCGGCCGCTCTTCGCGCTCTACATCGGCGGCATGGGCGCCAAGGGCAAGAACTTCTACAACACCCTGTGCCGCGAGTACGGCTACGAGAAGGAGGCCGAGGAGATCCAGGACCTCTACCTCGACGGCAAGAAGAAGGAGGCCGAGGCCGTCGTACCCCTCGAGCTGCTCGAGATGTGCAACCTCGTCGGCCCCGAGTCCTACGTCAAGGAACGGATCGCCGCCTTCGCCGAGTCCGGCGTCACCCACCTCAACGTCGTCCCCGCCACCGACGACCCCTCCGCCACCATCAGCCAGCTCAAGGAATGGATCAGCTGACGCCATGACCACCGAGACACGAGAGATCTTCGACGTCGAGCACGAGGCCTTCCGCCGTACCGCCCGGACCTTCTTCGAGAAGGAGGTCGTGCCCCACCACGAGGAGTGGGAGAAGGAGGGCATCGTCCCGCGCGACGTCTGGACCAAGGCGGGGGAGGCGGGCCTGCTCTGCTTCGACGTCCCCGAGGAGTACGGCGGCCCGGGTGTCCCCGACTTCCGCTACAACCAGATCCTGTCCGAGGAGCAGACCCGGGCCGGCACCGCGGGCCCCGGCTTCTCGGTGCACACCGACATCATCGTCCCGTACATCACCTCGATCGGCACCGAGGAGCAGAAGCAGCGCTGGCTGCCCGGCTGCGTCTCCGGGGAGACGGTCACGGCGATCGCGATGACCGAGCCCGGCGCAGGCAGCGACCTGCAGGGCGTGCGCACCACCGCGGTCGACAAGGGCGACCACTACGTCCTCAACGGCTCCAAGACCTTCATCAGCAACGGGATCCTCGCCGACCTGGTGATCGTGGTCGCGAAGACCGACCCGGAGGCCGGTCACAAGGGGATCAGCCTGCTGGTGGTCGAGCGGGGCATGCAGGGTTTCGAGCGGGGCCGGAACCTCGACAAGATCGGCCTCAAGGCGCAGGACACCGCCGAGCTGTTCTTCGACAACGTGGTGGTGCCGAAGGAGAACCTCCTCGGCGAGGAGGGGCAGGGGTTCATCTACCTGATGATGAACCTCCCGCAGGAGCGGCTGGCGATCGCGATGCAGGCGGCGTCGGCCTGCCAGGCGCTGGTCAACCTCTGCCTGGACTACGCCAAGCAGCGCGAGGCGTTCGGCCGGCCGATCGGGAAGTTCCAGCACAACCGCTTCCTCATCGCGGAGATGGCGACGGAGGCGCGGATCGCACAGGTCTTCGTCGACGACTGCATCCGCAAGCACCTGCTCGGCAAGCTCGACACCACGCTGGCGTCGATGGCGAAGTACTGGACCACCGAGCTGCAGAACAAGCTCGCCGGCCAGGCCGTGCAGCTGCACGGCGGCTACGGCTACATGATGGAGTACCCGGTCGCGAAGGCCTTCATCGACAGCCGGATCAGCACGATCTACGGCGGCACGACGGAGATCCAGAAGGAGATCATCGGCAGGTCCTTGGGCATCTGACCGCGGCGGCCAGGCGGCGGTCCCGGGCCCTACAGGGCCTACGTCCTGATTAGGCCCAACTCTCCCGATAAGGCTGGATTATGGGCGTTCTCACCCTCGATACTCGAACCACGGCCAGGGGAAAGGCCGAGGGAGAACGCACAGGACCTTGGGGGGTTTGTGATGAGGATCGTCGAGTACACGAAGCTGCGCACTGGGGTGCAGCTGAACGCGCGCCGCGCCAATCTGCCGGAAGTCCGGTCCACGGCGCTGGGGCTCCAGCAGGCGCTCATGGCCAGCGGCCGGTTCACCAGCGTCGAGGTCGACTGGACCAACGACGTCGACCACCTGGTGGTGGCGATGTGCAGCTTCGACGCGTCGCTGACGGAGGAGCAGGTGGCCCGTCAGCTGGAGGACCTGTGGCTGGGGGAGCTGCGGTTCGGCTACTGGGCCGCGCACTCGACGCTGGTCACGCCGGGCCAGGTCGAGCTCCAGGGGGCGACGCTCCGCACGATCGGCGGTCCGTACCTGACGCTGCACGTGATCGCGCAGAAGGCGCGGATCCCGGCCCAGCGGGTGCCCAGCGAGTGAGCCGCCGTTGACCGCCGATTCCGAGCTGGACGCTGCTCTGGCGCTCACCCCCCAGGAGGGGGGTGGGCGCTTCGACGCGCACCTCGGCGAGGGGTGGGTGATCGGCCGGGCCGTCAACGGCGGCGTCCTGCTGGCGCTCGTCGGGCGGGCGCTGCAGGAGCGGCTGGGCGAGGGACACCCGGACCCGCTGGCGGTCAGCGCCCACTACCTCTCCGCAGCAGTCCCGGGGCCGGCGACGGTGGTCACCGAGGAGGTGCGCGCCGGGCGCACGATGGCCACCGGGCAGGCGAGCGTCGTGCAGACCGGCCCCGAGGGCCGATCCGTGGAACGGGTCCGGGCGCTGGCGACGTACGGCGACCTGGCCGGTCTGCCGGGCGAGGTGCACACGACCGCGCGACCGCCGGACCTGCCCGAGCCGGACGCGTGCGTGTCCGCCGCGATGGCGCCACCGGGCTCGGCCGGGGACCTGCCGTTCCTGCACCGGTTCGACATGCGGCTGGACCCCGCCACCGTCGGCTGGGCGCTGGGCGAGCCGTCGCACCGCGGCGTGATCCAGGGCTGGGTGCGGATGGCGGACGGTCGGGAGCCCGACCCCCTGATGCTGCTGCTCGCCGTGGACACGCTGCCACCGGTCACCTTCGACCTCGGGCTGCCGGGATGGGCGCCGACCCTGGAGCTCACCGCACACGTCCGCGCCCGGCCCACCCCCGGCTGGCTGAGGGTCCGGGTCTCCACCCGGAACTTCGCCGGTGGCCTGCTCGAGGAGGACGCCGAGGTGTGGGACGACGCCGGACGCCTGGTGGCCCAGTCCCGACAGCTGGCGCGGGCGCCCCTGCCCCGCTGACCCGGTCAGGAGAAGCGTCGACGGTCCAGCGCGAGCACCAGGCGCCGCCCGGGGTACTCGGTGAGCGTCCACAGCTCCTCGCGTGAGGGCCAGTAGGTGAGGTCCTCGGCGCCGGGCGGCAGCACGCGCGCCCTGCGGTGCAGCGCCTCGGGCGGGCCCACCCACAGGCTGCCGCGGCCGCGTCTGCCGTTGCTGGTCACCACGTGCAGCCGGCCGTCCACCGAGACCGCACCCTGCATCTGCCGCGGTCCCTGGTCGACCAGTGTCTGGGGCACGGACCTCCCCGCGTCGTCGGTGGCCAGCGTGCCGTCGCCGTCGAGGCGGTAGGTCACCAACCGCCGGGTCATCCGGCCGCGCCCGTACTCACCGGCCAGCATGGTCGGTCCGCCTCCGTCGCGGCCGAGCGACAGGAAGGAGTAGCGCAACGGTTCCTCGCCCTCAGCGGTGCCGGCCGCGTGGGTGCGGCGGAGCGGGAGCACGTAACGGTGCCCCAGGCCCACGTCGGTCGGCACCGCCACGATGTCGGCGAGGTCGAAGACGTGCACCCCCCGGCCGGTCGCGGCCACGTGCAGGTGACGCCCGCGCCACATCGCCCCGCCGGCGTGGGCGTGCACCGGCCGGGCAACCGGCTCTCCCGTGTCGTCCGGCCCGACGTTCGTCAGCCGGACGTGCCGGTAGCGGATCGGGCCCTGCTCGTCGACGTCGGCGACCGTGATCCGGCAGCCCTTGCCCACCCCGTCGACGGTCTTCGAGTACGACGTCGTCACCAGCAGCCGCCGTCCGGCGTAGGTGTCGGTGGTGTCGTCGGCGTCCGCGGACGACGTGATCCCCTGCGGCCACCATCGCGCGCTGTGGTTGTCCTCGTCGTCCCACGCGAACGCCCACGTGGCGGCGCTCCGCGTGGAGAACACCTCGCGCGCGGTCCGGTTCAGGTCGGCCAGGACGCCCTCCAGGCCGACCCGACCGCCGTGCCGGGCGGCGAAGGCCTCGATGTCGGCGCTCCGGTCCCGGCCCGCCACGAGGTGCACCGCGGCCGGTCCCATGGCGGCTCCTCCCGTACCTTGGCGGTGCCGGGTCACCGACCCGACCTGGCCAGTCTGCCCAGCGCCAGGACGCCCAGCACCGGAGGAGGCATCCACGATGCCCGTGGTCCGGGTGGTCGGCGTCGCCGTCATCGGCACCGTCGGGCGTCGGCGGCGCGTGCTCGCGGCGCGCCGTACCGCACCTCCTGCCGTGGCCGGCGGGTGGGAGCTGCCGGGAGGCAAGTGCCAGCCCGGGGAGGACCTGTCCGCGGCGGCGGTGCGCGAGATCGCGGAGGAGCTCGGCTGTGAGGTGCGGGTCACCGGCCGACTGGCCGGTGTGGTGCCCATCAGCGCGGACCTGACCCTCGAGGCGGTGACCGCGGAGCTGGTGGCCGGCGATCCGGTGCCCACGGAGCACGACGCGGTGCGCTGGCTGGCGGCCGACCAGCTCGTCGAGGTGCGCTGGCTGCCCGCCGACGTGCCCTTCCTGGCTGAGCTGCGCCGGATCCTCGGGTCCTAGAGTGGCGCCCATGGCCGACCAGTCGAACCCCTCCCCGCAGACACCCGACCAGCGCCTCATGCTGGTGCACGCCCATCCCGACGACGAGTCGATCAACAACGGCGCCACGATGGCGAAGTACGTCGCGGCAGGTCGGGGCGTCACCCTGGTGACCTGCACCCTCGGCGAGGAGGGAGAGGTGCTCGTCCCTGACCTCGCGCACCTCGCCGCCGACAAGGAGGACGGGCTCGGCACGCACCGCATCGGCGAGCTCTCCGCGGCCATGGGCGAGCTCGGGGTCACCGACTTCCGGTTCCTCGGTGGGCCCGGGCACTACCGCGACTCCGGCATGGAGTGGGACGAGACCGGCCACGCCAAGCCCAAGGACACCGTCCGCGACGACACGTTCTGGCGAGCAGACCTCACCGAGGCGGCCACCCTGCTCGTCGAGATCATCCGCGAGGTGCGGCCGCAGGTGCTGGTCACCTACGACGAGTTCGGCAACTACGGCCACCCCGACCACATCCAGGCCCACCGGGTCGCGATGTACGGCGCCCAGCTGGCCGCGGCGCCGTCGTACCGCCCCGACCTCGGGGAGGCGTGGGACGTCGCGAAGATCTACTGGGCGGCCATGTCGCTGTCCCGGATGCGCCGCGAGGCGGAGATGCTGGCGGAGCGGGGGATCGACAACCCGTTCGAGGGGTTCGACCTGGACAACCCGCCGCGGTTCATGGTCCCCGACGAGTGGATCGCCTGCGAGGTCGACGGCACCGGGCACGCCGACGAGAAGCTGGCCGCGATGAGGGCGCACGCCACCCAGATCCAGGTCGACGGCCCGTTCTTCGCGCTGTCCAACAGCGTCGGCAACCACGTCTGGGGCCTCGAGCACTACCGGCTCGCCAAGGGCGCCCAGGGTCCCGTGGACGATCGCGGCTGGGAGGACGACCTCTTCGCGGGTCTGTGACGGGTCGGGAGCCGTGCAGTCCGTAGCCTGGGCGGCGTGAGCGACCAGTCCCCCTTCTTCGCCTCCGGGCGCGACCACGACCACGACTCGAGGGACTCCACCCGCCGCGACCACCGGCTGCTCCGCCGGCTCGTGCTGCTGGTCGGGCTGGTGCTGGGGCTGCTCTACCTGGCCGGCTACGCCTTCGCCTCGGACCGGCTGCCGCACGGCACGACCGTCGCCGGCGTCGACCTCGGCGGGCAACGCGTCGACGCCGCCGAGCGGCAGCTGCGCAACGCGCTCGAGGACGAGATGGCCCAGCCGATCTCGGTCGTCGTCGACGAGCGCCGGTTCCGGCTCGACCCCGAGGATGCCGGGCTCGACGTCGACATCCCGGCCTCCGTCGGCCAGGTCCCGGCGGGACGCAGCTGGAACCCCGCCGACATGTGGGAGAGCGTGGTCGGTGGGTCGTCGTACGGGCCGGTCGTGGTGACCGTGGACGACCTGCTGCGCGACCGGCTGGAGGAGATCGCGGAGGTGGTCGACGAGCCGGCCGTGGACGGGGCGGTGGCCTTCGCGCCGGACGGTGCGGAGGCGACGTACCCGGAGTCCGGGTCGGAGCTCGACGTCGACGCGTCGGTCGACGCGGTGCGTGCGGCGTACCTCGAGGGGACCGACGTGGAGCTGCAGCTCGATCCGGTGGCGCCCACGATCACCGAGTCCGCGGTGAGCAGGGCGATGGACCGGTTCGCGAACCCCGCGATGTCGGCGCCGGTGACCCTCACGCTCAACGGCAGGCAGGCCCGTCTGGAGCCCGCGGACTACGCGCCCGCGCTGTCCATGGAGCCGCGCAAGGGGCGGCTGGTGCCGCAGGTGGACGGCAAGCGGCTGTTCAAGGCGCTGCGTCCCCGGCTCCCGATGCGGACCGTGGCACCGGTCGACGCGAAGATCAGGCTCCGGGGCGGGCGGCCGGTGGTGGTGCCGGCCCGCAAGGGAGAGGCTCCCGACATCGAGGGGCTGGAGGATGCCTTCCTCGACGTGGTGGCGACCACCGGTGGCCCGCGGAAGGCGCAGCTGCCCACGAAGACCGCCCGGCCGGAGCGGACCACCGCCGACGTGCGCGAACTCGGGATCAAGGAGAAGGTCTCGGAGTTCACCACGTACTACCCGCACGCCGAGTACCGCAACGTGAACATCGGCCGCGCCGCCCGGCTCGTCAACGGGACGCTCCTGGCGCCGGGGGAGACGTTCAGCCTCAACGACACCGTCGGCGAACGCACCGCCGACAACGGGTTCACCGAGGGCTTCATCATCAGCAACGGGATCCTCAAGGAGGACCTCGGCGGTGGCGTGAGCCAGCTGGCGACGACTTTGTTCAACGCCGTGTTCTTCGCAGGGCTGGAGGACGTCGAGCACAAGCCGCACTCGTTCTACATCGACCGCTACCCCGTCGGCCGTGAGGCCACGGTCGCGTGGCCCGTCGTGGACCTGCGGTTCAAGAACGACACGAAGCACGGGGTGCTTGTCCAGGCGGTGGTACGGCCGAGCACCCCGTCGTCCCAGGGGGCGGTCACCGTGCGGATGTGGTCCACGAAGGTCTGGGACATCAGGTCGCGGACCGGGGAACGGTATGCCTTCAGCTCACCGGACACCAGGCACCTCAGCGGCCCCGAGTGCGTCCCGCACAGCGGCTACCGCGGGTTCCAGATCGACGTGACGCGGGTCTTCCGCAAGCACGGTCGGTCCGAGATCCACCACACCGAGAAGTTCCACACGACGTACACGCCCTCCGACACCGTCGTCTGCGACTGACCGCCGACCCGGCGCATCCTGCCGGTCAGGCATGGTCGACCCGGCGCATCCTGCCGGTCAGGCACGGTCGACCCGGCGCATCCTGCCGGCTTCGGCGGAGAAGATGCGCCGACTCGAGCAGCCCGGCCGGAGAAGATGCGCCGACTCGGCGTCAGTACATGGACTCGATCTGGTCCCGGTAGCGCTCGTGGATGACGGCGCGCTTGAGCTTCATGGTCGGCGTGAGCTCGCCGCTGTCGGGGGTCCACTCCTGGCCGAGCACCGTCCACTTCTTGACCTGCTCGACGCGCGCGAGGTCGGCGTTGCCCTCCTCGACGGCCCGCGCGATCTCCTTCTGTACGGCGGGGTGGTCGGCCGCCGCGGCCGGGTCGGATGCGTCGACGCCGTGCTGCGACGCCCACACGGGGAACGCCTCCGGGTCGAGGACGATCAGGGCGGTGACGTACGGCTTCGCGTCGGCGTACACCACGATCTGCCCGATGATCGGCGACCGGGTCTTGATCGCCTCCTCGATGTTGTTCGGCGACAGGTTCTTGCCGGCCGCGGTGATGATGATCTCCTTCTTGCGGCCGATGATCCTGAGGTAGCCCTCGTCGGTGAACGCGCCGAGGTCACCGGTGTGCAGCCACCCGCCGACCAGCGCGGCGGCCGTCTCCTCGGGCCGGTTGAGGTAGCCGCCGAAGACGTTCCTCCCGCGCACGAGGATCTCGCCGTCCTCGGCGATCTCGACCTCGGTGCCCGGCAGCGGCACGCCCACCGTGCCGGCACGGGGCTGCCCCGGCGGCGTGAAGGCCAGCACGGCGTGCGACTCGGTCATCCCGAACGCCTCGCTGATCTCGACCCCGAAACCCAGCCACGTCCCGAGCAGCTCCTTGGTGATCGGCGCGGCACCGGTGAGACCGAGCACCGTCTGGTCGAGCCCGACGGCCTCACGCAGCTTGCTGTAGACCGAGCGCTCGAAGAACCCGTGCTGGACCCGCAGGGCGAAGCCCGGTGCGCGTCCCTCGAGCCGGGCGACCCCTGCCTCCCGGGCCACCTCCACCGCGCGGAGGCCCAGCGTCCGCTTCAAGCCCTGCTCGCCCTGCAGCTTGGTGACGATCGCCGAGTGGAACTTCTCCCAGACCCGGGGCACGGCCAGGAAGCCGAGCGGTCGGACCTCCGGAAGGACCTCCGCCATCGTGGTGAGGTCGCGGACGAACCTGACCCGGGCCGCGGTGTGCTGGGCGGTGTAGAAGGAGAAGATGCGCTCCGCGATGTGGGCCAGCGGCAGGTAGGACACCATCCGCGCGCCCGGCGGGTAGTGGTACTCGCCGCGCTCGTCGAGGAGGTCCAGCTCCTTCGCCCGGGGCAGCTCCCGGCCGTGCGCGGCGGTCACGTCCAAGGTCTGCCGCAGCACGAACAGCAGCCCCTCGTGGGTGAGCACCGCGCCCTTGGGCGGCCCGGTGGTCCCGGAGGTGTAAATGATGGTCGCCGCATCCTCGGGGCGGATCGCGGAGGCGACCGCGTCGAGCTCGCCGTCCCCCTCGGCCAGCAGCTCCTTGCCCCGGGCCAGCAGTGCCTCGAAGGTGATGACGCCGTCGATGGCACCCACCGCGCCGACGACCACGAGCGCGGCGAGGTCGAGCTTCGTGCGCAGGCCCTTCCACATCGGCAGCAGCGCCTCGTCGACGAACGCCACCTTGGTGGCGCAGTCCGCGGCCACGTAGCCGAGCTGGTCCTCGGTGAGGGTGTAGTAGAAGGAGACCGGGGTGGCGCCCGCGCGCAGCGCCGCGGCGTCGGCCAGCGCGTGCTCGGCCCGGTTCACCATGTGTAGCCCCACCGCGTCCCCGCGGCCCACCCCCAGCTCGCGGAGGGCCAGCGCGAGCGCCCGGCTCAGGGTCCGCAGGTCCGTCCAGGTGACCTCTGCGAGCGGGCCGGCGTCCGGGTCCTCGAGGGCGACGACGTCGCCGAACTCCTCGGCGTTCAGGTCCTGCAGCTCCAGGAAGGTCCGGGTGGCACGGCGATGCTCGGTGTTCGTGGTGGTCACGGTGGTCTCCGGGGGCTCGACCGATGGGGGTCCGCGAAAGGTAGCAGCGGGGCGTGTCGTGCGTCAGGGGTCGAGGCGAGGTCAGGGCGCCTGCAGGTACCGGTAGGCGTGATGGGTGACGAAACCGAGACGCTCGTACAGCGTGAGCGCGGCGTGGTTGTCGGCCAGCACCTGGAGGTACGCCGTGCCGGCACCCTGCTCGGCGGCCCAGTCCAGGAGCGCGCCCATCACCGCCAGCCCCAGCCCCCGGCGACGGTGCGCGGGGTCGACGGACACCGCCGTGATGCCCGCCCACGGCTCGGCCTCGCCGGTCACCGCCGCTCGGCCCCGGGCCAGCACCGGGTCGTCCCCGATGGTCGCGAACGCGACCGAGTCGGGCCCCTCGAGCACGGCCCGGGCGGCTTCGGGCGCGCTGCCCGCCCGCGGGTCGTCGGCCAGCCAGGTGCTGTCCAGCTCCGGGCGGACCCGCACCGCGGGGTGCTCGGCGACCCCCTCCGCCGACCGCCGTACGGCGCGCCGGGCCACCGCGACGCCGTGCAGCTGGAACAGCGTGTCGGCCTCGCCGGACCGCGCGGGGCCCCAGCCGGCGTCCTCGAGCCGCTGGTGGGTCTCCGACCCGACGATCACCTGAACCCACGCCGGCAGCCGACGCTCGGCGTAGAACCGGCGGACCTCCTGCAGCGCCTCCTCGACGGGCCGGTCGGGTCGCCCGACCAGAAGGGCGGAGTTGCCGCGGGCGCTGTAGCCGGCGGAGGCCCGGAGCAGCCAGTCGCCGAGCCGCTGGCTGTCGACCGCCGGCCAGGAGGCAGCGGCGCGGAGCTGGGCGTCCTCCGGGTCCACCCGGAGCCGCACGGAGGGGCGCGGTGGGACGGGCTTCCCCGACACGATGAGGGAGCGCTCGATGACCACGGGCGGGCCGTCCTCCGGCTGCACGGTGATGGTGGTGTCACCCCACTCCAGCATGACGCCCAGCAGGTCGGTCATCGCCGGGCCACCGGTCGGCCCCTCCTGCCCGGGGATGCGGCGGCGGACCACCACGCGGACGCCGACGCACCACGGGCCGAGGCTGGACGGCAGCCGCCTGCGAGGGGTCATCGGGTCTCCTGGGTGGACCGGGTGGTGGGACACCGGCAGGCCCTCTCGGCTGCGGCGCCGCAGGGATACTAGGCTGGCGCGAGACGTCCAGCGCCGCTGACCCATATGTCGGCGCCCCTCGAAGGAGGAAGCCAAGGTGACCTACGTCATCGCCCAGCCCTGTGTGGACCTCAAGGACCGCGCCTGTGTCGACGAGTGTCCCGTCGACTGCATCTACGAGGGCCAGCGGATGCTGTACATCCATCCCGACGAGTGCGTCGACTGCGGCGCCTGCGAGCCGGTGTGCCCGGTGGAGGCCATCTACTACGAGGACGACACCCCGGAGCAGTGGAAGGACTACTACGCGGCCAACGTGGAGTTCTTCAACGACCTGGGGTCGCCCGGCGGCGCCGCGAAGATGGGCGTGATCGAGAAGGACCACCCGCTGGTGGCGGCACTCCCGCCGCAGAACCAGGAGTGACCGACTCCGGAGCAGCTTCTGTCGTGCCGTCCACCGGGGAGCCCCGGTGGACGGCACGACCGGTTTCCGGGCGGCTTCCCGACTTCCCGTGGGACCGACTGGTGCCGATGGCCGACCGCGCCCGCGCGTTCGACGGCGGGGTGGTCGACCTCTCGGTGGGCACCCCGGTCGACCCGACACCCGAGGTGGTGCAGCAGGCGCTCTGCGCGGCCGCGGACGCCCCGGGCTACCCGGCGACGATCGGCCGCAGCGACCTGCGCTCCGCGTGCATCGACTGGTTGCACCGCCGATTCGGCGTACAGGGTCTCGACGAGCGCCACGTGCTGCCCACGGTGGGATCCAAGGAGCTGATCGCCGCACTGCCGACGCACCTGGGGCTGGGCCCGGGGGACGTGGTGGTCACCCCGGCGCTGGCCTACCCGACGTACGAGGTGGGCGCCGCGCTGGCAGGCGCGACCGCGGTGCCGACCGACGCGCTGACCGCGCTCGGGCCGAGCCGGGTGGCGCTGGTCTACGTCAACTCACCGTCGAACCCCACCGGCCGGGTGCTGCCGGTCGAGCACCTGCGCAAGGTGGTGGCGTGGTGCCGGGAACGGGGGGCGCTGCTGGTCTCCGACGAGTGCTACCTGGAGTGCGCGTGGGACGAGCAGCCGGTCTCGGTGCTCCATCCCGAGGTCTGTGACGGCGACCCGACCGGCATCCTGACCGTGCACTCGCTGTCGAAGCGGTCGAACCTTGCCGGCTACCGCTGCGCGTTCGTCGCCGGCGACCCGTCGGTGGTCTCCGAGCTGCTCGCGGTGCGCAAGAACCTCGGGCTGATGATGCCCGGGCCGCAGCAGCACGCGATGCGGGCGGCGCTGGAGGACGACGAGCACGTCGGCGTCCAGCGGACGAGGTACGCCGACCGCCGCCGGCGGCTGCGCCGGGCGCTGGAGGGGGCGGGCTTCCGCATCGACCACTCCGAGGCGTCGCTCTACCTGTGGGCCACCCGCGGGGAGCCCTGCTGGGACTCGGTGCGCTGGCTGGCCGACCGCGGGGTGCTGGTCGCGCCCGGCGACTTCTACGGACCCGGGGGCGCCGAGCACGTGCGGGTCGCCTTCACCGCGACCGACGGGCGGGTCGACGCGGCGGTCGAGCGGCTGGCGCGTCAGTAGCTTCGTGCGTACGCCGCTCGCGGACCCGGCATCGGGATGGTGGACTCCGCCGACTCGATCGGCGCCCGGTAGGGCAGGTCGGCGCAGACGGTCACCGCGGCGATCCGCTCGGACTTGAGCACGCTGTGCTGGCCGTCGGGCGACTCCATGACGAGGCCCACGCCGTCGTACGCCGCGATGTGGCCCTCGAGCCACGAGCCGTCGACCAGCACCCGCACGGAAAAGCCGTTCTCGAAGGCGCGGTCCAGAGCCATGCCCATCGTGTAGAGCATCGAGGATGAAGATGACATTGGTGCCCCCGGCGATCGTTGTGCCGCCCGCTTGCCGGGCGGCTGCTGAAGTGACTCCAGTCTGGGGTGAATCGGAACTGCCCGACAATGCTTTCGTCCGCATCCGGGACCATCTGTCCGGTTTCAGGACATAGGTCTGGGTGGGACCTTGGTCCCGCCGGCGGTCTCCTCGGTGGCGGGCGGGGCCTGTTCAGGACCCCTCGGCCACGTCCACGTGCACGTGGTCCCGGTGCTCGAGGATCGCCCGGGTGGCGGCGCTGTCGTCGGGGTCGATGTCGGCGCGGTAGGCGCGCCAGCCGTCCTCGGACTGCCTGCCCGCGCTCCAGATCAGCTTGTCGAAGATGACGTGCTCGATCTGCAGCCGCTCGGCGTTGGCCACCAGGTACTGCGCGATGGCCCAGCCGCGTCGCCGGTTGTCCCCGTTGATCGGGCGCACGAACACGTCGATGGCCCGTCCGTCGTAATGGGCGGAGCCGGCCATGTGACCGGTGCTCACCCCACCTGGCGCGAACCCGCCGAGCGGCAGGTCGCCGAAGGCGCGCTCGAGGTCCTCACGGACCTTCTCGGCCCGGGGCGTCAGCCCTGAGCTGCTCTCCTGCTGCCGGCGCACCCCGGGGCTCTCGGCGACGCAGCTGAAGCGGGCCGGGCTGTAGCCGGTGAGCGCCGAGGCGAGCGCGCGCGCCCCCTCGGCGTGCTCCTCGTAGGCCTCCGGGTAGCCCGACCTCTGCACCTGCTGGGCTGCCTCGGTGATCCGCATGTCCTGGTAGCCGTCGACCTTCTGCAGCGCGTCGTAGAAGGCGTTGATGGCGTAGATCGGGTCCAACAGCTGCTTCTCGCTGCCCCAGCCCTGCGACGGCCGCTGCTGGAAGAGGCCGACCGAGTCGGCGTCGCCGTAGTCCAGGTTGTCCAGCTTGCTCTCCTGGAACGCCGTCGCGATCGCGATCGACGCGGCCCGCGCCGGGAGCCCCCGGCGGACGGAGACCGCCGCGATGAGGCTGGCGTACTCGGCCTGCGTGGTGCTCAGGTCGACCTCCACGCCGCCCACCTCCGCATGACAGCCCTCGGGATCGGGGAACGGGCCGAGCCCCAGCTCGTACAGCAGCACCACTCCACCGGTGACCAGGGCGACCACCACGAGGACCGCCAGCAGGCGCGCTCGCCCCGCTTGTGGTCCCGGGGTCGGAGGGGGGTCAGTCGTTGGCATGCAGCGCTTCGTTGAGCGCGATGCCCTGCCCCTTCCAGGGCACGGCTTCCAACGCGCCGGTCGTGGAGTTGCGTCGGAACAGCACGTTGCTGGCGCCGGACAGCTCGGCGGCCTTGACGGTGCGGGACTCGCCGCCCTCGATGAGCAGCACCTTGGCTCCGGCGGTGACGTAGCAGCCCGCCTCGACGACGCAGTCGTCGCCCAGCGAGATGCCGATGCCCGCGTTGGCGCCGACCAGGCAGCGACGGCCCACGGAGATCACCTCGCGGCCACCTCCCGACAGCGTGCCCATGATGGAGGCGCCGCCGCCGACGTCGGAGCCGTCGCCGACGACGACGCCGGCGCTGATCCGACCCTCGACCATGGAGGCGCCGAGCGTGCCGGCGTTGAAGTTCACGAAGCCCTCGTGCATGACGGTGGTCCCGGTCGCGAGGTGGGCGCCGAGCCGGACGCGGTCGGCGTCGGCGATGCGCACACCGGCCGGTACGACGTAGTCGGTCATCCGCGGGAACTTGTCCACGCCGAACACCGAGACGGCCTGGCCTTCCGCCAGGAGGCGGGCGCGGGTGGCCTCGAACCCCTCGACCGCGCAGGGGCCGGCGCTGGTCCACACGACGTTGCTGAGGTGCCCGAAGACGCCGTCGAGGTTGATCGTCCGCGGCGCGACCAGGCGGTGGCTGAGCAGGTGGAGCCGGAGCCAGACGTCGTAGGCGTCGCTGGGTGGCGTCTGCAGGTCGTCCACCACCGTGCGCACGAGGACACGGCGCACTCCGCGGACCTTGTCGACGCCCTCCAACGCCGCGAGGCCGTCGAGGTCGTCGTCGACCGGGTCGCCCAGCCGGGGGTCGGGGTACCAGACGTCGAGGACGACGGCCGCGTCGGTGTCGGCGCTGGCGCTGGTGCTGGTGCTGGTGCCGGCGAGCGTGGCGAGGCCCAGACCGTAGGCGTTGCGCGGGGTGGTCTCGGGGGACGCCTGGGCAGACGGGGAAGCGGCACTGTTCACGCGGGCAACGCTAGCGAAGCCGGCCAACGGGCCCGGGGGTCGGCTGGTTGGATGGCGCCATGGAACGCCTCGACCTCACCCAGGACCCGGTGTCGCTGACGCAGCGGCTGGTGGACGTGCCGTCCGAGAGCGGCGACGAGCGGGAGCTCGCCGACCTGGTGGAGGACGCGCTGCGCCGGCTGGAGCACCTCGAGGTCGAGCGGGTCGGGAACACCGTCGACCGCCCGCACCGACCTGGGTCGCGAGGAGCGCGTCGTCATCGGTGGCCACCTCGACACGGTCCCGGCCAACGACAACCTCCCGGCCCGCCGCGACGCCGACACCCTCCACGGGCTGGGCAGCTGTGACATGAAGGGCGGGGTGGCCGTGGCGCTGCACCTGGCCGCCACGCTGCCGGCCCCCAACCGGGACATCACCTACCTCTTCTACGACTGCGAGGAGGTGGAGGCCGAGCGCAACGGACTCAACCGGCTCTCGCGCGAACGACCCGACCTGCTCGCCGGCGACTTCGCCGTGCTGATGGAGCCCTCGAACGCCGGTGTCGAGGCCGGCTGCCAGGGCACCCTGCGGGTCGAGGTGACGCTGGTCGGGGAGCGGGCGCACTCGGCGCGCTCGTGGATGGGGCGCAACGCCATCCACGACGCGGGGCCGC
This sequence comes from uncultured Actinomycetota bacterium, assembly GCA_963747525.1. Taxonomy (GTDB): domain Bacteria; phylum Actinomycetota; class Actinomycetes; order Propionibacteriales; family Nocardioidaceae; genus Marmoricola_A. The sequence goes on from CAVVFH010000006.1 coordinate 38,099, forward strand.
TGCTGCAACGGCTGCGAGACCACGAGCCGCGGCGACCGGTGATCGACGGCCTCGAGTACCGCGAGGGGCTCAACGCCGTCTTCGTCCAGGGCGGGGTCGCCGGCAACGTCGTACCCGACCGGTGCGTGCTCACCGTCAACTACCGGTTCGCGCCCGACCTGTCGGAGGAGAAGGCGCTCGCCTTCCTGCGCGAGTTCTTCTCGCCGTACGACGTCGTGGTGGTCGACACTGCGCCGGGCGCGATGCCCGGCCTCTCCGTCCCGGCGGCGGCCGCCTTCGTGGCTGCGGTGGGCGGCGAGCCGCAGCCGAAGTTCGGCTGGACCGACGTGGCGCGGTTCAGCGCGCTCGGCGTGCCGGCCGTCAACTTCGGCCCCGGTGACCCGCTCTACGCCCACAAGCAGGACGAGCACGTGCCGCTCGAGGACATCGAGCGGACGGCCGCCGCGCTGCGCGCCTGGCTGGGAGGCGCACCAGTGACCGCCGAGCACGAGCGGCACCAGGGGCGCGTCGTGCTGCGCGGCGCGCAGGCGGCGGAGCCGACCACCACCGACGCGCACCTGCTGGACGGCCGGGACGGGACGAGCTGGCTGCACACCGACCCGTGGCGGGTGCTGCGCATCCAGAGCGAGTTCGTCGACGGCTTCGGGGCGTTGGCCGAGCTCGGCCCGGCGGTGGCGCTGTTCGGCTCGGCGCGCACGCCGGCGGGACACCGCTACTGGGAGCTGGCCGAGGACATCGGCCGGCGCCTGGCCGAGGCGCGCTTCGCGGTGATCACCGGCGGGGGCCCGGGCGCCATGGAGGCGGCGAACAAGGGCGCCCGCGAGGCCGGCGGGGTGTCGGTGGGGCTGGGCATCGAGCTGCCGTTCGAGACCGGCCTGAACCCGCACGTCGAGCTGGGCGTGAACTTCCGGTACTTCTTCGCCCGGAAGACGATGTTCGTGAAGTACTCCCAGGGATTCGTCGTGCTGCCGGGCGGGTTCGGCACGTTCGACGAGCTCTTCGAGGCGCTCACCCTGGTGCAGACTCGCAAGGTCACCTCGTTCCCCATCGTCCTGGTGGGGCGCGACTACTGGTCGGGGCTGCTGGACTGGCTCACCGAGACCGTGCTGGCCACCGGCAACGTGCACGCCCACGACCTCGACATGCTCACCCTGACCGACGACCCTGGCGAGGCGGTGCACGTGATGGTCGAGGCGGCCCGCCGGCGAGCGGAGGAAGGGGCGCGGCGATGAGCTGGTTCTTCGCGGTGCTCGTGGTCGCCCTGATGGGCATGGTGGCGGTGGTCGCCACCGGTCGCGGCGGCAGCATGACCGAGGTCTTCGACGACCGCCCCGATGCGCGCGTGCCCGCCGACCGGCCGCTCACCGCCGACGACCTGCGCGGTGTGCGGTTCACCACCGCCCTGCGCGGCTACCGGGCGGCGGAGGTCGACGCGCTGCTGGACCGGCTCGCGACCGAGCTCGAGGCCCGGGAGCCCGGTGCTGCCGGGCCCGGCGTCGAGGGGCCGTCCTCCGGGTGAGCGCCACGCCGGAGGACGGGCTCCCGCGGTGCCCGTGGGCGCTGTCGGCGCCCGACTACGTCGCCTACCACGACCAGGAGTGGGGGCGCCCGGTCCGCGGGGACCGGGAGCTGTACGAGCGCCTCACGCTCGAGGCCTTCCAGTCCGGGCTGGCGTGGATCACCGTGCTGCGCAAGCGGGAGGCCTTCCGGCTCGCCTTCGCGGGGTTCGACCCCGCGGTCGTGGCCCGGTACGACGACCACGACGTCGTACGCCTGATGGCGGATGCCTCGATCATCCGCAACCGCCGGAAGATCGAGGCCGCCATCGCGAATGCTCGAGCCGTGGAGGCCCTGGACGGCGGGCTGTCCGACCTGCTCTGGTCCTTCGCCCCGGACACCCCGCGGGCCGCCCCCAGGACGCTCGTGGACGTCCCCGCGGTGACGCCGGAGTCGACGGCGATGGCGAAGGCCCTGCGCGCCCGGGGGTTCAGCTTCGTCGGTCCCACGACGTCGTACGCCCTGATGCAGGCGACCGGCATGGTCAACGACCACCTCGCCGACTGCTCCTTCCGTTGAGGCGGCACTAGTGCTCCGTCGAGAGGGCAGGCATGTGCAGCGTTGAGGCGTCACGAATGCACGGTTGAGAGGTGACGCACGCACGGTCGAGAGGTCACGGATGCGGGAACGCCGGCGCGAGTGACGCCTCAACCCTGCGCGTCCGCCGCCTCACCCCAGCGGGTCCGCCGTCTCACCCCAGCGCGAGTGACGTCTCGACCCGGCGGGAGGGACGTCTCAACCCGGGGTGGGGTCAGCGGCCGTGGAAGGTGGGGCGCTGCTTGGCGACGAACGAGGCGACGGCGTCCCGGTGGTCCTCGGTGCCGCCGGTGAGCGTCATCATGTCCGACTCGAAGCCCAGTGACTCCTCGAAGCCGTGCCCGGCGGAGAAGGCCACCGAGCGGCGGATCGCGCCGTAGGCAACCGTCGGGCCTGCCGCGAGGCGCGCGGCCATGGTGGCGGCCTCGGCGGCGAGCTCGTCCGCCGGTACGACGCGGGAGGCGATGCCCAGCTCCAGCGACTCCTCGGCAGGGATGGTGCGCGGCTGGTAGAGCAGCTCGAGGGCCTTGGCGCGGCCGACCAGGCGCGGCAGCGTCCACGAGGCGCCGGTGTCGCAGGACAGGGCGATGCCGGAGAAGGCCAGGTTGAAGCCCGCGGTGTCGGCGAGCAGGCGGAAGTCGCATGCGAAGGCGAGGCTTGCGCCGGCGCCCGCCGCGACGCCGTTGACCGCGGCGATGACCGGCTTCGGCATGGTGGCGACCGCGGTCACGATGGGGTTGTAGTGCTCCGGGACCGTGGTGAACAGTGCGTCGCTGCCGCCGTTCTCCAACAGGTCGACGTGCTCCTTGAGGTCCTGGCCGACACAGAAGGCGCGTCCGGTGCCGGTGAGCACCACGCAGCGGATGTCGGGGTCCGCGGCGACCCGGGTGACGACGTCGCGCAGCGCCACCTTCGTGGCGATGTCCAGGCTGTTCATCGCCTCGGGCCGGTTGAGCGTCACGGTCGCGACGCCGTCGGCGACGTCGAGGAGCACCGGTCCGGAGGGCGGTGTCGAGGACGGAGGAGCGGAAGAGGCGTCAGGCATCGGAACTCCCACGGTCTGGTCGGGGCGTGCTCCGGGCGAGGCCCGTCAGGCAGACGAACCACGACGCCGCATCATCGCGACGGATCGCTGCGACGGGTCGCTGTCCCGGACACGTCGAAGGTGAGCGATAATAGGGCGTCATTCTGTCGCGCCGGCCCGGGGGTCACGTCCCACGCGCCGGACGCGGCATGTCTTGGAGAGCATTGTCGAGGAAGAGGTGTTCGGATGGCGGCCATGAAGCCACGGACGGGCGACGGTCCGCTGGAGGTCACCAAGGAGGGGCGCGGCATCGTGATGCGCGTCCCGCTCGAAGGCGGCGGACGCCTCGTGGTCGAGCTCAACGCCGAGGAGGCCGGTGCCCTGGGCGCGGCCCTCAACGAGGTCGTCGGCTGAGCGCGCGCGAAGACTAGGACGCGATGAGCGTGCAGGGGGAGGGGCTCAGCCAGCTGAGCCCTGTCGAGCGCCCCGAGGTGGAGCTGAGTGCGGAGGCACCCTCGAGGATCGCCGATGCCGACGTGGTCGCGCTGCCCTTCCAGCGCGACGGCGACGACGTGGTCCTCGGGCCGGGGGCGGCGGAGCTGCTCGACGAGCTCGACGTGGACCTGCTCGAGCTGCTGGACCTCCGCCAGGCCAAGGGATCTGCCGGTGAGGTCGTCGAGTACCCGGTGCTCGACGCCACGGGCCTCACTGCGGACGGCCTGAGGTCGGTCTGCCTGGTCGGGGTGGGGGAGGCCAGGCCGAGCGACCTGCGCCGCGCGGGGGCCGCGCTGGCGCGTCGGGTCAGGGGACGCAGCAAGGTGGCAACCTCACTGGGTGCGCTCGCCCACGACGCCGGTCTCCGGGCCCTGGCGGAGGGCCTGGTGCTCGGCTCCTTCACCTTCCACCGGAAGACCACCGAGCCCACCCCTCCGGCCGCCTGCTTCGTGCTCGCCGGGCTCCTCCGCCCGCAGGCGCGCGAGGCGTCGCTCGCCCGCGGCCTCGCCGCAGCACGCGCCGGCTGGTTCTCGCGTGAGCTGGCCCTGGTGCCGTCCAACGAGAAGAACCCGCCGTGGCTGGCCGATCTGGCCCGCCGGGTCGCCGGCCGGGCCGGGCTCGAGGTGGAGGTGTGGGACGAGCGCCGCCTGCACAAGGACGGGTTCGGCGGGTTGCTCGCGGTCGGGCAGCGCCTCCAGCACGCCGCCGCGGCTGGTGCGGCTCGGCTACACGCCCGCCGACGCCTCCCGCCGTACGCCGCACGTGGTGCTGGTCGGCAAGGGCATCACGTTCGACACCGGCGGGCTGTCGATCAAGCCCGGCGAGGCGATGATGAACATGAAGCGCGACATGACCGGCGCGGGCGTGGTCCTCGCCGTGATGTCGGAGCTCGCCGCGATGAGCTGCCCGGTCCGGGTCACCGGTCTGCTGGCGTGCGCCGAGAACGCCGATCTCCGGGGACGCGCTCCGCCCCGGCGACGTGATCACGCCACTACGGCGGCCGCACCAGCGAGGTCACCAACACCGACGCCGAGGGACGGCTGGTCCTCGCCGACGCCCTCGCCTACGCGGTCAGCGAGCTCCACCCGACGGTGCTCGTGGACGTCGCGACCCTGACCGGGGCCATGAAGATCGCGCTCGGGCAGCGCACGGGCGGCCTGTTCGCCAGCGACGACGCCCTGGCCGACCACCTGCTGACCGCCGGCACGGCGGCCGGCGAGCCGCTGTGGCGGATGCCGCTGGTCGACGACTACGAGGAGCGTCTGGAGTCGGTGGTCGCCGACGCCGACAACGCGGCGGGGACGCCGGGCGCGGTGACCGCGGCGCTGTTCCTGCGGCACTTCACCGGCGGGCTGCCGTGGGCGCACCTCGACATGGCGTCGGTGGGCGACTCCCCGGTGGACGCCTACGAGTGGACCGCGGGCGCCACCGGTTTCGGCGCTCGGGCGCTGCTGCACTGGCTCGAGCTGCGGCAGCCGTTGAGCGGCATCGGCCCGCGCGGGAAGAGGTGAGGGCATGCACGGTCTGACGGTGCGCTGGTCCTGGCGGATGCGTGCCGGCGAGTGGTTCGAGGGGCAGTTCACGAGCTCCGCGGCGGACTCGCCCGGCTCGCGGATCGTCGGCTCCGCGCCGGTGCTGATCGAGCCCTGCCAGGTCGTCGCGGTGGCCGAGGGCGGCGCCGGGTTCGCCGCGGCTGCGGCGTACCGCTGACCGTGGAGCTGGCCGACCCGCACGTCCGCTTCCACCGCTCCTTCCTCGAGGCGTACGACGAGTTCGCCGCCGACGGCCACCAGCGGCACGCCGGCCTTCCGGCCTTCGGGTGCGGGGCAGCCGCTGGGCCCGGAGTTCACCCGGGAGGTGATCGCCACCCCCGAAGGCTTCGCCGCGCTGGTGCGGATCGTCGTCGGTGCCAGGCATCCGTTCGCGCCCAGGCCGGACGGCTACGTTCCCTGGACCGAGCTGTGGATGGCCGACGGCGACGAGATACCTCGGACGCATCACGCTGCGCCACGAGCTCACCGACGCGCTCCTCACCTGGGGCGGTCACATCGGGTACGCCGTACGCCCGAGCGCGCGGCGGCAGGGCCACGCGTCCACGGCACTCCGGCTGATGCTCCCGGTGGCCCACGACCGTGCGATCGACCCCGTCCTGGTGACCTGCGACGTGGACAACGGGGCCTCGCGCCGGGTCATCGAGGGCGCCGGGGGCGAGTACGAGGACACCCGGGAGGGCAAGCGGCGCTACTGGGTGCCGACGAGCCCGGCCTGAGGGTTCCCTACAACTTGCGGGCGACCAGGATCCCGTCGCTCATCGGCACCAGGAGCGGCAGCAGGTCCTCGCTCTCCTGCACGGTCTTGCCGAGCTCGCGGATGGCCACGGTCTCGGCGTCCCGCTGGGCGGGGTCGGCCACCCGGTCGTGCCACAGCGCGTTGTCGAAGATCACCACGCCGCCGGGCTTGAGCAGCCGCAGCGCCTCGGTGAGGTAGTCGGAGTACTCGCGCTTGTCGCCGTCGCAGAAGACCAGGTCGTAGTGGCCGTCGGTCAGCCGGGGCAGCACGTCGAGCGCGGCGCCGTTGATGAGGCGGGCCCGCTGGGAGGGGATGCCCGCCTCGGTGAAGGTCTTCTTGGCCAGCCGCTGGTGCTCGGCCTCGGTGTCGACGGTGGTGAGCACCCCGTCGGGGCGCATGCCGCGGAGCAGCCACAGCCCGGAGACGCCGGTGCCGGTGCCGATCTCCACGACGGCCCGGGCCCCGGTGACCGCGGCGAGGAAGCGGAGGACCGCACCACCGCCGGAACCGATCGGCGCGACGCCGACCTCCTGCGCCCGGCCGCGCGCGTTCGCCAGGACCTCGTCCTCGGCGACGAACTCCTCGGCGTAGGCCCAGCTGGCCGGCTTGAGTCCGGTGGAAATGGTGGCCCCCTCAGGTAGCGATCTCTGCGCGGACTCTACCCAACCGCGGCCACCTGGAGGCTCGCAGCCTCGCCTGGGTGATCCCTCAGCCGGCTCTCAGCCCATGTTCCTAGCGTGGGCTCCATGCTTCAGCAGACCGTTCTGGACGGGTTCGCGTCCCCCGAGGCGTCCCGCCCCTCCTGGGAGCAGCTCGTGGCCCGGCACAGCCGCCGGGTCTACCGACACGCCTTCCGGCTCACCGGCAACCGTGCGGACGCCGAGGACCTGACCCAGGAGGTGTTCCTCCGGGTCTTCCGGTCCCTGGACACCTATACGCCGGGCACGTTCGAGGGCTGGCTGCACCGGATCACCACGAACCTCTTCCTCGACCAGGTACGCCGTCGCGCCCGGCTGCGTCTCGACCCGCTCGGGGACACCGTGGAAGCGCTGACCAGCACCCCGGCTGCCCACGACCTCGCGATGCCCGGCTCGTTCGACGCCGACGTCGAGGAAGCACTGTCCGCCCTGCCTCCGGAGTTCCGGGCCCCGGTGCTGCTCGCGGACGTGGACGGGCTGAGCTACGAGGAGGTCGCCGAGGTGCTCGTCGCTCAAGCTCGGCACCGTGCGGTCGCGGATCCACCGGGGCCGGTCGCGGCTCCGCCGCGCTCTGGCTCACCGGGCGCCCGGCAGCGGACGGCTGCGGTACTCGGGTCCGGTCGACCCCGGCGCGCTGCCCGTCGGCGGCTGACCGCACCCGGCGCGGCGCGCCTGCTTCCGCGATGGGGGAGAATGGCGCGGTGATCCCAACCCGGCCCTGACGCTCCCCGGCCAGACGGCGACCCGACCGGCAGCACACCCGCCGGCGGCCCGAGCGGCGGCGAGCAGCCCCGCGCGGTCCCCGGTCACGGGGACGCCGGATCAGCGCCCGCGCCGGCACCGCACGGACCGGGTCCGCAGCCCCCGCAGCACCGGCCGCCCGGCCCGCCGCCGTACCAGCCGTTCGGTCCGCCGTACTCGCCGCCGCCGGGTCAGCAGCCCCTGCGCACCGGACCGTTCCCTTCCGGCTACCCGCTGCCGTACCCGCCCGCCCCGGGCGGGCCCGGCGGCTTCGGGGCCCCGCGCCGGCCCTCGGTGCCCGGCTGGGTGTGGCCCCTGGTGGTCGCCGCGGCCCTGGTGACCGGTCTGGTCGGCGGCCTGCTCGGCGGCGCGCTGGTGCTCGGCAGCGGTATCCGGTCGGACGACGACCTGCTCCCGCAGCGGCAGCGCCGCGCCGCTGGACGTCGACAACGAGAGCGTCGCCGCCGTGGCGGCGAAGGTGCTGCCCAGCACCGTCCAGGTGCGCGTGGTCAACGGCAAGGGGACGAACGCCAGCGGCGCCACCGGCTCGGGCTTCGTGGTCGACGACGACGGACACGTGATCACCAACAACCACGTCGTGGAGGTCGCCAAGGACGGCGCGGTGATCGACGTGGTCGACGTCGACGGCGCGACCCACGAGGCGGAGGTCGTCGGCCGCAGCCCCGTCTACGACATCGCCGTGCTCGAGGTCAGCGACCACGACGCGCTCCGGCCGGCGGCCCTGGGCTCCTCCGACCAGCTCCGGGTCGGCGAGACCGTGGTGGCGATCGGGTCGCCGCTGGGGCTGTCGGCGACGGTGACCTCGGGGATCGTCAGCGCCCTGGACCGGCCGGTGACCACCGGGCCGGCGAGCTCGTCCCCGCTGTCCTCGGACCCGTCGGCGTTCATCAACGCCGTACAGACCGACGCCGCGATCAACCCGGGCAACTCCGGCGGTCCGCTGGTGAACCTCCGTGGCCAGGTGGTGGGCGTGAACTCCGCGATCGCCACCACCGGCGGCAGCTTCGGCGGCGAGAGCGGCAACATCGGCGTCGGGTTCGCGATCCCGATGGACCAGGTGCGCGTCACCGCCCGCCAGATCCTGCGGACCGGCCGGGCGGAGTACCCGATCATCGGGGCCAACGTGAACACCGGCGGGTCCAGCGCGGGAGCCATGGTGGTGGAGGTGCCCGACGGCACTCCCGCCGACCGGGCAGGGCTGCAGAAGGGCGACCGCATCGTGGCGGTCGAGGGCCAGCGGGTGCCCGACGGCGTGTCCCTCATCGTCGCGATCCGCACCCATCGGCCCGGCGAGACGATCGACCTCACCATCGTCCGCGACGGCGAGGAGCAGGACGTGCAGATCCGGCTCGCCGCGAAGGTCGGCTGACGGCCGACGGCAGCTCAGGTGGCGTCGACGTCGTACGGCGGTACCTCGCCGGCGCGCAACGTCGGTCGGCGCGCTGCGCCGCGGCGGGGCTGGCGTCGTCCGTCCTCGTCGTCCTCGTCGTCCCAGGCCTCGATGATGTGCTTGCGGATCGCCCGGCGCGGGTCGAGGTCGGTCAGCTCGAAGTCGGCGTACTCCGGGCCCAGCTCGGAGCGGAGGTCGTCGCGCGCCTGCCGGGCCAGGGTGCGGACCTGGCGCACCATCCGTCCGGCCTGGCGGGCGAAGTCGGGGAGCCGGTCGGGGCCGAAGACGAGCAGGGCGACGATGCCGATCACCATGAACTCGGGGAACCCGATGCCGAGCACGACCGGTCCTCGTCAGTGCCCGGGCTCAGAACTTGCCGGCGGGGGTGAGTCCGAGCTGCATGCCGGCGAGGTTGCGACCCCGACCGGTGAGGCCCTGCGCGACCTCGTCGAGGGCCACCGCGGCCGGCGCATCCGGGTCGGCGATCACGATGGGGCGCCCGGAGTCGCCGCCCTCGCGCAGCCGGGTGTCCAGCGGCACCTCGCCGAGGACCTTGACCTCGTAGCCGAAGCGCTGCGACAGCGTCTGCGCGACCCGGGCGCCACCGCCGGAGCCGAAGACGTCGATCCGGTGCTCCGGCCCGCAGTGCGGGCAGGCGAGGAACGACATGTTCTCCACGACGCCGACGACGCGCTGGTGCATCATCGACGCCATCGTGCCGGCGCGCTCGGCGACCTCGGCGGCCGCCTCCTGCGGGGTGGTGACGACGATGACCTCGGCGTTCGGCAGGTGCTGGCCCAGCGACATCGCGACGTCACCGGTGCCCGGGGGGAGGTCGAGGAGCAGGACGTCCAGGTCGCCCCAGAACACGTCGGACAGCATCTGGACCAGGGCGCGGTCGAGCATCGGGCCGCGCCAGGCCACGACCTGGTCGCGTCGGGGCTTCAGCATCCCGATGCTGATGACCGACACGCCCTCGGGCGTCGGCACCGGCATGATCAGGTCCTCGACCTGGGTGGGCCGGGAGTCGGCGACGCCGAGCATCGCCGGCACCGAGTGCCCGTAGATGTCGGCGTCCACGATCCCGACCTTGAGGCCGGACCGGGCCATCGACACCGCGAGGTTCACCGTCACCGAAGACTTGCCGACCCCGCCCTTGCCGGAGGCGACCGCGTAGACCTTGGTCAGCGAGCCGGGCTTGGCGAAGGGGATCTCCTTGGCCGCCTGGCCGCCGCGCAGCGTCGCCTGCAGCGCCGAGCGCTGCTCGTCGTCCATCACGCCGAACTCGACGCTCACGTCGGTGACGCCGTCGACCGAGCGGACCGCGGCGCTGACGTCGTCGGTCAGGGTCTGGCGCATCGGGCAGCCGGACACGGTGAGCATCACCTTGACGGTCGACTGCGCCCGACGATGCGATGTCGACGCCGCCGACCATGCCGATCTCGGTGATCGGGCGACGGATCTCGGGGTCGTTGACGCGGCTGAGGGCAGCCTGCACCTGCTCGACGGTGGGGGAACTCATGGACCTAGCCTACGGTCCCCTCGGTGGCGCCCTCCCCGGCCACCGCGTCGTCTTCCTCACGTGCGGCGACGCGCGCCGACCACTCCTCCATCTCGTTGAGCAGCGAGCGCAGCTCGGAGCGCACGTAGTCGCGGGTCGCGACCTCACCCAGGGCGAGCCGGAGGCTGGCCATCTCGCGTGCCAGGAACTCCATGTCGGCGTGGGCGCGCTGGTTCGCCAGCCGGTCGCCCTCGGCGACCACGCGGTCGCGGTCCTCCTGCCGGTTCTGCGCGAGCAGGATCAGCGGAGCGGCGTACGACGCCTGCAGGCTGAGCATCAGGGTGAGGAAGATGAACGGGTAGGCGTCGAAGCGGTCGGCCCGGCGGCACGACCCAGTTCCACACCAGCCAGATGCCGACGAACGCGGTCATGTAGAGCAGGAACCGGGCGGTGCCCATGAACCGCGCGAACTGCTCGGCGAAGCGTCCGAACGTGTCGTCCTCGAACCGCGGTCGCCGGATCAGCCGCCGCTTCTCGCGGGGCACGTCGAGCCGCCCGCGGCGGCGCTCGTGCCGGTCGCGGGCCGCCTCCCGCAGCGACTCCCGGCGGGTGGAACGCCGGGCCGCGTCGCTGGGTCCGCTCCGGCCTAGGCACGCAGCCTCCCGGTGCGGCCCGGCGGCTGGTCGCGCCAGTTCTCCGGCAGCAGGTGGTCCAGCAGGTCGTCGACGGTCACCGCGCCGAGCAGCCGGCCGTCCTCGTCGAGGACCGGTGCCGCGACCAGGTTGTAGGTGGCCAGGTGGCGGGCCACCTCCTCCAGACGTGGCGGTGGGCCTGATGGAGTCCTCGGTCCCGTCGATCATCGCGCCCAGCAGCGTGCTCGGCGGCTCCCGGAGCAGCCGCTGGATGTGGGCGACGCCGAGCAGCCGGCCGGTGGGCGGCTCCAGCGGAGGGCGGGCCACGTAGACCATGGCCGCGAGCGACGGGGTCAGCTCGGCGTTGCGCACATGGGCCAGGGCGTCGGCGACGGTGGCGTCGGGCGGCAGGATCACCGGCTCGGTGGTCATCATGCCGCCGGCGGTGCGCTCCTCGTAGGTCATCAGCCGGCGGACGTCCTCGGCCTCCTCCGGGCGCATCAGCTGCAGCAGCGTCTCGGCGATCTCCGGCGGCAGGTCGCCGATCAGGTCCGCGGCGTCGTCGGGGGACATCTCCTCCAGCACGTTGGCGGCCCGCTCCTCGTCGAGGGCGCCCGAGGATCTCCACCTGGTCCTCCTCGGGCAGCTCCTCGAGCACGTCGGCGAGGCGCTCGTCGTCGAGCGCCGCGGCGATCTCGCTGCGGCGCTTGGCCGGCAGGTCGTGGATGACCGTGGCCAGGTCGGCGGGCTTCATCTCCTCCAGCGCGGCGAGCAGGTGGGTCGCGCCCTGGGTGCCTCCGGTGTCGAACCCCTCGATCTCGCGCCACTCCAGGATGTGGGTCTGGCCCTTGCGTCCGAAGCGCTTGGCGCCCTCCTGGATCGCGACGCGGCTGATCACCCAGTCGCGGTTGCGCTCCTGCTCGATCGCGAGGTCGTAGACGGTGCCCTCGGTCCCGGTCTCGCGGATCCGGACCTTGCGGTCGAGCATCTCGCCGACGACCAGGATCTCGTTGGCGCGCTGCTCGAACCGGCGCATGTTCACCACGCCGGTGGTGATCACCTGGCCGCTGTCGATGCTGGTCACCCGGGTCATCGGGCAGGAAGACCGGCGCCGGGCCGAAGACCTCCACCACCAGGCCGAGCACCCGGGGCGGCTGGCCATCGGGCCGCATGTGCGCCACCAGGTCGCGGACCCGGCCCACCTGGTCGCCGGCAGGGTCGAACACCTGCAGGCCGGACAGGCGGCCGACGAAGACCCGGCTGGGGGAGGTGGTCACAGCGTCAGGGTAGTGGGCCCGGGCCCGGGCTCCACGGTTGCAGTCGGCCGGGACGATCCGCACGAGCGTGCCGGCGGCGCGCCAGCTGGCCCGCGCCTCGGCGGGGTCGGCCAGGTTCAGGCGTACGGCGAGCAGCGCCTCGGCGTGGGCGTCCCACGACGCGGTGCCGGCGGCGACCACGTGCGACCGTGCCCGGGCCAGGTGACGAGCCGGCCGCCGGTGTCCTTGGAGCGCATCGTCACCTGCACCGTGCCGGCCGCCGCCAGGCCCGCCAGCCCCGGCAGCGTTGTCCCTCGTCGCCGGAGAGCACGAGCGAGCGCGCCGTCGTACCAGGCGTGCCAGACCAACCGGGGCCTCCGCGGCCGGCTGTCGTGCCCGTCCTCGTCGGGCCACGACAGCCAGCAGACCCGGGACTTCTTCGCCGACTCGGCGACCAGCGCGGACTCAGGCCGGTGGGTCGGCGCGGCGGAGGACACGACGACGAGGGTGCCACAGCGGCGCGGTGCAGCACGGGGCCGCCGGCAGCGTTACCCTCCGACCATGTCGGAAGCCGGGACCGGCGGCACCGCGCCGGGGGGTCGACCTGACGGGTCGAGACAGCCGCTGTACCTCCACGTCGGCCTGCCGAAGAGCGGCACCACGTTCCTGCAGGGCCTCATGGCGAACAACCGCAACCGGCTGAAGAGCGCCGGGTTCATCTACCCGTTCATCCGTCGGGAGACGATGTTCCACACCGCTGTGGAGCTGCGGGGGCAGCACGAGCGCTGGGGGCTGCGCCCGGAGACCATCGACGGCACGTGGCAGCTGGTGCTCGACCGGATCCGCGGCTTCGGCGGCACCGGGATCGTCAGCCACGAGCTGCTCGCGGCGGCGACGCCCGCGCCAGGTCGAGCCGCGTCGCGCGTGACACCGCCGAGCTCGACCTGCACGTGGTCGTCACCGCACGCGACCTGTCCCGCCAGGCGACCGCGCTGTGGCAGGAGGAGGTGAAGAACGGCCGCCGGTGGTCCTTCGAGGCGTTCAGCGAGACGCTCTTCGACGACGACGGCCGTCAGCAGGCGGACAGCGGCTTCTGGAGGTCGCAGGACCTCGCCGCGGTGCTCGGCCCGGTGGGCGGCCGTGGTGCCCGCCGGAGCGGATGCACGTCGTGGTGGTGCCGCGCAGCAGCGGCGACCCCCTCGAGCTGTGGCGGCGGTTCGCGGCGGCGATCGGGCTCGACCCCGAGTCCCTCGACCTGGACCTGCAGCCCCGGGCCAACGAGAGCCTCGGCGCCGCGCAGGTGGCGTTGCTGCGCGAGGTGGTCACCGCGCTCGACGGCCGGCTGGGGCAGCCGCACTACGCCCACGTGGTCAAGCGGTTCTTCGCCCAGACGCAGCTCAGCCGGATCAGCTCCGCCCCCGCGGTCACCCCGCCCGCCCTGCGCGAGCGTCTCGACGGCGTGGCACGCCGGTGGGTGGAGCAGATCCGAAGCCTGGGGTACGCCGTCCACGGCGACCCGGACGAGCTGGTGCCGAGCACCGCCGCGGTACCCGCGCAGGCCCGGCACCCCGACGACGTGTCGGCCGAGGACCTGGTCCAGGGACTGCCGGAGGTGCTCGCGGAGATGCTGGTGGAGATCGCCGTGCTCCGGGGCCAGATCAGGGGGCCGAAGAGCCTGCCGGCGCTGCAGCGCACCGAGGACGGCGGTGTCGAGCCGGTGCCGCCGGTGCCGGCCGAGCCCACGGACTGATCCGCCGGACTGATCCGCCGGGGGCTACTGGTTCTCCGCGTCCTCGGTGCGGCCGAGTGCGTCGGCCGCCTCCTGCTCGGCGCTGCTGCCGTCGGGAGGCTGGAGGAGGGCGTGGACCACGATCATCGGGTGGTCGGTGGTGCGGTGCACCAGGGCGCTCTTGTCCGCGAGGTGGCTGAGCCAGCCGACGCCGGCTCCGAACACCCAGTCGATGTAGGTGGGGCTCGGCGGCCGGCACACGCCGTTCCCGCTCGACCCGCCGTCGGCGGCGGTGAGCGGCGTCTGCCCGACCATGGGGCAGAACACGTCCTCGCGCTCGTTGAAGTCCCCGGTGAACAGCACCGGGATGCCGTCCCGCTGGATGAGGTCGTTGGCGAGCTTGGCCTCGATCTGGGTGGCCCGGTCCCGCCACTGCTCGTTCTGGCCCTCCGCGTCGGAGGGGTTGTGGAAGTTGCCGACCCAGATCTGGGCGTCGTTGGAGCGGTTCTGCAGCCGCACCACCGGCATCTTGCGGACCGCGCCGTGGAAGTACGGGATGTCGACGACCTGGGAGTCGACGGCCTCCCAGCGGTTCACGTCCCAGGCGATGGAGTTGACCGACTCGCGCTCCGACATCGAGGCGCCCGGGTACATCGCGTACCGGTCGCCCACCAGGCTCTCGATGACGGCCCGCTGGTCGTTCTGCATCTCCTGGAACCCGACGATCTCGACCCGGTGGTTCAGCAGCAGCTGCGCCACCGAGCGGGCCCGCTGCGGTCCCGGGGCGAAGCGCGGGCGGGAACCGCCCCGCGTGTGGCTGCTGCCCAAGATGTTGAAGGAGCTGATCACGAACTCCACCGGCTGGGCCACCGGCTCCGCCGGCACCGGGTCGCCGGGGAACACCACCGGGGAGCCCCCGAGCGGGAGATTCGTCGCCGTACCTCCCGGCCGGTTCCGCTTCGGCTTCCGGGCGTGCTTCGGGCGCTTCTTGTCCCTGGCGGGCGGCTCGGTTGCCTGCGCCTCGAAGTCGTCGGAGGTGATCGTGCCCGCGGAGAAGTCGCTCTCGACGGTGGGCGGCGCAGGGGGCTCGTCGGCCCCCCAGGCTCCGAGGGCCAGCCCACCGCCCGCAGCGAGCACGCCGACCATCGCCACGCCGGCGATCCAGTCGACGGCGCGCAGGTTCCACTTCACAGGCCGAGGATACGGGAACCGGCGCCCCCCGGCTTATAGACTCGGGCGGCCGCCGGTCCACGGCTGACGACTGCTGACCGCCTGTAGCCGGCTGTAGCCGCGTGCTGACCGACCGGGTGATGACCGCCTGCCGACCGCCTGCTGGGACTGGAGGAGCCATGGGGTCCCGTACCGACCACGCACCGGTCGCCCTCGACGGTCTCCGGGTCTCAGACGAGGGCGTCTTCGTCTCCCTGGCCACCGAGCGCGACGTCGTCGTCGACGTCCTCTTCGACGGGCGCCGCGTGTGGTCGTTCTGGACCGTCCGCGACACCGAACCGGCGCCGGGCGGGGAGCGGCTGGCCGCCTGGCCCCCCGCGCTGACCCGGTTCCTCAACGGCAGCGTGACCCTGTCCCTGGTGGACCACGTCACCGACGACGAGGTCGCGTCCGCGGACGTCACCCTGGGGTCGGGGAGCGGCCGGATCGCGGTGGTCGACCGCAGCGGCCGCCCGTTGGGGCTCGACAAGTCCCTGAAGCTGTCCCGGTTGTTCGACTCCCGCGACGCCGAACAGCTGGCTCCCCTGCTCGACTCCGTGCAGACGGTGCTGGACGCGCTCCGCGCGGCCGGCGTCGAGCCGTTCCTCGCCTACGGCACGCTGCTCGGCGCGGTCCGCGAGGGTGGTCTGATCGGCCACGACTCCGACGCCGACCTCGGCTACGTCAGCCGCTGGTCCGAGCCGGCCGACGCCGTCCTGGAGTCCTTCCGGCTGCAGCGACGGCTCGTGGAGATGGGCTACTGGGTGGTCCGCTACAGCGGGCTGGCCTTCCGGGTCAACGTGCGCGAGGCGGACGGCGCCCTGCGGGGCCTCGACGTCTTCGGCGGGATCCTGCGTGACGGGCGGCTCTACCTCATGGGCGAGGTCGGGGCGCCGTTCGGCGAGGACTGGGTGCGGCCGCTGGGCGAGGCGACCCTCGAGGGCCGCACCTACCCCGTGCCGGCGGTGCCGGAGCGGCTGCTGGAGGCGATGTACGGCCCGCACTGGCGGACCCCGGACCCGGCCTTCAAGTTCGAGACCAGCGAGGCGACCCGGCGCCGGCTGGACGGGTGGTTCCGCGGCACGCGCGGCGGCCGCGCCCTGGACTGGGACAAGGCGACGCCCGACACGCTGCGCAAGGGGCTGGGCCCCAGCAGGTTCCTCCGGTGGGTGCGCAAGCAGGAGCGCGGCCAGCCGCACCAGATGGGCACGTACGTCGACCTCGGCTGCGGTGCCGGCGTCGACGCGTTCACCACGGCCCGGACCGGGGTGCCGTCCTGGGGCCTCGACTTCCGGCCGAGCCACTTCAAGGTCCTGGCCACCCGGGCCGGTCGCCGTGAGCTGCCCGTGACGTACCGCTGGGCGAACTTCAACGAGCTGCGGTCCGTCCTGCCCACCGGCGCCGAGGTTGCCCGGACACCGGGACCGCGAGTGGTCACCGCCCGGCACCTCGTGGACGCGCTCGACGAGACGGGTCGCGACCTGCTCCTCCGCTTCGCCCAGATGGTCACCCGCGACGACGGACGCCTCTACCTGCAGGTGCTGCGGGCGACCGAGCCGGAGCCGCCCACCGGCGCGGACAACCTGACCCCGGTCGACGTGGAGCAGCTCGTGTCGGACATCGAGGCCCGAGGTGGTCGCGTCGTCGTGCGCAGGGACCTCGTCGAGCAGCCGGCAGGGGGCGGGCACACCGACGTCACCGCACGCACCGGCAGCAAGGAAGTCACCAGGTTGGGAGTCACATGGCATCGATGAGAGAGACCGCCGGCCGGCTGAAGCGGTTGACGCAGCTGGAGGACCGGGTCGCCGAGCTGGAGGCGGAGGTCCAGGAGTGCCGCCAGGTGAACCTCCGGCTCGCCGAGCTCACCGACGTCGTGGCGGAGCTGCTGCTGCCCGTGGCGCAGCGCGACGAGGCGCGCATCGACGAGGTGCTCCGGCAGTACCACGACAGCGTCGGTGTGCCGCCCAGTTGATCAGCCAGTTGAGCACCGCCGACGCCGCCTCCGAACGCCTCCGACGCGCCTTCGTGCACATCGGGCTCCCGAAGACCGGCACGACGTACCTCCAGCACGCCTTGTGGACGAACAAGGAGGCGCTGGCAGCCGCCGGGGTCCTGCTGCCCGGTCGGCACCGCCGCCGACACCTGCTGGCGTCCCTCGACGTCCGGGAGGACCCGAAGCTGGCCCGCCGTCCCGGTGACGTCAGCGCGCCGTGGCAGGACCTCGTGGACGAGAGCCGGGCCTGGCCGGGCGACGTCGTCATCAGCCACGAGTTCTTCGGCGCTGCGTCCGCCGAGCAGGTGGCGCGGGCCGTGGACAGCCTCGACGGGTTCGAGGTGCACGTGGTCGTCACGGCCCGGTCCATGACCGACCTGGGCCTCTCCCGCTGGCAGGAGTGGGTCAAGTCCGGCGGCAAGCTCGGCGTGGACGCCTACCCGCAGAAGCAGGTCTACGACCCCGTCGACGAGTGGGGGTGGGGAAGCTTCGACCTGGCATCGGTGCTCGAGCGGTGGAGCACCGCGGTCCCTCCGGAGCACATCCACGTGCTGCCGGTCGACCCCCGCGGTGCCCCGAGCGACCTGTGGCACCGGTTCGCAGGGCTCCTCGGTCTCGACGGGGCGCAGTTCCCGGTCGAGGACCTGCCGAAGAACCCGTCGCTCGGCGTCGTCGAGGTCGAGCTGCTCCGCAGGGTCAACCCACACCTCACCGACTTCACCTCGGCGGGGGACCGGGGCCACTGGATCCGGGGCTACCTCGCGGAGGGCGGCGTGCTCCCCGCGGGACGCGAGAAGTTCCGCTCCGGGCCGGAGAAGCACCGTGACCTCGAAGAACGCGGCCGGCGCGCGCTGGACCTGCTCGCCTCCGACGGCTACGACGTCCGTGGCGACCCGGCCCTCCTGGAGCCGTCGCCGCTGGGCGAGCTGCGCCACCCCGACGAGGTCAGCGACACGGAGATGCTGGATGCGGCCGTGGTGACAATAGCCCGCATGCTTCGTGACGTACGATCGTTGACTCGTGAGCGTGACAAGGCGCTCCATGAACGTGACGACCTGGCTCGGCGGTGCGAAGAGCTGAGTGACGGGACCGGCCCGGTAGGGAGCTGGGCGGCCCGCAGGTTCCGTCCGCTGCGGCAGGCAGCGAGCCGATATCGAGCCAGGAAACTGGGGGAACAACCATGAACGTCAAAGCCGCTCTCGTCGCTGTGAGCGTGCTGATGGCCGGCCTCTACGCGTCGCCCGTCGCAGCCTCGGAAGGCGGCGTCACCACCGGCGTGCACGCCGTACAGACGAAGACACACCACAAGACCCAGGACCGCACCCAGCACCACCGCAAGAAGGGCTACCGGCCGCCGGAGGGGGCGTTCTTCAACATCCCCATCGGCAACGCCGAGCAGCAGCACCGGGTCGAGAACGTCATCCAGGCGGCCATCCGGCACGCCAAGCCCGACTCCTACATCCGGATCGCGCTGTTCTCCTTCGACCGTCGGCCCATCGCCCAGGACCTCATCGACGCCTACAAGCGCGGAGTCCACGTCCAGGTGCTGCTCAACGACCACCAGATCACCCGGGCGATGCGGATGATGAACCGGGCGTTCGGGCACATGCGGAAGCGCAAGTCCTTCGTCTACCGGTGCCACGAGGGCTGCCGCGCCCACGGTGAGAACCTGCACAGCAAGTTCTACCTGTTCTCCAAGACCGGTCGCGAGGAGAAGGTCTCGATCACCGGGTCCCACAACCTGACCACGAACGCGCTGATCCACCAGTGGAACGACGGTCTGGTCACGCGCAACGACAAGGTCTACGACACGTTCAAGTCGGTGTTCAAGGAGATGAAGCCCGACAAGAACGTGCGGCGGCCCTACGAGATCTTCAACATCAACCGGCGTTACCAGCTGCAGGTGCTGCCGTTCATGAACGCCACCCGCCGCAACGACCCGGTCATGAAGATCCTCAACAAGATCCGCTGCTCGGGTGCCACCGGTGGGGCCGGGAACAACGGCCGGACGGTCGTCCGGGTCGACATGCACCGGTGGGCCGGCCATCGAGGCGCCTACCTGGCGAGCAAGATCGTCGACCTGTGGGCCGCCGGCTGCAACGTCGCGGTGATGCACGGGTCCGCGTCGGCCGAGGTCCGGGATGCGATCACCCGCAACACCCACCGCGGCCGGGTGCCGATCCGCTCCAACGGGTTCGACGAGAGCGGCGACGGCGTCATCGACCGCTACACGCACCACAAGTACTTCATCATCTCGGGGCACTACGGCAAGCACACGTCCGAGAACCGGATCTACACCGGCTCCGCCAACTGGGCCCCCAGCGGGCTCCGCGGTGACGAGGTCATCTTCCGGGCCCGTGGCCCGCGACTGTTCAACCAGTACAAGGCGAACTTCGACTACATCTGGAACCACGGGTCCCGCCCGGTCCCCTACGGCCGCAACCGGATGGCGATGGCCGAGCCGCGGATCGGTGGCAAGTACTGGGAGAACGACTGATGGTCGGCGACCGTCGGGCGAGCCCGGCACCGAGTGCTGGTGCCCCTCGCCCGACGGTCGCCGCGATCACCATGGTCCGCAACGAGCGGGCCATGCTCCCGCGCTGGATGCCGTCACTACGCGGCGCAGTGCGGCGGTGTCGAGCGGCTGCTCGTCATCGATGACAACAGCACCGACGGCTCGACCGACGACCTCCCCTGCCCGGTGGTCCGCATCCCGCCGTTGACCGGTCACTTCGAGCCCACCCGGCTCAGCCTGCTGAGCAAGGTCGCCGCCGGCCTGCTCGAGGCCTACGACGCGGTGCTGTTCACCGACGCCGACGAGTTCCTGCTCGCCGACCCGACCAAGTACAAGTCGCTGGTGGACCTCGTCGCCGACCGGCCCGACTCCCCGGTGCTCGGTGCGATGGGCCTCAACCTGGTGCACCACGTCGGCCACGAGGATCCGCTCGACCCCGACCTGCCGCTGCTCTCCCAGCGGCGGCTGGCGAAGTTCATCCCGCTCATGTGCAAGCCGGCGATCAAGCGGGTCCCGGCTGCCTGGACGGCCGCCTCGCACGGCGTGAAGGGGACGCCGTACCGGATCGACCCGGATCTCTACATGTTCCACGCCAAGTTCAGCGACCGCGACGCGCTCCGCGCCGCGGCCGACCACCGGCGCGAGATGGTCGACATGGACGGCCGGGCCCACCGCACGAACTGGAAGTACGGCGGCGATGCGATGGTGGAGCTGCTGGACTCGATCGTGGCCGACGTGCGTCCGGAGCAGCTCAAGCCCTTCACCCCGCCGCGCAAGCTGATCGGCGGCATCGTCCAGCAGGAGGGGAACACCCACCGGGCGCGCGGGGACCGGCAGGTGCCCGCGATGCGCAAGCGCCCCTTCGTCCTCGTCCCGGAGCGCTTCTCCGCCCTCGTCTGACTGTCCCCCCACCCCGCCGACCCGGCGCGTCCTGCCGCGGTTTCCTGGTCGACCCGGCGCGTCTTGTCGCCACGTGCGTCGGGGAGGAGCCCGCCGCCGATGCGAGGATGCGCCGGCTCGCGCGCTCCGAGCGGGCAGGATGCGCCGGCTCGCGCGCTCCGGGCGGGCAGGATGCGCCGGGTCGGCAGGGCGGGTCAGGGCCAGCCGTGGATCTGGCGGAGCAGGCGGGCGTCGCGCTTGACGAGCCGGTTGAGGGAGCGGGGGCGTCGCCCGGTCGTGCCGGCGCGCTTGCTCAGGTAGCGCCAGGCGGCCTCCGCGGCGGCGGCGGTCTCCCCGCGCGGTACCGGGACGGGCGTGGGGTCGTAGTCGTCGAGGGACGCAGGGACGGGAAGGTCCTCCAGGTCACCGTGGAGGACGAACCCGCTGGCGGCGATGCTGTCCCGCAGCTGCTGGTTGAGACTTCGCGCGTACTCCGCGCCCCGCCGGTCGAGGGCCGGGCGGGACTCCTGGTCCCGCCGCAGGGCGAGCACCTCGCGGGCCAGCTGGCGCATGCCCTTCCGGTAGGCGCCGCCCGGGATGCCGTCGAGGTGCTTGTTCAGCCGCCGGAGGAGGTCGCAGGAGCCGTAGCCGAGTGAGGTGTTCGGGGCGGCCACCCCGAAGTCGACCGCGGGCGGCTGCACACCCACCGCCTCGAAGAAGCGGTTCCACAGCTCGTCCTGGGGGGCGTCGCGCCCCGGGACGGTGACCACGTGCACCGTGCGCACCCGGCCGAACGAGGCCCACCGCTGCAGCGTCGCGTCGACGTCCTGGGCCCGGTGGAAGGTGCGGTAGGCGTCGTTCCGCCGGCCCCGTCCCAGCCGCCCGGGCTCGATCTGCCGCAGGTACGTGCCCCAGTCGGAGGTGCCGTTGTTGCGGCAGTAGGTCTGCCACTGCGCCGGCGCCACCTGCAGCTGGTCGCGGACGGTCATCACCACCTCCACCCGCATGCCGCGCAACGGCTTGAGCAGCTGCCGGATCTGGCGCTCGTCGGCGAAGCTGAGGAACTCCATCGACACCAGCGCCGTGGGCTGCGGCGCCTCACGGGCGGCCCGCGCCAGCTTGCGCCACCGTCTGTACCGCCGCCCACGGTCCTTCGGACCCTTGAGTACGGCGCTCACCGCGCGGGTCTGGTAGGCGAACCGTCGACCGGTGAAGTCGACGCCGGCCTCGGCGAGGACCGCGTGGTTCCGCTCCAGGGTGGTCTGCAGGAAGGTCGTCCCGGTCTTCATGGCGCCGATGTGGAGGACGATCCTCTCGCTCAACTGCTCTCCCTCCGGGGCGAAAACGCGCTCAACCTAGCACGCGGGGGTGGTGGGACTGCTGTGACTCATGGGAGTCTTGATGCCGATTTCGCAATTCTCCTGCCCGTCTCCAGCACCGCTGATAGCGTCCGAAATCGGCGCTCGGCAGTGATGTGTCGTCGGGTGTGGAGTCGATGAGAAAGATGACAGGAGAACCGTCGTGAGCACCCTCTCTCCGGACCGTTCGGGCAGCCCTCGCTGGGCGATCGGCGCGGTCATGCTGCTGGTCTCCGCGCTCATCGCGGCGCTGTTCGCGACGAACGCGTGGCGGTTCGCCGGGCAGCGACGCCGGCCTCGTCGACGACTCCTTCAGCCTCCTGGCCAACGACACGAACGCCCCGCTGCCGAGCTTCCGCACGGCGACGTTCAACGTGCTCGGCTACGGCCACACGAAGCCCGGCGGCGACGCCCCGCGCTACGAGGACGGGGTGACCCGGATGGGGTACACCGTCCGGATCCTCCGCAAGCGCGCCATCGACGTCGTGGGCTTCCAGGAGTTCCAGGAGCCGCAGTTCAACCGGTTCAAGGAGCTCGTCGGCGACACCTGGCAGACCTACCCCGGGGCGGTGCTGACCAAGGCCGCGATGCAGAACTCCATCGCCTGGCGCACCGACGTCTGGGAGCTCATGGCTGCTCGCAACGTCCCGGTGGTCTACGCCTACGGTGCGTGGATCAAGATGCCGTTCGTCCTGCTCCGCGACAAGGAATCCGGCCGGCTCGTGTGGTTCGCGAACTTCCACAACGCCTACAACAAGGGCACCAACCAGCAGAAGTACCGGGACCAGGCGCGGGCGATCGAGGTCGGCCTCGCCAACCAGCTGTGGGAGTCCGGCGTCGCCGCTGGTCCTCACCGGCGACATGAACGAGACCACGAGGTACTTCTGCGACATGACCACGCTCGCGCCGATGAAGTCGGCCGCCGGCGGCTCGTTCAACGCCTCGACGTGCACGCCGCCGGCCGACATGCGCATCGACCAGATCTTCGGGTCCTCCTACCTGCAGCTCTCCGGCTACAAGGCAGTGCGGACGAAGCGGATCCGGAAGGCCAGCGACCACCCGCTCGTCTACGCTGACGTGTCAGTCCCCGTCCGACCCCGCCCGGCGCCCAGGTCCTGACCAGGTCCTGACCAGGTCCTGACCCCAGGCCGGCGGCGGCACCAGGAGAAGGAACCTTGGCGCACACCGTCGTACTCCACGTCGGAGCGATGAAGTCCGGCACCAGCTACCTCCAGCGCAACCTG
This sequence comes from uncultured Actinomycetota bacterium, assembly GCA_963747525.1. Lineage (GTDB taxonomy): Bacteria > Actinomycetota > Actinomycetes > Propionibacteriales > Nocardioidaceae > Marmoricola_A. The sequence goes on from CAVVFH010000006.1 coordinate 61,167, forward strand.
GGCTCGAACCGGGAGGTGCTGGCCGATCAGGGGTTCCTCTTCCCGGGGAAGTCCTGGCGGCAGCAGGTGCTGGGGGTCCTGGACGTGCTCGGCCAGACCCGCGACGGCGAGGTCGTGCCGGGGTCCCCGGGGGCCTGGCAACGGCTGCTGGACGAGATCGCCGAGTTCCCCGGTACGGCGGTCATCTCGATGGAGTTCCTCGGGCCCACGCCCGTCGGGGACATCGAGCGGGTGGTGGCCAGCCTCGCGCCCGCCCAGGTCAAGGTGGTGATGACCGTCCGGGACCTCGGCCGGAACATCCCCGCGATGTGGCAGGAGGGGCTGAAGAACGGCACCTCGTGGGGCTGGAGCGAGTATCTGCGCGACATCGAGGACCCCGACGCGGGCGAGCCGAGCTACGCCAAGAAGTTCTGGCGGCACATGAACTTCCCGTTCATCGCCCGCAAGTGGGTGCGGATCGTCGGCCAGGACAACTTCACGCTCATCACCGTGCCGCACCCGGGGGCCGACCCCCGGCTGCTGTGGGAGCGGTTCTGCTCGGTGGTCGGCCTGGAGCCCGAGCCGTTCGACACCTCGGGGCGGAGCAACGCGTCGCTCGGCGCGCCGTCCGCGCTGGTGCTGCGCGCGCTCAACGAGGCGCTGCCCGAGGGCTTCCCGCTGGCGAGGTACCAGAAGGTCGTCAAGCACTCCCTGGCCAAGAAGGGGATGACCGAGCGGGCCGACGTCGAGCAGCCGATCGGGTTCGAGGACGACTGGGTCACCAAGCGCTCGGCGAAGCACATCGAGAAGCTCGCCAAGCTCGGGGTGCGGGTCGTCGGCGACCTGGAGGAGCTCCGCCCGGTGCCGCAGAAGGGGGTCGACCCCGCGGTCGTCCCGGTCGAGGACCAGCTGGAGGCGGCGATCGCCGCGCTGCGCTACCTCGTCCGCATGTGGCCCAGTCCATAGCGGCCGCCGCGACCGACGCGTACTCTTCCCGGGCCGTTGTCATACACCTGGGAAGGACAGCTCATGGGTCGCCTCTGCGAGACCGAAGGCCTCACCGACATCCAGGAGGAGATCCTGAAGACCGTCCGCGCGTTCGTGGACGACAAGATCATCCCGGTGGCCACCGAGCTCGAGCACAAGGACGAGTACCCGACCGAGATCGTCGAGGGCCTCAAGGAGCTCGGCCTGTTCGGCCTCATGATCCCCGAGGAGTACGGCGGTCTCGGCGAGTCCCTGCTGACCTACGCGCTGGCGGTCGAGGAGATCGCCCGCGGCTGGATGAGCGTCTCGGGGATCATCAACACCCACTTCATCGTGGCCTGGATGCTGCTCCAGCACGGCACCGAGGAGCAGAAGCAGAAGTACCTGCCGCGGATGGCCACCGGTGAGGTGCGCGGCGCGTTCTCGATGTCCGAGCCGGGCTGCGGCTCCGACGTCTCGGCGATCAAGACCAAGGCGGTGAAGATCGACAACACCGCGGACGGCTCCGCTGGATATTCCATCACCGGCCAGAAGATGTGGCTGACCAACGGCGGGTCCTCCAACCTCGTCGCCGTGCTGGTGAAGACCGACGAGGGCGCCGAGTCGGTCTACAAGAACATGACCACCTTCCTGGTCGACAAGACCGAGGGCTTCGGCGAGACGGCGCAGGGCGTCACCGTCCCCGGCAAGATCGACAAGATGGGCTACAAGGGCGTCGACACCACCGAGATGATCTTCGAGGGGCACCAGATCTCGGCGGACCAGATCCTCGGCGGCGCGCCCGGCAAGGGCTTCTACCAGATGATGGACGGCGTCGAGGTCGGCCGCGTCAACGTGGCCGCCCGCGGCTGCGGCGTCGCGAACCGGGCCTTCGAGCTCGGCGTGCAGTACTCCCAGCAGCGGGAGACGTTCGGCAAGAAGATCGCCGAGCACCAGGCGGTGCTGTTCCGGCTGGCCGAGATGGCCACCAAGGTGGAGGCCGCGCACCAGATGATGGTCAAGGCGGCCCGCACGAAGGACTCGGGGCAGCGCAACGACCTCGAGGCCGGGATGGCGAAGTACCTCGCGTCGGAGTACTGCTCCCAGGTCGTCGAGGACTCCTTCCGCATCCACGGCGGCTACGGCTTCTCCAAGGAGTACGAGATCGAGCGTCTCTACCGGGAGGCGCCTATGCTCCTCATCGGCGAGGGGACCGCGGACATCCAGAGGATGATCATCGGCCGGCGCCTCCTGGAGGACTACAAGCTGAAAGGCTGATCTTGGCGAAGCTGCCGGACATCGCCGTCATCACGGTGGTGCGGGACGAGGCCACCATGCTCCCGCGGTGGGTCCGGCACTACAGCCGTCAGGTCGGGCGACCCCGAGCGGTTGTTCGTGGTCGACGACAACACCACCGACGGGTCCACCGACGACCTGCCCTGCCCGGTCATCCGGCTGCCCGAGCGGCAGCACGAGGAGTGGGCGGTGACCCGGCTGCGGATGGTGAACGCCTTCGCCACCGGGTTGCTGCAGTCGTTCGACGCGGCGGTGTTCGTGGACGCCGACGAGTTCCTGGTCGCCGACCCGGAGCGCTACGCCGATCTGCGCGAGCTGGTGGCCGACCGCCCGGACGCGAAGGCGATCGGTGCCATGGGGCTCAACATCGTGCACCGCGTCGGGGTCGAGCCGCCGCTCGACCCCGACCGGCCGGTGCTGCGCCAGCGGCGCACCGCCAAGTTCATCCCGAAGATGTGCAAGCCGGCGATCAAACGCGGCACGAGCCACTGGGCATCGGGCTCGCACGGGCTGCGGATGCCCTACGAGATCGACCGGGACCTCTACCTCTTCCATCTGAAGTTCGCCGACCGTGACCACCTCGCCGCCACGGCGGCACACCGGCGCGAGCTCAGCGAGACCGCCGGGCGTGGCCAGGAGGCCAGCTGGCGCCTCGGGGACGACCTGGTGGAGATGCTCGACAACCTCGGTGCGCCGGCCGACCTCAAGGACGTGCCGTGGTTCAAGCCCCGGCCGCGGCAGCTGGCGCAGATCGTGGAGCACCAGGAGGACGTCCTCTGGGTCTCGACCGGTGGCGGACAGGTGCGCGCGATGCGCGAGCGTCACCTGGTGCGCATCCCGCATCGCATCCGCGGGGTCTTCTGAGGCACGCTGGAGCGCATGGACCTGGTCGCCGCGTTCCGCCGGCAGGCCGACGCGTGCGCCGAGCTCGACTCCCCGATGTACGCCGACCTGCTGCACCGCACCGCCGCGGACCTCGAGGCGGGTGGTCCGGTGTGCACGGTCCTGGCCGGCCACGAGGACGACCCGGGGCCGTCGGCCATCGCCCTGCGGCTGCTGGGCTCGGTGCACCGGCTGGTGCTGGAGCGCGGCTGTTCGAGATCGGGAGCTCGGCGGGCCTGAACCTGCGGGCCGACCGGTCCGGCTACGTCGACGACGAGGGGACGGTCTTCGGGGAGCCGGCCTCGCCGGTGCGGCTGGAGCCGTGCTGGACCGGCCGCCGGCTCGACCCGGGGCTGCGACCGCGGATCGTGGAGCGCGCCGGCTGCGACGTCCGCCCCGTCGACGCCTCGACCACCGAGGGCCGGCTGGTCCTCACGGCGTACGTCTGGCCGGACCAGCAGGCCCGGCTCGAGCGGCTCCGCGGCGCCCTGCAGCTGGCCGCCGACGTGCCCCGCCGTCGTCACCGACGCCACCGCTGCGGACTTCGTCCGCGGGTTCGAGCCGGCCGCCGGCACCGTCACGGTGCTGTGGCACTCGGTGATGTGGCAGTACCTCTCCGCCGAGGAGCAGGCCGCGGTCTCCCAGCGCATCGAGGAGCTCGGCGTCGCCGCCACCGAGCAGCAGCCGTTCGTCCACCTCCGTGCGGAGCCGTCCCGCCGCGCACCCGGTGCGCGGCACGAGTTCCTGGTCCGGATGCGCCGCTGGCCCGGCGGGGACGACGTCCTGCTGGGGGCGACGGCGCCGCACGGCGTCCCGTCCGTCTGGGAGTGAGCTTCGCCGCCCGCGGATGGCCCGTGGATAGGGTCGGCCCATGAGCAGCTCCCGCGCCGGACAGCCCGCCGAGCCCGCCGACCTGGTCGACGTCGCCCACCTGGTCACCGCCTACTACACCGGTGTCCCGGACCCCGACGACGTGGCCCAGCAGGTCGCCTTCGGCACGTCGGGCCACCGGGGGAGCAGCCTGGACACCGCGTTCAACGAGACGCACATCCTCGCGACCACGCAGGCCATCTGCGACTTCCGCCGCGAGCAGGGCTACGACGGGCCGCTGTTCGTCGGCCGCGACACCCACGCCCTGTCGGAGCCGGCCTGGGCGTCGGCGCTCGAGGTGCTCGTCGCCAACGACGTCACCGTGCTGGTCGACGACCGCGACGGTACACCCCGACCCCCGCGGTCTCGCACGCGATCCTGCGCGCCAACGCGGGCAAGGGCAGCGGTGCCCCCGGGCTGGCCGACGGCATCGTGGTGACGCCGTCGCACAACCCGCCCCGCGACGGCGGCTTCAAGTACAACCCGCCCGACGGCGGCCCCGCCGGCACCGACGCCACGAAGGCGATCGCCGACGGCCGCCAACGGGTACATCAGGTCGGGGCTGTCGGGCGTCCGCCGGGTGCCGTTCGCCCGGGCGCGCGCCGCCGCGACGGCGTACGACTTCCTCGGGACCTACGTCGACGACCTGCCGCACGTGCTGGACCTCGACGCGGTCCGCGAGGCCGGGGTGCGGATCGGGGCCGACCCGCTCGGCGGTGCCAGCGTGGACTACTGGGCGGAGATCGCCGAGCGGCACCGGCTCGACCTGACCGTGGTGAACCCGCTGGTCGACCCGACCTGGCGGTTCATGACGCTGGACTGGGACGGCAAGATCCGGATGGACTGCTCCTCGCCCTCGGCGATGGCCTCGCTCATCGCGCAGCGCGACGCCTACCGGGTCGCCACCGGCAACGACGCCGACGCCGACCGGCACGGGATCGTCACCCCCGACGGCGGGCTGATGAACCCCAACCACTACCTCGCGGTCGCCATCGACTACCTGTACGGCGGTGCACGGCCGGACTGGCCGGCGACCGCGGCCGTCGGCAAGACGCTGGTGTCGTCGTCGATGATCGACCGGGTGGCGGCCGACCACGGCCGGACGCTGACCGAGGTGCCGGTCGGCTTCAAGTGGTTCGTGCCCGGGCTGCGTTCGGGGGAGGTCGCCTTCGGCGGTGAGGAGTCCGCGGGTGCGTCGTTCCTGCGGCGCGACGGCTCGGTGTGGACCACCGACAAGGACGGGATCCTGCTGGCGCTGCTGGCCTCGGAGATCCTGGCCCGGACCGGGCAGTCGCCGAGCGAGCGCTACCGGTCGCTGACCGAGCGGCACGGCGACCCGGCGTACGCCCGCGTGGACGCGCCTGCCGACCGCGAGCAGAAGGCCCGGCTCGCGGCGCTGTCGCCCGACGACGTCACCGCCACCACGCTGGCCGGGGAGGCGATCACCGGCAAGCTCACCAGCGCGCCCGGCAACGGCGCAGCGATCGGCGGGCTGAAGGTGACCACGGAGAACGCCTGGTTCGCGGCGCGGCCGTCGGGCACCGAGGACGTCTACAAGATCTACGCCGAGTCCTTCCTGGGGGCCGACCACCTCGAGCAGGTCCAGGCGGAGGCCAGGGACCTGGTGTCGGCCACGCTGTCCGGCTGAGCAAAGCGCTGGCACCCCCGAGCGCGTCGTGACAGGCTGCCGTCATGGCAGACAACGAGGACCTCAAGGCCAAGATGCGCGAGGCGCTCGACCGCAAGAAGGGTGCCCGTCACCCCGACGACTCCGCCGGCGCGAAGAGCAAGACGCACGGACCCGAGGTCGTGGGCGGGGCGCCGAAGATGCACCGCCGGAAGGCCGGCGGCGGGGGCTCCTGAACCGCTCCGTGAGCAATCCCACCCGGCGGGCGGTTCTCACCGGCAGCCGTGGATTGGGAGGATGGGCGGGTTGCCCAGCAAGTGAGCCGGCAGTGACCCGTCGACCCCAGGAGTGAGCATGCAGTTCGGTCGTAGCTATGAGGAGTTCGAGGTCGGCGCGAGCTACAAGCACTGGCCAGGCAAGACCGTCACCGAGTACGACGACCACCTGTTCTGCCTGCTGACCATGAACCACCACCCGCTGCACCTCGACGAGCACTACGCCGAGGAGACCACCCAGTTCGGCAAGAACGTCGTGGTCGGCAACTACGTCTACTCGATCCTGCTCGGCATGTCGGTGCCCGACATCTCCGGCAAGGCGATCGCCAACCTGGAGATCGAGTCGCTGCGGCACGTGGCGCCGACCTTCCACGGCGACACCCTGTACGGCGAGACCACGGTGCTCGACAAGTGGGAGTCGTCGTCCAAGGACGACCGGGGCGTGGTCTACGTCGAGACGATCGGCTACAACCAGGACGGCAAGGTGGTCTGCATCTTCCGCCGCAAGGTGATGGTGCCGAAGCAGAACTACCTGGACAAGCGCGGCGGCGAGCAGCCGGGTCGCCCGGTGCCGCAGCCGGACAAGAACTGGGCGGGCCCCGGCGGTCAGGACGCCTGACCGCCCCCGTTTCCGTGGCCCATTCCGTGCGGATCGGTCGTGCCGAGGCTTCGAAACGACAGCAATGCACGGGATGAGGCCCGGTCAGCGCAGGACGCCCCACCCTCGCAGGGCGTCGACGAGGCCCCCGACGCAGTCCAGGTCGCGCAGCTCGTCCTCGGTGAACCAGCTCGCGTCGTCGGCGTCGTCGCCGGGCCTCGGCTCGGTCCCGGACCCGGGCGCCGGTACGGCGTGGAAGTCCTCGATCACGTAGACGTCACCGTTCGGAGCGGCCCGCTCGACGACGCCGGCCAGGTCTCCGACGACCACGCGCAGGCCGGTCTCCTCGAGGACCTCCCGGGCAGTCGCCTCGGGCCCGGTCTCGCCGGCCTCGACGCGGCCACCGGGGACCGACCACAGGCCCCGCCCGGGGTCCGTGCCGCGCCGGACCAGCAGCAGCCGGCCGCGGTCGTCGCGGACGATCGCCCCGACGCAGGGCACCTTGGATGGCTTCACGCCCGGGAGCCTAGCCGCCCGGTCTTCACAAGGCCCGTGGACGGTTTGCACGGCGTACGCCCCTTGTGAAGCGTCCATAACCCCGCGTTACATGTGCCCATGAGACTCGAGCCGGGGTGCCCCCGCTGCTCCGCCGCAGTCACCGGGACCGGGTCCTCGTGGATCTGCGCCACGCACGAGGCGATCGTCCCGCTGTGGCAGGTGGTCGAGCCGGACTACGACGCGTTCGCGGAGTACCTGGTGCTGTCCCGCCCGCTGCCCACCTGGGTGCCGTGGCCGCTGCCGGACGGGTGGCAGGTCACCGACTTCGGCTGCGTGGCGCAGGAGGAGGCCCGGCCGCAGGCCGCCTACGTCACCTGCACCGGACCCAGCGAGCTCGACGGGGTCGTCGAGGTGACCGTCGTGACCGAGGAACCCGGCGTGGGGCTCGGGGCGCGCATCGGCGGGGTGCCCTACACCGACCCCGGACGTGAGGTGGGCGAGGGCACGCCGCCGGCCCGCATCAGGGTGGACGGCAACACGGTGCCGATGTGGCTGGTCGGCACCGACGAGGACGGCGGCGCGCTCGACCGGGCGGTGCTCGCCGGTGAGGCGCTCGGTCGGTGGATCTGGCTCGTGCTGCGTCCGGCGTCGGCCGCGCTGTCCCTGCACGAGATGGCCCCGATCCACGACGTCTCGGGGCTGGGACCGCAGCTGGTCTCGCTGCCGTTCGGCCGGGTGCCGCGGCCCTGGTGAGCCCCGGTGACCGCTCCCGGCCCTAGCCTGGGCCGGTGCGCATCGACCTCCACACCCACTCGGACCGGTCCGACGGGACCACCAGTCCGGCGGACCTCGTGCGCGCCGCCTCCGCAGCCGGGCTCGACGTCGTCGCGCTGACCGACCACGACACGGCGGCAGGGTGGGACAGGCGCCGCCGCGGCGGCCGCAGAGGTGGGGATCACCCTGGTCCGCGGGATGGAGATCAGCTGCCGGCACGCCGGTCACGCCCTGCACCTGCTGGCCTACCTCCCGGACCCCGACCACCCCGCGCTGCGGGCGGAGCTCGGGCCGGATCCTCGACGGCCGCGACCAGCGCATCCCGTTGATGTGCGCCCGGCTGCGGGCGCTGGGCATCCCCATCGACGAGGAGCAGGTGGCCGCGCACGCGGTGGGCGCGGCGGCGGTCGGCCGCCCGCACGTCGCCGACGCGCTGGTCGTCGCTGGGCGTCGTGGCAGCCCGGGACGAGGCGTTCGACCGGTTCCTGTCTCCGGGGCGACCTGCCCACGTGCGGCGCTACGCCCCGGAGGTCTCGCACGATGCTCGGCATCGTGCGCGACGCCGGGGGCGTGCCGGTCGTCGCCCATCCGTGGGGCCGGACCGACACCTCGGCCCTGCAGGAGGAGCACCTCGCCGCGTTGAAGGAGGCGGGGCTGGCCGGCCTCGAGGTCGACCACGAGGACCACACGCCGCGCCAGCGCGACGAGCTGCGGGCGATCGCGCGCAACCTCGGGCTGCTGGTCACCGGGTCCAGCGACTTCCACGGCACCGGCAAGGTCGACCACCCGCTGGGCTGCAACACCACCGCCCCGGAGGAGTTCGCGCGCCTCGAGGAGCTGGCCCGCGAAGCAGGCCGGGCGGCGGGCCGCCGTACGCCGGAGGTGCTGCGGCCCTGAGGCGACGCACCGGACCGCTCAGCGGACTCGGCAGGTCACTTGCGGCCGAGGGACTGGAACCGGGCCAGCAGCCCCCAAGGGACGAGCTGCGCCACCGCGGTGACCGCCTTGTAGCGCACGTCGGGCACTGACACGCTCTTGCCGGCGTCGAAGTCGCTGAGGGCGTCGTGCACGAGCCGGTCGGCGTCGAGCCACATCCACGACGGCGCGGACTGGCGGCTGACGTCCATGCGCCCGTGGAACTCGGTCCTGGTGAACCCGGGGCACAGGGCCATGGTGCGCACCCCCTGGTCGCGGTACGTCGCGTCCGCCCAGCGGGAGAACTGGGTGACGTAGGCCTTCGCGGCCGAGTAGGTGCCGCGAGGGAGGTAGCCGGCGACGCTGGAGACGTTGATGACCCCGCCGCCGCCGTCGGCCACCATCCGGGACATCGCGACGTGGCTGAGCCGCAGCACGGCGACCACGAGGACGTCGAGCATCCGCTGCTCGAGCTCGAGGTCGTTGTCGAGGAAGGGTTTCTTGAGGCCGAAGCCGGCGTTGTTGACCAGCAGCCCCACCGGCCGGTCGCGGGAGGCGAGGCGCGCCTCGACCCGGCCCAGGTCGTCGCGGTCGGTGAGGTCGGCGGCCAGCACCTCCACGTCGACACCGTGCTGGGCGCGGAGCTCGGCGGCCACCTCCTCGAGCGCCGGGCGGTTGCGGGCCACGAGGACGAGGTCGTGTCCCCGCGCGGCGAGCCGGAAGGCGAAGCGCCGGCCGATGCCGGACGTGGGTCCGGTGACCAGAGCGAAGGAGGGGTCTCCGGGGCGCCGGGGGTGCCGGTCGGCTGCGACATGCGGCCAGCATTCCACGCCGGGTGCAGGGGTTTGCCGCGGACCTGCAGCACAATGTCGACGGTGAGCACCATTCTTGCCGTCGCGAACCAGAAGGGCGGCGTCGCCAAGACCACCAGCGTGGCGTCGTTGGGAGCCGCGCTGGCGGAGCAGGGCGCCCGCGTGCTCCTGGTCGACCTCGACCCGCAGGCCTGCTTGACGTTCTCGCTCGGCATCGACCCCGAGGACGTGGAGATCTCCGTCCACCACGTGCTCACCAAGGGCCTCGACGCCGCCGAGGTCATCCTCGAGACCGACGACGGCGTGGACCTGCTGCCGGCCACCATCGAGCTGGCCAGGGCCGAGGCCGACCTGCTGACCCGCACCGGCCGGGAGTACGTCCTGCGCGGGGTGCTCGAGGAGCTCACCGACGACTACGACTGGGTGCTGCTGGACTGCCCGCCGTCGCTCGGGGTGCTCACGGTGGCCGCGCTGACCGCCGCCGACGGGGTGCTGATCCCGCTCCAGTGCGAGACGCTCTCCCACCGCGGCGTGGGGCAGCTGCTGGACACCGTCCACGACGTCCGCCGGTTCACCAACCGCGGGCTCGAGGTCTGGGGCGTGCTGCCCACCCTGTACGACGGTCGCACCAACCACGCCCGGGCGGTGCTGGACAACATCTCCGAGACCTACGACCTCGAGGTCGTGGAGCCGCCCATCCCGAAGTCCATCCGCTTCGCGGAGGCGCCCGCCGCGGGCCGGTCGATCCTGGCCACCACCCGCACGCACCGGGGCGCGGAGGCCTACCGCGAGGTGGCCAAGGGGCTCGCCGGGAGAGGCCGATGAGCCCCGAGACGCCCACGGTGCGACCGCGGTACGGCCGCATCGCCGCGTTGTCCCTGTCGGTGGCCCTCACCGGCACCGCGGTGCTGGGCGGCGTGGGGGTGCTGCCCGCCGGCGGCCAACCGTCGTACGCCGCCACCCGGACCCCGGCCACCGGAGTCGCGGCCGACGCGACGTCGGAGGAGAGCGGCGACAGCGCGTCGCTCTCCGCGGACGAGCAGCAGGCGACCGACAGCCCGTCGGAGAGCCCGGCGACCGGAGCCTCGGGGGACGTGGCGGTGCCCGAGGACAGCGGCGAGGGGCGGCGGGTGGTCTTCGACCAGGGCGCCCAGCGGGTCTGGCTGGTGAAGGCCGACGGCTCCGTCGAGCGCACCTACCTGGTCTCGGGCAGCATCTACGACAACCTCGAGCCGGGCACCTACTCGGTGTACTCGCGCTCCAAGCGCGCCTGGGGCGTCGACGACTCCGGGACCATGCGGTTCATGGTGCGCTTCGCCCACGGCACGTCCGCGGCCATCGGCTTCCACGACATCCCGGTGCTCGACGGTGAGAAGGTGCAGCCCCGCACCGACCTCGGCGCGCCGCAGAGCCACGGCTGCATCAGGCAGAAGACGCCGGACGCCAAGGCGCTGTGGGACTTCGCCCCGTTGGGCACCACGGTCGTCGTGGTCGACACCTCCGCCGAGCCCGAGGACAGCTGACCGGGCTCGGCAGGGTGCCTGCGGCTACTCCGACGTCCCGCGGTCGCCGCCCGGGCCGGACGCCTGTCCGGATCCCTGGCTCGACCCCTGGCCGGAGCCCGAGCCGCCGCGTCGGCGCCGGGTGCGCTTGCGGGCGGGACGGCTCTCGCCGCCGGACGCCGCCTCCCCGGACCCGGAACCGGCCGGCGTGCCGCTGCTGCCCCGGTCGCCGCCGACGGCGCGGCCGCCGCGGGTGCGGCTGCGGTTGCGGTCGCCGGACTTGCGGCGCTCGCGCTCCACGGGCTTCTGCCGGGGAGCGGCAGGTGCGTCCGTCAGTCGGCCCTTGGCGTCCTTCGGGATGCCGAGGTCGTGGAAGAAGTTCTCGGAGGTGGAGTAGGTCTCGGCGGGCTCGTCGAAGGGCAGCCCCAGCGCCTTGTTGATGACCTTCCACCGCGTCACGTCGGCCCAGTCGACGAACGTGATCGCCACCCCGGTCGCTCCCGCACGGCCGGTGCGACCGATGCGGTGCACGTAGGTGTTCTCGTCCTCGGGGCAGCTGTAGTTGATGACGTGGGTGACGTCCTGCACGTCGATGCCGCGCGCGGCGACGTCGGTCGCCACCAGCACGCGCGTCTTGCCCTCACGGAAGCGCTTCATGGCCTTCTCGCGCGCGACCTGGGCCATGTCGCCATGCAGGGGACTGGCCGGGAACCCGCGATCCGCGAGGTCGTCGGCGACCCGCTGCGCGGCGCGCTTGGTGCGGGTGAAGACGATCGTCAGGCCGCTGTTCTCCGCCTGGAGGATGCGGGCCAGCATCTCGGTCTTGTCCAGGTCGTGCACCTGGTAGATGAACTGCGCGGTCGCCGGGACCATCTGGGTCTCGGCCGCAGACTCGGCCCGGATGTTGACCGGGTGACGCATGTAGGTGCGGGCCAGCGACACCATCGCCCCCGGCATCGTGGCGCTGAAGAGCATGGTCTGCCGGGTCTCCGGAGTCTTCCTCAGCAGCCGCTCGACGTCGGGGAGGAACCCGAGGTCGAGCATCTCGTCGGCCTCGTCGAGGACCAGCACCTTCACGTGGGACAGGTCGAGGCTGCCGCGGTCGGCCAGGTCGAGGAGCCGGCCCGGTGTGCCGACGACGACCTCCACGCCCGCCTTGAGGGCGTCCAGCTGGGGCTCGTAGGGCACACCGCCGTACACCGTGAGGATGCGGGTGCCGCGGTCCTGCGCCGCCAGGGTCAGGTCGTTCGCCACCTGGCCCGCGAGCTCGCGGGTGGGGGCCACCACCAGGGCCTGCGGCTTGTCAGGGGCCGCCAGGTCCTCGTGGTCGGGGTCGTGCGGTGCGACGGTGCGCTGCAGGAGCGGGATGCCGAAGGCAAGGGTCTTGCCCGTGCCGGTGCGCGCCTGTCCGATGAGGTCGGTGCCGAGGAGGGCGACGCTGAGGGTCATCTCCTGGATCGGGAAAGGGGTCGTGATACCGCCGCGCTCGAGGGCGTCGGCGATCTCGGGGAGCACCCCGAGGTCTCTGAACGTGGTCAGGGTCTTGCCTTTGCTCGCCGAATGTGACTCTTCATCGTATCGGTAGGCTGCCGCCATGACCGAACCGTCGCAAACCGGAGCGGGTGAGGCGAGCGCCCGCGCCCTGGAGGACCCGGTCTACGCGGCGGCGGTCGTCGACCTGCTCGGGGTCATCGCCTACGGGGAGATCTCGGCCTTCGAACGGCTCGCCCAGGACGCCCGGATGGCGCCGGAGCTGCGCGACCGCGCCGAGATGGCGCGGATGGCGGCGACCGAGTTCGGGCACTACCAGCGGCTCCATGACCACCTCGCCGAGCTCGGCGCGGACCCGCTGGCGGCGATGGCGCCCTTCGTCGAGGCCTTCGACGCCTTCCACGTCCGCACGGCGTCCTCCGACTGGCTCGAGGGCCTGGTCACTGCCTACGTCGGTGACGGGCTGGCGGCCGACTTCTACACCGAGATCGCAGCGTTCGTCGACCCGGACACCAGGAAGGTCATCGTGGAGAGCCTGCGCGACGCGGGGAACTCCGAGTTCGTCGTCGAGCGGGTCCGCGAGGCCATCCGCCGCGACCACCGGGTGGCGGGCCGCCTGGCCCTGTGGGGCCGGCGGCTGATGGGGGAGGCGCTCACCCAGGCGCAACGGGTCGCCGCCGAGCACGACGCGCTGACGTCCCTGCTCGCCGGCGGCGTCGACCGTCCGGGACTTGATCTCGCGGCGATCGGCCGGCTCTTCGCCCGGCTGACCGAGAACCACACCAAGCGCATGGAGAACCTCGGCCTCGACGCCTGACCTTGCCAGTTTCCCAAGGGATGCAGGCAAGTTGTCACTCCCCACGGGGTACTTCCCATGGGGAGTGCCAGTCTCCCATGGGGAGTACGGCGTGCACGCCGGCGAGCGGGTCGATCAGTCTCGTGCTCCGGCTCGACGGTCATCGATCAGCTCGGTGGCCGGCCGCCGGGGGCCAGCCGACATTCGACCGCCGTACCGGACCTGCTTCCCACGGCAAACTGGCACTCCCCATGGGATCTGACCCATGGGGAGTGCCAGTTTGCCGGCATCCCTTGGGAAACCGGCAGGTCAGGAGCGGAAGCCGACCTGGCCGCTGGTGGGGGTACCGAGCTCGACGTAGGCCAGCTTGTCGGTGGGGACGATGACGCGCCGGCCCTTGGTGTCGCTCAACGCGAGCGCGGGGGCGTCCCCGCTCAGGGCCTCGGTGACGGCCTTCTCGATGTCGTCGGTGGACATGTCGGTGTCGATGACGAGCTCGCGGTTGGCGAACTGCACGCCGATCTTGACCTCCACGAGGCCTCCTTCTGTCGGTTACGGGTTCTTGATGCGGGCCGCCGGGCACCCGCGGTCGGGGATCAGCCGGCTTCGTCGGTGAGCGGGAACCGGCTGATGCCCCGCCACGCCAAGGAGGCCACCAGCGAGGCGGCCTCGTTCTGGTCGATCTCGCCGTCGTCCTCCAGCCAGAACCGGGCGCTGACCTGGGCCATTCCCACCAGCGAGACCGCGAGCAGCCGGGAGGCCTCGTCGGGGAGCCCGGTGTCCTCGTGGATGACCTGGGCGATCTCCTCGGAGCAGGCGGAGGTGACCCGGTCGACCTGGGCCCGGACCAGCGGCTCGTTGGTCAGATCGGACTCGAAGACCAGCCGGAACTCCCCCTGGGCGTTCGCGACGAAGTCGTAGAAGACCTGCATGGTGGCCAGCACCCGGAGCTTGTTGTCGTGGGTGGAGGCCAATGCCTCGCGAGTGGCGTCGATGATCCGGTTGGTCGACTGCTCGAGCAGCGCGAGGTAGAGCTCCCGCTTGCCGGGGAAGTGCTGGTAGAGAACCGGCTTGGACACCCCGGCGCGCTCGGCGATGTCGTCCATCGCGGCCGCGTGGTAGCCATGGGCCACGAACACCTCGAGGGCGGAGTCGAGCAGCTGGGCGCGCCGGGCCACCCGGGGCATCCTGCCGCCGCGCGGCCGCATCTGCTCGGTGCTCATCGCCGACCTCCTCCTCCGGAGTTTGCAGCGTACTCATCCAGGGTGTGAGACGCGGCACGGGACCCGTTCGTCGTGTTGGGGAACATGGGCGTCGGCGGTGTTGTTGAAACCTCGTTCAAGCCCTGTCACCGCCGTCGTACACGCCAAGGAGTCACTGTGTCGCTGCCGCCGCTGGTCGAGCCCGCCGAGGAGCTCACCGTCGACGAGGTACGTCGTTACAGCCGCCACCTGATCATTCCCGACGTGGGCATGACCGGGCAGAAGCGACTCAAGAACGCCAAGGTGCTGGTCATCGGCGCCGGCGGACTCGGGTCGCCCGCGCTGCTCTACCTGGCGGCCGCCGGGGTCGGCACGATCGGCATCGCCGAGTTCGACGAGGTCGACGAGTCGAACCTGCAGCGCCAGGTCATCCACGGTCAGAGCGACATCGGCCGGCCGAAGGCCGAGTCGGCGCGGGACTCCATCAAGGAGGTCAACCCGCTGGTCGACGTGGTGGTGCACAACGAGCGCCTCGACAACGACAACGTGATGGGGATCTTCGAGCAGTACGACCTCATCGTCGACGGCACCGACAACTTCGCGACCCGCTACATGGTCAACGACGCCGCGGTGCTCCTGAAGAAGCCCTACGTGTGGGGGTCGATCTACCGCTTCGACGGCCAGGCGTCCGTCTTCTGGGCCGAGCACGGCCCCTGCTACCGCTGCCTCTACCCCGAGCCGCCGCCGCCGGGGATGGTCCCGTCGTGCGCCGAGGGCGGCGTGCTCGGCGTGCTCTGCGCCAGCATCGGCTCCATCCAGGTCAACGAGGCGATCAAGCTGCTGACCGGCATCGGCGAGCCGCTGCTCGGCAAGCTGATGATCTACGACGCCCTGGAGATGGAGTACCGCAAGCTGGCCGTCCGCAAGGACCCTAACTGCGCGATCTGCGGGGAGAACCCGACGGTCACCGAGCTCATCGACTACGACACCTTCTGCGGTGCCGTGAGCGACGAGGCCGCGGAGGCGGCCGCCGACGCGACCATCTCGGTCGCGCAGCTCGAGCAGATGGTCAAGGAGCGCGACAACGGCGAGCGCGACTTCGTGCTCGTCGACGTGCGCGAGCCGAACGAGTACGAGATCAACCGGATCCCCGGCTCGGTGCTGATCCCGAAGGGGGAGTTCCTCAGCGGCGCCGCGCTGTCCGAGCTGAGCCGGTTGGCCGGCGGCGAGAAGAAGGTCGTGCTGCACTGCAAGTCCGGGGTGCGTTCTGCGGAGGTGCTCGCCGTGGTCAAGGGAGCGGGCTACTCCGACGCCGTGCACGTCGGTGGCGGCGTCGTCGCCTGGGTGAACCAGATCGATCCGGCCCAGCCGTCGTACTGACCTCCGACTGACCTGCCGGCCGGGCGTGACCTGCGCCATGTGGGCTCGTTGTCCCGTTTGGACACGTTCTTCTAGCCCCAAGGAGCCCCCATGCTGTCTCGGCGTCACTCGATTGCCACCGGTCTGCTCACCACGCTGCTCGCGGCCACCACCGTCGCCGCCGCCACGTCGCCCGCCGAGGCCGCCAAGGGCGGCCAGCACGGTCCGAAGGCCGGCGGGGGTGGCACGAGCACCACGAGCACGACGGTCGCGTGGGCTCCGGCGGACAGCGCGGCGATCCACCCGGGCACGATGATGTACACCGACGGTGCCCAGTGCACCGGCAACTTCGTGTTCACCGACGCCTCGGCCAACGTGTACGTCGGCTACGCCTCGCACTGCGCCGGCACCGGCGGGCAGACCGAGACCAACGGCTGCGACTCCGGCTCCCTTCCCCTGGGCACCAAGGTGGACTTCGTCGACAACGGCAGCCTGGTCTCGAGCGGCCAGACCGTCGGGACCGGCACGCTCGTCTACAGCAGCTGGCTCACCATGCAGGACATCGGCACCACCGACAGCAACACCTGCGAGTACAACGACTTCGCCCTGGTGAAGGTCGACCCGCAGTACGCCGGCGACGTGAACCCGTCGATCCCGTTCTGGGGCGGCCCGATGGGCATCGACACCGATGGCACCGCCGCGGGGGAGACCGTCTACTCCTACGGCAACTCCAGCCTGCGGGCCGGCGTCGAGCAGCTGTCGCCCAAGCAGGGCAGCAGCCTCGGCACCACGGGTGGCGGGTGGAGCCACCCGGTCTACACCGCCTCCCCGGGCATCCCCGGTGACTCCGGCAGCGCCTTCCTCGACGCGGACGGCAACGCCCTCGGCGTGCTCTCCACGCTGGCGATCGCGCCGCTGGCCGGGTCGAACGGCGTGGGGGACCTGAGCCACGAGCTCGCCTTCGCGCAGGCCCACTCCGGCATCTCCGGCCTCCAGCTCGTGCCCGGCACCGAGCCCTTCGCGCCGCTCCTCTGACCCGCACCCACGGCACCCCTCGGGACCCCGTCCGGCCCTCCGGCCGCCACCTGCTGGCGTGACCCGGGGGGCCGGTCGGTCGTTGGGCAGGCATGAAGACCTCGGGTATCCGTAGGGCGCTGGCCCTCTGCGTGACGGCTCTGGCAGCCGGTGCGACCGCCGTGTCGAGCACCGGCGGTGCCGTGGCGGCCTCACCCTGGGCGCCGGCCGACCAGGCGACGATCACGCCGGGCGTGCAGATGCTGACGGCCGGCTCGCAGTGCACCGGCAACTTCGTGTTCACCGACCGCAGGGGGCGGGTCTACGTCGGGTACGCCGCGCACTGCGCCGGCAAGGGCGAGGCGACCGACACCGACGGGTGCTCGACGCCGTCGCTGCCGCTCGGCACCCGCGTGCGCTTCGAGAGCGGCGGCACCGAGGTCACCGTCGGCACCCTCGTCGGTCGCGGCCGGCTGGCGTACACCTCCTGGGGCACGATGCAGGCGCTCGGTACCAAAGGCGCCGCGAAGTGCGCCTACAACGACCTCGCGCTGGTGCGTGTCGCGAAGCGCTACGTCGACCACGTCAACCCCTCCGTCCCGGACTTCGGCGGTCCCACCGGGATCCGCACCGACGGGCTGCCGATCGGCGAGCAGGTCTACACCTACGGCAACTCGATCCTGCGCGGCGGGATCACCGCCACCAGCCCCAAGACGGGCACCAGCACCGGCGACGACCGCAGCGGCTGGTCGCACAACGTCTACACCGTCACCCCCGGCATCCCCGGGGACTCCGGCAGCGGCTTCCTCGACCGGGACGGGCGGGCGTTCGGGGTGCTCTCGACGATCGCCCTGGCGCCGTTCCCCGGCGAGAACGGGGTCGGCGACCTCGCCCGCGAGCTGACCTTCGCCAAGCGGCACTCCGGCATCGCCGGGCTCCGGCTGGTCGAGGGCACCGAGCCGTTCGTCGGTCTGGGCTGAGCAGGCCCCGCGCCGCACGGTGACTAGCGTGGTCGCCGTGGACCACGAGGCGTACGTCGAGGCGGTGCTGTCGCACGCCGAACGCGTGCCGTCCGGGCGGGTGACCACCTACGGCGCCATCGCCGCATCGGTCGGCCGCGGGGGCCCCCGGCAGGTCGGTCGGGTGATGGCGACGTACGGCGGTGCGGTGCCGTGGTGGCGGGTCGTCCGGGCCGACGGGACGCTGCCGGACTGTCACGCCGGGGAGGCCCTGGAGCTGCATCGTGCGGAGGGGACCGCGCTGCTGCCCTCGGGGCGGGTCGACATGCGGGTGGCGTTCTGGGAGCCGGCCACGCTCTGACGGCGGCCTCCCGGTCCGCCCGCGCCGCCGCGGAGGCTCAGCCTGGACGGCGGGCGCGGGTCCGGTCGGCGAGGGCCCGCAGCGCCGCGGGGAAGATCTCGGCGGGGGGAGTGACGAGGCCGGCGCCGACCTGGCCGACGCCGGCCTGCTTGCCGGCCATGCCGGTGTTGATCTGCGGGAGGATGCCGGTCCGGCACACCGCGCTCACGTCGATCCCGGTGGGGGTGCCGGCGAAGTCGAGGACCGGGACGGTCCAGCGGGGGTTGGCGGCCAGGGTGATCTCCCGCATCCGCCGGGTGGTGGCGAGGGCGTCGGGGACGGTGCCGCCGACGAACCGGACGATGGCCGGGGCGGTCGCCATCGCGAATCCGCCGAGCCCGGCCGTCTCGGTGATCGCCGAGTCACCGATGTCCGGGTTGGCGTCGTCGGGTCCGAAGTCGCCCAGGTACAACCCGTCCGCCAGCTGCGCCGGGCCGGTGAACCACGCGTCGCCGGTGCCCGCGACCTGGATGCCGAAGTCCGTGCCGTTGCGGGACATCGCGACGACCATCGTGGACCCGTCGATGCCGCGGGCGGCGTCGAGCGCCAGCTTGCACGCGGGCATCGCCAGGTTGAGGAAGAAGTGGTCGTTGCCGCCGATGAACCGCAGCGCCTCCGCCACGTCGGCCGCGTCGTGGCCGGCAGCCACCATGGCCGGGGACAGGTCGCGGAGCAGCATCAGCGTGCCGGCGCGGTTGCGGTTGTGCGCCTCGTCGCCCATCTGCAGCATCTGGGTGAGGATGCCGGTCACGTCGACCGGCCCCGTGGCGCGGACCGCGTCCCGCAGCAGCGGTCCGAGCACCGCCGCCATCCAGCGGAGCCGGTCGAGCACCTCGGGGGCGTACGCGCCGTAGCGCAGCACCTTGCCGAGGCCCTCGTTGAGCGTGCAGGCGGTGCGGTGTCCGGTGGCCGGGTCCTCCAGGACGAACATCCACATCGACGGCGTGACCACGCCTGCCATCGGGCCGACCGCGCCGCGGTGGTGGCACGGCTCCAGCGTGACGCCGTCGCCGGACTCGAAGAGCGGCGGCGCCTGCTCCGGGTCGGTGACGAGCCCCTCGAGGGCGGCTGCTCCCATCAGGGCGCCCCGCAGCGGGCCGGAGGCACGCTCCCAGGTGATGGGCGGCCCGGCGTGGAGGAACTCCCCGGGCTGCAGCCCGAGCACCTCGGCGGCCGGCGCGACGTCCACGAGCGTCGCCTGGACCGCCAGCACCGCCTCGACGGCGCGCCGGTTCGCCGTACGCCGCAGCGGGTCGGTGGCGACCGTGGCGAGGTCGTCCTCGGTCCCCTCCATGGGCGGGCGCCAGTCGACACGCGTGACGTCCGCGGACTGGGCCTCGACGCGCGGCGGCCAGCAGGTCCGCGCCGGCGGTGGCGACGCCGTGGAGGGTCTCGGTCGGCGGGCGCGTCATCGGCGTACCCCTTGCAGCAGGTCGACCGCCCGGGCGGTGGCCCGCGCGTTGGAGAGGTGCACCTCGGCGCCCGCCTCCGCCAGCACGCGGGCCTGGCGGGTGAGCCCCTGCGGGTCGCCTTCGGTGCCGATGCAGGACACCACCACCGGCAGGGTGCGGCCCCGGTCCCGGGCGGCGCTGATCGCGGCGGTGACCGCGGGAGCCGAGGGACGCCGCCGGGTCGGGTTCCGCGCCGTGTCCCAGCACCACGTCGAGGAGCAGCACCCCGGTGGTCGTCGTCGGCCGCGGCCCGGGCCAGGTGCTCCAGGCGCAGCGCCGGGTCGATCATCGGGTGCGCCCGGCCGCGGGTCAGCGCGTCGTCGCCGAAGTCCACCATCGTGTGCGCCTCCAGCCCGTCGAGTCCGCCGAGCGGGTCCAGGGCGAGCTCGTCGTCGAGCGGGATGTTGCTGCGCACCGGTCCGAGCCGGTCGGTGGCCAGGACCATCGCCTCGTCACAGAGGGTGCCGCCCGACGAAGAGGCCCCGCAAGTAGCCGCTCGACGGTTCCTGCTGCCCGTCGACCGCTCCCCACACCGGCCAGTCGGGCACCGGGCATCCGAGCGAGGTCAGCAGCGACTCCGCCACGGTCGTCAGGTCCGGGCGTGCCCGGCCCAGCAGTGCCAGGTCCACCGGGGTCGACAGCGTGGCGACGTGGTCGTCCAGCCAGGTGGCGACCTCGGGGGCCGGCGGCTTGGAGATGACGACGATCCGGCGGACGGAGGGGTCCGCGTCCAGGCGCCGCAGCGCCTCCCGTGTGCCGAGGGCGCGCCGACCGCTGCGGAGAGGTCCCGGCCGCCGACGCCGAGCGCGGCGCCCACGCCCGACCCCTGCGGCGGCGAGCAGGCACATCAGCTGCTGGCACCCGGTGCCGGAGGCGGCGACGATGCCGACCCCGCCGGGGTCCGTCGGCGTTGGCGAAGCCGAGCCCGACCCCGCCGACCACGGCGGTGCCGCAGTCGGGGCCCATCACGAGCAGGCCGCGCTCGGCGGCGATGCGCTTCAGGGCGACCTCCTGGGTCACGCGGCACGTTGTCGCTGAACACCATCACGTCGCGGTCGGCGTCCAGTGCGTCCATCGCCTCGACCGCGGCGTGGGCGCCGGGGACCGAGACCAGCGCCAGGTCCGCTTCCGCCTGCCGCAGCGCGCTCGCCGTGGTCCGAGGCGCAGCAGCGGCCCCGGCCCCGCCGCCGGACCCGCCTGCGACCCCGCCGCCGGCCAGCGCGGCGGAGACCGCGCCGAGCGCCGCCGAGAGGGCGTCGTCGTCGTCGAGCCCTCAGCGCCACGACCATGTCGTTGGGCGAGGACGCCGGCACGTCGAAGCCCATGCCGGTGAGCACCTCGACGTTGAGCGGCGTCGCCATCGCGACCTGGGCGGCGCGCACGCCGGGGACCGCGGCGACCTGCCGGCTGACCTGGAGGAGTGCGACCGAGTCGGCGTAGGCGCTGCGCACCTCGACGTGGGTGCGGCCACGTGGTCCCGGCGGTCATGGCCGCCTCCCAGGGCGAGCACCGCGCCCAGCAGCAGCCCTCCTCCGGACGTCTCACCCACCTGCAGCACCCGGTCGACCGCCTCGTCGACGACCGCGGCCGTCGTGGTCGGCGACGGCGCCGAGCAGCTCGCGGAACTCGGGGATGCCCTCACCCCGGCCGGCGCAGGCGAGCAGGGTCGCGGACAGCGTCGTGGTGCGTTGGCCGCGCCGGCCTCGACGACGGCGTGCATCTCGCCGAGCGCCGGGTGGCGGCGCGCCACGGCGGCTGCCAGCCAGCCGCACAGCACGTCGTCGCCCAACGGGGTGAGCCCGCTGCCCAGCCCGAGCAGTGCCGGCACCGACGTGGTGTCGCCGGCGGCGAGCCGCTCGAGCGCCAGGTCCGGCAGGGCGGCACGCGTGCCGGCCAGGGCGGCTGCGGCGCGCGGTCGGCGATCCGCTCGGCGCCCCACGTGGCGGCGGGGCCGGCGGGCACCGGGCACGGTGGCGTCGACGATGGTGGTGACGAGCACGTCGGAGCCGGGCAGCTCCACGGTGCCGTTGAAGACGGTCACCTCGTCTCCCGCGGCGAGCCGCCGGCAGCTCGGCGAGCGACGGTGCGCACGCCGCAGGGCACCTGACGGCGTCGCGCAGCGAGCACGGCCGACGCACGTGCCGTCGAGGTCGAGGTAGACCGCTTGAGGGCCGGCGTGCAGGACCGGTCGCGACGCGGCGCGGGCCGGCGACCTGTCCCAGGAGCCAGAGCGAGGCGGACCCGGCACGGCTCGGCGCCGGCTCGTGCCGGCGACGTCGGCAGGGGGCGGGGCTGCGGGCATAGTGTGGCCATTCTCGCCAACATCCGCCCAGCGAGGGCGCAACGACTCGTCGGACGGCGAGCCCCGAGAGCTGGACATGACCCTGGAGCGCATCGACAACCTCCACTCGACGCTGTCCCGGATGGTGCTCGAGGGCGCCGACCTGGACCGCATCGCCGCGGAGGTCGGCCGGGCGTTCGACGTCGGCGTCTGGTCACCTCTCCGGACGGCAGGGAGCGGCGGCGCCGCGCTCGACCGACGCGCAGCGGGCGGGCTGGCCGAGGCGGCGCTGGTCGACCACACCGGCCGGGTGCGGGTCGAGCGGCTGCGCGACCGGCGACGGCGAGGCCGGTGCCCCGCTGGCGACCGGGGAGGTGCGGCTGGTGAAGGTGGCGGCGGGGGGCGTCGACGTCGTGCGGCTGGTCTGCGTCAGCACCGACGCGGCTCCTCGGACGGCGACGACGTGCTCGCCCTGGAGCGTGCAGCGACCGTCGTCGCGCTGGTGGTGACCCAGCAGCGCGCGGTGGCGGCGGTGGAGAACAAGTACCGCGGTGACTTCCTCCGCGACGTCTTCCTCGGCGAGGCCGGGCACTGACGAGCGTGCGTCATCGAGCACGCCCGCGGTCTCGGCTGGGACCTCGACCGGCCGATGGTGGTGCTCAGCGCGGAGCTGGACCCGCCCGTCCAGCACGAGCGAGCCCGTCGACGCGCGGCTCGGCCGGGAGTGGCAGGAGAGGTTCTCGGCGGCCTGGCGCCTGGTGTGCGAGGCCCGCGACCGGACCATCCCCACCGCTGACTTCTCGACCGAGGTGGTCGCCCTGCTGCCCGGTGCCGCCGCACACGAGCCGGAGGCCGAGCGGCGAGCGGCTGACTCCGCACGGAGGTGGCGCACCTGGTCGGCGAGGTCGCCGGCGACCGCGGCGGTGGACGGCGGCCGTTCTCGGCCGGGGTGAGCCGGCCCGTGCACGACCTCGCCGGCCTTCCCGCGGCGTACCACCAGGCCCGCGCGGGCCACGGCCGTCGGCCGGCGCATCACCGGCGGCGGGTTCGCCACGTGGTTCGACGAGCTCGGGCTGCACCGCCTGATCGCGCTGGTGCCGACGACGGCCGAGCTGCAGGACTTCGCCGCGCGACGTGCTCGGCGACCTCGCCCGGGACACCGCCGAGGCGGCGGACCTGCGCGCCACCTTGCAGGTGCTGCTGGACACGAACCTCAACGTCGCGGAGGCGGCGCGCCTGCAGTTCTTCCACTACAACACCATGCGCTACCGGGTGAGCGAAGCTGGAGCGGATGATCGGTCCCTTCACCACCGACCCGCACCTCCGGCTCAACGTCGCCGTCGCGCTCCAGGTGCTCGACTTCCGCGGCTGAGCGCGACACGCCCGGACCTCCTTTCGGACCGGCTTTGACCGTCGGGACGCCTTCCTCGGAGCACCATGTCGGGAAGCGCGACTGTGAGGAGACCTCATGTCCATGTTCAAGTGGGACGTCGTCCACGGGGGCAAGACCCCACCGCCAGGTGCCGCCGTCGGGCCGATGGAGCGCCTCAGCTGGGGCCGCACCGCCGGGCTCGGTGCGCAGCACGTGGTGGCGATGTTCGGTGCCACCTTCGTCTTCCCCCTCGTCATGGGGCTCGACCCCAACCTGGCCATCCTGTTCTCCGGGCTCTGCACGATCCTCTTCCTGCTGATCGTGCAGAACCGGGTGCCGAGCTACCTGGGCACGAGCGCCTCGTTCGTGGCCTCGGTCGCCGCCATCCGCGCGCCAGGGCGGTGACTCCGCCGACGTCACCGGGGCGATCCTGGTCGCCGGCGTCGTGCTCGCTCTCGTCGGCCTGCTGGTCCACTTCGCGGGCACGCGAGCTGATCTACGCCCTGCTCCCACCGGCGGTGACCGGTGCCGTGGTCATGCTCATCGGGTTCAACCTCGCGCCGGTGGTGGCCGGCATCTACTGGCCGCAGGACCAGTGGATCGCGCTGGCCACCGCGGCGTTCCTGGTGTGCGCCGCGGTGCTGCTACCGGGCTTCTGGGCCCGCATCGCGGTCTTCCTGGCGCTGATCTTCGGCTACGTCGTCTCGTGGTTCTCCGACCTGCTCTTCGGCCCGATCACCTCCGTGCTGGGCGGCGCCACCGAGGCCACGCGAGCACGACCGGGTCAGCTGGACCGGCGTCCAGGCCGCCGACTGGATCGGCTTCCCGTCCGGCACCCTCCAGGACGGGGTCTCGGTGGTGCACGGGCCGAGCTTCTCGCTCACCTTCATCCTGCTGGTGCTCCCCGGTGTCATCGCGCTCATCGCGGAGAACACCGGCCACGTCAAGGCGGTCGCGGAGATGACCGGCGACGACCTCGACCCCTACATGGGCCGGGCCATCGGCGCCGACGGCGTGGCCACGGCGTTCGCCAGCGCGTTCGGCGGGTCACCCACGACGACGTACGCCGAGAACATCGGTGTCATGGGGGCGACGCGCGTCTACTCGACCGCGGCGTACTACTTCGCGGCCGGTGTCGCGATCCTCCTCGGGCTGTGCCCGAAGTTCGGCGCAGATCGTCAACGCCACCCCCGGCGGTGTGCTCGGCGGCATCACGATCGTTCTCTACGGGATGATCGGCCTCGTCGGCGCGAAGATCTGGGTGGAGAACGGCATCGACTTCGGCGACCCGGTCAACCTCGTGGGCCTCTCCGCCGGCCTCATCGCCGGTATCGGCGGCGTGACGCTGACGTTCTCCGACAACTTCGAGCTCTCCGGGCATCGCCCTGGGCACCATCCTGGTCATCGTCTTCTTCCACCTCGTCAAGGGTCGGTCGGCAGACGCCCGAGCAGGGTGCCGAAGGCGTCACAAAGGCGATGTACTGACCCCTATGGGATCGACACTGTGAAACCCGCACCGTTCGAGTTCGCCCGCCCGACCTCTCTGGCCGAAGCCGTGGAGGTGCTGGCGGCGAACCCGGACGCCAAGGTGCTGGCGGGCGGCCAGAGCCTGGTGCCGCTGATGTCCATGCGGCTGGCCTCTCCGGCGATGGTCGTGGACATCAACGGCATCGCGGAGCTCGCCTACGTGCGCTCCGACGCCGACGGCGTCCACGTGGGCGCCCTGGCCCGGCACGCGGAGGTCGAGTCGGACGCCGAGGCCTGCCGCACGCAGCCGCTGCTGTGCCTGGCGCTGCGGCAGGTCGCGCACCGGACGATCCGCAACCGCGGCACCACGGTCGGGTCGATCGTGCACGCCGACGCCGCCGCGGAGATGCCGGCGGTGCTCGCCCTGCTGCGCGGGCGGGTCACCGCGGTGTCGCTCGCAGGGAGGCGCGAGGTCGGCCGCCGAGGACCTCTACCTCGGCCCGCTGGAGTCCGCGCTGCGGCACGACGAGATCGCCGTCGAGGCGTTCTTCCCGGCCCTGGGGGACGGCGCCGGGGTGGCGTTCGACGAGGTGGCCCGGCGCCGCGGCGACTACGCCCTGTGCGGCGTCGCGGCCCAGGTGAGCCGTCACCGGTGGCGGGTCGTCTCGGCTCGGGCGGGCTACCTCTCGGTGGCCGACGTGCCCACCGTCGTCGACCTGACCGCGGCCTTCCCCGACCGGGTCGGTGACCGACGCCGCACTGGACGACGCCGCCGAGCTGGCGCTCGCGGCGCTGGACCCGGCGGCCGACATCCACGCCTCCGCGGCGTACCGGCGCCAGCTCGTGCGGGCCCTGACCCGGCGGGTCGTCCCGGCCGCCCACGAGCACGCGGTCGCGCGCGGTCCCGGAGGACGTCGGATGACCGGGCCCGACGGCGAGACGACGTACGACGTACGCCTCACCGTCAACGGCGCCGTCGCACGACGTCTCCGTGCCGGCGCGGCGGCTGCTCAGCGACGCCCTGCGCCACGACCTGCGGCTGACCGGCACCCACGTCGGCTGCGAGCACGGGGTCTGCGGGGCGTGCACGGTGCTCGTCGACGGCCGGGCGGTGCGGTCCTGCCTGATGCTCGCCGTCTCCGCGGTCGGACTGCGAGATCACCACCGTGGAGGGGCTCGGCGACGCCGACGGGTCGCTGGGGCCGGTGCAGCAGGCGTTCGGGGAGTGCCACGGCCTGCAGTGCGGGTTCTGCACCCCGGGCTTCCTGACCACGATCACTGCAGGGCTGGCGGAGAACCCGTCGCCCGACGACCGAGGAGGCCCGGGAGATGGTGGGCGGCAACCTGTGCCGCTGCACCGGCTACCAGAACATCGTCGCCGCCGTGCTGCGCGCGGCCGAGCTGGCGGACCGCTCGTGACCACGAAGCTCGATGGGCGAGAAGGTGCGCCGCGTCGAGGACGACCGGCTGCTCCGCGGGCAGGGGCGGTACGTCGACGACGTGCTGCCCGGCGCGCTGGAGGCGGCGGTGCTGCGCAGCCCGCACGCGCACGCCCGCGATCGTCGACATCGACGTCGACGCGGTGCTCGACCTCGACGGCGTCCACGCGATCTACACCTACGACGACCTGGCCGGACCGATGGCCGAGCCGCTGCCGCTGCTGATCCCGCACCCGCGCTGACGCACGGACGCACCCAGTACGCGCTGGCCAAGGACGAGGTGAACTACGCCGGCGAGGCGGTCGCCTTCGTGGTGGCCGACAACCGCTACGTCGCCGAGGACGCGGTCGGGCTGATCCGGGTGGAGTACGACGTCCTGCCGCCGGTCGTCGGCGTGGAGGCCGCCCGGCGTGCCGAGCGCCTGGTGCACGACGACGTGCCGGGCAACGTGCGCCGCGCGTCTGGAGCAGAGCGTCGGCGACGCGCCCGCCGCGATCGCGGCGGCGCCGCACCGGCTCTCCCTCGACCTGACCGTGGAGCGCAGCGCCTCGACGCCGCTGGAGGCGCGCGGCACCGCCGCCCGCTGGGACATCGGACTCCAAGCGGCTGCAGGTCTGGAGCTCCACCCAGACCTCCACCGGCGTGCGCGCGGCGGTCGCGGCCAAGCTGGGTCTCGACCTGGTGCAGGTCGACGTCGTCACCCCCGACGTCGGCGGCGGCTTCGGCGTCAAGATCATGCACCCGTGGCCGGAGGAGCTGCTCGTCCCGATGGCGGCGATGGCGCTGGGCCGGCCGGTGAGGTTCACCGAGGACCGGCGCGAGCACTTCGTGTCGAGCGCACACGAACGCGGCCAGGTGCAGCACGTCGAGGTCGGGTTCGACGACGACGGGCGGCTGCTCGGGCTGTCGGTCGACTTCTGGCACGACAACGGCGCCTACACGCCGTACGGGCTGATCGTCCCGATCATCACCTCCACCCAGCTCCTCGGCCCCTACAAGCCCGGCGCCTACCGGGTGGTCTTCGAGTCGCTCTACACCAACACGGTCATCGTCACGCCGTACCGCGGCGCCGGGCGCCCGCAGGGCGTCTACGCGATGGAGCGCACGATGGACGCGATCGCGGCGTACCTCGGCAAGGACCGCGGCGGCAGTGCGCGAGGTCAACTTGATCCGGCCCGACGAGTTCCCCTACGACCACGGGCTGACGTTCCAGGACGGCCGGCCGCTGGTCTACGACTCCGGCGACTACCCGGCGTCGCTGGCGAAGCTCAAGGCACTCGTCGGCTGGGACGAGTTCGAGGCCTACCGACAAGAGGCGCAGCGCGCAGGGCCGCAGGGTCGGCATCGGCCTGGCCTGCTACGTCGAGGGCACCGGCGTCGGTCCCTACGAGGGGGCGCACGTCCACGTCGAGACCTCGGGCAAGGTCAAGGTCGCGACCGGCCTCACCAGCCAGGGGCAGGGTCACCAGACCGTCTTCGCGCAGATCGTCGCCGACGAGCTCGGCGTGCCGTTCGAGGACGTGGAGGTGACCACCGGCGACACCCGCCGGATGCCCTACGCGGTGGGGACGTTCGCGTCCCGGGCAGCGGTGATGAGCGGCTCCGCGGTCGCGCTGGCGGCGCGGCAGGCGCGCGCCAAGGCGCTGCGCATCGCCGCCGACGCGCTGGAGGTCTCCGAGGACGACCTGGAGATCGTCGCCGGCCAGGTGCAGGTGCGGGGGGCCCCGGCGAACCGGATCGCCCTGGGCACCGTCGCGGTGCTGTCGAACCCGCTGCGGTACGCGTTCGACGAGGCGTCGAAGGTGGCCACCCAGTTCACCGTCGGCCACCCCGACCGGCCACCGGTCGCCGAGGACGACGAGCCCGGGCTGGAGGGTCGGGACTTCTACTCCCCGGAGCGGTCGACGTTCGCCAGCGGCATGCATGCCGTCGTCGTCGAGACCGACCCGGACACCTGCGAGATCCGGGTGCTGCGGTACGCGGTCGTGCACGACTGCGGGACGCTGATCAACCCGATGATCGTGGAGGGTCAGATCCACGGCGGGGTGGCGCAGGGCATCGGCGGCGCGCTCTACGAGCGGATGGCCTACGACGAGCACGGGCAGCTGCAGAACGCGTCCTTCATGGACTTCCTCATGCCCTACGCCAGCGAGATGCCGGAGACCATCGAGATCGACCACCTGGAGACGCCGTCGCCGCTGAACCCGCTGGGGCTCAAGGGCGCCGGCGAGGCCGGCGTCATCCCGTCCGCGGCGGTGTTCGCCTCCGCGATCGAGGACGCGGAGGGCTTCCCGATCCGCGCCATGCCGATCTCCCCGTCGGAGCTCTACGACCTGCGGGTCCAGCACGCCAACCGAGAGGAGCGCCCGTGAAGCTCACCGGCGACGCGGTCCTGCACGCACCCGTCGAGACCGTCTGGGACACCCTGCTCGACCCGGCCGTCCTGGTCGCGGACCATCCCCGGCTGCGAGCGGCTGGAGACCACGGCCGAGAACACCTACGCCATGACGGTGAACGTGGGGGTGTCCGCCATCCGCGGCACGTACGCGGGCACGTGCTCGCTGGGAGACCTGCAGCCGCCCTCGTCGCTGCTGCTGTCCGCGCAAGGCTCCGGAGCTCCCGGCACCATCGGCGCGGAGGTGACCGTCCGGCTCGACGACCGGGGGGACGGCACCACGTCGCTGTCCTACGACGCCGAGGTGGTGGTCGGCGGGATGGTCGCCGGGGTCGGCCAGCGGATGCTCGGCTCGGTGAGCAGGCGGCTGGCCGGGGAGTTCTTCGCCGCCGTCGACCAGGTCCTCGTCGGTGCGGAGGCCCCGGAGATGCGGCCGGCGGAGCCGGCGCGCGAGGCGATGCCCGGCGTCTACACGGCACCCCCTCCGGCGCCGGTGTCGCACGACGACTTCCTGCGCGGCGTCGCGGTCGGCGCCGGCCTGGTCGCGCTGGGTGTCCTCCTCGGCGCCGTGGTGGGCCGGCGACGGTGACCCCCCACTCGTCGGCGGTCGACATGGCCGCCGCCGTCCGGGCGAAGGAGATCTCCGCCCGCGAGCTGCTGGAGCTGCACCTCGCGCGCATCGCCGAGGTGAACCCGGCGGTCAACGCCCTGGTCTCCCTCGACGAGGAGCGTGCCCGGGCGTCGGCGGCCGAGGCCGATGCCACGCTTGCCGCCGGTCGCCCGGTGGGGCCCCTGCACGGGCTGCCGTTCGCCTTCAAGGACACCCACGAGGTCGCCGGCTGGCGAACGACGTACGGCTCTCCCCTGCTGGTCGACCACGTCCCGGCCGCCGACGAGCTGCTCGTCTCGCGGGTCCGCGGCGCCGGGGCGGTCGTCGTCGGGCGCACCAACGTGCCCGAGTTCGCCGCCGGCTCGCACACGTTCAACCCCGTCTTCGGCACCACGCTGAACCCGTGGGACCTGTCCCGGTCGGCCGGCGGGTCCTCCGGCGGTGCCGCGGCCGCGCTGGCCACCGGCATGGTGCCGCTCGCCGACGGCAGCGACATGGGCGGCTCGCTGCGGAACCCGGCGTCGTTCTGCAACGTCGTCGGCCTCCGGCCGTCCCTCGGCCGGGTGCCGCAGTGGCCGGCGTGGAACGCCTGGGAGACCACGTCCGTCGGCGGGCCCCTGGCGAGGTCGGTCTCCGACCTCGCCCTGCTCCTGTCGGTGCTGGCGGGCCCGGACCGACGGGTGCCGGCGGCCCTCGGCGACCCGGGCTCCGCCTTCGCCCCGCCGCTGTCCGGTTCCCTGGCGGGGCGGCGCGTCGCGCTGTCGGTCGACCTCGGCGGGGCCTTCGAGGTCGACCCGGCCGTGGCGGCGGTCGTCGAGTCGGTGGGGCCCGTGCTCGCCGCGGCAGGGGCAGCCGTCACACCGGCGTACCCCTCGCTGCCGGAGGCCGAGGACACCTTCCGCACCCTGCGGGCGTGGCACTTCCAGGCGCAGCTCGGGCCGCTGCTCGCGGCCCATCCCGACGGCTTCAAGCCGTCGCTCGCCGACAACATCCGGGCGGGTGAGTCGCTGACCGGCGCGGACGTCGCGCGCGCGTACGCCCGGCGGACCACGCTCGGTCAGCGGATGGTCTCGTTCTTCTCCGAGTACGACGTGCTGGTGCTGCCGGTGAGCCAGGTGCCGCCCTTCCCGGCCGACCAGGAGTTCCCCACGTCGGTCAACGGCCGGCCGATGGAGACCTACCTCGACTGGATGCGGTCGGCGTACTTCATCACCGTGACCGGCTGCCCGGCGATCTCCGTGCCCGGCGGCTTCACCGACTCCGGCCTGCCCGTGGGGATCCAGATCGTCGCCGCGCACAACCAGGAGCGGCGGCTGCTCGAGGTGGCGCACGCGTTCGAGCAGGCCACCCGCTTCGGGGAGCGCCGACCACCGGTCCCGAGCTGACGAAGGCGTGGGCGGCACAATCGGACGATGAGCGACACGTGGGAGGCGGTCAACCGGCGGCTCGTCAGCGCCATGCTCGCCCTCGACCTCTACGACTCCCTGACCGTCGCGGAACGGCGCGAGCTCCCGCGTCGTGCGCTCCTGCGGCGCCGGCCCCCGGCCGGACCTCGGCGCTTCGTGCAGATCACCGCGGCCCGCTCGCGCCTCATCGCCGAGTGCGTCGGCTCCACGTCGTTCGGCGGCGAGTGGCCGATGAGTCCCGAGCAGGAAGCGACCCTGCTCCGTCAGGGGTGGGAGAAGCCGTGGTCGGACACCGAGCACCTCTTCCAGCGGGAGGCGCCGCTGCAGGGCGCTCCGCGGCTGGCGCTCGCGACCGTGCGCGCCCTCGACCTCCTCGGCTGCGATCCCGCGGAGCTCGCCTACGAGCTCGGCCGTGAAGAGCCCGAGTAGGCCGGATGCGACCCACTCGCCGTCTCGCCGCCCTCGTCCTCGTTGCATCGGTTGGCCTCACCTTCGCCGCCCTGTGGTTGCTGCTGCACAACCCGAGCGTCGTGGGGCCCAGCACGGGGGAGTACACGTGTGCGGCGCCGTACGACACGGTGCTCGCCATGGGCGCCGGGGTGCTCGCCCTTCGATCGCCGGTCACCTCCCGAGGCTCGTGACCGCACGACATCGGACCACTCCGGCCCCCTGAGGCCTGTGGAGACCGGCTGGTGAGCGGACCCAGATTGTCGGAGGCGTCTCGTAGGTTCAGGGCATGTCGATGACCGCCGCTCCGCCGCTGACGTTGATCGCGGGTGAGTCCGCGGAGGTGCTGGGTCTGGACGCCGGGCAGACGTTGGGGCTGGTGGTGGCCGAGCGACGTGCGCAGGACCTCTCGGCGGCGCGGGAGCTGCGGGCCGTCACCCACTGGGCAGACCTGCACCGGGTCGTCGACGGCACCATCGGTGCGGCCGATCCCGAGATGCACGCCGACGTGATCGGCGGCCCACGCCTGGGCCGTGAGGGGCAGCTGCGGCTGGACGGTGAGGGCGCGTTCACCGTCGAGGAGTTCGCGGTGGCCGACCTGGCTGCGGCGTTGGGGATGCCCGAGTCAGCCGCGCGTGCCTATGTCGGACAGGGGTTGGAGCTGCGCGAGCGGCTGCCGAAGCTGTGGGGGAGGGTGATGGACGGGGACCTGCCGGCGTGGAAGGCCCGGCAGATCGCCGCGGAGACGATTCCGCTGACCGCGGCTGCCGCGGCCTACGTCGATACCCACCTCGCGCCGTTCGCCGCGAAGATGTCGCTGGGCCGGATCCTGCGGTGCGTGCACGCCGCGGTGATCCGCCACGACCCGCAGGTCGCGGCGGAGCGGGCAGCGAAGGCCGCCGAGGGCCGTGGGGTCTGGGTCGACGACGACCTCGATGGCACCAGCCGGATCACCGCGGTGACGACCACCCCGGACGCGGTCGCGTTCGATGCAGCCGTGCACCGGGTCGCCGGTGACCTCGCGGCGCTGGGGTCGACGGCGCCCGACCAGGTCCGCCGGGCCACCGCGGTGGGGGTTCTGGCCGACCCGCAGTACGCCCTGGACCTGCACAGCACCGCCTCCGCCGCGGCCGCCACCACAACGCCCGGGGCGGCCGCCCGCAAGAACTCCCAGGCCCCCACGATCCACGTCCACCTGCACACCGACGCTGTCACCAGCGGCACCGGCAGCGGGACCGGCAGCGGGACCGGAGTGGCGCGGGCCAACGGGATCGGTCCCCGCTGCCTGGAGGTCGTCCAGCAGTGGCTGGCCGATCTGGCCCCTGGCGCGGTGATCAAGGTGACGCCGGTGGTGGACCTGGCCGAGCACATCAGCGTCGACGCCCACGAGGTCCCGGACCGGCTCCGGACCCAGGTCGAGCACCGCGACGACTCCTGCCGGTTCCCGTGGTGCGGTCGGCGTGGTGTCTTCGACGTCGACCACATCGATCCCTACGTCCTGATGGACCACGGGGGGCCACCGGGGCAGACCAACACGCACAACTCCGCCCGGCTGTGCCGGTTCCACCACCGGGTCAAGACCCACGGACGCTGGCGATATCGCCGCCAGGGACCCGCCACCGTCACCTGGATCTCGCCCCACGGCCGCGGCTACACCGTCGACGAGCACGGCACCCGACCACACAGCTGAGCGCGTGCTCGTGCCGCGCCCATAGGCTGGCCTTCGTGCCCCACCGAGACCGGGGCGTGAGCTCGCCAAGGAACGCGGGTACGACACGCTCCAGCCAATCGACGCGGCGTATCACCGAGGCGAGATCTCGCAGGCCGAGTGGCATGCCCGTGTCCTGACCGTCGTCGAGCCGGCGTACCTGTCGGCGACCACCGACCAGATGGGATCGGGCCACTCCGGAACGCCGGAGGAGTGGGAAGCGTCCCGACGCCTGGTCATGGAGGCGGTTGACCACCCGGGGACCTTCCTCGACGTTGGGTGTGCGAACGGACTGCTGATGGCTTGCGTCGAGCGCTGGGCGCGCGAGCGCGACCTCACCCTGCAGCCCTACGGTGTCGACATCTCGCGCAGCCCCCGGTGGGCGGCTGGTCGTCGGCAAGACCAACGAGGACCGGGGAGTGTCCGAGGTCGCGGACTGCCTGCGTACCTGGGGATGGCGGGACGTCCGGGAAGTACGCCGACCGCACCGGCATCCGGACGTGGAGATGTCGGTGGTCTGGGCGGACGGCGCCCCGCTCGGCTGACCGAGGTCAGGCGCTCCCGCGACCGGTCCGTCGGACGGGGCGCAGCCAGCCGCCGAGCTCGGCGTCGGTGAGCAGCTCCCGGGCCTCCGTCTCCCGCTCGTTTGGCACGGAGATCCGGACCTGGATGGCGCTGATGGAGCCCTCGATGACGCTCATGTTGCGGTCGCTGACCTGGTAGGGGATCTCTGCCCCGAGCAGCAGTCCCTCCACGACCGAGATCAGCCCCGGGTCGTTCGTCCGCATCAGCTCCGCCACGCGCACCTACGAGGCCCGCCCGGTCATCCGCGGCGAGTCGTGCCCCTCGGCGAGGCCCTGGGCGAGCGTGGCGATGAGGTCGGGGACCTCGTCCCGGGACAGCCGGAGGGTGCCCACGCACGTGTCGGCGCGCCACAGCGAGAGGACCACCAGTTCCTGCTCGTGATGCCAGCTGACCCGGAGCACGCGTTCGCCACCACGGGCGTCGAGGAACAGCTCGCCGCTGGCGGGGAACGGCACCACGGATCTGGTCATCTGCCGATTGTCCGCCTTGCCCGCCCCGTTGGGAACAGGATCAGTCGGTAAGTTGCCTGTGTGGAGACCGACGAGGTGCTGACCCTGCTCAAGGACGTCGCGGAGGAGGTCATCAACCCCCGGTTCCGTTCGCTGGCCGCAGAGCAGATCGATGAGAAGAACCCCGGC
This sequence comes from uncultured Actinomycetota bacterium, assembly GCA_963747525.1. GTDB lineage: Bacteria > Actinomycetota > Actinomycetes > Propionibacteriales > Nocardioidaceae > Marmoricola_A. The sequence continues at coordinate 95,181 of CAVVFH010000006.1, forward strand.
GACCTGGTGACGGTGGCGGACCACGAGGCGGAGGAGCGGATCACCGCCGCCTTGCACAGCGCCTACCCGGACGCCCTCGTCCTCGGTGAGGAGGCGACCGCTTCGGACCCCGCGCTCCTCGAGCGCTTCCGGTCCGCCGACCACGCTTTCACCGTCGACCCGGTGGACGGCACCAAGAACTTCGTGCACGGCAAGAAGGACCACGCGGTGATGGTGGCCGAGCTGCGGTCCGGCGACGTCGTGCGCGGCTGGATCTGGCAGCCTCAGCACGAGCTGGCGTACGTCGCGGAGCGCGGCGCCGGCGCCTGGCGCAACGGCGAGCGTGTCGTCGCCCGCCTGTCGGTGACCAGCTGCGCGGGGTGACCGCCCGGCGGGGTTGGATCGGCAGGGCCCTCGGCACGATGCGCGCGCTGGAGCTGACCTGGGTCTGCTGCGGGGTCGACTACCCGAAGCTCGTCGAGGGTGCGGCGGACTACGCCCTCTTCCGCCGGGCCAAGCCGTGGGACCACGCGCCGGGGTCGCTGCTGCTCGCCGAGGCCGGCGGCTTCGTCGGCACGTTCGACGGGTCGCCGTACCGCCCGCAGGGCGACGCCGCCGAAGGGTCTCATCGCGGCAGCCGACCGGGAGACCTACGACCTGGTCCAGGGCCTGGTCCACGCTCTTCCCGGGCTCTAGAAGCCGGTTCGACCGAGCCCGGTGACCGGGTAGGGGTGCGACCATGGCCGACGACACGTGTGACCACGACTGGCAGCTGATCAACCGGGACGAGGCCCGCCTGATCTACAAGTGCACCAAGTGCGGCGCCGAGCGCCGCGAGTGACAGCTCGGCCCGGGACGCTCAGCGCCGCCGCATCTGCTTGCGCACGAAGGGGATCGTGTCCGCCAGCGACTGCTGCATCGTGCCGGAGTGGTCGGTCGGGTAGCTCTTGAAGGTCACCGGCTCGCCCGTTCGCGGTGAGTACCCCGGCGTAGCGGGCGGTCTGGGCGTAGGGGACGTCGATGTCGGCTATGCCGTGCCCCATGAAGACCGGGGTGTCGAAGCCGCTCTCCGGCATCCCCATGTAGTCCTTCATCGTCGGGTAGACGTCCGGCAGGGAGGCCATCGGCGCGGTGAAGAACTCCCCGACGGCCACGCCGTCCATCGCCTCGGCGAACTCGACGTCGCACATCGTCTCCGACATCGCGACGTACTTCTTGCCCTTGTCGGTGAGGATGCCGTCGATGCCCAGCTCGGGGTGCACGTCGCGCAGGCTGGCGATGATGTAGGTCAGGTAGGCGGCCAGGTCCGGGGTGATCGTCACCGGCGGCAGCTCCGGCCCGAGCAGCATCATGTAGTCCTCGATGTACGCCGGCGTGCCGGTGCCGACCGCGCCGCGGAAGTCGAGCCCGCGGCCGCCGTACTTGGTGGCGTACCGCGCGGTGTAGACCGACGCCCCTCCGCCCTGCGACTGGCCGATGGTGACCCACCGGCGGGCCAGCCGGAGCCGCGGCCGCTTGTGCGCGGTGAAGCGCCGTCCGGCCTTCACCATGTCCACCACGCTGTGCGCGGTGGCCTTGCCGTCGAGGTAGGGCATCAGCCCCGGGGTGCCGAGACCGACGTAGTCGCTGGCGACGATGGCGTAGCCCTGCTTCATCCACGTCCGCAGGTAGGACCAGTCCCGGTGCTTGAGCACCGGACCGACCCTCGACGGCGCGCAGTCGTCGCCGAGACCGGACAGGCCGTGCGCCCACGAGATGACCGGCCAGCCGCCCCGCGGAGGTCGGCCGTGCGGGATGAACACGGTGCCGGTGCTCAGCGCGTGCCGGCCGTGGGAGTCCGTCGTGGTGTAGGTGAGCTTCCACGCGCGGCTGGTGCTGCGCGGGATCCACAGGTCCTTGCGCAGCGGATCGGCCTCGGTGACGGTCCCCGCCCGCCAGCCCAGGGAGCGCACGGAGCTGCCCCGCTCGTCGCCCCGGTCGTCGGCTTGGGCGGTGACCGGGTTGACGGTCGCGGCCAGCGCGGCGACCGCCACGGCGGCGACGGTACGGCGGAGCAGGGCTCGCATGGTTCCTCCCGGGACAGGTGACGAGGGGCCGACGACGGGACAACGACCCGGGAGCCGGGCCTGTTACGACCCGCGGGCAGGTTGTGACAAGGGTCCCGTCGGGGTCTGGCGAGATGTGCCCTGGCCTGCCGGCGTTCACGAGGCTTCAATCGGTCCCGTGACCACGCACGCGCCGGCGTCGGTGGAGACCGGCCGCACGATCCGCGTCGGCATCGACACCGGCGGCACCTTCACCGACGTCGTCGCGCTCGACGAGGCGACCGGGACGCTGCTCACCACGAAGACCCCGTCGACGCCGGGGAACCCGGCCGACGGCTTCATGGCCGGCATCGAGAAGGTGCTCGCGCTGATGGGCCCTGCGGGGCACGCCGGCGCCCGGGTGCGCGCGGTGAGTCATGGCACCACCGTGGCGACCAACCAGCTGCTCGAGGGCAAGGTCGGCCGGCTCGGGTTCGTCACGACCGAGGGGTACGAGGCGATCCTGGAGATCGCCCGGCAGAGCGTCCCCGACGGTTACGGGAACTCCTACTTCTGGGTGAAGCCCGACCGGATCGTCCCGCGGCACCTCGTGCAGGGCGTCGGTGGCCGTCTCGACCACCGCGGGGCGGAGATCCGCCCGTTCGACGAGCCGAGCGCCCGGGAGGTGGCGCGGTGGTTCCGCGCCCAGGGCGTGGACACCCTCGGGGTCTGCTTCCTGCACTCCTACGCCAACCCCGACCACGAGGAGCGGATGCGGGAGGTGCTGGGTGAGGAGCACCCGGACGCGGTGGTGTCGATCTCCAGTGAGGTGCTGCGGGAGTACCGCGAGTACGAGCGCTCGATGACCACGCTGGTCGACGCCGCGGTGAAGCCGACGTTCTCCCGCTACGTGCGCAACATCAAGGAGCGGCTGGACGCCTTCGTCACCGCGGCGGGGGAGAGCTCCTCCGACGGAGCCCCGCCGGAGGTGCCCTTCCATGTCATGAAGTCCAACGGCGGGGTGCTGAGCGCCGACGAGGTGGTGCGCCAGCCGATCACCACGGTGCTCTCGGGCCCGGCGGCCGGCGCTCTCGGAGCGGCGCTGGTGGCCAGGGTGGCCGGCTTCGACCGGGTGCTGACCTGCGACGGGGGCGGCACCTCCACCGACGTCAGCGTGGTGATCGAGGGCGAGCCGACGCTCACCACAGAGGGCAGCGTCGGCTCCTACCCCAGCAAGATCCCGATGATCGACGTGGTCACGGTCGGGGCCGGAGGAGGCTCGGTCGCCTGGCTGTCGCCGGAGGAGACTCTGAAGGTGGGGCCGCGGTCGGCGGGGGCCGAGCCGGGCCCCCTCTGCTACGCCAAGGGCGGCGACGAGGTGACCGTGACCGACGCCCACGTCGTGCTCGGTCGCATCCCTCCGCACCTCCTCGGCGGTGAGATCCCGCTCGACGTGGAGGCCGCCCGTCGTGGCGTGGCCGCGCTCGCGGAACGGCTCGGCCTGTCCCTCGAGCAGGCCGCGACCGGAGTGCTGGAGATCTCGGCGTGGAACCAGGCCAACGCCCTGCGCCAGGTCACGGTGAAACGCGGCCTCGACGTCCGGGACTTCACGCTGACCACGTTCGGGGGCTCGGGCTCGCTGCTGCTGTGCCGGCTGATGGACGTCCTCGGCATCGGGACGGTCCTGGTGCCGCCCGACCCCGGCAACGTCTCCGCCTTCGGACTCCTCACCGTGGACGTGAAGAACGACGAGGTGCAGACGCACGTCGCCCTGCACGAGGCACTGGCCCCGACGGAGGTGGCGGCGGTGTACGACGACCTCGCGCACCGGGCCGCGACAGCCCTGGCCAAGGAGGGCTTCCCGCCGGAGGACCGCCGCTACCGGCGCACCGCCGACCTGCGCTACTTCGGCCAGGCGTTCGAGGTGCGCGTGCCCGTCCCGGAGGGAGTGCTCGACCGGCCCGTGCTCGACTCGGTCGCCACGGCGTTCCACGCCGAGCACCGGGCGTTGTACGGCTACGACTTCGCCGGAGACCCCCGGCAGCAGGTCGAGTGGGTGAACCTGCGCGTCTCCGGGGTCGGTCCGATCACCCGTCCCGAGATCCGCGCCGAGGAGCCCGGCCATGCGGAGGCGCCGACGACCGCCGGGCACCGTCCGGTGTGCTTCGACGCGGCGGACGGCTACGTCGACACCCCGGTGCACTGGCGCCCGGACCTGCGAGCCGGGACAGGTCGTGCACGGGCCGGCCGTCGTGGAGGAGTTCGGCTCCACGGTGCCGGTGCATCCGGGGTTCGCCGCCCGGGTCGACACGTTCCGCAACCTCGTGGTGACCCGGGAGGAGACAGCATGAGCGGGCGGAGGGTGCCCACGCAGTTCCCGTTCGGCACGCTGACCGCCGACGCCGGCAGGTCCGCCGACCCGGTGCTGGTCGAGATCGTGCAGGGCACGCTGGCCAGCGTCGAGATGGAGGTCGAGACGGCGATCGCGCGCACGTCGCGCAGCCCGATGATCCGCGACGCCCACGACTTCCGGGCCGGCATCCACGACCGACTGCTCCGCAAGCTGACCGGCCGTTCCTACTCTGCGCTGGTCCACCCGGTCGCCCGCGACTTCCCGCTGGCGGAGATGCGGCCGGGGGACGTCTTCTTCCACAACGACGTCTACCGCTCCGAGGGCGGCATCGGCCACCTGCCGGACCTCTGCGTCACCGTGCCGGTGTTCGCCGACGACCGGGTCGTGGCGTTCGTCCAGGCCTTCGGCCACCACGACGACATCGGCGGCGCCGTGCCGGGCTCGATGCCGAGCAGCGCCACGACGGTGTTCGAGGAGGGCCTGATGGTCCCCCCGATCAAGCTGTGGGAGGCCGGCGTCCCGAACCGGGCGGCGCTGGCCATCATGACCCGCAACTCCCGGATGCCGGAGTCGCTGGCCGCCGACCTCGACGCCGAGTGCGCGGCCTGCCTGATGGGCGCCCGCCGGCTCGGGGAGCTCTTCGACCGCTACGGCGTCGAGACCGTGGAGTCGTGCTTCGACGCGGTCATCGACCGCACCACGCAGACCTACCGCCGCGAGATCCTGGCCAAGATCCCGGTGGGGACCTGGGTGTGGGAAGACTACGCCGAGCACGACGGCGTCGACCCGCCGCGGCTGCACACCCAGCGCATCACGCTCACCCGCACCCCGCCCGACGACCCGGAGGGCGAGCGCCTCGTCCTCGACTTCGACGGGACGTCGCCGCAGGCCAAGGGCCCGATCAACCACTGCGGCGACTACAGCGACGGTGTCTTCCTCAAGAAGTGGCTGGCCCCGATCCTGCGCAACCTCGCCGACACCCCCGAGCGGATGGCGGAGCTCGACGTCAACGAGGGCGTCGTACCCCTCATCGAGCTGCGGTTCCCGCCACCCGGCACCCTGCTGACGCCGGTCTTCCCCGCGCCCACGAACGCCCGCACGTTCGTGATCCTGCGGCTCCTCGGCGTGCTCGCCGGCGTGCTCGCCAAGGCGGTCGAGGGCGGGATGCCCGCGGACCAGGAGACCATCCGCTACACCGGCGTGTACGGCGACGACGTCGACGGCCGCCCGTACCTCATGCGCGAGGTGCTCGGCGGCGGGTCGGGCGGCCGCAGCTACGCCGACGGCGAGGACACGATCCACGTGGTGCCGGACTCCCGGAACCTGCCGACCGAGTTCACCGAGGCGCGGTTCCCGTTCGTGGTGGAGAGGCTGGGGCTCGCCATGGACTCCGGCGGACCGGGGGAGCACCGGGGCGGGCTGGGCTACGAGAAGCACATCCGGATGCTCCGCGACGGCCACTTCATGTCCATCGCGGACCGCTCGATCCTGTCCTGCTGGGGCGTCCACGGCGGCCGGGCGGGACGCCCGTTCCAGGTCGTCATCGACGCGGGCGGTCCCCACGAGCGGGAGGTCGACGCGCTGGCCGATGCCGAGCCGGTGCGCGCCGGCGAGACGATCCGGATCCGCACCACGGGTGGTGGCGGGTGGGGAGACCCGCTGGCGCGTGACCCCGGTCTGGTCGTCCGGGACGTCCTTTGGCGCAAAGTGTCACCGGAGGCGGCGCTCGCGGACTACGGTGTCGTCCTCACCGGCGGGCTGGGCGACGTCGGTGGCGACGGTGACAGCGGGGGGTTCGACGCCGCGGCCACCTCGACCATGCGGAGGGAGCTGGTCGAGGCCCGCGGCGGCGAGGCGTTCTTCGACCGCGGCCCTGGTTTCGAGCGGCTCTCCGGCGGTCACACGACGGCCGACGTCGACCGGCTGTGACCCGACCGGTGGCTCGGCCCGATAGGGGCGGCGCTCGACGCCTCGCCTGACGAAGAAGTCGACCAGCCTCGGACACAGGGCCGCGCGAGTGGCGGCGGGGTCGGCGGCAGGGACCCTAGATCTCGACAGGGAAGGTGATGAGCGTGGCAGCGGCCGCCAGGAGGAGGAACGCCAGGCCCAGCAGGATCTGCTGCGCGCGCCGCCCGCGCAGCTTGGTGCTGACGCCGGCGAACAGCAGCACGTTGGCGAACAGCACGGTGAGCAGGACGTAGTCGTCCGACCGCTGGTTCGCCGTCAACGCGTCGTCACGCCGGTCCTCGGACTCGTCCACCAGGCGCTCCGCCTCCGCGTCCGCGGCAAGCTGGTACTCCGGCATCTGGAACGGCGTCGCGGGGGCCTCCGGGTCGATCAGGGGGCGCGGGTCGACTCGGTCCGGGCGGCGTTGGCGGCGCTGAAGCTGATCGCCTGGACGCCGCTCCACTTCGCGCTCTGGAAGGCCGACCAGGCCGTCAGCACGGTGGCGATCGCCAGGAAGATGGTGGCGACGAGCTCGATCCGGATGGCTGTCCGGGCGTCTTCGTGGCTCTCCATCGAGGCTCCTTCCCCGGACTCGGCTTAGCATGAAGCAGGTGACGAGCGACGGCCTCTGGCCACCGGGGGCCGCCGCTCGTCACCGCTCTCCGCCCACCTGCTTGAAGTGGGTGGTCTGGGGGGTCAGATGAAGAGGAGCTGCGCTCCGTCGGTGAGCTCCATGAAGTCGCTGGCGGAGATGATCCCCTCGACGCCCTCGTAGAGGTCGTCCTCGTGGAGCTTCATCATGTCGGCCGACAGCCGGCACGCCCACAGGTGGCCTCCGGACTGGTGGATGACCTCGAGGAACTCGGGGACCTCCGGGATCTCGAGGTCGGCCATCTGCTTCTTCATCTGGTGGGTGGCCATCGCGGTGACGCCCGGGAGCCCGGAGAGGGCGTTGGGCATGTGCGTCGCGGTGTTGCCCATCGGTGTGAACTTCAGGTCCTGCATGGTCTTCTTGTTGATCATCTCGAAGCCCCAGAACGTGAAGAACAGGTGCGTCTCGATGCCCTCGCCCAGCGCGGCGTTCGCCAGGATGAGCCCGGGGTAGGCCATGTCGAGGTTGCCCTTGGAGCAGATGATCGCGAGCTTGCGGTCGCCGCTGTCCTCGTCGTCGAACGTCGGGACGACAGGGGCGGTCTCGGTCTGGGTCATCACACGCATCCCTTCGGCTTCGGCAGGCCGGCGACGTAGGACATCTTCTTGGCGGGCTTCTTGGGGAAGAGGGTGAACAGCTCCTTGACCGGCAGGCCGGTCTGGGTGCTGACCCTGCGCAACGTCGCGGTCTCGCCCATGACCTTGTAGTCGTCGCGGAGGAAGTGGACGATCTTCCAGTGCGCGTCGGTCATCTCGATGCCGATGAGCTTGGCCAGCTCGGCTCCGAGCTCCTCGTTCCAAGCCGACGGATCGGTGAGGAAGCCTTCCTCGTTGACGTCGACCGTCTGGCCGGCGATGGTGGTGGTGGCCATTATTTGTCCTCCTTGTTGGATATCGTTCGAGTGGTTCACTCGACGTTCTTGCCGGCCATCTTCATGTCGGCGGGGAGCCCGAGCGGGCGGCCGGGCAGCAGGGCGTTCCAGTAGATGTGGCGGAACGCGAGCTTGCCGAGGTGGTTGGCGCGGGACTCGGTCAGCAGCGTCATCGGTCCCACCTTGGGCAGCGGGAAGGTGCCGGTGAGCGGCTCGGTGTCGTAGTTGAAGTCCAGCAGCAGCGCCTTGCCGCCCCCGGACTCGACGAAGCAGTTGGCGTGCCCGTCGAAGGACTGCGTCATGGGGCGCCCTGCGATCAGCTCGAGGAAGTTCTCGACGAACACCTCGACGGAGAAGTGCGCGACCGAGCCGGCCTTCGAGGTCGGCAGGTTCCCCGCGTCGCCGAGGGCGAAGATGTGCGGGTGCTCGGTGGACTGCATGGTGTGCTTGTCGACCGGGACGTAGTTGAGCTCGTCGCCGAGACCCGAGCGGGCCACGAAGTCGGCGCCCATGTTGAGCGGGATCGTCACCAGCTGGTCGTAGGCGACCTCGCGCTCGTCGTACGACGTGATGACCTTCCGCTCCTGGTCGACGCTCTCGATCATGAAGTCGGTCTCCACGGTGATGTTGCGCTCCGCGAGCGCCGAGCCGAGGTGCCGGCTGGCGACAGGCTTGGTGAAGGCGCCGTCGAGCGGGGTCACGAAGACCAGCTCGGTGGCGTCCCGCAGGCCGCGCTTGAGCAGGTAGTCGTGCGCCAGGAAGGTGAACTCCAGGGGCGCGACAGGGCACTTGAACGGCAGCTCGGTGATGTGGACCACCAGGCGGCCGCCGCGGAAGTGCGCGAGCTGGTCGGCCAGCGCGACCGCGCCGTCGTAGGTGTAGAACTCGCCCACGCTCTTGTGCCACTCCGGACCGAGCATGCCGGGCGTCTGGTCCGGGCGGGGCGTGGTGCCGGTGGCGATGACGAGGTAGTCGTAGTCGAGCGTGCGGCCGTCCTGGAGGAACACCGCCTGCTTCTCCGCGTCCACGCGGTCGATCTCCCCGAGGACCATGTGGACACCGTCGGCGATGAACGCGTGTCGGCTCCGTCGCACCTGCTTGGGGCTGTAGGTGCCGAACGGGAGGAAGAGGTACCCGGGCTGGTAGTCGTGGGTGTCGTTCTTGTCGACGACGGTGATCTGCCAGTCGGGGAGGCGGCGGTGGAGCTTGTTCGCCACCATGGTGCCGGCGGTCCCGCCGCCCAGGACGAGGAGTCGGTTCGGCTCTGTTGTGGTCATGTCTCCATGGTGCCCCCCGGGGTATCGGTTCGGCAGGGACTTTCGACTCCTCCCTCCCCGATCGGGCTGTCTGCTGCGTCACATAGGTTGGACGCGGCCCGAGGGGCGGGCACGGAGCGAGGAGAGTCGGATGCAGCAGGTGCGCGGTGTGGTCGCCAAGGCGAAGGGACAGCCGGTCACGCTCGAGACGGTGACCGTCCCGGACCCCGGGCCCGGGGAGGTCGTGGTGAAGGTGGAGACCTGCGGGGTCTGCCACACCGACCTGCACTACCGGGAGGGCGGCATCAACGACGACTTCCCGTTCCTCCTCGGCCACGAGGCGGCCGGCACGGTGGAGACGGTCGGTGCAGGCGTCACGAACGTGGCCGCCGGCGACTTCGTGGTGCTCAACTGGCGGGCCGTCTGCGGCGACTGCCGCGCCTGCCTCCGCGGCGAGCCGTGGTACTGCTTCGACACCCACAACGCCGCCCAGAAGATGACGTTGGAGGACGGCACCGAGCTCTCCCCGGCCCTCGGCATCGGCGCGTTCATCGAGAAGACGCTGGTGCACTCCGGGCAGTGCACGAAGGTCGACCCGTCGGCCGACGCCGCCGCTGTCGGCCTCCTGGGCTGCGGCGTGATGGCCGGGCTCGGCGCCGCGATCAACACCGGCGCGGTGACCCGCGGGAAGAGCGTCGCGGTCATCGGCTGCGGCGGCGTCGGTGCGGCCGCGGTGGCGGGCTCCGCGCTGGCCGGGGCCAGCCCGGTGATCGCGGTCGACCTCGACGACCGGAAGCTGGAGTCGGCTCGGGGGCTGGGCGCGACGCACACCGTGAACAGCGCCGAGCGGGACGCCGTGGAGGCGATCCAGGAGCTCACCGGCGGCTTCGGCGCCGACGTCGTCATCGATGCCGTCGGTCGCCCGGAGACCTGGAAGCAGGCGTTCTACGCCCGCGACCTGGCCGGCACCGTCGTCCTGGTGGGGGTGCCGACCCCGGACATGCGGATCCCCGACATCCCGCTGATCGACGTGTTCGGTCGCGGTGGTGCGCTGAAGTCCAGCTGGTACGGCGACTGCCTGCCCAGCCGGGACTTCCCGATGCTCGTCGACCTCTACCAGCAGGGCCGGCTCGACCTCGACGCCTTCGTCTCCGAACGGATCGGCCTCCACGACATCGAGGCGGCCTTCGAGAAGATGCACCACGGCGACGTGCTGCGCTCGGTGGTGGTGGTGGCGTGAGGGCCCGGGTCGAGCACACGGTCACGTCGGGCACGTTCTCCCTCGACGGGGAGACCTTCGACGTCGACAACAACGTCTGGGTCGTCGGCGACGACGACGAGTGCGTGGTGGTCGACGCCCCGCACTCGGTCGACGAGATCCTGGCGGTGATCGGCGACCGCCAGCTGCAGGCGATCGTCTGCACGCACGCCCACGACGACCACGTCCGGGCCGCCCCGGCCCTTCGTGAGGCCACCGGCGCGCCGATCCTGCTGCATCCTGCCGACCGGCCGCTGTGGGAGCTGACCCATCCCGACCTGCTGTGGGACGCCGACCTGTACGACGGCCAGGAGCTGGCGGTCGCCGGCGTACGCCTCGAGGTCCTGCACACGCCCGGGCACGCTCCCGGAGCGGTGTGCCTCTACTCCCCGGAATTCGAGTGTGTCTTCACCGGGGACACCCTGTTCCACGGCGGCCCGGGGGCGACCGGACGCTCCTTCAGCGACAAGCCCACGATCCTGGAGTCGATCCGCAGCCGGCTGATGTCACTGCCCGCCGACACCGTCGTCCACACCGGGCACGGCGAGGACACCACCATCGGGGCGGAGGCGGCCCACCTGCACTGAGCCGGGGGCTCAGCCGCGAGGTGCGATGCGCAGCCTCACGCGGTCGGCCCCGCGCAGCTGCGCGAGGACGAGTGTCCGTGCGCCAGGACGGGACACGATCCGGGCACCCTTGGCCCGCACCCGGTAGCCACGGGGGTACTGGAGCCTCGGCACGGCGACGGTGGTCCGGGCGCCGCGACCGAACGCGCCTTCGCCGCCGGCGCGAGCGGTGCGGTAGCGCAGCCTGAAGACCCGCCGGTCCGGGTCGTAGCCGTAGGAGATCGGTGTGCCGGCCACCCGCAGTGGGTGCGGCAACGCCAGCAGCCGCAGCTTCGTGTGGTCCACGTTCTTCCCGCGAGGCGCCTTCGCGGGATCGACCACCAGGGCCTGCTTGGTGCCCGGACCGGTGGTGGTCGGGTCGTCGCAGCCGCAGTACGCCCAGAACTGCCAGCCCACCATGTGCTGCATGGCGAGGCTCGTGACGCCGCGCAGGGTCGCCTCGTCGTCGGTGGCACCGAACTCGGTGAGCAGCGGGGTCACGCCCCGTGCCTCGACCTCGCCGTCGGCGTTGTCGAACGTGCGCCCGTCGAGCACGTCGCACTCGACGCCGTACTGGTCGGCGACCGCCGAGGTGCCGCAGTAGTCGTGGAACGACAACCCCAGCCGATCGCCGGCCGGTCGCACGTACGTCGGCACGCTGTCGTTGAAGAACAGGTTCGGCTCGTAGTACACGGTGGTGCTCCAGTCGGCGTCCCGGATCGCGTTGATCACCCGCTGGGAGAACTCCTGGAGCGAGGCGTCCCACGCGGGACAGCCCACCGGGTTGAGGCAGCTCTCCCACTGCGACCCCGGGAACGGCTCGTTGAAGATGTCGTAGCCCTGCACCCCCCGGACCCTGCGGAACCGCTCGGCGACGTGCGCCCAGGCCGCGGCGTAGCGGTCCTGGAGGCCGACGCCGCCGGGCCCCGGGTCGTTGGCCCAGAAGTGGTCGTAGGCCCGCCACATCGCCGCCATCGCGAAGTAGTTGGCGGGGAACCCCAGCTGCGGCTGCGCCGGCAGCCCGTCGTCCTGGACCGCCCAGTCCGGCGCGCCCTCTCCCTGGAACCGTTCGTGGTAGAGGTCCTGGTGGAAGTCGAGCAGCGTGACGATGCCGTGGCGTTGCAGCACCGCGACGGTGTGGGCGACGCGGTCCAGGTAGGCGTCGTCGTACTTCCCGGGCTGCGGCTCCACCGCCTTCCAGATCAGTCCGAGCCGGACGGTGGTGAACCCGTTGCGGCGCAGGAAGCGGGCGTCGTCGGCGCCGAAACCGGTGTTGGCGGGCTCGTAGGAACCCTGCTTGTAGACCATGTTGACGCCGTGGTCGATGCGCACCCGGCCCTGCCCGTCGAGGAGCCACCGGCCGACCTGGTGGGGACGGCCGACGAGCTGCTCGCCGGTGGGCTGCACCCCCGCAGCGGCGGCCGGGCCGGCGCCGAGCACGGCGAGCATGAGGAGCATGAGGAGGCAGGCGCGTCGCATGTGAGGAGCAACGACCCGGGACGGGGTCTCGTTACTCTGCCGGGGCTAGGGTCAGCGCATGGTGCGTCCTGAAAGCTGTATCAGGCCGGCGGGTGTGAGTCCCGTCCCGGTAGGCACCGGAGCGCCGGGTAGCAGGCCCCGGTCGTTGGGGGAGACCCTTGCGGCTGAGCGGGGTGTCGAGAGCCTCTTCGGAGGGAGCAAGTGCGCGGGCCGTAGCGTGAAGCGAACGTTGCAGCCTCGTCAGATCCACAACGGGAGAGCCGAGCCGCTCATGTCACGGCGAAGGCCACGCCCGTCATGCCCGGTTCCGGGTGGTGTGGCGGGTCTCTCCGGGGTAGGGACGGCGGCACGTGCACAAGGTCTGATGCGGAACAGGAGAGACCCGTCTGTGCGTGCCTGCGTCGGGCGAGAGACCGGTCGTATAAGCCGATGGTGAAATCGGCCGGAGTGCAGCGGGAGTCCGACGGGGTCGTAGTACCGGTGATCGGCGTGCAACATAACGCGCCGGGAGGGAAGGGCCCCGACTTTGGTCACGTCGAGGAAGCGGGTAAGTGTGAGGGCATGGCCGGGGTGACCCGGTCCAACGACCCCGGCAGGCCATCGTCTGTCGTAGCTGTGGACGGGGAACCGTCGTCGGTGAAAGTGCGAGAACTGCAACGTCGGCTATGGACTGTGGCCAAGCAGTCAGAAGTTCGCCGTTTCCATGCCCTGTTCGACCGTATTCACAGGGGTGACGTTCTGTGGGAGGCATGGCAGCGAGTCCGTAGGAACCGGGGAGCGGCTGGGGTGGATCGGGTCACCTTGGCGGCGGTGGAGGACTACGGGATTGCCACGGTGCGTGACCGGGTGGCACAGGCCGCAGCCAAGATCGTGTTGGAGCCGATCTTCGAAGCAGATTTCGAGGACTGCTCCTTCGGGTTCCGACCGAAGCGATCGGCGTTGGGTGCACTGGAAACCATCCGGGTGGCGTTCCCGAAGGGATTCACTCATGTGGCCGAGGCTGATATTCGAGGATTCTTCGACAACATCGACCATGACGTTCTCATGGGACAGGTGCGTCGCAGGATTTCGGATCGGCGGGTGCTGAAACTGGTCGGGCAGTGGCTCCGAGCGGGTGTGATGACGGCAGGAGGTCTCCAGCGGACGGTCGCTGGGACTCCACAGGGCGGGGTGATCTCGCCGCTGCTGGCCAACATCTACCTGCACGCCTTCGACCGGGAGGTGAGGCGTCGTGATCTGGGGTTGTTGGTGCGTTATGCCGACGACTTCGTGATCATGACCCGCACCGCTGCCCAGGCGAAGGCGGCCCTGGAGGGTGCCAGGGAGATTCTGGTCGAACTGGGGTTGGAGCTGCATCCGGACAAGACGCGGGTCGTCGACCTGCGGGAAGGCCGGGAGGGTTTCGACTTTCTTGGATGTCACTTCCGTGCACGCATGTCGGGGCGGTTGTGGGAACAGCGGCGCGTGGTGCGCTACTACCTGCACCGATGGCCCTCGCACGCGGCGATGAAGCGGCTTCGAGAGAAGGTCCGGGACCGCACCGGTCGCAACCGCGGTGGTACCAGGATCGAGTGGGTGATCGAAGATCTCAACCCGGTCCTGCGTGGTTGGGGAAACTACTTCCGCACCGGGAATGCTGCTGACAAGTTCACCCAGGTCGACCGTTACGTGGTGTGGCGGCTCAAACGCTTGCTGGTCAAGAAGCGGGGTCGCAACCTGCGCGCGGGAGTGGCCGATCAGTGGACCGAGGACTGGTTTCACCAGCGGGGCCTGTACCGGCTCCGGGGGACCGTGCGATATCCCAAGGCTGCGTAACACAGTCAAGAAGACCATCGGTAAGCCGTGTGCGGGAAAACCGCACGCACGGATTGAAAGGGGACAGGGGAAACAGGCCCTCGGGTACTGCGCCCCTAACTACCAATGCGAGTCGTGATCGCCCTGGGGGGCAACGCCATGACCGGCCCCGACGGCAGTGCGACACCCGACGCGCAGCACGAGGCCGTGGCGCGCGCCTGTGTGCCGGTCGCCGAGCTCATCGAGGCCGGCCACGAGGTCGTGCTCACCCACGGCAACGGCCCCCAGGTCGGCAACATCCTGGTGAAGAACGAGCTGGCGGCGGCCGTCGTACCCCCCGTGCCGCTGAGCTGGTGCGGCGCGCAGACGCAGGCGACGCTCGGGATGCTGCTGATGAACCACCTCGAGATCGAGCTCGTCCGGCGCCGCGTCACCAGGCACGTCGCCACGCTGATCTCCCGCACCCTCGTCGACCCGGCGGACCCGGCCTTCGAGAACCGCACCAAGCCCATCGGGCGCTACCTCGCCCGGGAGGACGCCGAGAAGCTGATGGCGCACGGCGAGACCTACGTCGAGGTGGCAGGACGCGGCTGGCGGCGGGTGGTCGCCTCGCCGGAGCCGCTGGAGTGCCTGGACATCGACGCCGCCGACGCCCTGCTGTCCGAGGGCTTCGTGGTGGTGTGCAGCGGCGGGGGCGGGATCCCGACGGTCCGCCGGCCCGACGGCTGTCTGGAGGGCATCGAGGCGGTGATCGACAAGGACCTCACCGCCGCCGTGCTGTCGGCGCACGTCCGCGCCGACGTGCTCGTGATCGCGACGGACATCGACCACCTGCAGACCGGCTGGGGGACGCCCGACGCGAAGCCCGTGGAGGAGGTCGACGTCGCGGAGCTGCGTCGCATCGCCCAGGAGGAGAGGCTCCCGGCCGGCTCCATGGGTCCCAAGGTGGAGGCGGTCGCCCGCTTCGTGGAGCGCACCGGCGGCCGGGCCGCCATCACCTCGCTCGACCTGCTCTCCGACGCGGTCTCCGGCAGGGCAGGCACCCGGGTGTCGCCGATCGCGGACCCGGAAACCGGACACTGACCAGAACCGAGGAAGAAGAGAGGTACGCCGTGCCGTCTGCCATCGAGGTCCGCAAGGTCCCCATCCACACCGTCGCCGACGCCAGCGAGCTCGCGAAGCTGATCGACGACGGCGTCCTGCACGCAGATCGCGTCGTCGCGATCATCGGCAAGACCGAGGGCAACGGCGGCGTGAACGACTACACCCGCATCATCGCCGACCGCGCGTTCCGCGAGGTGCTGGTGGAGAAGGGTGCGCCGGCAGACCAGGTCCGCCAGATCCCCATCGTCTGGTCCGGCGGCACCGACGGCGTGCTGAGCCCGCACGCCACCATCTTCGCCACGATCCCCGACGGCGAGCAGGTCGAGACCGACGAGCCGCGGCTCACCGTCGGCTTCGCGATGAGCGAGCACCTGCTGCCGGAGGAGATCGGGCGCCGGCCGATGATCACCAAGGTGGCCGACGCGGTGAAGGTCGCGATGGAGCGGGCGGGCATCACCGACCCCGCCGACGTCCACTACGTGCAGACCAAGACCCCTCTGCTCACCATCCACACCATCCGGGACGCCAAGAGCCGCGGCAAGACCGTCTGGACCGAGCACACGCACGAGTCCATGGACCTCTCCAACGGGTGTACGGCGCTCGGCATCGCCGTCGCCCTCGGGGAGATCGAGATGCCATCGGACGAGGACGTCATGCACGACCGCTCGCTGTTCAGCTCGGTGGCGTCGTGCTCCTCGGGCGTGGAGCTCGACCAGGCGCAGGTCGTCGTCGTCGGCAACGCCCGCGGCGTGGGTGGCCGCTACCGGATCGGCCACTCGGTCATGCAGGACGCCCTCGACCAGGAGGGCATCTGGTCGGCGATCACGGACGCCGGTCTCGACCTGCCCGACCGGCCGCGCTCGAGCGACCTGGACGGCCGGCTCGTCAACGTCTTCCTCAAGTGCGAGGCGTCCGGCGACGGCATGGTGCGCGGGCGGCGCAACGCCATGCTCGACGACTCCGACGTGCACTGGCACCGGCAGATCAAGGCCTGCGTCGGTGGCGTGACCGCCGCGGTCACCGGTGACCCGGCCGCGTTCGTCTCGGTGTCGGCCGCCCACCAGGGCCCCGACGGCGGCGGACCGGTCGCCGCGATCGTCGACCTCGGCTGAGCACCTGGCATAGGGGAGTCGGTGGTTCACCTGGTGGATCGCAGGCTCCCCTGTCTGCCCTGGTGCCGCAGCGGCCGCGGTGCGAGCCTGCCGGCAGGAGGCAAACCATGAGCAGAGCCGGCGGGGTGCCGCCGAAGGGGGCGAAGGTCACCGCGCAGGGCAGGTCCTGCACCACGAAGGCGACCGGGCGCTGCGCGATCAGGTTCGGCCCCAGCAAGCCGCAGCGCTTCGTCGCGACCGTCGCGACCGTCGCGCACGCGGGCTACGCGAAGGGCGCGGTCCGGCTGCGCGTGAAGCGCTGACCGGGCGGCCGCGTCACTCCTCCCGGCCCAGCCACGCGCGGATCGCCGCGTCGTGCTCACCCAGGGTGGGCGGCGGCAGGTGGTCGCGCCGACACCCGCAGAAGTCGTTGTCGTCGAAGCGCAGCGGGGAGCCGGGGAGCTGCAGCCGCCCCAGCCGCGGATGGTCGACGTCGAGCAGCAGGTGCTGCGACAACGTCTGCTCCCAGCCGTAGACGTCGTCCAGGCTGCGGACCTTGCCGGCCGGCACTCCGGCATCGGCGAGCAGCTGGAGCCAGTGCTCGGCCGGCGCCGTCGCGAAGGCCTCCTCGATGGCCGCGGTCAGCTCGTCCCGGTTCGTGACCCGGTCCAGGTTCGTGCGGAAGCGAGCGTCGTCGGCCGGGAGGTCGATCGCCCCGGCCAGCGCCCGCCACAGCCCCTCGGACCCGCAGGCGACCTGCACCGGCGCGGTCGCCGTGCGGTACATCCCGTACGGCGCGATCGCGGGGTGGTGCGAGCCCGACAGCCCCGGGACCTCGTGGCCGACGGTCCACCGGGTCCCTTGGTAGGCGTGCACCCCGACGACACCGGCGAGCAGCGAGGTCCGCACCACGCGGCCCCGGCCGGTCCGCTCGCGCTCCAGCAGGGCGGCCACCACGCCGTACGCGCCGTTCATGCCGGCCAGCAGGTCCGCGATCGGGACGCCGACCTTGGTCGGTTCCTCGGTGCCGGTGACCGACATCAGGCCACCCTCGCCCTGGGCGATCTGGTCGTAGCCCGCCCGCGTGGCCTCGGGTCCGTCGTGGCCGAACCCGGTGATCGACAGGATCACCAGCCGCGGGTTGAGCTCGTGCAGCCTCTCCACGCCGAAGCCCAGGCGGTCCAGCACGCCCACCCGGAAGTTCTCGAGCAGCACGTCGGCACGGCGGACCAGCTCGGCCAGCAGCTCCTTGTCGCCGGCGTCCTTGAGGTCGAGGACCACCGACTCCTTGTTGCGGTTGGCCGACATGAAGTACGTCGACTCGCGCTCGTCGCCCTCGCCGAGGAACGGAGGTCCCCAGCCGCGGGAGTCGTCCCCGCCGCCCGGCGTCTCGACCTTGACGACCCGGGCCCCCAGGTCGCCGAGCATCATGGCCGCATGGGGGCCGGCAAGGGCGCGCGTCAGGTCGGCGACGAGCACGCCGGAGAGCGGGCCCTCGTCCCGCTGCCGGGCGGACACGGGCTCCGATGCAGTCATGGCCGTCACGCTAACCGGGGCGCGGGTCCGGGAAGTGTCGGCGGGCCGTGCTGGGATGGGCCGCGATGACCCGCACGACCAAGTACACCCTGCGAAGCGCACCCGTCGGCCGGGCCGCTGCGCCGCAGCTCGACACCTCCCAGCAGGCGGTCGTCGCGCACGCCGAAGGCCCGCTGCTGGTGCTCGCCGGTCCCGGCACCGGCAAGACCACCACGATGGTGGAGGCGATCGTGGGGCTCGTCGAGCGCCGCGGGGTCCGTCCCGACGAGATCCTCGCGCTGACGTTCAGCCGCAAGGCCGCCGAACAGCTCCGCGACCGGGTCACCGCGCGGCTCGGGCGCACGCTCGGCACCGCCGCTGGCGGCGACCTTCCACTCGTTCGCCTACTCGCTGGTCCGGCACTGGACCGACGAGGACGCCTACGCCGCACCGTTGCGGCTGCTCACCGCACCGCAGCAGGACGCCGTGCTCCGCGACCTGCTCCGGCCGACACCGGAGGCGGTGCGCTGGCCGGACTCGCTGGCCGACGCCGTGCGCACCCGCGGCTTCGCCCGCGAGGTCGAGATGCTGCTCGACCGGGCCCGCGAGCGCGGGGTCGACGCGGCGCAGCTCGCCCGGATCGGCGCGGACACCGACCGGCCCGAGTGGCAGGCCGCGGCCCGGTTCCTCGAGGACTACCTGACCATCCTCGACGCCGAGAGCGCCGTGGACTACGCCGACCTGCTCGTCCGCGCCGTCGCCCTGGCCGACCAGCCGGCGGTGCGGTCGGAGCTCCGCGCCGCTGGTCCTGGGTGCTCGTCGACGAGTACCAGGACACCGACCCCTCGCCAGGTCGCGCTGCTCCGCGCTCTGGCCGGCGACGGCCGCAACCTGGTCGTGGTCGGCGACCCCGACCAGGCCATCTACGGCTTCCGGGGCGCCGACGTGCGCGGCATCCTCGACTTCCCCGACACGTTCCGGACGCGCGACGGTGCGCCGGCGCCGGTGGTCGCGCTGCAGACCACCCGCCGGTTCGGCCCGGCGCTGCTGGAGGCGTCCCGCCGCGATCGCCACCTCGCTGCCCACGACGGGCGTCCGTGCCCGCGGAGGCGTTCACCGCCTTCCGCGAGCCGGTCCCGGTGGAGGGGCCGCTGGGCCCCGGCGAGGTGGAGGTCCTGCACCTCGACACCGCCCGCGCCGAGGTCGAGCACATCGCTGACCGGCTCCGCCGGGCCCACCTCCAGGACGGGATCGGCTGGTCCGACATGGCGGTCCTGGTCCGCAGCGGACGCGCCTCGATCCCGGGCCTGCGCCGGGCCCTCACCGCGTCCGGCGTCCCGGTGGAGGTGGCCTCCGACGACACCCCGCTGATGGCCGAGCCGGCCGTCCAGCCGCTGCTGGAGGCGCTGCGGGTGGCGCTCAACCTCGGCAACGACGACCCGCAGCACCCCCATTTCGTCGACGAGGACAAGGCCGAGGCGCTGCTGATGTCGCCGCTCGGCGGCCTCGACGCCGCCGAGCTGCGGCTGCTGGGCAGAGGGCTGCTGCGCCACGAGAGAGCCGCCGCCGCCGACCAGCAGCGCGAGCCGGTGCCCAGCCGCCGGCTCGTGCGGGACGCACTGCTCGACCCGCAGCTCCTCGACGGGCTCCCCGCGGGACGGGCGGTCGACAAGGCGCGGCGCCTCGGCCGGCTGCTGCGGCGCTCCCGCGCGCTCCTCGACGCGCAGGTCAGCGCCGAGGAGGTGCTCTGGGCGCTGTGGGCGGGCACCCGATGGCCGGACCGGCTCCGCGCCGCCGCCCTGGCGGGGTCGGCCGCCGCGCACCGCGACCTCGACGCGATGTGCGCGCTGTTCGAGGAGGCCGCCAAGGTCGAGGAGCAGCGCGGCCACACGACCGCCCAGGGCTTCCTCGAGACCCTGCTGGCCCAGCAGATCCCCGCCGACACGCTCGCCGACCGGGGCGTGCGGGGGGAGGCCGTCCGGCTGATGACGGCACACCGGTCCAAGGGGCTGGAGTGGCGCTTCGTGGTGGTCGCCCAGGTCCAGGACGGCCTGTGGCCCGACCTGCGCCGCCGCTCGACGCTGCTGCGGGCCGACGAGCTGGGCCCGGACGGGGTGCTCCCTCCCGTCGAGACCCGGGCGCTCCTCGCGGAGGAGCGGCGGCTCTTCTACGTCGCCTGCACCCGCGCGCGCCAGCGGCTGCTGGTCACCGCGGTCGCGTCCCCGGACGAGGACGGCGACCAGCCGTCACGGTTCACCGCCGAGCTGGGCGTGCAACCGCGCGTCGTGGCCGGCCGGCCCGAGCGGCCGCTGACCCTGCCCGGCGTCGTGGCCGACCTGCGCCGGGCAGCGGCGGACCCCGAGGTCCCTGCCGCGCTGCGCCGGGCCGCCGTACGCCGTCTGGGGCGGCTGGCCGTCGAGCGGCGCGGCGACGTGCCGCTGGTGCCGGCGGCCGACCCGGCGAGCTGGTGGGGGACCCGGGCCCGGTCGCTGTCGGGCCGGCCGCTGCGCGACGAGGGGGTTCCGCTGCGGCTCAGCGCGACGGCGCTGGACGCCCTGCTCGACCTGCCCGACCAAGTGGTTCCTGGAGCGCGAGGCGGGCGGCTCGCAGAGCGCCACCACCGCCCAGGGCTTCGGCAAGCTCGTGCACGCGCTGGCCGACCGTGTCGTCAAGGGAGACCTCCCCGACGACGCGACGGCCGACGACCTGATGCGCCACGTCGACCAGGTGTGGTCCCGGATGCCCTTCCGCACCCCGTGGTCGGCGGTGCGGGAGCGCGCCGAGGTCCAGAAGGCGCTGCAGAAGTTCCTCGACTGGCACCGCCGCCCCGGGGCCCGCGACGTCCTCGAGACCGAGGTCCGCATCGACGCCGAGGTGGAGATCGACGGAGAGCCGGTCCGGCTGCACGGCTTCGCCGACCGGCTGGAGATCGACGCCGAGGGACGCGTGGTCGTGATCGACCTCAAGACCACCAAGCAGCATCCCGCGCGCGACCAGGTCGCCGAGCACCCCCAGCTGGGGGTCTACCAGCTGGCCATCGAGCACGGCGCCGTCGATGACGTGCTCGGCCGGCCGGCGCAGCCGGGTGGCGCCGAGCTCGTGCAGCTGCGCGGCGACAGCCGCTCCGCCAAGGTGCAGCGGCAGGAGCCGCAGCTGCCCGACCCGTCGGGGCGCCGGCCGATCGAGCTCCAGCTCGCGCAGGCGGTGCGCCGGATCCGGGACGAGGAGTTCCCCGCCCGCGCCGGCAAGCACTGCGAGCACTGCCCGTTCACCGCGCTGTGCCCGCACCACACCTCCGGGACGGTGCTCTCATGACCGACGTCCTGCGGCAGACGCCCCCCGACCTGTCCACCCCGGTGGCGCTCCAGCGGTTCATGCGGGCGGACTACCCGCTCAGCGACCAGCAGTTCGCCGCGGTGACGGCGCCGCTCGAGCCGGCCGTGGTGATCGCCGGAGCCGGGTCCGGCAAGACCACGCTGATGGCCGCCCGAGTGGTCTGGCTGGTCGGCAGCGGTCTGGTGCAGCCGCACGAGGTCCTCGGCCTGACGTTCACCACGAAGGCCGCCGGCGAGCTCACCACCCGGATCCGCCAGGCCCTCAGGGACAGCGGCATCCTCCCGTCCGCCGACGCGCTGCGCCGGTCGCGGGACGACGGGACCGAGGAGCCTCTGGAGCCCACCGTCGCCACCTACAACGCCTACGCCGCCGCGCTGCTCACCGACCACGGTCTGCGGATCGGCCACGAGCCGGACACCCGGGTGGTCGCCGACGCCTCGCGGCACCAGCTGGCCGCACGCGTCATCGCCCGGCACACGCGCGCCGTGGAGCACCTCAGCGACCACCCACCGACGGTGACCAACAACATGCTCGCCCTCGACGCCCAGCTGAGCGAGCACCTGGCCGAGCCGGCCGACGTCCTCCGGCTGCAGGACCGGCTCCGTCCCGCGGTGGAGGAGGAGCTGCTGCTCGAGAGCCGCAAGACCTACCGGGCCGACCTGGAGGCGATGCTCCACACGTTCGACCGGCGGGTCGAGCTGCTGCACCTGGTCGAGGAGTACCGCCACCTCAAGGGTGCCCTCGGGCTCATGGAGTTCTCCGACCAGATCGCGCTGGGCGCGCGGCTGGCCGCGGAGCGGCCCGAGGTGGGCCGGCTCGAGCGCGAGCGGTTCAAGGTGGTGCTGCTCGACGAGTACCAGGACACCTCGGTGGCCCAGGCGCGGATGCTCTCGCACCTGTTCTCCGCGCCCGTGCCGGCGGACGGACGCGGCCATCCGGTCACCGCGGTGGGGGACCCGAACCAGGCCATCTACGGGTGGCGCGGCGCCTCGGTGTCGAACATCCTCCGGTTCGGCGAGAGCTTCCCGGCCGCGGACGGGTCGACCGCCGCACCGGCGTACTCCCTGACGGTGAACCGCCGCTCCGACCGCCGCATCCTCGACCTGGCCAACGTGCTCGCCCGCCCGCTCAGCGAGCAGTTCCCGCAGGTGGCGCAGCTCGAGCCCGCGCCCGACGCCGCGCCGGGGGAGGTCCGGCTGTCGGTCCACGAGACGCAGGCCGAGGAGCTGGAGGCGCTGGCCGGTGAGGTCGAGCGGGCACACGTCCGGTTCGGCTCCTGGAAGGAGATCGGCGTCCTCACCCGCGACAACACCACCGCTGCCGAGGTCTTCAAGGTGCTGTCCGCCCATGACGTGCCGGTCGAGATCGTCGGCCTCAAGGGGCTGCTGCAGCTGCCGGAGGTCGCCGAGGTGGTGGCGACGTTGACCCTGCTGCAGGACCTGACCGCCAACGCCGCGCTCCTCCTGCTGCTCAGCGGCCCGCGTTGGGCCGTCGGCCCGCGTGACCTGGCGCTGCTGGGCCGGCGCGCCGCCGAGCTCGCGGGTGCGCGCGGTGCGGCCGAGCGCGACCTCGGTCGCAGCGTCACCGACGAGCTCGTCGACGCGGTGAGCGGCGCGGATCCCACGGAGGTGCCGTCGCTGATGGACGCGCTGGAGGACCCGGGGGAGGGCGACTACTCCCCGGCGGCGCGGGAGCGGTTCGCCCTGCTGGCCGAGGAGCTGCGCGTGCTCCGGCAGCACGTCGGGGAGCCGCTGCTCGACCTGGTGCGCCGCATCGTCGACACCACCGGCATCGACGTGGAGCTGGCGTCGTCGGTCAGCCCGGCGGTACGCGCCCGCCGCGACAACCTCGACCTGTTCGTCAAGGGCGTGGCTCGAGTTCCAGGCGATCGACGGTGAGGTCGAGCCTGCCCGCCCTGGTGAGCTACCTGGAGGCGGAGGACGAGTCCGGGGCCGGGCTCGACGTGGCGACCCCCACCGCCGCGGACACCGTCAAGCTGCTCACCGTGCACCGCGCGAAGGGGCTGGAGTGGGACGCGGTGTTCCTCGTCGGGGTGGCCAAGGACAAGTTCCCCACCAAGCAGGGCCGCACCAAGTGGACCGCAGGACCCGGGGTGCTTCCCTACCCGCTCCGCGGCGACGCCGTCGACCTGCCCGGTGCTCCGGGGTGCGACGCCGGCGGCGCTGAAGCAGTTCGCGGCGGAGTGCACGCGCCCACGAGCAGCAGGAGGAGCTCCGGCTGGGCTACGTCGCGTTCACCCGGCCCAGGCACGAGCTCTCGGTGTCGTCCTACGTCTGGAACGGCGAGCCGCAAGACGCCCTGCGGCCCGTCGCCCTACCAGGAGACCGCGCGCACGTTCCTCGACGAGCCTGGCCCGCGCCGGCGAGGAGGTCGGCACGCTGGCGCGACTGGCCACCGCCGCCGGACAAGGAGGCGCCGCGAACCCGCTGCTCGCCTCGCCCGAGCTCGCCCCGTGGCCGGTCAGCCGAGGACGGCGCTGAGGTGCGGCGGCGCGCCGAGGCGGCGCTGTCGGTGCAGGAGATCGGCCCGGCTGCTCACCGGCGGACCGGACCCGGCACCGGGCCCCGACGAGGAGCTCGACCAGGCGAGCCGTGCGCGTCGTCGACGCCTGGGACGACGAGCTCGACCGGCTCCTGGAGGAGGCGCGGCGCCGGCACGCCGACGAGGTGGAGGTCCCGCTGCCGTCCAGCGCTGTCGGCCACCTCGCTGGCCGGCCTCCGCGAGGACCCGCTGGCGTTCGCCGAGCAGCTGGCCCGGCCGATGCCGCGACCGCCGGCGCCCTCCGCGCGGTTCGGCACCCGGTTCCACGCCTGGGTGGAGAGCCACTTCGAGCCGCAGCCGGCAGGACCTCCTCGTCGATCCCGACGAGCTGAGCGGCCGGGCGGACCTCGGGGTGGACGACGACGCTGACCTGCGGCAGCTGATCGACCGGTTCCGAGGAGGGGCCGTTCGCCGACCGGCACCGACGTGGAGGTCGAGCCGCCGTTCGCGTTGGTGCTCGGCGGCCAGGTGGTCCGCGGGCGGATCGACGCGGTGTTCGCCGAGCCCGACGGCAGCTACCTCCTGGTCGACTGGAAGACGAACCGGGCGCACACCGCCGACCCGCTGCAGCTGGCGGTCTACCGGCTGGCCTGGGCCGAGCTGCGGGGGGTGCCGCTGGACCGGGTCCGGGCGGGCGTTCTACTACGTCCGGGACGCCGAGGTCGTGGTCGTCGAGGACCTGCCCGGGCGGGCCGGAGCTCGAGGCGCCTGCGTCAGCTGAACAGCGCGGCTCGAGGGCGACCTCCACCATCGGCCGGAAGCGTCTCCTGGCGCTCCAGGGCGGTGGTCTGCTCGCCGGTCAGGATGTGGTCGGAGACCGTGCAGATCGGCCAGCGCCCGGCACCGGTGCTGCGCGGCCAGCGTGTAGAGCGCGCTCGCCTCCATCTCGACCGCCAGCACGCCGTACTCCGCCATCCGGGTCACCAGCTCCGGGCGCGGGTGGTAGAACGAGTCGCCGCTGAGGACCAGCCCACCCGGCTCGAGACCCCGAGCGCCTGCGCCGCGTCGTGCGCCTTGCGCAGCAGCGGGAAGTCCGCCACGGGGGCGTAGTCGAGTCCTTCGAAACGGAGTGCGGTTCATCGCCGAGTCGGTGCAGGCCCCGGAGGCGATCACGAGGTCGCGGAGCCCCAGCTCGGAGGTCAGCGCGCCGCACGAGCCGACCCGGACCACCGACTGCACGTCGTACTCGCCGAACAGCTCGTTGAGGTAGATCGAGATCGACGGCATCCCCATGCCCGAGCCCTGCACCGACACGGGGTTGCCGCGCCAGGTGCCGGTGTAGCCGTACATGCCGCGCACCTCGGTGTAGCAGGTGGCGTCGTCGAGCACGGTCTCGGCGATCCAGCGGGCCCGCAGCGGGTCGCCGGGCATGAGGACGTGGGGAGCGATCTGGCCGGCGGCGGCGCCGATGTGCGTGCTCATGAGCTGCACCCTAGGCGCGACCCGCGGAACGTAGGGTCGGGCGCATGCACGGCATGACAGGTTTCCCGGCGCCGTACTGCGGTCGACGTCGCGCTGTCCGCGCGCAGCCACGAGCGCATCGGTGGCCGGCGCACCGACGAGGCGTGGCTGGCTGCCAGGTGGGGCGACCCGGCGACCCGGGTGCTGGTGCTGGCCGGCGGCCGCTTCCCGCTCACCGACGACGGTACGGCGGTGCGGTGGATGTCCCCGGAGGAGGCCCCCGACGGCGAGCGGCTGCTGCTCGGGGAGCGCGACGGGGTCGTGCACTTCGCGGTGCTGACCCGGGGCTTCCGCGCGCCCGACGACTGGGGGATGCTCCGCACCGCCGGGCCGGTCGCTGTCCGCTGCACCGACGCCGGGCCTGGTGGCGCAGGCCCAGGCGCTCGTCGAGTGGCACCGCGCGCACCGGTTCTGCCCGCGGTGCGGCGGCGGGCTGGTGGTCGGCGGCGGCGGCTACGTCCTGACGTGCGAGTCCTGCGGCCGCCAGCAGTTCCCGCGCACGGACCCGGCGGTCATCATGCTCGTCACCGACGGCGACCGGGCGCTGCTGGGCCGCCAGGCGGCCTGGCCGGCGGGCCGGTACTCCACGCTCGCCGGGTTCGTCGACCCCGGCGAGAGCCTCGAGCAGGCGGTGGCCCGCGAGGTGATGGAGGAGGCCGGGGTCGAGGTCACCGATGTGACCTACTTCGGCAACCAGCCCTGGCCGTTCCCCTCCAGCCTGATGATCGGGTTCTTCGCGCGCGCGGTCACCACCGACATCGAGGTCGACGGCGACGAGCTCGAGGCGGCGCGGTGGTTCACCCGGGAGGAGATGCGCGCCGGAGGCCGAGGCCGGCACCCTCGTGCTGCCCGGAGGCATCTCGATCAGCCGGTCGCTCATCGAGGCCTGGTACGGCGCCCCCGACGGAGAACCGCTCCCCGGCTCCTGGTGACGGCGCAACGGCCCGAACGACTCGGGCCCGAAGCGGCCCGTATCGCGTCCGCGAGCGGGCGGAGGGCGGTAGATTCCACTGCTTCCGAGCCGACCAGGGGAGAGCCCGTGCTGAAGAAGTCACTCGTCGCCGCCGCGCTGCTGACGGTGACCGCGTGCGGCGTCACCGAGGTGGACGTCCCCGGGCTGGAGGAGAACATCGTCCAGGAGGTCAAGGAGCAGGCCGACGAGGACGTCACCGCGGACTGCCCGGACCAGGTGGACTGGGAGAAGGGCAGCAGCTTCGACTGCGACGTGGCGTTCGACGACGGGTCGACCGCCGTCGGCGCGGGTCAAGATGGTCGACGACGAGGGCAACGTCGAGTGGGACCTCGTCGAGGCGGAGGCCGAGCCCGTCAGCTGAGTGAGGCGAGCTTGGCGCGGACCTCCTTGATGCCGGGGTTGGTCTGCGCCGTGCCGTCGGAGTACACCAGCGTCGGCACGGTGTGGTTGCCGCGGTTGTGGTGGGCCACGATCGAGGCAGCCTCGGGGTGCTTCTCGATGTCGACGACCTCGAAGTCGATGCCCTCTCGGTCCATCTGCGACTTGAGCCGGTGGCAGTAGCCGCACCACGGCGTGGAGTACATCGTCACCGGCGCAACGCCCGGCATGTTCTGTCCTTCCCGCGACATAAGGTTCTGGTCGTCCAACCAGTGCGCTGAGGAGCATGTTCCCCGATGTCGATGTCGTCCGGATCACCGCCCCGCGTGGCCGGCGGCGCCGACCGGCTGCTGGAGGGGCTCGACCCGGAGCAGCGGGAGGTGGCGCTCGCGCTGCGCGGCCCGGTGCGGGTGCTGGCCGGCGCCGGCACCGGCAAGACCCGGGCGATCACCCACCGCATCGCCTACGGCGTCGCCACCGGTGTCTACAACCCCACCCAGGTGCTCGCGGTCACGTTCACGACGCGGGCCGCGGGCGAGATGCGCGCTCGGCTGCGCCAGCTCGGCGCGCACGGCGTCCAGGCGCGGACGTTCCACTCCGCCGCGCTGCGGCAGGCGCGCTACTTCTGGCCCCGGGTGTACGGCGGTGAGCTGCCGCAGCTGATGGACTCCAAGCTGCCCGTGGTCGGCACGGCGGCCCGCCGCAACCGGGTCGACACCGCAGCCGGCGACCCTGCGCGACCTGGCCAGCGAGATCGAGTGGGCCAAGGTCAGCAACGTCCGCCCCGACGACTACGCCCGCGTCGCGCCGGCCAAGGGCCGGGACGTGGCCGGGGTGGACCCGGCGACGGTGGCGCGGGTGTTCGCCTCCTACGAGGACGCCAAGCGGGCCGCGGGCCGGATGGACATGGAGGACGTGCTGCTGTGCGCCGCCGCGGTGCTGGCCGAGGACGAGCGGGTGGCCGCCGAGGTCCGCCGGCAGTACACCCACTTCGTCGTCGACGAGTTCCAGGACGTCAGCCCGATCCAGTCCGCCCTGCTCGACCTGTGGCTGGGTGGCCGCGACGAGATCTGCGTGGTGGGTGACCCGGCGCAGACGATCTACTCGTTCGCCGGCGCCAGTGCTCGATACCTGCTCGACTTCCCCCAGAAGCACCGCGGCACCACGAGCATCGAGCTGGTCCGCAACTACCGGTCGACACCTCAGGTGATCGAGGCGGCGAACACCCTGCTCGCCCGCAGCGACACCGGCGCGGTGCGGCTGCGGGCCGCAGCGGCCGGCCGGCCCGGGCGTGCGCTACCACGAGCACGCCGACGAGGTCGAGGAGGCGCGAGTCGGTGGCGGCGGAGATCCGCCGGCTCGCTCGACGACGGGATGCCCGCCGGCGAGGTCGCCGTGCTGTTCCGGATCAACGCGCAGTCCGAGGCCTTCGAGGAGGCGCTCGCCGCCCGCAGCATCCCCTACGTCGTGCGGGGCGCCGAGCGGTTCTTCCAGCGCGCCGAGGTGCGCCAGGCGGTGACGCTGCTGCGCGGGGCGGCGCGCTCCGCGCGAGGGCGGCGGTGGCCGCGGCGCCGAGCTCGTCGAGCAGACCAGGGCCGTGGTGGCCGGGATGGGGTGGACGCCCGAGGCGCCCACGGCCCGGGGCAACGTCCGGGACCGGTGGGAGTCGCTGCAGGCGCTCACCGACCTCGCCGCCAGCTTCGCGGCGGCGAGCCCCGGACGCGTCCCTGGGCGACTTCGTCGACGACCTCGACCGCCGGGCGGCCGAGCAGCACGCCCCGGTCGCCGACGGGGTGACGGTCGCGACGCTGCACACCGCCAAGGGCCTGGAGTGGGACGCGGTGTTCCTGTGCGGCGTCGTCGAGGGCACGCTGCCGATCACCTACGCCATGGACTCGCCCGCGGCGGTCGAGGAGGAGCGGCGGCTCCTCTACGTCGGGATGACCCGGGCCCGCGAGACCCTGTCGGTCTCCTGGGCGCTGGCGCGCAACCCCGGCGGCCGCGCCTCCCGCCGGCCGTCCCGGTTCCTCGACGACCTGCGCCCCGAGGCGGCCTCCGACCGCGCCCCGAAGCAGACCAGGCGCCGCCGGTCGGCCACGCAGTCGACGTGCCGGGTGTGCTCGGCTCCGCTGACCACGGTCGCCGAGCGCAAGGTCGGCCGGTGCGCGTCGTGCCCGTCGACCTACGACGAGGCGCTCTTCGAGACCCTGCGCGCGTGGCGGTCGGAGACCGCGAAGGCCGAGTCGGTGCCGGCGTACGTCGTGTTCACCGACCTGACCCTCCAGGCGATCGCCGAGGTGCGTCCCGACGACCGCCGAGCAGCTGCTGTCGATCACCGGGATCGGCGCGCACCAAGCAGGAGAAGTACGGCGACGCGGTGCTGGAGCTGCTCAGCCGCAATGCTTCCTGAGCAGGGGGCCGACCGCCGAACGCCTGCCGTCCATACGTGGTGAGGACCGGCCGTTCAAGGTTTTTGAAGAATCGGCGCTAAATGGTTTGCGCCCGAGATTCCAGGGCGAGTACGGTTGCTCACGCCCCGAGCCACCGCAAGGGGTTTCCGCACGATGATCGCCGAGGAGGTGCTCGCAATGATCACAACGTTTGTCTACGACCTGGGCCGGCAGGCCGACCTCGCCATGCCCACTCACGGTTGCGCTGACGCCTCGTGGCTGCGCGCACTTCCGGAGTTCACGGGCGAGGTGTCGGTCCAGGGGATCGCTACCGCGGACTGCGCCGTCAAGGCGGGCGTCCGTGTCCCCACGGCCGATGTGCGCACCTTCCCGGGCACCACTGCCTGGAGTCCACCGACATAGGACCAGATCCTTGCTCGGCAGCCTCCAGGCCGCGGAACCCGAAACCCGGGATCCGCGGCCTTTCTGTTTGGTCACCCCCATGTTGCAGTCACCAGGAGGAGAGAGATGAGTATCACCGTCCTCGACGCGCCACTCGCCGGCGCGGACGTCGACGAGGAGCAGCTGCCGTGTCACCGCGAGGACCCGGAGCTCTTCTTCGCCGAGTCGCCCAGCGACGTCGAGCTCGCCAAGGCGTTGTGCGGGACCTGCCCGGTCCGAGTCGAGTGCCTGGCGAGCGCCCTCGAGCGCCGTGAGCCGTGGGGGGTGTGGGGCGGCCAGCTCTTCCTCCAGGGAGTGGTCATCCCCCGCAAGCGCCCCCGTGGCCGGCCCCGCAAGAACGAGGTCGCAGCCTGATGGACAACCCGAAGAACCTCACCCACACGAACCGGAGCACTGCCATGAACTTGATGTACGAAGACCTGGCTCGAGCACAGATGAGCCGGCGCCTCGAGGAGGCGCACTCCCGACGTCGTGGCCACCACGTCGTCACCGCCCGCCGCCTGTCGCGTCGCGCCGAGCAGGCCGCCCGGCGCGCCCGTCTGGCCGCCGCCAGGATCTGAGCCGCCGACCGATGAACACCCAGCACACCGAGACCCCACGGAGCACGATCATGAACTTGATGCATGAAGACCTGGCGCGGGCCCAGATGTCCGCGCGCCTGGGAGAGGCGCAGTCCCTGCAGCGTGGGCGTCGGCTCGTCGCCGCCCGCCGGCTGTCCCGCCGTGCCGAGCGCGCAGCCCTCCAGGCCCGGCTCGCCCTCGCCCGGTCGATCTGAGCAGGTGCCGGTTTCCCAGGTGATGCCGGCAAGCTGGCACTCCCCATGGTTCGTGAGCCATGGGGAGTGCCAATTCCCCTGCATCCCTTGGGAAACCGACGGCCCGCGGAACGGGACGTGGTGCGGTGCGGCGTCGTACCGTTGGCTCGTGGCCACCACCTGCGACCTCTGCGGCGCCGCCGACCCCGGTGACGACCCGCCCCTGACCTGGTCGCTGACCATGGAGCGGGGGCAGGTGAAGAGGTACTGCGAGCAGTGCACCCGGCAGCACGTCCGTGCCATGGAGGGCAAGCTCGACCAGGAGCACTGGTAGCGCGGCCCGCGGGACCTCGGAGCGGGCTCAGAGCGGGTCGGTGAACCCCGGCATCGAGCTCCTCGAGGATCCCGCGGAACGGCACCTCCGCCTCGAGCTGGCAGAGCACGCCCACCGCGCCGACGAAGGTGCGGTGGATGAGGAGGTACTCCGGCGGCAGGTTCAGCCGGAAGGCCAGCTGGGTCTCCGGGTGCGCCGGGTCCGGGAGCCGGTTCAGCTGGCTGCGCATGTAGTCGCGGGAGAACCGGAAGCGTCTCGGTGCGGGCGGGGTCGACGAACGGTCCCAGGTAGGCCTTGAGGTCCTCGGCCCGGACCCGGATGTGCGGCTTGATGAAGCCCTCGGCACGCAGGTGCTCGCACCACCTCGTCGTAGTCGTCGAGCAGCGTGATCTGCATCAGCCGGCCCAGTGACCGCGGCAGCTCGCCGGTCGGGCAGCCGGGAGACCGCGCCGTAGTCGAGCACGCCCAGCCGGTCCGGGGCGCCGTCGACGCCGGGGACGATGCGGAAGTTCCCCGGATGCGGGTCGGCGTGCATCATGCCGGTGCGCGCGGGGCCCTCGAACATGAACCGCGCGTAGAGCGTCCCCCAGTGGTCGCGCTCCTCGTGGCTGCCGTCCTCGATGACCTTGGCCAGCGAGCTGGTCGCCGGCAGCCACTCGCGTGACCAGGACCCGCTGCGCGTGGGCGACCGGACGCGGTACGACGAAGTGCGTGTCGTCGGCGAACGCCTCGGCGAAGGCGGCCTGCGCCTCCGCCTCGAGCCGGTAGTCGAGCTCCTCGACGATCCGGTCCTGCAGCTCCTGGGCGAGCGCCCGGGCGTCGATGCCGGGGACGAGCCCGCCGAAGGTCTTCGCCAGCCGGGTGATCTGCCGCAGGTCGGAGATCATCGCCTGCTCGGCGCCGGGGTACTGGATCTTGATGGCGACGTCGGTGCCGTCCACCCACCGCCCGCGGTGCACCTGTCCGATCGAGGCGGCCGCGGCGGGAAGGTCGTCGAACTCCACGATCTTGCGCTTCCAGCCGGCGCCGAACTCGCGGACCAGCTGCTGGTGCACCACCGCGGTGGACATCGGCGGGGCGGAGTCCTGCAGCTTGGTCAGGTGGGCGCGGTACGGCGCCGCCATCTCCTCGGGCAGCGCGCCCTCGAGGATCGACAGCGCCTGGCCGAACTTCATCGCGCCGCCCTTGAGCTCGCCGAGGGTGCGGAACAGCTGCTCGGCGGTCCGCTGCTGCACCTCGGTCATCACGGCCTCGGCCGGCGCGCCGCCCAGTCGTTTGCCCATGCCGAGCGCGGTGCGACCGGCGTACCCCAGCGGCAGCGACGCGAGCCTCGCGGTGCGCGTGACTGCCTTGCGGGGAAGGTCGGGCATCCTCCCATTGTGCCGGAAGGCAGTTGAACGCGTCAGCCCCAGGCGCAGCCGCAGTGCGGGTGGGGCGGGCACCGGCGGGTCGACGGTCTCGCGAAGGTCGGCGGCCAACGTGACGGTGCTCGACCACGACGTCGGCTCGCCACCCTCCGACGTACGACGCGAGGTCGCGGGCGGCCCAGCCGACCGCGACCGCGGCGAGGGCGGCGTCGACCGGCTCCGGGATGCCGTCGGAGCGGTCACCGCACGTGGCTCGGGCGTACTGCTCGACGAGCAGCGGCCAGGCCGGGTCCTCCTCGGTGCGGTACGCGTCGACGCAGCGCAGGCAGGCGGTGCGTCCCGGCGCGACGAACGGGCCGACGACGGCACGCCCCTCGACCAGGCGGACGACGAGGTGGGGATGCCTCGCGGACCCGGTCGTCCAGAAGCTCCCGGGGCGGCTCCCCGACCCCGACGAGCACGTCCAGCACCGCAGGCGGGCGGGTGCCGTGGCGCGCGGGCCCTGGACGTGGCGGCCTGGGGGAGTCGCAGCCCCGTGCGGCGGCACAGCCGCTCCAGGTCGGCCGCGAGCGTCGCGACCGAGCGGGTGGCCGAAGTCGTGGACCGTGACCACGCAGCGGTCCCGGCCGGCCAGCGCTCGCGCGGGGCTGGCAGAGGTGCGTCGGGCGAGCGGCCGAGACGGTGTGCCGCACCCAGGGGTCCGTCGCTCCGTGCGGCGGCAGCGCCCGGCGCAGCGGCCCGTCGTCGGTCAGCAGGAGGCCGGCCCGGCCGAGCGTGCGGGCCACCGCCGGGTCGCCGAGGTCGGGGCGCCGGGGACGTGCTGGTCGCCGGGGAGCGACCACCGACGGCGCCGGGGCGAGCCCGGCCTGGACGTGGTCGGCGTCGCGGCGCACCACGTGGGTGCCGGGCAGCAGGACGGGTGCATGGCCGCAGAGCCTGCCGCACATCGCGGCGTCCCGCGAACGGTCCTCCACAGCCGGACCCGGACATGCGCGGAGGGGCGGGACCGTCCGGTCCCGCCCCTCCCGTCGCCTCTGAGGGTGACGCCGAGCTTGTGGCTCAGGCCTTGCCGAGGATGCGGTTCAGGTTGGTGCCGCAGACGGGGCAGACGGCCTTGGCCATCCGGGTGCCCTTGTCGTTGACCTTGACCTCGCCGTCGGCCTGGCGCTTCTCCTTGCACTTCACGCAGTAGAACTCGCCGCTCCAGGTCTCTGCCATCTCGGACTCCTTGCTTCCTCATGTCGTTCATGTCCAGTGTCGGTCGTGTCGCGGCGGGCAGCACAGGTCCGCCGAGTGTGCCGCGTGTCACGGCCGCTCCGAACCCTACGCCCCCGCAGGCGCAACTCCGCGCAAGGGCACCGTCCGGAACCGCCAGGATGGCCGGTTCGGCCCCATTTCGCTGTCCGGTGTGCCGCTGCCGGGAGCCGCGGGCCTCACTAGGGTCAGGCCCCATGACTGACACCGCCACCCAGCTCCGCGTGGACCGGCCCTCCGACGGGGTCGTCCTGCTCACCCTCGACAACCCCGCCCAGCGCAACGCCATGTCGGCGCCGATGACGGAGGCGTGGACGTCGGCGATGGCCGAGCTGGCCGCGGACCCGGACGTGCGCGTCGTCGTGGTGACCGGGGAGGGCAGCGCCTTCTGCTCCGGCGGCGACCCACGGTGGATCGCCGGGGAGCCGGACGCTCCGGTCCACCACCTGCGCAACCGGATGCTCGGCTTCTACCGGGCCTGGCTGTCGATCCGCGACCTCGAGGTCCCGACGATCGCCGCGATCAACGGTCCCGGCGGTCGGCGCCGGACTGTGCCTGGCGCTGGCCTGCGACATCCGGTACGCCGCCGCGTCGGCCCGCATGTCGGTGCCGTTCGTGAAGCTCGGGATGCACGCCGGGATGGCGGCGACGTACACGCTGCCGAACGTCGTGGGGGAGGCCCGCGCCCGCGAGCTGCTGCTCACCGGGCGGATGGTCGGGGCCGAGGAGGCGCTCCGGATCGGGCTGGTCTCCGAGCGTCACTGCCGGACGAGCACCTTCCTCGACACGGTGCTGGAGACGGCCGCCGGCATCGCGGCGACCGCCCCGATCGCCAGCCGGCTCACCAAGGTGGCGCTGCGCGACGGCGGTCACGCCGACTTCGAGTCGGCGCATCGAGCTGGGAGGCGCTCGCGCAGCCGGTCACGCTGGCCACCGAGGACCTGCAGGAGGGGGTGCGCGCTTCCCGGGAGCGACGCGCCCGGTCTTCCGCGGCCGCTGACACCGCGGGTCGTGACAGCGGAATGCCGAGCTGTCGCGTCTTGGGAGGTCGCCACGGGGTGGCGAAGACGCGACAGCTCGGCAGAGAGATCCGCACGACGTTGGGACAGGTCGGCGGTGGTCCGGATGAGAGGCGAGGCCCCCGGCCTCCGCCGGATCCGTCACTTGCCTTCCCCTTGCGAGTGGTGGCCCGAGATCGGCCGGGGGCCTCATCTGCGACGAACCTAGGCTTCGGCACCGACGGAGGTCAACGGGTTCGGGCGCTCGGTCTGCACCGCTGTGGAGAACGCTGTGGATACGGTGTGGAACGCGCCGACAAGGCTGTGGAACGCCTGGGGGTGACTGCTGTGCAGGACACGCCCGGGCGGTTCCGCGACACGCGGCCTGACCTGCGCAGCAGTGCTTTCCACCTGTTGTGGACGCAAGAAAGTCGTGATGTGAACAGCCAGCGACCCAGGGCACTCGGCGACCGGCGAGCCGGATCCCGCGGCAGCGCTGCGTCGGATCGCGTTCCTGCTCGAGCGGACGCTGGCCGACACGTTCAAGGTCAAGGCGTTCCGCGGGGCCGCGGCGCGGGTCCTGGCCACGCCGCCGGAGGAGGTGCGCCGAGCGGGCCGAGGCCGGCACGCTGCGCGAGCTCGAGGGGATCGGCAAGGCCACCGAGACGGTCGATCCTGGAGAGCCTCGCCGGGCGGGTGCCGAGCGTACCTCGCAGACCTGGAGCGCGAGGCCGGGCCGCTGGTCGCCGGCGGCGAGGAGCTGCGCGCCCGGCTGCGCGGCGACCTGCACAGCCACTCGGACTGGTCCGACGGCGGGTCGCCGATCGAGGAGATGGTGATGACCGCCGTCCAGGTGGGGCACGAGTACCTGGCGCTGACCGACCACTCGCCGCGGCTCAAGGTCGCCAACGGCCTCAGCGCGGCCCGGCTGACCCGCCAGCTCGAGGTGGTCGACGCCGTCAACGCACACCTGGACGGCAGCTTCCGACTGCTCAAGGGCATCGAGGTCGACATCCTCGAGGACGGTGGCCTCGACCAGTCCGAGGAGATGCTCGGCCGGCTCGACGTCGTGGTGGCCTCGGTGCACTCCAAGCTGCGGATGGACAGCGGGCCGATGACCCGGCGGATGGTCGCCGCCGTGCGCCACCCGCGCACCAACGTGCTGGGCCACTGCACCGGGCGCCTGGTGCGCGGCGGCCGCGGGCACCCGTCCGCAGAGCGAGTTCGACGCCCGGGCGGTGTTCGAGGCCTGCGCGCGAGCACCGGGTGGCGGTGGAGATCAACAGCCGCCCCGAGCGGCAGGACCCGCCCGACGACCTGGTGCGCGCTGGCGCTCGACCTCGGGCTGCCTGTTCGCCATCGACAGCGACGCCCACGCCCCGGGACAGCTCGACTTCCTCGACTACGGGGCCGCCCGGGCGCACGCGCTCGGGGTTCCCCCGGAGCGGATCGTGACCACGTGGCCGCTGGACGAGCTCCTCGCCTGGACGCGAGGCGACCACGCGACCTGAACCGTGACCGGAGCCGCCTGCGGTGGCCCCGCGGCGAGTACCGTGCGGGCCATGGAGCAGGCAGCGGACGGGGCCCCGGCGGCCGCGGTGCCGCGCGTCGAGGTACGCCGCAGCCGCCGCCGGCGGCGGACCGTCTCGGCCTACCGCAACGACGACGGCACCGTCGTGGTGCTGCTCCCCGCTCGGATGACGAAGGCCGAGGAGAAGGAGTGGGTGGCGACCATGGTCGCCCGCCTCGAGAGGTCCGAGGCCCGGAGCAAACCGTCGGACGCGGCCCTGGCGCGCCGCGCGGAGACGCTGTCGCAGCGCTACCTCGAGGGCCTGGCCCGTCCGGTATCGGTGCGCTGGGTGGCCAACCAGCAGCACCGGTGGGGGTCGTGCACGCCGGCCGACAAGGCGATCCGGCTCTCCGACCGGCTCCAGGGCATGCCCGGCTGGGTGATCGACTACGTGCTCCTGCACGAGCTGGCACACCTGCTGGAGAAGGGGCACACCAAGACGTTCTGGCGGATGGTCGACCGCTTCCCCAAGGCCGAGCGGGCGCGCGGGTTCCTCGAGGGGGTGGCGCTGGCCGCGAAGTGGGAGATCTCGCCGGACGACGTGCCCGAGGGCAGTGCGGCCGACGCCGACTCAGCCGTGCCCGGCGCGGTGACGGCCGAGCTCGACGAGCTCGGCTAACGACGGCTCGTCCGACGGCAGCGCCACCGCCGGCCACCACCGGAGCTCGGCGGACTCGGCGGTGATCGCCGGGCGGGCGCCGGGCGGGGCCACCGCCAGGAAGCGCACGTCGAGGTGGCGGGTTCCGGGCCGGCCACCGCAGAACGGCACGTCATGGGCGTCGAGCTGCAGCGGGACCGGGTCGAGGTCGAGCGCCGCGATCCCGGACTCCTCGGTGGCCTCGCGCAGTGCCGCACCCGCCAGCGTCCGGTCGTCCGGCTCCACGTGGCCGCCGAGCTGGAACCACTGACCGGCCTTCGCGTGCAGCGTGAGCAGCACCGACGTGCCGGTGGGATCCAGCACCAGCGTGCTCGCCGTGACGTGGTCAGGACGGCACGAGCGGTCCAGGCCGTCGGGATGGGCGTGCAGGTGCGCGACGTACTCCTGCCGCAGTGACTCCTGGCGCGGCGTCGGCGGTGCCCAGTGCTCCAGCAGGTGCAGGGCGTCGGCGTGGAGGGCCCCTCACGCCTCCGGCTCGTCGGGACCGCCGGGCTCCCCGGAGCTGCCGGACTCGCGGTCGAGCAGGTCGGCCAGCGCCGCGTCGAACTCCGAGTCGCCCATCTCCTCGATCTCCCCGGCCTCGCCGAACCCGAGCGGGTCGTCGAGGTCGGCCGAGGTCGGGAGCAGGTCCGGGTGTGCCCAGACCGCGTCGCGGCCCTCGGGCCCCTTCCGGGAGCGCAGGCTGCCCCACAGGGCGGCAGCGTCGCGCAACCTCCGGGGGCGCAGCTCGAGGCCGACCAGCGCGGCGAACGCGTCCTCCGCAGGTCCCCCGGCGGCCCTGCGCCGGCGGATGATCTCCTGCAGCTTGCCGGCGTTCGGCATCCGGTCGGTGGTGGCCCGCGCCACCACCTCGTCGACCCAGCCCTCGACGAGGGCGAGCATCGTCTCCAGCCGCGCCAGAGCGGCCTGCTGCGTCGGTGTCTTCTGCGGCTCGAACAGGCCGCCCTCCAGCGCCTCCTGCAGTGCCGCCGGGTTCGTCGGGTCGATGCCCGCGAGCTTGGCCTCCATGCCGGCGATGTCGATGGTGGTCCCGCGACCGAAGTCCTCGACGGCCGCGAGCAGGTGCGCGTTGAGCCACGGCACGTGCGCGAA
The DNA here is from genome assembly GCA_963747525.1 of uncultured Actinomycetota bacterium. GTDB lineage: Bacteria > Actinomycetota > Actinomycetes > Propionibacteriales > Nocardioidaceae > Marmoricola_A. The sequence continues at coordinate 132,698 of CAVVFH010000006.1, forward strand.
CAGCCGCTGGTGGGCCGCCTCGCGCAGTGCCAGGTAGAGGACCACGTCCTCCGCGGGCACGTCGAGCCCGTCGGCGAACGCGGTGATGTTGGTCGGCAGCAGGGCAGCGCGCCCGACCGGGGCGAGCGGGAGGCCGATGTCGCTGGCGCTGAGCACCTCACCGGCGAGCCCGGCGAGGGCCTGCCCGACCTGGGTGCCGAACATCGCGCCCCCCGCCTGCGTGAGCAGGCCGGCGAACGGGCCGGCCATCTGCTTGGCCTCGTCGGGGATGGCCTGGGTCATCGCCGCGACGACGTGCTCGGCCACCGGCTCGACCAGCTTCTTCCAGACCGGCAGGGTCTGCTCGACCCACTCCGCCCGGCTCCAGCCGACGGTGGTGCTCACCCCGCTCGGCAGCTGGGTCGCGGAGTCGAGCCAGTGGTCGGCCAGCCGCAGGGCGTCGGCGATCCGCGAGTCCTCGGCCGAGGACACCGAGGGGTCGGGCTCCTGGGCGACCGCACGCCGGGCGATGTCGTGGGCGAGGTTCCAGTTCACCGTGCCCTCGTGCGGCTGCAGCATCGCCTGCATCTGGCCCATCAGGGCGGACAGGTCGGGCATGCCGGCCCCCATCCCCGGCAGGCCGGCACCTCCCGCCCCGCCGAACGCGGCGAAGATCTGCTCGAAGGGCGTGCCCTTGAACGGGTTGGGCTGGTCGCCGGGGTCACTGCTCATGGCTCCAAAACTACTCAGCCCGCCCGAGCGGGCTAGGGTCGGGAGGGTGAGCGACGACCGGGTACGGCTGGTGGAGATCCGCGAGACACCGCTGGACGTGTCCGAGGTGCTGGCCGCGGTGTCCGACGCCGCCGCCGGAGGGGTGACGCTGTTCGTCGGCGCGGTGCGCGACCAGGACGAGGCCAAGGCGGTGGCGCACCTGGACTACTCCGCCCACCCGACGGCCACCGACCGGCTCCGGGAGGTCGTCGAGGCGGTGGCCGAGCGGCACCCCGTGGTCGCCGTGGCGGCGGTGCACCGGGTCGGGTCTGCTGGAGATCGGAGACCTGGCCGTCGTCGTGGCAGCGGCCTCCGCGCACCGCGGGCAGGCGTTCGACGCCGCCCGTGACCTCATCGACGACCTCAAGGCCACCGTGCCGATCTGGAAGCACCAGGTGTTCGCCGACGGCGCGGAGGAGTGGGTCGGCACCCCGTGAAACGTGCGCGCCTGCGCAACCGCGGGCGATCCAGTGCCTAGCCTGGGCTGGTGGAGATCCTGTGGTGGTTGGCGCCGGCCGGTGCGGTGACCGTGCTGGCCATGCTGTGGGCGACCTGGGCCGGCCGCCCCCGACGGGACGAGAGGGACCGCTCGGAGGCCGCGTACGAGCGGTTCGCCGCCGCGATGGCCAAGGAGCACCCCGGGGCGAGCCGTCCCCGGCCGGTCGCCGTGCGGGACCGGAGCACCGGGATCGCCGTACGCCCGTCGCGGCGCGGCGACTGACCATCCGCGGCCAGGCATCCGGAGGGCGACGGCTCGACGGGCGAGCGGCGCAAACGCCGGTTGTCGCCTGGTGAGAGGGTGAGCCCATGAATCGCCGCTCGGTCGCCAGCCTGCTTGCCGTGGGGCTGCTGGTCGTGCTGGTGGTCGTGGCGGCCCGGACGTCGGTGCCCTACGTGACGCTGTCGCCCGGCCCGACGATCGACGTGCTCGGGGACAACGGCGACAAGCCGATCATCCGGGTGCGGGGGCACAAGACCTTCCCCACCGAGGGGGAGCTGCGCCTGACCACGGTGTCGGTGACCAACCCGGAGACGCACCTCACCCTGGTCGACGCCCTGTGGGCGTGGATGCGGTCGGACCGCGACGTGCTGCCGTTCGAGGCGATGTACCCCGACGACAGCACCGCGGAGCAGGAGCGCACCGAGTCCTCCGCGCAGATGGTCAGCTCCCAGGACACCGCGGTGGCGGTGGCGCTGACCGAGCTGGGCTACGACCTGCCCGACGCACGTGGAGGTCACCGGCGTGACGCCGAAGGGTCCGTCGGGCGGCAAGCTCGAGCCGCGGGACCGCATCGTGGCGGTCGACGGCACCGAGATCGGCGGCATGGAGGACCTCTTCGCCGCGCTCGATGGTGTGTCCCCGGGCGACAAGGTGGAGGTGGGAGTACGCCGGTCCGGCGCCGACCGCACCTTCGAGATCACGACCGCCGCCGCGCAGGACGACAAGAAGCGCGCGATCCTCGGGGTCCTGGTCGGCATCGGCTACCAGTTCCCCTTCGACGTGCACGTGGGCATCGACGAGTCGATCGGCGGCCCGAGCGCCGGACTGGTCTTCGCGCTGTCCGTCTACGACACGCTCACCCCCGGCGCGCTGACCGGCGGGGACGTGGTGGCCGGCACCGGCACCATCGCCCCGGACGGCACCGTCGGCCCCATCGGCGGTATCCGGGAGAAGCTCATCGCGGCGGCACGGTCCGACGCCGAGATCTTCCTGGTCCCGCCCAGAACTGCGGGTCCGCCGTCAAGGCGCCGGTGGACCCCGACGACATGCGGCTGGTGCGCGTGGACTCCCTGCACAGCGCCGTCGCCTCGCTCGAGAAGTACGCCCAGGACCCTGACGCCGACCTGCCGAGGTGCTCGACATGACCGACGACCCGACCGAGCCCGCTGAGAACGGCCCTCTCACCGCCGCTGCGGACCTGCCGCTCCGCGCCGCGGTGCTGGAGCTCGAGCGGCACGCTGCCTCCGAGGGGTGGGACCAACCCGCGAAGCTCTTCGCGCTCGTGCACACCGAGGAGCTGCTGGCCAACGAGCCGGGGCTGGCCGAGATGCTCGAGGTCGACCCCGCCGCCGACCTGACGGGGTCGCTGACCCCGATCGAGCAGGACGAGCTGCCGCCCGACCTGCCGCTGGAACAGCTGCTCACCGAGATGGTGTGGCCCGCGGCCGTCCACGGGACCGCCGCCGTGGTGGAGCGGCTGGTGCTGCCTCCCACGGTCGAGCTGCCCGAGGACGAGGCGGCGGCACAGCAGCTCGCCGAGAGCCACCCCGAGCGCCAGGAGGTGCGCATGGTGGCGGCGGCCACCCGCGCCGGTACGACGTACTGTGCGCTGCGGCTGCGCTCCCACGACGAGGACTCCTCGGTGCTCGAGGGGGCGGACCTCGTGCCGGCTCTCCTAGAGTTGCTGCAGGCCACGCTGACCCTTCCCGAGGGCGGCCCGACGGACCCCGAGGCACCGGAGCAGTGAGGACACCGTGAGCGGACTCTTCGACGACCCGACCCCACCGCGACGCGGCGCTGCGGCGGCGCCGCGGCCCCAACGGTCGCGGGCCCTGCTCGCCACCGCGGCCGTGCTCATCGCCGGCTTCTTCCTGCTGTCCACGTTCACCGGCATCTGGACGAACAAGCTGTGGTTCAGCAACGTCGGCTACAGCGAGGTCTTCACCAAGGTGCTCGGCACCCGGGTGCTGCTCTTCGTCGTCTTCGGGATCCTGATGGGCGGCGTGGTCGCCGCGAACATCGTGTGGTCCTTCAAGGCCCGGCCGCAGTTCCGTCCGCTGCCCAGCGAGGCGGGGCTGGAGCGCTACCGCGATGCCGTCGAGCCGATGCGCAAGTGGGTCGTGATCGCGGTCGCGGTGCTGCTCGGTCTGATCGCGGGCGGGTCGGCGTCGGGGCAGTGGCGCACCTACCTGCTGTGGCGGCACCGGCAGCCGTTCGGCACCGACGACCCGTACTTCAAGAAGGACATCGGGTTCTTCGTCTTCTCCTTGCCCTGGCTGCACTACGTCGTGAACTTCGCGCTGATGACCCTGGTGCTGGCCCTGGTGGCGGCGGTGATCGTCCACTACCTGTTCGGCGGCATCCGGCTGCAGTCGCGCGGCGACCGGGTCGCCGGGGCTGCGCAGGTGCAGTTCTCCGTGCTGCTCGGCCTGTTCGTCCTGGTCAAGGCGCTGGACTACTGGCTGGACCGCTTCGACCTCACCACCGAGCAGGGCCGCCGGTTCACCGGCATCAACTACACCGCCGACAACGCGGTGCTGCCGTCGAAGAACATCCTCATGTACATCGCGATCATCTGCGCGGTGCTGTTCTTCGCCAACGTCTTCCGCAGGACCTGGCTGCTGCCGTCGGTCGGCCTGGGGCTGCTGGTGCTCTCCGCGGTGCTCCTCGGGGCGCTGTGGCCGGGCATCGTGTGGCAGTTCCAGGTGCGGCCCTCCGAGCCGGACAAGGAGGAGCCGTACCTCGCCAGGAACATCGATGCCACCCGAACGTCGTACGACATAGCCAGCACCAAGGAGCAGCAGTACAACGCGACGGTGTCGGTGACCGAGGACGCAGCTGAAGGAGAGTGCGGAGACGCTGCCGGGGATCCGGCTGATCGACCCGGCGCGGATGAGCCAGGCGTTCGAGCAGCTGCAGCAGGTGCGTGGCTACTACAGCGTGGCGCCGGTGCTCGACGTCGACAAGTACGACATCGACGGCCAGGACCGCGACCTCGTCCTCGGTGTCCGCGAGCTCGACCAGTCCGGCCTCGTGGAGGAGCAGCGCAACTGGGCCAACGAGCACACCGTCTACACCCACGGCTTCGGCGTGATCGCGGCCTACGGCAACAACCGCACCGCCGACGGTGAGGCGCCGCCGAGCGACGAGCCGCCGTGGGCGGAGGAGGACCTGCCGCCACGCGGTGAGCTGAGCGACCTCAGCGGGCCAGCGACGGTTACCAGCCGCGGATCTACTTCGGCGAGAAGAGCCCCGCGTACTCCATCGTCGGCAAGCCGGACGACGGCAGTGACGTCGAGCTCGACATCCCGGAGGAGGCTGCCGGCAAGCGCGGCACCACGACGTACGACGGTGAGGCCGGCGTGGACGTCGGCGGTTTGTTCCACAAGCTGCTCTACGCCATCAAGTTCGGGGAGCCGAACATCGTCCTGTCCAGCCGGGTCAACGAGAACTCGAAGATCATCTACGAGCGCGACCCCCGCGAGCGGGTCGAGCAGATCGCGCCGTGGCTCACCGTCGACGGCGACCCGTACCCGGCCGTGGTCGACGGGAAGGTGGTGTGGGTCCTCGACGGGTACACCACCACGGACCGTTACCCGAACGCCGAACGTCGAGTCGTTCGAGGAGATGATCAGCGACGCGCTGACCCCGACGCAGTCCTACGTCACGCTGCCGACCGACCAGATCAACTACCTGCGCAACTCGGTGAAGGCCACGGTCGACGCCTACGACGGCACGGTGACGTTGTACGAGTGGCAGGCCGACCCGGTCCTCGACGCCTGGAAGGACGCGTTTCCCGACGTCGTGCAGCCCCGGGAGGACATCCCCGAGACGCTGCTGGCGCACTTCCGCTACCCCGAGGACATGTTCAAGGTGCAGCGCAGCATCCTGGCGCAGTACCACGTGACCGACCCGCAGGACGTTCTACAAGGGCACCGACCGGTGGGAGGTCCCGGAGGACCCGGCGGACCAGGCCAACAAGCAGCCGCCGTACCGCCTCTCGGTGCAGATGCCGGCGGAGGACGCCAAGGACGGCTCGGCCGACCCCGCGCCGCCAGTCGCCGGTGTTCTCCATCACCAGCGTCTACGTGCCGACGAACCGGTCGAACCTGGCCTCGTTCATCTCGGCGAACTCCGACGCGACGAGTGAGGACTACGGAAAGATCCGCATCCTCCGGCTGCCGGACTCCACCCAGGTGCAGGGCCCCTCACAGATCGCGAACACGTTCGCGGCAGATGAGGAGATCCAGGCGCAGCTGCTGCCGATCAAGCAGAACTCGCAGATCCTCTACGGCAACCTGCTGACGCTTCCGGTGGGTGGCGGGCTGCTCTACGTGCAGCCGGTCTACGCGTTGCGGGAGAGCGGTCAGGGCGCCTACCCGGTGCTGCAGTTCGTCCTCGCGTCGTTCGGCAAGAACGCCGGCTACGGCACGTCGCTGACCGAAGCGCTCAACGACGTCCTGAAGTCGGGCTCCATCAGCGGTCCTGACGTGACCGACGGCAACGGCAAGGGTGACGGCAAGGGCAACGGCAACCAGGAGGGCACCGGCCAGGGCACCGGGCAGGGCACCGGCGAGCCCACGACGCCGCCGGACGTGCTGGACCTGCTGGAGCAGGCGGACCAGAAGTACGCCGCCGCCGAGGCGGCTGCCAAGGCAGGCAACCAGGTGAAGTACGCCCGGCTCATGCAGGAGGCCGAGGACCTGGTTCAGCAGGCGCTCAGGGCCGCCCAGGACGCCGCCGACCAGGGCTGACCACCGCTGCCCGGTGGATCGCACGCACCAGGTGCCTGCGATCCACCGGCTAAGCCGTGGTCGCGGTGACGGCCAGCCACTCCTGGTAGCCGCCGACCAGGTCGGTGGCGTTCGCGCAGCCCGAGCTCCTGCAGCGTGGCGGCGGCCAGACTCGACTGGTAGCCCTCGTTGCACACGATGATCACCCGGGCGTCGGCCGGAAGGTCCATCACCCGGTGCGGGCACGTCGGGTCGAGCCGCCACTCCAGGGCGTTGCGGTCGATCACGAACGCGCCCGGCAGCGCACCGTCGCGGTCCCGCTGCTCGACGGGGCGGATGTCGACGACGACCGCGCCCGCCGCCAGCTCGTCCGCGAGGTCCCGCGGAAGCACACGGTCCAGTCGCTCCCGTGCGCGGCCAAGCAGTGCGTCGACGGCGGAGGGGGTGTCCACCAGCCAGGAGTACCACCGGCGACCTCGATTTGGAACCTCACCAGGCGGCCGCTAACCTAGGGATCACCGACGCGGGGTGGAGCAGCTCGGTAGCTCGCTGGGCTCATAACCCAGAGGTCGCAGGTTCAAATCCTGCCCCCGCTACGAATTTCAGGCTCGGAATCTACGGATTCCGAGCCTGAAAGCATTTAGAGACTTGATCGAGTGTCCACTTAGTGTCCAGAAACCCGGTCCAGGAACCCTCTGGTGGCCGGTAGCCGGCTTCAGATGCGGAGTCGCCCCGTCCAGCACGGAGTGGTGCGGAGACCTCCGCACACCTACTCGGCATGGACAGCACCACACCGACCTTGAGCGGCTTGGAGCCGCTGATGAGCATCGAGGACCTCTCCGAGTACCTCAACGTGCCTGTCAGGACGCTGTACGACTGGCGCTTGGCCGGCAAAGGACCGTGCGCGGTTCACATCGGACGACAGATCCGCTACTTCGTCACCGACGTTCACGAGTGGCTGCGGCAGAACCGCGAGGCCGAGCCGGGGCGCCCGCCCGAGGGGCGGTGAAGCGTCGTGGGTAGGCCACGCACGCCGATCGGCACCTTCGGGGACATCACCTACGTCAAGGTGTCCGGGCGCTCGGGTCCGCGCACGCACCCGCTACCGCGACGACGACGGCCAGGTCCGCCGCGTCTCGGCCACCGGTGCCACCAACAAGGAGGCCGAGCGCAACCTGAAGAAGGTGCTCTCGCAGCGGCCGAGCCACGTCGCCTCGGGAGAACTCACCGGCGACACCTCCTTCGGCAAGCTCGTTGAGGTCTGGTTGGAGGACCTCGATCTGGAGAACAAGCTCGCGCCCAGCACGCGGGCGCTCTACGAGCGGAACATGCGCCAGCTCGTGATGCCGGCCTTCGAGCACTACGTGCTGCGGGAGATCACCGTTCGCAAGGTCGACCTGTTCATCAAGACCTTGGCGACCACGAAGAGCTACAGCATGGCCAAGCAGGCGCGGACCGTTCTCAGCCTCGCGTTCGGATTGGCGGTGCGGTATGACGCGGTGGCCAAGAACCCAGTGCGCGACACGACCAGGCTCAGGAAGCCGCCGTCGCAGGCCATGGCGCTGACGGCCAAGCAGGTCGATGCCATCCGGGCCGCCGTCCGGGGCTGGCGGCGTGGTCCAGGCGTGCCCGGACCACCTCCGGACGGCCAGCTCGAGCAGATCATCGAGGTCATGCTCGGGACATCCGCCCGCATCGGTGAGGTGCTCGCCATCCGCAAGTGCGACGTCGACGTCACCAGCACGCCGGCGACGGTTCGCATCTGCGGGACAATCGTGTCGCCGGCGGGTAAGCCAACGCATCGGCAGCCACACCCCAAGACAGCGAAGTCGACTAGGACCGTGTCGGTCCCGAGCTTCACCGCCGAGGTGTTGCGGCAGCGGCTCGTCGTGGCCGCATCCGAGGACCCCGAGCACCTGCTTTTCGTCACTCGCAACGGCACGCCACTCACGACCAACAACGTCCGGCGGCGCCTTCGCAGCGTCATGGCGGAGGCGGGCATTGAAGGGGTCACGCCTCACTCCTTCCGCCGCACGGTCGCCACGATCCTCGACCGGGCCAGTGGCCCCGATCTCGCCGCCGAGATGCTCGGGCACACCTCGTCGAAGATCACCAAGGAGCACTACATCGAGCCCGATGAGAAGGTGAACCCGGTCACCGCCGAGATCCTCGAATCGCTCGCTCCCCATGCTGGGGATGTGAACCAGTGACGCGCCGCCGAAGACACCACACACCCTTTCCGAGGTTGACCTGCCGGTCACATCGAGAGGGATGGCCCGGTTGCCCCGCTGGCGGGACGATGCACGATCGCGGAATGCAGTTCGGCTCGGCTCCGGGC
>CAVVFH010000007.1:0-100515 GCA_963747525.1 uncultured Actinomycetota bacterium
AGCGGCGCGCTGGACCACCGGGTGGTCACCGACGTCGCCGAGCAGGCGGCGCTGTGGCGGATCCGTGAGGACGGCGCCGGCCTGGCGTCCCGGGCCACCCGACCGCCGGGGCAGGCGGGGTGGAGGACGCCGCGGTGCCGCCGGCCCGGCTGGGGGACTACCTGCGGTCCTTCGACGCCCTGCTGCAGAGGCACGGCTTCACCGGGGTGCCCTACGGCCACTTCGGTGACCGGTGCGTGCACGTGCGCATCGACTTCGACCTGGTGACGGGGGCGGGGGCAGGACCCGCGGTTCGTCGAGGAGGCAGCGCGCCTGGCCGCGTCGTACGGCGGCAGCCTCTCCGGCCAACACGGTGACGGCCTGGCCACCGAGCTGCTCCCCGCGATGTACGACGACGTGGCGCTCGGCCTGATGAGCGAGGTGAAACGCCTCTTCGACCCGCGGGACCTGCTGAACCCGGGCGTGCTGGTGGAGCCCGCGCCGTTCGACGCCGACATCCGGCTGGCCGCCGTACCCGACCGCGAAGCGGCGCGGCCGCGGGCGTTCCTGCGGCTGGCTGCCGACGGCGGCGACCTCACCTCAGCGGTCCACCGGTGCACCGGCGTCGGCAGGTGCGTCGCCGACAACACCGGGACCGGGGGCGTCATGTGCCCGTCGTTCCAGGCGACGCGCGACGAGAAGGACTCCACCCGGGGCCGGGCGCGCGTCCTGCAGGACGTCGTCACCGGGCGGCTGGACGTGGACTCGGCGGCGGTGGCCGACTCCCTGGACCTGTGCCTCGCCTGCAAGGGCTGTGCCCGGGACTGCCCGACCGGGGTGGACATGGCCAGCTACAAGGCGGAGTGGCTGCACCAGAAGTACTCCGGCAAGCGCCGCCCGCGCACGCACTACAGCCTGGGCCGGCTGCCGGCACTGATCGCGAAGGTGCCGCCGCGGCTGGCCAACGCCGGCCTCAAGGCGCCGGCGCTGGCCGCGGCGTTCGCGGGGGTCGACGGCCGTCGCTCGCTCCCGCGGCTGGCGCCCCGGCCGGTGAGTGCCCGCCGGCGCGCGTCGGTCGAGAGCCCCGACGTGGTGCTGTGGGTCGACACGTTCACCAACCGGTTCATCCCGCAGGTCGCCGACGCCGCGGAGGCGGTGCTGGCGGCCACCGGTGCGCGGGTGCGGGTGGTGGCCTTCGGCGACGAGTGCTGCGGGCTGACCTGGATCAGCACCGGCCAGCTGCCCCAGGCCCGGGCCCGGCTGGGCCGGCTGCTCACCCGGTTGGCGACCGAGGTGCCGGACGGCATACCGGTGGTGGCACTCGAGCCGTCCTGCCTGGGGGTGCTGCGGGAGGACTCGGAGAACCTGCTGCCCGGCGGTGCGCCGCCGATCGCGGCGCGGTTGCGGACGCTGGCCGAGCACCTGAGCGCGGTGGGCTGGGACCCGCCGTCGCTGTCGGGCGTGGAGATCGTCGCGCAGCCGCACTGCCACCACGCCTCCGTGCTGGGTGGGGTGCCGACGAGCAGCTGCTCCGCCGGGCCGGTGCCTCGCTCACCCGGTCGGGGGCTGCTGCGGGCTGGCCGGGAACTTCGGGATGGAGCAGGGGCACTACGAGGTGTCGGTCGGGGTGTTCGAGCACGCCCTCGGCCCGGCGGTCCGGGAGGCGGGGGAGGGCGCCGTGGTGCTGGCCGACGGGTTCTCGTGCCGGACGCAGCTCGCCGACCTGGCGGGCACCCCCAGCCTGCACCTGGCCGAGCTGCTGGCCTCCCGCCTCGCGTGAGCGGCCACGGCTCATTTTGACCCTCTCTGGGGCACCCGGTAGTCTTGCCAATCGTGCCTGGCCAGGCCAGGACATGACGCGTGCTTGGAAGTCGTGGCGCGTGGCTGCGTTCGCAGCGGTCGAAGAGAAGCCCTACTAGCAGCGGGAGACCGCCGCGACCTGAAGTCGGCGACACGCCCGACCTCGGGGGGCGACTCCGGAGGGCCGGAACGCAACCCGCGACGCAGCCCGCATCGGGCGCGGACTTCGCAAGCCACACCCCAGATCTGCCAGATCGCCTCAGAGGAAAGAGAACCACGCGGTGCCCACCATTAACCAGTTGGTCCGTAAGGGCCGTCAGGACAAGGTGTCTAAGAACAAGACGCCCGCCCTCAAGGGTTCGCCCCAGCGGCGCGGCGTGTGCACCCGCGTGTACACCACCACCCCGAAGAAGCCGAACTCCGCGCTCCGCAAGGTCGCCCGTGTGCGGCTGTCCAGCGGCGTCGAGGTCACCGCCTACATCCCGGGCGTCGGCCACAACCTGCAGGAGCACTCGATCGTGCTCGTGCGTGGCGGCCGGGTGAAGGACCTCCCGGGTGTCCGCTACAAGATCATCCGCGGCTCGCTCGACACCCAGGGCGTGAAGAACCGCAAGCAGGCTCGCAGCCGGTACGGCGCGAAGAAGGAGAAGAGCTGATGCCGCGCAAGGGTCCCGCCCCGAAGCGACCGATCGACATCGACCCGGTCTACGGCAGCCCCGTCGTCACCCAGCTGGTGAACAAGATCCTGGTCGACGGCAAGAAGCAGACCGCCCAGCGCATCGTCTACCGCGCGATCGAGGGGTGCCGCGAGAAGACCGGCACCGACCCCGTGGTCACGCTCAAGCGCGCACTGGACAACGTCAAGCCCGCCCTCGAGGTCCGCAGCCGCCGCGTCGGTGGCGCCACCTACCAGGTCCCGGTCGAGGTCCGCGGCACCCGGTCCATGACCCTGGCCCTGCGCTGGCTGGTCTCCTACTCGCAGGCCCGCCGCGAGAAGACCATGGCCGAGCGTCTGATGAACGAGATCCTCGACGCCTCCAACGGCCTCGGCGCCGCCGTCAAGCGCCGCGAGGACACCCACAAGATGGCCGAGTCGAACAGGGCGTTCGCGCACTACCGCTGGTGACCGCGGAATAACGGACACTCGTCCTGGTTGTACCGAAGGCCGGGTTTCCGCTCCGCTCACCAGCAGGTACGCCGTACCCCGGCCGGACTCGCATCCCGATCTCCACCCCGCTACACCGACACTCTCAGGGGAGGGCCCCACCCGTGGCCGTCGACATCACCACTGACCTCAAGCAGGTCCGCAACATCGGCATCATGGCGCACATCGACGCCGGCAAGACCACGACGACCGAGCGCATCCTGTTCTACACCGGCATCACCTACAAGATCGGTGAGGTCCACGAGGGCGCCGCCACGATGGACTGGATGGAGCAGGAGCAGGAGCGCGGCATCACGATCACGTCCGCCGCGACGACCTGCTGGTGGAAGCAGCACCAGATCAACATCATCGACACCCCCGGGCACGTCGACTTCACCGCCGAGGTGGAGCGGTCGCTGCGCGTCCTCGACGGCTCGGTGGCCGTCTTCGACGGTGTGGCGGGCGTCGAGCCGCAGACCATGACCGTGTGGCGGCAGGCGAACAAGTACTCCGTCCCGCGGATGTGCTTCGTGAACAAGCTGGACCGCACCGGCGCCGACTTCTTCCGCTGCGTGGACATGATGGTCGAGCGCCTCAACTCCACCCCGCTGGTCCTGCAGCTGCCGATCGGCGCCGAGCAGGACTTCCTCGGGGTCGTCGACCTGGTCGGCATGCGCGCGCTGACCTGGCGCGGCGAGACCAAGATCGGTGATGACTACGAGGTCGAGGAGATCCCCGCCGAGATGGCCGAAGCGGCCGCGGAGTGGCGCGAGAAGTTCCTCGAGACCCTGGCCGAGGCCGACGACGAGGTCATGGAGAAGTACCTCGAGGGCGAGGAGCTCTCCGTCGAGGAGCTGGAGGCCGCGATCCGGCGCGCCACCCTGGCCGACAAGATCAACCCGGTGCTCTGCGGTACGGCGTTCAAGAACAAGGGCGTGCAGCCCCTGCTCGACGCGGTCGTGAAGTACCTGCCCTCGCCGATCGACGTCGAGGCGATCGAGGGCCACAAGCCGAGCGACGAGGACGAGAAGATCCTCCGCAAGCCGGCCGACAGCGAGCCGTTCTCCGGCCTGGCCTACAAGATCGCCAGCGACCCGCACCTCGGGAAGCTGATCTACGTCCGCGTCTACTCCGGCAAGCTGGAGTCGGGTTCGCAGGTGATGAACTCCGTCACCGGCAAGAAGGAGCGGATCGGCAAGGTCTACCAGATGCACGCGAACAAGCGTGAGGAGATCGCGTCGGTCGGCGCCGGCCAGATCGTGGCCGTGATGGGCCTCAAGGAGACCAAGACCGGCCACACGCTCTGCGACCCGCAGAACCCCGTGGTGCTGGAGTCGATGACCTTCCCGGCCCCGGTGATCTCGGTCGCGATCGAGCCGAAGACGAAGGGCGACCAGGAGAAGCTGGGCATGGCGATCCAGCGGCTCTCCGACGAGGACCCGACCTTCACCGTGAAGTCCGACGAGGAGACCGGCCAGACGATCATCTCCGGCATGGGCGAGCTCCACCTGGAGATCCTCGTCGACCGGATGCGTCGCGAGTTCCGCGTCGAGGCCACCGTCGGCAAGCCGCAGGTCGCCTACCGCGAGACGGTCCGCAACAAGGTCGCGAACCACAGCTACACGCACAAGAAGCAGACCGGTGGTTCGGGCCAGTTCGCGAAGGTCATCGTCTCGCTCGAGCCGAACGTCGACCCGGAGACCGGCCAGGGCGCCGGCTACGAGTTCGCCAACAACGTGAGCGGCGGCCGCGTGCCGCGGGAGTACATCCCCTCGGTCGACCAGGGTGGCCAGGAGGCCATGGAGTTCGGTGTGCTCGCCGGCTACCCGATGGTCGACGTGAAGTACACGCTCGAGGACGGCGGCTACCACGAGGTCGACTCCTCCGAGCTCGCCTTCAAGCTGGCCAGCATCCAGGCCTTCAAGGAGGCCGCCCGGATGGCGAAGCCGGTGCTGCTCGAGCCGATGTTCAAGGTCGAGGTGACCACGCCGGAGAGCTTCCTCGGCGACGTCATCGGCGACATCAACTCGCGCCGTGGGCAGGTCCACGCCATGGACGAGCGCGCCGGCGACAGGGTCGTGGAGGCGCTGGTGCCGCTGTCAGAGATGTTCGGGTACGTTGGGGACCTGCGGTCGAAGACCTCTGGTCAGGCGTCGTACTCGATGGAGTTCGACTCGTACGCCGAGGTTCCCTCGAACGTCGCCGACGAGATCATCAAGAAGGTCCGCGGCGAGTAACCAGCTCGTGCGTACTGCAGCAGAACACGTACTAGAACCAACAACAGGAGGAGCCCACCGTGGCCAAGGCTAAGTTCGAGCGGACTAAGCCGCACGTCAACATCGGCACCATCGGTCACATCGACCACGGTAAGACGACGCTGACCGCAGCTATCACGAAGGTGCTGCACGACAAGTACCCGGACCTGAACCCCTTCACGCCGTTCGACCAGATCGACAAGGCCCCGGAGGAGCGTCAGCGCGGTATCACGATCTCGATCGCGCACGTCGAGTACCAGACCGAGGCGCGTCACTACGCGCACGTCGACTGCCCTGGTCACGCCGACTACATCAAGAACATGATCACCGGTGCGGCGCAGATGGACGGCGCCATCCTCGTGGTCGCGGCGACCGACGGCCCGATGCCCCAGACCCGCGAGCACGTCCTCCTGGCTCGCCAGGTCGGCGTCCCCGCCCTGGTCGTCGCGCTGAACAAGTGCGACATGGTGGACGACGAGGAGCTCATCGAGCTCGTCGAGATGGAGGTCCGCGAGCTCCTCAGCGAGTACGAGTTCCCCGGTGACGACGTTCCCGTGGTCCGCGTGGCTGCCTTCCCGGCGCTGAACGGCGACGAGAAGTGGGGCGACTCGATCGCCGAGCTCATGCAGGCCGTGGACGACTACATCCCGCAGCCCGAGCGCGACATCGACAAGCCGTTCCTGATGCCGGTCGAGGACGTCTTCACCATCACCGGTCGTGGCACCGTGATCACCGGCCGCATCGAGCGCGGTGTGATCAAGGTGAACGAGGAGGTCGAGATCATCGGCATCCGCGACAAGTCGCAGAAGTCGACGGTCACCGGCGTCGAGATGTTCCGCAAGCTCCTCGACGAGGGCCAGGCGGGCGAGAACGTCGGTCTGCTCCTCCGTGGCACCAAGCGCGAGGACGTCGAGCGCGGCATGGTCGTGATCAAGCCGGGTACGACGACCCCGCACACGAACTTCGAGGGCTCGGTCTACATCCTGTCCAAGGAGGAGGGCGGCCGTCACACGCCGTTCTTCAACAACTACCGCCCGCAGTTCTACTTCCGCACCACGGACGTGACGGGCGTCGTGACCCTCCCCGAGGGCACCGAGATGGTCATGCCCGGTGACAACACCGAGATGTCCGTCGAGCTGATCCAGCCGATCGCGATGGAGGAGGGCCTCCGCTTCGCGATCCGTGAGGGCGGCCGCACCGTCGGCGCCGGCCGGGTCACCAAGATCACCAAGTGATCTAGCTGCACTCGCCGAGAGGCCCGGTCCCGCAGGGGACCGGGCCTCTTGCCGTTCTGGGGGAGTCGGTGATCCATCAGGTGAGTCACAGGCTCCCGCATGTCGCTCAACCTCGAGGACTGTTCGAGGCCCCGGGTGCCGCCAGCGCCGGCGGCTCCAAGGTCCGGCTGTGGCCGGCCTCCTGCTCCGCCGTGGCGTTCTCGGAGGACGACGTGCGGCTGGCTGACTGTGCGCCTCGGTAGGTTGGCAGGTGCGCCACCCGGGTGACCTGGGGACACGCTCCTGGCGCCACCCGGCACCCCCTGACAAGCCGACCGGACGGAGGACGATGTCCGAGAAGGTCCGCCCCGCCCGCCCCGGGACCGGGCTCACCGAGGACGGCCGTCGGCTGCAGGTGCTGACGACCTACACTCGCCGCGGCAGCCGCCTGACGCCCAAGCAGCAGGACGCCTGGGACCGCAACGTCGACCGCTGGCTCATCGCCGAGGCGGCCGTGGACGAGGAGCCGTTCGACGTGGCGCGTTTCTTCGGGCGCGAGGCCCCGCTGATCGTGGAGATCGGCTCGGGCAACGGGGAGTCGGTGGCGGCGATGGCTGCGGAGCGACCGGCGTACGACGTGCTGGCGTTCGAGGTGTGGCGCCCAGGCGTGGCAAGCACCTTCTTGCACCTGGAGGAGTCCGGCGCCGAGAACGTCCGGCTGCTCATGGTCGACGCGGTGTGGAGCCTGGAGCACCTTCTCGCGCCGGCGCAGATCGCCGAGCTCTGGACGTTCTTCCCGGACCCGTGGCACAAGAAGCGGCACCACAAGCGACGCCTCGTCAATCCCGCCTTCGCGGCGGTGGTCGCGTCCCGGCTGGCGCCGGGCGGGTCGTGGCGGCTCGCGACGGACTGGCCGGACTATGCCGCGCAGATCGCCGACGTGCTGGGCGCTGAGCCGGCGCTGGAGGGCGACGCCACGGAGCGGTGGGAGGAGCGGCCGCTGACCAAGTTCGAGCGGCGCGGGCTCGCTGAGGGGCGGCCGGTCCAGGACTTCTGCGTGCGGAGGGCGGGGCCGGCGACGAGTCCTTGATCGGGTACCCCCGGGGGTATATGGTGTGGGTCAGGAGAGCGACCGCCCCCCCAAGGAGCAGACATGTACTTCGCCCAGCACTACCTCGACTGCCTGTCTCAGGCGTCGTACCTGATCGGCGACGAGACCACCGGTCAGGCAGTCGTCGTGGATCCGCGCCGGGACATCGAGGAGTACCTCGCCGACGCCGAGACCCACGGCCTGCGCATCGTCGGTGTGCTCAACACGCACTTCCACGCCGACTTCGTCTCCGGCCACCTCGAGCTGGCCGCGGCGACCGGCGCCTGGATCGGCTACGGCCGGGCCGCGGAGGCCGACTTCGAGGTGCGCAGCCTCGGCGACGGTGACCGGATCGATCTCGGCGACGTCGTGCTGGAGATCATGGAGACCCCGGGGCACACGCCGGAGTCCATCAGCGTGCTGGTCCACGAGCACCGCGACGACATCGCAGCCGGCCGTCCGCCGTACGGCGTGCTGACCGGTGATGCGCTCTTCATCGGCGACGTCGGCCGACCCGACCTCCTCGCCTCGGTCGGCGTCACCGCCGACGAGCTCGGGCGGATGCTCTACGAGACGATCCAGCACAAGCTGATGGGGCTGCCCGACGAGACCCGGGTCTTCCCCGCCCACGGCGCCGGCTCGGCCTGCGGCAAGAACCTCTCCACCGAGAAGCAGTCGACCATCGGTGAGCAGCGCCGCTTCAACTACGCCTGCCAGCCGATGGCCGAGGAGCAGTTCCTCGCCGTGGTCACCGCGGGCCAGCCGCCGGCTCCGGAGTACTTCCTCTACAACGCCGTGCTCAACCGCAAGGAGCGCGACAGCCGGGTCCCTGGCAGCACGCTGCGTGCGCTGTCGCCGGAGGAGATCAGCCAGGCGCTCGCGAGCGGTGCCAAGCTCATCGACGCGCGGGACCCCGCCGAGTTCGCCGCCGGCCACCTCCGCGGCGCGATCAACGTGCCGGTCGACGGCCGGATGGCGGAGACCGTCGGCATGGTGGTCAAGCCCGACGACGCGGTCGTGCTCATGGCGCCCGAGGGTGAGGAGCAGGAGGCCGCGGTGCGGCTGGTGCGGATCGGCTACGACAAGGCGGTCGGCTTCGTGCCACGACCCGAGGCGTACCTCATCGACCACCAGGACCAGGTCGTCCACGCCAGCCGGCTCACGCCCTCCCAGCTGGAGTCGACGGTGCGGGACTGCGACCTGCAGCTGCTGGACATCCGCAACGCGGGTGAGACCGAGGAGGGCATGCTCGACGGGGCGCGCAACATCCCGCTCGCGCAGCTCGCGTCCCGCGTCGACGAGCTCGACCCGTCGCGGCCCACGGTCGTCTACTGCGCCGGTGGGTGGCGCTCCAGCGTCGGAGCCAGCCTGCTGCGCCGCCTCGGCTTCACCGACGTCTCGGACCTGCTCGGCGGGTACGCCGGCTGGACGGCCCAGCACGCCGCCGTCTGACCTCGAGCCGGCGCATCCTGCCCGGCTCCGGCCTCCGAGTCGGCGCATCCTGCTCGCCCGGGATGCGCCGACTCGGCGCGTCCAGCTGTCACCCGCCGAGCAGTGCCCCCACCGCTTCGGCGAACACCTCGGTGTGCAGGTCGACGTCGGCCTCGGTGTGGTGCGGGGAGAACAGCGCCATGTCGTGGAACGGCGTCAGCAGGATCCCCCGGTTGAGGGCCCAGAGATGCATGAAGGCCTCGAGCTCGTCGTCCACCGCTGCGGCGGCAGCCGCCCCGTCGCGCGGGCCGGCCACGTCGATCTCGTGCCCGCGCATCGCAGGCCCGAGCCGTGCGGCCACGTCGTCGGTGAGGCCGTACGCCGCCAGCTCGTGGTGGGCAAGCCGATCGGCGGCGGCGTGCCGGGACGAGGAGCACGCCGTACTGCCTGGTGAGCCGGCGGACCTGCGCGAGGTCACCGTCCTCCGGCAGCACGATCCCGATGTTGGTGAGTGCGGGCTCCACCGCGTCGTCTGCGCGACGTCCACCTGGGGGCCCGGCGCGCCGGGCCGGGGGACGACCCGGTCGCCGTCGAGCACGGCCAGGGTCTCGTCGACGGTGCCGTGGCAGCACCAGTCCATGACGAAGACGCCGGCCCAGCGCGTCATCCAGGGCCTGGGTACGCCGGCCAGCAGGCTGTCGTCCGCGCGTGCGGCGAGCTCGGCCGACCGCGGGTGCGTCCTGGTGGCACGAAGCCTCGGGCTCGATTTGATCTGTCCGGAGGTCTCTGCCAAGATGTTCAGGTTGCTCCGGCGGGGTCGCCGGGGTGCGGGCATGGACTTGACTGCTGAATCGGTGTACCGGACTGCAGCGGATCATCGTGCCTGCGCCGCACCGTGAGGCCCCTCTCGTCCCGGCGTCGTGTCGGGTGCCAACTCCAACAAACTGCCCAGAGCGGTCGGACATGCGTGTGCCGAGAATCCGCGACACGCCCGACCGCGGGGGTCGGAGCTTGGGGAGCAGTCAACGACGAAGAGTAAGGATGGCTGATGGCGGGACAGAAGATCCGCATCAGGCTGAAGGCCTATGACCACGAGGTGATCGACACCTCGGCGCGCAAGATCGTGGACACGGTGACGCGCACTGGTGCGAAGGTCGCCGGCCCGGTGCCGCTTCCGACCGAGAAGAACGTCTACTGCGTCATCCGCTCGCCGCACAAGTACAAGGACAGCCGCGAGCACTTCGAGATGCGCACGCACAAGCGCCTCATCGACATCATCGACCCCACCCCGAAGACGGTCGACTCGCTCATGCGGCTCGACCTTCCGGCCGGCGTCGACATCGAGATCAAGCTCTGAGGGCCTGAGATCCATGACTACTGAACGCAACGTGAAGGGCCTGCTGGGCACCAAGCTCGGCATGACCCAGCTCTGGGACGAGAACAACCGCGTCGTCCCGGTGACCGTCGTCGCGGCCGGCACCAACGTGGTGACCCAGGTCCGCGGAGCCGAGAAGGACGGCTACAACGCCGTGCAGATCGGCTTCGGCGAGATCGAGGGCCGCAAGGTGAACAAGCCGTCGGCCGGTCACTTCGCCAAGGCGGGGGTGACCCCCCGTCGCCACCTGGTCGAGATCCGGACGGCGGACGCACCGTCGTACACGGTCGGCCAGGAGCTCAGCCCCGAGGTCTTCTCCGCCGGTGAGGTCGTCGACGTCACGGGCACGAGCAAGGGCAAGGGCTTCGCCGGTGTGATGAAGCGTCACGGCTTCGCGGGAGTCTCCGCGTCGCACGGCGCGCACCGCAACCACCGCAAACCCGGCTCGATCGGTGGGTGCTCCACCCCGGGCCGTGTCTTCAAGGGACTGCGGATGGCCGGCCAGATGGGTGGCGTCACCACGACCACCCAGAACGTCACGGTCCACGCCGTCGACGCCGAGAAGGGGATCGTCCTGCTGAAGGGCGCCCTGCCCGGCCCCAAGGGCGGCCTCGTCATCATCCGCTCGGCCGCGAAGAAGGGTGAGGTCCAGTGAGCGCGAACGTCGTGAAGGTCGACCTGCCCGCCGAGATCTTCGACGTCCAGGTCAACGTCCCCCTGATCCACCAGGTCGTGGTGGCCCAGCAGGCCGCCGCCCGCCAGGGCACGCACGCCACCAAGACCCGCGGCGAGGTCCGCGGCGGTGGCCGCAAGCCCTACAAGCAGAAGGGCACCGGCCGCGCCCGCCAGGGCTCGACCCGGGCGCCGCAGTTCGCCGGTGGTGGCACCGTGCACGGCCCGCAGCCGCGCAGCTACGACCAGCGGACGCCCAAGAAGATGAAGGCCGCCGCCCTGCGTGGCGCCCTGTCCGACCGGGCTCGCGCCGGCCGGGTGCACGTCGTCGACGGTCTGGTCGAGGGCGACGCCCCGTCGACCAAGGCCGCGGTCAAGGCGCTCACCGGCCTGGTCGAGTCCCGCAAGGCGCTCGTCGTGCTCGAGCGCGGCGACAACCTCACCTGGCTGTCGCTGCGGAACGAGGCGGCCGTGCACCTGATCGCGGTCGACCAGCTCAACACCTACGACGTCCTCGTCTCCGACGACGTGGTCTTCACCAAGGGCGCCTACGACGCGTTCGTGGCCGGCCCCGCGAAGGGCAAGTCGGTCAAGGCTGTTGGAACTGCAGCTGACGCGCCTGAGGCAACCATTGGCAGTCAGGAGGCCGACCAGTGAGCACATTCCACAAGGACCACCGCGACGTGCTGATCGCGCCGGTCGTCAGCGAGAAGAGCTACGGCCTGCTGGACATCAACAAGTACACCTTCCTGGTGCACCCGGACGCCAACAAGACCGAGATCAAGATCGCGGTCGAGAAGGTGTTCAACGTCAAGGTCACCTCCGTGAACACCCTGAACCGGTCGGGCAAGACCCGCCGTACCCGGTTCGGCATGGGCAAGCGCGCCGACACCAAGCGCGCGATCGTGAGCCTGGCCGAGGGGCAGCGGATCGACATCTTCGGAGGACCGGCCTGACGGCCGGGCGAGGACGAGGACTGAACACACATGGCTATCCGTAAGTACAAGCCGACCACCCCGGGCCGTCGCGGCTCGTCGGTCGCCGACTTCGTCGAGGTCACCAGGACCACGCCGGAGAAGTCGCTGACGCGTCCGCTGCCCAAGAAGGGCGGCCGCAACAACCAGGGCCGGATCACCACCCGGCACCAGGGTGGCGGCCACAAGCGTGCGTACCGCGTCATCGACTTCCGTCGCTACGACAAGGACGGCGTGCCGGCGAAGGTCGCGCACATCGAGTACGACCCCAACCGCACCGCGCGCATCGCGCTGCTGCACTACGCCGACGGCGAGAAGCGCTACATCATCGCGCCGAAGGACCTCAAGCAGGGCATGAGCGTCGAGGCGGGGGTCCGGGCCGACATCAAGCCGGGCAACAACCTGCCGCTGCGCAACATCCCGGTCGGTACGACGATCCACTGCGTGGAGCTGCGTCCGGGGGGCGGGGCGAAGATCGCCCGCTCCGCGGGGATCTCGGCCCAGCTGGTCGCCCGTGAGGGCACCAGGGCGACGTTGCGGATGCCGTCCGGCGAGATGCGCTTCGTCGACGTCCGCTGCCGCGCCACGATCGGCGAGGTCGGCAACGCCGAGCAGTCGAACATCAGCTGGGGCAAGGCCGGCCGGATGCGCTGGAAGGGCAAGCGCCCGACCGTCCGCGGTGTCGTCATGAACCCGGTCGACCACCCGCACGGTGGTGGCGAGGGCAAGACGTCGGGTGGTCGCCACCCGGTGTCCCCGTGGGGCAAGCCAGAGGGCCGCACCCGCAAGAACAAGGCCTCCGACTCCCAGATCATCCGCCGCCGCAAGTCCGGCAAGCGTCGCTGAGTTAGGACTGACCAAGATGCCTCGCAGCCTGAAGAAGGGCCCCTTCGTCGACGACCACCTGATCAAGAAGGTGGAAGCGCAGAACGAGAAGGGCACCCACAACGTCATCAAGACGTGGTCGCGTCGATCCATGATCCTGCCGGACATGATCGGCCACACGATCGCGGTGCACGACGGGCGCAAGCACGTCCCGGTCTTCGTGAGCGACTCCATGGTCGGTCACAAGCTGGGCGAGTTCGCCCCCACCCGCACCTACCGCGGCCACGTCAAGGACGACCGGAAGAGCCGCCGCCGCTGAGCCCCGGGCTCACGGACGGCCGAACGGAGAGAGACTCATGAGCACTTTGGAGCGCAAGCAGGTGAGCGCCCGGCGCGAGAGCCTGCTGGGTGACGAGCCCGGCGCCTTCGCCAGCGCCCGCTTCGTCCGCATCACGCCCATGAAGGCCCGTCGGGTCGTCGACATGGTGCGCGGTCAGGACGTCGAGGACGCGCTGAACCTGCTGCAGTTCGCGCCGCAGGCCGCTGCCGAGACCGTCTACAAGATCCTTGCCAGCGCGGTCGCCAACGCGGAGACCACCGAGGGGCTGGACGCCGGCACCTTGGTCGTCACCAAGGCGATGGTCGACGAGGGTCCGACGATGAAGCGTTGGCGCGCCCGCGCCCAGGGCCGTGCCTCGCGGATCAACAAGCGCACGAGCCACATCACGCTGGTGGTGCAGCCCCGCGTTGCTGCGGCCACGGGCAAGAACAAGGACCGGAAGGCTGGTTCCAAGTAATGGGTCAGAAGATCAACCCGAACGGCTTCCGCCTCGGCATCTCCACCGACCACAAGAGCCGCTGGTACGCCGACAAGCTGTACAAGAGCTACGTCGGTGAGGACGTCGCGATCCGCAAGCTGCTCAGCAAGGGCATGGAGCGCGCCGGCATCTCCAAGGTGGAGATCGAGCGCACCCGCGACCGCGTCCGGGTCGACATCCACACCGCGCGTCCCGGTATCGTCATCGGTCGCCGTGGCGCCGAGGCGGACCGGATCCGCAGCGAGCTGGAGAAGCTGACCGGCAAGCAGGTGCAGCTCAACATCCTCGAGGTGAAGAACCCCGAGATCGACGCGCAGCTCGTCGCCCAGGGCGTTGCCGAGCAGCTGTCGGGCCGGGTGGCGTTCCGTCGTGCGATGCGCAAGGCGATCCAGACCTCGATGCGCAGCGGCGCCAAGGGCGTCCGGATCCAGTGCTCGGGCCGCCTCGGCGGTGCGGAGATGTCGCGCTCGGAGTTCTACCGCGAGGGCCGCGTGCCCCTGCACACGCTGCGCGCCGACATCGACTACGGCTTCTACGAGGCGCGTACGACGTTCGGTCGGATCGGCGTGAAGGTGTGGATCTACAAGGGCGAGGTCGCCGGCACGCGTGCCGAGCGCGAGGCCCAGGCCGCCGCCCGCGCGGGTGCTCCCGGCCGGGGCCGTCCGTCCCGTGGCGGTGACCGCCCGAGCCGTGGCTCCCGCGGTGACCGTCCGACGCGCTCGGCCCGCACCGACGCGCCCGAGGTGCCCGCCGAGGCCGCCTCCGGCGACGCCCCGGTCACCAGCGCCACGACCGGTCCGGCCGACGCCGGCGCCGCCGCCGCACCGACCACCACGACCAAGGGGGAGGGCTGAGTCATGTTGATGCCCCGTAGGGTCAAGCACCGCAAGCAGCACCACCCCAAGCGGACCGGCGCCGCCAAGGGCGGGACGTCTCTCGCCTTCGGCGACTTCGGCATCCAGGCCATGGAAGGTCACTACGTGACCAACCGGCAGATCGAGTCGGCGCGTATCGCGATGACCCGCCACATCAAGCGTGGCGGCAAGGTGTGGATCAACATCTACCCGGACCGCCCGCTCACCAAGAAGCCCGCCGAGACCCGCATGGGTTCCGGTAAGGGCTCGCCGGAGTGGTGGGTGGCCAACGTCAAGCCCGGCCGGGTCATGTTCGAGCTCTCCGGTGTGCCGGAGGACGTCGCTCGCGAGGCCATGCGCCGCGCGATGCACAAGCTCCCCATGAAGTGCCGCTTCGTCACGCGAGAGGGTGGTGAGTTCTGATGGCCGGCCAGACCAAGGCTTACGAGCTCGACGAGCTGACCAACGGCGACCTCGAGACCCGGCTCCGTGAGGCGAAGGAGGAGCTGTTCAACCTGCGCTTCCAGTCCGCCACCGGGCAGCTCGAGAGCCACGGCCGTCTCCGGACGGTCAAGCGAGACATCGCCCGCATCTACACCGTGGTGCGTGAGCGTGAGCTGGGGATCCGTCAGGCCCCCGGTACGGACGGTGACGCATGAGCGAGGCAGGCAACGTGACAGTCGACGCAACCACCGACGAGCGCGGGTACCGCAAGGTCCGTGAGGGCCTGGTCGTCAGCGACAAGATGGACAAGACCGTCGTCGTCCTGGTCGAGGACCGCGTCAAGCACGCGCTCTACGGCAAGGTCATGCGGCGGACCAGCAAGCTCAAGGCGCACGACGAGCAGAACCAGTGCGGCACCGGTGACCGGGTCCGGATCATGGAGACCCGGCCGCTGTCGGCCACCAAGCGCTGGCGCGTCGTAGAGATTTTGGAGAAGGCCAAGTGATCCAGCAGGAGTCGCGACTCAAGGTCGCCGACAACACGGGTGCGAAGGAGATCCTCTGCATCCGGGTGCTCGGTGGCTCGGGTCGGCGCTACGCCGGTATCGGCGACGTCATCGTCGCCACCGTCAAGGACGCGATCCCCGGTGGCAACGTCAAGAAGGGCGACGTGGTCAAGGCTGTCGTCGTGCGCACCGTGAAGGAGCGCCGACGTCCGGACGGGTCCTACATCCGTTTCGACGAGAACGCGGCCGTGATCCTGAGGAACGACGGGGAGCCCCGCGGCACCCGTATCTTCGGCCCGGTCGGTCGTGAGCTGCGCGAGAAGAAGTTCATGAGGATCATCTCGCTCGCGCCGGAGGTGCTCTGAGCATGGGCAAGAACGTGAACATCAAGAAGGGCGACACCGTCAAGGTCGTCGCCGGCAAGGACAAGGGCGCCGAGGGCCGCGTCATCTCGGTGCTGCGTGACGATGACCGGGTCATCGTCGAGGGCGTCAACCTCGTCAAGCGGCACACCAAGGTGATGCAGCAGGGCGGTCGCGCCGGCACCACCGGCGGGATCATCACGCAGGAGGCCCCGATCCACGTCTCGAACGTCATGCTCGTCGACGGCAAGGGCACCACCCGGGTCGGCTTCAAGCGTGTCGAGGTCGAGAAGCGTCGTGGCGACGGCTCGACGTACACCGCTCAGCGCAGCGTCCGCGTGTCGCGCACGACCGGTGAGGAGATCTGAGATGACCGCTGATCAGAACGTAACTGAGGCAGAGAGCCGAACTGCGACCCGAGAGGCGCCCAGGCTCAAGGCCAGGTACCGCGCGGAGATCCTCCCGGCGCTGAACCAGCAGTTCGGCTACGCCAACGTCATGCAGGTCCCGCGGCTGACGAAGATCGTGGTCAACATGGGCGTCGGCGAGGCGGCCCGCGACTCGAAGCTGATCGAGGGTGCCGTCCGCGACCTCACCGTGATCACCGGCCAGAAGCCGCAGGTGACCCGGGCCCGCAAGTCGATCGCCCAGTTCAAGCTGCGTGAGGGCATGCCGATCGGCGCGCACGTCACGCTGCGTGGCGACCGGATGTGGGAGTTCCTCGACCGGCTGCTCACGCTCGCGCTGCCGCGGATCCGTGACTTCCGTGGGCTGTCGGACCGTCAGTTCGACGGGAAGGGCAACTACACCTTCGGGCTCACCGAGCAGGTCATGTTCCACGAGATCGACCAGGACAAGGTCGACCGCTCGCGCGGCATGGACATCACGCTGGTGACCACGGCCACGAACGACGACGAGGGTCGCGCGTTCCTCAAGCAGCTCGGCTTCCCCTTCAAGGAGAGCAACTGACATGGCGAAGACAGCACTCAAGGTCAAGGCGTCGCGCAAGCCGAAGTTCCCGGTCCGCGCGTACACCCGCTGCCAGCGCTGCGGCCGACCCAAGGCCGTCTACCGCAAGTTCGGCCTGTGCCGGATCTGCCTGCGGGAGATGGCGCACCGCGGCGAGCTGCCCGGCGTGACCAAGAGCTCCTGGTAATCCACCTCCCCTGAACGCCGAAGGTCCGCAAGGGAAACCACGGCGAGAGAGAACTGACACATCATGACGATGACTGACCCGATCGCAGACATGCTCACGCGTCTGCGCAACGCCAACCAGGCGTACCACGACGCGGTGACCATGCCGTACAGCAAGCTCAAGGCCGGGGTGGCCGACATCCTGCAGCAGGAGGGCTACATCACCTCCTACGAGGTCGCCGACGCCCCCGAGGGCGCGGTGGGCCAGCTGCTGACGCTGACCCTGAAGTACGGGCAGAACCGGGAGCGCTCGATCGCCGGCATCCGCCGGATCAGCAAGCCGGGTCTGCGGGTCTACGCCAAGTCGAGCGGTCTGCCCAAGGTCCTCGGCGGCCTCGGCGTCGCGATCATCTCGACGAGCCAGGGGCTGCTGACCGACCGTCAGGCCAACCAGAAGGGCGTGGGTGGGGAAGTCCTCGCCTACGTCTGGTGATCGAGGACCGAGAGGAGAAACGCAGCATGTCGCGCATTGGCAAGCTCCCTGTCCCGGTCCCGTCCGGTGTCGAGGTCACCCTCGACGACCGTGTCGTGACGGTGAAGGGGCCCAAGGGCACCCTCAGCCACAAGGTGGCGGCGCCCATCACGGTGGACAAGAACGAGGACGGCGCCATCGCCGTCGCCCGCCCCGACGACGAGCGGGAGTCCCGCTCGCTCCACGGCCTCACGCGGACGCTGATCGCCAACATGGTGACCGGCGTGACCGACGGCTACGAGAAGAAGCTCGAGATCGTCGGCGTCGGCTACCGCGTCCTGTCCAAGGGCCCGACCCAGCTGGAGTTCCAGCTGGGCTACTCCCACCCGATCATCTACGACGCCCCGGAGGGCATCACCTTCACCGTCGACGGCCCCACGCGGCTCGGCGTCCAGGGCATCGACAAGCAGCTCGTCGGCGAGGTCGCCGCGAACATCCGCAAGCTGCGCAAGCCCGAGCCCTACAAGGGCAAGGGCGTCCGCTACGCGGGTGAGGTCATTCGCCGCAAGGTCGGAAAGGCTGGTAAGTGACGATGGCCATCGCACTCAAGCAGGGCAAGCACACCTCGGGACGTACGGCGTCGCGTCTGCGCCGCCAGGTCCGCGGTCGCAAGCGCGTCACCGGTACGGCGGAGCGTCCGCGTCTCGTCGTCACCCGGTCCGCCAAGCACATCACCGCGCAGATCGTCGACGACTCTGTCGGCCGCACGCTCGTCTCGGCGAGCACGATGGAGCCGGACCTGCGGTCGACGGACGGCGACAAGTCCGCCAAGGCGAAGCGGGTCGGCGAGCTGGTCGCCGAACGCGCCAAGTCCGCCGGGGTCGAGGGTGTCGTGTTCGACCGCGCCGGCAACAAGTACCACGGTCGCGTCGCGGCCCTGGCTGACGGGGCCCGCGAGGGCGGCCTGGCGTTCTGACGCCGAAGATCGCCCACGAGCGCACAGACGAGATAGAGAGAAGGAAGCTCCCATGAGCGGATCACAGCGCCGGAGCGGCGGGGACCGCCGCGGCCGCGACGACCGTCGCGGCGGCCAGGCCGCAGACAAGACCGCCTACATCGAGCGCGTCGTCGCGATCAACCGGGTCGCCAAGGTCGTGAAGGGCGGTCGTCGCTTCAGCTTCACCGCCCTCGTGATCGTGGGCGACGGTGACGGCATGGTCGGCGTCGGCTACGGCAAGGCCAAGGAGGTGCCGGCCGCGATCGCCAAGGGCGTCGAGGAGGCCAAGAAGGCGTTCTTCCGGGTCCCCCGGAGCCAGGGCACCATCCCGCACCCCGTGCAGGGCGAGAAGGCGGCAGGCGTCGTCCTGCTGCGCCCGGCCGCCCCCGGTACCGGTGTGATCGCCGGTGGCCCGGTGCGCGCCGTGCTGGAGTGCGCCGGCATCCACGACGTGCTGAGCAAGTCGCTCGGCTCGTCGAACCAGATCAACATCGTGCACGCGACCGTCGAGGCCCTCAAGGGTCTCGAGGAGCCGGAGGCGGTGGCCAGACGCCGCGGCCTCCCCGTCGAGGACGTCGCACCGGCCGCGCTGCTCAAGGCTCGCGCGGAGGTGTCCTCCTGATGGCACTCAAGGTCAAGCAGACCAAGTCCTCGATCGGCTGCAAGCAGAACCAGCGCGACACCCTGCGCTCGCTCGGCCTGAAGCGGATCGGTGACGTGGTCGTCCAGGAGGACCGTCCCGAGATCCGGGGCATGGTCCACACCGTGCGCCACCTCGTGGTCGTCGAGGAAACCGAGGGGAGCGACTGAACATGACTCTCAAGCTGCACCATCTCCGTCCCGCGCCGGGCGCCAGGACCGCCAAGACCCGCGTGGGTCGCGGTGAGGCGTCCAAGGGCAAGACCGCCGGACGCGGCACCAAGGGCACCAAGGCCCGCTACCAGGTCCCGGCCTCCTTCGAGGGTGGCCAGATGCCGCTCCACATGCGGCTCCCCAAGCTGAAGGGGTTCAAGAACCCCTTCAAGGTGGAGTTCCAGGTGGTCAACCTGGACCGGATCAACGAGCTCTTCCCCGACGGCGGCACGGTGGGCGTCGAGGACCTCGCGGCCAAGGGCGCGGTCCGCGCCGGTCAGCCGGTCAAGGTCCTGGGCAACGGCGAGATCACCTCGGCCGTGCAGGTGAGCGCGCACGCGTTCTCCGCCTCGGCGAAGGAGAAGATCGCCGCCGCCGGTGGGTCGGCCACCGAGATCTGAGCTGACGCAGGGGTCCGACCGCTGCCGTCGCGTCTTCGCGTCGGTGAGGGGGCGGGCCCCTGTTAGGCTTCCCGGGGCCCGGAGCGCCGGGCCACCGACGGCTCGACTGTCAGGCTGGACTGAAATGAGGACCTGTTGCTAGGCGCATTCGTCAACGCGTTCCGAACGCCGGACCTGCGTCGCAAGCTGCTCTTCGTGCTCGGGGTCATCGTGATCTTCCGGCTCGGGTCGCAGCTTCCGGCACCCGGCGTCAACGTGGGCAACGTCCGGGAGTGCGTGTCGTCCATCGAGAGCGACAGCGTCTACGGCCTGATCAACCTGTTCTCCGGCGGCGCGCTGCTCCAGCTGACCGTGTTCGCGCTCGGCATCATGCCGTACATCACCGCGAGCATCATCCTGCAGCTGCTGGTCGTGGTCATCCCCCGCCTGGAGACCCTCAAGAAGGAGGGTCAGGCCGGCCAGACCAAGATCACCCAGTACACCCGGTACCTCACCCTCGCCCTGGCCATCCTCCAGGCCACCGGCATCGTGGCGCTGGCCCGCGCCGGCCAGCTGCTGCAGTGCGACCTGCCGCTGCTCTATAACGACGGCATCGCGACCATGCTCGTCATGGTCATCACCATGACCGCCGGCACGGGCGTGATCATGTGGTTCGGCGAGCTGATCACCGACCGCGGCATCGGCAACGGCATGTCGATCCTGATCTTCACCCAGGTCGTGGCCCGTTTCCCGGCGTCCCTGTGGTCGCTGAAGGAGACCAAGGGCTGGGCGGTGTTCGGCATGGTGATCGCCATCGGCATGGTCATCATCGCCACCGTCATCTTCATGGAGCAGGGTCAACGCCGGATCCCCGTGCAGTACGCCCGGAGGATGGTCGGCCGGAAGATGTACGGCGGCTCGTCGACGTACATCCCGCTCAAGGTGAACCAGGCCGGCATCATCCCGGTGATCTTCGCCTCCAGCCTGCTCTACCTGCCCGCGCTGATGACGCAGTTCGACCGGGAAGGCAACAGCCCGGTCACCCGGTTCGTGGGCGAGTACCTGGTGCGCGGCGACCACCCGCTGTACATGCTGACCTACTTCCTGCTCATCCTGTTCTTCACCTACTTCTACGTCGCGATCACCTTCAACCCGGAGGAAGTCGCTGACAACATGAAGAAGTACGGCGGCTTCATCCCCGGGATCCGGGCGGGCAAGCCGACCGAGGAGTACCTCAGCTACGTGCTCTCCCGCATCACGCTCCCCGGCGCGACGTACCTCGGCCTGGTGGCGTTGATCCCGCTCATCGCGCTCGCGTTCGTGGGGGCCAACCAGAACTTCCCCTTCGGCGGCACCTCGATCCTCATCATGGTCGGTGTCGCGCTGGACACGGTGAAGCAGATCGAGAGCCAGCTCCAGCAGCGCAACTACGAAGGGTTCCTCCGGTAATGCGACTGATCCTGATGGGTCCGCCGGGCGCCGGCAAAGGCACACAGGCGAAGGTGGTCGCCGCCCACTACGGGATCCCGGCGATCTCGACGGGCGACATCTTCCGGGCCAACGTGGCGGGGAAGACGGAGCTGGGCCGCGAGGCCCAGCGCTACATGGACGCGGGAGAGTACGTCCCCGACGAGATCACCAACGCCATGGTGCGCGACCGGATCGGCGAGGAGGACGCCAAGCCCGGCTTCCTGCTCGACGGGTACCCCCGCACGCTGGCGCAGGTCCACGAGCTCGACACGATGCTCGGCGACTACGGCGTCGAGCTGAGCTCCGTGGTGTCGTTGACGGTGAACCGTGAGGAGCTCGTCGCCCGACTGCTGCAGCGGGCCCAGGTCGAGGGCCGGACCGACGACACCGAAGAGGTGATCCGGCGCCGGCAGGAGATCTACGAGGAGCAGACCGCGCCGCTGATCTCCGTCTACGGGGACCGGGGCCTGCTCCTCGAGGTCGACGGCATGGGCGAGATCGACGCCGTCAGCGGCCGCATCTTCGACGGGCTCGACCCGCTGACCGGCTGACGTGTTCCGAGACCGCGGCATCGAGATCAAGACGCCGGAGCAGATCGAGCGGATGCGGGCCGCCGGCCTCGTGGTCGGCCGCACCCTGGAGCTGCTCGCCCGCTCCGCCCGCGCCGGGATGACCACCGGTGAGCTGGACGCGATCGCCGAGGACCACATCCGGTCCAGCGGCGCCGTGCCCTCCTTCAAGGGCTACAGCCACCCGCCGTTCCCCGCGAGCATCTGCACCTCGGTGAACGACGAGGTGGTGCACGGCATCCCCGGCGACCGGGTCCTGCGCGACGGCGACATCGTCTCCATCGACTGCGGGGCGATCGTCGACGGCTGGCACGGGGACTCGGCGACCACGGTCGCGATCGGCGAGGTCCCCGACGCGGCCCGGGAGCTCATGCGGGTGACCGAGGAGTCGCTGTGGCGCGGTCTCGCCGCCGCCCGTCTGGGTGGACGCCTCACCGACATCTCCCACGCCGTCGAGTCCTACGTGCGCAGCCGGGACGGCTACGGGGTGGTCGAGGAGTACGTCGGCCACGGCATCGGATCCGCGATGCACCAGCCGCCCAACGTGCCCAACGTGGGGCGGCCCGGCCGGGGCCCGCGACTGGTGCAGGGCATGGCCCTGGCCGTGGAGCCGATGGTGGTGCTCGGCAGTCCGGAGAACGTCGTACTCGACGACGAGTGGACCGTCGCGACCAGGGACGGTTCCCTCGCCGCTCACTACGAGCACACCTTCACGCTGACGCCGACGGGGACGTGGGTGCTGACCGCGCTCGACGGTGGCCAGGAGCGCCTGGAGGCCCTCGGCGTCCCCTACGGCGGCTCCGACTGACCACGCTCCGACTGCCCCCCGGTTGAGAGGTCCCGCGCGTTGGGTTGAGAGGTCCCGCGCGTTGGGTTGAGAGGTCCCGCGCGTTGGGTTGAGAGGTCCCGCGCGTTGGGTTGAGAGGTCCCGCGCGTTGGGTTGAGAGGTCCCGCGCGTTGGGTTGAAAGGTCCCGCGCGTTGGGTTGACAGGTCACCCAGGTCGGGCCGAGAAGTCGTTTGTGCAGGGTGGCCTGCGCGAGTGACGCCTCGACCACGCATCCCTGACTTCTCGACGCAGCATTCCTGACGCCTCAACCTTGCATTCCTGACGCCTCGGCAGGGCATGTCGGAGGGGGCGGCGGGGATAGGGTCGGCAGATGGCGATGGAGTACGTGAAGTCGGTGCTGGATCTCGTGGGGAACACGCCGCTGGTGCGGCTGCACCGGGTGCTGGACGGAAGCGGCGCTCCGGGCGACGCCGCCGGTGAGGGCACCGCGGGCGAGGGGCCGCTGGTGCTGGCCAAGGTCGAGTACCTCAACCCGGGCGGCTCGGTGAAGGACCGGATCGCCGTACGCATGGTCGAGGCCGCGGAAGCCTCCGGCGAGCTCCGCCCGGGCGGCACCATCGTCGAGCCCACGTCGGGCAACACCGGCGTGGGGCTCGCGATCGTCGCCCAGCAGAAGGGTTACCACTGCGTCTTCGTCTGTCCGGACAAGGTCAGCGAGGACAAGATCAACGTCCTGCGGGCGTACGGCGCGGAGGTGGTCGTCTGCCCCACCGCCGTCGACCCCGACCACCCGGACTCCTACTACAGCGTCTCGGACCGGCTGGTCCGCGAGATCGAGGGCGCCTGGAAACCGGACCAGTACTCCAACCTGAACAACCCGCGCTCGCACTACGAGGACACCGGCCCGGAGATCTGGCGGCAGACCGAGGGGCGGATCACGCACTTCGTCACCGGTATGGGCACCGGAGGCACGATCAGCGGCGTCGGTCGCTACCTCAAGGAGCAGAACCCCGACGTCAAGGTGGTCGGCGCCGACCCGGCCGGGTCGGTCTACAGCGGCGGGTCGGGTCGCCCGTACCTCGTCGAAGGAGTGGGCGAGGACTTCTGGCCGACGACGTACGACAAGGACGTCGCCGACCGCGTCATCGAGGTCTCCGACGCTGACTCGTTCGCGATGACGCGCCGGCTGGCCCGCGAGGAGGGCATGCTCGTCGGCGGGTCGAGCGGCATGGCGGCGTACGCCGCGGTGCAGCTGGCGCACGAGCTCGACGGCACTGCTGAGGGCAGGGATGCGGTGATCGTGGTGCTGCTCCCGGACTCCGGTCGTGGCTACCTGACCAAGGTGTTCAACGACGAGTGGCTGGCGCGCTACGGCTTCCTCCCCGCCTCCCAGGAGCAGACCGTGGGGGAGGTGCTGCGCGGCAAGAGCGGCCAGCTGCCCGACCTGGTGCACACCCACCCGCAGGAGACGATCGGTGAGGCGGTGCAGATCCTCAAGGAGTACGGCGTCTCGCAGATGCCCGTGGTCCGGGCCGAGCCGCCCATCGTGGCCGCCGAGGTGGCCGGCTCGGTGTCGGCCAAGGCGCTCATGGACGCGCTGTTCTCCGGGACGGCTCGGCTCAACGACCCGGTGGAGGCGCACATGAGCCCGCCGGTGCCCACGATCGGCGCGACCGAGCCGGTCGAGCACGCGGTGGCGGCGCTGACGGAGTCCGAGGCGCTGCTGGTCCAGGAGGACGGCAAGCCGGTCGGCGTGGTCACCCGGCAGGACCTGCTGGCCTACCTCGCCCGGGGCTGAGGCGAGCAGGATGCGCCGGCTCGGCACCTGAGGGCGGGCAGGATGCGCCGGCTCGGCACCTGAGGGGGCGACCATCACCTGCCCGGCGCAGGATCGTTGACCTGCCATGGAGCTCTCGCGACGCGCGCTGAT
This sequence comes from uncultured Actinomycetota bacterium, assembly GCA_963747525.1. Classification (GTDB taxonomy): domain Bacteria; phylum Actinomycetota; class Actinomycetes; order Propionibacteriales; family Nocardioidaceae; genus Marmoricola_A. Next base: position 24,335 of record CAVVFH010000007.1, read on the forward strand.
CAAGTCCGGCCTGCTGGCCGGCGGTGTCGGCGCGCTGTCCCCGGGCGGGCTCTCGGCCGCCGCCGTGGGCACCGCCCGTGACCTGACCACGCTCGGGTCGACGTTCCTCCGCGGGTCGGCCGGCAAGGGCGGCTACCGGCCGGTCGTGCGGGCCGCCGGCGAGCCGCACGTGGTCCGCGACGACCTCGGTGTGAACGCGCGGAAAGGCCGGGCCCGGCGACGCACCGCCGTGCTGGCCTTCGCGCAGATCACCGACGTGCACGTGGTCGACGTGCAGAGTCCGGCCCGGGTGGAGTGGGTGGACCGCTACGACAACGTCTACCAGGAGGGCGACCCGACGGTCGGGTTGTTCGGGTCGGCGTACCGCCCCCAGGAGATGCTCACCGCCCACATCGCGGAGTCGATGGTCCGCGCGATCAACGAGATCGGCGTCGGGCCGGTCACCGGGCGACCGCTGGCGTTCACCCTGCAGACCGGGGACAACTCCGACAACAGCCAGTACAACGAGACCCGCTGGAACATAGATGTGCTCGACGGTCGCCGGGAGGTGCGCCCGGACTCCGGTGACCTGACCCGGTTCGAGGGCGTCGCCGACGACGACCCCACCTACTACGACACCCACTACTGGCATCCGGGGAGGCCGCCGGCGGGCGCGCAGCAGGACATCGCCAAGGACGTCTTCGGGTTCCCCACCGTGCCCGGGCTGCTCGACGCCGCGCGAGCGCCGTTCCGCGCGCACGGCCTGTCCATGCCGTGGTTCACCGCCTTCGGCAACCACGACGGGCTCGTGCAGGGCAACTTCCCCTCCTCGACGATGCAGCTCAACGCGCTGGCCACCGGCAACCTCAAGGTCATCTCGCCCCCGGCCGGCATCTCCCAGAACGAGCTGCGCGCCTCGATGAGCGACCCCGAGTTCCTGGCCAAGGCCGTCGTGCTGTCGCCGTACGTCCGGCAGGTCACCGCCGACCCGGACCGGCGGCTGCTGTCCCGCCAGGAGGTCGTGGAGGAGCACTTCAGGACCACCGGTACGCCGGTGGGGCACGGCTTCACCGAGCGCAACCGCCGGCAGGGCACCGCCTACTACAGCTTCGACCGGCGGGGCATCCGCTTCGTGGTGCTCGACACCGTCAACCCCAACGGGTACTCCGACGGCTCCATCGACACCACCCAGTTCGGGTGGCTGCGGGAACAGCTGGAGAGTGCCGGCGACCGGCTCGTCGTGGTGGCCAGCCACCACACCTCCGGCACGATGTCGAACCCGCTCGTGGGCACCGGCGGGGACACCGAGCAGCGGGTCCTCGGTGACGAGGTCGTCGCGCTGCTCCTGGAGCACCCGCACGTGATCGCCTGGGTCAACGGCCACACGCACACCAACCAGGTGTGGGCGCAGAAGCGCAGCGACGGGACCGGCGGATTCTGGGAGATCAACACCGCCTCGCACGTCGACTGGCCGCAGCAGTCGCGGCTGATCGAAGTGGTCGACAACCGCGACGGCACGCTGTCGATCTTCACCACGATGGTGGACCACAGCGGTCCCGCGTCGTACGGCGGCCACCTGGGCGGCCCGCGGCGGCTGGCCGGCCTGGCGCGCGAGCTGGCCGCGAACGACTGGCACGAGCGCGACAACGACCGCCGGGCTGACGTCGGCGCGCGCAACGTGGAGCTGCTGGTGGCCGACCCCCGCTGACCTAGGGTCGGGGGGTGGAGCCGACGCACACCGCCCTCGCGCTGCTGGCGCTCGCCGCGCTCTTCGCCGGCTTCGTCGACGCGGTGGTCGGCGGCGGTGGTCTCGTCCAGCTGCCCGCGTTGCTGCTCGGGCTGCCGGGGGCGAGCCCGGTGCAGGTGCTGGCGACGAACAAGCTGGCGTCCATCTGCGGCACCTCCGTGAGCTCGGTGACCTACTACCGGCGCGTGCGGCCGCACGCGGGGACGTTCATCCCGCTGATGGGGTTCGCGTTCGCCGGCTCGCTGCTGGGGGCGTTCCTCGCCGGGCACATCCCGTCCGAGGCCTTCGACCCGATCGTGCTGGTGGTGCTCCTGCTGGTGGGCGCCTACGTGCTGGTCAAGCCCGACCTCGGCGAGGTGACCAAGCTCCGGTTCAGTGGTCACCGGCACACCGCGATCGCGATGACAGCAGGCTTCGTCATCGGCGCGTACGACGGGTTCCTCGGCCCGGGCACCGGGTCCTTCTTCGTCTTCTCGCTCGTCGGGTTCCTCGGCTACTCCTTCCTCGAGGCGTCGGCCAAGGCGCGGATGGCGAACTGGGCGACGAACCTCGCCGCGCTGTGCATCTTCGTGCCGCAGGACGCGGTGCTGTGGCGGACCGGACTGGTGATGGGGGCGGCGAACCTCCTCGGCGGCTACCTCGGGGTGCGCACCGCGGTCGCGCGCGGCGCCCGGTTCGTGCGGGTGTTCTTCATCCTGGTCGTGGCCGGCTTCGTGATCCGGATCGGTGGGCAGGTGCTGGGGCTGTGGGGGTGACCGCCTACCGCGTGATCGCCGGTGCCGTCGAGGCGCAGGTCGAGGTGCGCCGGTCACGCTTCGTGTGCCGGCTCGAGCGGGTGACGAGCGAGGAGGCTGCTCGAGCCGTCGTGGAGCGGGCCCGGAAGGACCACTGGGACGCCCGGCACCACTGCTCGGCGTTCCTCGTCGGACCGTCGGGGGAGCTCGCCCGCTCGTCGGACGACGGGGAGCCGGCCGGCACCGCGGGGGCGCCCATGCTCGAGGTCCTCCGCGGCGCCGGGGTCAGTGACGTGGTGGCCGTGGTGACCCGCTGGTTCGGCGGCGTGCTGCTTGGTGCCGGCGGCCTGGCGCGGGCCTACGGCGACGCGGTGCGAACGGCGTTGGACGAGGCCGCGCTGGTCGAGCGGCGCCTGGTGTCGCTGGTCGAGGTGACGGTCGCGCACGCGGACGCCGGCAGGCTGGAGAACGACCTGCGTAGCCGCGGGATCCGCGTCCGGGGCGTCTCCTACGCCGAGCGCGCGACGATGACCGTGGCCGCCGATCTGCGGACAGATCTGGTCGGGCTGGTCGCCGAGGTCACCGGCGGCTCGGCGTCGGCGCGGGTGGTCGGCGAGGACTGGACCGACACAGAAGGCCCCACGGACGGGCAGCTCTCCCCCTGAACGGCTCTGAGAACGTTCCAAACCGGGAGGCTGCCCGTTCGTAGGGCCCCCTGGGGCCGGCGAGCGGCGGCGTCCGTCACGACGGCCCGAGGGTCGGTGTCCCGGCACCGCCGGGGGCCGGCTCCTTGAGCTCCACGAACAGGACGTGCGTCGGGGTGTCGCCGATGTTGATCCCGTGGTGCTCCTGGGCGGGCAGCCAGCCGGCGGTGCCGCTCTGCAGCTCGACCTCGCGCTCCGCGCCGTCGGAGACCAGCCGGCGGCGGAACGAGGACAGCGTGTACATCATGCTGTCCGGGTGCCGGTGGGGAGTGGTCCGGTCGCCGGGCTCGTCGTGGTACTCCAGCACGCGGACCCGGTCGTTCTCGAAGACCACCGTGTAGTGGTCGGGGTTGCTCACAGCAGGGTCGAGACTCATGTGGTCACCATGGCACCGCGGTCGTCGCGGCGGAAGGCGTTCAGGCGGGGAAGCTGTGCTCCACGAAGAACACGTCGTGGGTGTGGGTGGCCCCGACGCTCTCGAGGAGCACCTGCGCCGCAGGCGGCTCACCGGCCGCACGCAGCGCCCGGACCGTGTCGAGGTCGCGCCACGTGGTCTGGATCCGCCACCGCCCCTCCTGTCCGCGCAGCAGCTCCGAGCGCACCAGCCCGTCGGGCGGGTCGGCGGCGACCATCCGGCGGAAGCCGTCGACCAGCTCGGCCTCGCGGTCAGGGGGGATGACGGCGTCGACCGCGGTCACGACCGGGTTGCTCATGGCTCGACCATCGCGGTGGGGAGCTGCGAGCCGCAACCGGATTTTCGCCCACGGGGGGTCACGTCCCATCCGTGACCGCGGCCAGGCCTCCACCTGCGGAGCAGCCGCTGCGCTGAGGATTGCCCGGAGAGCTGGCCGAGCTGGCGGCGATCCAGCAACGACTGGACCGCAATACCTGGCTCAGGTGCGCCGGGTGAGGAACGCGACGCAGTCGGCCATGGTGGTGAGCTCGGGGTAGTCGGACTCGTCGATGCGGGCCCCGCTGCGTCCGCTGAGCACCTCGACGAAGGTGAGGAAGTCCATCGAGTCGAGCTCGAAGGCGTCGCGGATCGGCTCGTCCTCCCCGAGGGTGTCCAGGTCGGCGTCGGGAACGATCTCCAGGACCGCGTCCGCCACGGCGGCTCGGGCGTCCTGGTCGGTGAGGGTCTGGCTCATAGCTCCTCCGGTGTCTGCAGCAGCTGGTCGATGGTGGCGAGGAAGCGGGCACCCACGAAGCCGTCGGTCGCCCGGTGGTCCGCGGCCAGCGTCAGGTGGGTCACCGGGCGGACGCCGAGCATGCCGTCGGACGCCCAGGGCCGGTCGACGACCCTGCCGAAGCCGACCAGCGCGACCTGCGGCGGGTAGATGACGCCGAGCACGGACTCCACTCCCTGGTCCCCGAGGTTGGTGACGGTGAGCGTCGGGTCGGACATCTGCGAACCGCGGAGGCGACCGGCGCGGGCCCGCGTGACGAGGTCCCGCATCGCCGCCATGAGGTCCTCCAGCGGCAGGGCGTCGGCGTCGTGCAGCGCGGGCGCGACCAGGCCGCCGCCGCGCAGCGAGATGGCGACGCCGAGGTGGACCCCGGTGCCGGCGACGAACCCGCCGTCGACCCAGAACCCGTTGAGCTCGGGATGCTCGCCCGCCGCGAGCGCCGTGGCCTTGAGCATCAGGGCCGCAGGCAGCAGGCGCCGGGTCACCGGGAGGTCGCGGTTGCGCTCCCGCATCCACTCCCGAGCTCGCGACATGTCCACGGTCTGGGTGAGGTAGTAGTGCGGGATCTCCCGCTTGGAGCGCGCCATCAGCCGGGCGATGGTCTCGCGCATGAGGTCCTGGTCCATCGTGTGCCCGCTGCTGGTCCGCGCCGGCTCCGCGTCCGGCCGGGCAGCAGGCGTCGCGGCGGGAGTGGGCGGCTGCTGGAGGCCCGCTGCCAGGCGCACGTCCTCCGCGCGGACCGGGCCGTGGGTCAGCTGCGGGTCGAGGGCCTGGCGCACGGCGTCCAGGTCGACGCCGAGCTCGGCCGCCAGCCTGCGGGCGTACGGCGTCGCCGGGACCCGGTCGTCGGAGAACCGCTGGGCGACCGGCGGGGCGACCGACGGGACGACCGTCTGGGCGACCGGCTCGGCTGCCGCGGGCTCGCCGGGCTCGCCGGGCTCGAACGGTTCGGCGGGACCGGCCGCCCGCACCACGTCCTGCCGGGTGATCCGCCCGTGCAGGCCGGACCCCGTGAGGCCGGTCAGGTCCACCCCGAGGTCGGCCGCCAGCCGGCGTACCAGCGGGGCGGTCTCGGGCGCGTGCGGCGCCTGCACGGTGGACGGCGCGCCGGGCGCTGCTGCGGCCAGTGGCGGCGTGGAGGCGGGAGCAGGGGCGGCTCCCGCCTCCGCGCCGCTGCCGATCCGGGCCAGCGGTGTGCCGACCGGAACCTTGGTACCGACGTCGACGAGCAGCTCCTCCACGACGCCCTCGGTGAACGTCTCCACCTCGACCGCGGCCTTGGCGGTGTCGACGACGGCGACGATGTCGCCCTTGCGCACGACGTCGCCCGGCTTGACCAGCCACTCGAGGACGGTGCCCTCCTCCATGTCGGCGCCCAGCGAGGGCATCCGGAACTGCGCCATCACTCACCCCCGGCTGATGTCCTGCCCAGCGTGCGGAGCGCTGCGGCGACGGTCCGCTCCACCGACGGCAGGGCGGCGTCCTCGAGCTGCTTGGCGTAGGGCAGCGGCACTTCGGCGGTGCAGACCCGCTCGACGGGGCCGTCGAGGTCGTACATCGCCTGCTCGGTGACCCGCGCGACGATCTCTGCCGACAGGCTGCCGGTGCGCCAGCCCTCGTCGACGACCACCAGGTGGCGGGTCTTGCGGACCGAGCCGACGTAGGTGGCGTCGTCGAGCGGGCGCAGGGTGCGCAGGTCGATGACCTCGGCCGACACCCCGCGCGAAGCGAGCTGGTCGGCGGCCTGCAGGGCCGTCGCGAGCGTGCCGCCGTAGGTGACGATCGTGACGTCGTCGCCCTCGCGGCGTACGGCGGCGTGGTCGATGTCGACCGGCCCGGCGTCGGGAGCGAGCGTTCCCTTGGCGTTGTAGAGCGAGCCGTGCTCGAAGACCAGCACCGGGTCGGGGTCCTGCAGGGCCGGCCACAGCATGCCTCGGGCGTCCTCGACCGTCGCCGGGGCGAGGATGCGGATGCCGGGGATGTGGGCGTACCAGCCCTCGAGGCTGTGGGAGTGCTGGGCCGCGAGCTGCCGCCCGCCGCCGGTGGTCATCCGGATCACCAGCGGGACGTTGTACTGCCCGCCCGACATGTGCAGCAGGGATGCGGCGTTGTTCATGATCTGGTCGAGGGCCAGCAGGCTGAAGTTGACCGTCATCACCTCGACGATCGGTCGCATGCCGTTGAGCGCGGCACCGATGCCGGCGCCCACGAACGCCGACTCCGACAGCGGGGTGTCCCGGACCCGCTCGGGCCCGAACTCCTCCAGCAGCCCGAGGCTGACGCCGAAGCAGCCGCCGTAGGCGCCGACGTCCTCACCCATCAGGAAGACCCGGTCGTCGCGGTGCATCGCGTCGCGGATCGCCTCCCGCACCGCGTCGCGGTAGGTGCTCTCCACGGTCGCCGGGGCCACCGGCTTGCGGGCGCGGGTCTTGGTCGCGGTCATCGGGTGCCTCCCAGGGCCGGCTCGGGCATGGGGTCGGAGACCACGAACCGGGTGAGCTCCTCCACGGGTTCCACCGGAGCCGCGTCGGCGGTCTCGACGGCGGCGGCGATCTGCGCGGCGACGTCCTTCTCGAGCTCTTGAAGCTGGTCGTCGGTCAGCTGCCCCTCCGCCCGCATCAGGGCCGCCAGACTCTCGATCGGGTCGTGCTGCTTCCAGACCTCGATCTCCGACTTCTGCCGGTAGCGGTCGGAGTCGTACATCGAGTGCGCGCGGTAGCGGAAGGTCCTCAGCTCCAGGAAGTGCGGTCCCGCCCCGGCGCGGAGCTCCTCGACCGCGCGGTGCGCGGACTCGGCGACCGCGAGCACGTCCATGCCGTCGACGGGCCAGGCGGTGAGGCCGTACGACGACGCGCGCATCGCCAGCTCGGTGTTGGCGTGCTCGGTGCGGATGGAGGTGCCCATCGCGTACAAGTTGTTCTCGCAGCAGAAGAGCACCGGCAGGCGCCACAGCGCCGCCAGGTTGAGGGCCTCGTGGAACTCGCCCTCGGCGACCGCGCCGTCGCCGAAGAAGCAGGCCGTGACCCGGTCGAGGCCGCGCATCCGGTCGGCGAGCGCCATCCCGACGGCCAGCGGCAGCCCGCCGCCGACGATCGCGTTGCCGCCGACGAAGCGGGTGTCCTTGTCGAACAGGTGCATCGACCCGCCGCGACCGCGGCTGCAGCCGGTGACCTTGCCGAACATCTCGGCCATCACCGCGTCCATGGACAGGCCGCGGGCCAGGGCGTGGCCGTGCTCCCGGTAGGTCGTCACCACGGCGTCGTCGGGTCCGAGGGCGTCCATCACGCCGGTGGCCACGGCCTCCTCACCGACGTACAAGTGGAGGAAGCCGCGGATCTTGGTGGCGCTGTAGAGCTCCGCGCAGGCCTCCTCGAACCGGCGGATCGTCACCATGGTCCGCAGCAGCGCCATCCGGTCGGTCATGACCCGGCCCCCTGCTGGGGTTCGAGGGTGGAGGTGTCGCCGGTGTCGAGCCCGAGCTCGCGGGCCTTGAGCAGCCGGCGCATCACCTTGCCGCTGCTGGTGTGCGGCAGGTGCGGGTCGAAGTCGATCTCCTTGGGCGCGAGGCCACCGAGGCGGCGCCGGCCGAACGCGAGCAGCTCCCTCCGCAGCTCGTCGGTCGGCGCCACCTCGGGGCGCACGGTGACGAAGGCCTTGACCAGCTCACCGGCCACCGGGTCCGGCTTGCCGATCACGCCGGCCTCGACGACGGCGGGGTGCTCCATGAGCGCGGTCTCCACCTCGAACGGGCCGATCAGGTGGCCGGCCGACTTGATCACGTCGTCGGCTCGGCCGACGAACCAGAAGTAGCCGTCCTCGTCGGTCTTCGCCAGGTCGCCACTGAGGTACCACCCGTCGGCGAAGCTCTTGCGGTAGCGCTCCTCCGCGTCGAGGTAGCCCCGGAACATCGACGGCCAGCCGGCCCGCACCGCGAGCTCGCCGAGCTCGCCGGTCTCGGCGGGGGTGACGTGCCCGTCGACGACCGCGGCCCGTCCGTCCGCGCCCTGCCGGAGCACGGTGGCCTCGATGCCGGGCATCGGCCGCCCCATGGACCCGGGGCGGATCTCCATGAACCGGTAGTTGCTGACCATGATCGCGCCGGTCTCGGTCTGCCACCAGTTGTCGTGGATCGGCATCCCGTAGGCCTCGCGGCCCCACTCGACGACCTCGGGGTTGAGCGCCTCGCCGACGCTGGCGATGTGCCGGAGGGCGGAGAGGTCGTACTCGTGGGCCAGGGCGCTGCCGTGCTTGACGAGCATCCGCAGTGCCGTGGGCGCGGTGTACCAGACGGTCACCCGGTGCCGGGCGAGCACGTCGTACCAGGTTCGGGCGTCGAAGTCGCCGGCGTACGTGATGAGGGTGGCACCGTGGGTGAGCGGCGCGATGATGCCGTACGACGTCCCGGTGACCCAGCCCGGATCTGCGGTGCACCAGAAGACGTCCTCGGGCCGGAGGTCGAGGGCGAAGCCGGCGGTGGCCCGGTGGGCGACGACCGCCTCGTGGACGTGCACCGCCCCCTTCGGCTTGCCGGTCGTGCCGCTGGTGAAGTGCAGCAGTGCCATGTCCTCGGGGTCGGTGGGTGGGATCTCGAAGCTGTCGTCGGCCGTGGCCATCGCTGCGGCCAGGTCGATCACGCCGGGGCCCGCGAGCTCGTGGGCCGCGTCGGTGCCGCCCACGAGCAGGACGTGGCGCAGGTGCTCGAGGTCCGCGCGCATCGGCAGGACCTTGCGCCGGTAGAGCTCGGGCGTGGTGACGAGCACCGTGGCACGGCTGAGCCGCAGCCGCTCCTTGATGGGTTCTGGTCCGAATGACGAGAAAAGCGGTGAGAAGACGCTGGTGTTCTTCAGGGTGCCGAGGGCGGCGACGTACTGGTCGGGTGTCCGGCCCAGGAGGGACATCACCCGGTCGCCCTTGCCGAGGCCGAGGTCGCCCAGGACGTGGGCGAAGCGGTTGGTGGCCCTGCGCAGGTCGTCGTAGCTCACGTCGGCGACCTGGCCCTTGGTGCCCAGGCAGCGCAGCGCCACCCGGTCGCCGTGACCTTCGTCGACGTGCCGGTCGACCGCCTCGTGGGCGATGTTCAGCCCGCGCCCACCGGGCAGCCCGGCCAGCTGCCGTCTCGCCTCTTCCCAGCTGAACCCTGTGCGGATGGCTTCGTAGTCGAGGGTCTTGGCTGTGGACATGACGACCTCCCGATCCCAATCTCCCGCCGGTGGCGGGGGGCGGGCAGAGGCCAACGTCCCCGCGTCACCGACGTCACACCATCGGCAGCAGCTCGCCCAGCTCCTCGTCCACGGCCCGTGCGTCCTCACGGTGCCGGAGCGCGGCGGCCCGGAGGTACAGCAGCCCGGTCACCAGCACGGGGACACCTGCCAGCAGCGTCGAGGCAGCGCCCAGCCCACCGGTGATCACGAAGAGCACGGCCGGCGGCGCCAGAGCCACGGTGACCATCGCGAGGCCGGCGACGTGGGTCTCCTCCGCGTTGGTCCCGAGGATCGCGAGCGCCAGCCCGAGGAACATCACCGTCATCGCGTCGAACGGCCCTACCTCGCTCCTGACCTGTTCCCAGGCGTGCACGTCCAGCGCCTGCCAGACGGCCAGGCCGACCGGGACCAGCACGGTCGGCAGCAGCACCGCCGAGGCGGCCTCGCGCCACAGCAGGATCAGTCCGGCGAGCAGCATCATCGGGAGCACCCACGAGCCCAGGGCCACGATGCCGTCGGTCCATCCGGCATCGCGGACGGTGTCCACCGCCACGAGGACGAACCCGCCGGTGACCGCGGCCGCCGTGAGCCAGAACCCGGTGCGGCGGACCGTGCGTGCCGTCGGAACGAACGACAACGTCCTCATCGCCAACACCTTCTCCGTTTCCACGCTACGCCTCGGCGGCCCACTGGTGGAGGGATGGCGACCGGGCTCACATCTCGTGGCCCGAGGTCAGCGGACGATCTTGAGGTTGAACGCCGGAGTGCCGAGCGCGCCGAACAACCGCAGCCACAGCGGCATCCACATCTCGGTGCCCCGCGCGGTGCTGAGGTCGCCGAGGTCGACGACGTCGGTGTGCCCCATCTCGGTGAGGAGGGCGGTCACCGTCCGTTTCGCGTCCGCGTCGTCGCCGGACACGAACACGCTGTGGTCTCCGCCGGCGAGGTGCTCGGGGTGCGCCATGAGGTGGGCGTTCACCGTGTTGAGGCTCTTGACCACCCGGGCGTCGGGGAAGGCGCGCTGGACCTGCTCGGCCAGCGAGTCGTCGTCCTTGACGAAAAGGGTCGGCGGGAACCCGCGCGAGAAGTCGAGCGGGTTGGCGATGTCGAGGAGGACCTTGCCCGACAGGTTCTCCGCGCCCGCCGCGTGGAGCACCTCCAGCGAGGCGCCGCCGTTGGTGGCGTTGACGACGAGCTCCGCAACCGCCGCTGCCTGGGGGAACGTCGCCACGGCCACGCCGGGATGGGCGGCCACCCAGGTGCCTACCCCGGGGTTCCCCATCGCGTCGGGTTCGGTCCGCGCCCGAGTGGCCTCCGGGTCCCGGGTGCCCACGGTGACGTCGTGGCCCAGCTGGTCGAGCCGGCCGGCGATGGTCTGGCCGACGACGCCGGTGCCGAGGACGGCGATGCGCATGCGGACCTCCTACGGGTAGAGGGCCAGTGTCCTGCGGACGGGGTCAGCGCGCCATCCCTGCCATCGAGGCGAGCCCCTCGAGCAGCCTGTCGACGTCGTCGTCGTTCGTGTACGGCGCGATCCCTGCCCGCACGGCGCCGGTGTCACCGAGGCCGAGCCGGCGGGACGCCTCCACCGCGTAGAAGTGGCTGGCCGGCGCGTTGACCCCCAGGGACGCGAGGTGTGCGTAGACCTCGGCGCCGCTGTGCCCGGCGACCGAGAAGTACGCCGTCGGGGTGCGGCGCTCGGGCGAGCCGTGCAGCCGAACCCCGGCGAGGTCCCGCAGGCCCGCCATGAGCCGGCCGAAGACGCGCTCCTCGTGCTGCTCCACGGCTCGCATGGACGCGAGCAGCCGGCTGCGCCGGTCGTCGGTGTCGGACGCCAGCCCGGCCAGGTAGTCCACGGCGGCGGTGGTGCCGGCCAGCAGCTCGTAGGCCAGCGTGCCCAGCTCGAACCGCTCCGGGACGTGGTCGCTCGAGGGCACCAGCTTGTCCGGGTGCAGCTGCTCCCACAGCTCCGGTGCGGCGGCGACCAGGCCGTGGTGGGGCCCGAAGAACTTGTACGGCGAGCACGCGTAGAAGTCGGCGCCGAGCTGCTGCACGTCCACGCCGGCGTGAGGCGTCAGGTGCACCCCGTCGACGTACAGCAGGGCGCCGGCGGCGTGCACCGCTTCCGCGATCGCCGGCACGTCGGGGCGGGTGCCGAGGACGTTCGACGCGGCGGTCACCGCGACCAGCCGTGTGCGGTCGCTCAGCTGCCGGCGGAGCTCGTCGACGGAGAGCTCGCCGGTCTCGGGGTCGAAGTCCGCCCAGCGCACCACCGCCCCGGCCGCCTCCGCAGCCTGGACCCACGGCCGGATGTTCGCGTCGTGGTCGAGCCGGGTCACCACCACCTCGTCGCCCGGTTGCCACTGCTTGGCCAGAGTGCGCGCCACGTCGTACGTCGCCTGGGTCATGGAGCGGGCGAAGACGACGCCCTCAGCCCGACAGCCGAGCAGGTCCGCGACGGCGCGGCGCGCCGACGTGACCACCTGCTCGGCCCGCAGCTCGGCAGCCGTCACCGAGCCGCGGTTCGAGAGGCCGGCGGTCATGGTCGCCGCGACCGCGTCGGCGACCTGCCGGGGGACCTGTGTGCCGCCGGGGCTGTCGAAGTAGGCGACTCCCTGCTGGAGCGCGGGGAAGTCTTCGCGGACGCGTTCGACGTCGAGGTGCATGGCCCCATCCTCGCCAGGGAGCCCAACCGCATGGGCCGGTGGGTGGGTTCCGTGGTTTCCTGGGCGGGGGGTGAGCGATGAGAGCGAACGACCTTCCGGTGCTCGGCCGGATGGCGGAGGACCTGGAGACGTCCGGGCGGCTGCGGGCGTCCACGGGAGCGATGATGTGGGCGGCGTACGGCGGCGGCGTCGCGCTCTGCGTCGCGGGCATGCAGCGCTTCGTCGGGGTGCGGACCGTGGCCGCCGCGGAGCAGCAGCCGTTGGTGACCGGCGGGGTCTACCGGTGGAGCCGCAACCCCCAGTACGTCGGCTACGTGCTCGCCCTGGGTGGGCTCGCCACCGCTCGACGGAGCCTCCCGGCGCTGGCGCTCACCGGGGCGGTGGCGGCGGTGTACGCGCTGTGGGTGCCGCTGGAGGAGCACCAGCTCCGGACGGTGCTCGGGCAGCCGTACGTCGACTACGCCTCGCGGACGGCGCGGTGGTGGTCGATCAGGCCTCGCGCAGCAGGTCGCGGGTGATCGACGCGACGTCCCGGGTGCCGCAGAGCGCCATGGTGAGGTCGAGCTCCGCGACGACGTTGCGGATGACCTCCTCGACCCCGCGCTGGCCGGCGAGCGCCAGCCCGTACATGTAGGGCCGGCCGAGCAGCACGGCGTCGGCGCCGAGCGCGAGGGCGGTGAAGACGTCGGCACCGGTACGGATGCCGCTGTCCAGCAGGACCGTCGGCTCGTCGCCGACCTCGTCGCGGATGCTCACCAGGGCGTCCAGCGAGGCGACCGCGTTGTCGACCTGGCGGCCGCCGTGGTTCGAGACCACGATCGCGTCGACGCCCAGGGCGAACGCCTTCCGGGCGTCGTCGGGGTGCAGGATCCCCTTGAGCACGACGGGGAGCCGGGTGCGCTCGCGGAGCGTGGCCAGGTGGTCCCAGCTGAGCCCTGGGTTGGAGTAGATGTCGAGGAACGTCTCGACCGACGCCCGCGGCGCCGGGGAGACCAGGTTGGCCAGGAATCGGCCGGGGTGGTTGCGGGTCATCGAGACCAGCGTGCGGATGGCGCCGAGCGTCACCTCGGTGGCGGGCTGGTCGGGGGAGGGGTGCTCGACCCGGTCCGCCACGATCTCACGGAAGCGCGGGTCCGAGGTGTACTGCGCGATGCCCTGGCCCTGGCTGAACGGCAGCGACCCGAGGTTGAGGTCCTGCGGCCGCCACCCCAGCACGGTGGTGTCCAGGGTGACGACGAGCGCGCCCGCGTCGACCGCCTCGGCGCGCGCGATCAGGCTGTCGACCAGGCCCTCGTCCTTGCTCCAGTAGAGCTGGAACCACCGCGGGGCCTCGCCCATCGCGTCGGCGCACTCCTCCATGGAGCTGCAGCCCTGGTTGGAGAACAAGTACGTCGTGCCGGTGGCGGCGGCCGCGCGAGCGATCTTCACGTCGCTGTCGGCGCCCATCAAGGCACCTGCCCCGACGGGCGCCAGCAGCACCGGGGTGTCGTGGCGTCGGCCGAGCAGGTCGACCGACAGGTCCCGCTCGACCGCGCCGGCGGCCATCCGGGGCACGGTCGCCCACTTGTCGAAGGCGGCCCGGTTGCGGCGCATGGTGCGCCCCTCGCCGGCCCCTCCGGCGACGTACGCCCACGCCTTCGCGCTGCTCGACTCGGCGCGCGCGGCGCTCGAGCTCGGCGAAGTCCGCGGGCACGGCGGGCCGGCGGCCCAGCGCGCCGCCGCGGTAGATCTCGGTGAGCCGCCGCAGTCCCGCGCCGGGGACGGCCGGGCTCGTGGTGGGCGCGGGCGAGGCGCTGGTGGTCGTCATGGATCCTCCTCGGGCTGGGCGCGGTCGGTCCAACGTAGACCAGACCCGCCGCAGCCCGGTCCGCTCGGCTACCGTCCGGACATGCGCCTCAAGCTCGGCCGGCCGGACCTCGGCAGGTACGCCGACCACCTCGACGTACCCGCGGCGGAGACGGACTTCGCGGTGACCTTCCTGGGTGTCTCCACGCTGCTCATCGACGACGGCGAGACGGCGGTGCTGACCGACGGATTCTTCTCGCGGCCCTCGCTGGCCACCGTCGGCCTGCGCACCGTGGCGCCGGACGCCGCCCGCATCGACGCCGCCCTCGCGCGGATCCCGGCCGACCGGGTGGCCGCGGTCCTGCCGGTGCACACCCACTACGACCATGCGCTGGACTCGGCCGTGGTGGCGGAGCGGACCGGCGCGCTGCTGGTGGGCGGCGAGTCGGCGGCCAACGTCGGGCGGGGGCACGGGCTGGCGTCGGAGCAGCTCCGCGTCGTCGCGCACGGCGACTCCCTCGAGGTCGGCGCGTTCCGGCTGACCTGGCTGGAGTCCGACCACTGCCCGCCCGACCGGTTCCCCGGGCCGATCACCGAGCCGGTCGTGCCGCCGGTCCGGGCGAGGGCGTACCGCTGTGGGGAGGCGTGGTCGATCCTCGTCCAGCACGACGGCGGCCGCACCGCCCTGGTGCAGGGGAGTGCCGGCTTCGTGCCCGGGGCGCTTGCCGGCCGGCATGCGGACGTCGCCTACCTCGGCGTCGGCCAGCTCGGGGTGCAGGACGAGTTCTACATCAGCCGCTACTGGGCGGAGACCGTCGAGGCGGTGGGCGCTCGGGTGGCGGTGCTCATCCACTGGGACGACTTCTTCCGTCCCCTGGACCAGCCGCTGCGCGCGCTGCCGTACGCCGGTGACGACCTCGACGTGACGATGCGGGTCCTGGATGACCTCGCCGGGCGGGACGGCGTGCGGCTGTCCCTGCCGGTGCTGGGACGTCGCGAGGATCCCTGGGCGGCGCTGGGCTGACCTACCGGGGGCGGCTCGGCCGAGCTCGACGAGGCGGACCATCGCCTCTGACCGGATCGGGACACAGGTGCTTGGCTGGTACTTGCGTTGCGACTCCCCCGTCCGCAACCACCCCTACCGGGCGCGGCTCGCAATCCGGATCCTCGGCTGGCCGGACCGGCGCTCGGAGCCGTTCCTCGGCACCGACCGGCTCGAGATCCAGCAGGGTGGCTGAACCCCGCACGGGTCCGAGGCCCTGGCGTCAGGCGAGCAGTGCAGTGGTCACCGCCGCGACTGCAAAGGTGGGCAGGTCAGGCGTCCCGCCGCCGAAGGAGGGCCGAGGCGGCGGTCAGCGTGCCGGCGACGTAGAGGAGCAGCACGCCGTACCCGGTCCAGGGACCGAGTGGCTGCGGTCCGTCGGGCGCAGCGGTGGCCTCGGGGAGCACGATCTGCTCGCCGGCCTGCGCGGGAAGGTAGGGGTACGCGGTGACGAACCAGTCCGAGGTCATCATCAGCAGCTGCATCACGGTGCCGAGCATCAGCAGCACCCCCAGCGTCACGGTGATCGCGCCGGCGGTGTGGCGCAGGAGCGCGCCGATGCCGAGACCGAGGAGCGCGACGGCGGCCAGGTAGAGACCGCTGCCCCAGAAGACACGCAGCGTCTGCGGGTCCCAGAGATCGGGGGCGGCGTCGCCCAGGAACGGTGCGCTGGCGAGGTAGGACAACGCGACCCCGACCACGCCCAGGGCGAACCCGAGGGCACTCACCAGCACCGCCTTGGCGGCGAGGACGTGGACCCGTCGGGGGACCGCGGTCAGCGTGGACCGGATCATCCCGGTCGCGTACTCGCCGGTGATCGTCAGCGTGCCGAGCACCGCGACCACCACCTGGGCGAAGCTGTAGCTCATGCCGATGGCCATCGTCCCGTCCGTGCCGGCGGCGGCCTCGTCGACCAGCGACGCGACCCCGAGCAGGACGGCGATCAGCACCATGGCGAGCAGGGTGGCCAGCACCGTCCAGTACGTCGACCGCAGGCTCCACAGCTTGATCCACTCCGACCGGAGGACCCGGGGGAAGGTGACCGGCTGGACCTCGACGCTTCCGGGACGGTCCAGCGCCGGAGTCTGGGCGGTCATCGGGCTGCTCCTTCTGTCGCCGTGCCCGCCGTCCGGTCCGAGCGGTACTCCACCTCTTCGCGCGTGAGCGTCAGGAACGCCTCCTCCAGTGACGTGTGGACCGGGCACAGCTCGTGCAGCACCACGTCGGCCGCTGCCGCAGCCTCGCCGACGTCCGCGCTGGTCATCCCGTGCACCTCGAGCCGGTGCTCGCCCGCGGGGTCGACCACGGCGCCACGGCGGACGAGCGCATCGGCGAGCTGCCGCTCCTGTGGGGTCACCACGCGGACGGTGACGTCGTTCGACCCGGCCCACGATGCCGGCGAGGGGGCCGGTCGCGATGATGCGGCCGCGGCCGATGACGACGAGGTGGTCGGCGGTCTGGGCCATCTCGCTCATCAGGTGCGAGGAGAGGAACACCGTCCGGCCTTCGGCGGCGAGCCGCCGCACCAGGGTGCGCACCCACTTCACGCCCTCGGGGTCCAACCCGTTGACCGGCTCGTCGAGGATCAGCGTGCTCGGGTCGCCGAGCAGGGCCGCGGCGAAGCCCAGCCGTTGTCCCATGCCCAGGGAGAAGGAGCCCACCCGCGCGTCCGCCACGCTGTCGAGCCCGGTCATGCCGATGACCTCGCTGACCCGCCGGTCAGTGATGCCGTGGGTGGCGGCCAGTGCGCGCAGGTGTTGTCGTGCGCTCCGGCCGGTGTGCATGGCCTTGGCGTCGAGGAGCACACCGACCTCGCGGAGCGGGGCGGCGTGCGCTGTGCAGAAGATGAAGGGCAGCACCCGCATCCGTTGGACGCCCGCCGGGATGGAGATCAGGCTGCGGACGCCCGGCACCATCCGGCCGAGGAACACCGCGGTCCGCCCGTGCCTGTCGAACCACTCGACCGAGCGCCCTACGTCGTCGGCGCCCACCAGCGGCAACCGGTCGGCCAGCGAGGAGATCCGGTCGGGGAAGTGTACGGCGAGCCGAGCCCGAAGGTGCTGGAAGAGCTGGACCGCAAGGCGGCCGGACCGTCCGCCGGGTGGACGACCCGACATGGGGGAGCCGGTGACCCACCTGGTGGACCACAGACTCCCCTCACCCGCACTGAGGGATCAGGCGTCGGCGGGGAACGGCACTCCGGTGTTGGCGTGGCAGCGGTAGCCGTAGGGATTCTTGGCCAGGTACTGCTGGTGGTGGTCCTCGGCGTAGTAGTACTTGCCGGCCGGCGCGAGCTCGGTCGTCACCGGGTCGAGCCCTCGGCGGGCCAGCTCCTCGGCGTACACCTTGGTCAGCCGCTCAGCGGCCTCCGCCTGCTCCGGGCTGGTGGTGTAGATCGCGGAGCGGTACTGCGTGCCGACGTCGTTGCCCTGCCGCATCCCCTGTGTCGGGTCGTGCACCTCGAAGAACGTCTTCACCAGCTGGTCGTAGCCGACGACCTCCGGGTCGAACACCACACGCACGGCCTCGGTGTGCCCGGTCCGCCCGCTGCACACCTCTTCGTACGACGGGTGCGGGGTGATGCCACCGGCGTACCCGACGCTGGTCGACCACACCCCGGGCATCTGCCAGTAGATCTCCTCGGCACCCCAGAAGCAGCCGAGGCCGAAGATCGCCACCTCGAGGCCGTCGGGGACCTCGTCGGTGACCACCGGGGCGTCGAGGACGTGGTGCCGGGCGGGCAGCTGGAACCACGGCTCGGTGCGGCCCGGAAGGGCCCGGTCGGGGCTCGGCAGCTCGGACTTCGCGCGGGAGAAGATCATGACGCTCCTTCGGGTGTCGTCACTGTCGAGCATGCCTGCCCGGGTCAAGCGCGGCCAGGACCTCGCGGACCGCGTCCGCGGGCAGCTTGACCACCTCGCGGTCATAGGTCAGCAGCCCGTTCACCTCGTCCTCGACGTCGGAGAGCTGCGTGTAGACCGTGGCGGCCAAGCCATGGCGTACGGCGGGCGCCAGCTGGTCCCGGTGCAGGCGGGTGAAGGCCTCGAGCAGGTCGCGCCGGGACTCGTGGTGCCCGTAGCCGAAGGGTCGCCGGCCCCAGGTGTGACCCTCGACGGCGAGGTCGTGACCGCCGTACTCGGTGAGTGCCAGGGCCCGGTCGTCACCCGCACTGCGCGGCGGCACCCGGAACGGGCGCCGGTAGACGTGCAGGCTGCGCATGTCGCCACCGCCCTGGTCGTGCCAGCCGCTGGCGTGGTCGATGCTCCGCGTCGGGTCCAGGCCGCGGACCTGGTCGGCGACGACGAGCGCGTCGAACTGACCCCACCCCTCGTTGAAGGGCACCCACACCGCGATGGAGACGACGTTGCGGAGCAGCTCGACGGTGCGTCGGACCTCGTGGCGGAACCGCTCGCGCTCTTTCTTGTCAACTCTGCCGAAGAGCCGGTGATGCCGATCGTCGAGGCGGAGCCAGCGACCCCGCCGGCGGCCGGGCCAGGTGATCACCGGTCCGACGTAGCGCCCGCCGCCGTTGACGAAGTCCTGCCAGACGAGCATGCCGAGCCGGTCGCAGTGGTGGTACCAGCGCAGCGGCTCCACCTTGATGTGCTTGCGCAGCATCGTGAAGCCGAGCTCCTTCATCGTGGCGATGTCGTGGACCATCGCCTCGTCCGACGGCGGAGTCAGCAGACCGTCGGGCCAGTAGCCCTGGTCGAGGACGCCGGTGTGCTGGTAGGGACGGCCGTTGAGCAGCAGTCGGGGGAGGCCGTCCTCGTCCGGGCCGACGCCGAAGCTGCGCATCCCGACGTAGCTGCGCACGCGGTCGTCGCCCAGCTCGATCTCGACGTCGTGGAGGAAGGGGGCCTCGGGGGTCCACGCGCGGACGTCGGACAGTTGCAGGCGCGTCGGGGTCCCGACCGGGATCTGCGCGGACGCGAGCCGCACGCCGTCGGCCAGCACCCGGACGATGGCGGTGTGCCGTCCCGCGGTGCTGACCTGCACGGTGACCTCGAGCGCCGACTCCTCGAGCAGCGGCGTCAGCGTCAGGTCGGCCACGTGCAGCTCCGGGACGACCTCCAGCCACACGGTCTGCCAGATGCCGGACTGCGCGGTGTACCAGATGCCGCCCCGATCCAGCCGCTGCTTGCCGCTGCTGGGGCCGCGGTTGCTGCCGACGTCGCGGACCCGCACCACGAGGTCGTTGTCGGCGTCGGTCAGGGCGTCGGTGAGGTCGCAGGTGAAGGGCAGGTAGCCGCCCTCGTTGCGTCCCACCTCGGTGCCGTTGAGCCACACGGTGCAGGTCTGGTCGACGGCTCCGAAGTGGAGCAGGACCCGGTCGCTGGGGCCGCGCTCCGGGGCGCGGAAGCGCCGGTGGTACCAGAGCAGCTCGTCCGGCTCCAGCTGCCGGCCGACCCCGGAGAGCGGCGCCTCGGGGGAGAAGGGCACCACGATGGTGCGGTCGTACACCCGGGGCTCCGCGACCTCGAGGCGGGTGAACGCGCAGTCCCATCGTCCGTTGAGGTTGAGGAAGGAGCCGCGGACGAGCTGGGGGCGCGGGTACTCCGGCAGCGGGTGCTCGGGGTCCAGCTCGCGGCCCCAGCGCGTGAGCATGGGGGCCCTGCCAACGGGCAGCTGTCCCTGTCCGGGGCCGTTTGAGCGTTCGAAGCGGGGGAGCTGCACGTCCGTATGGTCCCCCACCAGCGGATATTGTGCTCGGATGGAAGAGACCGGAGGGCCGTCGGGGCAGGTCCACGCGGACGTCGCGAAGCTCGGGTTCGAGTCCCGGGCGATCCACGCCGGCTACGACCCCGACCCGACGACGGGGGCGGTGATCCCGCCGATCTTCGCGACCAGCACGTACAAGCAGGACGGCGTCGGCGGTCTGCGGGGCGGTTACGAGTACTCCCGCAGCGGCAACCCGACCCGGACCGCGCTGGAGGAGTGCATCGCGGCGCTCGAGGACGGATCGCACGGCTTCGCGTTCGCCAGCGGGCTGGCCGCCGAGGACACGCTGCTCCGGTCGGTGTGCCGGCCCGGGGACCACGTGGTGATCCCCGACGACGCCTACGGCGGCACCTTCCGCCTGTTCGACAAGGTGGAGCAGCACTGGGGGCTGTCGTGGTCCTCGGCGCAGGTCGCGTCGGTCACGGACGTCGAAGCGGCCGTCCGGCCCGGCGAGACCAAGGTGGTGTGGGTCGAGACGCCGACCAACCCGCTGCTGAACATCGGTGACATCGCGGCGCTGGCCGACGTGGCCCACCAGGCCGGTGCCCTGCTCGTCGTCGACAACACCTTCGCGTCGCCGTACCTCCAGCAGCCGCTGAGTCTCGGGGCGGACGTGGTCCTGCACTCGACGACGAAGTACTGCGGCGGCCACTCCGACGTCGTCGGCGGCGCGCTGGTGGTGCGCGACGGGGACCTGGCCGACCGGATCCGCTTCCACCAGAACGCGATCGGCGGGGTGGCCGGCCCGTTCGACTCGTGGCTGGTGCTGCGCGGGCTGCGGACTTTGGCGCTGCGGATGGAGCGGCACTGCGACAACGCGGAGGCGGTCGTGGACTTCCTGTCCGGGCACCCGGGGGTGTCCGAGGTGATCTACCCCGGGCTGACCGCCCACCCGGGGCATGAGGTGGCGAGCCGGCAGATGAAGCGGTACGGCGGGATCGTGTCGTTCCGCGTCGCCGCGGGCGAGCAGAAGGCACTGGAGGTGTGCGGGGCGACCGAGCTGTGGACGCTGGGGGAGTCGCTCGGTGGTGTCGAGTCGCTCATCGAGCACCCGGGGCGGATGACGCACGCGTCGGTCGCCGGCACCGACCTGGAGGTGCCGGGGGACCTCGTGCGGCTCTCGGTCGGCATCGAGACCGTCGATGACCTCGTCGCCGACCTCGACCGTGCGCTTGGCTGAGTGACGCCTCGATCTCTCATGAGTGACCTCTCGACCCGGCACGCGCGACCTCTCGACCTCGCATGAGTGACGTCTCGACGGTGGTGTGCGTGGACTTCGGGTCGACGTTCACCAAGGCGGCGGTGGTGGACGTGGTGGAGGGGCGGCTGCTCGCCACGGCCGAGCACCCGACGACCGTCGACACCGACGTGCTCGAGGGCTGGGCGGCCTGTCGCGACGCCCTGGAAGAGCAGCACCCGGGCGTGGGAGGCGCCGAGGTGCTCGCCTGCTCCTCTGCCGGGGGCGGGCTGCGCATCGCGGTGGTCGGCAACGAACGGCTGGTGACCGCGGAGGCGGGTCGCCGGGTCGCGCTGTCCAGCGGCGGCCGGGTGGTGCACGTGTCCGCGGGGCCGCTGGACGAGCCGGGGCTGGTGCGGCTCGGTGACGCCCGCCCCGACGTGGTGCTGCTGGTCGGCGGGACGGACGGCGGCAACGCGGAGGTGCTGCTCGGCTGCGCCGGGGCCCTCGCGGGGTGGCCCGGCCCGGTGGTCGTCGCGGGCAACGCCGAGGCGCAGGACGAGGTGGCGCAGCTGCTGCGCAGCGGGGGTACGCCGTACGTGTTGGCCGACAACGTCGTACCGCAGATCGGCGTCCTCCGACCGGAGTCGGCGCGCCGGGCGATCCGGGAGATGTTCCTCCGGCACGTCATCGGCGGCAAGCACCTCTCCGCCGGTGCGGACTTCGCGCGGATGGTGCGCGGCGCGACCCCCGACGTCGTGCTGGGCGCGGTGGAGCTGCTGGCGCGGGGGTTGCCCGACGAGGGGCTGCCCGGCACCGGGGACGTCGTGGTGGTGGACGTGGGTGGCGCGACGACCGACGTCTACTCCGTGGTCGACCCGCCCGGAGAGGCAGCCGACGACGGGCTGAGCGCCGACGTCGTGGCGGCCACGCCGGCGAGCCGCACGGT
Source organism: uncultured Actinomycetota bacterium (assembly GCA_963747525.1). GTDB lineage: Bacteria > Actinomycetota > Actinomycetes > Propionibacteriales > Nocardioidaceae > Marmoricola_A. Next base: position 46,228 of record CAVVFH010000007.1, read on the forward strand.
CGAGGGCGACCTGGGGGTCCGCTGGAGCGCGGTGTCGACCGTCGAGGCGGCCCATGCGGCCGGGTTCGTGGGCGACGACGAGCTCCCCGCCCTCCGGGCGGTGGCCGGGCAGCGCCACGCCCGGCCGGGATACCTGCCCGAGGACGGGGCCGCCGAGGACGTCGACCGGCGCCTCGCGTCCTGCGCGGCGGGGCTGGCGCTGCGTCGGCACGCCGGCCGCGCCCGCGGCGAGCACCGCGGGGTGGACCTGCGGGAGGTCGCGCTGGTCGTCGGGTCGGGTGGCGTGCTGCGGCACGCCCCGGACCCGGCCGCGGTGCTGCGTGCGCACCTCGCGGCGACCGGCGGCTGGCAGGTCCCCGAGCGGCCCCGGGTCGTGGTCGACACCGACTACGTGCTCGCCGCCGCAGGGCTGCTCGCCGAGCGGCACCCCGTCGCGGCCCTGCGACTGCTCGCGCAGGTGCGCTGACACCGGCCGTCGTCCGTCTACTCTGGCGCGGTGGGACACGAGGACGACCCCGGCAACGACCCGGCCACCGACCCCGGCGCCGACCCCGGCACCGAGAGCGGGGGCGACACGGGCGCACGCGGCCTGCCGGGACGGTTGCGCCGCCGGGTCGGGCGGCAGCAGCAGCTCGCGGAGGAGCAGTTCGAGCGGCGCTTCTCGGCCGCCTTCGCCCGGCACTGGGCCGCGGTGCGCGCCGAGCGGCAGCACGAGGAGGTCGACGCGGAGTCGCCGAGCATCGAGCCCGGCCGGTCCAACTTCTCCCGCGCCCAGGTGCCCTACGGCGTCGACCTGGCCGCCGCCTGGTCCTGGCGGTTCCTGGTCATCGTGGCGGCGGGCTACCTCGTCGCCAAGGCCATCGCGTTCTTCTCGTTGGTGGTCATGCCGCTGGTGATCGCGCTGTTCCTGGCCGCGCTGCTGGTGCCGGTGGTCGACTTCCTGAGCCGCCGGGTGGACCGCGGCGTCTCCTCCGCGCTGGTCGTCGTCGGCGTGATCGGCGTGGTCACGCTCATGCTGACCTTCGCCACCCAGCAGGTGATCGACGGGGCCACCACCCTGGCCAACCAGGTGGTCGACGGCCTCGACGAGATCCGCCGCTGGTTGCAGGAGGGTCCGCTGCACGCCACCGACCAGCAGATCGACGACATCATCAACCAGACCCAGGACCTGGTGACGACCAGCAACCGCGAGGTCGTCGGCCGGCTGCAGCAGGTGGGCACCACGGTCGGGCACATCGTGGCCGGGTTCTTCATCGTGCTGTTCGCGTCGTTCTTCTTCATGTACGACGGTCGCCGGATCTGGGCGTGGCTCGTGCGGCTGTTCCCCCGGGCCGCACGCGCCCGGGCCGACTCCTCGGGACGCATCGCGTGGGCCAGCCTGACCCAGTTCGTCCGGGCGACGGTGCTGGTCGCGATCGTCGACTCGGTCGGCATCATGATCGTCGCCGCGATCCTCAAGGTGCCTTTCGTGCTGGCGATCGGCGTGCTCGTGCTCCTCGGTGGCTTCGTGCCGCTGGTCGGCGCCACGATCTCGGGGACCGTCGCGGTGATGGTGGCGCTCGTGGCGCAGGGCCCGATCGTCGCGCTGATCATGCTCGGCGGTGTCATCGCCGTGCAGCAGCTGGAGGCCCACGTGCTCCAGCCGTTCCTGCTCGGCCGGATGGTGGCGGTGCACCCGCTCGGCGTGATCGTGTCGATCGCCTCGGGCGCCTACCTGGCCGGCATCGCCGGGGCGCTGGTCGCCGTACCCCTGGTCGCCTCGCTGAACGCCGTGGCGGTCTACCTCTCCTCGGCCCCTCCCGAGCCGGAGGAGTCCGGGGAGCCGGGGGTCGGCGCCGTCACACCCGGTCCGGTGCCGCCGCGTCCTTGACCTGCTCGTCGGGCCGGCCGGGCCGGCCGGCCACGGGCACGCCGGCGGTCTCGCGGGTGGCCAGCGGGATCTCCTTGAGGAAGAGCCCCACCACCAGCGCCACGAGGACGATCGGGCATCGCGACGAGGAACATGTCGCTCATCGCGTCGCTGAAGGCCCCGGTCACCAGGCTCTGGGCGGGCTCGGGCAGCGCCCGGATCGCGTCCACGTTGTTGCTGACGTCGCCCAGGCCCTTGGCCGGCAGCGCACCCTTCGGGGCGCCGGCGGCGGCGTCGGCCAGGTGCACGGCCAGCCGGCTGGTGAGCACCGCGCCGAACAGCGCAGCGCCGAAGGAGCCGCCCATCTGGCGGAAGAACTGGACCGAGCTGGTGGCGACGCCGATCTCGGTGCGCGCCACGGAGTTCTGTACGGCGATCACCAGCACCTGCATGGTGAAGCCGAGCCCGGACCCCATCACGAACATCGACAGCGCCGCGAACCAGTAGGGCGTGTCCGGCTCCAGCGACGACAGCAGCAGGATCGCCACGATCACCAGGGACGCCCCGATGGTCGGGTACCACCGGTAGCGGCCGGTCCGGGCCATCACCCGGCCGCCGCCGATCGAAGTGGTGAAGAGGCCGACGAGCATCGGCACCATGCCCAGGCCGGACTCGGTGGGCGACATGCCCTTGACGATCTGCAGGTAGACGGGGATGAACACCATGACGCCGAACATCGCCGCACCGATGAGGAAGCCGAACGAGTTGGCGACGCTGAAGATCGAGTTGCGGAACAGCCGCATCGGGATGATCGGCTCGGCCGCCCGCAGCTCCACCAGGACGAACAGCACCGCCAGCAGCAGGCCGCCGATCAGCAGGCCGAGCGCGGTGCCGGAGCCCCACCCCTCGTCGGGGCCGGCCCAGGCGGTGTAGAGCAGCAGCGAGCTCACGCTGGCCACGATGACGGCCGCGCCGAGGTAGTCGATCGAGTGCTCCCGGCGGACGTGCTGCATCTTCAGCGCGGCCGTGGTGACGACGAGCGCGACAGCGCCGATCGGGATGTTGATGAAGAAGATCCACTGCCAGCCGGGGCCCTCGGCGAAGAACCCGCCGAGCACCGGACCCAGGACGCTGGAGGTGCCGAACGTCGCGGCGATGTAGCCCTGGTAGCGGGGGCGTTCCCGCGGCGGCACGATGTCGCCGATGGTCGCCATCGCCAGGGCCATCAGCCCGCCGCCGCCGAGACCCTGGACCGCGCGGGCCGCGATGAGCTGCTCCATGGTGTGGGACAGGCCGGCCAGGGTCGACCCGACCAGGAAGACCACGATGGCGAGCTGGAACATCGGACGCCGCCCACGCAGGTCCGAGATCTTGCCCCACAGCGGGGTGGCGGAGGTGGAGGCTCAGCAGGTAGGCGGTGACCACCCACGACAGCTTGTCGAGCCCGCCGAGGTCGCTGGTGATGCGCGGCAGCGCCGTGGCCACGATGCTCTGGTCGAGCGCGGCGAGGAACATGCCGGTGATCAGGCCCCCCATCACCACGAGGATCTGGCGGTGGCTGAGGTAGCCGTGCTGGTCAGGTGTCACGGGTGGGTCTTCCGTAGCGTCGGGCGGCAGCGGCTTCGCCACTGTGGGAGAGGTCGGTGTTGAAGCGGTCCAGCAGCTCGTGCAGCAGGGTGCGCTCGGTCTCGGACCAGGCGGCGAGCACGTCGGCGATGAGGTCGCGGCGCCGGTCGAGCAGCTGGTCGAGCGCGCGGCGGCCGGCGGGCAGCAGCTCCACCTGGCGGGCCCGGCCGTCGTGCTCGTCGGGGGAGACCTGCACCAGGCCCACGCTCCTCGAGGTGCCGGATCTTGCGGCTGACCGTGGAGGCGTCCAGCAGCAGCCGCTCGGCGATCGCGGTGTGCCGGGCCGGGCCTCCCTCGCAGAGCACCCACAGGACGGGCAGGACGGAGTAGTCGAGCTCGTCGCCGGGGAGCCGCTGGCGCATCCGGCGACCGACCTCGAGGATCGTCGTCGAGCACGGCGTCCTCGGGGCCGGTGCGGGTGCTCACTGATTGCATTGGGCAAGTATCCACCGGATGCATGCAGCACACAACCAAATGGGCTGTGCGCTGGGTCACCGCAGGGCTCGGAGTCCCTAGGATCGGACGATGAGCACCGGACCGGGCCCCGAGGCCATCCAGCATGCGCGGGACCTGCTCGAGGGCGTCGCGATCCGCACCCCGATGGAGGAGTCGCGGTGGCTGTCGAAGATCGCCGGCGGGCCGGTGTTCTTCAAGGCCGAGAACCTGCAGCGGGCCGGGTCGTTCAAGATCCGCGGCGCCTACACCCGGATGTCCGGGCTGAGCGCCGAGGAGCGGGCCAACGGGGTGGTGGCCGCCAGTGCCGGCAACCACGCCCAGGGCGTCGCCCTCGCCGCCCAGCTGCTCGGGATCAAGGCCGTCGTCTACATGCCCAACGGCGCGCCGATCCCCAAGGAGAAGGCGACCCGCGGCTACGGCGCCGAGGTCCGGTTCGTCGGCACCACGATCGACGAGTGCCTCGACGCCGCACGGGAGTACGCCGACGAGATCGGGCGCCGTCCTGGTGCACCCCTTCGACCACGCCGACATCGTGGCCGGGCAGGCGACGTGCGGGCTGGAGATCGTCGAGCAGTGCCCGGACGTGCGGACGATCGTCGTACCCACCGGTGGGGGCGGGCTGCTCGCCGGCGTCCTCGCCGCCGTCAAGCGCGACCACCCCGGCGTCCGGGTCGTCGGGGTGCAGGCCGAGGGTGCCGCGGCGTACCCGGCCTCGTTGCGGGCGGGGCGCCCCGAGGCTCTGGCCAGGATGACCACCATGGCCGACGGGATCGCGGTCGGCCGGCCCGGGGACGTGCCGTTCGCGACGATCCAGGAGCTCGTCGACGACGTGGTCACCGTCAACGAGGAGGCGATCTCCCAGGCTCTGCTCATGCTCATCGAGCGGGCGAAGCTGGTCGTCGAGCCGGCCGGAGCCGTGGGCGTCGCGGCGGTGATGGGTCACCCGCACCGGTTCGAGACCCCGGCCGTCGTGGTGCTGTCCGGCGGCAACGTCGACCCGATCCTGCTGATGAACGTGCTGCGGCACGGGCTGGCCACCACGGGCCGCTACCTGGCGTTCCGGGCCCGCATCCCCGACCGCCCCGGAGGGCTGGCCAGGCTGCTCGCCGAGCTCGCCGAGGTGGACGCCAACGTCCTCGACGTGGTCCACCAGCGGACGTCCTCGCACCTGCACATCGGCGAGGTCGACGTGGCCCTGCGAGGTGGAGACCCGGGGTGCGGAGCACGCCGACCGGGTGCTCGGCCACCTGCGCGGCTGCGGCTACCGCGTCACCGAGTAGGTCGAGACGTCACCCGTGCGCGGTCGAGACGTCACCCGCGCCGGGTCGAGAGGTCGGCTCAGCCGGTGAAGGGTACGGCGTCGACGATCTCGACCTTGAGCTCCTTGCCGTTCGGTGCGACGAAGTCGACCTCGTCACCCCTGCGCTTGCCGGTGATGGCCTTGCCCATCGGCGACTGGGGGGAGTACACCTGCAGCTCGGGGTGGAGCTCGGTCATCTCGCGGGCGCCGAAGAGGAACCTCTCCTCGTCGGTGTCGCCGACGAACCGGACGCTCACCATCATCCCGGGCTCGACCACGCCGTCGTCCGCCGGCGTCTCGCCGACCTGGGCCTTGCGCAGCATGTCCTCGAGCTGGCGGATGCGCGCCTCGGCCTTGCCCTGCTCCTCGCGGGCGGCGTGGTAGCCGCCGTTCTCCTTCAGGTCACCCTCGTCGCGGGCGGCGCTGATCCGCTGGACGATCTCCTCGCGGACCGGGCCGCGGAGGTGCTCCAGCTCGTCCCGGAGCTTGTCGAAAGCCTCCTGGGTCAGCCAGATGACGTCGTGCTCGGGTGAGGTGGTCACAGTTACAGCGCTCCTGAGATCGGGGGTCGTGCGGTCAAGCTGTCACGCCGGAGTGCACGGCCGTGCAGCCCGGTGCGTTCGATGTCCTGCCACGATGCGACGGCGTGCCGCCGCAGGGCAAGTGGACCACTCTACCGGAGGAGCCCAACCGCTCAGCGGGGTCGCGGCTGGTCCGGTGCCGTGCAGCCGACGTTGTCCACGCTGGTGGCTTCCCGCTCGGTGCGGATCTCGACCTGCAGCGACTGCTTCGCCGGGCCGTCTGTCACCGGCAGGTGCGTCTCGCCGACGACCGAGTGGTCCTCGGCGATGGCGCGGAGCAGGCAGGACGCCTCGGTGAACTGCGAGTCGCGGCCCACGGTGATGTTGGCGACGACGAGGTGCTCGTTCTCGACCTTCCAGGCGCTCAGCTGCGAGGTCACCGACGGGGTGCTCTGGAACAGCACCGCCCACGCCAGGAAGCCGACGCCGCTGGCCACGAGCGCGACGACGAGCACCAGCGCCACCAACTGCGGGTGGTCCGGCGGGGGCTGCGGTAGCGCTCCTGCAGGTCCGTCACCCCTCCATCCTAGGATGAGGCCCATGCTGCGCCTGATGCACGTCCATGCGCACCCGGACGACGAGTCGAGCAAGGGCGCCGCAACCACCGCGAAGTACGTCGCCGAAGGCGTGGACGTGCACGTGGTCACCTGCACCGGGGGCGAGCGCGGCTCGGTCCTCAACCCGAAGATGGACCGCCCCGACGTGCTGGAGAACATCGCCGAGATCCGCCGCCAGGAGATGGACCGGGCCCGGGAGATCCTCGGGGTCACCCAGGACTGGTTGGGGTTCGTCGACTCGGGCTTCCCCGAGGGCGACCCGCCGCCGCCGCTGCCGGAGGGCTGCTTCGCCACGCTGCCGGTGGAGGAGGCGGCCGAGCCGCTGGTGCGGCTGATGCGCTCCTTCCGGCCGCACGTCGTGACCACCTACGACGAGAACGGCGGCTACCCCCACCCGGACCACGTGATGTGCCACCAGGTGGCCGTGGCGGCGTTCGAGGCGGCCGGCGACCCGGCGCGCTACCCCGACGCCGGGGAGCCGTGGCAGCCGCAGAAGCTCTACTACCACCACGCGTTCCACCGCGAGCGGACCCAAGCGCTGCACGACGAGATGCTCAAGCAGGGGATGGAGTCGCCGTACGCCGAGCGGCTGGCGCAGTGGAAGCCCGACCCGGCCCACGACAACCGCGTGACGACCCGGGTCCCGTGCGCGGACTACTTCCACATCCGCGACATGGCGCTGGTGGCGCACGCCACCCAGATCGACCCGGAGGGGCCGTGGTTCGCCTGCCCGCTGCACGTGCACCAGGCGGCGTGGCCGACCGAGGACTACGAGCTGGCCCGCACTTTCGTCGAGGTGGAGCTGCCCGAGTCCGACCTCTTCGCGGGCGTCCGGGAGCGGGTTGGGACGATGGAGGCATGACCGGCCCCCTCACCCCCGCGCTCGCAGTGCTGCTGCCCCTGGTCGACGACGTCCCCGATCCCGAGGACGTGACGCCCGGCTGGGTCTACGCGGTGGTGATCATCGGGCTGTTCGCGGTGACCGTGCTGCTGTGGATGAGCATGCGCAAGCAGCTGGGCAAGATCCGGTTCGACGACACGGACCGTGATGAAACCCCGCCCCGGGACGGCCAAGCCGGCTCCGACGACGCCTGAGGCATCGCCGGATGCGGGCGGGCGGGTGTCTGCGTCAGGGCGCCGGTGCGGTCGCCGGTGCCGGTGCCGGGGCCATGGCCCAGCGGATGGTGCGGGTGGCCAGCCCGCCGGCGCCGCGCACGACGGTGCGCTCGGCCAGCGGCAGGGACGGCAGGCCGAGCTCGCGGCGGGTCCAGCGCGGGAGCTGGGCGATGGCGGCGGACGGCGAGCAGCAGGTACGCCGGACGGGCGGCCGCGGGCAGCTCGGGATGCCAGATCAGGAAGCTGATGGCCTCCCGCGCGTGGTCGGTGCCGCGCAGCTCGGGCCGGTAGGCATCCAGCGTCTGCCGCAGCTCGGCCTCGGTCCGCGGCGGGTCGAGGACACCGAGCCGCTCGGCGACGACGGCGGTCTGGGCGACGTACTCGTCCCGGCCGGCCTGGTCGAGCGGCGCGGCGCCGTACACCTGGTGCGCGCTCAGGAAGCTGTCGATCTCCGCGACGTGCACCCACTGCAGCAGGTGCGGGTCGGAGGCGCGCGTAGGTGCTGCCGTCCGGCATGGTGCCGGTGATCCGGTCGTGGATCCGGCGTACGGCGTCGCACCGCGGCCTCGGCGTCCTGGGCTGCGCCGAAGGTGGTCGTGGCGAGGAACGTGCTGGTGCGCGCCAGCCGGCCCCACATGTCCCCGCGGTAGCCGGAGTGCTCGGCGACCGCCGTCATCGCGGCCGGGTGCAGCGCCTGCAGCATCAGCGCGCGCATGCCGCCGACGAACATCGACGCGTCGCCGTGCACCTGCTGGATCGGGCTGCCCGGGGGCGAACCAGCGCGGCCCGGGCGTGCCGTGGATCCGGTCGCGGCGGCGAGGGCCCTCGTCGCCGGCGACCCGGTGGAAGATCGCCGCGCCGAGCCGGGACCGGAGGCCGGGCAACGGGCTGGTCAGCAGCATGCTGTCGATGATGACAGCGCCCTGGTAGGCCCCCTGAACGGGCAGCTGTGCCCTGGGCGGGGCCCTGGTGGGCGGGAACGGGGAGAACTGCCCGTCGGCAGGGCCGCTAGGCGCGGACGACCCGGACCAGGGCGTCCCAGGCGGTGAGCTCGTCGGTCCCGCCGTGCTCGTCGTCCTGGGTCACCGTCCGGGCGACGCGCTCGGCCCGGACGACGTCGAAGGGTCGGCCGGACAGGTCGGCAAGCACGTCCTCCGCCGTGTAGAGCACGGCCGGGTCCTGGGGGCCGCCGGTGCCCTCCGTGAGGTTCGTCGAGTCGTGGGCGACCACGAAGAGCGTGCCGCCGGGGCGCAGCGCATCGAACGCCCGGCGCACCGCCTCACGTCGCTCGCCGGCCGGCAGCTGCAGGTAGGCCAGCACCGCCAGGTCGACCTGGGGGAGGTCGACGGTGAGTGCGTCGCCGACCCGCCAGTCGACGGGCAGGTCACCGGCGAGCCGGCGGCCGCGCTCGACGGCCACCTCCGAGAAGTCGACGGCGGTGACGGCCCACCCGTGGCGGGCCAGCCAGATGGCGTTGCGGCCCTCGCCGCACGCCAGGTCGACGGCGGCGCCGGGCGGCAGGTCGGTCAGCTCGGCCGCCACGAACTGGTTCGGCTCGAGCGACCAGACCTGCTCCGCCGCTGCGTAGCGGGTGTCCCAGGCGCCGGCGTCCATCAGCCTGCCTGCTGGCCCTTCTCCTGCTCGGCGATCTGGGCGCGGACGTCGTCCATGTCGAGCTCGCGGACGGCGCCGATGACCTGGTCGAGCGCCGGGGCGGGGAGCGCGCCGGGCTGCGAGAACACCAGGATGCCCTCGCGGAAGGCCATCAGCGTCGGGATGGAGCTGATGCTCGCGGCGGCGGCCAGCTGCTGCTCGGACTCGGTGTCGACCTTGCCGAAGACGATGTCGGTGTTGTTCTCGGAAGCCTTCTCGTACGTCGGCGCGAACTGCTTGCACGGCCCGCACCAGTCGGCCCAGAAGTCGACCAGGACGATGTCGTTGTCCAGCACGGTCTTCTCGAAGTCGGAAGCGGTCAGTTCAACGGTTGCCACGTCGGGATCCTCTCGATGGGGTTCATGTGCGTCAACAGCCATGCCCCTCCGGGTATTCCCCCGTGGGGCCCGAGACGGTGGAGTCCCTGATCCACCTGCTGCGTCGCAGACTCCACCATCACTGTGTCCGGTCCGCGCCGGGGCTCAAACCTCAGCGGACCTCGAAGAGCCCCTTCGCCCCCCGCTCCGCGTCCACCATGACGTGGCTCACGAACGGGTAGGTCCCCGGCTCGGGGAACGTCAGCTCCACGAAACCGCCCTGGGCCGGCTGCAGGCCGAGCGCCTGGGACCCACCCCGGAGGCGACCCGGTCGGAGCAGGTAGGCGCCCTCGGAGAAGACGGTGCCGAACTGGCCACCGACCACGTGGAAGGAGGTCGCGCGGTCCGGGCCTGCGTCGAGCACCCAGAGACGCACCCGTTCCCCGGTCCGCGCGGGCAGCGGCGCGGCGACGTACTGGGTGGCGTGGCCGTTGAACACCACCGCGTCCGGCTGCTCGGCGGTCAGCGCGTCCACGTCCACGGGGGCGCCGTCGTCGCCGAGGTAGAGCTCGGACTGCACGAGCACGTAGCTGCGGTCGACCGGGCGCAGGCGCCGGGGCTCGATCACGACCGCGCCGTACATGCCGGCGGCGATGTGCGCGGAGATCGGCATCGTCGAGCAGTGGTACATCCAGATCCCGGCGTGCGTGGCGCGGAACCGGTAGCGCAGGGACTCGCCCGGCTGGATGGTCCGCATCGGCCGGTCCGGCGCGAGGCTGCCGGCGTGGAAGTCGATCGAGTGGCCCATCGACCCCTTGTTGACCAGCGTGACGTCGAAGACGTCGCCGACCCGCCCGTGCAGGACCGGCCCCGGCGAGGTGCCGTTGTAGGTCCACGCCGTCCGCGTCACTCCCGGGGCGACCTCCTGCTCGACCTCCTCGACGGTGAGCGTCAGGTGGTGCACCCGCTCGTCGTCGAGCGGCGGCAGCTCCGCGTCGTACGGCGTGAAGCCGGCGCCCGGCTCCGCCGTCAGGTCGAGCGCCTCACCGGTCCTCGTGGGGGCGGCCTCCGTGCTGACGGTGGCGGGGGCGGACCCGACGACGTGGACCTGCAGGACCATGCCCATCTGCCGGTGGCCGAGCACCGAGCACCATCCGTCGATGCTGCGACCGACCACGCCGACGTCGAGCTTCGCCGATTCGCCGGGGGGCAGCCGCGGGGTGTGGTCGCCGGAGTCGAGGACGAGGTCGTGGGTGTCCTCGTCGTCGGTGTTCACCACCTCGACCACCAGGCGGTCGCCGGCCGGCACCTCGACCGTGCCGGGATGGAAGCGCATGTCGTGCGCCTCGACGCGGACCGTGGTGGTCCGCCCCGTCGGCACCACGTCGGCAGCGGCGGCGGCCCCGCCTGCCACGGTCAGCGAGACGGGGTCGAGCGCCACGCCGCCGGCCACGGCGAGCACGACCGCGGCCAGGCCGACCGCCGCGAGGCCGCGCAGCTGGCCCGCCGGGCGGCTCACCTGCTCCGGCGCGTCCCCCTGCTTGGCCCGGCGTGAGGCACGGAGGCCGGCGAACATCAGCGGCAGGAACGCCGCGAACGACGCCAGCGCCACCGTCGAGGCCAGCACGCGGACCGCTGCGGGCGCGGGCAGCGCGAGGACGGCGAGGGCCGCGTTCGCGCCGACCACGCGCAGCGCGCTGCCCCGGTCGAGGGCGTCGGTCGCGGCGCGGACCGCCCGGGGCCCGCCGCGCAGCGCCACCGGCACGAGGTAGGACAGTGCCCCCAGCAGCACCTGGACCGCGAAGCCGGCCGCCAGCCACGGCACCCAGCGCTCGAGACGGTCGGCGGTGCCGGCCACGTCCGCGCCGGTCGCCGGCGCGAGCGCCAGGGCGCCGAGGAACAGCACCAGCCAGACGAGGCCGGCTCCCACGGAGAGCGCGGAGAACGACGTCGGCGGCTTCTGCCGTGCCGCGGTGACCATGGGCGGCGCGAGGAGCAGCACCCCGCAGAGGTACGCCGCGACGCCGGCCGCCAGGAGGAGAGGCAGGTCGCCGAGCGCGCCGCCGGCGGCCGCCAGCACCCCGCCGACCGCAACCGGAAGCGCCCGGCGGGTTGCCGTCTCCGCGCCCGGGGCCATCCGGGTCCGCAGCATGGTGGGCCAGAGGGTGAGCAGGGTGCCGAGGACGGTCAGCCCCACCCAGCCCAGCAGGTTCACCAGCACGTGGGCCAGCAGTACCCGCTCGTGCCACGGGTCGGGGAGGCCGGTCGCCAGGGCGGTGCCCAGCGCCGCGCCGAGCGGCAGGAGGGCGGCGGCTGCGACGTAGTAGCGGACGGTGACCGCGAAGCGGCCGGGCAGCGCCGCCCTCAGTCGGCGCTGCAGCCACTGGACATGCGCCCCGGCAGCGGCCGCCACGGACGCGGCGCCCACCAGGACCACGGGCCACCACCCGGCCAGCACTCCGCTGATGACGAGCACTGCGCCGAGGTTGTGCGCGGCCAGCCGGTGCCGGTGCTGCCGCTCGTCGGCCTCGGTCGACGGTGCGTGCAGGAGCGTGTCGGTGAAGTGCTTGCTCCAGACATGGATGGCGTGGCTGACCGCGCCGAGCAGGAGCAGGTGCAGCATCAGCCACCGCGGCGCCGGCACCCAGGGGTGGACCAGGGTCACGCCGACGAGCACGGTCAGCCACAGGGCCACCGGCAGGTCACGCAGCGGCTGGAACCCGCGTCGGGGGCTCATCGGTCGCTCCTCCGTGCGGTCGTGGTCAGCCAGACCACGCAGCCGGCGAAGCACAGCAGCGCGACGACGTTGGCCAGCGCTCCGGCGCGCCAGACGTCGGTCGACCCGAGGGCGTCGCCGAGCCACAGCCGGACGATCAGTGAGACGTGCAGGAGCGCGGCCGGCACCCAGAGCAGCGGGTGATAGGGAAGCGGGCGGCGCAGCACGGCGGGCAGGATCACCGGGGCGTGCGCGAGGATCATCGACAGGGTGAAGCCGAGGAAGACGGCATGCACCACCGCGTCGTACGCCTGCCCGTCGAGCGCCGGTCCGGACAGCGCCCAGATCCCGCCGGCGACCGCCAGCCAGGCGTAGCCGGCGAGCATGCAGGCGGCGCCGAACCGGGGGACCCCGGTGCTGCGCACGGTCCGACGGGCGACGTCGTGGGCGACGAACCAGCCGACCAGCAGGAGGAGCGCGAGTCCCAGCACCGGGTAGCCGGCAGCCGGCCACAGCAGCGTGGCGACCACCCCGAAGACCACCGCGCTCGAGAGCAGCAGCGCCGGCGTGCTCGAGCGTGATCACCAGGCGGGCCAGCTCGACGCGCTCGCCGGCGATGGTGAGCACGACGAAGCCGACCAGCCACGGGAGCAGCGTCGGTACGCCGACCCCGCCGAGCCACAGCGCGCTGGCGCCGGTGGCAAGCACCGCGCCGAAGGCCTGGATGAGTACGGCGTCGTCGCGCTGCCGCCGCCAGAGCGGCACGTAGAGCAGGGTGAGCGCGACGCTCCCGGCCAGCAGGCCCGCCCGCCCGGCGGCCAGAGGTGCGGGGGAGACGAGCAGCAGGGCGCCTGCTCCGAGCAGCGCCGGGGCCAACAGACCCCGGCGGGCGCCCAACGCGACGGCACGCTCCAGGGCGATCAACGTGCCGACGAACCCGAGCACGAGCAGGAAGCCGTGCACCTCGGGCAGACGCCCGCTCTCCACGGGGGCCGGGACGTCCAGCAGCATGAGCGCGGCGTCGAGCCCGGCGAGCATCGCCAGCACGGCGGGGGCCAGCAGGGCGAGCCGTCGCCGGGGCAGCCGCGTCGACGGGCGGGCCGAGCGCGGTGGGGCCTGGACGGCCACGTCCACGCTCACGTCCGCTCCTCCGTCGCCGTGCCGAGCAGGAGCAGGCACGCGCCGGGCTCGGCGAAGGGCAGCAGGTCGACGCCGGCGGGGTCCGTGCCGTAGGTCTCGAGCGCGCCGCGGGCGGTGCCGAGGTGCACGCCGCACACCACGTCGGGGTGCAGGACGGCGGCGTCGAGGAGGGGACACCGGGTGAGCCGGACCTCGACGTGCTCACCGTCGGCCTCCGGCTCGAAGCCCATGCGCTCGAAGACCTGGGTGACCTGGCGCCGTCGGTCCACGGGTTCGTCGCCGTCCGGCCGGCCGGTGGTCCGGGCCAGCTCGCGGCCCCACTCCGCCCCGGCCCGCTGCGCCTCCGCGGCCGGGTCGCGCTGGTCCGGTGGATCACCGCGGCCAGGGCGGCTGCCAGGCCGGCGTACTCCGCCACGGCGCCGCTCATCCGGGGGACCGGCCGGTAGAGCCAGGCCGGGCGGCCGCGGCCGGTCGGCGCGGCCGCCTCGCGGCGGACCAGGCCGGCTTGGAGGAGTCCGTCGAGGTGCTCGCGGACCGTGTTGACGTGCAGTCCCGTCGACCCGGCGAGGTCGGCCAGCGTCGCCGGTGCGTGGTCCTCGACGGCGCTCAGCACGGCGGACCGAGGGCGACTCAGGTCCGCCGACGGGTCGGGTGCGGGTGGCCGCGGTCCCCACGTTTTATTCACGGGATCACTGTAGTTTAATAAACCAAGAAGGTCATCCCGCAGTTCCGGAAGCAGTGAAGGGAACGGACATGAACAACGTCGTGCTGGCCACCACCCGCGAGGACGCCGAGGCGGCGGAGGCGGTCGAGCGCCACCACGCCCAGATGGCGGGCGCCCTCGCGGTGCTCGTCGAGGAGGTCCGGCGCACTGCGTCCGCGGCCGATTCCTCGGAGGCCACCGTCGCGCGCGAGCGGCTGGTCGCCTGGCTGGAGCGCGAGCTGGTGCCGCACGCGCTGGCCGAGGAGAAGGCGATGTACCCGGCCGCGCAGAACCTCCCCGAGGGGCGGCTGCTCGTCACCGGGATGCTCGCCGAGCACCAGGTGATCACCGGGCTCGTGGGCGACCTCGCGGCTGCCCCGGACCCGGTCTCGGCCGCGGCCGCGGCCAAGGCGTTGAAGGTGATGTTCGACAGCCACCTGGCCAAGGAGAACGAGCTCGTCCTGCCGCTGCTGGTGTCCGCCCCCGACGTGTCCGTCGCTGCGCTGCTGGACGGGATGCACGAGGTGCTCGGCGCTGCTGACCCTTCGTCGTCCTCGTCGGAGGCTGCCTCGGCCGGCGGGTGCGGCGGCCACGACTGCGGGTGCGGCGAGGTCGACGGGCCCGGCTACCCCGAGCTCGACGCGCGTGCCGTGCCGCACGCCATCCGGCACGCCACCATCTTCGGGGCGCTCGAGGCAGTGGCGCCCGGTGAGGGGCTGATCCTCGTCGCGCCGCACGACCCGCTGCCGCTGCTGGCCCAGATCGGTGAGCGCTTCCCGGGTGCGTTCACCAGCGAGTACCTCGAGCGGGGCCCGGAGGCCTGGCGGCTGCTCTTCGAGCGCTCCTGAGGGCTTGAGGTCTTCACCGGCGGATCGCACGCACCTGCTGCGTGCGATCCACCGGTCAAGGGTCATGTGCGGCAAGGGTTAGCGTGGGGAGGATGCCGAACCGACTCGCGCGTGCCACGTCGCCGTACCTCCTGCAGCACAAGGACAACCCCGTCGACTGGTGGGAGTGGTCACCGGAGGCGTTCGAGGAGGCGCGTCAGCGCGACGTGCCGGTGCTGCTGAGCGTCGGGTACGCCGCGTGCCACTGGTGCCACGTGATGGCGCACGAGTCCTTCGAGGACCCGGACACTGCCGCGCTCATGAACGAGCACTTCGTGAACATCAAGGTCGACCGGGAGGAGCGCCCGGACGTCGACGCGGTGTACATGCAGGCGACCACGGCGATGACCGGCCACGGCGGCTGGCCGATGACCGTGCTGATGACCCCGGACGGGGAGCCGTTCTTCTCCGGCACCTACTTCCCCGACCGTCCGCGGCACGGGCAGCCTGCCTTCCAGCAGGTCCTGCAGGCGCTGCACGAGGCGTGGGTGACCCGTCGTGACGAGGTCGACCGGGTGGCCGGCGACATCCGGGCGCACCTGCAGCCGTCGGCACTGCCCGCCGGTGGTGCGCTGGACGAGGACACGCTCGCCGGTGCGGTGGCCACCCTCCGCGGTGAGTACGACGACCAGGCAGCCGGCTTCGGCACCGCCCCGAAGTTCCCACCGTCGATGGTCCTGGAGTTCCTGCTGCGGCACGCCGCGCGGACCGGCGACCCGGAGGCGCAGCGGATGGTCGACGAGACCTGCGAGGCGATGGCCCGCGGGGGGATGTACGACCAGCTGGCCGGCGGGTTCGCCCGCTACAGCGTGGATCGCCGCTGGGTGGTGCCGCACTTCGAGAAGATGCTCTACGACAACGCCCAGCTCCTGGGCGTCTACGCCCGGTGGTGGCGACAGTCGGGCAACCCGGTCGGGCGGAGGGTGGCCGAGGAGACCGCCGACTTCCTCGTGGCCGAGCTCGGCACGGCCGAGGGCGGCTTCGCCTCCGCGCTCGATGCGGACACCGAGGGCGTCGAGGGCAAGTTCTACGTCTGGACCCCCGCCGAGCTGAGCGAGGTGCTGGGCGACGACGACGGCGCCTGGGCGGCCGAGCTGCTGCACGTGACGTCCGAAGGCACGTTCGAGCACGGGGCCTCGACCCTCCAGCTGCGCCGGGAGCCCGACGACCCCGAGCGGTGGGACCGGGTCCGGCACGCCCTCCTGACGGCGCGGGCCGAGCGCGTCCGGCCGGCCCGCGACGACAAGGTGGTCGCAGCCTGGAACGGTCTGGCGATCGCCGCGCTCGCCGAGGCCGGCGCCCTCCTCGACCGGCCCGACCTGGTCGACGGCGCGGCCCGCGCCGCTCGGCTGCTCCTCGACGTCCACCTGCGGGACGGCTCGTTGCTGCGGGTGTCTCGCGACGGTCGCGCCGGCCCGCACGCGGGCGTCCTCGAGGACCACGGCTGTGTCGCGCACGGGCTCATCGCGCTGTTCCAGGCCACCGGTGACACCGACTGGCTGACGCCCGCCGGCGCGCTGCTGGACCGGGCGCTGGACGGCTTCGCCGCCGAGGGCGGCGGCTTCTACGACACCGCCGAGGACGCCGAGGCGCTGGTTGCCCGACCCCGCGACCCGTCCGACAACGCCAGCCCAGCCGGACAGTCCGCGCTCGTCCACGCCCTGCTGGCCTGGTCCGCGGTGACCGGGTCGGGGCGGCACCGCGACGCGGCGGAGAGCGCACTGACCAGCGTGACCGCACTGGCGGTGAAGGCCCCCCGGTTCGCCGGCTGGTCACTGGCGGGCGCCGAGGCGGCGCTCGCCGGCCCGCTCCAGGTCGTGGTGGTCGGGGAGGAGGGCGACGCGCGGCGCGGTGAGCTGCTCGCCGAGGCCCGGCGGGCGACCAGCCCGGGAGCGCTCGTCGTCGGTGCGCGTCCCGACATCGGGGAAGGGGATCCGGCGGCCGCGCCGGCCCCGGTGCTGGTGGGGCGGCCGCTCGTGGCCGGCGCCGCAGCGGCGTACGTCTGTCGCGGCATGGTCTGCGACCGCCCGGTCACCGAGGTCGCCGACCTTCGCGCCGCCCTGGGGCGCTGACCCGAAAACGACGAAGGGAAGGCAGTGGCTGCCTTCCCTTCGACCAATGTCGTGCTGTTCGGCTCAAGGCCCTTCGGGCTTGTGGTGGGACCTTCGTGGCGACACTGGTTCGCACCTCCGATCGGAACGACATCCGGTAAGTCGAAGGTAGCGGCGCACCGCTCGCCGGTCCAGATCCTGGGGCCCGTTCCGTGCCGGTTCGGGACCATTGGAACCGGAGCGGTTCCGCGCCGCGGCCGGCTCAGCGCAGGGAGTACGTCGCCAGCGAGACGCCCACGTAGTGGGTGATGAACGCGGCGATGGTCAGCGTGTGGAACACCTCGTGGAAGCCGAACCACGACGGGGAAGGGGTCCGGCTTCTGCAGGCCGTAGACCAGGCCGCCGAGCGTGTAGAGCCCGCCGCCGACGATGATGAGCACGAGGACAGGCGTGTCGCCGTGGGCGATGAAGTCGTCGAGGTAGAACACCGCCGCCCAGCCGAGCGCGATGTAGATCGGGGTGTAGAACCACCGGGGCGCGCCCTGCCAGAACAGCCGGAGCAGGACGCCGGCCGCGGCGCCGCCCCAGGCGATCGCGAGCAGGCTCGTCCGGGCGCTGCCCTCCAGCATCACCAGGGCGAACGGCGTGTAGCTGCCGGCGATGAGCAGGAAGATGTTGGCGTGGTCGAACCGCTGCAGGGCCGCCCAGGCGCGGGGGCTCCAGGTGCCGCGGTGGTAGACCGCGGACACGGTGAAGAGCAGAGCGCGGTGAGCGCGAACACGACGCTGCCGACCCGGGTCGCGGCGGTCGGCGACAGCACGATGAGCACGATGCCCGCGGCCAGGGTCAGCGGGGCGGTCACGGCGTGCAGCCAGCCGCGCAGCTTGGGTTTCAGCTCCGCAAGAACCGTGACGAGGTGCTCGGAGAGGTGTTCCGCGACGTCCGTGGTGGTCTCTACCGGGCTCTGCTTACCGGTCATGGGGCAACGGTACTGTCGCGGGCTCAATCGACCGCCGCCGGCCTGGCGACTGTGATAGTCAAAGAGGGTGGGCTCGGTGAAGCAGGCGGTCAAGCGGGTGGTCTACCCCGCCTACGAGGCCCGGCTGGTGCGGCAGCTGCGCGCACGACCGGCTGCCGAAGCACGTCGGGGTGATGCTCGACGGCAACCGGCGGTGGGCCAAGGCAGCGGGTGCCGACACCGCCGCGGGGCACCGCGCGGGCGCTGCGAACATCTCGCCGTTCCTGGGCTGGTGCGAGGAGCTCGGCATCGAGGTGGTCACCCTGTGGCTGCTCTCGACCGACAACCTCAACCGGCGGCCTCCGAGGAGCTCGCCCCGCTGCTGCGGATCATCGAGGACGTGGTCGCGGAGCTGGCGGCTGCCCGACGCTGGCGGATCAACCCGGTGGGGGCCCTCGACCTGCTGCCCGATCGCCACGGCCCGCGCCCTGAAGGAGGCGGCCGCCGCCACCCGGGACGTCGACGGCCTGCTGGTCAACGTCGCCGTCGGGTACGGCGGGCGGCGCGAGATCGCCGACGCCGTACGCTCCCTGCTGCAGCACCACGCCAAGGAGGGCACCTCCATCGAGGAGCTGGCGACGATCCTGGACGTGGAGCACATCGCCGAGCACCTCTACACCAAGGGCCAGCCCGACCCCGACCTCGTCATCCGCACCTCCGGCGAGCAGCGGCTCGGCGGGTTCCTGCTGTGGCAGTCGGCGCACAGCGAGTTCTACTTCTGCGAGGCCTACTGGCCCGACTTCCGACGGGTCGACTTCCTGCGGGCGCTGCGGGCGTACGCCGTCCGCAACCGCCGCTTCGGGATGTGACCTGACGCACACGAAGTCGCGCGTGTCTGCCCGCTTCGGGGCGATCCGGGACCTACCGTCAGAGACAGCACCGAGCGGGGAAGCACGGTGCGTCGGGAGGCCCGTTCGTGACGGTTCACGACCAAGCAGCAGCCGGAGGTCCGCACTCGGACCTTCGGGCCCGGTCCCGGTCCCACCAGCTGAACTGAGGGACCGGGGCGCTGAGTGCGCGTGCCGGTCTGCGAGGAGCGAACAGTGGCTCACACCCAGGGCATGTCTCGCACGCCGGCGTCGAGTGACGAGGGCCTCCAGGCTCCCGGCGACACGGACCCGGTCCGCACCTACGTCCTCGACACCAGCGTGCTGCTGGCCGACCCCGCCGCCATCGGACGCTTCGAGGAGCACGAGGTCGTCCTCCCGGTGGTGGTGATCACCGAGCTGGAGGCCAAGCGCGACCACCCGGAGCTGGGCTACTTCGCTCGCGCGGCGCTGCGGCGGCTCGACGAGCTGCGGGTCACCCACGGCCGGCTCGACCACGCGGTGCCGGTCGGTGAGCTCGGCGGCACGGTGCGCGTGGAGCTGAACCACACCGACCCCCAGTCGCTGCCGTCCGGCTTCCGCCTCGGCGACAACGACACCCGCATCCTCGCCGTCGCCCGCAACCTCGCCAACGACGGCTCCCTGGTGACGTTGGTGTCCAAGGACCTGCCGCTGCGGATCAAGGCCTCGGCGGTGGGCCTCGACGCGGAGGAGTACCGCGCCGAGCTCGCCCCGCAGTCGGGCTGGACCGGGATGGTCGAGCTCGACGTCGCGGGCGGCGACCTCGACGACCTGTACGACGAGGGGCGACTCGACCTCGAGGAGGCCCGCGAGCTGCCCTGCCACACCGGGTTGGTGATGCTCTCCGAGCGGGGCAGCGCGCTGGGCCGGGTCCGGCCGGACAAGAGCGTGCAGCTGGTCCGCGGCGACCGGGACGCGTTCGGGCTGCACGGGCGCTCCGCCGAGCAGCGCGTCGCGCTGGAGCTGCTGCTGGACCCCGAGGTCGGCATCGTCTCGCTCGGCGGCCGCGCCGGCACCGGCAAGTCGGCGCTGGCGCTGTGCGCCGGGCTGGAGACGGTCATGGAGCGCGGGCAGCACAAGCAGCGTCGTGGTCTTCCGGCCGCTCTACCCCGTGGGTGGGCAGGAGCTCGGCTACCTCCCCGGCTCGGAGAACGACAAGATGTCGCCCTGGGCGCAGGCCGTCTTCGACACGCTCGGCGCGGTGACCTCACCCGACGTGATCGAGGAGGTCCTCGACCGCGGCATGCTCGAGGTGCTCCCGCTGACCCACATCCGCGGCCGGTCGCTGCACGACGCGTTCGTCATCGTCGACGAGGCGCAGTCGCTGGAGCGCAACGTGCTGCTCACCGTGCTGTCCCGGATCGGCGCCAACTCCAAGGTGGTCCTCACCCACGACGTGGCGCAGCGGGACAACCTGCGGGTCGGCCGCCACGACGGCGTGGTCGCGGTGGTCGAGCGGCTCAAGGGCCACCCGCTCTTCGCCCACGTGACGCTGACCCGCTCCGAGCGGTCGCCGGTGGCCGCGCTGGTCACCGACCTGCTGGAGAGCGTCACGATCTGAGTGGGCGCGCGGGCCTCGCAGGGTGCCCGTCTAGACCGGATGTGGGCCAGAACACCACCCGAAAGGGTGATTGACGCGGGGACAGAGGTCTGAAACCGGGCGTGGCGAGAGTCACGCCTCCGCGATTTGGTCAGTTGACCCGGTTCCGGCATCGTGAAGGACTCGACGGCGCCTCCCGCGCCGTCGTTGTCCTGTAGTCGAGCGTCTGTGAGACCACGTGTCCCGAACCAGCACCCGACCCAGCAGTCGACCCAGCACGTCGAAGCACGCAGGTGCGCGCTCCTCCCTGCGCGATGTTTCTACCCACCGTCGCGGCAGCCATGCCGCTGCGCGCCCCGCTTTCGAGATCGGCCGCGCCGTGCGCCGCAACGCGGTGCTGCCTGCCGTGGCCGCCGCCGCGCTTGGTGCCGCCGCCCTCGGCGGGGCCACGTCCTGGGAGCCCGGCGCGTCCTCCACCGACGCGGTGCTGGCCAAGGTCAACGGCCACGCGGCGCCCAGCCCCGCCGACTCCGAGGTGCTCGACAAGCTGCGGGCCGAGCGCGGCACGTCGGTGTCGCGGTCCGACCGGCGCACGAACGTCGACCGCACCAAGCTGGCTGCCCTCAGCCAGGAGACGGAGTCCGGCGGCCAGGTCACCCACACCGAGGACCTCGGTGGCGGCGACCCGCGCCAGATCGCGCAGGCGATGCTGCCGGAGTTCGGGTTCTCCTCCGACCAGTTCTCCTGCCTGGACTCGCTGTGGACCAAGGAGAGCGGCTGGAACGTCTCCGCGGACAACCCGACGTCGTCCGCGTACGGCATCCCGCAGGCGCTGCCCGGCTCCAAGATGGCCACCGCCGGCGCCGACTGGGCGACCAACCCGGCCACCCAGATCCGCTGGGGCCTGGGCTACATCCAGGACTCCTACGGCAGCCCGTGCGCCGCGTGGGGTCACTCGCAGGCCTACAACTGGTACTGAGCCGGCAAGCGCATCGAGACCTCGACGAAGGGGCGGGCCACCTGGTCCGCCCCTTCGTCAGGTCTCGAGCAGGCGGACCGGGAGGCGGTGCTCGGCAGCCCGGTCGCTTTCCCGGGTGACCCGGAAGGCGCCGGCGTCCGGGCGTGACGCCACCGCCTCGACGAGCCCACCGTCGCGGAACACCAGGGCGCAGTCGTCGTCGGCGGCGTACCCGTCGGGCAGCCGGCCGGAGGCGACCAGGTCCAGGTACGTCGGCCGCCGCTGCTCCCCGTCGTGGTGCGGGCAGGCGCTCCCGGGCAGCAGCCCGAGGCCGTCCACCAGGGGCTCGAGCGTCGGGCCGAACGAGTCGGTCACCGACCCCTCGAACCAGCAGTTCATCCCGGCGCTGAGGCCAGCCAGGACCACGCCGTTCGCCAACGCCTCGGCGAGCACCGTGTCGAGCCCGTGCACCCGCCAGACGGCGAGCAGGTTCGCGGTGCTGCCGCCGCCGACGTACACGATGTCCTGCTCCAGGACGTGCCCACGCAGGTCCTCGACCTCCCGGCCGAACAGGGTGAGGACCGACGCCTCGGCCCGTGAAGACGGGAAGGCCTGCCGGAACCGGTCGACGTAGCCGTCGGCGTCGCCGCTGGCCGTGGGCACGAAGCACACCCGCGGGCGGTCGCGGCGCCCCAGGGACAGCAGATGGTCGTCGAGGCGACCGTTGTCATCGTCGTGGGAGAACCCGCCCCCACCCATCGCGACGATCGTCACGGGTGCGTCATCCGGCGTACGTCCAGGGCCTGGTCGAGCTGCTCCTCGGTCAGCTCGCCGCGCTCGACGTACCCCTCCTCGAGCACCACCTCGCGGATCGTCTTCTCCTCCTTGACCGCCTTCTTGGCGACCGCGGCGGCGTTCTCGTAGCCGATGTAGCGGTTGAGCGGCGTCACCACCGACGGCGACGACTCGGCGTAGCGCTGCATCCGGTCCTCGTTCGCGGTGATCCCGGCGATGCAGCGGTCGGCGAGCGCGCGGCTCGAGTTGCCGAGCAGGCGCACCGACTCGAGCACGTTGCGGGCCATCACCGGCATCATCACGTTGAGCTCGAAGCTGCCCGAGGCCCCGGCCACCGTGACCGTCGTGTCGTTGCCGATGACCTGGGCGCACACCATGAGCGTGGCCTCGGGGAGGACCGGGTTCACCTTGCCCGGCATGATGCTCGAGCCCGGCTGCAGGTCGGGGAGGTTGATCTCGGCCAGCCCGGTCAGCGGCCCCGACGACATCCAGCGCAGGTCGTTGCAGATCTTCGTCAGCCCGACGGCCACCGTGCGCAGCTGGCCGGAGAGCTCGACCAAGGCATCCCGGCCGCCCTGGGCCTCGAAGTGGTTGGTGGCCTCGGTGAACGGCAGCCCGGTGATCTCCGCCAGCTCCTCGATGACCGCCGCCGAGAACCCCTGGGGGGTGTTGATGCCGGTGCCGACGGCGGTGCCGCCCAACGGGAGGGCGGCGACGCGCGGCAGGGCGGCCTCGATCCGATCGATGCCCAGGCGGATGATCGCGGCGTAGCCGCCGAACTCCTGGCCGAGCATCACCGGTGTCGCGTCCATCAGGTGGGTGCGGCCGGACTTCACCGCGTCGGCGAACTCCTCGGCCTTGCGCTCCAGCGTCTCGGCGAGGTGCTCCAGCGCCGGCAGCAGCTGCCCGCGCACCGAGCGCACGGCGGCGACGTGGATCGAGGTCGGGAAGACGTCGTTGCTGGACTGGCTGGCGTTGACGTGGTCGTTCGGGTGCGCGGTGGCGCCGGCCTTGGCAGCCAGCGAGGCGAGCACCTCGTTCATGTTCATGTTCGAGCTGGTGCCGGACCCCGTCTGGAACACGTCGACCGGGAAGGCGTCGGCGTGGGCACCCTCGGCGACCTCCAGGGCTGCCTGCTCGACGGCTTTGGCGACGTCGGCGTCGAGCACCCCGAGCCGCCCGTTGACCCGGGCAGCGGCGGCCTTGACGAGCGCCAGTGCCTGGACGTGGTCGGCCTCCAGCCGGGCGCCGCTGATCGGGAAGTTCTCCACCGCCCGTTGCGTCTGGGCCCGCCACAAGGCGTCCTCCGGGACCTGGACCTCACCCATGCTGTCGCGCTCGACTCGGTAGCTGCTCATGGGCCGACGCTACCCACCACGGCAGCAGGCGGAACCGGCCCCCGTCAGCTGGGAGCGTCCGGCGCGCCGTGCAGCCAGTAGGTCTCCTCGCGGCCCTGCAGGGTGACCGGGCACGCCTGCGTCGTACTGCTGCCGAAGACCTCGGCCATCCTTGCCGCCAGCGGAGGCGACTCGGTCGAGGACCAGACGACGACCATGCCGCCCGGGCGCAGGGCCTGGCGCACCCGCTCCAGGAACGGTGACCGGTAGATCTCCGCGTTGCCCTCCAGCACCAGGAAGTCGGGTCCGTTGTCGACGTCGAGGAGCACCAGGTCGAAGCTCCTGGGTGCCGCCTCCTCGACGACCCGGCGGACGTCGCCCACCGACACCGAGACGCGTCCGTCGGCGAGGAAGGCAGGCCCGTGCGGAACCGTGCCGTCGCGGAACCAGCCGACCAGCGCCTCCTCGATCTCCGCCACCACCAGGTGCTCGACGCGTGGGTGGGCGAGGATCTCGTGGGCGGTGAAGCCGAGTCCGAGCCCGCCGACGAGGACCGAGCGGGGCGTGGCGACCTGCGCGAGAGCCGCCCGGGCCAGCGCCGTCTCGCTCGTGGTCTCCAGGGTGTCCATCACGAAGACCCCGTTGACGCGCAGCTCGAGGGTCGTCGGCGCCTCCGGGGCGTCCGGGTCGTGCCGCCGACGCAGGACGACCTCGCCGCGCTCGGACAGCGCGCGCGCCACCTCGACGTACTCCACGGGGGACAGTTTGTCGCCGGGGTCACCAGCCGTGCGACCCGGGGATGCCCTTGAACGGGCCGACCACCCGCGGGGTGACCCAGCCGCCGTAGAAGCCGCCGGGCTGCGCCTGCACCGCCACCCCGTCGACGGTGCAGTCGTCCATGGCCGCCGGGTAGACCGCGACGTGGTCGCGCAGGGCGGCGAACCGCTCGGTCGGTGACGGGTACGTCCAGGCGGCGCGCGACGCGACCCGGTCCCCGGCCACGACGTCGAGGTAGCGGGCGACTCCCTTCCACTCGCAGTATGACGTCCCGTCAGCCGGTCGGAGGCTGCCCTCGACCCAGGCGGAACGGGGGAGGTAGTAGGTCGGAGGATGGGATGTCTCGAGCACGCACCAGGCGTCGGTCGTGTCCGCGATGACCGTCCCGGCCAGGCGCACCGACACCTGCTCGTGCCACTGCACCAGGTCCGGCGGCCGCGGGAAGTCCCAGACCGAGAGCTGGCCCGGCCCGGGCTCGACCCGCCGCGGTCGCATCAGACCTTCTCGGCGGACCGGACCCGGATGCCCGAGAGTGGCACGGTGGTCTGCCCGGCGGGGTCGGCGAAGAAGTCGTTGCCCTTGTCGTCGACGACGATGAAGGCGGGGAAGTCCTCGACCTCGATCTTCCAGACCGCCTCCATGCCGAGCTCCTCGTACTCCAGCACCGAGACCGACTTGATGCAGTCCTGCGCCAGCCGGGCCGCCGGCCCGCCGATCGAGCCGAGGTAGAACCCGCCGTGCTCCTGGCACGCCCGGGTGACGATCGCCGACCGGTTGCCCTTGGCCAGCATGACCATGGAGCCGCCCGCGGCCTGGAGCTGGTCGACGTAGGAGTCCATCCGCCCTGCGGTCGTCGGCCCGAACGAGCCCGACGCCATGCCGTCCGGGGTCTTGGCCGGGCCGGCGTAGTAGACGGCGTGGTCGCGCAGGTACGCCGGCATCTCCTTCCCGGCGTCGAGGCGTTCCTTGATCTTGGCGTGCGCGATGTCGCGGGCGACCACGAGCGGCCCGGTGAGCGACAGCCGGGTCTTGACCGGGTGCTTCGACAGCTCGGCGCGGATCTCCGCCATCGGCCGGTTCAGGTCGATCCGCACCACTGGGTTGTCGGGGCCGCCGAGGATGTCGTCGGTCTGCTCCGGCAGGTAGTGCGCCGGGTCCCGCTCGAGCTGCTCGAGGAAGACGCCCTCGGCGGTGATCTTGCCCAGCGCCTGCCGGTCCGCCGAGCAGGAGACCGCGATCGCGACGGGGCAGGAGGCGCCGTGCCGGGGCAGCCGGACGACGCGCACGTCGTGGCAGAAGTACTTCCCGCCGAACTGCGCCCCGATCCCGAACGACTGGGTCAGTTTGAAGACCTCCTCCTCCAGCTCGACGTCCCGGAAGCCGTGCGCGGCCATCGAGCCCGACGTCGGCAGGCCGTCAAGGTAGTGCGCGGAGGCGTACTTCGCGGTCTTCAGCGCGTACTCCGCGCTCGTCCCGCCGATCACGACCGCCAGGTGATACGGCGGGCACGCCGCCGTGCCGAGGGAGCGGATCTTCTCGTCGAGGAACTCCAGCATCCGCTTGGGGTTGAGGACCGCCTTGGTCTCCTGGAACAGGAACGACTTGTTGGCCGAGCCGCCGCCCTTGGCCATGAAGAGGAACTTGTACTCAGGGTCCCCGGTCCCGGGCGTGGAGTAGAGCTCGATCTGGGCGGGCAGGTTGGTGCCCGTGTTCTTCTCGTCCCACATGGTCAGCGGGGCCAGCTGCGAGTAGCGCAGGTTCAGCTTCGTGTAGGCGTCGTACACGCCCCTGCTGATCCACTCGGCGTCGTCGGCGCCGGTGAGGACCCCTTCGGACTTCTTGCCCATGACGATCGCGGTGCCGGTGTCCTGGCACATCGGGAGCACGCCGCCGGCGGAGATGTTGACGTTCTTCAGCAGGTCCAGCGCGACGAACCGGTCGTTGCCGGAGGCCTCCGGGTCGTCGATGATCCGGCGGAGCTGCGCGAGGTGCGCCGGGCGCAGGTAGTGCGCGATGTCGTGCATCGCCTCGGCGGTGAGCCGTTGGATCGCCGACGGCTCGACCTGGAGGAACGTGCGGTCGCCGACCTCGAGGGTGCTCACGCCCTCGGTGGTGATCAGCCGGTACGGCGTCTCGTCGGGGCCGGTCGGCAGCAGGTCGGAGTAGCGGAACTCAGGCTCGGTCACGGGGTCCAGTTTCCCAGGGTCCCCTGCGAAACTGTCACTTCCCCCATGTTGCAGTCGACGGGAAGCACCAGTTTCGCAGGGGACCATGGGATTCCGAGCACGCCTTACGCTGGGCGCATGGCGGACGGACGCGACATCGAGCCGAGCCGGCTCCGGGTGTCCGACCAGGAGCGGTACGCCGTCGCAGAGGTGCTGCGCCAGGCGGCCGGTGAGGGGCGCATCGACCTCGACGAGCTCGAGGAGCGGCTGGAGGCCGCCCACGCCGCCAAGACGTACGCCGACCTGGTGCCCCTGACCGCCGACCTGCCGGTGACCTTGGCGCCGGGGGAGCGGTGGCCCTCCGGGCCGGCCCGGCCGCGGCCGCCGGTGCAGGTCCGGCGCTACCCGACGTCCGTCGCGGTGATGTCGGAGACGCGCCGGACCGGGACGTGGCAGGTCGACGCCCACCAAGCGGCCTTCGCCTTCATGGGCAGCGTGGTGCTCGACCTGCGGGAGGCCTACTTCAGCGTGGGCGCGGTGACCATAACCGCGAACGCGCTGATGGGCGGGGTCGAGGTCGTCGTCGACGAGGCGATGCCCGTCGTGGTCGACGGGGTCGGCATCATGGGCGAGTTCACCGAGCGCCGGTCCCGCAAGGTCCGGCCGCGCGTGGTGCCGGGCGCGCCGGTGGTGACCGTGAAGGGCGTGGCGTTCATGGGGTCCGTCACGGTGAGGCGAGCCGCGACGGAAGGACGTACGGCGTGACCGACCGCGACTGGTGGCGCTCAGCGGTGGTCTATCAGGTCTACCCGCGCAGCTTCGCAGACGGCAACGGCGACGGGTTGGGCGACCTCGCCGGAGTGACGTCCCGGGTCGACTACCTGGCCGGCCTGGGCGTCGACGCGGTGTGGCTGAGCCCGTTCTACCCCTCCGCGCTCAAGGACGGCGGGTACGACGTCGACGACTACCGCGACGTCGACCCGCGGATGGGCACGCTCGAGGACTTCGACGCGATGGTGGCCGCGCTGCACGAGGCCGGTCTCAAGGTGATCGTCGACATCGTCCCGAACCACACCTCCGACCGGCACGCGTGGTTCCGCGAGGCGTTGGCGGCGGGACCGGGCTCGAGGGCCCGGGAGCGCTACGTCTTCCGCCCGGGCAAGGGCGACCGGCCGCCGAACGACTGGCGGTCGGTGTTCGGCGGACCGGCGTGGCAGCAGGTGGAGGACGGGGAGTGGTACCTCCACCTCTTCGCTCCCGAGCAGCCCGACCTCAACTGGGACGACCCGGAGGTGCACGCCGACTTCCTGCGCACGCTGCGGTTCTGGTCCGACCGGGGCGCGGACGGCTTCCGGGTCGACGTGGCGCACGCGCTGGTGAAGGACCTCAGCGAGCCCTACCGGACCGCCGACGAGCTCGAGGACGAGCAGCTGGTGCTCGAGGGCACCAACCCGCTGTGGGACCGCGACGAGGTGCACGACGTCTACGCCGAGTGGCGTGCGGTCCTCGACGAGTACGACCCGCCGCGGTCCGCGGTCGCCGAGGCGTGGGTGCCGGCGAGCCGCCGCGCCCGCTACGCCAGCCCGCGCGGGCTCGGGCAGGCCTTCAACTTCGACCTGCTCCGCGCCGACTGGAGCGCGGACGCGTTCGAGCAGGTGATCCGGGAGAACCTCGAGCTCGCGCGCTCCTCGGGCACCTCGTCGACGTGGGTGCTGTCCAACCACGACGTGGTGCGGCACCCCAGCCGCTACGGCCTGCCGCAGCCGTTGGGCCTCCAGGCGATCACCTGGCTGATGAGCGACGGGGAGGAGCCGGCGATGGACGCCGCCCTCGGGCTCCGGCGCGCCCAGGCAGCCACGCTGCTCGTGCTCGCCCTGCCCGGGTCGGCGTACCTCTACCAGGGCGAGGAGCTCGGACTCCTCGAGGTCCCGGACCTGCCGCTCGACGTGCTCGAGGACCCGATCTGGGAGCGCACCGGGCACGGCTTCAAGGGGCGCGACGGCTGCCGGGTCCCGCTGCCCTGGGCGTCGAGCGGGCCGTCGTACGGCTTCGGGACCGGCGGCGCGCACCTGCCGCAACCGGACTGGTTCGCGGAGCTGAGCGTGGAGCGGCAGGAGGGCGACCCGGCCTCGACGCTCAACCTCTACCGGCAGGCGCTCCGGCTGCGCCGGGAGCTGCAGGGCGCCGAGGAGCTGGTCTGGGCGGCGCCGTCCGACGGGGACGTGCTCCACTTCGTCCGGCCCGGCGAGTGGCACTCGGTGACGAACCTGGGCCCCGAGCCCGTCGAGATGCCGCCGGGCATGGTGCTGCTGGCGAGCGCCCCGCTGGACGGCACCACCCTGCCGCCGGACACCACCGTGTGGCTCAGGGGCGGCGGCTGAGCCGGACCAGCGTCACCGTCTCCGGACGCCGCCGCGGGATCCAGAAGCCCTGCCTCACCAGGGCGCGCCCGGTCACCGGCCGACCGCCGGTCGGCCCCTCGGCCGGCAGGGGTGACGACTTGCTGACCGCGGAGAGCTGCACCGGCCCCTCCCACGCGAGGTCGTACGCCGCCGACGGCACCAGCCCCGGCACCCGGACCGCCACCCCGCGGTTGTGCGCGGACTCGTCCAGCTGCACGTGCGCGATCAGCGCCTCGTCGGGACCCACCACGCCGTGGAGCAGCACGGCCGGGTCGCTGGACTCCGGTCGCACCACGCGGCCCGAGTGCAGCAGCCCACGGAACCGCTGGTAGCGCTCGACCCACGACGCGACCACGGCGAGGGCGTCCTCGTCGGCCTCGGTCAGGTCCCACTCGATGCCGAACGAGCCGAACAGCGCGGTGGCGCACCGGAAGTCCAGCGGCAGGGTGCGGCCGGTGGAGTGCGAGGTGGGCGATGACACGTGCGCCCCGACGTACTCCGGCGCGAGCAGCTGTACGGCGCTGCGCTGGAGGTGCTGGCGGGCCAGCGCGTCGGTCATGTCCGAGGTCCACACCCGCTGGACCCGCTCGAGCACGCCAAGGTCGACCCGACCGCCCCCTGACGCGCACGACTCCCAGGCGACCGTGGGATGGGCCGCGCGCAGGTCGTCGAGGAGGCGGTAGAACCCGAGGGTCTGGGCGTGCACGACGGGTGCCCCCGACCGAGCCGTGCCGCCGGCCTCGAGCAGGTCGCGGTTGTGGTCCCACTTGACGTAGTCGACGGGGTACTCGCTGAGCAGCGAGTGCATGCGCTCGAAGAGGTGGTCGCGGACCTCGTCGCGGGAGAGGTCGAGGACCAGCTGGTTGCGGTGCAGGAGCGGGACACGGTCCCCGGCGGACAGGATCCAGTCGGGGTGCTCGCGGTAGAGGTCGGAGTCGGGGTTGACCATCTCGGGCTCGAACCACAGGCCGAACGACATGCCGGCCTCCTGCACGTGGTCGATCAGCGGTGACAGGCCGTCGGGCCACACCTGCTCGTCGACGAACCAGTCGCCGAGCCCCGCCCGGTCGTCGCGGCGGTGCCGGAACCACCCGTCGTCCAGCACGAACAGCTCGACGCCCACGCGCGCAGCCCGATCGGCGATCCTGCACAACCGGTCCAGGTCGTGGTCGAAGTACACCGCCTCCCACACGTTGAGCACGACCGGCTGGCGGACGGGGTGGCTCGGCAGGGCCCGCTGGTAGGCGTGCCACACCGCGGCCAGGCCGTCGAGGCCGTCGGCGGCGGCGGCGAAGAACACCCACGGCGTCGCGTAGCTCTCACCCTCCGCCAGCGTCACCTCGCCCGGCTGCAGCAGCTCCCCGCCGCCGAGGGTGGTGCCGACGCCGGCGTCCCGCTCCACCCGGAGCAGGCTGTTGCCGCTCCAGGCGACGTGTGCGGCCAGCACGTCGCCGTACGTCGTGGAGAAGCCGGGCGTGCCGAGGACGACCATGGTGGCCGCACCGAGCCCGGGGCGTCCGAAGCGGCTCTCCCGCAACCACAGCCCGTCGGTCAGGTCCCGCCGTTGCGGGGACCGCTCGCCCTCGTGCCGTCCGGTGAAGTCGAGGATCTCGCTGTAGCGGTCGTCGGCGGGCAGCACGGCCTCCAGACCCTCGAGGACGTAGCGGCCCGGCGCAGTGTTGGTCACGGTGTGTCGCATCCGCAGCGCGCCGCCGGGCACCGATTCCACCTCGGTCGTGACGGCGAGCCCGGCGGAGGTGTCCGCGGACCGCACCGTCAGTCGCGGGCCCAGCTCGGTGGCGGACTCCTCGAGCTGCTCGCAGGCCAGCTTGGAGGACCAGGAGAGCCCAGCGGTCGGCAGGCCGTCTGCGGTGGTGACCCGGTGGCCCCGCAGGTGCGGGCGGGTGAACAACCCTCGGGAGTGCTCGCCGAGCAGCGGCACGCCGGGTCCGTTCTCCACGAGCGGCGTCGGGCTGGTCCCGTCACCGGCCTCCCAGCGACCGGCCCACAGGACGACCGGGAACCCGTCCAGGTCGGTCTCGAGGTGCAGCCGGGTGGCCGGGCCGGCCACGGACTCACCGGGGAACAGCATGCGTGCGCGTGCCGTCAGCCCTTGACGGCACCTGCGGTCAGGCCACGCACGAAGAACCGCTGCAGCGACAGGAACACGATGATCGGGACGATCATGGAGAAGAAGCCACCGGCGGTGACCTCGTTCCAGCCGGCGCCCTGCTGGCTCAGCAGGCTGTTCTTGATGGACACGGTGAGCGGCGAGTTGTCGCCGGGGCCGATGAACACCAGGGCGACGAACAGGTCGTTCCACACCCAGAGGAACTGGAAGATCGCGAACGACGCCAGCGCGGGGACCGACATCGGCAGGATCAGCCGGAGGAAGGTCTGGAAGTGGCTGGCCCCGTCGATCTTCGCCGACTCGATGACGGTCCGCGGCAGCGTGGCCATGTAGTTGCGCATGATGTAGATCGCCAGCGGCATGCTGAAGCCGATGTGGAACAGCCACACCGCAGCGAACGTCCCGTTCATCCCGAAGTACTCGTAGACACTGGTCACCGGCACGAACGCCACGTAGTTGGGGATCACCAGCAGCGCGACGACCAGCAGGAACAACGTGTCCTGGAACGGGAAGGACATGAACGTGAAGGCGTACGCCGCGACGGCGGCCACCAGCAGCGGGATGAACGTCGCCGGCAGGGCGATCGCCACGCTGTTGATGAAGGCGTTCCCGAGGTTGGCCTGGTCCATCGCCGCCCGGTAATTGTCAAGCCCTACGAAATCGAAGCTGGTCGGGTCGCTGAAGACCGTCCACCAGCCGGAGGTGCCGGCGGCCGCCTCGGCGCGGAAGGAGGTGATGAAGAGACCGATGAGCGGGATCATCCACAGCGCACAGACCACCACAAGGGCGATGCGCGTGCCCCAACCGGCCCGCGACGGCTCGACGTCCGGGGGCCTGCCCTTGAACCTCCGGGTGGACTTGTCGTCGCCGCCCTTGGCGCCCAGCGCCGGCTCGGCCGTGGTGATGCCGGTCATGACACCCCCTCCTCGGCCCGGAACGCCCGGACCTGGTAGTACATCACCGGCGCCGTGGCGATGAGGAGCATGACCACGATCGCAGAGGCCGCGCCGGTGTTCGCGTTGGTGTAGAGCTGGTTGAAGAACTCGACACCCAGGATGTTGGTGTTGAAGGAGCCGTTGGTCATCACGTAGACCACGTCGAACGTCTTCATGGCGGAGATCAGCGTGGTGATGAAGACGACGATGATCGTGCCCTTGATCTGCGGCACGACGACGCGTCCGAAGATCTGCCGGTCGTTCGCGCCGTCGATGCGGGCCGCCTCGATCGTGTCGGTCGGGACGCCCTTGATCGCGGCCGAGAGCAGCACCATGCCGAAGCCGATCTGGGCCCACAGCAGCATCACCATGAGCAGCACGCTGTTGATGTGGAACTGGCTCTGCTGGATCCAGGGGACCGGGTCCCCACCGAGTCCGACCTTCACCGCGTTGAGCAGCCCGATCTGGTCCTGCTCGCCGGCACGGTAGGCGTAGACGAACTTCCAGACGGTGGCGGCGCCCACCATGCTGATCGCCATCGGGAGGAAGATGATCGTCTTCGACAGGTTCTCGTAGCGCGGCGCCAGTCGGTCCGCCAGGGTCGCGATCGCCAGACCCAGGATGATGGTCGTGACCGGGACGATGATCATCCACAGCAGCGTGTTCAGCAGGGTCTGCTGGAACGAGTGGCTGGTCAGCAGCTCCTTGTAGTTCTCCAGGCCGACGAAGGTCAGCGCGCCCTCGCGGTAGTTCCGGAAGCTGTCCCAGATCGTTCGGATGGCGGGGTAGAGCAGGTAGAGGACGATCGCGAGGTAGGCCGGCAGGATGTAAAGCCACGGTTTGACCCGGTGCTCCATGCGCCCCGGCAGGAGCTCGGCGAGCCTGTTGAGGACCCAGTAGAGAGCCACGGCCGCGCCGACACCGACGAGAACCGTGACGACCGCGATCAACGCCTTCGTGAACATGGTCTGCTTCCCCTTACCGTCGCGCAGGTGGGAGGTGACGCGGGGGTGGGTCGAGACCCACCCCCGCGACGGACTACGTCAGCTGCTCGGCCAGCTGTCGTCGATGTTCTTCAGTGCAGTGTCGAGGTCCTCCTGGTCGGTGATCCACGCGGTGATCTCCTTCCAGAAGGAGCCCGCGCCGACCTCGCCGGGCATCTGGTCCGACCCGTCGAAGAGGAACGCGGTCGCCTCCGTGGCGGCGCTGTACGCGGTCTTCATGATCTCGTTCGGGTAGTTGCTCGGATCGAAGTCCTTGTGGGGCGAGATGTAGGCCCCGGTCTTCGCCGCCTCCGTGCCGATGTCGGTCTCCGCCAGCATGTTCATGACGTCCTTGGTGGCTTCGTCGTCGCTGAGCATCGTGGCGAGGTCACCACCACCGACGACCGGGTTCTCGCCGCCCGTCTCCGCGGGCGGGAAGGGGAAGACGCCCACCTCCTGGTCCAGGTTGTTCTGCACGTTCTTCGGGAAGAAGCCGGTGATGAACGTGCCCTGCTTGTACATCCAGCAGCCGGGCGGGTTGTCGAACATCGGGTTGCCGGCGGTGCCGAAGTTGGTGCTGGCGATCGCTTCACGGCCACCGAGCACGTTGCCGTTGGTGAACATCAGGTCCTCGAAGTACTGCGCGGCCTGGCGCACCACGTCGGAGTCGAACGGCACCTCATGGGTGACCCACTGGTTGTAGGTGTCGGGCCCGCCGTAGCGCGCCACCAGGTCCTCGAACCAGTCGGTGGCCGGCCAGCCGGTGGCCGTGTCGGACTCGATGCCCATGCACCACGGGGTGTTGCCGTCGCTCTTGATCTGGTCGGTCAGCTGCTTGAGCTCGTCGAGGGTCTCGGGGATCGGGTAGCCGGCCTTCTCCCACGCCTTCTTCGGGTAGAAGACCAGGCTCTTCACGCTGGCGTTGATCTGCAGGCCGTAGTACTTGTCGTCCACTGTGCCGGCGTCGACGACGCCGGACAGCATGCTGTCCTC
Source organism: uncultured Actinomycetota bacterium (assembly GCA_963747525.1). Classification (GTDB taxonomy): domain Bacteria; phylum Actinomycetota; class Actinomycetes; order Propionibacteriales; family Nocardioidaceae; genus Marmoricola_A. Next base: position 80,062 of record CAVVFH010000007.1, read on the forward strand.
CAGCGCCCCCATGTCGAGGACGTCGTCGAGCGGAACGGCGGCGCCGCGCTTGACGATGTTCGCCACGACGCCCGGCTGCGGAATGACCGCGATGTCCGGCTTGTCCTGGGAGTTGAGCTTGGTCATGATCAGCGTGTTGATGTCGGTGACGCGTTGCCACTTCACCGTGAGACCGGCCGCGTCGGCCTTCTCCTTGAGCGACTTTTCCAGGCCGTCGACAATCGGTTGGTCCATGCTGGTCCAGATCGTCACGGACTTGTCGCCGCTGCCTCCGCTGTCGCCACCCCCGCAGGCGGCCAGCGAGAGCGACATGAGAGCGGTTGCCGCCGCGCCCACCAGAGCTTTCCGTCGGGATGAGTACTTCCGCATTGGTCTCCTCGGTCTCAAGAGGCAGCTGCCTCGGTCTGAGAGGGCTTCTGCCTCTGGTGAACACGGGCTACTGTGACTCGCGACACATGCTGAATCGAATCAGCAGCAGCATTGCCCTCGTGCGAGGCGTGTGTCAACCGTCACTTCAGTCACTGACATGGGCGTCGTACCCGTTCCGGTGGCGCCGAAGCCCACCCCTGAGGAGGTGACGCTCATGGGATCGCGGAGACGCGTCACGCTGCTCGACGTCGCCGGCCGAGCAGGGGTGTCGCCGACCACGGCGTCGTACATCCTCAACGGCCGATCGGGCCAGATGCGGATCTCCTCCACCACCGAGGAACGGGTGCGCCTGGCGGCGCACGACCTCGGCTACCGGCCCAACCGCAGCGCCCGCAGCCTCCGGACGGCGCGCACCGCGACGATCGGGGTGATCTCCGACTTCGTGGCGGGCGGTCACTTCGCCAGCCACATGCTGAGCGGCGCCGGGGCGGCCGCGCGGAGCGTCGACCACCTGCTGCTCATCGGAGAGACCGAGGGCGACCCGGACGTCGAGTCGCGGCTCGTGGACGAGATGCTGGACCGGCAGGTGGAGGGCATCATCTACACCACCGTGGTCACCGCGGAGGTGAGAGCTCCTGCCGCGCTCATGTCGCAGCGGGTGGTGCTGCTCAACTGCGTCGATCCGGCCGTCGGACTTCCCGCGGTGCTGCCGGACGAGCGGGCGGGTGGTCGCGCGGCCGCGGGCCTGCTGCTGCGTTCCGGTCTCTACGAGGGCGTGCACGCAGTCGGCCTCGACCCGACGCCGGGGGCGCTCTCGGGCCGGTTGCGCATGGAGGGGCTGCGCGCGGCGCTCGCCGACGCGGGTCACGCCCTGTGCGGCGTCGTCACCTGCGACTGGGACGTGGTGCCCGCCTACGAGGCGGTGAGCGCCTGGCTCGCGCTGGGGAACAGTCCACGGGCGCTGGTGTGCCTCAACGACCGGGTGGCGATGGGGGCCTACGAGGCGCTGGACGAGCACGGGATCGCGGTTCCCGGTGACGTGTCGGTCGTCTCGTTCGACGGGTCGGACCTGGCGGGCTGGCTGCGGCCGGCGCTGACGACTGTGGAGATCCCGTACGCCGAGATGGGGGCGCTCGCGGTCCGCCGGCTGGTGGGCCCGCTCGACGAGGGCCCCGCCGTCGTCGAGCTGCCGATGCGGGTCCGCGACGGCGCCTCCGTCGGCGTGGGGCCCGAGCTCGTGACGCGGGATTGAGCTGTCGACGCGGGGGCAGGGTGGCTCTAGGGTGAGTGGCGCGGATCACTCCTGTGCCCCGCACATCACTTCACAACGGATCGTCCGGCACGTTCCTGCCGGTGAAGGGAGCACGACCCATGGCAACGGTGACGTTCAAGAAGGCGCAGCGGTGGTACCCAGGCGCTGACACCCCGGCGGTGCCGGGCATCGACCTGGAGATCGGCGACGGCGAGTTCATGGTGCTGGTCGGGCCCTCGGGGTGCGGCAAGTCCACCACCCTGCGGATGCTCGCCGGCCTCGAGGAGGTCACCGACGGCCAGATCTTCATCGGTGACCGGGACGTCACCCGGCTGCCACCGAAGGACCGCGACATCGCGATGGTCTTCCAGAACTACGCGCTCTACCCGCACATGACGGTCGCGGACAACATGGCGTTCGCGCTGAAGATGGCGAAGGTCTCCAAGGATGAGCAGAAGAAGCGCGTCGACGAGGCGGCCCGGATCCTCGGCCTGACCGAGTACCTCGAGCGGAAGCCGAAGGCACTCTCCGGCGGCCAGCGGCAGCGCGTCGCGATGGGTCGCGCGATCGTCCGGTCTCCGCAGGTGTTCTGCATGGACGAGCCGCTGTCGAACCTCGACGCCAAGATGCGGGTGGCCACCCGCACCGACATCGCCAAGCTCCAGGCAGACCTGGGGGTCACCACCGTCTACGTCACCCACGACCAGGTCGAGGCGATGACGATGGGTGACCGGGTCGCCGTGATGGACAAGGGCTACCTGCAGCAGGTCGACTCGCCGCTGAAGCTGTACGACAAGCCGAAGAACCTCTTCGTCGCCGGCTTCATCGGCTCCCCGCAGATGAACCTGCTGGAGGCCAAGGCCGTTGAGGGCCGCGCCTGCCTGGGCGACTACAAGGTCCCCGTCGACCCTGCCGCCGAGAAGAAGATGAAAGGCGACATCACCGTGGGCGTCCGGCCGGAGAACTGGCGGCTGGTCGGCGAGAGCGACGGTGGGCTGCCGGTGAAGGTGACCGTCGTGGAGGAGCTCGGCGCGGACAGCTATGTCTACGGCACCAACGACATCGAGGGCGTCCCCTCGACCGTGATCGTGCGGACGAGCGGCGGCGACCACGTGAAGAAGGGCCAGACCCTCTACGTGACGACCGACCCCGCGCACGTGCACGTCTTCGACACCGAAACGGGCGAGCGGCTGTCCGACTGACCCCCCGGAGCAGCTCCACGACGACATGTCACGCGCAGGCCCGCCCCGAGCGGGCACGCTTCACGATGCCCTGACCTCGCGAGCGCTCGACGTGCTCGGCGCACTGGAGGGGGCGGCGTTCCTCGCTCGGTTGGACCTCGTCCTCGGTGACCTCGAGGAGGCGGTCACCGCGGTGTACGACGACCGCGTCGACGTACCGTCCTTCGTCACGGACCTGGTGGCCGACGCGCTGGACGCCGCCGGGGCCCGGCCGGCGCCACTGCGGGTGCTCGACCGGCGCCGGGAGGTGGACCCGACCTGGTTCCTCCGCCCGGAGCTGGTCGGCTACGTCTGCTACGCCGACCGGTTCGCCGGCGACCTGCGCGGGGTGGCCAAGCGGCTCGACTACCTGGCGGAGCTGGGCGTCGGCTACCTGCACCTGATGCCGTTGCTGGAGCCGCGGCGGGGGGAGAACGACGGCGGCTACGCGGTCGCCGACTACGACGAGGTGGACCCGCGGCTCGGCACCATGGCGGACCTCGAGGACCTCGCGACGCGGCTCCACGACCGGGACATCGCCCTGTGCGTCGATCTCGTCCTCAACCACACCGCCCAGGAGCACGCGTGGGCCAGGCGTGCCGCGGCGGGCGACCCGGGGTACCGCGACTTCTACTGGTTCTTCCCCGACCGCGTCCAGCCGGACGCCTACGAACGCACGCTGCCGGAGGTCTTCCCCGACATGGCGCCGGGGAGCTTCACGCACCTCCCGCCGACCGCCGAGCACCCCGACGGGCGCTGGGTGTGGACGACCTTCCACGAGTTCCAGTGGGACCTGAACTGGGCGAACCCGGCGGTCTTCCGGGCCATGCTCGGCGTCCTGCTGCGGCTGGCGAACCGTGGCGTGGACGTGGTCCGTCTCGACGCGGCGCCGTTCCTGTGGAAGCGGCTCGGCACCGACTGCCAGAACCAGCCCGAGGCGCACCGGATCCTGCAGGCGCTCCGGGCGCTGGTGCGGCTGGCGATGCCCGGCGTGGTCCTCAAGGCCGAGGCCATCGTCGGTCCCGACCAGCTGGTGCCCTACCTCGGGGCGCACGAGCGGTTCCGGCCCGAGTGCGACCTGGCCTACGACAACCAGCTCATGGTGATGCTGTGGTCCGCGGTGGCCAGTCGCGACACCCGGCTGTCGGCGCATGCACTGGCGCGGCGGCGGCCGCCTCCGGCGGGCACCACGTGGGTCACCTACGTGCGCTGCCACGACGACATCGGCTGGGCCGTGGCCGACGAGGACGCCTGGGCGGTGGGCCTGGACCCGCACGCGCACCGGCAGTTCCTGGCGGCGTACTTCGCCGGCCGGCACCCCGGCTCCTTCGCGCGCGGCGCCGACTTCCAGGCCGACCCGAGCACCGGCGACGCGCGGACCTCGGGGATGGCCGCGTCGCTGCTGGGTCTCGAGAGCGCGCTCGCCGCCGGTGACTCGGCGGAGGCGAGCGCGGCGCTCACCCGGCTGGAGACGATGTACGCCGTGGCCTACTCGTTCGGGGGCATCCCGCTGCTGTACATGGGCGACGAGATCGCGCTGCGCAGCGACGCGCGCTGGGCCGACGACCCGGCGCACACCGATGACAACCGGTGGCTGCACCGCCCGCCGATGGACTGGGCGGCGGCGGAGCGGCGCGCCGATCCCGCCTCGCTCGAGGGTCGCGTCTTCGGCGCCCTGCAACAGCTCGCCCTGGCCCGCCGGACGACCGAGTCGCTGCGCTCGGACGCGTCCACCACGGTGCTGCAGCCGCGGTCCCCGCACGTGCTCGCCTACGTCCGCCGGCACCCCCGGGCGGCGCCGGTGCTGGCGGTGGCCTGCTTCAGCGACGACGAGGAGTACGTCGAGGCCGAGCTGCTCGAGCAGGCCGGCATCCGGGAGCCGGTGCACCTGCACTCGTCGACGCAGCGCCTCGACCTGCATGACGGCCGGCTCCGGCTGCCGCCCTGGGGCTTCGCCTGGGTCACGACCCCCTGACGCATCGCCCTCAGGCGCGGTCGGCGGTGCTGGTGATGGCCTCGACGAAGGTGTCGAAGAGACCCGCGGGCAGGTTGTGCCCCATGCCCGGCACCAGGACCAGCCGCGCCCCCGGGACGGCCGCTGCGGTGGCCCGGCCACCCGACACGTGCACCATCTTGTCCTTGAGCCCGTGGACGACGGTCACCGGGATGGACAGCCGGCGCAGCCCGGCGGTCCGGTCGCGCTGGGTGACCACCGCGACCATGTGCCGCATCGTGTCCTTGAAGTTGACGCCGCGGTCCCACGTCTCGTGGGCGCGGGCCACGATCGTCTCGTCGTCCTCCGGGTAGCCCGGGGAGCCGATGAGCCGGCTGAACTTCAACGTGCCGGCGACGTACTCCTCCTTGCTGCCCACCGGGCGGCGGAGCATCGCCGGCAGCAGCATCGGGTGCTGGAAGCCCTGGGTGCGCCGGCCGGTCGACGACATGATCGAGGTGAGCGACAGCACGTGCTCGGGGTGCTCGATCGCCATGGTCTGCGCGATCATCCCGCCCATCGACACGCCGGCGACGTGAGCGGCGTGGATACCGAGGTGGTCGAGGAGCGCGACGCCGTCCTCGGCGAGGTGCCGCAGCGAGTACGGCACATCCACCCGCCGGCCCAGGAACGCGCGGACCAGGTCCCGCTGCGCCACCCGGAGCTGCCGGAGCCGGGTCGAGCGGCCGGTGTCCCGGTTGTCGTAGCGGATCACGAAGAAGCCCTGGTCGGCCAGCCGGCGGCACAGCTCTTCCGGCCACCAGGTCATCGGTCCACCCAGACCCATGACCAGCAGGAGGGGACGTTCGGTCGGGTCGCCGAAGGTCTGGTAGCAGATCTCCACGCCGGTCGGCAGCTGCGCGAGCTGCTCCTCGGACATGGGAGCCTCGGGGCTTGAGGACTGGGTGTCGCCGGGTGCCTCTGCGGTCATGCCCTCAGCCTAGGCGGGGAGGGGAACGCTACCGAACTGTTACGGTCCTGTGTCCCGGACAAGTGACCAACTCGGCGCAGGTTGGGTACGTTCCGGAAATGGGACGCTCACCGATGGCGGACTTCCTGGTGCCGGACGGCTTCGCCGGCCCGCGTGGACTGCGCGCTCTCGCCCGCGAGGGCAGCGTGGTCGCCGAGGCGCTGCGGCACCGACGACGGGCGGCCGAGCTGCGTGCCAGCCACCGCTCGGTCCCCTACGCGCTGCGCACCGATCGCCGGGTCGAGGGCGACCCGGTGCTCCTCGTGCCGGGTTTCCTCGCCGGCGACTACACCCTGGCTTGGATGAGCCGGCACCTGCGTCACCTGGGCCACCGCACCTACCGGACCGGGATCTTCGCCAACGTCGGCTGCATCGACCGGGGCACGGAGGCGCTCGAGCGTCGGCTGAGCGAGATCGCCGAGCGTCGCGAGCGCAAGGTCGCCATCGTCGGGCACAGCCTCGGCGGCATGATGGGCCGCGGCCTCGCGGCCCGGCGTCCGGACCTCGTCTCCGGGCTGGTCACCCTCGGCAGCCCGATGCTCGCGCCGGGCGCCGCGCACGAGCTGCTGCTGGCGCAGGTGGCACTGCTCCGCCGGTTGCAGCGGTTCGGGCTGGCCAATCTCATGGGTGAGGACTGCACCTCGGGCGCGTGCGCCCTGCGGATGTGGGACGAGTCCCGCAAGCCGCTCCCCGAGGGGATGCCCTTCACCGCGGTCTACTCCAAGCGCGACGGCATCGCCGACTGGCGGGCGTGCATCGACCCCGCCGGACAGGCCCGTGAGGTACGCACCAGCCACGTGGGGATGGCGCTGGACCCCGAGCGTGCTCGACATCGTCGAGGAGGCGCTGGGCAAGATCCGGTCGCGTCCGCTGGCGCTGCGCCGCCCCGGGTGGGGCGTGCCCGACAGCGAGGTCGGCTGACCGAGGCTGCCGACGGTCTCAGGGCAGCGCCGGCCAGTCCGCCGGCAGCTCGTTGCGCCACGGCGGATCGGCCCCGCGGCGCGAGACGGTGATCGCGGCGGCCGCGTGCGCGGCGGAGAGGTGGGCGTGCATCGTCGGCTCGTCGAGGTCGTCCAACCCGTGCTCGACGGAGACGGCCAGCAGCGCGGCCATGAACGAGTCCCCGGCACCGACCGTGTCCACGACCTCGACCACGCTCGAGCGCAGCTCGACGGCGGACCGCGTGGTCGCGGCGTACGCGCCGGAACCCCCGAGGGTGACGACGACGAGCCTGGTCCGCCCCCCGAGCAGCGCCCGGGCCACGTCGGCGGGGGAGGAGCCCGGTTGCAGGAACTCCAGGTCCTCGTCGCTGAGCTTGACCAGGTCCGCGGCTTCCGCCACCTCCTGGACGTCCCGCCACGCCTGGTCGGCGTCCGGCGTGAGCGTCGGCCGGGCGTTGGGGTCGAACGTCACGACAGGCCACGCTCGCCCGCCTGGGCCACGAGGTCCAGGACGCTGTCCCGGCCGGGCCGCAGTGCGGTGCCGAGCGAGCCGACGTGCAGGGCGGCGACGTCCGACGGCAGCACCCGCGGGCCCAGCCCCCACCGCAGGTCGAAGGTGTACGACGCCACGCCCAGTGCGTCGAGGTGGGCGGTCGCGGTGCTCGTCGTGGCGCCCGGGACGACCGACGCCGCCGTCGAGCGTGACACCGCTGGCCCTGACGTGCTCGAGCACCACCCGTCCCAGGTCGTCGTCGCCCAGCTCGGTGACCAGCGTGGTCTCGAGGCCGAGGCGCGCCAGGCCCACCGCGACGTTGAGCGGCGAGCCGCCCGGCGAGCGGTCCGGCTCACCGACCGGTGGCACGACGACGTCGACGAGGGCCTCGCCGACGACGGCGAAGCGCGGCGTGCCCACGGAAGCGGTCAGCTCTCGAAGTTGATGCTGGCGTAGGACTTGAGCTTCTGCAGCTTGTGCTCGGAGACGATGCTGCGGATCGTGCCGCTGCGCGAGCGCATGACCAGGGAGTGGGTGCGTGGCCCCGCCGGCGCGGTAGCGCACGCCCTGCATGAGCTCGCCGTCGGTGATGCCGGTCGCGACGAAGAAGCAGTCGTCGGCGCTCACCAGGTCGTCGGTGGTGAGCAGGTGGTCGGGGTCGAGGTCGTGGCCGGCGTCGAGCGCGCGCTGCCGCTCCTCGTCGTCGCTGGGCCACAGCCGGCCCTGGATCACGCCGTCGAGGCACTTCATCGCGCAGGCCGCGATGATCCCCTCCGGCGTGCCGCCGACGCCGAGCAGCAGGTCGACGCCGGTCCCGGCGCGCGCTGCCATGATCGCGCCCGCCACGTCGCCGTCGGTGATGAACTTGATGCGCGCCCCGGCGGTCCTGATCTCCTCGGCCAGCTGGGCGTGCCGCGGGCGGTCGAGCATCACCACGGTCACGTCGCTGACGTTGCCGCCCTTGGCCTTCGCCACCTGGTGGATGTTCTCCTTCACCGGGTAGCGGATGTCGACCACGTCGGCGGCCTCGATGCCGGTGACCAGCTTCTCCATGTAGAACACCGCGGACGGGTCGTACATCGAGCCGCGGGGGGCCACCGCCATCACCGAGATCGCGTTGTTCATGCCCTTGGCCGTGAGCGTCGTGCCGTCGATCGGGTCGACCGCCACGTCGCACTCCGGGCCGGTGCCGTCGCCCACGGCCTCGCCGTTGTAGAGCATCGGGGCGTTGTCCTTCTCGCCCTCGCCGATCACCACCACGCCGTTCATCCCGACGGTCGAGATCAGCACGCGCATCGCGTTGACCGCGACCCCGTCGGCGCCGTTCTTGTCGCCCGCGCCCGACCCACCGGCCGGCGGCCATGGCCGCGGCCTCGGTGACGCGGACGAGCTCGAGGGCGAGGTTGCGGTCGGGGGCATCAACGGACGGCGTGAGCGGCGACATGGGCTCAGGTTAGCGGAGCGGGCGACCCATCAGGCGCCTCGTGAACGGTCACTTCGGTGGCCTTCACGCTCGCCCACACCTCTGCTCCCGGGGCGATGCCGAGGCGGCCGGCAGACTCCGCGGTGACGTCGGCGATGAGACCGCCGGCGAGGTCCAGGTGGACCCGGACGACGAGGCCGTGCGGAGCGACCGACACGACCCGTCCGCGCCACTGGTTCCGTGCACTGCCTGAGCCTTCCTCACGCGAGAGCGTGACCGCCGACGGCGGGAAGGTCACGTGTGCCGGTCCGTCGTACGGCGACGTGGTGATGAGCTCCGTCCCGTCCGCCAGCCGGAGCCGCGGCCCGCGGGCGAGGCCACTGAGCACGTTGAGGCCGACGAGCCGGGCGACGTGCGCGGTCCGGGGCAACGCCGCCACCTCGTCGGGGGTGCCCTCCTGGGCGATCCGGCCCTCGTCGAGGACGACGACGCGGTCGGCGAGGGTCAGCGCGTCGAGGGCGTCGTGGGTGACCAGCAGGGTCACGCCGTCGTACGTCGACAGGTGCCTGGCGAGCTCGAGACGCAGCGTCATCGCCGCGCCCACGTCGAGGGCCGCCAGCGGCTCGTCGAGCAGCAGCAGCGCCGGGCCGGTGGCCAGCGCCCGGGCGATCGCCACCCGCTGCGCCTGGCCGCCGGACAGCTCCCGGGGACGGCGCGGTGCCAGGTCGGCCACGCCCATCCGCTCGAGCCAGTCGGCCGCGGACCGGCGGGACTCCGCGCGGGTCGCGCCCCGGCTCCGCGGACCGAAGGCGACGTTGTCGAGGGCGGTGAGGTGCGGGAAGAGCAGGATGTCCTGCAGCACCATGCCGACGTGCCTCTCCTGCGCGCTGAGCCGCAGCCCGGACGAGGAGTCCTCCCACGTCCGGCCGCCGCAGGCGACGTGGCCGGCGGTGAGCGCCTGCAGGCCGGCCAGCGAGCGCAGCAACGTCGTCTTGCCCGACCCGTTCGGCCCCACCACGGCCACGACGTCCCCGGGTGCGGCCGCCACGGAGACCGCGAGCGTGTGGTTCTCGCGCTCCACCAGGACCAGCGACTCCAGCCCGCCGGGCTCCGCGCCGCCGGTCACGGCCGGGCCTCGCCGAGCCAGCGGTCCCGGAGGACGGCGAGCACCAGCAGGGAGAACACGAGCAGGACCAGCCCGAGGGCGTACGCCGCCGCGGGGTCGCTCTGCAGCCGGCTGTAGATGAGCAGCGGCATCGTCTGGGTGGTGCCCGGGTAGTTGCCCGCGAAGGTGATGGTGGCGCCGAACTCGCCCAGCGAGCGGGCCCAGGCCAGCAGCATGCCGGCACCGACGCCGGGCAGCACCAAGGGAAGCGTCACCCGGCGGAACGTCGTCCACCGGCCGGCCCCCAGCGTGGCGGCCACGGCGTCGTACTCCTCGTTGCTGGCGCGCATCGCGCCCTCCACGCTGAGCACGAAGAACGGCAGCGCGACGAACGTGTGCGCGAGGACCACGGCGAGCGTGGTGAACGGCACGGTGATCCCGAAGGCCTCGCGCAGGGCTCCGCCCACCAGGCCGGCGCGGCCGAAGGCGGCGAGCAGCGCGACCCCGGCCACGACGGGCGGCATCACCAGCGGGACGGCGACGAGCCCGCGGAGCAGCGCCCGCCCCGGGAAGGTGGTCCGGGCGAGCACCCAGGCCAGCGGCAGCCCGAGCGCGACGCAGACGACGGTGGCGGCCGCGGCGGTGAGCAGCGACAGCCACAGGGCCTCCCGGACCGCGGGGTCCGCGAGCAGGTCGGGCACCTGCTCCCACTGCACCCGGGTCACCAGCCCGGCCAGGGGTACGGCGAGCAGGGTCACCGCGACGAGTGCGGGCACCATGAGGCGCAGCGGGGGACGGCCCAGTGCCGGGGCCCCGGTCACGGCGCCTCCACGTGGCCCTCGGCCCCGGCGGCAGGCGGGCCGAAGCCGGCGCCCGTGAGCGCCTGTTGTCCCGCCTGGGCCAGGACCAGGTCGACCCAATCGCCGGCGAGGTCGGGTTCGTCGGCCTGGTCGACGACCGCGATCTCGTAGGTGTTGAGTGCGTCTTCCGCGCCCGGGACCGGGAAGGTCTGCACCGCGGACCCGGCGGACCGTGCGTCGGTCGCATAGACCAGCCCGGCGTCGGCCTCGTCGGCGACCACCTTGGCCAGCACCGCCTTGACGTCGACCTCCAGCGAGCGGGGGTCGGCGCTGATGCCGCCGCGCTCCAGGAGCTCCGCGGCCAGCGCGCCGCACGGCGCGGTCTCGATGCAGGCCACCCAGGCGACGTCCGCCCGCTCGAGGTCGGTGAACCCCTCGACACGGGCCGGGTTGTCGGCCGGGGTGACGAGCACCAGCCGGTTGGTGGCGAAGACGTCCGCCGCGTCGGCGTGGCCCCCGGCGAGGACGCCTGACATCGTGGCGGCGTCCGCGGTCGCGAGGACGTCCCCCGGCGCCCCCTCGGAGACCTGCGTCGCCAGGGTTGCGCTGGACTCCAGGACGAGCCGCACCCGTACGCCGGGGTGGTCGGCCTCGAAGCGCGTGGCGAGCCCTTGGAACGACTCGGTCAGGGACGAGGCCGCCAGCACGACGAGCGTCCGGTCCCCGCCCGAGCGTGTCGACCGGCCGTCGGCCGCCCCGCAGCCGCCGAGCAGCCCCGCCCCGAGCAGCCCCGCCCCGAGCAGCCCCGCCCCGAGCACCGCCGCCGCCACCCGGCCGAGCCGGCGCATCATGACACCCCAGACCCGCCGAGCCGGCGCATCCTGACGCCGCAGGGGCGCCGAGTCGGCGCAACCTGCCGGCTCATGGCAGCTCGACCACGACGCTGGTGGACTTCACCGACGCGATCGCGATGACGCCGGGCGCCAGGCCGAGCTCGGTGGCGGCCTCCGCGCTCATCAGGGAGACGATGCGGTAGGGCCCGCAGACCAGCTCCACCTGGGCCATCACCGTGTCGGCGACCACGTTGGTGACCACGCCCCGCATCCGGTTGCGGGCACTGACCGCCTGTGCCCGGTGCGCGTCGAGACGGCCGTCCGACCCCTGCTCGGCGAGCTCCCGGGCGAGGTCGGCGAGCGCCGTACCGGCGACCTCGGTGCGGCCGGTCGGACCGACGGTGGCCCGGACGCGGCCGGCGTCGACCCACCGGCGGAGGGTGTCGTCGCTGACCCCGAGGACCGAGGCCGCCTCGGCGATGCGGTAGGAGGGCACGCCTCAGGCTGCCGCACTTGCGGACCGGAAGGCAAGAAAGAACCCGCGCCTGCGGCGCTGGGGGCCGCTGGAACAATGACCGCATGAGCGAGAAGCCGGGTCGATACCAACGTTCCTTCACCGGCCTCGTCGGCGCGATGGTGGTTCTGGTGCTCGTGGTGGGCGGCTACGCGCTCCTCCGAAGCCTCAACAGCGACGACCCGGTGAGCCCGGTCAAGGCCGAGGACTTCCTGACCCCGGCGAAGTACGCCCGGACTGCCGCCGACTTCCCGCTGCTGGCCCCTGACCAGCTACCGGACGGCTGGATCGCGACCAGCGTGCGGTTCACCCAGGGCGAGGAGCAGGCCTGGCACCTCGGGTGCCTCACCGACGACGACCGCTACGTCGGGCTGGAGCAGGCCGACCGCCCGGTCTCCGACATGGTCGACGACTTCGTCGACCCCGACGCCGAGCAGGGTGCCGACGTCACGATCGACGGGGAGACCTGGGAGCGCTGGAGCGACGCCGGCGGCGACCTCGCGCTGGTCCGGCAGGACGACGACGTGACGACCATGGTCGTCGGTCATGCCCCCGAGCAGACCCTCCGCGAGTTCATCGCCACCCTCCGCTGAGGCGTCCCGCGTGCTGGGTTGAGGCGTCCCGCACGCCGGGTTCAGGCGCCACTCGCATCGGCTCGAACGGTCGTTCGTGCCGGCCGGTGGACGGGTCGCTCAGTCGGCGTCCCGCTGCTCGACCACGGCGTCGAGCCGCTTGCGGGCGCCTTCCAGCCAGTCCTGGCACACCTGCGCCAGCTGCTCACCGCGCTCCCACAACGCCAGGGACTCCTCCAGGGTGATGCCGCCCTGCTCCAGCGTGCGCACTACCTCGAGGAGCTCCGCACGGGCCTCCTCGTAGCCCAGCGGCTGCTCAGTCATCGGGGTCCTCGCTCGTGTCGTCGTCGGCGGTGCTGCCGTCCGCGCCCGGTGGCCCTGGGTCGCGCTGTGCCCGCTCGACGGTAGCGACCACCCGTCCGTCGAGGATCCGGGCGGTGACCTGCGACCCCGGTGAGACCGCGTCGACGCTGGTGACGACGTGGCCGTCCTCGTCCTGCAGCACGGCGTACCCCCGGCGCAGCGTCTCCAGAGGAGACAGCGCCCGCACGCGGGCGCGGGCGTGACCGACGTCGTCCGCGCCGCGGTCCAGGCAGTGCCGGAGCGTACGGCGGGCGCGATCGGTGAGCTCGGCGACCTCACGCTCGCGCTCGGCCAGTGCGCCGCGGGGGTCGGCGAGGACCGGTCGGGCCCGCACCCCGGCGAGCTGGGCGGCCTCGTGCCGCAGCCACGTCGCCACGTGGTGCCGGGCCCGGTCGCGCAGCTGCTGGACGTCGCGGAGCTCCTCCGCGACGTCGGGCACCAGAAGCTTCGCGGCGTCGGTCGGCGTGGAGGCGCGGAGGTCCGCGACCAGGTCGAGCAGCGGGGTGTCCGGCTCGTGGCCGATGGCGGAGACCACCGGGGTGCGGGCGGCGGCGACCGCGCGGACGAGGCCCTCGTCGGAGAAGGGGAGCAGGTCCTCGACCGATCCGCCGCCGCGGGCGACCACGATGACGTCGACCGCGGAGCTGCGGTCCAGACGCTGCACCGCCTCGATGACCTCCCGGCAGCAGTGGGCGCCCTGCATGCTGGCGTAGGCGGTCTCGAACGACACCGCAGGCCAGCGCCTGCGGGCGTTCTCCACCACGTCCCGCTCGGCGGCGGAGTCGCGAGCGGTGACCAGCCCGATGGTCCGCGGCAGGAACGGCACCGCGCGCTTCCGCTCGCGGGCGAACAGGCCCTCGGCGGCCAGCAGCTGGCGGCGTCGCTCGAGGCGGGCGAGCAGCTCGCCGAGCCCCACCATCCGGATCTCGTCGGCAACCAGGCTCAGGGAGCCGCGGACCGCGTAGAAGCGCGGGCGTCCGTGCACCACGACGCTGGCCCCCTCGACCACGGGCGGGTCGGCGGCGTCGACCACCATCCGGTTGCACGTGACGGTCATCGACATGTCGCCGAGCGGGTCGCGCAGGGTGAGGAACACCGTCCCGGGGCGCCGGTTCAGCTGCGCGATCTGCCCCTCGACCCAGACCGCGCCGAGCCGGTCGATGTAGCCGGCGATGAGCGTGGCGATCTGCCGGACGGGTGCCGGATGCTCCGGGCTCGTCTGCAGCGCCACCCGGGCACCTTAACGGCGACCTCCTACGATTGGCCCATGAGCACGTCCGACCTGGGGATGCCCCCTGTCCTGAGCCCGCCCGACGCAGCGGACCGCAACGTGCTGCTCGCCGCGCCCCGCGGCTACTGCGCCGGCGTCGACCGGGCCGTGATCACCGTGGAGAAGGCCCTCGATCTGTACGGCGCCCCCGTCTACGTGCGCAAGCAGATCGTGCACAACAAGCATGTGGTGGCCGGCCTGGAGGAGCGCGGGGCGGTCTTCGTCGAGGAGCTCGACGAGGTGCCCGAGGGGGCGACGGTCGTGTTCTCCGCCCACGGGGTGTCCCCGACGGTGCACCAGCAGGCCGCGGAGCGTGGCCTGAAGACCATCGATGCCACCTGCCCCCTGGTGACGAAGGTGCACCACGAGGCCCGCAGGTTCGCCACCGACGACTACGACATCCTGCTCATCGGCCACGCCGGCCACGAGGAGGTCGAGGGCACCGCAGGCGAGGCGCCGGGCAACATCCAGCTCGTCGAGAGCCCCGAGGACGTGGCGAACGTGGTGGTGCGCGACCCGGCGAAGGTCGCGTGGCTCTCCCAGACCACGCTGTCGGTGGACGAGACGATGGCGGTCGTGGCGGCGATCCGGGAGCGCTTCCCCCAGCTGCTCGACCCGCCGTCGGACGACATCTGCTACGCGACGCAGAACCGGCAGATGGCGATCAAGGAGATCTCCCGGGCGGCCGACCTGGTCATCGTGGTCGGCTCCGGGAACTCCTCGAACTCCGTGCGGCTGGTGGAGGTGGCCCTCGAGGCCGGTGCCAAGGCGGCCTACCGCGTCGACGACGCGAGCGAGATCGACGAGGCATGGCTCGACGGGGTGGCCACGGTCAGCGTCACCTCGGGCGCCTCGGTGCCGGAGGACCTGGTCGAGGGGGTGCTCACCTTCCTCGCCGACCGGGGGTACCCGGATGCGCGCGCCGTGCACTCCGCGGAGGAGTCGCTGATCTTCGCGCTGCCGCCCGAGCTCCGCCGCGACCTCCGGGCAGCAGAGAAGGCCCGCGCCTGAGCTGAGCCCGCAGCGGGCCTGGGGCTGCTGTCCGGCGACGGCTGCTCAGGCGGCGCGACGTCGTGGGCGCAGGGTCCCGTGGTGCCGCAGCGCGATCTGGCGCAGCGCCAGGACCAGCAAGGTCAGCGCGTAGCCGAGGACCAGCGCAAGGGAGTGGTGGGCCAGCCCGGACACGACTGCCTGGACGACCGGGTCGTCCGGCTTGGCGACTGCGCCGCGGTCGACGATCGTGAGGACGACGACCACCAGGCCCAGCAGCAGCGGCGGCAGCACCCCGATGGTGAAGAAGTCGCGGGGGCGGACCAGCAGAGCAGCTGCGAGGCAGACCACGACGAAGGCGGCGTCGAAGAACGACCCGATCCGGTTGCCGAGCAGCAGGCTGACCAGCGTGACGGTCAGCATCGTCAGGGACGCCGCACGGACCACGCGCCTACCCGGGCGGGTGCCTTCCTCCCACAACGTCTTCCGGGCCGTCTTCCGGGCCGTCTTCCGGGCCGCGGGTCTCCCGGCCGGGGAGGGCGGAGCCGCGGCGTCCGGTGCCGACCGCTGAGCCGGTGGCCCTTGGGTCGGGGTCCGCTGTGCCGCGCCGGGCTCCTCCGAGGCACCGGCGCGCGGCCCGGGAGGGGAGCCCGGGTTCTGCTCTGTGGGGGCCTGCGTCCGGCTGGGCACGCGGTCACCGTACGCCTGGTCAGGCCCGCTCCTCCGACGCCACGCCGAGCCCCGGCACCCACGGCGCCGCGCCGGACCGATCGTCCTCGACCAGCTCCAGGGCCGTCGGGGGGCGTGGCACCGCGTCGACGGGCTTCGGGGCCTCCAGGTCGGCGTCGGTCACCTCCAGGTCGGTGAATCTGCGCGCGGACACGAGCACCCGGCTCTCCAGGGAGCCGATGGCCTGGTTGTACGACGACACCGCCGCGCCGAGTGAACGGCCCACCTTGTCGAGGTGCCCGCCCAAGGTCCCCAAGCGCTCGTGGAGCTCCCGGCCCAGCCGGTGGATCTCCTGGGCCCGTTCCGCCAGGGACTCCTGGGTCCACCCGTGCGCGACCGTGCGCAGCAGCGCGATGAGCGTCGTGGGGGTCGCCAGCACGACCTTGCGCTCAGCGGCGTACTCGATCAGGGCCGGCTCCGCCTCCAGCGCGGCGGAGAGGAACGACTCGGCAGGCACGAACAGCACGACGAACTCGGGGCTGCCGGGCAGGCTGCGCCAGTACGCCTTCCCGCCGAGCGTGTCGACGTGCTGGCGGAACTGGCGGGCGTGGCGGGAGAGGTGCGCGGCGCGCTCGTCGTCGTCCTCGGCCTCGGCGACGTCGAGGAAGGCATCCAACGGGACCTTGGCGTCCACGACCACCTGCCGGCCGCCGGCCAGGTTGACCACCAGGTCCGGACGCAGAGCGCCCGCCCCGGTGTCGTGGACGGTGACCTGCTCGTCGAAGTCGCAGCGTGACACCAGTCCGGCGAGCTCCACGGCGCGCCGGAGGTGCAGCTCACCCCACCGCCCCCGCACCTGGGGGCGGCGCAGGGCCGTCCCCAGCGCGCCGGTCTCCTTGCGCAGGAGGTCGGTGCTGTGCCGGACGTCGGCCACCTGCTGCTGCAGCTGGGCCTGCCAGGAGACCCGTTGCTCCTGCAGCTGGCGCATCTGGCTCTGCAGACCCTCGAGGCTGTGCCGCACCACCGCCTGGTCCTCGGTCCGGGCGCGGGAGTCGGCGGCACCGGTGCCCCTGCCTCGCTCCCAGAGCAGCCCGGTCACCAGGCCGGCAAGAGCCCCGACCAGCAACGCGACGAGCAGGGCGACGAGCGTGGTGACGTCCATGTGCCCCAGGCTGCCGCACGCCACCGACAGTTCCGATGAGGCGGCTGCCGGCACCCGTCAGTCGTGCAGCTCCACGACGACCGGCGCGTGGTCGCTGGCGCCCTTCCCGGCGCGCTCCTCGCGGTCGACGAAGGCACCGGTGACGCGCTGTTGCAGCGACGGCGAGCCGAGCACGAAGTCGATCTTCATCCCCTTGTTGCGCTCGAACCGCTGCCGGTAGTAGTCCCAGTAGGTGTAGACCCCCTCCCCGGAGGCGTGGGGTCGGACCACGTCGGCGAAGCCCGCGTCGACGACCGCCTGGAACGCTGCCCGCTCCGGTGGCGTCACGTGGGTGCTGCGGGCGAACACCGCCATGTCCCACACGTCCTCGTCGGTCGGCGCGATGTTCCAGTCGCCGGCCAGAGCGGTCGGCAGGTCGGGCTGGTGCTCGAGCCAGGTGGTGGCGGCGGCTCGCAGCGCCTCGAGCCAGCGCAGCTTGTAGTCCAGGTGCGGGTCCCCGACGGCCCGGCCGTTGGGGACGTAGAGCGACCACATCCGGACGCCCCCGCAGGTGGCGCCCATGGCGCGGGCCTCGGCGACGGGCGGGTCGCCGTACGACGGCATGCCCTCGAAGCCGAGCTCGACGTCCTCGATGCCGACGCGCGACACGACGGCCACGCCGTTCCACTGGTTCACGCCGAACGACGCGACCTCGTACCCGAGCGCCTCCAGGCCCATCGTCGGGAACTGCTCGTCGCGGGCCTTGGTCTCCTGCAGGGCCAGGACGTCGACGTCGTGGCGCTGCAGGAAGGCCTCGACCCGGTCGATGCGGGCGCGGACGGAGTTCACGTTCCAGGTGGCCAGGCGCACGCCGGGCAGGCTACCCGTGTCTCGACAGCAGCAATGGTCGGCGACCTAGAGTCGGGGGATGACGAAGGCGGCGCAGCGGCGGACCAAGCAGATCATCGACGTCCACGACGACGCCTTCGCCGACCTGATGAGGGCGGAGCCGGCGGCGATGCGGGTGAAGTACCGCAAGATGGCGGCGGACCCCTTCGCGTTCTACCGGGGCAGCGCATGCCTGTTCTACTTCGACGTCACGAGCAAGAACGACGAGTGGGTCGACGAGCGGTGCGGCAGCATCTGGGTCCACGGCGACCTGCACGCCGAGAACTTCGGCATCTACATGAACTCCGAGGGTCGGCTGACCTTCGACATCAACGACTTCGACGAGGCGTATGTCGGCCACTACACCTGGGACCTCAAGCGCTTCGTGGCGAGCCTGGCGCTCACCGGGTGGCAGAAGGCGCTGCCGGAGAAGGACGTGCGAGCACTGGTCGGCCGCTACCTCCGCGCCTACCTGGCCCAGGTCGACGAGTACCGGAAGTCCACCGACGACGCCGACGACTTCACCCTCAACCTCGACAACACCGACGGCCCGCTGCTCGCGCTGCTCCAGCAGGCCCGCACCAAGACGAGGGTCGACCTGCTGCAGGGGATGACCACCACGCAGACCGGGGTGCGGACGTTCCGGGACGGCGGCTCGGTGCGCCAGCTGGGCCGCGCGGAGCGACGCAAGGTGGAGAAGGCCTTCGCGGCCTACCTCGACAGCATCCCTCCGAAGAAGCGGATGAACCGCGAGCTGTTCTACGACGTGCGCGACGTCGTCGGGAAGTCCGGGTTCGGCATCGGGAGCGCCGGGCTGCCGGCGTACAACGTGCTGGTCGAGGGGTTCAACCAGTCGCTGGACAACGACGTGGTGCTGAGCATGAAGCAGGCCAACGTGCCCGCGGTGAGCAGGTTCGTCGACCGGACGAAGGTGGAGAGCTACTTCGACAACGAGGGGCACCGCACGGTCGTCAGCCAGCGCGCGCTCCAGGCGCACACCGACCCGATGCTCGGCTGGACCAGCCTCGACGGCGAGGGGTACGTCGTGAAAGAGCTGTCCCCCTACGAGCTGGACCTCGAGTGGGGCGAGCTGAACGAGCCGGACGACATCGCCACGGTCGTCGAGCAGCTCGGCCGCGCCACCGCCAAGATCCACTGCGCCTCCGACGAGGACAGCGACCAGTCATTGGTGAGCTTCCAGGTCGAGGAGGCGGTGGCGACCTGCCTGCAGGGCCGGCGGAAGGCCTTCATCGCCGCCCTCACCGACTTCGCCGTCGAGTACGCCGGCACGGTGCGGCGGGACCACGCGTTGTTCGTCGAGGCGTTCCGCGAGGGGAAGGTCGGCGTGGCCGCCACCTGAGGCTCCGTAGACTCGCCCCCCGTGGCACTCACCATCGGGATCGTCGGTCTCCCCAACGCCGGCAAGTCGACCCTTTTCAACGCGCTGACCCGCAACGACGTGCTCGCCGCGAACTACCCGTTCGCGACGATCGAGCCGAACGTCGGTGTGGTGGGCGTGCCCGACGGCCGGTTGAAGGTGCTGGCCGGGATCTTCGGGTCGGCACGGATCCTGCCCGCCACGGTGCAGTTCGTCGACATCGCCGGCATCGTCCGCGGCGCCTCGGAGGGGGAGGGGCTGGGCAACAAGTTCCTCTCCCACATTCGCGAGTCGGACGCGATCTGTCAGGTGACGAGGGTGTTCCGGGACGAGGACGTGACCCATGTCGAGGGTGAGGTGAACCCCGGCTCCGACATCTCGACCATCCAGACGGAGATGATCCTCGCCGACCTGCAGACGGTGGAGAAGGCAGTCCCGCGGCTGGAGAAGGAGGCCCGCGGCAAGAAGGAGCTGGCTGCCAACGTCGCCGCCGCGAAGGAGGCGCAGGAGGCCCTCGAGGCCGGTACGCCGATCAGCGCCACGTCCATCGACCGGTCGTTGGTCCGCGAGCTGATGCTGCTGACGGCCAAGCCCTACATCTACGTGTTCAACTGCGACTCCGACGAGCTCGGTGACGAGTCGCTGAAGGCCGACATGCGCAAGCTGGTCGCTCCGGCCGAGGCGATCTTCCTCGACGCGAAGTTCGAGGCCGAGCTGGTGGAGCTCGACGACGAGGAGGAGTCGCGGGAGATGCTCGCCGAGATGGGCATCGACGAGCCGGGCCTCGATGTCCTGGCCCGCGTCGGCTTCGACACCCTGGGCCTGCAGACCTACCTGACCGCAGGCCCCAAGGAGGCCCGGGCCTGGACGATCAAGAAGGGCGCCACCGCCCCCGAGGCGGCGGGTGTGATCCACACCGACTTCCAGCGCGGCTTCATCAAGGCCGAGGTGGTCTCCTTCGACGAGCTGGTCGAGGCGGGGTCCATGAACGCCGCCCGGGCCGCCGGGAAGGTCCGCATGGAGGGCAAGGACTACGTGATGCAGGACGGCGACGTCGTGGAGTTCCGCTTCAATGTCTAATGTCGTTGGGATACGTGAGTAGGCGTTGAGGATTGCCTGTTCTTGGGCTCGTGCTGGTCCGCAGGGTTCGCGACTGTGAATGTCGATATAACGGAGGATAATCTCAGTTATATGAGAACTGAGGCGCCGCTCCTCGCTCCGATCTTCCGGTCGGACGGGCAGGCGCGCCTGCTCTCCAC
The DNA here is from genome assembly GCA_963747525.1 of uncultured Actinomycetota bacterium. GTDB lineage: Bacteria > Actinomycetota > Actinomycetes > Propionibacteriales > Nocardioidaceae > Marmoricola_A. The sequence goes on from CAVVFH010000007.1 coordinate 100,505, forward strand.
GTTGTTGCTCA
>CAVVFH010000008.1:0-517602 GCA_963747525.1 uncultured Actinomycetota bacterium
TGGAGGGCGGCCCGGCGAGCACCGTCGGCCGATGTCAACAACGCCTACGACTACGCCGGCGACACCTACGACTTCTTCACCTCCCGGTTCGGCCGCGACAGCCTCGACGACGCGGGCCTGCGCCTGTATCCACCGTGCGCTACTGCGACCCCGGGTCGCCTGCCCCTACGCGAACGCGTTCTGGGACGGGCAGCAGATGGTCTACGGCAAGGACTTCGCCGCCGCCGACGACGTGGTCGGCCACGAGTGACCCACGGGGTCACCGACTTCAGCTCGCGCCTCTTCTACTACTACCAGTCCGGCGCGATCAACGAGTCGATGTCGGACATCTTCGGCGAGCTCATCGACCTCACCGACGGTGCGGGCAACGACACCCCGGAGTGCGCTGGAAGCTGGGTGAGGACCTCCGCCATCGGGGCGATCCGCGACATGGCGGACCCGACGCTTCGGCGACCCCGATCGCATGCAGAGCACCAGCTACACGGCGGGACCGGGGACAAGGGCGGCGTGCACACCAACAGCGGCGTCGGCAACAAGGCGGCGTACCTGATGACCGACGGCGGCACGTTCAACGGCCAGACGGTCACCGGCCTCGGCATCGACAAGGTCGCTCGCATCTACTACGAGGTGGACACCGGCCTGCTCACCTCGGCCAGCGACTACGCAGACCTCGGCGAGGCACTGCCGCCAGGCCTGCACGAACCTCATCGGCACCGGCGGCATCACCGCGGCGGACTGCACCCAGGTCAACAAAGCCGTGCTTGCCATCGAGATGGACAGCGCCGCCCGCCAAGGCTCCGGCGGCCGAGGCGCCCGTGTGCGCTGTGGGCAGCCGCAGACCGACCTGTTCTTCGACGACCTCGAGGACACCGCCAGCGGCAACTGGGCCCTGCAGTCCTCCGTCGGGAGCCAACGCCTGGTACTACCCGCAGAAGCCGAACCCTACGGCTACGACGCCACCTACGCCACCAGCGGGACCACCAACTTCTGGGGCTACGACCGGTGCACGACCGGCGACTCCTCGATAGCGATGGCGGACAGTGTGTCGCTCCCGGCCGGCGCCTACCTCTGGTTCGCGCACGCCTTCAACTTCACGCCTACGGCTTCGAGGGCAGCAGCACCGCCTTCGACGGCGGCGTGCTCGAGTACAGCACCGACGCTGGCGCCAGCTGGAACGACGCAGCAGCCTGTTCACCGACAACGGCTACAACGGCACCATCGCGACTACTTCGGCAATCCGCTCGGGGGCCGCAGCGCCTTCTCCGCGAAGAGCCAGGGGTACATCTCCAGCCGGCTGTCCCTGCACCCTGGCCGGCCAGGACGTCCGCTTCCGCTTCCGGATCGGTACCGACGCGGGACCTGGGACTACGGCTGGTTCGTCGACGACATCCGCATCTACACGTGCGGTACGACGGACACGTCACCGCCGGACACGACGATCACCGCGGGTCCCACGGGCACGACGAATGACAGCACGCCGACGTTCTCCTTCGACTCCACCGAGACCGGCTCGACCTTCGAGTGCCGCATCGACGGCGACGCGTTCGCCACCTGCACCTCGCCGCACACCACTGCTGCGCTCACCGACGGCGCCCACACCTTCGAGGTCCGAGCCACCGACACCGCCGGCAACACCGACCCGACGCCCGCCTCGCGGGACTTCACCGTCGACACCGCCGCCACCGAACACCACGATCACCGGCGGCCCCACGGGCACGACCAGTGACAACACGCCGACCTTCTCCTTCGACTCCACCGAGACCGGCTCGACCTTCAAGTGCCGCATCGACAGCGACGCGTTCGCCGCCTGCACCTCGCCGCACACCACTGCTGCGCTCACCGACGGCGCCCACACCTTCGAGGTCCGAGCCACCGACACCGCCGGCAACACCGACCCCACGCCCGCCTCCGGGACTTCACCGTCGACACCGCCGTGGACACCACGCCGCCGGACACGACGATCACCGCGGGCCCGGCGGGCACCACGAACGATGCGACGCCTACGTTCTCGTTCGACTCCAGCGAGACCGGCTCGACCTTCGAGTGCCGCATCGACGGCGACGCGTTCGCCGCCTGCACCTCGCCGCACACCACTGCTGCGCTCACCGACGGCGCCCACACCTTCGAGGTCCGGGCCACCGACGCCGCCGGCAACACCGACCCCACGCCCGCCTCACGGGACTTCACCGTCGACACCGCCCCGCCGAACACCACGATCACCGCCGGCCCCACGGGCACGACCAGTGACAACACGCCGACCTTCTCCTTCGACTCCACCGAGACCGGCTCGACCTTCAAGTGCCGCATCGACAGCGACGCGTTCGCCGCCTGCACCTCGCCGCACACCACTGCTGCGCTCACCGACGGCGCCCACACCTTCGAGGTCCGGGCCACCGACGCCGCCGGCAACACCGACCCCACGCCCGCCTCACGGGACTTCACCGTCGACACCGCCCCGCCGAACACCACGATCACCGCCGGCCCCACGGGCACGACCAGTGACAACACGCCGACCTTCTCCTTCGACTCCACCGAGACCGGCTCGACCTTCAAGTGCCGCATCGACAGCGACGCGTTCGCCGCCTGCACCTCGCCGCACACCACTGCTGCGCTCACCGACGGCGCCCACACCTTCGAGGTCCGGGCCACCGACGCGGCCGGCAACACCGACCCCACGCCCGCCTCGCGAGGATTCACCGTCGACACCACCCCGGTGGACACGACTCCCCCGGAGACGAGCATCACTGCCGGCCCGAGCGGGACCATCGCCGGCTCCACGCCGACGTTCTCCTTCGTGTCGAGCGAACCGGGCTCGTCCTTCCAGTGCCGCGTCGACAACGCGGTGTGGGCGGCGTGCCTCTCGCCGCACACCACTGGTGCCCTTCTCGACGGCGCCCACACCTTCTACGTCCGAGCCACCGACGCGGCCGGCAACACCGACCTGTCCCCGGCCTCGCGGGACTTCACGGTCGACACGGCTGCACCGAACACGACGATCACGGCCGGCCCCACGGGCGCGACCAGTGACAAGACGCCGACCTTCTCCTTCGACTCCACCGAGACCGGCTCGACCTTCAAGTGCCGCATCGACGCAGCCGCGTTCGCCACCTGCACCTCGCCCTACATCGCAACCCCGCTCGCCGACGGCCCCACACCTTCGACGTGCGCGCCACCGACCCCGCCGGCAACAGCGACCCGACTCCTGCCTCGCGGACCTTCACCGTCGACACGAGCCCGCCGGACACCACGATCACCGCCGGCCCGACCGGCCCGACCAACGACGAGACCCCGACGTTCTCCTTCGAGGCCGACCAGGCGGGCTCGGCCTCCGAGTGCCGCATCGATGAGGACGCGTTCGCCGCCTGCACCTCGCCGTACATCGCGCCGCCGCTCGCAGACGGCCCACACACCTTCGACGTGCGCGCCACCGACCCCGCGGGCAACACCGACCCCACGCCGGCCTCCCGGACGTTCACCGTCGACACCGTTCCGCCGACGCTTGCCATCACCCCGGTGAGCTGCACCCGTGGCCGCGGCGGTGAGTGGGCGCTGATGGTCGGCGATCCGGGTGGCGACGCCGCAGCCCTCGAGGTGACGGCGACCTCGTCCGGACAACGCCTGGTGCCGAATGCGAACCTGCGGCTCTCCGGGACCGGCGGGACGCGCACGCTTCTCATCCGACCGGCTGCCCACCGGTCGGGAAGGGCCGTGGTCACCGTGACGGTGAGCGACGGCGCGACCGACACGACACTGGAGATCGGCGTCCGCGTCGGCACTGCCGGGGATGACGTGCTCATCCTCGACGGTCTGGGCATGGCTGTCGGTGCCCGCGGCGCAGACGCCCTCTTCGGCTCCCGCCACGCCGACCTGCTGTGCGGCGGCGGCGGAGCGGACCGGCTCGGCGGCGGACGCGGAGACGATCTCCTCAGCGGGGGTCGGGGCGGAGACTCGCTACTCGGTCAGCGCGGCGGCGACCAGCTGCGCGGTGGCCGCGGCCCCGACCACTTCAACGGCGGCTCCGGCCGCGACACCCTGCTGGACTTCAACCGCCGACAGGGGGACACCAGGTCGTAGGCCACGAAGGCCGGCTCTCGAGGTGGGCCGGCTCTCGAAGGGCGTTCTCGCGACCCGTGTCCGGGTCAGGGGTTCTGCTTCTCCTGGTAGTCCGGGGCGTGCGGACCACTGTCCGGCGACCCCTGCTTGGGATCGAGCTCACCCGCGGCCGCCGGCCCGTGCGTGGTGTCCGACTGCTCCTGGGCTGCGTCCTCGTCGTCGAAGCGCCCGGTGCGCTCTGGGTTCTCGCTCATGGCTGCGCCGTACCCGGATGAGCGCGAACAGAAACGGTGAACGCCCCGGCCCCACCGACCGGAGCGTTCGCCGCCTGCATCCGGCCTGCCTGCGAGCCCCCGTACCCGCAGGCAGGCCGCGCCGTCAGCGGGTCAGTCCGCCCGTGTGACGATGAGGGTGCGACCCCCGTGCATCGGCATCAGGTTGCCGCCACCCGCGGCGATGATGTTGCCGCCGCCGGCAGCGATGATGTTGCCGCCCGCGTGACCGATGAGGTTGCCGCCGCCAGCGGCGATGATGTTGCCGCCGGCATGACCGATGAGATTGCCGCCGCCCGTCGAGATGATCCCGAGGCCGTTCTCGGAGATCAGCGACGACGGGCTGGTCGCGTACCCGAGGCCGTCCAGGACGTTCTTGGTGCCCTGGATGTCGGCGATCTCCGCCGAGCTGCAGACTGGTCTGGATGTTGGAGAGTCCGGACTCCACGGCGTCGTCGAGGTCGGTCAGCAGGTGGTTGAGCATGTTCAGCGGATGTCCGGTGGTGTAGCTCTGGACGTCGCCGCCGCCGAGGATCAGCAGTCCCGGGCCGGCGCCGACGATGATGTTCTCCCCGGAGATGTCCACGGCGTTGTACGTGCCGGCCAGGATCTGGCCGTCCTTGACGGTGATGGCCTCGGTCTGCCCCGGCAGGGCCGTGTGGGGAGCGGCGCTGCCGCGTCCGTCACCGAGGTTGCCGGGCACGACCTCCATCTGCTGGCACCGCTGCAGCTGGGTGGCGTTCCCGACGTACTCCTGTCCGGAGCCGGACCGCGTCAGGACCCGCCCACAGGGGGTCTCGATGCGGTTGCCCAGGTCACGGACCTCGAGCTGTCGGGTGGCCGACATCTGCATGGACCCGCGGGTGACCGTGGCACTGATGTACACCGTCATCCGGTGCCGCCAGCGGGCCTTGACGGCAAGGTCTCCGTCCCCGTTCGTCGTCGTGTCGAGCAGTGTCCGGACTCCGCTGGCATCGACCTTCCAGAGCTGGACGTTCGCACCCGACACCAGCCGGCCGGTGCTGCGCTCGACCACCTGCACAGTGAACTTGAGCGTGTTCGGGCTGGCAGGCAGAGCCCATCCGCCGCTATCCGGCACCAGCGAGGTGAAGCTGCTGTCGGTCAGGAAGCGCGGGTCCTCCCGGAGCACGATGGCGAAGTCCGGCGTCTTGGGGCGCACCACGGTAAGGCCAAAGCCGTTCTGGTCCTTGTGCTTGGTCACCTTGACCACGTAGTCGCGGAAGATCCGGTTGTTGTACCTGGTCTCCTCCACGAACACCTTGCACTCGCCCCAGAACGGGTGCTTGATGATCGCCGCGGCCCGGTCGTAGGTGAGGCTCTGGAAGGCCACGTTGATGTCGTGCTCGCTGAGGTCGAGGAGCTTGCAGCGCTTCCGCTTGAGCTCCTCCTGCTCCTCCAAGTAACGCCGGTAGCCCGGGTCCTCCATCGGTGCCCAGTAGGTGACCCGGATGGTCCGCGGGTGGGCCTGGTCGGAGTGGACGATGGCGCCGGGACGGGGCTTGGTCCTCAGGATCGCCGTCCCCGGCGGCTTCCGGTACAGGTCGTCCCGGTAGTTGGTCGGAGCCTGTCGCTTGAGGATGAGCTTGACCTTGCCGTAGAGCTGTCCGGTGTCCAGCGCGTGCCCCACCGCCTTGTTGACGCGCGTGATCTCGGAGAAGCTCCAGCGGTCCCGCTCACTGCTGCGCGAGGGCTGGAAGTCAGGCATCTTGAAGGTCGACTCGGTGATCGGCACCACCGTCCCCGGCGTGGTCTTGTCGTCATCGCTCGGCGGCGGCTCGCTCGGCGGCGGCTCGCTCGGCGGGGGCTCGCTGGGCGGCGGGTCGCTGGGCACCGGGGGGCTGTGGAAGTGCAGCTCGGCCAGGCCCCGCGGGTGGCCGTTGGGCGTCAGCCCGCCGTTGGTGTCGACCGCGAAGTGGTACGTCGTACCGCTCACCGCGTCGAACGTGACCGAGGACAGCAGGCCGGGGCACGGCCCGTCGGTGGAGTCGTTGTTGCCGACCACCTCGGTGAGAGCGTCGACGGCCGTGCCCGTGTAGACGCCGAGCCGGGTGTCGAAGGTGCTGCCACAGGTGTTCAGGCTCGCCGGACCCGAGCGCGGAGCCGTCCACGACCACCAGAGGCTGTGGAACGCCGCGCCGTACGACGTGTGCCCGTGGTCGGGCTCGCCCGGCTCCGAGGAGGCGTTCTCGTTGTCACCCCCCACGGTGAAGCCATGGGGGCCGGCTGCCGCATCGGGCTCGATGACGGTCGCCTGCGCGAAATGGTCGTTGGGCGGGTCGTCCGACGCGTGCGCCGCGCTCGCAACAGCGACCGGAACCAAGCCGGTGCCCAGCAGGAGCACCGACGTGGTCAGTCGGACGGGTAGATGGTGTGACATGGGGCTGCCTCCGGCTCGATAGGTGCTTGCCGCTGGCAGTCCCGCACGGCGACGGCAAGCTCCTCGCCGTTCCGGAAGATCCGGCACAGTCCGGTCCGCACGTCCTCCACCTCGCCGACGAGACGACCCTCGACCGCCTCGGCGGCGACCACGCGGAGCACGTAGGACGCCAGCACGTCGGCAACGTAGTGAGGCGGCGTGTCACCGGCGTATCACCGGCGTATCAGTCGTCCGGCTCGGCCAACCTCTGCTCCAGCTCGGCGAGCTGCGGCGACACCGGCAGCCCGAGCTCGGCGATCGTGCGGACGGCCTCGGCGAGCACCGCTCGCGCCTGGAGGCGGCGCCCCTGGTCGAGGAGGAGGGCGGCGAGCCGCGCGTACCGGACCTCGTCGAGCGGGTCCACGTCGATCGCGGTGCGCAGGAGGTCCGCCGCCTCGTTCGCCCTGCCTTCGGCGGCCTCGTGCTCGGCCAGCAGGTCGAGCATGGAGAGGTAGCGAAGGCGCATCCGCTCCCGTGCAGCAATGATGTCGCCGTCGTAGCGCTCCAGCGGCAGCAGGTCGCCGCGGTACAGGTCCACCGCCTCGCGGGCCAGGCGAGCCGCATCAGGCCCCGACCGCAGGCCGGATGCCCGGCGGCACAGCTCTCGGAACCGGTCCACGTCGACGTCGACGTCGTCCGCCCAGCGCAGCACGGAGCCGTCCCGGACCACCAAGGGGCCGTAGCTGCGACGGACGCGGGTGAGGACGTTGCGCAGGCGCGCGCCGCCGGCCTCCCCGCTGGCGTCGGGCCACAGGGTGTCGATCAGGTGCTCGGCGTGCATGGAACCACCGGCCGCGACCAGTGACCGCAGCAGGCGCCCCTGCGTGTCCAAGGCCACCGGGGTCTCCCGTCCTGCCCGGACCAGGGTCAGCGGGCCGAATGCGCGCACGGCGGGAGCCGCGGCAGCCTGCAGGTCCGGGACAAGAGGGTCGCGCAGCTGGCGTTGGGCCCGGTCACGCCAGTCGGTCGCCCCCAGCTCGTCGAAGGTCGCACGCGCGGACTCCAGGCGCGCGCAGGCCTGCTCCAGCCGGCCCTGTGCGCCCAGCCACTCGCCGTAGCAGAGCTCGGTGCGGGCGCGTTCGAAGCTCGAGGTCGATCCCTGGTGATGTCTCAGCGCCTCCTCGAACGCCTGCTCCGCCTCGTCGGGCCCCCCGCTCAGCAGGGCGACGGCCCGTGCGGTGACGGCCAGCTCCCACGGCCCGTAGCCGTTGCGGTCGGCAGTGAGCTCGCCCAGCCGCCTCCGCGCCTCGTCGCCGCACCCGCCGCGCCACAGTGCCTCGATCTCGTCAGCGCGCCAGTGCATGAGACCTGGGGTCGGCAGCGAGTGGACCCGGAAGAACTCGCGCAGGCGCGCGTAGGCCTCGACCGCCGCCGGCCAGTCGCCGCGCGTCAGCTCGCGCAGGCCCAGTCCCATCATGGGAAGGGCGGCCAGGACGCTCATGCTCGTGGGGAGCAGCGCGTCGACACTGGCCTGCAGCTCCGGGCCGCTCTCCTCCGCGTCGCCGGTGAGGGCCCGCGCGATCGCCACCTGGCCACGGCAGTACGCCGCGATCGCACCCTGGTCGACGACCTGGGCCATGCGCATGCCCTCGGCCGCGGCGGACTCCATCTGGGCGAAGTCGGAGAGGAAGTAGGCGGTGTTGGCCAGGTATCCCAGCACGATCGGCAGCAGCCCGTCGGCACCCACCGAGCGGACGGCGCGCGCATGCCGTCGGCAGAGCAGCTGCGCCTCGGCGTACCGCTCCATGCTCGCCAGCCCGAGGACCACCTCCTGCAGCAGCTGCGCCACCTCGTGCGGAGGGCCCCCGACCCGGACCAGGTCGGCGCTGCGCAGCAGGAGGTCGCGCGCCGAGTCGTAGTCGGAGTTGAAGACGTGCGCCAGCCCGCGGGCCGAGTCGGCACGAGCCCGGGTGAGGGGGTCCGCGGTCTCGGTCAGCTGCTGGGCGCGTACGGCGGTCGCCAGCACGTCGGGGTCGCGACTGTAGAGCTTGATGAGGACCAGCTCCAGGAGCAGCCGGCCGGCCAGCTCTCGGTCGAGCGGCTCCACCTGCGCGACCGTGGACAGGATGTCGGGGAGCACGGCCGCGGCCTCGTCGCCGGCCGAGGCCAGCCGGGCCCGGAGGCACAGCAGCTCCGCGCGCTCGAGGGGGTCGTCGGCCGACCGGAGTGCACGGTCCAGGATCTCCCGGGCCTCGCCGGTCTCGCCGGCAGTCATGGCGGACGTCGCCGAAGCAATGGCACGCTCGGCCGACACGCCGTCACCCCCAAGATGGACCGGGTCTGTCCGCCCGAGCCTAGAGCGGCCCCGAAAGGGTGTCACGGGATCGACGCGGTCGCACAGCCCGGCCCGGTAAAACCTGGAAGCGGCCCCCGACCTGCAGTTTCCCGCAGGTCACGGGCCGCTTCTGATGACTGGCGGTGGCGGAGGGATTTGAACCCTCGGTGGGCTTTCACCCACAAACGCTTTCGAGGCGTTCTCCTTAGGCCGCTCGGACACGCCACCGCGGACGAGGGTACTAGAGAGGCGAACGGCCGCCGAAACCAGGGCGCGGAGCCTCGTCACCGCTCCGGTGCCCGGCTCCGATGTCCGGCGAAGAACTCCACGAGCAGGGCCGCGGACTCCTCGGCCAGGACACCGGTGACCACCTCCGGCCGGTGGTTCAGCCGCCGGTCGCGAAGCACGTCCCACAGCGACCCGACCGCGCCCGCCTTGTCGTCGAACGCGCCGAACACCAGCCGGTCCAGCCGCGCCAGGCCGATGGCGCCCGCGCACATGGTGCACGGCTCGAGCGTCACCAGCAGCGTGCAGCCGTCGAGTCGCCAGCTGCCGCGCGCCCGGGCGGCCTCGCGGATGGCCACCACCTCCGCGTGCGCGGTGGGGTCGGCGTCGACCTCCCGCCGGTTGCGGCCGCGACCGACCACCTGTCCGCGTTCGTCGACGACCACCGCCCCCACCGGGACGTCGTCGGTCTCCAGCGCCGCCCGCGCCTGGGCCAGGGCCTCCCTCATCGGGTCGGCCCAGAGAGCGTGGACGGTCAAGGAGTGGGGACGCCGAGGAGCTCGTCGTACAACGCGCCGAACCCGAGCTTGTGCGCGATGTCGCCGAGGACCTCGTCGGGGTAGAGGTCGTAGTCGTCGAGCATTGCGCCCAGGTCCATCGCGGGCAGGCCGAGGTCGGCGACGATGCCCAGGTCACCGGCCGGCAGCTGCTCGTCCTCGTCCTCCGGCATCGGGATGTCGAGCTTCTCCACGATCGAGCGGGCGATCGGCCACTCGGTCGCCGCTGTCACGTCCGAGAGCAGCACCCTGGTCCGGTCCCCCGCCACGCGGACCAGCACCAGGAAGTCCTCGTCGATCGACGCCAGCCCCAGCGACCCGAAGTCCCCCGGGTAGCGACGCAGCTCGGCCGCGAACGAGTCGATGTCATGCAGCAGGTCCTCGTCGATCTCGTCGACGTGCCAGACATTCTCCTCGCGATAGGCGACCAGGGCGAAGTCCACGCCCTCGTCCGCATCGACGGAGTCCTGCAGCATCGCTCCTCCTCGCCTGGCATCCCCCGCGGAAGTACGCCGGAGACCGACTCGATCATGGCACCGAGGAGGGGAACGGGCCAGGGGGTAACCGCGTGAGCCTGGACATGTGGAACGTTGGTTAGCGTTGCGTCCATGCGCGTTCACGTGGTCGACCACCCGCTCGTCTCCCACAAGCTCACGGTGCTGCGCGACGAGGGCACCGACTCCGCGACGTTCCGCCGGCTCGCCGACGAGCTCGTCACGCTGCTGGCCTACGAGGCGACCCGGGACGTGCGCGTCGAGGCGGTGACCGTCCAGACCCCGGTGGCGCCCGCCGAGGGCGTGCACCTGGCGAGCCCACGCCCCCTCGTCGTACCGATCCTCCGGGCCGGCCTGGGGATGCTCGACGGGATGATGCGTCTCCTGCCGACGGCAGAGGTCGGCTTCCTCGGCATGGTGCGCAACGAGGAGACCCTGCAGGCATCGACGTACGCCGAGCGGCTCCCCGAGGACCTGTCGAACCGGCAGTGCTACGTGCTCGACCCGATGCTGGCCACCGGCGGCACGCTGGCCGCGGCGATCCGCTTCCTCACCGACCGCGGGGCCGACCACATTACCGCGATCACCCTGCTGGCCGCGCCCGAAGGGTGCGAGCGCCTCGAAGAGGGGCTGCGCGGCCTCGACGTCCCGGTGACCGTGGTGACCGCCGCGATGGACCAGCACCTCAACGACCGCGGCTACATCGTGCCGGGGCTCGGTGACGCCGGCGACCGCCTCTACGGCCTGGCCCAGTAAGCGCTTGCGGGGCGGATTTCAGGCACCCGGTGACTGAGATCCACCCGGTAAGGCGCATGCGGATCCGCACGGCCGGGCCGCACCATGCCAACCGCGCCTCCGCATGACTCCGGCCAGCTGCGCCGCGGTCGGACACGCCTCGTCGTGGGCGTGCCGCCACCCGAGCCGCAGCGTCATCAACCCGTCGACGGCGGCCGCCAGGTCACGGGCCATGTCCGAAGACCGGGTGAACGGGTCGCTGTGCCAGCCGTAGCCGTCGAGCCCGACGAGCAGGCCGCGCTGCTGCGCGTGGCCACGGCTGTGGAGAAGTCGCAAGACGCCACTGTGGGGTGGCTTTCAGGCACCGGATGCCTGAAAGCCACCCCACAGGCAAGGGTCAGAGCGACTCGACGGACTTCAGCAGCTTGCTGAGCGAGTCCTTGGCGTCACCGAAGAGCAGCGTGGTCTTCGGGTCGAAGAGCAGCTCGTTCTCGATGCCGGCGAACCCGGGGCGCATCGACCGCTTCATGAACACGATCTGGTGCGCCTCGTCGGCGTTGAGGATCGGCATGCCGTAGATCGGGGCGCCCGGCGTCGTCTTCGCGGCCGGGTTGACCACGTCGTTCGCGCCGACGACGAGGACCACGTCGGTGTGCTTGAACTCCGAGTTGATGTCGTCCATCTCGACCAGCTGCTCGTAGGGCACCTGGGCCTCGGCGAGCAGCACGTTCATGTGCCCCGGCATCCGGCCGGCGACCGGGTGGATCGCGTAGTCGACCTTGATGCCGCGCTTGATGAGCAGGTCCACCAGCTCACGGAGCGTGTGCTGGGCCTGCGCGACGGCCAGCCCGTAGCCGGGGACGATGATGACGCGCTCGGCGTAGTTGAGCAGGATCGCGACGTCCTCGGGCCCGGCGGACTTCACCGGCCGGTCGGACGCGACGCCGCCGCCCAGCGTCGAGCCGCCCTTGAGCGCCCCGAAGAGGATGTTGGCGACCGAGCGGCCCATGGCGTTGGCCATGAGGAGCGTCAGGAAGGTACCGGCCGCGCCGACCAGGGTGCCGCCGACCAGCAGTAGCGTGTTCGACAGCAGGTAGCCGCCCGCGGCGACCGTCAGACCGGTGAACGCGTTGAGCAGCGAGATCACGATCGGCACGTCCGCGCCACCCACCGGCAGCACGAGCAGTGCGCCGAATGCCAGCCCGACCAGGCACAGCACGACGCCGATCAGCACCGCCGGGCTCGTGACCGTGAACACCGAGAGCACCAGCGCGCCGACGATCAGCAGGCCGAAGGCGACGGGGAGCCCGGGGAACACCACCGGCCGCGAGGTCATCAGCTCCTGCAGTTTCGCGAAGGTGATCAGCGAGCCGGCGAAGGACACGGAGCCGACGAAGACCGTGAACGCGGTGGCAGCCAGCGCGAACCCTTCGGCGCCGTCGACCATGTGCTCGAGCTCGAGCAGCGCCACGAGGGCCGCCGCGCCGCCTCCGACGCCGTTGAACAGCGCCACCATCTGCGGCATCTGCGTCATCTGGACCTTCTGCGCCCCGAACACACCGCCTGCGGCGCCGATCGCGATCGCGATCAGGATGAGCGGCACGTTCCGCAGATGGTCGACGTAGAAGAACGGCAGCGAGCACGCGACCACCGCTGCGGCCGCTCCGATGAGGTTGCCGGTCCGGGCAGTCTTCGGCCCGGACAGACCCTTGAGGGCCAGGATGAACCCGACCGCGCACAGCAGGTAGACGACCTGCACCCAGGTAGGCATCAGGCCGCCCCCTCCTTGCCGGTCCCGGCCGCAGGAGCCTTCGGCTTCTTGCGGGTGAACATCTGCAGCATCCGGTCGGTCACCACGAAGCCGCCGACCATGTTCACGGCGGCCAGCACGATGGCGATCAGTCCGACGACGAGCGCCAAGGTCGAGTCGGTCGTCCCGGTCACCAGGATCGCGCCGAGCAGGATGACGCCGTGGATGGCGTTGGCGCCGGACATCAGCGGGGTGTGCAGCGTCGAGGAGACCTTGGAGATCACCTCGATGCCGACGAACACGCTGAGGATGAAGATCGTCAGCCAGACGACACCCTCGGTCACTGGGGTCCTCCCTCGTAGGGCTGGTCAGGATGCACCGGCTCGGCGACCAGGGTCGCGTCGGGGTCCGGCTCGGGCGCGGGGGCAGGTCCCTCGATCGCCTCGCGCGTGGGCTCGTGCAGGATCGCGCCACCACGGGTCACGCAGGACCCGATGACGATCTCGTCGTCGAAGTCGGGGTCGAACGCCCCGTCCCGCGTCATCAGGGTGACGATGTTGACGATGTTCTGGGCGTAGAGCTTCGACGCCGGCTGCGGCAGCTGCGACGGCACGTTCGACCCGCCCCACACCTGGGCGTGGCCGATGCGGACGACCTCGCCGGGCAGCGAGCCCTCGACGTTGCCGCCGGACTCCGCGGCCAGGTCGACGACCACCGATCCCGGCTTCATCTGCTCGACCATCGCAGAGGTGACGAGCATCGGCGCCTGCCGGCCCGGCACCGCGGCGGTCGTGATGAGGGCGTCCGCAGCAGCGATGTACGGCGTCAGCAGCTCCGTCTGCCGCCGGGCGCGGTCCTCGGTCATCTCGCGGGCGTAGCCACCGGACCCTTCGAGCGTCTCCAGCTCGAGGTCGATCGCCTGGGCACCCAGCGACCGGATCTCCTCGGCGGCCGCGGCGCGTACGTCGTAGGCCTTCACGACCGCGCCGAGACGCTTGGCGGTGGCGATGGCCTGGAGGCCGGCCACCCCGGCGCCCAGGACGACGACCTCGGCGGGCGGGACGGTGCCCGCAGCGGTCATGTTGAGCGGGAAGAACCGGCGGAGCATGCCGGCGGCGACGATCGCGCAGCGGTAGCCCGACACGAGCGCCTGAGACGACAGCGCGTCCATCGACTGCGCCCGGCTGATCCGGGGGACCAGCTCCATCGCGAAGGAGGTCACTCCCGCGTCGCGGAGGTCGCCGACCAGGTCGCGGCTCTGGTTGACCGGCAGGAACGAGATGACGCTCGTCCCCGGCGGCAGTGTCCGCACCTGGTACGGGTCCAGGGGGTTGACCGAGACCACCAGGTCGGCGCCCGTGAAGGCGTCATCGGTCACCTCCGCCCCCGCGTCGAGGTAGTCCTGGTCGAAGTACTGGGCATGCGTCCCGGCCTCGGGCTGCACGGCGACGGTGTATCCCAGAGCGGTCAGCTTGCCGACCAGCTCGGGGACCAGAGCCACGCGTGCCTCACCCGGGCGGGTCTCCCTGGCTACGGCGATCTTCACGTGCCCGACGCTATTGCACTTGTGGCCGCACGCCCGCACTTTGAGACCCGAGTCTCACGATGGGACGGAACCCACACTCCGGCCCGGCTCAGCCCGCGGCGGCGATCGTCACCGCCAGCGCGGCGAGGTGACCCAGCCGGGCGATCTCGGAGTCCAGGAGGTCCGGGCCGCCCCGCCGCCCGATGACCACGAGGTCGGCGCCGTCCAGGGGCGCGCCGGCGACGTCGTTGCCGGCCAGCTGCGACCAGTGCTCGTGCACGACCAGCCGCCCGGCGCGCTCCAGCGGCCACCACTCGGACTGCTCGTCGCCGAGGTCGGGGGCCGCAGACGTGGCATGCACCTGCTTCACCCCCGAGTCGGTCCGGCACAGCCGCACCGCCCAGTCGGCGCGGAACGTCACGGGCAACAGCTCCACGAGCTCGTCGCGGGCCAGGGCAGGGTTCTGGGTGAGCTGCTCGACGACCTCGAGATCGAGGAACAGCTGGCCGCCGGCGGCGTAGCGGGAGACCCACAGCACCCGGACCCCGTCGAGGATGTTGCAGGCCGAGACCGCCGAGTCCGGCATCATCCCCGGCGCCATCTCGAGCAGCACGTCGTCGACGGCCGTCCCGTCGGACCGGTGCTCGACGATCTCGATCGCCTCGATGTCGCCGCCTGCCTCACCGATGGCGCTCGCGACGCGGCCCAGTGACCCGGGCACGTCGGGCAGCTCCACCCTCAGCAGGAACGGCACGTGACTGACCTCTCGACTGCGCGACCGGGTTGACCGGTGACCGGGACGACACCCCGACCATATCCCGTGCGGGTCACGTCGAGGTTTCCGACGAAGGTCCCCCGCCGTCCCTGCCGAGCGGGAAGGTTGCCACGACCTCGTAGCGCGGCCGGTTGCCCGGCCCCTGCCCCAGGTGCGACTGCACCAGGGCCAGCTCGGTCACCACGAAGGGCCGGCTGTGGTAGGTGCCCAGGACCCGCAGCCAGCGCGTCGCCTCCACCGGGCGGCGCATCCGGGCCAGGGTGACGTGCGCCCGGAAGGTGGCGCCGTCGGCCGGCGCTCCCGCCTTGTTGGCTGCTGCCCGCGCCCCGGTCGACAGCCGACGCAGCTCCTCCAGGTCGTCCGGCTCGGCGTCGAGGCCCGCGTAGAGCACCTTGGCGCGGGCCGGGTTCGGGAACGCCCCGCTGCCTGCGATCGCCACCGTGAACGGCCGCCGTCGTCGACCGGCCCGCGCCAGCCGCTCGACGAGGTCGTCCAGGCTGCGCTCCGGCACGTCGGCCATGAACGCCAGCGTCACGTGCCAGCTCTCCGGCCGGGCCCAGCGGAGGTCGCCGGCCTCCTGCCGGGGCAGCAGGAACGCCTCCAGCTCCTCGACCACGTCGTGCGGCGGCAGGACCGCGGCGAACATGCGCATACAGCCGAGACTAGGACTCGGCACCGACGGCGGCCGGCCCCTGGCGCTCCGGAGACCGCGCGTGCTCCTGGAAGCCGTGCCGTTCCCACCAGCGACGCAGCGGGGCGGGCGCCCACCAGTTCGCGGTGCCGAGCAGCTTCATCGTGGCGGGCACCAGGAGCGCGCGTACGACGGTGGCGTCGACCAGCAGCGCGACGAGCATGCCGACGGGCAGCGACACCAGCTCGGCGGTGCGCAGGTCGCTCTCGCTGATCTCGTTGACGTCGGCGTACACGGCGAAGGTGCCGGCCACGTCGGTGTGGAGGTGCTCCGCCTGCAGTGCCGGCTCCAGGGTGTCCCAGCTGTCCAGGAGCTCGTCCTGGTTGCGACCCTCCAGGGAGATCAGCACCTGCGTGGCGTGCCCGTCGCGGCTCAGCAGGTCCTTCTGGCCGGTGTCGTAGTAGGTGACCGCGGTGGACACGGCCTCGTCGGGCAGCTCGTCCAGCGTCTGCTGGACGTCGGCGCGGAAGTCCGCGGTCGGTGGCCTTCCGGTCCGCGGCGGAGTAGATCGCGACGATGTCGACGTTCCGGTTGCCGAACTGCTCGCGCTCGGCGGCCAGCTCCTGCTGGGACTCGCTGCCGGGGTCCTCGAAGCCGCCCTGCGACAGGGAGTCGTAGACCCCGGAGCCGAGGACTCCCGGCGGCGAGGAGCAGCAGCACGCCGACGGCCACGACGAGCGGGGCCGGCGCACCAGCACACGCCCCCAGCGCTCGACCACGGACCGGGCCTCCCTCAGAGGATCGACGCCCGGCCGGTACGCGGCATCGTCGGGATAGCGCTCGGTGACGGCCGCCACGCGGCGTACGACGGACTCGACCTGCTGGACCGCCGCGCCGGTGAACGTGATCGGCTCGGCGACCAGGGCCCGCAGCTCGTCCTCGGACATGGCCAGGCCCGGGTCGGCGGCGAGCCGGGCGAAGACGTCGTTGTCGTCCTGCCCCTGGCGCATGTCCAGAGCGGTGCCGACGGCGGCCTTCTTGATGGCCTCGTGCGCCGTCTCCCGGCCGACGCCGTGGCGCACGGCGGCCATGAGCACCTTGGTCGTGGCGAGGAAGGGCAGGTAGCGGTCGAGCTCCCGCTGGACCACGGCGGGGAAGACACCGAACTCGTCGAGCACGGTCAGGAAGGTCTGGAAGAGCCCGTCGGCGGCGAAGAACGCGTCGGGCAGCGCGACGCGGCGTACGACGGAGTCGGAGACGTCGCCCTCGTTCCACTGGTCGCCGGCGAGCTCGCTCACCATCGAGAGGTGCCCGCGCAGGATCACCGCGAGCCCGTTGACCCGCTCGCAGGAGCGGCTGTTCATCTTGTGCGGCATCGCGCTGGAGCCGACCTGGCCCTCCTTGAAGCCTTCGGTGACCAGCTCGTTGCCGGCCATCAACCGGATCGTGGTGGCGAGGTTGGACGGCCCGGCGACCAGCTGCACCAGGGCGGACACCACGTCGAAGTCGAGGCTGCGGGGGTAGACCTGGCCGACGCTGGTCAGCACGCGCTCGAAGCCGAGGTGCGCCGCCACCCGCTCCTCCAGCGCCGCGAGGCGGTCGGCGTCCCCGTCCAGCAGGTCGAGCATGTCCTGAGCGGTGCCGACCGGGCCCTTGATGCCCCGCAGCGGGTAGCGCCCGACGAGGTCGTCGAGCCGCTCGAGGGCCACGAGCATCTCGTCGGCCACGGTGGCGAACCGCTTGCCGAGCGTGGTTGCCTGCGCGGCGACGTTGTGCGACCGCCCGGCCATCACGAGGGCCTCGTGCTCCGCGGCCAGGCGGGCGAGTCGGGCCAGGGCGGCCACCGCCCGTCCCCGGACGAGCCGGAGGCTGGAGAGCACCTGGAGCTGCTCGACGTTCTCGGTCAGGTCGCGGCTGGTCATGCCCTTGTGGATGTGCTCGTGCCCCGCCAGCGCGCAGAACTCCTCGATGCGGGCCTTGACGTCGTGCCGGGTGACCCGCTCCCGGGCCGCGATGCTCGCCAGGTCGACCTGGTCGAGCACCTTCTCGTAGGCCTCCACCACCCCGTCGGGCACCTCGATGCCCAGGTCCTTCTGGGCCTTGAGGACGGCGACCCACAGCTGCCGCTCGAGCACGACCTTGTGTTCGGGTGACCAGATCTGTGCCAGGTCGGCTCCGGCGTACCGGTTGGCGAGGACGTTGGGGATGCTCATGTCAGACCCCTGCGGCGATGTCGGTGCGGTGGTGGGCCCCGTCGATGTGGATGAGGTTGACCCCGGCGTAGGCGCGCTGCCGGGCGTCGGCGACGTCGTCACCGACGGCGGTCACCGCCAGGACGCGGCCACCGTTGGTGACCAGCCCCTGCTCGGTGCGG
Source organism: uncultured Actinomycetota bacterium (assembly GCA_963747525.1). Lineage (GTDB taxonomy): Bacteria > Actinomycetota > Actinomycetes > Propionibacteriales > Nocardioidaceae > Marmoricola_A. The sequence goes on from CAVVFH010000008.1 coordinate 18,104, forward strand.
GCGGTGCTGGCGTGGATGACGTCGACGCCCTCGAGCGCGTCGGCCTCGTCGACCCCGGTGACCACGTCGCCCTTCCGCGGGGCCTCCGGATAACCCTCGGCGGCGACGACCACGGTCACCGCCGCGCCGCCGCGCCACCGGGGCGGGTCCACGTCGTCGAGGCGTCCCTGCGCCGCAGCCAGGAGCAGCACGCCGAGCGGCGAGTCGAGCCGCTGCAGCAGCGCCTGCGTCTCGGGGTCGCCGAAGCGGGCGTTGAACTCCACGACCCGAGTGCCCCGCCGGGTGAGCGCCAGGCCCGCGTAGAGCAGGCCCTGGAAGGGCGCGCCCCGGCGAGCCATCTCCCGGACCGTCGGGACGAGCACGCGCCGCTCGACCTCGGCGACCAGGCCCTCAGGAGCCCAGGGCAGCGGCGTGTAGGCGCCCATCCCGCCGGTGTTCGGGCCCCGGTCGCCGTCGAGGGCGCGCTTGAAGTCCTGGGCGGGCTGGAGGGGATAGACGGTCTCGCCGTCGGTGATCGCGAAGAGGCTGACCTCTGGACCGTCGAGGTACTCCTCCACCACCACCCGGCCGCAGGCCTTGGCGTGCTGCACCGCCTCGTCGCGGTCCTCGGTGACCACGACGCCCTTACCGGCCGCGAGCCCGTCGTCCTTGACCACGTACGGCGCACCGAAGCTGTCGAGCGCCTCGGCGACCTCCTCCTCGGTCTCGCAGACGTGCGCCATCGCGGTGGGCACCTCCGCGGCGGCCATCACGTCCTTGGCGAAGGCCTTGGAGCCCTCCAGACGGGCGGCCTCGGCGCTCGGCCCGAAGCAGGCGATGCCCTCGCCGCGCACGGCGTCGGCCACACCGGCCACCAGGGGCGCCTCCGGGCCGACCACGACGAGGTCGGCGCCCACCTCCCGAGCCAGGACGGCGACCGCCGTACCGTCCATCGGGTCGACGGCGTGGAGCGTGGCGCACGCGGCCATGCCCGGGTTGCCGGGCGCGGCGTGCACGTCGGTGACATTGGGGTCCCGCGAGAGCGCCAGGGCCAGCGCGTGCTCACGTCCACCGGAGCCGATCACGAGCGTCTTCACGCCCCACAGGCTAGTGCCGCCACCCCGCACCCCCGATGCAACGCGGGGTTATGGACGGTTCGCAAGGGGTGTACGGCGTGCAAAGCGTCCATGCGCCTTGCGATGCCGGCACCCGGGCGACTAGTAGAACGTGTTCTAGTTCCGGTGGTACGGTCGGCCCGTGCTCACCGACGGCGACCGGATCCGCAACCTCCTCGCGGAGTACTGCGACCTCGTCGACGCCGGTGACCTCGACGGGGTGGGCCGGCTGATGGCCGACGCCAGCCTGCACACGCTCGACGGCACCGAGATCGCCGGCGGCGCCGACGCGGTCAGCGCGCTCTACCGGGGGTTGGTGAAGATCCACGACGACGGCACGCCCCGCACCCAGCACCTGGTGACGAACGTGCACCTCACCCCGCAGGGCGACGGGACCATCCAGGCGCTGTCGGTGTTCGTGGTGCTCCAGGCCACCGACGACCTGCCGCTGCAGCCGGTGATCACCGGACGGTACGTCGACCTCTTCGCACCCACCGGCGACGGCGGCTGGCGCTTCGCCCGCCGGGCGTTCGGACCCGCCCTCACCGGCAACCTCACCCAGCACATGGAGATCGCGCTGTGAACCAGACCCCCACCCCACGAGTCGTCGTCCTCACCGGCGCCGCGTCCGGCATCGGCTACGCCACCGCCGAGCGGTTCCTCGCCGCGGGCGACACCGTCATCGGGCTCGACGTGGCCAAGACCGTGCCGGACGGCGTGACGTTCCACGAGGTCGACGTCTCCGACAAGGCGTCCGTGGCCTCGGCCCTCGACGCCATCGGCGCCGAGCACGGCCGCATCGACGTCCTGCTGAACATCGCCGGCATCAGCCAGTTCGGCCGGGTCGAGACCGTGTCGGAGGAGGAGTTCGACCGGGTGCTCGCCGTGGACCTCAAGGGACCGTTCCTGGTCACGCAGGCGGCGCTCCCGTGGATCCGCAAGGCGGTCGCGTCCGGAGCCCCCGGCAACATCGTGAACGTCGCGTCGATCACCGGCATCCGGGCCCAGCCGTACACCGCGGCGTACTCCGCGGCGAAGGGCGGCGTCGTCATGCTCACCAAGGGGCTCGCCCTGGAGCTGGCCGACGAGGGCATCCGGGTGAACTGCGTGTGCCCGGGGATGGTCGACACCCCGCTCGTGGCGGAGGTGGCCGGCAAGATCACCGCGGACGTCAACGCCCGGGCGATGGACCGGATGATGATGATGCTGCCGCACGGGTCCATGGAGCCGCGCGAGATCGCCGACGCGCTGTTCTACCTTGCCGGCGCCAGGTCGGTCACCGGGGTGGCGCTGCCGCTCGACGGCGGGATGGACGCCTGATCGGTTTCCCAGGGTCCCATGGGAAACTGGCGCTCCCCCCAGGAAATTGCGTGCGGGAAGCAGCGGTTTCCCACGGGACCATGGGAAACCGCAGGTCCGTCAGCGCAGCACGATGGACTGCTCGCGGCCCGGTCCGACGCCGATCCCCCAGAACGGCGCCCCGGACAGCTCCTCGAGGCGCCGGACGTAGGCCTGCGCGTTGGCCGGCAGCTCGCCGAAGGACCGGCACCTGGAGATGTCGGACTTCCAGCCGGGCAGCATCTCGTAGACCGGCTCGGCGTGGTGGAAGTCGGTCTGCGTCATCGGCATCTCGTCGACGCGCTCGCCGTTGATCTCGTAGGCCACGCAGACCGGGACCTCGTCCCAGGCCCCCAGGCAGTCGAGCTTGGTCAGGAAGAACTCGGTGAGCCCGTTGATCCTGGCGGCGTACCGGGCGATCACGGCGTCGTACCAGCCGCAGCGGCGCGGCCGCCCCGTCGTCGTACCGAACTCCGCGCCGACCCGGCGCAGCTGCTCGCCGTCCTCGTCGAACAGCTCGGTCGGGAACGGCCCGGACCCCACCCGGGTCGTGTAGGCCTTGACCACGCCGATGATCCGGTCGATCCGCGTGGGACCGATCCCCGCGCCCGGGCCGACGCCGCCGGCGATCGGGTTGCTGGAGGTGACGAAGGGGTACGTCCCGTGGTCGACGTCGAGCATCGTCGCCTGGGCGCCCTCGAACAGCACGGTCTCCCCGCGGTCGAGCGCCTGGTTCAGCTCCAGCGAGGTGTCGGCCACCATCGGCTTGAGCCGGTCGGCGTACGCCTGGATCTCCTCGAGGATCTCCTCGACGGTGATCGCGCGCCGGTTGTAGACCTTGACGAGCAGGTGGTTCTTCACCTCGAGCGCGGCCTCGACCTTCGCCTCGAGGATCTTCTCGTCGAAGACGTCGGCGACGCGGACGCCGATGCGGTTGATCTTGTCGGCGTACGCCGGACCGATGCCGCGCCCGGTCGTGCCGATCTGGTTCTTGCCGAGGAACCGCTCGGAGACCTTGTCGATCGCGGTGTGGTACGACGTGATCAGGTGCGCGTTGCCCGAGACCAGCAGCCGTGACACGTCGACCCCGCGGTCCGACAGACCGTCGAGCTCCTCGAGCAGGACCCGCGCGTCGAGCACGACGCCGTTGGCGATGACCGGGGTGGTGCCCGGGGTCAGGATGCCGCTGGGGAGCAGGTGGGTGGCGAACTTCTCGCCGTCGATCACGATGGTGTGGCCGGCGTTGTTGCCGCCCTGGTAGCGGACGCAGTAGTCGATGTGCGACCCGAGCATGTCGGTCGCCTTGCCCTTGCCCTCGTCACCCCACTGTGCGCCGAGCACGACGATCGCCGGCATGGACCTACCTCCTCACACACCAAAGCCCCTCGTGCAACAGCACCAGGGGCTCTTACGGAGCCACGCTATCAAACCGCGGCGTCCCCACCCGGCGCGTAGTGTCCGCGTGGTGGAGGACATCCTGCTGATCGCCAACGCGTCGGCCGGGACGCACGAGGAGGAGTCGCTGCGGGCTGCCCTCGAGGTGTTGCGGCCGCTCGCCGACGTCACCGTCGAGTCGACCAGCAGTCCGGAGGACCTCGACCGGGTGCTCGGCGCCAACGAGTCCCGCAGCGTCGTGGTGGCCGGCGGCGACGGCAGTCTGCATGCCGTCGTCAATGCGCTGCACCGTCTCGACCGGCTCTCCTCGACCCCGCTGGGGCTCATCCCGCTGGGCACCGGCAACGACTTCGCCCGCGGCGTCGGCATCCCGCTCGAGCCGGAGGAGGCGGCCCGTGTGGTGGGTGCCGGTCACCGGACGCCGACCGACCTGATCGTCGACGACACCGACACCGTGGTGATCAACAACGCGCACCTCGGTGTCGGTGCGGAAGCGAGCCGGGCGGCCGACAAGTGGAAGCCGCGGCTCGGGAAGCTCGGCTATGCCCTGGGCGCTCTGTCCGCCGGCTACCAACCGCAGTTCGTGCGGGTGACGGTCACGGTCGACGGACAGGAGATCGTCCGGCGACGGCGCGTGGCCCAGGTCGCGGTCGGCAACGGCTCCAGCGTCGGCGGGGGGACCGAGCTGATTCCGGGGGCGGACCCTGCCGACGGTGAGCTGGTCATCATCGTGTCGCGGGCCCGTGGCTCGCTCCGTCGGTGGGCCTACGTCGCCCGGCTCCGACGCGGGAAGCACCACCTGATGAAGGAGGTCGACCGGGCCACCGGCTGCTCGGTGGTGGTCGAGGGCGACCCGTTCTACGTCATCACCGACGGGGAGATCTCCGACGAGCCGTGCCGCCGCCGTATCTGGGAGCTGCGGGCCGGCGCCGTCGAGATGTACCTCCCCCAGTCCGAGGCCGCCGGCATGTAACGCGGGGTTATGGACGCTCCGCAAGGGGCGTACGCCGTGCAAACCGTCCACCGGCCTTGCAAGGACCGCCGGCGGGGGCTCTCCCCAGCACGCCATCTGCTGAACAGTCCACAGCCCCCGGGCCGCGGGTCGCCGTTCCCTCGACAGCCGTCGACGATGCCGCCCATGAACAGCACGCTGCGAGCGCTCGCCGCCGGGCAAGGCGACCTGTTCACGCGTCGACAGGCGGTGCGCAGCGGCTGCACCGAGCGTGAGCTGAAGACCCGCACCGGGGCGCTGGGGGACTGGGTGGTGGTCCGCCGAGGCGTGTACTGCGAGCGCGTCATCTGGGAGCCGTTGCACGACGACGACCGGTACCGACTGCGGGTGCGGGCCGCCGTACTCACGCAGGCGAGACCGGGCGTCATCAGCCACGCGTCGGCCGGCGCGCACCTCGGCCTGCCGCTGCGGCCGCACTGGACCACGCTGGTCCACGTCACGCGGGCCGGCGTGACCGGCAGCCGCACGGAGGGCGGGGTGAAGCACCACCGCGCGGGCTACCTCGAGACGGACGTGACCGTCGCGCAGGGCCTGCGCTGCACCGGCCTCGCACGCACGGCCCTGGACATCGCTCGCGAGCTCGGCTACACGGACGGCGTCGTGGCGGCCGACGCAGCACTACGCCTGGGAGCGACGAAGGAGGAGCTGGCCCTCGTCCTCGAGACGATGTGGTCGTGGCCCCACGTCACCCGCGCCCGGGACGCGGTGGCAGTGGCCGACGGCGGTGCCCAGTCGATCGGCGAGTCGTTGCTGAGGATCCTGCTGCTCGAGCTGAGGATCGGCACCCCGCAGACGCAGTTCGTCGTGCAGGACCGGGGCCGGCGGGCCGAGGTAGACATCCGCATCCGGCGCCACCTCTTCGAGTTCGACGGCAAGGTGAAGTACCTCGGCCGCGACGAGGGCGGTGTGGCGGACACCAGCCCCGCACAGGTCGTGTGGGACGAGAAGCGTCGCGAGGACTGGCTGCGCAACCACGACGGAGGCTTCGGCATGTCCCGGGTGGTCTGGCCGGAGCTGTTCGGCCGACAGCGCGAGGAGACCAAGCGCCGGCTGCTGCGCGAGTTCGACGAGTCGGAGCGCCGCTACGGTCACCTGGGCTGACCTGGGTCAGGCGCCGAGCAGCGCCTCCGCGGCCTCCGGGCTCGAGTCGCGCAGGAAGGTCTCGCACCGCTCCGCCTCACCGTCCTCGCCGATGGCCGAGGCGGCCTGCGCGAGCGCGGCGAGCGCGCGGAGGAAACCGCGGTTCGGCTCGTGCGACCACGGCACGGGGCCGTGGCCCTTCCAGCCGTTGCGCCGGAGCCGGTCGAGCGACCGGTGGTACCCCACCCGGGCGTAGGCGTAGACGGTCAGGTCCTCGGCACCGCCGGAGCGGGCCTCCTCCGCCAGGGTCGCCCACGCGATCGGTGACTCGGGATGAGTGCGTACGACGTCGGCGGTCGGCGTGCCGGCGGCCAGCTCCTCGGCGGCCGGGTCCGCGGGCAGGTGCGTGGGAGGCGGTCCGGCGAGCAGGTCCTGCATGGTTCTCCTTCGGATGAGTGGCCTGGTGGTCGGGGATCGGAGCGGCGTCCCGCCGACACCGACTTCGCAAGGCACGTGGACGGTTTGCACGCCGTACATCCCTTGCGAAGCGTCCATAACCCCGCGTTACATGCGCGGGGGCGGGGTCAGAGGCGGTGTCCGGTGCTGCGCAGGTTCTCGCAGGCGGTGACGACCCGGGCGGCCATCCCCGCCTCGGCGGCCTTGCCCCACGACCGGGGGTCGTACTGCTTCTTGTTGCCGACCTCGCCGTCGATCTTCAGCACGCCGTCGTAGTTGCGCAGCATGTGGTCGACGACCGGCCGCGTGAAGGCGTACTGGGTGTCGGTGTCGACGTTCATCTTCACCACGCCGTAGTCGACCGCAGCGGCGATCTCCTCGGCCAGCGACCCGGAGCCACCGTGGAAGACCAGGTCGAAGGGACGCGAGCCGGGCTCGAGGCCGAGCTTCTCCACCACGGCCTCCTGGGCGTTCTTCAGGATCTCCGGGCGCAGCTTCACGTGGCCCGGCTTGTAGGCGCCGTGAACGTTGCCGAAGGTGAGCGCGGTCATGTAGCGCCCCTTCTCCCCGGTGCCGAGCGCGTCCACGGTCGCCAGCGCGTCCTCGGCGGTGGTGTAGAGCTTCTCGTTGATCTCGCCGACGATGCCGTCCTCCTCGCCGCCGACCACGCCGACCTCGATCTCGAGGATGATCCGGGCCTCAGCGCACTGCTCGAGGAGCTCGGCGGCGATCTTCAGGTTCTCGTCCAGAGGTACGGCGGAGCCGTCCCACATGTGCGACTGGAAGTACGGCAGTCCGCCGCCCTTCACCCGCTCGGCCGAGGCCGCGACCAGCGGACGGACGAACCCGTCGAGCTTGTCCTTGGGGCAGTGGTCGGTGTGCAGGGCGATGTTGACCGGGTACTTCTTGGCGACCTCCTCGGCGAAGGCGGCGAAGGCCAGCGACCCGCTGACCATGTTCTTCACCGTCGGGCCGGAGAGGTAGTCCGCGCCGCCGGTCGAGACCTGGATGATCCCGTCGCTCTCGGCCTCCGCGAACCCGGCGAGCGCGGCGTTGAGCGTCTGGGACGAGGTCACGTTGATCGCCGGGAAGGCGAACGACTCACGCTTGGCCTTGTCGAGCATCTCCGCGTAGACCTCGGGCGTCGCGATGGGCATGTGCTGTCTCCTCGTCTCGGCGGTCGTCCGCTCTCACTGTAGTGCGCGGTGCTCATGAAGCGCCGGGCCCCTGAATTGCTCAGGGGTCGCCGAACGGTGCCGATCCAAGACGACGTCCGTTGGGTGCACGCACCGCACCCTTCTTCGAGGAGGACGACCCACTTGAGCACTCCGGTCATCGACCACAAGGACCTCCTGTCGTCCGCCGAGGCCCTGGGCGCGCTGCCGGTCACCGTCACCCGGTTGGCCAACATCGTGAGCAACCCCGAGCACGACATCAAGGACATCGTCGAGGTGGTCTCCTTCGACCAGTCGCTCACCGCGACCATCCTGCGCCGGGCCAACTCCGCCGCGCTGGGCGCCCGGTTCCAGATCAGGACGGTCCGCGACGCCGCCCTGTGGTTGGGCAGCGGGTCGGTGCTCTCACTGGCCCTGGCCACGAGCGTCTCGCGCAAGCTGAGCGAGCCGATCCCCGCCTACGGGCTGGCCGAGGGTCAGCTGTGGAAGCAGTCGGTCGCCGCGTCGCTCGCCGCGGAGGTCATCCGGATGAAGGCGACGGTCGAGGTGCCGGCCGAGTCACCGACCGCGGCGCTCCTGCACGACTTCGGCAAGGTGGTGCTGGCGCAGCACTTCGGCGCTCGGGTGCTCAACATGCTGGCCCAGGCGGCGATGGCCGACCATCTCGGACTGCTGGCGGCGGAGGCGCGGGTCTTCGGCATCAACCACGCCGACATCGGCGGCCTGGTCGCCCAGCACTGGAAGCTGCCGCACTCGATCGTGGAGGCGATCATCCACCACCACCACGCGGGTGAGCACCGCAGCCCGGCCAGCGCCACGGTCAGCCTGGCGCACGCGATGGTGCCCGACGTCCTGGCCGGCACCGACTTCGACAACGGTCCACCCCCAGTGGCCTGCGTGGCCATGGGGAACCCGGTCGAGACGCACGCCGACGTGCTCGTCGGTCTCGGCATCCCGGTGGAGTCGTACGACGACCTCCGCGAGGCAGCCCACGCGAGGTACGTCGAGCTCGCCGACCGCTACGACGTCTCCTGAGCCGCTGCCCCTTCGTCGCCGAGGGCATGCTGGACGACCCAGGTGTGCATCGCGATCGCCGCGGCCGCGGACGCGTTGATGGACCTGGTGGAGCCGAACTGGGCGATCGAGAAGGTGCCCGCGCACACGGACCTGGCCTCCTCGGAGAGTCCCGGCCCCTCCTGGCCGAACAGCAGGCACACCCGGCGCGGCAGCGCGAGCGTCTCGAGGGGCTCGGCACCCGGCAGGTTGTCGACGCCGAGCAGCACCACACCCTGGGCCTCGAGGTGCGCGGCGAGCTCGGCCACCGTCGCGTGGTGCCGGATGTGCTGGTAGCGGTCGGTGACCATGGCGCCGCGCCGGTTCCACCGACGCCGACCGACGATGTGCACCTCCCGGGCGAGGAACGCGTTCGCGGTCCGCACGATCGTCCCGATGTTGAAGTCGTGCTGCCAGTTCTCGATGGCCACGTGGAAGTCGTGGCGGCGCCGGTCGAGGTCGGCGACGATCGCCTCCACCGTCCAGTAGCGGTAGCGGTCGACGACGTTGCGCCGGTCCCCCTCGGCCAGCAGCCGGGCGTCGTACTCTCGCCCGTCCGGCCAGGGGCCGGGCCACGGACCGACGCCGACCTCCTCGGGCGCGTGCGACCCCTTGAACGGCAGGGGGTCGTACGGCGCTCGGCGCTCGTCGGCCTCTCCGTCACCGGCAGCGGGTCCACGCATGGGGCGTCATGCTACGGCGGGCCCGTAGGGTTCAGGCCGTGAACCTGTTGCCGCCGCAGCTGCTCGGTCTCGACTGGATGGACCCGCAGTGGTGGCTCGACCAGTTCGGCGAGCAGATGTACTGGGTGTCCGCCGCCGTGGTCTTCGTCGAGTGCGGGCTGCTCTTCCCGCTGCTCCCCGGTGACTCGCTGCTGTTCTCGTTGGGGCTGTTCATCCACACCGGGGACATCTCGGTGCACATCCTGACCGCGTGCCTGGTCATGTCGGCGGCCGCCTTCGCCGGGAACGTGGTCGGCTACGAGATCGGCCGGGCGGTCGGCCACTCCGTCTTCCGCCGCAACGGGCGCTTCCTCAACGAGAAGAACCTGCACAAGACGCAGGCGTTCTTCGACAAGTACGGCGCGCGGGCGCTCGTCCTGGGGCGGTTCGTGCCCTTCGTACGCACCTACATCACCGTGGTCGCCGGCGCGGGCGAGATGGACCGGCGACACTTCTTCACCTGGTCGCTGGTCGGCGCGGTGCTGTGGGCCACCGGGCTCACCCTGCTCGGCTACGCCGTCGGCGCCAACGCGCTGATCCAGGACAACCTCGAGCTGGCCCTGCTGGCGATCGTGGCCTTCTCGACGGTGCCGATGGCCTACGAGTGGTGGAGGCACCGGCGGCAGCTGAAGCGCGCGCTGACCGGCTCGGAGGAGAGCTGACGCCGGACGGAACCCTTCCGAGGTCCGGTCCGTCGTAACGTCGTGGAGCCAGCCGAGGAAGAGGCGTACGCGGACTACGTGCGGGCGCACTGGCGTGACCTCGTGCGCGCAGCCGTCTTCCTCGGTGCCGACCCGCACGAGGCCGAGGACCTGGCCCAGGCCACCCTCGTCCGCTGCTACGCGCACTGGGAGCGGGTCAGCAGCGCCGGCAACCGCGACGGCTACGTCTACCGGATGCTCCTCAACGCGTTGCGCGACGCGCGTCGCTCGCGCTGGTGGAGGTCGCGGGTCGACGCGGAGCCGACGGGGGTGGTCGACGACCGCACCGACGCGGTCGTCGTGGCCGACGCCGTGCACCGCGCCATGTCCGGACTCTCGCGCGTGAACCGCGAGGTCGTGGTGCTGCGCTACTTCGTGCAGCTGAGCGAGGCGCAGACCGCCGCCGCGCTCGGCGTCCCGGCCGGCACCGTCAAGAGCAGGCTGTCCCGCGCGCTGGCGTCGTTGGCGCAGGACCAGCACCTGCAGGACGTCCAGGAGAAATCATGAGCGACCTCGAGGATCTCTGGAACTCGCTGCCCACCGGCGAGCCGCCGACGGCACGGATCGTCGCGCAGGGACGAGCGCGGTCCGGGCGCTCGACGTGGCGGGCGGCCCGACGCCCGCTGGTCGCTCTGGGCGGCGTCGCCGCGCTCGGTGCCGCCTTCCTCGTCGGCACGCTCACCTCGGACCCGGTGGCGCCTCCGGCCCCTCCCGCGGCGGACGGCCCAGGGGACGAGCTGTCCGGGTCGTCCGGCGACGCCAGCCCGGTCGCCTTCCACGCCGATCTCTCCCCGGCGCGGTCGTGCTCGAAGCTCCTGGACACCTACGTCGACCGCGGGCTCGGCCAGGTCACGGCCTGGGGCTGGCAGCCGCCGTACGTCGGCCTGGACCGCGGGCTGTTCGGAGTCCTCGACACCCGGTTGCAGAACGCGCGGGTCCCCACCGCGGCCAAGGTGCCGGGCCTCCAGACCGACCGGGTCACCGCGAGCGGGACCGGCACGAACGTGCAGGAGAAGTCGGTCGACGAGCCCGACACCGTCAAGACCGACGGCACGCTGCTGGTGCGGCTGCGGGGCGACGAGCTGCTGACCTACGACGTCACCGACCGGCACCTCCGACAGCTCTCCGCGTTGTCGCTCGAGGGCCTGGAGGACGGCGAGATCCTGCTGTCCGGCGACATCGTCGTCGCCATCGGGTCGGACCGGCAGAGCCCGCGCGCGGACCGGACCGGGACCCGCACCGGCACCCGGGTCCAGACGATCTCGCTGAGCGACCCGACGCGACCGGAGGTGACCGACGACGTCACCTACGAGGCTGCCGTCACCGCGGTGCACCAGCACGACGACACCGTCCGGATGGTGCTGTCCAGCGGGCTGCCCGACCTGCCCTTCCTCCAGCCGCGCAAGGGCGTCACGGCCAAGGCAGCACTCGCGCACAACCGCCGGGTCGTGCGGCACAGCCGGCTGCGCGACTGGCTGCCCGAGTACGACGCCGGTGCCGGCCGCCAACGGCTGCTGCAGTGCCGGGACGTCGCGGTGCCGCCGGCCGAGGTCGGGCTGGACACGGCCGCGGTGGTGACGTTCTCCGCAGGGTCGCCCTCGACGCCCGAGGCGTTCGGCCTGGCCGGTGCCACGAAGATCGCCTACGAGTCGGCCGACCACCTGTACCTGGCCTCGACCGCCCCGACGGTCTGGGGGTGCATCGCCTGCCGCGGGCCGATGCCCAGCGGTGGCGGTGGCACGTCGTACCTCTTCCAGTTCGACCTCACCGACGACCAGGCGGTGCACGTGGCCTCGGGCGAGGTGGAGGGGACCATCCGCGACCGGTGGTCCATGGACGAGAGCGGCGGCGAGCTGCGCGTCCTGGTCGGGCCGTCATCGGAGACCGGGAATTTCAGCTCGGTCGTCACCCTGGAGCGCAGGGAGACGAAGCTCGTGGAGACCGGGCGGCTGGACCACCTCGGCCCGGGCGAGGAGGTCAAGTCGGTGCGCTGGCAGGACGACCTGGCCCTGGTCGTCACGTTCCGCCAGGTCGACCCGCTGTACGTCGTCGACCTGCGCGGCGCGCCGAGGCTGCTGTCCGAGCTGAAGGTCCCGGGATTCTCGGAGTACCTCCACCCGCTGGGCTCGCGCCGTCTCATCGGCGTGGGGTCCGGCCCGTCCGGTCCGGACGGCGGCGGCTGGGGGGCACAGCTGGGGCTCTTCCGCACCCGAGACCTGAAGCACCTCGCGCGCCTGGACGTGACCCAGTACGCGCGAGGGACGCAGGCGGTGGCGGGCACCGACCCCCGCGCCTTCACCTGGCTGCCGGAGCACCGCACCGTGCTCACGGTCATCCGCCACGGCCGCGTGGGGTGGCTGTCGATCCAGCACCTCGAGGGGGGCCGGCTGCACAACCGGATGGTGCGGGTGGAGTACGGCGACGACATCGGCCAGGTGCGGACCATCGGGATGCCCGACGGCCGGGTGGTCCTGGTGACCGGCGACGACATGCGCTTCCTCCGCCTCTGAACGGCCCGAGCAGCGTGATGCGGGAGTCTGCGACCCGTCAGGTGGACCACAGGCTCCCCGGTCCGTCCTACAGGCCGAGATCGGCCTTGCCGATCGCGTGGAGGTACGGCAGCCCGGCCTCCTGGACCCGCTTCGCGGCTCCGGTGTCCCGGTCGACGACGACGGCCACCGCCACCACCTCGGCACCCGCCTCGCGCAGCGCCTCGACCGCGGTGAGCGCGGATCCGCCGGTGGTGCTGGTGTCCTCCACGGCGAGGACCCGCCGCCCCTGCACCGGAGCGCCCTCGATGCGGCGCTGGAGGCCGTGCGCCTTGCCCTCCTTGCGGACCACGAAGGCGTCGAGGACCTCGCCGCGAGCCGCCGCGGCGTGCAGCATCGCGGTGGCGACCGGGTCGGCCCCGAGGGTCAGCCCGCCCACGGCGTCGTACGAAAGGTCCTTGGTCAGCTCCAGCATCACCCGGCCGACGAGCGGCGCGGCGACCCCGTCCAGGGTGATCCGGCGCATGTCGACGTAGTAGTCCGCCTCCTTGCCGGAGGCCAGGGTGACCTTGCCGCGCACGACGGCCTTCGTCCTGACCTGCTCGACGAGTGCTGCGCGGTCCGCGTCGGGCCCGCCGGGGGCGTGGTCGGTCGTCATGGGGCCGACCCTACTGAGCGGGTACGGTCGCTGACATGACGGACCGGCTGGCGCAGCGGCTGCGCGACGTACCGCCCACGATTTTCACCGTCATGTCCGCGCTCGCGGTCCGCACCGGTGCGCTCAACCTGGGCCAGGGCTTTCCCGACCGGGAAGGGCCCGCCTCCGTGGTGGAGGCGGCGGTGACGGCGTTGCGCGGCGGACGCAACCAGTACGCGCCCGGGCCCGGGGTCCCCGAGCTCCGCGAGGCGGTCGCCCGGCACCAGCAGAAGTACTACGGCATCGAGCTCGACCCCGACGAGCAGGTGATCGTCACCGCCGGCGCCACCGAGGCCGTGGCCGCGGCCATGCTGGGGCTGGTGAACCCGGGCGACGAGGTGGCCGTCCTCGAGCCCTACTACGACTGCTACGTGGCCGACATCGCCATGGCCGGCGGGGTGCGGCGCCCGATCACCCTGCGCCGCACCGATGCGGGCTTCCGCGTGGACCTCGACTCGCTGCGCGAGTCGGTGACCGACCGGACCGCCGTGCTCCTCGTGAACACCCCGCACAACCCGACGGGCATGGTCCTCGACTCCGACGAGCGCGCCGCCGTCGCCGAGCTCGCCGTCCGCCACGACGTGGTGGTCGTGGTCGACGAGGTCTACGAGCACCTCGTGTACGACGACCACCGGCACGTCCCCCTCGCCACGCTCCCCGGCATGGCGGAGCGGACGCTGTCGATCAGCAGCGCCGGCAAGACGTTCTCGTTCACCGGCTGGAAGGTCGGGTGGGTGACCGGGCCTGCCGACCTGGTCGCGACGGTGATGTCGGCCAAGCAGTGGCTCACCTTCACCAACGCCGCTCCACTGCAGCCGGCGATCGCGCACGCGCTCGACCACGAGATGGCCCACGTGGAGGAGCTGGCCGGCCAGCTGCAGGGGAAGCGGGACCTGCTGTGCGACGGGCTCGCCGCACTGGGGCTGGACCCGATCCGGCCGGAGGGGACCTACTTCGTGCTCAGCGACGTCGGACACCTCGGGTGGGACGACGGCATGGAGTTCTGCCTGGCACTGCCCGAGCGCGCCGGGGTGGTGGCCATCCCCGCGCAGGCGTTCTACGACCACGTCGACGCCGGACGGCACCTGGTGCGGTGGGCGTTCTGCAAGGAGCGCTCGGTGCTCGAGGGGGCGCTCGACCAGCTCGGGCGCGCCGACCTGACCGCCTAGCTAGGTCACCAGGGCTGGTTGCGACCCGGCGGCGGACCCGGCGGCGGACCCGGCGGCGGACCCGGCGGCGGACCCGGCGGCGGACCCGGCGGCGGACCCGGCGGCGGGCCGCCGTACGGCTGGTTCGGCCAGGGTGCGGGCTGGCTCGGCGGGGCGCCGCGGCGCCGGGCGTACCACTCGTTCGCGCCACCGGTGAACAGCAGGATGACCGTGGCCACGGCCAGCACGAGCGTGACCGCCGACAGGAGGCTCATGATCGCCAGCAGGCTGAACAACGCCGTCATCACCGTCGACACCACGAGCGCGATGCGGGCGGCGTTGCTGCGCCGGAAGGCCAGGATCGCCAGGACGATCGCCGCCAGGCACCAGAGGAGGAAGACCACGGCGATGCCCCAGCCGACGGCCAGGACCTGGTCGGAGGTGAGCGTCACGTCGCTGTCCTGCGCGGCCCGGTCGAACTCGTCGACGAAGGCATCACCGCCGGCGGCCAGGACCGCGACGAACACCAGCATGAGCAGCAGGGTGCTGCCCGCGCCGAGCCAGGTCAGGACGGCTGCCAGCGTCACGGTCAGCGGACGCTTGTCCGGGTCCCGCGCGGGCTGCGGCTGGTAGCCGTAGCCGGGCTGTCCGTAGCCGTAGGGACCGGCGTGGGGATCCTGGCCGTAGGGGGCAGGCGGGTAGGGGTTCCCCGGGTACGGGCCCTGCGCGTACGGGTTCTGCGCGTACGGGTTCTGCGCATACGGGTTCTGAGCGTAGGGGCTGGGGACCTGAGCCGCCGGACCCTGTGGTTCCTGGTCCTGCGGGGGAGAAGCCTCTCCGTACGGGCTCTGACCGTAGGGTGCTCCGGCGTAGGGTCCGGGTTCGTCGGGGGCCTGCGGGGACGGCCCCGGCCCCGACTCGCCTGCGGGCGGTTGCGGCGCCCGGGGCTGGTCCGGCGGGGGGTGGCTCTCCGACGCCAGCGGCCAGGCAGGACCGGCTGCGGCGGGCGCTCCGGCGGCCACCGGGGATCGGCCGGCGAACCAGGCGCGGGCGGGCTGGGACCACAGCAGCAGCGCCGCCACCGCCAGGAAGAAGGGCATCAGCCCGGCCACCGGCACGGTGAGCACGAGCAGCGCAGCGACGACGGTGAACCCGATCCGGGCGCCGCGGTGACGCTGGATCACGAAGACGGCGAAGACGAGCCCCATGGCGGCGAGCGCGCCGCTGACGAACGCCAGCGCCCGCATGGCGTCGAGCACCTGCGCGGTGTCGACCCCCAGCGTGTTGCCCGGCGACTCCGCGAGGAAGTCCTCCACGGCGTCACGCGCCGACGCGCTACGCATCCTGCCCAGCGTGTCGAAGAGGCTGACGACCAGCACCACACTGCCCACCACCGCCATCACGACGGCCATGGTCACCTGGCGCGGGCGCCCCGGCCCCTTCTCCTCGCTCATGCCTCCATTGCACCACGCGGCTGCACGCGGCCCCACGTGGCTCAGGTCGTGGCGACCGGCCTCAGCGACAGCGACTCCCCGGCCTCGTCCACGTCGACCTCGACGGTGCTGCCGTCGAGCACGTCGCCGGACAGCAGCGCGCGGGCCAGCTGGTCGCCGATGGCGCTCTGCACCAGCCGTCGCAGCGGCCGCGCGCCGTAGGCGGGGTCGTAGCCGGTGCGGGCCAGCCACTCCTTCGCCGCCTCGGTGACCTGCAGGTTGATGCGACGCACCGCCAGCCGCTTGGCCAGCGCCGCGATCTGGAGGTCGACGATGTGGGTGAGCTCGTCGGGGCCGAGCGCGTCGAAGACGACCACCTCGTCGAGCCGGTTGAGGAACTCCGGCTTGAAGTGCCCGCGGACCACGGCCATCACCGCGTCGCGCTTCTTCTCCTCGTCGAGCGTCGGATCGACCAGGAAACCCGAGCCCAGGTTCGAGGTCATGATCAGCACCACGTTGCGGAAGTCGACCGTCCGCCCTTGGCCATCGGTGAGCCGACCGTCGTCGAGCACCTGCAGCAGGATGTCGAAGACCTCGGGGTGGGCCTTCTCCACCTCGTCGAGGAGCACCACGGAGTACGGGCGCCGCCGTACTGCCTCGGTGAGCTGGCCGCCCTCCTCGTAGCCGACGTAGCCGGGCGGAGCGCCGACCAGCCGGGCCACCGAGTGCTTCTCGGAGTACTCGCTCATGTCGACCCGGACGATGGCCCGCTCGTCGTCGAAGAGGAAGTCCGCGAGCGACTTGGCCAGCTCGGTCTTGCCGACGCCGGTGGGGCCGAGGAAGAGGAACGACCCCGTGGGCCGGTTCGGGTCGGAGATGCCCGCCCGCGAACGGCGTACGGCGTCGGAGACCGCGCTGACCGCGGCGCGCTGCCCGATCAGGCGCTCGCCGATGACGTCCTCCATGTGCAGGAGCTTGGCGGTCTCGCCCTCGAGCAGCCGGCCGGTCGGGATGCCCGTCCAGGCCTCGACGACCTCGGCGATCTCCTCCGGGCCCACCTCCTCGTGGACCATCGGGTCCTCGACCGGCTCGGCCGATTCGGCCGCGGCGATCTGCTTCTCGAGCTCGGGGATGCGGCCGTACTCGATCTCGCTGGCCTTCTCCCAGTTGCTCTCCCGCTTGTAGCGCTCCGCCTCGACGCGGAGCTGCTCGACCTGCCGCCTCAGGTCGCCGGCACCCTCGAGTCCGGCCTTCTCCTTCTCCCACCGAGCCTCGAGTGCGTGGAGCTTCTCCTGCTTGTCGGCCAACTCCGCCTTGAGCTTCTCGAGGCGGTCCTTGGAGGCATCGTCGGTCTCCCGCTGAAGGGCGAGCTCCTCCATCTTCATCCGGTTGACCGCGCGACGGAGCTGGTCGATCTCGACCGGGGACGACTCGATCTCCATGCGGAGCCGGGAGCCGGCCTCGTCGACGAGGTCGATGGCCTTGTCCGGCAGCTTGCGGCCGGTGATGTAGCGGTCGGAGAGCATCGCGGCCGCGACCAGGGCGGCGTCGGTGATCTTCACGCCGTGGTGGGCCTCGTACTTCTCCTGCAGCCCGCGCAGGATCGCGACCGTGTCCTCCACGGAGGGCTCACCGACGAACACCTGCTGGAACCTGCGCTCCAGGGCCGGGTCCTTCTCGATCCGCTCGCGGTACTCGTCGAGCGTGGTCGCGCCGATCATCCGCAGCTCGCCGCGCGCGAGCATCGGCTTGAGCATGTTCCCGGCGTCCATCGCGGAGTCGCCGCCGGCGCCCGCGCCGACGACCGTGTGCAGCTCGTCGATGAACGTGATGATCTGCCCCTCGGACTCCTTGATCTCGTTGAGGACCGCCTTGAGTCGCTCCTCGAACTCGCCGCGGTACTTCGCGCCGGCGACCATCGCGCCGAGGTCGAGGCTGAGCAGCCGGCGTCCCTTGAGGGAGTCGGGGACGTCCCCGTCCACGATGCGCTGAGCCAGTCCCTCGACGACCGCGGTCTTGCCGACGCCTGGTTCGCCGATGAGGACGGGGTTGTTCTTCGTGCGTCGTGACAGCACCTGCACGACACGGCGGATCTCGTTGTCCCGGCCGATCACCGGGTCGATCTTGCCTTCGTTGGCACGGGCGGTGAGGTCGACGGCGTACTTCTCGAGCGCCTCGAACGTCGCCTCGGGGTCCTGGCTGGTGATCCGCTGCTTGCGGACCTGCGGCAGGGCGCCGCGCAGCGCCTCGGCGCTGGCCTTGTGCTCGGTGAGGAGCCGCTGGGCGGGCGAGTCGACGGTCGCCAGCGCGATGAGCAGGTGCTCACCGCTGGTGAAGTCGTCCTTCATCTCCGCGGCGATGTCCTGGGAGCTGGTGAGTGCCTGGATGGCGGCGCGGGAGTACGACGGCGCGGCGACCGTGGTGCCCGTGGCGGCCGGGAGCTTCTGCAGCTCGGCCCGGGCCGCGCGGGCGACGTCGTCGGCAGACACCCCGGCCGCCTGCAGGAGCGGCCGGACGAGCGTGTCGTCCTGGCCGAGCAGGGCGTCGAGCAGGTGCACGGCCTCGAGCTGGCTGTGCCCGGCGCCGTTCGCGGACTGGATGGCCTGGGCGACGGCCTCTTGGGTCCTGGTGGTGAACTTCGAGATCTCCATGGATCAGCGGTCCTCCGTTGTGGTGAAGCGGATCTGCACAGATGCAACGCTGCCAGAGTTGAGTCTGTTCCACTCAACTCCGGCCGGTGGGGCTTTTTTCGCCACTCGCCACACAAATCCACATTGTTGGTTAGCGTGGCGCTCGAGAACCCCTCCTCGCCGACTGTTCTGAAACGACACCGTCATGACCACCGCTTCCCCGGCACCCCTCACCCGGCACCGGCATCTCGACGCCGTCCAGCCTCGGGTGCTGCTGATCGGCGCCCTCCTGGGACTCGAGGTCGTGCTCGGGCAGCTGTCGGTCTACTACTCCCCGCCGGGCTCGCACATCGCGATGTTCTGGCCGGGAGCGGGGATCTCCATCGCGGCGCTCTGCCTCGCCGCACCGCGGTGGCGACGCACCGTCCTCGCCGGCATCTTCGTCGCGACCGTGGCGGCCAACGTGCTCGGCGGTCGACCGCTGGACCTCTCGTTGGCGTTCGCGCTCGCCAACACCGCCGAGGCGGCCACCGCCGTGTGGGTGCTCACCCGCCGTGGCCGCCGCGTCCCCCGCCTGGAGACCCTCGACGACTTCGTCACGCTCCTCGGCGCCGCCCTGCTCTCCACCGCCGTCGGCGCCGCGATCGGCGGGCTCGCCGTCGCCGGGCTCGCCGACGGCAGCGCCTTCGTCACCAGCCGGGCGATGCTCGCCTCGCACGCCGCCGCGATCCTGCTCATCGCACCGCTGGCGATGCGGCTACCCCGGCACGCGAAGCAAGCCGGCACCGTGGAGACCGTCGCCCAGTGGGCGGCGGTGCTCGGGGTGGTCCTCTTCGTGTTCCGGCCCGACCAGGCGATCCCGCTGACCTCCCTGCCCTTCCCGTTCCTGGTCTGGGGGGCGGCGCGGCTCAGCACGCGCGAGATGGTCGCCCAGCTCCTGGCCTACTTCACGACGGTGTCTGTGCTGTCCTCGGCCGGCTACGGCCCGATCGTCCAGCGGGTCACCGAGAGCGGGGCTCCTCCGGAGCTCATCGGCACGCTGCTGCAGGCCCAGGTGCTCGGCGCCGTACTGGTGGCACTGCCGCTGTCGCTGGTGCGCACCCAGCAGGCGATCACGCTCGACCGACTGACCCACAGCCACGACCTGGTGAGCAACATCCTCGACGCCACCACGGCCACCGCGATCCTCGGCACCGACCTCGAGGGACGCATCGAGTTCTTCAACGTGGGGGCCGGTCGGATGACCGGTCACGACCCGGAGGACGTCATCGGCAAGGCGACGCTCTCACTCGTCGACCAGGGCGACGGCCGGCTGCGGATGACGGTCAGCGACCAGCCGGGCGCCGCCGGGCTGACGAGCATCGTGGGGCCCTTCCTCGACGCCTGCACCGACGGCGCCTTCACCTCCGACTGGGACTTCGTCCGGCGCGACGGGGAGGTACGCACGGTGTCGCTCACCGTGAGCCGCAGGTACGCCGACGACGGCCAACGGGTCGGTTTCCTCGCGGTGGCCGAAGACGTCACCGAGCGGCGTCGCCACGAGGCGACGGTCGCCGCGGCGCTGGAGACCGAGCGCCAGGTCGTGGAGCGACTCGCGCAGGTCGACCAGACCAAGAACGACTTCCTGGCCACGGTGAGCCACGAGCTCCGCACCCCCATCACGAGCATCCTGGGCTACTCGCAGCTCCTGGCGGCCGACGAGACCGGCACGCTGCCGGTGATGCACCAGCAGATCATCGGCCGCATCGAGCGCAACGGCCGCCGCCTGATGGGACTCATCGAGGACATGCTGACGATGTCGCAGGTCGAGATCGGCAGCTTCTCCTTCGACAAGGCTCCGATCGACCTGCGGGAGCCGGTGACGCACGCGGTCGAGGCCGTGCAGGGGCTGATCGCCGTCCGCGGGCTGCAGCTCGACGTCGACCTCGGACTCGAGACGGTGAAGGTCCACGGCGACCCGGACAAGCTCGAGCGGGTGGTCCACAACCTGCTGAGCAACGCAGCGAAGTTCTCCCACGCCGGTGACCGCATCGGGGTCCACGTCAGCACTGCTGACGGTCACGCCCTGATCAGCGTGGCCGACCAGGGGATCGGCATCTGTCCCGAGGACCAGGAACACCTGTTCGACCGCTTCTTCCGAGGCGCCGAGGCGCACGCGCTCGCGATCCAGGGCGTCGGGCTGGGGCTGCCCGTCGCCGGCTCCATCGTGGCCGGCCACCAGGGCAGCATCGACGTGACGTCCGAGCTCGGCGAGGGCAGCACGTTCGTGGTGCGGATCCCGCTGCTCCAGGACAGCGCCGGCAGCCTGGTGGACCACCGCGCCGCGAGCCGCTGAGGGCCGCGGCTGTTGCGGACCGTTCAGCCGGGCTGGCGCTCCGACCGGCCGTCCGCCGAGGCACCGCGGTCGAGCAGCGCCTCGACGTGCTCGCGCAGCTCGATCGGCCCGAACGGCTTGATGATGTAGGTGTCGGCGCCGGCCTCGATGCCTGCCGCCACGTCGCTGGCCTGCGCCCGCGCGGTCATGAAGATGACCGGCACGTCCTGCAGCTTCTCGTCGGCGCGGATCGCCCGGCACACGTCGAGCCCGTTCATGCCGGGCATGGTGATGTCGAGCAGGAAGAGCCTGGGAACCTCCTCCTGACCGGCGGCCAGCGCCTCGGCGCCCGTGCCGACGGCCTTCACCTGGAGGTCGAGCTGCTCGAGCACGATCTGCACCAGGTCACGGATGTCGACGTCATCCTCGGCCAGCACCACCGTCACTGTGCGCTCCCCGCTCTCGTCCTTGTCGCGCCTCGCGCCACCAGCCCACCCCTGAGCCGTGTCTCGATGCTATCCGGTGGCCGGCGACGTTGTCCTGCGGCACGACGACTCGACGACGCAGATGCTCACCGGCGGCGACGCCACACCACCACGGACTGCGGGGCCCGGGCGGGCGGCACGGCCGGCAGGTTGCGGGCGCTCCCCCGGTCGGCGGTGGTGACAGCCAGTGCGTACTCCGCAGCAGCCAGCTGGTCCTCCAGCTGGCGCACCCGCGCCGACAGCACGGCCACGTGGTCCTCCAGCCCCAGGATGCGGCGCACCCCCTCCAGCCCGATGCCCGCGGCGGTCAGCTCGGCCACCTCCCGCAGCAGCTCGATGTCCCGCCACGAGTAGCGCCGCCCGCCGCCGCCGGCCCGGCCCGGCGAGACCAGGCCCACCCGGTCGTAGGTGCGCAGGGTCTGCGGGTGCAGGCCGGTGAGCTCGGCGGCGACCGAGATGACGAACACGGGCACGTCCGGGCCCGGCGGCTGGTGCCGCCCGAGACGGTTCTCCTCGCCCATCACGTGCCTCCGAACAACCTGCTTCGCGGGTCCGGTCCTGCCGTGGCGGTGCGGTAGGCCTCGACGGCGGCGCGGGCCTCCTGCGAGAGGCCGGACGGGACCTTGATCTCCACGGTGACCAGGAGATCGCCGGTGGTGCCGTCCTTGCGCGGCGCGCCGCGACCACGGACCCGGAAGGTCCGGCCACCCGGAGTGCCCGCCGGCACCTTGACCGTCACCGGCGCTCCCAGGAGTGTCGGCACCTTGATGTCGGCACCGAGCGCAGCCTCGTCGAACGTGATCGGCACCTTGACCGTCAGGTTGTCGCCGGAGCGCCCGAAGACCGGGTGCGCGGCCACCTTGACCACGACGTACAGGTCACCGGGGGGTCCGCCGTGCTCGCCGCGGGCACCCTTGCCACGCAGCTTGATGCGCTGCCCGTCGCGGACGCCGGCGGGGATCCGGGCCTGGATGGTCCGGTCCGACAGCCCCCTGCCGGAGCCGTTGCACGCGGGACACGGGTCGTCGACGACCATCCCGCGGCCACGGCAGGTCGGGCAGGTCTCGTTCATCGTGAACGCCCCACCCACGGAGGCCGCGCGCATGCCGACCCCGTCGCACTCCGGGCAGACCCGGGGCATCGACCCCGCCCGCGCCCCGGTGCCCCGGCACTGCGCGCACGGAGCGTCGGAGGCGAGCCGCAGGGAGACGGTGACGCCCTCGACGGCCTCGGTGAAGCCGATGGTCGTGGTCGTCTCGATGTCCGCGCCGCGGCGTGGGCTCGAGCGGCGGCGTTGCGCGCCGCCGCCGAACATGCCGCCGAAGAGGTCGCCGAGACCGCCGGCACCGGCTCCGGGGCCACCCGGCCCACCCGGCCCACCTGGCCCACCGGCTCCTCCGAAGAGATCGCCGAGGTCGAAGGTGGTGCTCCCACCGGCGGGCCCGCCCCCGAAGGGCCCGAACCCGCCGCCTCCGGCGAACAGCCGGCGCATCTCGTCGTACTTGACGCGCTTCTCCTCGTCGCCGACGACGTCATAGGCCTCGGCGATCTCCTTGAAGCGCTCCTCGGCGACCTTGTCCCCGGGCTTGGAGTCGGGGTGGTTGGCGCGCGCGAGCTTGCGGTAGGCCTTCTTGATGTCCGCAGCCGACGCGTCCTTGGCGACACCGAGGACCTTGTAGAAGTCCTTGTTCGCCCAGTCCGTGTTCGTCATGTGCGCACCTCCTCCCGCGCTCCTCGTTGCTGCCCCGGGGCCGGCTCAGTCCTGCTCGTCGGTCCCCGGGCGCGCCTCGGGCTCCGGCGGGGTGCCGCCCGAGCCTGCGCCGTCCGGGTCCGGGTCGACCACGGTCACCATGGCCGGCCGGACGACGCGGCCACCAATCTCGTAGCCGGCCTGCACGATCTTGTCGCAGGTCGTCGTCGTGACGTCGGGCGACAGCGCGTGCATCAGCGCCTCGTGGACCCGCGGGTCGAACGGGTCACCCGGCGCGCCGAACTTGACCAGGCCCTCGCCGGCCACGATGCGCTCCAGGGACTCGGCGACGGCCTTGAAGCCGCCGGAGAGCTCCTCGTGCTCACGGGCCCGGGCGACGTCGTCGAGCACCGGCAGCAGCGCCGACAGGATCGCGAACTTGGCGTTCTGCAGCACCAGCTCGCGGTCCCGGTCGACCCGCCGCTTGTAGTTGACGTACTCGGCCTGGAGCCGCTGGAGGTCGGTGGTGAGGTCGCGGATCCGCGTCGCCATCTCCTCCGGGGTCTCGTACGGCGCTCCGGCGACCGGCTCGGCCGACTCGGTCGACCCGGCGGACGACCCGGCGGACGACCCGGCCGGGCCGGCACCCCCCTCCGGGGATGTCGGCCCTGCCACCTCGGTCTCGTCGGGCAGGCGCTCCTGCTCGGCGGTCTCGGGGGAGTCGGTCACTGCTGCTCACCCTCGTCGTCGACGATCTCGGCGTCCACCACGTCCTCGTCGGCAGCGCCGGGCTCACCGGCGGCGTCCCCGGCAGGCGCGTCGGCCTGGCCGGCGGCGTACATGGCCGCACCCATCTTCTGGCTGGACTCGGCGAGCTTGGCGACGGCCGCCTCGATGGCGTCCGCGGCCTCGTCGGAGGTGTCCTCGAGCGCCTTCTTCAGCGACTCCAGGTCGGCCTGGACCTCGTCCTTGACGTCGGCCGGGATCTTGTCGTCGTTGTCGGTGAGGAACTTCTCGGTCGTGTAGACGAGGGACTCGGCCTGGTTCCGGGTCTCGACGGCCTCCTTGCGGCGCCGGTCCTCCTCGGCGTACTGCTCGGCCTCGCGGACCATCCGGTCGATGTCGTCCTTGGCCAGCGCGGAACCGCCGGTGATCGTCATCGACTGCTCCTTGCCGGTGCCGCGGTCCTTCGCGGAGACGTGCACGATGCCGTTGGCATCGATGTCGAAGGTCACCTCGATCTGCGGGACGCCACGGGGCGCCGGGGGCAGGCCGGTGAGCTCGAAGTTGCCCAGCGGCTGGTTCTGCGCCGCCATCGGCCGCTCACCCTGGAAGACCTGGATCATCACCGACGGCTGGTTGTCGTCGGCGGTGGTGAAGACCTCGGACTTCTTCGTCGGGATCGTGGTGTTGCGCTCGATGAGCCGAGTCATCACGCCACCCTTGGTCTCGATGCCCAGCGACAGCGGCGTGACGTCGAGCAGCAGCACATCCTTGACCTCGCCCTTGAGGACGCCGGCCTGGAGCGCCGCACCCACCGCGACGACCTCGTCGGGGTTGACGCCCTTGTTGGGCTCCTTGCCGCCGGTGAGCTCGCGGACCACCTCGGTGACCGCGGGCATCCGGGTCGAGCCGCCCACGAGGATGACGTGGTCGATGTCGCTGACGCCGATGCCGGCGTCCTTGATGACGTTGCGGAAGGGGGCCTTGGTGCGCTCGAGCAGGTCCTCGGTGAGGCGCTGGAACTCACCGCGGCCGATCTTCTCCTCGAAGTGCAGCGGCCCGTTCTCGCCGTGGGTGATGTAGGGCAGGTGGATCGTCGTCTCGGTGCTCGAGCTGAGCTCGATCTTCGCCTTCTCGGCAGCCTCCTGGAGGCGCTGCCGGGCGATCTTGTCGGCACCGAGGTCGACGCCGTTGTTGTCCTTGAACTTCTTGATCATCCACTCGACGAGGCGGGCGTCCCAGTCGTCACCACCCAGGTGGTTGTCACCGGAGGTGGCCTTCACCTCGACGACGCCCTCCCCGATCTCCAGCAGCGACACGTCGAACGTGCCGCCACCGAGGTCGAAGACCAGGATCGTCTGGTCCTCCTCCTTGTCGAGGCCGTAGGCGAGCGCGGCCGCGGTCGGCTCGTTGACGATGCGGCTCACGTTGAGGCCCGCGATCTCGCCGGCCTCCTTGGTGGCCTGGCGCTGGGAGTCGGAGAAGTAGGCCGGGACCGTGATCACCGCGTCGGTGACGGTCTCGCCGAGGTACGCCTCTGCGTCCCGCTTGAGCTTCTGCAGCACGAACGCCGAGATCTGCTGCGCGGTGAACGACTTGTCGTCGACCTTGGTGCTCCAGTCGGTGCCCATGTGACGCTTGACCGACCGGATGGTCCGGTCGACGTTGGTCACCGCCTGGCGCTTGGCGACCTCGCCGACGAGCACCTCGCCGTTCTTGGCGAAGGCGACCACCGACGGGGTGGTGCGGGCACCCTCCGCGTTCGCGATGACGGTGGGCTCACCGCCTTCGAGGACTGAGACGACGGAGTTCGTCGTACCGAGGTCGATGCCGACCGCTCGAGCCATTTCTGTGTACCTCCACGCTGGGTTGTCGCCGGCCCTCGCTTGTTCGCGGGCCGGCGACCTGGTTGTGTGCGATGTCCGAGGGGCCCTGGCGGGCCATCCTCCCCGAGTCTGGCAAAGAACTTGAGTCGCTTCAACTCAACTCTGCTGACTGCTCCAACACACACCCGCCCCGCCGCATTCCCGTTGAGGCGTCACGCGGGCTGGGTCGAGGCGTCCGGCACGCGAGGTCGAGGCGTCAGGGACGCGAGGCCGAGACGTCAGGGGTGCCGGAGGGAAGCGCCGCCGCCCGCACGCGTGACCTCTCAACCCCGCGCGCAAGACCTCTCAACCCGGCGCGCAAGACCTCTCGACGGGAGGGGTCAGCCGACGGTGACGCGGACGACGTTGGAGGCGCGGTCGGTCGTCTCGTCGAGGACGCGGAAGGCCTGCTTGCCGGTGCGTGTGGTCTGGATCCAGGTGGTGAAGACGCCGCCCCGCACGCTGGCCGTGACCGGGAAGTCGGTCCAGGTGCCACCCTCCTTGCGCTGCACCTGCAAGGAGACGCCCTCACCGTCGACGTACACGCCGTTGAAGTTGATCCGCTCACCGGGGCTGACCGACTGCGGGGCGACGAACAGCTTGATCTTGTCGGCCCGCGGCGAGGGCTCCTCGGAGGGCTTGCCCTCGGCCGACCCCTCCGACGACGGACTGGGCAGCCCCAGGTTGTCGGTCGTCGGCGTCTCGGTGGGCCGATAGTCCGGGATGTAGAGCGACTGCTGCGACCGGCTCTTGCCGGACCCGGGGTCGGAGTCCACCCCCACCACGTGGAGAACACTGACCACGGCGCCCCCGACGGCCAGTCCCACGAGGATCGTCACCCCGGCCATCGCCGCAAGGGCCGCGAGGAGGGCGCGCCTCGGGGAGTCGCCGCCGTCGTCGGGAGTGGTCATGGGAGAAGTGTCACCCACCCCGGCAAGGCCCTGCGAGCCCGCCCGCTGAGCGGACCTACTCGGGTTTGCGGTCCCAGAGCAGCTCCTCGACGAGCCGCTCGCTGCGCCACCCCTCGGCGGTCCGGACGAGCGTGTGCACGTAGACCCCGCCGATGTCCAGGTGCCACTTCCGGCCGTCCGCCTGGTCCATCACCATCGGGTTGAGGAAGTACGCGCGGACGTGCGCCCGGTCGCCGTCGAGGTCGACGCGCTTCTGGGCGATGACGTGCTGCATCCCGGAGAACATCGGCAGCGTCTCGGCGAGCCAGGCCTTGACCTCGGGGAACGCCCCGACGGTCCCGCCGGTCGCGGAGTAGTCGATGTGCGCGTCGGGGGTGAACACCCGGTCCAGGGCGTCCCAGTCACCCTGGTCGATCGCCATCGTGTACGTCGTCAGGAGGTCGTCGATCTCCACACGGTCGGAGAGCGTCTGCTGGTCGAGCATTGGTAGTTAGGGGCGCAGTACCCGAGGGCCTGTTTCCCCTGTCCCCTTTCAATCCGTGCGTGCGGTTTCCCGCACACGGCTTACCGATGGTCTTCTTGACTGTGTTACGCAGCCTTGGGATATCGCACGGTCCCCCGGAGCCGGTAGACGCACCATGGACCGACCCTAGCCCGAAACTGAAACACGTTCTAGTATCGCCCCCATGCGTTTCACCTACGCCGAGGCGATGACCGACGCGACCTACTACGTTCCCCTCGCCCAGGCAGCCGAGGCCGCCGGCTACAGCTCGATGACCGTGGCCGACAGCCTGATCTACCCCAGTGAGTCCGACTCGACGTACCCCTACACCGAGGACGGGAACCGCGAGTTCCTCGAGGGCAAGGAGTTCATCGAGACGATGACGCTGGTGGCCACGCTCGCCGCGGTCACCAGCACGCTCCGGTTCACGCCGTTCGTGCTCAAGCTGCCGATCCGCCCGCCGGTGCTGGTCGCCAAGCAGGCCTCGTCGATCGCCTACCTGTCCGGCAACCGGCTGGGTCTGGGCGTCGGCCTGAGCCCCTGGCGGGAGGACTACTCCGTGATGGGCGTCCCCTGGGAGCGGCGCGGCAAGCGCTTCGACGAGTGCATCGACATCGTCCGCGGCCTGACCACCGGCGAGGAGTTCGAGTTCCACGGCGACTTCTACGACATCCAGCCGGTCACCATGACGCCTGCGCCCACCGAGCCGGTGCCGATCCTGGTCGGCGGCCACGCCGAGGCAGCACTGCGCCGGGCCGCCGTGCGCGGCGACGGGTGGATGCACGGCGGCGGGCCGAACGAGGAGCTCGACGACCTGCTCGACAAGCTGCAGAAGATCCGCGAGGCCGAGGGCGTCGCGGACAAGCCCTTCGAGACCCACGTCATCTCCATGGACGCGTTCTCCGTCGACGGCTGCAAGCGCCTGGAGGACCGGGGCATCACCGACGTGATCGTCGGGTTCCGGCTGCCCTACATCAAGGGTCCGGACACCGAGCCCCTGGCCAAGAAGGTCGAGCACCTCGAGCGGTTCGCCGAGGACGTCGTCGCGAAGGTCAACGGATGAGCGCCGGGAGCACGGCCGCGTTCCAGCAGGCGATCGCGGAGGCCGAGGACCTGGTCCGGGGCGCGTCGTTCGTGCGGACCGAGCAGGACCTGGCCGAGGGCCTGGACTACCTGGCCGGCTCGATCCGCGCCTCGCTGCAGATGGCGTGGGCCTACCAGCCCGAGCACCCGTTCCTGGTCAACTCCACCAGCCAGCACACGAAGATGGGGCTCGACAACCCGGACACCGTCTACTACCACGCGAACCTCCGGCCCGACGTCACCTACGTCGTCCGCGGCCGCCGGGGCACCGCGGTCGACCTGAGCTTCCAGGTGCTCGGCGGCGACTACACCCCGAGCTCCACGCCGGACGGGTCCACGGCGTTCGACGACCGCGAGCTCGACATCGCCGACGACGGCAGCTTCGAGATCTCGTTCGGTCCGGAGGGCGCCGCAGCCGCCGCGAGCCACCACGTCGTACTCCCCGAATCCGCACGGATGCTCGCGATCCGCGAGGTGTACGGCGACTGGGCCGGCGAGCTGCGCAGCCACCTGACCATCCACCGGGCCGACACCCTCGGCACAGCCACGCCGCCGCTCATGACCGAGGCCGTCGACAAGAGGTACGCCGTCGCGGCGAAGATGCTCATCGGGCGGATCAAGACGTGGTTCGCGTTCCCGGAGTGGTTCTACCTCAACGAGCCGGTGAACACCCTGACCGTCCCGCGGCCCACCCCGGGTGGTCTGTCGAGCCAGTGGTCGTCGGTGGGGCACTACGAGCTGCAGGACGACGAGGCGATCGTGATCACGATCCCGCGCGGTGACGCGCCGTACCTCGGCTTCCAGCTCGGCACCCTCTGGTACACGAGCCTCGACTACCTCGGTCACCAGACGTCGCTCAACCACACCCAGGCGCAGGTCGACCCCGACGGGATGATCCGGATCGTGGTCGCCGAGCACGATCCCGGTGTCGCGAACTGGGTGGAGCGGATCGGCCACGACCGCGGCTACCTGCAGTTCCGCTGGCAGCGACTGCCCACCGAGCCTGGCCACGAGCTCACGCCGGAGGACGGACCGACCATGGAGATCGTGAAGGACGCCGATGTCCCCTCACTGCTCCCCTACTACGAGGAGAACCGCGTGACCACCGACCAGTGGGCCCAGCGCATCGCTGCCCGGCAGACCGGGATCGCCTCGAGGATGATCGGATGAGCGGCCTGCTGCAGGACAAGGTCGTCGTCCTCGCCGGCTACGGCGCCGGGCTCGGCGCCGCCCTGGCCACGCGCAGCGTCGAGGAGGGCGCCCGGCTGGTCATCGCCTCCCGGACCGCCGAGAAGCTCGAGGCCGCCGCGAAGGAGCTGCGCACCGGTGGCGGTGCGGTGCTGCCGGTGGCGACCGACATCGACGACCCGGACGCCTGCCGCGCGCTGGTCGAGCGCACCGTGGCGGAGTTCGGGCAGGTGGATGTGCTGTTCAACAACGCCTTCCGGATGCCGCCGATGGATCCCCTCACCGCCGTGGACCACGCCCGGATCCAGGCGTCGATCGCCACCAACGTCCTCGCGCCGCTGCGACTGTCGAGCGAGTTCGCCGACGCGCTGCAGCTCACCCAGGGCAGCATCGTGATGGTCAACTCCGCGGTGCTGTGGCAGTCGCAGCCGGAGTTCGCGGCGTACAAGCTCACCAAGGGCGCGATGCTGCACATGGCGCAGTCGCTGGCGACCGAGCTGGGGCCGCGGGGCATCCGGGTCAACTCGATCGCGCCGAGCTACATCTACGAGGACGTCAACAAGATGTACTTCGACTGGCTGGCCGAGGAGCGCGGCGTCACCCACCAGGACATCTACGACGAGAAGGCCGCCGCCACCGACCTGCGCCGGCTGGCAACCGCGGAGGAGGTGGCGAACGCCGCGCTGCTGCTCGCCTCTCCCCTGGCCAGCGCGGTCACCGGCGTCTGCCTGGACGCCAGCTGCGGTGAGTTCCACTCACGATGAGGGAGCGCGACTCGGTCGGCACCTTCGACGACCTGCACGGGGCGGCCACCCGGATGACCGGGCTCGACGACTTCGGCGCCGACGAGTACCACGAGCCGCTCCGGGTCCTCCTCGACTCGCTGGCCCACGAGGCGGGGTTGACCGGCGTCGGGAACACCATGCACCGGTCGTTCGTGCGCGGTGCCCTGGCCGCGCGCCTGCTCGCCGAGGACGGCTTCACCAAGCACCCCGAGCACGCTGACGTCGCCGTGGAGCGACCGATCTTCGTCACCGGCGTCCAGCGCAGCGGCACCACGGCCCTGCAGCGCCTGCTGCACGCCGACCCCGGTGCCCAGGGGCTGGAGATGTGGCTGACCCAGCTGCCCCAGCCGCGGCCGCCCAGGGAGACCTGGGACGACGACCCGGTCTACGCGATGCTCAAGCAGGGGTTCGAGCAGCACCACGCGGAGAACCCCGAGATGGCCGGGCTGCACTACATCACCGCCGACACGGTCGAGGAGTGCTGGCAGCTGCTGCGCCAGTCACTGACCACGGCGGCGTACCCGGCGCTGACGCACGTGCCCACCTACAAGGACTGGCTGCGCAAGGCCGACTGGACCCCGGCGTACGCGCGCTACCGGCGCAACCTGCAGCTGATCGGCCTGAACGACCCCGGCAAGCGGTGGGTGCTCAAGAACCCCAGCCACCTCGAGGCGCTCGACGCCCTGATGGCGGTCTTCCCCGACGCCCTGGTCGTGCAGACCCACCGCGACCCGGTGGTGGCGGTGGGGTCGGCGTGCTCGTTGGCCGCAACGACGTCGGACGGCTGGTCGACGGTGTTCCGGGGCGAGCAGCTCGGCGTCGACGTCCTCGACCTCCTCGCGACGGAGGCGCGCATCTTCGCCGAGGCGCGGGCACGTCACGACCGGGCGCAGTTCGTCGACGTGGAGTACGACGACCTGGTCAGCGACCCGGTCGGCGTCGTGCGCGGCATCTACGCGGCTTTCGACCTTCCGTGGAACGGCGACGTCGAGGCGGCGGTGCGGGCCGACCACGAGGCCTCGAAGGCGGGGCCACGGGCGCCGCGGCACGAGTACTCGCTGGCCGACTACGGCCTCACGGAGGAGCAGGTGCGGGCCGCCTTCTGACCGGTCACCGCGGCAGGGTCAGCACGAACGCGGTGCCGTGCTCCCGCGGCTGCAGCCGCACCGAGCCACGGTGCGCAGCCGCCACGTCGGCCACCAGTGCGAGCCCCAAGCCGTAGTGGCGGCGTCTCGTCCCGGTCCGGTCTCCCCGGCCGGCCCGGTCGGAGGCGAAGCGCTCGAACAACCGGTCCGCCACCTCTGGAGCCACCCCCGGGCCGTCGTCGGCCACCTCCACCTCCACGCGCCGGGGGGACGGTCGCACCGACACCTCCACGCGCGAGGAGGCGTGGTCGAGCGCGTTGTCGACCAGTGAGGTGACCGCCCGGCGGACGGCGGGCTCACCGACGTCGGCGGGCGCGGGCCCGTTGCCCAGGAACTGCAGGTCCACGCCTCGTTGCGCCGCTGCCGCCCGGGCGGCGTCCACGCAGCCGGCCGCCAGGGTGGCGAGGTCGCACGTCGTCCGCTCCACCTCACCGGCGTGGGCCACGACGAGCAGGTCTTCCAGGACCTCGTTCAGCGCGGCAGTGTCGGCGAGGACACCGTCCACCTCGGACCGCACCTCGGCACCGCTGTCGAGCTTGCGGGCGAGGAGCTGCACGCGGGTGCTCAGCAGGGTCAGCGGGGTGCGCAGCTCGTGACCGGCGTCGCTGACGAAGCGTCGTTGCAGGGCCAGCGCCTCGGCCACCGGGCGCAGCGTCCGGCGGGCCAGGAGCCCGGCGACCAGGCCGGTGAGCACCGCTCCGGTCGCGCCCGCCAGCAGCAGTGCGGTGACCACCCGGTCCCCGGCCCGCTCCTCGGCCGTGCGGTCCATGACCACCTGGACGAGCGAGTCACCGTGCCGCTCGGTGCGCACGAAGAAGATCCCGTCCGCGGTCTCCACCTCCTCCTGCCGCGGCCGCCCGTCCGCGGCCACTCGCGCCCGGTCCGAGTCGAGGTCGAGCCCGCGGGGAAGCCCGGGCGACTCCCGGACCGCCCCGTCGGGGCCGACGTCCACCACCCAGACGCCCGTCGGCGTCCGGTCGGGCGCGAGCCGGTTGATCGCCGAGTGCATCCGCTCCTGCGCGTCGACGTGCTCGGCACGCTCGTAGACCGCGAGGGCGACGCCGCCCACCACGGCGAGCAGGGCGACGATCAGCAGGGTGGTCTGCAGGCCGAGCCAGACGACGCGACTCCGGAGCTCCGTCACGTCGGCCCCAGCCGGTATCCCAGGCCATGCACCGTCTCCACCACACCCTTGCCGAGCTTGCGTCGCAGGTAGTGGACGTAGGTGTCCACCGCGCCGGGGTCCTCGGCGCGGGGGAACGCCAGCGCGAGCAGGTCCTCGCGGGTGAACACCTGGCGCGGCCGGCGGGCCAGCACCTCGAGCAGGGCGCACTCCCGACCGGACAGCGACACCGGCCCGTCGGGCCGCAGCACGGTGCGCCGCTCGGTCTCGAGGCGACCACCGGGAACCTCGAGCGTCGCCACCGTGTCGACCGCGCGGCGCAGCAACGCGCGGACCCTGGCCAGCAGCTCGTCGACGTCGAAGGGCTTGCCGAGGTAGTCCTCGGCGCCGGCGTCCAGGCCGTGGACCCGGTCGCGGGCCAGCGCGAAGGCGGACAGCACCAGCACCGGGGTCCCCACGCCGGCGGAGCGGAGCCGCCCCAGCAGGTCCAGCCCGTCGATGCCGGGCAGGCCCCGGTCGAGCACGAGGACGTCGTACGCGCGGGTCAGGGCCAGGTGGAGCCCGCGCTGGCCGTCGGGCGCCAGGTCGGCGGCGTACCCCTCCAGCACCAGCAGCTCCTGGAGCATCCCGCCGAGCTCCGGGTCGTCCTCGACCACGAGCACCCGCCGGCCCGGCTCCATGACGTCAGGATAGGGCGCCCGGCTCAGCCTCTCAGTCGTCGCCGTCGCCGTCCGAGGCCGTGGACTGGCTCGCCGAACCGGAGGCGACACCGTCCCAGGCGGCCTTGGCGCCCGAGTGGCCGATCAGGACCGTCTGCACGAGGGTGCCGCCGGACACCACCACGCCCGCGGCGAGCAGCCCGATGCTCACGCGCCGCGCCACCTCGCGACCGCCCCGCTGCAGGAAGTACGCCGCGGCGGCCACCGCCAGCATGCCGAGGCACCACCACACCAGCCCCTCGCCCAGCTCGGCGTGCCTCTCGACGAGCGAGGTCTCACCGACCATGTGCTGCAGCGACTCGCCCGAGCTGGTGGACAGCGGGGCCAGCACCACCGACGTCACGGCCAGGATCAGCGGCAGCGGGCCCGCCCAGGTCCGCACCTTGGGCAGGATCAGGGCGAGGGCGAGCAGCACCGCCGTGAGCGGGACGACCACCACGGTGGCGTGCACGATGAGCGGGTGGATGGGCAGGCCGTAGAAGGTCTCGGGCATCGGGGCTCCTCCGGATGACTGGGCGGGATCTCAGGTCGAGCGTGGCGTGCGTTTCTTGGAGGATTCTTCGAACCCGGATCGCACCCCCGCGGAGCGCGGCCCCCGCACCGGCCGGGCACCGCCACGGGGGAACGGCGGCGCGTCGGCGCGGCGCGAGGGCCTTGGGGTGCCTGCGTACCAGTCGCACCTAGAGCGCGGGCGCCCAGCCCCAGTGTGCGCCACCTCACCACGCTTGGGGAGAGGCGGAAGGCACGGGGAGTGTCAGCCCCGAGGAGTCACCACGATGCGCGCGCCCTTGTCCGGCACGCTGGTGATGTTGCGCACCCGCGGCCGGTCGGTGTGCCCGCCGGCGACGCGCACGTCCAGCTGCCGGAGGACCGCTCGGAGCACCGCGACGCCCTCCATCAGCGAGAACCCGGCGCCGATGCAGCGGCGTACTCCGCCCCCGAAGGGGATCCAGGTGTTCGGCGCGACCTGCCCCTCGAGGAAGCGCTCCGGGCGGAACCGCTCCGGCTCGGGGAAGTTCTCCGGGTCCTGGTGGGCCAGGATGATCGAGGGACCCACGGAGGCCCCGGCCGGCAGCCGCACGCCGCCCAGCGTTGCCGGAGACATGAGGAACCGCACGACCATCGGGATGATCGGGTGCAGCCGCAGCGACTCCTTCATGACCGCTTCCAGGAAGGCGTCGTCGCCGGTGTCGGCGGCGTGCTGGGCGCGGGCCAGCAGATCGCGGTCGAGGCCGATCTCGTAGAGAGCCCACGACAGCCCGGAGGCGGTCGTCTCGTGCCCGGCCAGGAGCAGCGTGACCAGCTGGTCGCGCAGCTCGGCGTCGCTGAGCGGCTCCTCCCCCTCGCTGTCCCCCACCAGCAGGAGCTGGGAGAGCACGTCGGTGCGCTCGTGGAGGTCGCCGGCCTCACGGCGTTCGGCGATCTCGGCGTAGAGTTGGGCGTCCAGACGGCGCTGCACGTCGACGACCTTCTTCCACGGGCCGAACTTCTGCAGGAAGGGGTAGCCCCAGCCCAGCAGGATCAGCGGCTTGATGTCCACCGTGGCGTTGACGAGCGGCCGCAGCTTCGCCAGGCGCTCCTCGTCGGCCACCCCGAACACGACCCGCAGGATGACCTCCAGCGTCACGGCGTTCATCCGCTCCAGGCTCCGGAACTCCGTGCCGCGCGGCCAGGCCGCGACCTCGTCGAGCGCGATGCGGGTGACGACCTTCTCGTAGCCGGCCATCGCGGACTGGCGGAAGGCCGGCATCAGCAGCTTGCGTGCGCGCTTGTGCTCGGCGCCGTCGACCAGCAGCAGCGAGTGCTGACCCATGATCGGGCCCAGCACGGCGTTGGCCTTGCCGGCGTGGAACTGCTCGGGGTCGCTGCCGAAGATCTGCTTGGTGACCTCGGGGCGGTTGAACAGCACGAGCGGGCGCCGTTCGGGCACCAGTCGGACGGAGAACACCGACCCGTACCTCCGCTGGAGAGCCGGCACGAACGAGTGCCGGAACCGCATGAGCGCGGCGCTCTGCACGAGGGCCGGCCACCGAGGGCCGGGCGGCAGCTCGGCGTCGCTGGGCACGGGGTGCGCGTGGTCGGGCCGCATGTTCATCTTGGCGAGGCGTTCGTCAGTCAGGCTCACTTTTCGGATACTACCGGTATTTCAACGCCGGGGCACCAGCACCGTCACGATCGCGCCGGCGGCGAGGCCCCAGAAGACCGCTTCGAGCACGGCGGGAGGATTCCCCGCAGAGCGGCCGCCAGCACTGCGGACGGAGGGGCGTCTACCCGAGCCCCGCCTCAGCGCCGAGCACCCGGCTCACGAGCGGCACGCCGGGACGGTAGGCGAGGTGCAGGTGCGACGGGGCGTCGAGGACGACCAGGTCGGCCCGGGCGCCCACCCGCAAGTGGCCCACGTCGTCGCGCCGCAGTGCTGCCGCGCCGACGGCCGTGGCGGCGAGGACCGCCTCTGCAGGGGTCATCCCCATGTCGCGCACCGCGACGGCGATGCAGAACGGCATCGAGCTGGTGTAGCTGGAGCCCGGGTTGCAGTCGGTGGCCAGGGCCACCCGCACCCCGGCGTCGAGCAGGTGCCGGGCGTCGGGGTACGGCGACCGGGTGGAGAACTCGACACCGGGCAGCAGGGTGGCGACGGTGCCTGCGTCCCGCAGGGCGCTCACGTCGGCCTCCGAGAGGAACGTGCAGTGGTCGACCGCGGCGAGGCCGAGCTCGCAGGCCAGCTGGACCCCCGGCCCGGGTCCGAGCTGGTTGGCGTGCAACCGGCCGGCGAGACCGGCGGCGGCCCCGGCCGCCAGCACCGTCCGTGCCTGGTCCGCGTCGAACGCTCCGCGCTCGCAGAACGCATCGACCCACCGCGCGTGGGGGGCGCAGGCCGCGAGCATCGGCCCGGTGACCAGGTCGACGTAGCCGGCCGGGTCGTCGGCGTACTCGGGCGGCACGACGTGCGCGCCCAGGAAGGTGGTCTCGGGGGTCAGCTGGGCCGCCAGCGCCAGGGCGCGCGCCTCGTCGGCGACGGTGAGGCCGTAGCCGCTCTTGACCTCCACGGTGGTGGTGCCCTGGCGGCGCATCTCTCCCACGTGCCGGACGAGGTTCGCGAGCAGCTGCTCGTCGGTTGCCGCCCGGGTGGCCGCGACGGTCGAGGTGATCCCTCCCCCGTCGTACCGCTCACCGGCCATCCGCGCCGCGAACTCGGCCGACCGGTCCCCCGCGAACACCAGGTGGCTGTGGGAGTCCACGAACCCGGGAAGCACCGCTCTCCCCCCGGCGTCGTACGCCGCGTCGGCGGGCGGCGCGAGCCGGGCCGGCCCCGTCCACGCGACCCGACCCCCCTCGACCACGACCGCGGCGCCGTGAACCAGTCCGAGCTGGGGGCCGTGGGCTGGGTCGTTGGTGACCAGCTCCCCGATGCCGGTCACGACCAGGCTGCCCGTCATGACTGCTCCCACAGGCGACGCACCACCCGCGCGAGCCGGCTTCCGACCTCGGCGGAGTCCTCTGCCCGGTGGACGACGCGGCCCCCGGCCACCACCTGGGTGATGTCTGCGGCCGTCGCCGCGAAGACGGCCGTCTCCGGGCCGGCCCCTGCCCCTGCGGTTCTCGGGGTGTCCAGGTCGACGGTGACCAGGTCGGCGCGCCGGCCGACCGCGATCGCGCCGGCGTCGGGGAACCCGAGGGAGGCGTGGCCGTCCACGGTCGCCGCCCGGAGCAGCTCCGCGGCCGGCCAGTGACCGCGGGACCTGTGGGCGAGCCGCTCGTCCATCTCCAGCGCCCGCATCTCCTCGAGGATGTCCACCACCGCGTGGCTGTCGGAGCCCAGCGTGATCCGGGCCCCGGCTGCGGCCAGAGCGCGCGAGGGACCGATGCCGTCGCCGAGGTCGCGCTCGGTGGTCGGGCAGAAGCAGGCCCAGCACCGCGCGTCGCCCAGCAGCGCCACGTCGTCGCCGCCGAGGTGGGTGGCGTGCACCGCCGTGGTGCGGTCGGTCAGCGCCCCCGCCTCGGCCAGGACCTCGGTCGGGGTGCGGCCGTAGGCCTCGAGGCAGGCCTCGTTCTCCGCCACCTGCTCGGAGAGGTGCACGTGCAGCGGCGTCTCGAAGCGGTCGGACCACTCGGCGACCAGGCGCATCCCGTCGAGGGGGACGGCGCGAACGGAGTGGATCGCGGCGCCCACGACGACGTCACCACCGGCGTCGGCCTCCAGCTCGTCGGTGCGCTCCTGCCACGCCTCCGCGGTGCCGTCGGAGAACCGCGCCTGGACTCCCTCCGGCGGCCGTCCCGGCGCGGCGGCCAGGTAGCAGGTGTCGAGGAGCGCCAGTCGGACCCCGACCCGCCTTGCCGCCTCGACGAGGGCGTGGCCCATCTCGTTGGGGTCGTCGTACGGCGTGCCGTCGGGCTGGTGGTGCAGGTAGTGGAACTCGCCGACGGTGGTGATGCCGGCCGCCGCCATCTCGCGGTACACGGCGGTGGCCAGCTCGAGGTAGGAGTCGGGATCGAGCCGTCCGGCCAGGTCGTACATCTGCTCGCGCCACGTCCAGAAGGTGCCCGAGCCGCGCTGTGCCCGGCCCCGCAGCGCGCGGTGGAAGGCGTGGCTGTGGCAGTTGGCCAGACCGGGGAGCGTCAGCCCCGGCACCCGCTCGGCTCCGGGCCACGCGTCACCACCGACGACGGCGAACCGGCCGTCGGCGACGGCGACGTGCACGTCGGGACGCACCGCGCCGTCCACCCACGCGTGCTCCAGCAGGTAGCTGGTCATGCCGACTCGTCCGACGCCAGCAGAGCCAGCGTGTCGGTGAGGGCTTCGACGCCCGCGCGGCAGTCGACGAGATCCGCATGCTCGTGCGGTGAGTGCGAGACGCCGCTCGGGTTGCGGACGAACAGCATGGTGGTGGGGATGCCGGCGGCGCTCAGGATGCCCGCGTCGTGCCCCGCGGCGGTCGGGATGACCGGCCACCGGCCGTGGCCGGCCACGAGCCTGGCGAGGTCCGGGTCGAAGAGCACCTCACTGCTCACCGACTCCGGGGTCACCACGACGTCCGTGCCGTCCCGAGCTGCCCGCTCGACCGCCAGCCGCTCGACCCCGGCCACCAGCGCCAGCAGATCCTCCGTCGAGGACGCCCGGGCGTCGAGCCACCCGGTGACGTGGGCGGGGACCGCGTTGGTCCCGTTGGGCCGGACGGCGACCCGCCCGAACGTCGCCCGCTGCCCGGACAGCCGGGCCTGCTTGTTGGCCGCCAGCACCGTCATCGCGTAGGTGAGCATCGGGTCGCGCCGGTCCTCCATGCGCGTGGTGCCGGCATGGTTCGGCTCCCCGGCGAACTCGAAGCGGTAGCGGCCGTGCGGCCAGATCGCTCCGCCCACCCCGACCGCGGCGTCGCGGTGCACGAGATCGCGGCCCTGCTCGACGTGCAGCTCGACGAAGGTCCCGACGCCGGCCAGCAGGTCGGAGCCGGCACGGCCGTCCGGGCCGTCCATCACGTCACCGACCGCGATCCCGTCCCGGTCCCGCAGCCGACGCACCTCGTCCCACGTCACGCTCCCGGTGGCCAGCCGGGAGCCGAGGCACGCGAGGGGGAACCGGGATCCCTCCTCCTCCCGGAAGACCGCGACGCCGATCGGCCCGGCCGGCGTGACGCCTCGGTCCCGGAGCAGGTCGACGGCCGCGAGCGCGGAGACCACCCCCAGCGGCCCGTCGAAGGCGCCGCCGTCCAGGACGGAGTCGAGGTGCGAGCCGGTGAGCACCGCCGGCCCCGAGCCGCAGTCCCACCAGCCGACCACGTTGCCGAACCCGTCACGGTCGAGCCGCAGGCCCCGCCGGGCGCACTCCTCCGCGAACCAGGCCTGCAGCTCGTCGTCCACGGCACCGAAGGCCTGGCGGAAGTAGCCACCCGTGCGCGGGGAACGCCCCACCGGAGCCAGGTCGTCCCACATCTGCTCGAACGTCCGCCGCTCGCCTGCCCTTGTCATGCTGCTCCTCATGGAGTTCACCGATGTCGTCCGCCGCCGCCGGATGGTCCGAACGTACTCATCACAACCGGTCGACCCGACAGTGCTCGACCGGATCCTCGAGAACGCACTGCACGCACCGAGCGCCGGGTTCAGCCAGGGCTGGGCGTTCCTGGTGCTCGACGAGCCGGCGCAGGTCGAGCGCTTCTGGCGTCGTACGGCGGGCGACGCCCTCGACGCCCCGGACAGCTGGCTCCGAGGCATGACCACCGCGCCGGTCGTCATCGTGCCGCTCAGCCACAAGGACGCCTACCTCGACCGGTACGCCGAGCCGGACAAGGGCTGGACGGACCGCGACGAGGCCCGCTGGCCGGTCCCCTACTGGCACCTCGACACCGCGATGGCCTCGCTGCTGATGCTGCTCACGGTCGTCGACGAGGGGCTGGGGGCCTGCTTCTTCGGCATCCCACCCGAGGCGGTGGACGGGTTCCGCGAGGAGTTCGAGGTGCCGGACAGTCACATGCCGATCGGGGCGATCACCGTCGGCCACCGCGCGGGCAGTGCCGGGACCCGGGGGTCGGCCGCCCGCGGACGGCGACCGCTGACCGAGGTGGTCCACCGCGGGTCGTGGGGGCGTCCCGCGCCTGAGGCGGGCTGAAGACCCGTAATTGTCCCGGTGCCAGGGCCGCCGCGGACCCCCGAGACTGGAACCGGAATCCGGTGTGGCGGCTGCCGGGTGCTGTTCCCCCGCCTGCTCGGCCGCTCGTCCACCTCGGAGCCCCGGGCGGTCCGGGAGGCCGCCCGGGGCGTTCCCGTGCCCCGGCGTACGGCCTCGACGATTCGTACCGCCGGGACCCGCCGGGGGTCTAGTGTCTGAGGTGCAGTGACCACGAACGGCCTCGATGCCACCCTCTTCGTCGGTCGACGGCACGAGCTGCAGGAGCTGCACCGAGCGCTGACGTCGACGCGATCGGTCACGCTCATCGGCATCGGCGGGACCGGCAAGACCCGGCTCGCGCAGCGACTCCTGCAGCAGCTGGACGAGGGCCCCGAGGGGCCGGACGGGCGGGTCTGGCTGGTCGACCTCGGGCAGGTTCACGACCCCGGCATGGTCCAGGTGGCCGTCGCCGCGGCAATGGGCGTGCGCCCGCAACCGGGTGAGCGTCAGGTGACGACGATCTGCCAGTTCCTGGGCGACGACCGGGCCGTGCTGGTCCTCGACAACTGCGAGCACGTCCTGGCCGCGACCGCCGAGCTTGTCTCCGACCTCCTCTCCGGCTGCCCTGGGCTGCAGGTGGTCTCCACCAGTCGGCAGGCCCTCGGCATCGCCGGCGAGCTGGTCTACCGGGTGCCACCGATGCCGGTGCCTGACCTCTCCGCGTCCCTGCGCGCGTCGGACATCGCCGGCTCCGAGTCGGTGGTGCTCTTCGTCGGGCGGGCCCGCCATGCCCTTCCCGGGTTCCGACTGACCGACGCGAACGCGGCGGCCGTCGCCCGGCTCTGCGTGGCCCTCGAGGGCATCCCCCTGGCCCTCGAGCTGGCCGCCGCCCGCAGCCGGGTGCTCAGCCCGGAGGCGATGCTGGAGCGCATCGAGGACCGCTACCAGCTGCTCAGCCGCGGCTACGTGGACCTGCCGGACCGGCAGCGCTCCATGGAGGCCTCCGTGGAGTGGAGCCACGAGCTGTGCAGCTCCGCCGAGCAGACGCTGTGGGCCAGGTTGTCGGTCTTCACGGGAGGCTTCGACCTCGACGCCGCCGAGGTGGTGTGCGGCGACGACGAGCTGCCGGCCGACCTGGTCCTCGACGTCCTCTCCTCGCTCGCCGACAAGTCCCTCGTCGCCCGCGACCCCGGCGAGGCGAGCCCCCACTTCCGGATGCTCGAGACGATCCGGCAGTACGGCGAGGTGCGGCTGGCGGCGACGAGCGGCGCGGAGGCGTGGCGCCGCCGCCACCAGGGGTACTTCACCGAGCTCGGCCGGCGCTTCCACGACCAGTGGATCGGGCCGGACCAGCCCGCGCTGATGGCGGAGCTGCGCCGCAACCACGGGAACCTGCGCTCGGTGCTCGAGCGCACCAGCTCCCGGGGTGCGGAGGCAGCCGTCGCCCTGCGGCTCGCGGTCGACCTCGAGGACTACTGGGCCGTCACGGGGTTGCTGACCGAGGCGCGCCACTGGCTGGACGCGGCGCTGGCCCACGGCGTCGGATCCCCGGCCGAGCGGTCCACGGCGTTCTCGATCTCCGGATACCTCGCGGGCCTGCAGACCCAGCTCGACGACGCAGCGCGATGCCTCACCGCTGCCCGTGCGGAGCTGGAGAGCGACGGGCCCGAGCCGGCGCCCGACGGGCCGGCCGACCCGGACCGGGGGCGCACCGTCGCCTGGGCTCGGCTGCGGTTCGCCGAGGGCGTGCAGGCGCTGTACGCCGGCGACCTCGCCGCCGCCGAGCACAGCTGCCGGCGCAGCATCGCGCTGTTCCGCGCGGCCGAGGAGCTGCCCGGCCTCCCGGCGGCCTTCGTGGTCCTCGGCGTGACGCTCAGCGCCGACGACCGCAGGCAGGAGGCTGCCGGGGTCCACGCCGAGGGATTGGCGCTGACTGCGCCGCGCGGCGAGCTGCACATCCGCGGGCTCGCACTGTGGGCGCTCAGCGTCGACGCGCGCCGGGCCGGCGACCTCGGCCGGGCGAAGGAGCTCGCCGCCCAGTCCCTCGACCTGCGGTCCCGGATCGGCGACGACGCCGGCGTCGCCCTGGCGCTGGAGTCGCTGGCCTCGATCGCGGCCGAGGAGGGCGAGGCGGCCCGCTCCGCCACGCTGCTGGGGGTGGCGATGCGGATGTGGGACCGGGTCGGGCTCGACCCGCTGGCCGGGCAGTACATCGCCGCGCAGCGCCAGCTCGGCGAGGAGGCCGCCCGCGCCGAGCTGGGCGACCGGGCGTTCCTGGCGGCGCACCGGCGTGGCCGGGCGCTGCAGGTCGACGAGGCCGTCGACTACGCCCTCGGCCGCAACGAGCAGCCCGAGGCCGACCGGCTCTCCGACACCCCCTTGACGGCTCGGGAGCGAGAGGTCGCCGCCCTCCTGGGAGAGGGGCTGAGCAACCAGCAGATCGCCACCCGGCTGGTGATCTCGGTGCGCACCGCCCAGGGGCACGTCGAGAACATCCTGCGCAAGCTCGGCTTCAAGTCCCGCACCCAGGTCGCTGCCTGGGTGGTCGGGCGGGGCGTCGGAGGCGTCCACTGACGGGTGGGGACCCGGTCAGGACTCGGCCATCGGGATCCGGACACCGCGCTCGCG
The DNA here is from genome assembly GCA_963747525.1 of uncultured Actinomycetota bacterium. Taxonomy (GTDB): domain Bacteria; phylum Actinomycetota; class Actinomycetes; order Propionibacteriales; family Nocardioidaceae; genus Marmoricola_A. The sequence continues at coordinate 60,289 of CAVVFH010000008.1, forward strand.
CGCGACCTCGACCGCGCGGTCGTAGCCCGCGTCCACGTGCCGGACGACGCCCGTGCCGGGGTCGTTGGTCAGCACTCGCTCGATCTTCTGGGCGGCCAGGGCGGTGCCGTCGGCCACCGTCACCTGGCCGGCGTGGATCGAGCGGCCCATCCCCACGCCGCCGCCGTGGTGGATCGAGACCCAGCTCGCCCCCGACGCAGTGTTGAGCAGGGCGTTGAGCAGCGGCCAGTCGGCGATCGCGTCGGACCCGTCGGCCATGCCCTCGGTCTCCCGGTAGGGGCTCGCGACCGAGCCGCAGTCCAGGTGGTCGCGGCCGATCACGATGGGCGCGGCCAGCTCTCCGGAGGCCACCATCTCGTTGAACCGGAGCCCCGCCCGGTGCCGCTCGCCGTACCCCAACCAGCAGATGCGGGCCGGCAGTCCTTGGAAGTGGACGCGCTCCCCCGCCATGGTGATCCACCGCCGCAGGCGCTCGTCGTCGGGGAAGAGCTCGAGGATCGCCCGGTCCGTGGCCGCGATGTCGGCCGGGTCGCCGGACAGCGCCGCCCAGCGGAACGGTCCCTTGCCCTCGCAGAACAGCGGACGGATGTAGGCGGGGACGAACCCCGGGAAGTCGAACGCGCGCGCGAACCCGCCCTTGCGGGCCTCGTCGCGGATCGAGTTGCCGTAGTCGAAGACCTCGGCCCCGGCGTCGAGGAAGCCGACCATCGCCTCCACGTGGCGGGCCATCGACTCCCGGGCGGCCGCGGTGAGTCCGGCCGGATCCTTGTCGCGCAGCTCGGCCCAGTCGTCGAACGCGACGCCGGCGGGCAGGTAGTAGAGCGGGTCGTGCGCGCTGGTCTGGTCGGTCACGATGTCGATCGGCGCGCCCTGCCTCAGCAGCACCGGCACCACCTCGGCGGCGTTGCCGAGCACCCCGACCGAGAGCGGGCGGCGCTCGTCCCTGGCCGCGACCGCGAGCTCCAGGGCCTGCTCGACCGAGTCGGCCCGCTCGTCGAGGTAGCCGTGCTCGATCCGCCGCCGGATCCGGGACTCGTCGCACTCGACACAGATCGCCACCCCGTCGTTCATGGTGACCGCGAGGGGCTGGGCGCCGCCCATCCCGCCGAGTCCGGCGGTCAGCGTGATCGTCCCTGCGAGCGTGCCTGCGAACCGCTGGTCGGCGATGGCGGCGAACGTCTCGAAGGTGCCCTGCAGGATGCCCTGGGTGCCGATGTAGATCCACGACCCGGCGGTCATCTGGCCGTACATCGTGAGCCCGAGGTGCTCCAGCCGGCGGAACTCCTCCCAGCTCGCCCAGTCGCCGACGAGGTTGGAGTTCGCGATGAGCACCCGCGGCGCCCACTCGTGGGTGCGGAAGACGCCGACCGGCCGGCCGCTCTGCACGAGCATCGTCTCGTCGTCACCGAGGGTCTGCAGCGTGCGGACGAGAGCGTCGTACGACGGCCAGTCGCGTGCTGCCTTGCCGGTGCCGCCGTAGACCACGAGGTCCTCCGGGCGCTCGGCGACCTCCGGGTCCAGGTTGTTCATCAGCATCCGCAGCGCGGCCTCGGTCTGCCAGGACCGGGCGGTGAGTCGCGTCCCGCGCGCCGCTCGCACCTCCCGCGGTCCCGTCTGACGTCCTGCGGTCATGAGAGCTCTCCTGTCTGTTCCTCGACGGCTCGTACGACGGCCCCCGGACGGACCAGCTGGACGACCGACTCGATCTCGGGGGCGAGGTGCCGGTCGGGCCCCGGCCCGGGCACGTCCCGCCTCAGCAGCCGGACCACCGCGCCGGTGCCGCGTGAGGGCTCGAGGGGGCGCCGGAGGTCCAGGGCCCGCGCCGCGGTCAGGAGCTCCACCGCGAGCACCCGGGTGAGCCCGTCCACGGCGCGCCGCAGCTTGCGACCTGCGGCCCACCCCATCGAGACGTGGTCCTCCTGCATCGCCGAGCTGGGGATCGAGTCGACGCTCGCCGGGGCAGCGAGCCGCTTGAGCTCCGAGACGATCCCGGCCTGGGTGTACTGCGCGATCATGTGCCCGCTGTCGACCCCGGGGTCGTCGGCCAGGAAGGCCGGGAGCCCCGCGTTGCGGGCCCGGTCGAGGAACCGGTCGGTGCGCCGCTCGCTGATCGAGGCGAGGTCGGCGACGGCGATGGCCAGGAAGTCGAGCACGTAGCCGACCGGTGCGCCGTGGAAGTTGCCGTTGGACTCCACCCGCCCGTCGGGCAGCACGACCGGGTTGTCGATCGCGCTGGCCAGCTCCCGGTCCGCGACCGCCGCCGCGTGCGCCCAGGTGTCGCGGGCCGCCCCGTGGACCTGGGGCGAGCAGCGCAGCGAGTAGGCGTCCTGGACGCGGTTGCAGTCCGGACCCCGGTGACTGGCCACGACCGGGGAGTCGGTCAGCAGCCTGCGAAGGTTGGCCGCCGAGGCGGCCTGCCCCGGATGGGGGCGGAGCGCCTGCAGGTCCTCGGCGAACACCCGGTCCGTCCCCAGCAGGGCTTCGACCGACATGGCGGCGGCGACGTCGGCGACGCGCAGCAGGTTCTCCAGGTCGTGCAGGGCGAGCACGAGCATGCCGAGCATCCCGTCGGTGCCGTTGATCAGCGCGAGGCCCTCCTTGGCGGCCAGCTCGACGGGGGCCAGCCCGGCCTCGGCCAGCGCGGTCGCTGCGTCCGTGAGCGTGCCGTCGGACCGGCGTACCGGCCCTTCTCCGATCAGCGCCAGCGCGCAGTGCGCCAGCGGGGCCAGGTCGCCGGAGCAGCCCAGTGAGCCGAACTCGTGGACGACCGGCGTGATCCCGTGGGTCAGCAGGGCGGCGAGCAGCTCCGCGGTCTCCAACCGGATGCCGGTGCGGCCGGTGGCCAGCGTGGACAACCGCAGGGTCATCAGCGCCCGCGTGACCTCGCGCTCGACCTCCGGGCCGCTGCCCGCTGCGTGGGACCGGACCAGGGATCGCTGCAGCTGCACGCGTTTCTCCGCGGGGATGTGCCGGGTGGCGAGGGCACCGAACCCCGTCGAGATGCCGTACGCCGGCATGGGGGCCGCGGCGAGCCGGTCGACGGCCGCGCGGGCGCTGAGGATCGCCTCCTGCGCGTCGGGCGCAAGGCCCGCCGGGGCGCCGGCGCGCGCGATGCGCACGACCTCGTCGCGGGAGAGCGCGCCGGTGCCGATGCGCACGAGCCCTGGGCGGGTGACCGTTTCCGTCATGTCTCGATTGCACTCCTCCGCGCGGGCCAGCGCGACTCTCCAGCCGGGACACGTGTCTCGGATCCGAGACATCCGCGATAGCGTCGGTCAGATGAGTCAGGTGCCGGCGGCGACACGCGCGTTGCGGGTGCTGCGGTTCCTGGCCGCCCAACCCGCGCCGGTGCCGCTCGAGCGGCTGGCCGCGGCCTGCGACCTTCCGCGGTCGAGCGCCTACCACCTGTTGGCGACCATGGTCGACGAGGGGTTCGTGGCGCACCTGCCCGAGGAGCACCGCTACGGGCTCGGCGTCGCGGCCTTCGAGGTCGGCAGCGGCTACGCCCGTCAGGAACCGCTGCAGCGGCTGGCCCGCCGACACCTGGCAGCTCTGGTCGACGAGGTGGGCCAGAGCGCGCACCTGGCGGTGCTGCACGGCCGGGAGGTCCTGTACGTCCTCGAGGAGCGGGCCCCCGGCCGTCCCCCGCTGGTCACCGACGTCGGCGTGCGTCTTCCGGCGCACCTCACCGCGAGCGGCCGGGCCGTCCTCGCCGCCCTTCCCGCAAGCCAGGTCCGCGCGCTCCTCCCGGACCGCGCGGCCTTCGTGGACCGGACCGGCCTCGGGCCCTCCGGGCCGCGTCAACTCCGGGAGGCGCTGGCCGAGACGCGTCAGCGGGGCTACTCCCTCGAGGTCGACGAGGTCACGGCGGGCTTCTCGTCAGTGGCGGCTGCGGTGCTCGACCACAACGGCCACCCGGTCGCCGCCGTGGCCATCACCTTTTCCGACGATGCCGGGGTCGATGCACGCCGTACCGCCGGCCTCACCGTGCGGACCGCAGCGGCGCTGTCCCGACGCCTCGGCAGCACGCGCTGAAGCAGCTCCCGACCAGACCCCCTAGCCAAGGCGTAGCCGAACACGGTTCACTTTCGTTGCACACCCGACAGCCGCCTGCTTCAGGAGACACCGTGCCCCGAGAGAACCGCCGTTTGCGGACCCGCCTTGCCTGGTCGACCACCGTGGCCGTCGGCGCCGTCGTCGGCGCGTCGGTCATGGTCCCCTCGTACGGCGGAGCCGGCACCGGCGAGGCCAAGGCACTCATGCGTGCCTACCGGGACGCAACCGGGGCCACCAGCACGAGCAGCGAGTCGCAGCCCCACACGCACGGCGGCATCGACGTGCCCGGGCACGTGCACGACCCCGCGTTGAAGAACGCGATCTCGCAGAGCGGCGAGACCGAGGGCACCGAGGACCCCACCACGCCGCAGCAGGCCCGCCGGGCGATCCGGGCCGTCGAGGCGCAGCGCAAGGAGCCGGACCCTGAGCTCACCAAGGTCCCGCGGACGCCGCCCCGGACGACGGTTCCGCGGACCCGCTACGCGATGGCCGGCGGCTGCTACGGCATCCAGGCCCCGGACGGCACCTGGGTGGCGCGCTCCGGCGACGGGTACGCCACCACGGCGAAGAGCCTCGACGCGGCCGAGCCGTTCCACTTCCAGGCGACCGACCTGGGCAGCTACCTGCTCTTCGACTCCGAGAAGCAGTTCGTCGACGCCTCCTCCTCCGGCGTGACCGCCGGCGACGCGCCGGACGAGTCGGGGGTGTGGAAGGTGAAGAAGCACCACGGCTTCACATTCGCCCAGGACGGCAGCGGCCTGCACGCCGGCGACCCGATGACGCTGGGCGACGCGACGCACTTCCGGCTCCGCCTCACCGAGGGGTGCGCCACGTGGCCGGAGGTCACCACGAACATCGGCGGGCGGACCTTCAAGGGCATCAGCCCCTTCCAGGAGGTGCGCGGCACCACCGACGCCCACACCCACGGAATGGCCTTCGAGTTCCTGGGCGGCGGCGCCCACTGCGGCCGGCCGTGGTCGCCGTTCGGGGTGACCGTCGCGCTCGTCGACTGCCCCGACCACGAGAAGAGCGGCGGCGTCTCGCCCCTGGAGACCGCGCTCAACGGCCGACCGAGCCACGACCCGGTGGGCTGGCCCACCTTCAAGGACTGGCCGGCGCCTGACTCGCTCACCCACGAGGGCACCTACTACAAGTGGATGGAGCGCGCCTGGGAGGGCGGGCTGAGGATCTTCGTCAACCTGCTGGTGGAGAACAACCAGCTGTGCCAGATCTACCCGATCAAGAGCGAGAAGGTGCTCACCGAGAACCCCACCTGCAAGGACATGAAGACCGTCCGGTGGGAGGCGCAGGACATGCGCGACATGGAGCGCTACATCGACGCCCAGTACGGCGGCCCGGGGAAGGGCTGGTACCGCATCGTCACCAACCCGTTCCAGGCGCGCAAGGTCGTCAACCGGGGCAAGCTCGCCGTGATCATGGGCATCGAGACCAGCATCCCGTTCGGCTGCACCTACAAGGGCGGCCAGCAGGAGGCGGGCGCCCAGTGCACCTCCGACGAGATCGACCGGCGGCTGCGCAGCGTCTACAAGATGGGCGTGCGGCAGATGGAGATCGTCAACAAGTTCGACAACGCCCTGAGCGGGATCACCGGGGACACCGGCGAGACCGGCGTACTGGTCAACAGCGCGAACTTCAACGAGACCCAGAGCTTCTGGCAGATGGAGAAGTGCCCGGACGGCTACGCCGACGACGTCCACGACCGAGAGCAGTACGCCACTCCGGAGGACGGCGGACTCTTCGAGCAGCGCGACGGCCTGTTCGGCGCCATCGCCGAGGTGAGCGGGTTGACCATCCCGTCGCTGCCGTTCTACGGCCCCGCCCCGCACTGCAACGAGCGCGGCCTGACCGACCTGGGCAAGCACCTCATCGAGCAGATGGCCCAGCGGCACATGATCTTCGACCCCGACCACATGAGCGTGAAGGCCAGGAAGTCCAGCCTCGACGTGCTCGAGCAGCTGCAGTACCCGGGCGTCATCTCCAGCCACTCGTGGTCGACCCCGGACGCCTACCCGCGGATCTACAAGCTGGGTGGCGTGGTGTTCCCCTACGCCGGCGACTCGACCGGCTTCGTGGACAAGTGGCGCCAGCACCTGACCTGGGCCGACCCGCGCTACTACTTCGGGTTCGGGTACGGCGCAGACATCAACGGCCTCGGCGCCCAGGGCGACCCCCGTGGGGCCGACGCGGAGAACCCGGTCACCTACCCGTTCAAGGGCTGGGGCGGGGTGACCGTCAAGCAGCAGCGCAGCGGCGAGCGCGTCTACGACCTCAACGTCGACGGCGTCGCCCACTACGGGCTCTACCCGGACTGGCTGGAGGATCTGGTGCACATCGCCGACACCCAGGAGGGTGACGGCGCCGACCTCGAGCAGGACATGCAGCGCGGGGCCGAGGCCTACCTGCAGATGTGGGAGCGGGCACTGGGCGTGACCAACGACGCCTGCCGGCAGCCGTCGGTGGCGAAGGGCACGACGCTGTTCGACCGCCTGCAGAGCGGGATGTCGGTGCGGCAGGTCCTGCTCCACGCCGGCCAGCCGCACCAGCGTCTGGACCGCACGTTCACCTACTGCGCGCGCAAGCCGAACGGTCGCCTGACGAAGGTGCGGCTCGACTTCAACCGTCGAGGCCGCCTCACCTGACACCGGGGACCCAGGACCTCGGTCCCCGACCGCTCACCTGTCCGGGTCATGCCCGGTGGCCGGGTGGGCGGTCGGGGCCTCGTTACTCGTTAGTACGATCTGTCTCACATCCCGGTGCCCCTCAGCTGCGGCGGCCCCTAGGCTTAGCCACGCTGCGCGGGCGGACGCCTGGCAGAACGCCGGCAGATGGAGAGTGGACGAGTGAACTGGGTGCTGATTCTCGGCCTCGCGCTGACCGCGGTCGCCTTGGTGGTGGTGGGGCGACGGGTGTGGTTCCTCTACCGCCTGATCACCAACGGGCAGCCCGCGCCGGACCGCATCGAGAACCTCCGCGAGCACGTCGGCCAGGGCGTCAAGTCGCAGGTGGTGGAGGTCTTCGGGCAGCGCAAGCTGCTGAAGTGGACCGTTCCGGGCGCCGCGCACTTCTTCGTCTTCTGGGCGTTCCTGATCCTCGCCACGGTCTACCTCGAGGCGTACGGCGCGCTGTTCAGCCCGCACTTCGCGATCCCGCTCATCGGCCACTGGTTCCTGCTCGGCTTCCTGCAGGACTTCATCGCGATCATGGCGTTGCTCGGGATCATCGTCTTCTCCGTCATCCGCTTCCAGAACTCGCCGCGGCGGCTCGGCCGCAAGTCACGGTTCGAGGGATCGCACACCGGTGGTGCGTGGATGACGCTGTTCATGATCTTCAACGTCATCTGGACGCTGTTCCTCTTCCGCGCCGCGGCGTCGGCGGCGGACCACCTGCCCTACGACAGCGGCGCCTTCGCCTCGATCGGCATCGGCAAGGCTTTCGAGGGGATGAGCGACGGCGCCCTGGAGGTGCTGGAGGGCATCGGCCTCCTGCTGCACATCGGCGTGATGCTCGTCTTCGCGGTGCTCGTCGTGCACTCCAAGCACCTGCACATCTTCATCGCCCCGATCAACGTGCTCTTCGGGCGCAAGCCGGTCGCGCTGGGCTCGATGAAGCCGCTCATGGTCGACGGCAAGCCGTTCGACATGGAGATGGTCGAGGAGATGGACGAGGAGACCTCGATCGGCATCGGATCGGTCGACGACTTCTCCTGGAAGGGCATGCTGGACTTCGCGACCTGCACCGAGTGCGGCCGCTGCCAGGACCAGTGCCCGGCGTGGAACACCGACAAGCCGCTCTCGCCCAAGATGCTGATCCTGAACCTCCGCGACCACGCGTTCGCGAAGGCGCCGTACATGCTCGCCTCCTCCGACGAGGAGCGCGAGCAGCTGCCGGCGTCGGTCCTGACCGAGGCCGAGCGGCCGCTGGTCGGGGAGACCGAAGGGCTGGCCTGGCACCCCGAGGGCGGCGCGGTCATCGACAACGACGTGCTCTGGTCGTGCGTGAGCTGTGGCGCCTGCGTGAACCAGTGCCCCGTGGACATCGAGCACGTCGACCACATCATGGACATGCGCCGTTACCAGGTGCTGATCGAGTCGAACTTCCCCGCCGAGCTCAACGGCCTGTTCAAGGGCCTGGAGAACAAGGGCAACCCGTGGAACATGAGCGGGAGCGCCCGGATGGAGTGGGCGCAGGGCCTCGACTTCGATGTCAAGGAGGTCGGCAAGGACGTCGAGTCCCTCGACGAGGTCGACTGGCTGTTCTGGGTCGGCTGCGCCGGCGCCTACGAGGACCGGGCGAAGAAGACCACCCGGGCCGTCGCGGAGCTGCTCGACATGGCGGGGGTCTCCTTCGCGGTCCTCGGCAATGGCGAGACCTGCACCGGCGACCCCGCCCGGCGGGCCGGCAACGAGTTCGTCTTCCAGCAGCTCGCCGAGCAGAACGCCGAGACCTTCAAGGAGACCAAGGCCAAGAAGGTCGTCTCCACCTGTGCGCACTGCTTCAACACGCTGAAGAACGAGTACTCCCAGTTCGGCGTCGAGCTGGAGGTCGTGCACCACACGCAGCTGCTCAACCGCCTGGTCCGGGAGGGCAAGCTCACGCCGATCCCGCAGAACGGTGGGCCGTCGCGGCCGGTGACCTACCACGACCCGTGCTACATCGGGCGTCACAACGGCGTCTACGAGCCGCCGCGCGAGCTCCTCGAGGTCATCCCGGACGCCGACTTCCGGGAGATGGAGCGCAGCGGTGAGCGGTCCTTCTGCTGCGGCGCCGGCGGTGCCCGCATGTGGATGGAGGAGAACATCGGGGAGCGGATCAACGTCAACCGCACCACCGAGGCGGTCGGGACGGGGGCGGACCAGATCGCCGTCGGCTGCCCGTTCTGCCGGGTGATGCTCTCCGACGGCCTCACCGCGCTGCAGGCCCAGGGCACCGCCCGCGAGGAGGTCGAGGTGCTCGACGTGGCCCAGATGCTGCTCGCGTCGGTCAAGCGAGCCGAGACGCCGGCCACGCGGACCGGGGACGCCGAGGCCGACGACGCGCAGTACGCATCGACCGTGGCCCACGACGGCACCACCGACCCTGAGCAGGCCCCGACGGCGACGGCGACCGACGTCGAGAAGTCACCGGCCCGCGAGGCCGACAAGCCCCTGGACGAGTCGTCCTCGTGGGAGCCCGAGGCGGACCGCACGGCTCCGCAGCACGCGGGCAGCACCGAACCGGGGCTGACCCCGGAGCAGTCTGCGCTGGGCAAGCAGCCCGGCGAGGGTGCGGACACCGCCGGACAACCCGTCCGCAGCGGGGAGAAGTTGTGGCAACGCGAGGAGGAAGAGTTGACCCCCGAAGCCAAGGAAGAACTGAAGGCCGAGCTGAAGGACGAGCTGCGGGCCGAGCTGTTGGCTGAGCTGCGTGGGGAGGCTGCCGGGGCCTCCACTGCCCCCGCGGCGTCCCCCGAGCCCGAAGCGGCCGCCGAGGCAAAGAAGGCGCCGGAGCCCGAGACCAAGCCGGAGACCAAGCCGGAGACCAAGCCGGAGACCAAGGGCGACGGTAAGGACGACGGCGACGACGGCGACGACGGCGACGACGGCGACGGGCAGGCCATGCTCATCGGCTCCCTCTGACCAGCCGGCCCGCTTCCAGGCGGGCACCGGGCTGAGCCACAGCTGCATCTCGCCGACGGGGTGTCTCGGGAACGGGGCACTCCGTCGGCGTTTGCGGTCCCGCAAGCTGGGGATACATCGGCCGTGGGATGACAGCGCGTCTCGGGTTCGCTTTCGCTCAGACAGGTCGTCGTGGGGTCGATCAACTTGTCAGGGCGAAGTCCGCCTCATCCGGTGGAAAGGCTGAAATCAGGACCCAGGAGGCAGCATGTGGCGTTCCGGAGTCATGCGCAGGCGATCACACGCGGCGCTGCTCGACATGATCGACGAGGCTGCCCGCGCGGGCTCCTACGAGGCCCCCTGGCGGTTCACCCCACACGTCTGGCAGCACTTCCGCAGCGAGGCGGACATCCTGTGCCAGCTCCAGCGCCAGTGGCGCACCGCCCTCGCCGGCGCCATCTACGTCGCGATCGAACAGGGAGAGGGCGACCTGCGGAGCGACGTCTCCGCGGCCTTCGAGAAGGTCAAGCGCAAGCACCAGGGCCTGCGGAAGGTCCTCGAGGCACACGCCGACCACCCGGCCATCGCCGCTGCGATGCGCAAGGAGCGGTCGCTCCTCGGTGATCTCGTCGATCTCACCGACGGCGCCACGCAGGCCGCCTGACCCCCCTGCCCCCGGCCGAGCCGGCGCATCCTGCCCTCAACACCCTGCCGAGCCGGCGCATCCTGCCTGGGCGACGCATCGCCGGTGCCGCCCCCATCGGGCGTCAGGATGCGCCGGGTCGACCCCGTTCGGGCGTCAGGATGCGCCGGGTCGACCCGTTCGGGCCGCCGGCGGAGCGTGCCCTGACACTACCTGACGTCCGCGTGATGTCAGCACGCCCCGTCGCGGTGTTGCGGTGACGTCATAGTGATGTCATAGTGGTGCGCATGGACATCACACGCTTCGTGGAGACGCTGCGCCGAGACCTGGCGGGGGCGGCGGAGGCCGCGGGCCCCGAGGGCCACGCCGCCGCGGAACGGATGCTGCTCGCCCTCGAGCCGGCAGTCCGGCTGACCGTCATGGAAGTGCTGGCGCAGGCCGCGGCCGAGATCTCTGCCGACCTGCCCGCCGGGGTGGTCGACGTGCGGCTCCGTGGCCGTGACCCCGAGATCGTCGTCGACGTGCCGGCCCAGCCGACCAGCCCCCCGGCACCGCCCCCGCCGCCCCCCGTGCCCCCGCCCGGCGGAGAAGGAGCCGCCGACTTCGGCGACGCGGACGACACCAACATCGCCCGTATCACCGTGCGGCTCCCCGAGTCCGTGAAGGTCCGCGCCGAGGAGCTCGCCGCGCGCACCGGCCACTCGCTGAACGCCTGGATCGTCAACGCGCTCCGCGCCGCGACGCAGGAGCGAGCGGTGAACGTCGACATCGACCTCTCCAGCTTCCCGTTCGGCGGATCCTCACGCCGGATGAGCGGCTGGGTGTGACAGGAAGGACCCGAGATGAGGCACGAACACCCCGCCGCCGGCCCGGTCGAGCTCTACACCGAGCTGCAGTCCGGTGACCTGGCGGTCACCGCCGAGCCCAGGGACACCGTCGTGGTCGAGGTGACCGGTGCGCACGCCGACGAGGTGGTCGTGACCGCAGAGGACAACCGCGTCAGCATCGTCGAGCCCCGGCGGGCCGGCTTCCTCCTCGGCCGGCGCGACGTGCAGGTGGCCGTCCGGGTTCCCAGCACCAGCCGGCTGGTGGCCAAGCTCGGCTCCATGTCGCTGCGCGCGACGGGGGAGCTCGGGCACGTCCGGGTCGCCACCGGCGCCGGCGACATCACCCTCGGCACCGTCACGGACACCGCCGTGGTCAAGACCGGCGCGGGACACGTCGCGATCGACTCGTTGGCGGCCGAGGCGCAGATCAAGTCCGGGGCCGGCACGATCACCGTCGGCCGCGTGTCGGCGCCGGCCAAGCTGACCACCGGAGCCGGGGCCATCGAGGTGCAGGAGGCCCGGGCTCCGCTGGTGCTCAAGAGCGGCTCCGGGGACCTGTCGGTCGGCGCGACCTGTGAGGACGCGACCCTCTCCGCCGCGTCGGGCGACCTCCGCATCGGCCGGCTCGGTCGCGGGCAGGTCAGCCTGAAGAACGTCTCCGGCAACATCCGCCTCGGCATCCCGGAGGGGACGCCGGTGTGGACCGACATCAGCACGGGCACCGGCCGGGTCCGGTCGACCCTCACCCCCACCGGCGCGCCGGCCGAGGACCAGGATCACGTCGAGGTCCGGGCCCGCTCGGTCAGCGGCGACATCTACCTCGAACGGCTCGAGCAGCGCTCCCCCGACACCGTGGAAGGACAACCCGCATGACCGACTCAGGCAGACTCACCGCCCTGTACGCCGTCGACCTCAACGCCCAGCGCGAGCAGGTGGCCCGGCGCGCCCGCCCGACCGGGCACCGGCGCCGCCGTACGACGCGACACGCGCTCGCCTCGGGGCTGCACCGCCTCGCCGACCGCCTCGAGTGACGCGCCGCGTCCCGACCCGTCAGCCGACGCGGGTGCGGTGGAAGCTCTGGGAGGACCGCGAGGGAGTCGGGCCGCGCTGCCCCTGGTAGCGCGACCCGTACTTCTCCGACCCGTAGGGGTGCTCCGCCGGCGACGAGAGCCGGAAGAAGCACAGCTGGCCGATCTTCATCCCCGGCCAGAGCTTGATCGGCAGGTTCGCCACGTTCGCCAGCTCCAGGGTGACGTGTCCTGAGAAGCCGGGGTCGATGAAGCCCGCGGTGGAGTGGGTCAGCAGTCCCAGCCGGCCCAGCGACGACTTGCCCTCGAGCCGGGCGGCGACGTCGTCAGGCAGGGTCACGACCTCGTACGTCGACCCGAGCACGAACTCGCCGGGGTGGAGGATGAACGGCTCGTCGCCCTCGGGCTCCACCATCCGGGTCAGGTCCGGCTGGTCCTCGGCCGGGTCGATGTGCGGGTAGCGGTGGTTCTCGAACGTCCGGAAGAACCGGTCCAGGCGCACGTCGATGCTCGACGGCTGGATCATCGAGGCCTCGAGGGGTTCCAGGGCGACCCGGCCGGCGTCCAGCTCGGCCCTGATGTCGCGGTCGGAGAGCAGCACAGCGGCACCCTACCGCCGTAGGGAGCCGGACCCCGTGTCGGCTGCGCTGGGCGGCCGACCACAATGTCGGGGTGCCCCGGTTCCGGACCTTCGTCGCCCTCGGCGACTCCTTCACCGAGGGGGTCGGCGACCCCGACGACCGGCGACCCAACGGCGTGCGCGGTTGGGCGGACCGGGTGGCGGAGGTGCTGGCCTCCCACCAGCCCGACTTCTGCTACGCCAACCTCGCGATCCGCGGGCGCAAGATGCAGCAGGTGCTCGACGAGCAGGTGGCACCCGCGCTGGCGCTGCTCGAGGAGGCCGGCGGGGCCGAGGGCACCGTGGTGAGTGTCTACGCCGGAGGCAACGACATCCTGCGCCCCAAGGTCGACATCGACGCGATCGTCGCGCCGTACTCGGACGCCCTGCACCGGCTGGGCGCCACCGGTGCGCAGCTGATGCTGTTCACCGGCTTCGACCTCGGGTGGGCGCCGGTCTTCGGCAGGCTCCGCGGCCGGGTGGCGGTGTACAACGAGCTGGTCCGGGAGATCGCCGGCGGCACCGGCGCCACGGTGGTCGACTTCTGGCGGATGCGCGAGTACCGCGACCCGCGGCTGTGGGACATCGACCGGATCCACATGTCCTCGCTGGGACACCAGCACATGGCGGTCGCCGCCCTCGACGCGCTCGGCGTGGAGCACGCGGTGAGCCTCGACCCGATGCCGGAGCACCCCCCGCTGACGCGACGCCAGCAGCGCGAGGCCGACCTCGCCTGGGCCCGGTCGCACGCGGCGCCGTGGATCCACCGGCGGCTGACCGGCCGGTCCTCGGGTGACGGTCTCCAACCGCGGTTCCCGCACCTGACACCGGTCGGTCCGGACGGCCCCGAGGTGTCGGGTACTATCTGACCCGCCCGGCGACCTCCGGTGTGGAGGGCCGCGGCGTCGGCCCGCCCGGCGGGCCCACGCGGATGTAGTTCAATGGCAGAACATGAGCTTCCCAAGCTCAGAATGCGGGTTCGATTCCCGTCATCCGCTCCAAGCGAAGTCCCCACACCTGAACTCACCTGCGTCCTGCGGCACTCCGCCGCGAGGACCGCATGAGCGCACGTCAGGCAGAGTCGGTACCACCCTGGTACCATCGCGCCATGGCGATGAATCTACGGCTCAGTGCTGCTGAGAGCGAGGCGCTGCGCGCAAAGGCGGAACAAGAGGGCCGCTCGATGCAGGAGGTAGCTCGCGCGGCGATCGCCCAGTACGTCTCCGAGCGTCCTCAGCGCCTGCGGGCGGCAATCGAGCGCGTGCGCACGGAGGACAGCGAGCTCCTCGAGCGCCTCGCGAAGTGAGCGTCGAGGAGATCGACTTCCTCACGGTCGAAGATCTCCTGGAGATCGCCGCAGGAGTCCTCGTCGACGTAGCGGTACGGGACGCGGGCCTCTTGGCCGCCGCAGCAGGCCGTCCCCGAGCAACGGTCTTTGGCGCTGATGCCTACCCGACGTTCGAGGACAAGGCGGCGGGGCTGTTGCACTCGCTGGTGCGGAACCACTCGCTCGTCGACGGGAACAAGCGGCTGGCGTGGGCCGCGGCCCGGACCTTCTGCATCCTCAATGGTCGCGATCTCACCTATACCGTCGACGACGCGGAGCAGATGATGCTGGCTGCGGCTGCCGGCACCTTGGACGTTCCGGACATCGCGTCTTGGTGGCGTCGCCAGAGCAGCGGTGCGTCATAGCCGCGAACCGGCGCGGACCTGGCGGCAAGCGAAGAGCGCGTTGATGAGCCGCGCATAGAGGCGGTTGGAGGCCGAAAGGCCTCGGGCCCTGTCTATCAGCTGCTCCCGGCCGAGGATCCGCGGATGAGGTAGGTCCGGATCGAACGCGAACACGAACACCAGGGGCACCACGACGAAGGCGAACCCGTGCTCGAGCCGACGCGTGGCACAAGCCCGCACGTTGCCCAGGTGACCCGCCATCCCTGCTCAGGGGGTGGCAATGGCGAAGTCGGGGTCTGGGGCGTCGAGCGCGGCGACGAGCCGGGCCACGGCACCCAGGTCCCCCTCGACTTCCACTCCGTAGCCCTCGAGCGTTTCGGGAGCAAGCGGCCCGGCGACGAGCGCCGGCAGGGCCGCCCTCGGCATCCGCAGGAGAACGTCCGGCGGGTCCGTCTGGGTTGCCGCGGTGTGTGTGAGTACGCCGTTGGCCAGCTGCAAGCGGTAGCGGCCGGCGTCGCGGAGATGGATGTCGACGGCGATCCGCTCGTCCCAGCACCGCGGCCCGTTCACGCGGACTGCCATCGAGTCGAAGATCTGCGCCGGGGTCAAGGCGCCGAGGACGTCAGCGGACATGGGGCTGATCGGCGTTCCGAAGTTGCCGTGACGTAGCTCGTGAGCTCCGGAGAGGTAGGCGCAGCGCCAGGTGCCATTCTCCGCGCCGAAACCGAGCTGCTCGAGCACGTCGGCCAGCAGTGAGCGGGCGGGGGTGTGCCCGGGGGCGCCGAAGACCGCGTGGGACAGGATCTCCGCGGCCCAGCGCAGGTCGCCGGCGTCGGCCGCCGCTTGCCCTTGGGCCACGACCGCGTCGGCGCCGCCCAGTGCCTCGACGTACCTGCGTCCGCGCTCCACCGGTGGGTGCTGCCAGAGGTTGGCCGGGTTCGCGTCGTACCACCCCATGTAGCGCTGGTAGATCGCTTTGACGTTGTGGCTCACCGAGCCGTAGTAGCCCCGCGCGTGCCAGGCGTTCTCCAGCGCCGGCGGCAGCTCGATGGCCTCGGCGATCTCGCTTCCGACCATCCCGGCGTTGAGCATGCGCAGCGTCTGGTCGTGCAGGTAGGCGTAGAGGTCGCGCTGCAAGGACAGGTACTCGACGACCCGGCCGTGGCCCCACACAGGCCAGTGGTGCGAGGCGAACGCGACGTCCGTGACGTCGCCGAACAACTCGATCATCTCGGTCAGGTAGTGCGCCCAGACGCGGGGGTCGCGGACCACCGCGCCGCGGATCGTGAGGATGTTGTGCAAGGTGCGGGTGGCGTTCTCGGCGGTGCACAAGGCGCGGTGCTCGGGCAGGTGGAAGTGCAGTTCCGCCGGCGCCTCGGTGCCCGGAGCCATCTGGAACACCATCCGGACACCGTCGATGACCTCGACCTGTCCGGTGCGGCTGACCTCGACGGTCGGCGGGATCAGAGAGAAGGTGCCCGTGGAGGTCGTCTGACCCAACCCGGCACCGACCTGACCCCGAGGGCCACGCTCGAGAACTGCGCCGTACATGTACCCGGCGCGGCGGGCCATGGCGGTACCGGCGTAGACGTTCTCCGAGATCGCGTGCTCCAAGAACCCCTCCGGTGCCAGCACCGGGACTCGTCCGGCATCGATGTCCTCCTGGGTGGTGACGCCTTTGGCGCCGCCGAAGTGGTCGGCGTGGCTGTGGGTGTAGAGCAGCCCCGTCACCGGGCGGTCGCCGCGGTGCTTCCGGTACAGCGTGAGTCCGGCCGCGGCGGTCTCGCACGAGATGAGCGGATCGATCACCACGACTCCGGTCTCGCCCTCGATGAGGGTCATGACGGACAGGTCGAAGCCGCGAACTTGGTAGATCCCAGGGACGACCTCGAAGAGCCCGTGGCGGGTCAGCAGCTGCGACTGTCGCCACAGGCTGGGGTTGACGGTGTCGGGGGCCTCACCGTCGAGGAAGGAGTACGACTCGAGGTCCCACACCACCTTTCCGTCCGCGTCTCGGATCACCAGCTCGTCGAGGGTGCCGAGGAATCCGCGCGTCGCGTCCTCGTGGTCGGCCGCGTCGTCGAAGGGGAGGCTGCTCAGCAGCGCTCGGTTCTGGGTAGCGACAGTGTCGTTGGCGATGCTCGTCACGCCACGAGTGCATTGCCTGCCGGTTGTCCCGGCAAGGGCCGAACGTCATGGCCGCCGGAGGACCCCCTCGAGGCGGGGCCGATGCTGACCCACCCGGGAATGGTGCCACGCAGGAATTCGAAGGCGCGTCCCATCGCCGCTTGAGCGGCTCACCCGCGTGGCGCCGCCGCAAGGCTGCCTGAGCTCGGTGCTCGGGGGCGGCACGACTGCCCACCGCTGCAGGTCGGGCCGGGGTTGCGTCAGGATCGACCTGTGACATCAGAACCTGGGCGGGCAGCCCCGGAAGAATCCGGTGTGCCACGGGGCCCTGTGCGTCGGTGGCTCCGGGCCCGTCCGGCCGACGTCATCGACGTCTTTGTCTACGTGGCCGTCCTCAACCTGGCCATCGAGTACCTTCCAGCCGTCATCAGTGAGGGGTTCACCCTCTCGCTGCTGACCGCGGTCCTGCTCAAGGTTGCGCTGGAAGTGGTGATCGTCCTCAAGACCAGGGTCATCGATCGGCTTCGTGCCGCCACGACCAAGCGCGGCTTGGTCGCCGCCACGCTGGCGTTGTGGGTGCTCGCCGCCGGCAGCAAGTTGGTGGTGCTGGAGCTCGTTGACGTCGTCTTCGGCGACGCGGTGAGCCTGGGCGGCTTCGTAGCTGTGACGTTCCTCGTGGTCACGCTGCTCGTCTCACGGGCCGCCGTACGACTTCTGCTGTACGGCAAGCCTGCTGCGGCCTGAACAGGAACGGCCGATGTCGTCGGGGACTTCGTTGGACACGTTGTCGCCGCGGCGAGATTGATACGCCGGTACAGCCGGTCGACTTCACAGTCCTCGCAGCTTGGGCGCTCACTCCACAGTGGGTTGAGGGCGGCCCCGCCCACGCTGTCCAGACCGACCGCGTCCTCGAGGAAGACGGCCCGGTCGTCCTTGCTGGCGACCTGAACGCGCCCATCGGCTCGAGTCGACGTTCTATCACCCGTGGAAAGCGGCGCAGCCCTTCCACATGGACCATGTCTTCGTGCCGAAGGAGTGACCATGTCCCGATCGTGGTCGACCGCACGCTGCCTGGAGCCTAGAACTCTCGCCTGGGGTCCCGTCTTTTGCGCCGCGCGTAGTCCATGTGCAGGAGTGGGTCTATGACCGGGCCCGGTGACTGCTCGAGCCGAGTCCGCCCCGTGCCAGTTCCGCTCGCCACCACGCGGCGATTCTCCGCGCCGCGACGTTGTGCTGCTCTGGTGGCATCGACTGCACGGTGAGACTCTCGACGACGAGGTCGAACCGGCCTTGCCACTCACGGGGAAGATGCAGGACGTCAGCGACCACGTAGTTGACCTCGCTGAGCGGATTCTTGCGCCGCGCTGCAGCGATCGCAGTCGGTGCGAAGTCGAACCCCGTGGTCCGAAAGCCCAACAGCGCAAGGAACTCGGCGTCGGCCCCGTAGCCGCACCCCACCACCAGCGCCTCGTGCTCCACCGGCCTCCGCGCCCAGGTAGACAGCCTCGAACATGCCGGATGGCTCGCCCGTCACGACTCGAGAGTAGCTAGCACGTCGTCCTCGCGGCACCAGTCAAGACCGGGCCAGGGGCAGTTGACGCCTCGACAAGGTCGCTTCCGCGGACCAAGGTCCCACAACGGAATGCCCCGGCCCCTTCCTCGTGACGGACGCGGCTTTCGAGAATGGGCGTATGAAGGACGTTCGTGATCCTGAGGCCGAGGTCCGGGCTGCGCGAGAGCACACCGGCCGCACACTCGGTTGGCTCTCCGGACTGGGTTTGCTCGTCGTCCCGTGGATCGCGGCCGGGATGCTCTCCACCATCGGCGCGTTGGCGGGACAGGAAGCCTGGGGCGCGGAGCGCACATTCCCGTGGCTGCTGCTCGGAACCGTCGTTGCCGGCCTGGGCTGGGTCGCCTACGGAAGCGTGCGGATCCTCGGGTTCCGTCGTGGCGCCCTTCCGGGTACCGCCATCGCGCTGGTTGTCGTCGGCGCGATCTACCTTCTCGGCCTCGTCCTCCAGGGGTGAACGGACCTGAGCCAGTCCGCGGTGCACGCCTTGCCGCCGCGGCGGACCCGCTCCCCTGTTCCTGGCAGGACCAACGGTCCGCCACCTCCGCGCGGTCCCGGGACCTTCGCACCGATTTCCGACAAGCTTCCGCATGTGCGACCCCCTGGGGGCTGACGCCACCCGTGCGGACCCCGCATGCTGTGTCCAGGACCCGGAACCGGGCCCGCGGAGGATGATGACGATGCTGATCCCGGTGCAGCGGGAGCCGTCGGGGGGACGACAGCCCCTCCTGGCGACCCCGGACCCGGCGCCGCCCGAGCACACCCGCCAGTGGGGCGGCCCCACCGCCGTGGTCGTCGCCGTGGCGACCGGGCTTGCGGTCTTCGCGCTCGGTTCCGCAGCGGTGTACCTGCGCCCTGAGGGCTCGGCCCTGGCCGCCTGGTGGCCGGCGGCCGGGGTGGCCGTGGGCGCCATCGCGATCGTCACGCCGCCCTACCGGTGGCTGGTCACGCTCTGCGTCGGCGTGGGAGCCTTCGCCGCGAACCTGCCCGCGGACCGCCCGTCGGTGACCCTGGTCGGGTTCGGCGTCGCCAACGCGATGGTGCCCCTGACGTGGGTCACGCTCATGAGCCGCGGAGACGGCCGCCGACCGCAGCTCAAGAGCGTCGAGGACTTCGGCCGGTTCCTGCTGGCCACGCTCGGGTCCACGGTGGCGGCCGGACTGGTGGCGGGCATCGGCGTCGCGGCCGGCACCGGTTCCGACCTCCTCACCACATGGGGGTCGTTCGCCGCCGCCCAGTCCGCCTCGATCCTGATCCTGGTCCCGTTCGTGCTGCCTCTCCCCCGGGCCATCCGAACTCCGGGGCCGACGGAGCTGACCGTCCAGGTCGCCGCGCTCGTCCTGTCGATCCTGGTGATGTCCTGGCCCGACCGGATCCTCCCGCTCGCCGTACTCCCGCTGCCGTTCCTGGTGTGGGCGGCCGTGCGCCTGCCGGCGCGCTGGGTCTCCGCCGAGCTCCTCGTGGGCGGCGCGCTGACGTGCGTGTTGACGACGATGGGCGAGGGGCCCTACGCCCATGTCGTGGAGGGGGGCTACGCGCCCGAGCTCATCGGCCTGCTGCTGCAGATGGGGTTGCTGGTCTACGCCCTGGTCAGCCTGCCCCTCACCCTGGTCGTCCACCGGCAGGCGGCGGCCCTGGCCACCGCACGGGACTCCTCCGAGCTCGCGCAGAGCATCCTCGACGGCGCGAGAGGTACGGCGATCATCGGCTGCCGTGGCGACGGCACCATCGTCTTCTTCAACTCGGGCGCCGAGCACATGCTCGGCTACCGCGCGCAGGAGGTGGTGGGGCGGTGGACGCCCGAGCAGTTCCTCGAGCCGGGCGAGATCCAGGCGCGTGCCGAGGAGATGGGGGTGCCGCCGGGGATGCGGGTGCTGACCGCCCTGGTGGATGCCGGGGCGCCGTCCGAGCGCCGCGACTGGATCATGGTGCGTCGCGACGGGACACCGCTCACGGTGGCGATGCGGGTCACCGCACGGGTGTCGGAGAGCGGTGAGCCGCTCGGCTACCTCGGGGTCGGTGAGGACGTCACCGAGCGCCGCCGGGGGGAGGCGGCGCTGCGCATCGCGCTGGACCGCGAGCGGCAGGCACTCGAGCGGATGGAGCAGCTCGACCGGGCGAAGACGACGTTCGTGAGCACGGTGAGCCACGAGCTCCGCACGCCGATGACCAGCGTGCTCGGGTACACCGACATGGTGCTCAGCGAGTCCGCGGGCCCGGTCACGAAGGACCAGCGCGGCATGCTCGAGGCCGCCCGACGCAACGGCCGACGCCTGCTGCGCCTCATCGAGGACCTGCTCACGGTGTCGCTCATCGAGGACGGTAGCTTCACCATCGACATGGAGCCGGTGGACCTGCGCTCGGCCGCCCGCGGCGCTGTGGAGGCGATCCGCCCCCTGCTGGCCGACCGCGACCTCGACCTGTCACTGGACCTCTGCGACCGCGAGCTGCCGGTGGCCGGTGACCCGGACCATCTGGAGCGGGTGGCGATCAACCTGCTCGCCAACGCCGTGAAGTTCACCCCGGACGGCGGACGGGTGCACCTCTCGCTCCGTGCCTCGGGCGAGGACGCGGTCCTCGAGGTGAGCGACACCGGCATCGGCATCCCCGCCGAGGAGCAGCCCCAGCTCTTCCAGCGCTTCTTCCGCACCGCCACGGCGCAGGAGCTGGAGGTTCCCGGCACCGGGCTCGGGCTCTCGATCGTGAAGACCATCATCTCCTCGCACGGCGGCGACATCTCCGTGCAGTCCGAGCCCGGGGTCGGTACGACGTTCCGGGTCGCGCTGCCGCTGCGCCAGCCCGCGCAGCTCAGCTGACGTCGCGGCGCACCGACAACCACGTCCCCAGGGCAGCGAACGCCACGGCGTACGCCCCCAGGACGAGCGCGCCGGCCCACCACGGCAGCAGGTCCCCGAACTGCGACGGCGGACTGGTCATCGCCGACGAGGCGGCACTCGGCAAGAACTTGCCGACGGCGTCGAGGTCGGCGGCGTAGAGCCCGAGGGAGACCAGCGGCTCCACGAGGAAGGTCACCGCCACCGCGACCAGCAGCGCGGCCACCTGGTTGCGGATCAGCGTCCCGATGCCGATGCCCAGGAGCGTCCAGAGCGCCACGGCGAGCACCGCCAACCCTGCGGCCCGCCACAGGCCCGGGCTGTCCAGGCCCAGGTCGTGACCCCGGACCAGTACCACGACACCACCGGTGACGAACGTGCACAGCAGCCCGACCACCCCGTAGCCGAGCCCGACGACGAGATGGGCCGCCCCCTTGGCGACCACGACGCGGGCCCGTCGGGGCGTCGCCAGGAACGTCGGGGTGGCAGTCTCGTAGCGGTACTCGCCCGTCATCCCGGTGACCCCGATGACGAGCGCGAAGATGTACGCCCCGGTGAAGGCGGCCCCGGCATACACACCCCGAATGGCTTCTGGGGTCTCCAGGCCGGGGGAAGCAGGCTGGCCGGCGCCCGGGTCGACCCCGGCGAAGGCCGCCGTCACCCCCGACTGGACCACGGAGTAGAACGCGACGCCGATCAGCAGCCCCCACCACAGGCGGGTGCTGAGGATCTTCGTGAGCTCCGACCGCACCAGTGCGGCGCTGATCCCGCCGCTCACCGGGGCTCCTCCTCGGTCAGCTGCAAGAACAGCCGCTCGAGGTCTCCCGGCTCCCGGGCGAGCTCGTGCAGCTCCACCCCGTGCCGGTGCGCCAGCCCGCCGATCTCGTCGGTGCTCCAGCCGGTGACGTGCAGGCCGTCGGCGCCGGCCCGGCTGGTCGTGCCGCGCTGGGACCCCAGCGCCTCGGCGAGCTGCTCGCGGTCGGGGCTGCGCACCCACACCGAGGCCTGGGACCGCTCCAGGTCGACGAGACTCCCCTGCGTGACGAGCCTCCCGCGCGCGATCACGACCACGTCGTCGACCGTCTGCTGCACCTCGCTGAGCACGTGGCTGGAGACGAGCACCGTCCGGCCCTCCGCGGCCAGCGCCCGCAGGAACTTCCGCAGCCAGGCGATCCCCGCGGGGTCCAGCCCGTTCGCCGGCTCGTCGAGCACCAGCACGGCCGGGTCGCCGAGCAGCGCCTGGGCCAGGCCGAGCCGCTGCCGCATGCCCAGGGAGAACCCGCCCACCCGCCGGTCGGCGTACTCGGCGAGGCCGACGGTGCCGAGCACCTCGTCGACCCGCTCACGGGGCAGCTCCGCGGCCTGGGCGAGGAACCTCAGGTGGTTGCGCGCCGAGCGCCCGGGGTGGAAGCTCGCCGCCTCGAGGGCGGCGCCCACGACGCGCAGCGGGTGCTCGAGGTCGCAGTAGGGCCGTCCCCCGACCGTGGTGGACCCGGCCGTGGGGCGCACCAGCCCGAGCAGGCAGCGCAACGTGGTCGTCTTCCCCGCGCCGTTCGGGCCGAGGAAGCCCGTCACCCGCCCGGGCGGGACCGTGAAGGTGAGGTCGTCGACTGCCTGCACCGGCCCGAACCGCTTGCGCAGACCGCGGACCTCCAGGGTGGTCAGCGGACCACCGCCACCGGGCACTGCGCGTGCTGCAGCACACCCGCGCTGACCGACCCGAGGAGCAGCCCCACGAAGCCGCCGTGCCCGCGGGTGCCGACGACCACCAGGGAGGCGGTCAGAGAGGCGTCGGCGAGCGCCCGGACCGCCGGCACCGGCATCGGCTGCAGATCGATGTGCACGTCCGGGTGCTCCTCACGCAGGCCCGCCACCGCCTCGGCGAGCAGCCGCTGGGCCGAGTCCATCTCCTCGGCCACGGCGGGGGCGACGTCGATGTCCCAGGGACCGTTCATGACGCTCATGCCCCGACCGTGCACGGCCACGACCTCGGCACCCACCTGGTCGGCGTACTCGCACCCGAACGCGAGTGCCGCAAGGCTCTCGTCCGACCCGTCCACACCGACGACCACCCGACTGCTGGCCGGTGCGTGCTGACCCCGCACCACCGCGACCGGGCAGTGCGCGTGGCGAGCCAGGTGCTGGCTGACCGACCCGAGGAGCATGCCGCCGAGAACACCGTGCCCCTGGGCGCCGAGCACGAGCAGCGACGCGGACTGCGACTGGTCGATGAGCTCGGGGACCACCCGGCCCTTGGTCGCCGTGGTCGTCCAGTCGTCGAGCCCCGAGTCCTTCAGGCGGGTCGTGGCCGTCTCGAGCCAGCCCGCGACCAGGTTCTCGGCCTGGTCCGCGGTCCGCTCGGGAAGATACTCCAGGTCTCCGGACGACGAGAACACCTCGAGCGGCACACCGCGCGCCCGGGCGTAGTCCACGGCCCAGTCCAACCCCCGGTCGGAGTCCGCCGAGCCGTCGTAGGCGACGATCACGCGCTGCGCTGAGGACATCATCGTCCGCTCCCTTCCCGTCTCCTCGATCGTTGCCGGTCCGCTCGACCGGGCGCAAGGGCTGGTGACTGACCAGACAGTCGCCGGACCCGGATCCGAGCGGGTGCGAGGATCGCGTCCATGGTGTCACCGCCGGCCTGGTTCTCCGCGCTGCTGCCGGCGCGCCTGCGCCGCGGGTCGCACACGATCTCCCCGACGGCCCACTACACGGGGTACGTCTGGGCGCACCATGGGCTGGGGGACCCCTCCCTCGCCACCGCCGAGGGGCGCATCATGCATGCGCTCGGCCGGGCCGCGCTGACGCCCATCGAGCGGCTCGGCGGCCCGACCCTCGAGCACTTCCTGCTCGCCCGGCACCGCATCATCGACCACCGCCTCGACGAGCAGGTGGCCGCGGGCGAGGTGCGCCAGGTCGTGGAGCTGGCCGCCGGCATGAGTCCCCGGGGGCTCGAGCTCGTCCGCCGACACCCCGATCTCACGGTGGTCGAGGTCGACCTGCCGGCGATGGCGGCACGCAAGCGGCAGGCGCTGGACCGGGTCGGGACCGACCCGACGCGTCACCGGGTGGTGACCGCCGACGTCTTCTCCGCCGGCCTGTCCACGGTGTTCGACCGGCTCGACCCCGCAGCAGGCGTGGCGGTGGTGACCGAGGGCCTGCTCAACTACTTCCCGACCGACCGGGTCGTCGCGTTGTGGACCCGGCTGGCCGAGGAGCTCCGACCGTTCCCGCACGGCCTCTACCTCTCGGACCTGCACGTGACCGCTTCGACCGGGCTCCCCGATCGGGTCTTCGCCGACGCCGACCTCCTCGCACCCGTCGACTACGCCGGCGTCCTGCCGGGCATGACCGCGGCCGGTGCGGGCAGGGTGCGCGTGGTGGAGGCACATGCGGGACGACGACGGAGCGGAGGACATTGGTGACGGAGCGGTTCGAAGGCTTCCCGGTCGCTGCCCTGGACTTCTACGACGACCTCGAGCTGGACAACACCAGGTCCTTCTGGGCCGCGCACAAGGACGTCTACGAGCGGGCCGTCCGGGCTCCGATGTTGGCCCTGGTCGCCGCGCTGGCCGAGGAGTTCGGATCGGGCAAGGTGTTCCGGCCCTACCGGGACGTCCGGTTCTCGAAGGACAAGACGCCGTACAAGGACCACCAGGGCGGCTTCGTCCCCAGCGGCCCGGGGGCCGGGTGGTACGTCGAGGTCGGGGCTCCGGGCGTCCGGGTCGGCGCGGGGGTCTACCACGCCGACAGCGAGCGGCTGGGGGCGATCCGCGCCGCGATCGACGACGACCGCACCGGCCGCGAGCTGGAGGGGATCCTCGCCGGACTGGAGGGCGCCGGCTGGAGCCGCGAGGGGGAGCGGCTGCGCACCAGCCCCCGGGGGTGGACGGCCGACCACCCCCGCATCGACCTGCTCCGGCACAAGTCCCTCTACGTGGGACGGTCCTACGGGTTCGACGAAGAGATCCACACCCCTGACCTGCTCGACCGGGTCCGGGCCGACTGGCGGGCCGCCCGCCCGCTGGTCGAGTGGGTCAGACGGGCCGCACCGTAGCCATCGTGCGCTCGACCTCCCAGTGCGCCGCCATGGAGGTGATGAGGCCGGCGTCGTCCACGCGGTAGACCGCGACCAGCTCCGTGTCCGCCCGGGTGCCGCCTTCGAGCACGGTGCTGAACGTGCCGACGTTGGCGCAGGCGTTGCCGTTCGCGAACGAGTCACGGATCGTGAACCGGAACTCGAGGACCGGCTCGATCGCCATGTCCCAGAACGCGCTGATCGCGGCCTTGCCGCGGTGGCCCTGGCCGGTGGCGTCGAAGAAGGACGGGCCCACTGGATCCTCGAGCACTGCGTCCTCGGCGAAGAGGGCGAGCCACTCCTGCTTGGCCTTGCGGGCGACGGCGGCGTAGGAGCGTTGGGAGGCACGACGTGCGGGCGCGTCCCCGTCCGGGGCCTGCCAGCTGACGGCATCGGGCAGCAGCTCGGTCATGGGACAGAAATGTAACGCGTTCTAGTTCTGGGCCGCCAGCCCGGGGGCACACCGATCTGGCCATTCCGGGGCCGGGCGTCCCGTCAGCGCGGCTGCCAGGCGTCCTCGTCCTGCGTGCGGGCCGCCACCGGCAGGGGCAGGTCCTGCGCGGCGAGGTCGTGGATGGTGACCTGCTCGCAGACGTCCCGCAGGCTGCTGCGGGCGGCGATCCAGACGAGCTGGAGCGCCCGGGCGGACTCGTTGTAGGACACCGACTCCGGGCGGGTGCCGTGGACGCTGACCAGCGGGCCGTCGATCGCGCGGATCACGTCGGCCACCGTGACGTCGTCAGCAGCGCGGGCGAGCCGCCAGCCGCCGGACTGGCCCCGCTGGCTCAGCACGATCCCGGCCCGCCGGAGGTCCGCCAGGATCGCCTGCAGGAACCCGTGCGGGATGGCCTGCCGCCGGCCCAGCTCCTCCGCGCTGACGGGGCTGCCGTCCGCGCGCACGGCCAGCTCGATCAGCGCCCGGAGGGCGTAGTCGGACTTGGCAGAGACGCGCACGGCCCCAGTGTTCCAGAGCACGAGGGGCCCGCCGCGGGCATACATCTCCCGGTTGCGGGTAGGTCTGCCTGTGGCACCTAGAGAAGGAGGCAACATGAGCGCTTCTGACAAGCTCAAGAACGAGACCCAGTCGACCGTTGGCGAGGCCAAGGAGAAGTTCGGCGAGGCCACCGGCAACGACGACAAGAAGGCTGAGGGCCAGACCGACCAGGCCAAGGGCGACCTGAAGCAGGCCGGCGAGAAGGTCAAGGACGCCTTCAAGTGAGCTGAGTGCCAGCACGCTGATCGGTCCCCCGAGGGAGTCCCTCGGGGGACCGGTGCGTTTTCCCACCTGATGCGCGTTCAAACCGAGCGCACCCTGTGCGGACTCTCACCATCATCCGGTTGCCCCGGAAAGGTTGTGTCGGCCAACGAGCGCTCGCATAATGGAAGTTACTGGTGAGTAGCCGGGCCAGCTACTCACACCCGTCCGACCGCGGTCCCCGCGGCCCCCGACACGACGAAGGTGCAGCAGTGAGCCACTACAAGACGAACATGCGCGACATCGAGTTCAACCTCTTCGAGGTGCTCGGCCGCGACGAGATCCTCGGGACCGGACCCTTCGAGGAGGTGGACGTCGACACCGCCCGCACCATCCTCGCCGAGGTCGACCGGCTGGCCCGCGAGGACCTGGCCGCCTCCTTCGAGGACAGCGACCGCAACCCGCCGACGTTCGACCCGGAGACCGGCACCGCCGACCTCCCGGAGACCTTCAAGAAGTCCTACCAGGCGTGGATGGACTCCGAGTTCTGGCGGCTGTCGCTTCCCGCTGAGCTCGGTGGCCAGCAGGCACCCTCCACGCTCAACTGGGCGATCGGTGAGCTGATCCTCGGCTCCAACCCCGCCATCTGGATGTACGCCGCGGGGCCGAGCTTCGCCTCGATCGTGCACATCAACGGCAACGAGCGCGACAAGAAGATCGCCGAGATCATGGTCGACCGCCAGTGGGGCTCCACGATGGTGCTCACCGAGCCGGACGCCGGCTCGGACGTCGGCGCCGGCCGGACCGTCGCCACACCCAACGACGACGGCTCCTGGAACATCAGCGGCGTCAAGCGGTTCATCACCAGCGCCGTGCACGACATGAGCGAGAACATCATCCATCTCGTGCTCGCCCGTCCGAAGGGCGTCGAGGGCGCCGGTGGCCCCGGCACGAAGGGGCTCTCGCTCTTCATCGTGCCCGAGCACCACTTCGACCACGAGACCGGTGAGCTGACGGGCGAGCGCAACGGCGCCTACGTCACCAACGTCGAGAAGAAGATGGGCATCAAGGTGTCCAACACCTGCGAGCTCACCTTCGGCGAGAAGGAGCCGGCCAAGGGCTGGCTCCTCGGCGAGGTGCACGACGGCATCGCGCAGATGTTCCAGGTCATCGAGAACGCCCGGATGATGGTCGGCACCAAGGCCATCGCGACGCTGTCCACCGGCTACCTCAACGCGTTGGAGTTCGCCAAGGAGCGCGTGCAGGGCCCGGACCTCACCCTGGCCTCCGACAAGACGGCGCCGCGCGTCACGATCACCCACCACCCCGACGTACGCCGCTCCCTGATGACCCAGAAGGCGCACGCCGAGGCCCTGCGGGCCCTGGTCCTCTACACCGCCACCTGGCAGGACCGGGTGATGGTCGCCGCGCACAACGGTGAGAAGGACGAGCTCGCCGAGCGGGTCAACGACCTGCTGCTGCCGATCGTGAAGGGCTACGGCTCGGAGCGCTCCTGGGTGCTGCTCGGCACCGAGTCGCTGCAGACGTTCGGCGGGTCAGGCTTCCTGCAGGACTACCCGATCGAGCAGTACGTCCGCGACGCCAAGATCGACACGCTGTACGAGGGCACCACGGCGATCCAGGGCCAGGACTTCTTCTTCCGCAAGATCGTCAAGGACCAGGCCAAGGCGCTGGGCCACCTTGCCGGCGAGATCGAGGGCTTCGTCAAGAACGAGTCCGGCAACGGTCGGCTCAAGGTCGAGCGGGAGCTGCTGGCCAGCGCGCTCGAGGACGGCAACGCCATCGTCGGCGCGATGGTGGCGCAGCTGATGTCCGCGGACGCCAACGCCGAGGGCGGCGACGTGCGCAACATCTACAAGGTCGGGCTGAACACCACCCGCCTGCTGATGGCGCTCGGTGACATCGTCTGCGCGTGGCTGCTGCTGCGCCAGGCCGACGTGGCGCTCGAGAAGCTCAGCGGCGAGGTCAGCGACAAGGACCGGGACTTCTACGAGGGCAAGATCGCCGCGGCGCAGTTCTTCGCCCGCACCGTGCTGCCGAAGGTGGCCGCGGAGCGCGCGATCGCCGAGTCCGTGGACCTGTCCCTGATGGACCTCCCGGAGAGCTCCTTCTGACCTACCGCGTCAGGTCACCGAGGGCCGCGCCCCCACCAACCCGGGGGCGCGGCCCTCGCCCTTTCACCACGATCGGATCGAGGAATCGTGGCCCGCACCCTGTTGTCGGCTCCTGCGTCCGCCGTCGTCGCCGTACTGCTGCTCGGGGGGCCGGGGGTGTCCCGGTCGCCTACTGGCTGGACCGCGACCACTCCCCCAAGGTGCTGCGGGTCGCGCGGTTCCTGCCCCGGGCGATGGCGTGGTTGGACAACCACCTCGGGCCCTACCCCTTCGACCGGGCCGGCATCGTCACCACGCAGGGCGGCTCCGGCCACGCGACGATGCGCGAGTGGCGCGAGTACCTCGAGACGATGGACTCGGCAGGAAGGCGTTCGCCGACCTCTGGCGCATCGACTGGGCCAGCGCCCGGACCGGCACGGACCTCGGCCCGTTCGTCACCAGATGGCTCACCTCGGAGACCACCCCGCACCTGCTCTAGGCTCGCGCGCATGGCCACCGACCAGGACCGTCTGCAGCACCTCGTCGAGGTGTGGCACCGCTCGGCACTCGACGTCATCGCACTGCTGCGCTCGCTGGAGCCGGACCAGTGGCAGATCGCCACCGACCTGCCGGGCTGGGACGTCCGCGCGATCGCCTGCCACCTGGCCCACCTGGAGTCCGAGCTCGCGGGCAACCCCCAGCAGCAGGTCGAGGTGCCACCCGCCCCGCACGTGCGGAGCGCGATGGCCGAATTCACCGAGGGCGGCGTGCTCGCCCGCGCCTCCTGCTCCACCGAGGAGGTCGTCGACGAGCTGCAGTCCTGCGTGGAGAAGCGGTACGCCGAGCTCACGGCCGACCCGCCCACGGACGGCTCGGCCCCCGGACCGGGCTTCGCGGGGCTCATCGGATGGTCGTGGAACACGCTGCTGACCAACCGCCCGCTCGACATGTGGATGCACGAGCAGGACATCCGCCGGGCCGTCGGCCGGCCGGGCGGCCTCGACAGCGCCGGTGCGGTGCACTCGGCCGGCGTGTACGCCAAGTCCCTGCCCTACGTGCTCGGCAAGAAGGTCGGGGCACCCGTCGGCACGACGGTGGTCCTGGAGGTCACCGGCGCCCAGCCGCAGCTGCTCGTCGCCCGGGTCGGCGAGGACGGGCGCGGAACAGCGCTGGACCAGCTCCCGGAAGGACCCGACGCCCGACTGACCATGGACTTCGAGACCTGGATCCTGCTGGTCGGCGGACGGCGCGCGCCGGCCGACCTCGACGTACGTCTCGAGGGGGACCGGGCACTTGCGGACGCGGTGCTCGACAACCTCGGGGTGACGCTGTGAGCACCTGGACGCTCGCCGACGTGCCCGACCTCACCGGGCGCCGGGCGCTGGTCACGGGGGTCACCAGCGGTCTCGGCGAGGTGACGGCTCGCGAGCTCGCCCGAGCGGGGGCGGAGGTGGTGCTGGCCGCGCGCAACCCGGCGAAGCTCGAGGGCACCGTGCAGTCGCTGCAGGCAGCCGTGCCGGGGGCCCGGCTGGTCCCACTCCAGCTGGACCTCGCCGACCTCGGCTCGGTGCGCCGCGCAGCCGCAACCGCCGCGGAGGGCGGCGCCCTGGACATCCTCGTCAACAATGCCGGCGTCATGGCCACCCCCGAGCAGCGGACCGCCGACGGCTTCGAGCTGCAGCTCGGCACCAACCACCTTGGCCACTTCGCACTCACCGGCCTGCTGCTGGAGAGCTTGGGAGCGTCCGGTGACGCGCGCGTGGTCACGGTGTCGTCGATGGCGGCCCGGATGGCGCGGAGAGTCTCGCTGCAGGATCCGCGGAACCACAGCGGCCGCTACTCCAAGTGGGGTTCCTACGCCCAGTCCAAGCTGGCCAACCTGCTGTTCACCTTCGAGCTCGACCGTCGGGTCCGCGGCGCCGGGCTGCCGGTGACAGCGGTGGCCTCGCACCCGGGCTACACCCACACCAACCTCGTGAACAGCGGCATGAACCTGGGCCGACGGCGCCTCGACGGCGTCATCGGCGAGGCCGTCACCTCGCTGGTCGGGCAGAGCGCCGAGCAGGGGGCCACCCCGCAGATCCGCGCGGCCGTCGAGCCGGGGCTGCCCGGCGGCAGCTACCTGGGCCCGACGGGGCCGTTCGAGATGCGCGGTTCGCCGGGCGTCGTACGCCCCCCGAGACCGGCCACCGATCCGCAGCTCGCCGCGGCGTTGTGGGACCTGTCGGAGTCCGCGACCGGAGTCAGCTTTCCGGGGCCGCGGCGGCAGTGACCGCCGGCAGCGAAGCCGGCGGACCGTCCAGCACGCGGTCGACCTGGCCGAACCCGGTCGCCGGCTCGTCCAACGTCACGTCGGGGCTCCGGGGCACCCGCCAGACGAGCTGGGTTCCGGACGGCACGTTGTTGCCCCACGTCGCGGTGCCGCCGAGGTTGCGGGCGCGACTCATCAGGTTGCTGACCCCGCTGCTGCGCGGCAACGGGTCGGGCAGCCCCACGCCGTCGTCGACGACGCGGACCTGGAGGACCTCGTCGGTCGCCTCGACCGCCACCTCGACCGCGTCGGCGCGCGCGTGGCGGGCCACGTTCGACAGCGCCTCCTGGATCACCGAGGCCAGCTGCGCGACGAGGTCCGAGGGCACGCCCACGACCGCACCGGACACCTCCACCCGCGGCATGAACCCGAGGATGCGCGAGGCGCGGGCGGCGATGTCGCGCACCACCTGCTCGACGTTGTCGTGGTCGTCGATGCTGGTCAGCTCGAAGATCGAGTTGCGCAGCTCGCGGATCGCCAGGTCCAGCTCGGTGGCGACGGTGTTGAGGCTGTCGGGGACGGTGGAGTCGGTGTTGCCGTGCTCGGTCGCCTCCCTGCGCGCCGTGCGGCTGATCGAGGCGACCTGGAGCCCCGCGGCGAAGATCCGTTGGATGACCCGGTCGTGCAGGTCGCGGGCGATCCGGTCCCGCTCCTCGAACAGCGCCAGCTTGGTCTTCTGGCGGTTGAGCTGGTGCGCCTTGCCACGGACCCGGTCCTCGAGGCTCGCATTCACCCGGTGCAGCTCGTCGAGGAGCGTGTCGCGCTCGTTGTCCATGCGCAGCGCGGTGCGGCCGACCCGGTAGCCCACGATCGTCACCACGACGGCGACGAACGACATGAGCAGCGCGGTCCCGAGCGGCCGGTCGTACCAGACGTTGCGCTCGCCCCAGAGGTGCACCCACCCGGCGAACGGCAGCAGGACCACGGCCACCGGCACCAGCATCCGCTGGAGCGCTGCGCCGGTGTCGTCGCCGAACGAGATCCACTGCATCACACCGCAGGGCACCGCCAGCCACGTCGCCAGGCTGAGCACGACCAGGGCCACGGCGGTCAGCACCGACATCGTGGAGTAGGGCCCCGCCCCGTAGAACGAGTCGATGCCGTAGAGGTAGCCGTAGACCGCGACCATGCCCACCACCAGCGGGGCGCCGGCGAGCCACTGGGCGAGCCTGCGCATCCCGACGTCGGTGGTGATCCCCGCCAGGGACAGCAGCACGAGACAGATGCCCGTGGTCTGCGCCGGCCTGCCGGGGAGGCTGCCCTGGGTCGCGGTGAAGTCGTGGACGAGCAGCTCGTCGATGTGCAGGTCCACACCGACGGCGTACTCCATCAGCACCGCCAGGCCGATGACCCCGCCCAGCGTGAACAGCGTCAGGCGGGTCGACCTACGTCGGGCCAGGTGCCCACCGGCCAGGACCGCGACAGCGAGAGCCCCGTTGAGCTTCATGCTGGTCAGGTCGTCGGCGACCCGCACCAGGTCGCTGACCTGGAGGTACCAGCCGGCGGCCACGAGCAGGCACAGGAGGATCAGCGACCCGCACAGCACTCGAGCCCGAGTAAGCCCGCGAGCGGGCCAGCTGGCCCGCTCGTGCTCCCTACGGGTCCGAAGCGGCACGCTCGTCGACATGGTCCTCCCTCGCCCCCGATTGTCCCGACAATCGGCGGAGAGGACTCGACTTCGCGGAAATTCGCCGCGACTCTTCGGAGCGCGTGCCGCGCAGGGGGCGGGCGTCAGGCGCGGCGGGGGAACTTCTCGAACTCGGGCCGGCGCTTGGCCTTGAACGCCTCCCGCCCCTCCTTGGCCTCGTCGTTGCCGTAGAAGAGCAGGTTCGCGTCGTGCGCGAGCTGCTGGATGCCGGCGTACCCGTCCTCGTGGGCGTGGAAGCTCAGCTTCGACAGCCGGAGCGCCCACGGGGACAGCTGGAGCATCTCCCGGCACCACTGCACGGTCTCCCGCTCCAGGTCGGCGAGGGGTACGACGGTGTTCACCAGCCCCATCTCGAGGGCCTGCTGGGCGTCGTACTGCCGGCAGAGGAACCAGATCTCCTTGGCCTTCTTGGGGCCCACCAGGTCCGAGAGGATGCTGGCGCCGTACCCGCCGTCGAAGGAGCCGACCTTCGGACCCACCTGACCGAAGCGGGCGTTGTCCGCGGCGATGGTCAGGTCGCAGACCAGGTGCAGCACGTGGCCGCCGCCGACGGCCCAGCCGGCGACCATCGCGACGATCGGCTTGGGGCAGCGCCGCATCTGCACGTGCAGGTCGGTGACGTGGAACCGCCCGGTGGCGTTCTCGTCGGTCTTGTACCCGCTGTCGCCACGGACCCGCTGGTCTCCGCCGGAGCAGAAGGCCTTGTCCCCCGCACCGGTGAGGATGATCGCGCCGACCGACTCGTCCTCACGAGCGACGGTGAGCGCCTGGGAGACCTCGATGAGGGTCTGCGGGCGGAACGCGTTGTGCACCTCGGGACGGTTGATGGTGATCTTCGCGATGCCGTCGTCCGTGGTCGCATACGTGATGTCGTCGTAGGTGCCCGACTCGTGCCAAAGGGTCTCGGTCTCCATGGCCGCCATTCTCTACGAGCCGGCCGACCCGGCCGGGTGGGGGTCGGCGCCGGTCAGGACGACCGCAGCGAGGGCAGCACGTCGCGGCCGAACATCTCGATGCACTCCAGGCTGAGCTGCTGCGGCCCCATGTTCGCGACGTACACCTCGTCGAACCCGGCGTCGATGAACGGCTGCACGGCCCCGGCATGGGCCTTCGGGTCCGGTCCCGCGCTGATGCCGGAGGCCGTCGCCTCCTCGGTGACCAGCTCGGAGGCCTGCTCGAAGTGCCGCGGCGACGGCAGGATCTGCGCCAGCTCGCCCGGGAGCCCGGCGTTGCGCCAGCGGGTGTGCGCGTTCTGCACGCCCTCCTCCTCGGTCGGGGCGTAGGCGACCTTCACACCCGCCTGCGCCGGCTTGCCGCCGGAGCCCTCGCGGAACCGGCCGATCAGCTCCTTGTCGGGCATGGTGGTGATGTAGCCGTCGGCGATGCGGGCTGCGACGTCGGTGGCCTCCGGGCCGAAGCCGGACATGAAGATCGGCGGCGGCTCCTCCGGCCGGGTGTAGATCCGCGCGTTGTCGACGGTGTAGTAGCGGCCCCGGTGGGTGACGAACTCCTCGGTCCAGAGCCGGCGAATGAGACCGATCGCCTCCTCGAGCATCTCCAGCCGGATCTCGGCCGGCGGCCACGGATCGCCGAGGATGTGCTCGTTGAGCGCCTCGCCGGTGCCCACCCCGAGGGTGAACTTCCCGTCGAGCATCACCGCGCTGGTGGCGGCCGCCTGGGCGATCACCGCCGGGTGGATGCGCACCGTCGGGCAGGTGACCGCGGTGGTCACCGGCAGATCGGTGGCGTGCGAGACCGCCCCGATGACCGACCAGACGAAGGGGCTCTCCCCCTGCGCGTCGTTCCACGGGTGGTAGTGGTCGCTGATCCACAGCGCCTCGAAGCCGGCGCGCTCGGCGGCGACCGCCTGCTCGACCAGCTCCTGGGGCGTGTACTCCTCGCAGGACAGGAAGTATCCGAACCTCGTCATGCCAGGTGGGTACCCAGGCGTCCGCCGGGCATTCCTGAGCGGGTACGGCGGTCAGCTGACGGGTTCCTTGGAGGAGACCGCGCGGTAGTGCTCCTCCAGGTGCGGCCGGTCGAGGCTCTCGCCCTCCACGTCGACGACGGGCAGGATCCGGTCGAGCCAGCCAGGCAGCCACCACGACTTCTCGTGCATGAGGTAGAGCAGCGCCGGGATCAGCACCATCCGGACGACGAAGGCGTCGAGCACCACCGCGGCGGCGAGCGCGAAACCCATCATCCTGACCACGGGGTCGTCCATCAGCATGAAGGCGCCGAACACCGAGGTCATGATCAGCGCCGCCGCGACCACGACCCGGGCGCTGTTGCGGAAGCCGTCCACGACCGCCTCGCGGAACGGCGCACCGTGGATGTGCGCCTCGCGGATCCGGGTGACGAGGAAGACCTGGTAGTCCATGGCGAGGCCGAACACCATGCCGATGAGGAAGATCGGCATGAAGCTGACGATCGGCTGGCCCTCCATGAGGCCGAAGGCGCCCTTCTGGAAGACCGCCACCGTGGCGCCGAGCGTGGCGAGCACCGACAGCAGGAAACCCAGTGTGGCGGTCAGCGGGATCAGCACCGACCGGAAGACCAGCAGGAGGAGGACGAACGCCAGCCCGATGACCACGGTCAGGTAGACCGGCAGCGCGTTGCCGAGCCGCTCGGAGACGTCGGTGGTGATCGCGGTCAGCCCGGTGATCCCGATCGACGTACCCGTCTGCGCCTCGATGTCGGACTCGCCCGCACGGAGGTCGGTGAGCAGGTCCTCGGTCGCACTGTCCTCGGGCCCGGTCGCCGGAGTCACCAGCACCTGCGCGCCGGTGCCCTCGTCGTTCACCCCCACCACCTGGGCATTGCGTACGCCGTCCAGGCCGGCGGCCCACGCAGCCACCTGCCCGTACGCCGCGGGGCGCTGGTCGGCCTGGGCGATGTCCCGGCCGTCGACGACCACGAGCATCGGGCTCTCCCGGCCGGGTCCGAACGCCTCGGACACGAGGTCCGACGCCTTCCGCTGGGTGGTGTCGCTGGCCATCGTGCTGTCGGTGGGGAACGCGAGGTGCAGGTCGGACAGGGGCACCGCGATCGCGCCCAGCGCGGCCACGACGAGCAGCACCGCCACCAGCGGGGCACGCCCCACCAGGCGGGCCCAGCGCACCCCGTTGTTCACCACCCGGTGGTGCTCGTCGCGGGCCGGCACGTAGCGACGCACCCTCCCGGCGAACGCCTTGGACTTGAGGATGCCGAGGATCGCCGGCAGCAGCGTGAGGGCGACGAGCACGGCGACGGCGACCGTCGCGGCCGCCGCGACGCCCATGCTGGCGAGGAAGGGGATGCGCACGACCACGAGCGCACCCAGCGCGATGATGACGGTGAGGCCGGCGAAGACGACGGCCGAGCCCGCCGTACCGACGGCGACGCCGACCGCCTCCTCGCGGTCACCGGTGTGCTCGAGCTCGCTGCGGTAGCGGGCGAGGATGAACAGCGTGTAGTCGATGCCGACACCGAGGCCGATCATCGTGGCCAGGGTCGGTGTCGACGAGCCGATGTCCATGAACGCGGTGGCCGCGACCACCCCGATGACGCCGACGCCGACGCCGAGGATCGCGGTGAGGATCGGCAGCCCCGCCGCCACCAGCGAGCCGAAGGTGAGCACGAGCACGAGCAGCGCGAACGCGACACCGATGAGCTCGGCGGCGCCACCCGGCGGCCCCTGACCGGTCATGCCCTGCCCGTTGGCCTCGACCTGCAGGCCGTCCTGCGACGCCTGCTGGGTGACCTCCTTGACCGCGTCGATCGTGCTCGGCTCCACCCCGGCGGGTGACTCCACGTCGAAGTCGAACGAGATGACGCCGACCCGCCCGTCCTCGGACAACGGCGACAGGGTGGCCGCGTTCGCGAGCGCCTGCTTCCGGGGCATGCCGTTCTCGGCCGCGGCACCCAGCAGCTGCTTGCGGAGCCCCTGGGCGGCCTGCACCGGGGCGGCGAGCTGGGCCTTCTCCGGCATCTGCGGCAGGTCGCGCAGGTCGGCGATCAACGCGTCGACCTGCTTGCTGTGGGCCGGGTCGCTGAGCCGCTCGCCCTTCGGCGCCGCGACCACGACGTTCACGGTGGCACGGTCGAAGGCGTCGGTGGTGCCGGGGAAGAGCTCGCCCTGGAGGCTCGACGCCTCCTCCGACGGGATGCCGGGGATCGAGAAGGCGTCGGACATCGGCTTGGAGAACGCCCCCGCGAAGGCTCCGGTGCCGACGAGCAGCACCAGCCAGGCGGCGACGAACCACGGCCAGCGCCGGTAGGCGGCCTTGCCGAGGCGGTAGAGCAGGGAGGCCATGCGTTTCTCCTGGGGTCGGGGCGTCAGCCGAGCAGCTCGCGTGCGGTGCGCAGGCTGGTCTGGAAGTGGTGAGGGAGTCCCCGCTTGCGGGGGTCGGCGAGGAACTCGTCGAACGCGGAGTCGAAGACGGCCGCGAGCAGTGCCACGGCCACCCGGGCCCGCCCGCGGCGGAAGGCCGGCCCCTCCCGGACGACGGTCTCCTCGACGATCCGCTCGCTCAGCCGCAGCATCCGCTCGTGCGAGGCGGCGAGCAGCTTCGGGCTCGTCGGCAGCAGGCGACGGAAGCGGGCGAAGTCGTCCCGGTCCAGCTCCTCCTCGACGAACATGGCGGTGACCAGCTCCCCCAGGTCGTCGACCAGGTCACCCCGCGGGCCGCCGGACCGGAACGTCTCGAGCGCCGTGACCGGCGGGTCCGGCACGGGCCCGAGGACGGCGTCGATCTTGCCGGGGAAGTAGTTGAAGAGCGTGCGGCGGGAGACACCGGCCTCGTCGGCCAGCTCGTCCATGGTGAACCCGTCGACCCCGCGCTCGTCGGCGAGCCGCAGGGCGCACCGGGCGATCTGCCGCGACGTCTGCGGGCGGCCTGCCCGCCGGTTTGCACTCCTGAGCACAGAGTGCATTTTGCACTATGGCGCCAGTAATGCAAAGTCGAGCGTGGTCTGCCCGGATGGTTCCGGGAGCCCAGGCACGGGTACGCCGAGGAGAACAGATCTCGGACCGAAGGAGCACCACATGCGCGCACTGACCTGGCAGGGCATCGAGGACGTCAAGGTCCAAGAGGTGCCCGACCCCCGCATCGAGCAGCCGACCGACGCCGTCGTCCGGGTGACGTCGACGGCCATCTGCGGCTCCGACCTGCACCTGTACAAGGTGCTGGCCCCCTACCTGACGCCCGGCGACGTCCTGGGCCACGAGTTCATGGGCATCGTCGAGGAGGTGGGCAGCGGCGTCGGGAACCTGCAGGTGGGCGACCGCGTCGTGGTGCCGTTCAACATCTCCTGCGGCTCCTGCTTCATGTGCTCCCGCGGCCTCTTCGCCCAGTGCGAGACCACCCAGAACACCGACCAGGGCAAGGGCGCCAGCCTGTTCGGCTACACCAGCCTGTACGGCGCGGTGCCCGGCGGCCAGGCCGAGCTGGTCCGGGTGCCGCACGCCGACTTCGGCCCGGTCAAGCTGCCGGCCGAGGGCGCCGACGAGCGGTTCCTCTACCTGTCCGACATCCTGCCGACCGCCTGGCAGGGCGTGCAGTTCGCCGACGTCCCCGAGGGCGGCTCGTTGACCGTGGTCGGCCTCGGCCCGGTCGGCCACCTCGCCGTACGCTCGGCGAAGGAGATGGGCATCGAGCAGGTCATCGGCGTCGACCTGGTCCCCGACCGGCTGGAGAAGGCCCGGGCTGCGGGTGCCGAGGTCATCGACCTCACCGCCGTGGACGACGTGGCCGACGCCGTCCGCGACCTGACCGACGGCCGGGGCAGCGACTCGGTGGTCGAGGCGGTGGGCATGGAGGCGCACGGCAACCCGGTGGCCGAGAAGGTCATCGGCGCCGCCAGCCGGCTGCCGAAGCCCGCCGCGCAGGCCGCGATCGAGAACGCGGGGATCGACCGGC
Source organism: uncultured Actinomycetota bacterium (assembly GCA_963747525.1). Lineage (GTDB taxonomy): Bacteria > Actinomycetota > Actinomycetes > Propionibacteriales > Nocardioidaceae > Marmoricola_A. Next base: position 98,525 of record CAVVFH010000008.1, read on the forward strand.
TCGACGCGGTCTACACCGCCATCGACGCCGTACGCCGTGGTGGCACCGTGTCGATCAGCGGCGTGTACGGCGGCACCGCCGACCCGCTGTCGATGATGGACATGTTCGACAAGGGACTCACCCTGCGGATGGGCCAGTGCCACGTGAAGCGGTGGACCGACGAGCTGATGAAGATCGTCGAGCAGCCCGACGACGTGTTCGGCCTGGAGACGCTGGCCACCCACCACGTCCCCCTCGAGCAGGCGCCGGAGATGTACAGGACCTTCCAGCAGAAGGCCGACGGCTGCTTCAAGGTCGTCCTCACCCCGTGAGGTGAGGCGCGCGACCGTGACGCCACCTCCGGTGCTCCCGTAGGTTGAGTCGATGGTGAGGAACAAGACGCGTAGCACGATCAGTGGCAAGCCCCTCGACAAGGCCACCTTGAAGCGGATCGACCGGTGGTGGCGCGCGGCCAACTACCTGTCCGTGGGGCAGATCTACCTCATGGACAACCCGCTGCTGCGGGAGCCGCTGCTACCCGAGCACGTGAAGCCACGGCTGCTCGGCCACTGGGGGACGACGCCGGGGCTGAACTTCATGTACGCCCACCTCAACCGCACCATCACCGAGCGCGACCTCGAGATGATGTACATCATCGGCCCCGGTCACGGCGGCCCCGGGCTCGTCGCGTCGGCGTACCTCGAGGGCACCTACTCCGAGGTGTACCCGGAGGTCTCCCAGGACCTCGAGGGACTGGACCGGCTGTTCACCCAGTTCTCCTTCCCCGGTGGGATCCCCAGCCACGTGGCACCCGAGACGCCGGGCTCGATCCACGAGGGCGGCGAGCTCGGTTACGCGCTCTCGCACGCGTACGGCGCCGCCTTCGACAACCCCGACCTCGTGGTGGCCGCGATCGTCGGTGACGGCGAGGCGGAGACCGGCCCGCTCGCCACCAGCTGGCACTCCAACAAGTTCGTGGACCCGCGCCGGGACGGGGCGGTCCTGCCGATCCTGCACCTCAACGGCTACAAGATCGCCAACCCCACGGTGCTCGCCCGCATCCCCGAGGAGGAGCTGCTCGACCTCATGCGCGGCTACGGCCACACGCCGTACGTCGTCTCCGGCGACGACCCCGCCTCCATGCACCAGGCGTTCGCCGCGACCCTGGACCACTGCCTCGACGAGATCGCGTCGATCCAGCGCGAGGCGCGCAGGTCGCGCCGCCCGGTGGACCGGCGGCGGTGGCCGATGATCATCCTGCGCTCCCCCAAGGGCTGGACCGGCCCCGAGGAGGTCGACGGCAAGCCGGTCGAGGGGAACTGGCGGTCCCACCAGGTGCCGTTCGCCGACGCCCGTGGCGACGAGTCCCACCGCCAGGTGCTGGAGACGTGGCTGCGCAGCTACCAGCCCGAGGAGCTCTTCGACGCCGACGGCGCGCCGGCCGAGGACATCCGGACGCTGCACCCGCCCGGCAACCGGCGGATGAGCGCGTCGCCGCACGCGAACGGCGGCACGCTGCGGTGCGACCTGCGACTCCCGGCCTTCCCCGAGTACGCCGTCCCGGTGGAGCGCCCCGGGAGCGGAGCGGTGGAGTCGACCAGGGTCCTCGGCCGCTTCCTGCGCGACGTCATGCGGCGCAACATGACCACCTTCCGGTTGTTCTCGCCGGACGAGAACAGCTCCAACCGGCTGCAGGACGTCATGGAGGTGACCGAGCGGACCTGGGACGCGGAGATCGTCCCCAGCGACGACCACCTTGCCCAGGACGGCCGGATCATGGAGATCCTCTCGGAGCACACCTGCGAGGGCTGGCTCGAGGGCTACCTGCTGACCGGTCGGCACGGGCTGTTCTCCTGCTACGAGGCGTTCATCCACGTGATCGACTCGATGTTCAACCAGCACGCGAAGTGGCTGAAGGTCACCGACGACATCCCGTGGCGGCAGCCGATCTCCTCGCTGAACTACCTGCTGACCTCCCACGTGTGGCGGCAGGACCACAACGGGTTCTCCCACCAGGACCCCGGCTTCATCGACCACGTGGTGAACAAGAAGTCCGACGTCATCCGGGTCTACCTGCCGCCGGACGCCAACTGCCTGCTGTCGGTGGCCGACCACTGCCTGCGGTCGCGCCAGTACGTCAACGTGATCGTCGCCGGCAAGCAGCCCGCCCTGCAGTACCTCACCATGGAGCAGGCGATCGTGCACTGCACGAAGGGCATCGGCATCTGGGACTGGGCCAGCAACGACGAGGACGGCGAGCCCGACGTGGTCATGGGCTGCGCCGGCGACGTACCCACCATGGAGGCGCTCGCCGCGGTCGAGATCCTGCGCGGCTACTTCCCGGACCTGCGGATCCGCTTCGTCAACGTCGTCGACCTGATGCGGCTGCAGGACCACAAGGAGCACCCGCACGGCCTGCCGGACGCCGACTTCGACTCGCTGTTCACCACCGACAAGCCGGTGATCTTCGCCTACCACGGCTACCCGTGGCTGATCCACCGGCTCACCTACCGCCGGACCAACCACGACAACTTCCACGTCCGCGGCTACAAGGAGGAGGGCACCACCACCACGCCGTTCGACATGACGGTGCTGAACCAGCTCGACCGGTTCAACCTCGCAATGGATGTCATCGACCGGGTGCCGCGGCTGCGCGGGGTGGCCGGGCACGCGCGCGAGCACCTGAAGAACCAGCTGATCGAGCACCGGCGCTACGTCAGGGCGAACGGCGAGGACATGCCGGAGGTGCGGAACTGGCAGTGGTCGGGCGGTGGACCGACGCTGGCGACGGCCGATCCGAAGGAGTCGCCCGAGGGCTGAGACGCGTCCCGCTCATTACCCGGTCGCCGTACCTCCCCATTGATGGCCGAATGCTCTCCATTCGCCTGGATCACAGCGCCCACGCCGTTGCCGTGGTCGCCCGGTGCTGCAGCAGCAGGTCCCGCGACGCCCAGAGCCAAGAGTGCGGTTCCGGCGAGCACGCCGGACTTGGGTGATCTGACCGGCCCGGGCCTTGAGTGGAGTCCGTGATTCACCTGGTGGATCACGGACTCCACTGTCATGTCGGGCCCTGGAAAACCGGACGACTTCTGTGGGTTGCCGGACGTACTGTCTCAGGCGATGTCCACCACGCAGCTCGATACTCGGCGACCGGTCGCGGCCCAGCCGCCACCGGCGCGTCCGGCGCACACCGTCGACTGGCGGAGGCTCCGCAACCCGGTGTCCCTGTGGGCTCTCATCGCCTGCGCCGTCGCCGCCGTGGGCACGTCGCTGGGGACGGTGGTCGCCGGCCGGCTCGCCGAGCACGCGACGTCGACGCTCGTCGAGCTGCTGGCCCTGTGCGTGGTCGGGGCAGCGGTGCTCGACACCGCGGGCCGCACGATGTGGGCCGGCTCGGTGGACCGGGCAGAGGGGCGGCTGCGGGCCGACCTGCTCGACGCCGCGATGCACCAGCCGCTGTCGGCGCTCAACGACCAGGCGGTGGGCGAGGTCCTCGACCGGGTCGACGACGACACCCACGAGGTCGGCACGCTGCTGCGGCAGAGCGCGTGGATGGCGATCCGCACCGTGCTCGCGTCCGGTCCCCTGTGGATCGTCGCCGGCAGCACCTGGTGGCCGGCGTTCCTGCTGTTCCCGCTGGCCGGGGTGGCGGCCGTGGCCGTCGTGCGCCCGCTGCTGCCGCAGGTCTCCGCGCGCAAGGTCGAGGAGGAGGCCGCGTGGACCGATCACGCCGCCGCGCTCGAGGAAGGCGTCGCGGCCCGCGACGACCTGCGGGCCAGCCTCGGCCAGGCCCACGTCGTACGCCGGTGCACCGAGCTGGCCTCGACCGTCCACACCAGGTTCGCCGTGGTGCTCGCTCTGGAGAGCCGGATCGGCCGCCGCACCGGGACGCTCCTGCACGCCGTGCTCGCCGCCACCGCCCTGGTCGGCGTCGCGCTGGTCGTCGGCGACCGCCTCGACACCGCCGAGCTCGTCACGCTCTTCCTGGTGACGACCGCGTTCGTCGGCCAGGTCGACATGCTGGCGCGGCACCTCCCGGACCTGCAGGCCGGATTCGGCGCGGTGCTGAGGCTTCGGAGCCTGCTCGGCGCCGAGCGGGAGCCGGGGGGCGGGGGCAACCTCCCGCCGGGGGCGCTCGACGTGGTGTTCGACGACCTGCACTTCGCCTACGAGGAGGGCCGCTTCGCGCTCCAGCACGTCGACCTGAGCGTCCCCGCCGGCACCACCTGCGCCCTGGTCGGGCGCACCGGCTCGGGCAAGTCGACACTGGCGTCGCTGCTGTCGCGGGCGGTGGAGCCGGAGCCCGGCTCCGTCCTGCTCGGCGGCGTCGACGTGCTCGACGTGGACCTGCAGCACCTTCGCGCTGCGGTCGGCGTGGTCACCCAACGCACCGAGATCCTCGCCGGCACCCTGGCGGACAACGTCACCCTCTTCGGGTCCGTGACCCGGGCCGAGGTGGAGGACGCCGTCGTCGAGCTCGGTCTCGACGACTGGGTCGCCGGGCTCCCCGACGGCCTCGACACGGTGCTGGGGCCCGGCGGCACGACGCTGTCCTCGGGCGAGGAGCAGCTGGTCGCCTTCGCCCGCCTCCTGGTCCGCGACGTCCGCGTGGTCGTGCTGGACGAGGCGACGGCGCGGATGGACCGGGTGACCGAGACGCAGGTCGTCCGCGCCGCCGAGCGCCTGCTCGCCGGCCGCACCGGGATCCTCGTCGCGCACCGGCTGTCGACCACCGAGCGCGCGGAGCGGGTGGCCGTGCTCGACGGCGGCCGAGTCGTCCAGCAAGGTCCGAGGAGCGCCCTCGCGTCCGAGCCCGGCCCCTTCCGCGACCTGCTGGAGGCCTCCGCCGAGGTCGACGAGCCGGCGGCGCCGACCGACGTCGCCGCCGCCCAGGTCGGCACCGCGCGCCGCGTGGGCGCCGCCCCGACCCCCCCGACGCTGGAACCGACACCCGGACTCGCCCGCGCGACCGCGTCGGCGCTGCTCATCGAGCCGCGGTGGGGCCTGCTGAGCGTCGGCCTGTTCCTGGCCTCCGCCCTCTCCGGCGCGTTCGGCGCGTTCACCGGCTGGATCTGGGGCCACCTGGTGGTCGCCCTGAAGGACGGCGGCAATCCCACGCAGCTCACCGTCGCGCTGGTGGTGTCGCTGCTCGTGTCGCCGCTGCTGCTGGCCGAGGCCTTCCGGCTCTACCCCCGCTGGTGGATCGCGGTCATGCTGCGGGTCCGGTCCGCGGTGCTGGTCGGGCAGACGGCACAGCACCGGCTGGAGCGCACCCCGCCCGGCGAGGCCGTCGCCCGCACCATGGACGCCGACCGGCTCGCCCGGTACGCCGACCGCTGGGTCGACTTCCTCAACGGCCTGGTCATCGCCGGTGTCACCTCGCTGCTCGCCCGCAGCTGGGTGGCCGGCGGTGTTCTCCTGGCCGTGATGGTGGCGTCGGCCCTCGCCTCGTCGCTGGGACGTCAGGTGGCCGGACGCTCCGCAGCAGCGTCGGCGGCTGCCCGAGCCCGCTTCGGCCGGTCCCTGGTGTCCGCGCTGGACTCGATCCGCACGGTGAAGCTGGCCGCCTCGACGCCCAGCGTGCACACCCATCTCCGCGCGGTCGACGCCGGCCGGGTGGACGCCGCGGTCCGCGAGCACCGGGTCCAGGCGCTGCTCGACGGCGTACCGATCGTCATGGTGCAGTGCGGCGTCGTGGCCGCGTGGGCGCTGCTCGTCCTCGACCAGTGGGGGCTGGCGACGGCGCTCCTCGTGGCCGGTGCCGTGACCGGGTTCGACTGGTTCGGCCGGGTCGCCGGATCCGTGATCACCGAGGCGCCCGGCACCCGAGCCTGGATGCGGGCGACCAGCCGACTGGCCGGCGGGGGCGACCTGATGAAGGTGCCGGAGCACGTGGACCTGGTCCACGGCACCGCCCCGGCACCAGCACCGGCGCCCCGGCAACCACTGCGGAGGCTGGAGCTGGTCGGGGTCACCGCCGTCCACGACGACGGCACGCTGGGCGCGACCGACGTCGACCTCACCGTCGAGGCACGTGAGCTGGTGCTGCTCCTCGGCCAGGTCGGCTCCGGCAAGTCCAGCCTGCTCTCAGTGCTCGCCGGCCTCGTCCACAGCACCGGCGAGCTCCGCTGGAACGACGAGCCGGTGGTGGACCCCCAGACGTTCCTCCGGCCGGGCCGGGTCGCGCACGTCGCCCAGGTGCCCCGCGTCCTCTCCGGCACGTTCACCGACAACGTGCGCCTCGACCACGCCCAGCGCGCGGTGATGCCGGCGCTGGAGGCGGCGCGGATGCGGAGCGACGTCGACGCTGCCGGTGGCCCCGACGCACTGGTGGGACACCGGGGCGTCCGGCTCTCCGGAGGACAGGTGCAGCGACTGGCGCTGGCCCGCGCGCTGGCGTGCGACGCCGAGCTGCTGCTGGCCGACGACGTCTCGTCGGCGCTCGACTCCGCGACGGAGATCGAGCTGTGGACCTCCCTCCGCGAGCGCGGCGCGACGGTCATCGGTGCCACGTCCAAGCGGGCGGCGCTGGCGCAGGCCGACCGGGTCGTCGTCCTCGTCGAGGGGCGGGTGGCCGCGGTCGGGCCGTGGCCGGACCTCGCCGACCGTTGGGGTCACCTCGCCGGCTGACCTGCCCCGAAGGGCAGGTTGACCGGCGACACACGGCATGGTGACGTGGACAGATGGAGCCGCGCCGCCCCGAGCCGCCTCCCGACGAGGTGCTCAGCACCGGGCATGACCCCGGCGCTCTCGAGAGATGGGCCGGGGCCCTGACGGGCCGCCGCTGGGTGCGCGCGGCCGCGGGCGGCGCGCTGGCCGCGCTCCTTGTCGGCGGGTGGCTCGCGCACGGGTCGCGCGAACCCGGATCGGAGGAGGCCGGGGGCGGCGCCGTGGCGCCGGGCGAGACGGTGTCGGTGCGCTGCACCGACATCACGCACTACGGCGGCACGCCTGCCCGCGTCGCGCGGTGGACGGTGAACGTCACGACCGTCCCGTGCGCGGAGGGTCGTCGGCAGCCCCGCGTGTGAGCGTCGCAGGAACCAGCCGTCAGCCGACGGTGACGCCGAACAGCGCGCCGAACAGGTACGTCGCCCCGGCGGCCGCCGTGCCCACGGCCACCTGACGGGCGATGCCGCCGCCCGGCGGGCGGCCGTTGAGCCGGGCCATCACGCCGCCGACAGTGGCCAGGGCCACCAGCGCCAGCGCGACCGCCACCACGAAGGCGGCCGTGCCCCCGCCGAACAGGTAGGGCAGCACCACGAGCACGGCGCCGAGGGAGAACGCGAGGAAGCTCGAGCCCGCCGCTCCCCAGGGGGACCCCAGCTCGTCCGGGTCCAGTCCGAGCTCCTCGCGAGCCATGGTGTCGAGCGCGACGTCCTTGTCGCTCATCACCCGCGCCGCGACCTCCGCGGCCACCTCGCGCCCGAGGCCCTTCGCCTCGTAGATCAGCTCCAGCTCGCGCTGCTCGTCCTCGGGATGCAGCTCGAGCTCCTCGCGTTCGAGCTTGATCTCGCGCTCGAAGGCCTCGCGCTGGTTGGCCATCGAGATGTACTCCCCCGCACCCATCGAGAAGGCGCCCGCGAGGAGCCCCGAGAGACCCGCCAGCAGCACGGTGTCCTGCGCCGCGCCCGCGCCGGCGAATCCCATCACCAGGGCGGTGTTGCTGACCAGGCCGTCGTTGATGCCGAAGATCCCGGCGCGCAGGGTGCCTGACTTGTCGGTGCGGTGCCACGGCTCGTGGGTCCCCGACCCGGGCCCGCCCCCGGCGGGCCCGACGTCGTCGCTGAGCAGCTCCGAGAGCGCGCGGGCGTGCCCGGCCTCGTCCTCGAGCATGAAGGCGGGCGCGTCGGGCTCGGCGTTGTACTCGTCGACGGCCTCCCGCTCGTCCTGCTCGACGATGGGCAGCACCAGGTCGGTCGAGTAGCGCCGGGCGGTGTCCAGCAGCGACAGCGTGCGGCTGCTGGGCCGGAACTCGTCCCGCTGCGGCGGGGTGCCGCCGTGCTCCTCGATCTTGTCGGCCCAGAAGGCGGCGTGCTTCTCCTCGATCTGCGCCAGCTCGGAGAGCACCTCCTTGCGCCGGCCGCGGCTGATCTCGGCGAGCCCGGTGTAGAGCGCCGCGGCGTCCCACTCGGCCGCGATGTGCCGGCGGTAGCGGTCGACTGCGTCGGAGTTCTTGGCGGCCATGCCGCCGATGTTAGGCGGCGCTCGGTGCCGACGGTCCGCGGAGGGCTGCGGCGAGATCCCGGACGTGCTCCGGCGGCACCTCGTAGCCGGGGAAGTAGGCGCACACGCGGTCCGCGGCACCGCCGAACCGCCGGCGGATCTCCGCCGCGCACTCCTCCGGGGTGCCCCGCACCGCCAGCGTCTCGAGCATGTCGTCGCTCACCAGCTCGACCATCGCCTCGAGAGCACCTGTCTTCGAGAGCCGGTTGAGCTCCGGCTGGAGCGCAGCCCAGCCCTCGACCTCGAGCACGGGCAGGTACGCCGGGGTCGAGCCGTAGAAAGCCAGCAGCCGGCGCACCCCGGCCGAGGCCGCGGCCAGCTCGGTGTCCGACCTGCCCATGGCGACGATCGCCTGCGGCTGGACGACGAAGTCGGCACGGTCCCGGCCCGCGCGCGCCAGCCCCTCCTCCACGGCCGGGAGCGTGCGCTCGACGAAGTGACGGTGGCTGTGGAACGGCATCACCAGCAGACCGTCGGCGACCTCGGCGGCGGTCCGGGTCATCACCGGGCCGAGCGCGCCCATGAGCACCGGCGGAACGCCGTACGGGTTGGGGCCGGGAACGAACGTGGGCGGCATCAGGGTGTGCCGCGTGAACTCGCCGCGGAAGTCCAGCCGGCTCCCGTCCTGCCAGGACGTCAGGATCGTCTTCACCGCAAGCACGATCTCGCGCATCCGCTCGGCGGGCCGGTCCCAGGCTGCGCCGTACCGGTTCTCGATGTGGGGCCGGATCTGCGACCCGAGCCCGAGGCGGAAGTGCCCGCGGGACATCAACTGCAGGTCGTACGCCGTGTGGGCGAGGTGCATCGGGCTGCGCGGCAGGGCGATCGCCACGTTGGTCATCAGGTCGACCTCGACCGCCCCGGCGGCGGCGGCCAACGGCAGGAAGACGTCGTGCGGTCCCTCGAAGGTGAACAGCCCGTCCACGCCGGTCGCGGCCAGCTCACTCGCCCGGGCCGCGGCGTGGTCGGGCCGGACGTCCAGCTGGATGTCGAGCCGCACGACCCCGCCTCCTCAGCTGATGCGCCGCTCCTCCAGCAGCGAGTGCGGCTCGAACGTCGCCCGCCGGTCGACGTCCTGCCGTCGGGGCCGAACGTACTCGAACCCGCCGGTCGTGACGATCACCCAGGCGTCGAACGGCTCGGTCTGCCCGAGGACCGAGCCGCGGACCTCGGCGTACACGTCGAGGAGCCGCTCGGCGCACTCCACGTGCGTCGGCGGGAAGTGGAAGAGGTTGCGGGCCTCCTCCTCCGGACTGCCGAGGAAGGCGATCGGGCGGCCCAGCCCCGCACCGCACACTCCGCAGACGCGGCTCAGGGCGCACTGGGTGACCCTGCGGTGGTCGAGCTCGCGGGCCGACGCGGACGAGCCGGGCTCGCCGGTGCCGCAGGCGAACGGCACCGGCGTCCCGAGCTCCCCGTCCAGCGGGAGCTCGGCGAACGAGCGGGGGGCGGGGTCCATCAGCGCCCCCGTCAGTCGTGCATCCGCTGCTTGCCGCCGCGCATCCAGCCGCCCAGCTCGGTGCGCCGTGCCGGCCGCTCGGCGTCGGACCGGCGACGCAGGTCGCGCTCGTAGTGGTTCGCCGTGTCCGGGCGCTGCGGCTGCGTCGGGTTCTTGTCCTTGGTCATGTGGTTCGGCAGGGACAGCTTCATGATCGTGCGCAGCGTCTGGCCGTACTGACGGTGGAGCGGCCCCGTGGTGTAGGGGATGTCGTACTTCTGGCACAGCGCCTGCACGCGCTCGGCGATCTGCGGGTAGCGGTTGCTGGGCAGGTCCGGGTAGAGGTGGTGCTCGATCTGGAACCCGAGGTTGCCGGACATGATGTGCAGCAGCGGCCCGCCGGTGAAGTTGGCGGCGCCGAGGATCTGCCGGAGGTACCACTCCTCGCGGGTCTCGTCCTCGAGCTCCTCCTCGGTGAAGTGCAATGCTCCGTCGGGGAAGTGGCCGCAGAAGATGATCATGTAGGACCACAGGTTCCGCATCAGGTTCGCGGTCGCGTTGGCCGTCATGGTCGTCTTCCAGTTCGGCCCGCTGAGGGCCGGGTAGACGACATAGTCCTTGGCGATCTGCCCACGGATCTTGCGCCCGATCTGCTTGAGCTGGCGCTTCATCTCCTTCGGATCCTTCTTGCCCTTGCGGATCCGCTCGATGTCCAGGTCGTGCAGCGCGACGCCCCACTGGAAGAGCCCTGCAAGCAGGGCGTTGTAGACCGGCTGGGCCACGTTGAAGGGGCTCCACCGCTGCTCGCGCGCCATCCGCAGCACGCCGTACCCGATGTCGTTGTCGTAGCCGAGGACGTTGGTGAACTGGTGGTGCACGTAGTTGTGGGAGTGCTTCCACTGCTCGGCCGGCTGCGCGGTGTCCCACTCCCAGTTGCTGGAGTGGATCTCCGGGTCGTTCATCCAGTCCCACTGGCCGTGCATGACGTTGTGGCCGATCTCCATGTTCTCGAGGATCTTCGCGATCCCGAGCAGGCCGGCCCCCAGCGCCCAGGCAGGCTTCTTGTTGCTGAACAGCAGGGTGATCCGGCCGGCGAACGCCAGCCCGCGCTGCATCTTGATCAGCCGGTTGATGTAGGCCGCGTCGGCGTCGCCGCGCGACTCCTCGATCTCCTTGCGGAGCGCGTCGAGCTCGCGGCCGATCTGCTCCACCTCCTCGTCGGTGAGGTGGGTGTACTCCTTGACGTCGGCGATGGCCATGTGTCTCCCCGTGGTCGGTGTCGGTGTCGGTGTCGGTGTCGGTGTCGGTGTCGGGTGGTCGGTGGTCAGATGTCGAGGGTGCAGTCGCCGAGCGCGGCGGTCACACAGGTCTGCACCTGCTCGTTGGGCTGGGTGAACTCCTCCCCGCTGCGGAGGTCCTTGACCCCGCCGGAGACCAGCGTCAGCGTGCAGGTGTGGCAGATGCCCATCCGGCACCCGTAGGGCATCCCGATGCCGACGCTCTCGCCGGCCTCCAGGACCGTCGTCGCGCCGTCGGCCTCGACGGTCTTGTTCGAGTTGCGGAAGGTGATCGTGCCGCCCTCTCCGCCGTTGCTCCCCAGCTCGAGGGAGAACCGCTCGATGTGCAGCTGCTTCCCGACACCCTCCTTGTCGAAGTGCTCGTCCACGGCGTCGAGCATCGGGCCGGGCCCACAGGCCCAGGTCTCCCGCTCCCGCCAGTCGGGGCAGATCTCGTCGAGGTCCGCGAGGTCGAGCATCCCGTCGATGTCGGTGTGCAGCCGGTGGAGCGTGAGGCCCTCGTGCTTGGCCTCGAGGTTGTCGAGCTCGTCGCGGAAGATCATCCGATCGGGGGTCGGGGAGGAGTAGTGCATGACGACGTCCGACATGCTCCCCCGCCGGTCCAGCGTGCGCAGCATCGACATGACCGGGGTGACCCCGCTGCCGGCGACCAGGAAGAGCACCTTCGCCGGTGGCGGGTCGGGCATCACGAACTCGCCCTCCGGCAGCGCCAGCCGGACGATCGTCCCGGGAGCCAGCCCCTTGACGAGGTGGCTGGAGAGCAGGCCCTCAGGCATCGCCCGGACGGTGATCGAGATCGTGCGGCCCCGTCGCCGGGGCTCGGAGCTGATCGAGTAGGAGCGCCACTGGAACCGCCCGTCGACCTGCACACCGATCCCGACGTACTGCCCCGGACGGTGGTTGTAGCGCCACCCCCAGCCTGGTCGGATGACAAGCGTGGCGGCGTCGTCGGTCTCGGGGATGACCTCCTCGATGCGCCCGCGGAGCTCGCGCGCGCTCCAGAGCGGGTTCACCAGCGAGAGGTAGTCGTCCGGATGGAGCGGCGTGGTGAGCCTTGCCCCCATGGACCGCACGCGGTCCCACGGAATGGTCGGACTGACTGCCATCGGCGCCCCCCGGGTCTCGATCCGTCACGAGCCCCCCTCGCAGGGGCTCGTCGCAGGTACTAGGTCATGGGAACAAGGTCCCGACGGGTTTCAGTGAACAGATGTCTACTGAACGAGTCAAGCCCCTGTCTCAGGCCGGCCGCACCTGGGGACGCCATACCCACACCGCGCCCTCGCCACACCGCCACACCGCCACACCGCCACACCGGCCGCGGCCGGCGCGGCGACCCGACCGCGCAGCCTCAGTGGGACACGGAAGCGGGCCGCACCGAGCGCGACGCCCGCGCCTTCAGCGGGCCGACCAGGCGCGGACCGGCGAGCCGGGTCTCGAGGCGCCGGGCCTCGCGCTTGAGCGGCTGGGCGAGGTACTGGCCCAGGATCACACCGGAGGCGAGGGCGACCGCGGTGGCCCCGGCGGAGGCCAGGTGCAGCATCCCGCTCTGACCGTCGGCGAGCAGCGCCAGACCACGGTAGATCGCGAGACCGGGCAGCAGCGGTACGACGGCCGGAACGACCACGACCAAGGGGGGCACGCGGATCCGGCCGGCCACCGCGTAGCTGACCATGCCGACGGCCACCGCGGCGCAGGACGCACCCCAACCCGCGCCGAGGTCGAAGCTGAGCACCCCCAGGTAGACCATGGTGCCGAAGGCCGCGACCAGCGCGACGGGCAGCAGCGCGCGCAGCGGGGCGTAGGAGGCGAAGGCGAACGCGGCAGCGCCGATCGCCGCCCCCAGCGTCATCACCGACGCCTCGGAGAGCTCGGTCGCTCCCGGCTCGACCCGGCCCAGGTGGACGCCGAGGGTCCGGCCCAGGGCCAGACCGCCGCTGACGCCGGCGATGACGCCGACCGTGGCGAGCATCGCCTCGAGGATCCGTGCGCCGGCCGTGATCGGGAAGCCCGCCAACGCGTCCTGGGTCGCGCCCATGAACCCGATTCCCGCGAGCAGCATGATGATCCCGGTGGTGACGACGTGCGAGGGCTCGACTCCGAGGTGGAGTGCCGACGCGGCCACCGCGACCATCGTGGCCAGCAGCCCACCGGCGACCTGCTGGTAGAACCCGGGCAGCCGGTGCCGGGACAGCGCGCGCTGCGCGCGGTCGATCGCCACGGCGGCGATGAACGCCAGGGCACTGACCACGAAGCCGGCGCCGAGCAGCATCGCCGTACCGGTGCCCATCACGCCCCACCCGACGGTGACCGACCACCGGGGCCGCCGGTGGCCGGAGGAGACGAGCCGGTTGAGCTGGTCGCGGGCCTCGTCCCGGACGATCCGGCCCTCGAGCAGGTCGCGGACGAGGTGGTCCACCATCGTCAGGTCCTCGTAGTCGATCTCCCGGTGCGTGACGCGACGGATCTGGATGCTGGCCGGCTCGTCGAGGCTGGCCTGGTGGGTGAGGGTGAGCTGGGTGAAGGTGACGTCGGCCGTCACCCTGCGCAGGCCGGCAGCGTTGGTCACCGACAGCATGGTGGCCGTGACGTCCGCGGCGCCCGCGCCGTTGGACAGCAACATCTCGCCGACCCGGAGGGCGAGGTCGAGGGTCTTGTACGTGTCTCTGCGCTCGTCGTCCATCAGCCGCAAGTGTGCCGAAGGCAACGGTCGCAAAGCACATCGGGAGAGAGTCATCTACGTCACCCCGCGTAGGTTCGGGGGCATGAGTCGTATCGCTGTCGTCGGCGGCCACGGAAAGGTCGCCCAACATCTGCTGTCGGAGCTCAGCCGAGCCGGCCACACGCCGCTCGCCCTGGTGCGCAACGAGGACTACCGCGCGGAGCTGGAGTCCCGCGGCGCCGAGGTCGGGATGCTCGACATCGAGCGTGACGACGCCGACGCCTTCGCCAACGCGATGGCGGGGGCGGACGCGGTGGTCTTCGCCGCGGGAGGTGGTGCCGACGGGAGCATCGAGCGGAAGCGGACCGTCGACCTCGAGGGCTCGCTGAAGTCGGTCGCGGGGGCCCGACGGGCGGGGGTGCGGCGCTTCGTGCAGCTGTCCGCGATCGGGGTCGACGACCCGGTTCCCGACGACACCGCTCCGGTGTGGCGCGCCTACGTCGAGGCCAAGCGGGACGCGGACGCGGCGCTTCGGGCCAGCGACCTGGACTGGACCATCATCCGGCCCGGGCGGCTGACCGACGACCCGGGGACCGGGCGGGTCGCGCTGGGGGAGGTCGCCCGAGGGGACGTCGCGCGTGCCGACGTGGCGGCCGTGCTCGCCGCGGTTCTCGACGACGCCCGCACGGCGGGGCGCCAGTGGAACCTGGTGGGCGGGGAGACGCCGGTGTCCGACGCGGTCGGTCGCCTGGTCGGCGGCTGACCTTCGACGACCGGCTCCCGGCAGTCCCGGCAGTCCCGGCAACGCCGGGTCGATCGCCTCTGGCGGGCCGCCCGCGGGGACCGTAGACAGGGTGCATGATCTCGGACGGCGCCCAGGAGCAGTTGACGTCGGTCCGTGCGGACGGACCGACGATCCACCTGACTGGCGGCCGGACCCCAGGTTCGGCGACGGCGATCACCCTGTGCGGTCGTGCCGCCTCGGGTCCCGTGTCCGCCGAGCACTTCCACCGGCAGGGCTGCCTGGAGTGTGCGCAGGCGGCGGTGGACCGGGGCGTGACCTCGGTGGGGGACCTCCACCACGCAACGGTGAACCTGCCCCGCTTCCTCGCCGCCCGGCGGACGGTGGAGCCCGGTTCCGGGCGCGTCTAGCCCCGTTTTCGTTCCTCCCCGGCCGGGTACCCACGCACTCCACGACCTCGGGCTCGCCGCTTGGTTCGGCGGGACCCTCGCCAACGCCGTCGCGCTCAACGCAGCGGCCTCAGAGGCCGGCCACTCCACCCGTGTCGGCGCGGTGGCGAACGCCGGGTGGGACCGGTGGACGCCGGTCAACGCCGCTGCCATCGGCGCCGACCTGGCCGGCAGCGTGGGACTGCTGCGCCGTGACGCGCCACGCATGTCGGCGCAGAAGGGCGTCGGGAGCATGGCTGCGCTGAAGACTGCGCTGACGGTCGGCGCGCTCGGGGCCACCGCCTACAGCCGCGCGCTCGGACGGAAGATCTCGCAGGAGCCGGCCGTCCCTGCGGAGTCCGGCGCCGAGCCCACCGACTCCACGCCCGCACACGTCGCCTCCGCGCAGCAGCGGCTGCGGACGCTCCAGTGGGTCGTGCCGGCCCTGACCGGTGGGCTGGTGGCCATCAGCGCCTACGGCAGCGAGCAGTACCGCGCGTCCGAGGTGCACCCCGGGGTCGTCAGGCGGGTGCTCCCGAACCGCTGAGGCGGCTGCGGGAAGGCGCGGCCGGAAGGCGCACGGCCACGCAGGCGCCGGAGATCGACGCCTCGCCGCCGTGCGCCTGCGCCACCGCACGCACCAGGGCCAGCCCCAACCCGCTGCCGGGAGTGCTGCGGCTCTGGTCGGCCCGGGCGAAGCGGTCGAAGGCGCGGTCCAGGAACTCCGGGGGGAACCCGACACCCTCGTCGCAGACCTCGAGGAGGATCGCCGGGCCGTCGGGATCACGCCGAGCGGTGACCCGGATCCGCCCGCGTCCGTGCCGCAGGCCGTTGGCCACGAGGTTGCCCAGCGCCAGCTCGAGCCACCGCTGCCGGCCGGCCACCCGCAGGCCGTCCTCGGAGGTCGTCACGAGCTGTCGGCCCGCGGCCCGGACCCGCTCGGCCCAGTGGTCGGACAGCTCGGACAGGAGAAGCCCGAGGTCGACCTCCTCGTCGACGGCGGCTGCCGTGCTGCGCAGCTCCTCGAGCTCCAGCAAGGCGTCCGACAGCGCGACGAGTCGCTCGACCTGGACGGACAGGGACTCCAGCGATCCCTCCAGCTCGGCGCGGCTCTCCCGCTTCAGGAGCGCCCAGTCGAGCTCGGCCCGCATGAGCGCCAACGGGGACCGAAGCTCGTGCGAGGCGTCGGCCAGGAACTGCCGCTCCCGGTCGGAAGCAGCGCGGATCCGGACCAGCAGTGCGTTGAAGGTCTGCACCAGGCGGGTGAGCTCGTCGTCGCGCGTGGTGTCGACGGGCAGCCGGGTCTCCTCCTCCGCCCCCGCCCGCTCCGCGGCGCGGCGGTATCGCTCGACGGGGTCGAGCGCCCCGCGGGCGGTGCGGTAGCCGACGAAGGAGGCTGCGGCCAGCGTCGCGAGACTCGCCAGGGTGAGCTGCAGGAGCAGCTCCCGCAGGGCTTCGTCGTGCTTGGCGCGGCTGATCGCGGTCGCCAGCACCAGCCGCCCGGACGGGGCGGAGACCGGCCGGACCACGACCCGGTACGGGTGCGGGACGGCGGGCAGCAGGCTCCCCACGTCGAGGCGCTCGTCACCGGCTCCGGCGAAGATCCGGCGGACCGTCGCGACGTCGACCAGCCGGCGGGTGGCATCGCCGGCGACGACGGTTCCCGAGGCGTCGTACACCTGGTAGGTCAGGCCCGCGGTGTCCCGCGGTGGCGGGGCGCCGCTCCCCACCGCGCGCTGCACGACCTCCCCGTAGGCGTCGAGGTCCTGGTCCAGCTGGCGGTCGAGTGCGTAGCCGACCCGCCACAGCACGAAGGCGCTGGAGGCGACCAGCACCGCCGTCATGGTCAACGCCACGGCGATCACCAAGCGGGTCACGATCGGCCGGCGCCCGACGAGCCGGTCCCAGAAGCGCATCAGGACCTGGCCTGCCCACCGGCCGTCGGCGCCGTTCTGGGGCGGCGCTCGAGCCGGTAGCCGACCCCGCGCAAGGTGGTGATGGTGACCTCGTGGGAAGCGGCCAGCCGGCTCCGCAGCCGGGACATGTGGACGTCGAGGGCGTTGCTGCGGATGTCCACCTCGTCGTCCCACACGTCGTCGTACAGCCGCTCCCGGCGGATGACGCGGCCGGGTTCCTGCAGCAAGGAGACCAGCATCGCCAGCTCGCGCCGGGGCAACATCACCTCCTCGCCGGCGACCCACGCGCGGTGCTCGAGCGAGTCCACGACGACGTCGCCGTAGGCCAGCCGGTGGTCGTCCGGGTCCCCGGACCGCCGGCGTTGGATCGCCCGCAGCCGGGCGTGCAGCTCCTCCAGGGCGAACGGCTTGACGAGGTAGTCGTCGGCCCCGGCCTCGAGCCCGGCGACCCGCTCCGCCACGGCCCCGCGGGCGGTCAGCATGAGGACCGGTACGTCGCTGCCTCCGGCCCGCAGCCGGCGGCACACCTCGATCCCGGAGAGCCCGGGCAGCATGAGGTCGAGCACGACGGCGTCGACGTCGGGGCGCTCGGCGGCCTCGAGCCCGCTGAACCCGTCCAGGCAGCCCGTGGTCTGCACCCCCAGCTCGCCCAGGTAGCTGCCGACCAGCTCGACCAGCCGTTCCTCGTCGTCGACCACGACCACGTGCATACGGCCAGCGTAGGCATCCGCGGGGCGCTGCTCAGGCACAGACAGCACGGCCGCGCGCCCGGCGTCGCCTGAGGAGGTGACCGGCGAAGGCCCCCGCCAGGACGAGACCCAGCACCGCGAAGCCGGCCCAGCTGGCCAGGTGGCTCAGGTGCTGCCAGCTGTTGCCCCCGAGGTAGCCGAGGAGAACCGCGAGTGTCGCCCACACGGCTCCGCCGGCGACGTTCCAGAGCAGGAAGGTGCGGTACGGCAGCCCCGACATGCCGGCCATCCCGGGCACCAGCACCCGCAAGGCCGCGGTGAACCTGCCGAGGAACACCGCCCGGCCGCCCCGGTCGGCCAGGTAGCGACGAGCCCGGTCTAGCCGCTGCTCGGTGACCCACCGGCCGGCGATGCCGCGCACGGCGCGGGACCCGTAGCGCCGGCCGATGAGGTAGCCGACGCTGTCGCCGATGATCGCACCGGCGATCCCGACCGCGAGCACAGCCAGCAGCGGTGCACTGCCCTGGGCGGCCATCAGGCCGCCGAGGACCAGCGCGGTCTCACCGGGGAAGAGGAACCCGACGAACGCGGACGCCTCGAGGGCCGGCACCGCGAACACCACCAGCAGCGCCACCCACACGGGCACCGTCAGCAGGTGGTTCACGAGTGCGCCGATCACCGGACACCCCCGGAGCTCGTGCAGGAGGCCGGAAGGGGCGCGGCGTCACGGGGCGCGCCGCGCCGCAGCAGCACCGGGACACCGCACACGTCGGCGACCTTCCGATAGTGGGCGCCGAGGACCGCCTCCAGCCGGTGGCGGGGGTCCAGTCCCCAGGTGTGCAGGCCGTCCCACTCGACCACCCACGTCGGTGCGGCGGGTCCCGAGAGCGTCGCGCTGAGGAGGCGCAGGTCGGGGTCGAGGGTCCGCAGCGGCAGGCTCCACGCATAGGGGTACGCCGGCGCCAGGCCACTGGCCTCCGCGGCGTCGGGATGGGTGTAGAGGACGGTGATGGTGTCCGCCGGGTGGCTCGACTCCGCCACCCAGCGGCCGACCAGCGCGGCCGCAGGCTCGCGGTGCGCGGCGCCCGCGGCCGCGGGCGTCGTCGCCACGGTCACCAGGGCCGACACGACAACCAGCGCACGGGTCGCCGACCGCCCGGCCGGGCGGGTCGCCCTCGGACGCGGCGTCCGGCGCACCGGCGAGCCTGCGACCGCCCCGGTCGCCAGCACCGCCATCGGCACCAGCCCGATCAGGTAGTGCGCCCAGTAGCTCCCCCCGGCCGCGATCGCCACGAGCTCCGCGGAGGCCGCCGCCAGCATCGCCCACGCGGTCGGCGCGCCGTGGCGGAGCGCCGACCAGGCGGAGACCAGGGTGGCCAGCAGCAGCACGCCCAGGCCGGAGACCAGTGCAAGGACGAGCAGGCCCACAAGCCGGTGCATCGGGGCGGCGGCAGACCAGGACGCCAGCACGGCGGAGGCGTCGAACCGGAAGCCGACGACGGCGTAGGTCAGCTCGCCGATCCGGCCCCGCGACCCTGCCCACGCGACGCCGGCTCCGGGGGCCACGAGCAGGCCGACGAGGAACCCCAGGAGGGACGTGACCGCGCGGGCGGTCCGAGGGCCGCGCTGCGCTCGTGCGATCCGCAGTCCCCAGAGCACCACGGCGAAGACGAGGGCGTCGCCGAAGCTCTGCTTGAGCATCAGTGCGGCCCCGGCGGCCATGCCAGCCACACCGGCGAGCACCACCGCCGACCGGCGGGTCTGCGCCGCCCGGTCGGCACGGAGCACGGCGGCCACGGAGACCAGGACCGCGGTCGAGGCGAGCAGCTCACCGTTGAGCATCTGGGCCTGCAGGAGCGCCGAGGAGTAGAACGCGAACGCCGCCCAGGCCGCCCAGCGCCCGGCGCTGCGGCCGCCCAGCGAAGCGGCCGCGTCCGCCGCTGCCAGCACCGCCAGGACCGCGACCGCACCGGCCACCAGGCGCGGCCCGTACGGACCGAGTCGACCCGCCAGGTCGAAGACCGCCAGCAACGCCGGCGGCCGGTCCACCCACAGGGGGCCGTACAGGTAGTGCCCCGGCTCGTGCCAGAAGCGGGCGACCATGGTGAAGCCGCCCTCGTCGTCGCCGAGCCATCGGCTGACGAAGAGCAGGTGCACGGCTGCGGTCGCTCCCGCGGCGAGCGGCACGCTGCGCTCGGCCAGCCGCTGCCACGCACTGACCGGCGTTCCCGGCAGCGCGACGCGGCCCGGGACGGGGGACCGCTGGTCGAGCTGCGTGCTCATGTCGCCGACCCTAGGCGCCCGACATGACCGGAGCATGAACGCCGCCGGCGGACCCGAACCTTCACGTTGCCGTCATGTGCCGTTCGTACGGTTCCGCCCATGTCCTTTCTTCCCCAGGGTCTGGACCCGGGGCTGGCGCTGGTCGGTCGGCTCGGTCTGGACGTCCTCACGATGCTGGTGCTGGTGGGCCGGCTCTACCGGCGGCGCCTCGCCGCCCCGGAGATGTCGCTGGTCTTCAGCGCTCTGAACGTCGGTCTCTTCGCCGCGATCGCCGCCATCGGCTCCGGCGACTTCCCGACCGGCGTGGGCTTCGGCCTGTTCGGCCTGCTCAGCCTGGTCCGTCTGCGCAGCGCGGCGTTCACCCTGCGCGACGTCGCCTTCACCTTCGTGGCGCTCGTGGTCGGACTCGTCAACGGGTTGCCCGGTGCGCCGGTGGGCATGGTCGTCGCCCTGGACGTCCTGCTGGTGGCGGTCATCTGGGTGACCGACGAGTCGCACGACGGGACGACCACCCGGACGATGCGGCTGACGCTCGACACGGTCTGCCGGGACCTCGACAGCGTCCGCGCAGAGCTGGAGACCAGGATGCGCATCGAGCCGCGGAGCGTCGCCATCTCGCACGTCGACTTCGTGCGCGAGACGACCCGCGTCTGGGTCCGGTACGACGTCGACCAACGATGGGGAGCCGTCCCGGAGCTCGTCACCGAGGAGCAGGCCGATGGCTGACTCCGACCACCCCGTCGACCGGGCCGTGTCGAGGCTGGCACCGGTTACCCTGGCCGAGGTCGTCGAGCACGCCGCGTCGATGGTGCGGGTGGACCGGAAGTACCTCGTGCCCCGACCACTCCTCCCTCAGCTCGTCCACGCCGTCGGCGACCACTTCCGGGTGCTGCAGATCGACGGACGCCGGTCGACGACGTACACGAGCCGCTACCTGGACACCGGCGACCTGGCGAGCTGCCGGGCGCACCTGCAGGGTCGCCGGCGCCGGTGGAAGGTCCGGGTGCGGCACTACCTCGAGGACGGGCTGACCCGTGTCGAGGTGAAGACCAGGGACGGCCGCGGCACGACGCACAAGGACGTCCTCGACGCCGGTGGGCCGGACACAGCCGGCCCAGACGGCCCAGCCGGCCCAGCCGCACTCGACGCCGGCGCGGCCCGCTTCGTGGCGTCGGTCCTCGACCGGCACGGCTTCGACGTGGACGTGGCCGGGCTGCGGCCCACCATGGAGGTCCGCTACCGGCGTACGACGCTGGCGGACACCGCCGCAGGAATGCGGCTCACCCTCGACCACGGCATGGTCTGCGAGCTCGACGGTCGCCAGGTCCGGCTGGACGAGGACTACGTGGTCCTCGAGACCAAGGGCGGTCTCCGCCCCGGGCCCGCCGACCGGGCGCTGCTGGCCGGCGGCGTGCGCCCCCGGTCCTTGAGCAAGTACGCGTCGGCCGCGTCGCTGCTGCGTGAGGACCTCGCGGACAACGACGTACGCCGCCTGCTCGGGGTGGTGCTGCACACCCGGCCGCGCGACCTGGCGGCACCCGCTGCGAGGGCCTCGTGAGCCGCCGGTACGTCGCCGTGCTGGTGCTCGCGGTCCTGGCCCTCGTGCTCGGGACTGCGGGGAGCTGGGCCTACGACTCCTTCGTCGACACCTCGGCCAAGGACCGCATCGAGGCCGCTCCTCCCCCACCGCTCTTCCCCGACTCCACGGTGGCTCCGCTGGGTCACCGTCTCGCCGCGCAGGACGTCCGCGCGACCCGGCTGATGCGCGGCTGGTGGGGCGCCCACGACACGGCACCGCACGACGCCGAGTTCGTGGCCTGGTTGGAGCAGACCCTGCCCGGTCCCCCGGCCCCACACCGGCGGGCTACCGAGGTGGGTCGCGTGGAGCGGCTCTCGAGCCACCGGACGACGGCGGGGGAGACCGCGGCGACCTGGCTCGAGGCCTACGGCAAGAAGGACGTCTGGAAGCTGATGGCGCACGACCGCGCCGAGCTCATGAGTACCGCGACGGGTGAAGCGGTCAAGGACGACATCGACGCGCTGCTGAAGATGAGCAAGACGGTGGCCGACGACCTCGGCGCGCGGTACCAGCAGTCGGCACCGTACGTCCTGCACCCGGAGCTGCGTCCCGACCACACCGTGGCGCCGGGCGACGTCTGCCCCTGCTCGTATCCCTCACGGCACGCGGCCGCCGGCGCCGCCGCGCGCACGTACCTCGGAGAGCTGGCCCCCGCGATGGGGGCGGACTACCGCTGGTGGGAGTCCGAGATCGACTACTCGCGGCTCTACATGGCCGGGCACGTCCCGAGCGATCTCGAGGCGGGAGTGCTGCTCGGTGACATGGTGGGCGAGTACTTCTCGCGCACCCGCTGACGACGACCTGCGCACGGCCGACCGGGCTTCGTGCGAGGATCCGCGCATGGCAGTCGACCCACGTGGCACGGACCTGAAGCAGTACCTCGCGGACGACCCGGGCGGACCCGTGGTCATGCTGAACCTCCTGCGGTTCAAGGCGGACGGCGGCCGGGAGCTCTACGACCGCTACGCGAAGGCGCTCGGGAAGACCTTCCTGCCCAAGTACGGCGCCGAGGTGCTGTACGCCGGCGACGGCTCGAGCGTCCTGGTGGCCGAGGAGGGGCAGGCCTGGGACGCCGTGCTCATCGTCCGGTACCCGTCCCGGGCCGCCTTCAGCGAGATGGTCGCGGACCCGGAGTACCAAGAGGTCACCCGCTTCCGCACCGACGCGCTGGAAGAGGCGGTGCTCCAGGCAACGGTGCCCTGGTAGCCCGGGCATGGGCATCATGGACCGGCTGCAGGGCCGGAGCGGCGGCAAGATCCAGGTCTACGTCGAGCCGCGGGAGGCCGGTCCGGGCAGCGAGATGGCGGTCCGGCTCGTCGTGGTGGACGGGCTGGACGACAAGGCCCGCAGCGTCGTGGCGGGGGTGACCTGCACCGGTCGCTACCTGGTGGAGGAGCGCGACCGGGACAGCGACGGCGACATCGAGACGCGCCAGGCGTGGCGCGACGTCCAGGTCCACGAGCACGCCCAGCCGGTGGAGCTGCGGGCGGGTGAGCAGACCCTGCGAGTCTTCCTCCCCGACCACGTGCAACCGACGAGCGGCGACGTCGTCACCTGGGAGGCGTGGGCCCGGATCGACCGCGCCCACGGCATCGACGTCGTGGAGAAGGTGCCGTTCGAGGTCCGCGTGCCCCTCGACCGGGTCCCCGCGACCCGACAGGGCGATGCCACCGCGGACGGGCTGACCCTGTCCGGGATCCCGACGGCCGTGGCGGGCGGGGACACCCTGCAGGGGCACCTGGTCATCGACGTGCCCGAGGAGGTGAAGGCGCGCTCGGTGGCGGTCCGGCTGCACCGCCGGGTGACGTTCACCGCTCAGGCGATCAACGACTACGACGTGTACTCGGGCAGCCTCGCCGTCTCCTTCTTCCTCAGCGACACCTCTCGGATCACCCGCGACGAGCAGGTCGCGGAGGTCGTCCTCGGCGGGAAGGCGACGTTCCACCCGGGCCAGCGCCAGGAGCTCCCGTTCACGATCGGGGTGCCCCGGTCCGGCCCGACGTCCGCACACCCCAACGCCCAGGTGGACTGGCGGCTCGAGGCCGTGCTGGACCGGCGGCTGCGCGGTGACAAGTCCGTGGAGACGCCGCTGATCGTGGTGTGACGGGAGCCGTCACTACCCTGGCCACGACACCCCGACGACGAGCGGAACGGCACATTGACTGACGACAGCACCCGGATCGCCGTACTCATCGACGCGGACAACACCTCGTCCAGATGGGTCAAGGACCTCTTCGAGGAGCTCGCCGGCTACGGCACCATCACCGTCAAACGGGCGTACGGCGACTGGACGAACCCGCACCTCACCGGCTGGCGCGAGGTCCTGCTTGCGAATGCGATCTCGCCGCAGCAGCAGTTCGCCTACACCAGCGGCAAGAACGCCACCGACTCGGCACTGATCATCGACGCCATGGACCTGCTCTACTCCGGGAACGTCGAGGGCTTCGCCCTGGTGTCCAGCGACAGCGACTTCACGCCGCTGGCGACCAGGCTGCGGGAGTCGGGCAAGCGCGTGATCGGCGTCGGCCAGCGAAAGACGCCGAAGGCCTTCGTGGAGGCGTGCGAGAAGTTCGTGTTCGTGGAGGTCCTCGCCGGTCAGGCAGGTACGGCGGACTCCACCGAGCCCGACCAGCGTGGTGAGTCGCCGAAGGACGACCAGCCGCGCCCGATCCAGAGCGTGCTGACCAAGGCGCTCAACAAGGTCGACACCGACGACGATGACTGGGCCTCGTTGAGCACGCTGGCGAACCACGTGAACCGGACCGACCCGTCGTTCGACGCGCGCAGCTACGGGTTCAGCAAGATGAGTGACCTGGTGAAGGCCCAGCAGTTCCTGGAGACCAAGACGGTCGCGGGCGCGTCCGGGCACGGGCACCTGTGGGTGCGTCTCAAGGGCCGCCGGCCAGCCGCCTCCGGCACGACCGCGCAGCCCGCTGAGAAGACCGCGAAGGCGACGGCGACGAAGCCCGCGAAGAAGTCGGCCGGCACGGCGGCCACCGGGAAGACCGCGAAGAAGACCGGGCGAAAGGCAGCCGCGAAGGCGGAACAGGCGGGCCCCGCGACGTAGTCCCGGACCGCGAGGACCCCACGGTGCGCACCCAGGGCGTACCGTCGATGGAGAAGCCGACTCCGGCTTCACAACGAGGGAGCCCTCATGGCCGACAAGTCCCCCCGCCAGCATCTGTCCAAGAAGGCCGGCAAGTCTCTGAAGGAGAAGCGCGCCGACAAGCAGGCCAAGGCCGCCGCCAAGAACAGCCCTGAGATCGTCCCGCCCGGCAAGCGGTAGCTCTTCGGCGGGGCGGGTAGCCGGTGGGTCAGACGGAGCTCCTCGAGCTCGGCGAGGACGAGGAGCGCACCCGGCGCTTCCGGCGGGCCGTCCCCGTGGTGCTCGTGGCAGCCGTGCTGCTCGCCGTCGTGGCGGTGGTCGTCGACCACCGGGTCCGTGAACGCGAACAGCACGCGGTGGCGGCGTGCGCCCGGGAGGTCGGCACAGCGGTGGACCTGGCCGGGCGGCCGGTGCACGCGGCCTATGAGTACGTCCGGCCGGTGCTCGCCGACGGCCCCCGGCCCCGCACGCGGGACGGCTTCTACCTGCTGGTGGCGAAGGCCGCCCGGGGCGCGGACACCGGCCTCGGCGAAGCCGAGCGCGTCTGCGCCGACGTCTCGGTCTTCACGCTGCACGACTCCCTGGCAGCGCGGCGGGACCGGTGCGTCGACGTGCTCGCCGCGCAGCGGTCGGGCCTGCGCGGCGTCGCCGCGGAGGGCGCGGCGGTGCTCGAGTGGATGCAGGTGCCGCGCACCTGCTGAGCGACCACCGGCCCTCCTCCGGGCTACCGCACCGTGATCTCGATGGTGCGGTCGTTCTCGACGCCGCCGTCGGTCTCGGGGTCCGGGTGCTGGATGTCCACCCAGGCGCGCCGCTTGTTCGTCGGGTCGAAGTAGAGGCCGGTGAACTCGGAGCCGGGCGTGCCGTTGGAGGCCCAGCGTCCGATGCCCTCGCCGGGATCGGTCAGGTCGCCGTCGTGGTTCCGGTCGGCGGCGAACCAGATGTCGTCGTCCTGCCCGCCGGGACGGTCCTCCACGATGTAGACGTTGCCGTCGTGGTCCACGGCGAGGTTGTCCGGGTTCGTCAGCCCGTCGCCCACGGCCTGCCCCGTGGCCAGGTCGGTGGTGCCGCGGTCGGCGAAGACGGAGATCTCCTGGGCGGCCAGGTCGAGCACGTAGGTCTCGTGCGTCGTCGTGGTGTTCATGTACAGCCGCTGCGCCCCGCCCACCGTCTGGATCTGCAGGTCCTCGGGCCGCTGGTAGTCGGTGCCCTTGAGCGCGGGCGCGTCGGCGCTGTTGCGGCCGTCGACCGACTGCACGCCCCGCGGGTCGGTGACCGTGACGGCGTCCGGCAGCGCGTCACCCTGCCGGTCGGTGATCGGCACCCAGGTGTAGGAGCCCGTGGCGTTGGGCGTCGTACCGTCGCCGACGCGGAGCACGGAGGTCTGGCCCGCGTCGAAATAGCCGGCCCGGCCGGACCGGATGGCACCGCGGCCGGCCGCCGGGGTGTACCGGTAGAGGCCGCCGCCGTTCACCTCGTCGACGAAGTACAGGTTCCAGTCCTGGTCGAACTGGAGGCCTTCGTGCGCCACCCGCGGGATGACGTTGCGGTGCTCGACGTCGGCCGCTTCACCGTCCCCGGTCACCGAGTCGGCGGTGAGCGGGTCGGTGAGCTCGAAGAGCCGGCCGTAGGGGACCGTCTCGCAGCCGTCCGGGTCGGTGCACCACTCCTCCTCGCCGGTCAGGAAGGTGCCCCACGGCGTCCACGCCGCGCCGTCCCAGCGGATGTGGTCGCCCTCGGCGGGGCTGTAGAAGAGCGTCTCGGTGTCGCCGGTCCTCAGGTCGGTGCGCT
The DNA here is from genome assembly GCA_963747525.1 of uncultured Actinomycetota bacterium. Lineage (GTDB taxonomy): Bacteria > Actinomycetota > Actinomycetes > Propionibacteriales > Nocardioidaceae > Marmoricola_A. Next base: position 124,656 of record CAVVFH010000008.1, read on the forward strand.
GGATGCCGGACCGGTGGCTCTCGAACGGAGTGAAGAGGTAGCGGCCCTGGTGCGGCCCCGTCTCGTTCACGGTGTTCATGTCGAAGTCGCCGCTGTTCGGCTCACCCTCGGCGATCTGCCCGGCGCGGGAGACGATCGTGCGCTGCCGGAAGGCCGGGTTCCCGAAGGTGATCGGGGTGGCCGGGGTGTCGGTCGGCCCGGCCGAGCTCTCCAGGGGCGCGAAGTCGGAGAAGCGAAGGTTCTGGGCCTCGGCGGCCCCGGACACGGCGGTGAGCCCGGCGAGCAGCAGTCCGCTGCCGCCGATCGCTGCCACCCGCAGTCGGTTGTTCATGCAGTGCTCCTGTGGAAGAGGATTCCTGCCGCCTTCGTGGCGGCTCGGGGGACTTCCTACGGACCGAGGCGTACGGCGGTGTGGCCGGTGGGCCAGCCGCACGGGAACGCCAGGTGGACAGGCGGTAGATAAGGCAAGCCTTACCTAATCGTGCTACGGTTCTGGTGTGCTGGCGAACTACCTGATCGGACTGCGCGAAGGGCTCGAGGCGGGGCTCGTGGTGAGCATCCTGGTGGCCTACCTCGTCCGGACCGGCCGACGTCACCTGCTGCCGCGGGTGTGGACCGGCGTGGGACTTGCGGTGGCGGTGAGCCTCGGCTTCGGCGCCCTGCTGACCTTCGGCCCCCGGGGCCTGACCTTCCGAACCCAGGAGCTGATCGGCGGGACCCTGTCGCTGCTGGCCGTCGGCTTCGTGACCTGGATGCTGTTCTGGATGGCCCGGGCCGCGGCGTCGCTGAGCGGCGAGCTGCGGGCCCAGGTCGACGGCGCCGCGGACGGTGGGCGCTGGGCGCTGGTGGTCGTGGCGGTGCTGGCCGTGGGCCGGGAGGGGCTCGAGACCGCGCTGTTCCTCTGGGCCGCGACGCAGGCGGGCGCCGGAGCAGCCGCCGGAGTCGCCAGCTGGCAGCCCCTGCTGGGCGCCGCGCTCGGCCTGGGCACCGCCGTGGCCCTGGCAGCGCTGCTCTACCGCGGGGCCGTCTCGGTGAACCTCTCCCGGTTCTTCACCTGGACCGGCGCCTTCCTCGTCCTCGTGGCCGCGGGAGTGCTGTCCTACGCGCTGCACGACCTCCAGGAGGCCGGCGTGCTCCCCGGCCTGCACGCCCTCGCATTCGACGTCTCCGGCGCGGTCGACCCCGGCTCCTGGTACGCCGTGACGCTCAAGGGCGTGCTCAACTTCTCGCCCGCCACGACCTGGCTCGAGGCCGCGGGGTGGCTGGCCTACGCGGTCCCGGTCATGACGCTGTTCGTCATCGTCGTACGGCGGAGGGCCGCTCGTCCACGCACGCCCGCCCCGGCCTGACCGCTCCCCGACCCTCGTGGGCTGGCGGCCCGGGGGCGGTCAGACGACGTCGGTCAGCGACCACTCCGGCCCGAGGTGGCCCGACCCGATCACGCTCAATGTGCCGTCGGTCTCCAGCACCACGGCGCCCACGCCGCTGAGGTCGCCGTACCCCGCCCCACGGACGACCTGGCGGACCTCCGCCTCGCTGAGCCGGTGCTGCCTCAGCGCCTCGGGGATGATGTGCCCGTCGGCGACGACGCGCGTCGGTCGGGCGGTCACGACGTCCCGCAGCCGGGAGATCCGCGCGGTCACCGAGGCAACGACGAACTGCGCGGCGGCCAGCAGGGCCAGCGCTGCCGCACCCTCGGCCAGGGCGACGTCCTTGCTGGTCACCACCGAGGCGAGCGTCGACCCGAACGCCACCGTGACCACGAAGTCGAAGGCGTTGAGCTTGGCCAGGGTCCGCTTCCCGGAGAAGCGCAGCACGGCGACGAGGGTCACGTACGCCGCCGTTCCGACCAGGACGACCCGGAGGATGTCATGCCAGCTGTCGAACCACATGACTGTGCCCTACCCACGGCTCAGCCGGCTCAGCCGCACCGGTCGGCCTCCCCGGCCTGCTGCGTGCGGCCGGCGCCCAGGGCGTCGGCCACCTGGTCGGCGGAGAGCGCGTACCCGGTCTCGCGGTCGGTGCGGGAGGACGTCGACGTAGCGCGGGAAGTCGTGCTCGTCCCCGAGACCGGCGAAGCTGCGGACGAGGAGGTGACTCACCGGCAGGGGGACCTCGTCGAGGGCACCGAGGATCCCCGAGCGGTTGGCAGCCGAGACCAGCACGGGCAGCGACGACCCCGCGAGCGCAGAGCCGAGCATCCAGCTGACGCTCAGCGCCGCCACCGCGGCGAACGCCGCGCCTGCGGGTCGGCTGGCCCGGTGGCGCGGCACCCACCCGATCGACCGCCGGAGCCGGACCTCGAGCCACAACGCGACGGCGCGCCCCGTCACGGCGGCTGCGCCGACGAGCAGACCGCCGTAGGCCCACAGCGCGCCCAGCAGCCCGTCGCCAGCCCAGGAACATCACCGCCAGGACGGCAACCACGATGAAGCCGTCCAGGGCGTTCAGCCGACTCGCCGCTCCTCCCCGGTCACACCCACCGTAGACCCGCGGTCAGGCGCTGGGCGCAGGAGTCCCGAGCTGGTCGGTGCTCAACCGGTCGATGCGGCGGATCGCGGTGGAGAACGCCTTGACCTGGCCGTGCATGTAGCGCTTGTCGAGCCGGTCGAGGGCGCCGTCCCCGGGTGCGGCGACCAGGTACGTGGGGGCGGGGATCAGCGCGATCCCAGGGATGCCTTCTGCGGTGAAGTCGTGGCCCTCGCCGAACTGGAACGCCGGCTGCGCGGCGATCGTGCGGTTGTTGGCGGTGCCCTCGCACGCCCCGAGGTACACGTCCCGCATCGTGCTCGTCGTCGTGAAGCAGTACGCGACGTCCTTGCGCCCGGTCGGACCGTAGGTGCGGGCGGACGTGTCGTCGGTCCACTCGCGGCACCCCAGGTGCTCCAACGTCAGGGCAGCGACGACCTTGCGCTTCTCGCCGTTGACCAGCTCGGGGTGGTCGGCGATCCAGCGGCTGGCGGACTGTCCCTGACCGACCGCGAACTGCGGCAGCTGGAAGTGCCCGGTCGTGGCCAGGAAGAGGAGCGAGCGCCGCCGCCTGGCGCGCGGCACGGCGGCGTACTGCCGGGCCAGCGCCAGCAGTCCGAGGCCGCCGTTCTCCTCGGCGACGTTGGGACCGTCGGTGTGGGTGTTGACGACCACCGTCTCCTTCGGGTCGGTGCCGGGCAGCAGGGCCCAGATGGTCTCGGTCGCTGCGCCCTTGGTGATGTCGGCGTCCATGACCAGCGTCGCGGTCGCGCCGGCGACGGCCTGCTCACGGACCCGCTCCCCTGCCGTGGGCCCCACCCACACGGCGGGGCAGTCCTGGTAGCCCGTGGTGAACGGGGAGTACTGGTCCTTCGCCAGCTCGTCGGTGACGCCTTCTCGGACGCAGACCACGCCGAGCACACCGGACTGCGCGGCCACCTCGAGGAGCGGCCCCAGCGCGATGTCGGTGATGGCGGGCGCGTTGGTCAGCGGGTCCGGCGAGGCCATGTCCGGGCGGTAGCGCCCGACCTCCGGGAACGCCGCGAACACCGGCGCCTGCGGGGTCGGGACGTCCACGACGGCGATCTTGCCGGCGGCTGCTGCGAAGGCAGCGCTGTCCACCGGGCTGGGGCCGAGGTACTGCAGCGGCGCGGTGACCCCGGCGGGAGGCGTCACGCCGGAGTAGGGCCAGTAGAAGGCCAGGTCCACGGGCTTGCCCTCGATCGTGAGGCTCCAGCGCTTCGGCGCCCAGCGTGTGAACGTCAGCCGGTCCCGGTGCACGCGGAGCCCCGTCCGGTGCAGCTTGTGCGCCAGCCAGTCGACGTACCTGCTCTGCGCGGTGCTGCCGGTGAGCCGGCAGCCGAACGACGCCACCCGCTCGTTCCACCGCCACAGGGCGTCGGCGTCCGGAAGGCCGCGGGGAGCGGCAGTGGCCCAGGAGGGCACCGCCGCGAGGCCGGCTCCGACGCCGGCCGCCTGGAGGAGCCTCCGGCGCGGGAAGAGTGGCCCCGGGGCCGGGTCAGCGGTCATCGAGCGGTCCTCCCGAGGTCGACGTCGCCTGGCCAACGACGGGTCAGGGACACGGGTTACGTGCGTAACCGCAAAGGCCCGGGGGTCGTTGTCCCAGCGTGCAACTGTCATCACGCCGCTCGACCACCGCGGCAGCAGCCTTCGGCTCCACCCTCGCACTCGTCGTCGGCTTCGTCGGCATCACGAGCCTGACCAGCTCCGCGGACGCCGCCACGCCGGCGAGCGGCACGCTGACGGACACCTCCGAGCCGGTCACCTGGTCCGGTGGCCCGCTGGTGCCGACCGCGGTCGCAGCCGACCTGCTCGGCAGCGCCGAGTGCGTGCCGGGCGCGTGCGACGACTTCACGCTGACCGTCGACGTGCCGGACAGCTACGCGGCAGACCACTCGGTCGCCCTCACGATCCAGAACACCGGCGTCTCCGACGACTACGACGTCTACGTCGTCGACGACGCCACCGGCGACGTGGTCGCCACCGGCGCCAAGGCGGGGGACGAGCACGTCATCCTGCCGGCGACCGCCGCGACGTACGACGTCCGCGTGCTGGCCTACATGCCCGCGACCGACGCCTACACCGCCACCGCCGCCCTCACGTCCGGCGGCAGCGGCACCGCCCCCGAGCCCGAGCCCGCACCGCTGCCCACCGACTCCACAGTGCCCGGGTTCACGAACTACCCGGCCCCCGAGAGCCTCGACAACCCCGACAAGGACGACGCCGGGGAGCCGTCGATCGGCAACAACTTCAACACCGGGGCGACGCTGTACCAGGCCAGCCTGTCGACCTACAAGGTGATGTTCGACGACTCCACGGTCCCGGCCAAGGACACCTGGACCGACGTCTCGGCGAACGCCGGCAACGGGTGCCCGCAGGGCAGCACGATCAGCCTGGACCCGATCCTGTTCACCGACCACGAGACGGGGCGGACGCTGGAGTCCCAGCTCGTCGCCAACAACGCGCTGTTCAACTCCCTGACGTGCATCACCGACGACGACGGGGAGACCTGGTCGCCGAGCACCGGCGGCGGCATCCCCAGCGGCGCCGACCACCAGTCGATCGGGGGCGGACCGTTCAGTGCCGACGACGCCGTGGGGCCGGCCACCGACTACCCCCACGACCTCTACTACTGCAGCCAGGACATCGCCACGGCGTTCTGCTCGGCCTCGCACAACGGCGGACAGACGTTCGAGGCCGGGGTCCCCGTCTACACGATGGCGACCGGCCAGGACCCGTCCGACCCCGGCTGCGGCGGCCTGCACGGCCACATCAAGGTCGGTCCCGACGGGACGGCGTACCTCCCGAACGCGGACTGCGGCGGCGAGCAGGCCGTCGTCGTCTCGCGGGACGGCGGCATCACCTGGGACGTCTCCCCTATCCCCGGCACGGTGTACGGCGACAGCGACCCGTCGGTCGGCACCGGCCGCGACGGCACGGTGTACGCGGGCTTCGTGAACGTGGACCGGGACGCCAACGGCACCACCACCTCCTCGATCCCGGGCGCCGCCGTGAGCACCGACCAGGGCCAGACCTGGTCCCCGGTGCAGCAGCTCGGGACCGCGTTCGGCGTCCAGAACGCCGTCTTCCCGACTGTGGTCGCCGGCGACGACGACCGCGCCGCCGTCGCCTACCTCGGCACCACGGAGGGCGGCGACTACCAGGACGCGGAGACCTTCCACGGTGTCTGGCACCTCTACGTCGACATGACGTTCGACGGCGGCCGGACCTGGACGTCCTACGACGTCACACCCAACGATCCGGTGCAGCGCGGCTCCATCTGCACCAGTGGCACCACCTGCGGCGACGACCGCAACCTGCTCGACTTCATCGACTCGACGATCGACGACCACGGTCGGGTGCTGGTCGCCTTCGCCGACGGGTGCATCAGCGCCTGCGCCACGGATCCCGAGCGGACGACCCACGACGCCTACGCCACGATCGCGCGGCAGAGCACCGGCAGGACGCTGTTCGCCAAGTTCGACCCGGCGGACACCTCGACCCCGGCACCGACGCCCACCGCGTCGTCCACGCCGTCACCCACCCCGACGTCGTCCTCCACGCCGTCACCGACGCCCACGTCCTCCGGCAGCGCGTCGCCGACGCCCACGCCGTCCGAGACTTCCTCGCCGACACCGACGCCGACACCGGCACCGACCGCGGCGCCCAGCCACAACCTGAGGCTGCGCATGGTCAAGCTGGTGCGGCACGGCTCACGGCTGACCGCGAAGTTCGCGATCCGGAACACCGGCGACGGCCGGGAGCGTCACGTCAAGCTCTTCGTCCTCGACAACGGCCGACGGGTCCGGCGCACCACCGTCAGCGTCGATCCCGGCCGGCGGGTGGTCGAGAGGGTCAGGTTCCGCGTCGACGCCGGGCGGCACGTCGTCGTCGGCAAGGTCGATCCGAAGGACCGCATCGACGAGAGCAACGAGGCCGACAACCGCGCCCGGCGCGTCATCCGGGTGCGGTGAGGTGCGCGGGCTTCGACCACGACACCTGCTCGTCGCCGCGCTCGCGGCGACGACGCTGACCGGTTGCGGCGACGACGCTCCGCAGGCGGCCGAGCAGGACGCCAACGAGCGGGAGCTGGAGTCGACCGCGATGCACACCGTCGACCAGACCGTGTGCCGCGCAGAGGCGACACCCGCCCCCGACGCCACGAACGCGGGGTTCCCCAGCGAGTGGGTCTTCCCGCCGCGCACGACCGTCTACGACAGGGAGAACCGCGAGGGGGTCGGCGTCATCCTGACCGCCGTCTCGGAGGCCCCGTTCGAGGACGTCCTGGCGTTCCTCAACCACGACGAGGTGTCGGCCGGGTTCGAGATCACCGGGGGCGAGACCGAGGAGGACGACGCCGAGGCGGACTGGAACTCCGCCGCGTACTCCGGCCGGTGGACCATCCGGAAGTCCGGGACCTGCCCGGGCGAGACCGTCCTCCAAGTCTTCGCGGCCCCCCGCTGAGCCACGACGGGTTCCCGCAAGCGATCGGGTCCCGCGCTACCTACCGGACCCTGATGTCAAGATGCAGCGCGCTCAGGATGGTCAGGTACTGCAGCAGGACACCGCACGAATTGCTGGCCATCGCGACACTGATTCCCGAGTCGGGGTTCGTCAACGCGATCGTTTCGTGGCCCAGGGTTTCGCCTTGGTGGCCGTGCCGGCCGCCGAACGCAAGGGTGCCGAGGTCGGTGAAGGTGCCTACGTCGATCTGGCCGCCGCTCCTGATGGTTTGGCCGAAGGTGCTGGTGAGCACGGTTGAGCCGGCGCCTACAACGAGCGGGGCTGTCTCCAACCCCGCCAGCCACGCTCCCATCCCAGTCTGGCGACCGAGCATCACGGCCCCGAGCAGCTCTGCACCGCCACGAACCAGGAGCAGAGCACCCACTGCTGTCGCGAGTCGGCCGAGGTCCTGCCTGTCACCCAGCAGGATTGGCCGCTGCTGCCGCCGGCGCAAGCCCGCGAAGCAACCCGGATGGTCGCCCACGCGGCCCAAGGCCGGCGGAAGGACGTGGGGTCATGGCCTGGTGGATGTGCAACCGGCGCCATGCCGGGAGGCCATCGTCCAACCGCCTAGGGACTTCGCTCTGGCTAGGCGGCGGGCGCGCTCGAGTGCCGCAGGAGCTCTTCGCACTCGGGGCAGTCGCGGCGGGTGGTGCCCGGTGGGTCGGGTGCCCGGCTGCGGTAGACGTGCCCGGTCGGGGTGATGGTCTCGACCAGCCCCCCTGCCCCCCCCACCCGCCGTCCTCGACCGGGACCACGTGGTCACCGTGCCGCACCGGCGCATCGCACCACGGCGTCCGGCAGATCTGGTCGCGGGTGATGAGCAGCTCGCCCAGCCCGCCGGCGAACGTGCGCCGCCGGGAGTCCATCGCGACCAGCTGACCGGTCTCGGGGTCGGTGTAGAGCCCTCGCCGTGGTTGAACAGCGTCTGGTCGGTCATCACCAGCTTCACCTCGACCCCGACCGCCGACGCGGTGGCCTGGCCGGTGACCCGCTCCACGAGCGTGTCGGCCATGATCTGCCCCCGCGACCGCCCGTCGCCCTCCGCGCGCAAGGAGTCCGCCCGCCGGCCCAACGCCGCGAACACCGCCACCCCCTGGGCCACCGGCAGCAGTCCGGACAGGATCGACATCGTGTCCGGCGCCGGCCGCAGCGACACCCGGCGGTCCTGCTCGGCCCTGGCCTGCCGGGCCACGAACCCATGCGGGTCGAGCCGGTAGGCCAACTTCTTCGCCTCCGCCTCGACCTGCCGGTCGCCCAGCTGCTCCAACCGCGGGGCCAGCTCCGCGTCCACCACCGCCCGGTGCTCGGCCGACAACCAGCCGGTCTCCCGCGCCACGACCTGCGCCCGCCACTCCGAGATCCGCCCCGCCGCCAGCTCCGCGAACGTCCCCGGCAGCTCGGTGGTCAGCACCGCGGCCCACCCGGCGTAGCGGCGTCCACGCGCCGGCGACTCCCGCTTGGCCAACGCCACCTGCGCCGCCACCCCCTTGCCCACATCCTTGGCGCGGACCCCGGCATCGACCTGCGCACCCTTCTGCGAAGCCACGAACGCCGTCGTCTCCACCGCCTGCGCCGCCGCCGCAGCCGACTTCAGCTCCTCCAGCAGCCGGATCCGATCGATCCGCTCCGCGTCCTCGACCCGCGCCTCCAGCCGCGCCAACACACCCACCATCGATGCCAGATCGCCGGTCGTCATGGTCGCCTCGAACATGTGTTCGAGGCTAACGGCACCCACCGACAGGACTGCGGACCGACACCCGGTCCCCCAGGTCTTCCCTCCGCGACGGCGGTGCACCCGCGTGACGTCGGTGACCGCCTCAGCCGGTGAACGCCGCGAACGGCGCCGCTGCCCCGTAGATCTTGTAGAGCGCGAACGGCCCGGCCTCGAAGGTGCTGCACCGGTCGTCGAACACCATGGCCGCCCGGCCGTCGGAGAGACCGGCGCCGTAGCCGTAGCTGGCGAAGTCGCCCGGCGAGCCGTTCACCCGGCCGCTGGCCAGCGCCTGGATGCGCCGCACCATGCCCAGCCGGTGGTCGTCGTCGGCCTGCCGCCACCAGCTGCAGGTGAAGCTGCTCAGCCGGCCCCGACTGTCGACCGGCGTGGCGCCCGCGAGCGGGGAGAGCGCCTCCTCCGTCGAGGAGAGCACCATGCCGGCGAGCCGGTCGAGGACGGAGCCGTACGGCGAGCAGAGCCGCGGCGACAGCCCGGCGTCGCAGATGGACTTGAACTGCTCCTCCTGGGCCTGCTGGCGCGCTGCCGACGACACCGGCACGCCGCTGTCCTCGCTCGGCTTCGAAGGTGTCGTCGTCCAGTCGCACATCGCGTCGTTGCCGTCGGGGTAGCCGGAGACCGTGAACCCGGCGAGGCAGGCCACCAGCTCGCTCTCGTTCGCGACGTCGCCGGTGCCGACACTGAGCTCCGGCTGCGTGCCGCCGTTGCAGTCGGGCAGCAGCAGCGGCGACGTCTTCAGGGAGGCTCCTGGCGCGGCGGTGTTGTCCCAGAAGCAGTTGCCGGTGTTGCCCGGGAACGAGTCCCACCACATGTCGAGCCCGTTCGGCAGGACCTCGCCGTCGCGGTTCACTCCGAAGTGGTTGCCCACGAAGCGGTTGTCGTACGACGTCGACACCTTCGTCGGGTCACACCCGGGCACCGGGGTGGACGACCCCACGGGCGGGGGTCCGCAGACCGTGGCGTCAGGCACCGCGAACAGCATCGTCCCGCGCCGCCAGTTGTCGTAGAACCAGTTGTCCTTCACCAGGTTGTGGTTGCCGCCGGCGAACCACATGCCGGTGCCGACCGGCGAGGCGATGAAGGGCTCGACGTCGCTGTCGGGCTGGTAGGGGTTGAAGTTGTTGGAGTAGAAGCTGTTGTTGCGCAGCGTGTTGCCGTGCTGCGGGAATCCGGGGTGCCCCGGGGCGGTGAACACGTCGGTGGTGAAGCCGAGCGAGTTGTCGTAGAAGTTGTTGTGCACGATGAGCGTGCCGTGGTCGTTGGTCCCCGAGAAGCCGCCGGTGTTGTGGTGGCTGTCGCAGTTGCGCACCACCTGGCTGAAGCGCCACTTCGGGTAGAACTTCTTGTACCGGTGGTCGGTCGTGTCGGCGCCCGAGCCCGGGTAGATCCCCGAGTCGCCGTTGCCTGCCGCGTCGCAGTTCTCGATGACCCCGTGGTCCTCCACGAAGGTCAGCACGCCGTAGCCACCGGCGTACAACGTCTTGAACCGGTCCAACCGGTAGCCGTCGGTCTCCAGGACGTAGATGTCGTGCTCGCGGGCGTGCCGCACGGTCACGTTGCGGAGCACGAACCCGTCGGCCCGGTCGACGAAGATGCCGACGTCCTTGGCGTGGCCCGCCGCGGACGGCCCGCCGTTGCCGGCGCTGGGGTCGCCCGCCTCCACGACCACGTCCTCGGGGGAGACGCCGGAGCCCTCGAGCTGAAGGTTGCAGCGGATGCAGGGCCCCGCGTTGGGGATGCCGTGCCGGTCGGTGCGCGGCGGGCTGGGCGGCGGGGCCGTGTCGGGGCCGCGGCCGATGACCGCGACCAGGTTGGCGTCGTTGGGGCAGTGGATCTGGTAGTCGTGGCTGAGAGCGCCGGGGTCGCCGCTGTCCGCGGTCATCGTGTACTTCGAGCACGCGGGGTCGTCCGTCGGCTGCTTGCGTGAGTGCCGCTCGAGGTAGAGCCCCGGCATGACCACGACCCGGTCGTTGTTGCCGGAGGCGTTCACCGCCGCCTGGATGCTGTGGAAGGAGCAGTGCCGGAACAGCGCCCGGTTGACCCGGACGAGCATGCGGGCGCGCTTCTTGCTCAGCGACGAGTGCACGGTGGGCCGGTCGTAGTACCCGTCCTCGCGGGCCGCCGCGACCGAGGCCTTCAGGCGGTGCAGCGAGTCGTCCCGGCAGACGACGCGGGTGCGGCCGGGCCTCGACCGGTCGAGCGCCGAGGGCAGGGTGCGCTCAGTGGGCCGCTTGCCCCCGGCGCACGGCGAGACCGAGCAGTCCGGCTTCGGGTCGGGGAAGTACGACGGCCGCTCCACATGCGCCTGCGCCGGGGAGACCACCAGCAGCGGCACCGCCAGGCCGCCGACCAGGCCGAGCAGCAGTGCGCCGAGGACGGCACGCAGTGGTGGGCGGGTGGTGGGGCGGGCACGGCTCACGGTGACTCCCTGCGTCGACGCTTGTGCCATGCAAACGAGGGAGGCGCGAGTGTGTTACGTCACACGCCGCCGTACCCGCGCGGCGCGCGCCTCGTTGGACGTCACGTGCGCCTCGTCATCACCCTGTTCCTCGTCCTCGCCGGCCTGATCTCGGCGCCGGTCGCGCCGGCGACAGCCGTCGACCGGCCGCTCCTCCACGACGGCCACCGGATCCACGTCGAGGACGTCAGCCGCGACGGCCGGCTGGTCCGCGTCGTGGTGTCGACGAAGGCGCTGGCGCAGCCCGTCCGGGTCAATGTGCTGCTCCCCGCCGGCTACGACCGGACCCGCCGCCGCTACCCGTCGCTGTACCTCTTCCACGGCACCTCGGGCGGTGCGAACGACTGGCTGCAGAGCGGCGAGGTCCGGCGCGCCACCCGTGGCCGCGACCTCATCACCGTGATGCCCGACGCCGGCTACGACAGCAACGGCGGCTCCTGGTTCACCGACTGGCTCGACCAGCACACGAAGCTGGGAGCGGCGCGCTGGGAGACCTTCCACATCAACCAGCTGGTGCCGTGGGTGGACGCGAACTTCCGCACCGTCCCGCGTCGCTCGGCGCGCGCGATCGCGGGGTTGTCGCAGGGTGGCTTCGGCTCGTTCACCTACGCCGCGCGGCACCCGGACCTCTTCGTCGCCGCCGCCTCCTTCTCCGGCGCCCCGGACATCGCCCGGCACCCGGTCGCGAAGGCCGGGGCCGCACCGGTGGTCTCCGGCACCATGACCGGCCTCAACGGCGTGCAGCCGTATGCGCCGTTCGGGGACCCGGTGGCCGACGACATCGTCTGGCAGGGCCACAACCCGGCCTCCGTCGTCGGCAACCTGCGGCACACCGACCTGCAGCTGTGGGCCGGCAACGGCGAGCCCGGCCCGTACGACGACCCCAGCGACCCGAACCCGGCCGGGACCGCGATCGAGCGGTTCACCTACGAGTCCACGATCTACTTCACCGACGCCGCGACCACCGAGGGCGTGCCCTTCGACCTCCACACCTACGGCGCCGGCACCCACACCTGGCCGTACTGGGCGCGGGACCTGCGTCGGTGGCTGCCCCGCCTCGAGCAGGTGCTCGGCGAGCGCCGCCCCGCCCCACGCACGGTCGGCTACCGCTCGATCGAGAAGCGGTGGTCGCAGTGGGGGTGGCGGGTGCGCAACCACCGCGAGGAGCGCTTCGCGTGGAGCGGTCTCGGGCAGGCCGACCGTCACGGCTTCGCCTTCACCGGTGGGCCGGCGACCGTCGTGACCCCGGGCCGGTACACCCCCGGAACGACGTACCGGCTGACCTACGTCGGCGGACGGGGACCCGCTTCGGCGGTGGCCGACCGACACGGTCGGCTGCGGATCGGCGTACGACCGGACGGTGCGGCGCCGGTCGCGGTCACCGTCACCTGACCGGAACTGCCGCTCACACCAACCCGTGCTCGAAGGCGAACGCGGTGGCGGCGGTCCGCGACCCCACCTCGAGCTTGCCGAAGATGTTCGACAGGTGACGGGCGACGGTCTTCTCGCTGAGCACCAGGGCGGCCGCGATCTCCGCGTTGCTGCGTCCCGAGGCCACCAGCCGCAGCACCTCGAGCTCCCGGGCGGTGAGGCCGTTCGGCATCGTCCGGGGCGCAAGGAACGCAGAGACGTCGTCGGCCGCCGGCCGGGCACCCAGCCGGCGCAACGCCGACCGCGCAGCCTCGAGCTCGCGGACCGACGACGCCGTGTCCCCCACCGCGGCCAGCGCCCGGCCGAGAAGCACCTGGGTCCGCGCCCGCTCGTACGCCGACTCCGCACGCGTCCACAGCTGGTGCGCCTTGCGCAGGTAGGGCAGGGCGCCGGACGCATCGCCCACTGCGAGCTCGACCGCCCCCGAGGCCTGCGCCGCCGCTGCCTGCAATGGCACGCAGCCGAACTGCTCGGCGAGCGAGGTCAGCTCGCCGACCGCCTCGCGGGCAGGCTCGCGGGCGTCGTCGGCGAGGAGGACGTCGACCGCCGCCGGCAGCAGCCGGCACCGCTGGACCGGGCCGGCGTTCTCCGCCAGGAGCCGGTCGACGGCGCCTCGGGCCGCGGCCACCCGACCCTGTGAGAGCCACAGCAGCAGGAGGCCGGGCTGCGGGTCGAACCCGAGGTCGGCGGCGGTCTGGTAGTCCGCGTCGGCCTCATCCCACTCCCCGCGCAGGCGGTGGAGGTCTCCCTTCTCGCTGGCCGCGAGCCCGACGGCGTCGCGTGAGCCGACCGCCTCGTAGCGGCGGGCAGCGTGCTCGAGCTCGTCGAGGGCCTCGGACCACTCACCATGCAGCCGCATCAGCTGCCCGCGGTGCACGGCACACTGACCGGTGAACGCGAGCAGCCCGGGCTGCTCGGCGCACCAGCGCTCGAGGGCGGCGGTCCACTCCGCCATCCGGCCGAACTCGCTGATCTCCTGGCAACCCTCGATCGCGGTGCAGTAGACGTGGCCCGCGACGATCGGCGACGCCTCGCCCGCGATGACGCGGACCATGGCCTCGTCGAGGTGAGCCAGCCCCTCGACGACCCGGCCCTGGTAGAGCTCGAGGCGTCCTTGCGAGCAGACCCCCATGGCGATCAGGTCCGGGTCGCCGTGACGGCGTCCGAGCTCCGTGGCGGCCGCCGCTGCGGTGCCGGCCTCCTCGAAGTTCCCTGCACCCAGGGCCCGGAACATCCTCAGGAACTCCACCCAGCCGCGTTCCGCGACGTCCGGCCCCATGCCCGCAACCAGACCCTCCGCGCGCGCCGTCCAGCCGGCGGACAGCGCCGGCTCCCCGTGCATCGCGGTGGTCATCGCCAGTCGGAAAGCGCACCGCACCGCGGCCGCCGACTCTGTGGCGCGCTCCCAGCCCCGGAACGCCAGCTGCAGCGCCGACACGGTCTCCTCGTGGTGGCCGAGGAGCTCCGCTGCGGTGGCCAGGTCCTCGAGGTCCTCGGCTGTCAGCGCGTCGGTGTCCGAGGCGGACCAGCCCTCGAAGGCGACCTCCCAGTCGCCGCGGTCGAAGGCGGCGCGCGACAGCTCGAGCTCGACGACGCCCATCAGGGGAACCTCCAGGCTGTGAGCGTACGACGGGTCAGGCAGCTGCCGCGAGGCTCGCCGAACGTCGCTGCCGGGCGACCAGCCGATCCACGACGTACGCCGCGTCGCGGCCTGCGCCGGCGAGGAGCATGGAGCTGAACGAGTACTGGAAGCTCAGGCCGCAGAAGAAGAGCCCGGCGAAGTCGGCGGCCACGCCCCGGTCCTCCCGCGGGTAGCCGTCCGCGCCGAGGATCGGCAGCCTGATCCAGTCGAAGGCCTGCTCGAACCCCGTCGCCCACACCACGTTCGCGACGTCGCGCGGGGTGCCGTCGACGACGGGGAGGCCGTCGCGGACCTCCTCGACCCGCGAGGTGACGCGCTCGACGCCGCGGGCAGCCAGGTCGGCACGCTTCACCCGCAGCATCGGCCCGCCGTGGAACCGGATGTGGGACATGGCCTTGCGACCGATGGGCGTCCTCCTCGTGACGACGTGGCGCCACGCGAACAGCAGCACGGGGAAGACGACGCGGATCGCCCGCGAGTCCAGCCGCGGCGGGATCTGTCCGCAGTCGCGGCCGGCGAGGATCGTGGGGTGGGTCTGCGCGACCTCGTAGGCGATGTCGGTCCCAGAGTGGCTGGCGCCCACGACGAGCACCGGCCCGTCGGAGAGCTGGCCGGGTCGGCGGTACTCGCTCGAGTGCAGCTGCAGGATCTCCGGGCCCAGCTCGCGGGCGATGTCCGGGACCTGCGGCGTGCGGCCGAACGTGCCGGTCGCGACCACGACGTTGTCGCAGCGGTAGCGCGCCCGGTCGGTCGTGACGACGTACTGCTCCGCGTCCCGCTCGAGCCGCTCGACGCGGGTCTCGAGGACGAGCGGCAGCGCGAAGTGGCGCGCGTAGCTCTCCAGGTAGTCGGCCACCTGGTCCTTGCCGGGGAACGTCCACTTCTTCGCCGGGAACGGCAGCCCGGGCAGGCCGTCGTACTGTGCCGGCGAGTACAGCGCGAGCGTGTCCCACTGCCGGCGCCAGCCGTCCCCGACGCGAGCGTTCGCATCGAGGATGACGAAGGGGCGGCCGTGCCGCTGCAGGTGGTAGCCGGTGGCCAGCCCAGCCTGGCCGGCGCCGATGATGACGGTCTCGATGTCGAAGGTGTCCATGCCCGGGACGCTAGGTTCGCGCGGCACCTGTCCGCGTCGGGCGTACGACGCATCTGCGAGCGCACCGACGTGGGTCGGAATGCCCATGCACGTCCCGCAGGCCAGCACGAGGGGGCCTCAGGACTCGCAGGCCCAGCCGTCGCCGTCCGCGTCGAGGCCGTGCGGGTCGTCGCCGGTGACGGCGATCGGGCCGTCGAGGTCGCCGCAGTCGAGGTCCGGCGGGTACGGCGGGATGCACGGGTCGTAGCCCGGGGCGCACTTCCCGCCGCCGGCGCCGCCGCCCCCGCCCACGAGCGGCGCCGGCTTCGCGCAGGTGACGTCCTTCGAGGCCGCGTCGGCGTCGATGTAGCGGGGCTGGCGGGGGTGGTACCCGTACCCGTCCCTCGAGTCGTACCTCGCGACCGCCAGACCCCGCTTGATGAGGCGCAGGCCGGCGTCCGTCGTAGCGAAGTCGACGTACCGCAGCAGCCGTCCGTACTGGTCCTTGTCCTCGTCGGAGATCGTCAGCCGCACCCGCTTGCCCAGGACGAGGCCCGACAGGGCGTCACTGGCGGCCTGGTAGCCGCACTCGCCCACCTCGGGGGTGTCGATGCCGACCAGCCGCACCGTCTGGCCGTTGCCCAGCTCGAGGGTGTCGCCGTCGATCACCCGGGTCACCAGGAACGTCGACCGCGGGGTCGGCTTCTGGGTCGGTCTCGGAGTGGGCTTCGGTGTCGTGGAGGGCTTCGCGCGCGGACCGCGCCCCTGCTTCGTCGTCCCGCCACTCGACCTGCCGTCCTGCGCCTGCGCTGTCGCGGACTCCTGGGCCTTCTCCTCGTCGTCGCCGGCGGCCACTCCGACGCCCCACAGCGTGATCAGCAGGACGACGACGATCGTCAGCTTCGGATGGCGCGCGGCGGCGGCGGCGACGGCGGCGACGGCGGCGACGGATGGCATGAGCTCCCCGAGGATCGGTCGAGTGCTGTCACTCCCATTGGACGCTACGCGTCCCGATCACGCGGGGAGACCGGCCGATGGTCCTCAGCGGGAACGGGTGAGGTCCTCGCCGACCTGGACGACCAGCTTCCCGAAGTTCTTCCCCTCGAGCAGCCCACGGAAGGCCTCGGGAGCGCGCTCCAGGCCGTGGACGACGTCCTCGCGGTAGCGCACCGACCCGTCGGCGACCCACTGCGTCATGTCCCGCACGAAGTCGCGGCCGTGCGAGCGGGTGAACTCGTCCTGGATGAAGCCGCGAACCGTCAGGGATCGGGTGAGGATCTGGCTCATCAGCCACGCCATCCGGTCCGGCCCCTCGGGCAGTGCAGTTGCGTTGTAGTTGGCCACCAGGCCGCAGACGGGGATGCGGGCGTAGGTGTTGAGCCGGGGCACCATCGCGTCAAAGACGGCGCCGCCGACGTTCTCGAAGTACACGTCGATGCCGCCGGGCACCGCCGCCTTCAGGTCGTCAGCGAAGGTCGGCGAGCGGTGGTCGACCGCCGCGTCGAAGCCGAACTCCTCGAGCAGCGCCGCGCACTTCTCCGGGCCACCGGCGATCCCGACGGCGCGGGCGCCCTTGACCTTGGCGATCTGGCCGACCGCTGAGCCGACCGGGCCGGTGGCGGCCGCCACGACGACCGTCTCACCCTCCGTCGGCCTGCCGATCTCGAGCAGGCCTGCGTAGGCGGTGAAGCCGGGCATGCCCAGAACCCCGAGCGCGGTGGAGACCGGCGCGGCTTCCGGATCGAGACGGCGTACGGCGGACGCGTCGGCGACCGAGTGCGTCTGCCAGCCGGAGAACGAGAGCACCATCGCGCCGACGGGCAGGTCGTCGCTCCGTGACTCCACCACCTCGCACACGGTGCCGCCCAGCATCACGTCGCCGATCTCCAGCGGGTCCGCGTAGGAGCGGGCCGTGCTCATCCGGCCACGCATGTAGGGGTCGAGCGACAGGTAGACCGTGCGCAGCAGCACCTGACCGTCCTGCAGCTCCGGCAGCTCCACCGCCTGCGTGCGGAAGCAGCCGTCGTCGGGCTCCCCGGTGGGGCGGGCGGCCAAGGTGATCTGTGTCGACTCCATGGCCCCGGTTTACCCGACGACCCGCAGCGCCAACGTGACGGGGGTCGCCCTGGCTACCGGCGGTCACGCAGCCGGTGACGCCGCCAGGCGCAGGAGCTCTTCGCACTCGGGGCAGTCACGGCGGGTGGTGCCCGGTGGGTCGGGTGCCCGGCTGCGGTAGACGTGCCCGGTCGGGGTGATGGTCTCGACCAGGGCCCCGGCGCCGCCGGGACCGGGTCTGGCCGACCACCCCACGGCGGCCTTGGCGTAGTTGCACGCCTCGCACAACCCCTGACCGTTGGCGGCCACGGTGAGCCCGCCGTCCTCGACCGGGACCACGTGGTCACCGTGCCGCACCGGCGCATCGCACCACGGCGTCCGGCAGATCTGGTCGCGGGTGATGAGCAGCTCGCCCAGCCCGCCGGCGAACGTGCGCCGCCGGGAGTCCATCGCGACCAGCTGACCGGTCTCGGGGTCGGTGTAGAGCCGGCGCAACCACAGCTCCGCACCCTGCGCCGCGGCCCGGGCGACCCGCCGGGCCAGCTCGGCCGGGACCGTCCCGAACCCCTCCACGTGCGCCGGCTCATCAGAGCCCTCGCCGTGGTTGAACAGCGTCTGGTCGGTCATCACCAGCTTCACCTCGACCCCGACCGCCGACGCGGTGGCCTGGCCGGTGACCCGCTCCACGAGCGTGTCGGCCATGATCTGCCCCCGCGACCGCCCGTCGCCCTCCGCGCGCAAGGAGTCCGCCCGCCGGCCCAACGCCGCGAACACCGCCACCCCCTGGGCCACCGGCAGCAGTCCGGACAGGATCGACATCGTGTCCGGCGCCGGCCGCAGCGACACCCGGCGGTCCTGCTCGGCCCTGGCCTGCCGGGCCACGAACCCATGCGGGTCGAGCCGGTAGGCCAACTTCTTCGCCTCCGCCTCGACCTGCCGGTCGCCCAGCTGCTCCAACCGCGGGGCCAGCTCCGCGTCCACCACCGCCCGGTGCTCGGCCGACAACCAGCCGGTCTCCCGCGCCACGACCTGCGCCCGCCACTCCGAGATCCGCCCCGCCGCCAGCTCCGCGAACGTCCCCGGCAGCTCGGTGGTCAGCACCGCGGCCCACCCGGCGTAGCGGCGTCCACGCGCCGGCGACTCCCGCTTGGCCAACGCCACCTGCGCCGCCACCCCCTTGCCCACATCCTTGGCGCGGACCCCGGCATCGACCTGCGCACCCTTCTGCGAAGCCACGAACGCCGTCGTCTCCACCGCCTGCGCCGCCGCCGCAGCCGACTTCAGCTCCTCCAGCAGCCGGATCCGATCGATCCGCTCCGCGTCCTCGACCCGCGGCTCCAGCCGCGCCAACACACCCACCAGCCCCACCAGATCGCCGGTCGTCATGGTCGCCTCGAACATGTGTTCGAGACTAACGGCACCCACCGACAAACTGCCGGCGTCAGGACTCCGCGGGGTAGCTGTCCACGATCTTCTTCGCGCGCCGGCGGATCTTCGGGAGCGCGTCGTAGAGGTGGCTTCCCGGGCACGCGGTGTCGTTGGTGTCCCGGTGCCCGTCGATCACCCGGAGGCGCACGCGCCGCCCGGCGGCGTACTTGTCGCTGCCCTCGGAGGTGACCCGGGTCCTGCCGCGCGGGTTGCGGCCGTACTTGTCGAGCTTCCAGGCGGCCAGGGCCGCAACGGCGTGCAGCACACGCTTGTTCGGCTTCACCTCCTCGAAGTTCCCGATCACCGACACCCCGCACGACGTCGAGTTGAAGCCAAGGGTGTGCGCGCCACGCACCGGTCGCCGGGCCCCGCCCGCGCGGCCGACCCAGGTGCGACCGAACCGGTCGACGAGGAAGTTGTAGCCGATGTCGGACCACCCGAGGTTGTGGGTGTGGTAGCGGTACATGCCCCGGATGAGGCCCGGGACATCGGCCTTCGAGTAGTCGTTGCTGTTGACGGTGTGGTGGACGTGCACCTGCCGGATCGTGTCGTTGTACCGCGGGTCCGACGACCGCCACTTCCGGTCGGCGCCCCAGTCCTTGCGGTGCCGCAGATCGGGGCGCGGAGCCCGCTGTCGGGTGCGCTTCTCGGCCCCGGAGCGCTGGGCGAAGCTGGTCTCGCCGGCCAGCGGCGACGGGTGGATCAGGGCCAGCGTGAGGTCGCGCGGTCGGGTCCCGCCCACGTCGACCTGCACGCCGTCCGCGGCACCGATCCACACGAGGTCTGTGCCGGTGACGCTTCCGCGCTCCTCGGCGTCGAGGTCGGGAAGGTCGTGGAGCACGGGCAGGGTGCGCCACGGCTGCCAGGTGCCGCCCTTCCGGGACCGGATGCGGACGTGCGGTTCGCGGGGGCCTCGGGTCCAGGTGACGCCGACCATGGAGTGGGTGGTGGTCGGCAGCTGCTCGGTCTGCCACCGGTCCTTGCCCGCCGCGGTGAGCCGCCGGTCGAGCGGGATGTCGAGGGATGCCAGGCCCGCCCCGTCGTGGGACGACAGCTGCAACGCTCCTCGCCGCCCTGCCTCGTCGTGGTCCGAGGACAGCCGGGCAACGCCGACGCCGACCCCCGCCATGGCGACGGCGCCCCCGGTCAGCAGCTTGAGCACCGGCCGGCGGCTCAGGAGGTGCTCCTCGCGCTCTGCCACAGTGGCCCCTTCCGTCACATGCGTAACACGAAGCGGCCATCGTACGCCGCGCTCGCAGCCGGGGGCTGTTCACGCCGAGCGCGCGCCGGGACCGCGCGGACGTTCCGCGCGCGCCGAGGGCCCATCGGCCCTTCTCCGGGGGCGGTGCCGGTCCTACGCTTCAAGCGTGGCTGGTTCAAGATCCATTGAACTGTCATCCCGTCCGGACGCGATGTCAGTGGACCAGGCGCTGGCTCTTCTGGCCGCGGTCGCCGACCCGATCAGGTGGGCGGTGCTCCGTCGGCTCGCTGACGGTGAAGCGTGCGTCTGCGACTTGCAGGCACACGCCGATGTCGCACCCAACCTGCTCTCCTACCACCTGAAGGTGCTGCGCGACACCGGGCTCGTCACGTCGACGCGGCGGGGCCGGTGGATCGACTACCGGCTCGCGGAGGACGCTCCTCAGCGGCTCGCCGCAGCGCTTCCGGTCTCCGAAGGAACGCAGCCATGACCATCACCGGGCACATCCCGACCACGACCCGAGGACGATGGGGCACCCTGGCCGGCGCCGCCGCGCTGTGGATGGCCGCCTACTGGGTCAACGGCTGGCTGTGGGACCGGGTCCTGTACGACCTGTTCGGCATGGCACCTGCCGCCCGGCTCACCGAGACCCTGCACTTCTTCTTCTACGACACGATCAAGATCGCGCTGCTGCTGAGCGGCGTCATCTTCGTGGTCACGATCGTGCGCTCCTACATGAGCGTCGAGCGCACGCGCGCGCTGCTCGGCGGCCGTCGCGAAGGCGTCGGCAACGTGATGGCCGCCGGTCTGGGCGTCATCACGCCGTTCTGTTCGTGCAGCGCGGTGCCGGCCTTCATCGGGTTCGTCGCCGCCGGCATACCGCTCGGGGTGACGTTGAGCTTCCTCATCGCCAGCCCGCTGGTCAACGAGATCGCCATCGGGCTGCTGCTGAGCCTGTTCGGCGTCCAGGTCACCGCCCTGTACATCGGGGCCGGCCTGGGGATCGCCATCCTCGCGGGCTGGTTGTTGGGCCGTCTCCGGCTGGAGCGGTGGGTGGAGCCGTTCGTGTTCGAGACCAAGCTCGGCGGCCAGGTGATCGACTCCACCGCCGGGCTCACCTTCAACCAGCGCGTCCAGATGGGCGTCGAAGAGGTCGGCACCATCCTCCGCAAGATCTGGCCCTACCTGCTGGTGGGCATCGGCGTCGGCGCCGTCATCCACGGTTGGGCTCCCGAGGACTTCTTCACCCGGTACGCCGGCCCCGGAGACGCGTTCGGCGTGCTGGTCGCCGTCGGCATCGGGATCCCGCTGTACTCCAACGCCGCCGGCATCCTGCCCCTGGTGGAGGCCCTGCACGACAAGGGCCTGCCGATGGGCACCCTCCTGGCGTTCATGATGGCCGTCGTCGCACTCTCCCTGCCGGAGATGATCCTGCTGCGCCGCGTCCTCAAGCCCCAGCTGCTCGCCGTCTACATCGGGATCGTCGGCGCCTCCATCGTCGCGGTCGGATACCTGTTCAACGCCGTACTCGCCTGAGCCTCGGCAGGATCGGAAAGGAAGCAAATCATGATCGTCAAGGTGCTCGGCCCCGGCTGCAAGAACTGCGTGAACCTCGAGCGCATCGCCCGGCAGGCCATCGACGACCTCGGCCTGGACGCCACCGTGGAGAAGGTCACCGACTACCCGACCATCGTCGGCTACGGCGTGATGTCGACCCCCGCCCTCGTCGTCGACGAGAAGCTGGTCTCCTCCGGTCGGGTACCCACCGCTCGGGAGGTCCGTGAGCTCCTGGCCGCGGTTGCAACGCCCTGAGCTCCGACGGCACCGTGGGCGGCCCAGAGACTCCCCTGCGACCTGGACCTTCGACAACGAGCGCGCCCGTAGGGATTCGAACCCCAAACCTTCTGATCCGTAGACCTACTCGAGTTGTTCAAACGGCGCTGAATCATGTCGTTTCAGGCGCGAGTCAGAGGCGTCGCGTCCCTGCCAGGCGCGACGATGCACCAGGCTGTTGCAGTCACCGTTGCAGTCAGTGTCCGCCCCTCCTTATCACATCCGATAAGATGTGTGGGTGGATGCCGAGACCCGAGAAGTCGCTGCAGCGCTCGTCGCTGCGCTGGCCGACAGCGGCTTGAGCCAGGAAGGGTTCGCGGCCGCGCTGGGCACCTCGGCATCGCGGCTGTCGACCTACCGCGCCGGGAAGGTCGTCCCCTCCGCCGTTCTGTACCTGCGGGCGCTGCGGCTGGGCCGGGCTTTGCTCGCGGCACGCGAGCGAGGGTTGATGAGTGCGCCGCAGGCAGCAGCCGAGATCGCCCGTGCGCTGCGGGAGGACGATGACATCTGGGCGTTCAAGATGGCCCTGCAGGGTCGCGATCACCTGCGCCTGATCTTGGAGACCGCGCCGCCCATGGCTGCCGCGTGGGAGGCGCGTCCGCGCAGCACCGGCTCCGCTGCGTGGGACACCCTCCTGGCCGCGCTGGCCGCGCACGAGTTCGAGGCGCACGGGCGCGCGGCACCGGAGTGGACCCAGGGTCGCCGGTTGGACCAGGCATGGGTTCTCGACAGCCCCCGCCTGGACGAGCAGCAGATCCGTCAGCGCACGCCGGCGTGGCTTGCTGAACGCGGCATCTATGCCAACGAGCGGGACTTGGTGACCGTGTGAGCGGGTCGGGGTCGGTGGCCTTCGACAAGGACCGCACAGAAGAGTTGCTGAGGCTGCTCGACGAGCGGCTCCGAGCCCGCGGCGTCTCAGCGAGCATCTACCTGGTGGGTGGGGCGGCGATCGCCTTGACCGTGCACGACTCGCGCCGCACAGCAGACCTCGACGTACGGGTGTCCGATCCGGTGGTACTGGAGGAGGCCGAGGCGCTCGGCGCCGACCAGGGGCTCCCGCCCGGCTGGCTCAACACCTCCGCTGCGCCGTGGATCCCACCACCGCCACCGGAGGCAACAGGCCCTCCCGACAGGCCAGGATTGACGGTGCACATCGCCCCGAAGAAGCATCTTCTGGCGATGAAGCTCGTCGCATTGCGCCGTCAGGACGAGCCGGACATCGTGGCGCTCGCCGCGGACCTGGGGATGACAGACGCCAGCGCCGAGGACTTCGCGGACCTCCTGGCCGAGGCCTACGTCGGCGAGGGAGTGCTGGAACAGGCGCTCGGGGACACCGACACGCGCACCGAGGCCCTCAAGATCGGGGAGTGGGTCGTCGCACGGCTGCACACTGGTTGACTGCGCCCTGCCCTCGCCGGCGACTGCAGTCGCGACTGCAACGTCGGTCCTGGTGGGTATGCACGTCATGAGTCCCCGACGCACAAACCCGCAGGTCACAGCCGTCATGACCGAGCAATTTCCGTTCCACGCGGGCACAACCCTCTGATGCGCTGTCAAAGGTTGCAGTCAAAGATGTCGTCTCGACAAGAAGTTCACGTGTCGCGTGCACAAAAGACCAGGTCAGGCAGGGTGTGGCAAACGTCAGCCAAAGCGCGCCCGTAGGGATTCGAACCCCAAACCTTCTGATCCGTAGACCTAGCCGCGCTGTCCATCGGGTGCTGAATCGTGTCTTCTCAGGCGTGAATCAGAGGCGCCGTGTATCGAGCAGGCACCTGCGGACACCGCCGCGTTGCAGTCAAACTTCGGCACGTACTGCCCACCTCGTACGGTGGCCGCCCGAACCTCGGCCCTTGCTTCCGTCAGCCGCGGCGGAGCGGCATCACGGAGTGGGCGTGCTGAACGCCACGGTCGTCCAGGCCCATGGCGCTGCAGTTCCCGTTTGGGTCCATGTGGGTGAGGCCGGGGTGGCACCATTCGCGACCCTCAGATCCGCCACCCCGAGCGACGAACCCACGCCCGTGGAGCCCGACGAGCTGGCACCGAACGCGAAGCCTCGTGCAGTGTCGAGGCTCAGGACATTCGGCGCTCGGATCGCCGCTAGCGAGATCACGATCGTCGCGCGCTTGATCACGGTGGCGTCGGGAGCCGGAGTGAGTGTCGCCGCTGCAGCGACGACCCCCTCTTGGACCACGGTGTGGGCCGTGGTCGGCGCCGTTGCGCCGGACGGGGTGGCGTAGCGCACGGCCCAGAGCTGCGCACCCGAGGAGTTGGTGTTGACGCTGACCGCGACGGAGGTCTCGTTCCCCGCGACCCTCCACCACACCGTGAACCGGGCCTGCGGGCTGGTGGCCTGTTGGTCGGCGAGCTGCGTCCAGCCCGTCGGCGTGGAGATGTTCTGGTTCGCCGCGTTGGCCTCGACGAGGAGCACCAGGTCGCCGGACTGGGTTCCAGCGGGGTACTGAACCGTGGCCGTGCCGCTGCTGGTCCTGCTGGCGACCGGGCCGGTGGCCCCAAATGTCAGGGACGGCATCATCGCCAGCGTGGTCCCGCTGGTCTGCACGGTGTCGCTCCACCCGGGGTCGGCGGTGGTGCCGGTGATGGCGGTGAACGTGAGGGTCACGTTCGTGGTGCCGCCCCGGATCGTGGCCCCCGCAGGAAGGTTCACCTGGACGCAGAGGGTTTCGCTGGTTCCTGCAGCCAGGTCACGTCGGTTGCTCGCCGAGCCGACGAGGTTGCCCGTCAACGACGTACCGGTCGCACCGAGCGCTGACCCAGCGCACGTGACGTTCGGTGCCGCCCCGCTCGTGCCAGCGTCGGCCGTGACTTTCACGGTCAGGGCCCCGGCGAGGTTCTTGCCGTCGTTGTTGGTGGCGGACGCCGTCGCGTAGTAGCCCAGGGGGACGTCGCCTGCGTTCCTCACCGTGAGGACGCCGGCGGTGCTATCGCCGAGGTCCATCTTGGAGGCGTTGATGGCGGTGAAGCTCGGAGCGTCGCTGCCGTTGACCTTCAGGTCCGCGGTCCCGGCGCGCAGGGTCGTGCCGGTCACGGTGACGGGGTCGACCCATGCAGCGGTCGTCCCGGGAATGGCGAGGGCGAAGAAGACCCCAACGCACAGCAGGGCCCGCACCGGCCACTCACCGGCACGTCGGCGCCGTCCGCGGCTCACCCTCCGCATGTCTACCCGAGACACGATTCTCCTCTGTCCCCTGCCCGGCTTCGCCTGACGGACAGGACCCCTGTCCATCGGCCTCCCACTCACACCGATGAGGGAAAGGGTCGAGCCCCGAGCAATACGGCTCGAACAACCCGCCCGCCGGGTCGAAGGTCCTGACTTGGGCAAAGGATTTGGTGTGGGGACCCTTGCGGGTGATTCGTACCCATTCTGGGTGTCGCTCGGAGTGAGGCTGGGGCAGAGATGGTCAGACAATTGCCCAGATACCGTCCGCGAACGTACTGGTGCGGGTGGCGCCGGCCGCCGGGCGGGACGCAACGTACTGGTGCGGGTGGCGCCGGCCGCCGGGCGGGACGCAGCGGGGCTGCCCGGTGGCGAGCTCGCCGTTGCTGAAAGCGGCGTGGAGCGTGCGGAGGTCCACTGGCGGCAACCGGGGTGGACAACCAGGTAGGGGAGTGCCGGGGAGGCAGAACGGAAGTCCGCCCCCGATCTGATCCTGTGAACGATGGATGGGGGGTAACGGTTTCCGTCAACTTCTAGCGAGCTCGAGGCGATCGCCCCTCAAGAGCGCACGTGCCCTACTGCCGGACATGTTGCAATCCTTGACTGCAACACGTCACGATCACCCGCCGTGTTCGAACGACCGCAACGCACAAAGCCGCAGGTCAGCGGCCTGCCGGCCGCTACGTATCCGGCCGACCCTGTGACGCGCCGTCAAAGGTTGCAGTCAAAGATGTCCGCTCAACAATAATTCGAGGAGACGCGAGCACAAAATCCCAGGTCAGACGGGGTGTACCCCCTCACAACTAAAGCGCGCCCGTAGGGATTCGAACCCCAAACCTTCTGATCCGTAGTCCGATGCCGGTGGTTCCGTCACTGCCGATCAGGGGCGTTTTCAGGCGTAGTCAGAGGCGACGCGGACCGAACAGGCACGCATGCAAACGATCACGTTGCCGTCAAGACTGCAGTCGGTGCTTGGCGGACCTGGTCGCCGCTTGACCGAGTTATTCCTTCGTCGCAGCCCCGTGCATTAAACTTTGATGCATTAAGGTTTCACGTCCGGTGAGCTTGTTCAAGGAAAGTCGGGAGGGCATGGCGAGCTGGGAGGCAGCATTCTGGGAGCCGAGCATCGTGTCCGGAGTCCCGCGACGAGACCGCCAGTCCGGTGAGTACGTCCGCTACGTTCCAGACCCCCTGGAAGCACACCCGGTCACCTTCGACCGCGACCTGGCGCTGGATGTCGCGGCTACCGAGCGCGCGGTCCAGAAGCTCAACGCTCCAGGTGGAGAGGCGCTGGCGTCCATCGCGAGGTTCCTGCTGCGCTCGGAGGCGATTGCCAGCTCGCGTATCGAGGGGCTGGCGCCCTCCCCCGCCCAGGTGGCGCTCGCCGAGCTTGGCAGCACCGAGCGAGTGCGGGGAGTCAGTGACCAGGCGCGGTTGGTGGCCAACAACATGACGGTGGTGCGCCAAGCGACCAGTGAGCTGGTGGACGCCGACCGGGTGACCGTCGAGCACGTACTGGAGCTGCACCGGGCGTTGTTGCCCGAAGAGCCTCGGCACCATGGGCTGCGCAGGGTGCAGAACTGGATCGGGGGATCGGACTGGCACCCGATCGGAGCCGACTTCACCCCTCCCGCCGCGGAGCGGGTACCTGAGCTGATGGTGGATCTCGTCGACTACCTCAACGGCGCCGTGCATGCGCCGTTGGTCCAAGCCGCCTTGGTCCATGCGCAGTTCGAGACGATCCACCCGTTCACCGACGGCAATGGACGAGTGGGTAGGGCGCTGATCCACACGGTTCTGGCTCGCCGCGGCGTCACCAGCACTGCGATCTTGCCGGTCAGTCTGGTGCTGGCGACGTTGCGAGAGCAGTACGTCGGGGGGCTGACCGCATATCGGTACGACGGGGCGCCGACCTCCCCGCCGGCGATCGCCGGAGTGCGCGGCTGGATCGGCGTTTTCACCCAGGCTGGGCACGTCGCAGCCGAGCAGTCCACCCTGTTGGTCGAGCAGATCCACGACCTCCAAGACGAATGGTCCGAGCGCGTGGGGTCGTACCGCGCCGGCCAGGGGCTGCGGGCGACGCCAAGGGCCGACTCCGCCACGGCACGATTGTTGACCTTGCTTCCGGAGGCACCCGTGGTCACCGCCGGAACCGTTCAGCGCATCCTCGGGGTCTCCTTCCCCGCTGCCAACTCGGCATTGGATGAGCTTCACCGGGCCAGGGTTCTCGACACACGCAAGATCGAGCGCAACACCACCGCCTACCTGGCCACGGAGGTGCTCGACCTGGTGACCTTCACCGAACGCCGGTTGGCGAGTACCCGGTTCGACACCCGTCAGGCGGACCCGTCCCGACCCGTCCCGTCCCGGCCGCAGCGCCGTTCGCCACAGCCGTGATCAGCCGGCGGCGTCTTGTCGGGCTCGTCGAGATAGGCATCCAGGGAGTCGGCGACGCCTTGGTCACTGAGTGGGAGGGCGTAGGCGTACTCGCGCAGGGTGGTGGCGGCGTCGGCATGCCCGAGCCTGGCTTGAGCTTGGAGGATCTCGCCGCGGGCGACGAGGAAGGTGGCGACGCTGTGCCGAAGTCGGTGCAGCGTCGCCTCGGGAACCCCGGCCCGGTCTCGGATCGCGGCGAACCGGTGCCCGAGCACCTCGGGGCCGAGCGCATGCTGGTGGGCCGAGTCGGCGCTGAACAGCCAGGGTCCCAGGCGTTCCCCTTCGCGTTGGCGCCAGGAGTCCTCCAGGCCGTGCCACAGCTGCGCCGTGTGGGCTCCCACGGTGAGCCAACGGGGATGGCCCGATTTCGGTGGAAGGAGCTGCCCTGCGGACACGGCGCGTTCGATGCGCAGAACCCGGCCGTCCAAGTCGTCGAGGCGCAGCGCGGCCAGCTCGCCGCGGCGGGCTCCGCTATCGGCCGCGAGCCGGACCAGCAGCAGGTCGAGCTCGGCACGGTGCCGACGCATCACGCAGCCCTGCGCGCCCTCGAGGTCGGCGGCCGTCGCTGCGTCCTTGGTGCGCATGGCGGTGAGCAGCAGCCGGTGCACGTCGTCGGCGGCAAGGGGTCGCCGGGGTGAACATCGGCCGGGGCCCCTGAAGAATCGGAGGGGGTGGGCGTCGATGAGCCGCTCGTCGTACCCCCACGTCAGGGCCGACCGCAGGGCGCGGAGCCGGCCGCTGCGTACGGCGAGACTGGCACCCTCCTGCTCCCACCGGGTGAGGTGCGCCCGCATCGCGGCCGAGGACAAGGTCGCCACCCGGCATCCCAGCAGCGGGTCGGCCGCCAGCGTGCGGACGATGGAGCGGCTGCCGACCACCGTCGAGGGCCGCCACCCGTGCTCGGCGACCACCCAGGCAGCCATCAGCTCCCCAACGCTGATCACCTGAGCCGCCGGCAGCACCGGCACCGTCCGCAACGACAGCGCGGCGGCGCTCACGAGTTCGGCTCGCACCCGGTCGGCGGCCACCCGATCGCCGCGCACGGTCACCGACCGCTGCCGGACCCGGCGGGTCACCGCGTCGCGGCCGACGCAGACCCGGACCTCCCACACCCCGGGCCGCCGCTCCCGCATCGACCCACGGCCACGGGCTGCCCGGCGCCCCTCCCCCGCGACCTGTAGATGCGGAGGAGACACGGGAAGCGCGGCGAGCGTCATGCTCTGATCCCACACCCACCGACGGAGTCCCACCACGTGTAGGGACGGCGATAGGGATGAAGGGACAACCACCCACCGCGACTCGCGGCCCGGAGACGACAAAGCCGCAGCTCATCGAGGTTACCTGCGGCTCGACAGGAAGCGCGCCCGTAGGGATTCGAACCCCAAACCTTCTGATCCGTAGTCAGATGCTCTATCCGTTGAGCTACGGGCGCCCGCCCCCTCGCGGGGACCGTGGAAGGATACCGGACCGACCGGGGCCGACCGAAATCCGGCCCCGCCGGCACTATCGAAGGGAACCGCGATGACCACGTCCAGCACCACGTCCCCGCCGGTCGCGTCAGCCGCGCAGGCGGACTCCGTCGACGCAGTCCTGCACCGTACGGCGATGCGGTTCCCGACCCGGGTCGCGCTGCGCTTCGAGGACCGGGAGTGGACCTACGCCGAGCTGGACGCCGCCGTCACCTCGGCGGCCCGGCGACTGGCGGGGCTCGGCCTGGAGGCGGGGGACCGCGTTGCGGCGTACGGCACGAACTCCGACGCCTACCTCATCGGCTTCCTCGGTGCGGGCCGAGCGGGGCTGGTGCACGTGCCGATCAACTACGCGCTCAAGGAGCGCGAGCTCGGCTACCTGCTGTCCCAGTCCGGCGCCCGCGCCTGCCTGGTCGACCCGCAGCTGGCCGGCAACGTCGAGGCCGTGAGACGCGACACCGAGGTGACCGCGGTGATCGCGCTGCGCGACGCCGAGGACAGCCTGCTTGCCAGCGAGGGCGACCCGGACGCACAGCTCCCGGCGGTCGACGAAGGCGACCTCGTACAGCTGCTCTACACCTCCGGCACGACGTCCCTGCCCAAGGGCGCGATGATGACCCACCGGGCCCTCATCCGTGAGTACCTCTCCTGCGTCGTCGCGCTCGACCTCAGTCCCGACGACCAGCCGCTGATCTGCATGCCGCTCTACCACTCGGCGGCCATGCACGTGTTCATGCTCCCCTACCTGTCGGTCGGAGCCACGATCCGGCTGCTGCCGGCGCCGGACGTGCCACGCATCCTCGGGGCGGTCGAGAAGGAGCACATCGGTTCGCTGTTCCTCGCCCCGACGGTGTGGGTGCCGCTTGCCGGCCACCCCGACCTCGAGACCCGTGACCTCTCCTCGCTCCGCAAGGCCCAGTACGGCGCCTCGATCATGCCCGTCACCGTGCTGAACCGGCTGCGCGACCGCTTCCCCGAGCTGGGCTTCTACAACTGCTTCGGCCAGTCGGAGATCGGCCCGCTGGCCACCGTCCTGCGGCCCGAGGAGCACGAGCAGCGGCCCGAGTCGTGCGGGCGCAGCGTCCTGTTCGTCGAGACCCGTGTGGTCGACGAGAACGGCGACGACGTGGCGGACGGCACCCCCGGCGAGATCCTCTACCGGTCGCCGCAGCTCGCGCTCGGCTACTGGGACAACGAGGAGGCCACCGAGGAGGCCTTCACGGGCGGCTGGTTCCACTCCGGTGACCTCGTCACCCGCGACGGCGAGGGCTACGTCACCGTCGTCGACCGGATCAAGGACGTCATCAACACCGGCGGTGTCATGGTCGCCTCGCGCGAGGTCGAGGACCTGCTCTACACCCACGACGCCGTGGCAGAGGTCGCCGTCGTGGGTCTGTCCGATCCGCGGTGGATCGAGGCCATCACCGCCTTCGTCGTACTGAAGCCCGAGCGGTCCGTGACCGAGGACGAGCTCATCGCCTACGCCAAGGAGCGGATCGCGCACTTCAAGGTCCCCAAGCGGGTGCGCTTCGTCGAGGCCTTGCCGCGCAACCAGAGCGGGAAGCTCCTCAAGCGCGAGCTCAGGGGCGACTGACCAGCGCGATGCGGTCGTGGTCGGACAGCTCACCGGTCCCGACGATCGCCAGCTGCCCGCCCCGGATGATGACCAGCTCCATGAGGTCGTCGACCAGGTCGTGCACCAGACCGTCCCGGGCCGGGCTGACGAAGGTCTCCTCCACGAGAAGCAGCTCCGGCCTGCCCTGGTGCAAGGCCTGCCAGCAGCTCGCCATGCCGCGCGCCACGTCGCGGGGTCGGTGCTCGAGCGCGTCCGTGAGCGTCCCCAGCGCGAAGTCCCGACGTGACTTGAGGTAGCCCTCGAGCAGCGCGGCCGACGCCTCCACCAGGTCCGCCGGCGTCTGCGTCTGCTCGGGCATCAAGCGGCCCGCGAGCCGACGGATGTTGCGGCTCAGGGAGACGAAGCGGTTCACCAGCGGTGGGGAACCTGCGAGCACGAGGGGGCTGGGGTGCTCCGCCCGGTAGCCCTCGAGCATGCCGTCGACGTCGCGCAGGAACCCGTCGACGGCACCGGCCCCGATGGCGTCGGGCGGAAGGGTCCTGCTGAACAGGTCGCGGTGGCCCACGGACTGCATCGCCCCGCCGTGCACCTGGTAGAGGTGCGCACACCCCCAACCGAAGGACAGCACCACGTGGGGCGGGGTCCGGTGCAGCACGTGCACCAGGTCCCTGGTCGCGAACGTCTGCTCGACGACGGCGCGGGCGTGCACCGACACCGGGAGGTGGAACGTGCGCGCCACCGCCAGGTTCACGTAGATCGCGAGGCCCCGGTCGGTCGGCTGCCCCGCCACCTTCGCCACCTGCTCGGCCAGGCGTGCCATCACCCGGTGCGGCGAGGGCACTCCGAGCTCCTGCAGCTGGCGCTGCACCTCCCGGGCCAGCTCCTCCAACCGGTCCACATCGCCGGCGGACATCCGGGCCCCGGGCGTCGTGGGCAGGAGCACGGACACGCTCGGGTAGCCGGATGCCGCCGTAAGGTCGGCGACGTCGCGGGAGCGGATCCCCTGGAACCTCGTTCCGGCGTCCCCCCAACGGTTGTTGGGGGTGGTCATCGTCGGCAGGGCTGGCTCGGTCATGCGTTCGTCCTTTCGAGGGTTCCGCGCGTCGCTCGAAGACTGAGGACGACGGCGATCGTGAGGCTGGTGGCGATCAGGGCCAACGACAGCCAGATGGGGACCTTCCAGACGTCGATCAGCATCATCTTGGCGCCGACGAGCAGGAGTACGGCGGCGAGGCCGGCCTTGAGGTACACGAACCGGTGCATGAGGTCGGCGAGCAGGAAGTACATGGCCCGCAGGCCCAGGATCGCGAAGGCGTTGCTGGTGAACACCAGGAACGGCTCCTGGGTGACCGCGAAGATCGCCGGGATGGAGTCGACGGCGAAGATGATGTCGCTGACCTCCACCAGCACCAGGACCACGAACAGCGGCGTGGCCACCCAGCGACCGGCCCTGCGCACCCAGAACTTGTCGCCGTGGTACTCCTCGGTGGCCGGCACCAGACGGCGGACCAGCCGCAGGGCGGGGTTGCCCTCCAGGTCCATGTGCTCGTTGCGGTGCCGGAACATCTTCCAGCCCGTGTAGAGCAGGAACGCCCCGAACACGTAGAGGATCCAGTGGAAGCGGTCGAGGAGCGCCGCGCCTCCGGCGATGAAGAGGGCGCGGAACACCAGCGCGCCGATCACGCCGTAGAACAGCACCCGGTGCTGGTAGGCGCGTGGCACTGCGAAGTAGCTGAAGATCAGCGCGAAGACGAAGACGTTGTCGACCGCCAGCGACTTCTCGATGAGGTAGCCGGCGAAGTACTCACCACCGGCCTGGGCGCCGTACAGGTTCCACACCAGGACGCCGAAGCCGAGGCCCAGCGAGACCCAGATGGCCGACCACACGGCGGCTTCGCGCAGCGAGACCACGTGCGCCTTGCGGTGGCCTATGAGATCCACCGCGAGCATGAGCAGGATGACGCCGACGACGGCGCCCCATCCCCACAGGGGAACGTCCAACAGAAACACCTCCGTGCCCATCACTGGGCCTCCGGAGGTCTCCCCCGCCCCGTCTTCCTAGACCGGGCCGATGCGCCGGGCCCGCGTCAGGCGGGCCGTAATGACGGCGGATCTGCTGGTGGGGTACTCCCCTCTCCGCAGTCGATGGTCCAGGACGCGGCGCCTGCTTTCAACCTGAGGCGCGAACGCGCGACCAAGGTCCCGCAGGGGGCGGACCGCCCATCGGTCACAAACGCTCCTCCTCCGACGACGACAGCGTGAGCACGGCGTCGGTGATGTGCGGGTCCTCCTCCAGCTGGTGCTCGAGGCGGCGGAGCATCTCCGCCACCTTCGGTTCCGGCTCGTCCCCGACGATGTCCAGAGCGGCCACGAGGAGCATGTCGCGCGGGCCGACGTACTCCAGACGCAGGTAGGTCACCCCGTCCACCTGCGGCAGCGCCTTGAGCCGGCCGAGCACGGCGTCGCGGATCTTGTCGTCGGTCTGCTGGCCGGTGAGGAACCGACGGTTCTGGTTCATGAGCACCAGGGCGACCGCGCCGAGGAGCAGCCCCACCAGGATGGATCCCACCGCGTCGTACACCGCCTGGCCGGTGACCTGGTGGAGGAAGACGCCGAGCGCGGCGATCGCGAGACCGATGAGCGCCGCGGAGTCCTCGGCGAACACCGCCCGCAGCGTGGGGTCGGAGGTCACCAGGGCATGGTGCACCACGTCCCGGTCGAGCTGCTGCGCCTCCTTGCGTGTCTGCCGGTAGGCCTTGACGAACGACGTGCCCTCGAACAGCGCAGCGAGCCCGAGGACGACGTACGCCCAGGTGTACGACGCCCCCTCGCCGGAGCCGAAGAGCTTGCTGATCCCTTCGGAGATCGACACCACCGCGCCGGCGGTGAAGAGCCCCATGGCGGCGAACATCGACCACACGTAGGCCTCACGGCCGTAGCCGAACGGGTGCTCGGAGTCCGGCGGCTTCTTCGACCGCTTGTCGGCGACGAACAGCAGCACCTGGTTGCCGGTGTCGGCCCACGAGTGCGCACTCTCGGCGAGCATCGACGCCGAGCCGGTGAGGACGGCGACGAACGTCTTCGAGATTGCGATGGCGAGGTTCGCCAGGAACGCGACGATCACCGTGCCGGCGGTCTCCCCGCCCCCGTCGCTCTGCGCCTCACCCGTGATGGTCGCGGGCTCCGCCTGGTCGACCATCGCTGTCTCCCTCCCAGGAACTTGTGCTGTCGCAAACGAGTACCCGGTGTCACCAGCGCTCAACCCGCCGGCGAGGACGGCACGCAACCGCCACAAATGCCGTGGCGACCGGGGTGAGCCGTGGCGCGCGTCACGGACGGACGGCCCGCAGCGGGCGGGCCGCGGCGAGGCGGCCCCGCGGACCATGGGCCCGAGCCCGGCGAGGCCTTCGGCGCGAACCCGGACAGCGGCCCGATTCGGGCGGGCGGAAGGCGTACCTAGGTTGGATCGGTCCAATGGCCCCGCCCTCGGTGACGGCGCTAACTTTGGGCTCAACTCTTCGCCAATTTCGGGACAAGTGTCGCAGGCGACGGGGGCCGCAACGGCGCGGGTTTATCTGGCGACCATTCGCAAGAAGGGGCGGTAGGGATGACTGCCGAGACAACGGAGAAGCCCACCACGCACGAGGGCATCCTCAGCTGGGTCAAAGAGATCGCCGAGCTGACCCAGCCCGACAGGATCCACTGGTGCACCGGCTCCGACGAGGAGTGGAACGAGCTCACCGACGCCCTCGTCGAGAGCGGCACGTTCGTCCGGCTCAACGCGGACAAGAAGCCGAACTCCTTCTACGCCGCCTCAGACCCGACCGACGTCGCGCGCGTCGAGGACCGCACCTTCATCTGCTCCGTCGACGAGAAGGACTCCGGGCCCACCAACAACTGGATGGACCCCCAGGAGATGAAGGCCCTCATGACCGACCTCTACCGGGGTTGCATGAAGGGCCGCACCATGTACGTCATCCCCTTCGTCATGGGCCACCTCGAGGCCGAGAAGCCGATGTTCGGTGTGGAGATCACCGACTCGGCGTACGTCGTCACCAGCATGCGCGTGATGGCCCGGATGGGCACCGACGTCCTCCGCAAGATGGAGGAGGTCGACGCCGACTACGTCCCCGCGTTGCACTCCGTCGGCATGCCGCTCGAGCCGGGCCAGAAGGACGTCGCCTGGCCCTGCAACGACACCAAGTACATCGTGCAGTTCCCCGAGGAGCGGATGATCTGGAGCTACGGCTCCGGCTACGGCGGCAACGCCCTGCTCGGCAAGAAGTGCTACGCCCTGCGGATCGCCAGCGTGATGGCCCGCGACGAGGGCTGGATGGCCGAGCACATGCTCATCCTCAAGCTGACCTCGCCGCAGGGCGTCGTGAAGTACGTCGCGGCGGCGTTCCCCAGCGCCTGCGGCAAGACCAACCTCGCGATGCTGGCCCCGACGATCGAGGGTTGGAAAGTCGAGACGCTCGGCGACGACATCGCCTGGATGCGGATCGGCCCGGACGGCCGGCTCTACGCCGTCAACCCGGAGTTCGGGTTCTTCGGCGTCGCGCCCGGCACCAACGAGCACACCAACCCCAACGCGATGCGCACGATCAACCGGGGCAACTCGATCTTCACCAACGTGGCCCTCACCGAGGACGGCGACATCTGGTGGGAGGGCCTGGAGAACGAGCCCGCCAAGGCGACGTCCTGGAAGGGCAACCCGTGGACCCCGGAGTCCGCGGAGCTCTCCAGCCACCCGAACAGCCGGTACTGCACGCCGATCAAGCAGTGTCCGATCCTCGCGCCGGAGTACG
Source organism: uncultured Actinomycetota bacterium (assembly GCA_963747525.1). Classification (GTDB taxonomy): domain Bacteria; phylum Actinomycetota; class Actinomycetes; order Propionibacteriales; family Nocardioidaceae; genus Marmoricola_A. Next base: position 159,968 of record CAVVFH010000008.1, read on the forward strand.
ACGACCCGAACGGCGTACCGATCGACGCGATCCTGTTCGGCGGCCGGCGCAAGACGACGGTGCCGCTGGTGGCCGAGGCCCGCGACTGGACCCACGGCACCTTCATGGGTGCGACCCTGTCCAGCGAGACGACCGCCGCCGCCACCGGTGCGGTGGGCGTCGTGCGGCGCGACCCGATGGCGATGCTGCCCTTCATCGGCTACAACGCCGGTGACTACTTCAACCACTGGGTGAAGATGGGCAAGGAGCACGACGCGTCGAAGATGCCCCGCATCTACTACGTGAACTGGTTCCGTCGCGACGAGGACGGCGGCTTCCTGTGGCCGGGCTTCGGCGAGAACAGCCGGGTGCTGAAGTGGATCGTGGAGCGCATCGACGGCCAGGCCGAGGCCGTGGAGACGCCGATCGGGCACGTCCCGACGCCGGACGCGCTCGACACCGAGGGCCTCGACCTGAGCGACGAGGAGCTGCAGCAGGTGCTCGAGGTCGACGTCGAGGAGTGGAAGGCCGAGATCCCCCAGATCACCGAGTGGTTCGAGAAGTTCGGCGAGGACCTCCCGGCCACCCTGTGGACGGAGCTGGACGGCCTGAAGGCCCGCCTCGGCATGTGACGCCCGGGCCCGGTTGCGGGGCGAACGCCTGACCCACGGTGCCGAGTCGGGCATCATGGACGCCATGGCAGAGGTGGTGCGCCCCACTCCGGAGGGCGGTACCCCGGCAGACCCCCCGGCAGACCCCCCGGCGGGGTCGCGGGGGCGCTTGGAGCGCGGCCTCGTCGAGGACCTCGGAGCCGACGTCTACCAGACGGCGGTGACCCACGGCTGGATCGACGAGAACGACCCGTCGTTCCCGCCGGGCAGCGAGCGGCACGCCGTACGCCACCTGCTTGCCGACCTCGGGCTGCTCCGGTTCGACGGGCACGCGCGCCGCTACCACCCGGTCGACCCGTCAGCGGTGAGCGACCAGCTGGTGGTGCCGCTGGCCCAGCAGGGCAGCGAGCTGCTGGCCGAGTCGGCGTACTGGAACCACACGCTGACCCGCCTGGGCCAGGTCTACCGCCGCTCGTCGCGGTCGCTGGAGCGCTCCATCACCGAGGTGCACGGCATCGAGGCGATCAACGTCTTCATCGACACCCAGCTCAACGACTGCCGCACCGAGCTGCTCACCGCCCAGCCCTACGGCAAGCGCCGGGCCACCACGCTGGCCCAGGTGGAGCAGCGCGATGTGCAGGCCCTGCGCCGCGGGGTGTCCATGCGGACGCTCTACCAGCACTCCGCACGGCACAGCCCGGCCACCCGCGAGTACGTCGCCGAGATCACCGCGCTGGGGGCGGAGGTCCGCACCTCGGACGAGTTCTTCAAGCGACTGCTGGTCTTCGACCGCCACACCGCGCTGATCCCCGCCACGGAGAACCACGCGGTCGCCGTGGCCATCCACGACAAGTCGGTGGTCGCCTACCTCGTCGACATCTTCGAGCGGGCCTGGGACCGCGCCCTGCCGTTCACCGTCGAGGAGCTCTCGGTGGCGCGGACGGTCGCCGCCGAGACCCGTGCGATGACGCTGCGGATGCTCGTCGAGGGACACAGCGACGCCGCCAGCGCCAAGCGCCTCGGGGTGAGCGCGCGGACCTACGCCTCCTACATCGCTGCGCTGAAGGAGGAGTACGGCGTCGAGACGCGGTTCCAGCTCGGGTGGGCGATGAGCCAGACCCAGGGCGGGCGGCTCGACCCGCCCGACGGCCCCCAGGGCGCGCGGGACCAGGCGGAGTTCTGAGCACGACGGGCGCGAGGCCCGGCCAGACCGGCCCGAGCCCGGCCCGGCCGGAACATGGAAGGAGGGGCAGCATGCGCGATGCTGCCCCTCACTGCGACTGAGACACGCCACTGCGGGCGGTCCTCCGGCGGCTTGGTGGGATTCGCCGCCGGATTCGTCTCACTCACATGGCTGCGGCTGATGGGGTGGGGTGGGGTGGGTGCGCAGCCAGCTTCCGCTCAGTTCCGGTCAGGGAATGTCCCAACCGGTGTCGCCTCGCAGCATGGAGTGACCGCCGTGCGACTGGCTCTGGGTCGGCTGGGCCGCCGAGGCCGGCGCGACGGAGGTGACCATGGTCAGCGTGACAGCGGCGACGACTGCGCCGAGCACCTTCTTCGCTCTGCGTGCGTTCATCATGGTTTCCTCTGCTCTGGGCGATTCGGCCGCTCTGGACGGCCACGACCATTGTGGGCACCGGTTCGCCCGCAAGACCACTGAACGAGGGCGCGGAAAGTTGCACTGCAAGTTTGTGCAAAACCGGATGCCCCCGGATCCCGGCACCGGACAACCCTCCGAAATCGCGACAAACGCACTGGTCAGCCCGATTCCGCGCACCTGCGTCCCCTCGAGGATCGCGCCTCGGGCACCCTGCAACATCCTGCAGTCCGGCTCGACCCGTCCGGCTCCGGAGGATTCGGCTCGGGCATTCGGGGCAGGATCCTAGGCTTGCAGGGTGCCGGAGACACCAGCGCCGGAGACGGCCGAGGAGCCCGCCGCGTCCGGGCGTCCTCACCGGAGACGCGCGCGAACGGCGGCGCGGGTGCTGGCGTTCGTCCTCGGCTGGGCGGTGGTGGCCGTCCCGGTCACCGTGCTGGTCTTCCTGCACAGCTCACGCACCACGGTGCTGGCCACCCACGAGGCGGAGATCAGCCCGACGCTCGACGGCTGGGCGATGCTCGACCTGGGGCCGTTCCTCCCCAGCTTCCGCTACCCGACCGGGAGCCCCCTGGGTGCCGACATCGAGCTCGGGAAGACCTCGGCGACTTCCTACGACGAGCTCGTCCGGCGCTACGCGGTCATCGCCGGCCAGCCCGAGGGCCAGATCGCCAAGGTGGTCGACACCATCCAGGAACTGGCCGTCGAAGCCGCGGCCTGGGGATCCCTGAGCGGCCTGACCGCGCCGGCCCTGTGGCTGCTCGTCGGCTCCCGGCGCCGACGGGAGCTCGCGCACGGTGTCCGCGGCATCGCCCGAAGCCCGCGCGGCTCGGTCGCCACCGTGGCGGTCGGGACCGTGGCTCTCGGCCTGGTGACCGTGGCGGCGACCCAGCCGTGGACCGACGACCCAGGCGAACCCTCCCCGGTGACCTGGCAGCGGCTCAGCGCAGCGCTGCCCGACGTCACCATCCCGGTCGAGGCCCGTCCGCTCGAGGTCGATGCGGGGCTGTTGACCCAGGGGACCCGCCGCCTCGTGGAGTCGGCGCTCGACAGCTACCGGACCAGCTCCACGTTCTACAGCCAGGCCACCGAGCGCGCCGCGCACCTCGTCGGCCAGGTGCACGCCCCCGGGGACGGTGAGACGGTCGCCGTCGTCGTGTCCGACCGGCACGACAACATCCTCATGGACCCGGTCGCGAGGGCGATCGCCGACGTGGCGGGCGCGACCGTGCTGCTCGACGCCGGCGACGACACCTCCACCGGCTCCTCGTGGGAGGCCTTCAGCCTCGAGTCGCTCGACAAGGCCTTCGAGGGGTTCGACGACCGGTACGCCGTCGCGGGCAACCACGACCACGGAGACTTCGTCCCGGCCCAGGCGGAGAAGCTCGGCTTCACCACCCTGGACGGCCACGTCGTCGACGGCCCGGCAGGGATCCGGCTCCTGGGCGTCAACGACCCCCGGTCCAGCGGCCTGGGCAACTGGCGCGACGAGACCGACCTGTCGTTCGACGACGTCACCGAGCGGGTGGCCGACGCGGCCTGCGCGGCCGACGCGAAGGGCGAGCGCGTGTCGACGGTCCTCGTCCACGACGCGAACAACGGCCAGGAGGCCCTGGCACGCGGCTGCGTCGACCTTGTCGTCGCCGGCCACCTCCACGTGGTGGTGGGCCCGGACGCCGTCGAGGGAGGCGCGGGCCGGGTCGGGTACTCCTACACCACCGGCACCACCGGAGGCGCCGCCTACGCCATCGCGATCGGCACCAAGCCGCGACGGGACGCCACCGTGTCGCTGATCACCTACCGCGACGGGCGTCCGGTGGGCATCCAGTGGGTGAGCCTCTCACCGCTCGGCATCTTCACGGTCGGGCCGTACACGCGTCTCGCCCCGAGCCCGCCCGCGGTGGGCCCCTCGAGGGGCGGCGGGCGCTGACCGGCGTACGGGCGGGCTGGCGACCGGACCGGGGAACGGCAACGGCCCGCCGGGAGCTACCGGCGGGCCGAGGTCTGGCGGAGGTGGCGGGATTTGAACCCGCGAGAGGGTTTTGCCCTCAACCCGCTTAGCAGGCGGGCGCCATAGACCGGACTAGGCGACACCTCCAGACAGCAACCGCCCCGAAGGAGCGGTCCCAGAAAGGTTACCCGGACCGGGTCGGGGGCTGCCAATCGCCCGGGTCCGGGGGCTCAGCGCAGCCGGCGGTAGCCGTGTCCCTTGTCGAGACGGCTCGTGAGGTCCTCGACGAACGTGGTCGGGCTGACGTCGAGAACCTTCACCGGGATGGTCGTGCTGCGACCGTCACGGAGCCGGAGCACGACGCAGTCGTGGCCCGAGACGGTGGCCGTCACCACGTCCTCGACCTCGCGCCAGCGGGCCTGCTTCACGCCGGCGCCGCGCAGAAGGCGGACCTGGTATCCCTCGGTGTCGAAACGCACCAGCGACGTCATCCGGGTCAGCAGGAACCCGCCGACGACGACCGCGGCGACGGCGACCACCACCGTCACGGTGAGCACGGCCACCGGCAGGTCCAGCGCCCTGACCAGCACGCCGGCGCCCAGCAGCACGACGCCCAGGAGAGCCAGCAACGCCCCCATCGACCGGACGAGGAGGGCGGTCGAGAAGCGGTAGTCCGTGGCCACCCGACGATTGAACCCGACCCGGGCGACACGCCGCAAAACCGGCCACCACGATCTCAAACCTCCGGCGCGCCTCCTGACCGGACCACCACAGGTCCCCCTTGCCCGGGACCTGTGTCCTGAGTCACACTCTTCGTCCAGCGGCAGTCGGGCAGCTCGGGAGGCCCGCGGAACAGTCCCACCACCGTCGACACGGCAGGAGGCGTCCGAGATGCAGCGTTTCGAGCACGCAGTCCAGAGTCTTGAAGAGGCCCTGCACAGCCCGCCGCGACTCAAGCGGTCGTGGTGCCACATCGTGAGGCAACGCACCGGGGAGGTCGCCGAGGCGCTCACCGCGGAGAGCCCGGTCGCCATGGATCCCTGGCTGAGCGCCCGCGCCGGACGGCTCGAGCGAGAGCGCGGTCGGCTGCTGACCCGTCTCCGGGTCCTCGGCACGGTGCTGTCCGACGGCGCCGACGCCGAGCAGGCGCGGGAGGGCCTGCGCCGGCTCGCCTCGGAGCTGCGGCACCACCATCAGCGCGTCAACGACCTGACCTACGACGCCCTGGCACTCGACGTCGGCGGCTCGGAGTAGCGGAGAGCTACTCGACCGGGAGCCCGAGCCCGCGGGCGATGAGCATCCGCTGCACCTCGGAGGTGCCCTCGCCGATCTCGAGGATCTTGGCGTCGCGGTAGAAGCGCGCGACCGGGTACTCCTCCATGAAGCCGTAGCCCCCGAACACCTGCGTGGCGATCCTCGTCGCGGTGACCGCGGACTCGGTGGCGTAGAGCTTGGCGACCGCGGCGGCCTGCTTGAACGCCTTCATCCCGGCGCCTTGGTCCTTGCCGGCGTCCTTCATGGCCGCGGCCTTGTAGGTGAGCGCGCGGGAGGCCTGCAGCATCACCTCGAGGTCGGCGATCTGGAACGCGACGCCCTGCTTGCGGCCGATCGGTCCGCCGAACGTCTGCCGCTCGCCGGCGTACTGCACGCTCAGGTCCAGGCACGCCTGGATGCAGCCGACCGCGAGCGCCGCGATCGCCACCCGCCCGTCGTCGAGCGTGGCCAGGAACTGCGCGAACCCGCGCCCCCGCTCCCCGAGCAGGTGGTCGGCCGGGACCCGGGCGTCGGTGAAGGTCAGCGGGTGGGTGTCGGAGATGTGCCAGCCGAGCTTGTCGTACGCCGGCTCCACGAGGAAGCCGGGCGTGCCGGCCGGCAGCATGATCGCGCTGATCTCGGGGCGGCCGCTCTCGGACTCTCCGGTCCGCGCGGTCACCGTCACCACGGAGGTGATCTCCGAGCCTGAGTTGGTGATGAACTGCTTGGCGCCGTTGACCACCCACTCGTCGTCGACCACCTCCGCCCGGGTCTTGGTCGCCCCGGCGTCCGAGCCGGCGCCCGGCTCGGTCAGCCCGAACCCGGCGAGCGTGCGGCCGGCGACCAGGTCGGGCAGCCACCGCTGCTTCTGCGCAGTCGTCCCGAAGGTCAGGATCGGGTTGATGCCCAGGCCGACCGCGGCCTCCAGGGTGATCCCGACCGACTGGTCGACCCGGCCGAGCTCCTCGATGGCCACGCACAGGCTGGTGAAGTCGCCGTCCTCGCCGGCGCCGCCGTACTCCTCCGGGGCGGTGAGGCCGAAGAGGCCGAGGTCGCCCATCTTGTGGACCAGGTCCACCGGGAAGTGGTGCACCTTGTCCCACTCGGCGACGTGCGGCGCGACCTCCTTCTCGGCGAAGTCGCGCACGCTGCGCCGGAAGGCCTCGTGCTCCTCGGACAGCTCGAACGTCATGGGTCTCCTTCGGGGGTGGGTCAGCCGGTGACCAGCGGAGGCTCGGTGGCCTCGGCCACCTGCTCCGGGGTCACGCCGGGGGCGGTCTCGACGAGAACCAGCCCGTCGGGGGTGACGTCGATGACCGCCAGGTCGGTGATGATGCGTTGGACGACGCCCTTGCCGGTGAACGGCAGGGTGCACTCCTCGACGATCTTGTAGGAGCCGTCCTTGGCGACGTGCTCCATCAGGACGATGACCCGCTTGGCACCGTGGACCAGGTCCATGGCTCCCCCCATGCCCTTGACCATCTTGCCGGGGATCATCCAGTTGGCGATGTCACCGTGGCGGCTCACCTGCATCGCCCCGAGGATCGCGGCATCGATCTTGCCGCCGCGGATCATCGCGAAGCTGGTCGCGGAGTCGAAGAAGCTCGCGCCCCGACGGAGCGTGACGGTCTCCTTGCCGGCGTTGATCAGGTCGGCGTCGACCTCGTCCTCGGTCGGGTACGCGCCGACCCCGAGGATGCCGTTCTCCGACTGCAGCACCAGCTCGACGCCGTCGGGGACGTAGTTCGGCACGAGTGTGGGCAGGCCGATGCCCAGGTTGACGTAGGAGCCGTCCGACAGCTCCGCGGCGGCCCGCGCCGCCATCTCCTCACGCGTCCACGGCATCAGCGGACCGTCCTCTTCTCGATGCGCTTGTCGGCGGCCTGCTCGGGGCTCAGCGGCAGCACCCGCTGCACGAAGACGCCGGGGGTGTGCACCTGGTCGGGGTCCAGCTCGCCGGGCTCCACCAGCTCCTCGACCTCGGCGATGGTCACCCGGCCGGCCATCGCCGCCAGCGGGTTGAAGTTGCGCGCGGACTGCCGGTAGACGAGGTTGCCGTGCCGGTCGCCCCTCCAGGCCCGGACCAGGCCGAAGTCGGCGACGATCGCGTTCTCCAGCACGAACTGCTTGGAGCCCTCTGCGGTCTCGAAGACGCGGACCTCCTTCGGCGGTGACGAGACGAGCACGTTGCCCTCGCTGTCGTAGCGCCACGGCAGTCCACCCTCGGCCACCTGGGTGCCCACGCCGGTCGCGGTGAAGAACGCCGGGATGCCGGAGCCACCGGCGCGCATCCGCTCCGCCAGGGTGCCCTGCGGAGTGAGCTCCACCTCGAGCTCCCCGGAGAGGTACTGCCGGGCAAACTCCCGGTTCTCCCCGACGTACGACGAGACCATCCGCCGGATCCGGTGCTCGGCCAGCAGCCGGCCCAGTCCCCATTCGTCGACGCCGCAGTTGTTCGAGACCGCCTCGAGCTGGTCGGTGCCGGCGTCGAGCAACGCCTCGATGAGCACCGACGGCACGCCGCAGAGCCCGAACCCACCCACGGCGAGAGATGCCCCCGACGAGATGTCGGCTACTGCCTCGGCCGCCGAGGGAACCACCTTGTCCATGCGATGTCCTGTTCCAACGTTTCCGTCGACTGGTCCCTGCCGGAGGTGCCCGGCAGCCGGTCCACGTTAACGATCGTTAACCTGCTCCGTCCAGTGTGCCGGACCCCGGCTCACGACGCCCCGGCTCACGACGTCGGCCCCACGTGGGAGGCGGCGTCGAGACTCGTGCGCAGCACGCTCCGCACGACCCGGCCGAGCCGGTCGTCCGGCTGCTGCTCCCCGAGGGCTGCCAGCATCGTGGCGAGCGAGAGCTGCTCGCCCTCCTCCGCGCACGCGGTGGCCATCCGGTCCAGCACCTCGAGCGCCGCCGCGAGCCGGTGCGACGGCTCGGGTATGTCGAGCAGCCGCCGCCACCCCGCACCAGGAGCGGACTCGGCGAGGACGTGCGCGACCCGACGGCGAGCGTCGTTCCCGCGGGCCGCACGCGCGACCGCCTCGGCCCACGACCCGAGCACCCCCAGCTCGTCGGTGCCCAGCACCGGGTCGACGTGCCCCGGCGTCGGCGGGTCGGCCGCCCGCCGGGCTGCGGTGGCCCCGCCCCCGGCCCGGAGCTGGTGGATGCCGGTGACGTAGAGGTCGGTGGCGTCGTCGACCGGGAGGCGGCTGTCGGCGACGTACCGCGGCGCCCTGCCCTGCGACGCCTTGAGCAGCACGCCCTGCGCACCGCCCTCCAAGGCGATCTCGCGCATGCCCCGGGACGGGTCCTTCCACATCGAGACGACGCCGCTGGGGGGCATCCCCCGTGGCCTGGAGCGTGAGGCCATCCCGTACGCCGTCAGGGTGAGGACCGCGGACCCCGGGTCGTCGGCGAGCACACCGGCGTACCGGGCCGTCCATCGCGATGCGAGCTGCGGCCCGTCGAGGAGCAGGGTGATCACCAGGGTCGGCGCGATCGAGCGGAGCAGCTCCGCGACACCGTCGAGCCGGGCGAGGTCCTCGCACACCACCGCCGCCACGGTGATGCCGCCGCCGAGCTCGATGACGTGCACCGAGCGGCTGGGGATCTGCATCTCCTCCCACCACCGGACCGAGGGGTGCAGGGCACCGGCGATGTTGTACTGCTCGACCTGCCCCGCGTCGAGGAACCAGCGGTGGTGCTTGTTCTGCCGGTAGTGCCACCACTCGTCACCCATGAGCACACCGATGTGCACGCCGTTGCGGGGCAGCTCCCCCGGCGCCTCGGGGTCGATCCGCAACCCGCCGAGCAGCAGCGGGACGCCCCGGCGCGCCAGCACCGCCTCCAGGCCGGCGACCTCGGACTCGTGGAGGCGGCCCTCGGGGAGCACGACGGCGTCGACGGCGTCGACCTCGTCGAGCGCCGCGGCGAGCAGCTCGTCGACGAGGGCCAGGTCCAGCGGCTCGGACGGGGTGTAGCGGAAGAAGCCGAACGGCTCGCGCTCCGGCCGGCGGACGGACCCGGGGACCGGCTCGAAGTCGGTCTCGCGGAGGCGCAGCGGCCACGGCAGGAGTACGACGTTGGCGTGCTGGGCCAGGGACGGCCCCCACCGGCGCAGCGGCACCCGGTGCCAGACGGCGGGGATGCCGGCGGTCGTGGTGGCGGCGTACCGCGACAGGGACCGATGTGTCATGCCCACTGCGGCGGTCCGCGTCTTGGGCAGGTGACGCACCCGGTCGGCCGGCAGCCGCGACAGCGTGCCCCGGTGCGCCAGCAGCTCCTGGGCACGGGCCAGGTGGACCGCGCCGGCTGCCGGCCCCGAACCGCTTCCGGCGCAGCCCGCCGACGCCTCGTCAGCGATCGCGTGCAGCATGAGCAGGGCCTCGCACACCGGCCACGGGCGGCCCGCAGCCAGCTCGGCCAGCGGCGTGCCCAGGTGCTGCGACACCACCGCCCACAGCTGCCCGACGAGCTCCGGCGCCCCGCCCTCGTCATCCATGAGCGCCCGCCAGGCGGTGGCGGCCTCGCCCACGGTCGTCGCGAAGTCGGGATGGTCCTCGGGTGGCCACGACGCGCCCGGGGGCGGGGAGACCACGAAGCGGAACGCGTGCGACCGCTCGATCACGACGATGGTGAGGGCCGCAACGTCGGGGGCCCAGTCCAGCAGGGAGTCGGTGACGCCGTCGGCCGTCAGCCACCCCAGCAGCTGGCCGACGGTGAGACCGTCGCCCAGGGCGTTCTCAGGTGCCATGTCGGGACTCTGCCACGCGGGGGGCCCGGGCGTCTCGGGCACGCGTGGCGCGGGCTCGCCGGTCACCGCCGGGAGCGCCGCGTCCTCGTCGCCCACAGTCCCAGGACGAACACCCCGGCGAGCACGCAGGCGGCCAGACGGGCGCGGTACCGCCAGGGCCACACCGGGTTGCCGAAGTCGGTGCTGCCGCTCTCCAGCGCCTCTGCGGCCACCGCCATGGTGCTGCCACCGCGCCAGTTGCGACCGCCCCACGGCAACGTGGTGAGGTCGTCGACGGGCCCGCCGGAGTCCAGCGGCACCTCGAGGATGCGTTCGATGTTGCCCGTCTGCAGGAGGTAGGCGCGGACCGCCACGGAGCTCTCGCCGCTGACCCCGAGGAGGCCGACGAGGGCGAGCCCGGCAGTGTCCACGCGCCGGATCGGACCGACGGTCCCGTCGCCCGCGACCGAGGCCGAGAACAGCCGTCGGGACCCCGACGCGTCCTTCTGCATCCCGATCAGCCGCCGCCCGTCGGCAGCCCACAGCAGCGAGGCACCCGGGGCGAAGGGCGAGGGCTGCCGCGTGGTCCCCGAACCGTCTGCGGCGACCGTCATCAGCTGCCGGCCCGCCACGTAGTCGACCGCGCTGCCATCCGGCCGCCAGGCGGCATTGCCCACGACGGCCGGCGCCGTGCCGTCGACGCCGGCGACGACCTCGCCGTCGGTGAGCTCCAGCACTCGCAGGCCACCGGCGTGCACCGTCAGCCGGGCGCCGTCGGGAGAGAAGGCGCCGACCCGCGTCGCGTCGGCCAGCGTCACCGATCTCGTGCTGTCCTGCTCCACGTCGTAGACGCGCAGGCCGTCGCCGGTCGCCCAGGCGATCCGGTCTCCCGCCGGGCTGACGGCAAGCGCATGGGGCTGTGAGGCGGGGAGGTCCGGGGCGGCGATCGCGCGGTAGTCACCGCTCCGGGCGCCGATGGCGATCCAGGGGTGCTCGACCTCGCCGATCAGGCCGTCCTCCACGTCGGTCCCGGCAAAGACCATGGACACCGCACCGAGGGGACCGTGCTGCTCGGTGGTGCCGATGCCGGGGGGTGCGTTCTCGACCACGACGGGCAACGCGCCGGGACCTGCGTCGTCGGGCGTGCGGGCCTGGTCCCACGCAGCGACGCCCCGGGTGGCGGCGAGGTACAGGAGCGCCACCGCCACGACCGCCACACCCACCGCGACCCACATGCTGCGGCCAGGATTGAGACGCACGTGCGGCAGCGTAACGCCAGCAGAGGGGGCGGGATTCGAACCCGCGGCTGACATCTCTGCCAGCGACCGCTTTCAAGGCGGTTCCGATCGGCCACTCCGGCACCCCTCCGAGGTCGCGCCCGGCAGCCGGGCGCGCCACGCGGAGAGTCTAGGGGCGGGTACGCCGTGCCGGGCCGGTCAGCCCTGCTCGAGCGTCACCAGGGCGTCCCCCTCCTGCACGACGTCGCCGGCGCCGACGTTCACCGCGGTCACCGTGCCGGCGTGCTCCGACAGCACCGGGATCTCCATCTTCATCGACTCCAGGAGCACGACGGTGTCGCCGACGGCGACCGCGTCACCCTGGCCGACGTACACCTGCAGGACGTTGGCGACCATCTCGGCCTGCACGTCGACCGAGCGAAGGGAACGAGTCATACCCGCGAGGCTAGCTGCGGCGAGCGGTTACCCGCGCGTTCGAGGAGCGGTCAGCGCCAGGGCATGTCATCGCGGCGGTTCAGCAGGGACGGGTTCTCCGCGCGGGCCTCGTCGACCAGTGCCGTCGACACCTCGCCGACGATGACCTCGTCCTGCTCCCCGGCCTCGACGACGACGTCCCCGCGGGGGTCGACCAGCATCGAGTGCCCGGTGTAGCGGGGCGGCGACTGGCCCACCGCGGCGACGTACGCGACGTTCTCGATCGCCCGCGCGGTCACCAGCGTGCGCCAGTGCCGCACCTTGCGGGGCCCCGCCACCCAGGCCGCCGGCACCAGGAGCAGCTGCGCGCCGGCCCGGGACAGCTCACGGGACAGCTCGGGGAAGCGGAGGTCGTAGCAGGTCATCAACCCGACCGGGACGCCGGCGACCTCCAGCGCCGCCGGGACCCGCGGCCCGGCGCGCAGTCGGTCGGACTCCTTGAAGCCGAAGGAGTCGTAGAGATGGATCTTGCGGTACGACGTCCGGAGCCCGTCGCGGTCGACGGCGACCAGGGTGTTGTACGGGCGGTCGGGGTCCTCGCTGCGCTCCAGCATGCCCGCGACCCACGTGCCGCCGTGTCGCGACGCCCGGCGGGTCAGGGCGGCGACGAAGGGCCCGTCCAGCGGCTCGGCGTCGGGGCCAAGGAGCTCGTCGGCCCTCCCGAAGTCTCGTTGGTAGACCTCGGGCAGCACGACCAGCTCCGCCTCCGGGACGTCCAGCGCCTCGAGGCGGTCCCGGTTCTCGGCGGGCACCCGCGAGGACGCCACCTGCACCAGGGCCACGCGCAGGGAGCTCTCCATGGGTGCGGCCATGCCTCCAGCCTGCCAGCACCAGCCCAGGCGCCAGGTGGCCCCGGCGGGACCGAGGACCGGACAAACGGTCCTTGTGGGCGGGACCTCCGGCGGACGAGGGTGATTTGGTCGAATGACCAACTCCCCGGGAGGGACCCCATGCACTCTCGCACCCCCAGACGAGCGCGCCGCCTCGTCGCCGCAGTCGCCACCGTCGGCCTCATCGGCGCACCACTGCTGTCGTCACCGGCCGACGCGGTCGACCGGGCCGGCAAGCACCGTCCGCCGGCGGTCAAGGTGATGACGCGCAACGTCTACCTCGGCGCCGACATCATGCGGCCCATCCAGGCCATCGGCCAGGCCCAGGCCGAGCACCCCGGCGACCAGGTCGCCATGCTGAACGCGTTCGCCAACGCCAACGACGTGACCCGCGACATCGTCGACGCGACCGACTTCAACACCCGGGCCACGCTGCTCGCCGCCGAGCTGGCCGAGCAGAAGCCCGACCTCGTGGGGCTGCAGGAGGTGGCGCTCTGGCGCTCGGGTCCCATGGACAGCCCGCTCGGCGAGGACTTCCTCGCGACCAACGCCACGACCGTCGACTACGACTTCCTCAAGCTGCTGCTTCCCGCGCTGAAGGAACAGGGCGTGGCCTACCGGGCCATCAGCGTCGGCAAGCGCGCCGACGTGGAGGGCCCGGCCTACGAAGGACACATCCTCGCCGAGGACTTCAAGGACGGCCGGGACGTCCGGCTCACCATGCGCGACGTCATCCTCAAGCGCGTCGGCAGCCCGCTGAAGGTGATCAAGGCCAGCAAGGGCAACAAGGTCTACGACGAGAACCTGACGTTCGACATCGACGCGACCCACTCGCTGCGGTTCGACCGCGGCTACCAGTGGGTGGACCTCAAGGACGGCAAGCGCAAGTTCCGCTTCGTCAACACCCACCTCGAGGCGTTCGGCTCCGACATCGCCTACGCGCAGGCCCAAGAGCTGGTGGACGGCGCCGGCGGCGACAAGATCACCACGATCTTCACCTGCGACTGCAACTCGGACCCGGTCAACGGCACCATCAAGACCGGCGAGACCCACCGGCACTGGGCGCCGTACTACCTGATCAAGCGCGAGGGCGGCTTCAACGACACCTGGACCCAGCGCTACGCGCCCGAGGACGGCTGGACGTCCGGGCTCAGCGAGACCGTTGACGACCCGGACGGCAGCAAGTTCGACCACCGCATCGACATGGTGTTCGCCCGGACCCGCAACGGTGACAAGCTGCGCGCGCTGCGCGGCGCCGTCACCGGGACCGACGTCGCCGACCGCGACGAGGCCACCGGCCTGTGGCCGTCCGACCACGGCGGCGTGCTGATGAAGCTGCGCCTGCGGTGAGCGACCGCACCATCACGGCATGACCCACCCTCGCTTGTAACGCGGGGTTATGGACGCTGAACAAGGGGTGTGGCCCTTGCGAAGCGTCCATAACCCCGCGTTACAGCAGCGCCTATGGTGGAGGGATGGCGGAGGTCGCGGGGGATCGGCTGGGCGCCGTCGTGCTCACCGGCGGCTCCGGCTCGCGGATGGGCGGCGTGGACAAGGCCTCCATCGAGCTGGACGGCGTCACCCTGCTCGAGCGCGCGCTGGCGGCCACGATGACCGCGGTCGAGGTGGTGGTCGTCGGAGACCAGGTGCCGACGTCCCGCCCCGTCACCTGGACGCGGGAGGACCCCAAGGGGGGCGGGCCGGCCGCCGGCCTGCTGGCCGGGCTGGACCGCTTCCTCCGGCCACCCGACCTCGTCGCCGTGCTCGCCGTCGACATGCCCCGGGTGAGCCCGGGAACGTTCGCCCGGCTCGTCGAGGCCCTCGGCCCGACGTACGACGGCGCGCTGCTGCTCGACGAGACCGGCAAGCGGCAGCAGCTGTGCGCCGTCTACCGCTTCGGCGCCCTGCAGCGGGTCCGCCCCCACGACGTCGAGCAGGAGCACGGACTCCCCGTGCACCGGCTGCTGTCGGCGCTGGCGCTGGTCGAGGTGCCGGCCGCCGGGGGAGAGGCCGACGACGTGGACACCTGGCTGGACCTGCGGACGCTCCGTGAGGCACGCGAGACGTGACCCGCGATGTCACCCCAGATGTGATGCGGTCGCGGGTTGCGGTACCCGCGTGCGAAGGACGAATCTTGGAGCGTGAACCTCCACGACTGGATCGATGAGCTGATGGACGTCCTCGACATCGAGGTGGAGATGGACGAGGGCCTGGTGCTCGACGTGGCCCGCCAGGCGGCCCACCGCGTGCAGCGACCCGCCGCACCGATCAGCACGTTCCTGCTCGGCTACGCCGCCGGCCTCCAGGAGGGCGGGGCGGAGGAGACCGAGGCCCTCGCCGGTCGGGTCCTTGCCCTCGCCGAGCGCTGGGAGGGCGGGGAGGACCTCGAGGCGGCCCTCAAGGTCGACGAGTCCGAGCTGGTCGAGGCCGACTGACTGGGTGACCCCCCGCCCGCGGCCACTGTCTAGCCTGGGCGGATGCGCGCAGTGATCGCCACCGAGCCCGGTGGCCCCGAAGTCCTGACCCTGTCCGACGTCGCGGACCTGTCGCCCGGCCCGGGTGAGGTCGTCATCGACGTCGTCGCCTCCGCGGTCAACCGCGCGGACCTCCTGCAACGCCAGGGCTTCTACCCTCCGCCACCCGGCGCCAGTGACGTCATCGGCCTGGAGTGCAGCGGCCGCATCGCCGCGGTGGGCCCCGACGTCGAGCGTTGGCAGGTCGGCGACGAGGTCTGCGCGCTGCTCGCCGGCGGCGGGTACGCCGAGCAGGTGCTCGTGCCCGCGGGACAGGTGATGCCGGTGCCGTCCGGTGTGGACGTCGAGACCGCCGCCGCCCTGCCCGAGGTGGCCTGCACCGTGTGGTCCAACGTCTTCATGGTGGCCCACCTGCGGCCCGAGGAGACCCTGCTGGTGCACGGCGGCGCGGGCGGGATCGGCACGTTCGCGATCCAGCTCGCCCACGCCCTCGGCGCGCGCGTGCTCACCACGGCGGGCTCGGCGGAGAAGCTCGCCACGTGCCGGTCGCTCGGCGCGGACGTGACCGTGAACTACCGCGAGCAGGACTTCGTGGAGGAGGTGCGCGCGGCGACCGACGGCCGTGGCGTCGACGTGGTCCTCGACAACATGGGCGCCAAGTACCTGACCCGCAACGTGGACGCGCTGGCGACCGAGGGGCGCCTGGTCATCATCGGCATGCAGGGCGGCACGAAGGGAGAGCTGGACATCGCCACGCTGTTGCGCAAGCGCGGTGCGGTGATCGCGACGGCACTGCGCTCCCGGCCGGTCGAGGAGAAGGCCGCGATCTGCGCAGCCGTCGTCGAGCACGTGTGGCCGCTGGTGGAGTCCGGCGACGTGGAGCCGATCGTGCACGGGAGGTTCCCCCTGGCGGAGGCGGGCGCCGCGCACGCAGCCCTCGAGGAGGGCAGCAGCATCGGCAAGGTCCTGCTCACGACCGGTCGATAGGCTGGACGGCATGACCGAGCAGCCGAGACCTGACGCCCCCAGCACCGGCCCCACCGGACAGTCCGGCCAGCCCGGCGGGGACGACCAGGACCCCCGCGTGGTCATCATCGGCCCGAACGGGATGGCGGTCAGCGGCGGCACTCCTCAGTCCGGAGAGGGCGGCGAGGAGGACGAGGAGCGGCACGTCACCGAGCTCGTCGAGCAGCCGGCGAAGGTGATGCGGATCGGCAGCATGATCCGGCAGCTGCTCGACGAGGTGAAGGCCGCCCCGCTGGACGAGGCGTCGCGGGCACGGCTGGCAGGGATCTACGACTCGTCCATCGACGAGCTCAAGTCCGGGCTCGCCCCCGAGCTCGTGGAGGAGCTCGAGCGGTTGTCCTCGCCGTTCGCCGCGGCGACGCCGACGGAGCCGGAGCTGCGCATCGCGCAGGCGCAGCTGGTGGGGTGGTTGGAGGGCCTGTTCCACGGGATCCAGACCGCGATCTACGCCCAGCAGATGGCCGCGCGTGCGCAGCTGGAGCAGATGCGCCGGGCCCTTCCCCCGGGCGCCATCCAGGCGATGCAGCAGCAGGCCGAGGCCGGTGGCGGCGAGGGGCCGGAGACCGGCCGCTCTGGTCTGTACCTCTGAGCCTTCCTGTCCGCACCCCTTGCGCTCCCGACCGGAATGATTCATCGTTGATCGAAATGATTCGTTCCTGACCGTTCTGGTCAGACGTCGAGGGGAGCACCATGCGGCAGACCGCGGCCGAGATCGACCACGGCATCCTGGACGTCGCGGCAGGCATCTTCGCGACACACGGGTTCACCCACACCTCGGTCCAGCAGATCGCGGACGCGGTCGGCTACTCCAAGCCAGGCCTGCTGCACCGCTTCGGCAGCAAGGAGGCCCTGCACCGCGCGGTGCTGACCGAGGTCTCCGAGACCGTCCAGCAGATCGTGGGCCACGCCGTCGCGCACAGCAACGAGCCGGACCAGGCCGCCCAGGTCCTCGAGCTGATCACCCGCAAGGCGCTCGACCGACCGGGCATGGTGCAGATGATGCTGCGGGCCTTCGAGTCCGACGGGACGGAGCCGGGGGTGGAGGCCATCCAGGGCATGGGCTACCGGCTCGTCGACGGCCTCGACCACCCGCTCAGCAGCCCGGCCGAGCGGCTGCGCGTGGTGCTCGCCCTCGAGCTCATCGTCACCGCGGCAAGGACCCAGCACTCCTCGGTCGACGCCGACCTGCACGTCGAACGCGACGAGCTCGTCCCGATGATCGTGTCGCTGGCCGCGCACGTGCTGGGGACCGGCACCCGCGTCGGCGCCTGACGGCCCTGGTTCACACGAACAGCGCGAGGAACCACCGCACCAGCGCATCGGCAGAGAAGGTCGGCGCCGGAGGTTGGGGGAACGGGAAGGACATGCCCTGGCCGGTGACGTCCTCGACCTCCCGGACGAACGCGGGCGTCCCGGGCGCGGTCCCCCCGCACAGCGACGCGGTGAACTCCTCGCCCTGGTGGTCCATGAAGACCACGTAGCGGCGCCCCACGACCAGCCCGCTCAGCCCGCAGGCGGCCGACGTCGCCGCCGTACGCACCTCGAAGCCCGGGGTGAGGTCGCCCTTGAAGCGCTCGCGACCCATGAACGTGTAGCGCACCTCGCCGGCGGGGCCGCCCTCCTGCTGCACGTCCTTGAGCTGCGCGAGCACGACCGCGTCCGCAGCGTCCACGAGCTCGGGCACCGTCCGCTGCACGCAGCTGCAGGCGAAGGCCGGCTCGGCCCCCACCCACATCAACGGGGTCATCAGCAAGGTCAGGAGCACCGCGATTCGTCGCATACCGGTGGGACGCACCGGCCCGCCGTCCGGTTCCGTCACGACAGGAACAGCTCCTCGAGCACCTGCGCGACACCGTCCTCGTCGTTGCGCGGAGCGGTGTGGTCGGCCGCCGCGATCGTGGTCGGGTGCCCGTTGGCCATCGCGTACGACGTCCCGGCCCACTCGAGCATCGGGATGTCGTTCGGCATGTCCCCGAACGCGACCACGTCCTGCGCGGCGATGCCACGCTCGGCGCAGATCAGCTCCAGGGTGCTGGCCTTGGTGACGCCGGCCGCGCTCATCTCGATGAGCGACCCCACCGACGACCACGTCGTGGTCACCGCGTGGCCGACGAGCTGCTCGACGTGCGCCCAGTAGTCGTCGGCAGGCATCTCGTGGTGCAGCGCCAGCAGCTTGACCACCGTGTCGTCGAAGACCTGCTCCAGCGGCCCGACGGTCAGGTCGGGGTTGTCCGCGTCCGCGGGGCGCGGGAGGAAGTCCGGCTCCTTGCCGAAGCCGGTGGTCTTCTCCAGCGCGAAGACCGAGCCGGGGATCGCCGTACGGACGAGGTCGGCGACCTTCAACCCGATGTGGCGCGGGATCGTCCGGGCCTCGAGGACCGTGCGGCCCGGGACGTCGTACACGATGCCGCCGTTGCTGCAGACGGCCAGGCCGTGGTCACCGACGTGGTGCCACAGCGACTCCATCCAGCGGATGGGCCGGCCGGTGACGAAGACGACGGTGATGCCCTGCTCGTCGAGCGCGTCGAGCACCGTGCGGGTCCGGTCGGTGACCGTCCCGTCGGTGTGCAGCAGCGTGCCGTCGAGGTCGGTCGCGACGAGCCGGGGCACGGCCCCAGGTTAGAACCAGCGGTCGAGCTCCCGGGCGGCCCCGTCCTCGAGGGCCGTCTCGGTGACATCGTCGGCCGCCTCCTGGACCTCCAGCGGCGCCTGGCCCATCGCGACGCCGCGACCGGACCACTGCAGCATCTCCACGTCGTTGCGACCGTCCCCGATCGCCAGCACGTCCTCGGCACCGACGCCCAGCTCCTGCGCGACCGACTGCAGCCCGGTGGCCTTCGAGACGCCCTGGGGTGCCAGGTCCAGCCACGCGGTCCAGCCGATGTAGTAGTTGATGCCCTTCAGCCCCACCCGCTCGGCGAGCTCGATGAACTCCTCCGCCGTCGCGTCGGGATCGCGGATGATCACCCGGGTCACGGGCTCACCGACCAGCTCGTCGACGGACTGGATGATCATCTCGCCGGTGATCTCGCCATCGGGGAAGTGCCGGTTCACCCGGTAGCCGATGCCGAGCTCCTCCACGGCCACCAGCGCGTTCGGGACGTGCTCGAGCAGGTCGCAGACGATGTCGTGGGCGTCGAAGGTGACCGTCGTCAGCACCTCGACGGGCGGGTACGCGAACGTCACCGACCCGTTCGACGCGACGGCCATCGCCCGCTCGCCCTTGTGCCGGGGCAGCTCGAGCATGTCGAGAACGCGGGTGATCCCGAAGGTCGAGCGTCCGGTGGCGAGGACGACGTGCGCACCGGCTTCGACCGCCCGGTCAACGCCCTCCCGCACCGCTGGGCTGATCTTCTCGTCGACGGTGTTGCTGGCCACGCCGTGGCCGGCGGCGAAGAGCGTGCCGTCGATGTCGAGCGCGACGAGCTTCGGCTGCCATCCCTCAGGAGGATGACGACGGTGGTGTGTCACTTGGTGACCGGCTCGAGGACTTCGCGACCCTGCAGGTACGGCCGCAGGGGCTCGGGCACCACGACGGACCCGTCGGCCTGCTGGTGGGTCTCCAGCAGCGCCACGATCGTCCGGGGCATCGCGCACAGCGTGCCGTTGAGCGTGGCCAGCGGCTTGGTGCCCTCGGGGAAGCGGCCGCGGATGTCGAGCCGTCGGGCCTGGAAGTCCGTGCAGTTGCTGGTGGAGGTGAGCTCGCGGTACTTGCCCTGCGTCGGGATCCACGCCTCGCAGTCGAACTTCCGCTGGGCGCTCAGACCGAGGTCGCCCGCCGCGACGTCGATGACCCGGAAGGCCAGCCCCAGCTTGGACAGGAACTCCTTCTCCCAGGCGAGCAGTCGCTGGTGCTCGGCGTACGACTCCTCGAGGGTGGTGTAGCTGAACATCTCCACCTTGTCGAACCAGTGGACCCGGATGATGCCGCTGGTGTCCTTGCCGTAGGAGCCCGCCTCCTTGCGGTAGCAGGGGCTGAACGCGACGTACCGCAGCGGGAGCGTCTGGCTGTCGAGGATCTCGTCGGAGTGGTACGCCGCCAGCGGCACCTCGGACGTGCCGACGAGGTACAGGTCCTCCCCCTCGATGCGGTAGACGTCATCGGCGGCCTGACCCAGGAACCCGGTGCCGTCCATCGCGCGGGGACGAACGAGCGCCGGCGGGATGACCGTGGTGAAGCCGGCTGCGCGCGCCTGGTCCATCGCCAGGTTCGTCAGCGCCAGCTCGAGGTCGGCGCCGGCGCCGGTGAGGTAGTAGAAGCGCGCGCCGGAGACCTTGGCCCCACGGTCGATGTCGATCGCGCCGAGGATGCGGCCGAGCTCGATGTGGTCACGCGGCTCGAAGCCCTCGGCGGCGAAGTCGCGCGGCTCGCCGACGTGCTCCAGCACGACGAAGTCGTCCTCGCCGCCGGCCGGCGTCTCCTCGGCCGCTGGGTTCGGGATGCTCAGGAGGACGCGCTTGTAGTCGTCCTCGGCCTGGGCCTGGGCGGCCTCGGCCACCTTGACCTCGGCGGACAGCGCCTTGGTGCGTCCGAGCAGCGCCTGCTTCTCGTCCCCCTTGGCCTTGGGGATCTGCTTGCCCAGCGTCTTCTGCTCGGCCCGCAACCGCTCGAACTCCGCGATCGCCGAGCGCCGCCTGTTGTCCACCGCGATCGCCTCGTCGACGACCGACGCCGACAGGCCACGCCGTTCCTGGGCGGCACGGACACGGTCGGGGTCGTCTCGGAGCAGGCGGGGATCGATCACCGGGTCATGCTATCTGCGGGGTCTAACCCGTTTTGCCCCGCACGAGCGACGTCTCGACCTCGCACGCGTGACGTCTCGACCTGGCGTGAGTGACGTCTCGAGGGGAGGAGATACTTGGGCCAGCCAGGCGAGCACCGGCCGACCCACGAAGGAGATCCATGGCGCTGACCGCCCGCACCCGGGGCCGGCTCCTCGTGGGGATCGTCCTCTCGCTGCTGTGGGTCCTGCTGGCGTCGTACCTCGTCTGGCAGCAGCCCGGGTTCGTCGACGACGTCGACCGCGGCTTCGGCGACTCGATCGCCGCCTTCGCCGACCACCGCCCCTGGCTCGAACGCACCGCGGAGATCGTCGCCGCGTGGGCCCGGTTCCTGCCGATGGCCGGCTACACCCTGGTCGCGGCGGCGCTGCTGGTGTGGAAGGGCTTCCGACGCACGGCGGCATGGATCGTCGTCGTGACGGCGCTCAGCTGGGGCGCCACCACCCTGCTGAAGACCGTCTTCGCGCGTCCTCGCCCGGACTACGCGCACCTGAAGCTCCACGACTACGGCTTCCCGTCCGGGCACGCCACCGGGATCGCGACCTTCGCGGGCCTGGCCATCGTGCTCGGCACGATCTTCCTGCGGCGCCGCAACCAGCGACGGCTGGTCATCGCGGTGGCGCTCCTCGCCGCGCTCCTCATCGGCCTCGACCGGCTCCTGCTCGGCGTGCACGGCATCACCGACGTGCTCACCGGCTACGCGCTCGGCGCCTTCTGGGTGACCGCCGGGCTGTACGCCGTCGACCCGGCGCCGCGGCCGAGGTCGCTGGAGCCGCTCCCCACGCCGGTGCCCCGGAGCCACCGGCTCGCGGTGATCCTCAACCCCATCAAGGTCGAGGACCCGGCCGCGTTCCGGCTGCTGGTCGACGCCCGGGCCGCCGAGCTCGGCTGGAGCCCGCCGGTCTGGTACGAGACCACCGTCGCCGACCCGGGCCGCTCCATGGCGCACGAGGCGGCCCTCGGCGGCGCCGAGCTCGTCGTCGTCTGCGGCGGGGACGGCACCGTGCGCACGGTGTGCGCCGAGCTCGCCGGCACCGGCATCCCGGTCGGCGTCGTGCCGGCCGGCACCGGCAACCTGCTGGCCCGCAACCTCGCGCTGCCGCTCTACCTCAACGCCGCCGTGGACGTCGCCCTGAACGGCCAGGACCGGGCGATCGACCTCGTCCGGCTCGCCGGCGACCTGATCGAGCCGGACGAGCACTTCCTGGTGATGGCGGGCATGGGGTTCGACGCGGCGATCATGGAGGGCGCCAACGAGCAGCTCAAGGCCAAGGTGGGCTGGCTGGCCTACGTCGTCGCCGGGCTGCGGAACCTGATGTTCCCCGCGATCCGCGTCGAGGTCTCCGTCGACGACGGGCCGTTCACCCGGCACCGCGCCCGGACGATCGTCGTGGGCAACGTCGGCTTCCTCCAGGCCGGGCTGCCGCTGCTGCCCGAGGCGACGATCGACGACGGCCGCATCGACGTGGTGCTCATCAACCCACGCCGGTTCCTCAGCTGGCTGCGGGTCGTGGTCCGCGTGATCGGGCGGCGGAAGAAGACCGACGAGACCGTGAACCGGATGACCGGTCGCACGGTGGTGATCCGGGCCGCGCACGACACGCCCCGGCAGGTCGACGGCGACCCGATCGGGGCCGGTCGCGAGCTCGTGTGCGAGTGCCTGCCGGGCAAGCTCCTGGTGCGGGTGCCGCGCTAGCGCGGGGTCAGCTCGAAGACCTTGATCTCCCGGTCGGCGCGCTCGGCGTAGACCCGGTAGTTGGGCCACACGGTGAGCATGTGCGCCCAGGCCGCCTCCCGCTCGTCGCCCTCCAGACGGCGCGCCATGACGTCCGACCTGCGGCCGTTGACGGTGATCTGCGCGTCCGGGTTCGCCTCGAGGTTGACCACCCACACCGGTTGCTTCGGGCCGCCGAAGTTCGACCCGGCGACCAGCCACTGCTCGCCCCGGGGTACGGCGAGCAGCGGGGTCGACCTCAGCACGCCGCTCTTGCGGCCGCGGACCGTGAGCGTCAGGTTCGGCAGGCCGGCGAGCCGGAGCACTGTGACCCGGCCCTTGGTGAGCCGCTGCAGCGTCCGGTCGGTCGCCGTGATCTGCGGGAGCAGCTTCGGCATGAACGACCACGAGCCGATGCGGACGGCGATCGGGGTGAGCAGACCCATGCGACCGGAGCCTAGCGCGACTTGGCCTGCCCGACCGCTTCCTCCTCCTCGGGGGACAGCGGCATGGTGCCGGCCCAGGCGACGATGTCCTTGGCGTAGGTCCGGGCGTCGCTGCGTCCGTGGATCGCGGTGAGCACCATGCCGTTGCCGCCCTCGTCGACGAGAGCCATCGACCACGACAGCCTTCCCCCCATGTCACCGAAGGCGTCGTACCGGACGACCGCGAGGTGCCGCAGCGTGCCGGCCACCTCGGTGCGCAGCCGTTCCACCTCCTCCCGCAACCCCTGGACATCGGTGGGCAGCGGCGAGGCGGCGGAGCCGCGTCGGCGGGTGCGGGCGGCCCGGAAGGCCACCAGCGACAGCGCGAGCGACAGGACGGTCAGGACGGCGAGGACCGCGACCAGGGCGGAGAGCGCGGAGTTCGACATGGCGCGGTCAGCCTACGGCCGCGACCGCCGCAGGGCCGGCAGCCACCCCGACAGGACGCGCCGGCTCAGCGGTCAGGAGCCGTCGCGCAACCGCACCAACCAGGCGGTGGCGCTCTCGAACTCTTCGTCGGTGGTGCCGGGGCGGATCGTGGGCGCCTTGCCGTCATGCCGCTCGTAGGAGCCGAGGAACCGGACGTCGGCGCAGATCCGACGCAAGCCGCTCAGCGCCTCCCCCACCCGCCGGTCGGCGATGTGCCCCTCGGCGTCGATGGAGAAGCAGTAGTCCCCGAGCGCCGCCCCGGTGGGGCGCGACTCGATCCGGGTCAGGTTCACCCCGCGGGTGGCGAGCTGCTCGAGGATCTCCAGGAGGGCGCCGGGGTGGTCCTCGCGCATGAAGGCGACGATGCTCGTCTTGTCCCGGCCGGTCGGGGGCGCGGGGCGGCCCGGCTTGGAGACCTGGACGAACCGCGTCACGGCCTCGGTGTTGTCGCCGATGCCCTCGGCGAGCGCTTCCAACCGGTAGTGCTCCGCCGCCACCGGCGCGGAGATGGCGGCGTCCCACGGGGTGTCCGCGGGTCCCTCGGGGCCCACCACGGCCAGGGCCGCGGCGGCGGCCGCGGTCGAGTCCGCGTGCACCAGCTCCGCGTGGTCGAGGTTCGCCGCGAGCCACCCCCTGGTCTGCGCGGCGGCATGCGGGTGCGTCGCCACCCGGCGGATGTCGGACAGGGCCGTGCCGGGCCGCACCAGCAGCGAGAACGCCACCGGCACCGTCACCTCCGCCACGATCATCAGCGGCTCTCCGGTGGCAAGCTCGTCCAAGGTGACGGGCACCGACCCCTCGACGGAGTTCTCGATCGGTACGACGGCGTGGTCGGCCTCGCCCGACCGCACCGCGTCGAGCGCGACCGTGACCGTGGCGCAGGGCAGCGGCTCCACTCCGTCCGAGCCGGGCAGGCTGCGGAGCGCCTGCTCGGTGAACGTCCCGGCCGGCCCCAGGAAGGCGTAGCGCACGGGACGGGCGTCGTCGGTCACAGCGGTCTCGGGCACCGGGTCAGCGTAGTGGTGCCCCGGCCCGGCGCCGCCGCGGCGGGGCAGCCGGTCAGTAGGCGTGCTCCTGGTCGACCTGGTGCCAGAACGACGTGGTCAGCCGGCGCTCCGCACGGGGGCCGGCCTGCAGGGCCTCCGGCAGCGGCACCCGGCACGCCGCACCGGCACAGTCCTTGTAGTCGTCCCACACCTGCAGCAGCAGCCGCTTGGTCTTCCGGTACGCCGGCGCGCGGTGCCGCGAGCTCATCTCGTTGGCGTCCACCGCGAGGTCGTAGAGCTCCAGCGTCCCCCGGACCGTCCGGATCAGGGAGTACTGCGCGGTCCTGATCCCGATGTAGGACCGCCCCGTGCCGGTGAAGCCGAGCTGGTGGGCCTTCCTCCGGTCGACCTTCCGCCAGATGTGACCCTCGGTGACGATCGGCGCCTGCCACCCCTGGTCGCCCTCGAGCATCGCGGGCAGCCGCGACGTGCCGTCGAGGGGGTGCCGGGCGGCGAGCCGGTGGGTCGCCCCCGCGAGGTCCAGGACGGTGGCGGCCATGTCCACCATGTCGATCGGGTCGTAGCGCCGCTCCCGCGAGCGCATCCCCGGGCCGGTCACCAGGAACGGCACCCGGAGCGACGGTTCGTAGCCCAGGATCTTGCCGAACTTGCGCCGGTGCTCGCCGAGGAAGAACCCGTTGTCGCTGGCGAACATGAGGACCGTGCGCTCCCACCTCCCCGACCGCTTCAGGGTTCGCACGATCTTCGCGACCTCACGGTCCAAGACGTAGACCGCCTCGGCCCGTTGGCGGGTGTTGTTGAGCATCCCGCGGCGCGCGCCGGCCCGTGGCTCCGGGACCCGGCTCATGAAGTACGGCTTGTCGCGCATGTCCGCCTCGACCTTCCCGCCGTCGCGGGGCAGGCCGGGAGCCCGGTCGATCACCCCGTCGAACCTGCCCTTCACCCAGGCCGGTCGGGCGGGGGTGGCGTGGTGCGGGTCGTCGGGCTCGATCGGCAGGCCCGTGTGCGGGGCCACGAAGGAGCTCCACAGGAAGAACGGCTGGTCACCCGCGGCGTACTTGCGGATCAGCGCCTGGGAGATCCGGCTGATCCCGACCGTCGAGTACTCGCCGTGGTGATGGTCGTCGATGACGCCGTTGTGGTTGTAGACGACGTGGTCGTAGTGGTAGGTCCCGCCGGTGTAGCCGGACCCGGCCGGTGGCTCGACCGACGCGTACCAGTCGGTGTAGCCGGGCGGTACGTAGCGCAGGCTGGGCCCGCCGGACACCAGGGACTTCTGGTAGCCGTAGCCGTTGAGGTACTTGCCGACCAGGGCGGTGCGGTAGCCGCTGCGCTGCAAGGCGGTGACCATCGTGTAGCGGTCGTCGAACGACTGGAACCCGTACGGGTTCAGGCTGGAGAAGACGTGGTGGTTGTGGGAGTACTGGCCGCTGAGGAACGACGCCCGGGCCGGGCAGCACAGCGGGTTCTCGGAGAAGGCGTTCTCGAAGGTCAGCCCGTGCCGGCCGATGATCCTGCGGGTGCGGGGCATGAACCTCAGCTCGTCCGCGCGCATGTCGTCGGCCATGACCATGACGATGTCGGGCCGCTCGGACCGGCGTACGGCGCTGGCGGCCCCGGCGTCGAGGACCGCGGAACCCGCACCCGGAGGAGGGGCGAACCCACCGGTGGCCAGCACGACGGACGCGCCCAGCAGAAGCGCCGCGCGCAACCCGAGGTTCACGCGCTCATCCTGCGCCCCCGGGACCCGTGCTGTCCGGATGCCAAGGTCCCGGGTATGAGTGACCCATGGACAGTGAGCTGATCGACGTGCACACCGGCGGCCGCGACGTGGTCGTCGACATCACCGACCGGTGCGCCGACTTCGTGGCGACCAGGGACGAGGGGCTGCTCCACGTGTTCGTCCCGCACGCCACGGCGGGGATCGCGGTGCTCGAGACGGGCGCCGGAAGTGACGACGACCTGTTGGCGGCGCTGCGGGACCTGCTGCCCGCCGACGACCGGTGGCGCCACCAGCACGGGACGCCCGGACACGGCCGCTCGCACGTGATGCCGGCCCTGGTCCCGCCGTACGCGACGGTGCCCGTGTCGGGTGGCCGACTGGCACTCGGGACGTGGCAGAGCATCTGCCTCGTCGACCTCAACGTGGACAACCCCGACCGGCAGGTGCGGCTGAGCTTCCTGGCCGGCTGAAGAAAGTTGTCCGGTTTTTCTTTATCAGGACCAAAGTCCGTCGATGGAGGAGGTGCGGCACGGGTGCCGCACCAGACTCGAGACGGCCCCGCCACTGAGGGGTGGGCGGGGCCGTCTCGTAGGTCTGCTCAGGCGGAGCTGACCCGCTGGGTCGGGGTGCCTGCGGCGCTGTCCGAGGAGGTGTCGGAGCCGGTTGCGCCGGCCACCTTGTCCTTCACCGCGGGCGCGGCCTCCTTCGCGGCGTCCGCCGCCTGTCGCGCGGTCGACTGCACGGTGGGGTTGCCCTTCACGCGCAGCGCCATGTCGCGGATCTGCTCGTAACGGTCCCTGCCGGCCCGGGCACCCAGCACGTAGCCGATCCCGCCGGAGACGAGCATCGTCATCTTCCTCATGTCATTTCCTCTCTGGTGATGTGTTGCTCGCGGAGTCGGCGTACTTCGCCGCCACGTCGCCATCGGGGTCGGCCTGCTCGCGGATGGCCCGCCCACGCTCGACGTCCTTGCGTTCCTTTTCCCGCGCCTTGTCGATGTTCCGGGTGTCCCGGGCCGGGAGCTGGAGCTCCTCCTCCGCCGGGATGCCGGCCTGGAGCTCGCGGCCGCGCTCGAGCTCGGAGTCGATCTCCGCACCGAGGAGCAGGGCCAAGTTCGTGATCCACAGCCAGAGCAGCGTGACGATCACACCGGCCAGCGAGCCGTAGGTCTTGTTGTAGCTGGAGAAGTTGGCCACGTAGAACGCGAACCCCACCGAGGCGATCACCCAGATGACGATCGCGAACGCAGCGCCCACGGACATCCACCGGAACTTCGGCTGCTTGATGTTGGGCGTCGCGTAGTAGAGCAGCGCGACGACCAGCACCACCACAACGGCGATGACCGGCCACTTGACGATCCTCCAGACGATCACGGCCGTGCCGCCCAGACCGATCGTCTTCCCGACGGACTCCGCGAGGGGGCCGGAGACGATCAGCATGACCAGGACGAGCGCCGAGAGGACGACCGCGCCCAGGGTGATGAGGATCATCAGCGGCCGGAGCTTCCAGAAGGGCCGGCCCTCGTCGATCTCGTAGATCCGGTTCATCGCTCTGCCGAAGGCCCCGACGTAGCCGGAGGCCGACCAGAGCGCGCCGGCGAGCCCGAGGATCAGCGCCAGCCCGGCTCCCTGCGACCTGGCGAGGTTCTCGAGCACCGGGGTGAACGTGTTCAGGGTGCTCTCGCTCACCAGCGGGCGCATGACGTCGGTGATCGTACTGACGGCCTTCGGCGCCTGACCGACGACTCCCAGCAGGGAGAACAGGGCGAGCAAGGCAGGGAAGACCGCGAGGACCGCGTAGTAGGTCAGGGCCGCCGCCTGGTCGGTGCACTGGTCCTCGCTGAACTCGCGCAGCGTCTTGCGGCCGACGTACTTCCACGACCGCTTGTGGAGGTCCGTGGGCCCTTCCGGCTTCTCCGCGGACTCGGGTGGGGGGGTGGACTCCCGGTCGTCCTTGACGTCGCTCATCGTCGCCTCCACCAGACCAGCGCCACGACCGCGACCACGACCGTGGCGCCCACGACGATGATCTCGGTGCGCGGGCGACCGGACTCGGTGGTCGCCCGCGTCCCGCACCTCGCTGACCTTGGCCTGCGCCTGCGACTTCACGTCCATCTTCGCCGACAACGCGTCCAGGGTGCCGGCGAGGTGCTCGCGCTGCTGCTCGATGTCGGCCTGGATCTGCTCGGGTGTCTGCCCGCTCATCGCCGGTCTCCCTTCACCGTCGCCACGTCCTGCTTGACCCCGCTGATCGCCCGCTCGGGGGTGGGCGACCCGACCTCCGAGACCTGCTTCTTGCCGACCACGGCAGCGACACCGGCCACGGCGAACAGTGCGCCGGCGACGATGAGCGCAGCCGCCCAGGCGGGCAGGAGCAGGTCGAGGACGAGCACGCAGGCGGCGAGCAGGACGCCGAACCCGAAGAACGCGAGCAGGCCGGCGGCGCTGAACATGCCGATGCCCAGTCCGGCCCGCTTGCCCTTCTCCGCGAGCTCGGCCTGGGCGAGCCGCAGCTCGGACCGGATCAGCTCCGGGATCTCTCTCGAGACGTCGGACACCAAGGTGCCCAGCGACGCCTCCTGGGGGTCGGTGACCGGCGCGGGAGGCTCGTGGGCGTGGCCCACCTCCGCGGCATGCTTCGACTGGTGCACGTTGCTCATGCGTCGAGAATCTCCCGGGGCGCCGTGGCGCAAACCACGTCGGATCCCAGGCCGGATCTCGGACTCCTCCGCGCTGGCGCCACCCTTGCGGGAGCCGTCCAACTTGAACAGTGATACCCCTCCGGGTATCTTTTCCGAGTCCCCGCACCCGACGGAGAGGAAGGCATGCGCGAGATCGACGTCCACGAGCTCGAGGCGGTGATGGCCGACGGCCACGCCACCGTCATCGATGTCCGCGAGCCCCGCGAGTTCGCCGAGGCCCACGTGCCCGGTACGACGCTCATCCCGATGAGCCAGCTGCCGAGCCGGATGACCGAACTCGACACCAAGGCACCGGTCTACCTGATCTGCCGCAGCGGCAACCGCAGCGGCGTGATGGGTCAGCTCCTCGCGGCGAACCGGTTCGACGCCGTCAACGTCAGGGGCGGGATCATCGACTGGGTGCGGGCGGGCAAGCCGTACGAGCAGGGGCTGTCGTGACCGCACCGGACTTCAGCTCTCTCGGCCCGTTCCACCTCGACGTCCTGGAGACGCCCAGCCTGGGCGACCGCACCTACCTGGTCCACGACGGGTCGGTGGCCGTGGTCGTCGACCCCCAGCGGGACATCGACCGCGTGCTGGCCCTGCTGTCGAAGCACGACGTGGAGCTGCGCGCGGTGCTCGAGACCCACATCCACAACGACTACGTGACCGGCGGGTTGGCACTGGCCCGACGCACGGGCGCCGCCTACTACGTGAACGACGAGGACGACGTCTCGTTCGAGCGCACCGCCATCCGCGACGGTGAGTCCATCACCGTCGGCGATCGGATGCGGCTGACGGCGCTCGCCACGCCGGGCCACACCTTCACCCACC
Source organism: uncultured Actinomycetota bacterium (assembly GCA_963747525.1). Lineage (GTDB taxonomy): Bacteria > Actinomycetota > Actinomycetes > Propionibacteriales > Nocardioidaceae > Marmoricola_A. Next base: position 189,791 of record CAVVFH010000008.1, read on the forward strand.
TCTCGTACGCGCTCACGGAGCGCGACGCCCCGCTGGACCAGGCCCTCGCCGTCTTCTCCGGCGGGTCCCTGCTCTTCGGCGCCACCGGGCGGCCGGACCTGCTCGGCTCCGAGCACACCCACGAGCTGGCCCGGCACCAGCACCGCTCCGCGCACCGGCTCGCCGACCTGCTGCCGGACCGCGCGGAGGTGCTCCCGACCCACGGGTTCGGGTCGTTCTGCTCGGCGACCGAGTCCGACGAGTCGACCGAGTCCACCATCGGCAAGGAGAAGCGCGACAACCCGGTCCTCACCCAGGAGGAGCAGGAGTACGTCGACACCATCGTCAGCGGGCTCGACGTGTGGCCGGCGTACTACATCCACATGGGGCCCGCCAACGCCCGCGGCCCCGAGGAGCCCGACCTCAGCCTCCCGCAGCGGGCCGATCCCACGGAGCTGCGCCGCCGACTGGAGGCCGGCGAGTGGCTGGTCGACCTGAGGAGCCGCACGGCCTTCGCGGCAGGGCATGTCCACGGCAGCTACAACTTCGAGGTCGACGGCAGCTTCGCGACGTACGTCGGCTGGCTCATCGACTGGGGCACGCCCATCACCCTGCTCGGAGAGAGCTCCGACCAGGTCTCGGAGGCGCAGCGCGAGCTGGTGCGGATCGGCATCGAGCGGCCGGCAGCCCATGCCACCGGTGACGTGACCGACTGGACGGACCGGCCGGCCCGCTATCCCACCGCCACGTTCGCCGACCTCGCCGACGTCCGTCACCACCGAGAGGTGGTGGTGCTGGACGTGCGACGCGGGAGCGAGCACGCGGAAGGGCACATCGAGGGCGCAGCCCTGGTGCCGATCCACGAGCTCCCGGACCGGCTGCCGGAGGTGCCGGCAGGCGAGGTGTGGGCGCACTGCGCCACCGGCGCACGCTCGTCGATCGCCGCCTCCTTCCTGGCTGCGGCCGGCCGCGACGTGGTCCTGGTCGACGACGACTTCACCAAGGCTGCCGAGTGCGGCCTCCCCATGACCCGCCCCGAACCGACCCCTCACGAAGGAGCATGAACATGTGTCGTCCCGCCTCTTGCAAGGTGTGCAGCAAGACCACGTGGTCCGGCTGCGGCATGCACGTCGACCAGGTGATGGCCGGCGTGCCCACCTCGCAGCGCTGCCCCGGCCACAGCAAGGACGAGATCTCCGCCGGCGGCGGATTCATGAGCCGGCTCTTCGGCCGCTGACAGCACCCGACGGGACAGGGCCGGGATCCACTGAGGTGGATCCCGGCCCTGATCGTCCGCTGACGGACTGGTCAGCACCGGCTCCCGAGCGGCCGATGCCTAGATGAGAGCGGTCGTGGTCGCACCAAGGGTGCGACGAGGCGCCGGCCACGACCACTCTCGCTCGATGAAACTATGAAGCGCCGGGCGACGGCGCCACACCCCTTGGGGTGATTTGTCCTCGGTGTCCTACCGGGCTCAGGGGGTGCGGCCCTCCTCGGCCCGGTTGCCCGAGGCGTTCGTGCCCCGAGCGCCGTACTCGCTCGGCATCTGGTCGGCCTGCTCGCCGCCGGAGTTCGGCGAGAACTCCGTGGTGGCGTCACCGTCCGGGTCGTGCTCGGCGGTCGGCTCCTTCGTCGGGTCCTGCTCGCGCTCGGCCATGCCCTTACCTGTGCCCACGCGCAACGTCGGAAAACCTGGCTGGTCAGCCGCCCGGCCACGACTGTCGTTGCAGCGGGAAGAGTCGGCGGTAGTGCCCCGCGTGGGCGACGAAGTACTCGTCGAAGTCGGGAGTGGCCGGGTCGCCGGAACCGGCGGGACAGGCGGGATAGGCGGGACCGGCGGGACCGCGTCGATCGACCCCCTCGACCAGCTCGACGAACCGGTCGAGGTAGTACTCGCAGCCGGCGGCGAGGTGCGGCGCGAGGGCTCGGTTCCGCACCGAGTGCGCCATGGTGATCAGCGTGCCGGCACGAACGCCGACTCCTGCCGGGGTGAGCTCCACCGCCACATCGGCGGGCTCGGCGGTCTCCGGGCGCAACAAGGACGCGGAGAAGCTCCTGCCCACCGAGCAGGCGTCCACGCGGTAGACGACGGGCATCGGATCGCCGCCCTCGAAGGTCATCTGGAACTCCACCGCCGAGTCCGGCAGGGGCCGCCAGGTCCCCACCCAGCGCGCCAGCTGGTCACGCCGCGTCAGCGCCGCCCACACCACCGTACGATCGGCGACCGCGTGACGCGTGTGCACCAGCCATTCCTGTCCCGAGCGCACCACGCGCCGCCCGGTCGCCTCCGGCACCCCGGGTGCCGGCACAGCTGTCCCCACGCGGTCCGTCAGCTCCATGAGTCCCACGCGCACCCACCCCCCAGTGCCAGGTGAGCCGGCCACCCCGACCGCGCTCAGGTGCATCCTGGCACCGGCCACGCCTGCAGGACATGGCCCCTTTGCGCTCTTCGGGACATCCGTCCTGACCATCCGGGACCGACCCGACATGCTCATCCCGCCGCCGGACCTGCGGTCACTCGGGACGGTCGCCGGGGTGCCGGGGCCACCAGAAGCCGTCGCCCATGGCCACGGCGAGGGCCGGCACCACGACCGTCCGGACCAACAGCGTGTCGAGCAGGACGCCGATGCAGATCACCACGCCCAGCTGCGCGAGCACGACGAGGGGGAGGACCCCCAGGACCGCGAAGACCGCGGCCAGGACGATGCCCGCGCTGGTGATGACGCCACCGGTCGCGGTGAGGCTGCGCAGCATCCCTTCCCGCGGACCGTGGCCGGGCGACTCCTCCGCGGCGCGGGTGACGAGGAAGATGTTGTAGTCGACCCCGAGGGCCACCAGGAAGAGGAAGGCCAGCAGCGGCACCCCGACGTCGAGCCGGTCGAAGCCCAGCACCGCGCTGAACAGCCACCACGAGGCGCCCAGCGCCGCCAGGTAGGTGGCGACCACCGTGGCGACCAGGACCAGCGGCGCGACCAGGGAGCGCAGCAGCAGCACCAGGGCGATGCTCACGAGGCCGAGGATCAGGGGCAGGAGAAGGGCCCGGTCGCGGGCGGCGGCCGCACGTTCGTCGACGGCCTGCGCCTCGCTGCCGCCGACGACGGTGCCGTCCAGGCCCTCCACTGCGTCGCGTACGGCGAGGACCCCCTCGGCGGCGGCCGCCGTTCCCGGAGCGACGGAGAGTACGACGTCGACCCGGGTCAGCCCGGCCGGGTCGCCGTCCTCCGACCCGCCCGCAGGCCGGACGGAGGCGACTCCGTCGACCTGCCGGAGCGCGTCCATCACCGGGGCGGCCGGACCCTCGGTGATGACGACGGTCGGGTCCGCGCTGCCTGCGGGGAACGACTCGGCCAGGCGCTCGGACGCCTGGATCGCCTCCGGCTTGTCGAGGAACTGGTCCGACGGGGACAGCCCGGTGTCGATCCGCACGAGGCCCGAGGCCAGCCCGGCCAGGAGCACCGCCGCTGCGGCGACGAGGAGCGCAGGACGCGCCGCGACCACCCGGCCCACGCGTCGCCACAGCGATCCGCCGTCGACCAGCGTCGGCTGCCCGAGGCGCGGCGCGCGCGGCCAGAACACCCACCGGCCGAAGAGCACCAGGGTGAACGGCAGCGCGACCAGCGCGGCGACGGCGGCCACGAGGACGCCGACGGCACAGGCCAGCCCGAGCCCGCGCGTCGTCGGCACCACCGACAGCAGCAGCGTCAGCAGGCCCAGCACCACGGTGGAGGCACTCGCGAGCACCGCCTCGGCGGTGCGCCAGGTCGCTCGCCGCATCGCGACGTACCGGTCCTCCACGAGGCGCAGCTCGTCGCGGTAGCGGGAGATCAGCAGCAGCGCGTAGTCGGTGCCGGCGCCGAACACCAGCACCGACAGGATCCCGACGGTGGACTCGTCCCAGGCGACGTCGAAGACCGCCAGGGTGTGGGTGGCCAGCGCGGCCGCGGCGCGGTCGGCGATGCCGACGACCGTCAGCGGGACCAGCCACAGCAGCGGGCTGCGATAGGTGAGGACCAGCAGGATCGCGACCACCGACGCGGTCGCGGCGAGGAGGCGGAAGTCCGCGCCCTCGAAGACGGCGGCGAGGTCCGCCTGGATCGCCGCGGGCCCGGTGACCTGGGCGGTCACGCCCTCCGGCAGGTCCTCCCGCAGTCGCTCCCTGAGCGCCCGCACCTGGTCGGCGACCTCGGCCGCCCCCGCTCCGGGCACGGCGACGACGCCCAGCGCCGCGGTCCCGTCGTCGCTGGGGACCAGTCCCGGCGGTCCTGGCCGCCCAGCAGGTCCCCCGCTGCCGCCCGGGGCGGCCTGGGAGAAGACGTCCTCCAGCCTCTGGAGCTCACCGGGACCGATCCTCCGGTCTGCGGCGAAGAGCACGATCGCGGTGGACTCGTCGTCGCTCTCCAGTCGCTGCTGCAGCTCCACGACCTTCGTGCTCCCGTAGCCGTCCGGCAGCGTGTCCGTGGGGTGCGGCTCTCGTTCGGCCTCCCCGAGGAGGCCGGCGGCCAGCAGCCCGAGGAGCAGGGACACCACAGCGACGGCCCACGCGCTGCGCCGTCGCATGAGCCGGTCGAGCACGGTCTGCATCGCGAAAGACCCTCCCTCTCTCCCACGACCGACACACCGATGGTGCGACGGCCGCCTCACGGCCAGGTTCGCAGAAAAGAAGCAGCCGGATTGCTGCACCTCCTCCGATACCAGGGACGGTCTTCTACCTCGGCGCAATGGTCACCTACGTCGCCGTGCCCTACCAGCTCCACACGCTGACGGGCTCCAACGCCGCCGTCGGTCTGGTCGGGCTGGGAGGCCTGTACGGCGACGCAGCCCTACCCCCACCGCGAGCAGACGGCGCCGCCCAGCCTCTCCGCGATCGGCGCCGGCATCCGGTACGCCGCGGCCCGCCGCGACCTCCTCGGGACCTACCTGGTCGACATCATGGCAATGCTGCTCGGGCTGCTCTACGCGTCGGAGCCCGTGGGGGCCATGCTCCCCGGCGGGCGTCCGCCAGCGAGGCCTGACCCGCCCCGGTGTCGGCAACGTCACGGTGACCGCTGCCGGGCCCGTTGGTTGGATGAGTGGCTGACCGCCGTACCCCGCCCCAGGAGATGCCATGCCGCTGCTCGACGTCGCGCCCATCGAAGCCACCGTGGACATCGAGGCTCCGCCTGCGAAGGTCTGGTCCCTCGTGTCGGACCTGCGGAACATGGCGCGGTGGAGCCCTCAGGTCGTGAAGACCTTCGTCCGGACTCCGGTGACGGAGGGCTCGACGATGTTCAACCTCAACCGGCGCAAGCTGCTGGTCTGGCCCACGCAGGCGAAGGTCGTGCGGTTCGAGGCCGAGCGGGCGATCGCGTTCCGCGTCAAGGAGAACTACACCGTGTGGAGCTACGAGCTCGAGCCGACCGCGACCGGTGGCACACGGGTCACGGCGCGGCGGGAAGCGCCGCAGGGCATCTCCGACCTGTCGGTGGGCCTGACCAAGCGCGCGCTGGGCGGCGTCGACGTCTTCACCGCAGAGCTGCAGCAGGGGCTGCGTGACACGCTCCTGAAGATCAAGGCGGACGCCGAGCGCTGACCCCGCCAGGACGTCGTGCGGCTTGGGGGCCGGTGGACACTGGGCGCATGACGCAACGGCGCACACTCGGAAGCCGGTCGCCCCTCGAGGTCTCCGCCCTGGGGCTGGGCTGCATGGGCATGTCGGAGTTCTACGGCACCGCCGACGAGGACGCGGCGGTTGCCACGATCCGCCGGGCGCTGGACCTCGGGGTCACCTTCCTCGACACGGCCGACATGTACGGCCCGTTCACCAACGAGCAGCTGGTCGGGCGGGCGATCACCGGGCGACGCGGCGAGGTGCAGCTGGCCACCAAGTTCGGCAACGAGCGGCGCCCGGACGGCAGTTGGGTCGGCGTGAACGGCAGGCCGGAGTACGTCCGGTCCGCCTGTGACGCCTCGCTGCGGCGTCTCGGCGTCGACCACATCGACCTCTACTACCAGCACCGCGTCGACCCGACCGTGCCGATCGAGGAGACTGTGGGCGCGATGGCCGAGCTCGTCGAGGCCGGCAAGGTGGGCCACCTCGGGCTCTCGGAGGCCGCGGCCGCGACCATCCGCCGCGCCCACGCCGTCCACCCGATCACCGCGTTGCAGACCGAGTACTCCCTCTTCACCCGTGACCTCGAGGAGGAGATCCTGCCGGCGATCCGGGAGCTGGGCATCGGTCTGGTCCCCTACTCGCCGCTCGGCCGTGGCCTGCTGACCGGCACGATCACGGCTACCGCCGGCGCCGAGACCGAGGGCGACTCGCGCCGGTCGGGCTACTTCCCCCGCTTCCAGGGCGAGGCCCTCGAGGCGAACCTCGCCCTCGTCGAGCGCATCCGCGAGATCGCCGAGCGGAAGGACTGCACCCCGGGGCAGCTCGCCCTGGCGTGGGTCCTTGCCCAGGGCGACGACGTCGTGCCGATCCCGGGCACCAAGCGGGTTCGCTACCTCGAGGAGAACGTCGGGGCCCTCGACGTGCGGCTCGACGAGTCCGACCTGGCCCGGCTCGAGTCAGCCGTGCCCCGCGACGCCGTCGTCGGGGACCGGTACGGCGACATGTCGACAGTGAACCGCTGAACCGCTGAGCCGATGCCCGACCACGAGCCGCAGAGGGACCGGCCCCGCGACCCCCGCACCGGCGCCGACTCGGTCGCCGCGCGCATCCACCAGCAGTCGACCTGGGTGGACCTCCAGCTGCGGCAGGCCGTGGCCAGGGGCGACTTCGACGACCTCCCCGGGTTCGGAAAGCCGCTGACGCGCCTGTCCTCGGAGCACGACCCCGACTGGTGGGTCAAGCAGCTGATCGAGCGGGAGCAGATCACCGGCGTGCTGCCGCCGTCACTCCTGGTGCGCAAGGAGGACGGCGAGCTCGACCGTCGGCTCGACGCGTTGGCGACGGAGCAGCTGGTCCGGCAGGCCGTGGAGGAGTTCAACGCCCGGGTCCGGTGGGCGCTCTACCGCCCGCCCGAGGGGCCCCCGGTGCTGACCAGGCAGCGGGACCCGGAGGAGGAGGTGGCGCGCTGGAAGGACCGGCGGGCCCGCGCCGCCGAGCAGCGGCGGGCCGGCAGGCAACCGTCTCCGGCACCGACCGGCGCCCGATCTGCGAGAATGTCCGGGACGCGCCCCGGACCAACCCTCTGGAAGTCGCTCCGCCGCGTCACATCCTCGGTAGGATCCCGACTCGGGTGGGGTTGACGGGGCCACTCGAGAGGCGGTTGCGGGGGATGGCGGAGATGCTGCATTCCACCCCTGACCTCCCCCAGGTCCTGGGCGGTCCCTGGCTGGCCGCGCTCCCGCACCCGGTCATGGCTCTCGACACGGACGGCGTCATCGTCGCCGCCAACGTGCCTGCGGCGCAGCTGCTCGCCGCGACGCTCGAGCACCTGCGGGGCCGCCGGTTCACCGAGGTGGCGACCGCCGAGGACTCTCGTGGGGGGTTCGAGGACCTCTTCTGGCACGTGATGACCGGCCGGCAGTGGGCCGGCTGGCTCCCCCTCCGCACGGCGCCGCAGGCCTACCTGCACGTGACACCGGTCGAGCAGAACGGCGCCGTGGCAGGCGCGCTCGTCACCATCGACTCCGTCGACGGCGACCAGATCCGCTCGGCGCGCGTGGCCGAGCGGCTCAACCGGCTGGCCCGCGTGGGCGCCGAGCTCCAGGCAGCCGTCGATCTGGCCGCCCTGACCAACATCGTCGTCTCGCACCTGGCGGACGCGGCCGGAGCGACCACCGCGTCGCTGTCGGTGATGCTCGACGACGAGACTCTGGGTCTGCTCGCGATGCGCGGGGGTCCGGCGGGCGCGAGCGCCCGGTATGCCACGTTCCCCGTCGACGACACGACGCCGGCGGGCTTCGCCGTACGAACCGCTCGCCCGCTCCTCCTGGCGGGACGGCAGATCATCGAGCAGCGCTTCCCCGGCCTCGAGCTGGCCGCCGAGGGCGAGCGGTCCCTGCTCTGCCTGCCGCTCCGGATCGCGGACCGGCCCGTCGGTGTCACCACCTTGTCCTTCCCCAGCGTCCTGGACGCGGACGACACCGAGCTGGAGTTCTTCCAGATCATGGCCGACTCCTGCGCCCAGGCGCTCGAGCGGATCCGGGCCGAGGAGTCCGCCGCCCAGCAGCACGCCAAGCTCACCTTCCTCGCCGAGGCCAGCGCCGAGCTCGCCAGCAGCCTCGACTACGAGTCCACGCTGCGCAAGGTTGCCGAGATGGCGGTGCCCGACCTCGCCGACTGGTGCGCGATCTCGCTCGTCCAGGACGGGACCCTGCGGACGCTCGCCGTCGCCCACCGTGATCCTGCGAAGGTGCAGCTCGCGCTCGAGTTCCAGCAGCGCTATCCCGCCGACCCGGAGGCGGACACGGGCGGCTACCAGGTCCTCAGGACCGGCGAGAGCGTCCTGGTGCCCGAGGTGACCGACGACATGCTCGTCGCGAGCGCGAAGGACGACGAGCACCTCGCCATGCTGCGCGAGCTGGCCCTCTACAGCGGCCTGACTGTGCCCCTGGCGGTGGAGGGTCGGGTGCTCGGCACCATCAGCTGGGTCAACGGCGAGGAGGGGCGTCGGTTCTCGACCGAGGACATCCCCTTCGCCGAGGACCTGGGCCGCCGTGCCGGCATCGCCATCGACAACGCGCTGCTCCACAGTGAGCTGCGGGAGGTCGCGGAGCGACTGCAGGACGCCGTCCGTCCCGCCGTGCTCCCGGCCCTCCCGGGCTGGCAGCTGGGAGCGACGTACTCCTCCTCCGGCCGGGCCTCCGTGGGTGGCGACTTCTACGACGTGGTCCCCCTGCGCGACGGGCGGGTGGCGATGGTCATCGGCGACGTGATGGGACGCGGTGTCACCGCGGCTGCCGCCATGACGCAGATCCGTGCCGCGCTCCGGGCGCTGGTGGCGGTGGACCCGGACCCCGGCACCGTGATGACCCGGCTCGACCTGCTCTACGAACGGTTCCCCTCCGACCAGCTGGTCACCCTGGTCTACGTGCTCGCCGACCCCGAGCTCGACCAGGCCGTGATGAGCTGCGCGGGGCACCCCGCGCCGCTCCTGGCCCACGCCGACGGGCCCACCGAGCTCCTCCGCAACGTCGGCGGGACGATCCTCGGGGTGGGAGCCGGCACGAGGACGAGCGTCACCGTCCCGTTCCTGCCCGGCGACACGATCCTGCTCTACACCGACGGCCTGCTGGAACGTCGCGACGAGGACCCGCAGGACAGTGAGAGCAGACTGCTCGAGACCTTCCGGTCCATGCGGCCGGAGCCCACCGAGGAGGGCCTCGGCCGGCTGGCGGAGTCCATGCGGGACCCGTCCCGTGACGACGACGTGGCCGTGCTCGCGGCGCGGCGGCTGTCCTAGTGTCGTAGCGGCGGTCCGATCCGCCCCGCAGCAGCAGCACGACAAGAAGGCCGATGGCCGGCACCGTGTCGGTGCCGGCCATCGGTCTTTGTCTCCCCCGTGGGTCGGGAAGCGGCCGTGCTCAGAGCGCCGTGCCGCAGTGCTTGCAGAACTTCTGGTTCGGCTCGCCCTTGGTGCCGCAGTTGGAGCAGAACACGTCCTCGTCGACCTCGGCCTGCGGGGGCGTCTCCACGTCCGGTGACGCCGGCGCGGGCGGCGCCTGGGTCGCCGGGGCGCTGCTCGCCTGCGGAGCGGGCAGCGTCTGCGTCGGCGTCGGCGGGGTGATCACCGCCGGGCTCGGCGGCGCCGGAGCCATCGGAGAGCCGGGTTGCGGGTAGATCCCACCCGTGGCCGCGGGGCCGCCGTAGACCGGACCGCCCACCGGACCGGCCTTCTTCTTCTTGCCCCGCGAGAGCATCAGCAGCAGGCCGACCGCGATCGCCGCCAGCACGAGGAGGCCCACGACGATGCCGATGATCAGCCCGAGGTTGCCGCCACCCTCGTCGGTGGTCTCCTCCTTGACCGGGTCCGGCAGGTCCTTGGCCTTGTCGAGGTAGGTCTTGGCGAACTCGTTGGTCGGCTGGTCGTCGACCACCGTGCTGAGGTTCTCGACCGCCGCCTCCTTGTCGCCGGCGAAGTAGGCGTCCAGGCCGGCTCGGTACGCCTGCCCGTCCTCGCTCAGCTGGTTGGTGGTGCCGGCGTCGCCGATGAGCTCACGGATCGTGGAGGCGGGGCGGATGAAGTTGAACGGCTGGGACTCGTCGCCCGGCTTGAAGTCGACGAAGCCGACGACCTCACCGTCCAGGTTCACCACGGGTCCGCCACTCATCCCCCCGGACGTCGCAGCCGAGATCTCGTAGACGGTGAGGAGGCCGTTGTCGATCGTCTTCTTCGAGCTGATCGACCCCTCCTTGTACGACGGCGTCCAGTTCTCGTCCACCACGCGGTCGACGGAGCCGGGGTAGCCGACCGCCACGACCTCGTTGCCGATCTCGATGGGGGCCTCGGTCAGCGGCAGGGCGTTCAGGTTGCTGGCCTCGACCTTGAGGATCGCGCCGTCGCCCTTCTCGAAGGACTGCCACTTGACCACCCGGGCCGGCAGCGCCTTGCCGGTCTCGACACCGCCCGCGCTCTGCGCCCAGGCCGCCGTCACCTTGAGGCTCGGCTTGTTCTTCTTGTCCTCGTTCTGGACCACGTAGTCGTCGAAGCCCAGGGCGTCCTCCACGGTGAGGCCCGGGGTCTGGTAGTACCCGTTGTTCACGGCCCAGTCCGCGGCGCTCACGAGGAAGTCCGCCTTGACGTCGTTGGGGTTCACGCAGTGGCCCGCCGTGGCGATGTAGCCGTCGGGGTGCACGACGTACCCGGTGCACTGGTAGCTCAACGTGAACGGGTTCCCGTCGTTGAGGTAGAGCTTGTTGTACTTGTCCCAGACGTAGCCGGTCCACTCCTGCTCGAGGTAGACGACGCTCGGTTGGGTGTAGGCACTGACGCGCTCGAGCGGCGTGGCGCTCTCCGGCGAGTCGGCCGTGGTCGGCGAGGACGACGCCGATGGGGACGGCGACTCGGATGCTGCTGCGGTGGCGCCGCCAGCCAGCAGCGTGGCCGCTGCCATGACCGCGACGGACAAGCTCTTCCTCATGATGTCTCCTGGTGCGCGAAAGGCCACTCCCGGTGCGGCTTCGGTGCTAACTGTCGCGGATGCGACCGCAGTTGTGGAGTCCCGAAAGGGAAGTCGTGACCTTTCGGTCACCTTTCTCGGGCATAACTGCCCAAGCGCGCGAAAAAGGTCCCAGCGCGAAATGCGGAAAGTCCCGAAACTGACACTGCGGGATTTCCGGGCGCAATCAATACGCTGTCGCCGGGGGCAGCGGGACGGCACCGGCCCTCTAGGCTCCTTGCATGTCCCAAGCGATCCCGGCGGTCACGGACGCGCGCGGCCGCTCCTACCGTCCCTGGCCGGCGCTGTTCGCCCTCTGCCTCGGGTTCTTCATGATCCTCGTCGACACCACGATCGTGTCAGTCGCGACGCCGGCGATCATCCAGGACCTCCATGCCGAGGTGAACTCGGTCGTCTGGGTGACCAGTGCCTACCTGCTGGCGTACGCCGTGCCGGTGCTGATCACCGGGCGGCTCGGGGACCGCTATGGCCAGAAGTACCTCTACATGGTCGGACTCGTCGTCTTCACGCTTTCCTCCTTGTGGTGCGGCCTGACCGCGAGCGTGGAGTGGCTGATCGTGGCGCGGGTCTTCCAGGGCGTCGGCGGAGCCCTCATGACCCCGCAGACGATGGCGACCATCACCCGGATCTTCCCGCCTCAGTCGCGGGGAAAGGCGATGGCGCTGTGGGGCGCCACCGCCGGGGTCGCCATGCTGGTGGGCCCGATCCTCGGCGGGGTGCTCGTCGACAGTCTCGGCTGGGAGTGGATCTTCTTCGTCAACGTGCCGGTCGGCGTGCTCGGGCTCTACCTGGCCTGGCGGCTGGTGCCCCTGCTCGACACCCACCCCCACCGCTTCGACTGGCTCGGGGTCGGCCTCAGCGGTGTGGGCATGTTCCTGCTCGTCTTCGGCATCCAGGAAGGTCAGCAGTACGACTGGGGCGCCATCGTCGGCCCGGTCACCGTGTGGAGCCTCATCGTGACCGGTCTGGTGGTCCTCGCCGGCTTCCTGCTCTGGCAGCGCCGGAACAGCCGGGAACCACTCGTCCCGCTGACCCTGTTCGGCGACCGCAACTTCTCCATCGCCAACGTCGCCATCTCCGCGATGGGCTTCGCGGCGACCGCGATGGCCTTCCCCCTGATGCTGTACGCCCAACTCGTCCGTGACCTGTCACCCACCCAGGCAGCCCTGCTGCTCACGCCCATGGCAGTGATGACCCTGCTCCTCGCGCCCGTGGTGGGCCGGCTGACCGACGTGGTCCATCCTCGCTACCTCACCGGCGCAGGTTTCACCGTCCTCACGCTGTCCATGCTGTGGCTGGTGACGCTGATGGACCCGGGGTCGCCCCTGTGGACCATCCTCGTGGCGATGACCTTCTTCGGGGTCGGCAACGCCTTCGTGTGGTCGCCCAACAGCGCGACCGCCACCCGCAACCTGCCCATGCACCAGGCCGGCGCGGGCGCAGGCATCTACAACGCCACCCGCCAGGTCGGCTCCGTCCTCGGCTCCGCCGTGGTCGCGGTGCTCATGGACGCGCGGCTGGCCGCGCAAGGACTGCGGTTCGAGCCGGCCGGGGAGAGCGCGGGCGGAACACTTCCGGACGCCGTCCTGGCGCCGTTCAGCGACGCCATGGCGCAGGCGATGCTCGTCGTGCCGGCGGCCTTCGTGGTGGGACTCGTCGCGGTGCTGTTCTTCCAGCGCCCGGGCCACCAGCTGGCCACCCGGCCCGCAGTCGGGACGGAATCGAAGGAAACGACGGCCCTTCGTCCCGGACGTCCTGATCAACCGGTGGGGTAGACATGTCGCACACCCGGGCTGCCCGGGAGGGAGGAGGGCGTCGATGTCGCGACTGACCGAGAGCGTGCGCAGCGCCTACCAGGCCTTCGCGGAGAACTCCGGGTCCGTGTGGGACCTGATCGACGAGAACGTCGTCTTCCACGTGTCCGGCGGCCACCCGCTGTCGGGCGACTACGTCGGTGTGCGCGAGGTCCGTCGCTACCTCACCTCGCTGAAGGAGGCCACCGGGGGGCGGGGAGGCTTCTCGGTCACCTCCGCCTTCGCCGACGACACCGGCGACGAGATCCTCGTCGAAGGTACGGCGTTCCACGGCGAGGGACCCTACGTCCGCACGATCGTGCACCGGCTCCGCGTGGCCGGCGGCAAGGTCGTCGAGTTCCGCGACCATCCCTTCGACCAGCAGGCCGAGGACCGGTTCTGGAGCGCACGGGTGCCTGCCCAGCGCGACGGCCGCGGCGCCGACGCCGGGATCGCACCGCTGGTCCCCGCACAGCCCGCGGCCCCCGCGGGAGCCTGAGCCCGTCAGAGAGGTGGGTCAGCCCCGATCGTGCGGCGTGAGCCACACCTCCGGGTCGGGTCCCTGGGGGATGATCCCCGAGGGATTCACGTCGGAGTGCACCACGTAGTAGTGCGCCTTGATCTGGTCGAAGTCGATCGTCTCCCCGAAGCCCGGCGTCTGGAACAGGTCGCGGGCGTAGCCCCACAGCGCGGGCATCTCGGTCAGCTTGTTGCGGTTGCACTTGAAGTGCCCGTGGTAGACCGCGTCGAACCGGGCCAGCGTGGTGAACAGCCGCACGTCGGCCTCGGTGATCGCGTCGCCCAGGAGGAAGCGGCGGGTACTCAGCCGCTCCTCGAGCCAGTCCATGGCGGCCCAGAGCCGGTCGTAGGCCTCGTCGTACGCCTCCTGTGACCCGGCGAAGCCGCACCGGTAGACCCCGTTGTTCACATCGGTGAAGACGCGCTGCATCACCTCCTCCATCTCGTCACGCACGTCGGCGGGCCACAGGTCCGGGGCGTCCGGGCGGTGGTGCTCGCGCCACTCGAAGAACAGGTCGTGGGTGATGTGCGGGAAGTCGTTGGTGACCACCTTGCGCGACTCGATCTCCACGATCGCCGGCACCGTGATCCCCCGCGGGTAGTCCGGGATCCGGTTGAAGTAGGCCTCCTGGAGCTTCTCGATGCCGAGCACCGGGTCGCGCTCGCCGAAGTCGAGGTCGAAGGTCCAGCTGTCGGCGTCGTGCGTGGGACCCGGCATCCCCAGGGAGATGGCCTCCTCGAGGCCCAGCAGCCTGCGGACGATGATCGAGCGGTTCGCCCACGGACACGCAGCCGCGGCGACCAGCCGGTAGCGACCGCGCTCCACCGGCCACGTCGGCACGTCCAGGTCGTGGCCTGCATAGGGGTCGCGGGAGCGGCCGGGCTCGGCGGTCACCCGGTCCGGGATGTAGCTCATGTCCCGGTCGAAGGCCTGCCCCTTGGCGACGTACGACGGCGTGGCTTCGTGCTCTGTGCGGGACTCGGTGTCGGTGCTCACCCTGGGTACTTACCCAGGCGTGCCCACCCACACCTGGAAACCCGCATCCGCGTCGGTCGCCGCATCGCTGATCCCGGCCCACGGAGCACCCGTGACCTTCAGGGCAGCGGGCAGGTCGGAGACCACCGCGGAGGCGATGCCGTCGGCCATCTCCGCCGGGCCCCCGCCCTCCTGGTCGCTGATCGCCGACCGCAGGAAGGCCGGCGCGCAGGACATCGCCTCGTCGAGCAGGTCCTTGGCGGCGTCCGGGTTCATCAGGATCACGTCGGCGACCGGCGCGAGGCACTCCCGCAGCTGAGCCAGGTCCTCGTCGGTGAGCGTGGGCGCGGTGGGCACCTCGACGTCCCCGGGCTCCGGCTCCACGACACCCCCGGTGGCCTCCGGCTCCTGGGTCGCCACGACCGGCTCTGCGCCCGGCCCGGAAGCCAGCGTGCCGACGAGCACCTCGCGGGCCTGCCTGACCCGGTCTCCGAGGTCCTCGTCGACCCCGGAGACCATCCGCGTGTAGGTGCTGGTGGCGAAGTCGAGCGCCGACAAGGTCCACGCGGCGGCACTGAGGTCGGCGGTCACGGTCCCGGCCAGGTCGGCGGCGTCACCGGGCAGCAGCAGGTTGAGCGTCTCGGCGGGCGCGAGGACGCGGGTGACCAGCCCGTCCCGGGTGGTTCCGGCCAGTCCCAGCCGCTTGCGCAGCTCCTGGCCGGGCAGCGCGCGGCCGGAGCCGTCGACGGCGGGCCAGCCCTCGGGGTAGCCGACCTCCTGGAAGAGGCGGGTGTTGTTGGTGACCCGCAGCACCTTGGCCTGCACGTCCTGGGCGGCGGGATCGAGGTCGTACTGCGACGTCGTCGGGTTGGAGTCGATCGTGTCGATGCCGGCGCACCACTTCACCGCGTCGCCCGACTCGCTGCTGGTCTCGAGACCGGCGTCTTCCGCGGCCTGCTCGTTGCCGCAGTCGGGTGCGTGCGCCTTGGAGGGGTTGTTGGCCTTCGCCACGAACTCCTCGACGGCGTCGTCCACCGAGGTGGACGGGTCGAAGCGGGCCAGGTAGACCTCACCCGTCCCGGACAGCTGCGCGGTCACCCGGGAGTCGCTGCCGTCCCAGGAGGTCGACAGCCACTGCCAGTCGGCACCGTCGGGCTTGGCCATCACCACGGGAACCTGGTCGGCGGTGAGCTCGGCGGGCGCTGCGAACGACACGGTCACCGGTCCGGTGAGGGAGCCGTCGACCACCGACACCGCCGCGGCGTTCCCCAGCGACTCGACGCCGTCGGGGACCAGGTCGGGCACCGGGCCCTCCTGGACCTGCAGCTGTCCGCCGCTGGCCACTCCCGCCGGTACGACGACCCGCACGGACCCGGCCTCCACGGTGGTGTCCGAGGTCGGGGCCACGTCGACCGAGCTCGTGTCGTCGGAGCCGGCGAAGCCGCAGGCGCCGAGGGTGCCGGACGACAGCATGAGCGTGACGAGCGCTGCAACACGGGTCCGAGGTCGCATCGAGAGTTCCTTTTCCTCTGCCCGGATGCGGGAGGGGACCGCACCCGCCGGGAACGCTACCGAGGAAACCGCCCCAAGACCGCCGAATGGACCAAATGGTCCCAAGAGCCCCACGGGGTCGGTCCCGTCCCAACCGGCTCAGTGCCGACCGGCTCGCGGACGCTGTCTACGCTCGGTCCGTGCCGAGACCACCTGCCCGCTCCGTGTGGCTGGTCGTCTCGGCCATCCTGTCGGTCCAGGTCGGCGCGGCGTTCTCCAAGTCGCTGTTCGACGTCACCTCCCCGACGGTCATGGTGTGGTTGCGGCTGGCCACGTCGACGCTCGTCCTGCTGCTGATCGCCCGTCCCCGTGTCACCGGTCGGTCCCGCGCCGACTGGGCGGTCGTGCTGGCCTTCGGGGGCGCCCTGGCGACGATGAACTGGACGATCTACCAGTCCTTCTCCCGGCTGCCGTTGGGCGTGGCGGTCAGCATCGAGCTGCTCGGCCCGTTGTCGCTGTCGCTCGCACTGTCGAGGAGGGTCACCGACCTGCTGTGGGTGCTGCTCGCAGCGGGCGGGGTGGCGCTGCTCGGCCTCGACGGGGGCGGAGTGGACCCGGTCGGCGTCGTCTTCGCGCTGCTGGCCGCAGCGTCCTGGGCGGGCTACATCCTGCTCAGCGCCGGCACCGGGCGCCGGTGGTCAGGCCTGTCCGGCCTGGCTCTGGCCAGCGTCGTCGGCGCGGTGGTGCTGGCTCCGCCGGCCATCGCCTCGGGTGGAGGTCAGCTCCTCGAGCCGGTCGTGCTCGGCACCGGTCTCGCCGTAGGGCTGCTGTCGTCGGTGGTGCCGTACAGCCTGGAGCTCTCGGCGCTGCGGACGATGCCGCCGAAGGTGTTCGGCATCCTGATGAGCCTGGAGCCCGCGGCAGCCGCCCTCGCCGGGCTCGTCCTGCTCCGCGAGGTGCTCGGACCGACGGAGTGGCTCGCGATCGGGTGCGTGGTCGTGGCCAGCGTCGGGGTGACCCGCTCGACCGCCGCGCCAGCGGAGCCCGCGGCGCCCGCGTGACGCCCCGCCCGGCCGGCTTTGACGGATGTCGGTGGCCTTCAGCATGCTGACCGACCATGCGGTCCCTCCTGACTCCCGGTGTCGCCGGCCTGCTCGGCGTACTCACGCTCACCGCCTGCTCCGACGACCGGCCGTCGGCGGAGGACGTCGCCGAGCAGGTGGCGGAAGGGCTGGCGAGCGGCACACTGCCGTCGGCCGCCTTCGCCGGCGGCTCGCCGCAGAAGGGCTACGACGCGATCGTCTCCGGGCTGGGGGACTCGGGGCCCTCGGTCGAGGTCACCGACGTGACCGAGGACGGCGAGGACGCGAAGGCGACCCTGTCCTGGGCCTGGACGCTCGGGGACCGGACCTGGGAGTACGACAGCACCCTCCCGCTGTCCGACGACGGCGAGGCGTGGCGGGCGACCTGGAAGCCCTCCGTCGTCGAGCCGAGCCTGCAGGACGACGAGACGCTGGACAGCTCGACGGTGCAGCCCGAGCGCGGGGACATCCTGGGGAAGGGCGGCACGCGGCTGGTCACCGAGCGTCCCGTCGTGCGGTTCGGCATCGACAAGACCCAGGTGCCGGCGAAGCGGGCGGCGCAGAGCGCCCGCACCGCGGCGACCGCGCTGGGCGTCGACGCGGCTCCCTACGTGAAGGCTGTGCGCGCGGCCGGCGACAAGGCGTTCGTGGAGGCGATCGTGCTCAGGCCGGCGGACGCCCGTGCGGTTCCGGCGTCGTACGACGACATCCCGGGCGCCGTACGCCTCGAGGACGAGCTGCCGCTCGCACCGACGCGTGAGTTCGCCGCACCCATCCTGGGTCGCGTGGGGCCGGTGACCGCCGAGCTGGTCGAGGCTTCCGACGGTCGCCTCGAAGCGGGAGACGTCGCGGGACTCTCCGGGCTCGAGGGCAGGTACGACGAGCAGCTGGCCGGGACTCCTGGGGTGCAGGTCGACGCCGTCAGCGACGACGGCTCCCGCCGGGAGCTGTTCACCGCGGAGCCGGAGAGCGGCGACCCCCTGCGGACCACCCTCGACGCCGCTCTGCAGACCAGGGCCGAGCAGGTGCTGGCCGACACCGACGTCCCTGCGGCCATCGTCGCCATCCAGCCGTCCACCGGCGCGCTGCGTGCCGTCGCCAACGGGCCTGGGACGGACGGCCAGAACATCGCCACCTACGGCCAGTACGCGCCCGGCTCGACGTTCAAGATCGTCTCCTCGCTGGCCCTGCTGCGCGCCGGGCTGGGCGTCGACGACCGGCTCCGGTGCCCCGCCTCGACCGTCGTCGACGGCAAGCGGTTCACGAACTACGCCGACTATCCCGCCGACCGGCTCGGTGACATCACACTGCGTGAAGCGGTCGCCTACTCCTGCAACACCGCCTTCATCGGCGCCCGCGCCGAGCTCTCCGACTCCGCGCTCGCCCAGGCCGCCGAGTCTCTCGGGCTCGGCGAGGACCACGACCTCGGCTTCCCCGCCTACTTCGGCCAGGTGCCCCCGGCATCGTCCGAGACCGAGCTCGCAGCCGACCTGATCGGCCAGGGAAAGGTGCTCGCCTCCCCGATGACCATGGCTGCGGTCGTCGCCTCGGTGCAGGCCGGCCACACCGTCGTCCCCTACCTCGTCAAGGGCTCGCACCCCGGGGCGGACCCGGCGGTGCCCCTGGAGCGGCCGGAGGCGGCGACGCTTGCGGACCTCATGCGGGGCGTGGTCGCCGAGGGGTCGGGTCGCATCCTCGCCGACCTCGCGGGTGACGTGGGAGCGAAGACGGGGACCGCGGAGTACGGCGAGCCCGGGGCCGGCGGGGCCCTGCCCACCCATGCCTGGATGGTGGCCTTCCAGGACGACCTCGCCGTCGCCGTCTTCGTCGAGACCGGCGAGTCCGGCTCCGGGACCGCCGGCCCGCTGCTGGAGGCGTTCCTCTCCTGACCGCAGGGTCGTCGGCGGGCTGTTGCCCGGCCTTGTGGCCTGTGTCACAGTCACGCATGACGTTCCTGACGAAGCTCCCCGTCGAGCCCCGCACCCTCGACGAGCCGCTGGCCTACTGGGCGGAGAAGCACCCGGACGGCGAGGCGGTCATGTACGGCCCGCGGACCTGGAGCTGGGCGCAGTGGAACGACCGGGTCCGCCGCGCCGCCGGCGGGCTGCGCGCCCTCGGCGTCGGACGGGGCGACGTGGTGGCGTTCCTGGACAAGAACCACCCGGCCTGCGTGGAGATCACCCTCGCCGCCGGCTCGATCGGTGCAGCGCACGCCATCGTCAACTGGCGGTCCGCCGGCGACGAGGTCGACTACGCACTCAACGACTGCGGCGCCAAGGTGGTCTTCGTCGGGCAGGAGCTGATGCCCACCATCGACAAGATCCGCGACCGGCTCACCGCCGTGGAGAAGGTCATCACCGTCACCCCCGACGGCGCGCGACGGCGACGAGTACGAAGCGTGGCTGGCGAGCTCCGAGCCGCTCGACCGGCCCGAGGAGACCGACCCCGACGACGTGTGCCTGGTGATGTACAGCTCCGGCACCACCGGCCGCCCGAAGGGCGTCATGCTGTCGCACCGCAGCATGATCCGGCACACCGACAACGCCCACGAGGGCTGGGGATTCGAGGACGGCGACAAGTCGCTGGTGGCCATGCCGCTGTTCCACGTCGGCGGGTCGTCGTACATCCTCTTCTCGATCTTCGACGGGGTCCCCAGCGTGATGACCCGCGAGCCGGACGGCGGCTCGCTGGCGGGGGCGATCATGAACGGCGCCAACCGCACGTTCCTGGTGCCGGCGGTGCTCGCCCAGGTCCTGCAGAGCGGGGCCGGAGGCCGATCAAGCTCTTCGGCGCGCTGAAGACCTACACCTACGGCGCCGCGCCCATGCCGACCCCGCTGCTCCGCGCGGCGATGGAGGCGTGGCCGGACACCGACTTCATGCAGGTCTACGGCCTCACCGAGGTGTGCGGGGTGATCACCCACCTGCTGCCGGAGGCGCACCGCGACGAGGAGCACCCCGAGCGGCAGCTGTCGGCCGGCACCGTGCTGCCCGAGGCCGAGTGCCGGGTCGTCGACATCGAGTCCGGCGAGGACGTCGAGGTGGGTGAGCCCGGTGAGCTCTGGTTCCGCACCCCGCAGCTGATGAAGGGCTACCTCGGCAAGGACGAGGAGACCGCCAAGGTGATCACCGAGGACGGCTGGTTCCGCACCGGCGACATCGGGAGGATCGACGAGGGCGGCTACGTCTACGTCGAGGACCGGCTCAAGGACATGATCATCTCCGGCGGCGAGAACATCTACTCCCCCGAGGTTGAGCGGGTGCTGGCCGAGCACCCCGCGGTCGCCGAGGTCGCGGTGATCGGCGTCCCCGACGACACCTGGGGCGAGGTCGTCAAGGCGGTCGTGGGCCTGAAGCCGGGCACCACCGCGACCGAGAAGGGCATCATCGACTTCTGCCGGGAGCGGTTGGCGGGCTTCAAGTGCCCGCGCACGGTGGAGATCGTGCCGGCGCTGCCGCGCAACCCGACCGGCAAGATCCTCAAGAAGGACCTCCGGGAGCCGCACTGGGGCGGCCGGGACCGCAAGGTCGTCTGACTGAGGGCGGCGCTCAGCCCGGCAGCCGGGCGAGCAGCGCACCGGCGTGCGGCGGGAGCATCACGCCAGCCGCCCTCGGAGGTCGCACCGGCCGGCGTCGCCCAGCGCACCTCGTGGTCGGCGCCGAGGTCGACGGTGACCTCGCGGTCGCCGAAGTTGACCGCGACCACCACCCCGTCCCCGCGCCGCAGGAGGAACCACCGCGCGTCCTCGTCGTACCCGGCAGGAGATCGTGCGCAGGTCCGGGTCGGTGAGCTCCGGGGTGCGACGCCGCAGCGCCGCCAGCGCCCGGTACACCTCGAGCAGCACCGCGTGCCGGCCCTCCTCGAGCTCCGACCAGTCCAGCTTGGACACCGAGGAACGTCGCCGGGTCCTGCGGGTCCGGCACCTGCGACTCGTCCCAGCCCATCCGCTCGAACTCCTTGAGCCGCCCCTCGGACACCGCGTGCCCGAGCTCCTCCTCCGGGTGGGAGGTGAAGAACGCGAACGGCGTGGAGGCCGCCCACTCCTCGCCCTGGAAGAGCATCGGCGTGAAGGGACCGCACAGCGTCAGCAGCGCCGCGCAGGCGAGCTGGTCGTCGTCGAGGTGCTCGGCGAGTGCGGTCGCCGCGCGCGCGGTTGCCGACCTGGTCGTGGTTCTGGTTGCAGACCACCAGCCGCCAGGCGGGCATGTGCTCGGTGTCGATCGGCCGGCCGTGCTCGCGGTCGCGGAAGGACGACCACGTCCCGTCGTGGAAGAACCCGCTGCTCGCACACCTTGGCCAGCGCGGACAGCGGCTCGAAGTCGGCGTAGTAGCCCTCGGTCTCCCCGGTCAGCGCCACGTGCACGGCGTGGTGGAAGTCGTCGCTCCACTGCGCGTCGAGCCCGTAGCCGCCGGCCTCGCGCGGCGTGATGAGCCGCGGGTCGTTCATGTCCGACTCCGCGATCAGCGTGAGCGGCCGCCGCTGGTGCGCCGACAGCCGGCGACCAGCACGGCCATCTCCTCGAGCAGGTGCGTCGTCGGAGGAGTCCTCGAGGGCGTGCACGGCGTCGAGCCGCAGCGCGTCGACGTGGTAGTCCTCCAGCCACATCCGCACGTTGTCGAGGATGTAGGCGCGCACCTCGGCGCTGCCCTCGCCGTCGAGGTTCACGTGGTCGCCCCAGGGGTTGGAGCCCTCCGAGGAGAGGTAGGGGCCGAACATCGGCAGGTAGTTCCCCGACGGGCCGAGGTGGTTGTAGACGACGTCCTGGACGACGCCGAGTCCCCGCGGCGTGGCAGGCGTCGACGAAGCGCTGGTACGCCGCCGGGCCGCCGTACGGCTCGTGGACGGCGAACCAGGCGACGCCGTCGTAGCCCCAGCCGTGCTCGCCGTTGAACGCGTTGACCGGCAGCAGCTCGACGAGGTCGACGCCGATCGACTTCAGGTGGTCGAGCCGGTCGATGGCGGCGTCGAGGGTGCCCTCGGGGGTGAACGTGCCGACGTGCAGCTCGTAGACCACCGAGCCGGCCAGCTGCCGGCCGGTCCAGCGCGTCGTCGGACCAGGCGTGCGCCGCCGGGTCGAACGTGCGCGACCGGCCGTGGACCCCGTGCGGCAGGCGCCGCGACCGCGGGTCGGGCACGACGTCGCGTCGCGCCCCGACGTCCTGAGCCGTCGAGGGTCGACGACGTAGCCGTAGTCGACCTCGCCCAGGGGCTCCGGGCCCGGTCGGGCGTCCACCAGCCGCCGTCGGCGACGCTCCATCGGGACCAGCCGGTCGGCCACGCTCGAGCGCCATCGACTCGGCGCTCGGGGCCCACACGTCGAAGCGGCCGCGGCCCTCGCGACCGTGGCGGTCGTCGCGGACCAGCAGCGCGACCGGGTAGTCCTCGAGCAGGTCGGCCAGCGGCAGGCCCTCGGCCTCGGCGGCGCGGAAGCGGCGGCCGGTCAGCAGGTCCATCCAGACGCCGGAGGGGAGCGGCAGGCAGGTGTCGCCCCAGCCGCCGCCGGCGGCCAGCCCGACCGGGCAGCCGGGTGGCGACGGTGACGGCGCCGCCACGGTCGAAGGCCAGCACGTGGTCGGCGGCGTCGCCGGTCGCGGTCAGCGGCGTCGTAGGAGTCGAAGAGGTCGGGGTGCTCGCGGCGGGCGGTCAGCGCGACGTGGGTGAGCAGCAGCTTGACCGCGCCCGTCGTCGTCGAGGGCCGTCGGCGAGCGGCGGCCGCTCGCCGGCGCGCAGCCGCTTGAGCAGCGCGGCGCGCTCGTCGAAGTCGACCGGGCGCCGGTTGTCGGGGTCGACCAGGCTCTGCTCCCACAGCTCGCTGCCCTGGTAGACGTCGGGCACGCCGGGCGCGGTGAGCGTGATGCAGCTTGGCGGCGAGCGCGTTGCTCCAGCCCGGGCCGGCGACGGCCGTGAGCGAGGTCGTCGAGGACCGCGCGCACCTCGGCGTCGTCGAAGGCGGCGTCGACGGCGGCGTGGACCGCGGCCTCGTACTCCTGGTCGGGCGCGGTCCACTGGGTGCGGTCCCCGGCCTCGCGCATCGCCTTCTCGGCGTAGGCGTGCAGCCGCTCGCGGCTCGCCGGCCAGGAGCCGACGACCGCCTGCCACAGCAGGCTGCCGAAGCCGGCGTCGGGCACCGGGACGAGCGCGAGCAGCCGGTCGAGCGCCGCGCGCCCACCGGTCGGGCATCTCGGCGAGGACGCTGATCCGGGCGCGGACGTCCTCGCCGCGCTTGGTGTCGTGGGTCGACGACGCGGTCATGGCGTGCGGCCAGTCGGCCTGCCGCCGGCGCATCGCGGCGTGGAACTCGTCGGGCGCCACGGAGAAGACGCTCGGGTCGCCGCCGACCTCGTTGAGCGACGTCAGCCGCGCCCAGCGGTAGAACGCGCAGTCCTCGACACCCTTGGCCATCACCATGCCGCTGGTCTGCTGGAAGCGCTGCGCGGCCGGCGCGGCGCCGTCGAAGAGGACCGGCGTCGATGGCGTCGAGGACCTCGGCCAGGTCCGGGCGGTGCCGGCGCGCCTCGGCGAGTGCGTGCTCGAGGTGCTCGCGACCCTCGGGCAGGTAGGAGCGGTAGACCGGGAAGCAGGCCAGCAGCTCGGCGACCGCGTCCTCGACCTGCTCGGGGCTCACGGGTTCCGCAAGGTCGCCTTCCTCCTCTACCGCTGGACGGTTGTGGAGCACCTGCAGGACCTCGCGGCTGATCCGGCGGACCTCGGAGTTGAGGATGCCGTCGGCGACGTCGCGCTTGGTGCCGTGGACCATCCCGCCCAGTCGACGGGCGCACCGCGCAGGCCGGTCCTCGAGCTCGCCCAGCGGCTTCTCGCCGGCCGGGTCGACGAGCACCCGGTCGATCATCGCCATCGCGTCGTACCCGGTGGTGCCGGCGGTCGCCCACGACCGGGGCAGCTCCTCCCCCGGCTCGAGGATCTTCTCCACCAGGACGTAGGCGTCCTTGGTGAGGTCGGCGAGGTCGTCGAGGTACTTGCCCGGGTCGCGCAGGCCGTCCGGGTGGTCCACGCGCAGCCCGTCGACGAGCCCCTCGTCGAACCAGCGGCGGATCTCGGCGTGGGAGCGGCGAGAACCACTCCTGGTCCTCCACCCGGATCGCGACGAGGGTGTTGACCGCGAAGAAGCGGCGGTAGTTCAGGTCGTGGTCGGCGCGACGCCAGCTCACCAGCTCGTAGTGCTGCCGGGCGTGCACGACGTTGGCGTCCTCGTCGGGGCCGTGCACGGTCTCCGGCGCGATCGGGAAGCGGTTGTCGTGGTAGTGCAGCTCGCCGCCGAGCACCCGCAGGTTGTCGATCGTGCCGTCCTCGAGCGAGGTCGTCGTCGCCGATCACGGGGATCCGCAGCCGGCCGCCGCCGGCCTCCCAGTCGATGTCGAAGGCGCCGGCGTACGGCGACTCCTGGCCGTGGGTGAGGACGTGCCACCACCACTCGTTCTCCCACGGCGCCGCGACCCCGACGTGGTTGGGCACGATGTCGACGAGCACCCCCATGCCGAGCCGGCGGGCCTCGGTGGCCAGGGCGGACAGGCCGGAGGCGCGCCCGCGGGAGGGGTCGATGGCGCGGTGGTCGGCGACGTCGTACCCGTGGTCGCTGCCGGACTCCGAGGCCAGCAGCGGCGAGAGGTAGACCCAGTCGACGCCCAGCTCGTGCAGGTAGGCCAGGGTCCGGGCCGCCTCGAGCAGGTCGAAGCTCTCGGTGATCTGCAGCCGGTAGGTGCTGACCGGGGTGCGCATGCGAGTTCACTCGTCAGGTGCCGCGCTTGCGGGCGCTTGCGCGGACTTCGCCGATGGACCGCGAGCGGGCCGTCGCCGCCTTCGCCGTGCGGCGGCGCCGGTGCCGGCCGGGAGCTCGGCCGTGCGACCACCAGCGACGCCGCGACCGACAGGTCGGGCTCGGCGTCGGGCTCGGCGTGCTCGCGGAGCACCAGCACGCTGCGCGCCGGGCAGGGTCAGCTTCGCCTCCGGGGCGTGCGCCTCCCTGTGCCAGCGCCGCGCCGGCGGTGTCGATGACCACGTCCCACGCGGCGGCGTACTCGTCGGGGGGCAGCACGATGACCACGTCCTCGTGGCCGGCGTTGAAGTAGAGCAGGAAGTGGTCGTCGACGATCGGGTTGCCGGTGGCGTCGAGCCCGCGGATGCCGTGGCCGTTGAGGTACATCCCGATGGCCTTGGCCTCGGCGTGGTGCCAGTCGCCGTCCTCCATCGGCCGGCCGTCGGGGTGCAGCCACACGATGTCGTTGAGCCGCTCCCCGTCGCCGGTGCGGACGGTGTTGCCGGTGAAGAACCGCTTGCGGCGGAACGTCGGGTGGCCGGCGCGCAGCCGGGAGACGGCGGCGGTGAACTCGACCAGCGGCCGGTCGACCCGGTCCCAGTGCATCCACGAGATCTCGGAGTCCTGGGCGTAGGTGTTGTTGTTGCCGTGCTGCGTGCGGCCCATCTCGTCGCCGTGCAGCAGCATCGGCACGCCCTGGCTGAGCAGCAGGGTGGCGATGAAGTTGCGCTGGGCGCGGGACCGCAGCGCGAGGACCTCGATGTCGTCGGTCGGCCCCTCGACGCCGTGGTTCCAGGACCGGTTGTGGCTCTCGCCGTCGCGGTTGTCCTCGCCGTTGGCCTCGTTGTGCTTGTCGTTGTAGGACACGAGGTCGCGCAGCGTGAAGCCGTCGTGGGCGGTGACGAAGTTGATGCTGGCGAACGGCCGGCGCCCGGAGTGCTCGTAGAGGTCGGAGGAGCCCGCGATGCCGGCTGGCGAACTCGCCCAGCGTGGGCTCGCCGCGCCAGAAGTCGCGGACGGTGTCGCGGTACTTCCCGTTCCACTCCGTCCACTGCGGCGGGAAGTTGCCGACCTGGTAGCCGCCCGGGCCGACGTCCCACGGCTCGGCGATCAGCTTGACCTGGCTGACCACCGGGTCCTGCTGCACGAGCTCGAAGAACGCCGCGAGCCGGTCGACGTCGTAGAACTCGCGGGCCAGCGCCGAGGCGAGGTCGAAGCGGAAGCCGTCGACGTGCATCTCGGTGACCCAGTAGCGCAGCGAGTCCATGATCAGCTGCAGCGAGTGGGGGTTGCCGGCGTTGAGGGAGTTCCCGGTGCCGGTGTAGTCCATGTAGTACTGCTTCTGGTCGTCGACGAGCCGGTAGTAGGCGGCGTTGTCGATGCCCTTGAAGCTCAGCGTCGGGCCGAGGTGGTTGCCCTCCGCGGTGTGGTTGTAGACCACGTCGAGGATGACCTCGATGCCGGCGGAGTGCATCGCCTTCACCATCGCCTTGAACTCCTGCACCTGCTGGCCGCCCTCCGCGCACCGAGGCGTAGTCGGCGTGCGGGGCGAAGAAGCCCAGGGTGTTGTAGCCCCAGTAGTTGCGCAGCCCCTTCTCCAGCAGCGTGCTGTCCTGGACGAACTGGTGGACCGGCATCAGCTCGATCGCGGTGACGCCGAGCTTGGTCAGGTGGTCGATGATCGCCGGGTGCGCGAGGCCGGCGTAGGTCCCGCGCATCTCCTCCGGGATGTCCGGGTGCAGCTGGGTCATCCCCTTGACGTGCGCCTCGTAGATGAACGACTCGTTGTAGGGCACGTTCGGGGCGGCGGTCGCCCTCCCAGTCGAAGAACGGGTTGATGACGACGCCGAGCATCATGTGCGCCGCGGAGTCCTCGTCGTTGCGGGAGTCCTCGTCGCCGAAGTTGTAGCCGAACAGCGACTGGTCCCACGTTGATGTCGCCGTCGGTCGCCTTGGCGTAGGGGTCGAGGAGCAGCTTGTTGGGGTTGCAGCGCTGGCCCGCTCGCGGGGTCGTAGGGCCCGTGGACGCGGTAGCCGTAGCGCTGGCCCGGGCTGCACCTGCGGCAGGTAGCAGTGCCACACGTGGGCGTCGACCTCGGTCAGCTCGACCCGGGTCTCGCTTGCGCGTCTCGTCGAAGAGGCACAGCTCGACCCGCTCGGCGACCTCGCTGAACAGCGCGAAGTTGGTGCCGGATCCCGTCGAACGTCGCGCCGAGGGGGTAGGGGTTGCCGGGCCAGGCGTGCACAGGTCTCCTTGACGAGGTCACACGGGACATGCTCCCGCGAGCATGTGAACGTTCCACTACCTACCCCCCGGACCGGGATGCAACCACTCCGCGGGCAGGGTCACACCCGGCGCTCGTCGACGCCCTGCAGGTCGGGGAACTGGTCGTCGCGCCACTCGCCCTCGATCTGTTCGTGCGCCAGCTGCTCCTCGCGCGTGCGCAGCTCGACGCGGCGGATCTTGCCGGAGATCGTCTTCGGCAGCTCGGCGAACTCCAGCCGACGGACCCGGAGGTACGGCGGCAGGTGCTCGCGGGCGTAGGCCAGGATCGACCGGGCGGTCTCGCGCCGACGGCTCGTGGCCCGGCGCCAGGACGACGTACGCCTTGGGGACGGCCAGCCGGACCGGGTCCGGAGCGGGTACGACGGCGGCCTCCGCGACCGCCGGGTGCTCGATGAGCACGCTCTCGAGCTCGAACGGGCTGACCTTGTAGTCGGAGGCCTTGAAGACGTCGTCGGTGCGGCCGACGTAGGTGATGTAGCCGTCCTCGTCGCGGGTCGCGACGTCGCCGGTGTGGTAGAAACCACCGGCCATCGCCTCGTCGTTGCGGGCCTGCGTCGCCCTGGTAGCCGGTCATCAGGCTCAGCGGCCGGCCGCCCTCGTTGCCGGTGAGGTCGAGGCAGATCTCGCCCTCGCCGGGGCCGTCGATGCGCTGGCCGGTGACCGGGTCGACGAGCGCCACCGGGACGCCCGGGCAGCGGCCGGCCCATCGAACCGGCCTTGACCCGCTGGCCGGGCGGGTTCGCGATGCTGGCGGTGGTCTCGGTCTGGCCGAAGCCGTCGCGGATCGTCAGCCCCCAGTGCTGCTCGACCTGGCTGATCACCTCGGGGTTCAGCGGCTCGCCGGCCCCGATGGCCTCGCGCAGCTCACCGGCGCCGCCGGACAGGTCGGCGTTGATGAGCATCCGCCACACCGTCGGCGGGGCGCAGAACGTGGTGACGTGCTCGGTGCGGAGCTGCTCGAGGAGGGCGGCCGGCGTCGAACCGCGCGTAGTTGTAGACGAAGACGGTGGCCTCGGCCAGCCACGGCGCGAAGAAGTTCGACCAGGCGTGCTTGGCCCAGCCGGGGCTCGAGATGTTCAGGTGCACGTCGCCCGGCTCAGCCCGAGCCAGTACATCGTCGACAGGTGGCCGACCGGGTAGCTGCGGTGGGTGTGCTCGACGAGCTTCGGCCGGCTGGTGGTGCCGGAGGTGAAGTAGAGCAGCATCCGGTCGTCGGTGCCGTTGCCCGGGTGCGCCACCGGCGCGGTCTCGAGGTCGTACGCCGAGGAGTGGGCGTGCCAGCCCTCCGGGGCTCGCCGACGGCGAACCGCAGGAAGTCCCCGTGGATGCCGTCGTACTTGCCGGTGTCGGCGGTGTTGCAGATGACCGCCCTCGCGTTGCCGCGCTCGATGCGGTCGACCAGGTCGGCAGGGCCGAGCGCGGTCGTGGTGGGCATGACGACCGCGCCGATCTTGATGATCGCCAGCATCGTCTCCCACAGCTCGACCTGGTTGCCGAGCATGACGATGACGCTGTCGCCGCGGCCCACGCCCTCGTGCTGCAGCCGCGTCGCCACCTGGTCGGATCTCTCGGACGAGCTCGGCGAAGGAGTACTCCGCGCGGGACCCGTCCTCCTCGACGATGACCAGGCCGGGCCGGTCGTTGTCCCGGGCCCAGGTGTCGAACCAGTCGTGCGCCCAGTTGAAGGTCTCGCCCACGTCGGGCCAGCGGAAGCGACGCAGGGCCTCGTCGTAGTCGGTGCGGAGGTCGAGCAGGAGGTCACGGGCCTCGCGGAGGTTCTGGGTCGGGTTCAGGTCGTCGGGCATGCCCCCATCCTGCAGGGCGAGCCATTGTCGGGCACGCAGCCTTTGCGCCCGGCTGTCCCAGGTCGACGGCAAGCTTTCGTCACTTTTGGCGATGTGCCGACCCGCGGCCGCGCGGCATCGTCCTACTCGCAAGCCCGCCCGCGGACGACCCCGTCGCAGCCACTGAGCACCCCCGCAACACCCCCTGGGGTGAAACGGATTTCTTTACCTTTCCCGGATCAATACCAAGGTCCCGTACATACGGGCCCTACGGGACCTTGGTTCCTGAACAGGAGCGACGAAGACTGTCCACATGTTCGGGGGAACGATTAGCGGGGGATGTTGGCGCACCACTGCGTGCGCAGGCCAGCACACGGGAGGCGCCGATCGGGCGCCCAGCGCCGCGGTGGTCACCGACCACTGCGGCGCTGGCTGTCGCCGTGGCGGCGTCGGCCCTCTTCGGGACCGCCATGGCGAGCGGCGACTGGCTGGGCCTCGACGCGCTGGTGCTCCGGCGATCAGTGGTGATCGCCGCAGGAGCGCTGCTGTTCGGGGCGGGGATCCTCGAGCTTGCGTCGTGGCGCGTCGACCGTCGGCCATCACGTGGCCGGGGCGGCGCCGCGCTCGTCGTCCTCGGGCTCTCCTCGACCCTGGTCACCGGCCAGGGCTGGCTGCTGCACGACGCCTACCAGACTGCGATGCTCAACCCCCTCGCCGGCACGATCCCCTCGCTCGCCGCGCTGGCCCTGCTGGCGACTGCTGGGCGTTCCCGCGGGCGCGTCGGCAGCCACCCCGAGGCCTTCGCAGCCGGTTGGCTGGGCGTCTCGGTGGTCGCCTTCTCCGCGCTGGCCGCTGCGCATCGCGTAGTCGGCATCTCTCTCGACCCGGGTCCGGCGCAGCAGGCGGCCCTCGCCCTCGTGGTCGCCGGGCTGTGGTTCTGGACCGTCCCGAGCGCCGTGCGCACCCAGGACGTGGCTGGACTTCACGCGGGGGTGCTCGGCGCCCTGGGCTTCGTGTGGCTCATGCGCGCGGCAGCCGTGGTCGAGCCGGCCGCCTGGGGACTGGCATCCGCGCTGCTTCTGGCGATGATCTCGATCGTCGCCCTGACCAGCGCGATGACCGACCTCACCTCCGCCGCCGACGCCGAGCACGAGCGCGTCAGGGCTGCTGAGACGGCGCTGGCAGCCGCCACTGCGGCCCTGGCCGGGCACGACAGGCAGGACCGCGACCTCCGGCACAGCTCGCGCAACTCGATGCACGCCCTCAGGCTCGCCACCCAGACCCTGGCCGAGCACGGCGAGGTGCTCGACGCAGAGTCCCGGGTCCGGCTCAGCCGGGCCGTCGTGCAGGAGGTCACCCACCTCGACGCCCTGCTGACCCGACGGACCGCCCCCCGCGAAGGGCCGAGCAACCAGACCTGCTCTGCCGTGCGTATCCCTGCCCAGATGGTGCGATCGTGACGACCCGGATCGCGATCGTCGACGACCACGAGCTGCTCGCGCAGAGCCTCGCCTTCGCGCTGCGGGCCGAAGGGTTCGCCGCCACCGCCTACGTGGTCACCGACCAGCACGACACCCTGCGGGCTGTCCTGGCCGACGCCCCCGACGTCGTGCTGCTCGACCTGCAGCTCGGTGAGGACCGCCACGGTCTCTCGCTGGTGCGCCCGCTGGCACAGGCGGGTGTGCGTGTCCTCGTGGTGTCGGCGGTGACCGACGAGTGTGAGATCGCCGCGACGCTGGAAGCCGGTGCCATCGGCTTCGTCAGCAAGAGCCGCCCGATCGAGGTGCTCCTGGAGGCGGCCCGCAAGGTTGCGCGCGGAGAACCCGTGACGTCGGCGGCGGAGGCTGAGCGCCTCCTCAGAGCGCTCCGGCAGTGGCGGGCCACCGACCGGCAGCTCCATGCTCCCTTCGAGCTGCTGACGGCGCGGGAGCGCGCCGTGCTGCGGGCCCTCGCCGAGGGCCACGTCGTCACCGACATCGCGGAGACGTTCGTGGTCTCGGTGGCCACGGTGCGCAGCCAGGTGCGGGCGATCCTGCTCAAGCTGGGCGTGGGCTCGCAGCTGGAGGCGGTCGCGATGGCGCACCGCCACGGCTGGTACGACGCCAGCGTCCCGGTCTACAGCCGCACGGCCTGACCGCCGGGGTCAGTCCTCAGGGGGGTCATCACCGCGGAGCTGGTCCTCGGTGAGCTCCAGCGGCACCTCGGCGTTGACCTCGGCGTCGAGCAGATCGGGGTCGGAGTCGGGACGCTCGTGCCTGCTCGGGGTCCGTCTCGACGGGGCGTTCGTCCTCGGGCCACTGACTGGTCATGTCTCCGTCCTACCGCACCGGGTCAAGGTCGCGCACGCGGGCCAGCATCTCGAGCGTCTGCTCGCGGCCCGCTGCGCGCCCGGGATCGGCGTCGGCAGGAGAGCCCGCGACCGGATGCACCATCACCTCGTCGACGGCGTAGGTGCGCCGCGAGGTCCGCGAGCCGCGCCGAGACGTCCTCCGCGGTGCCGATGAACCACCTGCCGCGCATCGCGTCGTACAGCCGCTGGTGCTCGGCGGGGAGCTGCACCGACGCCGCCGCCTCGACCGTCAGCTGCGGGCGGAGCTCGCCGCCGGTCCGCAGCGCCACCATGGCCAGCAGCTGGGGCCTGGCCAGCCGCTCGGCCTCGTCGGCCGTCGGCGCCACGCAGACGTTCGCAGTGAGGAAGGTCGTCGGACCCGTCGCCTCGTCGCTGGGGCGGAACGCGCTGCGGTAGAGCTCCAGCGCCTCGCGGGTGCCGCTGCCGGAGAAGTGGTGGGCGAACACGTACGGCAGGCCCATCGAGGCGGCCAGCCGCGCGGAGTAGTCCGAGGAACCCAGCAGCCACACCGGCGGCCGCGTCCGCGCCGCCGGGGTCGCCCGCAGCTCGTAGGTGCGGCCGCTCAACGCGAGCCCGACCCCGGCCGGGTCCATCATCGCGGTCACGTTGGCGACGTGCTCGGGAAACCGGTTCACCGCGTCGGCCTCCACGCCGCCCCCGCCGTGCCGCAGCGCCCAGCTGGTCACCGGGTCGCTGCCGGGCGCGCGGCCGATCCCGAGGTCGATCCGGCCGGGAAAGGCTGCCTCGAGCAGGGCGAACTGCTCGGCCACCACCAGCGGGCGCGTGGTTGGGGAGCATGACGCCGCCGGAGCCGACCCGCATCCGCTCGGTGGCCGAGGCGATCATCGAGATCAGGACCGGCGGGTTGGTCGCCGCGACCGCCGGCATGTTGTGGTGCTCGGCGACCCAGTAGCGGCGGTAGCCGGCCCGGTCCGCGAGCCTGGCCAGCGCCAGGGAGGACTGCAGGGCCTGCGACGTCGACTGCCCGTCGCGGACCGGCACCAGGTCGAGCACGGACAGGTTCAAGGCTCTCTCGCTCACCAGGGAGGAACGATCCGCCGCGGCCCGACATTCCCGCAGCGAGTCACGCCCGGAGCTGGAACGGGAGCGTCACCGTGAACGTGCTGCCCCGGTCGAGCGTGGACTCGACCGAGATCGCACCCCGGTGCCGGTCGACGATGCGGCGGACGATCGCCAGTCCGAGCCCGGTGCCCGGGACGGCGTGCGCCGCGGGGTTCGAGGACCGGTCGAACTCCTCGAACAGGGTGCCGAGGTCGGCCTCGGCGATCCCGATGCCGGTGTCGGCACAGGAGACGACGGCTCCGTCGCCGGCGTCGCGCAGCGACAGAGCGACCCGCCCGCCGTCCGGGGTGTACTTCACGGCGTTGCCCACGATGTTGGTCAGCAGACGAGCGATCTCCTCCCGCTCCCCCCAGACCATCACGCCGGGGTCGACGCCTGCCAGGTCGATCGATCTGGTGCCGCCGGGTGGCTTGGACGGCAAGCAGGTCGCAGACCTCCTTGACCAACCCGCTGAGGTCGACGAGCGTCGGGACGAACGGGCGGTGCGGGTCCTTGATCCGGGTGAGCAGCAGCATGTCCTCGACCAGGGTCTGCAGCCGGGCGACGTTGCGGGTGACCGCGTCCATGCTCGTCGGCGACGCCATGCCGTCCTGGAGCAGCTCGAGGTGCCCGAGGATCGAGGACAGCGGCGTCTTCAGCTCGTGGGTGATGGTCGCGATCATCTCGCCCTTGTACTCGTCGAGCTCCTGCAGCTCTGCCACGAGCTGACGCTCCCGCTCGTAGAGCCGGGCGCGGCCCACCGCCCGACCGATCTCCCGACCCACCTCGAGCGCCGCGTCGTCCTCGGACTCCTGCCAGGGCCCCGCGTCGTCACCTCGCAGCATCGCCAGGAAGCCGAGGCAGTCGGGTCCGTCCCCCAGCGGCACCAGGATCAGTGCGCTCGCGTCGACCGCGCGGAGGAGGCCCTCCACGGCGGCACGCTCCCGCCCGTGCAGCAGGCCGGCGGACGTGTCACCGACGGCGGCCACCACGCAGGTGCAGGAGTCGGCCCAGCAGGTCCGCGCCAGATCCTCCCCCAGGGTCAGGAAGCTCAGCGGCTCGACCGTGCCGCCGGCCGTCCGGACTCCCTGGAGCCGGGGCCGGAGCCGATCCAGGAGGTCCGGTGGATAAGTCGCGCCCGCCTCGCCCAGTGCGTTGCCACCGGCGCCCGGGGTGTCGAAGACCCGGATCAGCAGCCAGTCACACCGGAATCCCTCCCGCAGCGGCCGGAAGCTCTGGTCCACCACCCGGCGCAGGTCCAGCTCCCGGGACGCCGTCTCGACGATGGTGCGCGTCGCGGCCCCCAGCCGGACCCGCTCCTGGAGCCGCTGCCGCTCCTGGGCGTGGTGGAGGGCCAGGCCGGCCTGGACGGCGTACATCTCGAGGACCTGCCGCCGGACGGGACCTGGCCGCACCCCGTCGACGGGCAGGTCGACGCTGAGCACGCCCAGCAGCTCGCCGGCCGGACCGCGCAGTGGCGCGTACAGCGCGTCCAGCGGGTGCCAGGCATCCGGTACGCCGAGCGGCGCCACGTCGGGAACCCAGCTGCTGGCAGCGTCCTCGGGCAGCCGGTCGTGGGGGACGAACCGGAGCATCCCCCACTCGTCGGCGAGGTCGAACTCATCGGTCATCCGGGCCAACGGGATCCGACGGCTCCGCAGCGCCGCACAAGCCTCCTCGTCGCCGGCCACCGCGACCGCCTCGACGTAGTCGTGCGCGTCGACCACGTTGATCACCGCCACCCGGAAGCCGAGCACGTCGACGACGCCCTGCGCCGCCGTCTGGAGGACCTCCGCGAGGTCCTGGACGGAGTGCACCTGGGTGATGAGGTCGTGCAGGTTGCGCAGGGCCCGGACCTCCGGCACCGCGTTCTCCGGCATCACCGCTCCTTCCGGACCCTGCCTGTCCGTTGCAGATCCAGCCTACGCCGTAGCCCCGACAGGTTCGCCTCGTTGAAGCAACAAACGACGACCTGGGAGGTCTCCGTGCGGTTCCACAGGCTCACCCCGCTCATCGCCGCCCTGGCGCTGCTGCTGCCCCTGACGCCGTCGTCGGGGCCGGACTCGGCCGCCGCCGCGGAGCGAGTGCACGGGAGACGTCCGCTTGGTCATCACGGTGCTGTCCAACCGGGCGGACCTGGTGTCCGCCGGCGACGCACTGGTCCGGGTGCGCATCCCCAAGCGCGTCAAGCCGCGGCAGGTCGAGGTCTCCGTCGACGGCCACGACGTCACGGACTCCTTCCGGGTCCGGCCGAACGGCAAGTTCGAGGGGCTGCTCGAGGACTTGGCGGTCGGCGACAACACGGTGCGCGCCACGGCGCCGGGATACGCCGGCGAGACCGTCATCACCAACCACCCCAACGGCGGGCCGCTCTTCGCCGGGCCGCAGCTGACGCCGTACCAGTGCCAGGACTCCGCGACCGACGCGCAGTGCAACGAGCCGGCGACCTACTCGTTCCTCTACAAGTCGACCGACCCCACGA
The DNA here is from genome assembly GCA_963747525.1 of uncultured Actinomycetota bacterium. GTDB lineage: Bacteria > Actinomycetota > Actinomycetes > Propionibacteriales > Nocardioidaceae > Marmoricola_A. The sequence continues at coordinate 224,477 of CAVVFH010000008.1, forward strand.
AGCCGGGCCTGCAGCCCTACGACCCGGACAACCCGCCGTCCGACGTGGCGACGACCACCACGGACCAGGGCGTCACGGTCCCGTTCATCGTGCGGCAGGAGAAGGGGTTCCAGGACCGCGACCGCTACACGATCCTCACGCTGTTCCGGCCCGGGAAGAAGTGGGCGCCGTGGCGGTCCCAGAAGCAGTGGAACCACAAGGTGCTCGTCACCCACGGCGGCGGATGCGGGGCGTCGTACGCACCCGGAAGCCCGCCGCTGGAGGACCTGTCGGGGACGCTCCCGAGTGACATCCCGGGGTACACGCACACCTACGAGGTCGCACTGGGCCGCGGGTTCGCCGTGATGTCCACCGCGCTCGACAACACCGGCCACAACTGCAACCTGCCGCAGGAGGCGGAGTCGCTGGTGATGGCCAAGGAGCGGCTCGTCGAGCAGTACGGACCCATCCGCTACACGATCGGCACCGGGTGCTCGGGCGGCTCGATCGCCCAGCACACCATCGCCAACGCCTACCCCGGCGTCTACCAGGGGCTGGTCACCACCTGCTCCTACCCCGACGTGCTGACGGCGGGGGCGCAGTTCGCCGACTACCACATGCTGCGGCTCTACTTCGAGCACCCGGACCGCTGGGCGCCCGGCGTGCTGTGGACCGAGCCGCAGATGTCCGAGGTCGAGGGCCACATGAGCCACGTCAACGCGGTGACCGCCGACGAGGGCCTCTTCAAGTCCGCACTGAACCCGGAGAACCCCTGCCCGGGCACCAAGGACCCGGTCGCGGGCGACCCGAGCACCCGCTTCGACTCCGAGATCAACCCCGGCGGCGTCCGGTGCTCGGTGCTCGACCTGATGATCAACACCCTGGGCCCCCGCCCCGAAGACGTGTGGACCAGCTGGGAGAAGGAAGCCGGCCACGGTTTCGCCGGGCTGCCCTTCGCCAACGACGGCGTGCAGTACGGCCTCGGCGCGCTGAAGCAGGGCATCATCACACCGGCGCAGTTCGTCGACCTCAACGTGAAGGTCGGCGGCCTCGACCTCAACGAGGACCCCACCGCGGAGCGCATCGCCGGGGACCCGGGCGCCATCGCCAACGCCTACCGCACCGGGCTGGTCAACGAGATGAACCACCTCGACGAGGTCGCGATCATCAACCACGGCGGCCCGGACCCGGGCGCGGCACACGACTACAGCCACGCCTGGTGGACCGAGGAGCGGCTGCAGGCCGACCAGGGCGACACCGACAACCGCGTCATGTGGTTCGGCGACGAACCGCTGATCGGCGACACGTCGTGGCCGACCGAGGCGTTCCTGGACATGGACCGCTGGCTCACCGAGGTGGAGAAGGACCGCAGCGAGCAGCCACTGAGCGAGAAGGTCGTCGCGGACAAGCCGGCTGACATCACCGACCGGTGCATGGTCGGCCCGGCCGACGTCGACGGCGTGCCCGGCGCTTCCGACGTCTGCAACACCCCGGAGCTCCAGACGCACTTCGGGACGCCGCGGCAGGTGTCCGGCGGCCCGAGCGCGAACGACAAGCTGGCCTGCGAGCTGAAGCCGCTCGACGAGAAGGACTACTCCTTCCTCCCCGTGCCGTTCACCGCCGATGAGTGGGCGACCCTCCAGCAGGTCTTCCCGAACGGGGTCTGCGACTGGTCGCAGCCCGGCGTCGGTCAGGGCCCGGCCGAGACGTGGCTGACCTACTCCGATGCCTCCGGCACAGTGGTGTACGGCGGACGGCCGCTGCCCGGCGTACCGGCACACTCGGGGGCGGGCTGGTCGAGCCGGTCCTTCCATCCCCTGTTGTCCAAGTGAGAGGAACCCACGTGAGCGCCACCCAGACGACGGCCGACCAGGTCACCGTGGAGCGGGTCATCCCCGCCGAGCCCGAGGCCGTGTTCGACCTGCTCGTCCGCCCCGAGCGGCACAGCGAGTTCGACGGGTCCGGCACCGTGCAGAAGGCGAGGCGCACCGGACGACGCGTGGGCCTCGGCGACTCCTTCGGCATGGACATGCGGTGGGGGGTGCCCTACTCGACGCGCAACGTGGTGCGGGAGTACGAGGAGAACCGGCGGATCGCGTGGCAGACGCTGGCTCCCGCCCCGCTGGACAAGGTGTTCACCGGGCGGACCTGGCGCTACGAGCTGGAGCCGGTCGACGGCGGCACCCTGGTCCGGGAGACGTGGGACGTGAGCACCGAGCGGCCCCTGACCCGCGGGATCATCCGCAGCCGGCTCAGCGAGCTGACCCGGAAGAACATGGAGCGCACCCTGCAGCGCCTGGAGGAAGCCGTCACCGCGGCCTGACGCGACTCCTCAGGCAGCCGTCTCGGAGGACGCCGGTGTGGCGAGGATCCGCCGACCGAAGGCGATTCCCTGCTCGTAGGCCATCGGGTACACCTCGCGCGCCCGGCTCTCGTCGAACAACGCGAACGGGTGCAGCCCGGCGACCTTGGCCATCGCGCGGTTCGGGCGGATCATCGTCACGGTGTTCTGCGGGTGCCGTTTGCGCCACCGGGCGAGCTCGCGGTCCAGAAGCCATCCGGCGGTGCGCCCCATCGGCCCCATGACGGAGCCGGCCAGCGGAGCCACGACGATCACGTGGGCGGCCTCGCCGGCCGCGTCGACGGACGTCGCCGACCACATCCCTCCGTCGACGTAGAGGCGCCCGTCGACGCGGTGCGGCGGCAGCAGCCCCGGTACGGCGGACGACGCGGCGACGAGGTCGGCCAACGGGTACCGTCCCCCGTCGAGGATGTGCCGGCGTCGCGTGCGCAGGCAGACCGCGGACACGGACACCAGCGGGTGGCTGGCCTCGCCGAACAGCTCGCGAGCGATGTCGGCGAGGATGCCTGACTGCCTGGTCGGGACGGAGGGCGAGGCGATGCCTTCGAAGTCGTCGTAGGACAGCCCGAGCGCGAGCGAGGACGCGGTCCAGGAGCCGGCTGAGGTCCCCAGTGACGGAGCCGCCCGGACCGGCAGCCCGCAGTCGGCCAGACCCTGCGCCACGCCCGGAGGTGTAGGCGATGCCGAAGACACCGCCCCCTCCGTAGACCATGGCCAGCGGGTGGCGCGCCTCGAGCAGGGCGGGCCGACCGTCGACGTCGACGTTCTGCGGCTGGCTGTGCTCGTGCATGGGGCCTCCCCGCGCCGTACCACCGGGGGCGTACGGCCCCAGGTCTCCATGGTTGGGCAGGCGGCCCAGGACCAGCAGAGCCGTTGGGACCGGCCGTGGTGGTCCAAAGACCTTTCCTGTGCGGATCGGGACTGACGTCCCGCTCGAGGGATCGGTGCTTCTCAGCGCACCAGCGCGAGCAGCTCGCGCTCGCGGTCGGGCGAGAGCCCCGCCCGACGGGAGCGGGTGAGGCCCAGCTCCCGCTCCGTCTCCAGCGCCGCCATGACGGTCTCCTCGACCGGTCGGTGGGTCAGGCCGGCGGCGACGGCCTTGCCGGTCTCGACCTGCGAGAAGCCCCGGAGGTCCGGCTGGTCCGGCACCCACAGCGGCACGTCGACGTACGGCTGCACCTCGTGCTCGGCGAGGAACCCGTCGTCGACCCACACCAGGCGGCTGGTGCTGCCGGCCACCCGCCGGCAGCTCTCAAGCAGCTCACCCATGGTCAGCCGAGTGCCCGGACCGCAGGCGTTGTAGGTGCCGGTGCGGCCGTCCTCGGCGGCGCGCACGACGAACCCGGCGAGGTCACGCACGTCGATGAACTGCACCGGCCGGCCGGGGTCCCCCGGAGCGAGCACGTCGCCGCCGCGCGCCATCCGGGCCGGCCAGTATCCGAACCGGTCGCTGCGGTCGTGCGACCCGACGATCAGCCCCGGCCGGACCACCAGCGCCCGGTCGCCCAGCGCGTGCCGCACCACGCGCTCGCAGGCCACGTTGAGCGCCGGGTAGTGCTCCAGGTCGGACTCCTCGGCCGCGGACCGGGGCCAGAGCGGCTCGACGGTGGGCGACTCCTCCGTGCTGCCGGGCTCGGCGAAGTCGCGGTAGACCGACACGGTGCTGATGAACACGTAGCGGCCGACGCGCGCGCCGAGGTCCTCCACCGCCCGTTCGACATGGCTCACCTCCTGGCGTGCCGTGTCGACGACCACGTCGAACTCGTGCCCCTCCAGGGCCCGGAGGCCGTCGACGTGGTCGCGGTCGCCGCGGAAGGCGCGGGCTCCCTCGGGGTCTGGTCCGCTCACCCCGCGGCTGAGGATCGACACGTCGTGGCCCCGGTCCCGTGCTGCCTGCACGAGCGCACGGCCGAGGAAGACGGTCCCGCCAAGAATGAGCATCCGCATGGAGCGAGTATGCGACCGCGGGCACGCGGCCGGCTTGCGCGCCTACGGTTGCGGCATGCGGGCGCGCTGGGTTGTCGGGCTGGAACGGGCCTGGGACGCCGCCCGCCTCCGCGCAGCCGGGTCGCGTCCCCCGGCCGACTTCCGGATCGAGCCGTACGGCGGCCACGGCGGCCCTGACGGCATCGTGGTCCGGGGCCGGGTCCTCGACGACCCGCCTCCGTCCCCGGCCGTCGACGGTGAGGGGGTCACCGCCGCCGTGCGCCGCACGCTGCGGGGCTTCCTGACCGACGAACTCCCCGGCGTGCCGCTGGTCGTCTCGGTGGCAGGAGCCGCCGCGGAGACCACCAGCGACGAGGACGGCTACTTCCGGGTCCGGCTGCACGTGGACCCGGAGCGACTCGAGGCGCCGTGGACGACCGGGACCGTCGAGCTGGCCGGCGAGTATCGCGGGCTCGCCGGGCGCCACGCCGCGCCCCTCGCCACCCGCGTGCCGGCTGCTGCGGCGCGGTTCGGCGTCATCTCGGACATCGACGACACCATCCTCGAGACCGGCGTGCAACGCGTGGTGCGGATGCTCCGGCAGACCATCACCGGTTCGGCGCTCACCCGGACGGCCTTCCCGGGAGCGGCCGAGCTGTACCGCGACCTGGCCGGGACCGCCAACCCGGTGTTCTACGTCTCCTCCAGCCCCTGGAACCTGCACTCCTTCCTCATCGCGTTCCTGCGCCACCACGGCTTCCCCGAGGGGCCCGTGCTGCTTCGCGACCTGCTCGGCACCTCCGCCGGTCGCGAGCAGAAGCACGACCGGATCCGGGAGATCCTCGACCTGCACCCCGGTCTGCCGTTCGTGCTGCTCGGGGACTCCGGGGAGAAGGACCCCGAGGTCTACGCCGACGTCGTCCGCACCCACCCCGGACGGATCCTCGCGGTCTACATCCGGGAGGTGCGGCTCGACCCCGGCGACGGGCGGGTCGAGAAGGTCTCCGGCGCCTGGGCCCACGACGTGCCGTTCGTGCTGGCCGCCGACAGCGACGCCGTACGACGACACGCAGCGGGTCTGGGGCTGCTGTCCTGAACCGGGCAGCCGGCGGCGCGACCGCGCGGTCTCCTCAGCCGTGGGCCATGTCGACGAACCGGGAGTAGTGGCCCTGGAAGGCCACCACCACGTCCCGGGTGGGGCCGTTGCGGTGCTTCGCCACGATCAGGTCGGCCTCGCCGGGGCGGGTCGACTCCTTCTCGTAGACGTCCTCGCGGTGCAGCAGGACCACCATGTCCGCGTCCTGCTCGATCGAGCCGCTCTCCCTGAGGTCGGACAGCATGGGCCGCTTGTCGGATCGCTGCTCCGGGCCACGGTTCAGCTGCGAGAGCGCGATGACCGGGACGTTGAGCTCCTTGGCCAGCAGCTTGATCTGGCGCGAGAACTCCGAGACCTCGAGCTGGCGGGACTCGACCTTCTTGCCCGACGTCATCAGCTGCAGGTAGTCGATCACGATCAGCCGCAGGTCGTGGCGCTGCTTGAGCCGGCGCGCCTTGGCGCGGATCTCCATCATCGTCATGTTCGGGCTGTCGTCGATGAAGAGCGGAGCGGCGGAGACCTCGCCCATCTTGCGGGCCAGCTTCTGCCAGTCGTCGTCGGACATGTGCCCGTTGCGCATGTGGTTGAGCGGGATCTTCGCCTCCGCGGAGAGCAGCCGCATGGTGATCTCGTTGCGGGTCATCTCCAGGCTGAAGATCACCGAGGTCTGGTTGTGGTGGATGCTCGCCGCCCGGCACAGGTCGAGGGCCAGCGTCGACTTCCCGACCGCCGGCCGCGCCGCGATGATCACCATCTGACCGCCGTGCAGGCCGTTGGTCAGCTCATCGAGGTCGGCGAACCCGGTGGGCACGCCGGTCATCTCGCCACCGCGGTTGGAGATGGCCTCGATCTCGTCGAGCGTCGCCTCCATGATCGCGCTCAGCGGCGCGTAGTCCTCCGAGGTTCGCTTGTCGGTGACCCCGTAGACCTCCTGCTGGGCAGCGTCGACGACGTCGTCGACCTCCCCCTCCCCCGCGTAGCCCATCTGCACGATGCGCGTGCCCGCGCTCACCAGCCGGCGCAGGATCGCCTTCTCGCGGACGATCTCGGCGTAGTACGACGCGTTGGCGGCGATCGGCACCGACGCCGACAGCGTGTGGAGGTACGGCGCCCCGCCGACCCGGACCAGCTCCCCCCGACGGCTCAGCTCGGCGGCCGTGGTGACCGGGTCGACCGGCTCGCCGCGGCCGTAGAGCTCGATGATCGCGTCGAAGATGGTCTCGTGCACCGGTCGGTAGAAGTCGGTGCCGCGGACGGTCTCGATGACGTCGGCGATCGCATCCTTGGACAGCAGCATGGAGCCGAGGACGGACTGCTCCGCCGCATGGTCCTGCGGCGGCATCCGGTCAGCGCCGCCGGCCGCGGACGGGCCGAAACCGCCGTCGTAGTCGGGGGCCCACTGGTCGGCGGTGAAGGCCGACCCGGGTCCGCCGGACTGCTCGGTCACGCTCATGCCTCGCCCTTTCTGCCGCTACCCGAGAACGGTAGAGACCATCACCGACAGGTCCGGGGAAGGCGCCCTGGTGGGGGCGTGTTCCGGGCTTCCGTGGGCCTGAGAAGCCCTGACCATAGGCCCGGGTCCCGGGACCGCCCAAGCCCTCTCTCCACAGGGGCTGTGGAGAACCTGGGGACGAGTGTGGAACACGCCGCCGAGGCTGTGCACAGCCTGTTCACACAGCTGTGGACAAGTCCCGAAGGTTGACCCTCACACCGCCTCTGACCTGCGAAGACGCGGTCCACCGGTGTGTAACGAAGAAAGTTCCGACATCTTCTGCTCACCGCCGCGTACCTGACCCGGGGTCGCAGTCGGAGAATCCGGGCGCCGTCCGAATTCCACAGCGCACTCCGAGTTCTACACAGGACGATCGTCACTACCCGGACAACCCCGACGAGCGCAATAGGCCATCCGGACGAGGTCGGGGGTACGCACGGATAGATTTCGCGGGTGCCGCTCCGCAGGAGCGCGGAGACCCGCGCCATCGACACCCAGATCCTCGGGCTCGCACTCCCCGCCTTCCTCGCCCTCGTGGCCGAGCCGCTCTTCCTGCTCGCCGATGCCGCCGTCGTCGGCCATCTCGGCACCACCGAGCTCGCCGGGCTCGGCATCGCCTCTGTGGTGGTGCGGGTGGTCGTCGGCCTCTGCGTGTTCCTCGCCTACGGGACCACGGCCGCGGTGGCCCGCCAGGTCGGCGCCGGTCGCCGCGCGGAGGCGCTGACCCAGGGGGTGGACGGGCTGTGGCTCGCGGTCCTCATCGGCGGAGCCACGTGCCTCATCGGCCTCGCTGCCACCGGCCCCCTGGTCGGGCTCTTCGGGGTGGACACCGAGGTGGGAGCCGCCGCCACGACCTACCTGCGCCTGGCCTGGCTCGGCGTACCCCCCATGCTTCTGGTGCTGGCCGCGACCGGCGTGCTGCGCGGACTGCACGACACCCGCACCCCGCTCTACGTAGCGGTCGCCGCGAACCTGGCGAACATCGCCCTCAACGTGGCGCTGGTCTACGGCCTGCGCCTCGGGATCGCCGGCTCCGCGCTCGGGACGGACCTGGCCCAGCTCGGCTCCGCCGCCGCACTCGTCTCGGTCGTCGTCCGGCTGGCCCGACGCGAGGGGGCTTCGCTGCGGCCCGACTTCCCGGGGGTACGCCGCTCGGCGCACGCCGGCGGTCCCCTGATCGTGCGCACCGTCAGCCTCCAGGCCTGCCTCGTCACGATGACGTGGTGCGCCGCAGGACTCGGGGCCACCGCCACCGCCACGCACCAGCTGGCGAGCACCGTGTGGACGTTCCTGGCCTACGCCCTCGACGCAGTGGCCATCGCCGCGCAGGCCCTGACCGGGTCGGCGCTCGGCGCCGGTGACGTGGGCCGCACCCGCCGCACGACCGACCGCATGGTCCGCATCGGGGTCGTCTCCGGCGTCGTGACCGGGGTGCTGCTGGCGCTCACGGCACCGGTGCTGGGGCCGATCTTCACCTCCGACCCCGAGGTGGTCGCACTCCTCGGGCGCGTCCTCCTGGTCGCCGCGCTCTTCCAGCCGGTGGCAGGAGTGGTGTTCGTGCTCGACGGGGTGCTCATCGGGGCAGGCGACGGCCGGTACCTGGCGGCCGGCGCGGTGCTGGTGACCGGGGCCTTCGTGCCGGTCGCGCTGCTCACCGTCCACCTGGCACCGGCCGGCTCAACAGGGCTGCCGTGGCTCTGGTTGGCGTTCGGCGCCGTGTTCATCGGTGGCCGGGCCGCGGTGCTCCTGCGGCGCGCCCGGGGCGACGCCTGGATGGTCGCCGGCTCGGACGCCGCATCGCGTGCCGAGCGCGAGCCCGGGCAGGCCCACTAGGCTCGTTCGCCGTGAGCTCGTTGCAGACCGTCGCGATGGGCCTGGTCATCGTCTTCCTGGACGCCGGGGCAGGCGGCTGGGACTGGGTCGCTGACCCGGTCGGCTGGATCCTCGTGCTCATGGGGCTCTCTCCGGTGAAGGAGTTCCTGCCCGGGTACGCCGGGACGTTCGCGGCCGCCTGGGTGTGCCTCGCCGTGTCGGTGCTCACCCTGCCCCCCGACTCCGTGGACACCATCTCCGCCGGGCTCGGCTGGCTCTTCAGCCTCCCGACGATCGCCTTCTCGTTCCTCCTCTGCGACGGGCTCGTCGACATCACCCCCGGGTCCCTGGCGCTGCGGTTCCGTGTCCTTCGGGTGGCCTACGTGGTGGTGGGGCTGCTCCCGTTGCTCGTCTACGCCGTCGGGTTGGGGTGGCTCACCGTCCCGACGGCGGTGCTGGCCGTCGTCACGAACATCGCGCTGGTTTTCTCGGTCTGGGCGGCCGGTGCGGACGACGAGGACTCGACGGACGGCTTCAGCGCCGACCGGGTGCGCAACCGGCGGCGGAAGGGCGAGGACGCGCACACGGAGCCGGAGCGCCAGCCGGAGCGCGAGCCGGAGCGCCGGCGGCACCATCGCCGGAGAAGCCGGGCGCCGGACGACCAGCCGGAGAGCGACCAGCCGGAGGACGATTCGGACGACTCGGGCGAGGACTCAGGGGGTTGGCTGCCCTGGCGCCGGCAGCGCGACTCGGGGTTCAGCGCCGACGAGGTGCGCCGGAGGTTGCGCAAGGAACGGGCTGAGCGTCAGGCGCGCGAGGGCAGAGACGGCTGACCGGCCTCCGTGCCACCATGGGGCCCCACGCCGGGCGCACCCAGGAGACCCCCTTGTCACGACGGACCCGCACCGACCGCCGCCTCGCAGCGGCTGGCGCCGCCGTACTCGCGGCCCTGCTCGCCCAGCCTCTCCTCGCTCCCCCCGCCCGGGCCGGGACGCTGTGCGGAACCCCCGCCGCTGTCGGCGACTGCACCGCGCCCGACACGGCGATCACGCAGGCGCCGCCGGTGGACGACCAGAGCGCGACCGCGTCCCGCGACGCCGCGTTCGCCTTCGAGGCCGAGGCTGCGGAGGGCGACGAGGCCACGTTCGAGTGCCAGCTGCAAGGACCTGGCCAGGACGGCGCCTGGTCGGACTGCACGGACGCCGAGCAGAGCAAGCCTGGCTACAGCACCGGGTCGAAGTCCTACGCCGACCTGGCCCTGGGCGACTACACGTTCTCCGTCCGCGCCACCGACACCCCCGACAACCCCCTGGACACCGCCAACACCGAGCAGGACCCGGCGACCTTCAGCTGGACGATCGTGGAGCCGCCCCCCGACACCGACGCCCCGGAGACCACCATCACCGCCGGCGCGGACCGGTGGTGGCCCTACCCCTTCGTGGGCCTCACCTACTCCTCCGACGAGGACACCTCGGCCTGGATGTGCTCACTGGACGGCCAGGACCGGACCTGCGACGGCGACGGTCGGAAGGGCCAGTTCACGGTGCTCCACAGCAAGGCCGGCGACCACGTCTTCACCGTGGCCGCGATCGACGCCGCCGGGAACGTCGACGCCAGCCCGGCCCGCGAGCGGTGGACCGTGCCGGTGAACAACACCCACTTCAAGAAGTCGAAGCAGTGGGAGAACCGCACCGGACACGGCTACTTCCGGAACTCGTACTCCGTCGCCCGCGAGCGCGGCGCCCACCTGGAGCAGGGCAAACGCCGGTTCCGCTCACTGGCGCTCGTCGCCAGCAGGTGCCCTGACTGCGGCAAGGTCGCGGTCTTCTTCAAGGGCCACCGGATCCGCACCGTGAAGCTGTCGGCCGACGACCTGGCGAAGCGGCAGATCATTCCCCTCGTCTCCTGGCGCAAGTTCCACTCCGGCCAGGTCCGCCTCGAGGTGCGCAGCCGGGGCAAGGACGTCATCATCGAAGGGATCGGGTTCTCCCGCCGCCGCTGAGCGTGTCATCGACGCCGTGCGGGCGGGCGCTGGTGTGATGGGCCGGTGGTCGTCCCCACCGGCTTCCCGCCACCGCCGTCCTTCCCCGGCGCGGAGCACCTGCTCGTGCCCGTGCCGAGGAGGCGCGAGGCCGTCAGCCCGGAGGCCGACCCCGGCGTGGGGATGGGTGAGCGGATCGCGCGGCGGTTCTTCCAGCTCTGCGAGAACCCGCGCACCCGGGCGCGGATGATGAAGGTGCTGCGCAGCAGCGCCGACAGTGCCGTCGGCGGGCGTCTGCTCGTCGCAGTCCTCAGCCGACTGGTGTTCCGGCCGATGCTCCGTTCTCGCCGGGTGGACGAGGCGGCCGCCAAGTTCGAGCTGCTCGCTGCCCAGCTCGGCGGCATCGCGGTGCTCCGCTACGTGACTCGGATGGAGCCGGTCTCCTCGATGCCGGTCGAGGACCTCGTGCGCCTCGTCGCCCCCGGCCTCCAGGCCACGCTCAACGCCTAGTCGGCACGGCGCCCCGCACAAGCCCGGGGGCCGGACACGGCAAAGCCGCTCCCGGTCCGGGAGCGGCTTCGCCGTGGTGCCGGGCGCCGAAGCGCTCGCTCAGGCGGGTACGACGTTGAGCGTGACCGTGGCGTCCAGCTCGTCGTGCACCTTGACGGTCACCCGGTGCTCGCCCAAGGACTTGATCGGGTTGCCGACCATGACCTTGCGCTTGTCGACCGAGGAGCCGCCGACCTTCTGGTTGATCGCGTCCGCGATATCAGCGACCGTGACGGCGCCGAACAGCCGGCCACCTTCACCGGCGCGGACCGGCACCTCGACGGTCGAGCCCTCGAGGGAGGCCTTGATCTCCTTGGCCTTGTCGAGGTCGTGGACCGCGCGGGCGCTGCGGGCGTTCTTGATCGAGTCGATCTGCTTCTCGCCGCCGCGCGTCCACCGGATCGCGAATCCACGCGGGACGAGGAAGTTGCGGCCGTAGCCGTCCTTCACCTCGACGATGTCGCCTGGGGCGCCGAGACCGGTGACCTCGTGGGTCAGGATGAGCTTCATCTGTCGGTCTCCTTGTCAGCGCGCCGTCGACGTGTAGGGCAGCAGCGCGACCTCACGGGCGTTCTTGACCGCGATGGCCACGTCGCGCTGGTGCTGCACGCAGTTGCCGGTCACCCGCCGGGCGCGGATCTTGCCGCGGTCGGAGATGAACTTGCGCAGCAGCGTCGTGTCCTTGTAGTCGACGTACTCCGTCTTGTCCTTGCAGAACTGGCAAACCTTCTTCTTGGGCTTGCGCAGAACCGGCTTCGCCATTGTGGTGCTCCTTCTGTGAGCCCGGACCTTGCCGATGTCGGGTCCGGAATGGTTGCTGGTTGGTGCTCCTCGGCCGGCTGGCCGACGAGCGTCAGATCACCGGGTCAGAACGGGGGCTCGTCGGAGCCGACCGGTCCGCTGGAGGCCCAGGGGTCGTTCTGCGGGGCCGCGGACTGCTGGGACTGGCCCTGCTGGCCGCCCCACGAGCCGCCGCCCTGCTGACCGCCCTGCTGGCCGCCGGAGGACCACGGGTCGTCGCCTCCGCCGTACCCGCCGCCACCGCCGCCACCGCCGCCGCTCCCGGAGCGGCTGGTCTTGGTGACCTTCGCCGTGGCGTACTTCAGGCTGGGCCCGACCTCGTCGACGTCGATCTCGAAGACCGTGCGCTTCTCACCCTCGCGGGTCTCGTAGCTGCGGGCCTTGAGCCGACCGGAGACGATCACGCGCATCCCGCGGACGAGCGACTCGGCCGCGTTCTCGGCTGCCTGCCGCCACACCGAGCAGTTGAGGAAGAGCGCCTCGCCGTCCTTCCACTCGTTGGTCTGCCGGTCGAACGTCCGCGGCGTGGACGCCACGGTGAAGTTCGCGACAGCCGCCCCGGAGGGGGTGAAGCGGAGCTCGGGGTCTGCGGTGAGGTTGCCGATCACCGTGATCGGTGTTTCGCCTGCCATGGGTTGACTCCATCGTCATGGGACCGTGGGTGTCCGCGGCCCGGTCGTCTGCCGTCGTTCGTGGTGAACGTAGCCCGGGCCGCCGACAGACCGCACCGGGCATGCACAGGTCAGCGTGCGTCGGGCCGGATGACCTTGGTGCGCAGCACCGACTCGTTCAGCGTCAGCTGCCGGTCGAGCTCCTTGACCGTCGCCGGCTCGGCCCGCAGGTCGATGATGGCGTAGATGCCCTCGGCGTTCTTGTCGATCTCGTAGGCCAGCCGGCGCTTGCCCCACACGTCGACACTCTCCACCTGGCCACCGTCCTGCCGGACGACGTTCAGATAGGTGTCGAGGGACGGGGCCACGGTGCGCTCGTCAAGGCTGGGGTCGAGGATGACCATCACTTCATAGGTACGCAAAGCAGTCTCCACCTCCTTCGGACTCAGGCGGCCACGGTCGTTCCGTGGCAGGAGGGCTGTTGCGTGCGGCGCGCAGCCGGGGCCGCGCACCGTGCCACCGTCCGCGGCGCCATCGGTGGCACAGGGGTCGAGCAGCCGGGTCAGGCTACCAGCGCCGTGGCACTGCACCGAAATCGCCGCCCACCCCCCTGCTCCGGTCGCCGCGGCCGCTGTCGCTGTCGCCGGCCGGCCGTAGCCTGGTCATCATGAGTCTGACAGCGCAGGACCTGCGGATCGGTGCCCACGTCGACCAGGCCGATCCGGTGGCGGAGGCCCTGGCGCGCGACTCCACGCTCGTGCAGTTCTTCCTCGGCGACCCGCAGAGCTACAAGGGCCCCGAGATCCGGTACGCCGGCGGGGCGGACGCGCTGCGGGGGGCCGCGGAGTCAGCGGGCGTGGACCTCTACGTGCACGCGCCGTACATCATCAACGTGGCGACGACGAACAACCGGATCCGGATCCCCAGCCGCAAGCTGCTCCAGCAGCACATGGACGCGGCCGCGTCCATCGGTGCCAAGGGCCTGATCGTGCACGGCGGCCACGTGAACGCCGACGACGACCCGGCCAAGGGCTTCGACAACTGGCGCAAGGCCGTCGAGGCCACCGACCTCAAGGTCCCGCTGCTCATCGAGAACACCGCCGGCGGCGGCAACGCGATGGCCCGCGAGGCCGATCGGATCGGCCGCGTCTTCGAGGCGATCTCCCAGGCCGAGGGCGCCGACCTGGTCGGGTTCTGCCTGGACACCTGCCACGCCCACGCCGGCGGCATCGAGCTCGCGACCGCGGTGGCCCGGTTGCTGTCCCTGACCGGGCGCATCGACCTCATCCACGCCAACGACAGCCGCGACGCCTTCGGCTCGGGTGCCGATCGGCACACCAACTTCGGCGAAGGCCACGTCGACCCGGACGGGTTCGTCGAGGTGATCCGCTCGGCCGGCGCCCCCGTGATCGCCGAGACTCCGGGCGACCCCGTCCGCCACAAGGCCGACTTCGAGTGGCTCCGCTCCCGCTTGTGAGGGGTGCCGGTTTCCCAAGGGATGCCGGCAAACTGTCACTCCCCATGGGTCACTTCCCGTGGGGAGTGCCGGTTTTCCGTGGGGAGGTCAGACGGCGGCGCGCAGGTACGGGCGCAGCACCGCCGCCGTACGCGCGGGGTGGCCGAGATCGGCCCAGACGAGCCGGATGACGACCCACCCGGTGACCCGGCGAATGTAGTCCTCGCGCTGCTTCTCGCGGAAGACGGCGTCTCCCGGCTCCTCACCGGGCCGCAGGTACTTCTGGTACTTGAGGCGGCCGTCGAACTCGACGATGAGGCCGTACTGCGGCCACGCGAAGTCGGTGACACCGACCAGGGTGGACCCGTCGTTCACCTCGTACTGCGGCTGAGGCAGCGGGAGCCCCTGTGACCAGAAGAGGAAAGAGGACCGGGACTCGCCCACAGACTGGATGCGCCCGTCAGCCAGCCGGGTCACGAGCTGCAAGTGCTGGCTCTCGGGCCACGACTGCATGAGCTGGTACTGCGCCCCCAGCTGCCGCCGGTCGAACAGCTCCCGGTGCAGTCCCGAGTTCACGGTCACCAAGCCGCGCTCGACACCGCTGAGCATCGCCGACTCGAGCGCTGCACGCTCCGGGCGCATGACCTGCATGCCGTCGACCAGCTGTACGTCGTCCGGCAGCACAAGGCCCTCATGATGCCGGACGCCGCCCTCGTACCGCCCTGCGCCACCATCCAGCCGGGTGACGTGGGCGACGTCCAGCCCGACGTCCCACAGATCCATCTCGTGGAGGGCGCACGCGCTGTGGTGGCTCGCGGCGACGTTGTCTCCGAGCGTGCGCATGGCTGCGCGCGTGAGGACCGCGTGCCGGCCCACGTCGTCGAGGCGCGCCCACTCGTCGGTGAACGCGTACGCCCCATGCCTGACCTTCACCACCTGCGACCGGCGCACCGACCGTCGGAGGCCGCGGTCGTCCACGCCGAGCTCCAGGGCCTCTCGGCGGAGGAAGACGCCGTGCGTCGCGGTGAGGGTCCTCAGTGGTGCTTCGACATCTCGCATAGCGTCAGGGTCGGCGGCCGGGGTCGCGGTGACACCTGCGTGCTGTGCGGCTGTGGACGGGCCGGCAGTTCCTGCACCCGGGGATGGCCACGACGCTTCGAGGCGCCGGGTTGTGTGCCGGGAGTCCGTCGGCGTGGTCGCCGTACCGGGAAGCCCCACTCCCCATGGCAAACCAGCACTCCCCATGGGGAGTAACCCATGGGGAGTGACAGTTTCCCTGCATCCCTTGGGAAACCGACAGGGACTAGGCTCGGGCAGCGTGACTCCCTCCGACGCCGCTCCCCGGATCGACGCCTTGAGCGCCCGACCGATCAGCCGCGAGGAGCACCTCGCCTTCCTGAGGAGGCAGCGCAGCGCCAGCTTCCTGCAGGTGCCGGCGTGGGGTGAGGTCAAGAGCGACTGGCGTCCCGAGTCGGTCGGGTGGTTCCGCGGAGAGGACCTCGTCGGGGCGGGGCTGGTGCTCTACCGCAAGCTCCCCCGGCTGAAGCGCTATCTCGCCTACCTGCCCGAGGGCCCGGTGATCGACTGGGACGCTGAGAACCTGTCCGACTGGCTGGAGCCGATGACCGAGCACCTGAAGGCGCGGGGGGCGTTCGGCATCCGCATGGGGCCCCCGGTGGTGAGCCGCCACTGGGACGCGGCGGCGGTCAAGGCCGGCGTGGCCGACGAGGAGGTGCGGCGGCTGGACGACGTACCTCCCACCGAACGTGAGGCGCGCGGGGCCCGGGTCGTCTCCGAGCTCACCGACCTCGGGTGGCGTCAGCAGGCGACGGAGGGTGGCTTCGCGGCGGGGCAGCCGCAGTACAACTTCCAGATCCCGCTGCGCGACGCCGACGACAAGCCGCGGACGGAGGACGACGTCCTCAAGGGGATGAACCAGCAGTGGCGCCGCAACATCAAGAAGGCGGCGAAGGCGGGCGTGGAGACCTCCCGGGTGCCGGCGGAACGGCTCGAGGACGAGCTGCGTGCGGTTCCACGACCTCTACGCGCTCACCGCCGCGCGCGACGGCTTCACCCCGAGGCCGCTCTCGTACTTCCGCACGATGTTCCGCGCACTGCTCGCGGAGGACCCGGACCGGATCGCACTGTTCACCGCCGAGCACGAGGGTGACCTGGTGGCGAGCACGATCCTCGTCCAGGTCGGCGGTCACGTCTGGTACTCCTACGGCGCCTCGTCGACCGACAAGCGGGAGGTCCGGGGCTCGAACGCCGTGCAGTGGGCGATGATCCGTCACGCGCTTGCGCAGGACGCCGACGTCTACGACCTGCGGGGCATCACGGACACGCTGGACCCCGAGGACAGCCACGTGGGGCTCATCCAGTTCAAGGTGGGCACCGGCGGGGAGGCCGTCGAGTACGTCGGCGAATGGGACCTGCCGGTCAACCGGCTGCTCTACAAGGCCTTCAGCCTCTACCTGGCGCGCCGGGGATGAGCGCGCGGCCATGCTGACGCTCTACGTCGACCGCGACCGCTGGCAGGGACATCTGCGCTCCGTCCTGGACACCGTGCCGGAGATCGTGCCGGTCGCCAAGGGCAACGGGTACGGCTTCGGCAACCAGCGCCTGGCCGAGGTGGCGGCCGAGCTGGGCCCGGACACACTCGCGGTCGGGACGTACGACGAGGTGGCCGATGTGACCGGCTCCTTCCCCGGGTCGGTCATGGTGCTGTCTCCCTGGCGTTCGTTCGAGCCGGTCCGCTACGGCGACCGCATCGTCCACACGATCGGCCGGCTGGAGGACCTCCGGGGCGTGGCCGCGGGCGCCGGACGAGCCGCCGCGGGTGGTGCTGGAGCTGATGACCTCGATGCGCCGGCACGGGTTCGACGCGCGCGGGCTGCGGGAGGCCGCGGCGGCACCTCGACGGGGTCGTCGTCGAGGGCTTCGCCCTGCACCTCCCGATGTCGCACAGCTCGCACCTCGGCGAGATGCACCGGCTGCTCAACGACCTCGTGGCCAGCGGCATCCCGACCCGACGCGTCTTCGTGTCGCACCTCACCGACGCCGAGCTCGCGACGCTGCGCACGGCGTACGGCGATTTCGAGCTCCGCCCTCGGACCGGCACGCGGCTGTGGCTGGGTGATCGCGAGGCGCTGCAGGTGCGGGCGACGGTGCTGGACCGGCACGAGGTCCAACGCGGCGACGTGTTCGGCTACCGCGGCCGGTCCGCGCCCAAGCACGGGCACATCGTCGTGGTGAGCGGGGGCACCGCGCACGGGATCGGTCTCGAGGCGCCGACGGGCGGCGCCACGCTCCGGGACCGGGCGGCGACCCTGGCCAAGGGCGGGCTGGATGCCGCCGGCTTCGTCCGCTCGCCGTTCACGATCGCCGGCAAGCACCGGCTCTTCGCCGAGCCCCCGCACATGCAGGCATCGATGTTGTTCGTGCCGAACGGCCCCGACGTCCCCCCGGTCGGGGCGGAGATCGACGTGCGGGTCCGTTTCACCGTCAGCACCTTCGACCGCATCGTCTTCGCCTGATCCGTCGAGGCGTCACTCAGGCGGGGACGAGAGGGCAACCCCGCTGCCCTCTCGTCCCTGCGCGCGTGACGTCTCGACGGGTGGGGTCAGGGGGTCGGCGTCGAGGCCGCCGGCGGAGAGCCGCACCGGGTCCCGCCAGGGTCGCAGGACGTCGCGGACGACCACGGCCGCGAGGTACAGCTCGGCCAGCACGCGAATGACGATGGCCCACTCGTAGGCCACGTCGTGGGCCCCGCTGGTCGCCGGCGCGGTGTACCCGCCGAGGTACATCCAGACCATGACGAAGTAGAGCAGCTCGCCGGCCTGCCAGACGAGCAGGTCGCGCCACCGGGGTCGGGCGAGCACGGCCAGCGGCAGCAGCCAGAGGACGTACTGAGGGGAGTACACCTTGTTGACGACGAGGAACCCGACCAGCACCAGGAACGCCAGCTGCGGGACCCGGGGGACGTGCCGGGCGCGAAGCCCCAGGACCAGGACCCCGACACAGACCAGGAGGAACGCCACCGCCGACACCCGGTTGATGGTCGCGGGCGTGACGGAGGCACCGAGGTCGCTGGCCACCAGCCACAGGGACCCCAGGTCGGCGCCCCGGTCGGCGTTGAAGCTCCAGAAACCCCGCCAGCCGTCCCAGCCGTAGAGCATCGCCGGCAGGTCGACGGCGGCCCACGCCGCGACTGCCCCCGCGACGGCCTTCGCGAAGGCGCCCATCTGTCCGCGCCGCAGGGCCACCACGAGGAAGGCCCCGAGCAGGAACAGCGGATAGAGCTTGGTGGCGGTGCCCAGCCCGACCAGCACGCCGCTCAGCAGCGGCCGACCCCGAGACCACGCCCACAGGGCGCCGGCGAGGCACGTGATGGCCAGCACGTCCCAGTTCACCAGCCCGGAGAGCACCAGCACGGGTGCCGCCGCGAACGCCATTGCGTCCCACGGGCGCCCACGGTGCGCCCCGGCCAGGAACCACGCGGAGAGCAGCAGGAACGGCGCCAGCAGGACCGCGGTGACCACGAAGAAGTCCTGGCGCTCCGCCTCGACGTCGGGCCGGGAGTACAGCGAGTCGACTGACACCTCTCCCCGGTCCGCGACGTCCGGGGAGCCGTGCAGCATCTGCGTCACCCGGGCGGAGACGTGCGCGAAGTAGCCGATGAGCACCGGGTACTCCAGGTCGGGGTAGCGGCCGTCCGAGTCGGCATACGGCAGCGCGGCCTCGGCGAACCCACGACTGACGTAGAGGTACGGGACGTCGGAGTAGCACATCTGGGCGTAGCGGGTCGGCTCACCTCCCCAGTGATCTGCCGCGCACGGAGCCTTCTGGACCATCGCCAGCAGCCAGGCGATGCACGCGACGGCGAGCACGACCCGCACCGGGGTCCACCACGGGTGTCCTGCGGCACGTCCACCGGGAGGTCCGCCCACGATCTCGCTCGACGATCGAGCCAGCGGGTCCTCCAGGCCGGGCGCAGTCACCGGGGCAGGCTAGCCGCTGGAAGTGCCCGCCGCGGAGCGCGAGGACGTCGGAGACGGCTTCGGCTCAGTCGACGGGCTGCTCCCCCCTCCCCCCTGCGACTGCGACGGCGAGGGGGAGGGGCTCGATGATTGGGACGGACTGTTGGTCGGAGACGGGCTGGAGGACTGCGTGGGGCTCGCAGACTGCGACGAGCTCTGCGTCGGTGAAGGGCCGGACGACCCCTTGCCGCCGTTCCCGTTGCCCTTCTTCGACTTGCTCGGCGACGGGGAAGGCTTCGGCGAGGAGTCGTCGGGCTGGGCTTCGCGGTCGGCGTGGGCTCGTGTCCCTCGACGGTCTGCTCGAGGAAGGCGGGCTCCGGGAAGTCGACCACCTCCTGGCCCTCGAGCGCACGGCCCATCACGGCCGCCCACGTGCGCGCGGGATAGTCGGCGCCGTAGAAGCTGGGCAGCCAGCCGTCGAGCGGCTCGTTGCCGTTCCCCCGGACGTACATCACCGCGGTCGCCAGCTGCGGGGTGTAGCCCACGTACCAGGAGGAGCGCACCCGGCCCTCGTCATCGGTCGCCGTACCGGTCTTGCCGGCGACGGGGCGCCCGATGACGTTGGAGTTGACGCCGGTGCCGACCTCGGCGACCTTCTGGAGGGCGTACGACGTGTCCGCCGCGACGTCCTCGCTGATCACCTGCGAGGTCTTCTCCGAGTGCTTGTACTGCACCTGCCCGTCCGCGGTCTTCACGTTCTCCACCACGTAGGCGTCCTTGGCCAGGCCCCCGTCGGCGATCGTGCCGTAGGCGTTGGCGATGTCGATCGGGCTGATCGTGGCCGAGCCCAGCACGATGCTCAGGCTCTCGTCCAGCCCGGGCGCGTCCCGGGGGATGCCCATCGAGACCGCCGTGTCGACAACCTTCGTCGGGCCGCCGGGGATGCTGTTGACCATGTCGATGTAGGCGGTGTTGATCGACTTCTCCGTGGCCGTCAGCAGGCTCACCGTGCCGTAGTCGTTGCCGAGTCCCTCGCCCTCGTTGTTGAACTCGGTGTCGCCGATCTCGAGCGGCGAGTTTCCGTCGAACGTCGACTTCAGCGAGTAGCCGTAGGTCAGCCCGGTGACCAGGGAGAACGGCTTGAACGCCGATCCGGGCGCCCCGCCGGCGACGGCCCAGTTCAGCTGGCTGTCGAGGTAGTCCTGACCGGCGTACATCCCGCGGAGCGCACCCGTCTTCGGCTCCACCGACGCGACCGCGACATGGAGGCCCTGCAGGCCGTCGGGGCGCTGCTCCTGGGCTCCCTCCTCTGCGGCGCTCATCGCCTGCTTGGTGAACGTGGTGGTCACTCGCAGTCCCCCGCCGTCGATCTCCTTGTCGCTGAACCCGAGGCGGGCCAGCTCCGCCCGGACCATCTTGAGCACGTGGCCGCGCTGGCCGCCGTACTGGCTCTGCGCCGGGATCTCGGGGAACTTCGGCAACCGGTAGACCTTCTTGGTGCCCACCAGCCTGCTCGGCAGCGTGTCCATGTCCGCCATGCCGTCGATGACGTAGTCGTAGCGCTCCTTGAGCTGCCGGCGCGACGCCTTGCCGTCGGCGGGGTCGGAGTTGCTCGGCGAGTTGATCATCGCCGCCAGCGCCGCACCCTGCTTGAGGTTCAGCTTGGCCGCGGGCTTGGCAAAGTACGCGCGGGCAGCGGCCTCGATGCCGTAGGCGCCCCGACCGAAGTAGATGGTGTTGAGGTAGCCCTGGAGGATCTCGTCCTTGCTCATCTGCCGCTGGATCTTCAGCGACAAGATCGCCTCCTTGACCTTGCGCGACCAGGTCCGCTCCTGGGTGAGGTAGAAGACCTTGACGTACTGCTGGGTGATCGTGGACGCACCCTGGGTGGCACCGCCGGAGGCGTTGTTGAACGCTGCCCGCAGGATGCCCTTGGGGTCGATGCCCTTGTTGGTCCAGAACGTGCGGTCCTCTGCGGCGACCACGGCGTCCTGCACGTGGGTCGGGACCTCCTCGAGGTCGATGCTGGTGCGGTTCTGCTCGGCGAACTTGCCGAGGACCGTCTTGCCGTCGGCGTAGTAGACGTAGCTGGTCTGCGACTCGTAGGCCTCGTTGGGGTCCGGGATGTCGGTGCGCGCGTAGGCCAGGGCGAAGAGGGCCAGGCCGAGGACGAACACCGACGCGCCGACGATGCCCACCCACTTGAGCCAACGCCGCCAGCCGTGGGACCACTTGCCTTTCGGCGCGGTCTTCTTCGGCTGTCTGGTCTGCGAGCTCACAGGGGGATCTTCTCCGGGTGCAGGGGCCACCGACCGGTCTGCCGACTGTCGGGGCCCGACGTATGACTCAGATGTGCCCCGCCACGAGCGGCGCCACACCCCAGGGTAGGGGTGATCCACCGCTCACCGGCCCGTGTCTCGCCGCGCGCGGGCCGGTGGCGCACCCCACACGGCGCGCCATTTCGGTTTCCCCCGATATATCGCTACGATACGTCAGTCCGATAGTCCAACAGTTGAACACGAGGTGGACGGCCATGACCCGCCGCGGGGAGACACTCGAGCTGGCAGTCCTGGGACTGCTGCACGAGAACCCCATGCACGGGTACGAGCTGCGCAAGCAGCTCAACGTCGTCCTCGGCTGGGGGCGGGTGCTCTCCTACGGCTCCCTCTACCCCGCACTCAAGAAGATGCTCAGGGCTGGCTGGATCACCGAGCACGTCGCGGCGCAGGAAGCGGGCGCCGGGGCTGGCACGGGTGGGGCGCTCGGCAAAGGAGCCGGCGTCGGCCGACGGCAGCGCATCGTCTACGAGCTCACCGCCGCTGGTGACGAACGCTTCGCCAAGCTCATGTCCGACGCCGGGCCGGCATCGTGGGAGGACGACAACTTCGACGTCCGCTTCGCCTTCTTCGGCCGCACCGACCGGGAGGTCCGGCTGCGGATCCTCGAGGGCCGCCGCGCCCGACTGGAGGAGCGCCTGGCGCGCTTCGAGCAGGAGATGAGCGCCTCGCGCGGAGCCCACCGGAAGGACAGCTACGCCGCGGAGCTCCAGCGCCACGGCCTGGAGTCCGTCCAGCGCGAGGTGCGCTGGCTCTCGGACCTGATCGCCGCCGAACGCACCGGCGGCCCCCTGCGTGACCAGCTCAGCAAACCGACGGAAAACAACTGATCCACGAAGGAGAGCCCGATGGGTTCCGTACGAGTCGCCCTCGTGGGCGTGGGCAACTGCGCCACGTCCTTGATCCAAGGTGTCGAGTACTACAAGGACGCTGACCCGCAGAGCAGCGTCCCCGGTCTCATGCACGTCGAGTTCGGTGACTACCACGTCTCCGACATCGAGTTCGTCGCGGCGTTCGACGTCGACGCCAAGAAGGTCGGGTTCGACCTCTCCGAGGCGATCACCGCGTCGGAGAACAACACCATCCGCATCTGCGACGTCCCCCCGCTCGGCGTGACCGTGCAGCGCGGGCCGACGCTCGACGGCCTCGGCAAGTACTACCTGCAGACCATCGAGGAGTCCGACGAGGGCCCGGTGGACGTGGTGCAGGTGCTCAAGGACACCAAGGCGGACGTGCTGGTCTCCTACCTCCCGGTCGGTTCCGAGAACGCGGACAAGTTCTACGCCCAGTGCGCCATCGACGCCGGTGTGGGCTTCGTCAACGCGCTTCCCGTCTTCATCGCCTCCGACCCGGACTGGGCGGCCAAGTTCGAGAAGGCCGGCGTTCCGATCGTCGGTGACGACATCAAGTCGCAGGTGGGCGCCACGATCACGCACCGCGTCATGGCCAAGCTCTTCCAGGACCGCGGGGTGGTGCTCGACCGCACCTACCAGCTGAACGTCGGCGGCAACATGGACTTCAAGAACATGCTCGAGCGGGAGCGCCTCGAGTCGAAGAAGATCTCGAAGACCCAGGCGGTCACCTCGAACATCGACCACGACCTCGGGGCGAAGAACGTCCACATCGGTCCCTCGGACTACGTGCAGTGGCTCGACGACCGCAAGTGGGCCTACGTCCGGCTGGAGGGCCGTGCGTTCGGTGACGTCCCGCTGAACCTCGAGTACAAGCTCGAGGTCTGGGACTCGCCCAACAGCGCCGGCATCATCATCGACGCGATCCGCGCCTGCAAGATCGCCAAGGACCGTGGCATCGGGGGCCCGATCCTGTCGGCGTCGACGTACCTGATGAAGTCCCCGCCGGTGCAGATGGCCGACGACCTGGGCCGGGCCCAGGTCGAGGCTTTCATCCGGGGAGAGGTCGAGCGCTGACCTCGAGCCCGTCGGTCTGCTGAACCGAGCCGCGCACCCGTCGCTTCCGGGTGCGCGGCTCGATCATTTTCCCGGACGCATGGCAATTTCGGGACCAACGGTTCCGAAGAACGACCGCCGCGGGGTCTAGATTCGGGGCATGAGTGAAAACCCGCCTCCTGGTTCGTCAAACCCACCGGGGTCCGGCGACGCGGCCCCTCCCCCTCCGCCGCCCGGGTCCGGCTGGGGCAGCACGCCCCCTCCGCCTCCTCCGCCTGGGGGGCCGGGCGGCACGCCTCCCGGTGGCGCCGCTCCGCCGCCTCCGGGTGGACCGCCTCCGGGTGGACCGCCTCCCGGTGGACCGCCTCCCGGTGGACCGCCTCCCGGCGGTGCTCCCGGTGTGCCGAGCAGCCCCGGCAGCTACAGCGTCGGCAACGCGTTCAGCTACGCCTTCAAGAAGTTCCAGGACAACCTGCTGCCGCTGATCCTGATCACCTTGATCATCGTGGTCGGCGCGGCGGTCATCCAGGTGATCGGCAACTTCATCAGCGCGGCCGCCGTGCCCGATCTGACCTACAACTTCGACACCGGCAAGTACGAAGGCGGCGGAGGCGGGTTCTTCGGGATCGCGATGATCCTCAGCTTCCTCTTCGGCGCCCTGAGCTTCGTGTTCAACCTGGTCATCCAGGCCGGCATCATCAAGGGCTCGCTGGCCCTCACCCGCGGTCAGAAGATCGACATCGGCTCCGCGTTCAGCGGGATCAACTGGGCGCAGGTGGTCATCGCCTCGCTGATCATCGGCGTGCTCACCTTCGTGGGTCTGATCCTGTGCATCCTGCCCGGCATCCTGGTCATCTTCTTCACGTCGTACACGCTGTACTTCGTGATCGACCGCAACCAGGACGCCATGACGGCGATCAAGTCGAGCTTCGCCCTGGTCAAGGACAACTTCGGTGTGCTGATCCTGTTCTTCCTCGCGTCGCTGGCCGCCTACATCGTCGGCGCCTGCCTCTGTGGCGTCGGGCTCCTGGCAGCCATCCCGATCGTGGTCATCGCCCAGGCGTACACGTTCCGCACGCTGAGCAACGACCCGGTGACCGTCTGACCCCAGAGGCGCGTCGGTACTCCGGCACCGGACGCCTCGTCGACGCCCCGCAGTCCTCGCCCGGACTGCGGGGCGTCGCACGTCCGGAGAGACAGTCCGTTGCTGCGAGGATCGGGCCATGTCCGCACCGGCCCACCTCGTGCACCTGCTGCACGGGATGTGGTTCCGGCGGCTGTTCACCGTCCGGGTCGCCAGCCAGCTGAGCGACGGCGTCTTCCAGGTAGCCCTCGCGTCGTACGCCCTCTTCTCCGACGACCAGCCGTCTCCGGCCGCCATCGCGTCGGCCCTGGCCGTGGTGCTGCTGCCGTTCTCGGTCCTCGGGCCCTTCGCCGGCGTCCTGCTGGACCGCTGGTCCCGCAGGCAGGTGCTCGCGTGGGCCAACTTCGCCCGCGTCGCCATCGTTGCGGCGATCTTCGGCATCGTCGCAGCAGACCTGCCCGACCCGGTCTTCTACGCGGCCGTGCTGCTGTGCCTGTCGGTGAACCGGTTCCTGCTGGCGGGACTGTCGGCGGCGCTGCCGCACACGGTGACGCGCGAGGACCTGCTCACGGCGAACGCCCTGACACCCACCGCCGGCACCGTGGCCTTCGTCGCCGGGCTCGCCGTCGGCGCAGCGGCCAGGACCTCCGGCAGGGCGGTCGGGGCGGACGGAGACCTCGCGGTCCTGCTCTGCGCGGCGGGCCTCTACGGGATCGCGGGCGCGCTCGCTCTCCGGATCCCGAGGGACCTGCTCGGCCCGGATCGGCGTCCGCCGGTCAGGACCGGCGCCGCTCTGTACGACGTCGTCACCGGACTCGTGGACGGCCTTCGTCACCTGAGGTCGCGACGGGTCCCCGCGGGCGGGCTGGCGGTCATCGCGTCCCACCGTTACTGGTTCGGCATCGCCTCGGTGATGCTGATCCTCCTGTACCGCAACTACTTCTACGGCGCAGGCGACGCCGACGCCGCATTCGCCGCCCTGTCGGCCGCGGCCCTCGTGAGCGGGGCGGGCTTCGTGACCGCCGCGTTCGTGACGCCGGTCGTCACCGAGGTCATCCAGCCCCGGAGCTGGGTCACCGTGCTGCTCGTGGTGGCGGGGGCGAGCCAGGTGTACCCAGCCGGCCTGTTCACCCAGGCCGGTGTGCTGGTCTCGGCCTTCCTGCTCGGACTCGTCTCCCAGGGCATCAAGGTCTGCGTGGACACCTTCGTGCAGGCGGGCGTGGACGACGAGTTCCGGGGACGGGTGTTCTCCCTCTACGACGTCCTCTTCAACGTCGCGTTCGTCGCCGCCGCGGCGACCGCGGCCGTCGTCCTCCCGGACGACGGCCGCTCGTACGCCACACTCCTCAGCCTGGCCGCGGGGTACCTGGCCACGGCAGGCGTGTACTGGCGAGTCTCCCGAGGCTGATCAGACAGTGCCGCTGATGGCCACCCAGCCGATCTGCTGGCTCAGCGGGATGTCCGGGCCGACGGAGCCCTGGCCCCACATGTGGTCGCCGAGGTTGGTCACCCAGCCCGCCTTCGCGGGGCTGATCGACCGCCATACCCGGCCGGTGGGCTCCAGGCTGTTGGCCATCGTCTGCCACGCCTGGGTGATCGTCAGCGCTCCGTGCCACCACTCCGGGAAGAGCAGCCGCGCAAACAGCGCGCCGGTGCCACCACCGATGCACGAGGCGTTGGTGTGGAAGCCGTTGAGGATGTGCAGTCCGTCGAACGCCGGCGCCCAGCGCTGGAAGTAGTCGTTGGTCCCGTTGGTGTCGGCCAGCACCTGACACGACTCCAGCTGGAGCCACTCGAGGTTGAAGTTGTCACCCCAGCGGGCGTCGGATGGGGTGATGTCACCGTCGCTGTGGGCGTTGTTCTTGAACGTGAAACCGCCGGGCGAGCCGTGGCCGGTGTACCACTGGATGTCCACCGCGTCGACGTAGTCCTTGTCGTGCCCTCCGGCCGAGGTCTTCTTGAAGTCGGTCTCCCAGGCGTTCGTGCCGCGCCAGTCGAACTTCTTCGTGTGTCCCTTGCCGGCCATCACGTTGCGGAAGCCGTTCGCGCTGTCCTGGGCGCACTGCCACTCGTCCACGGTGTTGACCACGCCGAACGAGGAGAGGATGCCACCCTCTCCTCCGTAACCGGAGGCGGTCGCCTGGCCACCGTCGGGTCCGAGCACCACCGAGACCGCGCTCACGATGCCGTTCGCATCCGTCACGGTCGCGGTCAGCGTCTCGTCCAGCTTGGCCCGACCGCGTCCGGTCAGGTCGTAGGCCATGCTCTCGCCGCGTCCCTTGAGCTGCGTCGACGAGGAGGCCCACTTCACCGCGAACGGCTCGGTTCCGCCCTTGATGGAGACGGCGGCCTCGACGGACGAGCCGTCACGTGTGGTGTCCAGGGTGATCATCGGCGTGAATTCGGGCGCGGCGGGCACGAGCTTCCCGATCACCTCCTGATCGGCCCGCACGTCGGCGGCCGGCCGGCAGGAGTAGTGCGGCAGCAGGTACTTCACCGAACCGTCTCCGAGCGCCGGGGAGTAGTAGACGAGCTCCGGGGTGAGCATCTCGACGTTGGGCCCGTAGAGCCTGCTGCACTCGGCGGTGGCGTCCTCGGGTCCGATGATCCCCACGTAGCCCTGCTGCTCGACGTCGCGCAGGTTCTGGTTGAGCGAGACGACCCGGCCATGTCCGTTGAACGCGATCCGGTTGCGGTTCCCGGGACCGACCACCCGGTGCTGGGCGAGCATGAGTTCGTAGGACACCGCAGTGTCCAGGTCGAACTGCCTGACCTTCTTGCCCCGGAGGTCCGAGAGGGTCAGCTCGGTGTGGGTGACGTTCGGCTCCGCCGCGAAGCCGCTGGGCAAGGTCAGCAGCAGCCGTGCCTGCTCCAGGGCCTTGCTGTCGGACAGTGTCTGGATCGCACGGATCTTCGTCAGGTTGAGCTTCCGCGCAACGGTCCGGTGCCCTCTCTCGTCCTTGCCGGTGCGCCTCTTGGTCGTCGGCACCTTGCCGTACCTCTTGGCGTCGACGAAGGTGAAGCCGCCGCGCTTGTCGAGCACCGACCGGATGCCGGCCTGTTCGGCGAGCGCGTCGGCCTGTTGCTGGGTCATCCCCTCCTGGGTGACCGCGAACAGCGGCGCTTCCGACGTGGCCGGCGCTGCACGACTCACCTGAGATGCGCCGGCGGTGGCCGTGGTCGACAGCCCCACGAGTCCGACGGTCGTCGCAAGCAGTGTGAGTACGGCGAGCAGCGACACGTCCCGGTGGCGGCGTCGCCCTCCCTTAGCCGTGGACTCTCGTTCGGGGCGGCGCCGTGCAGTGGCCATGTCCGGCCTCCCTCAGGGGAAGGGCGTCCCTGGCGGAAACGCCTCCTGCCACGATGCCCGCCGACAGGACCCTCGTCCCATAGCCCCTTTGTGCTGGTCGAGACCGGGCGGTTCGGCCCGGTCTCGACCGCCGTTCGGTCCGGAGTCCGGGGTCAGGCGGCGCGGTTCTCCAGGTTTGCCTTCAGGTGGTGGCTGATGTGGCTCACGGCCTGCCTGACGAACGGCTGCATCGCCTTGCCCATGCCGCGGCCGGCGGGGCCGAAGGGGAGCTCGTAGGAGACCCGAGCCGTCACCTTCGTGCTCTCGGCGCCGGCCCCCTCGAAGTACCACCGCGACCTGGCCTTGAACCCCTTGACGGAGTCCATCCCGATGAGACGGTTCTCCTCGAACTCCACGGTCTCGATGCGGGTCCGGATCGGCACCCCGAGGGAGAGGTTGACGTCGAAGACGGATCCGCACCCGTAGTCCTTCTCCGTCACCGGCTCGAACTTCCGGACACCGAACATCCACTCGGGGATGGTCCGGTAGTCCGCCACGTAGTCGAAGGTGACGTCGAGCGGGGCGCCCACGGTCTCAACGATGTCGATGTCGATGGCCATGCCCGACACCTACCCACGGTCGGACGGCTGTGCCCCTCACACCGGTGAGATCTTCGCCTCAGCGTGCCGCCCACCAGGCGCGCAGGTCCTGCTCCGCCTCCTCGGGGGGGCGTGGACCGTGCTCCATGCGCTGCTCGAGCAGGTACCGGTAGGCCTCCCCCACCTCGCGGCCCGGGCCGATGCCGAGGATCTCCATGATCTGGTTGCCGTCCAGGTCGGGCCGGATGGCGTCGAGCTCCTCCTGCTCGGTCAGGACCTCGATGCGATGCTCCAGGTCGTCGTAGGTCCGGCGCAGCCGCTCCGCCTTGCGCTTGTTGCGCGTGGTGCAGTCGGCCCGGGTGAGGACGTGCAGGCGCTCGACCTGGTCGCCGGCGTCGCGCACGTAGCGGCGGACCGCGGCATCGGTCCACTCGCCCGAGCCGTACCCGTGGAAGCGCAGGTGCAGCTCCACCAAGCGGCAGACCGCCTCGGTGACGTCGTTGGAGAAGCGCAGTGCCTTCATGCGTCGTCGGGTGATCTTCGCCCCGACCACGTCGTGATGGTGGAAGGTGACGGCCCCGTCGGCCTGGAACTTGCGCGTCCGGGGCTTCCCCGCGTCGTGCATGAGGGCGGCGAACCGGGTCACGAAGTCCGGGCCGTCGCCCGGCAGCCGCTCCTCGAGCGCGATCGCCTGCTCCAGCACGGTCAGGGTGTGCTCGTACACGTCCTTGTGCCGGTGGTGCTCATCACGCTCCAACGCCAGCGCGGGGAGCTCCGGGAGCACCCGCTCCGCCAGCCCCGTCTCCACCAGGAGGGTGAGGCCGAGCCGGGGGTACGGCGCACAGACCAGCTTCACCAGCTCGTCGCGCACGCGCTCGGCCGACACGATCTCGATCCGGTCGGCCATGTCGGTCATCGCCGAGACCACCTCGGGCGCCACGGCGAAGCCGAGCTGAGCGGCGAAGCGGGCGGCGCGGAGCATCCGCAGCGGGTCGTCGGAGAAGGAGTCCTCCGGGCGCCCCGGGGTGCGCAGCGTCCGGTGCGCCAGGTCGACAAGACCGCCGAACGGGTCGACGAACTCACGCTCCGGCAGGGAGACCGCCATCGCGTTCACCGTGAAGTCGCGGCGGCCGAGGTCGCCGTGCAGGGTGTCGCCGTACACCACGTCCGGCTTGCGGGACCCGGGGTCGTAGCTCTCCGAGCGGTAGGTGGTGATCTCGATGGTCCAGTCGCCCTTGCGGCAGCCGATGGTGCCGAACTCCCGGCCCATGTCCCACACCGCGTCGGCCCAGCCCCGGACCAGCGCCTCGGTGGCCTCCGGGCGCGCCGACGTGGTCAGGTCGATGTCGTTCTGCAGCCGGCCGATCATCGCGTCCCGAACCGGGCCGCCCACGAGCGCGAGCTGCTCGCCGGCCGCACGGAACCGGTCCCCCAGCGGGTCGAGGACCTCACCGAGCCTGGCCAGCTCGCGCTCCGCACGTGCCTGCACCTCCACCATCGACAGCGGCTGCGGCGACGGGGCGGCAGCGGGGGTGGGTCCGGGCACGGGACACCATGCTAGAGACCTCCCGGCAGCGGCAGACAGCGGCAGTGCCCCGGTCGGGCGACGCCCGCCGATAGCCTGAGCCGCGTGACCCGACCCGCCAGCCGCCGTGCGCTGCCGGGCTCGGGTTCCCGGCGTCCCAGCCGCGCGTCGGTCGGCGCGCTCCTCTCCCTGTGCCTCGCCCTCGTCCTCACCGTGCTGCTCTCGGGCTCGCCGGCCGGCGCCGTCGTGGCCCTCGAGGCCACGCCCACGCCCACCCCGTCGCCCACACCCACCCCGGCTCGCCCAGCCCGCTCCCCGTCCGCCGACGACGAGGGGGGCGAGCCCGTGCCGAAAGACCCCCTGGACGTCGTCATCGAGCGTCTGACGCCCAGCTCGCTGCCGGCCCGCGGCAAGGTCCGGGTGAGCGGCACCGTCACCAACCGCTCCGAGGACGACTGGACCGACCTGAGCGTGTACCTGCTCACCTCCCCCGAGCCGATGACGACCCCGGCGCAGCTCGCGGACGCGGTGGCTTCGGACCCGCGCACCGACATCGGCCCCCGCATCATCGACGCGGGGCTCTTCGTCGACATCCCCGACCTCGCCCCACGGCAGCGGACCACCTTCCACCTGGCCGTTCCCGTCGACCGGCTGGCGATCTCCGGAGAACCGGGCGTGTACTGGCTGGGGGTGCACGTCCTCGGCACGAACGACGAAGGTCGGCTCGAGGGCGCCGACGGTCGCGCACGCACCTTCCTCCCGCTGGTA
Source organism: uncultured Actinomycetota bacterium (assembly GCA_963747525.1). GTDB lineage: Bacteria > Actinomycetota > Actinomycetes > Propionibacteriales > Nocardioidaceae > Marmoricola_A. Next base: position 255,029 of record CAVVFH010000008.1, read on the forward strand.
CCTCCCGGCAACCCCGGCACGGACCTCGCCCTCGCCGTGCAGTTCCGCAACCACACCGTGCGCGCCCCCGACGGGGAGCTGGAGTACCTCGACGGGTGGCAGGCGACGCTGTCGCACGGCGGGCGGTTGCGGCGGCTGCTCGACCTCGGCACCAGCGCGTCGCCGACGCAGGACCTCACCTGGGTGGTGGATCCGGCAGTCCTGGACGCCGCACTGTCGGTGGCCCGAGGCAATCCGGAGCTCGACCTCGCTCCCGCGAAGGACGGCGACACCGGCGACGATGCCGGTGACGACCAGCGACCCACACCCGAACAGGCGGCCACGGTCTGGCGGGACGAGTTCTTCTCGGCGGCGCAGCGGCACTCCGTCCTGTCGTTGCCGTACGGCGACCTCGACGCCTCCGCGGTGATGCGGCACGCCGTGTCCGACCTGCTGACCGCGGCGTTCGAGGCCAGCACCCAGGTGCTCACCGGCGGCGACATCACCTCCTCGCCCGTCCTGCTGCCGCCCTCCGGCCTGCTCTCGCCGTCGGCGGTGGCCGACCTCGAGCCGGGGCTGCCCCTGGTCGTGGCGCCGGGCGCCCTCGCCGACGACGGCACCCGGGCTCTGCTCGACCAGCCACTGCTCAACCGGGCCGACGGCGGCCGCATCCTGCTGGCGCCGCTGCCCGACGCCCTCTGGGGTCCGGGACCCGGCGCGCCCAGGTCGGCCCTGGCTGTCCGCCAGAAGCTGTTGGCGGACGCCGCCGTGCACGCGCTGTCCAAGGACCGCGACGAGCCCCTGGTCCGGTTCCTGCCCCCCGGCTGGGACCCCGGACGCCACTGGAAGCGCTCCCGTTTCTTCCGCGGACTCGACCTCCCCTGGCTCTCCTCGGTGGACACCACCGACGTCCTCGACAAGCTCGGCGCCGATCCGGCCGTCGACCCTGGTGAGGACCTGGCGTATCCGCAGGCGGAGCTGGAGGCGGAGCTCCCGCTGTCCACCGTGCTCTCCACCGAGGCGCTCATCGCCCAGGGCAGCACGGTCGAGGAGCTGGTCACCGACGACAGCGACGTCGACGAGGAGGTGAGCCGGCTGGCGCTCCTCACCTCCTCGGTGTGGAGCCGCCGGCGGCCCGGCCTCGCCGCCGAGCGGGCCGTGGCGGCGCGGGAGCGGGTGGCCGGATGGCTGGACCAGGTGACGGTGCGCAGTCCGTCCTTCGTGACGATGTCCAGCGGGACCGGGACGTTCCAGGTGACCGTGGTGAACGGGCTCGACGAGCGGGTGACGGTGGGGCTGCGGGCCACGGTGCCCGGGGGCGACCTCGAGCTGTCGACTCCCGAGCCGATGGAGCTGGCCCCGCACAGTCGCGGGGCGGTCCGCGTCGACGCCGCGTCGTCCGACATCGGCGTGCACCTGGTGACTCTGCAGCCGGTGTCGGAGGAGGGGACCCCGCTGGGGCGGCCGACGACGGTCAGCATCCGCAGCAGCCGGGTCGGCCTCATCCTGTGGATCGTGATGGCGGTCGGTGGCACGGCGCTGTTCCTCGCGATCGTGCTCCGCATCTGGCGGCGGGTCCGGCGACGACGCCGTACCCACGGCCCCCTGCTGCAGCAGGCGGACCGGATGACGGACCCGACAACCTCCGGACTCGTCGGACGGCGGGTCGATCCTCTCGTCGAGCGCGGTGATGGCCGCCGGCACCGCGGTGTCCCGGCTCAGTGGCTTCGCCCGCTCCGCCCTGCTGGCGGCGGCCTTGGGCACCCAGCTGCACGCGGACATCTTCACGATCGCCAACACCGTCCCCAACATGCTCTACATCCTGTTGGCCGGCGGCGTCTTCAACGCCGTCCTCGTGCCTCAGCTGGTGCGCGCCATGAAGGCCGACTCGGACGGCGGTGACGCCTACACCAACCGCATCATCACCCTCGCGGGGCTCTTCCTCGCCGGCACGACGGCGCTCCTGGTGATCGGCGCACCCCTGCTGATGCGGCTCTACCTCGACGACGCCTACTTCACCGACCAGCTCAGCGCCCAGCGCGAGTCGGTGATGGACTTCGCACGCCTCTGCCTGCCGCAGGTCTTCTTCTACGGCATGTTCGTGCTGGTGGGTCAGGTGCTCAACGCCCGGGGCCGCTTCGGCCCGATGATGTGGGCTCCGATCACCAACAACGTCATCTCCGTGGCCGTGCTGGGCCTGTACCTCGTCGTCCACGGCGCGGCGCAGGGCGACGGACTCTGTGGCGGCTACACCACCGGCCAGGAGTGGCTGCTGGGCCTGGGTTCCACGGCAGGCATCGCGGTGCAGTTCCTGGTCCTCCTCCCGTACCTGCGGGCTGCCGGCTTCCGGTACCGGCCGCGTTTCGATTTCCGCGGCACCGGGCTGGGCCACACGTTCCGGCTCGGGTTCTGGACGCTGGCGTTCGTCGTGGTCGAACCAGCTGGCCTACACCGTCGTCGTACGTCTCGCCTCGAGCGGCACCGCGCAGGCTGCGGCGGCCTGCGGGGCCGGCGGCGGGGAGGCCGGCACCGGCTACACGATCTACTCCGGCGCGTTTCTGCTGGTGATGGTCCCGCACTCGATCGCGACCGTGTCGCTGGCGACGGCCACGCTTCCCCGGCTATCGGCGTCGGCGGCCGACGGCGACCTCCGGGCGGTCGGCCGCCAGGTGGCCGCCACGACGCGGACGGCACTGGCCCTGATCCTCCCCTTCGCGCTGCTGCTGCCGGTGGTGGCGCTGCCACTGTCGAACCTCGTGTGGGGATACGCCGCGGCCGCGAAGACCTCGCAGGACTTCGCCACGTCGCTGGCGCTGTTCGCCCCGGGGCTGGTCTTCTTCACCGTGCACTACCTCATGCTGCGCGGCTTCTACTCGCTGGAGCGCACCCGCACGGTCTTCTGGGTCCAGTGCGTGATCGCGGCGGTCAACATCGTCGCCGCCGTCGTGGTGACCAGCCAGGTGGACCCGCAGCACACGGCGCCCGGCCTCGTGCGTGGCGTACGGCGGTGCGTACGGCGTGGGGGCGGCGCTCTCGTACCTGCTGCTCCGGTCGGTGCTCGGCGGACTGGAGACGCCGGCGTTGCTGCGGTTCGTCGTGCGGGTGCTGCCGGCGGCGGCCTGCCGCCGCCCTGGCGGCATGGCGGGTGGCGGCACGGTCTGACCACCTGTGGCCCGGCGGCGGCAAGATGCAGTCGCTGGCCTCCTGGTCACCGCCGCCGGCATCGACCTGGCCGTCTTCCTGACGACCGCCCGTCTGCTCCGCATCGAGAGGTGTCCGAGGTCGTACGACTCCTCAGATCGAGGCTGGGACGGTGAGGGCATCCACGCGCGGGCAGCGCGCTCCGGGCGCCCCGTCGACCGCCGAGGACGGCCGTCTGCGCGTGCTCGCTTCACCGGCGGCTTACCATGGTGCGGTCAGAGTTGACCTTCGACGGGAGCCGCGTGGCGAACAGGGCCATCGGTCCGGGAAGCCTGGTGGCCTCCCGGTTCCGCCTTGAGGATCTGCTGGAGGAGCACTCCGGCGCACGCTTCTGGCGTGCCACGGACCTGACGCTGGCGCGCAACGTCGCGGTCCACGTGATCTCCCGGGATGATCCGCGCGCCCGGGCGGTCCTCACCGCGGCACGGACCTCCGCGACCGTGTCGGACCAGCGGATCCTGCGGGTGCTCGACGCGGTGGAGGAGGACGACCTCGTCCACGTGGTCCACGAGTGGGGGGCCGGCCGTTCGCTGGACCAGCTGCTCGTCGAGGAGACCCTCGAGCCGCGGCGGGCGGCGTGGGTGGTGCGCGAGGTGGCGGAGGCCATCGCGGTCGCGCACCGGCACGGGATCGCCCACGGCCACCTCCTGCCGGAGAACGTGCTGCTCACCGACTCGGGCTCGGTGAAACTGATCGGCTTCGTCGTGGACGCGGTCCTCCACGGCCGGCCCCAGCCCGAGGGCGCCACCGGTGACCCGCCCAGCGAGCACGAGTCCGACGTGCTGAACCTCGGGGCGCTGCTCTACGCCTGCGTCACCGGCAAGTGGGCCGGGTTCCCGGACTCCGACCTGCCGCGGGCGCCGTACGACCACGGCCGCGTGTGCCGTCCACGCCAGGTGCGCGCCGGAGTGCCCAAGCAGCTCGACGCGCTGTGCGACCAGATCCTCAACCCGTCCCTCCGCGGGGGAAAGCGCTTCGAGAGCGCGGCGGAGGTCTGCTCCGCCCTCGGTGAGTACCTCGGTGACAGCCTCGGCACGGCCGTGGACCTCACCGAGACGACGGCGTTCCTCGATCCCGCCGGGCTCCAGGGACCCGGTACGAAGGGCTCGCTCGGCACGTTCGACGGCACGCCACCGGACCCGCCGGACCAGGAGCGCCGCGCCGCGGACTCGATGCAGGACACCCAGCCCGGGATGCCGTTCCTCGACGACCCCGGCTCCCGGTCTCCCCGCAGTCCCGACGACACCGACGACACCGACGACCCCCACAACACCGACAAGACCGGCGGCACCGGCGGCACCGACAGCACCGACGGCGCCGCCGCGGTCGTGCCACCGCCTCCGCACGGGACAGCGGGGCTGGACCGCCCCGGCGCCCGGCGAGCGGGCTCGCGGCCCCTTCTCGTCGCCCTGGTGGTCGGCGCTGTCGCCGTCGCCGCACTGGTGGTGCTGCTCGGCCGCGAGCTCGGCGGCGACTCCGGGGGCGGAGGTGGCGCGAAAGGGTCCTCGTCGGACTCCTCCGGGGGCGCGAAGTCCCAGGTCATCGAGCCGGCGGCGGTGTCCGACTTCGACCCGGACGGAGGACCCGACCCGGAGGAGAACCCCGACCTGGTGCCGCTGGCCGTCGACGGCAAGCCCGACGACGGCCTGGGAGACCAAGACCTACTTCGACGGCCCCGAGCTCGCGCCCTACCGCTCCGGTGTCGGGCTCCTCCTCGACCTGGGCGAGGAGACCGAGGTCGGCCAGGTGTCGGTGCAGCTCCAGGGCGGCCCGTACGACGTCGCGCTGATGGCCGCACCCGAGGGGGCGGACCGGCCCAGCACGACCGATGGGCTGACCAGTGTGGAGGCCCGCGACGGAGTCTCGGGGAACCTGACCCTGCGCGGCAGCGATCCGGTCTCGACGCGCTACCTGGTGGTGTGGCTCACCGCGCTGCCGCGCTCCGCGAACGGGTACCGGGGGGGCATTGCCGAGGTGGAAGTGCGCTCATGACATCTGCCGAGCCTCTGGACGATCGGGAGCTGCTCGCCGCGCACGTCGCCGGCGACCCGGAGGCCTTCGGCACGCTCTTCGCCCGGCACCGCGACCGCCTGTGGGCGGTCGCCCTGCGCACGACGGGGGACCGGGAGGAGGCCGCGGACGCTCTCCAGGACGCGCTCGTCTCGGCGTTCCGCCGCGCCGACACCTTCCGCGGGGACTCCGCGGTCACCACCTGGCTGCATCGCATCGTGGTCAACGCGGCGCTGGACCGGTTGCGGCGGCGCAAGGCCCGGCCGGCGGAGCCGCTTCCGGAGGACCTCGAGGAGCGCATCCGTCCCCAGCTGGCGGCCGGTGAGGCGTCGGACGGTGAGGACCCCGAACGGGCCGCGCTCAGAGCCGAGCAGAGGCGCGAGGTCATGGCGGCGCTCGGAAGCCTGCGTCCCTCCCAGCGCCTGGCCCTGGTGCTCGTCGACATGGAGGGCCACTCGGTGGAGGAGGCCGCGGAGATCCTCGGGGTGCCCACCGGCACCGTCAAGAGCCGGTGCTCCCGGGGACGAGCGCGGCTCCTTCCCCTGTTGTCCGGGAACCAGCAGGCGGACACGGACGTCCCACCTTCGGACGAGCCGGCAGGACGAGGAGGTGGGCAGGCATGACCCAGCGGGGCGCGGCCGACGAGCCACTCACCCCCGCCGACGACGCCGCCGTCTCCCGGCGGCTCGCCGAGGCGGGCGGCCCCCTGTCCATGCCGGACGACGTGTCGGCGCGGCTGCAGCAGGTCCTCGACGACCTGACGGCGGAGCGCACCGGCCGGCCGGAGGACGCGGAGGCCGCGGACGTGGCGCGGCTCCGGACCCGTCGCCGGTGGCCCCGGGCGCTCCTGGCAGCCGCGGCGGTGCTCGTGGTGGGCTACGGGGCGGCCGGGGTGATCGGCGACGGCTCGCTGAGCGGCTCGCAGGGCGAGTCGCAGACCGACAGCGGGGCGGCGGGCTCCGCCGAGGACTTCACGGCCGGTGACGCGCCGGACGCGGGGGCCGACGAGGGCAGCGACAACACGGTGCAGGGAGCTCCGGACAGGGCGCGACGCAAGGCGGAGTCCAGCACGGCCGGGGCCGGTGAGCTGGGGCGCTTCCCGCCGCGGCTGCGGTCGGCGCGTCTCGACGTCGGCGTACGGCGGGCCCTGCGGTTCCTCGGGGCCGACGTCACCGACGGGCTCCTCCTGGACGACGTGGCCGGCGGGGACTGCACCGTGCCGGAGACCGGGCCGCGGGCGGACTGGGTGCCGGTGCTCTACGACAGCCAGCCGGCCGTGCTCGTCGCGCGGACCACAGCCGACGGGAGCGCGAAGGTCACCGTGGTGTCGTGCGCCGGCGACGTGCTGGACCGCACCGTCGTGACGCCCTGACCGGTCACCGGCCTACCCGCGGCGGCCAGGAATGCCGCGCCACCTATTCTCGTTGAGATTGGCGACGGTGCGACCACGCCGGCCGGGGGGCCCGGGCTCGCCCCGTCGTGACCCGTTGTCTCCGACCGCGAAGGATCTTCATGACCACCGACGTCCGCCAGGTCATCATCATCGGCTCCGGGCCCGCGGGTTACACCGCGGCGATCTACGCCGCCCGGGCGAACCTCAAGCCGCTGGTGTTCGAGGGCGCCGTCACCGCTGGCGGTGCCTTGATGACCACCACCGAGGTGGAGAACTTCCCGGGCTTCCGCGACGGCATCATGGGCCCCCAGCTCATGGACGAGATGCGGGCCCAGGCCGAGCGGTTCGGCGCCGAGCTCATCAGTGACGACGTCACCGCGGTCGACCTGACCGGCATGGTGAAGGAGGTCACCGACGGCGACGGCACCACCCACCGGGCGCGGGCGGTCATCCTCGCCACCGGTTCGGGCTACCGGAAGCTGGGCATCCCCGACGAGGACCGGCTCTCCGGTCACGGCGTCTCGTGGTGCGCGACGTGCGACGGGTTCTTCTTCCGCGACCAGGAGATCGTGGTCGTCGGCGGCGGCGACTCGGCGGTCGAAGAGGCGACCTTCCTGACCCGTTTCGCCAAGAAGGTGTACCTCGTGCACCGCCGCGACGAGCTGCGCGCGTCCAAGATCATGCAGGAGAGGGCCTTCGCCGACCCGAAGCTCGAGGTCCTGTGGAACTCCGCGGTGTCCTCGCTGCACGGCGGCGACAAGCTCACCGGGGTGACGCTGACGGACACCGCCACCGGAGACACCCGCGAGCTGCCGGTGACCGGGCTGTTCATCGCCATCGGCCACGACCCCCGCTCGGAGCTGCTCGGCGGCCAGGTGGAGCTGGACAAGGACGGCTACGTCATCGTGGACCAGCCGTCCACCCGCACGAACCTCGAGGGCGTGTTCGCCTGTGGCGACCTCGTCGACCACGAGTACCGCCAGGCGATCACGGCCGCCGGTACCGGCTGCGCCGCCGCCCTCGACGCCGAGCGGTACGTCGCGCTGCTGGACCAGATGGCGGGCATCGGCGGCCACAGCCAGCCCGACGGCGTCACCGTCGGCTGAGGCCACCACGGAGCCATCACCCGGCGTCATCTGGGCGCCGGGAACAGAATGGTGCCGGCGTGGTGTTCACTGAGGGTCGGGAATCCGCAGGCGGCACCTCCCGACGACCCAACCCACGTCATCGAACGGAGCAGTACTCGTGGCCGAGATGAAGGCAGTGACCGACGGCAACTTCGACGCTGAGGTCCTCAAGTCCGACAAGCCGGTGCTCGTGGACTTCTGGGCCGAGTGGTGCGGACCGTGCCGCCAGGTGGCCCCGATCCTCTCCGAGATCGCCGACCAGCACGGCGACAAGCTGGAGATCGTCAAGCTCAACGTGGACGAGAACCCGGTCGTGCCGGCGCAGTACCGCGTGACCGGCATCCCGACGCTGAACCTCTACCACAAGGGCGAGGTCGTGAAGCAGATCGTCGGTGCCCGGCCCAAGTCGGCCATCCTCAAGGAGCTCGCCGAGTTCATCGACTGAGCTCACCGGTCGCTCCCGCGCGGGGCAGCGGCGGCCGGCCGGCCCTGACGCACCGCGTCCAGGATCCTGCCCAGCGCCGCCTCGACCTCCTCCCGCCAGGTGAGCACCGACCGCAGGTCCAGCCGCATGCGCGGGTGCCGGGGGTGCGGGCGCTGGGTCTTGAAGCCGACCCGCTGGAGGAACTCCACCGGGAGCGGACAGCCGTCGGTGGCGCGCCCACGGACCCCGAAGCACTCGACGGCGCGGGCGTCCCCGCGCTTGACCAGGTCGCGGGCCATGGCTTGCATCAGCACCCGGCCGAGTCCGCCTCCGCCGTACCCGTCGAACACCTGCGCGGTAGCCAGCTGCACCGCGTCCTCGCTGATCGGGGCGGTCGGGTACGAGGCGGACCCGGGGAAGTAGACCGGCGGCGCGTAGAGCACGAACCCCGCCGGCTGGTCGTCGACGTAGAGCACCCGTCCGCACGAGCCCCACTCGAGCAGCACCGTGGAGACCCAGGCCTCCTTCTCGTCCGCCGCCGCACCGGCGCGCTCGATGGCCGCACGCCGTACCGGATCGCGCTCCCAGTGCAGGCACGTGCGCACGCTTTCGGGCAGGTCGGCGAGCGTGTCCAGGGTCAACCGGGCCATCCGACGGCTCATGCGCACCTCACCTGCCGTGCCCCAGGGGCTGGGATCGGGGGGCACGCGGGCGGCGCGTCCCCGGAGGGGTGGAATACTCGATGCTAGTCCGCCCGCCACCGAGGAGCCCCATGTCCGACGGCGTCAACCGCCCCCCGGCCGCCCCCGACACGGCGCGCCGGCCCTCGCCCCGGAGCAGCACCCGGCTCGACAACTACGTCGACCGGTACGCCGCGCGAACGAAGGGCATGACGGCGTCCGAGATCAGGGCGCTGTTCTCGGTGGCCAGCCGGCCCGAGGTGGTCAGCCTGGCCGGCGGGATGCCGAACATCTCCGGCCTGCCACTCGACGTCGTGGGCGGTGCGATCGAGGATCTGGTCCGCACCAACGGACCGGTCGCCATGCAGTACGGCTCCGGGCAGGGCGACCCGGTGCTCCGCGAGCAGATCTGCGACGTCATGCGGCTGGAGGGCATCGAGGCGCACCCCGACGACGTCGTGGTGACGGTGGGGTCGCAGCAGGCCGTCGACCTGGTCACCCGGATCTTCTGTGACCCGGGTGACGTGGTGATCTGCGAGGCACCGTCGTACGTCGGTGCGCTCGGCGTGTTCCGCAGCTACGAGTGCGACGTGGTGCACGTCGAGATGGACGCGCACGGACTGGTCCCCTCGGTGCTGCGCGAGGCGATCGCCTCGGTGCAGGCCTCGGGCCGTCGGATCAAGTTCCTCTACACGATTCCGAACTACCACAACCCGGCCGGCGTCACGCTCGCCGAGGAGCGCCGCCAGGAGGTGCTCGAGATCTGCCGTGAGGCGGACGTGCTCATCCTGGAGGACAACCCGTACGGCCTCCTCGGCTTCGAGGGTGAGCCCCACCGGGCGCTGCGTGCCGACGAGGCCGAGCGGGTCATCTACCTGGGGTCGTTCTCCAAGACCTTCGCGCCCGGCTTCCGGGTCGGCTGGGCGCTCGCACCCCACGCGGTCCGCGAAAAGCTGGTGCTCGCGCAGGAGTCGGCGACCCTGTGCCCGCCGTCGTTCAGCCAGATGGCGATCTCGGCCTACCTGAAGGCGCACGACTGGCAGGGCCAGGTGAAGCAGTTCCGTGAGATGTATCGCGAGCGTCGGGACGCGATGGTGGAGGCGCTCGACGACATGATGCCGCCGGCGGCGCGGTGGAACGTGCCGGACGGCGGGTTCTACGTGTGGCTCACCCTCCCGGACGGTCTGGATGCCAAGGCGATGCTGCCCCGGGCGGTCACGGCGCGCGTGGCCTACGTCCCGGGGACCGCGTTCTTCGCCGACGGGTTCGGGTCCCAGTCGATGCGGCTGTCCTACTGCTACCCCACCCCGGAACGCATCCGCGAGGGCGTGCGCCGCCTCGTCGGCGTCATCGAGGAGGAGATGGAGCTGCGCGCCACGTTCGGCTCGGGCGGGCACCGGCTGGAACGCGGCTACGAGGCACCCAACACCGACCTGACCTGACCGACCCGACCAGCTGCCGATCCCTTGTCGCGGCGCCGGACCGGCGCCCTCACCCCCGGAGGACACCACGATGGCCCCGACCGCCCACCGCCCCCTGCAAGGCACCGTGCTCGTGCTCGCCGGGGGGCTCTCGCACGAGCGGGACGTCTCCCTACGGTCCGGTCGCCGGGTTGCCGAGGCCCTGCGTGATGTCGGCATCGACGTCGAGCAGCGCGACATCGACGCGGCGCTGCTGCCCAAGCTGCAGGAGGACCCGCCTGCCTGCGTGCTGCCGGTGCTGCACGGGGAGTCGGGCGAGGACGGCGCCGTGCGATCGGTGCTCGATGTCGTCGGCATCCCGTACGTCGGCTCCCCACCGGAGGCGTGCCGGATCGCGTTCGACAAGCCGGTCGCCAAGACGGTGGTGGCCCGGGCCGGGGTCCGGACGCCGGCCGCGTTCACCCTGCCGGCCGAGACCTTCCGCGAGCTCGGCGCCGCCGCGGTGATGGCGGGGCTGCTGGCGAAGCTCGGGTTGCCGCTGGTCGTGAAACCCGCGAAGGGGGGCTCCGCGCTCGGGTGCAGCGTGGTGCGCCACGCCTCGGAGATCCCCGGTGCGATGGTCAACGCCTACGCGTACGGCGACACCGCTCTCGTCGAGTGCTTCGTGGAGGGCACGGAGGTGGCGGTGCCGGTGGTCGACCTCGGCGACGGGCCCCGGGCGCTCCCGGCGGTGTCGATCACCCCCGATGGCGGCTTCTACGACTACACCGCCCGCTACACCGCCGGGTCGACCGAGTTCGAGGTGCCCGCCAAGCTCGACGACGACGTCGCCGCGGAGTGCGCCCGGGTCGCCGAGGTGGCCCACGACGCGCTCGGTCTGCGGGACCTCTCGCGCTCGGACCTCATCGTCGACGACGAGGGGACGGTGTGGTTCTTGGAGGTCAACGTCGCGCCGGGGCTGACCGAGACCTCCACCGTTCCGTTGTCCGTCGAGGCTGCGGGGCTCGAGCTCGGCGAGCTGATGGCCGACCTGGTGCGCCAGGCCACCGCGCGAGGAGAAGCATGAAGAACGACCTCACCTACTACACGATCATCGGACTGGGCCGGACCTGGTTCAAGGCGATGGACTTCAGGTTCCGCGTCAGCGGCCAGGACCACATCCCGCGGACCGGCGGAGCGGTGCTGGCGATCAACCACGTCTCCTACATCGACTTCCTGATGGCGGGGTACGGCGCCCGCTGGTCGAAGCGGCTGACGCGCTTCATGGCCAAGCGCGAGACCTTCGACCACGCGGTCACGGGGCCGATCATGCGCGGGTGCCACCACATCAGCGTCGACCGGGCCGACGGCCAGGGGTCCTACGACGAGGCGGTCCGCTACCTCCGCGAAGGGGAGGTGGTGGGGGTGTTCCCCGAGGCGACCATCTCCCGCAGCTTCCTGGTCAAGGAGCTCAAGACCGGCGCGGTCCGGATGGCGGCGGAGGCGAATGTCCCGTTGGTCCCGGTCATCCTCTGGGGCACGCAGCGGCTGTTCACCAAGGACCACCCGCGCGACTTCTCCCGGCACAAGACCATCACGGTGACCATCGGCGAGCCGCTCGACCCTCAGGGCGCCACGGCGCACGAGAAGACCACGGAGCTGCACGCCGCGATGTCGGCCATGCTGGACAAGGCCATCGGGGAGTACCCCGCGGAAGAGCAGCCGCCCGGCTCCTGGTGGCTGCCTGCGTCGTACGGCGGATCCGCGCCCACGCCCGACGAGGCCAAGCGGCTGGATCACGAGGAGATGCAGCGCCGGGCCGCCCAGGCCGCCGCCAAGCGCGCCGCCAACGGCTGACCGTCGACCCGGCGCATCCTCACCGCCACGTTCAGTCGTCGCCCGGGGAGCTGTGTCGGGGGATCTCGTTGAGCTCCTCCATCGAGAGGTGCAGGCCGAGGCCGTCGCGGCAGAAGTCCTCCCCGAAGGGAGTCAGATGGATGCTGCGGCGGACCACCTTGGCGCGGCGCACCGAGTGCATCGCGGCGAGGACGTCGGGCTGCGCCTCCAGGACCTGGTACTCCTGGGGGTCGCGCAGCGTCTCGCTGGAGAACCAGATCAGCCCCAGGCGCTCGAGGTTGTGCAGGTAGGACGGCATCCGGTCGAGGTAGCGGCAGCCGGACAGCGAACCGATCATGTTGAGGTTCGCCTGGACGAGGTGTGACGAGACCGTCCCGACCAGGCCGCCGGTGCGCACGTCCACAGTTGCCTGCGGTCCCTTCCGCAGCAGGAGCAGCAGGATGCGCGCCTCGTCCGGGGCCAGCTCCTCGATGATCCGGGCGTACGCCGGGTGTCCGCTGTCGTCCGACCACACGTCGCGGGAGCGTCGCAGGAGCTCGCGCCCCGCCTCGTGCAGCGGGTTGGCCGGCGGAGCCGGCGCCACCGCGGGCGGAGGCGCCGGGGCCACCGTGTCGACGGCCTCGGCGACGACCCGGACGACCGGGTTGGCGCTCGCCGCGTGGCGGACCCGGTCCTCCATGTGCTCGCCCACGAGTGCCCGGGTGATGGTCGAGGCAGCCACCCGGAGGTCCTCGGCCAGCTCGGAGGCGTGGTCCGGGTGCAGGGCCACGTCCACGGCGCGCTTTCCGGCGTTCACGCCGGTCGCCGCTGCCCACGCCCCGAGCCGGAAGGAGGAGACGGCGACGAGCCTCGCCAGGCCGGGGACGTCCGCGGCCGTGATCCGGTCATGACCGTTGGCGCGCACAACACCGTGCGGACCGCGCCGCTCGAGCTCGCTCAATGTCCGCCTCCACTACCGAAGATCAACAGGTGCGCCACGCCCCCGGCAAATCCCATGATGGCCCCGTGGGCGTAGAGCATCCACTCGTCCTCCTTGATGGCGGCGCGCAGCATCTCCACGAAGTCGCGCGGCGGCAGCTCGCGGGTGCGGTGGGCGAACATCACCCGGATCTTCTCCGACTGGCGTTGGGAGAACGCTGGGTCGCGGAACGGTGTGATCGTGTGCGCGGCGGAGTCCTGGGCCACCTGGTCCCGGATCGCATCGAACTCGCGTTGGCCGACCGCGGCCCGCAGAGCCGCACGGGCAGGCCCGGCCGCACGGTCGATGGCGGGTCCCATCGCCGACTCGAGCATCTGCTGGGTCCGGTCCCCCCGGGGGCCGTAGAGCAGGAAGTCGCCGATGTTCTCCAGCGTGATCACCTCGTCGGCGATGATCCGGGCGTAGATGTCCGCGACCTCGGGCTGCCGGCGGAGGAACAGTCCATGCAGCTTGATCCCGAGGACGCGCTTCTCCTCCACGGGGTCGAAGATCAGCGTCATGCCGAGCAGGTTGGTCGTCCAGCCGACGATCACGCCCATGAACGGAAGCAGCCACCAGATCCCGAAGGACCGGTCGATGATCGCCACCGGGATGCCGAGCAGGAAGCCGAAGACGAAGCCGAAGTTCACCATCAGCTTCAGCTCGCGGCTGCCGACGTCGTAGAAGATCTTGTTGACCAGGGCAGGGTTCTGCCGGAAGTGCTCGATCACCATGATCTTCGGGTCGAGCAGCTGGTCGATGTGCTCACCGATCTCGGTCGGTGATGTCACCGACGATGGTCGGCAGCTGGTGTGCTACCCGGGCGTAGATGGCCTCCCGGACGCGGTTCGGCAGGCGCGCCCACAGCTGGGGCTGCTGCCGGGTCATCGCGTTGTCCACGATCTCCGGGATCTGCGGCTCCATGATCTTCACGATGTGCTCGGCGATCGCCGGCGGGTCGAGCTGCTCGTAGAACTCGCGGGGGGTGCCGATCTTGGCGATGGCCTTGTCCACGGCGATGCTGCCCATCTTCGCCGCTCGGGCCGGGACGATCCCCTGCCACCCGAGCTTGCCGTAGAGGAGCCCTGGGACCTCCTGCAGCTTGTGCGGCATCATCCTGGCCAGGTCGGCCAAACCGGGGACGCTCACGCCGTGCAGCCGGACCGGGTTGAACAGCATGATCACGCCGGTCCAGTTGATCAGCCAGCCGATGACCGCGGTGAAGACGGGGATCGTCCAGAAGATCACCCACTCGTTGTCGAAGAAGCTCGACATGCCCGCCACCTGCAGCCTCTCCTGTCGGCTTCCACTCCACCCGCAGCAGTCCTCGCGACGCTGTGGGCCGAGGGTAGCGAAAGCAGGACGGCCGCAGTCGGGTCAGTGACGAGGACGATACGGAGCCGGGCGCTCCTGGCCGGCCGCACCGCTCAACGTCGACTTGTCGATTTGTCGACATGGCTACGTATCGACCCGGTCACGCGTCGCCGGTGCCCTCCTCGCTCTCCCGCGACGGGTCCATCACCGCGACGATCCGATGCAGATCCTCCATCGAGGCGAACTCGATCGTGATCCTGCCCTTGCTCCGACCGATGTCGACCTTGACGCGGGTGTCGTAGATGTCCGACAGCCGGTCGGTGAGATCGGTCAGCTCCGGTGCCGGGGTCCGCACCCGCCGTCGCGGGGCGGCGGCGTCCGCACCGGTCTCGCCCACCGCCACCAGCTCCTCCAGGCCGCGCACCGAGATCCCTTCGGCCACGACGCGGGCGGCGAGGCGGTCCTGTGAGTCCGCATCCGGCACCGACAGGAGCGTGCGCGCGTGACCCGCGGACAGCACGCCGGCGGCCACGCGCCGCTGCACGGCAGGGGAGAGCTTCAGCAGCCGTAGCGTGTTGCTGATCTGGGGCCGGCTCCGGCCGATCCGCCCGGCCAGCTCGTCGTGCGTGCAGCCGAAGTCGTCGAGCAGCTGCTGGTAGGCGGCCGCTTCCTCGAGCGGGTTGAGCTGAGCCCGATGGAGGTTCTCCAGGAGCGCGTCCCGGAGCAGTGCCTCGTCGCCGGTGTCGCGGACGATGGCCGGGATCGTGGCCAGTCCCGCCTCCTGCGTGGCCCGGAGCCGACGCTCGCCCATGATGAGCTCGTAGCGGTCGTCCGTGACGGCGCGCACCACCACCGGCTGCAGGAGCCCGACCTCGCGCACCGAGTGCACGAGCTCGGCCATCGCCTCCTCGTCGAACACCTGCCGAGGCTGCCGGGGGTTCGGGGAGATGCTCTCCACCGGAAGCTCCGCGAAGTGCGCACCCGCCACGGGTTGCAGGTCCTGGTCCTCGGGACCGTCCTTCCCGTCGATCGCGTCCCCCGCGGCACCCTGGGGGGCGGGGTCGTCGTGACGCTCCGACCCGGCTTCCTCATCGACCGGCGAGGCCGGCGCCGGGACGCGGCCGATCCAGTCAGCCGTGACCGGGGCCGCCCGCTCTTCCTCACGGTCCTCGGTCACCACGGGCCCCGAGGGGATCAATGAACCGAGGCCACGCCCAAGACCCCGACGCTGGGGCGGTCGGTTGTTCATACGGATGCTCCCTTGGTCGTCAGCTCCCGAGCCGCCTCGCGGTAGCTCAGCGCCCCCGGCGACGCCGGGTCGTAGGTGATCACCGACTGTCCGTAGCTGGGGGCCTCGGAGACGCGGACCGACCTCGGCACCGCGGTCTTGAGGACGCGGTCCCCGAAGTGGCCGCGCACCTCGTCCGCCACGGCTGCCGACAGGCGGGTGCGGGCGTCGTACATGGTGAGCAGCACGGTCGAGATCTCGAGCCTGGGGTTCAGGTTGGCCTTCACCAGCTCCACCGTCTCCAGCAGCTGACCGACCCCCTCGAGGGCGTAGTACTCCGACTGGATGGGGAGCAGCAGCTCGTCCGCGGCCACGAGGGCGTTCAGGGTGAGCAGCCCGAGGGAGGGCGGACAGTCGATGAGCACGTAGTCGAGCCGCTCCTCGCCCTCGCCGTGGATGCGGTCGTAACCGGTCAGGGCCTTGCGCAGCCGATTCTCCCGGGCAACCACGCTCACCAGCTCGATCTCGGCGCCGGCCAGGTCGATGGTGGCCGGCACCACGAGCAGCTCGGGCGCCTCACTGCTCACCTGCACGATCTCGGCCAGCGGGGTGCCCTCGACCACCGCGTCGTACGACGACGGCGTTCCGCGGTGGTGGTCGATCCCCAGGGCTGTGGAGGCGTTGCCCTGGGGGTCGAGGTCGAGCACGAGGACCCGGAGTCCCTGCTGGGCCAGCGACACCGCCAGGTTGACCGTCGTCGTCGTCTTGCCGACGCCGCCCTTCTGGTTCGCCACGACCATCACCCGGGTGCGTGCGGGGCGTGGGAGCGGCTCGGTGTCCATCAGCCCGGCACGCATCGAGAGCGTGTATTCCACCGCCGCGGCGAGCGGCGTCGTTTCACGTGAAACCGGCGTCTGGACCGGCACGGTGGCTGCCGCAGCGGGAGCAGCGGTCGGGGCCGCAGTCGGTGCGGCGGTCGGGGCCGGGTCGGCCTCGTCGGTGGAGGACTGCGGCCAACCCAACGACGAGGTCGGGGCCGGATCGTGCGCTGTCGCCCGGAACGGCCAACCGAGACCCATCTGCACCGCCTGTCGCTCGTCGGGACCTGATGACCAACGACCCGACACCGGAACCGCTCCTCGTTATCGACGCTTCTTCTTGACGCGCCGGCGAGAGCCTGGGCGGGCCGTCCGTGGCGCCGGGCCCAAAGTTATCTGGCGCGGGGGTCCGGCTTCCACTCGCACCACCGTGGTGGGAGCCGACAATCCCTCGATGTCGACGGTGACCACCTCGGATCGCCTCCCACCGAGCGCCTCGACCGTGCCCGCAGCGGACTCGAGCTCCTGCGCCGCGGAGGCGCCCTTCATGGCCAGGACGAGACCGCCCTCCTCCGCGAGCGGCAACGACCACTCCAGGAGCACGTCGAGGGCGGCGACGGCGCGCGAGGTGACCACGTCGAACCGGCGCTCGCCGTGCAGCCGGTCGGCTCTGGCCCGGACGACCTCGACGTTGGACAGATCGAGGAGCTGCACCGCCTCGCTGAGGAAGGTGGTGCGGCGGAGCAGCGGCTCGACCAGCGTCACCTGCAGGTCCGGTCTGCGGATCGCCATGGCGAGCCCCGGCAGGCCGGCCCCGCTCCCGACGTCGCAGACCCGCGCGTTCTCGGGCACCAGATCTGTGAGTACGGCGCAGTTGAGGATGTGCCGCTCCCACAGCCGGGGGACCTCCCGGGGCCCCATCAGGCCGCGCTCCGAGCCCGGCCCGGCGAGCAGGTCGGCGTAGCGCTCGGCCGTGGTCAGGGCATCAGCGAACACCCCCGACGCCACAGGGGGCGCCGGGGGTGTTTCACGTGAAACGGGAGAGGTCACGGCTCAGGCTGGCCTCACCACGACGTACCTGCGAGGCTCGACACCCTCCGAGTCAGAGGCCAGGCCGGCCGCGGCCACGGCGTCGTGGACGACCTTGCGCTCGAAGGGAGTCATCGGCTTCAGCGACACCGGCTCGCCGGTCTCCTGCACCTGCTCGACCGCGTCCCGCGCCACGCCCTCGAGCACGGCCCGTCGCTCGGCGCGGTGCCCGCTGATGTCGAGCATGAGCCGGGTCCGCTCGCCGGTCTCCCGCAGGACGGCGAGCCGGGTGAGCTCCTGCAGCGCTTCGAGGACCTCGCCGTTGCGACCGACGAGCTGGCTGAGGTCGGCGCCCACGATCGAGACCGACGCGCGGTCACCCTCGACGTCCATGTCCAGATCGCCGTCGAGGTCGGCGATGTCGAGCAGCTCCTCAAGGTAGTCGGCGGCGATGTCTCCCTCGTGCTCCAGCACCTGCAGCCGGTCGGGAGCCCTGGCCGTGTCGGGAGCGTCGTCGGCGGCGGATTCTCCCGGCGCGCCTTCTGAGGTGCTCTCTGGTGCGCTCTCTGGTGCGTCGGCTGCTGCATCGGTCTCGTGCGTCACGTCATCTCCTCCAGCTGATGGAACGGTGCGGTCGATCGGGCGGTGCGGATCGGCGCGGTCAGGAGCCGCTGCCGGGTCGGCCCGGACCGCTGGGACGGTTCTTCCTGCGCTGCTCGCGGGACTGCTTCTTGGGCTGCTGTCGGCGCGGCTGCGGGGCCTCGGTGACGATCGCGGGGCCGGCGCTACCGGTGCCACCATCGGCGCCACCATCGGCGCCACCATCGGCGCCACCGGCCAAAGGGCTCTCGCCGGACGACTTCCGCTGCTGCTTGTGCGCGTCGCGCTCTGCCTTCGCCTTGGCCGCAGGAGTGCCTGGGGCCGGGTTGTTGCGGATCACGTAGAACTGCTGCGCCATGGTCCACAGGTTCGACGTCGTCCAGTAGATGAGGACCCCGATCGGGAAGGCGATGCCGCCGAAGGCGAACACCAGCGGCAGCACGTAGAGCAGGATCTTCTGCTGCTGGGCGTACTGGCCGGTGAGGGCGTCGGCGGGCATGTTCTTGCTCATCAGCTGACGCTGGGTGAGGAACGTCGTGGCGGTCATCGCCACGACGAGCACAGCCGCCAGCACCCGCACGTGCGTGGCGCTGTCGCCCGACGCACCGGTGAACGTGTCGGCGATGCGGGCACCGAAGAGCTTGGCCTGCGACAGCGAGTCGGCCTGGGCCTGGGTCAGGGCGCCCACGGCCTCGCCGTGCGCGGCGCGGTTGATGAGCCGGAAGAGTGCCAGGAAGATCGGCATCTGCAGCAGCAGCGGCAGACAGGAGGCGAACGGGTTGGTCCCGGTCTCCTTGTAGAGCGCCATCGTCTCCGCGGCCAGCTTCTCCCGGTCGTGGCCGTACTTCTTCTGCAGCTCCTTGACCCGCGGCTGGATGAGCTGCATGTTCCGGCTCGACTTGATCTGCTTCACGAAGAGCGGGATCAGCGCGGCGCGGATCATCAGGGTGAGGCCGATGATCGACAGCGCCCACGCCGCTCCGGAGTCCTCGGGCAGGATCACCGACCAGGCGTGGTGCCACCCGGACAGCACCAGCGACGTGACCCAGTACAGCGGCGTCATGATGCCGCTGCCGATGGTTCCCAGGAAGTCGAACACTCAGGCTCCTTGAATGCGGGGGGGTGCCGACTCGGTGGTGACCGATCGGACGACGGTGGGGGGGTCCTCGCCCCCTGGCGGCACTGGCGGCACCGGGTCGTACCCGCCCGCCGCCCAGGGGTGGCACCGGCCGAGCCGGTGGATCGCCAGCCAGCTGCCGCGCAGGCTGCCGTGCCGGGTCACTGCCTCGAGCGCGTACGCCGAGCAGGTGGGGTGGTAGCGGCACACCTGGCCGTAGAGCGGACTGATGGCGAACCGATAGCCCTTGAGCAGCCAGATCAAGACGTGCTTCACGGCCGTGCTGTCCTCGTCAGGCGGCCGAGCGCGTCGTCCAGCGCACGTCCCAGCGTGTCCGACGTGGCCGTGGCGGCCGGCGGCAGGGCCCGTACGACGACCAGTGAGCCGGCGGGCAGCGCCCCCATGCGGTCGCGCAACAGGTGCCGGATCCGGCGCTTCACCCGGTTGCGGGTCACCGCGTCGCCGACCACCTTGCCGACGACGAGACCGGCGCGAGGCTCCTCGTGGCCAGGGTCGGCGGCAAGGTGCACGACGAGCGTGCGGCCTCCCGCCCGCCGCCCGCGGCGGATGGCGGTAGCGAAGCTGCGACTGCTCGTCAGGCGGTGCGCCCGCGGCAGCATCAGCGAGCTCCCCGCGTCACCACCGACGGCCGCGCGGCGGTCGGAAGCGACGGTGCCGAGGGCACCGTCAGACCGCGAGACGCTTGCGGCCCTTGCTGCGGCGGGCGGAGATGATCGAGCGACCCGCACGGGTGCGCATGCGGAGGCGGAAGCCGTGCGTCTTGGCGCGGCGACGGTTGTTCGGCTGGTACGTACGCTTGCTCACGTGAATCTCCGGCTGTCGGTGATGGGCGTCTGAGGCGACCGGGGTGCTCAAGCGTGTCCTGCGGTGAAGCCCGGACATGCGGCACTCGTCGATCCGGTCGACCGAGACACGGTACGTGCTGGGCTGGACGGGGGTCAAACGGGACCACTTCGGTCGGATCTCGGCGTGCCCTGCGTAGGGCCCCGGCGGGTCGTGACAGCCGCCACGGGGCAGCCCGACTTGCACTCTTCGGGACCTCCGTCGCCCTGTGGAGAACTCCTTGCTCGTCGCATGGAAACCTTGTTAGCGTCAGCGCCGTTCCCGAGTTTTCCCTACGGATCACTCCTTCTCCTTCGCCAGCTGCCTCTCCCTCATCCTGGGAGACGCGTCGGCGTGCCCGGACTCCGGGCGCCGGGGAGATCGAATCCCGTGCTCGGGCGGCCACGTAGCAGAACCACCCCAGAGTGCACAACCTGTGGATAAATCTGTGGAACGGCCGGCCGGTGCACGGCGGGCCCGTGCTCGGCGACCTTCGGAGAGGCGACGGGGGACACCGCACGCGGTGCTCCCGGGAGAGGACCGGGAACCAGACGGTGGACAACGGAGGCACAGCAGCCGGGACGCAGGAGCGCCAGGATCCGGACCTGATCAGCGTCTGGCGGCAGCTCGTCGAGGACCTGCCCCCCAACCAGAACGCGTGGCTGCGGGCCAGCAAGCCGCTCGCTCTGCACGCGAACACCGCCATCATCGCCGTCGGGGACGAGTTCACCCGCAGCCGGCTGGAGGGGCGACTGCGCACCTGGCTCGAGGACGCCCTCGCCGCTGCCTTCGGTCGCACCATCCGCCTGGCGATCAGCGTCGACCCCGAGCTGCCCGGCACCACCTCGAACCCACCCGAGCAGGACAGCTCGGCCGGTGGCTCGTCAGCCGCCCCCGACCACAGCGCCGACCACCGGTCCGAGCGGCACCTCAATGAGTCCACAAGTCCCCTCAGCGATTTGTCGACAAGTCGTGATGTCGACAAATCAACAGATACCTTTCCCGACAAGTCTCCGAACCGACAGATGCGGTCCGAAGCGCCCCCACTGCACACCCGGAGTGCCGGCGGCGTCCTCGAGACGCGGTTGAACCCGAAGTACGTCTTCGAGACCTTCGTCATCGGTTCGTCCAACCGGTTCGCGCACGCCGCCGCCGTGGCCGCGGCCGAGGCGCCCGGAAGGGCCTACAACCCGCTGCTGATCTACGGCGACTCGGGACTCGGGAAGACGCACCTGCTGCACGCCATCGGGCACTACGTCCGGAGCCTGGTGAGCGGATCCCGGGTGCGCTACGTCTCCAGCGAGGAGTTCACCAACGAGTTCATCAACGCGATCCGTGACGACAAGACGTCGACCTTCCACCGTCGGTACCGCGACGTCGACGTGCTGCTGATCGACGACATCCAGTTCCTCGAGGGCAAGATCCAGACCCAGGAGGAGTTCTTCCACACGTTCAACACCCTCCACAACGCCAGCAAGCAGATCGTCATCACCTCCGACCGCCCTCCCAAGCGCCTGGAGGCGCTCGAGGACCGGCTGCGGAACAGGTTCGAGTGGGGCCTGATCACCGACGTCCAACCCCCGGACCTCGAGACCCGCATCGCGATCCTCCGCAAGAAGGCGGCCATCGAGCGCCTGACCGCGCCGCCGGAGGTGCTGGAGTTCATCGCCTCGAAGATCCAGACGAACATCCGCGAGCTCGAGGGCGCTCTCATCCGGGTCACGGCGTTCGCCAGCCTCAACGGTCAGCCGGTGGACCTGACGCTCAGCGAGATCGTCCTCAAGGACCTGATCCCGGAGGGCGGCGAGCCCGAGATCACCGCGCCGGTGATCATCGCGCAGACCGCGTCGTACTTCGGGTTGTCCATCGACGACGTGTGCGGTCCCAGCAGGTCTCGAAGCCTCGTCACCGCCCGCCAGATCGCCATGTACCTCTGCCGGGAGCTGACCGAGCTCTCCCTGCCCAAGATCGGCCAGCAGTTCGGCGGCCGGGACCACACCACGGTCATGTACGCCAACAACCGCATCCGCGGCGAGATGGCGGAGCGCCGCAGCACCTTCAACACCGTCACCGAGCTCACCAACCGCATCAAGCAGCAGGCCCGGCAGGGATGACCCGACCGACGGCGGCGACCGCGCAGCGTTGGGGATCCACGTGTGGACAGAGCACGGAACTCCTGTCATTTCCTGTGGAGACCTGGGGAGCGCTGTCCATGACCGGTGGCGCCGTCCACAACAGGCTTGCTGCCCTCACGTCGCCGTGCACAGGGGGTGTCGACGGAAATTCGCGGGTTGACCTGCGGGGACGCAGGTTCTCCACAGTTTCCACAGCTCCTACGACGAGTACGGAAATTCCAATTTCTCCCTCCCCCGGGAACTTCTCCCGGCCGCCGACCTGGGGAGAACGCCTCTCCACGGACCCCGACCGTGGCCACCGCACCGCGATCCACGAAGCAGGCGAGCGCGTGGCAGGATTCACTTCCGCACAACTTTTCGTCGTTCCACCCCACCGTCCGCCCTGACCCGGTCGGCACCGCAGGAGGCATCCCGTGAAGTTCAGCGTCGAGCGTGACGTCCTGACCGACGCCGTGGCCTGGGCGGCGCGCAGCCTCCCGGTCCGCCCGAGCGTCCCGGTCCTCGCCGGCCTCCTCATCGAGACCAACGAGACGGGCGACGGCCTGGTGCTCTCGACGTTCGACTACGAGACCTCGGCCCGCGCCACGGTGCCGGCATCGATCCAGGACGAGGGCAAGGCCCTGGTGTCCGGCCGGCTGCTGGCGGACATCTGCCGGAGCCTGCCGAGCAAGCCGGTGCACATGTCGATCGACGGCGCCAAGGTCGTGCTGACCTGCGGCCAGGCGAAGTTCACGCTGCAGACGATGCCGGTCGAGGAGTACCCCGCCCTGCCGGACATGCCGGAGACCACCGGCTCGGTCAGCAGCGACACGTTCTCCCAGGCAGTCAGCCAGGCCGTCATCGCAGCCGGACGGGACGACATGCTCCCGGTGCTCACCGGCGTGCGCATCGAGATCACCGGCGACCACATCTCCTTGCTCGCCACCGACCGCTTCCGGCTCTCCCTGCGTGAAATCTTCTGGAGTCCCGGGACCACCGACGCGGAGGCCAACGCACTGGTCCCCGCCCGGGTGCTCGCCGACACGGCGAAGTCGTTCACCACGGGCAGCACCGTGCAGATCGCGTTGTCGGGGACCGGCGCCGGCGACGGCATCATCGGATTCCAGGGCGAGGTCGGCGGCGGCTCACGCCGCACCACGACGCGCCTGCTCGACGGCGAGTTCCCCCGGGTCCGCACCCTGTTCCCCTCCGAGCACAAGACGATCGCGCGGGTCAGCAGGACCGAGCTCATCGACGCCGTGAAGCGCGTGTCGCTGGTGGCGGAGCGCAACACCGCGGTCCAGCTGATGTTCGACGACAACGGGCTGACCCTCGACGCCGGGCACGGCGACGAAGCAGTCGCGACCGAGCGGATCGAGGCGCAGGTCAAGGGCGACCCGATCACCACCGGCTTCAACCCGCAGTTCCTCCTCGACGGGCTCGCCGCCATCGAGCAGCCGGTCGTCGAGCTGGCCTTCACGATGCCGGCCAAGCCCGCGGTGGTCACCGGGGTGCCGGACCTGGACGGCGAGAAGGACGCCGACTTCCAGTACCTCCTCATGCCGCGGCGTCTGCTGAGCTGACCCGCGGTCCTTGGCGCCGACCGGCACGGACGGACGGCGCGCACGCTGCTTGTCGCTGGACCCACGAGAGGTAGGACGCATGGACATCGGACTCGTCGGACTCGGGAAGATGGGCGGCAACATGCGGGAGCGGCTGCGCCGTGCCGGCCACACCGTCGTGGGGTACGACCGCAACCCCGAGGTCCGCGACGCCGACTCGCTCGAGGCGATGGTCGAGGCGCTGCCCAGCCCCAAGGTCGTGTGGGTGATGGTGCCCGCCGGCGACGCCGACCGACGCCACGATCAAGGCGCTGGCGCGAGCTCCTCGGTGAGGGCGACGTCGTCATCGACGGCGGCAACTCCCGCTGGAGCGACGACCAGGCGCACTCCGACCTGCTCGCCGACCGGGGCATCGGGTTCATCGACTGCGGCGTCTCCGGCGGAGTCTGGGGCCTCGAGAACGGCTACGCGCTGATGGCCGGAGGCGAGGCTCAGCACGTCGCGGTCGCGCAGCCCGTCTTCGACGCCCTGCGCCCCGAGGGCGAGTTCGGCTGGGTGCACGCCGGCTCGGTGGGCGCCGGCCACTTCGCCAAGATGGTGCACAACGGCATCGAGTACGGCGTGATGCAGGCCTACGCCGAGGGGTACGAACTGCTCCAGGCCGCGCAGATGGTCGACAACGTGACCGACGTGTTCCGCTCCTGGCGCGAGGGCACGGTGATCCGCTCCTGGCTGCTCGACCTGCTGGTCCAGGCGCTCGACGAGCGGCACGACCTGGAGGGCATCCATGGCTACGCCGAGGACTCCGGCGAGGGCCGGTGGACGGTGGAGGCGGCCATCGAGCACGCCGTGCCCATGCCGGCGATCTCCGCAGCGCTCTTCGCCCGCTTCGCCTCGCGCCAGCAGGACAGCCCTGCGATGCAGGCGGTGGCCGCGATGCGCAACCAGTTCGGCGGCCACGAGCTGCAGGCGGACGAGCGTCCGGCGCAGGCGCGACCGTCGGACGAGCCGCCGCCGGCCAAGGAGTGACGGGGCGCGGTGTACGTCGAGCATCTGACCCTGCACGGCTACCGCTCCTACGACAGCCCTCGAGGTGCCGATGAAGCCGGGGGTCACGGCGTTCATCGGGCGGAACGGGCAGGGCAAGACCAACATCGTCGAGGCGGTGGACTACCTCTCGCGCCTGACCTCGCACCGGGTCGCGAGTGACGCGCCGCTGGTCAAGCAGGGTCAGGAGCAGGCCGTGATCCGGGCCTCGGTCGTCAAGGGCGGTCGGCCGGCGCTCATCGAGGTCGAGATCAACCCGGGGCGGTCCAACCGCGCGCGTGTGAACCGTGCAGCGCTGCCGCGCACGCGCGACCTCGTCGGGCTGGTCCGCACCGTGCTGTTCTCGCCCGAGGACCTGGCGCTGGTCAAGGGCGAGCCGGCGGACCGCCGCCGGTTCCTGGATGACCTCATGGTGCTCCGGAGCCCCCGCCTGGCCGGCGTCAAGGCGGACTACGAGCGGGTCCTCAGGCAGCGCAACGCGCTGCTGAAGAACGCTGCTGCCGACCGCCGCCGTGGCGCGGAGTACTTCGACAGCACGCTGGCGGTGTGGAACGAGCAGCTGGTCCGGCTCGGCGCCGAGCTGGTCGCCGTCCGGGCCACGCTGGTCGCCGAGCTCGTCCCGTTGCTGGGTCAGGCGTACGCCTCGGTGGCCAAGGACGCCGGCCGCAACGACGCCACCCTGCGGTACCAGCCCTCCCTTCCCCCCGGCGACGGTCCCGGCAGCCGGGAGCACCTGGAGCAGGCATTCCTGGACGAGCTGGAGCGCCGCCGCGTCGGAGGAGCTGCAACGGGGAGTGACCCTGGTCGGTCCGCATCGCGACGAGCTGGCCCTGGCCGTGGGCACCCTGCCGGTCAAGGGGTACGCGTCACACGGCGAGTCGTGGTCGTTCGCGCTGGCTCTCCGGCTGGCCTCGAACGACTTGCTCCGGGCCGACGGCGACGACCCGATCCTCATCCTCGACGACGTCTTCGCCGAGCTGGACACCGACCGGCGCGAGCGGCTCGCGGAGCTGGTGGCCGGAGCGGAGCAGGTGCTCGTCACCGCCGCCGTGTCGGCGGACGTGCCCGAGGCGCTGCAGGGGGCCCGGGTGGAGGTACGCCGGGAGGACCACCCGTGACCGGCCCCGACGACGACCCCGGGGCCGACCCTCGCTGCGGGTTCGGAGGTGCCGCACGAGGAGAGCGGACTCGACCTGGCCCGCAGCATCGCGCGGTCGCTCGCGCGCCGGCCCGCGGCGCGGTGGACGCAAGCGCCGGCCCCTCGTGCCGACCCCGCCAGCTCCGGGGCCCACCCCGACGACCGGGACCCGCAGACGCTCGACGCGACGCTCGGCCGGCTCATCGCCGAGCAGGGGTGGGGTTCGGACGTGCGGGTGCACGGTGTCTTCAGCCGGTGGGACGCGATGGTGGGCCGCGACGTCGCCCAGCACGTGCGACCGGTCTCGTACGTGCGCGACGACGAGGGGGACCAGCGGGCGGGCGGCTGCTCGTGCAGACCGACTCGACCGCCTGGGCGACCCAGATGCGGCTGCTGGCCCCCACCGTCGTCCGCCGCCTCAACGAGGAGCTCGGCGACGGCACCGTGCGGGTCATCGACGTGCGCGGACCCAACGTGCCGATCTGGAAGCGCGGCCGGCGGTCGACCCGCGACGGCCGGGGACCGCGCGACACCTACGGCTGAGGCACCACCATCGGGCGCGGGCGTGCGCGCGGACGGACAGCGCCGCGTGGGCCGGCCTGAGCGCCCCGGACCCGGTCTTCCCCGGTACGGGGACCCACGGCTCCCCCCGTCCGGGCCTGTGACGGCCCTTAGGAGGCCGAGAAGCGCGGGTTTTCCCCAGGCTCAGCCCGACGGCGGCCTCCGACAATCCGTTTCGCGGCCCGTGAGGGGGTAGAATCGGCGGGAGGTCGTTCCCCGTCAGTGGCCTGAGGAGAACGACCTTCGCCGTGCGCACGCCGAGGCGCACACGCAGGCACACATCCAGCAGAGGACGGTCCGTGGCCGAAGAGACGAACCTCCTCGCCGACGGCAGACCGGCGTCCGGACCGACCCGGCCACGCCGGCGACCGGTCCGCTCGCCACACCGTCGTACGACGCCTCGGCGATCCAGGTCCTCGAAGGGCTCGAGGCGGTCCGCAAGCGCCCGGGCATGTACATCGGCTCGACCGGTGAGCGCGGTCTGCACCACCTCGTGTGGGAGGTCGTCGACAACTCCGTCGACGAAGCGTTGGCCGGCTACTGCGACCGGATCGTGGTGACGGTCCTCGAGGACGGCGGCGTGCAGGTCGTCGACAACGGGCGCGGCATCCCGGTCGACATCCACCCGGTGGAAGGGCATCCCCGCGGTCACCGTGGTGCTGACCGTGCTGCACGCCGGCGGCAAGTTCGGCGGCGGCGGCTACAAGGTCTCCGGCGGCCTGCACGGTGTGGGCGTCTCGGTGGTCAACGCGCTCAGCAAGAAGCTCGAGGTCGACATCAAGCGCGACGGCTACCGCTGGACCCAGTCGTTCACCTACGGCGTACCCGACGGCGAGCTCCAGCGGCACGAGGCCACCGAGGAGACCGGCACGACGACCCGGTTCTGGGCCAGCGACGAGATCTTCGAGACCACCGACTACAGCTTCGAGACGATCACCAACCGGTTCCGGGAGATGGCCTTCCTCAACAAGGGTCTGGAGATCGTGGTCCGCGACCGGCGGCGGCAGGCGGCGGTCATCGCCGAGGCCGTCGAGGACGGCACGACCGAGGCGGAGCCGACCCAGGCGGAGTCCGAGGCGCACCGCAACGACGAGGGCGTCCTCGAGCGCACCTTCAAGTTCGACCGCGGCCTGGTGGACTACGTCGAGCACCTCAACCGGCGCCGGGAGGCCGCGCACCCGACGGTGATCGACTTCGAGGCCGAGGCCGACGGGGGTCTGAGCGTCGAGATCGCGATGCAGTGGAACACCGGCTACACCGAGTCGGTGCACACGTTCGCCAACACGATCAACACCCACGAGGGGGGCACGCACGAGGAGGGGTTCCGCTCCGCGCTCACCTCGCTGATGAACAACTGGGGCGAGAACTGGAACCTCATCAAGAAGAAGGAGGACCGGGTCAGCGGTGACGACGTCCGGGAGGGACTCACCGCCATCGTCTCCATCAAGCTGGCCGAGCCCCAGTTCGAGGGCCAGACGAAGACCAAGCTGGGCAACACCGAGGCCAAGGGCTTCGTGCAGCGCGTGGTCAACGAGCAGCTCGGCGACTGGCTGGAGAAGAACCCGCTCGAGGGCAAGGACATCATCCGCAAGGCGATGTCCGCCGCCCAGGCGCGGATCGCTGCCCGCAAGGCCCGCGAGCTGGCGCGGGGCCGCAAGGGGCTGCTCGGCGGCGGCGGCCTGCCCGGGAAGCTGGCCGACTGCCAGAGCACCAACCCCGAGGAGTGCGAGATCTTCGTCGTGGAGGGCGACTCCGCGGGAGGCTCCGCGAAGGGCGGCCGGGACCCGAGGATCCAGGCGATCCTGCCCATCCGCGGGAAGATCCTCAACGTGGAGAAGGCACGCATCGACAAGGTGCTGGCCAACAACGAGGTCCAGGCCATCATCTCGGCGCTGGGCACCGGCATCCACGACGAGTTCGACCTCGAGAAGCTGCGCTACCACAAGATCGTGATGATGGCCGACGCCGACGTCGACGGTCACCACATCCGGACGCTGCTGCTCACGCTGCTGTTCCGGTTCATGAAGCCGCTCATCGAGGCCGGCTACGTCTACCTCGCCCAGCCGCCCCTGTACCGGATCCGGTGGAACAAGCCGCACGAGCACGAGTTCGTCTACTCAGACCCGGAGCGCGAGGCGGTCACCCGCGCCGGGCTCGAGGCGGGCAAGAAGCTGCCCAAGGAGAACCCGGTCCAGCGCTACAAGGGCCTCGGTGAGATGAACCCCGACGAGCTGTGGGACACCACGCTCGATCCGGACAACCGGCTCCTGCTGCAGGTGCAGCTCGAGGACGCCGCGCAGGCCGACGAGATGTTCTCGATCCTCATGGGCGAGGACGTCGAGCAGCGGCGGTCGTTCATCCAGCGCAATGCCAAAGACGTCCGCTTCCTTGACATCTGAGCAGGACCGCGATGCACGCACGCTGGCTGCGTTGTCGTCGCTCGACGTGGCCGGCCACGCCATCGCTCCTCCGCCTTGCCATCGCACGCACCTCGCGCCCCTCTGACAGACGGAAAGAGATGACGCATGACTGACACACCGATCGAGAGCCCGGGCGGGCGGATCGAGCCGGTCGAGCTGCAGGTCGAGATGCAGCGCTCCTACATCGACTACTCGATGGCGGTCATCGTCGGCCGCGCGCTGCCCGATGTCCGCGACGGCCTGAAGCCGGTGCACCGTCGCGTGCTCTACGCGATGTACGACGGCGGCTACCGCCCGGATCGTGGCTTCTCCAAGTGCGCGCGCGTCGTGGGCGAGGTGATGGGTCAGTACCACCCGCACGGCGACTCGGCGATCTACGACACCTTGGTGCGGCTCGCCCAGCCGTGGGTGATGCGCGCCCCGCTGGTGGACAGCCAGGGCAACTTCGGTTCCCCGGGCAACGACCCCGCAGCCGCCATGCGGTACACCGAGTGCAAGATGGCGCCGCTGGCCATGGAGATGGTCCGGGACATCGACGAGGAGACCGTCGACTTCACGCCGAACTACGACGGCCGCTCGCAGGAGCCGTCGATCCTGCCCGCCCGCTTCCCGAACCTGCTGGTCAACGGCAGCGCCGGCATCGCGGTCGGCATGGCGACGAACATCCCGCCGCACAACCTGCGGGAGGTCGCCGACGGCGTGCAGTGGGCCCTGCAGAACCCGGAGGCGAGCCGCGAGGAGCTGCTCGACGCGCTGCTGCAGCGGATCAAGGGGCCCGACTTCCCGACCAAGGCACTGATCGTGGGCCGCCAAGGGCATCGACCAGGCCTACCGGACCGGCCGTGGCTCGGTGACGATGCGCGCCGTGGTCGACGTCGACGAGGACGCCCGCGGGCGGACCCAGCTGGTGATCACCGAGCTGCCCTACCAGGTGAACCCGGACAACCTGGCGCTCAAGATCGCCGAGCTCGCCGACTCCGGGAAGATCCAGGGCATCGCCGACGTGAAGGACAACAGCTCGGCGCGCACGGGCCAGCAGCTGATCGTCGTACTCAAGCGGGACGCGGTCGCCCGGGTGGTCCTGAACAACCTGTTCAAGCACACCGAGCTGCAGACGAACTTCGCCTGCAACATGCTGGCACTGGTCGACGGCGTGCCGCGCACGCTCACCCTCGACCAGTTCGTCTCGCACTGGGTGACCCACCAGCTCGAGGTCATCCAGCGGCGCACGCGCTACCGGCTGCGCAAGGCCGAGGAGGAGGCGCACATCCAGCGCGGCCTGGTCAAGGCGCTCGACGCGCTCGACGAGGTCATCGCGCTGATCCGGCGGAGCCCCACGGTCGAGGAGGCCAGGGACGGACTGATCCAGCTCCTCGACATCGACGAGCTGCAGGCCCGCGCGATCCTCGACATGCAGCTGCGGCGGCTGGCGGCCCTGGAGCGGCAGAAGATCATCGACAGGCTCGAGGAGCTCGAGCGGATCATCGCCGACCTCAAGGACATCCTCGCGAGCCCCGGTCGGCAGCGGCAGATCGTCTCCGACGAGCTCGAACGGCATCGTCGAGAAGTTCGGCAACGACCGGCGCTCGCAGCTCATCGCGGCGGACGGCGACCTGTCGATGGAGGACCTGATCCCCGACGAGGACCTCGTCGTGACGATCACCCGCGGCGGCTACGCCAAGCGGACCCGGGCCGACATGTACCGGACCCAGAAGCGCGGCGGCAAGGGGGTCCGCGGGGCGACGCTGCGCGGCGACGACGTCGTCGAGCACTTCATGGCGACGAGCAACCACCACTGGCTGCTGTTCTTCACCACCGCCGGGCGGGTCTACCGCACCAAGGCCTACAACCTGCCCGAGGCGTCGCGGGACGCCAAGGGCAGCCACGTGGCCGGGCTGCTCAGCTTCCAGCCGGACGAGCGCATCGCGCAGGTCCTGGCGATCCGGGACTACGAGCAGGCGCCGTACCTCGTGCTGGCCACCCGCACCGGGCTGGTGAAGAAGACCCGGCTCGGTGACTACAACTCGCCGCGGCAGGCCGGCGTGATCGCCATCAACTTCCGCGACGACGACGACGAGCTGATCGGTGCGGAGCTGTGCGGCCCCGACGACGACATCCTGCTCATCTCCCGCAAGGGTCAGTCGATCCGCTTCCACGCCGACGACGGGCAGCTCCGGCCGATGGGGCGGGCGACCTCGGGGGTGAAGGGGATGGACTTCCGGGCCGAGGACAGCCTGCTGTCGATGTCGGTCATCAGGTCGCATGCCGAGGACGAGGACACCGAGCAGCAGTACGTGTTCACGATCACCGACGGCGGGTTCGCGAAGCGGACGCCGATCGAGGAGTACCGCGTCCAGTCGCGCGGCGGGTTGGGCATCAAGACGATGAAGCAGGACGACGACCGCGGCAACCTGGTCGGCGGCTTCATCGTGGTCGACGGTGACGAGGTGCTCTGCGTCAAGCAGTCCGGCCAGGTCACCCGCAGCGCCATCGACGACCACCTGCGGTCCACGAGTCGGGACACCAAGGGCGTGAAATTCGTCGGAGTGGGGGACAGTGACGCCGTCGCGCAGGTCGCACGGAGCGTCGAGTCGCGGCTGGAGAACGACATCGAGTCGCTCACCCCTGAGGCGGCCGCTGCGGCGGCCGTGGCCGGGGGTGCGACAATCGACGCCGTCGACGGGGCCACCGAGCCCGGGGACGGAGCTGACGTCGGCGAGCTCACCGGTGAGGACGTCGGTGGAGACGTGGACACCGAAGCGGAGACAGAGGAGCCCTGATGGCCGAGCGGCGCCCCGACAACCCGGCACCGGCAACGAGAGGTCAGGAGAGCCTGACCGACCGCGCCGCAGCGGCGTACGGGCCCTCCGGGTCCTCCGACGCGCCCGGCTCCGACGGCAGCGGCAAGCCCAGCGTCGGCGAGCGGCTGGGCGCTGCCTTCAAGAGCACCAAGGACAAGGCGTCGAAGCAGCCGCGCAGCGACTCCTCGGCTGCGCCGAAGCGGGTGCGCAAGGCCCACCTCAGGCTCACCCACGTCGACCCGTGGTCGGTGATGAAGGTGTCGTTCCTGTTCTCGGTGGCGATCGGCATTGTCGTCGTGGTGGCCGTGGGACTGGTCTGGGGCGTGCTGGGTGCGGCCGGCATCTGGGACTCGATCGACGCCACCGTGGTCGACGTGGTCGGGGAGACCGGCAACGACTTCCGGATCCAGGACTACCTCGGGACGAGCCGGGTCATGGGGTTCACGATGATCGTCGCGGTGGTCGACGTGGTCCTGGTGACGGTGATCGGCACCCTGTGCGCCTTCCTCTACAACCTCGCTGCCGCGCTCCTGGGCGGCGTCGAGGTCGTGCTCGCGGAGGACGAGCGCTGAGCCTGACCAGGCTCGTCGACCGGGACGACCGACGGCGGATCAGCGGCCCGGCGCCTGCCCGCCGCCGGTGGCCCTGTCCGTGACGCGGAGGACCTCGAGGACACCTGCCATGACCGCAAGGGCCGTGCCGGTGATGAACAGCCCACCGGCGACGAACGCCGTGGCCGATCCGAGGGCGTCGTCCGGCTCGAGGGAGGCGGCGGCCACGCCGATGCTCAGCGCGACCCCGAGCCCCAGCAGTCCGAGGGTGACCTGGGCGAGCCGCCCGCCGGCCATCTGCTGAGCCGGTGCCTGGGGAGCGTCGGCAGGGACAGCTCCGCGGCCGAAGAGGACCAGCACGGCAGCTGCGACGGTGGCCCAGGCGCCGACCACCAGGAATGCTGCGACCGCGTCAGCGGCGCGGTGCCAGCCGGCCAGCATGGTCGCCAGCCCGGTGAGCCCCGCGTATCCGGCGCCGACGGAGGCGGTGGCGGCGCGCCACCGGCGGGGGACCACGAAGCACAGGGCGGCGACGGCGGAGAAGACGGCTGTGGTGTGCCCGCTCGGCAGGCTGTTGAGCGTCGCCGGGGCGATCTCGCGCAGCTGAAGGTCGGGCCTGCTCAGCAGCACGTCCTTGAGCAACCAGGTCGAGACGTTGGACGCGACCAGGATCCCGAGCGCCACCAGGCCCTCGAGGCGCGCGAGCCGCAGCAGAGCAATGACTGCCACCGTGGCCATCGCCCCGAGCAGCGAGGCGACCGACACCACGTCCAGGATCGTCTGGACGGTGCCGCTGAACAGGGGGCGGGCCGTGATCGCTCCCCTGAGCGAGGCATCGGCGAGCTGGCGACCCGTGACCGTGCGGACGGAGGCGACGTACACGGCGCCGAGCGCGACCACCTGGACCGACAGGACGAGCGCCAGCCGTATCAGCAGCACGCCTGGCCCGGCAGGCACTCGAGTCCTCACCCGTTCATCATGCCGGGGCGGACCTGCACCCCGAACAGGACTATGTTCGGCCCATGACAGCCATCGTGCTTCGGATCCGGCTCACCAGCGGTGACGTCCTCGACGTGAGGTACGAGCACCCCTCGGAAGCCGAGGAGCACGAGGTGATCGACCACGTGGTGTCGACACTGACCGACGCCTCCGGGGTGCTGCGCTGCATTCACGGACAGCGGCTGTTGGTCGTCTACGGCAGGGGGGTGGCGGCCGTCGAGGTCTCCCCCCGCGGTGCGGTGCTGTAGTCGACGTACTGCCTCCCTCTGCGGCGCCCTCCCGGGTTTGGGGAGGCCGCGAGCCGTGCGGTAATCTGCGTCGGCGACCGGGCTCGTCCTGGCCGCAGACATGCGGGCCTATAGCTCAGACGGTTAGAGCGCTTCCCTGATAAGGAAGAGGTCACAGGTTCAAGTCCTGTTAGGCCCACCCTCGTCGAACGATCGAAGGGACCCCCATGAAAAAGCTCTTGCTTCTGGCGCTCGGCGCCGTGGGTGCGGTCGTGGCGGCCAAGAAGTCGCAGGAGGCCAAGCACGAGCAGGCCCTCTGGGCCGAGGCCACCGACAGCGTCAAGCGCCGCTGATCCCAGGGCGCGGCTCGGTCGCGCCCACCGAGGGGCCATGGCGCAATTGGTAGCGCACCTGCTTTGCAAGCAGGGGGTTAGGGGTTCGAGTCCCCTTGGCTCCACCCACCTCGCCGGCGTGCGCACCCGCCGCCGGCCGCTGCAAATCTCCCGGTGGCCCGACTGGTCGCCGCGGGGAGCCGGGGCGTGCGCGCCGCCGGGATCGTCGAGGTGTTCAGCCGCTTCATCGAGCAGGTGACGCAGGGGTTCGGAGTCCGGTTGGCAGCCGGTGTCGGTGGTCTCGTGGACGAAGGCTGCGCCGTACCTCGACGTTGCCGCCGCGTAGCTGCTGGTGCAGGCGGGCCAACTCTGCTTCGTCCGGTACATCGGGGACTGCGACCTCAAGCTGGGATTCCAGTGTGGCGACTTGGGCCCGGAGGGCGGCGAGCTGATATGGAGTGACTTCCTGTCAAGGGGCAGGGTGAGGCGCCCGTCCGGACTGCTCCGGGCGGGCGCCTCATGGCTTCGTCGATGAGTCGGTGGTGAGCGTGTCGTTGGCGACGCGCGGTCAGGCTGATATGCGCGGGTTGGATACCGCAGGACGGGTTGTTCGGCAGGAGCGGATCGCGTGTCTAGGGACGAGCGTGGCCGGGCCGGTGAGGGTCTGGTTGCTCATAGCTCAATCGCGGGTCGCTCCACGCGCTGTCACCACCGCTTGTGGTCGACGAAGCCAGTTCGTGGTGGTGGTTAGGCGTCCATCACGGCCAGGGACCAGCACCAGCCGGCGAGTTCGCGGGCGATGGCCACGTTGGCGACCACGAAGCGCTTCTTGCGTTGGTTGAACCTCACCCAGCGGACATGGAGCCGTTGGTTGCCCTCATCGCCGCGGGCGCGGGCCTCGGGTGGGGCGAGCTCCCAGCGGTCTCGCATGGTCTTCCCGGCCACGTAGCGGGGCCGGTGGTGCCAGGCGGCCTCGACCAGAAGCCGGCGGACGTGGCTGTTGCCGGTCTTGGTGATTTCGCCCTGGACCCGCGAGGCCCCTGAGGAGTACTCAGAGGGGGTCAGCCCCACGAAGGAGCCGATGGTCTTGCCGGTGAACCGATCCCAGTCGCCGATCTCGACCGCGAGCGCGAACCCGGTCAGGGTGCCGATGCCGCGCAGGCATCCCAACCGGCGCACCACCGCGGTGAACTCCGAGTCCGCTGCCATCGTGGCGATCGCTGCATCGAGCCGGTCGCGTCGCGTCTTGACCATCAAGGCAGCTTCGTAGTCGGACTCGAAGGTCAACCGCGTGGCCGGCGAAACCAGCTCAGCGCGGCCGACCTGGCGCAACCAGGTGTCGTGGGTTCCGGTCCAGGCTCTGCCACCGGAGTAGACGAACCCCTGACGCAGCAACAGCTTGGAGAGCCGGTGCCGGGCCCGCATCAGATCACCACGAGCGTCCTCACGGGCTCGGACCAGATCCCGGGCTGCCTCTTGTTCCACGCTGGGCACGACCACCGGCGTGACCTCGTCCAGCCGCAGCAGCCGGGCGAGGTGGATCGCGTCCTTGGCGTCTGTCTTGACCCGATCACCTGCAGGGCGCTGCAGCTTCGAGGGCGCCGCGACCACGCAACGGACCCCGGAGCCGTTCAACGCTCGCGAGAGCCCGAACCCGGTCGGCCCGGCCTCATAAGCCACCGCCACCGGACCAGGCAGGTCGCCGATCCAGGACCGGATGTGCTCATGGGAAGGGGTCAGTCTTGCTTGCCGCAGCTCACCAGTGACGCCATCAATCGCCGCTGCAGCGACGGATCGTGCGTGCACATCGAGCCCAACACTCGTACGCTCAGAAAACACCGGGGCCTCCATCACAACTGTCGGATAGGCCGAGCAGGCAGCCCCTACTCGGTAACCCACGAACATGTGTGAGTGAGGCCCCGGCCTACAACCCCTCAGCTCGAGCGGGTCACTCCATACCGTCTAGGTCTCGACCTCGGCGCTGTCCGCGGAGTACAGCTGCGCGGAGAGGTGCCCGTCCTGGTAGTCGCGCTTGTACCGCGCCAGGGTCCGCTCGCGCTCGGCGATCAAGGCGTGTTGGGCACGGAGCTGCTCGTGGATGGGTTCGGTGCGGTTGGCGACCTGCTCGAGGTACAGCTCGACGGCCTCGCTGAACAGGGCATGGTCGGCGTAGGTGGCGATGAGTGCCTCGATCACCAGAGACTCGAGCTCATCGGCGGGCAACGAGGGGCCGGCGCACTGCTTGGCGCCGTAGCGGCGAGCCGTCACGCAGGTGTAGTAGCGGTGCGCAGTGCCGGTCTTGCTCGTGCCTCGGGCACCCACGTACGCGCCCCGGCACCGGGCGCGGGTGATGGTGCCGGTGAGGATGAAGTCGCTGCCGGTGGCCGCCGCGGCGGCGGGCGCGCTGCGGGTGGCGAGCAGCTGGTCGGCGGCGTGGAACAGGGCCTCGTCGATGAGGGCACCGTGGGCGCAGCCGGCCCGGGCGCTCCGCGTCGAGAGCCAGGACGCCGCGAGCGATGGCGGAGTGGGACCGCAGTTGACGACTCAGCACCACCGGCGCCAGCGACGGTGCGGCGTAGCGGGCGTAGCCGGTTCGCACACCGTTGCGCACACTCCACCCAGACGAACGGCAGGCAAACACCTGCCCCCGTGGTGCCGGGTTCGCGTCTCCGGGCCGCCCAGCCGGGAGGTGGGTCGGACGTCGTCGATGTCGTGGACCTCGAGTAGAGCGACCAGCGCGGTAGACAGCGTCTTGCGAACGGGCACAGGCCCGGTGTGGACGCGCCCGGCGAGCAGCTGGTGCAGCCGATGGCGGTCCTCGTCGGACGGCACGGGGCGGATTCAGTTTCGGCAAGCTGAAGGTGCAGCTGCGTGATGTGCTCGCTGGCTGCTCCGACCTCGGCGCGCAGTTCGCGGGTGCGGGTGCAGTACAGGTCGAGCTTTCCCTTCTCGTAGTCAGCTTGGTACCGGGCGATGATGCGCTCCTTGTCCGCGCGACCGTCGCCTGCGCGGCGTCGATCTCCGCCTGGATGGGGCTGGCCCCGGCCTGTTGTTGGGCGAGGTAGTTCTCGACGGCTTGGCCGAAGAGCCCCGAGTTGGCGTACAGGTCGACGAGCGCGTCTCCGACGAGCCGCTCGAGGTCGTCGGCGGGCAGGCTTGACGCCGCGCACTCGTTCTTCCCGTACCGGCGGGCGGTGAGGCAGGTGTTCCGGTGTTGCCGACGTACGCGGACTCGCAGCGCCCGCATACGACGGTGCCGGATTCGGTCGGTTCTCGACAGCGACGCGGACCCGTCGCGTGGGGAGCCGGGTGCGGTGGTGGTCTCGACGAGCAGCGAGGACTCGTTCCGGCGTTAGACCCCCTTCCGCCACGACTTCGAACCCCCGAACGCCGAACTACCGCGTGGGACGCAATATCCGGACATCCGCGTCGTTCGAACGGTTGTAGCGCGGAACGTCTCATGCGGTCTTCAAGACGCCTTGGATAGGCGACCCCCGGGTCAACATCCAGAACAACAAGGGCAAGGCCAAGGCGTACCAGGTGCGCCAGGTCCTCGCGGCGATCGACAGGAAGGAGGCCATGTGAGGGACATCCAAGAGCGAGGGGTGGACGTGTCGCACTACACGTTCCGGGTCACGTGGTCCGCTGAAGACGACGAGGGTTGCCGAGGTCGTGGACGACATGCAGGCCAACAACGAGAAGCTCCCTGCGCCCTTCGCCGAGCGCAAGTACTCCGGGACATTCAACGTCCGCATCGGCGAGCAACTCGACCGAGACCTTGCTATGCACGCCGCCGAGCAACACATGAGCCTCAACCAGTTCGTAGTCAAGAAGCTCGCAACTGGCTGAGCCGTCCGATCCCAGGTCCGACCGGCACCGTTCCCGCGGACTCCGCGCGCCACAGTGCGGCGATGAGCGGTCGTCCGAGTGCGTGGCCAGCCAGCGGACATTTCACACGGTGGGGCAGACGGCGTAGCGCACACCGATGACTCGACCCAGTGCCGTCGGTAGAGTCGACAGTTCCGCTCCATCGTCGCGAGCCGCAGGAGGGTCATGACGCCCGCTTCGTCATTGCACAAGGCCGATTTCGACGCCATCTACGACCAGCCAGATCCACGAGCGTACTTCTCGACCCTGGAGCCCTTCGAGTACGTCATTCCTCAGCATGGTGCGGACATCTTCAGGTTGCTGCTGAAGGCCCGGGCCGAAGGCGTCGAACGTACGCCGAGGCTCCTCGACGTCTGTTGCTCTTACGGCATCGTCGCGACGTTGCTCAAGACCGATCTCGACATCACGGACGTCTACGCCCACTACAGCAAGGCCGCCACCGAGTCGCTTTCCCTCGAGGAGCTGGTCGCGGCAGACCGGTGCCTGCTGCAGGAGCGAGGGCGAGCAGATGCCCCCCACGTGGTCGGGCTCGACGTTGCCCAGAGCGCTGTCAAGTACGCCGTCACCACCGGTGCGCTCGACGCCGGCTTCTGCGAGAACCTCGAGGTCGACGAATCCTCCGACGAGCTGGCCGCGGCGCTGAGCGACATTGACTTGATCACGACAACCGGTGGCATCGGCTATGTCACCGACAGGACCTTCGACCGGCTCCTCGAGGGCACTTCGGACTCGACCTGGGTGGCGTCGTTCTGCCTGCGCACCTTTGACTACAACGCGATCGCCGAGACGCTCGGCGACCGGGGGTTGGTCACCGAACGGCTGCCCCAGACCTTCCGGCAGCGACGGTTCACAGGCGCCGAAGAGCAGGAGTGGGCCGTCACTGAGGCGAGTGCCCTCGGCAACGACCCCACCGGCAAAGAGGCGGACGGTTACTACCACGCCGAGTTCTACCTGTCGCGTCCGGCCGATGCCGTCGCCGCGCGACCCATGTCGGAGATGCTGCCCGACTTGACCTGAGCCGAGTCCCGGGACGCATCGCCGGCCTCGGGTCGGCGCTGAGCCGCGCCAAGGCGTCCCGGTCATGGTGCACAAGGCCCGCAGCACGTGTTCGGCGGCGCTGGAGCCCGCCTCCGCCTGGTCGACCTGTGCGCGGCTGTACGCCTGGGCGGCACGCTCGGTCGCGCCGGCGCGCACCCGGTACACGCCGTGCCGGACCCGGAGGAGGGCACCGTCGCGGCCCTCCTCCTTCACGGCCTCGACGAGCGTGACGCGGGTGTAGGTGCTGCGCCGCACGGCGACTCGGACGGGCTCGGTTTTCGTGCCGTTGCCGCCGGAAGTCCGCCACGGACAGCGCCGGGGCCGGCCAGGTGGGCGAGGAGCGGGTTGTTTGCACACCGTTCGTGCCCCTCCACCCACGACCCGGGTCAGGGCTGCCGGACCTGCGCGCTGTCCGGGTCCACCATCAGCGACGAGGTGTCCACCGCCTCGAAGGCAGAGGCCGGGATCGTCTTCAGCTCCTCGACCAGCCGGTCGGGCCAGCGCCGGTTGCGCTCGCCCTGGAAGTACCACGGCGACCCGTTGTCGGCGAGCACGAGGCCGTAGCGCTTGAAGGCGGCGATCACCGTGCGGGCCCGGGTGCTGTAGCCGGTCTCGTCGAAGGAGCCAGCGAGCCGGAACCGGGCACCCATCGGCGGGTAGCTCGCGCTGTCCTGGGAGCCCGCGTCGTGCCGGGCCGGCCACAGGTGCTCGTCGCCGGTGACGTCCGTGGTGAACCGGATCGCGTGGTCGAGGGTGCCTCTGCGCACCTCGCGCCAGCGCAGCAGACCCGGCAGGATCGGGAGCCCCGCTGCGTCGGCCGAGGTCCAGCCGTCCGGGCGCAGGACGTTGTCGCGCAGCGACCAGGTCGCCCCCGAGCCGGCTCGCCAGCGCCCGTCGCGGACGTGGGTGTCCCACGTCTCGTAGAGCCGGCAGTGGTCCTCGTCCACCACGATCACGTGCCGGTCGCCGGCGGACCGTCGCCCGCCCTCGATGCGCGTGCCCTTCCCGAAGGGGTAGCGCACCGAGTCGCTCTCGTCGGCGTACCGGAACCGGACGTGCACCCGACGGTGCTCGGCCCCGACGGTGGTGACCGGGATCCCGTACGGCGGCCCGTCGCCCGACGAGGGGCCGAAGTCGGGGTGCAGGTCGCTCCTCGGCTCCATGTGGGACAGCCACGTGGAGCTGCGCGGCTCGACCGGGAGCCCGGTGACGTCCGCGTGCCAGTAGTTGTCGTCGGGGAAGACCGAGCACGACGCGCTGGTTCCACGTGGAACCGGCAGACCCGCCGGCGCTGCGCACGCCGCGAGCGCCGACGCGGCCACCACCAGCCGCGCGGCACCGAGCAGGGTCGCGGTCATCGTGACCATTGTGGCCGCAGACGCCGGGCCGCGTGCGTGGTCACATTGATCCATGGTGCTCATGGACCCCATGGCTGCGACGCTCATGACCGCGGAGCTGCTCGGGAACCCGATGCACGTCGCCTCGGTGCTGCTGCTCAGCCCGCCGGCGGACGCCGGCCCCGACTACGTGGACCGGCTCTACGCGCTGGCGGTGAGTGCGGACCTCGAGGTCGACCCGCGTCTACGGAGACGAGCCCGTCGGGGAGCCGACACCGGCGGCCTCTGGGCGTGGCAGGACTGTCCTCGTCTCGCCTCCGAGGAGCACGTCCACCGGGTGTCCCTGCCGCCCGGATCGGACCTGGCTCGGCTGTGGGAGCTCGTCGGCGCCCTCCACGCGCAGCCGCTGGACCGCAGCCGCCCCCTGTGGGAGGCGTACATCGTCGACGGCCTGGAGGGTGGACGGCTGGCGCTCTACACGAAGATCCACCACGCAGTGCTCGACGGCATCAGCGGCCTGCGCCTGATCGAGCGGTCGATGAGCACCGACCCGGACCTGCGGGGGATGCCGCCGATGCACGCGCTGCCGCAGCCGCCGGGAAAGCCGTCGACGGGGAGCGCTGCGCGGGGCCTGCTGCGCTCGGCCGTCGGGCTCCCGCGGGGCTGAGGACCGACAGCACCGCCCTGCCGTTCGGGGCGCCGCGCACCCGGCTCAACGGCGCCCTGGGACCCGAGCGCGCCTTCACCGCCGCCTCCTGGCCCCAGGCCCGACTCCGTGCCGTGCAGCGGGCAGCCGCCGTGACGGCCAACGACGTCGTCACGGCGATGGTCGCGGGAGGGATGCGTGCCTGGCTCTCGACCCACGACGAGCTGCCCGAGCGCTCCTTGGTGGCCATCTGCCCCGTGGCCGTGTCCGACGCCGGCTCCGAGGGCGGCGGGCAGCTCCGCAACGCGTTCGGTACGGCGTTGTGCGTGCTGGTCGCATTCCCCAGCATCCTCCCGACGATCCTGCTGCCCATGCTGCCGGTCGACCTGCGGCTGTCCCCGGGCTACAACCTGCCGATCTCGAACGTGCCGGGTCCGCGGTCCGACCTGTACTGGAACGGCGCTCACCTCGACGCGATGTACCCCGCGTCGATCGTGTACGACGGCATGGCGCTCAACGTCACCGTCTGCTCCTACGCCGACCAGGTGGGCTTCGGCTTCCTCGGGGGCGGTGGGGCCGTTCCGGACCTCGAGTCGCTGGCACCGCTCACCACGCAGGCGCTGGAGGAGCTCGAGCGGGCTGTCGGCATCGCCACCTGACGACGGGCCCCTGGAGCGCGTGAAACGCCCGCCGCGTGGGAACGGTGTCGGCATGACTGATGAGACTGTTGCCAAGACCGGAGAGGACGAGGCCAAGGTCGCGGCGCTGCAGGCGGTCGTGGACCGGCTCGCGTCCTGGCAGGACGGCGCCGAGGAGAAGACGCTGCGCCAGGAGCTCGACGAAGGCCTGGCCGAGAGCGGCATCGACATCGACGACGACGTCCGCGAACGCATCGTCGAGCACGTCCGCGAGAACCCCACCCACGTCGACGCCCGCCGCTTCCTGAGCTGACCAGACCAGGACCCCGGCTCGAGCTCCACCCCGCTCGAGCCGGGGTCCTGCCATGCTGTGGCACCCTGAGCCATGCGCGTGCTGGTGACGGGGGCCGGTGGCTACATCGGCGGACGCCTCGTCCCGGTCCTCCTGCGCCGCGGCCACGACGTCGTCGCCTCCTTCTCCACGGGTGCACCAACCGGTCCCCGCTGGTGGCAGCACCGGGTCCGCAGCGTCGGGATGAACGTGCTCGACGCGGACCAGGTGCGTGCCGCGGTCCGCGGAGTCGACGCCGTGGTGTACCTCGTCCACTCCCTGGCCGACCGGGACTTCGCGGCCCGGGACCGGCGCGGGGCCGAGGTCTTGGGCGCTGCCGCCGCCGAAGCCGGGGTCGAGCGGATCGTGTACCTCTCCGGGCTGGTGCCCCCGGTCGCCGAGACCCGGCTGTCGGACCACATCGCCTCCCGCCTGGAGGTGGAGCGGATCCTCGGCCGCTGCGGTGTCCCGACGGTGACCGCGCGGGCCGCAGTCGTCATCGGCAGCGGGTCGACGTCGTTCGAGATCGTGCGTGGCATGTCGGAGCGGCTGCCCCTCCAGACGCTGCCGCCGTGGCTGTCGTCGCAGGTGCAGCCGATCGCGGTCGTCGACGTGCTGGAGGCGCTCGCCGGGGGTCTCGACCTGCCGGCCGAGACACGGACCTACGACGTGGGCGGCCCGGAGCGGCTCTCCTACGCAGGCCTGCTGCGGTTGTACGCCGACGTGGCGCGGCTCGTGAGGGCGCAGCTGCCGCTGCCGCTGCTCACGTCCCCGGGGGCGGCCGGGTCGGAGGGTGACACCTGGGACGTCTGGGACCGGTGGGCCGGCCGGGTGGCCGGACGTATCACGGGCGTGCCGGGCGAGACGGTGTCGGCGTTGGTCCGCAGCCTGCACCACGACATGGTCTGCAGTGACGACTCGTTCGCCGCCGAGCTGCTGCCCGAGGGCCACCGCCTCCTCGGTGCCCGCGAGGCGGTCGAGCGGGCCCTGACCAGGCCCCGCGCCGGCGTACGACCGGAGGAACGGGACCCGATGGGTCCGCTGGCGGGCGACCCGCCGTGGGCAGGCGGGGGTGTCTACCTCTTCGACGGCGAGGCCAGGCGCCGGCCCGCGGGGCCGGTGGGCCGGCTGCTCCTCGGAGTGCGACGCCCCTGGTGACCGGTCAGCGCTCGCCGTCGGTCCGGCGTCGCGTCCGGTCGGGCTTCATCCCGTGATCGATACCCCACAGCACGGCGTTGGTGCGGCTGGTGACGCCCATCTTCCGGTAGCTGCTGCGGATGTAGGACTTCACCGAGTTGATGGACAGCGAGGCGAGCCCGGCGATGTCGGCGTTGCTGTGGCC
Source organism: uncultured Actinomycetota bacterium (assembly GCA_963747525.1). Classification (GTDB taxonomy): domain Bacteria; phylum Actinomycetota; class Actinomycetes; order Propionibacteriales; family Nocardioidaceae; genus Marmoricola_A. Next base: position 297,979 of record CAVVFH010000008.1, read on the forward strand.
CTGGGTGATCAGCGCGACCACCTCGGCCTCCCGAGCCGTGAGCCCCTCCGCACGTCCGGGCCAGTCGCCCTGCAGGGGTGGGTCGGCGCCGGGATCCGGCGAGACGACCGTCTCCCCGGACTGCACCGCCCGTAGCGCGGCCACGAGCTCGGGGGACGACAGCGTCTTGGAGAGGTAGGCCGAGACGCCGAGCCGCAGCGCCCGGTCGACCAGGTCGCGGTCGAGGTTCCAGGTGTAGATCACGACCTTCGCGACGTGCGGGCTGGCGAGGAGATCCTCCACACTCGGGCTGTCGCCCTGTCCCTGGGCGAAGGTGTCGTACAGCGCGATGTCCACCTTGGAGTCCACTGGCATCCGGGCGTCGAGCTCGACCACCTCGATGTCCTCCGACGTCGAGTGCAGCATGTCTGCGAGTCCGCGGGCGACGACCTCGTAGTCGTCGACGATGGCCAACCGGATGCTCATGGACAGATTCTAGGAACGTCGGGCCAATCCCGCCTCACGGCACGGTCTCCGACGACCTCAGCGCCTCCAGCTCGCTCCGGTCGTGGGCGCAGAACACCGAGACCCGTCCGTCCCCTTCGACGCCGTGCTGCTGGTGCAGCTCCTGGAGGCGCGCCAGGTTGTCCCGCCGTCGGCGACCGTCCACGGCCAGCGCGGCCTGGTACATCCGCACCACCGGCGGGCACGACCGTGGGGTCTGCTTGTCGCCGGCGTGGAAGTAGGCGTCCCCGGCGTGCAGCAGCCAGCCGCCTCCGGGCCGGCGTACGGCGACCCCGCAGTGCCCCCGGGTGTGCCCGTGCAGCGGGATCATCAGCACGTCCTCGCCGACCGCCCGCACCGCGGCGAACCCCCACCAGTCGTCCCCGCCGGCGGTGTGGGCCACCCAGTCGGGGCCGTGGGCCCACTGCGCGGGTGCATACCTGAGCCGCTCCCGGCGGCTGGGGTGGCGGGTCGCGTCGAGCTCGGCGCGGTGGACGTGCACGCGGGCGTGCGGGAAGTCGGACAGACCGCCGGCATGGTCGAGGTCCAGATGGGTGACGACGATGTCGCGGACGTCCTCGGGGCGATGACCGAGGGCGCGCACCTGCGCGACCGCGGTCGCGTCGTTGTCGAGCCGCACGCCGGCCAGCGTGACGAAGGGCCGTCCCAGCCGCCGGCCACCCTCGGCGACGTCCGCGATGCCGAAACCCGTGTCGACCAGGGCCAGGCCCTCGCGGCCCTCCACGAGCAGGCAGTGCGCGACGAGCTCGGACGGCATGAGACCGGGCACCCGTCCTGCGGCGGGGCACATGGTGCCGCAGCTGAGGTGGTGCACGGCCTGCATCCGAGCATCGTGGCACACGTAGGCTCGAGCCATGCCTTCCCGCCCGCTCGGGAACGTCCCTCTGCTCTTCCGGCCGTCGATGTTCCTGCTGCACGTGCCGGCCGTCCTCGCCGTGGTGGCCGCCGTGCTGCTCGGCAACTGGCAGATCGGCGCATGGCAGGAGCATCGGCAGGACCGTTCCGCCGAGCTGGCGGACGCCGACCCCGTCCCGCTCCAGGACGTCCTCGGCGCCGACGACCCGTTCCCCGGCGACGGGGTCGGCAGACCGGTGTCGATGACCGGCCGCTGGCTGCCGGGCGACGTCGTGTACGTGTCCGGGCGCGAGCACGACGGCCGCGACGGCGTCTGGGTCGTCGTACCGCTGCTGACCTGTGGGGACCGGACGTCCTGCGACACCCGATCCGCCATGCCGGTCGTCCTGGGCTGGTCCGCGACCGTCGCCGACGCCGCCCCGCTTCCCGCCGGGAGCACCGACGTGGTCGGCTGGCTGCAACCCGGTGAGTCAGCGGCCGGTCCGGACCCCGACCCGCGCGACCGCGTGCTGCCGGCGCTGCGGGTCGCGGACGTGCTGCAGCACGTGGATGGGGACGTGTACGGCGGCTACGTCATCCTGCGCAGCCCGGCCGACGCCCGCGCCGGGCTGGTCGCGGTCACCCCTGACTCGTTGCCGGACGCGCCGACGTCGACGGCGCTGCGGAATCTGCTGTACGGCGTCGAGTGGTGGCTGTTCGGCGGCTTCGCCGTCTTTCTGTGGTGGCGCTGGACCCGCGACGAGCTCGAGGTCGCGCGGGCCCGGGCGGGTGAGACGGACCCGGAGCCTGGGACGGTGTCGGGGGCCGCCTCGGGGACTCGGATACCGTCGGAGCCGTGAAGTCGCTCCTCAACGCCTACCGGGTGATGGCCACCGTCGTCGGCGTGCTGCTCATCGTGCTCTGTCTCGTAGGCCTGCCGCTCCACTGGGCCCATCTGGTGAACCCGGCCTGGTTCCCGGTGGGCAGCGACGGCGAGCGCCTGGGCGACGGGATCGCGAAGTACCTCGGCGTCGCGCACGGCTGGCTCTACATGATCTTCGTGCTCGTGACGTTCACGCTGTCCCGACGGGCCCGGTGGGACATCGGGTTCACGCTCGTGACCATCCTCAGCGGGACGGTGCCGATCCTGTCGTTCTGGGCGGAGCGGCGCGCGACCCGGCGGGTGCGCCGCCAGCTGGCCGACCCGGTCCTCGTCTAGCGATCGGAGGCCCGGGCCGGCTCGCGACGTGGGTCACTCCTTGACGTTGGTCTTCTCGGCAGGAGCGTCCGGGGTGGTGGGCGTGCGCGGGCTGTCGGCGGCGTCCGCGGCGGCCTCGTCCGGGCTGCCGCCGGACGGATCCTCGGTGCCTTCGGCCTCGTTGCTGGCGGCGTCGGCGGCCGCCATGCCGGCCACGGCGGACGCCGGGGCGGTCAGCGTGTCCGCAGCCTGCTCCGAAGCTGAGGGAGCGGGTGCCGACGAGGGGGCCGGCGCCGGGGTGGGCCGGCCGGGCGGGGTGCTCTGCCACTGAGGCTCGGCACTTCCACCGCGCAGCCGCTTGGCGATCACCGCGGCGGTGGCGGCGACACCGGCGAGCAGGAAGAGCTTCCGGAGGCGACCGGACCGGTCCGCGCTGCGCTTGGCCTTCGCGGCGGAGGCCACGGTGGTGGGCGTGGCCTGGTCGGGCAGCGCCTCGTCGAGGCGGACCGCGGCGGACCCGGCGAGATCGGCCAACCGTCCCCTGGCCTCGTCCACGCGGGGTGCGAGGCGTTCGCGCGCCTCGTCGACCCGAGGGGCAAGGCGTTCGCGGGCCTCGTCGACGTGCGGTGCGAGGCGTTCGCGGGCCTCGTCGACGCGGGGTGCCAACCGCTCTCGCGCATCGGCGACCCGCTCGCGGGCGTCCTCGACCGCCGGCGCGAGGCGGTCCTGCAGGTCGTTCGCCTGCTCCTTCGCCTGGCTCATCGCCAGTGCGAGCTTCGCCGCGGACTTCTTCTTGGACCTCATCCTCAACTCCTGTGTCGACTCATCTGGTCACGGGCGGCTCGGGAGCACCGGGATGACTCCGGCACGCGGCCCCCCAGGCAGGGTCGCGGGGCGTCCGGCCCCTCGAAACCGTTCCCCCGCTACCGGCGAGGAAACCCCATGCGGAGGCGCGTGACAAGATCGAGGGTGGACACGGCCGCGCTGCGGCCCCCCGATCCCGAAAGGCAGGCCGGTGGCCGACACCTACGCAACCCTGAAGACCAACCGGGGTGACATCACCCTCCAGCTCTTCCCGAACCACGCGCCGGCGACGGTCGACAACTTCGTCGGCCTGGCCACCGGCACGAAGGAGTACCAGGACCCCACCACGGGCGAGAAGAAGACCGGCAACTTCTACGACGGGCTCACCTTCCACCGGGTGATCGACGGGTTCATGATCCAAGGTGGCTGCCCGCGCGGCGACGGCCGCGGAGGCCCCGGTTACACGTTCAAGGACGAGTTCCACCCCGAGCTGCAGTTCGACCGGCCGTACCTGCTGGCGATGGCCAACGCCGGGCCGGGCACGAACGGCTCCCAGTTCTTCATCACCGTGACGGCGACGCCGCACCTCAACCGCAAGCACACGATCTTCGGCGAGGTCGCGGACGCCGAGTCGCGCGCCGTGGTGGACGCCATCGCGACGACCGAGATCGGGGCCATGGACCGGCCGGTCGACCCCGTGGTGGTCGAGTCGGTGGTCGTGGAGGAGCGCTGAGCGCTCCACCGTCCGACGATCCGATGAGCGACGAGCCGACCGAGATCGGCAGCGAGCAGCAGCTGACCCCCACCTGCTACCGGCACGGTGACCGCGAGACACACATCCGCTGCCAGCGGTGCGACCGGCCGATCTGTCCGGACTGCATGCGCCAGGCGGCGGTGGGCTTCCAGTGCCCGGACTGCGTGAAGGAGGGCGCGCGGTCGACCCGGCAGGGGCGCACGGCGTACGGCGGGCGTCGGCAGGCGACGGTCGGGCTGGTCACCAAGTCGCTCATCGGGATGAACGCGCTGGTGTTCCTGCTCGTGGCGGCCACGGGTGGTGTCGACGGCGTGGTGCGCTGGACGTTCGCGCTGATCCCAGTCGGCGGCACGGCGCTCGTCAACGGGCAGCCGCAGATGGTCGACGGGGTGGCCGACGGTGCCTATTGGCAGCTGCTGACGTCGATGTTCACCCACGTCGAGCTGTGGCACATCGGCTTCAACATGTTGGCCCTGTTCATTCTGGGACCCCAGCTCGAGGCCGTGCTCGGGCGGGCCCGGTTCCTGGCGCTCTACCTGCTCTCCGGCCTGGTCGGCAGCGCCGCGGTGTACTGGTGGGCCGCGCCCGCCTCCAGCACCGTCGGCGCCTCGGGGGCCCTGTTCGGGCTGATGGCGGCGCTGCTGGTGGTCGCGCTCAAGGTGCGCGGCGACGTGCAGGGGCTGTTGGTGCTGGTCGGCATCAACGCGGCGATCACGATCTTCGGCCGCGGCTTCATCTCCTGGCAGGGTCACCTGGGCGGTTTCGTGGGCGGTCTCGTCCTCGCCCTGGTCCTGGTCTACGCGCCGCGGCGGAACCGTACGGCGTGGCAGGTGGCCGGGATGTCCCTGGTGGCTGTCGGATTTGCCGTATCTGTGGTGCTGCGGACCGTTATGCTCGCCTGAGTGGGTTTCCACATCTGGGGAAACATCTGTGGAGAACTACACAGCTGTGATTCGCTCACAGCACCGTCCACAGCTGTGGACTGCGTGATCTGGATGTCCCCCCGGCGGCGCCGGGCAAACCCAGGGCGGCCGTCGAGGTCTAGACCGCCCTCATTCCCAGCGGGTGGCGTAGACGAAGCCCGTGGTCATGAACCCGATGCCGACCAGCAGGTTGTAGTTGCCGAGCTCGCGGAACACCGGGATGTTGGCGTCCTGGCTGGTCACGTAGTAGACGATGATCCACAGCAGCCCGAGCAGGAAGCTGCCGAGCATTCCGACCACGACTCCGCGGCCGCGTCCCAGCGGCGTGGACCGGTGGGCGGCGACGATCAGCCCGAGGAACAGCGCACCGAAACCGATGACGAAGTTCCAGCCGCCCAGGTCGGCCATCCACGACGGCGTGCCGTCGTCGACCACGGCGAACACGTAGAAGCAGACCCACGCGATGCCGGCGACGGCGAGGAGGGCCGCGAGGCCGGTGCGCACCACCGACAGCCTGTCGACGGCGGCCGGCTGCTGCCGTGCGGCGGCACTTCGAGGCTTGGACACGTGTTCTCCTGGAGGTTCGGGGTCTGAACGGCCTCGGTTAGCGTAGTAGGAGCACCCTTCACCCCGACGGACGGCGGACCAGCGGACATGCAGGAGACCGGCAGCCCCGGCCCCCGAGGCCACCGGGCAGCGCGCGTGCCCTCGCGGCTGCGGCGGGTCGCCCAGCTCGGGCGGCACCGCGCGCCGGAGGCCCGCACCCGCAGGCTCGGGTGGCGGCTGGCCACGCCGCTGGCCTTCGTCGGTGCCGGCGCCCTGCTGGTCACCAGCGCCGTGAACTCGGCCGGCACCGACCTCCGGCCGGGACAGTACGCCGACCTCGCCGACCTCGCCCAGCAGGAGACCGACCGGGTCGCCGAGCTGCGGAAGGACGTCGCCTCCCTCGACGCGGAGATCGAGGAGCTCAGCAACCGCAGCGACTCCGGAACGCTGACGGAGGTCCAGGGCCGGATCGACGAGCTCGCCGGGCCGGCCGGCCTGACCGCCGTCGAGGGACCCGGTCTCACGGTCACCCTCGAGGACGCCCCAGCGTCGATCCGCGACTCGGCCGGGGAGCAGGTGGGCGAGGCGATCGTGCACCAGCAGGACATCCAGGCGGTCGTGAACGCCATGTGGGCCGGTGGCGCGGAGGCGATGGTCCTCCAGGGCCAGCGAGTGATCTCGACGACGGGCATCAAGTGCGTCGGCAACACGGTGCTGCTGCACGGCGTCACCTACTCACCGCCGTACGTCATCTCGGCGATCGGCAACCAGGACGCCATGCGGGACCAGCTCGAGGACAGCCCCTACATCCAGGCCTACCTGGCCGCGGTCGAGAAGTACGAGCTCGGCTGGGACCTCGAGGAGAAGGACTCGATCGAGGCGCCGGCGTACGACGGGACCGCTGACCTGCGCTACGCGCGCCCCGCCGGCAAGACGATCGTCGACGACGGGACCTGAGGTCAGCCCGACGCCGGCGTCGCCCCTTGGGGCGACGTGGTGCGCCCAGTGCCAGTGCCGGTGCCGGTGCCGAGGGAGGCCGAGGCACCGCTGCTCTGGCTGTCGCTGGGGCTCGGGGACGGGCTGCTGCTCGGTGACTCCGACGGGCTGGGCGTGGGTGTCGGGGACGGGGACGGCGACTCGTAGTCGGAGACGGTGATGGTCACGGTCGACCCGCGGGACGCGTCCGAACCGCCCTTGGGGTCCTGCCGCAGCACGACGCCCTTCTCCGACGGGGTCGTCGAGTCACGCTGCACGTCCACCTCGAAGCCGGCGTCCTCCAGCGTCGACGTCGCCTTGTCCTCGTTCATCCCGACCACGTTGGGGACCTCGGCGGGACCGGTCGACACATAGATGGTCACCGTCGAGCCGGCCTCCACCTGTGTGGCCGGCCTCGGGTCGCTGTCCACCACCGTGTCCGCCGGCTCGTCGGAGTCCCGGTCGACCGGCTCCACGTTCAGTCCGAGGTCGGTCAGCTGGGCGGTCGCGTCGCGCTCGGACTTGCCGAGCACGTCCGGGACGGTGACCATCTCCGAGCCGGCCGAGACGAGGAGGTCGACCTCCGAGCCCTTGTCGACGGTCTCACGGGGCCCGGGGTCCTGCTCCATGACGCGACCCTTGTCCACGTCCTCGGAGTTCTCCCGGGTCACCTCGCCCAGCTTGAGCCCTTCGCCCTCCAGCCGCCGCTCCGCTGCTCGCAGGGTCATGTTCGTGACCTGCGGCACCGTGACCTGCTGCTTGTCCGACGAGCCGAAGAGCTGCAGCGCTGCCGCGACGCCGGCGATGAGCAGGGCGAGCAGGACGAGCACCAGCAGCACGATCGGCCACCGCTTGCGGCGCTCCTCCTCGGGCTCCTCATCGCTGGGGGCGCGGAAGATGGAGGTGGGTGTCGCGTCGGCGGGCAGGGGCGGCGGCGCCATGGCTGTCGTCGGTACGTCGATGGGGTGCCCGTCGAGGTAGCGCTGGATGTCGCGCTCCATGTCCGCTGCGCTCTGGTAGCGGTCCTCGACCCGCTTGGCGAGCGACTTCATCACGATCGCGTCGAGCTCCGGCGGCAGGTCCGGGTTGTGTGCCGACGGCGGCTCCGGGGTCTCCCGCACGTGCTGGTAGGCGACGGAGAAGGGGCTGTCGCCGACGAAGGGCGGCCGCCCCGCGAGCAGCTCGTAGAGCAGGCAGCCGGCGGAGTAGACGTCGCTGCGTGAGTCGACGGTTTCCCCGCGCGCCTGCTCGGGGGAGAGGTACTGGGCGGTTCCCACCACGGCCTGGGTCTGGGTCACCGCGGAGGTCCCCTCGGAGATCGCCCGGGCGATCCCGAAGTCCATGACCTTGACCTCGCCCGAGGGGGTCAGCATCACGTTCGCCGGTTTGATGTCGCGGTGGATGATCCCGGCACGGTGGCTGTAGTCCAGCGCGGCGAGGACCCCGGACATGATCTCCAGAGCACGCTCGGGCAGCAGCTTGCGGCCGTCGTTCAGCACGTCGCGCAGGGTGCGTCCGGCGACGTACTCCATGACGATGTAGGGCTGCACGTGGCTGCCGTCGGGGGACATCTCCTCGCCGGAGTCGTACACGGCGACGATGTTGGGGTGGTTGAGGCCGGCCGCCGACTGGGCCTCGCGCCGGAACCGCGCCTGGAACGTGGGGTCCGTCGCGAGGTCCACCCGGAGCCGCTTCACCGCGACGGTGCGCCCGAGCCGCACGTCGGTGCCGCGCCGGACCTCGGCCATGCCTCCGCGGCCCAGCAGCTCGCCGAGCTCGTAGCGCCCGCCGACGCGCGCGCCGCCGCCCTGAGTTCCCTGGTCCATGTCTACCTCTTGCCGCCCGTGGCCGGTGTGAGCTTGCCGCTGTGGCCGTTCCCCTTGGGGCCGGCCTTGGTGCCCGGGCCGGTCGGCTTACCGCCGCCGGCGCTCCCGCTGTTGCCCGGGCTGATGGGTCTCCCGCCGCCGCTGGCACCCGGGTCGGCGGGCTTGCCGTGGCCGGACCCCTGTCCCGAACCGTGCCCTGACCCCTGGCCGGATCCCTGCCCCGGCTGGGTCGCGGGGCCGCCGCCGGGTGCCGGCTGCGTCTCGTTCCCCGAAGCCGAACCGCTCTGCTCCCCGCCCGGCGCCGAGGACGGCGACGGTTCCGCGGGCTCGGACCAGACCGCGAGGACCACGAGCGCCCCCGGCTCCAACAGCCCGGTGGGGTGGACGCCGGCGACGGTGCCGGCCAGCTCGTCGCCGGGGTTCGCCCGCGCGCGGGTGTCGACCACCAGCTCCAGCTTCTGCAGCCGGTGGGTCGCCTTCCGGACCGGCAGGCCGATGTAGTCCTTGGCCCGGACCCGCACCGGCGTCTCCTCCTGCGAGGCGGAGGCCGACGGTGCCCCGACGGGCTCCTCGGTCGAGGCCGTCATCGCCCAGACGCCGCCGGTGACCAGGAAGAGCACCATCAGCAGGGCCGCCAGCCGCCGCGCGCCCCGCAGCTCCCGGCCCTGCCGCTCGCCGGCCAGGTCGTCGAGCAGGGCCGCCTCGGGCAGCAGGTAGCTGCGCGTGTCGGGGCTCTCGTCACGCAGAGCCGCCGCCACCGCACCGGCGCTGCGGAACCGGGCCGTCGGGTCCTTGGCGGCGGCGACCTGGGTGATGCGCTGCAGACGCTGGGGGATCGCCCCGGGGAGCGGGGGCAGCGGCTGGTGGATCTGCATGACCGCGGTGGCGACCGGCGTCTCTCCCGCGAAGGGCTTGCGGCCGGTCAGGCACTCGAAGAGCACGATCCCGAGCGAGTACACGTCGCTGACCGGGGTCGCGGTGGCGCCCTCGGCCTGTTCCGGCGACAGGTAGTGCGGGGTCCCGACGAGGTGACCGGTCATGGTCAGCGAGGTGGCGTCCGCAGCGCGGGCGATCCCGAAGTCGGTGACCTTCACCTGCCCGGTGGCGGTGACGAGGAGGTTGCCGGGCTTGATGTCGCGGTGCACGATGCCCAGGGCGTGCGCCGCCTCGATGCCCTCGGCCGCTTGGGCGATGACGTCGGCGGCCACCTCCGGGGGCAGCGCCTTCCCGCCCGCCAGCAACACCGACAGCGGCTGTCCCTCGACCAGCTCCATCACCAGGAACGGCAACGGCGGAGGTCCGTCCGAGGTGATCTCGCCGTAGTCGAGCACCGACGCGACGTGGGGGTGCTGCAGGGCGGCGGCGTGCCGGGCCTCGGCGGCGAACCGTGCCCGCAGCACCGGGTCCTGGGCGTACTCGCGGCGCAGCACCTTCACCGCCACCTCGCGGTCCAGGAGGGTGTCGGTGGCCTGCCAGACCTCGCCCATGCCTCCGGCCGCGATCCACCGGTCGAAGTGGTAGCGCGGGTGCTCCGGCGTCCCACTCACGGTGTCACCACCGCCTCCATCACCCCGCGGGCGATCGGTGCGGCAAGCCCGCTGCCGGAGATGGCGTCCCGGTCCACACCGGCGTCCTCCACGATCACCGCCACCGCCACCTGGGGGTCGTCGGCGGGGGCGAACGAGACGAACCAGGCGTACGGCGCCTCCGCGTCGGAGCGCTGGGCCGTGCCGGTCTTGCCGGCGACGTCGATGCCGGAGATCTGCGCAGGGGTGCCGGTCCCGCCTTCGACGACGGCGACCATCATCTGCGTCAGGGCGCTCGCCGCCGACGACGACATGGCGCGGTCGGGCATCTCCTCCGGCGAGGTCTTCTCCAGCACGCTCGTGTCGGGGGCGCGCACCTCGTCGACGAGGTAGGGGACCATCCCCTGACCGCCGTTGGCGATGGTGGCGGTCACCAGCGCCATCTGCAGCGGGCTGGCCCGGACGTCGTACTGTCCGATGGCTGAGTAGGCGGTGAGTGGACCGGCTGCGTCCTTGGGGAACTCGCTGATCGCCTGACCACCGATGCCCATGAGGTAGCGCTGACCGAAGCCGAACTTCTCCGCCTCCGTGCGCAGGGCGTCCTCGCCGAGGTCGAGCCCGACGGCGCCGAACGCGACGTTGCAGGAGACCATCAGCGCCCGGGTGAAGCGTGATCTTGTCCCCGCCGCAGCTCGCGCCGTTCTCGTTGGGCAGCGTGTTGTCGGTCTGCGGCAGGTCCAGACGCGAACCCCCCGGCACCATCGAGTCCGGGTCGTAGTCGCCGCTCTCGAGCGCCGCCGCGGCGGTGACCAGCTTGAACGTCGACCCGGGCGGATAGGTCTCCTGGATGGCCCGGTTGAACATCGGCTTGCTCGGGGCGTCGATCAGCCGCTCCCAGTTGTTCTGCACCGAGTCCGAAGTCGTGGGAGGCGAGCAGGTTCGGGTCGTACGTCGGGTTGGACACCATCGCCAGGATCCGGCCGGTGGACGGGCTCGATGGCCACCACGGCGGCCTTCGTGTCGGGGCCCAGCGCCTGGATACCGTCGAAGGCCGCGGACTGGGCCTTCGGGTCGATCGTCAGCGACGACGGCCCCGCCCTCGGGCTGGGTGTTGCTGACCAGGTCGACGATCCGGTCGACGAACAGCCGCTGGTCGCTGCCGGACAGGATGTCGTTCTGGTTCGAGCTCCACCGCCGAGGCGCCGTAGATGTAGGAGTAGAAGCCGGTCAGGTGGGCGTACTTGAACGGCTGCGGGTACTGGCCGCTGGTACTTGAACTGGTCGTCCGAGGCGGCACGCTCTCGGCCACCGGGTGCGCCGGCCACGAGGATCGGCCCCCGCTCGCGGGAGAACTCCGCGTCGCGCACCCGGCGGTTGTCGTTGCGGTTGTCGAGGTCGTCGGCCCGGAGGTACTGCAGGTAGCTGGCGTTGAGCAGCAGCGCCACGAAGAGCACCATGCAGAAGACCGCCATCGTGCGGATCGGCTTGTTCATCTGACACCCTCACCACCTGGGTCGCGTCGTCGTCGAAGGTCGGGCCGGAGGTCGGGCAGCGGCCGGCGGGCGTGGTCGCTGATCCGCAGCAGCAGGCCGATGACGACCCAGTTGGCGACCAGCGACGAGCCGCCGTAGGACATGAACGGCGTGGTCAGACCGGTCAGCGGGATCAGCTTGGTGACGCCGCCGATGACCACGAAGACCTGGAGCGCGAACGACGACGCCGAAGCCCGGTGGCCATCAGCTTGCCGAAACCGTCGCGGCAGATCAGCGCGGTGCGCAGCGCCCGCTCCACGATCAGCCCGAAGAGCACGATCATCGCCATCATCGCCGGTGAGCCCGAGCTCCTCGCCCGACCGCGGCGACGATGAAGTCGGAGTAGGAGAACGGGATCCGCCAGGGCTCGCCCTGCCCGAGCCCGCGCCCGACCAGCCCGCCCCAGGCCATCCCGTAGAGGCCCTCGACGATCTGGCCGAGGCGCGTCGTGGTGAGAACGGGTCCAACCACCCCTCGACGCGGGTCTGCACGTGGCGCGAAGAGCGAGTAGGCCGAGCAGGGAGCCGGCCGACGAAGAGGGCGGCCCCGACGACGAGCCAGCCGGGACGCTCGGTGGCGACGTACAGCATGACCACGAACAGCCCGAAGAACAGCAGGCTGGAGCCGAGGTCGCGCTGGAAGACCAGCACCCCCAGGCTGACCAGCCACATCGACCAGGATCGGGCCGAGGTCGCGGCCGCGGGGGAGGTCGATCGCCGGCGACGCGGCGGCCGGCGAGCGCCAGCGCGTCGCGGTGCAGCACGAGGTAGCCGGCGAAGGCGATCACCAGCGCCACCTTGGCGATCTCGCCGGGCTGGAAGGAGAAGTTGCCGACGCCGATCCAGATCCGGGCGCCGTTGATCTCCGTGCCGATGCCCGGGGAGCAGCGGCAGCAGCAGCAGCACGATCGCGGCGAAGCCCCAACGTGTAGGTGAACGCCTGCAGCCGGCGGTGGTCGCGCAGCAGGACCAGCACGGCGGCGAACAGCCGCACGCCCGAGCGTCATCCACATCAGCTGCTTCGCGGACAGCGACGTCGTTCGACGCGCAGGTCGATGCGGTGGATCACCGCCAGGCCGAGGCCGTTGAGCGCGGACACGACGGGGAGCAGCACCGGGTCGGCGTACGGCGCGGTGAGGCGCACCACAGATGTGGCAGCCGACGGCCAGGGCGGCCAGCCAGCACGCCGTAGCCGATGATGTCGACCGGCACCTTCTCCTCGACCCCGAGCCCGACGGCGGCGTAGGCGCCGATGCCGACGACGAGGCGAGCAGGAGCAGCAACAGCTCCGCGCCCCGCCGGCGGCGGTGGGTGAACGTGGCGGCCGGTGAGGCTGCGCTCATGCCGTGGGCTCGCTCGAGGCAGTCGGCGCCGGGGCGGCGGTGGCCTTGCGGGTGCTGGCGTCCGAGGGGCTCGCGCTGGGCTTGCGCGTCGGCTTGTCGGACGGCCGAGGGCTCGGCTTCTTCTGCTGCTGCTCCCGGTCCGCCGCTCGGTCCGCCTGCTCCTGGAGACGGTCGACGATCCGCCGGGCGTCGTCGAGGTTGTCGGCGGGGATGCCGTCCTCACCTGCTGCTGGTTGAACGGCGGCAGCGGAGACCGTGAGGTCGTCGGTCTCGTAGGGGCTGGACAGGTCGATCCCGGGGAGGTCGGGCTGGACGCCCCGGAAGATCGCCACCTTCCCGTCCGCGGCGACGTAGTACTGGTTCTGGGACCAGCCGTAGGCGCGCGCAGGGCGCCGGCGACGAGGACCAGGACGCCGAGCGCGATGAGCCCGGCGCAGCCCGACTTGCCGGCGCGGCGGCCGGGGTGCGTAGCGCAGCTCCTCGGGGTCGACCGGTCCTGGTGTCGCCGGGCACCGGCTCGATCTCGCCGGTGTCCCCGCCGCGCTGGCGGAAGAGGCTCGCGCCCGAGCAGGCTGCTGCGCCGGCTGCTCCGCAGCGGCGCCGACCAGCATCGGGCCGCTGCGGCGGCCGCGCTGGTGCGCGGGTCGGCGGTCTCGTCGACGGGCACGTCGGCGACCACGGCCGTGACGTTGTCGGTGCTGCCGGCGTCGAGCGCGGCCCGGATCAGCTCCACGGCGGCGTAGTCGACCGAACCGGTGCCGAGGATGTCGGCGATCCGGGCGTCGTCGAGGACGCCGGAGCAGCCGTCGCTGCACAGCAGGATCCGGTCGCCGGCGGCGAGGTCGACGTCGAACAGGTCCGGGTCGGTCTCGTGCACCCCGTCCACCGCCCGCAGGATCAGGTTGCGGTGCGGGTGGGTGCGGGACTCCTCCTCGGTGATCCGGCCGTCGTCGATGAGGCCCTGGACGAAGGTGTGGTCCTTCGTCAGCCGGCTCAGCGCCCCCTCGCGCAGCAGGTAGCCCCGGCTGTCCCCGACGTGGCCGACGGTGATCTTGGTCCCGTCGAAGAGCGCGGCGGTGATCGTCGTACTGGTGCCGTCGAGCTCGGGGTCCTCGTCGACGAGCTCGGCGAGCCGGTCGTGGGCGCGGTGGATCGCGCCCGCCATCGCCTCGCTGCATGTCCTGCGGAGGCGGCGCGTCGAGGCGGCGCAGGATCTGCACCGCCGTGCTGCTCGCGATGTCGCCGCGCGCGGCCCCGCCCACCCCGTCGGCGACCATCAGCAGGTGCGGACCGGCGAACCCGGAGTCCTGGTTGTTCTTCCGGACGCGGCCGACGTCGGACAGGGCGGCGTACCGGAGGCTCAGCGGAGTCGGATCCATGCGGCCGGCGCTACTTCCTGAGCTCGAGGGTCGTCTTGCCGATCCGGATCTGGGTGCCGAGGGAGACGGTGGTCGGCTGGGTCAGCCGCGAGGAGCCGATGTAGGTGCCGTTGGTCGAGCCGAGGTCCTCGACGAACCACTGGTCGCCCGAGCTGGCGATCCGGGCGTGTCGGGTGGAGACGTAGTCGTCGTCGAGCCGGATCGCGGCGTCGGACCCGCGGCCGATGAGCAGCGGGGCGAGGTCGAGCGAGACGTTCTCGCCGGCGTTCGCGCCCTCGGTGATCGCGACGTGGGCGGAGCCCCCCGGGGCCGTTCGGTCGGCTTCCGGGGCTGCTTGGTGGCGCCGCTTGCGCTCCTGCCGCTCGGCGCGCGGCGTGGAGTCGACGCGGGCGCCGAACATGTCCGAACGGACCACGGAGACCGCCGAGAGCACGAAGATCCACAGGATCGCCAGGTAGGCGAACCGGATCAGCATCAAGGTCAGCTCAGACACCCGGACCGCCTTCCGCGGGGGACGACTCGCGCACCTGGCGGATCGTCATGGTGGTGTTGCCGATCTTCACGGTGGCCCCGTCGTCGAGCGTCGCCTGCGTGACCTTGTGCCCGTTCACCAGCATGCCGTTCGTCGAGCCGAGATCGACCACACTCACCGTCGGCACGCCGGACTCGGCCGGGGCGATCCGGATCTCCGCGTGGCGGCGCGAGACCCCCGGGTCGTTGATCCGCAGGTCCGCGTCGGTGCCGCGCCCGATGACGATGCCGGGCGGGTCGAGCGGGTGGCGCATGCCGTTGACCTCGAGGATCACCTTCGCCCGTCGTACGGCGGTGTCGGTCACCGAGGACTGCGACTGCGGCGTCACCTTGGCCAGCGCGGAGCTGCGCACCCGGAACCGCCCGGTGGAGAGGTCCTCCTTCTCGTCGAAGGAGATCGTCACCGGGCCGGTGAAGACGTAGGACTGCTCGTGCGCGTGGTCGCGCAGCATCTCGACGAGCTCGTCGGCCAGGGTCGAGGAGTACGGCGCGAGCCGCTCGTGGTCCTGCGGGGAGAGCTCCACGTGGAACTGGTTGGGCACCAGCCGCCGGTCGCGGGAGAGGATCTGCGCGGAGTTGTCGACCTCCCGCTGCAGTGCGGCCGCGACCTCGACGGGCTGCACGGCGCTGCGGAAGGCGCGAGCGAAGGCTCCGGAGACCAGCTGCTCGAGCCGACTCTCGAACTTCTGGAGCAAACCCATCGCCGTCTCCTTCCTGGCTCGCTGTCGTGTCCTGTGCCTGGACGGTCGTCCCAGGCGTCGTACCCTCGCCGACGCCGGTCGAACCGGACGCGGTGCATGACGAGGGTCACCGGCATGGGCCGGTGCCGCGTCGGTCGATCGTATCGGTCCGGGCTGTGCCGATTTTTGCGGGCCGAGCGGCGTGGGCTACCCTGAGCACGCTTCACGCGCGAGTGGCGGAATAGGCAGACGCGCACGGTTCAGGTCCGTGTGCCCGAAAGGGCGTGGGGGTTCAACTCCCCCCTCGCGCACAACAGCCCCAGGTCTTCTGACCTGGGGCTTTGTCGTTCAGCGCGGGGTGCTCGGCAGGCTCATGTGCCGAAATATGTGCTAGGCCCCAGCGGGGGTCTCGCCGAGGTGCGCGGCGAAGCGGTCGATGGCGCTCTTCTGCATCGTGGGCGTGACGTGGCTGTAGATGTTCATCGTCGTGGTGATGGTGGAGTGCCCGAGCCGCTCTTGGACGACCTTGGGGTGCTCGCCGAGTTCCAGGAGCAAGGTGGCGTGCGTGTGCCGCAGTCCTTTGAGGGTCACGCGAGGCAGGCCCTCGATCTCGGCGCGCGCCCAGTCGAGGCGCCGGGTCCAGCGGCTGGTCACGGCGTCGGGGATGCGGATCGCTCCGTTGTCGTCGCCGAAGACGTAGGCGTCGGTGCGAGCGAGGTCGAGGGAGATCGCGCCGCGGTCGGACTTGTGGGACTTGAGGACGCGCAGGGTCTCGGCGTCGATGTCGATGACTCGGGCGCTGCCGGTCTTGGTGACCTTCGTGGTGTTAGGAAGTGTGACGTCGACGGCTCGGCGCAGGCTGATCCGACCGGTGGTGAAGTTGATGTCGGACCAGCGCAGCGCGAGCGCCTCGGAGCGGCGCATACCGGTGTAGGCGAGCGTCCGCCACAGCGGGAACATCTCGTCGCCGAGCACGTCGCGATTCCAGGTGAGGAAGGATTGGAGCTGTGACCCGGTCCAGGTGATGATCTCGGGCTTCTGTGCGCGGATCTGGCTGGACCTGGGCGGGTTGACGGTGCGCGTCTTCTTCGCGGGGCTGAGCAGGATCAGCCCGTCATCGACGGCGGCGTCGAGCATCGC
Source organism: uncultured Actinomycetota bacterium (assembly GCA_963747525.1). Taxonomy (GTDB): domain Bacteria; phylum Actinomycetota; class Actinomycetes; order Propionibacteriales; family Nocardioidaceae; genus Marmoricola_A. Next base: position 314,473 of record CAVVFH010000008.1, read on the forward strand.
GGCGAGCAGGACGTGGACCTTCGAGACGGTGTTGGCCGACAGCGGCTTTCCGAGGCCGGGCTTGTCCTTGCGCCCCGAGGTCTCCAGCTCGCGGTAGTGCGTGGCGATGCGGGTGGCGGTGAGCTTGTCGATGCGAATCGCGCCAAGGTAGGGCGTGATGTGGTTTCGCAGGATCTTCTTGTAACCCTCGATGGTCGAGTTCTGCAGCCGCAGGGTTGCGATCCAATGGTCGGCGTACTCGCCGATGGTCGGCGTCTTGGTCTGGAACCGCGCGTGGGACCGCTTCTTCTTGAGCGCCTCGTCGAGTGCGCGCTGTGCTTCGTCGAGACTCTTGAATCCACCGCGGGTCAGCCGGGTGTCGCCGAGCTCGGGGCGCTCGGGGTCCTTGGGGACGTAGATCTGGAACTTCCATCGCTGCCCACCCTGGGTTGCGTACGACGTGAGCGACCCCGCGTGCCGGGACCGGGAGCGGCGGACGTGCTTCTCGGTCATGTCAGGTCCACCCCTCGGCGGCGTCGTCGCGGGGCGCGGGGAGCGCGTCAGGGTCAAGGGCGAGCAACCTCAGACGTGCCTCGTCGCGTCGGGCGCCCGCGGCTGCGAGGCGCTGCTCGTAGGTGGCGCGGTGCATCGTGTTGCCCTCGCGGCCGTCGGCGTACTGGAGCATCAGGCCCTCGTAGTAGCGGACCTGGCTTACCGCGTTGAAGTACTCGTCCTTCCAGTAGTGCGCGAGGCCCTCAGTGGTGAGCTTTGCCTGGCCCCTGACCCACCCACGGATCTCTTCCGCGTTGAACTGGCCTTCTGGCACACCGGTTGACGGCTTGGCACCTGTAGGTGGGGTGAGCAGGGCGGCTGGCGTGGTCTGCAACATGTAGGCGAAGACGGTCAGGTCGTCGACATCCACGCGCCGGTCGCCGTTCTCTATCTTGCTTAGCGCCGAGGCTGACATCGCGCGGCCGGTGTCCCTGATCCGGTCGGCGAGCGTGCGCAGGTCCATCCCGATCGCTTGTCGTGCGGTGCGCAGGTTTGCCGCTACGTGTTCGTTGGTGTTGCCGGGGGGATTCCCCCGCTGCCGTGGCTCCATAAAAGAAACATACAGCGCTGCACTTGATACATCAAGCGCGAACCTGTAGCATCGGGAATCTCCATCCCGCGTGGGGAAGAGACGGGAGACCCGACATGAGGACGGCGACGGTAACGATCGACACGCTGCGAGGTTCGCGGAGCCTTGTCATCACCCGCACGGAGGCAGCAGCTGCCCTCGGGGTGGACCCGCGGACGGTGACGGCGGGCGTCGAGAACGGCACAATCCCCGCGGTCAGGCTTGGGAGGCGCTTGGTCATCCCACGCGAGAAGTTCCTCAGGCTCTTCGACCCCGACGACTGAACTGAGCTGAACCTGACGTCAACGGATGAGCCACACCGCTTCCTGACGGGCACCACGTCGAAGGCCGGTACTTGCAGAGTGGCGCCGACAGCCTTGACCCTCAGGCGAAACTCCGCACCTCGACGTGCGAAACGGGGGTCGCTTCCGTGGCCACACGCGTGCGAGGGCGGCCAAGACCAACCGCGATGTAAGCGCCAGCCGGAATCGCGCTGGCGGCGGAGACCAGTCCGTCTCCGGACGCTCGATATGCGTCCGCAAGACCCCGGGTCCCGGGAAACCTTTCGGACGGGCTAAACGGCGACGGCTGCCGCCGCCCACGGCACGTCCTCATCGCGCTCCTTTGCATTCGTCAGTTGGGGTTCGGTTTACGGGTCGTCTGACCTGTCTGTCGGCAGCAGCCACAACGGTCGTGGCAGGGCACCAAGACCACAATGGAAGGTCCCTCCCGTCGCTGCCTGTGCAGCCGCATCTCGGCACGGCCGAATGCCGGGGCCGGTGCTGTGCAGAGTCGGTTCAATGGGTGGGTGGATGCTTGTGTCGAATCGATGTGAGATCTCGGCGGTGGAGTAGTGGTAGCTCGTGGTCGGCGCACGGCCATGGCCCGAAACTCGGTCTGCCTTCAGCGCAGCGGGTGTCGGCGCGGCCGGGGTGTGAAGCCGGCCCAGGAGTACGCCGCCAGCCCGGTTACCAAGAGCCCGGTGGCGACGACCCAGGTGGTCGGCCAAGTGGCGGGGAACATGAGCCACCCCCAGCTAACCTCGCCGGGGTGGGACCTGTAGTCGCGGGGGACACCGAAGTAGCTGATGCCGGTCCAGATGAAGGGCGCTATCCAGCCCACAGCGTGGCCGGCGAGGGCCGAGCCGAGCAGGCCGAGGCCAGTGAGGCCGATCAAGTTGCGGGCCAGCTCGGCACCACCGCGCTCGAGCGGCGCCTTTTGGAGCAACAGCAGCGCGGTGACCGCGCCGAGGAGGACGAGGCCGACCACGAGACCGAGCGTTGTCGCCCGGGTCGGTCGGGGGGTCGCCCCGTCGAGTTCGTCGTCGGCGGCGTGCAGGCAGCTGACCGCGAGGAACGAGGCGGCCAGGCCGGCGAGCACGACGGCCGGAACCCGGTCGTATGTGTCGAAGCGGCGTTGGCTCTCCAGCGCCTGGGCGCACCAGGCGCCGGTCGCGACGACGGCGACCATGCTTGGCGGGGACCACGTTAGGCCGCGGGCACGCGCGAGAAGGAGCATTGGATTCAAGGCGCAGGGCTCGTGGCCGGGGAGGTTGCGGGCGCCGCAGCGAGAACGTCAGCTGCCGCGCGCAGCGCGTCTGTGTCGCACTGGCGCGCAGCGGCGAGGACGGCAGCGGCGTACTGGTCTCGTTGGCCCTCGGTGCTGGCCAAGAAGCGCTCGGCGAGTTTCCGGACCCGGCCACTGCTCTCCTGCTCCATCAGCGCCTCCGGGTCGAGGTGCTGCGATCCCGGGTCCAGCCACCAAGCCATCAGGTCCGTCGTGCCCCGGAAGGCCAGTCGGACCGGTCGGGGCGCCTGGTCGAAGCGCCCGACGGGACAGTACGTCTCGGGCGCGAACACGGAGTACAGGTCGACGTTGACGTCGCCGCCCCACTCTCGGTCGGCGTCGCCCCAGGGGGTGGTCGCGCCTGGGTCGACGCCGAGCACGGTCGTGTCGCGGGAGTCGCTCATCGGCATCGCTCGGGTGGGGGCGCCCGGGATGCGAGCCAGACGCTCGAGGACGGGGCGTGCCCGGGCAACGGTTTCGGGCAGGAGCAGCCGGTCCTCGGCGAGCACGCACACCACAGGCTCATCAGGTGTGCATGCCAGCGGAGCCGCCGTCATCCGGAGGTTGTCTCTGCCGGAGTCGGAGGCCTGCACCGTCAGGGGGAAGAGGACCACCGTGCCGAGCAATCCCGGCACCAGCACCACCAGCCACCGCCACGACGCGCCCGGTCGTCGTTCCAGGGAGACCACTGCCCACAGGGCCAGGGCCACGAGCGAGAGCACCGCCATCGACAACAGCAGGGCGTCGAGGTCGAACGGGTAGCCGTCGGTGCCGCCCAGCCAGCCGGCGCCCATCGCCACAGCGACGTTGTCCGACCCCCACAACAGCAGCCCCACTCCGACATAGGTCGCGACGCCGGCGATCGGGGCGACGATCCGCCACGGCGCGACCGCGCCAACGACGTAGCCGGCTGTCGTGTAGGCCGCCACGGTAGGAACCAACCCAAGCACGTAGAGCGCGGCTGCGTAGGTACCCCAGCCGCCGACCAGAGCGATGGTCCAGGCGGCGCTGGCCCAGCCCAGCAACACCCCTGCCGTGATCGAGAGCCACAGAGCCACGAGTTCCACCGAGTGCCGCTGCATGGTCGTCCGCCGTGTCGAGGCGAGCAGCTCTCCGACGCCTGCCCTGCGAGATCGGCCACCCTGCCAGGCGCCGAGGACCACGCAGACCGGACCGAGCACGATCACGAGTTCTCGCACGAAGCGGCCGAGGGCGTTCCATCGCCCGCCCCAATCGGCGGTGTGGTCCAGCCACAGCAAGGCGACCATAGTGAGGGCGACGGCCAGGGTCGCCCAGGGAGCGATGCCGTGCCGCAGCTCGACGCGGAGCGCCCGGAACCACCCGGTCACCGTGAACTCCCTGCGCCGGCGCCCCGCAGCGCGGCGGTGTAGCCACGCTCGATCACGCTGTCGCCAGGGAGGTCGGTGCTCTCGCCGAGCGCGGCCAACTGCTGCGGCGTCGATTCCCAGACGATCCGGCCCCCGGACATGATCCGTACGTCACTGCAGGCGTAGGCCACGTCCTCAACCAGATGGGTGGAGACGATCACGCAGGCGTCCAGGCCGATCTCGCGGAGCAGCTGACGGAACCCGACCCGCTGCTCCGGGTCGAGACCCGCGGTCGGCTCGTCGAGGAGCAGCACCTGCGGGTCGTTGACGATCGCCTGCGCCAGTCCGACGCGGCGGAGCATTCCACCCGAGAGCCGGCGCAACTTCGTGTGCGCCTGAGGCAACAGGTTCACGCGTTCCAGCGCGCGGTCGACTGCCATCGGTACGGCGTCGTTCGGCACCTTCTTCAGCCAGGCTAGGTAGCCGACGTACTCCGAGGCGGTGAAGCCGGCGTGGTAGCCGAACGATTGGGGCAGGTAGCCGAGGCGCTCCCGCACCCATCGGGTGTTCTTCGCTCGGGCCGTCGATCGCCCCAGGATCTCGACGGTGCCGCGGTCGTGGCGCAGCGTGGTGGCGAGCACCCGGATCAAGGTGGTCTTGCCGGCTCCGTTGGGACCGAGCAGGCCGTGGACACCGGCGGTCAGATCGAGGTCCAAACCGTGCAGGACCTCGGTGCGACCGAGCGTGACACCCAGGTCGGTGGTGCGGATCACGAGAGCCTCCTCGGGATGTCGAAGCGGTCTCGCCGGGCGACGACGACACCGCCGGCCGCGAGCAGGGCGGCCGCCCACAGTGTCTGCACCTGCCCCGAGGGTTGGATAAGCGTCGCGGCCGCCGCCAACTCCGAGGGCGGGGCGGCGGCGAGAACGACCGTGCCCCAAAGGACGGCCAGCCCAACACAGGCGCGCTCGATCCCCGTCACCGGGCCGAGGGCGAGCGCTCCGGCGCAGAGTGCGAGGCCGGGGAGCAACCAAGCCGCGGTGCCGACGCCGGCGGTCACCAAGCCGGCTGTGACGGTAGGGATCGCGATGGTGAGCACCACGCTCGTCCTGATCAACGCCAGCTCCAGCCCACCGCGGGGCGTGGCCGCGGCCGCGGGATCACGATCGACCAACGCGTAGACCGTTGCCACCATCGACAGCGGCACCAGCGGAGCCAACGCCACTGCCCAGCTGGACAGCGACACCGATGGCGGGGTCGGTAGCAGGCCCAGCAGAGTCATCGCCGCGAAGGCGGACACCACCAGGGCGGCCCAAGCCCACCACGGGCCCAGCACCCCACGCAGCGCCGGGGCTCGGGATACCGGTCGGCGCACTGGCTGACGCGGAGGCTGCAGCCCGTCGCGGAGCATGGCCAGCTCCATCCGATCTGCATCGGCTAGGAGGTCAGCCAGTCGAGCCCGGCAGTCACCGCATGCAGGCAGATGCATTTCGACAGACCAGGAGAGCGCGTCGCCGAGCGAACCCGCGGCATACTCGCGCAACGTCCGGGAACTGGCGTGCCAGATGTGTGTCATGCGCCCTCCAAGGGATCTACGAGAGCCAGGTGGTCGCGCAGCAGGGCGCGGGCGCGTGATGTCCGAGACTTGATGGTGCCTTCAGCGACGCCAAACACCGCAGCGGCCTCACGGGTGCTGAGCCCGTCCACGACCGTCGCCCGCAGCGCAGCCCGCAACTCCGGAGAGAGCTGATCAAGCGCATTGGCGAGGTCGGCGTCCAGCACGCCGGCGAAAACTGTGTCCTCGGCAGACGCGGTCACCCCTGCGTCGGCTGGTCGCGGCAGCCGCCGCGGGTCCCGCACCGCGGAGCGCCGAGAGGCGTCAACCAGCCGCCGCGACGCGATCCGCCACAGCCAGCCGCCGGCGTCGACGCCACGGAAGTGAGAGGCGTTGCGCCAGGCCGCTAGGAAGGTCTCTTGCAGAAGGTCTCCGGCCTCCTCGGGCGCGCGGCGACGGAGCCGAAGCAACAACCAGTGCGCATGCCGGGACCAGAACTCATCAAACGCCGCCTCATCCCCCCGCGCCGCACGCCGCAGCAACTCGCCGTCGTCGACCGTCACATCCTCCACATCCCGCCTATCGCAGTCGAAGGCCACCTGGTTCCATCCTGAGGCATGCTGAACCACCCCCGGGTCCTTGTCACCCGGTGAAAACCCGCAACGCCACCGAGGCTTCATCGCGTTGCTCGCATTCGAGGATCACCAGGGGAACTCTCGGGCGCCATGGACACGAGCGGCATGATGGGCACGTGGTCCACGTGACTCGCTTGGTGACTTACGTCGAGGTCGATGACCCTGTCGCTGACCCTCGGCAGCTGTCGGTGTCGGCGCGCCACGAGGCCGTCCTCATGGACGGCGGCCGGGTGCTGCTCCTGGCTGACCGCGGCTGGAGCGCGTCGGGCCCGGCCAACGTCTGGGCGGTGACCTCGGTCGAGGAGATCGCGGATACCGCACGCATGGTCGTCGGCCCGGACGAGCCATTCGATGGGCACTCGCAGAAGGACATGGAGGCAGACCACTGGGCGTCCCTTGCTGCGGTCCTCCGGCGCCAAGGCGTTGAGGCGGACGCCCTGGAGTTGGAACGGCTACCGCACGACGTCGTGCTCGGCGAGCAGTTGCTCGCGCGCATCGGCCATCAGCCGGGCGACGGCGTCCAATCCTGAGTCTGCTGCGCGGGTATGCGTGCGTCGCCGCATGCGGACTCGCGTTCGGGTCACCGACGGCGCGGGATTCGGCTTGACCGGACCAAGGAGGTCGCTGCCCGCGCAACTCCGCTTGGATGCCGGCGACTCCCGGAGAAGCGTCAGTTTCGCGGAGCCCACCTCGCTCGCGAGGGACGGTGACCGATCGCGCGGACCCCGACCAGCACGCCCTGGACCAAAGCGGCGCCCACGGCGGCGTTGATCAGACCGAGCAGCGCGGCTGCGGGGATCTGGCTGGCGGTAATGGTGTCGGAAGCCAGGAGCAGGATCGGCCAGATGACCGCAGCCGCGGGCAGGGCGAGCTTCCACCAGTAGCCAGTCACCAGGCCGAGAAGGATCATCGTGGGTATCACCGCCACCACCTCCAAGGTCAACGCTACGCCGGAAGCAGTCAGCGGGCGCTGCGGCGCCGGCTCCAACAGCGTTCCCGGACAAGGATCCCCGTCCGGGGGATGCGCGCTCAAAACACCGACACTCCCACGAGTGCCCGCTCCCCCCTTCGCGTACAGGTGTGAGAACGGAGCGGGCAACGGCTGCAGCGTGCCTCCCGGAGACGCCCGGATCTGCTTGATGATGGGGCGTTTGCTGGCGCACGGAACCGGCAGCGAGGAGAGTACGTCTCATGGGAATGGGGATCATCGCGCATCGGGACGGGTCAAGGACCATTCTCGTGGCTTTGACGGGCTTGTTACTTGCCACCGCCACTGCGTGTGCGGCGTCGAACGACACCGACCAGGTGTCGACCGACCGGGCGCATTCCTCGTCCGGTATTGCAGCGACCGGCCAACCGTCCGACCGCAACAGACCGGTGGACGTAGATGCGATAACGGCGACGTCCACCGGTCTGTTGGTGGCTGGTCACCGGCCTCACGGCGAGTCGAGTCGGGTGTGGCAGTGCCCGGCCCTCACCGCCCTTTCCCAGTGCAGAAGCGTCGGGTTCCCAAGGCTTGCGGGGTCCGAGTACGTCGACGACATGGACACCTTCGGGCGCAGCACTTACTGGGTACTCACCACCGATGTGGACCGCGCCCGTGGCCACGTCTACGTCACGACCAACGGCGGGCGCTCCTGGGTCCAGCAGGACGCACCTTCACACGGTATGGCCGCTGGCTCCTGGGGGGCCATCCACGCCTTCAACGACCACCAAGCCGTCCTAATCCAGTACACGGCCAACGGTCCCGTCGGAGAGCAGTACCAGACTGACGACGCTGGGGCTTCGTGGCAAACACTCGGGCGACTGGACCTCAACTAGAGGACCACGTGGCCGAAATGCGCGCGGATCTGCCGCGATCCGGGCGTCCCCCTCCCGTCATTTTCACACCTCTACGCGAAGGGGGGCCCGCTCACCGCAGCTATTTGCGGGTTGCGACGCCCCCGCAACTTGGGAGGACCGCGCGATTGGTGGCGCGTTCTTCCGACGCGTAACGGGCAGCCCCGTGCTCGGCTACCGGCAGGTGTCCCTACATGCTGCGGCCGAACTCGGGGTCGGCTTGTTCGATCCGGTGTTCTGTCCGCAGGACGAGTCGCGCGTTACGGCCGGCGGCTGTTCGCCCCACGCCGGCCCGCGCGGCTTGAGCGTTGCGAGTTTCGATGAACCTTACGGCTCGTCCGATCGGGAGGGATTCGATGTGGGCGAGGTCGGCGCGCGAAGCGTCGGCGTACTGCTGCCATCGCTGCACACGAGCTTCGGCGCTGTTTGCTCCGCTGATTGTTCGGAGCGAGGCGGCATCGCGTCGACCGTAGACGCCGATGGTCAGTTCCTCGGTCTCGGCGCGGTGCCGCCACCGGGTCTGCTTCAGCACCTCGCCCGCCACTTCGACCTGTTGGCGAGCTGTCGCCACCGAGGGCGCCGCACGGGCACGCTCGTATGCGACCCGCTCGGCCCATGCGTCGAGCCCGTCCCGGGTGTTGGCGGCCCACGGGCCGGTGGCCGGCAAGCTGTTCCACTGGTCGAGCACTCGCGCTCGCGCGTCCTGCGCCTCTGCCCGCGCCGCGTCGAGCCTCCGCTTGGCGGACCGCCTGGTCAGTCGGCCTGCCGAGTTGGCCTCCTCTCGCGCGGCGACTTGTTGATAGTGCGCGTCGAGGTAGGCCCGCCCGTCGACGATGGCTTGTGCGAGTAGTGGTCGCACCGCGTCGTCGAGGACCGCCGCCGAGTGAGCTTCGGCTACGGCGAGGGCGTTTCGACCGGATGCCTCCTCGTCCGCGTGGGTCCGCGCTTGGGCGGCCAGAAGACCGGCGGCGTGCTCCCACCGTTCGGCTTCCTGGTCTGCGTGGGCGATGGCCTGGACCAGCCGAGCCCGTTCGTTGTTGACCAGCTTGACCGGTCCTTCGGCTGCTAGCCCAGCGACGGCGGCGTGAGCATCGGAAGTGGCTGCTTCAAGGCCACGGTCGGCGCGGTCGCGCTCAAGAGCGTCGATGAACTGCCTCCGTGCATCGTCGAGGTCGTCGGCGACGGCGTGCAGGACGTTCGAGTCGCGGCCGCGGGTCATGCCGACGTACACGCCTGCCGCGGCGAGTGACCCTGACAGCAGCGTGTGAGCGGTCGTTGTGGTGACGCCCTGGACGCCGTACCCGGTGGCGGCGTAGGCGAGGTGGGCGTGCTCGGCGACGTATGACGGCGGCAGGGTTACCGAGCGGCGGTGGCGGGCATTCCCGGCGTCAATGACTGACAAAGTGCCGTCGCTGCCGACGTGCTGGACAGCCCAGACCTGCCGGTTGGCGACACCGAGGCCGCTGTCGTTCCTGCGAGTGGCGATGACGTCTCCGACGCCAACGGGAAGGCCGTCGCAGCCTGTGACGGTGGTCGTGTCGTCGACTTCACCCGCCGAAACCCGCTGGCTGCGAACGCGCTCGTTGAGGTCGCGGGCCTCGTCGTTAGTCGCAACCGTCGCGGCCACCGTCGTTCCAGCCTCGATCGCTGCCGTGCTTGCGTTGGCGATCTCTTCGTGCGCGCTGTCTTCGGTCGCGTGGAGCTGGACGAGACTGAGACCGTGGAGCCGATCGAACAGGCTAGCGGGGTCATGGCCTTCGCGCAGCTTGAGAGTGAGGTCGGCGTAGGCGGGATCGGTGAATCGGTGCACGGTGTCGAGATCGTGGACCGTGCCGCCACTCCCGGTGACCAACGCCGCGGCGATGTCGAGCACGCCGCCTCGTCCCACGGCCGGCAGTTGGGCGCGGTCTCCGACAAGGGCGATCGTGGCGCCCGCTTCGGCCGCAGTGGTGAGGAGCGCGATTGCGCTGTCTTGGTCGAGCAGGCCTGCCTCGTCGACCACGATCCGCTCGCCGTGACTGAGCTTCGCCCAGGCCGGCGGATCGCCTGGGTCAACGCGGGACCAGACGCCGTCGTCGTTCCAGCGCCAGCCGTGGGCGTGGAGCAGCTTGGCGACCGACTCGGCAGAAACCCCGAGTTCCTGGGCGGCGACGTTGGCGGCCTTCTTGGTCGGCGTCACAATCCGCGTGGCTCGGCCTTCGGCTGTTGCGGCGGCAATGGCGACGCCGAGCATCGTGGTCTTGCCTGCGCCGGCCGCTCCCTCCACCATCACCAGCGGATCGGTTGAGGCGGTGGCGGCAGCAGCCTGGGCCTGTGCGTCGTCCAGGCCACGTTCCGCGGCGAGTGTTTTCACGTCGGGCTCGTCCCCCTGGCCGTTGTGTTCGGTTGCGGCGGTGAGGAGGTCGCGGAGCTTCGTCTCAACAGCGATGACTTGGAGGCTGGTCAGGTGGGCAACGTGCTCGGGCTGGACGCTCCCGGGCGGGAGCACAGAGAGACAGTCGCCGACGGCGAGGTCGGTGGCCATGTCGACGAGTTCGCGCAGGTCGGCGGGGTTGGCGCGGGCTCCGTACTCGGTGACGATCCGAGTGACCTGCTCCTGCACTGTGTGGCAGGTCCAGGTCGACGCGGCTGCAGCGCAACGGTCAAGTGCGCGGGATGCGATCGTCTGAATCTGCAACTCGTCCACACCGAGCGGAGCGTGGGTGGGGAACTGTCGTTGCAGGAACATGGTCGGGTTATACCCGGCACGAGCGAGCTCGTCCTGCCAGCCCTCCTCGTGAGCGAGGCCCGTTGGGCGCTTCTGTGGCCGGTCTTTGGCCCACGCTGCGGCGATCATCCGGGCATGCACGACCGGGCCGGGCTCCTGGCCGGGATGCATCTCCTCCCAGACTGCTTCCAGCTCGGCGAGGTTCTTCTCGACCTGGACGCCGCGCTTCGACATGACGGGGTTGAAGGGCTCGAGTTCGGTGACCTCGCCGGTCACCGGGTCGAGCGTGAGGCCATGCCTGTCGAGCGTGTCTGCGAGTGCGGGGTGGGCGGCGAGCACGGCGGTGCCGAGTGCGCGGATCGCTCCCTGCTGCTTGAACAGTGCGGCGGTGTCGAGGCCGCGCCACTTGCCTGCCGCCCACGCGCGGGTGCCGATCTGGAAGTGGACGTGTCGGTGCGGGTCGCCCGCGCGACTTGTCTTGTGGACCACGGCGACGGTCTGCAGCCGCTCGATCGGCACCACCTCCTGGCGTCCGCGCGGGCCGACTCGGGTGACCGAGTGCAGCGCGAGAAATCGGCGGATCTCGGCCACCGCGTCTGCTTGCGCCGCGTCCAGCGCGGCGGATACCTCGGGGTGCAGCGCGGCTGTCACCGAGAGCGACTTCGGGGCGTTGATGACCATCTCGGCGAACCGGGGCGATCCGCGCTTGGAGGTGCCCTCCTCGCCCGGCAGCCTGGGCTTGCCCATCGAGGTCCTGGTCAGCGGGTCGACCCAGTCCACCCAACCGGCGTACGCCTCGGGGTCAAGCTGGGCCGTTGCCCGGACCTCGCCCGTCCCGTCGGTGACGGTGAACGATGCGATGGTGGTGCCGTCCTTCAGGTAGTAGTCGTCAGCGCGGGAGCGGTCCGACTCCAGGTAGCGGCACGCCGCAGCGCCCGTCCCCCGGAACAGGATCACTCCACCTTTCACACGCGACTCCTCGCCTGTTTCTAGAAACGCGTATTGTGTCGCTACCACGGTAGCATACGTCCATTCAGAGGGAGCAGAAGTGGGGAGGTGACAGCAGGGCGAAGGGATGGGTCGGAGAGGGAGACGGTGAGGAGGGTTGGAGCGGAGGTCGCAAGGGCGGAAGCGGAGTAGACGGTAGGCGGAGGGAGCGGAGTAGACGGTAGGCGGGAGCGGAAGAATCCGCCCCCCGCCGGTGGCCAATCCGCTTCAGTCGCGGTCGTGGATGAACACGCCCGCGCGGTTGATCTCCACGTACTTGTAGACCGTGAGGGCGGCGTCGAGCGCGGGCCACTGCTGGTCGAACAGGACGAGAAGATCGCGGGTCGTGATGTTGCCGCAGGTGACATGGAGGAGTCGCGCGGGCGGCGTGCCTAGCAGGTGAGAGATGCGGAAGTCGTCGTCCTTGGTCACGACGAATCGATCCTCGGAGTCAGCCAAGCGCGCGATGTCCGGGTCGGGCATCGTGGTGCCGCCGTCGTACCCCTTGATGTGAAGCGCGTCGTGACCGCGCTCGGCCAAGAACGTCGCCAGCGCCTTGGGAAGCTGCTGGTCGACGAGGAAGGAGGTCACGCCCCGATGCGCTGCAGCCGTGCCGAGGAGTCCAGCGCGGCGAACTCGAGCACCGCGAGAATGTCATCACGCTCGAGCTCGTCGTAGTCGGTAAGGATCTCCTCGTAGGTCATGCCGGAAGCGAGCAGTTCGAGCACGTCCTGCACGCGCAGCCGCATACCGCGGATCGTGGGTGCACCGTGACAGATCAACGGGTCCACCGTGATCCGATCGAGTCGGCTGACGGCTTCGGTCATGGTCGGAGTCTACGCGCTGCCGAGCGCCGCTCATGTGCTAAGTCATGTGCTACCGACCCTGTAGGTCGTCGTATCCCAACGATGTCGTTTGCTGTTCCGATGCGCAGTTCACGCTCAGTTTGAGCGTGAATCGGGGTCTCGGGGGTCCAGGGCGTCGAGCGAGCCTCGGCAGTTCAACTCCCCCCTCGCGCACAACAGCCCCAGGTCTTCTGACCTGGGGCTTTGTTGTTTGAGCCAGGGGCCGGTCCAAGGCTCATGTGCCGAAATTGTGCTGAGGGCCACGCCGAATGCGGTCCTTGGCTTTCCGGAACATCGGTCCGTAGGCGTCCGCTGTCGCCCAGGGGTGAGTAGGGGTCGTGGACGTGAATGAGAGCGAGGGAGTTAGCGGTGGGAGGAAACCGAGAGGGGCGTGGTGGTCTGTTGCCTGGAGGGCACCTGCACCTGTCGAATCGCCTTGGCGGTAGGATTGACTCATGACGAGCCAGCAGGCATTTGAGAAGGTGAGTCTCACCATCGAGTCTGACGTCCTTCATCGCGTTCGCGATCGAGTGGAGCCGGGAAAGGTCTCCGCGTACGCGACTCTGGCGCTTCGACGTCAGCTCGAGCGGGACGGGCTCGACGATCTGATCGGCGAGCTGGTCGAGGTCAACGGACCGCTCGACGAAGATGTTGTCGCGCGGTACGTCGACGAGTGGCGCTGAGCCTGGTGGCACGAGTCCTGATCCTTGACTCTGAAGCGGTCTCGGCCCTAGCGGAGAAGCGCAAGGGGGTGGCCGAGCGACTGGCCGCGGCACAGCAAGCCGATCACCGGGTGCTGATCCCCGCGGTCGTGCTCGCCGAGGTCGCGACGGGTGCGCCGAGCGACGCCTCGGTCTGGCACGTCCTTGGGAAGATCCCCACGCTCGATCTACCCCATGGTGTGGCGATGCGGGCGGGTGCTCTGCGCGCTAGTGCCGAGAAGGTCCGCCGCAAGAAGCGAGACCTGACCGTGGACGCCATCGTCGCCGCTACCGCCGTCGAACTGGCTCCGTCCGTGGTGATCACAGCAGACAAGCCAGACCTGGAGCTCCTGCTCGATGGATTCGACGTGAAGGTCTCGGAGGTCTGACCCAGGGCCCGGCCGCAGGAGGGTTGGCGGGAGAACGCAGAGGATGTCACGACTCGCCCGATCCGATCTGCCACATCGACCCGGAACCCGACCACCGAACAAACCTAGACCGGAGGGGGCTCTTCGCGCGCATCGCCACCGGCCGTGGGGACGTGCGACCCTGGCCGGCGGCCGGTGGCGGACCTAGCGTGAGCGCATGACGCGCCGCCTGAGCGGCCTGGACGCGAGTTTCCTGTACGCCGAGTCTCCGGCGATGCCGTTGCACGGGGGGTCCATCACGGTCCTCGACCCGTCGACGGCACCGGACGACTTCGGCTTCGAGCGGGTCCGGCGCGACATCGCGAGAAGGGTCGACCGGCTCGTCCCCTTCCGGCTGCAGGTGGCCGCGCCGGTGCTCGGCCTGGGGCGGCCGGTGTGGGTGGACACCCGCGGGTTCGACGTCGACCGGCACATCCACGCGGCCGCCGTACCTCGCCCCGGCACCCATCGTCAGCTCGCCGAGCTCGCAGGGGAGCTCTTCGCCCGGCCGCTGCCGCGTGACCGGCCGCTGTGGCGGCTCTGGTTCGTGGAGGGCCTCGAGGGTGGTCGCGTCGCGCTGATCTGGAAGGCCCACCACGCGCTGATGGGCGGCGTGGAGGCCACGAACGTCCTCCGGCTGCTCTATGACCAGGACGTCGTGGTGGCCGAGGAGGAGGCGGAGCCGGCGTCGTCCGCCAGCGAGCGGCTCCCCTCGCCCGGTGCGCTGATGGCGCGTGCCGCCGTCGACCTGAGCACGGCTCCGATCCGGGTCGCGCGGCTGCTCGGCGAGAGCGCCCTGGCGGGCGCCAAGGTCTCCCGGTTCCTGCTGGGGGGTGGTCGGCCGGCGAACACGTTGCCGTTCGCCGGCGTCAGGACTCCGCTCAACGGCGCACTGGTCGCGGAGCGCACCTGCGCCTTCGCGTCGATCCCGCTCGACGACGTCAGGGCCGTGAAGAACGCGGCGGGTGTGAAGGTCAACGACGTCGTGCTCGCCGTGTGCGGCGCGGCGCTGCGCGACTACCTCGATGACCTCGGCGAGCTGCCGAGCAGGTCCCTCAACGCGACCGTCATGGCCGCGGTGGGCGGGGTCGCCGGCGCGCACGACGGCGCGGTGCTCGGCAACGCCACGTCGGTCCTCGGCGCGACCCTCGCCACCGACGTCGCCGACCCGCTGGAGCGCTTGCGTCGGATCAGCGCCTCCACGAAGACCGCCAAGGTGCTGCACCAGGCCCTCGGCGACATGATGGTGATGCGCCTGGCCGACGCGCTGCCGCCCGGCATCTTCGGTGCAGCGATGCGCGCGTACGGCGCGACCCCGCTGCCCTCGATGCTGCGGCCACCGTTCAACGCGGTGATCTCGAACGTGCCGGGACCGCCCGAGACGATGTACTCCTCTGGCGCCCGCGTCGTCTCCTGCTACCTGTTCGGTCCGCTGATCCAGAGCGTGGCGCTGGACATCACCGTGATCAGCTACGCCGGCTCGATCGATGTCGGCATCGCCGCCAGCCCCAACCTGGTCCCGGACCCGTGGCCGATCGCGGACGCGATGCCGGCGGCGCTGGAGTCTCTGCTCTGTGCCGTCGCCCCGACGTCGTGACCGCGCTTGACTGGTGGATCGCACGCACCAGGTGAGTGCGATCCACCAGTCAACCCGACTCGCTCAGTCGTTTGCGAGTGGAACGCCGATGATGCCGGTCTCAGTCTTGAAGTACTGGTATGGCAGCGGAGCCGGACTGCTCCGGCACGTCGCCAGGGTCGTGGATCCGCCGCGTCTGCCAGAGTGACGGTGTGGTGCGTGGGATGAAGGTCGGCATGACCCTTCCGGTGATGGAGCCGGACCTCTGGGACCGCGGTGCGGACACCCTCGAGAGCTGGGCGAGGGCGGTCGACGAGGGGCCGTTCTCCTCGCTGTGCTTCGGCGAACGGATGGCGTTCGACAATCCCGAGACGCTCACCCTGCTGGGCGCGGCGGCCGCGTGGACCTCGAGGGTGCAGTTGGTGACCACGGTGGTCGTGCCCCAGCTGCACGACCCGGTGATGCTGGCCAAGGCGCTGGCGACGGCCGACCAGCTCAGCGGAGGGCGGCTGACCGTCGGGCTCGGCGTCGGCGGGCGTGAGGAGGACTACCGCGCCGTGGGGGCCGACCTGTCCACCAAGACCATTGCCGGCATGGCCGAGCGAGCGGCAGTCATGAAGCGGGTGTGGGCCGGCGAGCACGTGACCGACTCGCGCCGGCCGGTCGGGCCGCCGCCCGCCCAGGCGGGAGGCCCGGACCTGCTGGTCGGCACCATGGGACCGAGGACGGTCCGCGACGCGGCCCGGTGGGCCGACGGCCTGGCCGGCGTCACGCTCGACCTGGAGGTGGACGGTGTCGCGAGGCTCTTCGACCAGGCCCGCACGGCGTGGGGCGAACAGGGCCGACCCGCACCGCGGCTGACGACGTCGTTCTGGTTCGCGCTCGACGACGGCCACGGCGCGGCGCGGGAGCAGGTCCACCGGCACCTGCGGCACTACATGAACTGGCTGCCGACCGAGCTGGTCGACGCGATGGCGCCGACGACCGGTTTCGCCGGCACCGCGCGCCAGCTGCGCGGGGTTCTCGAGCGGTTCGCCGATGCCGGAACACACGAGGTCCACCTCATCCCCACCTCCACCGACCTCGGCCAGCTGCACGGCGTCCTGGACGCGCTCGGGTGACCCTGGTCCCGAGGGGGGCCCCGAAAGGGCCAGGGTCCGAGTGGCCCGTTTCCGTCATGCCTGGCTACCCGCGGGTACTACTGTTCTCCCTGGAAACGGCCGTCGGTGCTCAGGTGGCAAGCCGCCGGCCGGTGAGGGACGAGCACGGGAGTGTCCATTGCGGCGGTTTCTGCAGGCGAGCGGTGAGGTCGGACAGGACCTCCTCGCCGTCGACTGGGACGCGACGCCGCTGGGCGACCCGGACAGCTGGCCGACTGCCCTGCGCACCTCCGTGCGCATCCTGCTCACGTCGAAGTTCGCGATGTGGATGGCCTGGGGCCCCGACCTGACGTTCCTGTGCAACGACGCCTACCGCCGTGACACGCTCGGCAAGAAGTACCCGTGGGCGCTGGGGAAGAAGGCATCCGTCGTCTGGTCGGAGATCTGGGACGACATCGAGCCGCGCATCCGCAAGGTGATCGAGACCGGCGACGCCACCTGGGACGAGTCGCTGCGGTTGTTCCTCGAACGCAACGGATACGTGGAGGAGACCTACCACACCTTCTCCTACAGCCCCCTCGTCGACGACGACAACGTCATCCGCGGCATGCTCTGCGTCGTCAAGGAGGACACCGAGCAGGTGGTCGCCGCCCGCCGGATGGCGACCCTCGGCGACCTCGGCACCAGGTCCAGCGACCTCACCGAGTCCGAGACGATCGCCTCGGCCTGCCAGCACCTGGCCGCCAACCCGTGGTCACTGCCCTTCACGTTGACCTACCTCTTCGACGCCGACGGCACCTCCGCCCGGCTGTCCGGGGCCACCGGGTTCCACCGGGCGCACCCCGCGGCGCCCGACCGCATACTGGTCGGCGACCCGGCGGCGGTCTGGCCGGTGGACCGGCTGGTCCGCGGCGAGTCCGTGACGGTCGACGACCTGCCGTCCCGTTTCGACGCCCTGCCCACCGGCACGTGGAAGGAGCCGCCCCTGCAGGCGTTGGTGGTCCCGCTCCTCCAGCCGGGCCAGTCCTCGCCGTACGGCTTCCTCGTCGTGGGCGCGAACCGCTACCGCCCGCTCGACGGGGGTTACCGGTCGTTCGTCCGGTTGATCGCCGGGCACCTGGCTGGTGCGGTGACCGACGCGCGTGCCTACGAGTTCGAGCGCCAACGCGCGGAGACCCTCGCCGAGCTGGACCGGGCGAAGACGGACTTCTTCACCAACATCAGCCACGAGTTCCGTACCCCGTTGACGCTGATGCTCGGGCCCGCCGAGGACGCGCTGACCGATGCCCGGGAACCGCTCGCAGCGGGCCAGCGGCAGCGCGTCGAGCTGGTGCACCGCAACGGGCAGCGGCTGCTGAACCTGGTCAACAGCCTGCTGGACTTCTCGCGCCTGACCTCGGGCCAGATGACCGGGCGCTTCGAGCCGGTGGACCTGGCCGACTACACCAGCGAGCTGGCGAGGATGTTCGACTCGGCCGCCGTACGGGCCGGGCTGCGGCTCACCGTCGACTGTTCTCCGCTGTCCGCTCCGGTGCACGTCGACCAGGAGCAGTGGGCGAAGATCGTGCTGAACCTGCTGTCCAACGCGGTCAAGTACACCTTCGAGGGCGGGGTCACGGTCTGCCTGGCCGAGGAGGACGGGACGGCGGTGCTGTCGGTGGCCGACACCGGCGCCGGCATCCCCGCCTCCGAGCTGCCGCACCTGTTCGAGCGCTTCCACCGGGTGCCGGGGGCACGCTCGCGGACGTTCGAGGGCTCCGGCATCGGGCTCGCCCTTGTCGCCGAGCTGGCCGCCCTCCACGGCGGCACGGTGAGCGCGGAGAGCCGGGTGGGAGCGGGCTCCACCTTCACGGTGCGCATCCCCCTGGGCACCGAGCATCTGCCGGCCGACCAGGTGGTCGGCTCCGGCGCGACGGACCTGCGGGAGCTCCCCGCGCGTCGCGAGCCGCAGGTCGGCGCCCACGGACTGGTCACCGAGGCGCTGCGCTGGCTGGAGGAGTCGGCCGAATCCGCCGCACCGGCGGTGCCCGACATGCCCGACCGGGGCCGGATCCTCGTCGTCGAGGACAACGCGGACATGCGGGAGTACGTCGCCGGGCTGCTGGCCGAGGACTACGTGGTGGTCACCGCCAAGGACGGGCTGGAAGCCCTGGACCGGCTCGGGGAGTTCCGTCCCGACCTGGTGCTCACCGACGTGATGATGCCCCGGCTGGACGGCTTCGGGCTGCTCCGGCGGATCCACGAGGACCCGGCGCTCACCGGGGTGCCGGTCATCATGCTCTCCGCCCGTGCCGGTGAGGAGGGGACCGTCGAGGGGCTCGAGGCGGGTGTCGACGACTACCTGGTCAAGCCCTTCTCCGCCCGGGAGCTCAAGGCGCGCGTCCGCGTCAACATGGAGCTCGACCGCAACCGGCGGGTCCGCGAGACGCTCGAGCGCAGCGGCACGCTGCTGGACCAGGCGCAGCGGCTGGCCAACCTGGGGAGCTGGGAGGTGGACCTTGAGTCGGACACCCTCGTCGCCTCCGACGAGGTGTACCGCATCTACCGGCGCAGCCGCGAGGAGTTCGACCGGCTCGGCTACAGCGGGGTGGTCCGCGACCTCGTCCACCCCGACGACCAGACCACCGTCCGGGAGGCGCTCACCGGGGCCCAGGTCGGCACCCTCGTGCAGTACGAGGTGCGGATCCTCGTCGGGCCCGACGAGGAGCGGTTGGTCAGCGTGCGCGGCGAGGTGGTCGAGGAGGACCAGGGGCAGCCGAGGGTGCTCCGTGGGTCCGTGCAGGACGTCACCGAGCAGCGCCAGGCGGAGCTGGCGCTCGCCTCCGCCTCTGCCCTCCGGGAGGCCGCGGCCCGCGAGCACTCCATCGCCGACGAGCTCCAGCGGAGCCTGCTGCCGGAACGCTCCTTCGACCTCGAGCACCTCGACGTGGCCACCTACTACCGAGCCGGTGTCGAAGGCACCCAGGTGGGCGGTGACTGGTACGACATCATCGAGCTCGGCGCCGGACGGACCGCGCTCGTCGTCGGCGACGTGATGGGGCGGGGGGTGAGCGCGGCCGCGGGCATGGGGCAGCTGCGGTCCGCCGTACGCGCGTTCGCGAAGCTGGACCTGCCGCCCAGCGAGGTGCTCGAGTACCTCGACGCCATGGTTCAGGACTTCGGTGGCGACCACATCGTCACCTGCGTCTACGCGGTCTTCGACTCCACCGACCAGACGCTGCGCTACGCCAACGCCGGCCACCTGCCGCTGGTGCTCACGCTTCCGGGTGCGGTGTCGCAGAAGCTGGAGGCAGCGGGGCCGCCGCTGGGGACGGGGTTCTTCGGGCAGGGCACGGAGAAGGTCAAGCTCAGCCCGGGCTGCACCGTGGCCTTCTACACCGACGGGCTGGTGGAGCGCCGGGAGCGCGACATCGACACCGGCATCGAGGCCCTCACCGAGCAGCTGGAGATGCTGTCGACCACCGAGCTGGCGACGATGCCCGAGACGTTGGTGGGCGCGTTGCTGCCCGACGGCCCCGACGACGACATCGCCATCCTGGTGGCGCGGGTCAACCAGGAACCCTTCGCCGCGGCGGTGCATCACCGGCTGGGCCAGGACGAGCCCGCCGTGTCCAACGCTCGGGGGATCGTGACCGAGCACCTGCACGAGTGGGGCGTGCCGGAGGACACCGTCGACGAGGTGGTGCTGATGGCCAGCGAGCTGGTGACCAACGCCTTCCTCCACGGGCGTCCGCCCATCGACCTCCGGCTGCGCAGCAGCGGCACGGAGATCACCTTCGAGGTCCAGGACCGGGCGCCGTACCGGCCGCGGCGCCGGCGTGCCGAGGAGGACGACGAGAACGGGCGGGGTCTGCAGATCGTGTCGATCCTCGCCGACCGGTGGGGCAGCCGCGCGACCGGCGCCGGGAAGTCGGTGTGGTGCACGCTGGCGTTCACGCCCACCGAGGACCCGACGCGACAGGGACCGGCTCGCGGCCCGATGGCCGACCACCCCTGACGGCTGCTGCGTCCTCAGGCGGGCGGCACGAACCGCGGGTCGCTGCCGTCGAGGGAGGCAGGCCAGTCCCGGGCCCGGTGCGCCGACGCGCGGGAGAGCCAGGCGTCCTGCACCAGCTCGGCGACCTCGTCCCGCGTCAGCTCGCCGATGCGCGAGCCGCGCAGCAGCACCGAGCGGTGCCCGTCGAAGTGGCGCGCGCCACCTCGTGGACGTCGTCGACCCGCGCCGGCCGGAAGCTCCGCGGCATGCCCGCATGGTAGGGCGCGAGGGGGCAGCATGGTCGGTGTGACCGTGCTCGCCGCCACCGACCGCTTCGAGGCCTTCACCGCGCAGCACTACCTGCTGCTCGGGATCTTCGCGGTCGGCTGCGTGGCCGTGGCCCTGTGGGGGCGGTCCCACCGGTCGACGGGGGGCGAGCGGTGGGCTCGGCGTGGCTTCGCACTCGCCGTGGCGTTCGTCGGGGTGGGCATGCAGGCCTACCAGCTCACTCCCGGCGACTTCGACCTCGACACCTCGCTGCCGCTGGCGCTGTGCGACCTGGCCACCGCCGCCGCGGTCATCGCCCTGTGGACCCGCGGGCCGCGGGCCACGGCCTTCACCTACTACGTCGGCCTGACGCTGACCATCCAGGGCGTGATCACCCCGTCGTTGGGCGAGAGCTTCCCGCACCCGCGGTTCTTCGGGTTCTGGGCGCTGCACTTCCTCGTGATCTGGGCGGCGGTGTACCTCACCTGGGGCCTGGGGCTGCGTCCCACGTGGCGGCGCTACGGGTTCACCGTGGGGGTCACCGCGACCTGGGCCGTGGTGGTCTACCTCTTCAACGTGGCCGCCGACACCAACTACGGCTACCTCAACGAGAAGCCTCGGTCCGCGTCGCTGCTGGACCTGATGGGGCCGTGGCCGTGGTACGTCGTCGTCGAGGTCGCCGTGATCTCCGTCGGCTGGGCGCTGCTGCTCACCCTTCCCTGGTACGCCGTGCGCCGGGCCCGGCTGGTCAGGGCTTGATGCCGACGTACTTCACCGAGAGGTACTCCTCGATGCCCTCCGGACCGCCCTCCCGACCGAAGCCGGACTGCTTCACACCGCCGAACGGGGCCGCGGGGTTGGAGATGATCCCCTGGTTGATCCCGACCATGCCGAACTGCAGCCCCTCGGAGACCCTGATCGTGCGGCCGAGGTCGGTGGTGAAGGCGTAGGCGACCAGGCCGTACTCGGTGTCGTTGGCCATCGCGACGGCCTTCTCGTCCTCGGAGAAGGTGGTGATGGGGGCCACCGGACCGAAGATCTCCTCGCGGGCGAGGTCGGCGTCCGGGGGCACGTCGGTGAGGACCGTCGGGCTGTAGAAGTAGCCGGCGTCGCCCGTGGTCTGCCCACCGGTGACCACGGACGCCCCGCGCTTGCGGGCGTCCTCGACCAGCTCGCCGACCTTGTCCAGCGCCTTCTGGTCGATGAGCGGGCCGACGGTGACGTCGGGCTCGGTGCCCCGGCCCACCACCTCGGCCTCCATCCGGCCCGCGAACTTGCGGGCGAACTCGTCGGCGACCGCCTCGTGCACCAGGAACCGGTTCGCCGCGGTGCAGGCCTCGCCCATGTTGCGCATCTTGGCGAGCATCGCGCCCTCGACGGCCGCGTCGAGGTCGGCGTCCTCGAAGACCAGGAACGGCGCGTTGCCGCCGAGCTCCATCGAGACCCTCAGCAGCTGGTCGGCGGACTGCCGGACCAGGCTCTTGCCCACCGGCGTGGAGCCGGTGAAGGTGAGCTTCCGCAGTCGCGGGTCGGTGATGATCGGCTCCATCACGTCGCTGGTGCGGCTGGTGGTGACGACGTTGACCACGCCCTTCGGCACGCCGACCTCGTCGAGCAGGGCCGCCAGCGCCAGCATGGTGAGCGGCGTCTGCTGGGCGGGCTTGACGACCATCGTGCAGCCGGCGGCGATGGCCGGCCCGATCTTGCGGGTGCCCATGGCGAGGGGGAAGTTCCAGGGTGTGATCATCAGCGCCGGGCCGACCGGCTGCTTCATCGTCATCAGCCGGCTGTTGCCGTCCGGCGACGTCGACCAGCGTCCGCCGATCCGGACGACCTCCTCGGAGAACCACCGGAAGAACTCGGCACCGTAGGTCACCTCGCCCTTCGACTGGGCCAGCGGCTTGCCCATCTCCAGGGTCATCAGCATCGCGAACTCGTCGGCGCGCTCGGTGATCAGCTCGAAGGCGGAGCGCAGCAGCTCGGCGCGCTCCCGGGGAGGTGTCCGGGCCCAGTCGGCCTGCGCCGCGACCGCCGCATCGAGCGCGGCGGTGCCGTCGCCGACGGTGGCCGACGCGATGCTCTTCAACGTCTTCCCGGTGGCCGGGTCCTCGATGTCGATCGTCCCGCCGTCGGAGGAGTCACGCCACTCACCGCCGATGAAGAGGCCGCCGGGCGTCCTGTCGAGAAGTTTCTGCTCGTTCATGCGCTCATCCTTTGTAGTCGTCTTCGGGAGCGTCATACCCATCGGGTGCCCCAACAGCCACCTTGCATGACGCTGGGTCGCCTCAGCCGAGCACGTGGGCGAAGCCATCCTCGAGGATGTCCAGGCCCTCGGTCAGGAGGTGGTCCGGAGCCGCCAGTGGCGGCAGGAACCGCAGCACGTTGCCGTAGGTACCCGCCGTCAGGGTCACCAGTCCCTGGCTGTGGCAGTGGCCGCTGATCGCCGCGGTGGCGGTCGGGTCGGGGACGAGGTCGGCGTCACCGGTGGTGAGCTCCACGGCGAGCATGGCGCCCCGACCGCGCACGTCGGCCACCGCGTCGTACTTGTCGCGCAGGCGTTCGAGGCGCTCGAGGAAGAGCCCCTCGATCTCCCGCGCCCGAGCGCAGAGGTCCTCGCTGCGCATCGTCTCGATCGCCCCCAGGGCGGCGGCGCACGCCACGGGGTTGCCGCCGTACGTGCCGCCCAGACCGCCGGCGTGCACCGAGTCCATCACCTCGGCCCGCCCGGTGACGGCAGCGAGCGGCAGTCCGCCCGCCATCCCCTTCGCCGTGGTGACCAGGTCCGGGACCACACCCTCGTGCTCGCACGCGAACCAGTCGCCGGTGCGGCAGAAGCCGGTCTGGATCTCGTCGGCGATCAGCAGGATCCCATGCTCCGCGCAGTAGTCGGCCACCTCGCGCAGCCAGCCGAGTGGGGGTACGACGAACCCGCCCTCGCCCTGGATCGGCTCGATGATCACCGCCGCCGTGTTGGTCTCCCCGACCTGGGTGTGGACCGTGTCGACGAACGCGTCGAACGCCTGCTCCGCACACGCGTCGGGGCCGCCCGGCCAGCGCAGGGGGTAGGCCATCGGCGCCCGGTAGATCTCCGGCGCGAAGGGGCCGAAGCGGTGCTTGTACGGCATGTTCTTCGCGGTCAGCCCCATGGTCAGGTTCGTGCGGCCGTGGTAGCCGTGGTCGAACGCCACGACGGCCTGCCGGCCGGTGTGGGCGCGCGCGACCTTGACCGCGTTCTCGACGGCCTCGGCGCCGGAGTTGAACAGCGCGCTGCGCTTCTCGTGGTCGCCCGGGGTCACCTCGGCCAGCGCCTCGCACACGGCGACGTACCCCTCGTAGGGCGTCACCATGAAGCAGGTGTGGGTGAAGTCCGCCGCCTGCGCCTGCACCCCGCGCACGACGGCCGGAGCCGCGTTGCCCACGGTGGTGACGGCGATGCCGGAGCCGAAGTCGATGAGGTGGTTGCCGTCGACGTCAACGAGGATCCCGCCCCCGGCGCGCGCGACGTAAGCCGGGAGCCCGACCCCCACGCCCGCGGACACGGCGGCGGCCTTGCGCGCGTGCAGCGCCTGGGAGCGGGGGCCGGGGATGGCGGTGACCAGCTTGCGCTGCTGGTCGACGGGGGTGGGCTCAGTCATGTGCACATCGTTGTTTCCGTCGCTCGATCTGTCCAGTCGCCACGTTCTCAGTTGTGTACGGCGGTGAGCACGGCTGGATCCGTACCTGAACTAGGGGCGCTCGATCTCGCAGCCGACCAGCGTGTCGGAGCCCGGGCCCCCGGTGCACTCGTCCCGTGCCCCGTCGCCGCTGCCTCCGTCGAGGACGTCGTCCCCGCGTCCGCCCAAGAGCCGGTCGGCGCCGTCCCCGCCGAGGAGGTGGTCGCGTCCGGCCCCTCCGGAGGCGACGTCGTCGCCGCGGTTGCCGATGAACCGGTTCCGGCCGGGGGAGCCGGTGAGGGTGTCGTCGCCACCACCACCGAAGACGCGCACGGGGATCCGTCGCGACAGTCCGGACAGGTCCACGTCGTCCGAGCCGCCCTTGGTGACCAGGGTCAGCCGCTCGAAGCCCACCCAGGGCTGGACCACCGGCGAGGGGGCGCCCGTGGCCGGGCCGTCGACCGCGTCCGTCACGGCGAACCGGTGGGCGTGCCGGCCGGCGACCCGGATCCGGTTGGCTCCCGGTGCGCTCCGGTAGGACGCCGCGTCCCGCCCCCCGCGCCCGTCGATGCGCAGGTGGTCGGCGGACTCGCCGGCCTGGACCGCGACCATCGCCATGGCCGGCGCCGAGGGGACCTCGAGCCAGACGCCGCCGGCCGCCAGCGGCAGGACGCGCACCGAGTCCGCGTCGCGTGTGCCTCGCCACCGGACGACGTCCCGGTCCCGGTCCGCCGAGGAACGACCGGTGTCGTCCGGGGGACCGGCGTACAGCGTGACCCAAGCGACGCCCCTGGTCCGTGGCCCGCGCACCTGCATCGTGTCGGCGCCCTCCCCCAACCACGCATCGAACCGGCTGTGGTCGCCGCGGAGGAGGACCACGCCGTTGCCCCGCGGCGTGAGCAGCGCCGGACCGACGCGGCCGCCGACGTGCACCCGGCGCACCGCGAGCGTGTCGTCCCGCGGGGTGCCGTGCAGCTCGGCGGAGTCGGTGTCGCGCCTCCGGCTCAGCACGACGTCCGTGCCATGACCGGGGCGCCAGACCACGACGTCGTCGCCCTCCTCCGGCTCGATCCAGTCGTCGCCCGCTCCACCGACCAGGCGGTCGACACGTCGCCCGCCCAGGATCGTGTCGTCGCCTGCCCCGCCGCAGACCACGTCCTCGCCGGCGAGCGCGTCGATCCGGTCGTCGCCGCCGAGGCCGACGATGACGTCGGGGCCGCTCGTCCCCACCAGGTCGTCAGCGCCCTCGGTGCCGACGATGGTGGCCGGTTGTCCCTCGCACGTCGCCTCAGCAGCGGACGACGGAACAGCGGGCACGGCCAGCGCGGCGACGCCGAGCACGCCGGCCGTCGCGCAGACACGCAGCCGGCGTCGCAGGTCCATGCAGACCATCGTCACCCCTGGCTACGCAAAAAGGCAGTGGGCCCCGGCGTCGTTCGCCGGGGCCACCGCTCGCAGGGTGGGTCAGGACATGCTCGGGGGCATCATCACCGAGTCGATGAGATAGACCGTCGCGTTGGCGGTCTGCACGCCACCGCAGATCACGTTCGCACCGTTGACCTGCAGGTCGTCGCCCGAGCCGGTCACCTCGACCTCTTCGCCCTGCACCGTCTCCTGCATGCCGGCGATGTCGGACGGAGCGATCTGGCCGGGCACCACGTGGTAGGTCAGCACCGTCGAGAGGAGGTCCGCGTCCTTCGACAACTTGTTCACCGTGGACTTCGGCAGCTGGCCGAAGGCGTCGTCCACCGGCGCGAAGACGGTGAACTCGTCGCCGTTGAGCGTGTCCACGAGGTTGACGTCCGGGTTGAGCTTCCCGGAGACGGCGGCGGTGAGCGTCGTCAGCACGGGGTTGTTGCCGGCCGCCACCGCGACCGGGTCCTTGGCCATGCCTGCGACGGAGCCGGCGCCGTCCGGAACGGCCTTGGCGTAGTCGTCGCAGCCGGGACCGACCAGGTTGGCAGCGGGGTCCATCTCGTCGCTGCTCGAGTCCTTCATGGGTGACTCGGAGGCGGTGCTGCCGGAGGTGTTGTCGCCGGCGGCTTCGGCGTCGTCGCCCGCGCCACAGGCAGCGGTCATGCTGAGGGCGGAGGCCACGGCTACGGCGGCGGCGTACTTCTTGATCGGTCGCATGTTGTGCAGTCCCTTCGGGTGAACTCGTCGGGGCTGAATCCCCTTGTCTGTAAGGGGTTCGGGCGGGTAGTGGAGGCGGATTGGTCTCTGCGGCAAGAAATCAGGAGACCTGGACGCTGACGCTGTCCCAGCCGGTTGATCCGTCAGGCGCGACCGAAGCCCGTCGTCCGGTCTGGGTGGCGCCGGAGGCGTCCGTGGCCCGCACCTCGAGGGTGTGGTTGCCGGGGGTGGCGTCCCAGTACCAGGCCCACTGCCGCCAGGTGTCGATGCTGTCCCGGGCGCCGAGCGTGGCCTCGTTCCACTCGCCGCGGTCCACCCGCACCTCCACCTTGGTGACGCCCACCGACTGCGACCACGCGACGCCGCCGACCGGGGTGCGGCCCGCCTTCACCTTCGCGAAGGACCGGGGCACGTCGATGCGGCTGGACAGCTTGATCGGCGCCTCCGCCGCGTAGCCACGGGTGGTCCAGTAGGCCTTGAAGTCGGCGAAGCGCGTGACCTCCAGGTCGACCAGCCACTTGGTCGCCGAGACGTAGCCGTAGAGACCCGGGACGACCATCCGCGCCGGGAAACCGTGCTGCAGCGGCAGGGGCTCGCCGTTCATGCCGACGGCCACGAGCGCGCCGCGCTCCGGGTCCCGGAGCGCTGAGAGGGGGGTGCCGATCGTGAAGTCGTCGGCGCTCGTGGACTTCACCGCGTCCGCGCCTGCCTGGACGCCCGCCTCGTTCAACAGCTCGTGGATCGGAACACCCAGCCACGCCGCGTTGCCGACGTACTCGCCGCCGACCGGGTTCGAGACGCAGGTGAGGGTGATCCGCCGCTCCACCAGGTCCCGGTCGAGGAGGTCGGCGTAGCTGAGCTCGAGCTCCTTGTCGACCATCCCGTGGATCCGGAGCGTCCATCCGTCGACGGGGACGTCCGGCACCCGGAGCGCGGTGTCGACGCGGTAGAAGTCGTCGTTCGACGTGACGTACGGAGTGACACCGTCGACGCCGACGTCGACGCCCTCGGGGACCGGAGCTGCCGGCTTGGTCGGTCGCGGCAGCCTGACCGCCGCGCGCGAGGCGGCAGCCGCGAGGTCGCCGAAGCTGCGGGCGACGAGCGCCCCGGCCGCTGCGACCCCGGCCACGGCGGCAGCGCCGAGCAGGAACGCACGCCGGCCCGCGCTGGTCGGTTCCTCGACCTGGTCGCGGTCGGTGGCGGGCGACTCGGCCCGGGCCCGGCCGACGTCGCCGCCGGCCCGGGTGCGCAGCAGGTGCAGCAGCCCGACCAGAGAGGCCAGTCCGACGAGCACGAGCACCAGCACCGGGACCAGTCGAAGCGCCCATCCGGCCGTGGCGGCGCGGTCCGTGAGCGCGGCAGCACCTGCGACGGCGCTGAGGACCAGGAACACGGTCACCGCCACGCGAGGACGGCGCGTTCCGATGGCTCCCGCGATGAACGCCAGGAGCGCCACGGTGGTCACCACCCCGCCGATGAGCACCGGCTTGTCCGCCGTACCGAACGTCTCGATCGCCCAGTCCTTGAGCGGTTGGGGCGTCTCGTCGACGGCGCGGTTGGCCACCGCGAGCAGGGGACTGGTGACTCCGGACAGCAGCGCCGTGACCGCCTCGGCGGTCGCGACGGCCGCGGCGCCCGCGAGCAGGCCGGACAGCCCGCCGAGCAGGTGGGTACGGGACGGTGCGTGGATCGCCATACCTGGGGTTCGGCGCCCGGGCCGCCGCGGATGGGGCCCGGGGCCAGCGCCCAGGTCAGCGCCCGGGTCAGCGCCGGCTCAGCGGGTCCTTCTGCAGCGCCTGCTGGTCGAAGGTCTCCGGGCGGTGGACGACGTGCATCCTGCCCAGCGGCCAGACGATCGCGAAGACCTTGCCCACGACGTCGGCCACCGGGATCGTGCCGTGCCCGCGCAGGTTCTGGTGGTATCGGGAGTCCTCGCTGTTGGCGCGGTTGTCCCCCATCATCCAGAGCCGGTCCTCGGGCACCCGGACGTCGAAGTCCTTCGCCGAGGGCTGCTGGCCGTCCATGATGTAGTCCGACTCGTCCAGCGGTACGCCGTTCACGGTGACCCGGCCCTGCTTGTCGCAGCACTGGACCCGGTCGCCACCGACCGCGACCACCCGCTTCACCAGGTGCCCCCCGGTCGGGTAGAGGCCGACCACGGACAACGCCTTCTGCACGGGATTCAGGGCGGGGGCGGGGCCGAGCCATCCCCCGGGGTCCTCGAAGACCACCACGTCACCGCGCTGCACGTCGCTGCCCCAGTAGCTCACCTTCTGCACCAGGATGCGGTCGTTGTCGATGAAGAGCGGCTCCATCGACTCCGAGGGGACGAAGAACATCTGGACGACGAAGGTCTTCAGGGTCACCGAGACGACGAGCGCGACGACCACGAGGAGCACCAGCTCGAGCCATACCGGGATGCGCCGTCGCGGGCTCGAGCTCTGCGCCATGCTGGGACTGTATCCAGCGGTCGGGCGCCGGTTCCCGGCGGTGTACGGCGCTGCGATCCGCCATCCGGGACGTGATTGCCCTCGCTTGCGGTGATGGGGACAATGGTCCCGGGTGGGGACCCGACGCGATGGGCCGCGCACCCGCCCGGGGAGGGGGCGCGACGCGATGGCCGGCCGGACTCACGCTCGAGGGCAGTTCCGTCGTGCGCTGGTGCCGCTGGTGGCGCTGGCCGCCCTCGCCCTCGCCGGCTGCAAGGACGCCCCGGAGGACGGGCTCACCACGACCGCGGCGGGCGCCGCGACGCCCGACGACCAGGCCGGCTCGAGCCAGGGGGCCGCTCGGGCGCCATCGGCTGACAAGGGGGACAAGGGCGACAAGAGTGACAACGGCGACAAGGGTGACCCGGGAGCGGGCTCGAGCTCCGACGACCCGGGGTCGGACGGCTCGTCGGAGGGTGACTCCGGGCAGCCGACCGGTGAGAGCACCGACGGATCCGGTGACCCGGACGCCGAGGGCTTCGTCGTCGACCCGCCCGGCCCGTTCGTGGGGCTGCACCGCTCGGACGTGCTGATCACCGCCACCGAGTCGCTGCCCGACCGGGTGGTGCGGCGCATCCGGCACGTGCCCGGCGTCGAGACGGCGCTGCCGATCTCCGTGGGCTCGGCCTCGATCAACGGCCGCACGCTCACCGTGGCCGCCGTCGATCCCGGACGTTTCCGCGCCTTCACCCCCGACGTCACGGCGCGTGCCGACTTCGTGTGGGAGCGCGTGGCGGGCGGCGAGCTCGCCGTCGACAACGACGTGGACAAGCGGCTGATCAACAAGCACAACATGATGCAGCTCGGGTCGGACGAGGACTCGCCCGTCGTCCACATCGGCGCGTTCGCCCCGCTGATCACGGCCAGCCCCAACACGCCGAGCGAGAAGCCGGTCATCCAGGTCGTCATGAACGACAAGCGGGGCGCGCAGCTCGGGATCCAGGAGCAGAACGCGCTCATCGTCGACACCGGGCTGATCACGCCGTCGAAGCTCAAGGGACGGTTCCAGAAGATCCTCGGTGACCGCGCGACGATGAACACGCTGGCGATCGAGTTCGGCAACCTCGGCCAGTCCGCGGTGCTCACGGGCGAGTCGGTGTCCGACGCGGTCGGCACGTTCACCTACACCAGCA
Organism: uncultured Actinomycetota bacterium; assembly: GCA_963747525.1. Classification (GTDB taxonomy): domain Bacteria; phylum Actinomycetota; class Actinomycetes; order Propionibacteriales; family Nocardioidaceae; genus Marmoricola_A. The sequence goes on from CAVVFH010000008.1 coordinate 344,469, forward strand.
ACCCGGACGGCACGATCAACCCCGACCCCGCCTGGATCAAGGCGTACGTCCGCACCGAGGAGGTGCCGATCCTCGGACGGGTGACCTGCAACAAGGGCATGCTGCCGCAGATGCGGGCGGCGCTGGAGGAGATCCAGCTCGCGGGGCTGGCGGACAAGATCCACCCCGACGAGTACGCCGGCTGCTACTACCCGCGCTACATCGGGCGGAGCGCGGCCAACGGCCTGTCGCTGCACAGCTGGGGCATCGCCTTCGACATCAACGTCCCCGGCAACCTCCGTGGCACGAAGGGCGAGATCGACCGCCGGGTCGTGGCCATCTTCAAGAAGTGGGGCTTCGCCTGGGGCGGCGACTGGAACTACACCGACCCGATGCACTTCGAGATGAGCAAGGTCGTCCGCCCCGAGTGAGGCCGGCGGCGCCGGCCCGGTGACCCCCAGGCATACTCAGGGGCCATGCGCTCGGTACAGGTCACCGCCCTGGAAGGTCCGTCCTCCGTCACGATCGCGGAGGTGCCCGAGCCCGAGCCGGGCCCGGAGGACGTGCTGGTCCAGGTCAAGGCGCTCGGCATCAGCTGGCCCGACCTGTTGCAGACCAAGGGCGAGTACCAGATCAAGCCGGAGCTGCCCTTCCAGCTCGGCGTGGACTTCGCCGGTGTCGTGGTCACGGCCCCGGCCGACTTGGGACTCGAGCCCGGCGACCGGGTCGCCTGCGCTCTTCCCTACGGCGGCGGCGCCGACCTGGTCGCCGTGCACCAGGAGTCGGTGTTCCCGCTGCCGGACGAGCTGTCGTTCGAGCAGGGCGCCGCGCTGCCGATGAACTACCTCACCGCCGAGTTCGCCCTCGTCACGCGTGGCGGTGTGCGCCCCGAGCACACCGTGCTCGTGCACGGCGCCGCGGGCGGCGTGGGCACCGCGAGCATCCAGGTCGCCAAGGGCCTGGGGGCACGGGTCGTCGCGGTGGTGTCCACCGAGGAGAAGGCCGAGGTCGCCCGCAACGCCGGTGCCGACGAGGCGGTGCTGCTCGACGGCTTCCTCGCCCGGGTCAAGGAGCTGACCGACGGTGCGGGCGTGGACGTCGTCGTCGACGTGGTGGGTGGCGACCTGATGACCGACAACCTGCGCGCCCTGGCGCCGCTGGGCCGGGTGCTGGTCCTCGGCTTCACCGCGGGCGACATCCCGCAGGTGAAGGTGAACCGGCTGCTGCTCAACAACGTCGACGTCCGCGGCGTGGGCTGGGGCGCCTACGCGATGGTCCGGCCCGGGTTCATGCGCGGTCAGTGGACGGCGCTGCTGCCGATGATCCAGTCCGGTGTGATCGACCCACCGATCGGCAAGGTCTACCCGCTGGCGCAGGTCGCCGACGCGCTCGAGGACATGGACAACCGCCGGACGCTGGGCAAGTCGGTCGTCACCTTCGATTGAGTCCCTGCGCCGGCTCAGTCGAGTGCTGCGCCGGCGTGCTTTGGCTTGAGGTGCCCGGCCTCGACGAGCCAGCGGATCGTGTCGGTGAGCGACTCGCGCAGCGGCCGCGCCTCCACGCCGAGCTCGCGGGTGGTGGCCGAGGCGTCGGCGGTGTTGTTGCACGCCGCGGTTCGGATGCCCTCCACGGCCCCCGGCAGGAACCGCCACCCGGTGAGGTAGCCGGGCAGGGCGGCGCCGATCAGCAGCGCCGGCGGCAGGGTGGCAGCAGGTAGCCGACGGCCGGTCACCTCGCGCAGCACCGGATGCAGCCGGGAGACGTTGTGCCCCGGCACCAGGAACCGCTGGCCCGGCTCCTGCTTGACCGCCGCTGCCAGCACGGCCGCGACGTCACGTACGTCGACGTACTGGATCGAGCCACGGGGCCACGCCGGTGACCGGCCGGTGAGCGCCTGGATCAGCACCTCGTTGTTCTCGCCGAGGTAGGGGTCGTGGGGGCCGAGGATCCCGCCCGGGTTGACGATCGTCACCGGGGCGCCCGCGTCCTGCAGCTCCCGGGCCACCGCCTCGGAGGCGACCTTGCTGGCGGCGTACGGGCCGGGGCCGCTGCCCAGCGGGCTGGTGTGGTCGATCACCCCGCCGCCGGGGCGCACCAGGGCCACCGTGGAGGAGACGTGCACGAGGGGCCCCGCGCCGGCCTCGGCCCCGGCCTCGAGGACCGTCCGGGCGCCCGCGCTGTTCTCCTCGGCCATCCGGGCGCCGTCGCGGCGCTTGTAGGAGAACGTCGCGGCCGTGTGCACCACCGCGTCGCAGCCCTCGACCGCGGTGCGGACGGCGGAGGTGCTGGTCATGTCGCCCTCGGCGACCTCGATGCGGGAGTCCTCGAGCTCGATGCCCAGCGGCAGCAGGTTCGCCTCCAGGCGCGCCGGGTTCCGGACGTACGCGCGGACGCGGTGCCCGTCCGCCAGCAGCCGGTGCAGGGTGTGCAGGCCGAGGAACCCCGAGGCTCCGGTCAGCAGAACGGTCGACATGGCAGGTGGGTCCTCGTCTCTGGTCAGCGGTCGGGGGCCGATCCGACAACGCACCAGTCAGCCGGAGGTGACGGCGCGGCCGGGGTCATTCGGTGCAGGACCGCTCTCCGGCAAGAGGCCGAGGGACGACAGGGATGCACGGAATGAGCCGGCCTCAGCCGTGAGCCCGGAGGAACCGTCCCGTGCGACGGTTGCCGAGGGTCTCGCCCGGCTCCCCGGAGCCGAAGACGTGCTCTCCGTTGACCAGTACGGCGGTGACCGCGTGGTCGTTGCGGTTCACCATCCGGGGCAGCCGGTCGTACTGCTCGACCGGCGCCTCGGCGTAGGCGTCCAGCGACTCGTCGAGCCCCTCCGGGTCGATGACCACCAGGTCCGCCCGGTCTCCCACCCGCAGGTGGCCCGCGTCGACGGTGTACCAGTCGGCGAGCTCGCCGGTCAGGCGGTGCACTGCGCGCTCCAGGGACATGAACGGTCTGCCGGCCTCCTCGGCGTCACGGACGCGGCGCAGCAGCCGCAACCCGAAGTTGTAGAAGGACATGTTGCGCAGGTGGGCGCCGGCGTCGGAGAAGCCGATCTGCACGCCGGGGCTCTTCGCCAGCTTGTCGGCGTACTCGGGCCGGTGGTTGGAGATGGTGGTGCGCCACCGCACCTTGGTGCCGTGCTCGACCACCATGTCGAGGAACGCGTCGGCCGGGTGCAGACCGCGGTCGACGCCGACCTGGCCGAACGTCTTGCCGATCACCGAGTCGTCGGGGCACTCCACGATCTCGGCGTCGAAGAAGTCGCGGTGCCACACCCGCATGCCGAACTTCGCGTCGTAGTCCTTGCGGAACCAGCGCCGGTAGGCCTCGTCCTGCATCAAGGTGTTGCGCTCGACCTGGTCGGCCAGGTGCAGGGCGGCGGCCCCGGAGCCGAACTCCTCGAAGATCACCAGGTCGATGCCGTCGGCGTACACCTCGAACGGCACCGGCAGGTGCTGCCACCGGAAGTCGCCGCCGAGCGCGTTCACCGTCTTGGCGATCGGCTCCATGATGTGCACCAGCAACGGGTTCGCCTTGAGGTCGGCGGCCGAGAGCAGGCTGGTCTTCAAGGTGCCGCCCCGGACCGGGAGCGACCCGGCGGTCATCCGGGCGATGCTCAGCGGGTTCTTGATGTCCGGGCCGCCCTGCAGGGCCAGGCCGCGCCGGCGGAGCAGCTTGTTCAGCCGGCGTCGCTCCTGGCTGCGGGCGTACGTCGACGGCAGGGTGCGCGACCGGGCGACAGTGCCGTCCAGCTTGTCGAACACCAGCTCCTGGGCCGACATGCCGATGAAGCCGGCGTCGAGCGCCTCGGTGAGGTGCTCCTCCATGGTCCTGAGCTCCGCCTCGGACGGGCGGACGTCCTTGCGGGTCGCCCGGTCGAGCCCCATGACCGCGGAACGGATGTCGGAGTGCCCGATGAAGGCCGCCAGGTTCGGTCCCAGCGGCAGCGCCTCCAGCGCGTCGACGTACTCCGCGGCGGTGCGCCAGGTCTGGTGCTTGCGCAGCGCGTCGATGACGAACCGTCGGGGGATCGCCTCCACCCGACCGAAGAGGTCGCCGGCGGTCACGGGGTCGACGTGGATCGTCGACAGCGAGCAGGAGCCGACGAAGATGGTGGTGACGCCGTGTCGGAGCGACTCCTCGAGCGCGGGCCCCTCCAGCACCTCGACGTCGTAGTGCGTGTGGATGTCGAGCATCCCCGGCAGGACCCACTTGCCGGCCGCGTCGACGACCCGGCCGCAGCCGGTCTCGTCGAGTGGCTCGGGCGAGACCTCGACGACGCGGCCGTCGCGGATGCCCAGGCTCCGCACCTGTGACGGCGCCCCCGTCCCGTCGAACCAGCGGCCGTCCTTGACGATCACGTCATACGTCATGGTGGACATGAAGACGGTTCAGGTCTGATCTGTCAAGCATGCCGCCGCGCAGGCGGCCTGAGATCAGGAGCTGGAGGACTCCAGGGTGGCACCGTCTGCGACCAGGTCGTGGGTCTCCTCGTGGCGGGCCATGAAGGAGCGGATGAAGGAGCACTCCGGGATGATCCGGACACCCTTGTCCCGGGCGACCTCCATGACGCCGGCGGCGAGCTGGCCGCCGATGCCCTGTCCCGAGCGGTCGTCGTCCACCTCGGTGTGGAAGAAGCACCAGTTGCCCTGGTCCTCGACGTGGTACTGCGAGAAGCCGACGACGTGGTCGTCGACGAGGGCCTCGACGCGCGAGAGCTCCGAGTTGTTCCGGGTGGTGGCGGGCGTGCGAGTCATGCGGACGATCGTGCCATCGAAAACCGCTGGCTAAACCGTGCCGTGACCAGGTTCACTTCCGCCCATGCAGCTCGCCGAGGGCCTCACGCACCGTCCCCTGACCATGTCCGACGCCCGCGCCGTGTTCGAGGTGATGGCCGCCCAGGAGCTCGAGGACGTCGGCGAGGTGGTCATCGAGGAGGCCGACATCGTCGGCGACTGGCAGCGCCCCAGTCATGACCTGGCGGCGAGCTCCGTCGGCGTCTTCGACGGTGACCGCCTCGTGGGGTACGCCGAGGTGGCCGGGTCGTTCTTCGGAGATGCCGCGGTGCACCCCGAGTACCGCGGTCGGGGCATCGGGACGGCGCTGTCCTTCTGGATGCGCGACGTCGCCAGGGGCCGCGGCATGGAGTACGTCGGGATGGCGGTGCCGGAGGGGTCGCCCGGGGACAAGCTGCTCGAGTCGCTGGGCTACTTCGTCCGGTGGAACTCGTGGGTGCTTCAGCTGCCGGAGGGCAAGGAGATCGAGTCGCAGCCCCTGCCCGCGGGCTACGAGATCCGCACCGCCGAGAACGAGGCCGACCGGCGCGCGGTCAACGACGTGAAGGAGGACGCGTTCCTCGAGTGGTCGGAGCGCGAGCGTGAGTCGTTCGAGGACTTCGAGGCGAAGACCGCGCGACGGCCCGGCTTCGAGCCGTGGAACCTGCGGATGGTGGTCGACCGGGCCGGCGAGTGCGTCGGGGCCTGCTACCTGCAGCTGGGGGGCCGGACCGGCTACGTGAACCAGCTGGCCACCCGGAAGGACCAGCGTGGCAAGGGGCTGGCCCGCGCGCTCCTGGTCGACGCCTTCGCCAACGCCCGCAAGCACGGGGCCACCGTCTCGGAGCTGTCCACGGACTCCCGCACCGGTGCCCTGGGCCTCTACGAGAAGGTCGGCATGGTCGTCACCAGCACCTGGATCCACCGCTCCTACCGGCTGTCGTGACGGTCTCAGGTTTCCCATGGTCCCCTGGGAAACTGGTGCTTCCCTCACGTTGTTTCGTGCGGGAAGGCACAGTTCCCCAGGGGACCCTGGGAAACTGGCGCCGGCGGCTAGGGTCGGGGGCATGACGATCTTGGACGACGCGCGCCCGGGCATGGACACCTCCGTGCGACCGCAGGACGACCTCTTCGGGCACGTGAACGGCCGCTGGCTGGAGACCGAGGAGATCCCGTCCGACAAGTCCCGGTGGGGTGCGTTCTCGGTGCTCGCCGAGCGGTCCGAGCAGCAGGTCCGCGACATCGTCGAGGAGTGCGCGGCGGCCTCCGCGGACGCGCCGAAGGGCAGCCCCACCCAGCAGATCGGCGACCTGTGGAAGTCCTTCATGGACGAGGACACGATCGAGGCGCTCGGCGCGGAGCCGCTCGCCGACGACCTGGAGCGGCTGGCCGCGGTCGGTGACCTGGAGCAGCTGGCCGCCTTCATCGGCGGCTTCGAGCGGCGCGGTGGTGGCGGGTTCTTCGGGGCGTACGTCGACACCGACGACCGGAACTCCGAGCGCTACCTCGTCAACGTGGTGCAGGGCGGCCTCGGCCTGCCGGACGAGTCGTACTACCGCGAGGACAAGTTCGCTCCGATCCGCGACGCCTACATGGCGCACCTGGGTCGGATGCTGACGCTCGCCGGGCTCGGCGTCGACGGGGACACCGCGGACGCCGCCCGCCGGGTGTTCGAGCTCGAGAAGCGGCTCGCCGCCGGCCACTGGGAGCGGGCCGAGACCCGCGACGTCATCAAGGCCTACAACCTCACCTCCTACGACGGCCTGCAGCAGCTGGCGCCGGCCTTCCCGTGGCAGGCGTACGCCGATGCGCTCGGTGCCGACGAGCAGACGCTGGCGGAGGTGATCGTCCGCCAGCCGAGCTTCCTCGAGCACCTGTCGACGGTGCTGCAGGAGGTGCCGGTCGAGGACTGGAAGGCCTGGGCCGCTGTCAAGGTCGTGCGGGCGGCAGCGCCGTACCTCTCCTCGCCGTTCGTCGAGGAGAGCTTCGACTTCTACGGGCGCACCCTGGCCGGAACCCCGGAGCTGCGCGCGCGGTGGAAGCGCGGCGTCGGATTCGTCGAGAGCTGCGTCGGCGAGGCCGTCGGCCAGCTGTACGTCGAGCGGCACTTCCCCCCGGCGAGCAAGGCCGCGATGGACGACCTCGTGGCGAACCTGCTCGAGGCGTACCGGCAGTCGATCACCGCGCTGGACTGGATGACCGAGGAGACCAAGCAGCGGGCGTTCCGCAAGCTGGGGACGTTCCGGCCGAAGATCGGCTACCCGGAGAAGTTCCGCGACTACTCCTCGATCGACGTCCGCCCCGACGACCTGTGGCACAACGCGAAGGCGGCCGCGGCGTTCGAGCACGACCGCCAGCTGGCCAAGATCGGCTCGCCGGTCGACCGCGACGAGTGGTTCATGCTGCCGCAGACGGTCAACGCCTACTACAACCCCGGCACGAACGAGATCTGCTTCCCGGCGGGGATCCTGCAGCCGCCGTTCTTCGACGTCGACGCCGACCCGGCGGAGAACTACGGCGGTATCGGCGCGGTGATCGGCCACGAGATCGGCCACGGCTTCGACGACCAGGGCTCGGAGTACGACGAGCTCGGCAACCTCAACGAGTGGTGGACGCCGGACGACAAGGCCGCCTTCAAGGAGCGGGCCGACAAGCTCGTCAAGCAGTACGACGGTCTCAGCCCGCGTGCGCTGCCGGACGAGAGGGTCAACGGCTCCCTGACGGTGGGCGAGAACATCGGCGACCTGGGCGGGCTCACGATCGGCCACAAGGCCTACCTGATCAGCAGGGGGCTCCCGATCGACGGCGTGGCGGACACACCCGAGCGGGACGGGCTCACCGGCAGCCAGCGGCTGTTCCTCAACTGGGGCTACGTGTGGCGGACCAAGGAGCGCGAGGAGCTCGCGCGGCAGCTGCTCACCGTCGACCCGCACAGCCCGCCGGACCTGCGCGCCAACATCGCGCGCAACCTCGAGGAGTTCCACCGGGCGTTCGGCACCGGGCCGGACGACGGCATGTGGCTCGACCCGGCGGACCGGGTCCGGATCTGGTGAGCCCGATGACTCTCGGGTGGCTCCGACCGACGCTGCTCTGCCTTGCCGTGCCGGTGGCCCTCGCCGGCTGCAGCGGCGTGGAGAACGCCCAGGACGTCCGGGTCCCGGACGCCGGCCCGACGTGCCGCACCGACGGGACGGTCAAGGCCGACACCGCTCCCTCGATCGCCGCCGCGGTGCAGCCCTACCGCAAGCCCGGCCAGAAGCTGCGCATCGTCCGCAAGCTGCCGGGGACGGCCACCGTGCAGCTCCACGAGGGCAAGGTGGTCCAGGCGGTCATCACGCTGGTGCGGACCAAGAAGGGGTGGGCGGCCACCTCCATCTCGACCTGCTGAGCTGACCGGTGGCTGACCGGTGGTGGCCGGTGGGTGGCCGGTGGGCGGCCGGTGGGTGGCCGGCGCGTCGGTGGGTATGAGGCCGCTATGAAGTGGAGCAGCGCCCTGAAGCTCGCCCCGGCTGCCGCGGTCGCCGGGCTGGCCGCCAAGGACCTCACCCAGAAGCAGCACGCCATCCTGCGGAACTTCCCCGTCGTGGGGCACTTCCGCTACTGGCTGGAGGCGATCGGCCCCGAGCTGCGGCAGTACATCGTCACCGACAACAACTCCGAGCGGCCGTTCAGCCGCGACCAGCGCCGGTGGATCTACGCCTCGTCGAAGCTGCAGAACAACTACTTCGCGTTCGGCACCGACAACGACGTGGAGAACACCGAGGGCTACCCGATCATCAAGCACCACACGTTCGCCGACGTGGTGCCGCACTCGCACCCGAAGGTCGGGGAGGAGACGCCGCTGCCGTCGGCCAAGGTCCTCGGCGGTCCCCGCGACCGGGCGAAGAAGTTCCGCCCCGAGTCGCTGGTGAACGTCTCCGCGATGAGCTTCGGGTCCCTCTCGGCGCAGGCCGTGGAGGCAGTCAACCGCGGCGCGGCGCTTGCCGGCTGCATGCACAACACCGGCGAGGGGGGCCTGTCGCCGTACCACCGCAACGGCGGGGACCTGGTGTTCCAGATCGGCACCGCCTACTTCGGCTGCCGCGACGCCGACGGCCGCTTCGACCTGGCCAAGCTCAAGGACCTGGTGGCCTCCGCGCCGGTCAGGGCGCTGGAGGTCAAGCTGAGCCAGGGGGCCAAGCCCGGGCTCGGCGGCCACCTTCCCGGCGCCAAGGTCACCCAGCAGATCGCCGACATCCGCGGCATCCGCGCCGGCGAGGACTGCATCAGCCCGTCGCGGCACGCGGAGTTCTCCGACGTGGACAGCATGCTGGACTGGGTCGAGATGCTGGCCGACGAGACGGGGCTGCCGGTGGGTATCAAGTCGGCGGTCGGGGACCAGGTGTTCTGGGAACAGCTGGTCGCGCACATGTCCCGGGGGGGCCGCGGCGTCGACTTCGTGACCATCGACGGCGGCGAGGGCGGCACGGGTGCCGCGCCGCTGGTGTTCTCCGACTCCGTGTCGCTGCCCTTCCGGGTGGGCTTCAGCCGGGTCTACGCGACGTTCCGCGAGGCCGGCATCGCCGACGACGTCACCTTCATCGGCGGCGGCAAGCTCGGGCTCCCCGACAACGCCATCGTGGCGATGGCGCTGGGGTGCGACATGCTGAACATCGCCCGCGAGGCGATGTTCGCGGTCGGCTGCATCCAGGCGCAGAAGTGCCACACCGACACGTGTCCCACCGGCGTCGCCACCCAGGACTCGTGGCTGGCGCACGGGCTCGATCCGCAGCTCAAGTCGGTGCGGCTGGCGAACTACGTGAAGACGCTGCGCCGCGACCTGCTCAAGGTGTCGGAGTCCTGCGGCGTGGCGCACCCGGCGCTCATCGGTGTCGACGACGTCGAGGTGCTCTACGGCACGAACACCTCCCGGCCGCTGCACGAGATCTACGGCTACCACCCGGGCTGGGGACAGGTGTCGGCCGAGCAGCGAGACGCGATCAGCCGGATCATGACCGGTGCGCCGGAAGGCCGCCAGGAGCCGGAGTCCGGGTCGGCGCGCGGCTGACCGCGTCCCGCGGATGCTCGGCGGGTGTTGACCGTGCGGGACGCGGGCCCTTCACTGGACCCGTGACCTTCCCCGACGCGCGCTGGGGCTCGGAGACCTCCCGGTTCCGTGACCCCCTGGTGTCGCTCTCCTGCACGCGCCCGGGCTCGTGGCTGATCAGGAAGCTCACGCCGCTGGACCGCCGCCTGCTGCTGCGCTCGCACGGGCGCTACACCGTGCTGGGCCCCTTCGCGCTCCCGACGATGCTGCTGACCACCACCGGGGCCAGGTCGGGGCTGCCGCGGACCACGCCGCTGCTCTTCGGCCGGGACGGCGACAGCATCATCGTGGTGGGCAGCAACTTCGGTCAGGACCACCACCCCGCCTGGACGGGCAACCTGCGGGCCCACCCCCGAGCCGTCGTCACCATCGGCGGGCGGGCGTTGCCCGTCGTCGCCGAGCAGCTCGGCGGCGAGGAGGCCGAGTCCGCCTATCGGAAGATGATGGAGCTCGCGCGGACCTACGCGGAGTACCGGTCCCGCACCGAGCGGGACATCCGCGTCTTCCGCCTCACCGAGGTCACAGCTCCAGCGGCGTGAGCGTCAGCCCGTGCTCGTTGCCCTCGACCAGCACGCCCTCGGGCACCTCGAACCAGTCGGGGTCCTCGTCGTACGGCTCGGAGGCGACGCTGATCCCGGTCTCCTTCTCCAGCACCCACAGGCGCTCGCCGTACGTCGTCCCGGCGATGCTGCGACCGTCGACCGCCAGCATGTTGAGCCGGCCACCGCCGACGGTGACGACCTCGCCGATCACCTCGACCAGGGCCGCGCCCAGCGGGGTGCCGGCGGTCCAGCGGGACGCGGCGAGCCCGAACATGAGGGCGGAGTCGACGGGCGCGGCCGCCTCGGGGATGTCCACGGTGCGTTCGTAGAGCGTGCGGCGGGCGCTGTGCCAGTCGGCGACGCCGCCGTTGTGGCTGAACAGCCACCGGCCCTGCGCGAAGGGCGCCACCACCGACTCGTCGTGCGCGAACGCCGTGGTCTCCGACCGGACGGCCCCCAGGATGCAGCTGCTGGCGATCGTCGGTGCCAGGGACGCGAAGGAGGCGTCGGTCCAGATCGGCTGCGCCCGCCGGTAGCGGACCGGCTCCTCACGCCCGAGGGCGTACCACCCGGCGCCGAAGCCGTCGGCGTTGAGCACCCCGTGCAGCTGCGTGCGAGGCGACCACGACTGCGCCGACAGCGACCGCGGCGGGTCCAGCAGCAGGCTCTGCAACGAGCGCGGCTCGCCGACGTAGGCGAGGTGGCGTGAGCTCACGGGGCCCTCCGGTCGGTCAGGTCTGGAGGACGTACTCGATGGCCTCGAGCACCCGCGGGTCGTCCGGCTCGATGTTCGGCGCGAACCGTGCCGTCGGGGTGCCGTCCGCCTCGATCACGAACTTCTCGAAGTTCCAGGAGACGTCGCCCGGGTCGCCACCGGCCACCGGCACGAGGCTGAGCTCGGCGAAGATCGGGTGCCGGTCCTCGCCGTTGACGTCGACCTTCTCGGTCAGCGGGAAGGTGACGCCGTACGTCGAGGAGCAGAACTCGGCGATCTCCTCGGCCGACCCCGGCTCCTGCCCCAGGAACTGGTTGCACGGCACGCCCACCACGGTGAAGCCGCGAGGAGCGAACCGCTCGTGGACCTCCTCGAGGGTCGAGTACTGCGGGGTGAGGCCGCACTTGGACGCGACGTTGACGATGAGTGCCGGGCGCCCGTCGGTGATCTCGCCCAGGGTCGTGGGTGTGCCGTCGAGGCGGCTGATCTTGAGGTCGAGGATGCTCATGCCGCCCCACGTTAGCCAGCGATGCCCAGCGCGGCGGACGCCATCTCGCACAGCACCGCCGCCATGTCGGGCTCGGAGAGGAAGGTGCTGTGCGGCGTGGAGTTGATGAGCCCGAAGGCGGCGTGGGCCATCGCCCGGGCGCGGTTCGGGTCGAGATCGGGGTGCACGGCCCGCACCTGCTCGACCCACAGCTCGACGTACTCCCGCTGCAGCGTGCGGACCCGCTCGCGGGCCTCGTCCGGCAGGGAGGACCAGTCGCGGTCCTGCACGACGATGAGAGCCTTGTTGTGGAGCGCGAAGTCGACGTGCCACGCCACCAGCGCGCGCAGGGCGGCCGCGGGGGACCCGGCGGCACCGGCGCGCTGGCGACCCACCCGGAGCAGCTCCTCGCTGATCGACACCAGCATCTCGGCCAGCATCGCGTCCTTGGAGGAGAAGTGCCGGTAGAGCGCGGGGCCGCTGATGCCGCAGGCGGCGCCCAGGTCCGCCATGGAGACCCCGTGGAAACCGCGGGCGGCGAAGAGCTCAGCCGCCTCCCCGAGGATCTCCTGGCGCCGGGACATGCCGCCCAGGTTAGCGATCGTTAACGTCCCGGCCGACGTCGTGACCCACACCACAGTGTCGGGACGTCTACCCGCCGGTAACGATCCAAGGTCCGCCGGGCTGGGGTCTTTGGAGAGTTAGATCCGCCGGGGCTCGCTCCTAGCGTGAGGAAGAGACGCTCTCGGGAGTCGGAGTCACGCGGAAGCCGATCGGGTCCTGCTCGAGTCCGCCCCTCGCCGGCGTCCACCAGGGACCCGAGGAGGGACGCCGCATGACCACTCCGATCACCCCGCCGGCACCCGAGCAGGCTCACCCCCTCGGCGGTGAGGGACTCGACGCCGAGACCCTCGAGATGATGCTCGAGGCCCTCGACGAGTTCGTGACGCACGCCCTGCCGCACGAGCGGATGCTCGAGCTCGACCACGAGGACGTCTGCCCCGAGGACACCGTGCGGGCCATGTGCAGCGACGCTCTCGGCGTCCAGCTCGTGTTCGTCCCCGAGGAGTACGGCGGCATGGGGGGTGGGGCCTTCGACTCCTACCGGGTCTGCGAGCGGCTCGCCAGGGTCGACATCGGGTTGGCCACGTCGGTGTTCGCCACCTTCCTGGGCAGCGACCCCATCCTCATGGGCGGCACGCAGGCGCAGCGCAAGGAGTGGCTCGGCCGGATCGCCGAGGAGGGGATCCTCTTCGCCTACGGCGCCACGGAGCCTGAGGCGGGCAGTGACCTGGGCGCCATGAGGTCGAAGGCGGTCCCGACCGCGGACGGCGGTTTCCGCATCAACGGCCGCAAGCAGTGGATCAGCAACGGCTCCATCGCCGACGCCTGCACCATCCTCGCGATGGCGCCAGGGGGACCGTCCTGGTTCATCGTGCCGCGCGACACGGCCGGGTTCTCCTCCGCGCTGCCGGAGGACAAGCACGGGATCCGGCTGTCCAACACCGCGGCGCTGTTCCTCGACGACGTCGAGGTCCCCGCCGACAACCTGGTGGGTGGCGTGGAGGGCCGGGGCCTGGTGCAGGCCCAGCAGGTCTTCGGCTACACCCGGCTGATGGTCGCGGCGTTCGGCCTCGGCGGCGGGTGGTCGGCGCTGGACCACGCGATCCGCTACTCCACCGAGCGCATTCAGGGCGGGGCCCCGCTGAGCCACAAGCAGGGCTACACCCACAAGCTCATCGTGCCGCACGCCGTACGTCTCGAGGCGGCGCGAGCCTTCGTGGAGGAGACCGCGAGCCGCATCGACGCCGGTGAGGGTGACGGCGGGGCCCTCAACACCGAGGGCGCGATCGCGAAGTACCTCGCCACGGAGGCGGGGGTGGCTGCCGCCGACGCCGCCATCCAGGCGCACGGAGGTTACGGCTACACCCGGCCCTACCTCGTCGAGAAGATCCGGCGAGACGTCCGCATCACCACGATCTACGAAGGCACCTCGGAGATCATGGAGATGACGATCGCCCGGGACCGCTGGCAGCAGCACCTCAAGACGCGTGGTGCGCACTACCGCGACGCCGCTGCACGGACGGCCGCCCTCCACGCGACGCACGCCGACATCGGTGCCGACGTCGCCGCGCTGTCGCTGGAGTGCCTGGCCGCCGTGCTCGAGTCGTGCCGCATCGGCCGGCTCACCCGCAACCAGCACGTGCTGCTGCGGCTGGGAGAAGCTCATCGCGTACGCCGAGGGGGCGGGCGCGCTCGTCCGCCGGGCGGCGGCCGCCGCCGACAAGGCGCTGCCGGACAAGGCCGACCACCGCTTCGACGCCGCGGCCCTCGCGGTGGTCAGCCGGGTCTTCGCCCGGGAGGCAGTGCTCAAGGTGGCGGAGGAGGGGGTGCGCTGGGTGTCCGGAGCGGCCGAGCCCGCGATCGTCGGGCAGCTGCTCGCCGGACTGCCGCTGGACGAGGCCCGCGCGGCCCAGGCCGGTCTCGTCGCCGACATGGACGCGGTCGCGGCCGCTCTCTACGACCACGTCCGGTGAGAGGACCAGCCATGCCCGACCGCCCCGCCCCCGTCGTCCTCGCCCCCGTCGCTGTCGTCGGCCTCGCGGCGATCATGCCGGACGCACCCGACGCCGGGACGTTCTGGCGCAACGTCCGCGACGGCCACTACGCCATCTCCGACGTGCCGCCGCAGCGGTGGGACCCGAAGGTCTACTACGACCCGGACCCGACGGTCCCCGACCGCACCTACAGCAAGATCGGCGGCTGGGTGCGGGAGCACCCGTGGGAGCCGATGGCGTGGAAGCTGCCGATCCCGCCGAAGGTCTCCGAGCAGATGGACGTCGGCCAGCAGTGGGCGGTCTCGGCCGCACGCTCAGCGCTGCTCGACGCGGGCTGGCCCGACTGGCAGGTCGATCCCGAACGGGTCGCCGTCATCCTCGGGAACGCGATCGGCGGCGACAAGCACTACCGCACCGGGCTGCGGATCAACTTCCCGGAGTTCGCCCGCGACCTGGAACGGGCCCCCTCCTTCGCCGCGCTCCCGGCCGAGGTCCGCGCAGCCGTGCTGGGCGAGTGGCACGCGGGGTTCCTGGACCACGAGCTGCCGATCACCGAGGACACCATGCCCGGCGAGCTCTCCAACGTGCTGGCCGGCCGGATCGCGAACCTCTTCAATTTCCGGGGGCCGAACTTCACCACCGACGCCGCCTGCGCGTCCGGGCTGGCGGCCATGTCCGCGGCCGTGCAGGGACTGGCGACCGGTCAGTACGACGCTGTGGTGACCGGCGGCATCGACCGCAACATGGGCGTCAACGGCTTCGTGAAGTTCTGCAAGATCGGCGCGCTCTCGGCCACCGGGACGCGGCCGTTCGACGCGGGCGCGGACGGGTTCGTGATGGGTGAGGGTGCCACCGTCTTCGTGCTGAAGCGGCTCGCGGACGCCGAGCGCGACGGGGACCGCGTCTACGCGGCCCTGCTGGGGATCGGCGGTGCCAGCGACGGCAAGGGCAAGGGCATCACCGCACCCAACCCGGTCGGGCAGCGACTCGCGGTCGAGCGGGCCTGGGCGAACGCCGGGCTGAAGCCGGCTTCCGCGTCCGCTGTCGAGGCACACGGCACCTCCACACGCGTCGGCGACGCCGCCGAGCTGGCGAGCCTGACCGACGTGTTCGGCGGCGCTGCGGTCGGCTCGATCGCGCTGGGCTCGGTGAAGTCGAACATCGGCCACCTCAAGGCGGCGGCGGGGACCGCCGGCCTCTTCAAGATGGTCATGCAGCTGCACGAGAAGGTGCTGGCGCCGAGCCTGGGCTTCCGTGACCCGAACCCCAACGTGGACTGGGACCACATCCCGTTCCGGGTCACCACGTCCTTGCGGGAGTGGCCCGCCGCCGACGACGGGGCCCGGCGCGCCGGCGTCAGTGCCTTCGGGTTCGGAGGCACGAACTTCCACGCGGTGCTGGAGGAGTACGTGCCCGGCCGGCACCGACCTGAGGACGCGTCACGCAGCTTTGCCTCCGTGGACGTGCCGACTCCGGCCCCGGCGCCGGACGTCGCGCGCCCGCCCCTCCGCGGGGCGCTGGTGGTGGGGGGACGGGACGACGCCGACGTCGTGGCGCAGCTGGAGCGTCTCGGCCGCGACGCCGCGGCGGGCACGGCCCCCCCGGTCCAGCCGCCGGACCCGACCCTGGGCTCGGTCCCGGTGCGCGTGGCGATCGACTACGCCGGGCCGGCCGACCTGGCCGCCAAGATCGACAAGACCCTGAAGGCCTTCGCCTCCGGCGCCCCCGCGGTGTGGAAGATGCTCCGCGCCCAGGGCGTGTTCGTCGGCCGCGGGCCGGCACCCAAGGTCGCGTTCCTCTACACCGGCCAGGGGTCGCAGTACGTCAACATGCTGCAGGAGCTGCGCAGCCACGAGCCGCTGGTGGCCGAGACCTTCGCCGAGGCGGACCGGATCATGACCCCACTGCTCGGGCGGCCGCTGACGTCGTACATCTTCGTCGACGGCGACGACCCTGCCGCCGTCGCACAGCTGGAGCAGGACCTGCGCCGGACCGAGATCACCCAGCCGGCCGTCCTCGCGACCGACCTGGCCCTGACCCGGCTCCTCGCCGCCCACGGCATCGAGCCCGACCTGGTGATGGGCCACAGCCTGGGTGAGTACGGCGCGCTCGTGGCCGCCGGGTCACTGACCTTCGAGGCCGCGCTCGAAGCGGTCAGCGCCCGTGGCCACGAGATGGCCTCGCTGACCCTCGACGACCCCGGCGCGATGGCGGCGGTCTTCGGCCCCCTGGAGGAGATCCAGCGGGTCGTCGCCGGCATCGACGGCGCCGTGGTGGCCAACCTCAACTCGCACACCCAGGCGGTCATCGGCGGGGCGACCTCAGCGGTCGAGCAGGCCCTCGAGGTGTTCAAGCTGCGGGGCATCACCGCCGCCCGGATCCCGGTCAGCCACGCGTTCCACACCTCGATCGTCGCGCCGGCCACCGCGCCCCTGAAAGAGGCGTTGCGGCGCCTCTCGCTGCGGTCGCCGGTGCGGCCGATCGTCGCCAACGTGACCGGTGACTTCTACCCGTCCGACGCCGACACCGAGACCATGCTCGACCTCCTCGGGCGGCAGGTCGCCTCCCCGGTCCAGTTCGTCCGCGGGCTGGAGACCCTGTACGACGCCGGCGCCCGCGTGTTCGTCGAGGTGGGTCCCAAGAAGGCCCTGCACGGGTTCGTCGAGGACGTGCTCGGCAGCCACGACGACGTCCTGGCGCTGTTCACCAACCACCCGAAGGCCGGCGACGTCGGCGCCGTCAACGCCGCCCTCTGCGGACTGTGGGCGGCAGGCATCGGCCTCGGCGTTGCGGCACAGGCCGCATCCACCACCACCCCCACCCCTGGAGCCGCCGTCATGTCATCGCAGCCGAGCACCGACACCTACCTCGAGCTCGGACGCATGTTCGCCGGCGTCCTCGAGCAGGGCCTGCAGCTGTACGCCGGTCAGGCCGGCCCCTCCGCCGTACCTGCGACGGCTGGAGCGACACGGCCCACCGATCCGGCGACCGCGGACCCCGTCGTGATCACCGGCGCCGCGCTCGGGCTGCCCGGCGTCGACCACGTCTTCGACGACGAGAACCTCCAACGGATCCTCGACGGGCAGCAGTTCATCGACACGATCCCGCACCGGTTCCGGCGCGAGATGCTCGACATGCACGTCACCCGGCTGGTCAAGAGGGAGGCCGGCGATCCCACCTTCGAGGCGATCGCCGACGAGGCCGAGGTGGTGAAGCTGGCCGGGCGCGGCGCACCGGTGGACGTGGTCGAGGAGTTCGGCGTCGACGCGTCGCGGGACGCGGCCCTGGACGACGTGACCCGGCTGGCGATCGGAGCGGGGTTCGACGCCCTCCGGGACGCCGGCATCCCGCTGGTGATGCGCTACAAGACCACGACCCTGGGTTCGCAGCTGCCCGAGCGTTGGGGGCTGCCGGACGCCCTGCGCGACGACACGGGCGTGGTGTTCGCGTCGGCCTTCCCGGGCTACGACTCGTTCGCGGAGGACCTCAGCCGCTACTACACCGACCGCGGGCGCCGGGAGCAGCTGCTGGCCCTCGAAGCCGTGCGGGCGCGCATGAACGGCGACGAGCCGGCCGCTGCGGAGGTCGACCGCCGGATCGCCGAGCTCCGGCACCTGCGGGAGGTGGAGCGGTTCACCTTCGACCGCCGCTTCCTGTTCCGGGCCCTGTCCATGGGGCACTCGCAGTTCGCCGAGATCATCGGTGCCCGCGGCCCCAACACCCAGGTGAACGCCGCATGCGCCTCGACGACCCAGGCGGTGTCGCTCGCCGAGGACTGGATCCGTGCCGGCCGGTGCCGCCGGGTCGTCGTGGTCTCCGCCGACGACGTCACCAGCGACGCCCTGCTGCCCTGGGTGGCCTCCGGGTTCCTGGCGTCCGGGGCAGCGGCCACCGACGACCGCGTCGAGGACGCCGCGACGCCGTTCGACCGGCGCCGGCACGGGATGATCGTGGGAATGGGCGCCGCCGCGCTGGTGGTCGAGTCCGCCGAGGCAGCCCGGGAGCGCGGCCTCCAGCCGATCGCGGAGGTCCTCGGCTCCGTCACCGCGAACAGCGCCTTCCACGGCACCCGGCTCGACGTCTCGCACATCGCCCAGGTGATGGAGCGCGTGGTGTCCCAGGCGGAGGCCCGCGGCCACGCCCGGGCGGCCATGGCGCCCGCGCTGGTCTTCGTGTCCCACGAGACCTACACCCCCGCGCGGGGTGGCAGCGCGTCGGCGGAGATCAACGCGCTGCGGTCGACCTTCGGCGCCGCGGCCGAGTCCGTGGTCATCACCAACACCAAGGGGTTCACCGGCCATGCGATGGGTGCCGGCATCGAGGACGTCGTCGCGGTGAAGGCGCTGGAGACCGGCGTCGTCCCCCCCGTGCCCAACTACAAGGAGCCGGACCCGTCCCTCGGGACGCTCAACCTCTCGCGCGGGGGCGCCTACCCCGTGCAGTACGCGCTCCGGCTGGCCGCCGGGTTCGGCTCGCAGATCGCCATGGCGCTGCTGCGGTGGACGCCGGTGCCCGACGGCCGCCACCGCGGACCGGACCAGCTGGGCTACGGCTACCGGATCATCGACCGCGACCGCTGGCAGCGCTGGCTCGACGCGGTCACCGGGTTGCCGGGGGCGCAGCTCGAGGTGGCGACGCGACGGCTGCGCGTCGTCGACTCCGGACCACCGACCGCCGAGCCGACCGTGCCTGCGGTCGCGCCGACGACGGCGCCGGCGGCGGAGCCGGTGCGGCCTGCGGTGGCGCCGGTGGAGACCCTCGCGGCCCCGGTCCCGGAGCCGGACGCGCTGCGCACCGTCGACACGAGTGCCGTGCGGCAGGGCACGACCGAGCCCGCCGCGACACCCGCGATCGCGGCGCTCGCCGAGCCGGAGGGTCCTGAGATGTCCCCGGTCGCTCCTGGCGCCGAGGTGGCCGACGAGGTGGTCGATGCGGTGGTGTCGATCGTGGCGGAGATGACCGGCTATCCGGCTGAGCTGTTGGACCTGGACCTGGATCTGGAGGCCGACCTCGGGGTGGACACGGTCAAGCAGGCCGAGGTGTTCGCGGGGGTGCGGGAGCGGTTCGGGGTGGAGCGTGATCCGAGCCTGCAGCTGCGGGACTTCCCGACGTTGACCCACGTGATCGGGTGGGTCCGGGAGAAGACCGGGCTGGTCGCCGTACCTGCCGGCGAGGGGCCGGGGGCCGCGGTAGCGGAGCCGGTGTCGGACGCCGTGCGTGACGAGGTGGCCGACGAGGTGGTCGATGCGGTGGTGTCGATCGTGGCGGAGATGACCGGCTATCCGGCTGAGCTGTTGGACCTGGACCTGGATCTGGAGGCCGACCTCGGGGTGGACACGGTCAAGCAGGCCGAGGTGTTCGCGGGGGTGCGGGAGCGGTTCGGGGTGGAGCGTGATCCGAGCCTGCAGCTGCGGGACTTCCCGACGTTGACCCACGTGATCGGGTGGGTCCGGGAGAAGACCGGGGAGACCGCGAGCGACTTCGCAAGGCAGAGGGACGGTTCGCACGCCGTACATCCCTTGTCCAGCGTCCATAACCCCGCGTTGCATGCCGTCGAGGGGAGCTTCGAGGCGGTCGACCGGGTGGTCCGGCGGGTGCCCGTGCCGATGCTGCGACCTGCGCTGCACCAGTGCGTGAACACCGGGGTCGAGCTCACCGAGGGCAGCCGGGTCGTGGTGGCGCGCGACGGGAACGGGGTGGCCGAGGCGCTGCTGGCCGAGCTGGCCGGGGCCGGAGCCCAGGCGCTGGCTCTCGATCCGGACATCGCCACCGACGAGCTGGTCCGACAGCTGGAGTCCTGGCGTGAACAGGGCCCCGTGCACGGCGTGTTCTGGCTGGTGGCACTCGACGACGAGGGGGCCCACGAGGCCCTCGACCTGGCCGACTGGCGGGAGGCGCTCCGGCGCCGCGTGAAGAACCTCTACGCCGCCATGCGCACGCTCTACGACGAGGCACCGTTCCTCGTGGCCGGCACGCGGCTCGGCGGCTTCCACGGGTACGACGAGGGCGGGGCCACCGCACCGATGGGTGGCGCGGTCACCGGCTTCGCGAAGTCCTACAAGCGCGAGCGCCCGGAGGCCCTCGTCAAGACGGTCGACTTCCCGGTGAGCCGCGCGGCGTCGGACGTCGCCGAGATCCTCGTCGAGGAGACGACCAAGGATCCCGGTTGTGTCGAGGTCGGCCGGCCGGACGGTCAGCGCTGGGGCATCGGCCTGGCGGAGCGACCGTTCCCCCCGCAGGCCCCGGAGTCCGTCACCCTCGACGACGACAGCGTCGTGCTGGTCACCGGTGCAGCCGGCAGCATCGTCGCCGCCGTCACCGCCGACCTGGCCAAGGCGTCGGCCGGCACGTTCCACCTCCTCGACCTCACCCCGGAACCGGATCCCGAGGATCCCGACCTGGTCGCCTACCTCGAGGACCGGGAGGCGTTCATGACCACCGTGGCGGGACGGCTCAAGGAGGCCGGGGAGCGGCCGACGCCGGTCGCCATCGAGAGGCAACTGGCCCGGTTCGAGAGGCTGGCCGCGGCACTGACCGGGATCGAGGCGGTCCGTGACGCCGGAGGTACGGCGCGCTACCACTCGGTCGACCTCACCGACGCCGAGGCCGTGGCCGCCGTCGTCGAGGAGATCCGGGAGGCTCACGGCCGCCTCGACCTCCTCGTGCACGCGGCGGGACTCGAGATCAGCCGGTCGCTGGCGGCCAAGGAGCCGGCCGAGTTCGACCTCGTCCTCGGCGTGAAGGCCGACGGCTGGTTCAACGTGGTGCACGCCGCTGCGGACCTGCCCATCGGCGCCAGCGTGGTGTTCTCCTCGGTGGCGGGCCGGTTCGGCAACGCCGGTCAGACCGACTACGCCGCGGCCAACGACCTGCTCTGCAAGGTGACCAGCCACTGGCGTCGTACGCGCCCGGACACCCACGCGCTGGCTCTCGACTGGACCGCCTGGGGCGGGATCGGCATGGCCACCCGTGGCTCCATCCCCAAGATCATGGAGATGGCCGGGGTGGAGATGCTGGCGCCCGAGGCGGGCGTGGCCTGGCTCCGCCGGGAGCTGACCGGCGACGCCCACCGCGGCGAGGTCGTGGTGGCCGGGGCGCTCGGCCGGATGGCGGAGGGCTTCGACGCCACCGGCGGCGTGGACGTCGCCGCGATCGACACCGCGGGTGCCGGCCCGCTCGTCGGGGAGGTGGTGGCGCTCGACGTCAACGACGGGCTCCGGCTGCGCGCGGTCGTCGACCCCACCCGGCACCCGTTCCTGGACGACCACCGGATCGACGGCACGGCCGTGCTGCCCGGGGTGATGGGGATGGAGGCCTTCGCCGAGGCAGCCCGCCTCCTTGCGCCTGACCGGCACGTGGTCGCGGTCGAGGACGTCGACTTCACCTCCCCGGTGAAGTTCTACCGGGACGAGCCGCGGACCCTCTGGGTGGTCGTGCAGCTGACCGCGGACGGCGACGACCTCGTGGCCACGTGCCGGCTCGAGGCCGAGCGGGTGCTGCCGGGCAGCGACGTGCCGCAGCGGATCCCGCACTTCACCGGCCGGGTGCGGTTGGCCCTCAGTCCCGAGACGCCGCCCGACCGGGTCGGGGAGGTTGCGACGACACCGCAGGGCACTGCGCTGACGCCGGAGGACGTCTATCGCCTGTACTTCCACGGGCCGGCCTACCAGGTCGTCGCCGAGGGATGGCGGGAGAACGGCGGCGCCGCCGGGCGGATGGCCGACGAGCTGCCGCCGGACCTCGACGAGTCCGTGCACCCGGTGCTGCGCCCGCGGCTGGCCGAGCTGTGCTTCCAGGTGGCAGGACTGTGGGAGGCAGGGCGGGAGGGTCGGCTGGCGCTGCCCGCGCACGTCGACCGCCTGCGCGTGGTGGACGAGGAGGCGGCCACCCGGCCCCCGGAGCACGCGGTCGCGCATGCGATCCCGGCAGGGCCCGGCATCTTCGACTGCGAGGTGCTCGCGCCGGACGGCCGCCTGATCCTCCGGATGGACGGCTACCGCACCGTGCCGCTCCCCGGTGACCTCAGCGACGAGGTCCGCCGGCCGCTGCAGGACGTCATGGCCGACGGGAGCTGACGGTGAACGCGAGCACGGGAGCCGGCGTGGCCGCGGGCAGGCGACGACTCCGCCGACTCGGGATCGCCAACCGGGGTGAGCCCGCCATGCGGGTGCTGACCGCGGTGGCGGAGCTGAACCGGGACCGCACGGCAGAGCCGATCACGTCGGTGGCGCTCTACACCGACCCGGACGTGAACGCCTGGTTCGTCCAGGAGGCCGACGAGGCGGTCTGCCTCGGTCCCGCGACGTACGTCGACCCGGCCGACGGCCACCGCAAGTCCCGCTACCTCGACGAGGCCGCGGTCGTCGACGCTCTGGTGCGGACCGGGTGTGACGCGGTCTGGGTCGGCTGGGGCTTCGTCTCCGAGCGTGCCTCCTTCGCCCGGCGGTGCGAGGAGCACGGGATCGTGTTCGTGGGTCCGGACAGCCACACGATCCGGATGCTGGGCGACAAGGTGACGGCCAAGCGGCTCGCCGAGAAGGCCGACGTTCCGGTCGTGCCGTGGGGCGGCGGGCCCGTCGACGACCCGGCCCAGGCCGCCGTTCAGGCCGAGGGACTGGGTTACCCCGTGGTCCTCAAGGCCTCGGCCGGCGGGGGAGGTCGGGGCATCCGGGTGGTGCGCACCGCCGAGGACCTCCCCGGCGCGCTGGCGTCGGCACGCAGCGAGGCCGAGCTGGCGTTCGGCGATCCCGCGGTCTTCGTCGAGCAGTACGTCGATGCTGCCCGGCACGTCGAGGTGCAGGTCGTCGCCGACGAGCACGGGACGGCCTGGGCCGTCGGGGTCCGCGACTGCAGCATCCAGCGCCGCAACCAGAAGGTGATCGAGGAGTCCGCGTCCACGGCCCTCGACCCCGCGACCGAGGGCGAGATCAAGGCAGCCGCGGTCCGCCTGGTCTCGGCCGCGGGGTACCGCAACGCGGGCACGGTGGAGTTCCTCGTCGACCCGGTGACCCGTCACTACCTGTTCATGGAGGTCAACACCCGGCTCCAGGTCGAGCATCCGGTGACCGAGGCGACCACCGGGCTCGACCTCGTCAAGCTGCAG
Source organism: uncultured Actinomycetota bacterium (assembly GCA_963747525.1). Classification (GTDB taxonomy): domain Bacteria; phylum Actinomycetota; class Actinomycetes; order Propionibacteriales; family Nocardioidaceae; genus Marmoricola_A. The sequence continues at coordinate 367,708 of CAVVFH010000008.1, forward strand.
CTGCACGTCGCCGTGGGCGGCCGCCTCGAGGGTGCGCCCCCACGGCCCCGCGGCCACGCGGTGGAGGCCCGCGTGTATGCCGAGGACCCGGAGGAGGGGTTCGTGCCGGCGCCGGGCCGGATCGCCATGCTGAGGCTCGCCAGCGGTACCGGCGTGCGCGTCGACTCCGGGGTGCGCCAGGGTGACGTCATCGGCCCGGAGTTCGACGCCATGATCGCCAAGGTGGTGGCCTGGGGACGGGACCGCGCCGAGGCGCTGGCCCGGCTGCGCCGGGCGCTCGCGCAGAGCGCGGTGGTCATCGAGGGGGGCACCGTCAACCGCTCGTTCCTGCTCATGCTCCTCGACCGGCCGGAGGTCCGCTCCGGCGACGTGGACAACCGCTGGCTCGACCGGCTCACCGCGGCCCACGGCCATGTGCCGCCACCCCACCCCGTGGCCCTGCTGGCTGCGGCGGTCGAGGCCTACGAGTCGGACCGGGCTGCGGTCGAGGCGGCCTTCCACGCGGGGGCCCGCCGGGGCCGGCCGGACGCCGGCGACCACGTCGGCACCACGGTGCAGCTGCGGTACGCCGGCCAGACGCACCACCTCGAGGTCTACCGCACCTCGCCGGGGTCCTACCGAGCCCGCCGTGGGAACCAGGTCGCGGACCTGGCGGTGGAGGTGCTCAACGCCTACGAACGGCGGATCGTCTGCGGCGGGCCCGACGGCTCGCCGCGGCATCGCGTCATCGCTGTCCCCGAGGGGGCCGCGTTCCGGGTGGTCGTGGACGGCACCTCGCACCTCGTGCTCCGCGACGACGGCGGCGTGGTGCGCGCCGGTTGGCCGGCGTTCGTGGTGTCCCTGCTGGTGGAGCCCGGCGACACCGTGGTCGAGGGGCAGCCGGTGGCGGTCCTCGAGTCGATGAAGATGGAGTCCACCGTGACCGCGCCGTACGCCGGCGAGATCGCGACCGTCGAGGTGGTGCCCAACGCCCAGGTCGGTGCGGGAGCCCCGATCGTGCGGATCCGCGCGGAGAAGACGGTGGCCACGCCCGGCAGCGGTGCCCTCGATCTGGGTGGCCTCGAGGCCAGACCGCCGGCCGGCAAGCCCCTCTGCCAGCGGGTGTTCGGGGCGCTGCGCAACTACCTGCTCGGTTACGACCTCGACCCCGGCGCGCTGAAGCGCTTCCTCACCGAGCAGCGCCGCCTCGCCGAGGTGAGCCCACCCGACGACCCGGGCCTCCTCGCGTGCGAGGACGCGCTGCTGGACCTCTTCGCCGAGGTCGGCGCCCTCTACCGTCCGCGGACGGAGACCCACGACACGCTCGTGGCGACGGACACGCAGGAGTACCTGCTGTCGTACCTCCAGTGGCTGGACGCCGAGCGAGCAGGTGTCCCGGACGGCTACCGGGAGCGGCTGCTGGCCGCGTTGGCGAACTACGGCGTCACCTCTCTGGACCGCACGCGGGCACTCGAGGCGGCGGTGGTGTGGATGTTCCGCTCGTTCGCGCGGGTCGGCGAGCTGGTGCCCGTCGTCGTCTCGGTGCTCGAGCGCCGGCTGCGGGCGGGCGCCGTGCTGGCGCCGCTGGCCGACGACGCGATGCGGCTGCGGCTGGACCGCCTGGCCGCCTCGGCGCAGGGGCGCCACCAGATGGTCGCCGACCTCGCGCGGGACGTGCGCTTCCACTACTTCGACGAGCCGGTCCTCGAGGGGCTGGTCACCGCGGAGCTGGCGGCGACCGAGCAGCTCCTCGACCTGCTGGAGGAGGCGCCCACGGACCTGCAGCGGACGGAGGGGATCCTGCGGCTGGTCGGCTCGCCACAGCCGCAACGAGGCCCGTTGCTGCAGAGGTGGCTGGCCACGACCGACGCCGACGGCGGCTACCGGCGCACGCTGCTGGAGGTCTACGCCCGCCGCTTCTACCGGATCAGGGAGCTGCGCAACCTGAGGTACTTCGGCCTCGGCGAGAGGCTGCTGTGCGTCTCCGACTACGAGTGGGGCAACAAGCACATCCGCCTGGTCGTCTGCTACGTCCCGCTGGAGGATCTCCCTGCGGCCGCGGCGGCGGTGGCCGCGCACCTGGCTGACGACCCGACCGACCGGGAGCTGGTCGTCGACCTCGCCGCCTGGCGCAGCGGAGAGCAGCTGCCCGTGGAGGAGACCGCGAGGTACGTCGACGGGTTGCTGGCGCGCAGCGACTTCGGCCGCGACCCGTGGCGGCTCGACCTGACGGTCACGAGCACGGGCGGGTCTGCGGCGGAGCACTTCCGCACGTTGCACCTGACGTACCGGCCGATGGCGGGAGGCGGCCTCCAGGAGGACCGGCTCTACCGCAACCTGCACCCGATGCTGGCCAAGCGCCTGGAGCTGTGGCGCCTGTCCAACTTCGCGCTCGAACGCCTGGCGTCGCGCGAGGACGTCTACCTCTTCCACGGTGTCGGCCACGGCAACCCCGACGACCACCGGCTCTTCGCGCTCGCCGAGATCCGTGACCTGACGCCGGTGCGGGACCCGAGCGGCCGACTGAGCTACCCGTGGCTGGAGCGGATGGGACTGCAAGCGCTTGCCGCGATGCGGGCCGCCCTGGCGACGTACTCGCCACACGCGCGGCCGAAGGCGAACCGGATCGTGCTCTACGTCCGGCCACCGTTCGACGTGCCCCACGCACACTGGCACGGCCTGGCCCGCGCGTTCGCGCCGCTCGCGGAGGGCGCGGAGCTGGAGAAGGTGCTGCTGCGGGTGCGGATCCCCGAGGGGGACGGCTCGCTGCGCGAGTCAGTGCTGCACGTGCAGGGCATCGGCAGCCGTGGGGTGACCGTGCAGGAACGGCCACCCGGCGACGTGCCGATCCGGTCGCTGACGCCGTACCAGCAGAAGGTCCTGCTCGCTCGCCGCTTCGGGGCGCCCTACCCCTACGAGGTCGCGCGGATGCTCGCGCCGGACCCGGGCGCGTCCGCGGACTTCCCTCCGGGTGACTTCCAGGAGCTGGACCTGGCGGAGGACGGCTCGCTCCAGCCGGTCGACCGGGAGCCGGGGCTCAACTCGGCCAACGTGGTGGTCGGCCTGGTGACCAGCCGGACCGCGAAGGTGCCGGAAGGGATGACGCGGCTCGCGCTGATGAGCGACCCCACCAAGGGCCTGGGGAACCTCGCCGAGCCCGAGTGCCGGCGGATCCTTGCCGCGCTCGACCTGGCGGCCCGGATGCGGGTGCCGGTCGAATGGTTCGCGGTGTCCTCGGGCGCGCTCATCGCGATGGACAGCGGAACCGAGAACATGGACTGGATCGCCGACGTGCTCCGCGGGCTGGTCGAGCACACCCAGGCCGGCCACGAGATCAACATCGTGGTCACCGGGGTCAACGTCGGCGGTCAGCCCTACTGGAACGCCGAGGCGACGATGCTCATGCACACCCGCGGCATCCTCGTGATGAGCCCGAGCAGCACCATGGTGCTGACCGGGAAGCAGGCGCTGGACTTCTCCGGCGGCGTGTCGGCGGAGGACAACTTCGGGATCGGCGGCTACGACCGGGTCATGGGCCCCAACGGGCAGGCGCAGTACTGGGCGCCGACCTTCCAGGATGCCTGCCGCATCCTGATGCGGCACTACGACCACACGTACGTCGTCCCGGGCGAGCGTTTCCCGCGGCGGGCCCGCACGACCGACCCCGTGGACCGCGACGTCCGGAGCTTCCCGCACGCGGAGACGCCCGGCACCGACATGCGTCTGGTCGGGGACATCTTCTCCGCCGAGCACAACCCGGAGCGGAAGAAGCCGTTCGACATCCGGTCGGTGCTGCGGGCCGTCACCGACGCAGACTCCGAGCCGCTGGAACGGTGGAGTGGCTGGCGCGGAGGCGAGACGTCGGTCGTGTGGGACGCGCACGTCGGTGGGATCCCCGTGTGCCTGCTGGGCCTGGAGTCGCGCGGCCTCGCCCGTCGGGGCTACGTGCCCGCGGACGGGCCGCCGTCGTGGACGTCCGGGACGCTGTTCCCGCAGTCCGCACGGAAGACGGCGCGCGCAGTGAACGCGGCATCGGGGAACCGGCCGCTCGTCGTGCTGGCGAACCTGTCCGGCTTCGACGGCTCCCCGGAGTCGATGCGGCACTGGCAGCTGGAGTACGGCGCCGAGATCGGCCGGGCGGTCACGAACTTCGTGGGGCCCATCGTGTTCGTGGTGATCTCGCGCTACCACGGCGGTGCGTTCGTCGTGTTCTCCAAGCGGCTGAACGCCGGCATGGAGGTGGCTGCCCTCGAGGGCTCCTACGCCTCGGTCATCGGGGGAGCTCCGGCTGCGGCCACGGTCTTCGTCCGCGAGGTCCGCGCCCGCATGCAGAGGGACCCCAGGGTTGCGGAGGTGCGCCGCGCCCTCGCAGAAGCGGACGGCGCAGGGGCGGCACCGTTGCGTGCCCGTCTGGTGCGGCGCACCGAGGAGGTCCACTCGGAGAAGCTGGGCGAGGTGGCCGACGAGTTCGACGCCATCCACACGATCGAGAGGGCCCAACGGGCCGGTTCGGTCGACCGGATCATCCCGGCGGCCCGGCTCAGGCCCTACGTGGTGGACGCTCTCGAGCGAGGCATGGCCCGGAGCCTCAGTCGACCACAGGACGCTCCACCCAGGAGTGCACCGGCACTGCGCGACTGAGGTCGGCGCTGCGGGGCAGGACGTCGGGCGGCTCGAAGGGGCGGTCGCAGGCGGTCGTCAGCAGGAACGCGCCCTCGCGGCGCCACCATCCTCCGATGCGGCCGCCCTCGGTGGGCGTGATGTCCAGGCGTCCCCAACCCGTGTCAGCCGGCTTCCCGACGTCGACCGGGACGCTGCGGGTGTCGCGCCGCAGCCCCGTCCGCAGCACCTTGAGGGCGCTCTCCTTGGCGGACCACAGCAGGTTCGCCGCCACCTCGGGCTCCGCGTGGGCGCCGACGTACTCCTGCTCCTCCGCAGTGAGGAAGTCGGTGACGAACCCGTCCGAGCGGGGCTCGACCAGCTCGAGGTCGCATCCCAGCCGGCTCAGGTCTGCGCCGACGATGCAGACCGCCCACCCGGCGCGGTCGGTGAGGGAGACGTCGAGCCCCAGGGGCTCGCCGTCGACGAGGACGTACGGCGACCCGTCGGCCCGGTTGGCCACCACGATGCGACGCAAGGACTCGGCATCCGCCGGAAGGCCCGCCGCCGTCGCGACGGCCTGCTTGCCGACCCAGCGACGCAGGAGGTACTCGGTCCGGCGCTTGGTGAACCGCAGGTCGTCGAGCCGACCGGCCTCCTCGGGACTGAGCCACTCGCGGGTCGGCGGGATGTCGTCCTCGCCCCGAGCCAACCACCCGTGCACGCCTGGACGCTACACCCGTCCCTCGTCACGACGGTGCGGTGGACAGCAGGTCCGCGGGCAGCCACTCCTCGACGGTGGCCCACCGACCCGGCCGCAGCTCCGCGGCGTACACCACCCTTCCCTCCCACCGACCGTCAGCGTCCCTGCGCCACTCCAGCAGCAACCCGGCCCGCTCGGCGCCGGCGTCCACGGGCACCCGGACCCAGCAGTGCCGGGCCGGCGCTGCCGGACGCGCGGCATCGGTGTCCCGCGCGCCGGGTCTTGTCCGCGCATGCAGGGGGACGCCGCGCCCACCCAGCCCACCTGCCATGAACCGAACATACGCTCGAAGAAGGGCCGGTGCAGCGCGGGTGCCGGCAAACCCCGTTGCGCCCGGCCGAGCAGGCTGCTTCTGTGGCACGAGCAGCGCTGACAGCGAGGAGCGCGGATGGCGACGACACCGGCCGGGATCGGCTACGACCACGTCCCCGGGGACGGGCCCGCGACCGTGCTGCTGCACGCCGGGGTGGCCGACCGGGGGATGTGGGACCCGCAGTGGCGAGCGCTGGCCGACGATGGGCGGGAGCTGCTCCGCGTGGACCTGCGCGGCTTCGGCGAGTCCACGGCGCCCCCGGCCGGACCGCTCGACCACGTCGAGGACGTCGTCGCCACGCTCGACCACCTCGGCCTGACGTCCGCCGCACACGTGGTGGGTGCCTCGCTGGGCGCGGGGGTGGCCGTCGAGCTGGCGCTGAGGGTGCCGGCCCGGGTGCGCTCCCTGACCCTCTGCCCACCGGGCGGCAGCCTCCTCGTCGAGGCGACCGACGACCTCCGCGCGTTCGCCCGGGCCGAGCGACGTGCTCTGGCGGCCGGCGACCTCGACGCCGCCGTCGAGGCCAACATCGCCGCATGGGTCGTGGGCCCGGGTCGCGACGCGTCCGCGGTCGACGCGGGCGTCCAGGACGCCGTACGCCGGATGCAGCGGCGCGCGTTCGAGATCACCGGGCCGTGGCAGGACATCGACGAGCGCGAGCCCGACCCGCCGCTGCCGGACCGCCTCGGCGAGGTGGTGGTCCCCACCCTCGTCCTGGTCGGTGCTCACGATCTCGCGACCATCCACGACGCGACGGACCGGCTCGGCCGTGCCCTGCCGACCCGCCGCCGCGTCGACTGGCCGGACACCGCCCACCTGCCCTCGCTGGAGCACCCGGAGCGGTTCACGGCTCTCCTCTTGGACTGGCTGCGCGAGCACGACGGCTGACCGGCAGGATGGGGCGGTGCCCGAGCCCCTGCCGCTGGACGACCGCCCGCTGACCCGGCCGGCGCGGCAGCGGCTGCCCGAGGAGCACCCCGCCTACGACCTGATCCTCGCCGCGCACGCGCGCGCCCTCGCGGCCGGCGAGAGCATGTACGTCGACCCGGAGACCGGTCTCTCCGTGCTCACCGCGCGGTGGCTCGCGGACCGGGGGACCTGCTGCGGGAGCGGGTGCCGGCACTGCCCCTACGTCCGTGACCTCGCCGAGCCCGGAGACGACGCGAGCCCGCGGACCTAGGCTGCCGTGCATGGCCCGACGCACCGTGTGGCTCCTCCTGGCGGCGCTGGTGGCCGCCTTCACGGCGGGGCTCGGGGTCGTCCTGGTCACCACCGGCCCGGACTGCCCCGTCGCGCTGGCGGAGACGGACACCGGGACGCCGGAGCTGGTGCGCGCCGAGGACCTCGCCCCCGAGGGGTCGGTGGGCGAGGAGCGCCGTCCGGTGATCGAGGCGATGGAGGGCCTGGGTGGTCCCTTCGGCGGCGTGGTGGCCGGTCGCTTCTACGAGACCGGGGACCCGGTCCCCGTCCTGGTGCCGTTCGGCACGGACGTGGTGCTGGCGGGGGCGCAGGAGAGCGGCGGTGACTTCCGGGCCGTCGCGCTGCCGGAGGGCACCCTCGCGTGGGGCCGGGAGTACGACGAGGGCCCCGCACGCGGCGGGTTGGTCGGCGACGACTTCGTGGTGCTGGTCGGCGGGCCGACGCCGGCGCTCGTCGCGCTCGACTCCGCGGACGGCGACGAACGCGGCTGTGTCGCGGTGCCTGTCGGCGGCGAGGCGGGCGACGTGGACGTCCTCCTCACCGACCAGGCCGGCACCGACGTGGTCGTGCTGGCGGGGCGTCCCGCGGCGCCGATGACCCTGTCCCGCATCGACCCCCGAGCCGGTGAGCTGCGCTGGGACCGGGAGCTCGACGGGGTCGCGCAAGCAGGGTCGGTGACGGCCTTCTCCGGCGACGTGGTGGTCAGCCGGGTGGCCGACGACCCGGTGCGCCTGGCGGACATGGCGGCGGCCGGAGGGATCGGTGCCCCCATGGTGACGGCGTACTCCCTCGACGATGGCAGCGCCGCGTGGACGTACCCGGCGGCCGAGCGGTCCGCCACGACCGCCGCGTCTGTGGTGGGCAGCGATGCGGACAGCGGCGTGCTGCTGGTCCTCACCGTGGCACCTGGGCGGTCCCGCTCGGCCAAGGCCACGGTGGCCCGCCTGGTCGCCCTGGGCCCGGACGGCAACCAGCTGTGGGCCACCCGGCTCGGCGACGGCTACTGGAACGCCTCGCTGTGGGGGCGGCAGGTCGTCGCGCAGGGACCCGGTCGTCGCGGCGGCGCACAGCTGCGGGCGTTCGACGCCGGTGACGGACGCCCCGCGTGGTCGTTGCAGTCGACGTCGCTGCCCTCCTCGGGCGACCAGCCGCGGACGAACTTCGGCTCCGCCGTGGCGGTGGGTGACGGCTACGTGGTGCCGGCCCCGAACGGGCTGGTCCGTGTCGACCCCGCGACCGGAGCGTTCGACCGCCTCGACAGCCCGGTCGCCGTCGACAAGGTCCTGGTCGCCGGCGACCTCGCCCTGGTGAGCACGAAGCAGGCGCTGCTCGTCCTCGACCTCGTCGGCTGACCAGGTCGCTCCGCTCGTACGGCGCTCACGCCGCCGACCGGCTCGGCAACGCAGGTTGTCGGCGCAGCCGTGTAGGAATGGGTCATGGCGTTGGCGACGTACAAGGACCTCTGCATCGATGCCGTCGACCCCGCCCGGCTGGGCCGCTTCTGGGGTGCGGCGCTGCACCTGGAGGTCGAGGAGCTCGCGGATGGGGACGTGCGCCTGACCGGGCCGACACCGCGCCACACGGTGTGGGTGAACCGGGTGCCCGAGCCGGTGAGCGTCAAGCAGCGGGTCCACCTCGACGTCCGGGCGCACCGCACCGACGACCCGGTGCGGATCTCCACCTGGTGGGCCGACGTGCTGGGGGCCGACCGCCACGACGACGAGGAGCACGGGGTCTCCTACCTCGAACCGGTGCCGGAGGCGCCGTTCGAGGCCTTGGTGTTCGTCCCCGTCCCGGAGCCGAAGACGGTCAAGAACCGGATCCACGTCGACGTCACCACCCCTGACGTCCGGCAGCTGCTCGAGGTCGGCGCGCACCTGCTCCGCGCCCCGGACGGCGAGATCGGGTGGCACGTCCTGGCCGACCCGGACGGCAACGAGTTCTGCGCGTTCGAGGTCTGAGGGCGCTCCCGGACCAATGCCGCTGCATCTCCACCACGCCCCGCGCACCGACCTGCTGGCCGACGCGCTGGCGGACGTGCTCGCGACGCCGCTCCCCGACGCCTTCGCGGAGGAAGTCGTCGTGGTGCCGGCGAAAGGCGTGGAGCGGTGGCTGACCCAGCGCCTCTCGCACCGGTTGGGCGTGGGCCCGCGGGGCGGGGACGGCGTGTGCGCCGGCGTGCGCTTCCTCAACCCCCGGTCCCTGGTGGCGCTGCTCACCGGCACGGAGCGGGACGACCCGTGGGATCCGGACCGGCTCGTCTGGCCGCTCCTCGACGCGATCGACGCCTCGCTCGGTGAGCCGTGGTGCGCCACCCTCGCCGCCCACCTCGGCGAGGGCGCCGAGGGCGAGCAGGCGGAGCTGCGGCGCGACCGGCGCTACTCCGTGGCCCGGCGGCTCGCCGGCCTCTTCGCGGCGTACGCCGTCCAGCGACCCGGCATGCTCGCGGACTGGCTGGCCGGCCGGGACAGCGACGGCGCCGGCCGTGACCTGGCCGACGACCTGCGGTGGCAGCCCGAGCTGTGGCGCCGGCTGGTGCCGGCCGTGGCGGCCGAGCCGCCCGACGACCGCCTCCGGGGGACCATCGAACGCATCCGCGGCGGGACCCCGCTGGCGCTGCCCGCCCGCCTGTCGATGTTCGGCCACACCCGGATGGCGGCGAGCGAGCTGCAGCTGCTCCGCGCCGTGGGCGAGGTGCGGGAGGTCCACCTGTGGCTGCCGCAGGCGTCGCCGGCGGCGTGGGCCGGTCTCGCCGACGCGCTGGCCGAGGGCCCGGTGCGCCGCGCCGACGACGTGAGCGGCCGCCTGGTGCGGCACCCGCTGCTGTCCTCGCTCGGGCGGGACTCCCGGGAGCTGCAGCGGTCCCTGGCGCTCCTCGGTCCGGTGCAGCCCCATGCGGTGGGCCGCCCCGACGCGTCGAGCCCGACGCTGCTCGGCCGGCTGCAGTCCGAGCTGCGCGACGACCACCCCCCGGACATCGCCTCCGACGGGTCGGCGGAGCGGCGGCCGCCGGCGCCCGACGACCGCTCCGTGCAGGTGCACGCCTGCCACGGCGCCACCCGGCAGGTCGAGGTGCTGCGGGAGGTCCTGGTCGGCCTGCTGGAGGAGGACCCGACGCTGGAGCCGCGGGACGTGCTGGTCATGTGCCCCGACGTGGAGGCCTACGCGCCGCTGTTCTCCGCGGTCTTCGGGCTGGGCGGTGCCGGCAGCGGGGCAGGCGCCGGGGCAGGCGCCGGGGCGGGCGCAGGGACAGGCGCCGCTGGCCCCGAGGACCGGCACCCGGCGCACGAGCTGCGCCTCCGGCTGGCGGACCGCGGCCTGGCGAGCACCAACCCGCTGCTGGCCATGGCCGGTGCCCTGGTGGCGGTCGGGGGCGGGCGCGGCACGGCGAGCGAGGTGCTCGACCTGGTGGCGGCCGGCCCCGTGCGGCACCGGTTCCGGCTGGCCGACGACGACCTGGCGACGATCACCACCTGGGTGCAGCAGTCCGGCGTCCGGTGGGGGCTCAACGAGTCGCTGCGGGCGGCGTACAAGCTCGACGGGTTCCCGCAGAACACCTGGCAGGCCGGGCTCGACCGGCTGCTGCTCGGGGCGGCGATGGCCGAGGACGAGGGCTGCGCGCTCGGCGGCTGCCTGCCCCTCGACGACGTGGGGAGCGCGGCCGTGGACCTGGCCGGCCGCCTGGCCGAGATCGTCGCGCGCCTCGAGCGGCGGGTCGATGTCCTCCGGGCGGCCGACACGGTGGAGGACTGGGTGTGTGCGATCCGCGACGGCGTCCTCGAGCTCGGCGCCGTCCCCGACCGGGACGGGTGGCAGGTCGCCCAGTTCGAGCGCGAGCTCGACGAGCTCCGCGAGGCAGCCGGCGCCGCCGCGGGCAGCGGGGGACCGCGTCTGCGGCTCGCCGACATCCGCACGCTGCTCGAGCTCCGGCTCCAGCCGCGTCCGACCCGGGCCAACTTCCGCACCGGCAACCTCACCGTGGCCACGCTCGTGCCGATGCGGTCGGTGCCGCACCGGGTGGTGTGCCTGGTCGGCCTCGACGACGGTGTCTTCCCCCGGTCCACGGTGAGCGACGGCGACGACGCCCTCGCGCGGGACCCGATGACCGGCGAGCGGGACGCCCGCAGCGAGGACCGGCAGCTGCTGCTCGACGCGGTGCTCGCGGCGGGCGAGACGCTGGTGGTCACCTACACGGGGGCCAACGAGCACACGGGTCAGGAACGCCCGCCCGCCGTGCCGCTCGGCGAGCTCCTCGACGCCGTCGAGCGCACGGCCCCCGGCGCGCGTGACCAGGTGCTGGTGCACCACCCGCTGCAGCCGTTCGACGCGCGCAACTTCACTGCCGGCGAGCTGGGACCGCCCGGTCCGTTCAGCTTCGACCGCGCCTCCCTCGCGGGCGCCCGGGCCGCTCGCGGCGAGCGGCACTCCCGCCCCCCGCTCGTCGCTGCGCCGCTGCCCGCCCCGGTGCGCGGTGACGTCACGCTGGCCGAGCTCCAGGCATTCCTGGCCCACCCGGTGCGCGGCTTCCTGCGGCAGCGGCTCGACGTCGGCGTCCCCGCGGAGTACGACGAGGTCGACGACGCGCTCCCCGTGGAGCTGGACGCCCTCCAGCAGTGGGCGATCGGCGACCGGGTGCTCCGCCGCGCGATCGACGGCGCCGAGCCGACGGGGGTGTTCCTCGCCGAGCAGTTGCGTGGCGACCTGCCCCCGGCGCGCCTCGGGGAACGGATGATCCAGGAGATCGGGACGCGGGTCAGCGAGCTGTACTCCTCGACCGCGCCGGCGCGGGACCTCCCGCCGAGGTCGGTGGACGTCACCGTCGACCTGGGCGGCGGTCGCCGGCTGACCGGGGTGGTGCCCGACGTGCGGGGCGGCCGGATCGTGCGCGTGCACTACTCCTCGTTGTCACCCAAGCACCGGCTCGCGAGCTGGCTCGACCTGCTCGCGCTGTCGGCCGGCCTCCCCGACAGCTCCTGGACCGCCGGCACCTACGGCTGGCACCGGTCCAAGCGCACGATGGAGTCGCTGATGGGTCCCCTGGACCACCGCGCCTTGGAGCACCTGCGCGACCTCGTGGACGTCTTCGACCGGGGCCGGTGCGAGCCGCTGCCGCTGCCGCTGCGCACCGGCCACGCCTGGGCGGACTGCGTCCGGGCCCGCCGGGACCCGCACTGGCCTGCCCGGCGTGAGTGGGAGACGCAGAACGGCAGCCCCGTGCCCGGGGAGCAGGAGGACCCGGCGCACGTGCGGGTCTACGGCAGGGGCGCGTCGTTCGACTGCCTGCTCGACGAGCCGCGGCCCGACGAAGGGTGGAACGACGGGCGCAGCCGGATGGCGCAGTACGCCCTGCGCATCTGGCAGCCGGTGTTCGACCACGAGCGGCTGGGGCCGGCATGACCCGCCCGCAGGACTCCCGGCCCCCGGTGTTCGACATCTGCGGCCCGCTTCCTGAGGCAGCCACCACGACGCTGCTGGAGGCCAGCGCCGGCACCGGCAAGACCTGGACGATCGCCGCCCTCGTGACCCGCTACGTCGCCGAGGGCCACGCCCGGCTCGGTGACCTGCTCGTGGTGACCTTCGGCAGGGCCGCCAGCCAGGAGCTGCGGGAACGGGTGCGGGCGCAGCTCACCGACGCCGAGCAGGCGCTGACCGACGCGGTGGAGCGCCGGCCACCGGCGGCGTCGGACACGTTGCTCGACCTGCTCCGCGACGCTCCGGTCGAGGAGCTGGTCGACCGGCGCGCCCGGCTGCGGGACGCGCTGGTCGACTTCGACGCCGCCACGATCGCGACCACCCACCAGTTCTGCCAGCTCGTCCTGCGCAGCCTGGGGGTCGCCGGGGACACCGACCCCGGGAGCCGGCTGGTCGAGGACCTCGACGACCTGCTGGTGGAGGTCGTGGACGACCTCTACGTGCGCGGGTTCGCACGGTCGGCCGACGACCCGGTCTTCGACCGGCGCACCGCGCTGGAGATCGCCCGCAAGGCCGTCAACGACCCGCAGGCCAGGCTCGAGCCGCGGGCCGCGCCGGACGGCACACCCGCCGCACGGCGACGCGGCTTCGCCGCCGCGGTCCGCGCCGAGATGGACGTGCGCAAGCGGCGGGCCGGGGTGCTGAGCTACGACGACCTCCTCACCCGGCTGGCGCACGCGCTGGAGGATGCGACCGCCCCCGCGCGGCAGCGGATGCGGGACCGGTGGCGGATCGTGCTCGTCGACGAGTTCCAGGACACCGACCCGATCCAGTGGGAGGTGCTCGACCGCGCGTTCTCCGGCCACGCGACGATGGTGCTCATCGGCGACCCCAAGCAGGCGATCTATGCCTTCCGCGGCGGGGACGTGGTGACCTACCTCGGCGCGGAGGCGACCGCCGCCGGCAAGGCGACCCTGGGCACCAACCACCGCAGCGACGGTCCCCTGGTCGACGCGCTGCAGGTGTTCCTCGGCGGTGCGGCGCTGGGCGACGAGCGGATCGTCGTACGCCGGGTGCGCCCGGCCCATCCGGAGCCGCGGCTTGCCGGCGCACCGCACCCCGCGCCGTTCCGGCTGCGTCTCGTCGACCGCGAGCGCTTCGGGGTCCAGGGCACCAAGGGCGTTGCGATCAACGACCTGCGGGAGTTCGTCGCCGGCGACCTGGCGGCGGACGTCAAGGTGCTCCTGGCCTCCGGGGCGACGTTCTGCGGGCGCCCCCTGGAAGCACGGGACGTCGCGGTGCTGTGCGAGACCCGCAAGCAGTGCGAGGTGGCCCGGGCGGGCCTGGCGGCGGCCGGGGTGCAGGCCGTGATCGCGGGCAGCGGCAGCGTCTACGCCACGCCCGCGGCCGACGAGTGGCTGTGCCTGCTGGAGGCCATGGAGCAGCCGCACCGCAGCAGCAGGGTGCGGGCCGCGGCCCTCACGTCCTTCCTCGGGCACACCGCCGAGGAGCTCGACTCCGCGGGTGACCTCCTCACCGAGCAGGCAGCGGAGACCCTGCGCGACTGGGCGGACCTGTTGCGCGTCCGCGGGGTGGCGGCCGTGTTCGAGACGGCGGTGAGCACCGCGGACCTGCCGGCCCGGATCCTCGCCCAGGCCGGCGGTGAGCGCACGATGACCGACCTGCGGCACATCGGCGAGTCGCTGCACGACGCCGCCACTCGCGAGGGCCTCGGCCTGGCTGCGCTGCTCAGCTGGCTGCGCGAGCGCATGGACCAAGCGCGGCTGGACGTCACCGGGGAACGCACGCGCCGGTTGGACAGCGACGCGGCCGCGGTGCAGATCCTCACCATTCATGGGAGCAAGGGGCTGCAGTTCCCGGTGGTCCACCTGCCCTTCGTCGCCGACCTGTTCCCCCGGACACCCGACTACCCGCTGTTCCACGACGACGACGGCCGTCGCTGTCTCGACGTGGGGGGCAAGGACTCCGACCCCGAGCACCGGCGGCGCGCCGTGGCGGAGGAGTCCGGGGAGGACCTGCGTCTGCTGTACGTCGCGCTGACCCGCGCGCAGTCCCAGCTGGTCACGTGGTGGCTGCCCAGCGCCCGGAGCACCGAGACGTCGTCGCTGCACCGGATGCTCTACGGACGGGCGTCGGGTGACCTGGCCGTGCCGGGGAAGGTGCCGATGCCGGACGACGTCCGCGCCCGTGAGGTCGCGGAGCGGTGGCAGGCGGCCGGGGGGCCGGCGGTGGAGCCGGTGAGCAGCGCGCCGGCGACGCCGGCCCGGTCTCCGGCACCGGCGGTGGAGCTGGCCGCAGGCCGCTGGACCCGGCGCGTCGACCAGGCCTGGCGGCGCACCTCCTACACGGCGCTGAGCAGCGCGGCGGCGGTCGATGCTCCCGTGCTCATGGTCGGCAGCGAGCCGGAGAACCCGCCGCGGGACGACGAGCCGGAGGCGCCCGCGCCGGTGGAGGCGCCCGCGGGCGGCGACGCGCCGGCCGTGCCATCGCCGATGGGGAGTCTGCCGGTGGGGGCGACGTTCGGGTCGCTCGTGCACGCGGTGCTCGAGCACGCCGACCCCGTGGCGCCGGAGCGGGACGGGGACCTGCGGGCCGAGCTCCTGCACCACGTGCACGCCCAGCTGCCGCGGTGGCCGGTCTCGCTCGACCCCGACGAGCTCGCCGACGCGCTGGTCTCCGTGTGCGACACCCCGCTGGGACCGCGCGCCGGCAACGCGACGCTCCGCGACATCGGCTCCGTCGACCGGATGTGCGAGCTCGACTTCGAGCTGCCGCTGGGCGGTGGCGACCGGCTCGGCCACCCCTTCGACCGGTCCGCGCTCGCCGACCTCGGACCCCTGCTGCGCGAACACCTGCCCCCGGGGGACCCGCTCCTGCCCTACGCCGATGTCCTCGACGACCCCCGCTGGGCCGAGCAGCTGCTCCACGGCTACCTCACCGGCTCCGTCGACGTGGTGCTCCGCGTCGGGGACCGCTTCCTCGTCGTGGACTACAAGACCAACTGGCTGGGTGGCCCGGACGAGGAGCTCACCTCCGACCACTACCGACCGGCGGTGCTCGCCGAGGCGATGACGCACTCCAGCTACCCGCTCCAGGCGCTCCTGTACGCCGTCGTGCTGCACCGGTTCCTGCGCTGGCGGCTGACCGGCTACGACCCAGGTCGGCACCTCGGCGGGGTCATGTACCTCTACCTCCGCGGGATGTGCGGCCCGGCGACGCCCGTCGTGGACGACAACCCCTGCGGCGTCTTCACCTGGCAGCCCCCGGTCTCCCTCGTGGCCGCCGTCTCCGACCTGCTCGACGGCACGCCGCGAGCGGCCGGTGCTGCCGGCGCGGCCGCTGTCGGGGGAGGTGGGCGCCGTGGCTGAGGGGCGCGACGGAGCGCTGCCGGTGGACCTGCGGGACCCGCGCCTGGCGACGACGGCGACGGCGGGGCCGCTGCGCCGGTTCAACCTCGCCGGCGTCCTGACCGCCGCCGACGTGCACGTGGCCACCCGGCTGGGCCGGCTGGGCGGGGAGACCGACGACCGGGTGCTGCTCGCGGCGGCGCTCGCGGTGCGCGCGGTCCGCTCCGGGTCGGTCTGCCTCGACCTGGCCGGGGTCCCCGACAGCGTCCCGCTGAGCGACTCCGAGCTCGCCTGGCCGTCCCCGGGCGAGTGGGAGGCGGCTCTCAGCGGGAGCCCGCTGGTGGAGGCGGGCGCCCTGGTGTGGGAGGAGGGCGCGCTCTACCTCGACCGGTACTGGCGGCAGGAGAGCCAGATCGTCGAGGACCTCCGGGCCCGGGCAGCCGCCCCGCCGCCGGTGATCGACGAGGCGGCAATGGCCTCCGCGCTGGATCGGTACTTCCCGGACCGTCGCTACGCCGACCAGCAGGACGCCGCCGGCGCCGCCTGCCGGCACTGGACCACGGTGCTCACCGGTGGCCCCGGCACGGGCAAGACGACGACCGTCGCCCGCCTGCTCGGCGTCCTGCTGGCGCTGCCGGGCGGCGAGGACCTGCGCGTCGCCCTCGCGGCGCCGACGGGCAAGGCGGCCGCACGGATGGCCCAGGCGGTGCAGGAGGCGACGCTGCGCCCCGACTTTCCCGGTGGCGCCACCGCCGACCGCATCCGCGCCGTGGAGGCCTCGACGCTGCACCGGCTCCTCGGCAGCCGGCCGGACAACCGCACCCGGTTCCGGCACGACCGGGGCAACCGGCTCCCCCACGACGTCGTGGTCGTCGACGAGACGTCGATGGTGTCGCTGACGATGATGGCCCGCTTGCTGGAGGCCGTCCGGCCCGAGGCCCGGCTGGTGCTGGTGGGCGACGCCGACCAGCTCGCCTCGGTGGATGCCGGTGCGGTCCTCAAGGACCTCGTCGACGGACTGTCCGGTGAAGGGGCGGGCCGGGGGGCCGTCAGCCGACTCGGCCCCACCCGGAGGTTCGGGGAGCGGATCGCGGAGCTGGCGACGGCGATCCGCGCGGGCGCCGCCGACGACGTGCTCGACGTCCTGGGCTCGGGCGGGCCGGAGGTCGTCCGGCTGCCGGCGGAGGAGCTCCCGGCCGTGCTGGGGGAGCGCGTCGAGGCGCTGCACGCCGCGGCGGCCTCGGGCGACCGGGCCGCGGCCCTGCGCGCTCTCGAGGCGCACCGGCTGCTCTGCGCGCACCGCGACGGGCCGTACGGCGTCCGCCACTGGAACCGCGTCACCGAGCGACTGCTGATGGCGGCGACGGGCCGGGACTGGTTCCCCGAGTGGTACGTGGGACAGCCGCTGATCGTGAACGCGAACGACTACGGCCTGGGGCTGTTCAACGGCGACACCGGCGTGGTCTGCGCCGACCCCTCGGCGGCCGGCGGCCGGCTCGCCGTCATCGACGACGGGAAGGGCGGCAAGCCGCTGGCCACCACCCGGCTCGCGGACGTGTCCACCGCGCACGCGATGACCGTGCACCGCAGCCAGGGCAGCCAGTTCGACGAGGTGACCGTGCTGCTCCCCGAGGCGGACTCCCGGATCCTCACGCGCGAGCTGTTCTACACCGCGGTGACCCGCGCCCGTTCCGTGGTCCGGGTCGTCGGCACCGACGACGCGATCCGGGCTGCGGTGACGCGGCGCGCGCTCCGCGCCACCGGCCTCGCCCGCCGGCTGAGGTGACCGCCACGGCCGTCCGGTGGACGCCTGAGGTTAACGATCATTAACCTTGCGGGTCATGAGCATGCGTGACCTGGTCGACGAGCTCCGCGAGCGCCTCGCGACGGTCCGGCTGGGCGGGCCCGAGGCGTCCCGGGAGAAGCACGTGTCCCGCGGCAAGCTGCTGGCCCGGGAACGGGTCGACCGGCTGCTGGACCCCGGCAGCCCGTTCCTGGAGCTCAGCCCCCTGGCGGCCTACGACATGTACGGCGGCGACCCCTTCTCCGTGGCCAGCGCCGGCATCGTCACCGGGATCGGCCGGGTCAACGGCCGCGAGTGCGTGGTCGTCGCCAACGACGCGACCGTCAAGGGCGGCACGTACTACCCGGTCACGGTGAAGAAGCACCTCCGCGCCCAGGAGGTGGCACGGGTGAACCACCTGCCCTGCATCTACCTCGTCGACTCCGGTGGCGCGTTCCTGCCGATGCAGGACGAGGTGTTCCCCGACCGCGAGCACTTCGGCCGGATCTTCTTCAACCAGGCGAACATGTCCGCGCAGGGCATCCCGCAGATCGCCTCGGTCATGGGGTCGTGCACCGCCGGTGGCGCCTACGTCCCGGCGATGTCCGACGAGAGCGTCATCGTCCGCGAGCAGGGCACGATCTTCCTCGGCGGCCCGCCGCTGGTGAAGGCCGCCACCGGCGAGGTCGTCACCGCCGAGGAGCTCGGCGGTGGCGAGGTGCACGCCCGCCAGTCCGGCGTCGTCGACCACCTCGCCGAGGACGACCCCCACGCCCTCCAGATCGTCAGGTCGATCGTGGGCACCCTCCCCCGAGGACCGGGGGGAGCAGAGGTGCCCGTCGAGGAGCCCCTGCTCGACCCCGCGGATCTGTACGACGTCGTGCCCACGGACTCGCGGACGCCGTACGACGTCCGCGAGGTGATCCGCCGCATCGTGGACGCGAGCCGCTTCCACGAGTTCAAGGAGCTGTACGGCGAGACCCTGGTGACCGGCTTCGCGCACATCTGGGGCTACCCCGTCGGCATCGTCGCGAACAACGGCATCCTGTTCTCGGAGTCGGCGTTGAAGGGCGCGCACTTCATCGAGCTGTGCAACCAGCGCAAGATCCCGATCGTGTTCCTGCAGAACATCAGCGGGTTCATGGTGGGCCGGGACTACGAGAACCGCGGGATCGCCCGGGACGGCGCCAAGCTCGTCACCGCGGTGTCGTGCTCGGTGGTGCCGAAGTTCACCGTGGTCATCGGCGGCTCCTTCGGCGCCGGCAACTACGGCATGTGTGGCCGTGCCTACGACCCCCGCTTCCTCTGGATGTGGCCGAACGCTCGCATCTCGGTGATGGGCGGTGAGCAGGCCGCCTCGGTGCTCGCGACCGTGCGCCGGGACGGCATCGAGGCCCGCGGCGGTGCGTGGAGCGCGGAGGAGGAGGCCGAGTTCAAGGCGTCGATCACCGAGCAGTACGAGCGGCAGGGCTCGCCGTACTACTCCACGGCCCGGCTCTGGGACGACGGCATCATCGACCCCGCCGACACCCGCCGGGTGCTCGGCATGGGCCTCGCGGTGGCCCACCAGTCGGCGCTGCACGCTCCGGTCCCCGAGCCGTCGTACGGCGTCTTCCGGATGTGACGCGCCGGCGTCGTTCGTGCCGCACGGGGTACAGGGACCCCGACCAGCCCCTTCCGCCGGCGATGCCAGGAGTATCGATTGACTGCACGCGTGTTCGTGAACGGCTCGGTCTTCGACGGCCGCACCTACCTCGGCCGCCGGGCGGTGTCGACCCGCGGCGGGATGATCGTCGGGATCGGCGACGAGAGCACCGCCCGGTCCGCCGTACCCGGCGACGCCGAGGTGGTCGACCTGCACGGCGCCCTGCTGCTGCCCGGTTTCCAGGACGCGCACATGCACCCCATGGTGGGTGGTCTCGAGCGGAACACCTGCGAGCTGAACGGCCTGAGCTCGCCGGAGGAGTACCTCGAGGCGCTGCGCAGGCATGCCCAGGACCAGCCGCAGCCGGGCTGGGTGCGCGGCGGCGGGTGGTCGGTGACCGCCTTCGGGCCGGAGGGACCCACCGCCGAGCAGCTGGACCGGATCATCCCCGACCGGCCGGCGTTCATCGTCAGCAGCGACCACCACGACTGCTGGGTGAACACCAAGGCGCTCGAGATCGCCGGCATCACCGCCGACACCCCCGACCCGGCGGACGGCTGGTTCGTCCGCGACGAGCACGGCAACCCCACGGGGGCGATCCGGGAGGGGGCGATCGCGGCCGTCGGTGACCACGTGGACACCTCGCAGGAGCAGTACGACGCGGCGCTGGTGGAGGCGCAGCGCTACCTGCACTCCGTGGGGATCACCGGCTGGCACGATGCCCTGGTCGGCGGGTACGCCGCCATCGACGACCCGACCCAGGCCTACGTGAACCTGTCCGCGCAGGGCCGGCTCAGCGGCCGCGTCCGCGCCTCGCTGTGGTGGGACCGGCACCGGGGTGTGGAGCAGCTCGACGATCTCTTCGCGCTGCGGCAGCGCCTCGGCGACGCCGGGGTCGACGCGGGCTCGGTCAAGGTGATGATGGACGGCGTCAGCGAGACCTTCACCGCGGCGATGGTCGACCCGTACGCCGACCTGCACCACTGCCCGTGCGGCGAC
Source organism: uncultured Actinomycetota bacterium (assembly GCA_963747525.1). Classification (GTDB taxonomy): domain Bacteria; phylum Actinomycetota; class Actinomycetes; order Propionibacteriales; family Nocardioidaceae; genus Marmoricola_A. The sequence goes on from CAVVFH010000008.1 coordinate 387,769, forward strand.
CGGGGACTGGCGTTCTTCGACGCCGAGGAGGTCCGCGAGGTGGTCTGCGCGCTGGACGCGGCCGGCTTCGCCGCGCACTTCCACGCCATCGGCGACCGGGCCGTGCGCGACGCCCTGGACGCGGTGGAGGCGGCACGCCGGGCCAACGGGATGAACGACCTGCCGCACCAGGTGGCCCACCTGCAGCTGGTGCGCCCCGAGGACCGTCCCCGCTTCGCCCACCTGCGGGTGACCGCCAACGTGGAGGGCATGTGGGCCCGGGTCGGCACTCCGGCGGTGGAGGGGGTGGTCGCGCACCTCGACGAGGAGCGGTTCGGCTGGCACTACCCCTTCGCCGACATCGCCCGGTGCGGCGCCGACCTGGCCGGCGGCAGCGACTGGCCGGTCAACCCGGCCGACCCGCTCGCCGGGGTGCACGTGCTGGTCAACCGGTCCGGGTACGCCGACGCCGACTCCGACGACCCGCTGGTGCCCGAGCAGGCGCTGACCCTCGACCAGGCGCTGCGCGCCTACACCAGCGGCGCCGCGCGGGTGAACAACATGCCGGAGGTGGGCGCCATCCAGATCGGGGCCGGCGCCGACCTGGTGGTGCTCGACCGCAACCTCTACGACCTCGACCCCGCGGACCTGGGCTCGGCGGAGGTCCGCACGACCTACGTCGCCGGGGAGCCCGTCTTCACCCGGTAGCAGGCAGCGTCGGCGCCCGTCCGCCCCGGTGGCAGGGCTGGTTAATGGTCGTTAACCTGACGCCATGCTGAGCACGCTGCTCGTCGCCAACCGCGGCGAGATCGCCCTGCGGATCATCCGCTCCGCCCGGGCGCGGGGCATCCGCACCGTGGCGGTCTACTCCGACGCCGACCGCGCCGCGCCGCACGTCCGGGCCGCAGACGTCGCCGTCCGCATCGGCCCGACCCCCGCGACCGAGTCCTACCTCAGCATCGACGCGCTCCTCGACGCCGCCCGTCGCACCGGCGCAGACGCGGTGCACCCGGGCTACGGCTTCCTGTCCGAGCGCGCCCCGTTCGCGCGCGCCGTCGTGGACGCCGGGCTCACCTTCGTCGGCCCGAGCGCCGAGGTCATGGAGCAGATGGGCCGCAAGGACCTGGCCCGCGAGATCGCCGCCCAGGCCGGCGTGCCCGTCGTGCCGCGGTTCGAGGTCTCGACGGGCTCGACGGACGGCACCGGCACCGGCACCGGGTTCCCCGTCCTGGTCAAGGCCGCGGCCGGCGGCGGCGGCAAGGGCATGCGCATCGTCCGGGAGCCCGGCGAGCTCGACGCCGCGATCGCCGCGGCCAAGCGGGAGGCGCTGTCGGCGTTCGGCGACGACGCGATCCTGCTGGAGAGGTACGTCGAGCGCGGCCGGCACGTCGAGGTGCAGGTCCTCGCCGACCGGCACGGCACCGTGGTGCACCTCTTCGAGCGCGACTGCTCGACGCAGCGGCGGCACCAGAAGGTGCTCGAGGAGGCGCCGGCGCAGCGGCTCTCCCAGCAGGCCCGCCAGGTGCTCCTCGACTCCGCGGTCGCGCTGACGAAGCGGGTCGGCTACGAGAACGCCGGGACCGTGGAGTTCCTGGTCGCCGGGGAGCCCGGGGCCGAGGAGGTGTTCTTCCTGGAGATGAACACCCGCCTGCAGGTCGAGCACCCGGTGACCGAGTCGGTCGTCACGGTCGACGGTGCGCCCCTCGACCTGGTCGACCTCCAGCTGCGGGTCGCGGCCGGCGAGCCGCTGCCGTTCACCCAGGACGCCGTCGCCTGCGCCGGTCACGCGATCGAGGCCCGGGTCTACGCCGAGGACCCGTTCCAGGGGTTCCTGCCGCAGGCGGGCACGGCCACCGTGGTCCGCTGGCCCACCCGGGTGCGCGTCGACGCCGCCCTGGAGTCCGGTGCGGAGGTCGGTACGGCGTACGACCCCATGCTGGGGAAGGTGATCGCCCAGGGGGCGACCCGCGAGGCGGCCCGACGCGCGCTGGTCGCGGCGCTCGACGACACCGCGATCCTGGGGCTGACCACCAACCTCGGGTTCCTGCGGGCGCTGGCGGACTCCGACGAGTTCCGCCAGGACACCATCGACACCGCCTGGCTCGACCGAAACCCCGGCGCGGTCCGGCCCCCGGACCCGGAGGTCGCCGCCCTGGTGGCCGCGTGGGTCCTCGCGCACGAGGGGCCGGTGCCCCGCGGGGCCACCGGCCCGTTCGCCCTCGGCGACGGTTGGCGGTCTGCCGGTCCGGCCGCTCCGGTCGTCGTGGAGCTGCTGGTCGACGGCGAGACCCGGGTGCAGCGCGTCGGCCGGGACACCGTCGACGGGAAGCACGTGGAGCCGGTGGCCCACGAGGCAGGGGTGCACCGCCTGGAGGTCGAGGGGCTGGTGCACGAGGCGGCGGTGCTGGTGACGCCCCACCAGGTGCAGGTCAGCCACCTCGGTCACACCTTCACCTTCGACCGGCCGGACGCCTTCGGCCCCGGGCACCGCGCCCTCGTCGGCGACGGCACCGTCACGGCGCCGATGCCGGGCACCGTGCTCGCGGTCTCGGTGCAGGAGGGCCAGACCGTGGCCGAGGGTGAGGTCCTCGGTGTCATGGAGGCGATGAAGATGGAGCTGACGCTCAAGGCGCCGTTCGCCGGCACGGTCTCGGCCGTGTCGGCCACGGCGGCGACGCAGGTGCCGCTCGGCGCCGAGCTCTTCGTCGTGGAGAGAGCAGGAGAGGACCGATGACCGCGCCGACAGACCAGTCGACAACCCAGCCGACAACCCTGCCGATGGTCGTGCCGGACCCGACACTGCCGAGCCGGGTGACGATCTACGAGGTGGGCCCGCGCGACGGCCTGCAGAACGAGCAGGCGGTGGTCCCGCTCGAGGTGAAGGTGGAGCTCGTCGAGCGCCTGGTCGCCGCCGGCCTGCCGGTGGTGGAGGTGACCAGCTTCGTGCACCCGAAGTGGGTGCCCCAGCTCGCCGACGCCGAGGACCTTCTCGACCGGGTCGCCGCGCTCGACGGGACCGCAGGGACGCCGATGCCGGTGCTGGTGCCCAACGAGCGGGGGCTCGACCGGGCCCTGGCGAAGGGCGTGCGGCACATCGCGATCTTCGGCAGCGCGACGGAGACCTTTGCCCGACGCAACCTCAACCGGTCGCTGGACGAGCAGTTCGCCATGTTCGAGCCGACCGTGCGGCGGGCGCTCGCCGAGGGGGTGGACGTCCGTGCCTACGTCTCGATGTGCTTCGGTGACCCGTGGGAGGGCGCGGTGCCGGTCGACCAGGTGGTGTCGGTGGGGCGGCGGCTGCTCGAGATGGGCGCCTACCAGCTGTCCCTCGGCGACACGACCGGCGTGGGGACCACCGGGCACGTGACGGCCCTCCTCGACGCGTTCAACGAGGGGGGCGTCACCGACGACCGGCTGGCGATGCACTTCCACGACACCTACGGGCAGGCGCTGGCCAACGCCTACGCCGCGCTGCGCCACGGTGTGGTCACCTTCGACGCCAGTGCGGGCGGCCTGGGCGGCTGCCCCTACGCCGAGTCGGCGACGGGCAACCTGGCCACCGAGGACCTGGTGTGGATGCTGGACGGCCTGGGGGTGCACACCGGCGTCGACCTGCGGTCGCTCGCCGCCACCAGCCGCTGGCTGGCCGGCCGCCTCGGACGCCCCAGCCCCAGCCGCGTCGTCAACGCCCTTGGCTGACCCGGGGCTGACCCGGGGCCGACCTGGCCGTCCCGGGCGGTGCAGCGGGGAAAGCAGCCGGGTTGTTGACACAATCCCCCCATGGCTGACGTCGTCTACCTGCACGTGGGTGCGCCGAAGACGGGCACCACGTACCTGCAGGACCGGCTGCTGGCCAACCGGCACGCGCTGGCCGAGCGCGGGGTCGGCTACCCCGTCGGCGCGACAGGGGACATGTTCGACGCGGCCCTGGACCTCATCGACCGCCCGTGGGGCGGTCACCGCGAGCTGGTCCACGGGGAGTGGGACGAGCTGGTGACCCGGATCCGGCGGTCCCCGGGGAAGGTGATCGTGAGCCACGAGATCCTCGCCGGCGCCCGGCGTGACCAGGTCGAGCGCGCGCTGAAGGGCATCGACGCCGAGGTGCACGTCGTCTACTCGGCGCGGGACATCGCCCGGCAGGTCCCGGCGGAGTGGCAGGAGTCGGTCAAGCACCGGTACCGCCGGTCGTTCAAGCGGTTCCTCAAGAGCGTCCAGGCGGTCGACCGGCGCGACTCCACCATGTGGTTCTGGCGGGTGCAGGGACTTCCCGACGTGCTCGACCGGTGGGCCCGCGACCTGCCTCCCGAGCGCGTCCACCTGGTGACCGTGCCGCGCTCCGGTGCCGCACCCGGTCGGCTGTGGCGGCGCTACTGCCGGGCGTTCGGCATCGACCCGCGCTGGGCGCCGGACGGGGGCGCGGCGCGGTCGAACGCCTCGCTGGGGATCGACGAGATCGCGATGCTCCGCGAGCTGAACGCGCGGCTGAAGAAGGCCGGTCTCGACTCGGAGTCCTATCGGAGCCTGGTCCGGCACGTCGTCGTCCACCAGACCCTGGCCGACCGCAAGCGGATGCGGCCGGTGATGCTGCCGCCGAAGGCCTGGGGGTGGGCGGAGGACATCGCGGAGGAGTGGATCGACTTCGTCGTGGGGGCCGGGGTCCGCGTCGTCGGGAACCTCGACGACCTCCGCCCTGCTCTGCCGACGGCCGCGTCGGACACCGACGTCGACGCCGTACCCGACGCGTGGGCCGCCGGCTGGCCCGACGCCGACCGCGGCAAGCCGCGCCGGGTGGCCGACGCCGCTCTCGACGCCCTCGTCGCGGTGCTCCTCGAGGCTGCTGCCCATGAGGACGAGGTGCTGGCGCACCCGCGCCGGCTCCGCGTCCCCCGGAAGCAGCGCGCATGACCCCCGCCGCCCGGACGGCCGTCGCCGAGGGCTGGGTGCAGCACCTCCGCGAGGGAGGTACGACGCCGTGGCGGCGCTGGGCGCGCGAGGCCGGGGGCGCGCCCCCGGGCCGCGGTCCTCGCAGTGTTCCGGGGGCGGCGCAGCTCGAGGTGCTCCGCAGGCTCAACGCCCTCGGCCCGCTGCCGCACCGCGTCGACCACGTGCTCGCCCGCCCTGGGCCGGGCCGCGGACCGCTGCACCTCCGGCTCCCTGCCGACGGCCCGGTCGCGCCGCGGGGCGAGCTGCTGCGGGTGGCGTCCGGGGTGCTCGCCGACCTCACCGCCCAGCTGCCGCCGTCGCGACCCGGGCGCCGCCTGACGGGCCGGCGGGTCCGCCGCGCCGCCGCCGGGCGAGCCGACGCGGAGGTGGGCTCCTTCCTCCTCGACGGGCTGCCGGTGACGGTCGCCGAGGCACGGGCGCGGCTGGCCGCCGTCGGGCTGGTGGAGCACCGGCCGGGTTTCTCCTGGTTCGGCGCCCGTCGTGACCCAGGGCCCGAGCACGTGGTGGTGCTGGTCGGTCCCCTCGACCGGGCACTCCGGGAGGCGTGGTACGCCCGGGTGCAGCGGGGCGCCGGCCGGGCGTGGCCCCGGTTCGTCGCCCGGTGGGCGGGCGCGGACGCGTTGCCCGCGTCGGCGGCGGTGGACCGCACGGTGGCCTACTGGGCGGACCGGGTCGGAGCGGACCACGTGCACCTGGTGCCGCTCGACGACGTCGACGACCCCGCGGCCGGCCCGGAGGCCGACCCCGCGGCGCGGGTCGCCCGGGTGCTCGGCGGCCCGCCCGTTCCTCCGGCGACCGACCCGCCCGACCCGCCCGACCCGGACGCGGTGCCGGTCGGCGAGCCGGTGCGCCTGACGCCCGCGCTGGTGGACGTGCTCCGCCGGGTCAACGTGGTGCTCCCCTTCGTCTGCCCGCAGGACGAGCGGGATCCGCGACGCACGGCCCTCGTGCAGCTGATGCGGGAGGAGACGGGGCGACCCGACCCGCCGGACCTTCCGGATCCCCGGCGGGCCTGGACGTCGACGGCCGCCGCCCGACTGGTGGATGCTCTTCAGGACACCGGCTGCCGGGTGCACGGCGACCTCGACGTGGTGCGCCGGCTGGGCCTGCCCGTGGGTCGCCGGGTCGGCGAGGCGGAGGTGCTGGACGCGATGATCCGTATGATCCACCGCGTCGACGGCGCCCTCGGTGGACGGCGCAACGGAAGGGGTGGCCGGTGAGAGCCACGCGGAAGGTGCTCGTCCATGTCGGCGCCCCGAAGACCGGCACGTCGTTCGTGCAGGACCTGCTCTTCCAGAACCGGGAGCGTCTCGCCGAGGCCGGAGTGCTCTACCCCGCCGACCGGTTCGACGCCCACTTCCTCGCCGCGCTCGACCTCATGGAGCTGCCCTGGGGCGGGCTGGAGCACCAGGCGGTCGGCTCGTGGGACCGGCTCGCCGAGCAGGTCCGCCGGTGGAAGGGCACGGTCATCATCTCCCACGAGATCCTGGCCACCGCGTCCAAGCAGCACGTCCAGCGGGCCCTGGAGTCCTTCGGCCCGGACGCCGACGTGCACGTCGTGGTCTCCGTCCGCGACCTGGTCCGGCAGGTCCCCGCCGAGTGGCAGGAGAACGTGAAGCACCGGCGCACCGTCGGCTACCGCGAGTTCCTCGACCGCATCATGGACCCCGCGGGCACCGGCCCGGTGGCCACCTGGTTCTGGGGGGTCCAGGACATCCCGGAGATCCTCGCCCGCTGGTCCTGCGAGCTGCCCGCCGACCACGTGCACGTGGTGACGGTGCCCAAGCCCGGTGCCCCGCGCGACCTGCTGTGGGAGCGGTTCGCCGCGGTGTTCGGCCTGCAGCCGGAGGAGTTCGACACCTCCGTGGTCGAGCGCGCCAACACCTCGCTGGGGGTGGCCGAGACGACGTTCGTCCGCCGGGTGAACCAGCGGGTCAACAACGGCGTGCTGCCCAACGAGAACTACCGCGAGCTGGTGCGGGAGGTGCTGGCCCACCGGTCGCTGTCCACGCGCGAGGACGCGGTGCGGCTGCGGCTGCCCCCGGACGCGCGCACCTGGGCGACAGACCTGTCGCAGCGGTGGGTGGCCGACCTGAGCGCGCGGGGGTACGACCTCGTGGGCTCCTGGGACGACCTGCTTCCCGACCCGGTGGACGAGGCGCCGTTCGTCGACCCGGACACGGTCACCGCCGAGGAGCTGGAGGACGTGGCGCTGCAGAGCGTCGTGGCCTTGCTGCTGCGGGCCACGGAGATGCGCCACGAGGTGGAGGACATGCGACGACAGCTCGGCCAGGCGATCGCCGAGCGCGACCAGGCGCGTCGCGAGGTCGGCCTGGTGCTGCGGGCCAAGCGGTCGTTCATCCGCCGGGCAGAGACGAACCGGACCCTCGGGGTGCTCTACCGCGTCTACCGCAAGGTCCTGCGGCGGCGCTGATCGCGGGGACGCAGCTCCCGCTCCGCGTACCGGCCGACCTGCCAGGTGTTGACCGCGTCGGCGCCGGCTGCCCACACCCCGCCGGCGACCGGGACGCGCCGCACGACGGTTCCCGCGGCGCGCTTGCCGAACACCCCGTTGACCAGGGCCGACGTCACCTCGCCCGCGACGACGGCGTCGAGCTCCGGGTCGTACGCCGGCGCGGTGGCCAGCACCATCGGGGTGCCCGGGACCTTCCCGTCCCTGACCAGCCTCTTCACGGTCTGCTCGCCGAGCGTGCACAGCAGGAGGGCGTTGCGCACCCGGTCGTCGGCCAGGTCGTAGCCGCGCAGGTGCGCGATGCCCGCGACCAGCCGGGTCTGCAGCAGGGCGAGCCCGGCGATGTTGACGGGGATCGTCGCCGCCATGGTCACCAGGCCGCCGACGTTGGTCACGAACCCCTGCGCCGCGGCGAGTGCCGCGTGGTTCTCGACGAGCTCCCCGATGGCGTCGTCCACCGAGCCGTGCTGCTCGGCGAGCTGCTTCTCTGCCGCGTCCGCCGCCGCGGGGAGCGGGCCGACGCCGTGCACGGCGCGGTGCACGGTCCGGTGCACGAACGCGCTGTTGAGGCCCGGGGCCACCCGGTGCGCGTCGGGGAGCGCCTTGGCCAGCACCGCCGTACGGATCTTCACCGAGCTGCTCCTCCCGCCGCCCCCGTCTCGGGGCGCCTGCCGTGCTGTCTGTGGCTCCAGTCTGCCGAGCGGTGCCAACGCGATTCCTGTCGGCCCGTCCCGGGGCGGTCCGCGACAATGAGCGCATGCCAGGCCGGATGCCCGTGGAGCCGCCATCGAGCCGGTGGCTGTTCCCGGACCTCAGCGACCCGCAGGAGGACGCCGGCTTCCCCGAGGACCTGGTGGGGCGGGGCGCCGACCTCGCACCGGGGACCGTGCTCGCGGCCTACCGTGCCGGGATCTTCCCGATGCCGCTCGCCGAGGGCTCGTCGACGATGAGCTGGTGGTCCCCGAGGCAGCGCGGCGTCCTCGAGCTCGGGGCCCTGCGGGTCAGCCGGTCGCTGGCCAAGTCACGGCGCCGGATGGAGATCCGGGTGGACACCGCCTTCGACGAGGTGGTGCGCGCCTGCGCCGACCCGGCGCGGGAGGGCGGCTGGATCGACGAGCAGATCATCGACGCCTACACCGAGCTGCACCGGCTGGGCTGGGCGCACTCGGTGGAGGCCTGGGTCGGCGAGGAGCTGGTCGGAGGGCTGTACGGCGTGGCCAGCGGCGGCCTCTTCGCCGGCGAGTCGATGTTCCGCCGGGCCCGCGACGCGTCCAAGGTCGCGCTGGTCGGGCTCGTGGAGCTGCTCGACGACGAGTACGCCGGCGCCCGGCTGATCGACGTCCAGTGGCGCACGCCCCACCTGGCGGCGCTCGGCGTCACCGAGCTGCCGCGGGCGGAGTACGTCCGCCGCCTGCGCGCCGTCGTCCAGGTCCCCCTCCCCGCCCCCTGGCGTTGAGGCGCCAGGAGACCCGGGTCGAGGCGTCACGCGGCTGGGTTGAGGCGTCACGCGCGCCGGGTCGAGGCGTCAGGGACGCGGCGCCGGGTCGAGGTCACTGAAGAGATCGGGCTCCTCGACGGTCTGGCCCGGCCGCGCCTCGGGATGGCGCACGACGGCGCCCGGGAAGCCGGGCCCCGGCTCCGGCGGCCCGCCGTTCTTCCACGCCACGGCGGCGGCGTTCGCCAGGCGGTCCGCGGCCTCGTTGAGCCGGTGCCCGCTGTGGCCCTTCACCCACTCGAAGCGCACCTGACGGCCGACCATGGCGGCGTCGAGGGCCTTCATGATCTCGACGTTGAGGACGGGCGCACCGTCGCGCTTGCGCCACCCGCGGCGCTTCCAGGCCGGCATCCAGCGCGTGACGGAGTTGATGACGTAGGTGCTGTCGCAGACGAGATGGACGTCGTCGTCGAGGTGGGCGGTCTGCTGCAGCACGTCCAGGACGGCGGTGAGCTCCGCCATGTTGTTCGTGCCGTGCGCCCACCCGCCGGCCGCCCAGCGACCGTCGTCGACGTACCACCCCCACCCGGCGGGGCCAGGGTTCCGGAGCGCGGAGCCGTCGGCGGCAGCGATGATCGTCACCCGGCGCATCCTGCCACCAGCCGGCTGACGCGCCGGACGTCACTCGCCGCGGCAGCGGGACCTGCGGTCCGGATGGGCCCTAGGTCCCGAAAAGAGGTAAGACTTCTGCCTTCCCTGCCGATTCCCCCGACGTGACCCCTCGCACGACCGGACTCGCCACCCTTCGCGCGCCCCGCCGTCGGCGCCGCGACCGGGGCGCCTCGGCGGTCGAGCTGGCGCTGGTCAGCGTCGTCCTGTTCCCGCTGCTCATCGGCGTCGTCGAGTACGGGCTCTGGTTCAACGACTCGCTCAACGTCCGGCAGGGCGTCCGCGAGGCGGCTCGCGCCGGAGTGGTGAAGAACTTCGACCAGAGCGGTTGCAGCGGCGACGACATGGCCCGGCTGGCCTGCAAGACCAAGGCCCAGATCGGCGCGATCACCGGCGACACCTACGTCAAGATCTCCACCCCGGCGGGCTGGGTGAAGGCCGAGCCGCTGGTGGTCTGCGCCATGGTGCGCTCCTCGGCGCTGGGGCTGGTGCCGCTGCCGGACGACGCGATGATCACCTCGCGCACCGAGATGTCCATCGAGCTCACCGACGCGGTGCCCGACGCGTTGTCGTACGCCGACCCGCCGCCGAGCGGGGAGAGCTGGTCGTGGTGCTCCTGAGCCGTCGGCGGGACGCGCGACGTCGCGAGGACGGCGCCGTGGTCGTGCTCGTCGCCGTGCTCTCCGTGGTGCTGTTCGGGCTGGCGGCCCTCGTCGTGGACCTCGGCCTCGCCCGGGACACCCGCCGTCAGGCGCAGAACGCCGCGGACTCCGCGGTCCTCGCGGCGGGCAACGCCCTCTACGTCGCCGGTGCGGCGGACCCCGCGGCCGCGATCGCCGCCGCGAAGTCCTACGCGCGGGCGAACTTCGGCACCACCGACGACGACTGGGTGCACTGCACCGACCCCGACCGGCCCGCCGGGTTCGTCCCGGTGGCCGGCCAGACGGCGTGCATCTCGTTCAGCGGCGCCCCCACCGACGAGGTGCGGGTGGTCATCCCGACGCGACAGGTGAAGACCCCCCTCGCTCAGCTGTTCGGCACCTCCCAGGTGGCGGTGCGCGCCGTCGCCCAGGCGGAGGTGGACGCCGGCGGCCGCGCCGCGTGCGGGCTGTGCGTCATCGGCCCCGGGGAGCACGACGTGCAGAACGGGTCCATCGCCGTGGCGGGCACGAACATCTACGTCAACGGCACCTTGACTGCGAACCCGCAGCTGCGGATGTCGGTCACCAACGGCGAGATCTACCTGCAGGGCGACCGGCCCGACCGGGGGTTCTTCACCCCGCAGCCCTACACCGGGCAGCCGGAGATGCCCGATCCCCTCAGCTTCCTGACGCTGCCCCTGAGCACCGACGGACTGCAGCCGAAGACGGCGTCGGCGTGCTCGACGGCAGGTGGTCCGGGCGTCTACGAGTCCCTGGACCTCACCAGGGACTGCGTCCTGCGACCCGGTCTGTACGTCGTCACCGGCGACAACCACGAGTCCGGCCAGACCCACGTGACCGCGCGCGGTGTGACCTTCTTCTTCGGCTGCCAGGACGAGTCCTCCGCCAGCCCGAAGCTCCGGGATTGTGCGGAGGGCCAGGAGGGAGGCGGGCTCCTGCTCACCGGCAAGGCGTCGCTCGACTTCACCGCGCCGTCCACCGGTGACACCGCGGGGCTGGCCTTGGTGTCGGACCGCAAGAACACCGCGACGCTCGGGTGGCGGGGGAACGGCAGCGCGGCGAGCAGCGGCACGATCTACGCCAGGAGCGGCACCTTGGACTACCGCGGCAACGGCTCCGGGGCTGCGATGGACTCGCTCGTCGTCGTGGGGGACCTGCAGTTCAGCGGTGCGCCCTCGGGCTTCTCCCTGACCTACAACGACGAGACCAACCTGGACCTGCCGCCGGGCAGCATGAACCTGTCCCGGTGACGTGCGCGGCAGGTGCCGACTACTTCAGCAGCTTCGACATCCGCCGGTCCGCCAGGGGCTTCCCGCCGGTCTGGCAGGTGGGGCAGTACTGCAGCGACGAGTCCGCGAACGACACCTCGCGGACGGTGTCCCCGCAGACCGGGCACGGCTCGCCGGTGCGCCCGTGCACGGCGAGGTTGGACTTCTTCTCGCCCTTGAGCTCCGCGGCGGCAAGCCCGGACGAACGGTCGACGGCCTCGCGCAGGACGGTCCGGACGGCGTCGTACAGGGTCCGCAGGTCCTCGGGATCGTCCGCGATGGTGACCGACGGCTTGAACGGCGACATCCGGGCCGCGTGCAGCAGCTCGTCGGAGTAGGCGTTGCCGATCCCGGCGATCGTCGACTGCGAGCGCAGCACGCCCTTGACCTGGGCCCGCCCCGCGGAGCGCAGGATCTCCTCGAGCGCGTCGATGGTGAACTCGTCGGCCAGCGGGTCCGGTCCCAGCCGGCTCACCCCCGGGACGTCGAGCGGGTCGCGTACGACGTACAGCGCGAGGCTCTTCTTGGTGCCCGCCTCCGTGATGTCCAGGGCGCCGTCGGGGTCGAGCACCACGCGCGCGGCGAGCGGGGACTTGTTGCTGGGGCGGGGCGGGGTGGCCGGCACCGAGTCGCGCCAGCGCACCCAGCCACCGCGCGCCAGATGCATGACCAGGTGCAGGCCGGAGGCGGTGATGTCGAGGAACTTGCCGTGCCGGGTGACGTCCTCGATCAGTGTGCCGTGCAGCGCGCTCAGGGGCGGGTCATAGGTCTTCAGGGCGCTGAAGGCGGCGAGGTCGACGCGGACGATCGCCCGGTCGGCCAGCCGTCCCCGGAGGTCGCGGGCCAGGGCCTCCACCTCGGGCAGCTCAGGCATGCGTCCAGTCTAGGGAGCGCGACACGATCGGGTCCGATAGCGAAATCTAGGGCATTCACTAGACAGGCGGATACCGTCCGATCATGGATCCCGTCAGGAACCCCTACGCCCCCGGTGCCGGGCAACGGCCCCCTGAGCTGGCCGGCCGCGACCGGGAGCTCGCGCAGTTCGAGGTGACACTGGAGCGGGTGGCGGCGGGCCGACCCGAGCGCAGCATGGTGGTCTCCGGCCTCCGGGGTGTCGGCAAGACCGTGCTGCTCAACGCTCTCCGCGGCCAGGCCATCCAGCGGGCGTGGGGGACCGGCAAGATCGAGGCACGGCCGGACCAGTCGGTGCGGCTGCCGATCGCGCAGGCGGTGCACGCGGCGGTCCGGGAGGTCGCCCACCGCCACCGCGATCCCGACCGGGTCGACGCCGTCGCCGGCGTGCTCAAGGCGTTCGCGCTCCGCACCGAGCTCAAGGACCGCAAGGGCATCCGCTGGACCCCGCCGACCGACGTGCCCGCCGCCAGGGGGCGCGCCGACTCCGGTGACCTGGAGCTCGACCTGCTCGAGCTCTTCACCGACGTCGCGGAGCTGGCCCGCGACCTCGGCGTCGGCGTCGCCCTGTTCGTCGACGAGATGCAGGACATCGCCGCCCCGGAGCTCGGAGCCGTCTGCGGTGCCGTGCACGAGATCAGCCAGCAGGGCTCGCCGCTGGTCGTCGTCGGCGCCGGTCTGCCGCACCTGCCGGTGGCGCTGGCGGCGTCGAAGTCCTACGCCGAACGACTCTTCCGGTACGTCGTCGTCGACCGGCTGCCGCGGGAGATGGCCGACCGGGCCCTGCTGCGCCCGGCCGCGGAGGAGGGGGCCGACTACGAGCAGGACGCGCTCGACGAGCTGTACGCGCTCACCGACGGCTACCCCTACTTCGTGCAGGCCTACGGCAAGGTCACCTGGGACGTCGCCGTCGCCAATCCCATCCGCGTGGTGGACGTCAAGGAGGCGGCGCCCGAGGCGGAGGCCGAGCTGGCGGTCGGGTTCTTCGGCGCACGCTACGACCGCGCGACGCCGGCCGAGCGGGACTACATGCGGACGATGGCGGACCTGGGGGCGGACCTGGGAGCCGACCCGGGAGCCGACCCGGGTGGCGCCGGGGTCGGCGTCGGCCGCCCCGACGCGTCGGTCTCCACCGCCGAGATCGCCAAGGTGCTCGGCCGCAAGCCGCAGTCGCTGAGCCCGGCACGCGACGGTCTCATCAAGAAGGGCCTCGTCTACTCCTCCGAGCGCGGCACGGTGGCGTTCACCGTGCCGCACTTCGGGTCGTTCCTCCGGGGCCAGAAACGCTGAGCACGCGGCGTCACGCCCTGCGGCGCTCCAGCAGCCCGCGGACGTACGACGCCTGGCCGACGTGCTGCGAGATGTCGCTGACCACGGACACCAGCCGCGCCGCGGCCGTGACCGGCGGGTCCCACCGGTCGTCGACCACCCGGCCGAGGCCCCGGGCCTCCTCACCGTCGAGCACCGAGAGCGTGAGTCGGTGTACGTCGGCGTGGTAGCCGGTGAGCAGCTCAGGGTCGGTGACGGCGAACGCGCCGACGTCCTCCGCCGACTGGCCGTAGCCGATGTCGGCGAGCGGGTAGGGCAACCCGAACCGGTCCGCCCACCCGGCGGCGGTCCACACCTGGTCGGCGCCGGAGAGGGCGGCGAGGTGGTCGTCCTGCACCCGGCTGAGGTGCCAGACCAGCCAGGCGACGGGGTTGGCCTCGGCGTCGGGGCGCCACAGGAGCTCCTCGGGTGAGAGGTCAGCGACGACCGCGGGGAGCTCCTCGTGGATCCGTCCGAACGCGTCTCGAAGAAGGTCGACGGCGGTGATGGTGGGCGGACTGGGCATGGGACCAGTCTGCCCACCGGTCCGCGCACCCGGTCAAACCGTGCTTGGCTGGCTTCGTGGACCCCGTCCGTGCCGCCTTCGCCGCGACGCCGAGGGAGGAGTTCCTCCCGCCGGCCGACCGCGCCCGGGCGGCGTACGACGGTCCGATCGACATCGGGCACGGCCAGACGAACTCGCAGCCCCGCACGGTGGCGGACATGCTCGCCCTGCTCGACGTCCGCCCGGGGCAGCGGGTGCTCGACGTGGGCGCCGGCTCGGGCTGGACGACGGCGCTGCTGGCCCACCTGACCGGTCCGGGCGGGGAGGTGGTGGGCGTGGAGGTCGTCCCCGAGCTGGTCGCCTTCGGCTCGGCGAACCTCGCCCGGACGGGGCGCTCCTGGGCCCGTGTCGACGCGGCCCGGGAGGACGTCGTGGGAGTGCCGGAGGGCGCGCCGTACGACCGCATCCTGGTCTCCGCCGAGGCGCGGCGGCTGCCGGAGCAGCTGGTGGACCAGCTGGCCGACGGCGGCCGCATGGTCGTCCCGGTGCTCGGCACGATGCTCCTCGTCGTCCGGACGGGTGCGGGGACCGAGGTCACCCGGCACGGCAGCTACCGGTTCGTGCCGCTGGTCTGACCGAGACACGCTCGGCACGGCGACGCGAGGACGCCAGCAGCGGCTGCCACGATGGACGTCATGCACAAACCAGCCGGGCGCCCCCAGGTCGTGGCGCACCGGGGATCGAGCGCGGTGCGGGCCGAGCACACCCTGGGCGCCTACGTCCAGGCGCTCGACGACGGCGCCGACGCCGTCGAGTGCGACGTGCGGCTGACCGCGGACGGACACCTGGTGTGTGTCCACGACCGTCGCATCGACCGCACCACCAACGCGCGCGGCGCCGTGTCCACCCTCACGCTGGACCAGCTCAACGACCTCGACGCCGCGTCGTGGAAGCAGCCGTGGGCGGACCTCGACGACGAGGCGGCAGAGATCGACCAGGAGCAGAACCGGGTCCTGACGCTGCGCCGGTTGGTCGAGGTCGTTCGGGACTACGACGGCGTCGTCGACCTCGCGGTGGAGACCAAGCACCCGACGCGGTACGGCGGCCTGGTGGAGCGCCGGCTGGTGGAGCTGCTCGACGAGTTCGGCTGGGCGGGCCCGGGGTCACCCGTGCGGGTCCTCAGCTTCTCCGGGGTCGCGCTGACCCGGGTGCAGCGCCTCGCTCCCGCGCTGGAGGTGGCCCTGGTCATCGAGGGACAGTCGTGGCAGGTCACCCGCAGCCTCCTCGCTCCCGGGTGGATCGCTGCCCCCGGCATCAAGGAGCTCCGGCAGCACCCGAAGCTGGCCGGTCGGCTCCGCAAGGCCGGGCACCGCATCCACGTGTGGGTGGTCAACACCGCAGAGGACCTCGAGCTGTGCCTGAGGGTCGGCGCCGAAGCCGTGATGACCGATCGGCCCGACCACATCCGGACATTGCTGGACGTGGCAGGACGACAAGGCGTATGAAAGGCGGTCGTCACGGTCGTCACGGTCGTCATGGCCAACGCCGGTGGTGGGCCCGGCCCTCGTGGGTGCGCCGCGTCCGGCGTGCCGCGGGTTTGGCGCGCCAGGCGCAGGGAAGCATCCGAGGGACGACTGACACGACGACTTCGAGGGGAGCCACCGATGGGGATCGGGACATGCAGGGCGACCCGGGACCGGTGAACCTCCGGGTGCCCTTCCAGGCGCCGTCGGCCTCGCTCGTCCGCCGCCAGCTGCGTGAGTGGCTGGAGGGCAAGGGCTTCGAGGGCGAGACGGTCGATGACGCGCGCGTCGTCGTCTCCGAGCTGGTCGGCAACAGCGTGCGGCACGCCGCGCCGCTGCCGGTGAACGACATCGTCGTGTCCTGGTGCCTCGACAACGGCGACCTGGTGATCTCCGTCAGCGACGGTGGCAGCGAGTCCACGCTCCCGCACTCGGTATCCGCCCCGAAGTCGGCCATCTCGGGACGCGGCCTCAGCATCGTCGAGGCGCTGGTCGACCGCTGGTGGGTCGAGGACGACCGCGGACGCACCACCGTCCACGTGCGGATCCCCCTCTGAGCGGCAGTTCTCCTCAGGCACCACGCGCGGGCCACCCGCCCGGCTCCCAGCCCACGCCTCCGGCGTGGGTAGTTTTGCGTCATGGGGAAGCGCTCACGACTCAAGACCCGGGCCGAACAGCCAGCCGGTGACCGCGCTGCCGTGGGGCCGCGCCAGCCGTGCCCCTGCGGCTCTGGTCGCCGCTACAAGGCCTGCCACGGCAGCGGGAGCGGGTCCGCGCCACGCATCGTGGCCCGGCCCTTCGCGGGACTGGCGAGCGAGTGCGACCTGGTCGCCCTCCGCGAGCTGGTGCCCGCGGCGACGGCGCCGTTGCCCCTGCGGGACACCGTGGAGACCGACCGGTCGGTGGTGCTCTGCTCCTTGCTGCCGATGGCGGCGCCCGCGCTGGTCCGCGAGGACGGGACGGTCTGGCTGGGGCTGCAGGTGCAGCACGCGTTCGGCGATCCGAGCCGCGAGCTGGCCGCGGTGCTGCTCGACGCGCTCGAGGCGGCGCCGGGGGAGATGGTGGGGCTGACGGAGGAGCCCGGTGAGGGGCCCCGGCTGCAGGACCTGCTGGCCGACCAGCCGCTGGAGGTCACCGTCCACGACGGCTTCGACTTCTGGGTCGCCGACGTCGACGACCCCACCGGGACGGTGCGCGCGTCGCTGGAGCAGGCGAACGCTGCGGCGAACCCTTCGGCGAAGCTCACCTCGGTCGAGGCGGCGTACTGGACGAGCGTCGGCACCAAGGAGCACCTGCGCTGGGTGCTGCCCCACGACGAGGACGCGGGGCTCGACGCCCTGGCCCGGCTGCACGCGGCAGGGGTCGAGCGGCTCGTGGAGGGCGGCCGGCTGGTAGGGATGTTCCGCGCGCACGGCGTGCTCGTGCCCGTGTGGGACCTGCCGGTGGGCACCGGCGTCGAGGCGCTCGAGGAGCCGGTCGCCGAGCTCGAGCAGCACCTGCGCGACGCCCTGGGGAGGGCCGACGAACCGCTCACGGGCGAGGAGCGCTCCGCGCGGTCCGGGCTGGCGAACCGGCAGGTGACCATCAGGTGAGGCACCTCACCCCTAGGGGTGAGGAAAAGTCCTGTCCGGAGGCGCGGCGAAGTTGTGCGAACACCGTCCGAGTCATATAGTTCAGATGCCCGGTCGTTGTTGTATCCCCCGTCAGCAACGGTCGGGCTTTCACGTCTTCGCCTCGGACGGCGCTCTCACGGCGCGTCCGCCATTCTGGCCGCCGCCCGTCCCGTGGGCAAGACCCACCGGACGCTGACTCGGCGTCCCCCGTGTGGTTGGGTCAGTGGATGATCCGCTTCGACGGAGTGAACAAGACCTACCCGGACGGCACCGTCGCTGTCGGGCACCTCGACCTGGAGGCGCCCGACGGGAAGATCACCGTCCTGGTCGGGCCGTCCGGCTGCGGCAAGACCACGTCGCTCCGGATGGTGAACCGGATGATCGAGCCGTCGTCGGGCCGGATCCTCGTGGACGGCGAGGACACCGCCACGATGGACGCGGCCCAGCTGCGCCGGGGCATGGGGTACGTGATCCAGCAGGGCGGACTCTTCCCGCACCGCACGGTGGCCGACAACATCGCCACCGTCCCGAGGCTGCTCGGCTGGGACCGGCGCAAGGCGCGCGACCGGAGCCTGGAGCTGCTGGAGCGGGTCGGGCTGCCGCCCGAGCACGCGGACCGCTACCCCCACCAGCTCTCCGGTGGTCAGCAGCAACGGGTCGGTGTGGCCCGGGCGCTGGCCGCGGACCCGCCGGTGATGCTGATGGACGAGCCGTTCAGCGCCGTCGACCCGGTGGTCCGCGAGCAGCTCCAGGACGAGTTCCTGCGACTCCAGTCGGAGCTGGGCAAGACCATCCTCTTCGTCACCCACGACATCGACGAGGCGGTCAAGCTGGGGGACCAGGTCGCCGTGCTCAGGGTGGGCGGGGAGGTGGCGCAGGTCGCGGACCCGGGGACGCTCCTCGGGGACCCGCACGACGACTTCGTCGCCGACTTCGTGGGCCGCGACCGCGGCTACCGGGGCCTCGGCTTCCGCGCGTCGCCCACGCTGCAGCCGACCCGGGAGCCGACGGTCCGCCTCGGCGCCGCCCCCGAGGAGGTACGCCGGACCGGCGGGGAGTGGGTCCTCGTCACCGACGACGACGAGAGACCGCTCGGCTGGGTCGAGAGCGCCAAGGTGGACGGACCCGTGGCGACCGACAGCCTGCACCGCGGCGGCACGGTGGCCTCGCTGGGCGGCTCGTCGCGGGCGGTGCTCGATGCGGCGCTGTCGTCCCCCAGCCGGCGGGGCGTGCTCGTCGGCGACGACGGCCGGTTCGCCGGGACCATCACGCTGGCCCAGGTCGCCCAGGCGCTGGAGGGCTGACATGGACTGGGTGCTCGGACACCAGGACGACATCTGGTCCTACACGCTGCAGCACGCCTGGCTCGCCGGACTGCCGCTGGTCATCGGGCTGCTGCTCGCGGTGCCGCTGGGCTGGTTGTCCCGCCAGTACACCTGGCTCTACGGCCCCGTGGTGGTCGGCACCGGGCTGCTCTACACGATCCCGTCCCTGGCGCTGTTCATCCTGATGCCGCTGTTGCTGGGGACGCAGATCCTCGACCCGGTCAACGTGGTCGTGGCGATGACGATCTACACACTGGCGCTGCTGGTGCGCACCGTGGCGGACGCGCTGCGAGCCGTGCCCGACACGGTCATCGCGTCGGCGACGGCCATGGGGCTCCGTCCGCTACGCCGGCTCTTCACCGTCGAGCTTCCGCTGGCCGTGCCGGTGATCGCAGCGGGCCTGCGGGTCGCCGCCGTGAGCAACGTCAGCATCGTCAGCGTCGCCGCCCTCATCGGCGTACCGCAGCTGGGCTCGCTGTTCACCGACGGCTTCTACCGGGACTTCCTCGACCCGATCGTGGCCGGGCTCGTGGCCAGCGTGCTGCTCGCGCTGGTCTTCGACCTGGTCATCGTCGTGGTTGCCCGGCTGCTGACGCCCTGGCAGCGCGACGGGGCCGGCAGCGGGGCGGCGGGAGGTGCGGCGGCATGAACGACGTCCTTGCCTGGGTCACCGACAGCGCCAACTGGTCCGGCTACGACGGCATCTGGCGGCGGTTGTGGCAGCACTTGTGGTACTCCGGGCTGGCGCTGGCCCTGGCCACGCTGCTGGCCGTGCCGCTGGGGCTGTGGGTGGGGCACACCGGCCGCGGCCGGTTCCTGGCGGTGAACCTCACCGGCGGCCTGCGGGCGGTGCCCAGCCTGGGGCTGCTGTTCGCCTCGCTGATGCTGCTGGGCCCGCGCCTGCACGGCCAGGCGGGCGTCCTCGTGCCCGCCGAGCTGATCCTCGTCGTGCTCGCGGTGCCGCCGATCCTGGCCGGCACGTACGCCGGCGTGGAGCAGGTCGACGCGCCCGCACGCGACGCGGCGCGGGGCATGGGGATGCGCGGTGGCGAGGTGCTCCGCAAGGTGGAGATCCCGTGCGCGCTGCCGCTGATCGCCTCCGGCATGCGGTCCGCGGCGTTGCAGGTGGTGGCGACGGCGACCCTGGCGGCCACCGTCGGGCTCGGCGGCCTGGGTCGGTTCCTCATCGACGGGCTCGCGGTGCGCGACTACGGCCAGATGGCCGGCGGTGCCCTGCTGATCGCCGTCCTGGCCCTTGTGGTCGACTTCGCGGCGGCCGCGCTGCAGCGGGTCGTGGTGTCCCCCGGCCTGACACGCAAGACTGGCCGCCGGGACAATGCCCTGCGCAAGTCCAAGACCGAAGCTTCCCCGACCTGACGAAAGGCATCAACGTGAAGCGAACTGCCCTCCTGACCTCGCTCGTGGCCACCGCGGCCCTCGGGCTCGCCGGCTGTGGTGGTGACGAGGACCCGTTGGCGTCGAGCGGAGGTGACGGCTCCTCCGACGGTGGCAGCAAGGGCTCGGTCGTCGTCGGATCGGCCAACTTCCCCGAGAACGCGCTGCTGGCGGAGATCTACGCGGGGGCGCTGGACGCCGCCGGCGTGGAGACCTCCACCAAGCTCAACATCGGGTCCCGCGAGGTGTACCTCAAGGCACTGGAGCCGGGCGACGCGTCGGTCGACATCATGCCGGAGTACACCGGCGTGCTGCGGGACTACTTCGACCCCAAGACGACGGGCACCGCCTCCGACGAGGTGTACGCCGAGCTGCAGGACGCGCTCCCGGACTACCTCACCGTGCTGGAGGCCTCGACCGCCGAGGACAAGGACGGCGTCGTGGTCACCCAGGAGACCGCCGACAAGTACGACCTCGAGTCGATCGGCGACCTGGCCCCCGTGGCCGGTGACCTGACGCTCGGTGGCCCTCCGGAGTGGAAGACCCGGGAGACCGGTGTGCCCGGCCTGAAGAAGGTGTACGACGTCGAGTTCGGCGACTTCCGGGCCCTGGACGCCGGGGGACCGCTGACCCTGCGGGCGCTGCTCAACGGCCAGGTCGACGCCGGCAACCTGTTCACCACCGACCCGAACATCGCCGCGAAGGACCTCGTGGTCCTCGACGACCCGGAGTCGCTGTTCGCCGCTCAGAACGTCGTGCCGCTGGTGCGCGAGGAGGCGCTCACCGACACGATCGAGTCGACGCTCAACGACGTCTCGGCGGCCCTGGACACCGACAAGCTCGGCGACCTGGTCAGCCGCGTCGTCATCGACAAGGAGGACCCGGAGGACGTCGCGGCGGACTTCCTGCAGCAGGAGGGACTGGACTGAGGCAGACGTTGCTGGTGCCGGCGCGGTTCAACGGGCCGGCGTCCTCGGGCAACGGTGGTTGGACCGCCGGGGCGCTGGCCGAGCGGGCGACGAGCCTCGGGGTGCCCGCGCCGGTCGCGGTGCAGCTGCGGCGCCCGCCGCCGTTGGACCGGACCCTGGACGTCGTCCGGGTCGACGGCAGCGTGGAGCTTCGGGACGCGGGCGAGGTCGTCGCCGTCGCCGAGCACGACGACACCGGCGCCTGGGATCCGCCCGCGCCCGTCGACCCCGCCGCGGCGCGGGCGGCGGAGGCCGACTACCCCGGGCTCCGGTCGCACCCGTTCCCGCGGTGCTTCTCGTGCGGGCCGGACCGCGAGGACGGGTTGCGGATCTTCCCCGGACCGGCCGGTGACGACCGGGTGGCGGCGACCTGGGTGCCGACGGCGGACCTGGCGGCGGACGGCCAGGGCGGCGGGGCGGTCGGCACGGCGGTGACCTGGGCCGCCCTCGACTGCGTCAGCGGGTGGTCCTCCGACCTCGAGCACCGGCCCTTGGTGCTGGCCCGGATGGCGGCGGTGGTGGAGTCGCCGCCGCAGGCGGGCACGGCGTACGTCGTGGTGGGGGTGACCCGGCGCGTGGAGGGCCGCAAGACGTGGACCGCCAGCGCGATGTACGACGACGGCCGGCTGGTCGCGCAGGCCCGCCACCTCTGGATCGCCATCGACCCGGCCGTGGTCCGGCAGCTGCAGGAGGGCTGACCTGGTCGGTCCGGCGGGGCTCAGGTCGCCGTCCGGCTTGGACAACCCGTGGGTGCCGGCCTGGGTGCCCCACAGCTCCCAGGACGTCGTGCCCTCGCTCCAGACCCACCCGTCCCGGGCGCCCGCCCGTGGCTCAGGCGGGGTCGCGGGCGATCGGGCAGGACATGCAGCGGGGACCGCCGCGTCCCGACCCCAGCTCGGAGCCGGCGATCGCGATCACCTCGATGCCGGCGTCCTCGAGCCGCGCGTTCGTCTCGGTGTTCCGCTCGTAGGCGACGGCGACCCGGGGAGCGATCGCCAGGGTGTTGTTGCCGTCGTCCCACTGCTCCCGCTCGGCGGTCACCGGGTCGAGGCCGGTGTCGATCTGGTGCAGCGTGTCGATGCCCATCGCCTTCGCCGCCGCCACCAGGAACGGCTCGGCGTCGGCGACGTGCAGCACGAGGTCCTCCTCGGCGGTGCCCGTCCGGTCGGCGACGGTGACGGTGTAGGCCTGCAGCTGGTCGGCGACGTTGGGGTACATCACGATCTTGTCGACGTCGACCATGGTGCACACCGTGTCGAGGTGCATGGTGGCGCGCTGCTGCGCGATGGGTACGGCGAGCATCGTCTCGGCCAGGCCCGCGGCGAACATCTGGCGGGCGAGCCGTTCGGCGCCCGCCGGGGTGGTGCGCTCCCCGACACCGACCGCCACCACACCGGGGGCCAGCAGCAGCACGTCGCCGCCCTCGGCGTACTCCCGTGCCCAACCGTGGATGTGCGGGGTGCCGGCGAAGCGCGGATGGCGGGTGTAGACCAGCTCGGTCAGCTGCGTCTCGCGCTCGCGGGCCGGCATCGCCAGCGACGTGATGGCGACGTGGTCGCGGATCCAGACGCTGGAGTCGCGGGTGAAGAGGAGGTTCGGCAGCGGGTCGACGAGGAACTCGTCGGGGGCCTTGAGGCTGGTGACCAGCCCGAACCCGCCGCGCACCTCGTCGTTGCGGATCCCGGCGCACAGCGCCTCGGTGAGCTGGGACGGGCTGAGATCCGCGAGCGCCGCCGCCAGGTAGGTCCGCAGCGTGTCGCCGAGGTGCAGGTCCTCCATGGTGCGGGTGATCGCGAGCGCACGCGCCTCCTCGGAGGCCAGGGTCTCGGCCAGCAGGTCGACGAGGTAGAGCACCTCGACGCCGCGCGAGCGCAGCGCCTCCGCGAAGGCGTCGTGCTCCTCCTGGGCCCGGCCGACCCACGGGATGCCGTCGAAGAGCAGCTTGTCGTTGTTGCGCGGGGTGAGCCTGCGCAGCTCCGGGCCCGGACGGTGCAGCAGCACCGTGCGCAGTCGACCGACCTCGTTGCTGACGCCGTGCTCGCTCATGGGCGTCACCCTAGCCGCGGACGCCCGGGGCCGGCTCGTTCAGCGGCTGCCGTGCACGGCCGCGAGCGTGCCACGGGTGGCCTTGCCGCGGAGATACTTCCGGCCCGGCGAGGAGCCGAACTCGACGGTCACCGCGGTGCCCTCGTGGCGGGCCTTGTACCAGGCCGTCATCGTGCCGTGGCAGGTGCCGGAGCAGTTGAACGCCTTGATCGGCAGGCCGAGCCCCTTCGCCAGCCGGCGCAGGAACGGCCGGCGCTCCCCGGCGCGGCCCACGCCGTGCAGCGGCTGGTGGAACGACACCACGTACTTCGCATCGTGGTGGTTGAGGAACCGCTTGAGCGCGCGGCTCTCCGGCTCGCTGAACGGCCCCGTCCCGGAGTAGGTCTCCCCGGTCAGCGGGGCCCAGTGGTGCCGGAAGTTGCGGTTGAGGTCGACCCCGTGGGCGTTGCCGCGGGTCCCGGCGGCGACGCCGTCCGGGTTGATCGTCGGGATCACCCACAGGTTCACCCCGGTGACCGGCTTCCCGTCACGGAGGGCGTCGACCACGGAGAGCCCCGCCTTCTCGTCGCCGTGCATGGAGCCGAGCACGACGGCGGTGGTCCGCGCGTCCGGGTCGCCGAGGTGGTAGGCCCGGATCGGCCGGTCCTCGACGCTGGTGCCGATGCGACGCTTCCCGATCACCGCCGACCCGGCGCGGAGCGCCGACGACGCCGCGGACGCGCTCGGCACGGCGCTCCGCGTCTCCTCGGCGTGGGCGAGGGGCGCGGTCGCGGCGGCGGAGAGCAGGGCGAGGACGGCGAGGAGCATCCGCCGGAGGACGGGTGCGGAGGATCCCGAGGTCCGTGTGCTCATGGCGACAACCAATCACACTCGGCCACCACGGGACGCCGCTTGCTGCGAAGATGTTCGGCCATGAGCGTGTTCGTGACCGGAGGGTCCGGCTTCGTCGGTCGGCACCTGCTGCTGCGGCTGCTGGCCGACGGCCACGAGGTCCGGGCCCTGGCCCGCTCGGAGGACTCCGCGGAGGTGGTCGAGGCGCTGGGGGCGATCCCGGTCCGGGCCGACCTGGTCGACGTCTGCGACGTGGTGGACGAGATCCGCGGCTGCGGGACCGTCGTGCACGCGGCTGCCGACACCCGGCCCTGGGGCCGGGCCGCCGAGCTCGAGCGGGTGAACGTGACGGGGACCCGGCGCCTGCTGGAGGCGGCGCGCAACGCCGGTGTCCGGCGCTTCGTGCACGTGAGCACCGAGGCGGTGCTCGCCGACGGCAACCCGGTCCGGTTCGTCGACGAGACGGCGCCGTACCCGAAGCGGTACGCCGGCGACGACGCACGGTCCAAGGCACTGGCCGAGCAGCTCGTGCTGGCGACCGACAGCCGGGAGCTCACCACGGTCGCGGTCCGGCCGAGGCTGGTGTGGGGCCCCGGTGACACCACCGTGCTGCCCCAGGTCCTGCAGGCGGTGGCCGACGAGCGGTGGGCCTGGGTGAGCGGGGGCCACTACCTGACCTCGACGTGCCACGTCCGCAACCTGTGCGAAGGCATCGTCGCCGCGGCCGAGCGCGGGGTCGGGGGTCGCGCGTACTTCCTGACCGACGGGGCGCCCGTCGAGTTCCGCAGCTTCGTCACCCGCTGCGCCGCGGCGTACGGCGTGGACATCCCGGACCGGACGGTGTCCTACACGCTGGCCCGCACCACGGCGGTGGTGCTCGACCGGGGCCGGCGGGTGCTGTCGCTGAAGGGGGAGCCGCCCGTGTCCGCGGTGGCGATGGCGCTGGGCGGCCACGAGGTCACCGTGAACGACGGCCGCGCGCGGGCCGAGCTGGAGTACGCGCCGGTGGTCACTGTCGACGAGGGTCTCGCCGAGCTCGCGGAGCTGTCCGGCACGGGCGGGCGACGCGCGTGAAGGTGCTGGTCACCGGCGGCACCGGTTTCGTCGGCTCGTGGACGGCGAAGGCGGTCCAGGACGCCGGCCACCAGGTGCGGTTCCTGGTGCGGACGCCCGAGAAGCTCGTGAGGGCGGCCGGTGCGGTCGGCGCCGACGTGTCCGACTTCGTGGCCGGCGACATCACCGACGCCGGCTCGGTGCGCACGGCCCTGGACGGCTGCGACGCGGTGGTGCACTGCGCCGCCGTGGTCGCGATCGGCCGGGGCGCCGCGGAGCGCATGGCGTGCACCAACCTGGCCGGTGCCCGCAACGTCGTGGGCCAGGCCGTGGAGATGGGGCTCGACCCGGCGGTGTACGTGTCCAGCCTGGCCGCCGTCTTCGACCCCGGCCTGACGCTGCTGACCGGCGACCTGCCGATCGCGAAGGGGCTCGACGACTACGGGGCCTCGAAGGCCGTGGTCGAGGAGTACGTCCGCGAGCTCCAGGACGCGGGTGCGCCGGTGCACGTCACCTACCCGGGGATGGTCATCGGGCCACCGGCCGGCGACCAGCTCGGCGAGGGCACCGAGGGGGTGCGGGCAGCGAGCCGGCTGCGGGTGATCCCCGGTCGGCAGGCCGCGTGGACGATCTGCGACGTCCGCGACCTCGGGCGGGTCCACGCTGCGTTGCTGGAGTCCGGGACCGCGCCCCGTCGGTGGGCCGCCGGCGGGGTCCGGCTGGTCGCCGCCGACATCGCGCGTGCCCTCACCGAGGCCAACGGGAGACGGATGCTGCAGCTGCCGGTGCCCGACGGGATGCTCCGCGGCTTCGGCCGGGTGCAGGACCGGCTGCACCTGCATACGCCGCTGACCGAGGCGGCGATGGAGTACTACACGCGGATGCCCGAGTCGGACAACGCGCCGCTGGAGCGCGAGCTCGGGGTCACCTTCCGGGACCCCTACGTGACGCTGGCCGACACGGTCGCGGGGCTGCGCGCCGCGGGCCTGCTCACCGGGTGACGGACCACGGCGGCACGCTCCTCACCGGCCATGATGTGCTCGTCGTGCGAGTGAGCCCACGCAGGAGGAGAGTCATGGAGGGTCTGAAGGTCGGTGGCCTGAGCGGCGTACCGGCGCTGTCGCGACCGGACCTGCTGGCCGCACCGGTCGCCGCCGCGCTCGAGGCGTGGCCCGGCGGCGGCGAGGTCCAGGTCGTCGAGATCGACCCCGAGCTGGCCGACACCGCCGCGCTCACCGCTGCCTACGACCTGCCCCTCGACGCCAGCGGCAACTGCGTGGTGGTCGGCGGCCGCCGCGACGGGGCCGAGCGGGTGGCGGCGTGCGTGGTGCGCGCCGACACCCGGGCCGACGTGAACAACCTGGTCAAGCGGCGCCTCGACGTGCGCAAGGCGTCGTTCCTGTCCACCGACCAGGCGGTGCGCGAGACCGGCATGGAGTACGGCGGCATCACTCCGGTCGGGCTCCCCGACGGCTGGCGGCTCTTCGTCGACGAGGCGCTGACCGCCGCTCCGGTGGTCATCCTGGGCAGCGGCGTACGCCGGTCGAAGCTGCTGATGACCGGGACCGTGCTCGGCCACCTGCCCGGCGCCGAGCTGGTGACCCGGCTGGGGGTGTGAGCCCGCTCAGCGCTGCTGGAGGCCCGCGACACCGGTGCCGACACCGGCAGCCGCCATCGCCGTGAGCAGGACGCCCCGCACGGCGCCGAGCGAGCCGGACCGGGTGGCCAGCACGCTGGCCACCGCATCGCCCGCGTCGACCGCGACACCGACCTTGAGCAGCGTCGGGCGGGTGGTGGGGTCCGCCATCAGCGTCATCGCACCCAGCGCGATCTCGCGCGCGCCGAACAGCCGGACCAGGTAGGGCGACTGCGGCGCCGTGCCGAGGGTGGCGGACCAGAGGCGGCTCTCGGGGGCGAGCCAGGCGGCCGCGCCGACGGCCACGCGGGCGAGGGAGAGGGCGGAGGTGTTGTCCATGGGGGCGACCCTAGCCACCCCCGTCCCCGGCCCGACGGGCGCTCAGGCCGAGGTCAGGGCGAGCGCCTCGCGGGCGGCGTCCTCGGCAGCGGCGCGGTCCTCGGCGACGAGCCCGACGCGGGTGCGCCGGTCCAGGAGGTCGTCGACGTCGACCGCGCCCTCGTGCGTCACGCCCCAGAGCAGCTCGGCCCGGGTGACCGGGACGCGCTCCGCGAGCGGTTCGAGCAGGCGCTCCTCGGAGAGCCCGCTGCGGGCGACGGCGTCCTCGAGGACGCGGGGAGCCTCGGTGCCGTAGCGCCGCAGCAGCCGCGGCGGCGCCGGTACGGCGGCCAGGTGGACGCGGTCCGCGGCGCCGACCAGCGGCAGGTCGCGGGTCACGCACGGGCCGGCGGCCAGCCCGCGTCCCGCGACGGCGGCGTCCACCGCGTCCTCGGCCATCGCCCGGTAGGTGGTGAGCTTGCCGCCCACCACGGTGATCACCCCGGTCTCGGAGGTCAGCACCGCGTGCTTGCGGGACAGGTCGGAGGTGTGGCCCTCGGCCGCCAGGAGCGGGCGCAGCCCGGCGAACGTGCCGACCACGTCGGCGCGGGTCAGCGGCAGGGCCAGGGCACGGTTGATCGTGGAGAGCAGGAAGTCGACCTCGTGCTCCTCCGGGCGCGGCACGTCCGGGATCTCGCTGCCGGTGGGCTCGTCGGTGAGCCCGACGTAGGCGACGCCGTCCGCCTGCGGCAGCGTGAAGACGAAGCGGTTGCCGGAGCCGGGCACGGGGGCGGAGACCGCCGCGTCGACCCCGGGGAGCGCGTCGCCCCGGACGACGAGGTGGGTGCCCCGGCTGGGGGCCAGCTGCAGTCCGGGGACGACCTGACCGGCCCAGACCCCGGCGGCGTTGACGACCGCGCGGGCCCTGATCTCCGTGGTCTCCCCGGTGAGCTCGTCACGGACCACCGCCCCGTCACCGGTCACCTCCACGGCGCGGGTGCGCGTGATGATCCGGGCACCCCGTGCGGCCGCTGTCCGGGCGATCGCGACGACCAGTCGGGCGTCGTCCTCCAGCTGGCCGTCGTACGACAGCAGGCCGCCGCGGAGCCGGCGGCGCATCACCGTCGGCACCATCGCCACGGTCTCCTCGGCCGACAGTCGCCGCGGGCGGGGCAGCAGGCTCCGCGGGGTGCGGGCGGCGCCGCGGAGCAGGTCGCCGGCACGCAGGCCCTGCATCGCCAGGGCGCCCTGCCGCTTGGAGACCGCACCCGTGAGCGGGATGACCATGGGCATGGCGCGGGTGAGGTGCGGCGCCGTCCGGGTCATCAGGATGCCGCGCTCGACGGCGCTCTCCCGGGCGACCCCGACCTGCCCCTTGGCCAGGTAGCGCAGGCCTCCGTGCACGAGCTTGGAGCTCCACCGGCTGGTGCCGAAGGCCAGGTCGTGGGCGTCCACCGCGACCACGGAGAGGCCGCGGGAGGCGGCGTCCAGCGCCACCCCGGCGCCGGTGACGCCGAGGCCGATGACGAGGACGTCGACGCGGTCGTCGGCCGCGGCGGCCAGGTCGGTCGTGCGGCGCTCGATGGTCAGGGCGGCGGAGCTGGTCATGGGTGGAGGAACCTTTCGACGAGCGTGGTGAGCTCCGCGTCGAGCGCCTCGTCGGAGACGTCGGACACCGTGGCGCGCGAGACCACGAACCCGGACAGGGCCAGGAGCAGGGCACGGCTGATCACGGCGGGATCGCCGGGGCGCACGCTGCCGTCCGCCTGTCCGGTGCGGAGGGCGCCGGTGAGCAGGTCGAGCACGTGGTCCTGGTTCCGCCCCCGGCGCTCGAGGAGGTAGGGCAGCAGCAGCTCCGGGTCCACGTCGATGATCCGGCGCAGCAGCGCGTTGTCGCGCAGGGCGGCGACGGTGCGCGTCACGCCGTGCACCAGCGTGGCGCGTCCCTCCTCGACGGGCCCGGTCAGCGCGGCGTCGACGAGGCCGCCCCACTCGCGCACCAGCAGGTCGCCGAGCAGCGCCTGCATGTCGGGCCACCGGCGGTAGATCGTCATCCGGGAGACCCCGGCCCGACGGGCGACGTCGGTCATCGTGGTCCGCCGCCAGCCGACGGCCAGGATCGTGTCGCGGGCCGCGTCCAGGAAGGGGTCGTCGGCTCCCGCGGGGTTGTGACGATTAGACGTCATGTGTAACACTGTATCACATGACGATCGACCTGCCCTCGGCCATGCACTGGTCCCGCTGGGGAGACCCGGCCCACGCCCACCCCGTCTCGGAGACGATGCGCGGACTCATCGAGGCCTTCCTGGGGCCGGTCGAGGAGCGCCCCGCGGTGGCCCCGCAGGAGGTGCGGCTGCCGGACGTGGGACTCACCGAGGACCACCTGGCCGCGCTGCGGACGGTCGTCGGCGACGAGCACGTCCACACCAGCCACGAGTGGCGCCTGGCCCGGACCCGGGGCAAGTCGACCCCCGACCTGCTCAAGATCCGCGGGGGCGACGGCAGCGACGCACCCGACGCGGTCGTCCGGCCCGCCGACCACGAGGAGGCCTCCGCGGTCCTCGGCTGGTGCGTCGACAACAACGTCGCGCTCGTCCCGTTCGGCGGGGGGACGTCGGTGGTCGGCGGCCTCGCGGCCCGTCGCGACGGGTACGCCGGCGTCATCGCGCTCGACCTGCGCCGGATGACGCGGCTGCTCTCGGTGGACCCGGTCTCCGGCACCGCCACGCTGGAGGCGGGCCTGCTGGGCCCCGAGGCCGAGGCGCTGCTCGCCGAGCACGGGCTGACCATCGGCCACTTCCCGCAGTCGTTCCGCTACGCCTCCCTCGGCGGGTTCGCCGCCACGCGTTCCAGCGGCCAGTCGTCGGCCGGCTACGGCCGCTTCGACTCCCTGGTGATGGCGCTCCGGGTGGCCACCCCGCTCGGAGAGCTCCGGCTCGGCAGCTCACCGGCCAACGCCGCCGGCCCCGACCTCCGCGAGCTCGTGATGGGCTCCGAGGGCGCGTTCGGCGTGATCACCGAGCTCACGCTCAAGGTCCGGCCGGTCCCCGAGGTCAAGGTCTACGAGGGGTGGCGGTTCGACTCGTTCGCGGCCGGGTCCGTCGCCATGCGACGGCTGGCCCAGGGGCGGGCCCTGCCGACCGTCCTGCGCCTCTCGGACGAGACCGAGACGTCGGTCAACCTGGCCAGCCCCGACGCGGTCGGCGCGGAGAGCTCGGGCGGCTGCCTGATGGTCACCGGCCACGAAGGCACGCCGGACCAGGTGGCGCGGTCGCGGGAGGCTTCGACCGCCGTACTCCTGGAGGCGGGGGGCACCTGCCTGGGCGAGGGGCCGGGGGAGGCCTGGGCCGAGGGACGGTTCGAGGGCCCCTACCTGCGCGACTCCCTCCTCGACGTCGGCGTGCTCGTCGAGACCTTCGAGACGGTGACCTTCTGGTCGAACCTCGAGCACCTGTACACGTCGGTGAAGTCGGCCATCGAGGAGAACCTGACGGCCCAGGGGACGCCGCCGCTGGTGCTCTGCCACATCTCCCACGTCTACGAGACCGGCGCCTCCCTCTACTTCACCGTCGCCGCCAAGGAGCTGCCCGACGGCCTCGCGCAGTGGCAGCCCGCGAAGGCCGCCGCCAGCGACGCGATGATCGCGGCCGGCGGCTCCATCACCCACCACCACGCGGTCGGGCAGGACCACAAGCCGTGGCTGGCTACCGAGATCGGCCCGGTGGGCGTCGAGATGCTGCGAGCGGTCAAGGAGCGCGTCGACCCGCACGGCGTGCTCAACCCCGGCATCCTCATCCCATGAGGCGATTCCGAATCCTGGTCAACCCGCTCTCCGGCGGCGGGTCCGCGCCCGCCGCCGTGGACCGGGTGGCACCCCTGCTCCGGGCCGCCGGTGCCGAGGTCGCCCTCGAGAACAGCACCAGCGCCTCCCACAGCCAGGCGCTGGTGGCCCAGGCGGTCGCGCAGGACGAGGTGGTCGTCGCCGCCGGGGGGGACGGGATGCTGGCCTCGATCGCCGGCGCCCTGGTCGAGGCGAAGGGGACGCTGGGCATCATCCCGAGCGGGCGCGGCAACGACTTCGCTCGGATGCTCGCCCTCTCCGACGACCCTTCGGACGTGGCCTCGTGCCTGCTCCACGGGAGGCCGACGGCCACCGACGTGATCGACGCGGCCGGCACGATCGTGCTCGGCAGCATGTACGCCGGGGTGGACTCGATGGCCTCCGAGCTGGTCGACAACGCCCGGCGGCTGCCCTCGGCGGTGCAGTACCCGTACGCCGCCGTACGTGCCCTGCTGACCTACAAGCCGGCGACCTTCACCGTGACCGTCGACGGACACGTCCACGAGCAGCGGGCCTACAACGTCGTGGTCGCCAACTCGGCGTACTACGGCAAGGGCATGAAGATCGCGCCGGCCGCCGACGTCCGCGACGGCATCCTCGAGGTCATCGTCCTGCCCGCCGACTCCCGGTGGGGGATGGTGCGCCGGCTGCCCAAGGTGTACGACGGCACGCACATCGAGATGGCCGGGGTCACCTGCTTCCGGGGCGAGTCGGTGACGGTCTCGGCCGACTGTCCGGTGCAGGCCTACGGCGACGGGGAGCGGATCGGCCCCCTGCCGCGGACGGCGACCGTGGTGCCGCGGGCGATCCAGGTGCTGCTGCCCTGAACTGCAGGCTGATTCCGTGCATTCGTGCTCCGCGGTCGCCTTGGCAGCGCAGATTCGTACGGGATGAGAGTCGTGGGCGGCTCGTCGGGGCCGTCAGTGGTCCTCGTGCCAGTTGGCGACCAGCACGGCCAGCGGCGGCAGCCCGGCGGCGACGATCGACATCGCCACCGCGGCGTCGGTGGAGAACAGTCTCACGACGTTCCAGGCGAGCACGATGAGCAGCAGGCAGACGCCCATGATCGCGAAGTACCAGCGCCGCCGGATCCTCAGCCGCTCGCTGAACCCGGGCGGCACGTCGGTGACCCTGATCGGTCGGTCCCCGCGCCCCATGCCCCGACCCTACGTCCCCCGCAACCGCCTGTGTTGAGAAGTCACGCGTGCCGGGTCGAGAGGGCAGCGACGCTGCCCTCTCGACCCGGCACGCGTGACGCCTCGACCTCGCCTGCATGACGCCTCGACGGGGGGTCAGAGCAGGGCGGCGACCTCGGTGCCCTGCTTGATCGCCCGCTTGGCGTCCAGCTCGGCGGCGACGTCCGCCCCGCCGACCAGGTGTACGGCGTCGCCGCGACCGTCCGCCACGAGCCCGTCGTACAGGTCCCGCACGGACTCCTGTCCGGCGCAGACGACCACGTGGTCCACGTCGAGCACCCGGCGCTCCCCGGCGACGGTGATGTGCAGCCCCTCGTCGTCGACCCGGTCGTAGGTGACCCCGTTGACCTGGTGGACCCCGGAGTCCTTGAGCACCAGCCGGTGCGCCCAGCCCGACGTCTTGCCGAGGTCCTTGCCGATGGGCGTCGTCTTGCGCTGCAGCAGGTGGACCTCCCGGGCGGGGGTCCGGGGCAGCTTCTCGGTCAGACCGCCCCGGTGCACCGCGGGGTCGGCGACGCCCCAGTGCGCCAACCAGTCGTCGACGGTCTCGGGGGAGTGGGTGAGGAAGTGCGCGACGTCGACGCCGATCCCGCCGGCGCCGACCACGGCGACCCGATGACCGGGGACCACCCGGCCGTCGAGGACGTCGGCGTACGAGACGACCTTGGGATGCTCGATCCCCTCGAAGGACGGGACCCGGGGGACGACCCCGGTGGCGACGACCACCTCGTCGAAGCCGTCCAGCTCCGCGGCTGAGGCACGCGTCCCGAGTCGCACGTCGACGCCGAGGACCTCGAACCTCCGGCGGTAGTAGCGGAGCGTCTCGGCGAACTCCTCCTTGCCGGGGATGTTCATCGCCAGCCGGAACTGCCCGCCCAGCGCGGTGCCGGCCTCGAACAGCGTCACCCGGTGCCCGCGCTCGGCCGCGGACAGCGCCGCCGCCATCCCGGCGGGCCCTCCGCCGACGACCGCCACCGACTTCGCCCTCGTCCGCGGGACCGGCAGCAGCACCAGCTCGGTCTCGTGGCAGGCGCGCGGGTTGACCA
Organism: uncultured Actinomycetota bacterium; assembly: GCA_963747525.1. Classification (GTDB taxonomy): domain Bacteria; phylum Actinomycetota; class Actinomycetes; order Propionibacteriales; family Nocardioidaceae; genus Marmoricola_A. The sequence goes on from CAVVFH010000008.1 coordinate 420,715, forward strand.
GGCAGGACGCGCGCTTGTTGGCGAAGGTGTGGTCCAGGCATGCCTGGTTGCAGGCGATGCAGGTGTTGATCTCGTCGGCCCGGCCGGCCGCCGCCTTCTCCACGAAGGCAGGGTCGGCCAGCAGGGGCCGAGCCATCGACACCAGGTCGGCGGTGCCGTCGGCGAGCAGCTCCTCCACGAGGTCGGGGGTGTTGATCCGGTTGGACGCGCAGACCGGGATCGAGACCTCCTGGCGCAGCCGCTTGGTCGTCCAGGTCCAGGCGCCGCGCGGGACCTGCGTGAGGATCGTGGGCACCCGCGCCTCGTGCCAGCCGATGCCGGTGTTGATGATCGAGGCGCCGGCGGTCTCGATCTCCTTGGCCAGCAGGGCGGTCTCGTCCCAGCTCTGGCCGTCGGGGACGAGGTCGAGCAGCGACATCCGGTACATCACGATGAGGTCGTCGCCCACAGCCTCCCGGATCCGGCGCACCACCTCGATGGGGAAGCGCATCCGGTTCTCGGGGCTGCCGCCCCAGCGGTCGGTGCGATGGTTGGTGCGCTCGGCGAGGAACTGGTTGATCAGGTAGCCCTCCGAGCCCATGATCTCGACACCGTCGTACCCGGCCTTCTGGGCCAGTCGTGCCGACCGCGCGAAGTCCTCAATTGTCTGGTCGACCATTGTGGCGGACATCCCGCTGGCCTTGAACGGCGTGATCGGCGACTTGCTGGCCGAGGCTGACACCGAGAACGGCGTGTAGCCGTAGCGGCCGGCGTGCAGCAGCTGCAGCGCGATCTTGCCGCCCTCGGCGTGCACGGCGTCGGTGACGGTGCGGTGTCGCATGGCCTGCAGCCGCGAGGACATCTGGGACCCGAACGGCAGCAGCCAGCCGCGCACGTTGGGCGAGTAGCCCCCGGTGACGATGAGCCCCACGCCGCCGCGCGCGCGCTCGGCGAAGTACTCCGCCAGCTGCGGCACGTGCCAGGGCCGGTCCTCGAGCCCGGTGTGCATCGAGCCCATCACCACGCGGTTGCGCAGCGTCCCGCCGCGCACCTCCAGCGGGGACATCAGGTGTGGGTAGTGGTCACCGGCCGTCATCGGCTGCTCCTCTGCTTGTTTCCGTCGCTGTGCGCACTCAGGTACTCGCCCAGCCAGTCGAGCCAGAACCGCTCCATGCGGATGCCGCCGCGGAGGACGAGGTACCGGTCGAGGTCGGCGCCGTCGAGCGACTCCGGGTCCGGGTAGTCGCGGGCCTCCAGCTCCTCGTAGAGGGCCAGGCGGGTCGCGTGCTCGGCCCGGAGGGCGGTCAGCTCCTGCAGGAACGGTCCGCGGTCGCCGTACGACGCGGCGCGGAGCTTCACCGCGAGCTCGGACCGGTGCTGCTCGCGGGTCAACGGCTCGGCCAGCCAGCGCTCGAGCTCCTCGCGGCCGGCGGCGGTGACCTCGTAGACCTTCTTGTCGGGGCGGCCCTGCTGGGCGATCTGCTCGGACCGGACCCAGCCGGCGCTCTCCATGCGGCCGAGCACCCGGTAGATCTGCTGGTGCGTGGCGCTCCAGAAGAACCCGATCGACCGGTCGAACCGGCGGGTCAGGTCGGAGCCCGAGCCGGACTGCTCGCTGAGCGAGACCAGGATCGCGTGCTCCAGGGACATGGCAAGGAGTATGCAACGAGTTGCACAGCTTATGCAACTCGTTGCACCCCCCGGGGGGTTGACACGTCACCCGCGCGAGGTCGAGAGGTCACCCGCGCGAGGTCGAGAGGTCGCCCGCGCCGGCTCGAGAGGTCACCGATGCAGGCAGCCCGCCCCCGAGGACGGCCGCGGGGTGGCACGTTGACAGTGGCACTGTCATGATCCTCGGCATGGCTGACACGCAGGACTACGCACTGGGCTGCGGCACCGGCCCGCTCAAGGGCCTCAAGGTCGTGGAGATCGCCGGGATCGGTCCCGGCCCGCACGCCGCGACGATCCTCGCCGATCTGGGGGCGGACGTGATCCGGGTCGAGAAGCCGGGAGGCGCGGCCAGCGCCGGCCCCAGGGAGAGCGACCTGCTGACCCGCGGCCGGCCCAGCGTGGCCCTGGACCTCAAGGACCCGGACGCGCTCTCCGCGCTGCTGGAGCTGATCGCGACCGCCGACGTGCTCATCGAGGGCATGCGTCCCGGGGTCACCGAGCGGCTCGGCATCGGCCCGGACGAGTGCCTGGCGCGCAACCCGGCCCTCGTCTACGGGCGGATGACCGGCTGGGGACAGGACGGTCCCCTGGCGCACACCGCCGGCCACGACATGAACTACATCTCGATCGCCGGGGTCCTCCACGGACTCGGCCAGGACGCCGCGCGACCGCACTTCCCGAGCAACCTCGTCGGCGACTTCGGTGGCGGATCGACGTACCTCGTCATCGGGGTCCTCGCCGCCCTCCTCGAGGCGCGCACCAGCGGCCGCGGGCAGGTCGTGGACGCGGCGATCGTGGACGGCGCCGCGCACCTGAACCTCATGTGGGCGGCGATGCTGGCCGGTGGCTTCGGGCAGGAGCGGCGTGCGGCGAACCTGCTCGACGGCGGCATCCCGTACTACGACGTCTACGAGACCTCCGACGGCAAGCACATGTCGGTCGGTGCGCTGGAGCCACAGTTCTACGCCGAGCTGATCGAGAGACTCGGCATCGCCGACCGGGTGCCGGACCGCCACGACTTCGGCAGGCTCGGCGAGCTGCGGGAGGTCCTCACCGACACGTTCAAGCAGAAGACGCAGGCCGAGTGGGCGGAGATCTTCGACGGCAGCGACGCCTGCTGCGCCCCGGTGCTGCCGCTCACCGAGGCGGCCCAGCACCCGCACATGCGGGCGCGCGAGGTGTACGTCGAGCACGAGGGCATGCTGCAGCCGGCTCCGGCTCCGCGCTTCTCCCGGACCGAGGCCACCCTCTCGACCGGCCCCTCCGAGCCGGGGGCCGGCACCCGCGCGGTGCTCGAGGCCTGGGGAGTGGCCGACGTCGACAAGCTGCTGGAGACCGGCGCCGCCGTCCAGGCCTGAGTCGACCCCCGCATCGCGGCCCGGCGTCTCGTGCGACCGGGATCACACCTGCCCGGCGAGACCGCCCATGGCACCGTGACAGTTCTGGTGTCACAATCGACAGTCATCGTTGACCGTGGCCGCTCCCGGCTGCGGGATGTTACGTCGAAAGTGGGAACCCATGGCTGAAGCCTTCGTGTACGACGCAATCCGCACACCGCGGGGCAAGGGCAAGAAGGACGGCTCCCTCCACGAGGTGAAGCCCGTCGACCTGGTGGTCACGCTCCTGGACGAGGTGCGCAAGCGCAACGACGGCTTCGAGCCCGAGCGCGTCGACGACGTGGTCCTCGGCGTGGTGTCCCCGATCGGCGACCAGGGCGGCGACATCGCCAAGACGGCCGCCCTCAAGGCCGGCTACCCGGAGACCACCTCCGGGGTCCAGCTCAACCGCTTCTGTGCCTCGGGTCTGGAGGCCGTGAACCAGGCCGCCGCCCGCGTCCGCTCCGGCTGGGAGGACCTGATCCTCGCCGGCGGCGTGGAGTCGATGAGCCGGGTCCCGATGGGTTCCGACGGCGGCGCATGGGCGAGCGACCCGACGACCGCGTTCGACACCGCCTTCGTCCCGCAGGGCATCGGCGCGGACCTGATCGCGACCATCGAGGGCTTCTCGCGGACCGACGTCGACGCCTACGCCGCCGAGTCGCAGGCCCGCGCGGCCAAGGCGCAGGCCAACGGCTACTTCGACGGCTCGGTCATCCCGGTCAAGGACGTCAACGGGCTCACCGTCCTGGAGAAGGACGAGTTCATCAAGCCCGGTACGACGGTGGACAGCCTGGCCAAGCTGAAGCCGTCCTTCGCCTTCCACGGTGACCTCGGCTTCGACAACGTGGCGCTGGAGAAGTACCACTGGGTCGAGAAGATCGACCACGTGCACCACGCCGGCAACTCCTCCGGCATCGTCGACGGTGCCGCGCTCATGGCCATCGGCAGCGAGCAGGTCGGCACCGACCTCGGCCTCACCCCGCGGGCACGGATCCTGGCGACCGCGGTCTCCGGGGCCGACCCGACGATCATGCTGACCGGTCCGGCGCCGGCCGCGCGCAAGGCGCTGGCCAAGGCCGGGCTCACCAAGGACGACATCGACCTGTGGGAGATGAACGAGGCCTTCGCCGCAGTGGCGCTGCGCTTCATGCGGGACATGGACCTGTCCCACGACGTGGTGAACGTCAACGGTGGCGCCATCGCGATGGGCCACCCGCTGGGTGCCACCGGCGCGATGATCCTCGGCACCCTCATCGACGAGCTCGAGCGCCGCGACCTGCGCCGCGGACTGGCCACGCTCTGCGTGGGCGGCGGCATGGGCATCGCCACCGTCGTCGAGCTCGTCTGACCTCTCCCGACTCCCGAAGAAGCGAAGGACTCCCCGGACACATGACCGACCAGAACGCTGTGCGCTACGAGCGCGACTCCGACGGCATCGTCACCCTGACGATGGACGACCCAACCGCCAGTGCCAACACGATGAACGAGGTCTACCGCGACAGCATGCGCGCGGCCATCGACCGCCTCGAGCAGGAGAAGGACGACGTCACCGGCGTCGTGCTCACCAGCGCCAAGAAGACCTTCTTCGCCGGCGGCAACCTCAACATGCTCATCCAGGCGCAGCCGGAGGACGCCCCGCAGCTCTACGAGCAGAGCCAGAGCATCAAGGCCGACCTGCGTCGCCTCGAGACCCTCGGTGTGCCGGTGGTCGCCGCGATCAACGGCGCCGCCCTCGGCGGTGGGCTGGAGATCGCGCTCGCCTGTCACCGTCGGATCGCCGCGGAGGGCAAGTACGAGATCGGCCTCCCCGAGGTGACCCTCGGCCTGCTGCCCGGTGGCGGCGGCGTCGTACGCACCGTGCGGCTGCTCGGCATCCAGACCGCGCTGACCGAGGTGCTCCTGCAGGGCCAGCGCTACAAGCCCGAGGTGGCCAAGGACAAGGGTCTGGTCGACGAGCTCGTGCCGGCCGACGAGCTGGTGTCGCGCGCCCGCGCCTGGGTCGTGGAGAACCAGGGCAACGAGGACGCGGCGAAGCAGCCGTGGGACCGGCAGGGCTACAAGATGCCCGGCGGTACGCCGTCGCACCCGGCGCTCGCGCAGATGCTGCCGGCCTTCCCGGCGAGCCTGCGCAAGCAGACCAAGGGTGCCGACTACCCGGCCCCGCGGGCGATCATGGCCGCCGCCGTCGAGGGCGCCCAGGTCGACTTCGACAACGCACAGCGGATCGAGGCCCGCTACTTCACCAAGCTGGCCACGGGGCAGAACGCCAAGAACATGATCCAGGCGTTCTTCTTCGACCTGCAGACGATCAACTCCGGCGCGCTGCGACCCAAGGGCGTCGAGCAGTTCAAGCCCACCAAGGTCGGCGTCCTCGGGGCGGGGATGATGGGTGCGGGCATCGCCTACGTCTGCGCCCGCGCGGGGGTGGAGGTCGTGCTCAAGGACGTCAGCATGGAGGCCGCCGAGCGCGGCAAGGGCTACTCGGTCAAGCTCAACGAGAAGGGCGTCTCCCGCGGCAAGCTGACCCAGGAGAAGTCCGACGAGCTGCTCGGCCGGATCACCCCGACCGACAACCCGGAGGACCTCAAGGGCTGCGACCTCGTCATCGAGGCCGTCTTCGAGGACCCGGCGCTGAAGAACAAGGTCTTCGCCGAGATCCTGCCGGTCGTCAACACCGACGCGCTGCTCTGCTCCAACACGAGCACGCTGCCGATCACCGAGCTCGCCGAGGGCGTCGATCGCCCGGCGGACTTCGTCGGCCTGCACTTCTTCTCGCCCGTCGACAAGATGCCGCTGGTGGAGATCATCGCCGGCAAGGAGACCTCCGAGGAGACGGTGGCCAAGGCCATCGACGTGGTCCAGCTGATCCGCAAGACCCCGATCGTGGTCAACGACAGCCGCGGCTTCTACACCTCGCGGGTGATCGGCACCCAGATCAACGAGGGTCTCGCGATGCTCGGCGAGGGGGTGCGGCCGATGTCGATCGAGCGCGCCGCCCTGCAGGCCGGCTACCCGGTCGGTCCCCTGCAGATCAGCGACGAGCTCAACATGGAGCTGATGGTCAAGATCCGCAACGCCACGAAGGCGGCCGTGGAGCGCGAGGGCGGCACCTACACCCCGCACCCCGCCGAGAAGGTCATCGAGCGGATGATCGAGATCGGCCGGCCCTCGAAGCTCAAGGGCGCCGGGTTCTACGAGTACGACGAGTCGGGCAAGCGCAAGGGCCTCTGGGCGGGGCTGGCCGACGAGTTCACGCCGGTCGACGAGCAGCCGGAGCTGCAGGAGCTCAAGGACCGGATGCTGTTCATCGAGGCGATCGAGACCGCGCGCTGCTTCGACGAGGGCGTGATCAAGTCGACCGCCGAGGCGAACATCGGCTCGATCTTCGGCATCGGGTTCCCCGCCCTGACCGGCGGCGCCGCGCAGTTCATCAACGGCTACGAGGGCCCCTCGGGCACCGGGATCAAGGCGTTCGTGGCCCGGGCCCAGGAGCTCGCCGACAAGTTCGGCGAGCGGTTCGCCCCGCCGGCCAGCCTGGTGGAGAAGGCCGAGAAGGGCGAGCGCTTCTGACCTGACCGCTCCGCGGAATCCCATGGTCCCCGGAGAAACTGGTGCTTCCCGTCGACTGCAACGTGAGGGAAGGGCAAGTTTCCTAGGGGACCATGGGAATTCCCGGAAGGCGTGAATCCGGCGAATCGGGCGCAAACCGGCGCGTGGGTTGGAAGACTGGGAGCCATGCACGCGCCTGGACCGACCCCAGTGGTCGACGTCCGGGCGCTCGAGGTGCGGTTCGGTCGCGTGGAGGCGGTGCGCGGCATCGACTTCTCCGTGACGGCAGGTGCCGCCACGGCGCTGCTCGGCCGCAACGGGGCCGGCAAGTCGACCACGATGCGGGTGCTCGCCGGCGTCGTCCCGCCCAGCGGGGGGCTCGTCACCGTGTGCGGCCACGACCTGCGCTCGCAGACGATGGCGGTGAAGCGGCTGACCGGCTACTGCCCGGACGTCGGCGGGCTGGTGCCGCGCTCCACGCCGTGGGAGCACCTGCAGCTCGCGGCGCGGCTGCGGCGGCTGACGCGCTGGGAGGACCGGGCCCGCGACCTCCTCGAGCGCTTCGAGCTCGGCGACGTGTCCCACCGGGTCACCGCCGGGTTCAGCCACGGGATGGGCCGACGGCTGTCCGTCGTGCTGGCCGCCTTCCACCAGCCGCCGGTGCTGCTGCTCGACGAGCCCTTCGACGGCGTCGACCCGGTGGGGGTCGAGGCGACCATGGACGTCATCGCCGACGCGCGGGCCCGCGGCGCTGCCGTGCTGGTGTCGACGCACCTGCGTGAGCTCGCCGTGCAGGCCTGCCAGGACGCCATCGTGCTGCGGGGCGGCTCGGCCGTGGCGGCGCTGCCGGCCGCCGAGATGCACGGAGAGGCGGGCGCCGGTGTCTACCGCGGCCTCCTCGACTGATCGGACGCCGCTGCTCCCGAGTCGGCTGGTGAGCGTCACCAGGAACGCCTGGGCCGCTGTCGTCGACGTGCGCGCGCTGCTCGGCTTCCGCGTGGCCGGCCTGCGCGGGCGGTCGCGCAGGGTGACCGCCGGCGGGCTCGTGGCCATTGCCGTGGTCACGCTGCTCGCCGCGTGGCTGCCGGCGTTCCTGCCCGCGGACCCGTCCCGCCGCGGTGAGGTGCTGTCGCTGCTGCCCAGCGGCCTCCTCGGAGTGCTCGTCATCGCGGTGGTCTCGGCGGCTGCGTCGGGCGGTGGTCGTGAGCTGGTGCCGCGGGAACAGGCCGTCGCCTTCCCCGTCACGCCGACCGCCGACCACCTCGGGGCGCTGCTGCTGGCGCCGCTCAACATCGCCTGGCTGCTCCAGGCCTGGGTGCTGCTGGGCGCCACGGCGTTCGTCACCGGCGCCGGCTGGGGGCTGCCGATGGGGCAGCTGCTGCTGCTCGTCTGGCTGGCCACCGCAACCACCCTGGCGCAGGTCGTCGGCTGGGCCCTGGAGTGGCTGCGGCGCGGCCGGCACGGCACCGTGACGGCCCGCGTGCTCACCGGCGCGGCCGGGATCGGCGCGGCCTACCTGGTCGCCGCCGACCGGCTGGTGCCGCTGCTGCAGGCGAGCCCGACCACCGCCATCGCGATCGCCGGCCTCCAGGTCACCTCCGGCGTCACCTGGTTCTACGTCCGTGTGCTCCTCGTGCTCTTGGTGATCATGCTCGTCGCGATCGGGGTGGGGGCCCGGCTGGCCGCAGCGGTTGCCGGGCGGCCCGCGCGCGACGAGACCCGCTTGGAGACGGCGGCCTACCAGCCCCGGCGCAACCCCTCCTCGGACCTGGTCGCCCTGGTGCAGGTCGACCGCGTGGCGATCTGGCGCTCCGTGCCGCTGCGCCGCGGGCTCGCCGTCCTCGTGGTCATGCCGGGTCTGGTGGCGCTCGCCGGCGACCTGCAGTGGAGCATGATCACGGTGCTGCCGGGCCTCGTCGCCTCCGGCGGCGCGTTGCTGTTCGGGGTCAATGCCTGGAGCCTCGACGGGCGCGGCGCCCTGTGGCGCGACAGCCTGCCGGTGGACCCGGCGCTGGTGTTCGTCTCCCGGGCGTGGGTGCTGGCCGAGGTGCTGCTCGTGGCGACCGCCGGGACGATCGCCATGGCGTCGCTGCGCGCCGGGCTGCCGACCGCCGCCGAGCTCGCCGCGGTCGCCTGCGGCGCCCTGGTGGTGGTGCTCCAGGTGGTCTCCGCGTCGCTGCGGTGGTCGGTGCGGCGGCCGTTCACGGTGGACCTCCGCAGCGCCCGCGCCACCCCGGCGCCGCCCCTGGTGATGGTCGGCTACTCGGCGCGGCTGGCCTTCTCCACCACCATGGTCGGCATCTTCTTCTCGGTGCTGGCCCGGGTCTCCTGGGAGTGGTCGGTGCTGTGCGCACTGCCGCTGCTCCTGCTCTCCGCGTGGCGTCTGGTGCGCACCTCGCACGGCTGGACCGACCCGGCGACCCGCTGCCGGGTGGTCGCGACCGTCGCCAGCTGAGGCCGGTACGACGACGGGCCGCCCTCCCCGCAGGGAGAGCGGCCCGTCACACGAACCGGACAGGACCGGTCAGAACCGGTCAGATCGTGTCAGGTCACTGCATCTGCATCTCGCCGTCGCTGGACCCGAGGCCGAGGTCGCCGGTGATGCACTTCATCATCGCGCCCTGCATCTCGGTGAACGCCTCGTCCTCCTTGCCCTGGAAGGACGCCGAGAGGCCGGCCTTCATGGCGTCCTCGTCGATGGCGTCCTTGATGCAGTCCTGCTGCTCCTGGGGCAGCTTCTGGTCGCCGGAGGCGAACTGCTCGGCGAACATCTTCTCCACGTCGATGCAGTCGACGAACACGCCGGCCAGGGCGTCGGCGTCGTCCTGGGACATGTCCGTGGGGTTGGCGTCCTGGTTGATCTTCAGGTCCTCGTCGAGGAGCTTGTACTTCTGGAGCGTGTCAACGCCCACGTCGTCCACCATGCCGTCGGCGATGCAGTTGGCCTGGTCCTCGGTGGGCTTGGTCCCGCCGGTCAGGCTCGTGTCGTCCTCGAGCACCGCGGTCTTGATGTTCTTCTTGGCCGTGTCGTCGTCCCCGTTGCCACAGGCGCTGAGCGTCAGCACGGCGGCGCACAGCACGGCTGCCATCTTCTTCATGGAGTCTCCTGGTCGTCAGCTAGGTCCCGGGCAGCCTACGTGCCCTAACCCTTCCCGCCGGTGCAGGCGGACACCTTGTGCCGCAACCGGTCGTAGGCGCGGGCGTCCTTCCTCTGGAAGCTGGCTGACAGTACCGCCCGCACAGAACCCGTGTCGACGGCCTTTCGGACGCACCCGCGGGCCTTTCGGCGCTCGGATTTCGGCAAGGTCCGCAGCAGCTGCTTCTCGAAGAGCGCCTCGGCGTCGATGCACTCGACGAACACGCCGGCGAGGGCGCGGGCGTCCTTGCGTGACAGCTTCACACCCTGGATGCCCTTGTTCACCTTCAGGCCCTTGGTGAGGATCCCGTAGTGCTGCAGACGCGTCAGCCCCACCTCGTCGACGGCGCCCTCACCGATGCACTGGGCCTGGTCGGCGGTGACGGCATCCTTCTGCGCGCTCTCGCCGGACACGTCGCCGGTCCGCACGATCTGGGCGGCCAGGTTGTCCGCCGCCGTCTGTTCCTCCGGTGAGCGGGAGGCGGACGGCTGGTCGTCGCCGCCGCAGCCGGCGAGAAGGCTCAGCAGCAGGAGGTTGGGAACCATGACGCGGGCGATCCTGGACATGTCCCCCCTCCCGACGCGGTCGTCGGCAGCAGCCTAGCCACGCAGGCGGCCGCATGGGGTGATCGTCGCCGGTCTAGGGTCGGTCCATGGCTTTCGACGATGCTCGGGTGCTCGTCACCGGCGCCGCGTCCGGTCTGGGGGCGGCGCTGACCGCACAGCTGCGAGCGGCCGGGGCCCGGGTCCTGGCCACCGACCTGGCGGACCGCCCGGCGGAGGACCGTGACGATCCCGACTACCTGCGGCTGGACATCACCTCCGACGACGACTGGGCCGCCGCGGTGACCTGGGTGCAGGACCGGTGGGGCGGCCTGGACGTGCTGGTGAACAACGCCGGGGTTGCCGGGGGCGGCCGCATCGACCTGTGCACCATCGACGAGTGGCGCTGGATCACCGAGATCAACCTGTACGGCGTCGTCCGCGGCACGAAGGCGTTCGTGCCGATGTTCAAGCACCAACGCTCCGGCCGCATCGTCAACGTGGCGTCGCTGGCCGGGCTCGTGCACCCGGCCGGGATGGGCTCGTACAACGCGGTGAAGGCCGCGGTGGTGGCGTTCACCGAGACCACCGGCCACGAGCTCGCGGCGTACGGCGTCCAGGCACACGTGGTCTGCCCCTCCTACTTCCGCACCAATCTCCTGGAGTCCCTCCAGGGCACCGACGAGGCCGTGGGAGCGGTGATGGGCAGGCTCGTGCACGGCTCGCCGTACACCGCCGATGACATCGCGGCCGCCGTCCTGACCGGTGTCGAGCGGGGTGACGAGGTGATCGTGCCGGACGACGCGGCCCGGTTCGCCTATGACCTGAAGCGCCACGACCGCGCCGCCTACGACGCGATGATGCGCAGCCAGGCCGCCAAGCTCGAGGGGCTGGGGGGCCAGGCATGAGTGGGTCCGCCGACGAGGCGCGCGAGGTCCGCGAGGTCCGCGAGGAGGACGCCTTCGACGTGGCCGCGGTGACCGACTGGCTGCGTGACCACGCCGACCACGACCGCTGGGGTCGGCTCGACGGCACCCCCGCGGTGCGCCAGTTCTCCGGTGGTGCCTCGAACCTCACCTACGCGCTGGAGTACCCCGGGGGGCCGGACCTGATCCTCCGGCGGGCCCCCAAGGGCACCAAGGCACGCGGGGCCCACGACATGGGCCGTGAGTTCCGCATCCAGCGGCAGCTGAAGCCGGTGTTCCCCTACGTCCCGGAGATGGTCGGCTTCTGCGACGACGAGAGCGTGATCGGGGGCGACTTCTACGTCATGGAGCGCCTCGACGGCGTCGTCCCGCGGGCCGACCTGTCGTCCGACGCGCTCACCGCGGAGCAGGCGAGGCAGCTGTGCCTGAACGTCATTGACGTTCTGGTGGAGCTGCACTCGGTGGACGCGGAGGCGGCCGGCCTGGGCTCGCTCGGCAAGGGGCTCGGCTACGTGCGGCGCCAGGTCGAGGGCTGGTCGACCCGGTGGCGCAACGCCTGGACCGACGACGCGCCCGACATGACCCGCGTCATGGCCTGGCTCGACGAGCACCAGCCCGACGACGTCGCCAACCGCGTCATCCACAACGACTTCAAGCTGGACAACCTCGTCTTCGACCGCGCCGACCCGACGCAGGTGATCGGGGTGCTCGACTGGGAGATGGCGACGCTCGGCGACCCGCTCATGGACCTGGGTGGCAACCTCGCGTTCTGGGTCCAGGCCGACGACGACGAGGAGTTCCAGCTCTTCCGGCGCGTGCCGACGCACCTGCCGGGCATGATCACCCGCGCCGAGTTCGTGGAGCGCTACTGCGACCGGATGGGCTTCGCGATGACGCCGGAGCAGTGGCGGTTCTACGAGATCTTCGGGATCTTCCGGCTCGCGGTGATCTCGCAACAGATCTACTACCGCTACTTCCACAAGCAGACGACGAACGAGGTCTTCGCAGTCTTCGGGCCCGCCGCCCATCTCGCGGCGCGGCGCATCGACCGGCTGCTGGGGCAGGGCTGAGGCGGGGCGAACCGATGGGCGTGATCCTGCTCGTCCGGCACGGCCAGGCCTCCTGGGGCGCTGCCGACTACGACGTGCTGTCCGACGTCGGCCACCAGCAGGCCCGCGTGACTGGGCGGGCGCTGGCGGCGCGGGGGGTGGCCCCGACGCAGGTCGTCTGCGGCAGCATGCGCCGGCACCGGGAGACGGCGCAGGACGCCCTGGAGGCGGCCGGCTGGGCGGCGGACACCACCAAGGACATCGCCAAGGACACCATCACCGACGACGGCTGGGACGAGTTCGACCACGTGCAGATGCTCGAAGTGCACGGGCCGCCCGACGGCGGCGAGGAGGGCCAGCTCACCCGGCAGCAGTTCGACGCCTGGTTCGACGCGGCGACCGAGCGCTGGACGTCCGGGCGCTACGACGAGGAGTACGACGAGCCGTTCTTCACGTTCACGGGGCGGGTCGAGTCCGCGCTCCGGCGTACCGCCGCAGGCCTCGGGTCCGGTGACGTCGCGGTGGTCTTCACCAGCGGCGGCCCGATCTCGTGGGTGGCGGCGACCCTGCTGGGCGCGGGGGTCGACACGTGGACGCGGCTGAACCCGGTGACCGTCAACGCGTCGGTCGCCAAGGTGGTCGTCGGCGCGCGCGGCGCCACGCTGGTGTCCCTGAACGACCACAGCCACCTCGAACCCGACCTCGTCACCTACCGCTGAGACCAGGAGCACTGATGCCGAAGACCATCCTCATCACCGGAGCGAGCGCCGGGCTGGGCGCAGAGATGGCCCGGCAGTTCGCCGACCTCGGCTACGACCTCGCGCTGTGCGCGCGGCGGCGTGAGCGCCTCGACGAGCTCCGCGCCGAGATCCTGGGCCGCCACCCGGACCGGCGCGTGGAGGTCCGCGAGCTCGACGTCACCGACCACGACCGGGTCTTCGAGGTCTTCCACGCGTTCCACGCCGACCTGGGCCACCTGGACCGGATCGTCGTCAACGCCGGCCTCGGCAAGGGTGCCCCGGTCGGCACCGGCAAGTTCTACGCCAACAAGCAGACCGCGGAGACCAACTTCCTCGGTGCCCTGGCGCAGACGGAGGCAGCCGTGGAGATCTTCCGCGAGCAGGAGGCCGGTCACCTCGTCATGGTCTCGTCGGTCTCGGCGCTGCGCGGCATGCCGCGCAACATCACGGCGTACGCCGCCACCAAGGCCGGCGTCGCCAACCTCGCGGAAGGGGTCCGGGCGGAGCTCTACGGGACGCCGATCAAGGTGACCGTGCTGTACCCCGGCTACATCGAGTCGGAGATGAGCGCCCGCTCGGGCAGCACCCCGCTGATGGCCACCACGGAGGGGGGTGTGCGGTCCATGGTCCGGGCGATCGAGAAGGAGAAGGGCTCGGCGCGCGTCCCCGGCTGGCCGTGGGAGCCGCTCGGGCTCGTGCTCAAGCACCTGCCACTCCCGGTCGCCCGCCGGCTCATGTGAGACGGCGAGTCAGATGAGGGCGAGGGTGCCGAGGTCGCGGATCGCGGCGCAGGCCCGGCGGACCATCACCGCGAACATCCGGTCACCCCGTTCTGTCCGCGTCCCGTAGGCGCAGCCGAACACCGAGACGAGGGGACCCTGCAGCTGCGCGAAGCGGTAGTCGTCCCAGCACTGCTCGAGGGAGTAGTCCTCGACGCCGTACGACGTCAGCCGGCCGTGGTAGGTCGCGACCAGGTCTCGTTCGTGGGACCGTCTCGGCGCCGTGTCGAGGCTCGTGGCGACGAAGTAGGCCAGGTCGCGCGCAGGCAGCGCCAGGCTGAGCGTCTGCCAGTCGACGGCGTGCACCCCCGGGGCTCCGTCCGGCGGGAAGAGCAGGTTGTCCAGGCGGTAGTCCCCGTGGACAGGTCCGAACCGCTCGCTGCGGGCGAGAGCCCACCGCTCGCAGGGGGCCACGCAGGCCCGCAGCGTCTCGCGGTCCTCGGCCGCCACCAGGTCACCGAGCCCTTCGAGGAACAGCTCGGTCGCGGGCCCGTAGAGCTCGCCCAGCATGCGGGCGTCCTCCGGGCCGTTGAGCGCCAGCCCCTCGACCTGCAGCAACGTGGGGTCACACCACCGGGGTCCGTGCAGCCCCGCCAGGTTGCGTACGGCGTCCTGGGCCTGCGCCAGGGTGCAGCCGGCGATCTGGTCGCCCGGGACGGCCGGTGTCAGGTCGTCGAGCAGCAGCACGAAGTCACCGGACGTGGCGGACGCCGCCCCGTGGTGGCAGCGGGGCACGCGCACGTCCAGGGTCGGAGCGAGCTCGCGGTAGAAGCGCACCTCGCCGCGGTAGCTGCCGGCCAAGATGTCCCGCGTCCCGGCGTCGGTGGCCGGCAGCTTCGCCAGCAGCGGGGCGACCGGAGCGTCGGCGTCGACCGTCAACCGGTAGCAGGTACCGATCTGGCCGGTGCCGACCCGCTCGTGCTGCACGCTGCGGACCGGGACGCCCAGGACCTCGCCGAGCCACTCCGCGGTGATCGACCCGATGTCGCCGACCACGGCGGGAGCTGTCACGCCCGGCTCCGTCCCGGGTTGGCCGGCAGGTCGTCGAGCTCGGGTGCTCGCCGGCCCCGCCAGGCGGCCAGCACGCCCTCCAGCTCGGCGGGGGTCGCGCCGTGCAGGATCACGCTGTCCGCCCCCGCGTCCAGCTGGTCCTGGATGCGGTCGGCGCACTGCGACGGCGACCCCGTCGCCGAGGCGGCGAGCCAGGCGGCGGGCAGGACCTGCTCGCGGAGGTAGGTCAGCTCGTCGACCGTGCCGACGGCGTCGAAGGCCCCTGCGTAGCCGGTCACCAGGGAGTCCGCACGGAACCGCTGCAGGGCGTCCGGGTCCCATCGGTTGGCGCGGACCAGCACGTCGCCGTAGCCCTGCAGGTAGGTGGCCAGCCGACCGACGAGCTTGCGCAGCCGCAGGTCCTCCGGCACCGACTCCTCCACGGTCGCCAGGACGGCCCAGATGCGCACGGACGCGGGATCGCGCCCGGCATCTTCCGCGGCCTGCCGGACGCGCAGCACCGAGCGGGCCAGCGTCTCGTCGGTGAGGAAGGTGTGCAGCACGACTCCGTCGGCCACCCGCCCCGCGAGGTCCAGCGTCCGGCCGCCGATCGCCATCATGAGGATCGGGATGTCCTCGTCGAAAGAGCTGTCCTGGCTGAGGAAGGGGTAGGTCCCGGCGGGACCGTCGTGGGCGAAGGCCTCACCGTGCCACAGCCGGCGGTAGACCCCGATGACGTCCTCCAGCTGCGCGCCGGTGACCCGCGGCAGCCCCATCAGGTCGAAGAGCACGTCGAAGCCCCGGCCGAGGCCGAGCGCGTACCGCCCGCCGGTGAGTCGGTGCATCGTGGTGGCCATGGTGGCCGTCACCAGCGGGTGCCGGGTGTTGTGGTTGGTGGCCGCCGTACCGATCCCGATCCGGCTCGTGACCGCGCCCGCCGCCCCGGCCAGCACGGCAGCGTCCTTGACGTTGAACCGCTCGGAGAGGAAGACCGATCCCAGCCCGAGCTCCTCGGCGTGGCGCACCTCGTCGACCAGGTCGCGTGGCCGGGCGCTGTGGCCCGCGAGGGCGTAGCACCCGAGCTCGGGCAGCTGCGGCGGCTCCGGCTGGTCCTGCACGGGGGGAGTCATCGGCTGATCATGGCCCGTGGACCCGGGCGTCGTCACCTGGAGGGGTTCACCCGCCGATGTGGCTGTCGTAGAGCGACCCGCACAGGTAGCGCCCCGGTGAGACCTGCCCCCACGTCCCGTGGTGCAGCCGGATGATCTTCAGGCAGGTCGGGGTGGTCTTGGCGCCGACCTGCTGCGGTGCGTGGATGCCGTGCGACGTCCAGCCCTTCACGCCGGCGAGGGCCTCGACCAGCGTCCGCCTCGTCAGCTTCCCGCCGAGCGCCACCGCCTGCTCGACGAAGAGCCGGGTCGCCGACCACGCGTAGAGCCCGTAGTAGTCGGGCTCGGCGCCGGGCTTCACCTGCTGCAACCAGGCACGGTAGGTCTTCATCTCCTCGAGGGAGGTGTCGTCGAAGAGCTCGGTGGTGGAGTAGACGTAGCTGCCCTCGCCGTTCTCGCCGGCGCTGTCGACGTAGTCCTGGGTGTAGATGGTCGCGTCCTGGAGGAAGACGTCAGGCTCGAAGTGCTGCTGGGCCATCGCGTCCTGGAGCCGCACCGTGTACTGGTACGGCCCGGCGTAGACCACGAACCGGATGCCGCGGTCCTTCATCTGCTGCACGAAGGGCGCGTAGTTGAACTCGTCGACGTCGATGCCCTGGAAGTAGTCGATCTTCCAGCCGTTGGCGCCCCAGGCCTTGCGCCAGCTCTCGGAGTTGACCTTCGCGGCGCCCACGTTGACGTAGAGCATGGCCACGTGCTTGACGGCCTCCGGCTCCTTCTCCACCCAGTACTTCGGCAGTGCCGTGGGCACCAGGTTGGGGGAGACGCCCATCGCGCTGAAGCAGGTGTCGCACTTCCGTCGCTCCGGGGTGACGGAGAGCGAGCGGAGGTCGGGGATGCCGCACTGCTCGGCGGTCGCGGCTCCGCCGGAGTCGAAGGACGACATCGAGCCCACGGCCGCGAACGCGTTCGAGCACGCTTTGGTGTACGCCTGCTGGTCGGCTCCGGACTCGGCGCGGCTGTCCAGGGCCAGCACCTCCAGCTTGCGACCGCAGATGTCGTCCCGCGAGTTGAAGTAGGCGGCGAACGCCTTGGTGGCGAGCTGGGCGGACTCGAACAGGCCGGGCACGGGGCCGGAGATGTCCGAGGCGTTGGCGATGACGATCTTGTCGTCGCTGATCCCGGTCTGGTCACCGTCGAAGCCGTCGCAGCGGCCCGCCCTGACGCCCTGGACCGGGGCCTCGCCGCCGTCGGCGCCGCCCGTCGCGCGGCCCGAGCCGCTCCCGCCCGAGGCCGACGCGCCCCCGGACGTCGTGCCCTCGTCGCCGGCGGAGCCGGCCGAGCGGGCCGAGCCGTCGGGTCCCGTCACCGACTGCCCTGCTGGGACCGTGCCGTCCGCCGCCGTGCCGCCCGGGGTGCCGGGCTGCGCCCCGGCGCCGGCGTAGACGCCGCCGTTCACCTGGGCGACGGTCTCCGGCGAGACGTTCGAGCCGCACGCGGCGGCGGTGAGGGCGGCGAGGAGCGAGGCGGCGACGACCGCGCCACGAGGCCGGACACGGTGCTGGCGAGCCGGGTTCATGAGACCTCTCGGGTGTGCGGCGGGCAGGTTCGACCTCGTGACCGGACACGGCCGACGTGACCGGCGACACAGTCCTCAACGCGCCCGCGTCGCCGGGGCTACGGCGCGGCGTCCGGCGAAGGGCTCAGGTGGTCCGGACCGAGGCTGGACGCGCTGCCGACCCGGGGGTTTGCTGTCCCGAGGAGCACCCGCACCGTGCGGGGCGGGGAAGGAAGCGATGTCCAACCGGGTGGTGCACTTCGAGATCCCGTTCGACGACGGGGACCGGGCCCGGAAGTTCTACGGCGACGTCTTCGGCTGGCAGGCCATGCACATGCCGGAGATGGACTACACGATGGTGACGACCGGTCCGACCGACGATGAGCGGGGCCCGAGCGAGCCGGGCTTCATCAACGGCGGCATGCTCCACCGTGAGCGCGAGTGGACCGCACCGAACCTGGTCATCGACGTGGCGAACCTCGAGGACGCCCTGAAGTCGGTGACCGAGCACGGTGGGACGACGGTGAGCGAACGGCAGCCGGTGGGGAACATGGGCTTCACCGCCTACTTCAAGGACACCGAGGGA
Source organism: uncultured Actinomycetota bacterium (assembly GCA_963747525.1). Classification (GTDB taxonomy): domain Bacteria; phylum Actinomycetota; class Actinomycetes; order Propionibacteriales; family Nocardioidaceae; genus Marmoricola_A. The sequence goes on from CAVVFH010000008.1 coordinate 438,709, forward strand.
AACCTGGTCGGGCTGTGGGAGACCGTTCCCGGCGGCTGACCCTCCGCATCAGCTCGCGTCCGTGGAGCGCCAGTTCGCGGCCCCCACCACCACCATCCTCAGCTGTCGCTCCGCCGTGCGTACGACCTCCCGCTCGATGTCGGGGCGCTCCGGGGGCGAGGTGATGATCGCCTCGGCGGTCTCCACCATCGACCCGACGATGAGGTTGGCGAGCACCCGGAGGTCCTCGCTGGTCCACTGCTGCACGCCCGGCAGCCGGGCGACGTCGGTGGCGAGCTCCCGCTCGAAGAGGCCGAGCTCGTGGCGGATCGCCTCGCGCACCGCCGGCAGGCCGCCGACGCGCTCACGGGCGATGAACATGAAGTGGCCGCGCCGTTCGCGCACGTTCCGGACCAGGATCGCCACGGAGTCGTCGATGACCCGCTGGATGTCCATCTCGCGACGGATGTCGCGCAGCACCAGCCGCAGTGACGCGAACGCCTCGTCGACCAGGGCGATGCCGAGCTCCTCGATGGAGGCGAAGTGGCGGTAGAAGGCGGTGGGCACGATCCCGACGGCCTTGGCCACCGACCGCAACGAGAGTCCCGCGAGCCCGCTGTCCGCGCTGAGCACGAGCGCCGCGTCGAGGATGGCCTGGCGGGTGGCCTCCTTGCGCTCGCTGCGCGTGGCAGCCCGTTGCTCCTGCACGCGCCGAGTCTAGCCGCGGAGCACAGGCGTGCACGTTGGCAAGTACATATGTTCACCGACGGCGCCCTGTCGCGGTCCTCGTGAGGGGCGTCACGGCACGTTGGCGTTGTGAGATGAGGTAAGTGGGGGATAGTTTTCGGTGTACAGGTGTTCACTGAATGGGAGCAGACATCGTGAACCTCGCTCAAACGCTTCTCCGGTCCCCGGTGGTGGGCGCGCTGACGACGCCACACGGCGTGGACCGCTACCTCGAGCTCGTCAACCCGATGTGGGTCGTCAACGACGTCCGGGCCCGCATCGTCGACATCAAGCGGGAGACCACGGCCGGTGAGCCGGTCGCCACCCTCACCCTCGAGCCGTCCGCGGCGTGGCGCGGCCACGAGGCCGGCCAGCACGTCCAGGTCGGCCTCGAGGTGGACGGCGCCCGCCGTACCCGCGCCTTCTCGGTCTCCTCGCCGGAGTCCAAGCCCGGCGACCTCATCACCCTCACCCTGCGCGCCAACCCGGACGGCGTCGTCTCCAAGCACCTGGTCAACCACGCCCGGGTCGGCGACGTGGTCGAGCTGTCGCAGGCCGAGGGCATGTTCACCCTCCCGAACCCGCTGCCGGCCCAGCTGCTGTTCATCTCCGGCGGCTCCGGCATCACCCCCGTGATGTCGATGTTGCGCACGCTGCTGCGCCGCGGGTACGGCGGCACCGTCACGTTCCTGCACTACGCCCAGTCGCCGGACCACCAGATCTACGCCGACGAGCTCGCCGAGCTGCCGCCCAACGTGCACGTCCACCTCGTCTACCCGGACTGCGGCCAGGGTGCGTTCTACTGCACCGACGAGCTCGCCCGGATCCTCCCGGGGTATGCCGACGTGGACACCTGGGCCTGCGGCCCGGCCGGTCTGATCGGGCTGGTGCAGGAGACGTTCTCCGACAACCCGCGGCTGCGGGTGGAGTACTTCAAGACCTCCACGCTCCGGCCGGTCGAGGGCGCCGAGGGGCGGACCCGCTTCGACCGCTCGTCCGTCGAGGGCGAGAACTCCGGCGCGACGCTGCTGGAGCAGGCCGAGGCGTTGGGCCTGCGGCCGGAGTACGGGTGCCGGATGGGCATCTGCTTCTCCTGCACCTCGAAGAAGAAGGAGGGCGTGGTCCGCAACGTCGTGACCGGCGCCGAGTCCGACCAGCCCGACGAGGACATCCAGATCTGTGTGTCCGCCCCGCTCGGCGACTGCGTCGTCGAGCTGTGACCACCTGACCTGAACCACTCGCACCACCGAGAGGAATCCCCATGACCTACAAGCTGACCGCCGACCAGATCGAGGAGTTCGGCCGCGAGATGGACGCGATCCGACAGCGGGTCGTCAACGACCTCGGCCAGGCCGACGCCGACTACATCCGCGGCGTCGTCAAGGCCCAGCGCGCCTTCGAGGGCGCCGGTCGCGCGCTCTTCTACATGCCGCCGGCCTGGCCGCTGGCCGTGGCGAGCCTGAGCGTCTCCAAGATCCTCGACAACATGGAGATCGGCCACAACGTCATGCACGGCCAGTACGACTGGATGGGCGACCCCGGCCTGAACTCCCGGATGTACGAGTGGGACACGGTGTGCCCCAGCGAGCAGTGGAAGTACTCCCACAACTACATCCACCACACCTACACCAACATCCTCGGCAAGGACCGGGATGTCGGCTACGGCATCCTCCGCATGGACGAGGAGCAGAAGTGGAAGCCCTACTACCTGGGCAACCCGGTCTACGCGTTCCTGCTGATGACGTTCTTCCAGTGGGGCGTGGCGTTGCACGACTTCGAGGTCGAGAACATCGTCGCGGGCAAGCGGAGCTTCAAGGACACCAAGCCGCTGCACCGGGGCTTCATCCGCAAGGTCCGCAACCAGACGCTGAAGGACTACCTGCTGTTCCCGGCACTCACCGGGCCGCTGTTCCCGCTGACGCTCGCCGGCAACGTGACCGCGAACCTGATCCGGAACATCTGGACGTTCAACATCATCTTCTGCGGCCACTTCCCGGCCGGGGTCGAGACCTTCTCCGAGGAGGAGGCCGAGAACGAGTCGCGGGGCGCCTGGTACTACCGCCAGCTGCGCGGGTCGGCCAACATCACCGGCAGCAAGCTGTTCCACCTCATGACCGGCAACTTGTCGCACCAGATCGAGCATCACCTGTTCCCGGACCTGCCGGCCCGCCGCTACCCGGAGATCGCGCCGGACGTCCAGGCACTGTGCGAGAAGTACGGCCTGGAGTACAACACCGGCCCGCTGCGCAAGCAGCTCGGCAGCGTCGCGGCCAAGATCTTCCGGCTCGCGCTCCCGCCTCGCCGCAAGGGTGGCCAGCAGGACCGGGAGCGTACGCCGGAGCAGGTGACCGGTTTCCCGGTGCCGCGCGTCGACGTCCGCGACCGCGTACGGGAGACCACCGTCGGAGAGGACTCCAACGAGCGGACAGCCGAGCTGATCGGCGCCTGAGCCCGGGATACTTGGGCCGGCCCACCACCAGGCGGGCCGGCCCGACCGGGTCTCGAGCGGGGAAGGTGAGCTGATGCGAGAGCACCTCAGCAGGGGCGAGATCGCCAAGGACGCGCTGCAGCACACCGTCGAGGCCGGCGCCGAGGCCGTGGCGTCGGTGACCACCATCCTCGCCACTGCGGTGCGCGACGTCGCCCACGCCGTCGGCGGATTCGCCACGGAGGTGTTCGAGATCCGGGAGGCTGCCCGGCGGGCACGCGCCGAGAGCGACGCGCCGAGCTCTCAGCCCCCCGACCGGGACTGAGCCGGAACGCTCGCCGGCTGACGGGGCAGCGGCACCCGCCAGCTGAGCGCGGTCCCGGCGCCGGGCTCCGAGGTCACCTCGAGCTGCCCCCCGTGCTGGCGAACCCGTGCCGCCATGTTCGCCAGCCCGCTGCGCCGGTCGCTCTGGATGCCGATCCCGTCGTCGCGCAGCGTGAGCACGAGCGCGAGCTGTGAGGTGTCCACCTCCGCGACGATCTCGACGTTGCCGGCCTTCGAGTGCCGCACGGCGTTGGACAGCCCCTCGCGGACACACGCCGCCAGGTCGTTGGCGAGCGGTCCCACCAGCTCGCCGGTCGGCATCTCCAGCGCGATCATCGGACTGAACCCCAGCAACGGCGCTGCCTCGCGCGCGATGTCCGCGATCATCGACTCCAGCGTCGCCTCCTCGTCTGGGTTGCGCAGCGACATGATCGTGTTGCGGATCTGCCGGATGGTGTCGTCCAGCGTCGCGACCGACTCGGCGACCCGGTCGCGCTCGTGGCCCTCCAGCCGCGGCATGACCCGCTGCAGGGACATCCCGGTGCCGTAGAGCCGCTGGACGACGTGGTCGTGCAGGTCCCGACCGATGCGGTTGCGGTCCTCGAGCAGGTGCAGGTGCTCGGCGACCCGCCTCGCGTTGGCCAGCTCCACGGCGATCGCGGCGTGGTTGGCGAAGCTGCCGGCGATCTCCACGTCGGTCTCGTTGAACCGCTGGGCTCCCACCTCCCGGCCGACGAACATGATGCCGAGCACCTTGTCGGCGCCCCGCAGCGGCAGCATCATCGCCGGCCCGACCTCGATCCCGCTCCAGCCGCGCAGCCGTTGGCGAGCCGTGGGGTCCAGCGCGGTCACGATCTGCCCCCGGCCGCTGCGGACGGTCCGCTCCGCCAGCGCCGTGCCCTGGAGAGGCAGCTGCCGGCCGACGATGAGCGGATCGAGGTCCGGGCCCGTCGCGTGGCGGATGACGAGGACGTCGTCCTCCAGGACGGCCAGGCCGACGACGTCCGCGTCAGCCAGCTCGTGGACCCGGTCGGCGATGTGCTGCAGTGGCTGCTCGAGCTCGCCGGCGAAGAGCTCCTGGGTGATGCCGGCCGCCGCCCGCATCCAGCTGCGCGCGTGGAGCGCGTCTCGGAGCAGCTGTGCGTTGGAGAGCGCCGCCCCCAGGAGGCCGCCGGCCATCTCGGCCAGCTGCTCGTCCTCGTGGGTGAACGGCAGGCCGTCGGTCCGGTCTCCGACGTACAACAGGCCGACGAGCCGCCCCGGGGCGCTCAGCGGGGTGCCGAGCAGGCAGTGCATGGCCGGGTGGCCGTCGGGGAGCTGCGCCATCGACGAGGGCGCCCCGACGTCGTCGACCCGGACCGGCCCGGTGCCGCTCACCGACTCGAAAAGCGCCCGGCCGTCCGGTGCCGTGCGCAACGTCTCCGCCAGGCTCGGCGGCAGCCCGGAGAAGCTGACGGCCCCGATCGACCCGTCGTCCTCCAGCAGGGCGACACCGGCGTACCGCGCGTCGAAGAGGGATCTGGCCACGTCCGCGATGTCGCGCAGGGCAGCGGCCGGCGGCCGCTCGGCCCGCAGCAGCCGCGGCATCACGGTCAAGAACGCGCGGACCCGGTCGTCCGCGGAAACTTCGCCCACTTTGTTACACCCCTCTGCCGAGAGGAATCGTTCCGAGAACGAACCTCCCGCCCCGATCAGGACTGTAGCCCCGGGTGGGTTCGGCGGTCGACGGGTTTCGGACGGGTTTTGCCGAGACACGCCCCGAAACAAGCAGGCTTGACTGTTTGTTATGTCGCCGCCAGGATGACGCGGTGACCTCCACCGCGGCGCGCGTCCCGCAGACCGAGCGCACCCGGGTCATGCGCCAGCGCATCCTCGAGGCCGCCATCGAGTGCCTCGTCGAGCACGGCTGGAGCGGCACCTCGACCACGCTGGTCTCCGAGCGCGCGGGGGTCAGCCGGGGGGCACAGCTGCACCACTTCCCGACCAAGAGCGACCTGGTCCTGGCGGCGGTGGACCACCTCACCGCCGCGCGCCACGAGGAGCTCGCCGCGCAGCGCACCCACCTGCCCCGGGGGCCGCTGCGGACCCGCGCGGTTCTCGAGATGCTCAGCGAGCAGTACACCGGGCCGCTGTTCCTCGCGGCCCTGGAGCTCTGGGTCGCCGCGCGCACCGACCCCTCGCTGCGGCACGCGGTCTCCGAGCTCGAGGGCCGGGTCGGGCGCGAGACCCACCGGCACACGGTCGAGGCCCTCGGCGTCGACGAGGCGGTGCCGGGTAACCGGGAGCTCGTGCAGGCCACGCTCGACCTCGTGCGCGGCCTCGGCCTCGCGAACACGCTGACCGACGACGCCGTACGCCGGAGCCGGATCCTCGACCAGTGGGCCGAGACCCTCGACGCCCGGCTGCGGCCCGGACCCGACCAGGAGAGCGCATGACCGACGACCGGCTCCGCGAGGTCCTCGACGACCTCGCCACAGAAGGCGACGCGCTCGACGCGCTCGTCGCCGATCTCGACGAGCCGGGCTGGCGCCGCCCGACGCCCGCCGAGGGCTGGGACGTGGCGACGACCGTGGCCCACCTCGCCTGGACCGACGAGGTCGCCCTCCTGGCGGCCACCGACAAGGCAGCCTGGGACGCGGTCGTGCTCCTGGCCCTCGAGGACCCGACCGGCTTCGTGGACGTGCAGGCGCTCGCCGGGGGAGCCGAGGCACCCCCCGATCTGCTGGCCCGGTGGCGGACCGGCCGGCAGCGGCTGGCCGAGGTGCTGGCCGCGCATCCCCCCGGGGAGAAGCTGCCGTGGTTCGGGCCGCCGATGAGCCCGACCTCGATGGCCACCGCGAGGTACATGGAGACCTGGGCCCACGGCCTCGACGTCGCCGAAGCGCTCGGGGTGGTCGTGGAGCCGCACGACCGGGTCCGGCACGTGGTGCACCTCGGCGTACGGACCCGGGGGTTCGCCTTCGCCAACCACGGGCTGGACGTCCCGGCCGGCGAGGTCCGCGTCGAGCTGGTCGCACCCGGTGGCGCGACCTGGTCCTACGGGCCCGAGGACGCCGAGCAGCGGGTCACCGGGTCCGCCTGGGACTTCGCCCTGCTCGTCACCCAGCGCCGGCACCGCGCCGACCTCGACCTGACGGCCGAGGGCACCGACGCCGACCGCTGGCTCGACGTCGCCCAGGCGTTCGCGGGGCCGAGCGGCGGCGGCCGGCCCCCGTCGGAGGTGGCGCCGTGACCGACGTGCTACGGGTCGGGAACTGCTCCGGCTTCTACGGCGACCGGCTCGGCGCGATGCGAGAGATGCTCGAGGGCGGGCCCCTCGACGTGCTCACCGGCGACTACCTGGCCGAGCTCACCATGCTCATCCTCGGGCGCGACCAGATGAAGGACCCCTCCGCCGGCTACGCGCGGACCTTCCTCAAGCAGCTCGCGGAGAACCTCGTGCTGGCTCGTGAGAAGGGCGTCCGGATCGTGGCCAACGCCGGCGGGCTCAACCCGGCCGGACTGGCCGCCCGCGTCCGTGAGCTGGTGGAGGAGCAGGGTGTCACGGCGTCGGTCGCGTACGTCGACGGGGACAACCTCATCGACCGGGCCGAGGAGCTGGGGCTCGCCGCCGACGGCAAGCCGCTCACCGCCAACGCCTACCTCGGCGCCTTCGGGATCGCCGCCGCCCTGGATCGGGGCGCCGACATCGTGGTCACCGGCCGCGTCACCGACGCCTCGGTCGTCGTGGGTCCGGCCGTCGCGCACTTCGGCTGGAGCCGCACGGCGTACGACGAGCTGGCCGGTGCCGTCGTCGCCGGGCACGTCATCGAGTGCGGGGCACAGGCCAGCGGCGGCAACTTCAGCGGGTTCCTCTCCATGGTCGCGGCCGGCCGGGCCGCCTCGCCGCTCGGCTTCCCGCTGGCCGAGATCGACGCGGACGGCAGCTCGGTGATCACCAAGCACGCCGGCACCGGTGGCCTGGTGTCCGTCGACACCGTCACCGCCCAGCTGATGTACGAGATCCAGTCCGCCGAGTACCTCGGCCCCGACGTCGTCACCCACCTCGACACCGTCCAGCTCTCCGACGACGGCCCCGACCGGGTCCGGATCAGCGGCGTCCGCGGCGCTGTGCCGCCGGCGACCGCCAAGGTGTGCCTCAACGAGCTCGGCGGTTTCCGCAACCAGATGGAGCTGGTGCTCACCGGTCTCGACATCGACGCCAAGGCGTCCTGGGTCCGCCGCCAGGTCGAGGCCGCCTGGGGTTCGCGCCGGCCGGCATCGGTCGACTGGTCCCTGGCCCGCACCGACCACGAGGACGCCGACACCGAGGAGGGTGCCTCCGCCCGCCTCCGGGTCACCGTCCGTGATCCCTCGCCCGACAAGGTCGGCAAGGCGTTCACGGCTCCGCTCGTCGAGCTCGCCCTGGCGTCGTACCCCGGCTTCACGATGACCTCTCCGCCCGGGCCCGGGCACGCCGTACGGCGTCTACCGCGCCGGCTACGTCGACCAGTCCGCCGTGCCTCATGCGGTGCACCACCACGACGGTTCGGTCGAGCAGATCGAACCGCCTTCGCCCCTCGGGGCCGCCGCGGCCCCGCCTGCCGCCGACACCGCCGCGGGCTACCACCCCCTTCGCTCCTCCGTCGCTCCGGGGGGGCCAATCCCGTCCACGCCCGCGGCGGCGCCGTCGTCCGGCGGTTCCGCGGCGGGGTCCGGTCTGCGGCGTCTGCCGCTCGGGACGTTCGTGCACGCCAGGTCGGGCGACAAGGGTGGTGATGCCAACCTCGGACTGTGGGTGTCGGCCGAGGGGGACCCGACTCTGGTGGCGGAACGGGCCTCGTGGCTGCTGGAGACCGTGACGCCGGACTTCGTCCGGACGCTGCTGCCGGAGGCCGCCGAGCTCGAGGTGGAGGTGTTCCCGCTGCCGAACCTGCGCGGGGTGAACGTGCTGATCCGCGGGCTGCTCGGGCAAGGGGTGGCGGCGAGCAGCCGGTTCGACCCGCAGGCGAAGGGGCTTGGTGAGTGGGCGCGTTCGCGTCACGTGGACGTGCCGGAGGGGCTGCTGTGAGTTATTGGTCAGAAGAACAAGAAGCGTTGCGCGCAAGCGCCCGCACGTTCGTGGAGCGCGAGGTGCTCCCGCACCTGCAGGGTTGGGAGGACGAGGGATCGCTGCCGAGGTCGCTGCACGTGGCGGCCGCGAAGCAGGGATTCCTCGGCGTCTCGTTCCCCGAGGAGGTCGGCGGGTCCGGCGGCGGGCTGCTGGACTCGGTGGCGCTCACCGAGGCGCTCATGGAGGCGGGCGCCTCCGGCGGTGTCATCGCGGGTCTGCTCACCCACGGCATCGCGTTGCCGCACATCGTGCGCAGCGGCAACCAGGACCTGGTCGACCGGTTCGTGCGGCCCACGCTTGCCGGGGAGCTGATCGGGTCGCTGGGCATCACCGAGCCCGAAGGCGGCTCCGACGTGGCGGGCATCCGCACCCGGGCGGAGCGGGACGGCGACCACCTGGTCGTGAACGGCTCCAAGACGTTCATCACCTCCGGCGTCCGGGCCGACTTCGTGACCACTGCCGTACGCACCGGAGCGCCCGGTCACCGCGGCATCAGCCTCCTCGTCGTGGAGCGCGGGACACCCGGCTTCGAGGCGACCCGGTCGCTGCAGAAGATGGGGTGGCACTGCTCGGACACCGCCGAGCTGTCCTACACCGACGTCCGCGTGCCCGTGGAGAACCTGGTCGGCGACGAGGGGTCGGGCTTCGTGCAGATCGCGATGGCGTTCGTCACCGAGCGCGTCGGCCTCGCGGTGCAGGGCTACAGCACCGGGGAGCGCTGCCTGCGGCTCGCCACGGAGTACGCGCGGCAGCGGGAGACGTTCGGACAGCCGCTGATCGACAACCAGGTCGTCCGGCACAAGCTGGTCGAGATGCACCGGCGGGTGGAGGCCGCGCGCGTCTACACGCGCGAGGTGGCCCGGCGCTACGACGCCGGTGAGCAGCCGCTCGTGGAGGCGCTGCACGCGAAGCGGCTGGGCGTCGACGCGGCGTCGTACTGCGTGGACCAGGCGGTCCAGATCCATGGAGGGGCGGGCTACATGCACGGCACGGAGGTCGAGCGGCACTACCGGGACGCAAGGATCCTCGGCATCGGCGGTGGCGCCAACGAGGTCCTCGACGACCTCGCCGCCAAGCTCCTGGGGTTCACCTCATGACCACCCCCCTCCTGCCGAGCCGGCGCATCCTGCCCGCTCTTTCCGGCCGGGTCGGCACAGTGTGGTGGGACGGTGAGAAGGAGTGAGTGAGGACGTGGCGACGAGGAGCCGACGGGAGGCGATGCTGGAGAAGCTCGCCGACCTGGAGACAGAGCACGCCAAGGCGGTCGCCGGCGGAGGCGAGAAGTACAACGAGCGGCACCAACGGCGCGGCAAGCTGCTGGCGCGGGAGCGCATCGAGCTGCTCCTCGACGAGGGGTCGGCGTTCCTGGAGCTGATGCCGCTGGCCGGCTGGGGCTCGGACTTCACCGTCGGCGCCAGCATCATCACCGGCATCGGGGTCGTCGAGGGCGTCGAGTGCATGATCGTGGCCAACGACCCGACCGTGAAGGGCGGCGCCAGCAACCCCTGGACGTTGAAGAAGTCGTTCCGCGCCGCGCAGATCGCCCACGAGAACGCCCTGCCGACGATCAACCTCGTCGAGTCCGGCGGGGCGGACCTGCCCACGCAGAAGGAGATCTTCATCCCCGGCGGGAAGATCTTCCGCGACATCACCCGGGCCAGCGCCGACAAGCGGCCCACCATCGCGCTGGTCTTCGGCAACTCCACCGCCGGCGGTGCCTACATCCCCGGCATGAGTGACTACGTGGTCATGGTCAAGGAGGGCGCCAAGGTGTTCCTCGGTGGGCCGCCGCTGGTCAAGATGGCGACCGGGGAGGAGTCCGACGACGAGTCCCTGGGTGGTGCCGAGATGCACGCCCGCACCTCGGGGCTGGCCGACTACCTGGCCGCCGACGAGGAGGACGCGCTCCGCATCGGCCGCCGCATCGTCGCCCGGCTCAACCACCGCAAGGCTCATGCCGAGGCCGCCACTCGAGCGGACTCGGCGGGAGCCCTGCAGTTCGCTGAGCCGGACCTCGATGCGGAGGACCTGCTCGACATCATCCCGACCGACCTCAAGGAGCCGTTCGACCCGCGCGACGTCGTCGTGCGCATCTGCGACGGCAGCGGTCCGGGCAACGAGGTGCCGTTCGACGAGTTCAAGCCGCTCTACGGCTCCTCGTTGGTGACCGGCTGGGCGAGGATCCACGGCCACCAGGTCGGCATCCTCGCCAACGCCCAGGGGATCCTGTTCTCCGAGGAGGCGCAGAAGGCCACCCAGTTCATCCAGCTGGCCAACCAGATCGACGTACCCCTGCTGTTCCTGCACAACACCACCGGCTACATGGTCGGCAAGGAGTACGAGCAGGGCGGCATCATCAAGCACGGCGCCCAGATGATCAACGCGGTCAGCAACAGCACCGTCCCGCACCTGTCGATCATCATGGGGGCGTCGTACGGCGCCGGGAACTACGGCATGAACGGTCGCGCCTACGACCCCAGGTTCCTCTTCACCTGGCCGAGCGCGAAGTCCGCGGTGATGGGTCCGGCCCAGCTGGCCGGTGTGCTCTCGATCGTCGCGCGCGCTGCCGCCGAGTCGAAGGGCAACCCGTACGACGAGGAGGCCGACGCCGGCCTGCGGGCCTACGTCGAGGGGCAGATCGAGGAGCAGAGCCTGCCGTTCTTCCTCTCCGGCATGGTGTACGACGACGGGGTCATCGACCCGCGTGACACCCGGACCGTCCTGGGCATCTGCCTGTCGGTCATCCACAACCAGCCGATCGAGGGCACCGGCCGCTTCGGTGTCTTCAGGATGTAGTGCCATGACGTCCCCACGCCCTGATTACCGATGGTTGCGTCCCTGCGACCGGTTGCGGAGCTGTTCATGATCAGTCGACTGCTGGTGGCGAACCGTGGCGAGATCGCCCGCCGCGTGTTCCGCACCTGCCGCGACCTGGGCATCGAGACGGTCGCCGTCCACTCCGACGCCGATGCGGCGATGCCGTTCGTGACCGAGGCGGACGTGGCGGTGCGGCTGCCGGGCAACGCGCCGGGCGAGACCTACCTGCGGGGCGACCTGGTGATCGACGCGGCCCGCCGGTCCGGGGCCGACGCCATCCACCCCGGCTACGGGTTCCTCTCCGAGAGTGCCGACTTCGCCCGGAAGGTGCTGGCCGCGGGCCTGACCTGGGTGGGGCCGCCGCCGAAGTCGATGGAGCAGATGGCGACCAAGGTCGAGGCCAAGAACCTGATGGCGGCCGCCGGGGTGCCGGTGCTGTCGCAGCTCGACCCCGACACGGTGACCGAGCGCGACCTGCCCCTGCTGGTCAAGGCGTCGGCCGGGGGTGGCGGTCGCGGCATGCGCGTGGTGCGCGACCTCGACGCGTTGCGGGCGACCGTCGAGCAGGCGTCGGCCGAGGCGGCCTCGGCGTTCGGAGACCCGACGGTGTTCTGCGAGCCCTACATCGAGCGGGGACGTCACGTCGAGGTCCAGGTGATGGCCGACGTGCACAGCGATGCCCTGGTGCTGGGTGAGCGGGACTGCTCGCTGCAGCGACGGCACCAGAAGGTCGTCGAGGAGACGCCGGCGCCCGGTATCTCGGCGGAGCTGCGGAGCGCGCTCCACGAGGCCGCGCGGGCCGCCGCGGAGGCCGTCTACTACGTGGGCGCCGGCACCGTGGAGTTCCTCGTCGACGGCGACCGGTTCTTCTTCCTCGAGATGAACACCCGGCTCCAGGTCGAGCACCCGGTGACCGAGTGCGTCACCGGTCTCGACCTGGTGGCCCTGCAGATCGCCGTGGCCGAGGGGCGCGCCCTGGCCGGTCTCGTCCCCGACCCGTTGCCGGTGAACGGCCACGCGGTCGAGGCCCGGCTCTACGCCGAGGACCCGGCGCACGACTGGCAGCCGCAGAGCGGGCGGCTCGGCCGCTTCCATGTCCCGGGTGTCGTCGCGGAGTTCGCGAACCCCGCCGCCCACGGGATCCGGCTGGACTCCGGCGTCACGAGCGGGGACGAGATCGGCACCCACTACGACGCGATGATCGCGAAGGTGATGGCGTGGGCGCCGACGCGCGACGAGGCGTGCCGGCGTCTGGCGTCCGCGCTCCGGCGGGCCCGCATCCACGGGGTGCGCACCAACCGCGACCTCCTCGTCGAGGTGCTCACCCACCCGGAGTTCCTCGCCGGTCACGTGAGCACCGCCTTCCTGGGTGAGGAGCACCTCCGGTCGCTCGACCCGGGCGGTGGCCGCCCCGGAGGCCCCGAGGGGCAGGCGATGACGTTCTTCGCGGCTGCGGTGGGCGTCGTCGAGGAGACGACTGCCGGCCGGGCGGTGCACCGCGGGATCCCCAACGGCTGGCGCAACGTCGTGTCCGGGCCCCAGGTCGTCGCCTTCGACGTGGCCGGCGCGGAGGTCGAGGTCGGCTGGCTCGCCGAGCGGGACGGCTACTCGTTCGTCGACCTCTCCGGAGAGGTCGAGGGCGGCCGGGTGCGTCAGGTGCAGCGCGGCGAGGAAGGGTGGCGGGTCGTCGTGGACCGAGGCGGTGTGGCCACGGCGTACGACGTCTTCGTCGACGGCGACCGCGTCGACGTGGAGTCGCCCCTCGGACATTTCGCCCTGACAAGAAAGCCGCGGTTCGTCGACCCGGCCGACCAGGTCGCCGAGGGCTCGCTGCTGGCTCCGATGCCCGGCACCGTGGTCGCGGTGCGAGCCGCCCTCGACGAGCACGTGTCCGCCGGCCAGCCGGTCCTGGTGCTCGAGGCCATGAAGATGCAGCACACCATCGCCGCCCCCACCGACGGGGTGGTCACGGAGATGGACGTGAAGGTCGGCGACCAGGTCACCGCGGGTGACGTGCTCGCCGTCGTCGAACCCGCAGACAACGAGAGTGAGGCACCCGCATGAGCGACACGCTGTTCACCGAGCCCGAGGAGCGGGTGGCGCTGCGGGAGGCGGTGCGCAAGCTCGCCGGCAGCTACGGCCGGTCCTACATCGAGGAGCAGGCCCGGAGCGGGGGCAAGACCACCGAGCTGTGGCGCGACATGGGCAAGCACGGCTACCTCGGCGTCTCCCTCCCCGAGGAGTACGGCGGCGGGGGTGGCGGCATCGCCGACCTGGCCGCGGTCCTGGAGGAGGCCGCCGCTGCGGGTGCGCCGCTGCTGCTCATGGTGGTCTCACCCGCCATCTGCGGCACGGTGATCGCGCGTTACGGCACCGAGGAGCAGAAGCGTCGGTGGCTGCCGGGCATCGCCGACGGGTCGTTCACGATGGCGTTCGCGATCACCGAGCCGGACGCCGGGTCCAACAGCCACAACATCATCACCAGCGCGGCCCCCGAGGGGGACGGGTGGGTGCTGAACGGGCGCAAGACCTACATCTCCGGGGTCGACGAGGCCGACGCTGTGCTCGTGGTGAGCCGGATGGCCGACGCGAAGACCGGCAAGCTCAAGCCGGCGCTGTTCGTGGTGCCGACCGACAGCAAGGGCTTCGAGGCGCAGCCGATCGCGATGGACATCGTGGCGCCGGAGAAGCAGTTCACGCTGTTCCTCGACGGGGTGCACCTGCCGAAGGACGCCCTGGTCGGCGACGAGGACGCCGGGCTCATGCAGCTGTTCGCAGGGCTGAACCCCGAGCGGATCATGGGTGCGGCGTTCTCCATCGGCATGGCCCGCTACGCGCTCGAGAAGGCTGTCGCCTACGCCAAGGAGCGCTCGGTGTGGCGCGACCAGCCGATCGGCGCCCACCAGGGCATCGCGCACCCGCTGGCGAAGATCAAGATCGAGCTCGAGCAGGCCAAGCTGCTGCAGCAGAAGGCGGCTGCGCTCTACGACGCCGGCGACGACTTCGGTGCCGGCGAGTACGCCAACATGGCGAAGTACGCCGCCGGCGAGCTGGCCTGCAACGCCACCGACGTGGCCGTGCACACCCATGGCGGCAACGGCCTGGCGAGCGAGTACGGGCTGGGCACCATGCTGCTCGCGGCTCGCCTCGGCCGGATCGCGCCGGTGTCGCGGGAGATGATCCTCAACTTCGTGGCCATGCACTCCCTCGGCCTGCCGAAGTCCTACTGAGAGGCCCCGCCCATGACCGAGACGAGCGAGCTCGTGCGCTACGAGGCGGCCGACGAGGTCGCCACCATCACCCTGGACAGTCCGCACAACCGCAACGCGCTGAGCCGCGCGCTCGTGCAGGGGCTGTTCGACGGCCTCGACCGGGCCGAGCAGGACGACTCGGTGAAGGTGGTGCTGCTGCGGTCCGCCGACCGGGTCTTCTGCTCCGGCGCCGACCTGTCGGAGGCCTCCGGCGAGGGGATGGCCGAGGGTGCGAAGAGGATCGTCGAGCTGCAGCGGCGCATCGTCGCCTCGCCCAAGCCGGTGGTCGTGCGCCTCGACGGGCCGGTCCGGGCCGGCGGGATCGGGATCGTGGCGGCGGCCGACGTGGCGATCGCCGTACCGGGGACGACGTTCGCGCTGACGGAGGTGCGGCTGGGACTGGCCGCGGCAGTGATCTCGCTGACGGTGTTCCACCGGATGTCGAGCCGGGCGGCGTCGCGGGCGGTGCTCACCGGGGAGACGTTCGACGCGACGACCGCGCACGAGTGGGGCCTGCTCACCGAGGTCACCGAGGACGTCGACGGTGCCGTCGCCCGGCTGCTCGCCGACCTGCGCAAGGGCCACCCGCAGGGGCTGCGCGAGTCGAAGCGCGTGGTCAACGCCGAGCTGCTGGAGCGGCTGGACCGCCGGGGCGCGGAGATGGCCGACCTGTCCGCCCAGCTCTTCGGGTCCGAAGCCGCCCGCGAGGCGATGCACGCCTTCCTGTCGAAGAAGTAGGGGTCGTGGGGGTCAGCGAGCGCCGTGGCGCCCGCTCGCACCCACGACCTGCCCGCGCGGGCGGCTCAGCGCGGGGTCTGCTGGTGGAAGGTCAGCCTCCAGTCGTCGCCGTGGCGGACGTAGAGGCTGCTGATCAGCGCGGAGTACTCGGGCTGGCCCTCGCGCCGCGCGAAGACGCCGTACGTCACGAGACCGGTGTCAGCGGTGGGGTGCGAGACCCGCACGTCCTCCAGCCGGTACGACGACCAGGGCGCCCCGGACATCGCGGCCAGCGCGGCAGGTCGGTCCGCAAGCACCAGGCCTCCGGGCAGCAGCATCAGCACCTCGTCGCCGAGGACGTCGTCGTAGAACGCCGCCGCTCGGTCGCCGGACGAGGAGAGCGCCTGCCAGCCCCGCTCCTCGAGGGCGGCGAGGGGGTCAGTCATCGCTGAGCCCGTCCAGCGCCGCCATGTCGTCGGTCGACAGCTCGAAGCCGGACACGTCGGCGTTCTGGCGGATCCGTTCCTCCTTGCTCGACCGGGGGATCACCACGACCTCGTGCTGCAGGTGCCACCTGACGATGACCTGGGCCGGCGTACACCCGAGCCGCTCGGCGATCTCGCGGATCGTCGGGTGCTCCAGGGTGCCGCCGCGCAGCGCGCTGTAGCCCTCGAGCACGATCCCGCGGTCCCGGTGGGCCTTGAGCACGCCCTCGTCGAAGAGCAGCGGGCTCCACTCGACCTGGTTCACCGCCGGGTGCACGCCGGTCGCGTCGGTGACCTCGTCGACGAGCTGCACGTCGAAGTTGCTGACCCCGATGTCGCGGGCGAGCCCCTGCGACCGGGCCTCGACGAGGGCCCGCCACAGGGAGACGTTGTGCTCGCCCGGCCAGTGGATCAGCCAGAGGTCGACGTGGTCGGTGCCGAGCAGGTCGAGGCTCTCCTGCAGGGTCTCGAGCTCCTTCCCCGCCTTGTGCGGGGGGCACTTGGTGGTGACGAACACGTCCTCGCGGGGCACGCCGCTGTCGCGGATGCCCTGGCCGATGTCGCGCTCGTTCCCGTAGACGGTCGCGGTGTCGAGGTGCCGGTAGCCGGCCTCCAGTGCGGTGCGGACCGCTGCGGTGGCGACCGTCCCGTCGAGCTGCCAGGTGCCGAGCCCGACGAGGGGCATCGGCGCACCGCTGGGCAGCGGAGCCGAGTCGTGGGGGAACGAGGTGGGCGCGTCATTCCGGGTCATGCCCGTCGACCTTAGTCGCCGTCGGTAAAGTTGTCCGTTCTGATCGCGGGGTGTGCCCGGGACCGAGGAGGAGGGGAACGGGCGTGGCTGACGGGCGTGCGGAGGACCGGTCCGGGGACGAGGTGCCCGGCGACCTGGCCGCGCAGGAGACGGCGCTGGAGCAGCGCTACGTCGACCGGGTCTACCGGCAGCTCGAGGTGTCGACACGGGCCGCGGAGGCCCTCGCCCGCGAGGGTCACGGTCGCGCCCGGCTGGGGCACGAGGGCGGGCTCGTGGAGCGCGACGCCATGGTCTTCCAGGCGGCGAAGCGGATCGCCACGCTGAACGCCGCCCACGAGGGACTGGTCTTCGGGCGGCTCGACCTCAAGGACCCCACGGAGGAGCCGCGCTACATCGGCCGGATCGGGCTGCGCGACGAGCACCGCGACACCCTGCTCATCGACTGGCGGGCCCCCGCCGCAGGGGTGTTCTACCAGGCGACCCCCACCGACCCGCAGGGCGTGGTGCGCCGCCGGGTGCTGCGCTGCACGGGCCGCAAGGTCGTCGGTGTCGAGGACGACCTGCTCGACGCCGAGGCCGGCGACGGCCTGCCGGTGGTCGGCGAGGGCGCGTTGATGGCGCAGCTGTCCCGGGCCCGCGACCGCTCGATGCACTCCATCGTGGCCACGATCCAGGCCGAGCAGGACAAGGCGATCCGGGCCCCGGCCAAGGGCGTCGTGGAGATCTCCGGGGGACCGGGCACCGGGAAGACCGTCGTGGCGCTGCACCGCGCGGCGTACCTGCTCTACACCGACCGGGCGCGCTACGAGCGCGGCGGCGTCCTGGTGGTGGGGCCGTCGGGGGTGTTCATGCGCTACATCGAGCGGGTGCTGCCGTCGCTGGGCGAGACCGCGGTGGCGTTGCGCTCGCTGGGGGAGGTCGTCGACGGCATCCGCGCGGTCCGTCACGACGACCCGGCGGTCGCCGACGTGAAGGGTGCCGCCCGGATGGCGGAGGTGATGCGCCGCGCTGCCCGGCAGGCGGTGCCCGGGGCGCCGCGAGATCTTCGGATCTTCTACCGCGACGACACGCTGGTCCTCGGCCCGCGGGAGCTCGGCCGGGTCCGTCGGCAGCTGCTCTCGCAGGGCCGGCGCAACAAGCAGGTGGGCCGCGTCGCGAGCGCGCTGGTCGAGGCGCTGTGGCGTCAGGTCCGTGGCGAGCGGGCGCTGGAGCGTGGCCGCGAGGACTTCGTCGACACCATGCTCGGCGACGACCGGTTCCTGACGTTCGTGCGGGACTGGTGGCCGCCGCTGGACGCCACGGAGGTGCTGGTCTGGCTGCACGAGGCGGAGTTCCTCGCCCGGGTCGGCGAGGGCGTCCTCTCCGCGTCGGACCTGGCGGTGCTGTCCTCACCGGGTGCCTGGCGCAGTGAGTTCTCCGTGGAGGACGTCGCGCTGATCGACGAGCTGCGCTACCAGCTGGGCGACCCGCCGGAGCGCGACAGCGAGGAGGAGCCCGACCCGCTGGCGCACCTCGTGGACGCCAACATGCCCGAGCTCACGACCATCACCGACCGCGAGTTCTCCGGGCCGCGCACGGCCAACCGCATCGAGGACGACACCTACGCGCACGTGCTCGTCGACGAGGCGCAGGACCTGACGCCGATGCAGTGGCTGATGGTCGGGCGACGGGGGCCGCTCGCCACGTGGACCGTCGTCGGCGACCCGGCCCAGTCGTCGTGGCCCCACCCCGACGAGGCGGAGCGGGCGCGGGAGGAGGCGCTGTTCGGGGACCCGGCCGTCGTCCGCAGCGCCCGGCGGCCGCGGCACCGCTTCCACATGAACACCAACTACCGCAACAGCGCGGAGATCTACCGCTTCGCGGCCCGGTACGCCGACCGGGTCGGCCTGTCCGCCGACCTCCCCGACGCCGTGCGGAGCACGGGGGTGGAGCCGGTGGAGGTCACCGCTGACGTCCTGGAGGACGGGGCGCGGGAGAGCGTGGTGGAGCTGCTCGGCGGCGTCGGCGGCACCGTCGGCGTCGTGGCGCCCGTGGCCCGGCGCGACGAGGTCGAGCGGTGGGTGCGGTCGTGGCCCGAGGCCGGCGCCGCGCTCACCGGTGGTGACGCCGCCCGGCTCGTGGTGCTCACCGGCCTCGACACCAAGGGCCTGGAGTTCGACGGCATCGTGGTCGTCGAGCCCCAGGAGATCGAGCGCGAGTCCGTCACCGGGGCCGCCACCCTCTACGTGGTGCTGACCCGGGCGACCCAGCGGCTGGTCACCGTGACCGAGAACCGCTGAGGCGGCCCGCGCAGGGAGGGCGGGTGTGCGCGTCCCCCACCCCTGCACGCCCACACCCGCCCTCTTGGACCAGGCGACCGGTCCCCCAAGGACCCGGCCCCTGACCACGCTCCCCCCGCTGTCCCGAGATCCAGGTCCCCCCCGGAACCTGCTTTCCGTGGCCCCCCGCCACAACCTCAACTATGGCCGGTCCCGCGCTCAGCCTTAAGGGCGCTTCGGCCGGTTCGTCCCTTGTGTGGGGCCCGGATTCCGAGGCCCAAGGTCCTCATCGGGTCCTTTCCCGCCCCCAACGGGACGTGTGTCCCGTCGTGGGCATGGAGCCCCGGCGCCCCGCGCGGCCGGTACCGTTCCCGCCATGACCGCCGCCCCCTCCTCCGCCGGTGCCGCTCTCGAGCAGCTCCTCGGGCACGAGGCCTGGGCGGCCGTCCGGTTGCGGGACTCCGCCACGGTCACCCTGGTCGGCGGCACCCGCTCCGAGGTCGGGTCGCTGCTCGACGTACCCCTGGAGGACGGGCCGCCGCCCCCGGGGCGCCGGTTCGACCGGCTGGTCGCCGTGCCGTTCCGCCAGGTCGCCGAGCGCGGGTTCGAGGCGCACGACGACGGCGCGCCGCTCACCGTCGTCGAGATCGGCTACGAGGCCGAGGTCACGCTCGCCGAGCTGCTCGAGGTGCTGCCGGACGTCGCGGTGGAGTTCGCCGACCGCGGCGGCTTCGAGACCTCCGACGACGAGTACGCCGCGGTGGTGCGGCGGATCATCGACGAGGAGATCGGCAACGGGGAGGGCGCCAACCTCGTCGTCGGGCGGCA
Organism: uncultured Actinomycetota bacterium; assembly: GCA_963747525.1. GTDB lineage: Bacteria > Actinomycetota > Actinomycetes > Propionibacteriales > Nocardioidaceae > Marmoricola_A. The sequence continues at coordinate 458,365 of CAVVFH010000008.1, forward strand.
CTACCGCGCCGAGCTGACGGAGTGGGGTCCGGCGCAGGCGCTGACCGTGCTGCGTCGGCTGCTGGAGCGGGAGCGCGGCGCCTACTGGACCTACTGCTTCTTCACCGGCGAGCGGTACCTCGTCGGCGCCAGCCCCGAGCGGCACGTGTCCGTGCACGGGGGTGACGTGCGGATGAACCCGATCAGCGGGACGTTCCGGCTGCGCGGGGTGCCGGAGGCTGAGCAGAAGTCCCGGCTGCTGGAGTTCCTGGGCGACGAGAAGGAGATCTACGAGCTCTTCATGGTCGTCGACGAGGAGCTCAAGATGATGTGCGACGTCTGCGACATGGGCGGGCAGGTGCTGGGCCCGTTCCTCAAGCCGATGACGCACCTGGTGCACACCGAGTACCTCCTGGCCGGGCGCACCACCCGCGACGTCCGGGCGGTCCTGCGCGACACGATGTACGCCGCGACCGTCACCGGCGCGCCGGTCGAGAACGCCTGCCGACTGATCAAGAAGTACGAGACCGAGGGACGGGGCTACTACGGCGCGGCGCTGGCGCTGCTGGGGCGCTCCCCGGACGGTGCGCAGACCGCCGACAGCCCCATCGTGATCCGGACCGCCGACGTGTCGCCGTCGGGCTCGTTGACGGTGACCGCCGGGGCGACGCTGGTGCGGGACTCCGAGCCGGCGTACGAGGTGGCGGAGACCGTCGCCAAGGCCGGCGGGATCCTCACGGCGTTCGGCCTCGCCGCCGCGCCGCCCGCTCCGGTGCGGGGCGTCGAGGAGCTGGCCCGCGACGAGGACGTGCTCATCGCGCTGGCCTCCCGCAACCAGCGGCTGAGCAAGTTCTGGCTCACCGACCAGGGTGGTGCGCCGCCGGTGCCGGAGCTCAAGGGCCGCACCGCGGCGATCCTCGAGGGCGAGGACGACTTCGTCAACATGCTGCGGCACGTGCTCACGGTGCTCGGCATGACCGCCACCGTGGTGCCCCACGAGGAGTGGACACCCGGCTGTCTCGAGGGCTACGACCTGGTCCTCGTCGGGCCCGGCCCCGGCGACCCGCGCGACGGGTCCCAGGCCAAGATCGGGGTGTTCCGCTCGGCCACCGACGAGCTGCTCGCCTCCGGCCAGCCGTTCCTCAGCGTGTGTCTGGGGCACCAGGTGCTGTGCGACCGGCTGGGGATTCCCCTTGCCTACAAGGACATCGTCTTCCAGGGGACCCAGTCGCGGGTGTCCCTGGACCCCACCCGCGACGAGGTCGTCGGGTTCTACAACACCTTCGTCGGCCGGCCCTCGGGGCCGCTGCCCGACGGCGTCGCCGCGGTGACCGACGCCGCCACCGGCGACATCCACCTGCTGGCCGGGCCGCACTTCCGGGGGGTGCAGTTCCACGCCGAGTCGATCCTCACCGAGAACGGCTACGTCCTGCTGCGGGACCTGATCCTGCAGCTGCTGGCCCCGCACGGTGGGTGAGGGGCCGGTCTCGGGCCCGCAGCGGGTGGTCGTCGTCGACCACTACGACTCCTACACGTGGAACCTGGTGCACCTGGTCGCCGCCGTCACCGGCGAGCTCCCGGTCGTCGTCGAGCACGACCAGGTGGCCGCCGACGACCTGGACGGCTTCAGCCACGTGGTGCTGTCGCCGGGACCCGGCAGCCCCGACGACGCGGCCGACTTCCGGGTGGGGCGTGAGCTGCTGCTCCGTGCCCGGACCCCGGTCCTCGGCGTCTGCCTCGGCATGCAGGGCCTGGTCTCGGCGTACGGCGGCCGGGTGGAGGCGGTGGAGCCGGCGCACGGGGAGGTCTCCGCGGTGACCCACGACGGGACCGGACTGTTCGCCGGGATCCCGTCGCCGTTCGAGGTGGTGCGCTACCACTCGCTGGCGGCCGTGGAGGTGCCCGACTGCCTGCGGGTGACGGCGCGGTCGGCGGACGGGGTCGTGCAGGGCGTGGCGCACCGGTCGCTGCCGCTGTTGGGGGTGCAGTTCCACCCGGAGTCGGTGCTGAGCCGGCACGGCGCGCGACTGGTCGCCAACTTCCTCGAGGGCCGATGAGGTACGTCGACGAGGTGGCCGAGTTCCGCGCCGCGGCCGCCGGGTCCGACCGGATGTTCTGGCTGGACGGCGGCGGTGCCCGGCCGTGGTCGGGGACCCGCTCGGTCCTCGGGGTGCTGTCCGACGACGACGTGTCGCTGACCTTCGACGCCACGACGCGGACGGTGCTGCGGCACCAGGGCGGGGAGACGGAGCCGGTCGGGGAGGACGTCTTCGCGGTCCTCGAGGAGGAGGTGGCCGCCGACGGCGGGGACCCGTCGGTGAGCTGGGTGGGGTACCTCGGCTACGCGTGCCGCCCCGACCTGCCCGGCCGGCCGGCCGACCCTTCCGCCGGCGTACCCGACGCGGTGTGGATGCGCCTGCGCAACCCCACCCCCCTCCTGTCGAGAGGGCAGGCAGGCGAGGTCGAGGCGTCACGCGCGCGGGTCCGAGACGTCACTCGCGCCGGCTCGGACCGGCACGAGCGACCTCTCGACGGGTATGCGGCGGCGTTCGCCGAGGTGCAGCGGCAGCTCCGGCTCGGCAACTCCTACGAGGTCAACCTGACCTACCGGGAGCAGGTCGAGTCGCCCGTCGACCCGGTGACGGCGTACCTCCGGCTCCGCGCGCTCAACCCGGCGCCGTACTCCGGCTACCTGCAGCACCACGGCGTGCACCTGCTGAGCTCCAGCCCCGAGCGGTTCGCCACGATCGACCGCCACCGGACGATCGAGGCCCGGCCGATCAAGGGCACCACGCCGCGCGGCGCCACCGCGGACGAGGACGAGGAGCAGCGGCGACGGCTGGCCGCGGACCCGAAGTTCCGCGCGGAGAACCTGATGATCGTCGACCTGATGCGCAACGACCTGTCGATGGTCTGCGAGCCGGGGTCCGTGGTGGTGCCGGCGCTCATGGAGGTCGAGTCCTACGAGTCGGTGCACCAGCTCGTCTCGACCGTCCGCGGCCGTCTCCACGGCGACGTCACCACGATCGACGCGCTGCGGTCGCTGTTCCCGGCCGGCTCGATGACCGGCGCCCCGAAGCGCCGCACGATGGAGATCATCGACGCGGTCGAGAGCACGCCGCGCGGGGTGTACGCCGGTGCGTTCGGCTGGATCTCCGGCGACGGGCGGGCGGACCTGAGCGTGGTGATCCGGAGCCTCGTCGCCACCGGCACGAGTGACCTCTCGGACCCGCCTGAGGGACGTCTCGACACAGCGCGGGTGCCGCCTCAACGGGGGTGGCGGTACGAGTGGGGGACCGGAGGCGGGATCACGGTGGGCTCCACCAGGGAGGAGGAGTACGCCGAGACGCGCTGGAAGGCGGCCCGGCTCCGTCAGGCCTGCGGGATGCCCCGTCGGCGGAACCCGGCGTAGCCCGCGGCGAGACAGCCGGCGGCGAGCAGGCACAGCAGGACGACGTCGGCGGCGTCGACCGGCTGCACCGGAGGGGTGCCGATGAGGTGGAACGGCGAGAGCGACCGGACCGCCTCGGCCAGGTCCAGCGCGTCACCGAGGTAGGCGATCACGGCCCCCGCCGCGTAGAACAGCCAGACGACCGGGCCCCACCGCGGCACGACGGCGAAGACCAGGAGGGCCAGCGCGCCGAAGAACGCCACCGCGGGGAGGAAGTCGACGACCGCCCCGACCACCTGGCCGGTGACTCCCCGGCCCAGCGACCACGAGGTGCCCACCGCCAGGGCGGCCCCTCCGGCGACGGAGACCACGACGACCCCCGCCGCGATCACGGCCAGGTGGACGCTCAGCCACGCCCAGCGGCCGCGGTCCCCGGACAGCCGCGCCTCGAGCCGCCCGGAGGACTCCTCGGCGTGGAGGACGCCGACGGCCTGGACGGCGTACCCCGCCCCCATGAGCGCCAGGATCAGCGCGGTCATCGCGAGGACGGTGTCCAGCCCGGTGGTGCCCGAGGCTCCCATCGCGGCGGCGAGCTCGGGGTTGCCGTCGACCGCGTCCACGAGCGGCTGCGCGAGAGAGCCGAAGGTCGCCGAGACCACCACCGTCGCCGCCGTCCAGCCCAGCAGGGACCCGCGGTGCGACCGGAGCGCGATGCCCAGCGGCGTGCGCAGGAAGCGGGATGCGTGCGGGTCGGCGGTGCGGGCCCCCAGGAGCGCGCTGCCGACGTCGCGGCGCGAGGCCAGCCCCAGCGCGGCCGTGGAGAGCGCGGCGAACGCGACGAGCGGGATCGCCAGCGGCCACCACCGCTGGTCTCCGAACGCCCGGGTCTGCTCCTGCCAGCCGAGCGGGGACGCCCAGGTCAGCGGCGCCCACTGCACGTCGCCGATCCCACGCGCCAGGTAGGCGACGATGATCGTGCCCAGCCCGATCGCGTAGACGCCGCGGGTGCGCTCGACGAGCTGGGCCGCCACCGCGGCGACCCCGACGAACGCCAGCCCCAGCAGCCCCATCGAGAGGGAGTAGAGCGCTGCGTCGCCGGTGGGCACCCCGGCGCCGGCGAGGCTGGCGAAAAGGGCGGCGGTGGTGAGCGTCTCGGCCACCACGCCGACGAGGATCGCCGCGAGCAGCGGCGTCGTCCGGCCGATCCGTCCGGCGAGCACCGCCTCGAGCCGGCCGAGCTCCTCGTTCTTGCGGGTCATCCGGGCGACCAGGCTGACGGCCATGAACGGGATCGCGAACGAAGCCATGAACCCGAACTCGTTGGCGACGATGCCGCCGATCGAGTCGATGCCGGCGATCCGGCCGTTGAGCAGCATCATCGCCTCGTCGCGCGCGGCCGCGGCGTAGGTGTGCACCTTGTCGGGGGTGTCGTAGAGGCCGCGGATCGCGGAGACGGTCAGCTCCATGGTCGCGGCGACCGCGGCCACCCAGACCACCGTCGCCAGCCAGCCCGTGCGCAGGTGCACCCGGACCATGGTGGCCAGCGGCCCGTTCACGGCCGGCCCCCGCGCTCGCTCCGGTCCTCGGACGGGCCCTGGTGCGCGCCGTCGGCGTAGGCGTGCAGGAACAGCTCGTCGAGGCTCGGCGGGGTGACGGTGAGGGTGTCGAGCCCGGCCTCGGTGAGGCGTCCCACGACGTCGCCGAGGACGGACGCGTCCACGCTGAGCCTGGTCTCGGTCCCGGCGGGGTGCTCCTCGACCTCGACGTTCGCCACGCCGGACGCGCCGTCGAGCGCCGGCGGTCGGGTGGTGACGGCGTGGATCCTGGTCCGGGTGTGCCGGCGCAGGTCGGCCAGCGTCCCGGTGGTCACGGTCCTGCCCTTGCGGATGATGCTCACCCGGTCGGCGAGGGCCTCGACCTCGGCGAGGATGTGGCTGGAGAGCAGCACGGTGACGCCTTGGGCGGCGCGCTCCCGGATGACCTCCTGGAAGGCCTGCTCCATGAGCGGGTCCAGGCCGGAGGTCGGCTCGTCCAGGACGAGCAGCTCGACGTCGGCCGCGAGCGCCGCGATCAGCGACACCTTCTGCCGGTTGCCCTTGGAGTAGTCGCGGGCTCGCTTGCTGGGGTCGAGGTCGAACCGGGCGATCAGCTCCTCGCGACGGTCGTCGGAGATGCCGCCGTGCACCTGGGCCAGCACGTCGATGCACTGACCGCCGCTGAGCGCGGGCCACAGGGTGACCTCGCCGGGGACGTAGGCGAGGCGGCGGTGCAGCGGAGCGGCGCGGTGCCACGGGTCGTGGCCGAACAGCGTGATGTCCCCGCCGGACTTGCGCATCAGTCCCAGCACGATGCGAATGGTGGTGGACTTGCCGGCCCCGTTGGGCCCGAGGAAGCCGTGCACCTCGCCGCGCCGGACCTCGAGGTCCAGCCCGTCCAGCGCGCGGAAGTCGCCGAAGCGCTTGACCAGCCCGGCGGCGCGGACGACCAGGTCCTCGCCCGCAGCGTCGGCGGTCCCGCCCGTGCGCCGCTCGGGTGCACTCGTGGTCGTGGGAACCGGCATGCCGTCCTCCTCCTTCGTCCCTTCGTCAGTCGCCGCCGCGGCCGACCTCGTCCTCGGGCACGACGAAGGCGCCGTCCCGGTAGATCCGCGCGACCTCGGCGGCCCAGCGGGTCATCCCCTTCGCCGACAGGGGATCGGTGCCGAGGACGTCGGCGAGCGGCTCGCGCAGCACCAGCAGCGCGAGGTCCGCGGCGAGCATGAAGGCCGCCCGTGCCTCGGGGTCCTCGGTGGGCCGGGCGAAGCCGGCGGCGGTGAGCTGGTCGAGCAGCACCCGCGACACGTCGTACCAGCGGCGGAAGAGCGCGAGACCGGCCGGGTCGCCCTCCAGGAGCAGCCGCCGGACGTACGCCGGGAGCGGCGAGTCCGGGGGCAGCGCCCGCGTGAACAGGTCGGCGATCGAGGCGTTCGACCCGGTGGTGAGCACCTCGCCGACCGCGTCGGGGTCCTCGACGAGCGCGTCGAGCTGGGCGGCGGCGTACTCGTCGACCGCCCGCCGCAGCCCGGCCTTGCTGCCGTAGTGGTGCAGCACCAGCGCCGGGGAGACGCCCGCGGCGTCGGCGATCCGGCGCACGCTGGCGGCGCCGTGTCCCTGCTCGGCGAAGATCCGGAGCGCAGCGTTGCGGATCGCCGCGCGCGCGGTGAGGTCGCCAACCGGGGCTGATCGCACAGTCAGTATGCTAAACGATCGTTCAGTGACGTCAAGCGCCGCCCGAGAACGCGACCGGCCCCGACGCGGTGCGTCGGGGCCGGTCGGGGGAGAGAAGCGGTGCGGTTACGAGCGGTTACGAGGACGTGGTCTCCACGTCGCTGTCGAGCTTCGCGTCGAGGGTCATCGTCTTGCCGTCCCGCTGCACCGTGAGCGTCACGTCGTCGCCGGGCCGGTAGCCGCGGATCGTGGCCACCAGCGCGTCCACGCTCGAGATGACCTCGTCGTCGACCTTGAGCACGACGTCGCCGGACCGCAGCCCGGCCGCGTCGCCGGCCGAGCCGGACTGCACCGACTCGATGCCCGCACCGATGGGCAGGCCGTCCTCGACCTTGTTCGACACCGTCACCCCGAGCCGCGCGTGCGTCGGCGTCTGAGCGTTGCGCAGCTGCTCGACCACGGGGATCACCTGGGTGATCGGGATGGCGAACCCGAGCCCGATCGAGCCGCCCTCGCCGCCGAGGCCGCTGGAGGAGGTGCGGATCGAGGAGTTGACGCCGACGACCTGCCCGGCGGCGTTGACCAGGGGGCCCCCGGAGTTGCCGGGGTTGATGGCCGCGTCGGTCTGGATGGCGGGGTAGATGGTGTCGTTGCCGTTCCCGCCGACCGCGACCGGCCGGTTCAGTGAGCTGACGATGCCGCTGGTGACGGTCGCGTCCAGGCCGAAGGGGGAGCCGATCGCCACCACGGTCTCGCCGACCTTGAGCTGGTCGGAGTCGCCGAGCTTGGCCGGTGTCAGCCCGGAGACGTCCTGGGCCTGGATGACGGCCAGGTCGGTGACCGGGTCGGTGCCCACCACCGTCGCGTCGGCGGTGCTGCCGTCGTTGAAGCTCACCGTCATCGTGCCGCCCTTGGCGACCTCGACGACGTGGTCGTTGGTCAGGATCTCGCCCGAGGCGCTGAGCACGATGCCGGAACCCGACCCGCCGGTGCCGCCGGGGCCGAGCACGGTGATCTTGACGACCGACGGCAGCACCGACTCGGCCACCTGCTCGGCGGAGCCGGTGGCGGCCGACCCGGCGTCGCCGCTGTCCTCCTGCGTCAGCGGGGCGGAGGCGCTGCTGGCCCCACCGTCGGAGGTGCTGGAGTCGGTCGTGGCGGCCGGGTCGTTCTCGAGGGCGTCGTACGCCGCGGCGCCGGCGACGCCGCCACCCGCGCCGAGGAGCAGCGCGGCGGTCAGGAACGCGGCGGTCGCCGTGCGGCTGCGCGCCGGCCGGGAGGGCTGGGCGGACGAGGAGGGCGGGGAGGGCTGGGAGTACTGCTGTTCCTGGTACGGCGGCAGCACGCTGGTGTCCTCGTGGCCGTCGGTGGGTTGCGTCGGGTCGGTCATGCGTCCAGGGTGCCTGCGGTTGCTGAGTCGCTGCTGAAAGGCTCGTGGGAAGTCTCTGCGGCCGGCACCCAGAACCAGAAGGCCGCGCCGCCGTCCTCGGTGTTGCCCGCGCACACCGCGCCACCGTGCCGCTCCGCCGCCGCCCGGACGATGGACAGCCCGAGCCCCGAACCGGGCATCGTCCGGGAGTCCGTCGACCGGTAGAACCGGTCGAACACGTGGGGCAGGTCCTCCTCCGCGATGCCGGAGCCCTGGTCGGCGACGTACAGGGTGCCGTCGCGCAGCGCCACGGTCACCACGCCGCCGGGCGGGCTCCACTTGACCGCGTTGTCGAGCAGGTTCGTCGCCGCGCGCTCGAGGGCGGCCGGCTCCCCGGTGACCTGCCACGGGTCGAGGTCGACGTCGAAGCGCAGGCCGGTGGCTCGGCGGCGGACCCGGTCCAACGCGTGCTCGACGACCTCGGCCAGGTCGACCGGCTCCAGCTGGGCGCGGATCGGCTCGTCGCGGGCCAGCTCGGTGAGGTCCCCGATGAGGGTGGTGAGCTCCTCGATCTGGAAGCGGACGTCGTCCATCAGCTCGGCCCGGGCCTCCGGCGACAGACCGCCGCGGGCGTCGGCCTGGGTCAGCAGGTCCAGGTTGGTGCGCAGCGAGGTGAGCGGGGTCCGCAGCTCGTGACCCGCGTCCGCGACGAGCCGGCGCTGCCGGTCGCGGCTGCCGGCCAGAGCCGCCAGCATCCCGTTGAACGCCGCGGCCAGCCGGGCGACCTCGTCGTTGCCCTCGACCGCGATCGGCTCGAGCCGCTCGGTGCGGGCGATGTGCTCCACCGCGGAGGTGAGCCGGCGGACCGGGCGCAGGCCGCTGCGGGCCACCGCCCAGCCGGCGAGCCCGGCGCCGACCATGCCGAGCAACCCGAACAGGGTGAGCACGAAGCCGAGCCTGCCCAGCGCCTCGTGGGTCGGCTCCAGCGACTGGGCCAGGATCAGCGCGGTGCCGTCCTCGTTGCCGTGGACCGCGGCCACCCGGAAGGGGCCGGAGGGCGTGGTCTCGGTGCGCACGGAGTACTTCCGGTCCCCCTGGGCGACCTGCAGCTCCTGGTCGCCGAGCCGGATGACCGGCTCCTCGGGGTCCCGGTCGCTGTAGACGATCGACCCGTCGTCGTACAGCACCGCGATGCGGACGTCGGCGGCGCCGAGCACCCACGAGGGCACGTCCCGGCGGGTGAGCTCGACCAGCGCGGCGGACTGGGAGGCGGCGCCGGCCCGGTTGAGCAGCGAGTGGTCGAGGGCCGCGATGAGCTGGTGCTGCACGGTGAGGTACGCCGCGGTGGCCACCAGCGCCACCGACAGCCCGACCGCCACCGTGGCCAGCAGCGCCACCCGGGCGGCGAGCGTCCCCCGGAACCTCACGGCGACTCGCGGCGTCGTGGGTCGGTCATCCGGTCTCCTTGAGCACGTAGCCCACTCCGCGGACGGTGTGGATCAGCCGGGGCTCGCCCTCCGCCTCGGTCTTGCGGCGGAGGTAGCCGACGTAGACCTCGAGGGAGTTCGCCGTCGTCGGGAAGTCGTAGCCCCACACCTCCTCGAGGATGAAGGACCGGTCGAGCACCCGCCGTGGCCGCCGCAGGAACATCTCGAGCAGCGCGAACTCGGTGCGGGTCAGGTCGATCGGCCGTCCGTCGCGGCGGACCTCGCGGGTCGCCGGGTTCAAGGTGAGGTCCGAGAAGGACAGCTCCTCCGCGGCGAGGTCGTCCCCCTCCCCGAGCTGGTGGTCCTGGGTGCGCCGCAGCAGCGCGCGCAGCCGCGCCAGCAGCTCCTCGAGCGCGAACGGCTTGGTCAGGTAGTCGTCGGCGCCCGCGTCCAGACCCTCGACCCGGTCGCCGACCGAGTCGCGCGCGGTGAGGACCAGGATCGGCAGGTCGTTGCCCGCCGCCCGCAGCGCCTTGGTGGTCTCGATCCCGTCCAGCCGCGGCATCATCACGTCGATGACCACCGCATCGGGGGCCGACCCGGCGATCCGCGCCAGCGCCTCCGCGCCGTCGCCGGCGAGCGCCACGTCGTACCCGTTGAACTCGAGCGAACGGCGGAGGGAGTCGCGCACGGCCTGGTCGTCGTCGACGACGAGGACCCGCGGGCGGGGAGCATCGGGGTCGGCGTTCACAGGCTCCAGGGTGCCACCGGCACCTGAACCCGGGCTGAAGGCGCGGGCCTCAAGCCTCTGGGCAATTCGCTCGAACGGGGTCACCATGCCGCCATGCGCACCCCTCGGCTCCTCGTCGCCACTGCACTCCTCGCGTCCTCGGTCACCGCCGTCGTGGCCTCGTCCTCGTCCTCGGTCGCCGTCGCCTCGACCGAGGTGACGTGGTGCGACCCGGTGACGCCCACGCCGCCGTGCATCGCCTCGGCCACGCTCAACGGCACCGACCTCCACACGCTGGGCCCCACCTGGACGATCTCCGGACAGGCCTCCACGATCAACGGCTCGCAGGAGGTCAGCATCGCCCTGATGCACGACGGGGACTACGAGCTGGGCGCCGGCTCGCTGGACGACGTCGTCGTGGTGAACCTGCGGACCGGCGGTCTCGTGCCGCGGCTGGTCAGCGGCAAGGGCCGGGACACCTCCGTCGAGCGCGGTGGCTCCGGGTCGGCGCAGGAGGTCGCGGTCACCGGTACGCCGGTGGTCGTGAGCGGTCAGTGCGACCAGTCGGTGTGGCCGTGGGTCTGCCCGGAATGGACGGGGACCGACCCGGAGAACGACCGGGAGTGGGTGGGCACGTTCGGCTTCGTGGTCTCCGACTACGGCGCCTGGACCGACGCCACCCAGCGGGAGGCGTTCTACGGGATGAACTACTTCACCAACGTCGCCGCCACCAGCGTCCCCCCGGAGATCGTGAACGACCCGACCACCGGCGCCGACATGCTGCTGGTGCGGCTCGCCAACCGGCACTACCGCTCGGACCTGACGACGGTCGTCCATGGCCACGGTGAGCTGCGCATCCCGAACGCCTTCCTCCGTGAGGTCTACGGCATCCCGAACCCGGCGCTGATGACCGGCAGCAGCCTCAGCCCCTCGCTGTCGGGTGGCGAGCCCGGCACGCTCACCTCCACCCAGGAGACGGGCCACCAGGCGATGCTGGTCACCTACGACAACGTGGAGTTCTCAGCCCGCAAGCTGCGGGTGCGGACGGGCACGATCACCCCGACCCGGCCGACGCAGGTCTCGGCGACCCGGACCGCCCGGCACCGCGGGTTCGTGGACTTCGACCCGGCGAAGGTCCGAGGCGCGAAGGTCACGAAGTACGTCGGCCGGTGCGTCGCGACGACGCGCGGCGACCACGTGGTCAGGGCGTCGTCGAAGAACATCGTGCGGTTCCGAGGCCTGCACAAGGGCACCGCGTACGACTGCAAGGTCCGGGCGAAGTCGAAGGCGGGCCCGAGCAAGTGGAGCAAGCCGGCGCGGATGCCGCGGCGGCCCTGACCGGGGGGCTCAGACGACCTGCGCGAGCCGGCGCACGATCTCGGCGGACGTGCGCCGGATGATGCCGAGGACGCGCTCGAACCCGTCGTCGTCGCCGTAGTAGGGGTCGGGCACGTCCCGGTCGTCGGGGTCCGCGAGCGGGTCGAGGTCGCGGAACATCAGCACCCGCCCGCCCGTGCCGTCCCCCACATCGGCGCGGTTGGCGGCGTCCATCGCGAGGAGCACGTCGCAGACCTCGTGCCACGACGGGTCGAACTGCTGGGCCCGGTGCTGCGACGCGTCGTACCCGTGCGCGGTCAGCGTCGCGGCCGCGCGCCGGTCCATCGGCTCGCCCACGTGCCAGTCCCCGGTGCCGGAGCTGACCACCTCGACACGGTCGCCGAGGCCGGACTCCTCCACGAGCGAGCGCAGCACCACCTCGGCCATCGGTGACCGGCAGATGTTGCCCAGGCACACGAGACCGATGCGGTAGCGGCCCGGCCCCCGGGGCGCGGGGAGGTCGGCGGACGCCGACTGCGACGGCACCGGTCAGTCGTCCTCGAGGATGCCGCTGAGGACGGCGGTCACGACCGAGATCACGATCGCGCCGAAGACGGTCGTCCAGAAGCCTTCGACCTGGAAGCCGAGGTCGAGGCGCTGCGCGATCTCGCTCGTCAGCCACAGCATCGCGGCGTTGATGAGCAGCAGCAGCAGACCCAGCGTGAGGATGATGAACGGCAAGGACAGCAGCTTCACGACGGGCGCGATGATCGCGTTGACGAGCCCGAAGATGACGGCCACCGCGAGCAGGGTGAGCGCCTGGTCGGAGGTGTCGTTGCCGGTGACCTCGATGCCGTCGAACAGCCACGCGGCAGCGGCCAGCGCCAGCGCGCTGACGAGGAGCCTGAGAAGGAAGTTCACGGTGCCGATCTTGCCACCACGGACCGTTCGGCGGGAGCGGGGCCGTGGTGCTGCTGCTCGGCGTGCCTCCGTGCACGCCGCGCGGCATCTGTGCCAGCGTGTCCAGGTTTGGCCTAGTTCACCTGGGTCATGCCGGGCACCCGCCAGGCCGATGGTTTCGTCCGGTTTTCCCGAATACCGTGGCGACGGAAACACCGCCGGGGACCGGGGGTGGGGGCCCAGGAGGCCGCGCAGACCACAACGCTCTTTGGGAGGGGGCGTCGTAGCCTACGGACGTGACTCCGAGCCCCGCCCCCGGACCGACCGCCGGCTCGCCGGCCTCCACGGGGGGCCCGAGGCCGCGCGCCGCCCTCGCCGACGTCCCGGCCTACGTGGCCGGACGCCCGCCGGCGCTGCGCGACGACCGACCGTCGTACAAGCTCTCCTCGAACGAGAACCCCTACCCACCGCTGCCGGGCGTGCTGGAGGCCGTGGAGAGGGCTGCCGCCTCGCTCAACCGCTACCCGGACATGGGCAACGTCGCGCTCTACGAGGCGCTCGCCGCACGGCTCGACGTCCCGACCACCGACCTGGCCGTCGGGACGGGCTCGGTCGCGCTGCTCTACCACCTGGTCCAGGCCTTCTGCGAGCCCGGAGACGAGGTCGTGTACGCCTGGCGCTCCTTCGAGGCCTACCCGATCGCCACCGCCGTCTGCGGCGCCCGGGCGGTCCAGGTCCCGCTGACCGCGGACGGCCGGCACGACCTCCCCGCGATGGCCGCCGCGGTCACCGACCGGACCCGGGTGGTGCTGGTGTGCACGCCGAACAACCCGACCGGCCCGGCGGTCGGCCGCCGCGAGCTGGAGGACCTGGTCGCCGCGATCCCCAGCGACGTCGTCGTCGTGGTCGACGAGGCCTACCGCGAGTTCGTGCGCATCGACGACCCGGTGGACGCGGTGACGCTGTACCGCGACCGGCCCAACGTCGTGGTGCTGCGCACCTTCGCCAAGGCCTACGGGCTCGCGGGTCTGCGGGTCGGCTACCTGGTCGGCCCGCCGGAGGTGGCGGCGGCGGTGCGCGCCTGCTCGCTGCCGTTCGGCGTCTCCTCAGTGGCGCAGGCGGCAGCCGTGGCGGCGCTGTCGTGCGAGGACGCCCTGCTGGAGCGGGTGGAGTCCATCGTGGTCGAGCGCGGCCGGGTGGTCGAGGCGCTCCGCGACCAGGGCTGGTCGGTGCCCGACGCCCAGGGCAACTTCGTCTGGCTGCCGCTGGGCGAGGACACTCCACGGTTCGCCGCCGCGGCCGAGGCCGAGGGCATCATGGTGCGCCCCTACGCCACCGACGGCGTCCGGGTCACGATCGGCGAGCCCGCCGGCAACGACGTCTTCCTCTCCGTCGCCGACGCCTTCACCCCCAAACCCTGACGCTTGCGAAGTGCCGGGCGCCGGGAGGGTCGACTCGCCGGCTCAGCGCGGGAACGCGCCGTGCCGGCCGTCGCCGGAGGTGAACCGCGCCGCACCCGCCTCGGCGTCGGCGGCCAGCGACACCAGCCCGTGCCCGAGCTCGGCGGCCAGCGCGGCCTCCTCGGACATCCCCTCCTGCCCGAGCAGCGACAACCGGTCGCGCCGCATCGTGGTCGAGGGGAAGCGGGTCAGCGACAGCGCCAGCTCCTCGGCCGCCCGGCGCGCCGTTCCGGGCGGTACGACGCGGGAGGCCAGCCCGATCCGCAGCGCCTCCTCGGCCTCCACCGGGCGACCGGTCAGCACCAGGTCCATGGCCACGCCGCGACCGACGAGCCGAGGCAGCCGGACCGTGCCGCCGTCGACGAGCGGAACCCCCCAGCGCCGGCAGAACACCCCGAAGGTGGCGTCCGCGGCCACCACGCGCAGGTCGCACCACAGCGCCAGCTCCAGCCCCCCGGCGACCGCGTAGCCCTCCACCGCGGCGATCACCGGCTTGCCGAGCCGCATCCGCGTCGGGCCCATCGGTCCGTCGCCGTCCCGCTCGACGCGGTTCATGGTCGGCGTACCGACGGTGGTGAGGTCGGCACCGGAGCAGAAGGTGCCGCCGGCACCCCAGAGGACGGCGACCTCGGCGGAGTCGTCGGTGTCGAAGGCGCGGAAGGCGTCCGCGAGCAGCGCCGCGGTGGGCCCGTCGACCGCGTTGCGCCGGTCGGGTCGGGCGAGCACCACGGTCGTCACCGGGCCGTGCTTCTCGACCCGCACGGCCGGGGGGCCCGACGGGGCGGGCGCAGGAGGAGTCATGCAGCGGAGGCTAACGAGGCTCTCGCGAGGCGTCCTCCCGAGAGGCGGGTCAACTCGCGGAAGACCGCCCCGGACCGGTACCTTGGACCTGCCGGCGCTGTGGTGCCGGTCACACGCCGTTGGACCTGGGAGCGCCCACCCCTTGCACGCCCGCGTCCGTCGGTGAGCTCCAACCACCAGCCGGTCCCGGAGACCCCGGAGGCCGACGAAACCGAGGAGTGCCAGAGGTGAGCCCAGACGTGAGTGATGTGTCCGTGAAGCGGGACGTCATCGGCAGCGACTTCGGTCCCCAGCTCGTGCAGGGACCCGCGGACGCCGACGGCGGACCGGAGCTGGTCCAGCTCCTGACTCCGGAGGGCGAGCGTGTCGAGCACCCCTCGTTCTCCTTCGGTGACGGTCTGTCGGCCGACGAGGAGGCCGAGCAGATCCGCGGTTTCTACCGCGACATGGTGCTCACGCGGCGCATCGACGTCGAGGCGACCGCGCTGCAGCGGCACGGCGAGCTGGGCATCTGGGCGCAGCTGCTCGGTCAGGAGGCGGCGCAGATCGGCTCGGGCCGCGCACTCCGGACGCAGGACTACGTCTTCCCGACCTACCGCGAGCACGGGGTGGCCTGGTGCCGCGGCGTGGACCCCCTGCAGCTGCTCGGCCTGTTCCGCGGCGTGGACCAGGGGTCCTGGGATCCGCGGGAGAACAACTTCGGGCTCTACACCATCGTCATCGGGGCGCAGACCCTGCACGCCACCGGCTACGCCATGGGCGTGCAGCGGGACGGCGCGGTCGGCACCGGCGACCCGGACCGCGACGCCGCGGTGGTGGCGTACTTCGGCGACGGCGCTTCTAGTCAAGGTGATGTGAACGAGTCGTTCATCTTCGCCGCGTCGTACAACTCTCCGGTGGTGTTCTTCTGCCAGAACAACCAGTGGGCGATCTCCGAGCCGATCGAGCGCCAGACCCGGATCCCGCTCTACCAGAGGGCTCTCGGGTTCGGCTTCCCCGGCGTCCGCGTCGACGGCAACGACGTCCTCGCGACGTACGCCGTCACCCAGGCGGCGCTGCAGCGTGCCCGGGACGGGCAGGGGCCCACGTTCGTCGAGGCGTACACCTACAGGATGGGCGCGCACACGACGACCGACGACCCGACGCGCTACCGGCTCTCCTCCGACGTGGAGCACTGGAAGCTCAAGGATCCCATCGAGCGGGTCCGGGTCTACCTGCGTCGCAACGGGCTGATCGACCGCGACTTCGTGGACGCGGTCGAGGCGGAGGCCGAAGAGCTCGGCGAGCGTCTGCGTGACGGCTGTCGGTCGATGCCCGACCCGCACATCCTCGAGGTGTTCGACCACGTGTACGCCGAGCAGACCGAGGAGCTGACGAACCAGAAGGCCGGCTACGCCGCCTACCTGGACACGTTCGAGCCGGAGGGGGAGGACGCGTCGAGCGCCGTCGAGCCGGAGGGGGCAGCACGATGACCAAGATGACCCTGGCCAAGGCCCTCAACGCCGGCCTGCGTCGCGCCATGGAGGACGACCCCAAGGTCCTGGTGATGGGAGAGGACGTCGGCAAGCTCGGCGGCGTCTTCAGGATCACCGACAGCCTGCAGAAGGACTTCGGCGAGGACCGGGTCATCGACTCGCCGCTCGCCGAGTCCGGGATCATCGGCACCGCGGTCGGGCTCGCCATGCGCGGCTTCCGGCCGGTCTGCGAGATCCAGTTCGACGGTTTCGTCTACCCGGCGTACGACCAGATCGTGTCGCAGGTCGCCAAGCTGCACTTCCGCAGCCAGGGCAAGGTGCCGATGCCGATGGTGATCCGGATCCCCTTCGGCGGCGGCATCGGCGCGGTCGAGCACCACAGCGAGTCGCCGGAGGCGCAGTTCGCGCACACGCCGGGGCTCAAGGTGGTGGCCTGCTCCAACCCGGTCGACGGCTACTGGATGATCCAGCAGGCCATCGCCTGCGACGACCCGGTGATCTTCCTCGAGCCGAAGCGGCAGTACCACGCCGACAAGGTCGAGATCGACGAGTCGGCGACCCCCGACCCCCTGTACGCCTCCCGGGTGGTGCGGGCCGGCGACGACCTGACCCTGCTCTCCTACGGTCCGATGGTGAAGGTCTGCCTGGCGTCAGCCGAGGCAGCGGCGGCCGAGGGGCGGAGCGTGGAGGTCATCGACCTGCGCACCCTGTCGCCTCTCGACATGGGGCCGGTCGTCGACTCCGTACGGCGCACCGGGCGGGCCGTGGTCGCCCACGAGGCGCACACCAACCTGGGGCTCGGCGCCGAGGTGGCCGCGCGGATCACCGAGGAGTGCTTCTACTCCCTCGAGGCGCCCGTGCTGCGCGTGGGTGGCTTCGACACCCCCTACCCGCCGGCGCGGGTGGAGGAGGAGTGGCTGCCGGACCTCGACCGGGTCCTGGACGCCGTCGACCGTACGTTCGCTTTCTGAGCCGGCTGAGAGGGCTGTTGTGGCTGTCAACGAGTACAAGCTCCCCGACCCGGGCGAGGGCCTGACCGAGGCCGAGATCGTCACCTGGATGGTGAAGGTCGGGGACACGGTCAAGGTCAACGACGTCGTCGTGGAGATCGAGACCGCGAAGTCGCTGGTCGAGCTGCCGTCGCCGTACGCCGGCACGGTGACCGCGCTCCTGGTGCCCGAGGGCGAGACCGTCGACGTCGGCACCCCGATCATCGCGATCGACGACGGCAAGGGCGGTGCGCCGACGGGCGACTCCGGTGACGACGGTGCCTCGACGCCGCGGGAGAAGGCTCCGGAGCTCGACCTCTCGAACCCGGCTGCCGGGGCCACCAACGCCACCCTGGTCGGCTACGGTCCCCGGTCGGGTGCGGCGCAGCGGAAGGCTCGCCGGGGCCCGGCTACCGCGAGGACCATGGCCGGCTCGGCCACCCAGATGCAGGTCCAGGGCTCGTTCTCGCTCGGGGGTGCGGATACCTCCGACGTGGTGGCGGCCGACGAGCAGCCGGTGCCCGCCGTACCGGCTCGCGAGGCGCGCTTCCACGACCGGCCCACGGGCACCTGGTCGGTCGGGAGCGTGCTGGCCAAGCCCACCGTCCGCAAGCTGGCGCGCGACCTCGGCGTCGACCTGGCGTCGGTGACGCCGACAGGTGCTGACGGCATCGTCACTGCCGAGGACGTCCAGGCGGCCGCGGGCGGCGGGGAGTCCGACAGCTCGGCGGCCCAGCGCTCCGGGCAGGCGACCGCCCGGCCGGGCGTGGGCCTGGAGGACCGTCGCGAGCCGATCAAGGGCGTCCGGAAGATGATGGCGCAGGCCATGGTCGACTCGGCGTTCTCGGCACCGCACGTCACCGAGTGGGTCACCGTCGACGTCACCCGCACGATGAAGCTGGTCGACGAGCTGCGCGCGGACCGGGAGTTCCGCGACGTCCGGGTCTCACCGTTGCTGGTGCTCGCCCGGGCGGTGTGCCTGGCCATGCGACGCACGCCCGAGATCAACGCCCACTGGGACGACGCGGCCCAGGAGGTCGTCTACAGCGGCTCGGTGAACCTCGGCATCGCGGCGGCGACGCCCCGCGGCCTGGTCGTGCCGAACGTCAAGGGGGCCGACGCGATGTCGCTGGTCGAGCTGGCCGGCGAGCTGAACCAGCTCACCGCCACGGCCCGCGAGGGCCGCACCCAGCCGGCGGAGATGGCCGGTGGCACGTTCACGATCACCAACGTGGGCGTCTTCGGAGTCGATGCCGGGACGCCCATCATCAACCCGGGCGAGTCGGCGATCCTGGCGTTCGGGGCGGTCCGGAAGCAGCCGTGGGTGCACAAGGGCCGGATCAAGCCGCGGGACGTCACCACGCTCGCGCTGTCGTTCGACCACCGCTTCATCGACGGCGCCAAGGGGTCGCAGTTCCTCGCCGACGTCGCCGCGATCATGGAGCGGCCCGCGTCCGCGCTCAAGTTCTGAGGCGCTCCACAACCCCGCGCTACATGGCCGGGGGGCGGCGCTTCTGGAGGCGGGCGGCGAGCGGCATCGCGCGCATGGCCAACGTCATCACCGGCTTGGGGACGTACGTCGACCGGGGCCGGCGCTTGTGCAGCAGCGCGTCGGTCCCCCCGTCGGCGAAGACGACCGAGCCGACCAGCAGGCTGGACTCCTCCGACAGCAGGAACGCGATGAGCGAAGCGATCTCCTCCGGCCGGCCGGGGCGCTTCAACGCGGTCGGGTAGGCGTCCGCGAACCTGCCGAGCACCGGGTCCTTGCGCACCTGGTCGGTCATGGCGGTCGCGATCAGGCCTGGGGCCACGGCGTTGACCCGGATGCCCGCGCCGACCCACTCCTTGCCCGTGCCCACGCCGCGGGCCCACCACGCCAGGGCGGCCTTGGTGGCCGGGTAGACCAGGACCGAGTCCCGCTTCGCGGCGGCGTCCCGGGCGGCGCCCTCCCCGCGGTCGAGGCAGGCCTTGGCCACCTCGAGGGCCCAGCCGGGCTGGCAGGTCGACGAGTTGGACGAGAGCAGCACCACGGCGGCGGGTTCGCCGGCCGCGGCGGCCGCCGCGAGGGCGGGCTGCAGTCCCTCGACGAGCTCCACCGCGCCGAAGTAGTTCACCGAGACCACCAGCCGGCTGTCGACACCGGTCATCCCCGCGATGCCCGCGCAGGGCACCACCCCGTTGACCCGGTCGCCCGCCAGGGCGAGCACGCCGCTCACCGCCTCGCGACGGCCCTCCGCCGTGGACAGGTCGGCCACCACGTCGACGCCGGCACCCACCGCCCGGTCCACGCCGAGGACCCGGTGGCCCCGGTCGCGGAGCAGGGCCGCGGTGGCAGCCCCGATCCCCGACGCCGACCCGCTGACGACGTACGTGCCCATGCGCGGCCTCCTAGAACGTGTTCTAGTTCAGCCTAGCGGTGCTCAGGCCCCGTCGGCCCTCAGCTGTCCGCCAGCCGGATCAGCCCGGACAGGGTCGCGATGTACGCCGCGCGGTCCGGGCCGAGGTAGATGGCCGCGTAGTGGTTGTTCCACTGCATGCCGGTGCCGGTGAGCTGCTTCCACGCCGTCTTGCCGGTGCGCACGTCGATCGCGGTGAAGTACCACGGGTCGGACTCGATCCCCTCCGGCTTGTTGTAGACGTACAGCAGTCCGGTCTTCAGCGACACCTTGGGCACCGACGTGGGCGCGATCTCGTCGGACTCCCACATCGTGCCGCAGCCCTTGCGGCCGACCTTGACCCGCGTGATGCCCGGGGTGGTGGACCGCCCCAACGTCGTGGTGCTCGGGTTCTCGTAGCCGTAGTTGTTCTCCACGATCACTGACCGGCCGACCGCCACGATGCTGTTCTCCGTCGCGCTCACGCCCGGTGCGAAGACCGGCTCGCGGCACACCTCGCGGTGCCGCACCGGCTTCGCGGTGCGCCGGAACGACAGCACCCGCATCCGTGGGTCGGCGTTGTCGGTGATCACCACCAGGTTGCGGCCGACCAGGGTCGGCGTGGTCCCCGAGCCCTGGGAGAGCTGGCCGGTCTTCTGGGTCGACCCGCGGTCGTAGGTCTCCCGCCAGGTCACCGCCGGGGCGCCGTTGCGCCGCGCGTCGAACCGGTACATCGCGTGGTCGCTGACGATGTAGACACCGCCGGTCTCGTCGGTGGCGAAGGAGTTGACGATCCGCTCGCCCTTCAGGCGCATGCTGCGGACCTCGCCGGAGCGCGGGGCGACCGTGCCGACGCCGCCGTCCTTGGTGACGAACCAGATCCGGCCGTCCCAGTCCGGCATCAGCGCGATGAGGCAGTCGCCGTCCGGGATGGCCTCGTTCAGGTCATAGGTACGCCGCAGTGCGAACCCGTCCTTCGTCACCTTGACGACCATGACCGTGCCGTCGACCGTCTCGACCAGCGCGCGGTCCCGGTTGTCGAGGTAGAAGTACGCGCCGCCGCACAGGTCCGTGAGCGGGTTCGCCCCGGAGCTCACGTCGCGCGTCGACGTGTGCATGGTGGCCAGCGACTGGAGCGTCACCGGGTCGATGAGCCGCAGCTGGAAGCCCTGGACGCTCCCGCACAGCCCGACGATGCGGTGCCGGCGGTCGAACGCGACCGTGGCGCACTCCTCGATCCCGTAGCTCTCGCTGGTGACCTGCAGGTCGGCGCCCCGGGGCCCGCCGCCGGCGTAGGCGTCGGTGGCGTAGCCGTCGTTGTGCATGCTGTTGAGCCCGGTCGGCGCCAGGAACGGGTGCTGTGGCACGTCCAGCGCGGGGAGTGGGTGGTCCTGCACCGGGGCCCCCTCGAAGCTGGGCACGCTCGGGTCGAGCGGTCCGGGCGGGATGGGCACGGCGACGGCCGCCACCGGCGCGGACGCGACCAGGGCGGTCAGGGTGACGAGCAGCACACGGAGCGAAGGCATGCCAGGACCAACGAGCGTGTGCGCTCCTGGCTATTGCCGGGCGCGGCGGGCGACCAGCGCGTCGACATCCTGCCGTCGCAGCCAGGCCAGCTCGTGGCGCAGCACCTGACCGACCCGCCGGCAGAACTCCTCCGGCTCGTCCGCGGCGTCGGGACGCTCGGCGACCACCACGTCCACGATGCCGTCGCGCTGCAGGTCCAGCGACCGCACCCCCTGCGACCTGGCCATCTCCGGGGCGTGCTCGAGGTCGCGGTGCACGATCGCGCTGGCGCCCTCCGGCGGGAGCGGGGAGAGCCACGCGTGCTGCGCGGCAACCACCCGGTCGGCCGGCAGCAGCGCCAACGCGCCTCCACCGGTCCCCTCGCCGAGCATCAGCGACAAGGTGGGCGCGCGCAGGCTGACCAGGGCGGCCAGCGACCGGGCGATCTCCCCGGCCAGGCCGCCCTCCTCCGCCTCCACCGACAGCGCCGCACCGGGCGTGTCGATGACGGTGACCAGCGGCAGCCGCAGCTCCTCGGCGAGTCGCATCCCTCGGCGGGCCTCGCGGAGCGCCCCGGGGCCCAGCGGGGTCGCGTCGGTCTGGTGGCGACGGTCCTGCGCGAGCAGGACGCACGGGGTGTCGCCGAAGCGCGCCAGCGCCAGCAGCAGCCCCGGCTCGGCCTCCCCCTGTCCCGTCCCGTTGAGGGCCACGACGTCGGTGGCGGCGTGCTTGAGCAGCCGCCGGATGCCCGGTCGGTCGTCGCGGCGCGACCGGGTGATCGAGTCCCAGGTGTCCACGTCGGTGATCGGCTCCCCCGGCAGTGCGGGAACCACGGCGTCCCCGGGCGCGTTCAGGATCGCCAGCGTGCGGTCGAGGAGCTCGGCGACGTCGGCCGGCTCGACCACGCCGTCGATGAGCCCGCGGGCGTACAGGTTCTCCGAGGTCTGCACCCCCGGTGGGAACGCGCGTCCGTACATCTGCTGGTAGACCCGCGGGCCCAGGAAGCCGAGCAGCGCCTCGGGCTCGGCGGCGGTGACGTGGCCGAGCGAGCCCCACGACGCCATGACCCCGCCGGTCGTGGGGTGCCGCAGGTAGACCAGGTAGGGCAGCCCCGCGGCCTTGTGGTCGGACAGCGCTGCCGCGATGTGCGCCATCCAGACGAAGGCGCGGGTGCCCTCCTGCATCCGGGTGCCGCCCGACACCGGGGCGGCCACCAACGGCAGGCCCTCCCGGGTGGCGCGGCGCACGGCCTCGACGATGCGCCGCGCGGAGGCGACCCCGATCGAGCCGGCGAGGAACCCGAACTCGCTGACCAGGACGGCGATTCGCCGCCCGCGCAGCGTGGCCTCGCCGGTCAGCACCGACTCGTCGAGCCCGGTCCTCTCCGTGGCCCGGGCCAGCTCGGCGGCGTACTCCTCGGACACCGGGCCGCGCTCGGGCGCGGCGTCCCAGGAGACCCAGGACCCGGCGTCGACCACCAGGTCGATCAGCTGGTGGGCGTCGAGGCGTTCACGCTTGGTCACCGGTCCATCCTCACAGCACCTTCTCCATCAGGCTCACCAGGTGCGTGGCGTCCCCGAGCCGCCCCACCTCGACGTACGCGCGCGCCGCGTGGAAGGCCAGGGAGGCGTCGTTGCGGGGCACCAGGTTCACCTCCAGGGTCAGCCGACCCCAGGTCGCCGCGACGGCCTCGACCTCGTCGTACACCCGGCTGCCGAGACCGCGGCGGCGCTGCTCGGGGACCAGCACGCAGCGGTCCAGGTAGTAGAACCCTGCGGCGTGCCGGTCGCTGAACCAGCGGTAGTTCTCCGAGTCGTACGCCGACCCGGGAGCGAACGTGACCACGAAGCCGCCGAACCCCCCGTCCACCTCCACCACGTCGAAGCGGTGGGCGAGGCCGCGCAGCTCGTGGAACCGGGCCTCGTCCATCGGGGCCAGCATCTCCACCTCGGCCGCGTTGAGCGCGAGCACCGCCCCGAGGTCGTCGTCACGGACCGCGCGCAGCCGGAGCTGCGGGGGGTCCGGAAGGGTCGGGAGGTCGGGTGAGTGCATGGTCGTGAGCATGCCCGACCGGCTCCCATCGACCGTGGCCAGGGCTTCCTGAGGGTTTCGTGAAGAACTTTGACAAACCACCGCAGGGCCGGAAATTGCCCTATTCTCGAAGGGTCACGACTGCTCGTGGACCGGTGCGCTTGGGGTGCCTGGTCGCCGCATTCGGGCGGAAATGGGGGTTTCCGATGGAGCTGCTGGACGTGCGACTGACCGGCATTCAGCGACGCAACCGCGCCGCGTTCGTCCGTCGCTGGGAGGTACCGGGCAGGCCGGAGCTGTTCCCGGGGCAGAAGGTCGTGCTGCGCGACGAGGAAGGCGAGTTCTTCGCCGGCACCGTCGTCGACCTGGTCGACGAGGTCGAGGAGCGGTTCCTGGTGCACCTCGGCGTCCGTCTCCCCGAGGAGTACGCCATGATGCGCCTCGGCCGGCAGGCCGGCCGCTCGAAGGCCGAGGACCGCGGAATGCAGGACGTCCTGGACCTCCTCGGCGGTGCCCGGGAGACCCTGGTCGGTTCCATGCCGCCGCAGCGCCGGGCGCACTGACCCGTCCCGGCCGCGCCGGGGATCGTGCGGGTCAGCGAGCGCCCCGGCGCACGCCGAGGGTCACGGCCCCGCCGGCTGGTCCTGTCCTGCCGCCCGGGCCTCGTAGGTCTTCCGGTCCGGGTGGCTGTGCGCCTCGGTGAACACCTTGTCGGCACCCATCTTGCGGCTCAGCCACAGAGAGCCGCGCCGCGGCATGAGTCGGATGTACTTCAGCATCGGCCCGGCGGACTTCGGCACGAACACCTCGAGGCGGGGCTCGGCCAGCGCCTCCGCGATGCCCTGCGCGACCGCCTCGGGGGTGACCGACTTGAAGCCGGGGAGGTCGGGGATGCCCACCGACAGCTCGGTCTGCACGATGCCCGGCATCACGGCCGACACGTGCACACCGTGCTCGGCCAGCTCCTGCTCGATCGCCTCGCTGAACGCGATCACGGCGGCCTTGCTGGCGCAGTAGGTGCCCCCGCCCGCGATCCCCGCCATGCCGGCCGTCGAGGCCACGTTGACGATGTGGCCGCGCCCCCGCGGGACCATGCGGCGGGCCGCCTCCCGGCTCGCCACGATGACCGACCGCACGTTGAGGTCGAGCACGCGGGAGGTGATGGTGTCGTCCTCCTCGAGCAACGTGGCCAGCGGCATGATGCCGGCGTTGTTGACCAGCACGTCGAGCGGGCCCAGGGTGCTCTCGGTCTCGTCGAGGAAGGAGCTGAAGCTCTTCGGGTCGGTGACGTCGAGGCGTACGGCGAGGGTGCCGCCGCCGATCCGCCGGGCGGTGGCCTCGGCGACGTCCAGGTCGAGGTCCCCGATCGCCACCGTGGCTCCGTGGCGGGCCAGGGTGGCCGCGGTCGCGGCGCCGATGCCGCGGCCGCCGCCGGTGATCGCCACCACCTTCCCGGTCAGGCTGGTCAGGTCAGGGGACTTCGTCATGTGTGTACCTCTCGTCGGGTGTCTCATGGGGCGGAGCGGAGGGGGCGCAGCGTGACGGGCAACCCGTCGGCCGGAGTGGGGAGCGAGGTCATGTCCCAGCGCACCTGGTAGTCGGCGGGGACCTCGATCCGGTGGCTCAGCAGCAGCCGGTGCAGCAGCGCCTTCACCTCGGCGCGGCCGAAGTGCATGCCGATGCACTTGTGCACGCCGCCGCCGAAGGCCAGGTCGGCGAAGCGGTGCTGCTTGTCCTCGCGCCGCGGCTCGTCGAAGCGGGCCGGGTCGAACGCCTCTGCGTCGGCCCAGATCTCCGGGATCAGGTGGCTCGCCCAGGAGCTGACCAGGACCATGGTCCCCGCCGGCACGTGCCGGCCGAGGATCTCGGTGTCCTGCGTCGCTCGCCTGGCCATGCCGGGGACGGGCGTCACCAGCCGCATCGCCTCGGAGAACACCAGGTCGAGCGACTCGAGCTTCTCGGTGCCGGGCAGGTCGATCGGGCCGCCGCCGTACGCGCGCGACTCGGCGCGGCAACGCTCCTGCCACTGCGGGTGCTTGGCCAGGAAGTACGCCGCCGTGGTGGCGGTGATCGTCGAGGTGTCGTGCGCGGCCATCATCAGGAAGATCATGTGGTTGACCACGTCGTCGTCGTCGAAGGAGTGGCCCTCGTCGGTCTCGACGTGGCACAGCGCGGCGAAGAGGTCCTCGTCGGCCGACGCCCGCTTGGCCGGGATGCGGGCCCGGAAGTAGTCCTCGAGGACCTCCCGGCCCCGCAGCCCCCTGTGCCAGCGCAGCCCGGGCACAGGGAAGCGCACCAGCGACAGCCCCGCGCGGACGCAGTCGACGAAGGCCTGCTGGACCTGGACGGTCTCCTCGGTGTGTCCCGACCCCATGAACACGGCGGTGGCCACATCGAGGGACAGGTCCTTGATGGCCGGGTAGAGGCGGAACGGCTCGTCGGTGGGCCAGTGCGGGACCTGCTCGTCGATGATCGCGCCGGCCTGCAGCAGGTAGCTCTCCAGCCGCGGGCGGGTGAACGCCTCCTGCATGATCCGCCGGTGCAGGTGGTGCTCGTCGCCGTCGAGGAGCATCAGGCCGCGCTTGAAGAACGGTCCGATGAACCACTCCCAGCCGCTCTGGGAGAACGCCTTGTCCTTGTTGACCAGGACCGTCTGGGCGGCCTCGGGGCCCAGCACCAGCACCATCCGCATGCCGAAGACGTTCGCCCAGCTGACCGGGCCGAACCGGCGGTAGTGCTCCAGCGACAGCACCGGGCCGCGGCGCATGAACTGGAGGGTCTTGCCGACCAGCGGTGGGCCCGGCTCGCCGACGACCGGCTCCAGCGGCGAGCCGTCGGGCGGCGCCGCCAGTGCTCGCGCACCCCTCCCCGGCAGCGTCAGCTGGCGGATCTGGGGCATGGACCGCTTCCTGCCGGGAGCACCGGTCGACCGCGGGGAGCGCCGACCATGACGCTGACAGTGTGACTGTCAGCGTCGGGGCTGGCAAGCGTCAGGCGACTCCTGCGGACCGCATCCCGGCCCCGCGGCGGCCCGTCGCGCCGGCGGCGGCCACGGCGTCCTTGACGAAGACCACGACCTCCTCGACGGCCTCGCGGCTCTCCGGGGTGAGGTCGCTGAGCACCGGGAAGGCGTGGACCTGGCCCTCCCAGATCTGCAGGGTGGCGGGCACGCCCGACTCGGCCAGCCGGTCCGCCATCAGCTCGGCGTCGCAGCGGAGCACCTCGTCCTCGCCGCAGATGATGAGCGAGGGCGGCAGCCCCTCCAGGTCGGCGTTCACCGGGGAGTGGTGCAGCTCGGGGTGGTCGCCGACGACCATCCGGGCGACCTTACGGAGCCGGCGCGTCGGGATGTAGGCGTCCCGGCGGGCGTTGTGGTGCCGGAGCTTGGTCATGTGGTCGAAGTCCAACCAGGGGGACATCCCGACGATCCCGGCGGGGGTCTCTGCGCCGTCGTCGCGGAGCCGCAGCGCGGTGGCGAACGACAGATGGCCCCCTGCGGAGTCACCGGCGATGACGATCTTGGAGGCGGGGTGGCCGGTCCGGACGAGCCACCGGAAGGCTTCCTCGCAGTCCTCGATGGCGTCGTGGAGCTTCCCGACCGGCAGCTGCCGGTAGTCCACGGACAGCACCGGCATCCCGGTCCGATGCGCGAGCCGCTCGACGATGCGGCGGTGGGTCGCAAGCCCACACATCAGGAAGGCGCCGCCGTGCAGGTAGAGGATCGCGCCGTCGGAGGTCGGGCCGTCGAGGGGCGTCACCAGCTCCCCGCGCCAGCTGCGGGCGACGACCGGCTTGTGCACGGTGTGCGAGAGGCGCGGGAGCAGCGCCGCGGTGCGGTCCAGCAGCGGCATCAGCTTGGTGGCGGGGCCACTGAGCGGGAAGTACTTGAGGGTGGGCCGCGCCACGGCCCTGCTGACCACGTGCACCACGTCGGAACGACGGCTCGTGCCGATGCGGTGCTCGATCACCGGGTTCCCCTCCCACGTCTGCGGACTCGGATTTTCTTGTAGTACCCAAAGGTGACCCGGATCATGCGAGTCGGGACCGTTTTCTCCACCAAGGGACCTAGGTCCTGACTTGAGGCTCCCAGACCTCAGCCAGCAGACCCCCGTGCACCTGGTGGGTAATCTTGCACGTGATTCGTTGGCATGGCCAGACAAACCTCGCGAGTTTCGAGGAGGAATCGTGGCAGGCACATCGAAGACGGTGGTTCGCAGAGTCCTCGTCGCCGGCGCGATGGCGCCGGTCATGGCCCTCGCGGTGAGCGGGTGTGGGGCCCTGGAGGACAAGGCGGCCGAGAAGATCACCGAGAAGGCCATCGAGGGTGCGGCGGGCGGCGACGCCGACGTCGACCTCGGCGACGACGGCCTCACCGTGACCGACAAGGACGGCAACAAGGCGAGCTTCGGCACCCACCTGCCGGACGACTTCCCGGTCGACGACGTGCCGCTGCTCGAGGGCAAGGTGGTCACCGCTGCCTCGGTCGACGGCAGCTTCACGGTGATGCTCGAGGTCGAGGGGTCTCCCGACGAGGTGCAGGACCGGGCCTTGGCCAAGCTCACCGACGCCGGCTACACGAGCGTGACGGAGGTCAACTCCGAGCGCTACTACAGCTCGCAGATGAGCAAGGAGGGGTACGACGTCACCGTCACCTCCTTGGACGCCGACGGCACCACCCAGCTGCAGTACGTCGTCGCGGTGACCTGACTCTCCGCCGCACGTCTCCTCGCATAGGCTGCCGCGCATGAGCGCCGGACCGACCATCCCGCCTGCGGCCGCGATCCCCGGCGCCGAGCACCTCCACTCCGGCAAGGTCCGGGACCTCTACCGGCTGCCGGACGGGTCCCTGCTCATGGTCGCCAGCGACCGCATCTCCGCCTACGACTTCGTGCTCTCCACGCCGATCCCGGACAAGGGCGAGATCCTGACCCGGATGTCGCTGTGGTGGTTCGACCAGCTGGCCGACCTCGTGCCGAACCACGTGCTGGCGGCCGAGGCGCCGGAAGGGATGCCGGCAGGCCTCCGCGGTCACGCCGTGGTCTGCGAGGCGCTCGAGATGTACCCCGTGGAGTGCGTGGCCCGTGGCTACCTGACCGGCTCCGGGCTCGTCGACTACCGGGCCACCGGCGAGGTGTGCGGGGTGCCGCTGCCCGAAGGGTTGGAGGACGGCAGCCGGCTGGACGCCCCGATCTTCACCCCGGCCACGAAGGCGGCCATCGGCGACCACGACGAGAACGTCAGCTACGACGCCGTGGCTCGGGAGGTCGGCGGCGACCGTGCCGCGGAGCTGCGCGAGCTGACGCTGGCCGTCTACGCGCGGGCCGAGGGCATCGCCCGGGAACGGGGCATCCTGCTCGCCGACACCAAGCTCGAGTTCGGTGCCCGACCCGACGGTACGACGGTGCTCGGCGACGAGGTGCTGACCCCCGACTCGAGCAGGTTCTGGCCGGCCGACCGGTGGCAGCCGGGCCGGCCGCAGCCGTCGTACGACAAGCAGTTCGTCCGGGACTGGCTCACCTCGCCGGCCAGCGGCTGGGACCGCGCCTCCGGCGAACCGCCGCCGCCGCTGCCCGCCGAGGTGGTCGAGCAGACCCGCGCGAAGTACGTCGAGGCGTACGAGCGGCTGACCGGCACGAGGTTCTGAGGTGTCGGTGCGCGACTCCTACCCGGTGGTGGTGCCCGGTCGGTGGGACGCGGCGGTCTTCGTGCCGGTCCCGCGCTCCGACGTCTTCGACTTCCTCTCCGATCCCCGGAACCGGCCGCGCTGGCAGGCCAGCCTCGACCGGGTGGAGATGCTGGACGAGGGCGAGCCGCACGTCGGCATGCGGTGGGTGGACCGGCTGAGGGGCGGGCCCGCCTTCGAGCTGCAGATCATCGGGCTGGAGCCGGACGAGCTGTGGGCCGAGATCGGCAGCCTGGGACCGGTCACGGCGTTCGTCACGCTGTTCTTCGAGGACGAGACGCGCGACGGCATCGCCGGGACCTGCGTCCGCGTGGTCGCCCGGGTCCGCGGGCGGCGGCTGGCCAAGCCCCTGGGCTGGGTCGCCACCGCGCTGATGACAGCCCTGGTCCGGGTCGACCTGCCCCGCATCCCCCGCGCCCTCACCTGAGCCGCCCGGCGCGTCCTGCCCGCGGATCGGGGTCGACCCGGCGCCTCCGCGCCCTCCCACCTCGCCGTACGCGCGGGTAGGTTGACCCCAAGATCGGCTCACGACCGGAGGTTCCCCGTGCTCAACCTGTCCGTCCTGCTCGAAGACAGCGCCCGCAAGCACCCCACGCGCGACGCGCGTGGTGTTCGGCGACACCCGGCTCAACTACGCACAGGTGAACGGGGCGGCCAACCAGATCGCGAACCTGCTCGTCGAGCGCGGCATCAAGAAGGGCGACAAGGTCGCCCTGTCGTGCCCGAACCTGCCGTTCTTCCCGATCGTCTACTACGGCATCCTCAAGGCAGGCGCCGTCGTCGTGCCCCTCAACGTCCTGCTCAAGGGCCGCGAGATCGCCTACCACCTCGGCGACTCCGAGGCGAAGGCCTACTTCTGCTTCCAGGGGACCCCCGAGCTGCCGATGGGCACCGACGGGCACGCCGGCTTCGAGCAGGCCGACGGCTGCGAGCACTTCTTCATGATCACCGCGGACCCGGCCGCCGAGTCGCCGATCGAGGGCACCGAGACGATGGGCGCCGCGATGGCCCAGCAGCCGCCGGTCTTCGAGTCGGCCCTGACCGAGGAGACCGACTCCGCGGTGATCCTCTACACGAGCGGTACCACGGGACAGCCCAAGGGCGCCGAGCTCAGCCACTCCAACCTGGTCCTCAACGCCTTGGAGTCCAACCGGATGCTGGGGGCCTCGCCGGAGGGCGAAAGGCACCTGCTGACCCTGCCGCTCTTCCACTCCTTCGGCTCGACGGTGCAGATGAACGCGGGCTTCGCGAGCGCCTCGACCCTGGTGCTCGTCGCCCGGTTCGAGGCGCCGGCCGTGGTCGACCTCCTGCAGAAGGAGGACATCACGTTCTTCGCCGGGGTGCCGACGATGTACTGGGGCCTCCTCGGCGCTCTCGAGGGCGACGTCGACGTCGACCGGATCGCCGAGAACATGCAGATCGCCGTCTCCGGCGGCGCGTCGCTCCCCGTCGAGATCCTCAAGGAGTTCAAGGCGCGGTTCCACATCGACATCCTCGAGGGCTACGGGCTCTCGGAGACCTCACCGGTCGCGACGTTCAACCAGAAGGACCGGCCGGCGAAGGCCGGGTCCATCGGCTACCCGATCTGGGGCGTCGATGTGAAGCTCATCGACGAGGAGTGGAACACCGTCGAGGACGGCCCGGACGCCGTCGGCGAGATCGCCATCCGCGGGCACAACATCATGAAGGGCTACTACAACCGTGCCGACGCCACCGCGGAGGTCATGCGGGACGGGTGGTTCCGCTCCGGCGACCTGGCCCGCCGCGACGAGGACGGCTACTACTACATCGTCGACCGGGCCAAGGACATGATCATCCGCGGCGGCTTCAACGTGTACCCCCGCGAGATCGAGGAGGTGCTGCTCAGCCACGAGGGCGTCTCGCTCGCGGCGGTGGTCGGCGTCCCCCACGACTCCCACGGCGAGGAGATCAAGGCGTTCGTCATCAAGGCGCCGGGTGCGTCCATCACCGAGGACGAGCTCGTCGCGTGGGGCAAGGAGAACATGGCCTCCTACAAGTACCCGCGCATCATCGAGTTCCGTGACCAGCTGCCGATGACCGCGACCGGGAAGATCCTCAAGCGCGAGCTCGTCTGAGACGGCGCGTCGGTTCGGCGTGCCGGGACCGCACTAGACTCGGCGCTGCCCGAGCCGACCAGCCCAAGGAGCCACCCGTGCCCCGCGTCGTCGTCAGCGTCATGCCGAAGCCGGAGATCCTCGATCCCCAGGGCAAGGCCGTCCACCGGGCCCTTCCGCGTCTGGGGTTCACCGGCGTGACCGACGTACGCCAGGGGAAGCGGTTCGAGCTGGAGGTCGAGGGAGAGCTGACCGACGCGAAGCTCGCCGAGATCCACGCCCTCGCCGAGACGCTGCTGTCGAACCCCGTCATCGAGGACTTCGAGGTCGTCGTCCACGAGGACGTCCTGCCGTGAGGATCGGCGTCGTCACGTTCCCGGGGTCGCTCGACGACGTCGATGCGGCGCGCGCCGTACGCCTCGCCGGTGGTGAACCGGTGCGCCTGTGGCACGGGGACCACACCTCCGCGACGTCGACGCGGTGGTCCTGCCGGGCGGGTTCTCGTACGGCGACTACCTGCGCTGCGGCGCGATCGCCCGGTTCGCGCCGGTGATGACCGACATCATCGAGGGCGCGGCGGCGCGGCCTGCCGGTCCTCGGGCATCTGCAACGGCTTCCAGATCCTCTGCGAGTCGCACCTGCTGCCCGGCGCGCTGATCCGCAACGACCACCGCAAGTTCGTGTGCGTGGACCAGCGGCTGCGGATCGAGAACAACCGGACCGCCTGGACCAACGAGTACGCCGACGGCGCCGAGGTCACCATCGTGCTCAAGAACGGCGAGGGTGGCTTCGTGGCCTCGGAGGACACCCTCGACATGCTCGAGGGGGAGGGGCGCGTCGTGGCCCGCTACCTCGGGACGAACCCGAACGGCTCCCTGCGCGAGATCGCCGGGATCACCAACGAGCGCGGCAACGTGGTCGGCCTGATGCCGCATCCGGAGCACGCCGTCGAGGACCTGTGCGGGCCGGGCACCGATGGTCTGGCCTTCTTCACGTCCGCGCTGAGGTCCCTCGCCTCCGCCTGACGGGCGGGGTCGTGGGAGCCAGCGGGCGTCATAGCGCCCGCTGACGCCCACAACCCGCTGCTTGTGGAGGGCCGAAGCCCCCTGGCCGCCTCCCGCGGCAAGATCTCCCGATGCGCATCGACTGGCCTCAACTCGCTCAGTGGCAAGGTGGGCTGCTCTCCCGGCGGCAGCTCAATGCCGCCGGTGTCGGGCGCAACCGCATCCGCAACGAGGTCCGCGCCGGACGGTGGACGACGGTGGGCCCGATGGTGGTGGCCACCTTCACCGGCGACCTCAGCTGGGACCAGCGAGCCTGGGCCGGTCACCTCCACGCCGGCCCCCTCTCGCTGCTCGGGGGACTTGCCAGCGCTCGGCACCACGGGCTCCGGGGTTGGGACCGGCCGCTCATCGACGTGCTGGTCCCCGCGGACGCCAACATCGCCGAGCTCGACGGGTACCGGTTCGTGCGGACGCGCCGCGACCTCCAGGCGATCCGCGGGGCGGGCATCCACAGCCACGTGGCGAGGCTCGAGCCGGCCATCCTCCTGCGTGCTGCCGCGGGGATCCCGGAGCGGGTGGCGGGTGGGCTGCTTGCCGGCGCAGTCCAGCAGCGGCTGACGTCTGCCGACCAGCTCCTGGGCTGGATCGACAGGCTCCAGCCGCTGCCCCGGGCGGGCCTCATGCGGTCGCTGCTGCGAGACATCCGTGGCGGCGCCGAGTCGATGGCGGAGATCGACCTCGGCCGGATCTGCCGGCGCGCCGGTCTCGTCGCACCCGACCGGCAACGGAAGCGGAAGGACCGGGGCGGACGGAACCGCTGGACCGATGCCGAGTGGGACCTGCCAGATGGGCGCACGCTCGTGCTCGAGGTCGACGGCGCATTCCACATGGAAGTGGCGCACTGGACCGCCGACGTCAAGCGTCAGCGAAAGATCGAAGACCCTCGGCGAACCGTCCTACGGGCCACGGCTGTCGAGCTCCGCCTCGAGCCGGAGGATGTGGTCCAAGACCTCCGGGCGCACGGCGTACCGGTTGTGAGACCGCATCGTGGGAGCCAGCGGGCGCTATAGCGCCCGCTCACGCCCACAACCGCCCCGACGGTGCTGATGCGGCGCCGCGGACCGGATGGCAAGACATCGGGGCAGTACCCGACGCCACGCGTAGGGTCGCGCCATGACTGAGACCCACCATCGCCCCGAGACGCTGGCCGTGCACGCCGGCCAGGAGACGGCCGACCCCGCCACGAACTCGCGCGCGGTGCCGATCTACCAGACGACGTCGTACGTCTTCAACGACACCGAGCACGCCGCGAACCTCTTCTCATTGGCCGAGCCGGGCAACATCTACACCCGGATCATGAACCCCACGCAGAGCGTCTTCGAGGAGCGGATGACCGCGCTCGAGGGCGGCGTCGGGGCACTGGCTACGGCCTCAGGAAGCAGCGCCGTCACCTACTCGGTGCTCAACCTCGCCGGGGCGGGCGACAACATCGTCGCGCTCTCCACGCTGTACGGCGGCACCTACGCGCTCTTCGCCCACACGCTGCCCCAGTTCGGGATCGAGGTGCGCTTCGTCGACCCGGACCGTCCCGAGGACATCGCCCGGCACGTCGACGACCGCACCCGGCTGGTCTTCGCCGAGACCATCGGCAACCCGCGCATCAACGTGGTGGACATCCGGGCCTGGGCCGACGCGGCGCACGGCCAGGGGCTGCCGCTGATCGTGGACAACACCGCCCCGACCCCGTTGCTGTGCAAGGTGTTCGAGCTCGGCGCCGACGTCGCGGTGCACGCGGCGACGAAGTACATCGGCGGCCACGGCACCAGCATCGGCGGCGTGATCGTCGACTCCGGCAACTTCGACTGGAACGCCCACAAGGAGCGGTTCCCCGGTCTCACCGGTCCCGACGGCGCCTACCACGGCGTGGTGTGGACCGAGGCGGTCGGCAACCTGGCCTACATCATCCGGGCCCGCACGGTGCTGCTGCGCAACACCGGCGCGGCGATCGCCCCGCTCAACTCCTGGCTGTTCCTGCAGGGGCTGGAGACCCTGCACCTGCGGATGGAGCGGCACAGCGAGAACGCGCTGAAGGTCGCGGAGTACCTCGAGGGCCACGACAACGTCTCGTGGGTGAGCTACCCGGGCCTGGAGTCCAGCGACTACAAGGAGGTCGCGGACCGGACCCTCAAGGGCGGGTACGGCGGTCTGGTCAGCTTCGGCGTGAAGTCGGGCCGCGACGGCGGCAAGCGGTTCATCGAGTCCCTGCAGCTGTTCAGCCACCTGGCCAACATCGGCGACGCCAAGTCGCTCGCGATCCACAACGCGACGACCACGCACTCGCAGCTCACCCCGGACGAGCTGGAGGCGGCCGGTGTGCCGGAGGACATGGTCCGGCTGTCGGTCGGCATCGAGCACATCGACGACATCCTGGCCGACCTGGAGCAGGCGCTCACCGCGGCGAAGTGACCCCCGCCAGTAGGGTCGCGCCGTGACCCTCGGGACCACGCAGACGCAACGGGTCGTCCTCTTCACCGAGGACGACCCGTTGCGGCTTGCCAGTGGCCGGACGCTCGGTCCGGTGGAGGTCGCCTACGAGACCTACGGGACGCTGTCACCGGAGGCGGACAACGTCGTCTTCGTGTGCCACGCCCTCACCGGGGACGCCCACGCGGCCGGCGTCGATGCCGAGGGCCGCGTCGGCTGGTGGGACAACCTGATCGGCCCCGGCAGGGCCGTGGACACCGACCGGTTCTTCGTCGTGTCCCCGAACCTGCTCGGCGGCTGCCAGGGCACCACCGGTCCCGCGTCGACGGACCCGGCCACCGGCCGCCCGTACGGCCTGGACTTCCCCCTCGTGCAGATGGCCGACTTCGTGACCGTCCACCGTGCACTGCTCCGGCACCTGGGGGCTTCCCGGCTGCTGGGCGCCGTCGGTGGCTCGCTGGGTGGCATGCAGGTGCTGCAGTGGATGAGCGAGACACCGGACGAGGTCCCCAGCGCGGTGGTCGTCGCCGCCAGCAGCCGGCTGAGCGCGCAGAACATCGCGTTCTCCGCCGTGGCCCGCGAGGCGATCATGCGGGACCCGGACTTCGCGGGCGGGCGCTACCTGGAGGGCGACCGCGCGCCGGACCTCGGCCTGGCGATCGCCCGGATGATGGCCCACATCACCTACCTCTCCGACGAGGCGTTCACGTCGAAGTTCGACCGCAGGCTGCAGAACGGCGACACCCCGGCCATGGGGTTCGGGATCGACTTCCAGGTGGAGTCCTACCTGCGGCACCAGGGGGAGTCGTTCCTCGACCGGTTCGACGCGCTGTCCTACCTCTACCTCAGCCGGGTGATGGACTACTTCGACCCGTTCGCCGACCCCGCCGCCGTACGCCGGATCGCGGAGTCGGCCTCGCAGGCACTGGTGGTCTCCTTCGACACCGACTGGCGCTTCAGCACCGAGCACTCCCGCCGGATCGTCCGCACGCTCGAGCACGGCAGGGTGCCGGTGACCTTCCGGGAGATCCGCTCGCCGTGGGGGCACGACTCGTTCCTGCTCGAGCCGCCCGGCTACCACGAGACGATCGCGGCGTTCCTGGACCGTGCGTACGACGAGAGGGGCCGCCGTGAGGCCTGACCTCGACGTGGTGGCGGGACTGGTGCCGCGCGGCTCCCGGGTGCTGGACGTGGGCTGCGGCGAGGGGGACCTGCTGTCGCACCTGTTCCGGGCCCGCGACTGCGCGGGCACCGGCGTGGAGATCGACGAGCAGTCGGTGCTGCGGGCGATCCGGTCCGGGGTGCCGGTCATCGAGGTCGACGTCGACGACGAGCTGTCCGAGTTCGCCGACGACTCGTACGACGTGGTGGTGCTGTCCCGGACCCTGCAGACCCTGCGCCACCCGGCGGAGGTGCTCGCCGAGATCCGGAGGATCGGGCGGCGGTGCGTGGTGTCGGTGCCGAACTTCGGGCTGTGGAAGCACCGGGCGTCGCTCGCCCTCACCGGCCGCATGCCGGTGTCGCGGGAGCTGCCGTACCGGTGGTTCGAGACGCCGAACATCCACCTCTCCACGCTGGCCGACCTCGAGGAGCTGTTCTCCGCGCTCGACCTGTCCGTGGAGACCCGGCTGCTGCTCGACGAGCAGGGGCGCGTGCTGCACGGCCGGCTCGGTCAGCGGCTGGGCAACCTCCGTGCCGGCGCGGCGGTCTACCTGCTCAGACGGTGAGGCGGAGGACCCGGTCGTCGCGCGGCCCCGGGTCGGCCCGCCCGTCCCGGTTGGACGTGGTGAGCCACAAGGACCCGTCGGGTGCCTTCTGCACGGTGCGGATCCGGCCGAGGTCCTCGTGGAGGTGTCGCCGCACCCGCCCTGCGTGCGGACCGGCGAGCCGCACCGAGTACAGCGCCTGCCCGGCCAGCGCACCGACCCAGGCGCGGCCCTTGGCGATGGCCACACCGCTCGGTGAGCAGGTGCTCGTCGGGGACCAGGTGACGAACGGGTCGGCGTAGGGGCCGCTCCCGTCGCCGCCCTCGACCTCCGGCCACCCGTAGTTGCGCCCGCGGCGGATGCGGTTCAGCTCGTCGCGCTCGCTCTGCCCGAGCTCGGTGGCCCACATCCGGCCGCGGTGGTCCCAGGTGATGCCTTCGACGTTGCGGTGCCCGAAGGTCCACACGCGCGAGTCGAACGGGTTGTCGTCGGGCACCCGCCCGGACGGCGTCATCCGCAGGACCTTCCCCGCCAAGGACTCCTTGTCCTGGGCCAGGGACGAGTCGCCACTGTCGCCGGTGCTGGCGTAGAGGTGCCCGTCGGGGCCGAACGCCAGGCGGCCTCCGTCGTGGTTGGAGCCGCTCGGGATCCCGTCGAGCAGGAGGTGCGTCCGGCCCAGCTCGCCGTGCCGGAAGCGCTTGCGCACGATCCGGTTGTCGCCGGACTTGGAGGTGAAGTACAAGTACACCCACCGGTCGTCGGCGAACGTCGGTCCGACCGCGATGCCGAGCAGGCCGCCCTCGCCGTCGTCACGGACCCGGGACAACCGCCCGACCAGGGAGCGGCCGCCACGACGCCGTACCCGGTGGACGCGGCCGTTCGGTCGCTCGCCCACCAGCGCGTCACCGTTCGGCAGGAACGCCACACCCCAGGGCACCTGCAGGTCCTTGGCCAGCACCTTGGTGACCCGTGGCCGGGCCTCCGCCGGCGCGCCGACCAGGAGAGGTGCGGTGGCCGCGGTCGCTCCCGCGGCCAGGACGGTACGACGGTGCAGCATGCTGGTCCTTCCGGAGCGGGCCCGTCCATCCTGCCACCGGGCCCGTCGGGGGAGGGCTGGCCGCCAGTAGATTGACCCCGTGGCCGCTCCCCTCGACACCGTCGCGCACGCCCAGGACGATCCCGACCGGACCCAGCCGTGGGCCGACCTGGGACTCAAGCCCGACGAGTACGCCCAGATCCGCGAGATCCTCGGTCGTCGTCCGACCAGCAGCGAGCTGGCGATGTACAGCGTCATGTGGAGCGAGCACTGCTCCTACAAGTCCTCCAAGGTGCACCTGCGGCAGTTCGGCGAGAAGGTCACCGACGAGATGCGCGCCCACCTCATGGTGGGCATGGGCGAGAACGCCGGCGTCGTCGACATCGGCCAGGGCTACGCGGTCACCTTCAAGGTCGAGTCGCACAACCACCCGTCGTACGTCGAGCCCTACCAGGGCGCCGCGACCGGCGTCGGTGGCATCGTCCGCGACATCCTCTCGATGGGGGCGCGTCCGGTAGCGGTCATGGACCCGCTGCGCTTCGGGCCGCTGGACGCCGACGACACCAAGCGGGTGCTGCCCGGGATCGTCGCGGGCGTCGGCGGCTACGGCAACTGCCTGGGGCTGCCGAACATCGGCGGCGAGGCGGTGTTCGACGCGACGTACGTCGGGAACCCACTGGTCAACGCGCTCTGCATCGGCGTCATGCGGCACGACCAGCTGCACCTTGCCAAGGCGTCCGGCGTCGGCAACCAGATCATCCTGTACGGCGCTCGCACCGGCGGTGACGGCATCGGCGGGGTGTCCGTGCTGGCCAGCGAGACCTTCGACGAGGAGGGGCCGGCGAAGCGCCCCAGCGTCCAGGTCGGCGACCCGTTCATGGAGAAGCTGCTCATCGAGTGCACGCTCGAGCTGTTCGCCGAGGACCTCGTCACCGGCATCCAGGACCTCGGCGGCGCCGGGCTGTCCTGCGCGACGTCCGAGCTCGCGTCGGCCGGTGACGGGGGCATGCGGGTCTGGCTGGACCGGGTCCCGCTGCGCGACTCGACGCTCACGCCGGAGGAGATCCTCATGAGCGAGTCCCAGGAGCGGATGATGGCGGTCGTCGAGCCGCACAAGGTCGAGCGGTTCCTGGAGATCTGCCGCAAGT
This sequence comes from uncultured Actinomycetota bacterium, assembly GCA_963747525.1. Classification (GTDB taxonomy): domain Bacteria; phylum Actinomycetota; class Actinomycetes; order Propionibacteriales; family Nocardioidaceae; genus Marmoricola_A. The sequence continues at coordinate 496,457 of CAVVFH010000008.1, forward strand.
GGGAGGTGGACGCCGACGTCGTCGGCGAGGTCACGGCGGTCTCCGCCGAGGAGGCCGCAGTCGGAGGTCGTCTCCTGGTGGAGTGGCACGGCGAGGTGGTCTGCGACGTCCCGCCCCGCACCGTGGCCCACGAGGGACCCGTCTACCAGCGGCCGTTCGCCCGGCCCGACTGGCAGGACGCTCTGCAGGGCGACGTGGCCGAGAAGCTGCCGCGCCCGGGCTCCGGCGACGAGCTCCGCGCGACGGTGCTGCGCCTCGCGGCGAGCCCGAACCTCTGCGACAAGTCCTGGATCACCGACCAGTACGACCGCTACGTCCTCGGCAACACGGTGCTGGCGCAGCCCGAGGACGCCGGGATGGTGCGCGTCGACGAGGAGACCGGGTTGGGCGTCGCGCTCGCGACCGACTGCAACGGCCGGTTCGCCAAGCTCGACCCCTACACCGGCGCCCGGCTCGCGCTCGCCGAGTCCTACCGCAACGTGGCCGTGTCCGGCGCCCGGCCGATCGCGGTCAGCGACTGCCTCAACTTCGGCTCCCCCGAGGACCCCGACGTCATGTGGCAGTTCGCCGAGGCGGTACGCGGGCTCGCCGACGGCTGCCAGGAGCTGGGCATCCCGGTCACCGGCGGCAACGTCAGCCTCTACAACCAGACCGGCGAGACGGCGATCCTGCCGACCCCGGTGGTGGCGGTGCTCGGCGTGGTCCAGGACGTGCGCCGCCGTACGCCGGTGGGGTTGCGGTCGGAGGGACTCCGGCTCTTCCAGGTCGGGGAGACCCGGGAGGAGCTCTCGGGGAGCGAGTGGGCGCACGTCGTGCACGGGCACCTCGGCGGGCTGCCGCCGGCGGTCGACCTCGCCGCCGAGCGCGCGCTCGCGGCCCTCTGCGTCGAGGCCGCCGAGCAGGGACTGGTCAGCGCCGCGCACGACCTGTCGGACGGGGGACTGGCGCAGGCTCTCGTCGAGGCGTGCCTGCGCGCCGGCGTCGGGGCTCGGGTGAGCGTGCCCGAGGGCTGGGACCCGTTCCTGACCTTGTTCGCCGAGTCGGCGGCCCGGGCCCTGGTGGCGGTCGAGCCCGAGAACGTGGACCGGTTCACCGCGCTGTGCGCCGAGCACGGGTGCCCGGTGACCGAGCTGGGGATTTCGGGCGGTCTCGGGGATGAGGCCGCGCTGACCGTCGACGGGGAGTTCAGCATCCCGCTGGCCGAGCTGCGCGAGGCCTGGACGGCGACCATCCCCGCTGCCCTCGCCTGACCGCCCTCCCGCCGAGGCGTCACGGATGCCCCGTCGAGGCGTCACGGATGCCCGGGGCGAGACGTCGGGGATGCAGGTTCGAGAGGTCGCTCGTGCAGGGCTGCCGGCGTCCGTGACGCCTCGACCCAGCGTCCGTGACGCTTCAACCTCGCGCGCGTGACGCTTCAACCTCGCGCGCGTGACGCTTCAACGCTGCAGGGGGGACGTTTCAACGCGGGTCCGGGGGCGGGGCGGGCGGGGCGGGTGGCGGGCGCCGACCCGCTCGGTGGGGGGATTTCCGAGCGGGTCAGCAGAGAAGGCCTCCTGGGAGAGTCAGGCCTTCCCTCTCTGGAGCTTTCCCCAGAGTCGAGGGGTCACCACGCCAGTGGCGGCGGTATCCAGTGTGGACTGGTACCGCTGCACAGCGGAAGTGGTGTCCGCCTCGAAGATCCCGGTGATCGGCAGCCGGGCGCCCGTCGCCGCGTTGAGGGCGCGCTGGAGGCGCCGGACCTGCTCGCCGGCGGCGCCGTGCTTCATCAGCCCGTTGTCGCCCTGCGCGTGCAGGGACGTCCACACCCGCCGTCCGGCGACGTTCCCGGCGCGCATCCCCCGGTCCACGCGGTAGTCGGCGACGGCGTCGACCGTCTCGGCGTCCATCACCCCGTCCAGCTCGCCGGAGTAGAAGCGCTGCCACCTCAGCAGGCACTGCAGGGCGGTCACCTTCCGGCCGGTGTCGCCGGTCCGGAGGGTCGGGTAGCGCCGGAAATTTAGCCGTACGCCGCCGCAGTGCCGGGGCTCAGCGCCGGGAACCGAGCCCGCGCCGAGGTCGAGGAAGTCGCTGTCGATGTTGATCGTGACGCCGCCGTGGGTCTCGTTGTGCCCGCCGCGGTACTGCTTCATCCGGTTGCCCGGGAGCCAACCGTCCGACCGGATGTAGCTCGAGGACGTGTTCGCGGCCCCGTTCCAGTCGGCGATCCAGACCTGGTCCGGCAGCGTCCAGGCACCGGGGCGGTTGGCCCGCACGTCGTCGAGGGCCTTGATGCCGGAGCCGGCGCTGGAGTAGACACCGGAGACGTAGCCGAGCGCGTGCAGCTTGGTGGTCCAGGCGGAGGTGAAGGCGAGGGCCGACTCTCGGCAGTCGGTGTTCCCCAGGTCGTAGGCCTCCATGTCGTACCAGAGGGTGCTGCCCGGGCCGATGCCGAGCCGCTGAGCGACGTCGACGGTGTCCATCGCCTCGTGGCGTCCCTGGACCCGGGCCGCCCGGTAGTTCCTCCGCGGCTTCGGGTTGACCTTCACGTCGTCGTCGTACCGGGGGAAACGGGGGTTGCACGAGGCCTGCGGCCCGAGCGTGATCGGCAGCAGCCGCCAGCCCTTCGCGAGCTGCGTGCTCACCCAGTCCGGAGTCAGGTTCGGCTGGGTGCGGCAGGCCCGCGAGTCGCCGGCGATGTAGATCCCCACTGCCCAGAACGGCGAGCTCTTGAGCCAGGCGTTCATGGCGCTCTGCGACGGTGCCAGGCACTGGTCGAAGCCGAAGCCGGTGAAGCTGCCGGGGGTGACCGGGTCGGCCGCCTCCGCGGGCGCCGTCACCTGCGGCGCGACGAGGGAGGCGAGCACCGCACCCGCGGTGGTCCAGCGGGCAAGTCGGCGGAGCCGGGGGCGGCGGTCTTGGGCGTGCACGGCGATCACTCTAAGCCCATCCGTCACACCTGTAACGGCTTCGCCGGAATTGGTGGTGGTCAGTCCGGCCGGACGACACCGCTGCTGAACGGCACCACCGTGGACCGCTGCACCCGGTCCAGCAGGTCGCCCATCTCCGAGCGCGTCATCAGCGGGAGCCGGCCGGCGGTGCGGCCGCCGGCGAGCAGCCGCCAGGTCCCGGCGGTGACGACGCCGGTGTGCGGCCGTCCGGTCTCGCGCTGGTAGTGCAGCACCGCGCGGAGCTCCGGCTTGGCGAACACGCCGTCCACGTCCAGGCGCGCCTCGACGGCCGCGTTGAGCGCCCGCTGCAGACGTCGTACGGCGTCGCCGCCGGACCCGAACTTCGTCAGCGGGCGGCCGCCCTGGCTCAGCAGCGACGTCCAGGTCCGGGAGCTGAGCACGCCGGTCGTCGGCAGTCCGTGCCGCCGCTGGAACCGGGTGACCGCCCGCTCGGTGCGGCCGTCGAACCGACCGTGCGGCTTGGCGTCGTAGACGTGCTGCCGGCGCAGCAGGCACTGGGCGGCCGCGACGCGGTCCCCGCGGTCGCCGCGCTGCCGCCGCGGGTAGGTCGCGAAGCTGATCCGCACCCCGCACGACGGCGCCGCGCGGCCGGCCACGGTCCCCCTGCCGGTCGACATGAAGTTGCTGTCCACGTTGAGCTTGGCGCCGCCATGCCGCTCGTCGTGGTCGCCCCGGTACTGGTGCACCCGCCGGTGCGGCCACCAGCGGCGCTCGTCGATGTAGTCCGAGCGCACCGAGGCCTCGCCGTTCCACTCCGCGATCCACAGGTAGTCGGGGAACGTGTAGCGCCGCGAGCTGTGCCGCCGTGCGCGCTCCACCGCCGAGATGCCGGAGGAGGCGCTGGAGTAGAAGCCGGCGCGGAAACCCAGCTCGTGCAGCCGCTTGGACCAGCCGGAGGTGAACGACAGCGCCGACAGCCGGCAGCGCTTCTTGGTGGTGTCGAAGTGCTCGAGGTCGTACCAGAGGGCGGTGCCGCGGGAGATCCCGAGCTCCCGGGCCGCGGCCGCACCGGACTCCGCGGCTGACCGGCCCTGAGCCCGGGCCCTGGCATACCCGTGCCGGTCGTCGGCGGAGATCCGCTTGCCGACGTAGTAGCCCTTCGGGGAGCAGGAGGCCTGGCGACCGACCACCAGCGGCAGCAGGTGCCAGTCCTTGCGGGACTGCTCGGCGACCCAGGCCCGGGTCAGCCGCGGCTGGGCGGAGCAGGCACGGTTCATGCCGGCGATGTAGATGCCGACACCCCAGTACTTCGAGTGGGTCCGCCAGCGGTCCATCTGGCGCTGCGACGGCGCGTCGCAGGCGTCGAAGGCATAGCCGGTGAAGTTCCCGGGCATGACCCGGGTGTCGGCAGCTGCGGGAGTGGGTACCCCCACTCCACCGAGGCCGAGGAGCGCAGTCGCGACCAGGGCGACGGTGAGCAGCACGGTGCGCATCGTGGTCCCCTTCGTCCGAGGTCGATTGCGGGCACGAAGCCGTCCACGATAACCGCCATCAGCGGTCGCTCACCACCGGTTGCGTGCCTCCTCCGCCCAGCCGGTGAGCCCGTCGAGCCGCAACCGGCGACCCTCGTCGGTGGTCGCCCAACCGGCGAAGGTGCCGAAGCACTGGTGCACCTCGGAGGCCACCACCAGCAGGTTCATGCGCGCCGCCCGTTCGTGGGTGGGCGTGAACGTGATGTCACACCCCGGTCCGCGGACCTGCCACGGTCGGAGCCAGTCGGTGCGGTCGTAGTCCCAGGCGAGCTCCTCGTGGATCTTGTGGATCCGGCCCCCGGCGAGCAGGGCGTTCTCGGTCGATCCGGTGCCCTCGGTCCACTTCCCGCCGAGCTGGATGCCGCGGACCTCACCGTCGACGACCCCGGAGCCCGCCGCCCAGTTCCAGGTGACGGCGTAGGGCCACCGGCCTCGCCCGTGGTCCAGCACCGCCCACGACTCACCCGCCGGTACGGCGTACCGCGACCCTCGGAGCGTGAGCGAGCCCGACAACGGGCGGGCGACGTCCTTGACGGTGTACTGGAACAGCCGGCGGCTCCACGGCACGACGACCCCCAGCGACTCGTGCCCACGCGGGCGCTCCGCGACCACGTCCAGCCGCACGTCGTCGGTGGCCGCCCGGAGCCGGGTGCCGTCGACGACCTCGTCGAAGGCGAGCGTGAGGCGGCCGGTGCGGCAGGCTCGAGGATCCGGTCCCCGCCGCCGGGGCCAGCACGACACCCCGGGCCAGCGGCGTGGTGACGTCGACCACGGTCTCCTCCGAGGTGCGCCGGTCCAGGACGTAGAGCGAGCACACCCCGGCGTAGTCCAGGGAGGAGACCGTCAGCCCGACGAAGTGGGTGGGGAGGGCCAGCCCCCAGTACTCCCAGCGCTTGGTCCGGCCCCACCCACGGAGGTTGGGACGGTGCAGGGGTGTCCGGGTCCACCCGACCGACGCGGGGGCCAGTCGGCCTCGACGATCGCAGAGGTCGACCGGGGCAGTGACCTCGCGGAGCATCATCCCTCCAGGTGGGTCATGCGCTCACGGTAGTCGCGCGGCCACACCCGGTGAGGGGACCAGAGGTCCTGGGACCCGGGTCTTCCCACGGGCGCCGGTGAACCGGCCTAGTGTGGGTGCACGTGCCGGATCGGGTTCCAGGAGCCGTCTGATGACAGAGTCGCACCGCGACCTCACGCCGCTCGCACCACTCGGTGAGGGCCGCCTTCGATCGGGACCCATCCGGTCGCAGCGGCCGGTCTACGTCGACCTGTTGCCGCCGTGCAACAACGCCTGCCCGGCGGGTGAGAACATCCAGGGCTGGCTGGGGCATGCCCGGGCGGGCAAGGACGAGGACGCCTGGCGCCTGCTGACCGCTGACAACCCGCTCGCTGCCATCCACGGGCGCGTCTGCTACCACCCGTGCGAGCCGGCCTGCAACCGGGGACAGCTCGACGGCTCGGTCTCCATCCACGCTGTCGAGCGCTACCTCGGGGACCTCGCCACCGAGAAGGGGTGGCAGTTCTGGGTGCCGGACACCCCCAGCGGGCGCCGGGTGCTGGTCGTCGGCTCGGGCCCGTCCGGCCTGTCCGCGGCGTACCACCTGCGCCGGCTCGGGCACGAGGTGGTCGTCCGGGACAACGGTCCGCTGCCCGGCGGCATGATGCGCTACGGCATCCCGGCGTACCGGCTGCCGCGCGACGTCCTCGACGCCGAGATCGCCCGGATCGCGGCCATGGGGGTCGTGTTCGAGCAGAACCACAAGGTCACCGACCTCGAGGCCGAGCGGCAGGGGTTCGACGCGGTCTTCGTGGCCGTCGGGGCACACCTCAGCCGACGGGTCGACATCCCGAACGCCGACGCGGGGCGGGTGCTCGACGCGGTGAGCTTCCTGCGTGGCGTCGAGTCCGGCGAGCACCGGGCCATGTCCGGCAAGGTCGCGGTGTACGGCGGCGGCAACACCGCCATGGACGCTGCCCGAGTGGCGCGGCGACTCGGCGCCGACGACTCGATCATCGTCTACCGGCGGAGCCGGGAGCAGATGCCTGCGCACGTGGAGGAGGCGGCCGAGGCCGAGGAGGAGGGCATCCGGATCAACTGGCTGCGCACCATCAGCTCGATGGGCCCGGCCAGCGGCGGCTCGGGTGGCGCGCTGACCGTGGAGGTGCAGGAGCTCGACGAGAACGGCCGCCCCCACGGCACCGGGCGCTTCGAGACGCTCGAGGCGGACACCGTCATCCTCGCGCTGGGCCAGGAGAGCGACACCGGCTTCCTCGCCGCCGTGCCCGGCGTCGTGCTCGACCGCGATGTGGTGCAGGTCGACCCGACGACCCTGATGACCGGCGCGCCCGGTGTCTTCGCGGGCGGCGACGCGGTCCCCAGCGAGCGCACGGTCACCGTGGGGGTCGGGCACGGGAAGAAGGCGGCGCGGAGCATCGACGCCTACCTGCGCGGCGAGGTGTTCGCGCCCGCTCCCAAGCATCCGTTGGCCTCGTTCGAGTCCCTCAACCTGTGGTACTTCGGCGACCACGACCGGCGGCAGCAGGGCGAGCTGGAGCCCGAGACGCGGGTGCGTGACTTCGCGGAGGTCCGGGCGGGCCTGACGACGGACGAGGCGCACTTCGAGGCCGGACGATGCCTCTCCTGCGGGAACTGCTTCGAGTGCGACGGCTGCTTCGGGGCGTGTCCGGAGGACGCGATCATCAAGCTGGGCAAGGGAAACCGTTACGAGTACGACTACGAGCGCTGCACCGGCTGCAGTGCCTGCTACCGGCAGTGCCCGGTGCACGCCATCGAGATGGTCCCGGAGGTCTGAGTCGTGCGCGCAACGATCGACGGCAACGAGGCAGCGGTCGACGTCGCCTACCGGCTCAACGAGCTGTGCGCGATCTACCCCATCACCCCGAGCTCGACCATGGCGGAGCTGGCCGACGAGTGGTCGAGCGCGCGGCGCACCAACATCTGGGGCACGGTCCCCACGGTCATGGAGATGCAGAGCGAGGCGGGGGCCGCGGGGGCGATGCACGGCGCCCTGCAGGGTGGCGCGCTGAGCGCGACCTACACGGCTTCGCAGGGACTGCTCCTGATGATCCCGAACATGTACAAGATCGCCGGGGAGCTGACCTCGACGGTGTTCCACGTCGCCGCGCGGTCGCTCGCCGCGCAGGGGCTGTCGATCTTCGGCGACCACTCCGACGTGATGGCCGTGCGCCAGACGGGGTTCGCGCTGCTGTCGTCGGCGTCGGTGCAGGAGGCGCACGACCTGGCCCTGGTCGCGCAGGCGGCCACGCTGCGCAGCCGGGTCCCCTTCGTGCACTTCTTCGACGGGTTCCGGACCTCGCACGAGATCACCACGATCGACCGGCTCGACGACGACGTCCTCCGGGCGCTCGTCCCCGAGGAGCTCGTCCGCGAGCACCGCGCCCGAGCGCTCTCCCCGGAGCACCCGTTCATCCGCGGGACCGCCCAGAACCCCGACGTGTACTTCCAGGCCCGCGAGACGGTCAACCCGTTCTACGCCGAGGTCGGCGGCATCGTCCAGGAGTGCATGGACGCGCTCGCCCAGCACACCGGACGCGCCTACCGGCTGGTGGAGTACACCGGCCACCCCGAGGCCACCCGGGTGGTCGTGGTGATGGGGTCCGGCGGCGTCACCGCCCGCGAGACCGTGCGCCACCTGGTCGCCGCGGGAGAACGGGTCGGCGTGCTGCACGTGCGGCTGTACCGGCCCTTCCCCACCGCGGAGCTGGTGGCCGCGCTGCCGGCCACCGTGGAGTCCGTCGCGGTCCTCGACCGCACGAAGGAGCCCGGCTCGCACGGCGAGCCACTGTTCCTCGACGTGGTCACCAGCCTCAGCGAGGCACACGCCGCCGGGGCGATGGCGACGATGCCCCGGGTGGTCGGCGGACGCTACGGCCTGTCCTCCAAGGAGTTCACCCCCGGCATGGTGGCCGGTGTCCTGGCCGCGCTGGCCGCGGACGCGCCGCGCGCCCGGTTCACGGTCGGGATCACCGACGACGTGGGCGGCACCAGCATCGAGTACGACGACGTGGAGATCGAGGACCCGCAGACGCTGCGCGCGGTCTTCTACGGCATCGGGTCCGACGGCACGGTCGGTGCGAACAAGAACACCGTGAAGATCCTCGCCGAGGACCCGGACGTCCATGCCCAGGCCTACTTCGTCTACGACTCGAAGAAGTCCGGTGGGCTCACCGTCTCCCACCTGCGCTTCGGTCCGCACCCGATCGCGGCGCCCTGGCTGGTGACAGCAGCCGGTTTCGTCGGCGTCCACGACGTCAACCTCCTCGACAAGGTCGACGTCCTCTCCTCCGCCCGGGACGGGGCCACGGTGCTGCTCAACGCACCCCGCCCGGCGGACCAGGTGTGGGATGCGCTGCCGGCGCCGGTGCAGGAGGAGATCGTCAAGCGGGACCTGCGACTGTTCGCCATCGACGCCGACGAGGTCGCCCGCGCGGCGGGGCTGCCGGGGCGGACGAACACGGTGCTGCAGACCTGCTTCTTTGCGATCTCCGGGGTGCTGCCGCAGGAGGAGGCGCTGGAACGGGTCAAGACCACGATCCGCAAGACCTACGGCCGGCGGGGTCGGGAGGTGGTGCGGCGCAACGAGGCGGCGGTCGACAGCGCGATGGCGGCGCTGGCCGAGGTCCCCGTCCCCAGCGCCCCGGGCCACGGGCACCCGTTCCCGGCCGTGGTGCCGCTCGACGCCCCCGACTTCGTCCGCAACGTGACCGCGGCGATGATGGCCGGCCGCGGCGACGCGCTGCCGGTCAGCGCGATGCCCGTCGACGGCACCTTCCCGAGCGGTACGACGGCGTACGAGAAGCGCCGGATCTCCGAGCTGGTCGCCGAGTGGGACCCCGAGACCTGCATCCAGTGCGGGAACTGCAGTTTCGTCTGCCCGCACAGCGTGATCCGGTCCAAGTACGTCGACGGCGCCACGCTCGGGGGAGCGCCGGACGGGTTCGCGACGATGCCGCTCAACGCCGTGGGCCTGCCCCAGGCCGAGTACCGGCTGCAGGTGTACGTCGAGGACTGCACCGGCTGCGGGCTGTGCGTGGAGTCGTGCCCGGTGAGTGCTCCCGGGGACCCGGGCCGCAAGGCGATCAACCTCGCGCCGCTGGAGCCCCAGCTGGCGACCCAGCGCGAGAACCTCACGTTCTTCCAGGCCCTTCCGGACAACGACCGCTCCCGGGTCGACTTCGGGACCGTGCGCGGCACCCAGTTCCTCCAGCCGCTCTTCGAGTTCCCCGGCGCCTGCGCGGGCTGCGGGGAGACGCCGTACCTGAAGCTGCTCACGCAGCTCTTCGGCGACCGGGCGACCGTGGCCAACGCGACCGGCTGCTCCTCGATCTACGGTGGCAACCTGCCGACCACCCCGTGGACGAAGAACGCCGCCGGCCGCGGGCCGGCCTGGGCGAACTCGCTGTTCGAGGACAACGCGGAGTTCGGGCTCGGCCTCCGCCTGGCGGCCGACCTGCACACCCGGCTGGCGCACGAGCGGCTCACCGAGCTGCGCGACGACGTGGGCCGCGACCTCGCCGACGGGATCCTGCAGGCCCGGCAGGTGCGCGAGTCCGAGCTCGGCGAGCAGCGGGAGCGGGTGGCGGAGCTGGCCCGGCGGCTCGACGGCCTCGAGGGCCCGGCCGTGGACGACCTGCGCAGCGTCATGGACCACCTGCTCCGGCGCAGCCTGTGGATCGTCGGCGGCGACGGCTGGGCCTACGACATCGGCTCCGGCGGGCTCGACCACGTGCTCGCCACGGGTCGCGACGTCAACGTCCTGGTGCTGGACACCGAGGTGTACTCCAACACCGGCGGGCAGTCCTCGAAGTCGACCCCCCTCGGCGCGGTCGCCAAGTTCGCGGCCTCGGGCAAGACCGTGGCCAAGAAGGACCTGGCGCTGCAGGCCATCGCCTACGGCAACGTCTACGTCGCCCGGGTGGCGATGGGCGCCGACCCCGAGCAGACCCTGACCGCGTTCCGGGAGGCCGAGGCGTACGACGGGCCGAGCCTGATCATCGCCTACAGCCACTGCATCGCCCACGGGTTCGACATGCGCAAGGGTCTCGACCAGCAGTACAAGGCCGTCGCGTCCGGTCACTGGCCGCTGGTGCGCTACGACCCCACGGTGCGCGCCCGGGGCGGCAACCCGTTCCAGCTCGACTCGCCGCGACCGAGGATCCCGCTCGGCGACTACCTCTACAACGAGCTGCGCTACCGGATGCTGCGCAACAGCGACCCTGTGGAGGCCGAGCGGCTGCTGGTGCTGGCCCAGGACGCGGTCGACCAGCGCTGGCGCACGTATGAGGAAATGGCCACCAGGGCGGCCCAGCGGTTCCCCGTGGACGCCCGGGCACCGGGCGAGGAGAGCAGCCGATGACCTCGCTGACCACCGACTACCTCGGCCTGACGCTGCGCAACCCGCTGGTCGCCAGCCCCTCCCCGGCCACGAGCACCGTCGACCGCGTGCGTGCGCTGGCCGGCGCGGGCATCGGGGCGGTCGTGCTGCCCTCGCTCTACGAGGAGCAGGTCACGGCCCAGGAGCTGCACGAGGTGGAGCTCACCGAGCCGTTCGAGGACGCCCACGGCGAGGCGATGGGCTACTTCCCGCGACTCGACGAGGCCTCCCTGCCCGGGGCCACGTCCCGCTACCTCACGTTGATCGAGGAGGTCGCCAGGGCGGTGGACATCCCGGTGATCGCCAGCCTCAACGGCAGCACCCGCGGCGGCTGGACGGAGTTCGCAAAGCGCATGCAGGACGCGGGCGCCGCCGCCCTGGAGCTCAACGTCTACTTCGTGCCGGGTGACCCTCGCACGTCCGGTCGCGTGGTCGAGGACCGCCACGTCGAGATCCTCGGCGCCGTCAAGCAGGTGGTGCAGGTCCCGGTGGCGGTCAAGCTGAGTCCCCACTTCAGCTCGACGGGAGAGGTCGCGCTGCGCCTCGACGCCGCGGGCGCCGACGGCCTCGTGCTGTTCAACCGGTTCGTGCACCCCGACGTCGACCCGGAGCGGCTCGAGGTCTCGCCCGGGGTCGCCCTGTCCAGCCCCGAGGAGGCCCGGCTGGCCCGGTCGTGGGTCGCGATGCTCGCGGGCCACCTGCGCGGTTCGCTGGCCGCGACGACCGGGGTCGAGGGCCCGGCAGACGTCGCGGCGTACCTCCTGGCCGGCGCGGACGTCGTGATGACCGCCTCCGCCCTCCTGCGCCACGGACCGGGCCACGCGGCGGTCCTGCTCGACGGCCTCACCGAGTGGCTGACGCGCAAGGGGTTCGCCTCGGTGGACGAGGCGCGAGGCCGGCTGGCGGTGCCCGTCGACGTCGACCGCGACGCCTACCAGCGGGCCGGTTACGTGGCCGCACTCGACGCCGCCCGCAGCACCTACGGCGCCCTCCACGCCACCTGACACGGCGGCCGCCGGGGGCGGCGGTGACCCATCTCTCCGGACCTGACGGCCACTGAGGGTCTTTTTGCCCTGGCCCGGTCCCGCCCGTCGGCGTAGACCGGCAGTGAGGACCTGCGCGGCGGATCAACCGCATCAGGGGCGAATCGGAACGCGGAGGCGGGCCATGTCAGCTCTGACCACGACGCATCGGCAGACAGGCGGCCAGGCACTGCCCGGCGCCGACGGAGACGGATTCTTCGGCATCCGCTTCGAGTCCATCGGGGGTCTCGGCGCCCACCTGGCCGGCAAGATCCTCGCCGAGGCCGGGGTGCTGCACCAGGGTCTCAACGGCGCCCACTTCTCCTCCTACGGGTCGGAGAAGAAGGGCACCCCGGTCAAGTCCTTCGTGCGCTTCTGCCCCGGCGACCACGCGGTCCGGACGAGCAGCCCCATCGAGACACCGCAGCTGGTCGCCGTCTTCCACGAGGCGCTGGCCCGGTCGTTGGACGTGGCGGCCGGGCTCCCCGCGGACGGGACGATCGTCGTCAACACCCGCCGGACACCCGCCGAGGTCAAGGAGGCGCTCGGACTGGTCTCCGGGACGGTCGCCACCCTCGACGCGCTGGGGATCGCGCTCGAGGAGAAGACCCGGGTCAACACGGCGATGCTGGGCGCGGTGGCGCGGATGTGCGAGTTCCTCGACGTCGACGCGCTGAAGGGCACGATCCGGGACACCTTCGCCGGCGGCAAGGAGCACCTCGTGGAGGCCAACCTCCGCACGTTCGACCGCGGCTACGAGGAGCTGCGGACCGAGTCCTGGCCGGCTGCGGCGGGGCAGGGACGGCGGCCGGTCCAGCGCGCGAAGCCCGCGTTCGGGTACCTCGATGCCCCGCTCGGCGGCACCATCCTCGACGCGGGGAACAGCATCCTCAAGGACCTCACCACCTCGCGCACGGGTTTCGTCCCCGCCTACGACACCGAGACCTGTGTGCACTGCGGGATCTGCGACGTGGTCTGCCCCGACCTCTGCTTCGTCTGGGCCGAGGAGCCCGAGAGCGTGCCGGCGGTGCGGCTGCTCGGCATCGACTACCACTACTGCAAGGGCTGCCTGAAGTGCATCGACGCCTGCCCGACGGGCTCGCTCACCAAGCTCCGCGAGGAGGACGGCTGGGCCGAGGAGCACCGCGTGCCGCTCTTCCCGTGGCTGGAGCCCGACACGACGACCGGGACAACGACCGAGAGTGAGGTCCGCTGATGGCCACCGCGGCACCCGAGAGGACCACCGCTCCGCAGCCGGAGCGCGCCGAGCAGCCCCAGCAGACGGTGGGCTTCCGCACCGGCAACGAGATGGCGGCGCTGTCGGCGAAGCAGATCGACTTCCACGTCATGGGCTACTACCCGATCACCCCGTCGACCGAGATCGCGGAGTTCCTCGACGAGATGAAGGCCGCCGGGGAGCACCGGACCGTGATGGTCCCGGCCGACGGCGAGCACGGAGCGGCGGGCATCTGCTACGGGGCGGCGACCGGCGGCGGCCGCGTCTTCAACGCCACCAGCTCCCAGGGCCTCCTGTACTCCCTCGAGGAGCTGCCGGTGCAGGCCGGCACCCGCTTCCCGATGCTGCTCGACGTCGCCACCCGCGCGGTCAGCGGGCCGCTCGACATCCGTTGCGACCACTCCGACATCTACTACGCCCTCAACACCGGCTGGCTGATGTTCCTGGCGCGGGACCCCCAGTCGGTCTACGACCTCAACCTCATCGCGTTGCGTCTGGCCGAGCGCGCCGACGTGCGGCTGCCGGCCATGGTCGCCTTCGACGGCTTCTTCACCAGCCACCAGAAGCGCCGGGTGGAGACGTTCGTCGACGACGCGGTCGTCCACGACTGGCTCGGGCCGGTCCCCGAGTCGGTGCACGCCCTCGACCCACGGCACCCGGTGACGATCGGCCCGTACATGAACGACCCGGACCTGATCAACAACAAGTACCAGCTCGAACGGGCGATGACCGCCGCGCTGGCCGCGCTGCCCGACGTGGTGGCGGAGTACGAGGCGCTGTCCGGCCGCAGGTACGACGCCGTGGACCTCTACCGGATGGACGACGCCGAGGTGGCGGTCTTCCTGGTGAACTCCGCCGCCGAGACGGCCAAGGACGTCGCTGACGCGCTGCGGGCCCAGGGGATCCGGGCCGGCGTCATCAGCCCCAACGTCGTCCGACCGTTCCCCGCCGACGCCATCCGTGCCTCCCTACGCGGCGTGAAGGCACTGGTCATCGGGGAGCGGTCGGGTTCCTTCGGCGGGCACGGCGCGAACCTGACGCACGAGGTGAAGTCGGCGCTCAAGGACGACCCCGGCAACCGGACGTTGTGCCTCAGCCGGGTCTACGGGCTCGGGGGTCGCGACTTCTACGCCGAGGACGCCGAGGCGTTCTTCCGCCTCGCCCTGGACACCGCCGAGGCGGGACGGGTCGAGACGCCGTTCGACTACTACGGCGTCGAGCCAGGTGACCCCTCGAAGCCGGCCGTGCGCCGGGGGGCGCCGGCGCTGACCCGCGAGGAGCAGACCAGCGGGCTGCTGCAGATCCAGCCGATGCCGGACGGACGGTTGAAGGTGGACGCGCCGCCGTACTGGCAGCTGGCGTCGAAGCCCAAGCGGGTCGTGCCGGGGCACGGGGCCTGCCCGGGATGCGGCGTCTTCCCGGCCATCGACCAGTTCCTGCGCGGGATCGAGGGCGACGTGGTCGTGCTCTACCAGACCGGCTGCGCCATGGTCGTGACCACCGGCTACCCCTACACGTCCCACCGGGTCACCTACGTGCACAACCTGTTCCAGAACGGGGCGGCCACGCTCTCCGGGCTGGTCGAGATGTTCAAGGAGCGTCAGCGCCGCGGTGAGCTGCCGGCGGGCGACGACATCACGTTCGTGATGATCACCGGCGACGGCGGGATGGACATCGGCATGGGCGCCGCCATCGGGGCGGCCCTGCGCAACCACGGCATGATCATGCTCGAGTACGACAACCAGGGCTACATGAACACCGGCAGCCAGCTGAGCTACTCGACGCCGATGGCGCACCTGACGTCGACGAGCCACGTCGGCCCCGCTGAGCTGGGCAAGGAGTTCCACCACAAGGACACGCCGCAGATCATGGCCGCGACGAACATCCCCTACGTGTTCACCGGCGTCGAGGGCTTCCCGGACGACCTCGTGGCGAAGGCCGCGAAGGCGCAGTGGTACGCGAAGAACGCGGGAACGGCGTACGGCAAGGTCCTGATTTCTTGTCCGCTTAACTGGAAGACGGAGGACCAGATCGGCGTCGAGACCGTCCAGACCGCCGTCGACTCCTGCTTCTTCCCGCTCTACGAGATCGAGCGGGGTGTCACGCGCATCACCTACGACCCCGAGCCGCTCGGGCGCCGGGTGCCGGTGAGCCGCTGGCTGGAGCTGATGGGCAAGACCAAGCACCTGGGCAGTGGCCACGACGACGTCGTGGCGACGATCGAGGCCGAGGTCGAGCGCCGCTGGCAGCGACTCCGGGCCCGCCACGACCACCCCCTTCTCTGACGCACGGCTGGAGAGACCATGACCAGGAAACCGACGGGGACACTCCACGGGCCGCTCGACGCCCGCGCGCGCATCGTCGAGAAGCGCGACCTGACCGACATCACGAAGCTGTTCGTGGTGCACGCGCCCCTCGTGGCGCGCAACGCCGCCCCGGGACAGTTCGTGATCCTGCGGGTCACCGAGACCGGCGAGCGGGTGCCGATCAGCATCACCGACTACAGCCGCGAGCAGGGCACCATCACGATCGTCGTGCAGGAGGTGGGCCGCACGAGCGCACTGATCTGCTCGTTGCAGGTCGGCGACGAGCTGCTCGACTTCGCCGGTCCGCTGGGTGCCGAGGTGACGCTGCCGGAGGAGGGCCACGCGGTCCTCGTCGGCGGTGGGTTCGGGTCGGGGGCCGTGTTCCCGCTGGCACGCACGCTGCGGAGCCGTGGAGTACGCGTCACCTCGATCATCGGAGCGCGCACCGCTGACCTCGTCATCCTCGACGACCTGCTGGGCAGCGAGAGCGACGAGCTGCACATCTGCACCAACGACGGCTCACGCGGCTACCAGGGCTTCGTCACCGGGCTGCTCGAGGAGCTGATGGACCGCGGTGCCGGCTTCACCTCCTGCTTCGCCGTCGGCCCGATGCCGATGATGCGGGCCGTCGCCGGGACCACCCGCGAGCGCGGCCTGCCCGCGATGGTGTCGCTGGACCCGCTCATGGTGGACGGGACCGGCATGTGCGGCGGCTGCCGGGTCAGCGTGGGTGGGAGGTCGCTCTTCGCCTGCGTGGACGGGCCGTTCTTCGACGCGCACCAGGTCGACTTCGACGAGGCGGACGCGCGGCTGGAGACCTACGCCGACAAGGAGCACCAGGCCGCGGAGCTCGCGGGAGTGAGGAGGTAGCGCCATGCCGATCGTCTACCCGAGGAAGACGGACATGCCGTGCCGCGACCCCGAGGCCCGCAGCCACACCTGGGAGGAGGTCGCCGAGGGCTACACGGTGGAGCGGGCCATCGCGGAGGCGCACCGCTGCCTCACCTGCCAGGAGCCCCTGTGCGAGCAGGGGTGCCCGGTCAACGTGCCGATCCGCGACTTCGTGCGCCGGGTCGCGGTCGGTGACTTCGCCGGCGCCGCCGACACCATCCGCCGGCGCAACCTGCTGCCGGCGATCTGTGGCCGGGTGTGCCCGGTGGAGCACCAGTGCGAGGCGCAGTGCGTGCTCTCGCCCCGCCAGGACCCGGTCGGCATCGGCCGGCTCGAGCGGTTCGTCGCCGACTGGGAGCGCACCCACCGGCCGACCGGCGAGCACGCCGCGCCGGACCTGTGGCGGACCCAGAAGGTGGGGGTCGTGGGTTCGGGGCCCGCCGGGCTCACCGTGGCCAGCGACCTGGCGCAGCTCGGTTACCCGGTGACGGTCTTCGAGGCGCTGCACGCGTTCGGTGGGGTGCTGCGCTACGGCATCCCGCAGTACCGGCTGCCGAAGGAGATCGTGGACGAGAACGTCGCGCACCTCCAGGCGCTGGGTGTGGAGTTCGTCAAGAACGTGATCATCGGCAAGACGGTGACCATCGACCAGCTGCGCGACGAGCTCGGCTACGACGCGGTCTTCGTCGGCACCGGTGCCGGCTCGCCGGTCTTCCTCGACGTGCCGGGCGAGAACCTCAAGGGCATCTACTCGGCCAACGAGTTCCTCACCCGGGTGAACCTGATGCACGCCTTCGCGTTCCCGGAGTACGACACCCCGATCCGCACGCCCAGGCGGGCGGCGGTCATCGGGGCCGGGGACACGGCGATGGACGCGGTGCGCTGCTCACTGCGCCTCGGCGCGGAGGAGGCGCACATCGTCTACCGCAGGTCCGAGCAGGAGAAGGGCGCCCGCGCGGAGGACTTCGAGCGCGCCCGCGACGAGGGCGTGCGGTTCGACTGGCTCACGCTCCCCCAACGCTTCGTCGGCGACGACGACGGCTGGGTCACCGGCATCGAGTGCATCCGGACCGAGCTGGGTGAGCCGGACGCCTCGGGCCGTCGGCGCCCGGTGCCGGTGCCGGGCTCGGAGTTCACGGTCGAGGCCGACCTCGTCGTGATCGCCCTGGGCACGAACCCCAACCCGCTCGTGCCGCAGACGACGTACGGGCTCGAGGTGGACGCGCACGGGTGCATCGTGGCGGACCCGGAGACCGGCGCGACGAGCCGCGACGGCGTCTTCGCCGGCGGCGACATCGTCACCGGTGCCGCGACCGTGATCCTGGCCATGGGAGCGGGGCGCACGGCCGCGAGCGCCATCCACGAGTACCTGCAGCAGCGGGCCACCGCCTCCGAGGCGGAGGTCCGCCGCGGGCACGACGACGGGCTGGTCTGGGGCCGTGACTTCGGCACCCCGGAGGAGCTCGATGCGCTCGTGGGCAAGCAGCCGGAGGACGGCGGCCTGTACTGGCGCGGGTTCGTCGACGGGGCCGAGGAGGCGATGGGCGCCGGCGCCGAACCGCTCGTCCAGGGCTGACCACCGACGAGGCATGATCACCCGGTGCCCGCCCGTCTCCGCCTTGCCGACCCTGCCCTCGTCGCGGCCGCCGCCGACCGGTTCCGTGCCGGCACGGCGTCGGACGACGACGTACGGCTGCTGGTCAAGCACCTGCTCGCGCTGCTGGTGGCCCGGGCTCCCGGTGGCGCCGTCGAGGTGCGGGTGCCGCCGTACGCCGCGGCCCAGGCGGTGGGCGGGACCACCCACAAGCGGGGCACGCCGCCCGCCGTCGTGGAGGTCGCCCCGGACGTGTGGGTCGCGCTGGGGCTCGGTGACCTGGCGTGGGAGGACGCCGAGCGGTCCGGGCGGCTACGGGCCTCCGGCGAGCGCTCCGACCTCTCCCCCCACCTCCCCCTCCTGCCCATGTAACGCGGGGTTATGGACGCTCAACAAGGGGCACGCCCCTTGCAAAGCGTCCATAACCCCGCGTTACAGCCGCGGTCTAGGGTGGCGGCCATGGAGCCCGACCTCGACCTTCGCCAGCGCATCGACGACGCCCTCCCGGAGGTACGGCGGGACCTCGAGGCGCTGGTGCGGATCCCGTCGGTCAGTGCCCTGCCCGCCCACACCGACGACGTACGCCGTTCCGCCGAGGCGACGGCCGACCTCTTCCGGGCCGAGGGCTTCGACGTCGAGATCCTCACCGTCGAGGGCGGCGCACCGGCGGTCGTGGCGACCCGGCGGGGCCCCGAGGGCGCCCCGACGGTGCTGCTCTACGCCCACCACGACGTCCAGCCGGTGGGCGACCCCGGCGACTGGGAGTCCGAGCCGTTCGAGCCGACCGAGCGGGGCGACCGGCTCTACGGCCGCGGGGCCGCCGACGACAAGGCCGGGATCGCCGCCCACCTGGCGGCCGTGCGGGCGCTCGGCGACGACC
Source organism: uncultured Actinomycetota bacterium (assembly GCA_963747525.1). Classification (GTDB taxonomy): domain Bacteria; phylum Actinomycetota; class Actinomycetes; order Propionibacteriales; family Nocardioidaceae; genus Marmoricola_A. The sequence goes on from CAVVFH010000008.1 coordinate 515,223, forward strand.
TGCCCGTCGGGGTCACCGTGTTCGTCGAGGGCGAGGAGGAGATCGGGTCGCCGACCCTGGAGAAGTTCCTCGCCGAGCACCGGGACCGGTTGACGGCCGACGTCATCGTCATCGCGGACAGCGCCAACTGGGACATCGGGGTGCCGGCGCTCACCACCAGCCTGCGTGGGCTCGTCGACTGCGTGGTCGAGGTGCGGACGCTGCAGCACGGCGTGCACTCCGGCATGTGGGGCGGCGTGGTGCCCGACGCCCTCACCGCGATGGCCCGACTGCTGGCGACCCTGCACGACGACCACGGAGACGTCGCGGTGGCGGGGTTGCTGTCCACGGAGGCCGCCGACGTCGACTACCCCGAGGACCGGATCCGCGCCGAGGCCGGCATCGCCGACGGCGTACCCCTCTTCGGCACCGGCACCGCGGTGGAGCGGCTGTGGACCAAGCCGGCCCTTGCCGTGGTCGGGATCGACGCCACCAGCGTGGCGGACGCCAGCAACACGCTCATCCCCGTCGTGCGGGCCAAGATCTCCGGCCGCGTGGCCCCCGGCGACACCACCGAGAACGCCATGGCGTGCCTGCGCCGGCACCTCGAGTCCCACGCGCCCTGGGGAGCGCAGGTCACCGTGCGGGAGGGCGACCGGGGCGAGCCGACGAAGATCGAGGCCGTCGGCCCGGCGTACGACGCGGCACGGTCGGCGTTCGAGGAGGCCTGGGACGGCACCGCGCCGGTCGACATGGGCGTCGGTGGGTCGATCCCCTTCATCGCCGCCTTCAACGACGCGTTTCCCGACGCCGCGGTGCTGGTCACCGGGGTGGAGGACCCCGACACCCGCGCCCACGGCGCCAACGAGGGTCTGCACCTCGGGGAGTTCGCCCGGGTCTGTCTCGCGGAGGCCCTGCTGCTGCACAAGCTGGGCATCCCGGTCACGCGTCCGTGACGTGCCCGGACACCCCGTAGACTCGCGGCCGTGTCCCGCCCTACTCGCTCCGGTGACGGCCGGCTGACCCACGATCTCGACCCGCAGGAGAAGGGACCCCAGGACGCGTGCGGCGTCTTCGGGGTCTGGGCTCCCGGCGAGGATGTCGCGAAGCTCACCTACTTCGGGCTCTACGCGCTGCAGCACCGCGGCCAGGAGTCCGCCGGCATCGCGGTCAGCAACGGTCGGCAGATCCTCGTCTACAAGGACATGGGACTCGTCTCGCAGGCGTTCGACGAGTCCACCCTCGAGTCCCTGCAGGGGCACCTGGCCATCGGCCACACCCGCTACTCGACGACCGGCGCGAGCACCTGGCACAACGCCCAGCCGACCTTCCGCCCCACCGCCAACGGGTCGATCGCGCTCGCCCACAACGGCAACCTCACCAACACCCGCGAGCTGGCCAAGCGGGTCGACGAGCTGCCGAGCGTCGGCGGGGAGCTCGACATCCCGGCGCGGCAGTCCAACCACGTGGTGGCCACCAACGACACCAGCCTGGTGACCACGCTGCTGGCCGCCGACCCCGACCGCACCATCGAGGAGGCCGCGCTCGAGCTGCTCCCCACGGTGCGCGGCGCCTTCTCGTTCGTGTTCATGGACGAGCACGCCCTCTACGCAGCCCGCGACCCGCAGGGCATCCGGCCGCTGGTGCTGGGCCGGCTGGAGAGCGGCTGGGTGGTGGCCAGCGAGGACGCGGCCCTCGCCACGATCGGCGCGCGGGTGGTGCGTGAGATCGAGCCCGGCGAGCTCGTGGTGGTCGACGACAACGGCCTGCGCGCCCACCAGTTCGCGCCGCCGGCGCCGAAGGGGTGCGTGTTCGAGTACGTCTACCTGGCCCGCCCCGACGCCACGATCGCCGGCCGCGGCGTCCACGAGGCGCGGGTCGAGATGGGCCGCCGGCTCGCGAAGGCGTACCCCGTCGAGGCCGACCTGGTCATCCCGGTGCCCGAGTCGGGCACGCCGGCCGCGATCGGCTACGCGGAGGCGAGCGGCATCCCCTACGGCCAGGGGTTCGTGAAGAACGCCTACGTCGGCCGGACGTTCATCCAGCCCTCGCAGACCCTGCGTCAGCTGGGCATCCGGCTGAAGCTGAACCCGTTGGAGCACCTCATCCGCGGCAAGCGGCTGGTCGTCGTCGACGACACCATCGTGCGCGGCAACACCCAGCGGGCTCAGGTGCGGATGCTGCGCGAGGCCGGCGCGAAGGAGGTGCACGTGCGGATCTCGGCGCCGCCCGTCAAGTGGCCCTGCTTCTACGGCATCGACTTCGCCACCCGCGCCGAGCTGATCGCCACCGGGCTGGGCGTGGAGGAGATCCGCGCCAGCATCGGCGCCGACTCCCTGGGCTACCTCTCCGAGGACGACATGATCGCGGCCACCGAGCAGCCGCGGGACCAGCTGTGCCT